>NZ_JBYNTU010000002.1:0-298211 GCF_057785015.1 Ramlibacter sp. GS1-15 | reverse complement strand
GCGCGGGCGGTGCCGGCACCGGGGCGGGTGCCGGCGCGGGCGGCGCCGGTGGGGTCGGTGCGGGCGCGGGAGGCGCCGGTGCCGGCGGCTCCGGTGCGGGCACCGGAATGGCAGGTGCAGGCACCGGTTCGGGCGGGGGCGCCGGCGCCGGGACCGGGACCGGCGCCGGTGCGGGCTCGGGAACCGGTGCGGGCAAGGGAGCGGGCGCCGGGATGGGCACCGGCGCGGGGACCGGCGGCTGCTCGGGCACCGGCGCGGGCGCGGGCGGCGGCTGAGGGATCGGCAAAGGCGGCACGGGCACCGGCACGGCCGGCGCTACGTCCGGCGGCGCCGGTACGGCAGGCTGGGGCTTGACCGATTCGCGCGCCGGCTCGGGCTCGAGGGGCGGTGGCGCGGGCGCGGGCTCCTTCGCCTGCAAGGTCTCGGGCAATTGCTTCGTGGCCTTCAGCGGCAGGCTCGATTCGGGCGTGTTCGAGAACACCGACATGTCGGTGCTGGGGCTGGTCGGCGGTCGCACGGTGATGGCGCGGCTGGTGTTGGCCGACGGGCTGATCGGCCGCACGTACTGGTACACCACGTAACGCACCGTCGGCACCAGCGGCGAGTACTGCAGCAACAGCCAGATGAGCCCCGCATGGATGGCCGCCGTGGTCGCCATGGCCGCGGGCGAGATGCGCTCGCGCGGGAACGGCGGAGTGGCGGGCCGGTAGAGCATTGGGGGAATTGGTGCGCTGGGATAATCGCACAAATGAGTGCGAAGCCTCGCGTGGTCGTCGGGTTGAGCGGAGGCGTGGACTCCGCCGTCAGCGCGTGGCTGCTCAAACAGCAGGGATACGACGTCGTCGCCATCTTCATGAAGAACTGGGAGGACGATGACGACGACGAGTACTGCTCGTCGCGCCAGGATTTCCTGGACGCCGCCAGCGTGGCCGACGTGATCGGCATCGAGATCGAGCACGTCAATTTCGCGGCCGAATACAAGGACCGCGTCTTCGCCGAGTTCCTGCGCGAGTACCAGGCCGGCCGCACGCCCAACCCGGACGTGCTGTGCAACGCCGAGATCAAGTTCAAGGCCTTCCTCGACCATGCGATGCGCCTGGGCGCCGGGAAGATCGCGACCGGGCACTACGCCCGCGTGCGCGAAGTCGAGGGCCGCTTCGAGCTGCTCAAGGGCCTGGACGAGACCAAGGACCAGAGCTATTTCCTGCACCGCCTCAACCAGGCGCAGCTGTCGAAAACGCTGTTCCCGGTGGGCGAGCTGCGCAAGACCGAAGTGCGCCGCATCGCCGCGGAGATCGGCCTGCCCAACGCGAAGAAGAAGGACTCCACTGGCATCTGCTTTATCGGCGAGCGGCCGTTCCGCGATTTCCTCAACCGCTACATCAGCAAGGAACCGGGCCCGATCAGGGACGAGAAGGGCCGCGTGATCGGCGAGCACCAGGGCCTGTCGTTCTACACGCTGGGCCAGCGCCAGGGCCTGGGCATCGGCGGCGTGAAGGCGAAGGGGGCGCAGCGCGGCGGCGGCGAGCACGCGCCCTGGTTCGTGGCGCGCAAGGACATCGAGAAGAACACCTTGTGGGTGGTGCAAGGGCACGACCACCCGTGGCTGCAGTCGCTCGCGCTGGATGCCGATGACGCGAGCTGGATCGCGGGCGAATCACCGCGCGCGGGCGACTACGCCTCGAAGACGCGCTACCGCCAGGCGGATGCGCTGTGCGCGCTCGCGGCCGGCGCGAATGGCGAGTTCCACCTCGACTTCCCGCAGCCGCAATGGGCGGTCACGCCGGGCCAGTCGGCCGTGCTGTACGCGGGCGAGGTGTGCCTGGGCGGCGGCGTGATCAGCACGGGGGCCTGAGGGCCGGGTTCCACCTCGCGCGCGGCGGCCAGACCGTCGGCATTGATCCCCGAAAACAAGGCGGCACGCTCGCGCCGCAGTACGCTTCAGAACGGGATGTCG
Source organism: Ramlibacter sp. GS1-15 (assembly GCF_057785015.1). Lineage (NCBI taxonomy): Bacteria > Pseudomonadati > Pseudomonadota > Betaproteobacteria > Burkholderiales > Comamonadaceae > Ramlibacter > Ramlibacter sp. GS1-15. The sequence goes on along the minus strand of NZ_JBYNTU010000002.1, from coordinate 296,254 downwards.
TCGTCCATGTCGTCGAAGCCCGTCGAAGGCTTCGAGGCGGCCGGCTTGGACACCGGCTGCGAACGCGACGGCGGGCTGGCGCGGCGGCCGGCGCCGTCGTCATCGTCGTGCGAGGACGGCGCGCCCATGCCCTGGCGGCTGCCGAGCATCTGCATGGTGTCGGCGCGGACCTCGGTGATCTGGCGCTCGTTGCCGTCCTTGTCGGTGTACTTGCGGGTGCGGATGCTGCCTTCGACATAGACCTGCGAGCCCTTGCGCAGGTACTCGCCGGCGATCTCCGCCAGCCGGCCATTGAAGACGACGCGGTGCCACTCGGTGGCCTCCTTCATCTCGCCGGTGGTCTTGTCCTTCCACTTGTCGGTGGTGGCGATGGTGACGTTGGCGACGCGGTCGCCGCTGGGGAAGGTGCGCACCTCGGGGTCGCGCCCGAGGTTGCCGACGATGATGACCTTGTTGACGGATGCCATGGGGAGAGTCCTCCTGCAATTGGATGATTATCGCTAGGTCGCCTGGGCGTCAGCGTCGTCGGCCAGCACTTCTTCGGCGGTCTTGCGCGGCGCGGGCGCCTTCATGGGCCAGGCCACGACGAACCACAGCGCCATCAGCAAGGCGCATGTCGCGAAGAGTCCCGGGTACCCAACGTTCTTGGCCAGCCAGCCGCCGACCGCGCCGCCTGCGAAAAATCCCACAGACTGGAGCGTGTTGTACACGCCCAGGGCGGCGCCCCGCGCGTGCGGCGGCGCGACCCGCGAGGCCATGCTGGGCTGGCTGGCCTCCAGCACGTTGAAGCCGCAGAAGAACACGAACAGCAGGAACGCCAGCGCCGTCAGCCCCGGCTCGCGCGCCGCCCAGAGCAGGCCCACTTGCACGAGGGCCACCAGCCCCACGGCGCCCAGGAACGCCGCGCGCAGGAAGCCGCGGCGCTCCAGCGGGAACAGGGTCGCACCCATCACGACGAAGGACGCGACCACCGCCGGCAGGTACACCCACCAGTGATGCTCCTTCGGCAGCCCGGCCTGCACCAGCAGCGCGGGGATGGCCACCCACATCGCGAGTTGCACGGCATGCAGGATGAACACGCCGGCATCGAGCCGCAGCAGCGCCGGATCGCGCAGGACTTCCGAGAGCTTGCCGCGCGGGACGTTCTTGTGCTGCGTCGGCTCGGGCGGTGTCCACCACAGGACCACCGCGATGCAGACGAGCGCCATCGCGCCGGTGACGGCGAACAGGCCGGCCAGGTGGATCGCCGACGCCAGCATCGGGCTGGCCACGAGCGACACGGCGAACATCAGGCCGATGCTCGCACCGATCACGGCCATCGACTTGGTGCGCACCTCGTCGCGCGTCAGGTCGGCCAGCAGCGCCGTCACGGCCGCGTTGACGCCGCCTGCGCCCTGCAGCGCGCGGCCGATGACGAGCCCATGCAGGCTGTCCGCCGCGGCGGCGACGAAGCTGCCCATCGCGAAGACCAGCAGGCCGAAGACGATCACGCGCTTGCGCCCGAGGCGGTCCGAGGCCAGGCCGAAAGGGATCTGCAGCAGGCCTTGCGTCAGGCCGTAGATGCCCATGGCCATGCCGATGAGCGCCGGGTCGTCACCGCCGGAGTAGCGCTGCGCTTCCAGCACGAAGACCGGCAGGACCAGGAAGAGGCCGAGCATGCGGGCGGCGAAGATGGCCGCGAGCGAGCCGCTGGCGCGGCGCTCGGCGGCCGTCATGCTCGTGGTGGGGACGGAAACGGTGGCTGTGTTCACGGAAGGGGATAGCAGGAAGCGGGCCGCATGGGCCCGCCGATCCCGATTTTCCCCGATCCGCGAAAGTCCCCTTCGATCCACACCGAATCGCCGAACTCGTGCGTGAGATAACCGCCGGCATCCAGCTCGGCGCTCGCGGCGCGCAGCACCGCGTCGCTCGCGAACGCGCGCAGCAGTTCGTAGTGGCTGGTGCCCGGCTCGTGCGTGCCGCTCACGATCACGTCGACGAGCGCGAGCGGCGTGTGCGGGCCGATCTTCTGGTCCGCCACGTCCGGACCCGGCGAGAGCGTTCCGCGCGACGCGGCGTGCTCGAGGGCTCGCGTCACGGTGGTGCCGAGCGCGATCAGGCGGCCGCCGCGCGCTTTGGTGGCGCGGATCGCACGCACGGTGGACGCCGGCAGGTGGTAGGGCTCGTCGAGCGGCAGGCGGGCATCGAGCGTCGGGTCGCCGGTCGAGGACAGCCCCGCGGCATGCGTGAGCGTCGCGAACCCGATGCCCTTCGCCTTCAAGGCGGAGAGCAGCGCCCAGTCGAGCACGAAGCCGGCCGAGGGCGGCTCGAATGCGACCGGCAGCGCGGCCACGCGCGTCCACACATCCCACAGCTTCAGCGGCTCGGCCATGTGCGCGTACTGCACCGGCTGGCCGTGGCGCGCGATGCCGGACCAGATCGTGTCGGCGTCGCCTGCGAATCGGATCTGCGCGAGGCGCGGATGGTCGAGCGTGCGCCGCACGGTCGCGCGCAACGGGCCCAGCGCGAGCGCGTCGCCCGGCTCGACCTGGGGCGGCAGCGGCCGGCGTTCGGTCGGCGTGCGATGGTCGCCCTCGCCGAACAGCACCGCCGTGAATTCATGGACGTCGTCGATCCGCAGCGAGCGGCGTCCGGCCAGGCGCACTTCGATCGCCCGCCCGCTGCGCTCGTGCACGCCGGCCAGGCTCGCGGGCAGCGTGGCCGCGTCGTTCGCGACGAGCAGGTCGCCCTCGCGCATGAAATCGGACAGATGCGCGCGGTCGGCGTGCCGGGTGCGCCCGGCCGCATCGACGACGAGCAGCCTGGCGCCGCGCGGGCGCTGGGTCGGCCGGTTCGCCGCCTTCATGCGATCACCTGCCCGATGCGCGCGAGCAGCTCGACCGCCGACTGCGCCGGGCGCTTGAGCGTCGCGGGATCGGCATCGGGAATCGCCAGTGCGTGCAGCGGCGTGTCCATGTCGCCCGGGTCGTGCGCGATCACCCGGATGCCGTGCTCCTTCAGCTCCTCGTCCCAGATGCGGCTCATGTGCGCGAGCGCGGCCTTGCTCGCGCCGTAAGCGCCCCAGCCCGGATAAGCGCTCACTGCGGCGTCGCTGCTGATGTTCACGACGATCGCCGGCCGGCCTTCGCGCGCCGCAGCCGCCAGCGCGCCCAGCAGCGCCTTGGTCAGGCGAAACGGCCCGAGCAGGTTGGTCTGCAAGGCGGCCTCGAAGTCTTCGCACTCGGTATCGGCCAGCGGGGCCAGCGGCACCGGGCCGAGCGAGGACGCATTGTTGATGAGGATGTCCAGGCCCCCCAGCGCCGAGGTGACCTGCAGCGCCAGCGGATGGATCGTCTCCTTGCGGGCGACGTCGCCGGCGATGCCGTGCGTGCCGGGCCGGCGCAGCGCGACGGCGCTGACGCGGTGCGGATCGCGCGCGATGAAGGCGACCTGTGCGCCGCCGGCGTGCAGCGCGTCGACGAGGGCCAGGCCCAGGCCGGAGGTGCCGCCCGTGACGGCGACCCGCCGCCCTTGCAATGGGTTCATGGTGTTTTCCTTTCGCATGCCGTCACGATAGGAAGACCTTGCCCGCGTGGCGAGCGCCGCGTCCAACGCATTGGCAGATGCTCGTTCCGGCGGACAATCCGCGCGATGAGCAGTGAAGAACCGACCGGCGGCGCCGCCTCGCACCTGGCGCGCAACCTGGTGAACCTGCGCCGCACGCGCGGCCTCACCCAGGACATGCTGGCGCGCGACGCGGGCGTGCCGCGCTCGACCATCGCGAATCTCGAATCCGGCGAAGGCAACCCCTCGCTGGCGGTGCTGGTGAAGGTCGCGCAGGCGCTGGCCGTGCCCATCGACGAGCTGCTGGCTTCGCCGCGCGCGATGGTGCGGCGCTGGAGCGCCGACCAGGTCGCGCTGCAGGTCAAGGGCCGTGGCGTTTCCATCCGCCCGCTGGTGCCCGAGCCGGTGCCCGATTCGCAGATGGAGGTGATGGACTTCGCGCCCGGCGCGCTGATGGGCGGCACACCCCACCTGCCCGGCACGCGCGAGTTCTTCACCTGCCTGCAAGGCCGCGTGAAGATCACCGTGGCCGGCGACGCCTTCGAGCTGGGCACGGGCGAGGTGCTCGCCTTCCCCGGCAACCTGCCGCACTCCTACCAGAACGTGGATGCGGTCGCGCCGGCGCGCGGCGTCTCGGTCGTCATCTTCGCCAAGGCCGGCTCCTGACTTTCGCCGGGATGACCGCGGGCCGTATCATGTCGGGTTCACTTCGACGCACCCGGCATTGAAATCGTCCACGGAAGGCAAGTACCTCGGCAGCCTCGCCGCCGCCCAGCGGATCAGCATCCGCGGGGCGCGCACGCACAACCTCAAGAACGTCGACCTCGACATCCCGCGCAACCAGCTGGTGGTGATCACGGGCCTGTCGGGATCGGGCAAGTCCTCGCTCGCCTTCGACACCTTGTATGCCGAAGGCCAGCGCCGCTACGTCGAGAGCCTGTCGGCGTACGCGCGCCAGTTCCTGCAGCTGATGGACAAGCCGGACGTGGACGTGATCGAAGGGCTGTCGCCCGCGATCTCGATCGAGCAGAAGGCCACCTCGCACAACCCGCGCTCCACCGTCGGCACGGTGACCGAGATCCACGACTACCTGCGCCTGCTGTTCGCGCGCGCCGGCACGCCCTACTGCCCGATCCACGACATCGCGCTGCAGTCGCAGACCGTCTCGCAGATGGTCGATACCGTGCTCGCGCTGCCCGAGGACACGCGCCTGATGATCGTCGCGCCGGTCGCACGCGATCGCAAAGGTGAGTTCACCGAGCTCTTCGCCGAGATGCAGGCGCAGGGCTATGTGCGCTTCCGCGTCGGCGGCCAGCTCTACGAGTTCGACCAGCTGCCCAAACTGAAGAAGGCGGAGAAGCACGACATCGACGTCGTGATCGACCGGCTGAAGGTGCGGCCCGAAATCCAGCAGCGCCTGGCCGAGAGCTTCGAGGCGGCGCTGCGCCTGGCCGACTCGCGCGCGGTCGCCGTCGAGATGGACTCGGGCAAGGAGCACTGGTTCAACGCCAAGTTCGCCTGCCCGATCTGCAACTACTCGATCGCCGAACTCGAGCCGCGCCTGTTTTCGTTCAACTCGCCGGTGGGCGCCTGCCCGGCCTGCGACGGCCTGGGGCACATGGAGTTCTTCGATCCGCAGCGGGTGGTGGCTTTCCCGTCGCTGTCGATCGCCAGCGGCGCGATCAAGAGCTGGGACCGGCGCAATCCCTATTACTTCTCGATGATCGAGAGCTTGGCCAAGCACTACCGGTTCGACGTCGAGCAGCCCTTCGAGGAGCTCGATGCCAAGCTGCAGCACGTCATCCTGCACGGCTCGGGCGAGGAAGAGATCAAGTTCAACTACACCTTCGAGTCGGGCGCGCAGGCCGGTCGCAAGACAACCCGGAAGCACCCCTGGGAGGGCGTGCTGCCGATCATGGCGCGCCGCTACCGCGAAACCGATTCGGCGGCCGTGCGCGAGGAGCTGGCCCGCTACCGCAGCCTGCAGCCCTGCCCCGAATGCGGCGGCACGCGGCTGCGCAGCGAGGCGCGCCACGTCCGGCTCGGAGAAGACAAGAACGCGCGCACGATCTACGACATCAATCACATCACTCTGCGCGAGAGTTTCGAGTACTTCCAGCAGCTGCACCTGCGCGGCGCGAAGGCCGAGATCGCGGACAAGATCGTGCGGGAGATCGGCCTGCGGCTGAAGTTCCTCAACGACGTCGGCCTGAACTACCTGACGCTGGACCGCAGCGCCGAAACGCTCTCCGGCGGCGAGGCGCAGCGCATCCGCCTCGCTTCGCAGATCGGCTCGGGCCTGACGGGCGTGATGTACGTGCTCGACGAGCCGAGCATCGGCCTGCACCAGCGCGACAACGACCGCCTGATCTCCACCCTGCGCCATTTGCGCGACATCGGCAACAGCGTGATCGTCGTCGAGCACGACGAGGACATGATCCACGCCGCCGACCACATCATCGACATGGGCCCGGGCGCCGGCACCCACGGCGGGCAGGTGATGGCGCAGGGCACCTTCGAGGAAGTCGCCAACGCGCCCGAATCGCTCACCGGCCAGTACCTCGCGCGCAAGAAGACGATCGCCGTCCCCAGCAAGCGCACGCCCTGGCTGCCCGCCCCGCCGCCGGCGCTGGCCAACCAGGTCCAGGAGCTGCGCGTGACCGGCGCGCGCGGCAACAACCTGAAAGGCGTGACGGTGTCGTTCCCGGTGGGCCTGTTCACGTGCGTGACGGGCGTGTCGGGCTCGGGCAAGTCGACGCTGGTGAACGACACGCTCTACGCGTCGGTGGCGCGCACGCTGTACCGCTCCCACGACGAGCCCGCGCCGCACGACGAACTCGAAGGCATCGACTACTTCGACAAGGTGATCAACGTCGACCAGTCGCCGATCGGCCGCACGCCGCGCAGCAACCCGGCCACCTACACGGGCCTGTTCACGCCGATCCGCGAGCTGATGGCCGACACGACGATGGCGAAGGAGCGCGGGTACGGCCCGGGGCGCTTCTCGTTCAACGTCGCCGGCGGCCGCTGCGAGGCCTGCCAAGGCGACGGCGTGGTGAAGGTCGAGATGCACTTCCTGCCCGATGTCTACGTCGCCTGCGATGTGTGCAAGGGCGCGCGCTACAACCGCGAGACGCTCGAGGTGCAGTGGAAGGGCAGGAACATCGCGCAGTTGCTGGACATGACGGTGGAGGACGCGTACGAGTTCCTCAAGCCCGTGCCGGCGATCGCGCGCAAGTTGCAGACCTTGCTGGATGTCGGCCTGTCCTACATCAAGCTCGGCCAGTCGGCAACGACGCTGTCGGGTGGCGAGGCGCAGCGCGTGAAGCTCGCGCTCGAGCTGTCCAAGCGCGACACCGGCCGCACGCTCTACATCCTCGACGAGCCGACCACCGGCCTGCACTTCGCCGACATCGACCTGCTGCTCAAGGTGCTGCACCAGCTACGCGACGCCGGCAACACCATCGTCGTGATCGAGCACAACCTCGACGTCATCAAGACGGCCGACTGGATCGTCGACATGGGGCCGGAAGGTGGCGCGGGCGGCGGCGAGGTGGTGGGCACCGGCACGCCCGAGGCCATCGCGGCCAACCCGGCGAGCCACACCGGGCGCTACCTGAAACGCCTGCTGCCGTAGGAACGCGCTGTTTCGATTCGCTGGCGGCGTCCTACCGCCGGCGGGCCGGACGCTGGCTATGGTCGAGCAAGGAGCACGGCCATGACTCGCACATCCTCCCTCGTCTTCACCGCCTGCGCCCTGGTGGCCGGCGGATCCTTCGCGCAGCAGACTGCCCCGCACGACGTGTGCCGCCGTTGCGGTGTCGTGCAATCGGTGCAGAAAGTGGAGCGCACCGAGAAAACCAAGGGCATCGCCGGCACGCCCGTCACGCCCGGCATGGCGATCGGCGGGCTGGCCGGCGGTGTGCTGGGCAACCAGATCGGCAGCGGCTCCGGCCGCGGCGCGGCCACGGTGCTCGGGGCCGCGGGCGGTGCCTACGCGGGCCACCAGATCGAGCGCCACACCCACCGCTACACCGCCTACGTGATGCGCATCCGCATGGACGACGGCACGATGCGCACGGTCGAACAGCGCGCGCCGATCGCGCGTGGCTCGCACGTGCTGGTCGAAGGCCACACGGCCCGCCTGGAGCACCCGCCGCGGCACGGCTGACCGATGTTCGTCACGGACGGGCTGCCGAAGAAGGCGAGCCCTGGTCGGCGAGCGACAGGACGACGTTCCCGCCCGCCGTGCCTTGTCCCACCATGTCGTGGGCGCGTGCGATCTGCGACAGCGGCAGGCGTTGCGCCACGTTGTGGCGGATCGCGCCCTTCGCGAGCAGGTCATGCAGGGTCGCGATCGCGCGGGCTCTTTGCTCGCGCTCGAGGTTGTACACGATGAAGAAGCGCAGCTCGAGGTTCTTCGAGATCAGCGGAAAGAATTCGAGCGAAAACGGTGACTTCCCGCTGCCATAGGCCACCACCTCGCCGCCGGTGCGCAGGCATTGCATATCGATGGCGGCATTGGCCGCGATGTCGACCTCGATGATGCGGTCGACGCCGGTATCCCCCGTCGCGCGCAACACCGTCTGTGCCACGTCCTCGCGCTTGTAGTCGATCACGAGCTGCGCGCCCGCTTCCCGCGCAAGTTGCGCCTTCGCGTCGCTGCCCGTCGTCGCGATGACTTGCGCGGCGCCCAGCTCGCGCGCGAACTGCACGGCATAGTGGCCCACCGCCCCCGCGCCGCCCTGCACCAGCACGCGCTTGCCTTGCACGCCGCCGGCCATGAGCACCGCGTGCATCGCCGTCAGCGCCGGGATGCCGAAGCAGGCCCCGGCCTCGTCGGGCACGCCCGGCGGCAGCGGGACCGCCTGCTCCTGCGGCAAGGCGACGAATTGCGCCGCCGTGCCCGACGCCCGGCCCCACGCCGCGTTCCACAGCCAGACGCGCTCGCCCAAACGGGCCGGGTCGACGCCCGCGCCCACCGCATCGATGACGCCCATGCCGTCGCTGTGCGGCACGATGCGTGGAAACGCCAGCGTGCTGCTGCGCAGGCCCATGCGCGTCTTGACGTCCGATGGATTGACCCCGCTGAACAGGACCTTGACACGCACCTCGCCCGCACCCGGTCGCGGATCCGGCAGTTCACCGAGCTGCAGCACCTCGTGCGCCGGCCCGGTCTTCTCGTAGAAAGCGGCTCGCATGGCCGCCATCGTAGGGCTCAGTGCAAGACCCGCCCCAGCACGCGGGCAACGATGCGGTCGCAACGCTCGCCGTCGAAACCGAAGAGTTCCTGCTCGGCAACATCGATGTCCTGCGCCAGCGATTCGCGCAGCAGGCTGCGCGCGCGGAAGTGCCGCGTGCGCACCGTGGCCTGCGGAATGTCGAGCAGCTCCGCGGTCTCCTCGACACTCAGCTCCTCGACGCAGCGCATCATGAACACGGTGCGGAAGGCTTCGGGCAGCTCGCCGACCTTGCGCTCCAGCAGCTCGCGCAATTCCGAGCGCACCAGCGCGCGATCGGGCGTCTCGACCTCCGGCGCGAGGTCGGACACGCCCTCGGTGGTCGGCGACTCGGGGACGATCGCGACGATGCCGTCACGGCGAAGCTCGCGTCGCCGGCGCGCGAGGCAGTGATTGAGCACGAGGCGCGACAGCCAGGTCGCGAGCGACGCCTCGCCGCGAAACGATGCGATCGCCCGGTAGGCCGCCAGGTAGCCCTCCTGCAAGGCGTCCTCGGCGTCGGCCGGATCGCGCAGGACCGACAGCGCGATCCGGTACAGCCGCCGGTTGTGGCGGCGCATCAGCAGCTCGAACGCGGCGCCATCGCCGGCCGCGACGCGCGCGGCGAGCTCGGCATCGCCGATGCCTTCGGGAACGGTGGTGGCGCGCGCTGTCATTTCACCTCGATGCGGCCCTTCATGCCCGGGTGGTAGCTGCAGATGTAATCGTAGGCGCCGGCCTTGTCCATCTTGTGCGACCAGGTCTTGCCCGGTGCGATGTTGCCCGAATCGAAGCGGCCGGCCGCGGTGGCCGTGTGCGGCACCAGGTCGTCGTTGCGCCAGGTGACCGTGTCGCCGCGCCGGACCGCGAGCTCCACCGGCGAGAACTGCATGCCCTCGATCTTGACTTCGTGCGTGCTCGCCGCGAGGGCGGTGCCGGTGGCGAGCGCGGCCGCCAGGAGTGCGGGCCGCATCACTTGCCCATCTGCATCTGCAGGTGCTTGGCATGATCGAGGTGCGCGACGAATGCCGGGCGCACCTTCTCGATCAGCGCCTTCAGCTCGGGATTCTTCGCCGACGGGATCAACGTCTTGTCGACCGCGTCCAGCACCTGCTGGTGGTAATCCACTTCATGGTCCACATAGGCCCTGTCGAAGTCCTTGCCCTTGAGCTTCTTGAGCGCCGCGATGTTCTCGTCGCCACCCTTCTTCAGCGAGTCGCTGGTGGGGTTGGATTCCGGTTTGACGCCCAGCTTCTTCACCAGGGCGCCCGCCTGCTTGTTGACCGCCGTGTGGTCCGTGATCATCTGCTGCGCGAAGGCCTTGACCTCCTTGTTGTGGGTCTTGCCCTTGGCCAGCTTGCCGGCGTCGATGTCCACCTGGTTGGCCGTGACCACGATCGCGGCGATCTGCGGGTCGGTCGGACCCTGCTGGGCGAATGCGAAGGCCGGCGCGGCCAGCAGGGCGATGAGGAATGTGCGGATGCGCATGAGGGTTCTCCTTGTGGGTGTGCCGCCATAGACGCCACGAAACCCCGCCGCGTTCCCGGCCAGGTCGCGTCGTGCAATGATCGGGTTTTCGCGAAATACCAGGAGAGCCGCCATGGCAGAGCACGACGAAGACAAGGAAACCACCCCCTCCACGGCCGAGCCGCGCAACGCCTTCCTCGAAGAGAAAGCCTTCAAGTCGCGCACGGTGCTCGTGTTCGGCGAGATCTCCGACCGCTCGGCGGCGGACATCGTGCGCCGCCTGGTCGCGCTGGATGCCGATTCCAGCATGCCGATCGACATGCTCGTCAGCTCGCCCGGCGGGCACCTCGAATCGGGCGATGCGATCCACGACATCCTGCGCTACATCAGCGCGCCGGTGAACATGATCGGCACGGGCTGGGTCGGCAGCGCCGCCACCCACATGTACCTGGCCGTGCCGAAGGAGCGCCGCTACTGCACGCCCAACACGCGCTTCCTGATCCACCAGCCCAGCGGCGGCGCGGGCGGCCAGGCGACCGACATCGCCATCCACGCCCAGGAGATCATCAAGGCGCGCGAGCGCGTCGCCCGCGTGATCGCGCGCGAGACCGGCAAGCCGCTCGACACGGTGCTGCAGGACATCGAACGTGACCGCTGGATGTCGGCCGAGGAAGCGATCGCCTACGGGCTGGTCGGTCGCGTCATCGAGCACAAGACCGACATCCACAAGTGAGGCGCTAGGCCCGCTCGATGCGCGCGGCGAAGCAACCACGCCGCGCGTAATGCGCGTGCACGTAAGCCGTGCGCGCATCGCCGAGCAGCCGTTCGATCAACGGCTCCACTTGCGCGCCGTCGACCACGTCGGCGTCGACCATCATTCCTTGCGCGTCGAACGCGCGCAGCGACAGCAGGCGGCGGCGCATGACGTCGGGCACGCGGTTCACCGCGTCATAGGTGCGCTGCTCGCCCTCGACCACGTAGATGGCATGGCGCGAGCGGTACGGCGTGGCGGCCGACTGGTGCTCGTAATTGAGCAGCAGCACCGTCTCGCCCGGCTCGGCGTCGCGCAGCGAGATGCGGTCGGGCGCGCCATGCGGCTCCTCGACGTGCATGCGCACGACCCCCAGCTCACGCAACCGCTCGTCGCCCAGCCCCGCGAGATGCGCGAACTCGGCCGCGGGCAGGCCCTTGATCCTGAAATCCATGGATACCTCCTGGTGATGGAGGCAGTGTCGCGGCGGCCGACGAAGCACGCTCGCCGTTTCCGGACCGCCGGTCGAGCCTCAGTGCTTCGCCGCTTCGAGCTGCTCGCGCGTGCGCTGCGCCTCGCGCCGCGCCGCCTCGGCGAAGTCATCGCCGCTCGACGCATAGAGGATCGCGCGCGACGAGTTGACGACGATGGGCGCCTGGGCGCGCCAGCCCGCCTTCACCGTCGCGGCCGCATCGCCGCCCTGCGCGCCCACGCCCGGGATGAGCAGCGGCAGGGTCGGCGCGAGCTCGCGCACGCGCTCGATCTCGGCCGGATACGTGGCGCCGACCACCAGGCCCAGTTGCCCGTTGGTGTTCCACGGCCCTTGCGCCAGCCGCGCGACATGTTCGTACAGCAGCGGCTGTCCGGGCACCGATGCGAGCCGCTGCGCCTGCAGGTCGTCGCCGCCCGGATTGGACGTGCGGCACAGAAGGAACGCCCCCTTGCCCTGGTATTGCAGGTAGGGCTGGACCGAATCGAAGCCCATGAAAGGCGACAGCGTCACCGCGTCGGCGCCGTAGCGCTCGAAAGCCTCTTTCGCGTACTGCTGCGCCGTCGCGCCGATGTCGCCGCGCTTCGCATCGAGGATCACCGGCACGTGCGGCGCGTTGCGGCGCATGTGCGCCATGAGGCGTTCGAGCTGCGCTTCGGCGGCATGGGCCGCGAAATACGCAATCTGCGGCTTGAAGGCGATCGCCAGGTCCGCCGTCGCATCGACGATCGCCGCGCAGAAATCGTAGATGCGCGAAGCGTCGCCTTTCAGGGCGGCCGGGAAGCGCTGGGGATCGGGGTCGAGGCCGACGCACAGCATCGACCGGTTGCGCTGCTGCGCGGACTGCAGCTGCTCGAGAAAGGTCATGAGCCGTGATTGTAGGATGCGGGCCCATGCATCGATTGAACGGCCAGCAGCTCGCCACCCTCGTCCTGCTCACGCTCACCTGGGGCTTCAACTGGCCGGTGATGAAGATCGGCGTCACCGGCTTTCCGCCGCTCACCTTCCGCGCCGCCTCGATCCTGCTCGGCATCCCGGTGCTGGCGCTGGGCATGGTGCTGTTGAAAGTGCCGTTCACGATCGCGCGCCGCGACTGGCGCGAACTGGCGCTGCTCACGCTGACCAACATGCTGGTCTGGCACATCTGCATCATCTTCGCCGTGCGCCAGCTCTCGAGTGGGCGTGCCGCGATCCTCGGCTACACCATGCCGATCTTCTCGGCGCTGATCGGCGCGCTGATGTTCAAGGCCAAGCTCGCGCCGCGGGCCTGGCTCGGCGTGGGCGCCGCCGCGCTCGGGGTGGTCCTGCTGCTCTGGCACGAGTTCACGGGGCTCGCGGGCCATCCCTCGGGGGTGGCACTCGCGCTGGTGGCCGCGTGCGTGTGGGCGCTCGGCACGCAGCTGCTGCGCCACACGCGCATCGAAGCCCCCACCCTCACCATCGCGTTCTGGATGATCGTCGCGGCGGGCCTCTTGATGACGGTGCTGGCCGCGGTGTTCGAGCACGCGCAATGGCAAGTGCCGCCCGCGCCGGTGGCCTGGGCCATCCTTTACAACGCCGTGCTGATCTTCGGCTACGCCCACGCGGCGTGGTTCTCGCTGGCGCGCTCGCTGCCGCCCCTCGCGTCGACCCTGAGCGTGATGTTCATTCCGGTCCTGGGCGTCTTCAGCGGCGCCCTGTGGCTGGGCGAGGTGCTGCACTGGCAGGACTGGGCCGCCGTCGCGCTGATGGTGGTGGCGATCGCTTCCGTGCTGTGGCCGTCGCGCCGGCTCGCGACCGCATAATCGCCCGGGCATGGCCGACGACCGCCAACCCGCCGCTCCCGCCGTGACTGCGCGACGCAGGCGCACGGCGATCGAGGTCCTGCGCGAGCTGCGCCAGCCCAAGGTCGCCGTCATGCTGGCACTGGGCTTCTCCTCGGGGCTGCCATTCCTGCTCACGGCGAACACCTTCGGCTACTGGCTGCGCGACGCGGGCACGAGCCTGATCGCGATCGGCTTCATTTCCTGGGTCGGCTTCGCCTACGCCTTCAAGGTCTACTGGTCGCCGCTGGTCGATCGCGTCGATGTTCCCTTGCTCGGGCGGCTGGGCCGGCGCCGCGGCTGGATGCTGTTGTGCCAGCTGCTGGTGGCCGTCGGCCTCATCGGCATGGCGCTGGTCGGCACCGAAGGCGGGCTCGCGGCGATCGGCGCCTTCGCCTTGCTCACCGCCTTCGCTTCGGCCACGCAGGACGTCGCCGTGGACGCCTGGCGCATCGAGGCGGCCAGCGATGCCGACGAGGTCGGGCTGATGACTTCGGCCGCGCAGGTCGGCTACCGCGTTGCCCTGCTCATTACCGACGCGCTGGTGATCGCGATGGCCGCGCGCATCGGCTGGCCACTGTCGTACGGCTGGATGGCCGTGCTGATGGGCGTCGGCGTCGTCGCGACGCTGTTCGCGGTCGAGCCGGCACGCGCCGACCAGGTGCTGCACGAGAAGCCGCCGCTGTGGACCCCGCGCGGCCTGGCCGATGCGATCGTCGGGCCCTTCGTCGACTTCTTCGGCAAGCACAAGGCCGCGGGCCTGGTGATGCTGCTGATGGTGGCGCTGTACCGCCTGCCCGATTTCGTGATGGGCCCCATGTACAACCCCTACTACCACGACCTCGGCATCGCGAAGGACACGGTGGCCTGGGTGCGCGGCACCTTTGGGCTGGTCGCCACCTTTGCGGGCATCGCGGCGGCAGGCATCGGTGCGGTGCGGGTGGGCCTCTTTCCCACGCTGATTGCCGGGCTGGTGCTGGAGGGCCTGGGCACGGCGGCGTTCGCGCTACTGGGGATCCGCGCCGATGCGTCGACCTTCGCCGCCGTGATGGCGCTCGACTCGTTCGCGCAAGCCTTCGCGGGCGTGGCGCTCGTCACCTACATGTCGAGCCTGACCAGCCTCGGCTACACGGCGACGCAGTACGCGCTGCTGTCTTCCACCTACGCCATGCTCGGCAAGTTCCTGAAGGGCTTCTCGGGGGCGACGGTGGATGCGCTCACGCCGGTGCACGGCCTGCTGGGCGCCTACGCGATCGCCTTCCTGGGCACCGCGCTGACGGCCCTGCCGCCCCTGCTGCTGATCGTGCTGCTGTGGCGCATGCAGTGGCGCAGCACACGTCCAGCCGCGCAAGGCGCATAGGAGCCCTCCTACTGTCGCGCACTGCCCGTCCTTACAACATGCACATCCACACTGCCTTAGATTGCAAGGTGGCAATCAGGCCATACGAAAGAAGACAGGCAGTGGCGGAGTCGCATGACCGCAAGAAATCCGCGGAAGGCAGGAAGCCCGCGGAGGACCGCGCCGCACAGGCGAAGGACGCGCCACGCGAGCGGCGCGCGAGCCACCGTGTGAGCGACGATCAGAAGTCCGGACAGGGCTCGATGTCGGCGCTGTCGAAACTGAGGATGATCGAGCGCAAGCGCGCGCCGCTGCGTGCGTTGCGCGACGACACCGTCTGATCAGTCTCGCCGTCCGAGCATCGACGCCAAGGCGCCGCGTTGAACCTTGCCCAGCGCCGTCCTGGGCAGCGCCTCCACCCACAGCCAGTGGCGTGGCATCTTGTAGCGCGCGATCCGCGCCGCCAGGTGCGCCCGCAGTTCGTTTTCGTCCGCCGGGGCGCCCGGCCGCATGACCACGGCGAGCGCCACCACCTCGCCCCACTGCGCGTCGGGCACGCCGAACGCCGCGCATTCGAGCACGCCGGGATGCGCGGCCAGCGCCTGCTCGATCTCGGCCGGGTGGATGTTCTCGCCGCCAGAGATGATCAGGTCCTTCGCCCGGCCGACGATGGTGAAGCTGCCGTCCGCGTCCTGCCGGGCGAGGTCGCCGGTGTGGAACCAGCCGTCGCCGTCGCAAGCGGGCTCGTCGGGCCAGTAGCGCTGCACGACATTGGGCCCGCGCACCCACAGTTCGCCCACGCCGTCCTTCGCCTCGGCCAGCCGTGCCTCGATCTCGGGGGCGGGCCAGCCGCAGGAACCGACCCTGTCCATCGCGTGCTGCGGCGGCAGCGCGATCGAGAACGGGCCGGTCTCGGTGGACCCATAGACGTTGCACACCGGCAACCCACGCGCGTGGAAGGCTTCGATCAGCGGCGCCGGGATCAGGTTCGATCCGGCCCACACCGCGCGCAGGCTGGAAAGGTCGGCGCCGGCCCAGCGCGGATGCTCGATCAGCGCCTTCATCGTCGCCGGCACCTGCAACGTGAGCGTGGGGCGCTCGCGTTCGAAGCAGTCGAACGCGTCGTCGGGCGCGAACCGCGCCAGCAGGTTCACCTGCGCTCCTGCGCCTAGGGCCGGGAGGGTCTGGATGCACAGGCCGCCGACGTGGAACAGCGGCAGCATGGTGGCGATGCGGTCGCCCGGCGCGATGCGCTGCACCTGCGCGGCAATGCGCATGTTGGCGGCGAGGTTCGCCTGCGTGTGGACCGCCGCCTTGGGGCGCCCGGTGGTGCCCGATGTGAAGACAAGCAGCACGGGCGCGTCGGCGCGCGCCGGGTCGGGCGCGGTGAGCCTTCCGCCGTCTTCGCCCAGCTCGCGCGCGTGCCGTGATGCGATCCCGTTGCGCCGCGCGGCCTCACCCGCGGCCGCGGCCCAGGCGTCGTCGTGCACCAGCAGCTTCGGCGTGCATTGCGCCAGCAACCCGTCCCATTCCGCCGGCGCCAGCCGGAAATTGAGCGGCAGCAGGATGGCGCCGATGCGCGCCAGCGCGAACAGCAGCACGAGCTGCGCCACATCGTTGGCGCCCAGCCACGCGATCCGGTCGCCGGCACGGATGCCCGAGCCGTTCCCCAGGTGCGCCGCCGCGCGCTCGATGCGCTGCGCGAGCTCGCCGTACGTGATGCGCTGCTCGCCCTGGACGATGGCGATCGCCCGCGCGTCGCGCGCGGCCTGCAGCGCGATCGTGTCGCTGAAGGAGGTCCCGGATACCCCAGCCATTTACCTAACTTTACCGCCGCGACAAGCGCGCGTGATCGCCACTGATGACCATGGCAAGCCTTACCATTTGGCCCATGCAGCAGCTGCTCATCATCGAAGACGACGCCCGCCTCGCGCAAATGGTCGGCGAGTACCTCGAGCGTTCCGGTTTCGGTGTGACGCACGCACTCGACGCCAAAGCCGGGCTCGGGCTGCTGCAGGACCCGCCGGCAGGCGCCATGCCGGACCTCGTCATCCTGGACCTCATGCTGCCGGACATCGACGGGCTCGAGGTGTGCCGCCGCGTGCGCGCGCTGCCCGGCGAAGCGGGCCAGATCCCGGTGCTGATGCTCACGGCCAAGGGCGACCCCATGGACCGCATCGTCGGGCTGGAGCTCGGCGCCGACGACTACCTGCCCAAACCCTTCGAGCCGCGCGAGCTGCTCGCGCGCATCCGCGCCATCCTGCGCCGGCGCACGGAAGGCGCGCACCCCGCGCCCAAGGTGATGCGCTTCGGCTCGCTCGAGATCGACCGCGACGCGCGCACGGTCACCGTGGGCGGCAAGCCGGCGGAGCTCACCTCCTACCAGTTCGACCTGCTGATCGCGCTGGCCGAGCGCGCCGGCCGCGTGCTCACGCGCGACCAGATCATGGAGGCCGTGCGGGGGCGCGAACTCGAGGCCTTCGACCGCTCGATCGACGTGCACATGGGGCGCATCCGCGCGGCGATCGAGGCCGACCCGAAGATCCCCAAGCGCATCCTGACCGTCCGCGGCGTGGGTTATGTCTTCGCCAAGCAGCAGGACTGATTTCGCCAAGACATGACGCCCTGGCAGGCGCGCTGGCGCTTTCCCCTCTACCTGCGCATCTGGATGGCCGTGGTCGCGGCCGTGGTGATGCTGACCATCGCGTTCGGCTGGCTGTGGCGGCTGTCGAACGAGCAGGCCCCCGAGCGCGAAGTGATCATCCGCAACGATGCCGGCGAAATCCTCGGCCAGGACCGCACGCGACCCACGCGCGATCCGCAGCGCGGCCTCGAATTCAATGTCGACATGAAGGACGGCAGCAAGCTGGTCGTGCAGCTGCCGCCGCGCCGCCGCTCGCCCGGCGAGCCGCCGCCGGGTGGCGGCTGGATGCGCGGGCCCGGCGGCTTCCTGTGGATGATCGGCATCGTCGCGCTCGCCGTGGCGATCGGCGCGTACCCCGTCGTGCGCCGCCTCACGCAGCGCCTGGAGGAACTGCGGCGCGGCGTCGAGCGCTGGGGCGAAGGCGACCTGTCGGTGCGCATGAACGAGCAAGGCTCGGACGAACTCGCCTTCGTCGCGCAGCGCTTCAATCACGCGGCCGAGCGCGTCGACACACTGCTGAAGGCGCACAAGTCCCTGCTCGCGAACGCCTCTCACGAATTGCGCACGCCGCTCGCGCGCATCCGCATGGGCATGGAGCTGATGGGGCCGGCGTCGTCACCCTCGTTCCAGGACGAGATCCGCCGCAACATCAACGAGCTCGACCAGCTGGTCGACGAGATCCTGCTGGCCAGCCGGCTCGATGCGAAGGAAGCCGATGTCGGCACGATCGAGCAGGTGGACCTCACCGGCCTCGTCGCCGAGGAGTGCGCGCACACCGGCGCGGAACTGGTGCCCAGCGCCGACGAACGCAGCGTCGTGGTCGACGGTGTCGCCAAGCTGCTGCGCCGGGCCGTGCGCAACCTGCTCGAGAATGCGCGCCGCTACAGCGACGGGCCCGTGACGGCTGAGCTCAAGTGCGAGGGTGCGTCCGCCGTGCTGCGGGTCAACGACCACGGGCCGGGCGTGCCACCCGGCCAGCGCGAGCGGATCTTCGAGCCCTTCTATCGCCTGCCCGGCGCGAGCGAGCGCCACGGCGGGGTGGGGCTGGGACTGGCGCTGGTGCGCTCGATCGCACAGCGCCATCGCGGCAGCGTGCAATGCGAAGACGCGCCCGGCGGCGGCGCGTCGTTCGTGCTGCGCGTGCCCTGTCAGCAGGTGTAATTCGCAGTAAAAGTTTGGCGCATCGATTGATCGCCGTGAAGAAAATCACCAAGATAAACGCGAAAACCCGGAGTTTGCAGGCATCCCTCATCCATTGAGGGGATGCGTGCCGCGCCAAAGCACATTAGAGTCACTTCAACGCTGTCACGCTCGACGTTCCGGCAAACGGTTTCAAGTCTCCCAACGACGTCCTTCCAAGGACTTGATACAGCCACCGCAAGGTGGCTGTTTTTTTTTCGCCGGTCACGCCGGAAACGGCGCGAGCCTTTCGCCACCCGCCTGGGGCGGCGTGCGGGCGACGTTCATCAGCCACGACACCATCGCGAAATAGCCGACGACCGTCACGAGTTCGACCACGCCCTGCTCACCGAAGCGCGCCAGTGCGCCCGCGTAGGCTGCATCGCTCACGCCGTGGGTCGTGAGCAGCTCGCGCGTGAAATCGAGCGCCGCTTCCTCGTCGGGCGGCAACCGCTGGGGCCGCGCGCCCGCGCGCAAGGCAGCTATCGTCTCGGGTGACACGCCGGCCTTGACGGCCAGCGGCGCGTGCATCGCCCATTCGAACTGGTTGGTCACGTGGCGCGCGACGGCGCAGATCACGAGCTCGCGCACCCGCGCGTCGAGTACGGATTCGAAGCGCAGGTACTCGCCCATCTTCGCCACGCGATCGAGCAAGGCCGGACTGCGCAGCAGCGGCAGGAAGGGGCCGTACACGCCCTTGCGCGGGCCATGGACCAGTGCATCGGCGGCGGCGCGCTGCGCCTCGTTCATCGCTGCCGCATCGGGCATGGGCAGGCGCTCGCGCGCGTCGGGGGCGAATCCTTGTTCACCGGGCATGGAGGATCTCCTTGTCGACAGTCGGTTGGCGATTCGCCCGCCACAGCCACGCGGCGGAAACGAACGAGGTCAGCGCCGCCACCTGCAGCGCGATGTTCAGGCCCGATTGCGCGAAGCCGGGCACGTGCAGCAGCAGCGAGGACGCGATCGGGCCGGCGATCTGGCCTAGCGCGAAGGACGAGGTCATGCGCGCGACCGCCGGCGTCGGGTCGCCTTGGGCCCGGGCCCGCACCTCCTGCACGCCGGCGAGCGTGACGATCATGAAAGTACCGCCGACCATCAGCGCGGACAGGGCGATGGTCACGCCGCTCAGCCACAGGCTGGGCAGCAGCACGCCCAGCCCCATGATGACGTTCGAGACCGCCCACACCTGCAGGCGCGTCGCGTGGCGCAGCGCCCAGCCGGCCACGAAGGTGGAGATCGCGGCCGTGATGCCGAACACCGGCCAAGCCAGGCCGAACAGGCGCGGATCGCTCACGAGCGTGCGCGCCATCACCGGCAGGAAGGTGGCGGGCAGGATGTAGCCGAAGCCGAGCATGCCGTAGCAGATGACGAGCCCCCGCAGGCCTTGCGGTGCCTCGGAGCGCGCCGCCGCGCGCGCGCCCGCCGGCATCTGCGCATGCAGGTGGCGCAGCACCATCGCCACCGGCACGATGAGCACGGCCGCGACGATCCCCAGTTGCACCCACATCGCCGGTGCGCTCGCGTGCAGCGCCGACGCCGCCAGGCAGTACAGGCCCGCCGCCGCGATGCCGAAGCCCACGCCGGAGAAGACGGCGCCGCCACGGTGGATCTCGCCGCGCTCGGCCAGCGCGCCCAGGCACCAGATCGCCGTGGCGACGAACGCCCACGCGCTGCACACGCCGGCCGCGAAGCGCAGCAGCGCCCAGCACCACGCGGGCACCGGCAGGGCCATGGCGGCCGTCAGCACGGCCGTGAGCACGAGCGCCACGGCGGCCAGCCGGACCGCGCCCCAGCCCAGGCGCGGCGCCGTGATCGCGCCGACGAGGTAGCCCGCATAGTTGGCGGCGGCGATCCAGCCGCCCGCCGCGGCGTCGAGCTGGCCGGCCTGGATCATCAGCGGCAGCAGCGGCGTGAACGCGAACCGGCCGATGCCCATCGCCACCGCCGCCGAGAGGATGCCCGCGACGGTGATCGCCAGCGGCGAGGCGCGGCCGGTGCCTTCGTTTGCCATGGAAAACGATTAGACCGAGAATCGCCCGCACGCACAAATGAATTATCGAGAAGGATCGTTCTTGCCGTGAGAACCATCGACCTGGAGTCGCTCGAGATCTTCCGCGCCGTCGTGCAGGAGGGCGGCGTGATCCGCGCCGCCGCCAAGCTCAACCGCGTGCAGTCGAACGTGACGACGCGCATCAAGCAGCTGGAGGAGCGGCTCGGGTTGCGGCTGTTCCGCCGCCAGGGCCGCTCGCTCGCGCTTTCGCCCGAAGGCGAGCTGCTGCTGTCGTATGCGCAGCGCCTGTTCCGCCTGGCCGACGAGGCCGAGAACGAGTTGCGCAGCGGCAAGCCCATGGGGGTGTTTCGCATCGGCTCGCTCGAGAGCACGGCCGGCAGCCGGCTCGCGCCCATCCTGTCGCGCTTCCATCGGCTCTATCCCGGCGTGGTGGTCGAACTCGTGACCGGCACCACCGGCGCCCTGGTGCAGCGCGTCGCCAATTTCGAGATCGAGGCCGCCTTCGTCTCCGAGCCCTTCACCGCGCCCGGGCTGGAATCGATCAAGGTGTTCGAGGAGGAACTGGTGCTGATCACCGCGCGCGACGTGGCCGAGGTGACGCGGGCGAGCCAGCTCGCCGGATCGACGCTGATCGCCTTTGCCAACGGCTGCTCGTACCGCAAGCGGGTGGAGGAGTGGCTGGGCGCGTCGGCCGTGATGCCCGCGCGCACGCTCGAGTTCGGCTCCTACCAGGCGATGATCGCCTGCGTCGCGGCCGGCACCGGCTTCGCGATCGTGCCGAAGTCGCTGCTGGTCGCGCTGAAGGCCACGCACGACGTGAAGCAGCACGAGCTGCCCGCGCGCATCCGGCGCAACCACACGCACCTGGTGTGGCATGGGGCGGCGTCGCAGGCGCTGGAGCGGTTGAAGGGGCTGGTGAAGTAGGCTGGAGTGCCGCTGCTCTCCTGGCTACCCATGTTTCCGTGGCGCTTCCTTGGGTCTCAGGCGAATCACGTTGTCGTCAAGCGGCCGAGCTTGTGGATTGCGCACCATTTCGCGAGCATCGTCGACTTCGATACCGAGATATCGAACAGTGCTCTGGGCTTCCTGTGGGACCGAATCACCGATACGGTTCTGCGGCTGGCCACCCAGTCTTTGCGAACTGCGTCACTGAAGCCTTCGATTTCCAAGGCTAGGATGCGCGCCAGGCTCGTTCATCCTGGGGAGACGGCGATGGCGACGGCATGGATTTAGGGTGCTTCGCGTGTACTCACGGTGCTCGCCTGGTGGCATGGGCGCGGCAATCGCAAAGGCAAGCGCTGCGAGCGCGCTCGGATCCTGCGCGAGCATCCCCGAGCTTGCGGAAGTCGCACCACGCGGCTGGCACACCTGAACTGACACCCGCGCCGGTGGGAGTGAGCCGGTAGGAGGGCGTTTGACGTAAGTGCCTAACGTATCAAGCATCACCGCTACTACGCGGATCGCCCCTCGTTGCCGCGTCTAATCCCGAGTTCACCGGCGGCGACTTGCGGCCGCCCCAGTCCCAGCTAATGATTCGTGAAGACGAGGAGTATCGATGCCAACGAACAGAATTCTTTTTCTTCATCTAAGCGACATCCACATCGGAGGCGTAGGAGATGTGGTTTTGACCCGCGGACAGAGCATTGCGGCAACGACTTTCAAATACCTTTCAGACGTCGATCTTGTGGCTGTAGTTCTGTCTGGGGACATCGTGTGGAGCGGCAAAGATGACGAATATGCGTTGGCCGAGAAGCTGCTGGCGGAAATCCTCGCTTCAATCCGAGCTGAGGCACCGGCGATGTCAATTGAAGTGTTCGCCTGCCCGGGCAACCACGATTGTGACTTCACGAAACACGATGACACTCGCGATGCAGTGCTGGACCGAGTGCGGCTACTCGAAGGAAAAGAGCCGAGCGAGTCACTGATCGACAGCGCGACGATCACTCAAGCAGCCTATTTCCGGTTTTTGTCGCGCGTGTCGACGAGTAGGTGGACCTTCTACTCCAAATTGGCGCAGGAGGTCAGCTTCGTGCTAGGTGACATGAATATCGGCGTACGCTGCCTGAACGTCGCTTGGATGTCCACGCTCAAAGAGAAGCAGGGTGCGCTCCAATTTCCGCCATCGGCGGTTCGCCCGTTCGCGTTCGATAAGCAGGGCGGACTATCGATCACCATCCTGCACCACCCGTTTAATTGGATGGGACAGGCTAGTTACCGTCGATTTCAGGCGAGCGTTCGCAATGAGAGTCATATCGTCTTCACCGGTCACGAGCATTTCCAGAACGCCGGTGAAATCTCTGACAGTCGGAGCACCCCAAGCGTTTTTGTTGAAGGAGGTGTTCTGTATGAAGAAAATGCGCCCGAGCACTCCACGTTCAACCTCGTCGTAGTCGACCTCAAGAAAGAGCAGTATCGAACCTCCTTCATTGAGTGGGGAGGAGATGCGTACGTTCCCGATGCGAGCAGTGATGAATTCGGATCACTGAAGACACTGCCTAGCATCGGAGCACGCAGGCTCAGACTTCGCCCAGACTTTGAGGCATTTCTTCGAGACCCTGGCGCGAATTTCAGCCACGCAAATAAGAAATCCCTTTTATTGGATGACATTTTTGTCTGGCCGGAGTTGCTCGATCTGGATGATCGCGCGCCGATCAAGCGGCAAGTTCTCGGCTCATTCTTTGAGAACGCCGAAAACCTGGGTGTGGGCGTCCTCATTCGAGGAGATGAGAAGACCGGAAAGAGCACCCTAGTTAAACAGTACTTCAATAGCTACTACTTGCGCGGTTATCTGCCGCTTTATGTTCGAGCTCGCTGGATTACAAGCGGCCACCAGACGGATCACTTGCGACTGGTCCGAAATGCCCTTGATAAGACCTATGAGCGGTCGAACCACGAAGAGTGGCTTCAACAGCCAAAGTCGAGGAAGGTTCTGCTGCTCGACGATGTCGATCTCAATACGCTGCCACCGGCAGCCTTGTCTGCCGCGCTCGAGGGGCTCTTCGCCTTTTTCGGAGCCATCATTGTCACAGCTCGAGACACCAGCGCGGCAACCGACCTTCTTTCACTAGAGAAAGTCGATGCGCTGCTAGGCCTTCGGCAATTTGAGCTGCGTGAGTTTGGGTACAAAAAGCGCTTTGAGCTTGTCTGCAAATGGGTTGAGGTTGGCAATGAGATTGACGATTCATCTGAGAGGTGGATGGCCACGATCGACAAGCTCGAGAAGGATTTGACAGCGGCCGTTGGCAAGCAGCTGGTTCCTTCCGTCCCGATCTTTCTCCTTACGTTATTGCAGAGTGTCGAGTCTGGTCGCACCGCCGACCTGAAGAACAGCGCATTCGGCCACTACTATCAATTTCTTATCACCTCCTCGTTCGAGGACGTCGGCTTCGAACGCGAGCAGTGGAACGAAGTCTTCAACTATTGCGCGAATCTCGCTTGGTTCTTTTATAGCAACAACCAACCGGGGATCTCGCTCCAGCAGATGAGCGACTTCAATGTCGCATTTAGCGTCGAATTCACCCCGGTTCATTTCGATCAGAGGTTGAGACGCCTAACAGAAGCCGGCGTTCTCGACCGCGACGGCGATGAACTACGCTTCAAGTATCCGTACATCTACTACTTCTTCTTGGGCCAGTACTTAGCGGATCGAATCCACGAAGAAGAAGTTAAGAATGTCATCGTGGAGCTCTGTAAAGAGCTTCATCTCCGCGAGAACGCGAATGCGCTTCTCTTCGCCAGCCACCATACCAAAGATCCCGTGGTCTACGAACAGGTAGCTGCAGCGCTCGATAAGTGCTTCGCGGGGGCACCCCGTTTCGATTTCCAGAAGGATGTTCAGCTGGTTAACGAATTGGTGGACGCGGCCCCGAGGCTGGTGTATCACGAGCGCCCCGTCAAGGAAAGTAGAGCCGCCATTCGTGCGCAGCAAGATGGAAAGGGCGATTCCGGCGTTCCGGCCCACGACGGTTCTGAGGCGATGAACGCAATTGCGGGGGTTACGCGATTGTTTCGCGCGATGGAGATTCTTGGACAGCTCCTCAAGAATCATTACGGCACGACGAAGAATCCCGTGAAGGAAGAGCTCATTCGTAAACTGATCGACAGTTCCCTTCGCGGTTTGCACTCCATCGCTCAAATGATTTTGAAAGATCGAGCTGGGCTAGCCGAGCACATTCAGAGAGCACTCGAAGACGATTCTCCAGGTGCTCCCAAGGAGCAGGTTGAGCGTCAAGCGAGAGCTATCGTCTTTGAGCTAATCGGATTCATTAGCTTTGGGTTTGTCCGCAAGGCATCGACTGCAATTGGATCCGGATACCTGCGTGAGAATGTGGAAAACGTAGTTGCCGAGGCGAATTCACTGGGGTACGACCTAGTCGAAATGAGCTACTTGCTCGACCTACCTGACGGACTTTCCCTACCAAAGCTGAGGGAGCTTCATAGGAATGTTGAAGGGAATTTCTTCTGCCGGACGTTGATTACTCATATCGCGCTGAATCATCTCCACCTGTTCAAAGTGAACTACCGGGACAAGCAGAAGCTCTGTGAGGAGCTTGGGATTGATCTCCGACGGCAAAACGCTCTGCAATACGACAGGACGAAGCGCGCAGGCTAGCGGAAAGCTCTGTGGACATCTTTGGACGCGCGAATGTCTGCTTCCACCCAGAGCAGCCCTTCGCGCTTAGCGCCCTCCGCCGGCACGCAGTCTGGCCAACGTGAGCGCGGAGGACGCCCTCAAGGCAGCCGCTGCAGGTGACGGAAGCGATACGCGAAGGGTTGCTCGATCTTCGGGTGCTTGCGT
Source organism: Ramlibacter sp. GS1-15 (assembly GCF_057785015.1). Classification (NCBI taxonomy): domain Bacteria; kingdom Pseudomonadati; phylum Pseudomonadota; class Betaproteobacteria; order Burkholderiales; family Comamonadaceae; genus Ramlibacter; species Ramlibacter sp. GS1-15. The sequence goes on along the minus strand of NZ_JBYNTU010000002.1, from coordinate 271,011 downwards.
GCGTACTCGATCAGGTCTCCGGCCTTGAAGGACACGCCGGCGAACTCGAAGGGCGCCTGGACGATGAACGCCTCCCACTCCTCGACGTGCCCTGGCACGTCCGTTCGAGTCAGCACGATCCGGCCCGGGGAAGGCATGTCCCAAGACACCACCGTCGGCAGCGCGCGCTGCGTGGCGAACTGGTCAGCCTTGTCGGGGCACTTGATCGCGGAACCACGCAGTTCCGCGGTGCGCGACTCGCCTTCCGGCAGGAATCCGACCACCTCGCATTTCATCGGCACGATTCGCTCCTGCTGCCAGCTCGGGGACTTCGGCGGCAGAAACAGCTTCATCGATGGTTCTGGCATGAGCCAGGTGCCTTCGAGGTCCGCGCGTGCGGCGGGGCGCAGTTCCGTGCGGTGGTAGGGCGAGAAAGGACACGGGTAGCGACTGGACATCGCGACCAGGAGCTGAAGGGGCGTCGGCAGCCCCTGGACACCCGTGCGTTGCAGCTCGGCTTCGACCTCCTGCCGCACGGATCCGACCGAGTCTCCCGGCCCGAAGCACATTCGAAAGCCGTTCGTGGAGTCGCCAAGGTACCGAATGACGCCGCGGACCTGGTCCGCTGACGCCAGCGGTTGATCCATCGGCACCGTTTCTTGTGCCTGCACCGCGGACGAAGCGATGACGAGTGCAGCCCATACGATTTTCCGCATCTCAAATCGCTCCCCCAGGCTTCTTCGCGACCTTTTCAGTCACCCGCTCGCCCGTATCCACGTCTTCGATCCACACGGCGATCTCCTGCGCGTCCATGCTGCCCTTGACCTGGTACTTGTGTCCCGACTTCGGGCTGAAATCGACCACGCCCTTGTGGCTGTAGTAGAACTTCCCCTGCGCCAAAAGCGCGAAGCCCGCGAACGGAGCAGCCATATGCTGCGCCTGCAAGTGGACCTTCATCGGCCTGACTTCCACCATGCGAGTGGCCGAGGCTTCCATCAGGCCGAATGTGGCCCCTGTTGATCTTTGCGCGCTCGCACCGATCGCGTTGTAAAGCTGTTTACCGTCGATCTGGGTCGCAGCATAAGCACGCAGCACCCCGGGACTTTCGCGCATCACTGAATCCGACAGTTCCACGGTGGGTCCCGTGTACTCCTTCGGCACGCTGTAAGTCGTTGCGCAACCTGCGACCGCGACGGCCAACAGAGCAACGGAATACGTCATCCACTTCATGGGGGTCCTCCTCAAATGCAAATGCCGTGCAATCGTAGTCGCGGGCCGGCCGCTCTGCCAACAAGCGACCCCGCCTGATTGCGGCGCGCATGCCACAAACGATCAACTTCCCGGGTCCCAATCAGGCGACCCGCCGAATTGGCGATGTCACGTCAAAGCAGTGACCGCACGCGCTCCGGCGTGATGTCGTACAGGCAGCGCGTGTGGCCGAGCGGGCAGTCGCGCTCGAAGCAGGGCGAGCAGTCCAGCGGCGGCGTGTAGGCCGGGTCGTTGCGCAGCCAGATCACCTGCGCGCGCACGTTGAGCGGCGGCGTGTGCTCGGGGCTGGACGAGCCGAACAGCGCGACCTGCGGCACGCCGAACGCGGCGGCGACGTGCATCAGGCCCGAATCGTTGCTGACCATCGCGCGCGAGCCCGCGATGAGCGCGAAGGCATCGAGCAGCGAGGTCTTGCCGGCGAGATTGAGGCAATGGCCGTCGGCCGCCTCCTGCGCGATCTCGTCGGACAAGGGCCGCTCCTTGGCGGAACCGAGCAGCACCACGGGCAAGTCCAGGGATTTCGCGAGTTCGGCGTAGTGGATCGCTGGCCAGCGCTTGGCGGGGCCGTACTCGGCGCCGGGCGCAAAGACGAAATACCTGCCGGCAGGAAGGTGGGCCCTCTCCAGCGCGGCGTCGATCTTCTCTTGAGGAAGCAGCAGCTGCGGCCGGTCACCTTCGATGCCCGTTTCGCCGCTCAGCGCCGAGTAGAACGCCACCATCGGCGGCTTGCCCTTGGGGTTCTTCAGCCGGTGCGTGAGCAAGCCGACGCGCGCCTCACCGAGATAGCCCACACGCTTCGGGATGCTGGCCAGGAAAGGCAGCAGCGCGCTCTTGAGCGAATTCGGCAACACGTACGCAACGTCGAAGCGGCCCTCCACCTCCTTGGCGAGGCGTCGCCGCTCGCGCAGTTGCAGCCCCCCGTGATGGAACGGGAACTCGATGACCTCGTCGACCTGCGGCATCGCCCGGTACACCGGCGCCACCCAGGGCAGCGCGCCGACGGCGATGCGCTCGCCGCGCGCACGCAGGCGCCGCAACAGCGGCTCGGTCATCACCGCGTCGCCGATCCACTGGGGCGCGATGACGAGCGAGCGCGTCACGCGAGCGCGGTCAGTGGTGACCGCCCCAATGCTCGCCCGGCTTGAGCTTGTACACGGTGCCGCAGTATGCGCATTTCGCTTCGCCCGTGCGCGCGACGTCGAGGTAGATGCGCGGGTGGTTGTTCCACAGTTTCATGCCGGCCGTGGGGCTGGGGCAGAACACGCCACCATTGGCATTCAGGTCCTTCGCGGAGAGCTCGACGACGGCTTCCTTGTGGGCGGTGCTTTCCATGTTGTGCTTCAGACCTTGGTCAGCCAGTGGGCGTATTTGGGATTGCGGCCGTTGACGATGTCGAAGAAGGCCGACTGGATCTTTTCCGTCACCGGGCCGCGCGCGCCGATGCCGATCTGCACGCGGTCCAGTTCGCGGATGGGCGTGACTTCAGCGGCGGTGCCGGTGAAGAAGGCCTCGTCGGCGATGTAGACCTCGTCGCGCGTGATGCGCTTCTGCACGATCTCGATGCCGAGATCTTTGGCGATGTGGAACACCGTGTTGCGCGTGATGCCGTTGAGCGCACCGGCCGACAGGTCGGGCGTGTAGATCACGCCGTCCTTCACGACGAAGATGTTCTCGCCCGCGCCCTCGGACACGAAACCGGCCGCGTCGAGCAGCAGCGCCTCGTCGTAGCCGTCGTCCAGCGCTTCCATGTTGGCGAGGATGGAGTTCGAGTAGTTCGACACCGCCTTGGCCTGCGTCATCGTGATGTTCACGTGGTGGCGCGTGTAGCTGGAGGTCTTCACGCGGATGCCGCGCTTCAGGCCCTCTTCACCCAGGTACGCACCCCAGGCCCAGGCCGCGACCATCATGTGGATGCGGTTGCCCTTGGGGCTGACCCCGAGCTTTTCCGAGCCGATCCACACCAGCGGGCGGATGTAGCAGCTCTCCAGCTTGTTCGCGCGCACCACCGCCTTCTGGGCCTCGTTCACCTGCTCCTTGGTGAAGGGCATCTGCATGCGCAGGATCTTGGCGCTGTTGAAGAGGCGATCGGTGTGTTCCTGCAGCCGGAAGACGGCCGTGCCGTTCACGGTGTTGTAGGCGCGCACGCCCTCGAACGCGCCGCAGCCGTAGTGGAGCGTGTGGGTGAGCACGTGGACCTTGGCGTTGCGCCAGTCCACCATCTCGCCATCCATCCAGATCTTGCCGTCCCGGTCGGCCATCGACGGTATTGCGCTCATGCTGAAAGTCCTTGGGTTCTCTGGGAACCCCGGATTTTACGGCGCGGGCTGCTCAGTCGCGGCCGGCCGCTCCAGCGTCCATTTCACCAGCCGCCCGTGCACGAACTCGCAGGTGACGCTGGAGCCACTCTCGTCCGTCCAGCGGAAAAGCTCCGGATCCTGGCCTTGCGGGGTGAGCGCCTCGCCGATCGAGCGCGTCATCGCCATCACGTGCAGCAGGTTGACACCCGGCTTGAGCTTGGCATTGAGCATCACGGCGCTGCCGACGTGGCCCTTAGGGTTCTTGGCCGCGCGGTTGAGCACGCCCATCATCCGGCTGAAGTGCATCAGCACGAACATGATCAGGCCGCCGGCCACGAACGCCAGCCCGCCCCAGCGGGCCGAGTACCAGCCGGCGTAGAGCAGCGCCAGCACGGCAATGGGAACAACGATCTTTCGCCAGTCCATGGTCTCTTCTTATTGCAATGCTCGCACGACTTCCATCGCTTCCTCGATCCGGTCCACCGGGTGGATGGTCAGTCCCTCGAATTCGCGCCCGCCCTTTTTCGGCGCGTTGGCCCTGGGCACCACGGCGACCGAGAAGCCGAGCTTGGCGGCCTCGCGCAGGCGCTCCTGTCCGCGCGGCGCCGGGCGCACTTCGCCGGCCAGGCCGACTTCGCCGAAGGCGATGAAGCCGCGCGGCAGGGGCCGGCCGCGCAGGCTGGAGGTGATGGCCAGCATCACGGCCAGGTCCGCCGCCGGCTCGCTGATACGCACACCGCCCACCGCGTTGACGAACACGTCCTGGTCCAGGCAGGCGACGCCCGCGTGGCGATGCAGCACCGCCAGCAGCATGGCGAGGCGGTCGCGATCGAGGCCCACCGACAGCCGGCGTGGGCTCGGCCCGCCGCTGTCGACCAGCGCCTGGATCTCCACCAGCATGGGCCGCGTGCCTTCGAGCGTCACCAGCACGCAGCTGCCCGGCACCGGCTCGGCGTGCTGCGACAGGAAGATCGCGCTCGGGTTGGCCACGCCCTTGAGGCCCTTCTCGGTCATCGCGAACACGCCGATTTCGTTGACAGCGCCGAAGCGGTTCTTGATCGCCCGCACGAGCCTGAACGAGGAGTGCGTGTCGCCCTCGAAATAGAGCACCGTGTCCACCATGTGTTCCAGCACGCGCGGGCCGGCGAGCGCCCCTTCCTTCGTCACGTGGCCCACCAGCACGACGGCCGTGCCGCTCGCCTTGGCCGCGCGCGTGAGGTGCGCGGCGCACTCGCGCACCTGCGCCACCGAGCCCGGCGCGGAGGTGAGCTGGTCCGAGTACACGGTCTGGATCGAATCGATCACGGCGATCGCCGGCTGCGAGCCGCCCATCGTGGCCAGGATCTTCTCGAGCTGGATCTCGGCCAGCACCTTCACCTGCGAGTTGTCCAGGCCGAGGCGCCGCGAGCGCAGCGCCACCTGGGCGCCGCTCTCCTCGCCCGTGACGTAGAGGCTCGGGACATTCGCGCGCTGCAGGCCGTCGAGCGCCTGCAGCAGCAGCGTCGACTTGCCGATGCCCGGGTCGCCGCCGATCAGCACGACGCCGCCTTCGACGATGCCGCCACCGAGCACGCGATCGAGCTCGCCGATGCCGGTGGGCGTGCGTTCGATGTCGCTCGCCTCGATGTCGGCCAGCACCGCCACTTCGGCCGTCCTGGCCAGCGAGGCAAAGCGGTTGCGGCTCGTGGCCGCGGCCTGCTCCGGCACGGTTTCGATCAGCGTGTTCCAGGCCTCGCACTGCGGGCACTTGCCCAGCCAGCGCGGGCTGGTGCCGCCGCATTCGGTGCAGGTGTAGGTCGTCTTCTCTTTCGCCACGCGGCGAGTGTAGGCGAGGCGGCGCTAAACGATCCCGCGGTACGACCCCCCATCCAGCTGGATGTTCTGGCCGCAGATGTAGGAAGCCTGCGCGCTGCACAGGTAGGCGCACATGTCGCCGAACTCCTCGGGCCGCCCGAATCGCTTGGCGGCAATGGTGTCCGTGAGCTTGGCGCGCGCTTCTTCCAGCGTGCTGCCATCGATCTTCGCCTGCCGCTCGATCAGGTACTGCTGGCGGCCGGTATCGATGCGCTCCGGCAGCAGGTTGTTGATCGTCACGTTGTCGACCACCGTCTCGCGCGAGATCGCCTTGCACACCGCCGTCAGCGCCGTGCGCGCCGCGGTCGACAGGCCCTGGTGCGGGTTGGGCGACTTCACCATCGCCGACGTGATGTTCACGATGCGGCCGAACCGGCGCTCGCGCATGCCCGGAAGCAAGGCGCGGATCAGCAGCACGGCCGGCAGCATGTTCTGCTCGAAGACGGCGATGTAGGCGTCGTGGTCCCAGTCCTCGAACTTGCCCGGCGTGGGCCCGGCGTTGTTCGTCACGAGGATGTCCGCGTCGGGACAGGCCGCCACCAGCGCGGCGCGGCCGGCCTCGGTCATGATGTCCGCCACCACCGGCACGACCTCGTTGCGCGTCTCGCGCATGAGCTCCTGCGCCGTCGCCTGCAGCTTGTCGGCGTGGCGGCCGTTGATGAACACCTTCACGCCTTCGCGCGAGAGCGACAGGGCGCAGGCCCTGCCCAGCCCCTGGGACGACGCGCAGACGATCGCCTTGCGGCCAGCGATGTGCAGATCCATGCGGGTTGCCTCCTGTTTGCGCCCGACGGGGCATTCATTTAACATCTTAACTAATCGGCCGCGCCATGACCACTTTCAAGCACCGCAACCTGCCGCGCCTGCTGCTGCAAGCGCGCGAGGCCGTCATGGCCCACACGCGGCCCAGCCTGCGCGGCCACGGCCTGTCGGACCAGCAGTGGCGCGTGCTGCGGGTGCTGGGCGAGCACGGCACGGTGGAAACCGGCCGCGTCGCGCGCGAGGCGTTCATCCTCGGGCCCAGCCTCACCGGCGTGCTGGCGCGCATGGAGCGCGACGGCCTGGTGCGGCGTGAGCGCGATCCCGCCGACCAGCGGCGCACCGTGGTCGAGGCCACGGCCAAGGGGCTGAAACTCGTCGAGAAGCTGTCGCACACCGTCGAAGCCCATTACGCCTGGATGGAACAGCAGCTGGGCACGGCCAAGCTGACGCAGCTCTATCGCCTGCTGGACGAAGTCATTGCGCTGGAGGGCGCGGCGCCCGAACATTCCCGGCGTCACACGAAACTGCAACCATGCGAATCGACCACCTCATCAACGGCAAGCCGGTCCCGGGCCGCGATTACTTCGAGAGCCTGAACCCCGCCACGCAGGACGTGCTGGCGGAAGTCGCCTCGGGGGGCGAGGCGGAAGTCAGCGCCGCGGTGCAGGCCGCCAAGGACGCGTTCCCGAAATGGGCCGCGCTGCCGGCGCAACAGCGCGCGAAGCTCGTTCGCAAGTTGGGCGACCTGATCGCGCGCGACGTGCCGGAGATCGCGCGCATCGAAACCGACGACACCGGCCAGGCGATCGCGCAGACCGGCAAGCAACTGGTGCCGCGCGCCGCCGACAACTTCCACTACTTCGCCGAGATGTGCGTGCGCGTGGACGGCCACACCTACCCGACCGACACGCACCTGAACTACACATTGTTCCACCCGGTCGGCGTGTGCGCGCTGATCTCGCCCTGGAACGTGCCGTTCATGACGGCGACATGGAAGGTCGCGCCCTGCCTGGCCTTCGGCAACACGGCGGTGCTGAAGATGAGCGAGCTGTCGCCCATGACCGCCGCACGGCTGGGCGAGCTTGCGCTGGAAGCGGGCATCCCGCCCGGCGTGCTGAACCTCGTGCACGGCTACGGCAAGCAGGCGGGCGAGCCGCTGGTGCGCCACCCCGACGTGCGCGCGATCTCCTTCACCGGCTCGACCGCGACGGGCAACCGCATCGTGAAGGAAGCGGGCCTGAAGAAGTTCTCGATGGAGCTGGGCGGCAAGTCCCCCTTCGTGATCTTCGACGACGCGAATCTCGAGCGCGCGCTCGACGCCGCCGTGTTCATGATCTTCTCCAACAACGGCGAGCGCTGCACGGCCGGCTCGCGCATCCTGGTGCAGCGTTCGATCTACGCCGACTTCGCGCAGAGGTTCGCAGTGCGCGCGAAGAAGATCCGCGTGGGCGACCCGCTGGATGAATCGACCATCATCGGTCCCATGGTGTCGCAAGGCCACCTGGCCAAGGTGCGCAGCTACATCGAGCTCGGCACGAAGGAAGGTGTGACGCTGCTGTGCGGCGGGCTGGACATGCCCGAACTGCCGCAGCGCGTGCGCAAGGGCAATTACGTGGCGCCCACGGTCTTCGCCGACGTGGACAACGCCATGAAGATCGCGCAGGACGAGATCTTCGGGCCGGTGGCCTGCCTGATCCCCTTCGACGACGAAGCCGATGCGATCCGCATCGCCAACGACATCCCGTACGGGCTGTCGAGCTACGTATTCACCGAGAACGTCGGCCGCGCGCTGCGGGTGGCGGCGGCGATCGAGGCCGGCATGTGCTTCGTCAACAGCCAGAACGTGCGCGACCTGCGCCAGCCCTTCGGCGGCACGAAGGCCTCGGGCGTCGGCCGCGAAGGCGGCACCTGGAGCTACGAAGTGTTCCTCGAGCCGAAGAACATCGCCGTGTCGCTGGGTTCGCATCACATTCCACATTGGGGGGCGTGACATGGGCAAGCTCGCGTTGGCCGCAAAAATCACGCACGTGCCCTCGATGTACCTGTCGGAGCTGCCCGGCCCGCGCCACGGCACGCGGCAGGACGCGATCGACGGCCACATCGAGATCGGGCGGCGCTGCCGCGAGCTGGGCGTGGACACCATCGTCGTCTTCGACACGCACTGGCTGGTCAACGCCAGCTACCACATCAACTGCGGCCCGCACTTCGAGGGGCTGTACACCAGCAACGAGCTGCCGCACTTCATCAGCAACATGGCCTTCGGGTTCCCCGGCAACCCGGCGCTCGGGAAGCTGCTGGCGAGGAAGGCGAACGACATGGGCGTGGAGACGCTCGCGCACGACGCGACCACCCTGGCCCCGGAGTACGGGACCCTGGTGCCGATGCGCTACATGAACGGCGACCGGCGTTTCAAGGTGGTGTCGCTCGCGGCCATGTGCATGGCGCATTACCTGAACGACAGCGCGCGCCTGGGCTGGGCGATCCGGCGCGCGATCGAGGACGAGTACGACGGCACCGTGGCGATCTTCGCCAGCGGGTCGCTGTCGCACCGCTTCGCGCAGAACGGCCTCGCGCCCGAGTACGCGTTCAAGGTCTGGAGCCCGTTCCTCGAACAGCTCGATCGCGACGTGGTGCGCCTGTGGCAGGCCGGCGAGTGGAAGACCTTCTGCGGCATGCTGCCCGAATACGCGGCCAAGGGCCACGGGGAGGGCTTCATGCACGACACGGCGATGCTGCTGGGCGCGCTCGGCTGGTCGGACTACGACGGCCAGACCGAAGTGGTGACGCCCTACTTCGGCGCGTCGGGCACGGGGCAGATCAACGCGGTCTTCCCGGTCACGCCGCAGGACGGGAAGGCCATCCCGAAAGCGGTGGCCTCCTGCGCCGAGGGCTACACCTCCGTCGCCACGAGGCTCTGACCCATGCCGCATTGCGTGATCCTCTACACCCCGAACGTCGAGGCGAAGACGGACATGACGGCACTGTGCCGCGCGCTCGCCGACACCATGCTCACGATCCTGGACGAGGCCGGCAGGCAGGTGTTCCCGACCGGCGGCACGCGCGTGCTGGCGTATCCCGCCGCGCATTACGCCGTGGCCGACGGCCAAGGCGACTATGCGTTCGTCTACATCAACGTCCGCATGGGCGCGGGCCGCAGCGAGGCGGTGAAGAAGAACGCGGGCGACACCTTGCTCGCCACGGTGAAGCGGCACTTCGCGCCGATCTTCGATTCGTCTCTGATCGGCATCACCTTGCAGATCGACGAAAGCCCCGGCCAGGTGTACGACGCCAAGCACAGCACACTGCACCCGCTGTTCAATCCATGAGCCTTTCCCAGGATCTCATCGCGCAGCTCGCACATGAACTGGACGAGAGCGAGCGGTCGCGCGTGCAGGTCGAGCATTTCTCCAGGCGCTTTCCCGGCATGAGCATCGAGGACGGCTATGCCGTCTCGCGGGCCTGGGTGGCGATGAAGATCGCGCGCGGGCGACGGCCGATCGGTCACAAGATCGGCCTGACCTCGCGCGCGATGCAGCAGTCGTCGCAGATCGACGAGCCCGATTACGGCACGCTGCTCGACGACATGCTGTTCGCCCCGGGCGACATCCCGGGATCGCGCTTCATCGCGCCGCGCGTGGAAGTGGAACTCGCCTTCGTCCTCAAGCAACGGCTGCGGGGCGCGAACGTGACGGTCGACGATGTGATCGCCGCGACCGACCACGTGACGCCGGCCATCGAGATCATCGATGCGCGCATCGAGCAGTTCGACCGCCGCACGAAGGCGCCGCGCCGCGTGCAGGACACGATCAGCGACAACGCGGCCAATGCCGGCATCGTGATCGGCGGGCGCAGAATGGACCCGCGCGAAGTCGACCTGCCCTGGTGCGGTGCGATCCTGCGCCAGAACGGCGCCGTGGAGGAAACGGGCCTGGCCGCCGGCGTGCAAGGCCACCCCGCGATCGGCGTCGCCTGGCTCGCGAGGAAGCTCGCACCCTGGGACGAGTGCCTGGAGGCCGGCGAGATCGTGCTGGCCGGCTCGTTCACGCGGCCCGTGCCGGCGAAGCCAGGCGACCTGTTCGACGCCGATTACGGGCCGCTGGGCCGTTTCGAATTCCGCTTCGTTTAAGAGAGAAGGACGACGATGAAGACACCGGTGAATCCCTTCAAGCAGGCGCTGAAGGACCAGCGCACGCAGTACGGCCTGTGGGTCAGCCTGCTGGGGCCCCTGAACACGGAGATCTGTGCGGCAGCGGGTTTCGACTGGCTGCTGCTGGACGCCGAACACACGCCGAACGACCCGATGAACCTGCTGCTGCAGGCGCAGGTGATCGCCGGCTATCCCGGCACGCATGCGATTGCGCGCGTACCGATGGGCCACGGCTACGTCGGGCAGGCCCTGATCAAGCAGTATCTCGACGTGGGCATCCAGACGCTCCTGGTGCCGATGGTGGAGACGGCGGAGCAGGCGCGCGAGCTGGTGCGCTGCATGCGCTACCCGCCCGGCGGCATTCGCGGCATGGCGGCGACGCGGGCGTCCGGCTGGGGCCGGAATCCCGCCTATGCGAAAGAAGCCAACCGCGAGGTCTGCCTGCTGGTCCAGGCGGAGACGCGCAAGGGCATCGACAACCTCGACGAGATCGCCGCGGTGGACGGTGTCGACGGCGTGTTCATCGGGCCGTCGGACCTGTCCGCCGCCTTCGGCCATGTGGGCGACCCGTGGCATCCGGAGATGGAGCAGATCATCGCCGACGCGTTCGGCCGCATCCGCAAGGCCGGCAAAGCCGTGGGCATCCTGACGCTGGACGAGGCCCGCGCGAAGCAGCATGTGGAGATGGGCGCGACCTTCATCGCCGTGGGCACCGACAGCAACCTCATGGTCCGGGGCACGACCGAGCTGCGCTCGAAGTTCAAGGACGACAGCGCGCCGAAGGCCGCCGGCAATTACTAGGAGGTTCGCGAATGCACCCCGATGAATGGGCCGCGCGCGTGCAGCTGGCCGCGTGCTACCGCATCTTCGACATGCTCGGCTGGACCGAGATGATCTACAACCACATCACGGTGCGCCTGCCCGAGAGCGTGACGGGCGGAGCGAAGCACTTCCTGATCAACCCGTTCGGGCTGCACTACAGCGAAGTGACCGCGGGCAACCTGCTCAAGATCGACGTGCAGGGCCACAAGCTCGACGACAACCCCTGGCCGGTGAACCCGGCAGGCTTCGTCGTGCATTCGGCGATCCACGAGAACATCGCCGAAGCGCATTGCGTGATGCACACGCACACGACAGCGGGACTGGCGGTGGCGTGCACGCAAGGCGGGCTCGCGCAGAACAACTTCTATTCGGCGCAATTGCACGACATGGTGGCGTACCACGACTTCGAGGGCATCACGGTGCATGCCGACGAGGCGCCGCGCCTGCTGAAGAACATCGGAAACAAGCCGGTCGTGATCCTGCGCAACCACGGGCTCTTGTCCTGGGCGCGCACGCTTCCGCTCGCTTTCGTGCGGCTGTGGACGCTGCAGCGCGCCTGCGAGGTGCAGGTGGCGCAGGCCGCACTCGGCCCGGCCGTCGCCGTGCCGCAGGCCGTCGCGGCGAAGACCACGCACGACTCCTTCCAGTGGGACCAGCAGTTCGGCGCCGGCCAGGACGTGTTCGACGCGCTGGTGCGGCGCCTGGACCGCGTCGATCCCTCCTACAAGAACTGACGCGATGAAAGCCTGCATCTACGGCGCCGGCGCGATCGGCGGATGGATCGGCGTCAAGCTGGCGCGCGCGGGGTGCGACGTGAGCGTGGTGGCGCGCGGCGCGACCCTCGAGGCCATCGAACGCGACGGCCTGCGCCTGCGGGAAGGCGACGAGACGCTGGCCGCCGCCGTGCGGGGCAGCGCGTCCCCCGCCGACCTGGGCGTGCAGGACCTCGTCGTCGTCGCCGTGAAGGCGCAGGCGATGGCCGAGGTCGCGAGGTCCATCGGCCCCCTGCTCGGCCCGCAGACCATCGTGCTCACCGCCATGAACGGCGTGCCCTGGTGGTTCTTCGAAGGCTTCGGTGGCGCCTATGCGGGCACGCGCCTGAAGGCGGTCGACCCGCAAGGTGCCATCGCCCGCGCCATTCCCGTGAAGCACATCGTCGGCTGCGTCGTGCATGCGAGCTGCGCCGTCGATGCACCGGGTCGGGTGCGCCACGTGTTCGGCAACGGCCTGATCATCGGCGAGCCTTCGGGCGAGGACTCGGCGCGCGTCCGCGATCTCGCCGCCTGGCTCGCGAAAGCCGGTTTCGAATGCAAGGTCTCGCCGCGGATCCAGAAGGACGCCTGGTACAAGCTGTGGGGCAACATGTCGACCAACCCGATCAGTGCGATCACCGGCGCGACCACCGACATGATCCTGGCCGACGACCTCGTGCGCGAGTTCACCACCCGCGTCATGCTCGAAGCCCGGGAGATCGGCGCGCGCATCGGCGTGCCCATCGAGCAGACGCCCGAGGACCGCCACCAGATCACGCGCAAGCTCGGGGCCTTCCGCACGTCGATGCTGCAGGACGTCGAAGCCGGCAAGAGCGTGGAGCTCGATGCGCTGGTGACGGTGGTGAAGGAACTGGGCGAGCTCACGCACGTCGCTACGCCCTACACCGACGCGCTGCTCGGGCTGGCCCGCCTGCACGCCCGGGTCCATGGCCTGTACTGAATGACTGCCCCCCGGATCTCCGACCTGCACATCGCCCGCGAGGACGCACTGCCCTCGCCGCGCGCGCTCCAGGTGGAGCTGCCCTGCAGCGAAGCGCAGGCGCAGTTCATCGCGACGGCGCGCGAGACGGTGCGCCGGATCCTTCGCGGCGACGATCCGCGCCTGCTCGTGATCGTCGGCCCCTGCTCGATCCACGATCCGCAGGCGGCCGTCGATTACGCGCAGCGCCTGCACGATGCCGCGCAGCCCCTGGCCGACGCGATCTTCCCGGTGATGCGCGTCTACTTCGAGAAGCCCCGCACCCGCATGGGCTGGAAAGGCCTGATCTACGACCCGTCGCTGGACGGCCGCGGCGACATCGGCGAAGGCCTGCGCGCGGCGCGGCGCCTGCTGCTCGAATGCGCGCGCATCGGCGTGCCGGCGGCCTCGGAGATCCTCGACCTCGTCACACCGCAGTACTACGCGGAGCTGTTGTCCTGGGGCGCGATCGGCGCGCGCACGGTGGAAAGCCCGCTGCATCGCCAGATGGCGTCGGCCCTGTCCGCGCCGCTGGGGTTCAAGAACGCCACCAACGGCAGCGTGGCCGTGGCGATCGATGCGATCCATGTTGCGGCGCAGGCGCACCGGTTCCCGTCGATCTCGATGGACGGCCGGGCCATGGTGGTCACCACCAGCGGCAATCCCGACACGCACCTCGTGCTGCGCGGCGCGAACGGCGGGCCCAACTACGACGAGGCGAGCGTTGCCGCCGCCGCGAAGGCGCTGCGCGACGCCGACCTGCCCGCGCGCCTGCTGGTCGATTGCAGCCACGGCAACAGCTCGAAGGACTATCGCCGCCAGCCCGAGGTCGCCGCCGACGTCGCCCGGCAGGTCGCAGCCGGATCGCCGGCGATCGCGGGCGTGCTGCTCGAAAGCCACCTGGTCGAAGGGCGGCAGGACATCGTGGAAGGCCGCGCCGGGCTGCGCTACGGCCAGAGCGTCACCGACGGCTGCATCGGCTGGGACACGACGGCCGGCGTGCTGGAGACGCTCGCGCGGGCGGTGCGTTCCAGGATGTGATGCCCGCCACCCGCGCCCTCAGCGGCGCCGCCTTCGCCACGCTGCTGCTGATCGCGCTCATGATGGGCGCCAACCACGTCGCCGCACGCATCGCGTTCAACCATGGCGCCGATGTCGCCACCGCCGTCATCTTTCGCAGCGGCACGACGGCGGCGGTGCTGGTCGCGATCATCGCGCTGCAGCGCGTGCCCGTGAAGTTCAGCCCGCGCCACAAGCGCATGCTGCCGGCCATCGGCCTCTTGATCGGCGTGCAGAGCCTGTGCCTCTATTCGGCGGTGGCGCGGCTGCCGGTCGCGCTGGCGCTGCTGGCCTTCAACACCTACCCGATCTGGACGGCGCTGTGGTCGCGCGTGATCTACCGGCACCGGCCGGAACGCGCCTTGCTGATCACCATGCCGGTGATCCTGTGCGGCCTGGCGCTGGCGCTCGACGTGTTCGGCGCGGCCTCGGGCCTGGGCGCGGCGGGCCAATGGGCGCGCATCGGCGCGGGCGTCGGCTTCGCCCTCGCCGCTGCGGGCACCTTCGGGCTGGCCCTGGTCGTCACGCAGCACGAAGCCGCCGATGTCGACGGCCGCGTGCGCACCGCGACGACGATGGCGATGGCCGGCCTGGTCGCACTGGCCAGCATCGTGGCGCAGGGCGGCCTGCACCTGCCCGACGCTCCGGCCGGCTGGGCGGGCCTGGCGACCCTCACCCTCCTTTACGGCACCGCCTTCACCATCATGTTCACCGTGCTGCCCCGCCTGGGCGTGGTCGGCAACTCCGCGATCATGAACGTCGAGCCGGTCTTCGCGCTGGTGCTCGCCTGGCTGGTCCTCGGCCAGGCGATCGCGCCGGTGCAGGTGCTCGGCGCGCTCGTCGTGGTGGGCGCGGTGATGGTGCTGGGAATGCGCCGGCGCTGATCGCTGGCGTCAATCGACCGTGACCGGCACCCGCTGCGCCAGCGCGCACATCAGCTCGTAGCCGAGCGTGCCGCCGGCGCGGGCGACGTCGTCGATCGCCAGGATCGCGCCGTTGCCCGCGCGGCCCCACAGCGTGACTTCGGTGCCGATGCCGGCATGCGGCACGGGCGTGAGGTCCACGGCCAGCATGTCCATGCTCACGCGGCCGACCAGCGCGGTGCGGATGCCGTCCACCAGGACCGGCGTGCCGGTGTTGCAGTGGCGCGGGTAGCCGTCGGCATAACCGCAGGCGACGACCCCGATGCGCATCGCGCGGTCGGCGGTGAAGTTCGAGCCATAGCCCACCGTGTCGCCGGGTTGGAGGTCCTGCAGGCCGATCAGGCGCGAGGCCAGGGTCATCGCCGGTTGCAGCTCCCAGTGCGCGATGTCGCGCGCGGGGTGGTCGGGCGCGCTGCCGTAGACGGCGATGCCGGGGCGGATCCAGTCGCCGCGCACGGCGGGATCGTCGCCGAAGCGCAGGGCCGCCGCGCTGTTGGCGAGCGTGCGTTCACCCGGCAGGTCGCGCGTCACCTCGTCGAAGACGCGCAGTTGGTCGGCGATGCCCTTGTCGCCATCGGCATCGGAGAAGTGCGTCATCAGCGCGATCTCGTCCACCTGCGGCAGCGCCTCGAGCCGCGCCCACGCGGCGCGATAGCGCTGCGGCGCGAACCCGAGACGGTTCATGCCCGAATTCATCTTCAGGAAGACCTTGTGCGGCTGGTGCGTCTTGTGCACCGCCAGCATGTCGATCTGCTCGTCGCAATGCACCGTGTGCCACAGGTTCAGGCGCGAGCACAGCTCCAGGTCGCGCGCCTCGAAGACGCCTTCCAGCAGCAGGATCGGCCCGCGCCAGCCGAGGGCGCGCACGCGCTCGGCCTCGTGCAGGTCCAGCAGCGCGAAGCCGTCGGCTGCGCGCAGCGCCTCGTACACGCGCTCGATGCCGTGGCCGTAGGCATTGGCCTTGACCACGCCCCAGACTTTGGCGTCCTGGCCCGCGCGGCGCAGGCGCGCGAGGTTGTGGCGCAGGGCCGACGTATGGATGGTGGCGGTGATCGGGCGCGGCATGACGTCCTCATTCTGTCATCACCCCGCGTGATATAACCCTCTGTCGCTTGGAGACAGCCCCATAAATCACCGCCCATCAGGCGGACTGATCCGCCACTTTCGATGAAGCGCGGCTTTTACACGTTGATGTCGGCCCAGTTCTTTTCGTCGCTGGCCGACCAAGCGCTTTTCGTCGCCGCCGTCGAATTGATCAAGGGACAGGGCGGCCCCGAGTGGGAGCGCGCCGCGCTCGTCCCGATCTTCGCCCTCTTCTACGTCGTGCTCGCGCCCTGGCTCGGCGCCTGCGCCGACGCCTACCCCAAGCGCAATGTCATGTTCGCGAGCAACGCGATCAAGGTGGTGGGGTGCCTGCTGATGCTGGGTGGCGCGCACCCGCTGTTCGCGTATGCGGTCGTCGGCCTGGGCGCGGCGGCCTATTCGCCGGCCAAGTACGGCATCCTCACCGAGATGCTGCCGGCGTCGCAGCTGGTGAAGGCCAACGGCTGGATCGAGGGCCTGACGATCGCGTCCATCATCCTGGGCATCCTGCTCGGGGGGCAGCTGGTGGGCCACGCGGTCGCGTCCAGGCTCCTCGCGTTCGACTTCCCCCTCATCGACACCGGCATCGACACCGCGCCCGAGGCGGCGATCGCCATCCTGATCTTCGTGTACGCGGTGGCGGCGTGGTTCAACCTGCGCATCCCGCTCACCGGCGTGGAGATGCGGCGACTGCCGGCCAACCCGCTGGAGCTGGTGCCCGACTTCTGGATCTGCAACTCGCGCCTGTGGCGCGACAAGCTGGGGCAGATCTCGCTGGCGACGACGACGCTGTTCTGGGGCGTGAGCGGCAACCTGCGCTACATCATCCTCGCATGGAGTGCGGCGGCCCTGGGCTACAGCACGACGCAGGCGTCGTCGCTCGGGGGCGTCGTCGCCATCGGCACCGCGGTGGGCGCGGTCGTCGCCTCGATGCGCATGCGCCTGGACGCGGCCACCAACGTGATCCCGATGGGTGTGCTGATGGGCCTTTTGATCATCGCGATGAACTTCATCCACAACGTGTGGGTGGCCGCGCCCTTCCTGGTCCTGCTGGGCGGGCTGGGCGGCTTCCTCGTCGTGCCGATGAACGCGCTGCTGCAGCACCGCGGCGCCAACCTGATGGGCGCCGGCCGCTCGATCGCCGTGCAGAACTTCAACGAGCAGGCCTGCATCCTCGGGCTCGGCGCGTTCTACAGCCTGTCCACCGGCCTGGGGCTCACGGCCTTCGGCGCGATCACGGCCTTCGGCCTCGTGGTGGCGGGCATCATGATGTTGATCCAGCGCTGGCACCGCAACAACTGCGTGCGCCACGCGGACGAACTCGAGCACCTGCTGCGCGTCGCGCGCCACGACAACGTGCATGCCGCCGAATAGGCGGCCCTCCCTCGCCCCGGCCCTCGCGTTGCTCGTCAACGCGTTCGTGTGGGGCGTCTCCTGGTGGCCGTTCCGCGAGCTGCATCGCCTCGGCCTGCACCCGCTGTGGGCGACGGCGCTGATCTACCTCGTCTCGCTGTCACTGCTGCTGGCCGTCCGGCCCCGGGCGGGGCGGGCCTTTGCCCGCGAGCCGCTGCTGTGGGTGCTCATGGCCGGCGCGGGCATGACCAATGTCGGCTTCAACTGGGGCGTCACGGTGGGCGATGTCGTGCGGGTCGTGCTGCTGTTCTACCTGATGCCGGCGTGGACCGTGGTGCTGGCGTGGGTGATGCTGGGCGAGCGGCCCACGCGCGCGGCGGCGCTGCGCCTGGTCATCGCGATGGCCGGCGTGTTCACCGTGCTCAAGGCGCCCGATGCGCCGTGGCCGGTGCCGCAAGACACCGCCGACTGGCTGGCGATCGCCGGGGGCTTCAGCTTCGCGCTGACGAACGTGGTGCTGCGCCGTCTGCGCCAGGTCGAGGCGCCCGCGCGCATCCTCGCCATGTTCACGGGCGGCGCGGTGCTGGCGGGCCTGTCGGGGCTGCTGGGCGCCGGGCTCGGCATCGTGCCCGCCGTGCCCGGGCCGCAGGCCGGCTGGATCGCGGTCGGGCTCGTATTGAGCCTGGGCTTCCTGGCGAGCAACGTCGCACTGCAGTATGGCGCGGCGCACCTCAACGCGCACGCCTCGGCGCTGATCATGCTGTCGGAGATCGTGTTCGCCAGCGTCTCGTCGGTGGCGCTCGGTGCCGCGACGATGACGACGCGCACCTGGGTCGGCGGCGGCCTGATCCTCTTCGCCGCCGCCTGGTCGGCCTGGGCGCACAATGATCGTCCCTGACACACCGGAGGGTTGCATGACCACGGTCTACGATTTCGAGGCGAGGCAGATGGACGGCCAAACGGTGCCGCTGTCGCGGTTCGCCGGCAAGGTGATGCTGGTGGTCAACACCGCCAGCGCCTGCGGCTACACGCCGCAGTTCGGCGGGCTGGAGAAGCTGCACGAGACCTATGGCGACAAGGGCCTCGTCGTGCTGGGCTTTCCCTGCAACCAGTTCGGCGGGCAGGACCCGGGCAGCAACGCGGAGATCGCGCAGTTCTGCCAGCTCAATTACGGCGTGAGCTTTCCGATGATGGCCAAGATCGACGTCAACGGCCCCAACGCCGATCCGCTCTACCAGTGGCTCACGAAGGAAGCGCCCGGCGTGCTGGGCACGACGTCGATCAAGTGGAACTTCACGAAGTTCCTGGTCGGCAAGGACGGCCGGGTGATCAAGCGCTTCGCGCCCGCCGATGCGCCCGAAAAACTGCACAAGGACATCGAGCAGGCGCTGGCGGCCTGACGACGATCAGGCGGCGACGCGCTGCATCTGCTCGCGCTGCGCTTCGCTCATACGCAGCAGGTCCGCCAGCGTCTTGCCCGGCTCGTCGCGGAAGCGTTCGTCCAGCGCCTTGAGCTTGATCACGCGGTCGATGCGGAAGGTGCGGAAGTCGCTGCGGCGCTCGCACCAGGCCGACAGCGTCCAGACCTTGCCCCAGTAGAAGCAGCCGAGCGGGCGCAGCACGCGCTCGCTGGTCTTCTCGGCCAGGTCGCGATACTGGATGAAGACCTTGCGCTTTTCCTGCACCGATTCGCGCAGCTGCTGCAGCGTGCGCTGCGCCAGGTCGGACAGTCCGCCGGTCGGCGCATAGACGGCGAGCGCTTCGGCGGCGACGCGCGCCTCCAGCGGCAGCACCGACATGATCTTGCCGAGCGCGTCCTCCGCGCCCTGCGCCAGCGCCGGATCGACCCAGGCCTGCG
Organism: Ramlibacter sp. GS1-15; assembly: GCF_057785015.1. Lineage (NCBI taxonomy): Bacteria > Pseudomonadati > Pseudomonadota > Betaproteobacteria > Burkholderiales > Comamonadaceae > Ramlibacter > Ramlibacter sp. GS1-15. The sequence goes on along the minus strand of NZ_JBYNTU010000002.1, from coordinate 251,874 downwards.
CCATGCGCACCGAAGCGACCAGGGCCTTGGCCTCGTCGTGCGTGAACATCATCGGCGGCAAGTCGAACCCCGCACCGAGCCGGTAGCCCACCCCGGCCTCCCCCTCGATCGGCACGCCCTGCAGCTGCAGGTCGGCGATGTCGCGGTAGATGGTGCGCTCGGAGACCTCGAGCCGCTGCGCGAGGTACGAGGCGGTCGTCAGCCGCCGTCCGCGGATCAGCTGGATGATGTGGAAGAGTCGGTCGGCGCGGCGCATGGTTCACGAAAATACCGCATCCCGCGATGGCCTGCCATCGCAGTGGCCATGCGGTGCGTCTCTGTGTCAGGGAGGCGTTACTGTGCGCCGGCCTGCTGACAAGGTGATGTCAGGAGCGCGGCAGGGCCTGGTCGAGCAGCTCGACCCAGTGGCGCACTGGCGTGGCGGTGCCGCCCTGCAGGTGCGTGATGCAGCCGATGTTGGCCGAGACGATAGTCTGCGCCTGCAGCTGCGACAGGTGCCCCAGCTTGCGGTCGCGCAGTTCGTGCGCGATGTCGGCGTGCAGCAGGGAATAGGTGCCGGCCGAGCCGCAGCACAGATGCGCTTCGTTCATCGCGACGCGCACGTCGAAGCCGAGGTCGCGCAGGCCTTGCTCGACGCCGCCGCGCAACTTCTGCCCGTGCTGCAGCGTGCACGGCGGGTGATAGGCAATCACGCTCGCGGGTGCGGTGACCTTGCCGCGCAAGGCGTCGGCGATGTCGGGCAGCAGCTCGCCCAGATCGCGCGTCAGCTCGCTCACGCGCGCGGCTTTCCCGGCATAGGCCGCATCGTGCGCGAGCATGTGGCCGTAGTCCTTGACGGTCACGCCGCAGCCCGACGCGTTCATGACGATGCTTTCGATTTCGCCACGCTCGACGAAGGGCCACCACGCGTCGATGTTGGCGCGCATCTGCGCGCGCCCGCCCTCCTGGTCATTCAGGTGGAACCTGATTGCGCCGCAGCAGCCGGCCCCCCTGGCCACGAGGGTCTGGATGCCGGCGGCGTCGAGTACGCGGGCGGTCGCGCTGTTGATGTTGGGCATCATCGCCGGCTGCACGCAGCCTTCGAGCAGCAGCACCTTGCGCGCGTGTTCGCGCGTGGGCCAGCGGCCCGCCTCCTGCGTCGCGGGCACCTTGTCCTTCAGCACTTGGGGCAGCAGGGGCCGCACGGCGCGGCCGAGCGCCATCGCCGGCGCGAACAGGGGCGAGGTCAATCCCTCCTTCAATGCCCAGCGCGCCATGCGCGAACCGGGGCCGCGCGAGACCTTCTCGTCGACCACCTTGCGGCCGATGTCGACCAGGTGCCCGTACTCCACGCCACTGGGGCAGGTCGATTCGCAGTTGCGGCAGGTCAGGCACCGGTCCAGGTGCAGTTGCGTCTCGCGCGTCGGCGTCTCGCCCTCGAGCACCTGCTTGATCAGGTAGATGCGCCCGCGCGGCCCGTCCAGCTCGTCGCCCAGCACCTGGTACGTCGGGCAGGTCGCGGTGCAGAAGCCGCAATGCACGCACTTGCGCAGGATGGCCTCGGCTTCACGGCCCTCGGGCGTGTCCTTGAACTGCTCGGACAGATGGGTCTGCATTCAGAGATCCGGATACAGGCGGCCGCGGTTGAAGATGCCGGCGGGATCGAACTCGCGCTTGAGCTCGCGATGGATGCGGTCCAGCGGTGCCGCAAGCGGCGTGAAGCGGCCGGCCGCCGCCGGGTCGGCCGGGCGGAACAAGGTCGCGTGGCCGCCGGCGCGCGCCGCCACCTCGCGGATGCGTGCGCCCGCGCCCGGCTTCACGCGCACCCAGCGCTGGCCGCCCTGCCACTCGATGAGCGGTGGTTCGGGCAGGTCCAGCACCGGCGCCGTCTGCGGGACCGACACGCGCCACAGATCGCGCTCGCCGCGCGCAGCGAACCAGGGCAGCTGCTGGTCGCGGCAAGCCGCCCAATCGAAGTGCGTGCGCTCGCCACCGAGCATCGCGTAGGCGGCTTCCACCGCGGCGGCCGCGCCGCGCAGGCGCAGGAACAAGGCGCCGTCGATCCAGCAGCTCGCGTTCAGCGGCAGCGGCCGGCCGCCCCATTCGTTCAAACGGCGCAAGGCCTCGTGCTGGGGCAGCTCGAAGCGCAGCGTCGCTTGCGCCGCCGCGATCGGCAGCACCTTGAGGCTCACCTCGACGATGAGCCCGAGCGTGCCCAGTGCGCCGGCCATCAGGCGCGACACGTCATAGCCCGCGACGTTCTTCATCACCTGGCCGCCGAAGGTGAGCAGCTCGCCGCGGCCGTTGATCATCGTCAGCCCCAAGACGTAATCGCGCACGGGGCCGACGCTGGCTCGCGCCGGGCCGCTCAAGCCCGAGGCGACCATGCCGCCCACCGTCGCGCCGCCGGCGAAGCGCGGCGGCTCGAAGGGCAAACACTGGCCATGTTCCGCCAGCACGGCTTCGAGCTCCGCGATCGGCGTGCCTGCGCGCACGGTGACGACCAGCTCGCTCGGTTCGTGATGGGTGATACCGGCAAGGCCCAGCGTGGAGAGCTCCTCGCCGCCGGCCGGCTCGCCATAGAAATCCTTGCTGCCGCCGCCGCGGATGCGCAGGGGCGTGCCATGGCGGGCCGCAGCCTGGATTGTCGCGATCACTTGCTCGACAGTCATCGCTTCAATGGTAAGCGCGTGCCGGCCACCGATCCCGCTGCACCGGGGCTGAATTTTTTTGGATCAGGTCCTGACGAAATTGACCGGCAGCCCGGCAACATCGACCCGGGTGGCGATCACGTGGCCCGAAAGCGGAAACTCTTCCAGCTCTTCGGCCGGGCGTTTCTCGCGCGACGACGTGACATACAAGGTGCGCAGGTCGTCGCCGCCGAAGCATGGCATCGTCGGGCAGCGCAGGGGCAGCGCGATCTCCTGGATGACCTCGCCACGTGGCGACAACTTCACAAGCCGCTGTCCTTCGAACAGCGCGCACCAGTAGTTGCCTTCCACGTCGACCGACGCGCCGTCCGGTCGGCCCCGGTAGCCCGGCTGGCCCGGCTTCCAGTCCGGCGGCTTGGGCGCGAACTGGTGGAACACGCGGTGCCGGCTCATCGCGTTCGCGTCGGCCTGCCAGTCCCACGCGTAGATCGCGTGGCGCGGGGTGTCGGCCCAGTACATCGTGCGCGCGTCGGGCGACCAGGCGAGGCCGTTGGCGGTGGTGGCGTTCTGCGCCTTCAAGTGCACGACCGGCTCGCCCGAGCTGCCGTTGTCCGGACGCAGGTCGACGCAATAGAGCTCCGCCTTGCGCGCATCGCGCGGCTCGTAGATGGTGCCCGCCCAGAAGCGCCCTTCCGGGTCGGCCTTGCCGTCGTTGAAGCGCGTGGTCGCCGGGTCGTGGTTGATGCGCGCCACGCATTCGAGCGTGCCGCCCCAGCTGGTCGCGCGGTAGACGCCGTCGCGCAGCGCGATCATCAGGCCGCCGGCGTCCACGGGCGCGATGCAGCCGGGCTCGCTGGGCATCTCCCAGGTTTCCGCCATGCCGTCCGGGTCGAGCCGCTTGACCTGCCGGCCCGGGATGTCGATCCAGTACAGCGTGCGCTCCAGCGGATGCCAGAACGGCGATTCGCCGAGGAGGTCGGGCACGCGCGTGACGGCGGTCCATTCCTTCATGCGTGGCGCCTCACTTCGATCGTCATGTCGGCCGTGAGCGATTCGCCGGGCGCGAGCGTGACCAGGCCGAGTTCCGCGGCGTCGGCGCCCTGGGCGACCAGCGCGAGCGCGTTGTTCACATGGCTGACGGGCTCGATCGCGATCACGTCGCGCGCGGGCGTCGTGAAGACCACCAGGCGCGAGAGGTTGGACGTGACGCGGATCTCGAAGACGCCGTCGCGCATCACGGCCGCGCCGCTCCAGCCCTCGAAGCAGTGGTCCACGTCGAGGGTGGCGCAGGGCCCCTCGAAGCCGGCGCTGGGAACACGCCGGGTCGGCAACTTGTCCTCGCCCATTTCCCAGCGGCCGTCGGCGATGAAGGACAGGTGCGCGCCCGCTCGCTTCATGAAGAAGGGGTGCCAGCCCAGCCCCGCGGGCGCGGGCTGCTGCGACTGGTTGGTGACCGACAGTGTGAAGGCCAGCGAATCGGGCGAGAGCCGCAGGCTCTGCGAGCTGTCGAAGGCGAACGGCCAGGACTCGTCGGCGCGATGTTCGAACGACAGCAGGGCGAAACCGGTGTCGCTGTCGAGCACCTGCCAGGGCCGCTGCCAGCCCACGCCGTGGATCGCATGCGGCTCGTCGCCGTTGTTGCGCACCAGCGGGTACAGCGTGCCCTGCCACTGCAGCGTGGCCTGGGCGATGCGGTTCGAGAAGGGCACGAGGGGGTAGCAGCCGGATTGGCGCGCCGTGCTGAGCTGCGAGGGCTGCGCCGAGCGCAATACCGGCGTGCCGTCCAGCCAGAGGCCCGCGATGCAGCCGCCGAGCTCGGGCTCGATGTGGCAGACGAGCGCACCTGCTTGCAGTCGGACCATCGGGCCATTGTGCCGCGATCCGGGCGTAAAAAAGGCCCGCGGAGCGCTAGCTCACGCGGGCCAACATCCAAAGGAGATCGTTATCGCTGCATCTTGCCGATCAGCGGTTGTAGGCGGTCTCGCCGTGGCTGGAGATGTCCAGGCCTTCGCGCTCTTCTTCTTCCGAGACGCGCAGGCCGATCACCACGTCGACGATCTTGTAGGCGATGAAGGCGACGACGCCGGACCAGATGTAGGTGGTCAGCACGCCCTGGAACTGGATCCAGACCTGGCCGCCGATCGAGTAGTCGGCCGCGACCTTGTTCGCGACATAGTCGTACACGCCCGTGCCGCCCAGGGAGGGCGAGCAGAACACGCCGGTCAGCAGCGCGCCCAGCGTGCCGCCGACGGCGTGCACGCCGAACACGTCCAGCGCGTCGTCGGCGCCGAGCATGCGCTTGAGGCCGTTGACGCCCCACAGGCAGACCAGGCCGGCGATCAGGCCGATCACGATCGAGCCCATCACACCGACGAAGCCGCAGGCGGGCGTGATCGCGACGAGGCCGGCGACGGCACCCGAGGCGGCGCCCAGCATGGAGGCCTTGCCCTTGGCGAGCGCTTCACCCGCGATCCACGACAGCGTCGCGGCAGCGGTGGCGAACAGCGTGTTGGCGAACGCCAGGCCCGCGGTGCCGGTGGCTTCCAGGTTGGAGCCGGCGTTGAAGCCGAACCAGCCCACCCACAGCAGCGAGGCGCCGACCATCGTGAGCGTCAGGCTGTGCGGTGCGAACGACTCCTTGCCGAAGCCGATGCGCTTGCCCACCAGGTAGGCGCCCACCAGGCCGGCGACGCCGGAGTTGATGTGCACCACGGTGCCGCCCGCGAAGTCGAGCGCGCCCTTGGCCCACAGCCAGCCGCCATTGGCGGTGACGGTTTCCAGCGTCTTGGCGTCGGTGATCGCGTCCGGGCCGTCCCAGTACCACACCATGTGCGCGATGGGCAGGTAGCTGAACGTGAACCACAGCACGATGAACAGCAGCAGCGCCGAGAACTTGATGCGCTCGGCCAGCGCGCCGATGATCAGCGCGCAGGTGATCGCCGCGAAGGTCGCCTGGAAGGTGATGAAGCTCAGTTCCGGGATCACGACGCCCTTGCTGAAGGTGGCCGCGACGGAGTCCGGCGTGATGCCCTTCATGAAGATCTTGTCGAAGCTGCCGATGAACGGGTTGCCCGCGGTGAACGCGAGGCTGTAGCCGTACAGGGCCCACAGGACATAGATCAATGCCGTGATCACGAAGACCTGCATCAGCACGGACAGCATGTTCTTGCTGCGCACCAGGCCGCCGTAGAAGAGCGCGAGGCCGGGAATGGTCATCAGGATGACGAGCGTGGTGGCCACGGTCATCCACGCGGTGTCACCCTTGTTGGGGACGGGCGCGGGTGCGGAAGCGGCGGCGGCCGGTGCCGAGGCCGCCACGGCCGCAGCGGGTGCGGCGGCCGCAGGCTTGGCTTCGGCGGCAGCAGCGGATGCGGCCGGTGCCGCGGCAGCCGACGCCGGCGCCGCCGGGGTCTGGGCCAGCGCAGCGCCGCCCGCCAGGAGGCCCCAGCCGAGGGCCAGGGATACGAGAAGTCGTTTCATGGTGTCGTCTCTCTTGTCGTGTCCAGGCGGCGCTTAGAGCGCCTCCTTTCCGGTTTCACCCGTGCGGATGCGCACGACCTGCTCCAGGTCGTACACGAAGATCTTCCCGTCCCCGATCTTGCCGGTGCGGGCCGCGCCCTCGACGGCTTCGATCACGCGGTCGACGAGGTCGTCGGACACCGCCGCCTCGATCTTCACCTTGGGCAGGAAGTCCACCACGTACTCCGCGCCGCGGTACAGCTCGGTGTGGCCTTTCTGGCGTCCGAAGCCCTTGACTTCGGTGACGGTGATGCCCTGCACCCCGATGCCGGAGAGGGCTTCGCGCACCTCGTCCAGCTTGAATGGCTTGATGATGGCCGTTACGAGTTTCATGTGATCTCCTTGGGGACGGATGGCTTGTCCTTCTGTTCGTGCCGGGACGTCAGAAGGTCTTCTTGATCCCGGCGACCAGGTTGGCCTTGCCGAGGTCCTTCGTGCCGCTGCCGGGCAGCGTGTAGGGGAAGCCGAAGTGGCTCTTCCAGTTGGTGCCGATCACGGCCAGGCTCACCGACAGGCCATTGCCCAGGTCCTTGGCGCCCGTGAGCGAGTAGTCCATGTAGGTGCCGAAGTTCTTGATGCGCTGCCAGCCCACGTGCGGCGTGACCGAGTAGCCGTTGCCCAGGTCGACCGCGGCCGACAGGTCCAGGTAGCCGCTTTGCTTGCTGTTCGGCGTGCCGAACAGGTTGGTGAGGCTGTGCGAATACTTGGCGGTGAAGATGCTGTACGTCAGCGCGCCGTACAGCTCGAAGGTGTTGGCGTTCTCGCCCGTGATGTGCTTGAGCGTGTTGCCCGCGTACCAGTATTCGAGGCCGCCGACGTCGTAGGAGAGCGCGTCGCTGATGCTGCCCTTGTAGCCGCCGTAGAGATCGATTTCCACCGGACCCTTGGCCTGGGGGCCGCCGGGGATCGAGGAGTCCTTGATCCACTTGATGGTGGACGCCCAGGTGCCGACATACCAGCCGCTCTTGTGGGCGAAGTCGATGCCGCCCTGCAGCGCGGGTTCGCGCGCCGACTGCGAAATGCCGCGGTAGCGGTATTCGGTGACGGCACCGATGTTGTACGACAGCGTGTAGTCCGGTTCCGGGGCCTTGGTCTGCGCGAACGCGGCGCCCGACAGGGCGAGGACCGCGAGGACCATCTTCGGGGCGAGCTTCTTCGAATCCACTGAGTTCTCCTGAGATAAAGGAAGGGGCAGGAGCCCTCGTAGCAGGGAGCGTGCCAAACGTCACAAGAACGCTGGAGCGAGTGCACGACCCGCATGGCGCGGCCGTTGTGATGGGCTGAAGCCGGGCTGGAGGGCGGATCCGCACGCGCGTGGTGCGCGGGCGACGCGTTCCGGCGCACGTGGTGCGTTATGCACCCGAATGGGGAGGAACGACTCGATGAGCCTGTCATTGGTGCAAAGCCGGGCACTGGTGGGTCTGCACGCTTCGGCCGTCACTGTCGAGGTTCACTTGGCCAATGGCCTGCCCAACTTCATGCTCGTCGGCTTGGCCGATGTCGAGGTGAAAGAGGCGCGCGAGCGCGTCCGCTCGGCCCTGCAGAACTGCGGCTTCGAATTTCCCCACAACAAACGGATCACCGTCAACCTGGCACCGGCGGACCTGCCGAAGGACTCCGGGCGATTCGACCTGCCGATCGCGTTGGGCATCCTGGCCGCCAGCGGGCAGCTCGATGCGGGCCGCCTGGCGGGCTGGGAATTCGCGGGCGAGCTGTCGCTTTCGGGCGAACTGCGGCCGGTGCGCGGCGCGCTTGCGATGAGCCTGGCCCTGCATGCCGGCGGCGCGCGAACCCGGCTCGTGCTGCCGCCAGGCAGCGCCGATGAAGCGGCGCTGGTGCCGGGGGCGCAGGTCTACCGCGCGAACCACCTGCTCGATGTCGCGCGCCAGTTCATGCCGGCGCAGGAAGGGCAGGATGCGCCAGCCGAGGGCTGGTCGCGCCTGGAAGCGCAAGCGGTGCTGAACGCCGGCGTGTATCCCGATCTCGCTGACGTGAAGGGGCAATCGGCTGCGAAGCGCGCGCTGGAAATCGCCGCGGCCGGCGGCCATTCACTGCTGCTGCTCGGCCCGCCGGGTTCGGGCAAGTCGATGCTGGCGCAGCGCTTCGCCGGCCTGCTGCCGCCCCTGTCGGTGGACGAGGCGCTGCAGACCGCGGCCATCGCCAGCCTCGCCGGCCGCTTCGCGCCGTCGGCGTGGGGCACGCGGCCGACGCGCACGCCGCACCACACCGCGAGCGCCGTGTCGCTGGTGGGCGGCGGCTCGCCGCCCCGCCCGGGCGAGATCTCGCTGGCGCACAACGGCGTGCTGTTTCTCGACGAACTCCCCGAGTTCCCGCGCGCCGCCCTGGAGGCCTTGCGCGAGCCGCTCGAGACCGGGCAGATCACCATCACGCGGGCCGCTCATCGCGCCGACTTCCCGGCGCGTTTCCAGTTCGTCGGCGCGATGAACCCTTGCCCCTGCGGCTGGCTGGGCGCGTCGCACCGCGCCTGCCGCTGCACGCCCGACCAGGTCGCGCGTTACCAGTCCAGGCTCAGTGGCCCGCTGCTCGATCGGATCGACCTTCATGTCGAGGTGCCCGCGATGCGCGCCGAGGAGCTGTTGCACGCGCCGGCGGGCGAGGCGACGTCGCGGGTGCGCGAGCGCTGTGCGGCGGCGCGCGAGCGTTCGATGCAGCGCCAGGGCAAGGCCAATTGCGCGCTGCAGGGCAAGGAGATCGACTTGCACGCCGGGCTCGATGATGCCGCCGCGAAGTTCCTGAACATCGCCTCGGCGCGCCTGGGCTGGAGCGCGCGCGCCACGCATCGGGCCATGAAGGTGGCGCGCACGATCGCGGACCTTGCCGGGGCGCCGGCCACGCAGGTCGCGCACGTGGCCGAGGCGGTGCAGTACCGGCGGGCGCTCGCGGCCGGGGCCTGACGCGCGTCAGGCGGCCAGTGCCGTGCCCAGCTGGCGCAGCATCGCCGCGCCGTCGCCGGCCCACGCGCTGCCGTGCATGCAGGCGAGCACCTTGGGTTCGAGCCGCGCGAGCTTCTCGATCATCGCGGGCAGGTTGCCGGTGTGCGAGTAATAGTCTTCCTGCCGGCGGAACGCTTCGCTGGGCGTGAGGATGTCGCCGCGCGTGAGCGGCTCCTCGCCCATGCCGGGCTGCGTGAACAGGTCGCCGCAGAACAGCGTGCCGCTCGTGCGGTCGTACAGATAGCCGCATTCCCAGCCATGCGGCAGGTGCGGGGTCGACTGCCACACGACCTGGTGCGCGCCCAGGTCCAGCACGTCGCCGTCGTTCATCGCCACTGGCTCGACGTCGACCTGGTCCCTGATCGCGATCATGGCGGCCACGCGGCTGCAGACCGGCCGCGCTTCGGGCGCTGCGGAAAGGAAGTCCTGCAGGGCGCCGCATTCGTCGGCCTCGTAATGCGAGAACGCGATGTAGCGCAGTTTCGCGACCGGCATCACGGTCTCGATCTGCGATCGCACCAGCGGAAACAGCTTGCGCGGCCCGGTGTGGAACAGCAGCGGCTTGTCGTCAACCACCAGGTACTGGTTGAACGAGAACCCGCCCGGAATGAATTCGGGCGGCATGGCGATGCTGATGCGCCAGGTGTCGGGCGCGACACGGTGGATGGAGGGGCGCGGTTGCGGCGTGTTCATCGGGCACTCTTTCTTCTCGGACGCGGGGTGGACATGGCTGCAGGCGGCGGTCCGAGGGCAGCGAGCAGCAGCTCGGCCTGGCGGCGGCGCACGGTGCTGCGCGCCAGCTTGTGCTCGCGCACGAGCCGCTGCCAGGTGTCGAAGGAAAGAAGGGTCTCCCAGAGGGCCGCGACTTCATCGCGGTTCGGCGCCGCGGCGCCGTGCCGGGCCAGCAGGGCCTCGCACAAGGCGCGCATCTGGCGGCGCCGGGTATCGACCAGCGTGCGCAACGCCTCGATGCGATGGTGCTCGCGCCAGGCGGCCCAAGGCTCGAAATGCGCGTTGAGCGCGTCGCACGCGTCCACCAGCGCCTGCGCCGCCGTGGCGAGGTCGGCCGCGTCCATCACGCGAGCCTGCGGGAACGTCGGCGCCTGCGCGGCCACGTGTCCGGTGCAAGCCTGCACCAGGTCGTCCAAAGTCGGGTAGTGCTTGTAGACGGTGGGCAGCGACACGCCGGCCCGCTCGGCGACCTGCGCGTACGAGGTGGCCAGCGCGCCCTGGGTCGCGTGCAGGTCGGCCGCCGCGGCGGCAATGCGCGCCTTCAGCTCGGCCTGTTGCTGCAGGCGGGTCTCGTTGTTGTAGGCGCGGGGCGGCATGGATGGGGAGTCTCTCTCAATTTAATTTAGTTTATATCAACGCAAACTAAACTGACAAGCCCTTCGGCCGTGGACAATCGCCGGGATGGCTACGGAACGCCGCCTTGTCTTCTGGCTCTCGCTGGCCCAGCTGATCGCCTGGGGCGGCATCTTCTACACGTTCTCGCTGCTGCTCGAGCCGGTCGAGCGGGAGCTGGGCCTGACGCGCGCGCAGTCCTCGCTCGCATTCAGCCTGGCCTTGCTGGCCGAGGGGGTGGCCGCTTATCCAGTCGGCCACTGGATCGATGCCGGCCACGAGCGCGCCGTGATGACGGGCGGCTCGCTGCTGGCGGGCGGTTGCCTGCTCGCGCACAGCGTCGTGACGACGGCCGCCGGCTTTTATGCCGTGTGGCTGGGGCTGGGCGCGTCGCTCGCCGCCATCCTGTACACACCGGTGTTCTCCGTGGTGACGCGGCGCTTTCCGCAGGATTTCCGGCGCGCCATCATCACCCTCACCTTCCTCGGCGGGCTGGCGAGCACCGTGTTCATTCCGCTGTCGGCGTGGCTGATCACCTCGCTGGGCTGGCGGCATGCGTTGTGGGTGCTGGCCGCATTGCAGCTCTTCATCTGCGCGCCGATCCATGCGGTGCAATTGCGCGGCGCGCAGGCGCCGGTCGTGCGCGAGGAGGTGCGTGCCACGTCGGCCCGTGATCACCTGCGCAGCGCGCCCTTCCTGCTGGTCGGGGCGTTCACCGTGGGCATGCTCGCCGTGACGGCGGCCCTTCCGCCGCACATGATCAGCCTGTTGCGCGGTGCCGGCCTCGACGAGCGCTGGGTGATCGCGATCCCGGCGAGCATCGGCGCGATCCAGGTGGTCGGACGCCTGCTGCTGTTCTTTTTCGAGCACCACTTCGACCTGCACGTGGCCAACCGTGCGATCCCGCTGCTGATCCCGATCGGCCTGGCTTTCCTGATCGCGGGCACCGGCCACGCCTGGGCCGCCCTTCTGTTCGTCGCCTTCTTCGGCCTGGGCAACGGGATGATGACGATCGTCAAGGGCACCGCGATCGCGCAATACGTGAGCCGCGAGCACGTCGCCTTGCTCAACGGGGCGCTGGGCGTGCCGACGGCGATCGCGCGCGCACTGATGCCCTGGCTGATGGGCGCGCTGTGGACCGCGCAGGCGGGCTACACCTGGGGCCTGTGGCTGCTGTTCGCGCTGAGCGCGCTCGGCGCGGCCGCGCTGTGGGCGGCCCAGCGCATCGCCTTGCGCCCTACAGGTTCGGCGCCAGCAGCCGCTTGAGCTGCGCCACGTCGGCGCCGCGCCGGCGCGCGAGGTCCTCGACCTGGTCGTCGCCGATCCTGCCGACGTTGAAATACGCGCTTTCGGGGTGCGAGAAGTAGAAGCCGCTCACGCTGGCCGCCGGCGTCATCGCCAGCGACTCGGTCAGGCCCAGGCCGGCCTCTTGCGCCTGCAGCAGTTCGAACAGATCGCGCTTGACGCTGTGGTCCGGGCAAGCCGGATAGCCGGGCGCGGGCCGGATGCCGCGGTACTTCTCGGCGATCTGGTCCTCGAGCGACAGCGATTCATCGGGTGCGTAGCCCCACAGGTCTTTCCGGACGCGCTCGTGCATCGCTTCGGCAAAGGCTTCGGCGAGGCGGTCCGCCAACGCCTTGAGCATGATCGCCGAGTAGTCGTCCAGGTCGTCGAGGAAGTACTTCTCCTTCTTCTCGACCCCGATGCCCGCCGTCACCGCGAAGGCGCCGAGATAGTCGTTGGCGACGCCCCTGGGCGCGACGAAGTCCGCCAGGCAGCGGCTCGGGCGCATCACGCCGTCGACCGCCTGCTTCTCCGCCTGCTGGCGCAGCCCGAACCAGGTCATCGCCACATCCTTGCGCGATTCATCGGTGTAGAGCTGGATGTCGTCGTCGTTGACGGTGTTGGCCGGCCACAAGCCGACCACCGCGTTGGCCGTCAGCCAGCGGCCCTCGATCAGGCGCTTGAGCATGCGCTGGCCGTCGGCGTAGACGCGCACCGCCTCGGTGCCGACGACCTCGTCCTTGAGGATGTCGGGGAAGCGCCCGGCCAGGTCCCAGGTCTGGAAGAACGGGCCCCAGTCGATGTACTTCGCCAGTTCCGCCAGGTCGAAGTTCCTGAACACGCGGCGGCCGATGAACTTCGGCTGCGGGGGCGTGTAGTGCGACCAGTCGATCGGCGTCTTGTTGGCGCGCGCCTTCGCCAGCGGCCACAGCGGCACCTGCTTCTTGTTGGCGTGCTGGATACGCACGCGCTCGTAGTCGGCTTCGACCTCGGCGATGTACTTCGTCGCCTGGTCCGACAGCAGCCCCTGCGCGACGCTCACGCTGCGCGATGCATCCGGCACGTACACCACCGGGCCTTCGTAGTGCGGCGCGATCTTCACGGCGGTGTGCACGCGACTGGTGGTCGCACCGCCGATCAAGAGCGGGATCTTCTTGATGCGGAAATGCTCGTCCTTCTGCATCTCGCTGGCGACGTATTGCATCTCCTCGAGCGAGGGCGTGATCAGGCCCGACAGGCCGACGATGTCCGCGCCCTCGACCTTCGCCTTCGCCAGGATCTCGTGGCACGGGACCATCACGCCCATGTTCACGACCTCGAAGTTGTTGCACTGGAGGACGACGGTGACGATGTTCTTGCCGATGTCGTGCACGTCGCCCTTCACCGTGGCGATGATGATCTTGCCCTTGGAGCGGATCTCCTCGCCGGCCGCGGCCTGCTGCTTCTTTTCTTCCTCGATGTAGGGAATGAGGTGGGCCACGGCCTGCTTCATCACGCGGGCGGACTTCACCACCTGCGGCAGGAACATCTTGCCCTGGCCGAACAGGTCGCCCACGATGTTCATGCCGTCCATCAGCGGGCCTTCGATCACGTGCAGCGGCCGGCCGCCCTTCGCCAGGATCGCGCGGTACGCCTCTTCGGTGTCCGCCACGATGTGGTCGGTGATGCCGTGCACCAGCGCGTGCGCCAGGCGCTGCTCCACGTTCAGCGCGCGCCATTCGTTGCGCTTGGTGTCGTCCTTGGCCGCGCCCTTGGCCGCCTCGGCGATCTCGATCAGCCGCTCGGCCGCGTCGGGTCGGCGATTGAGCACGACGTCCTCGACGCGCTCGCGCAGTTCCGGCTCGACCTCGTCGTACACGCCGACCATGCCCGCGTTGACGATCCCCATGTCCATGCCCGCCTGGATCGCGTGGTACAGGAGCACGGTGTGGATCGCCTCGCGCACCGGGTCGTTGCCGCGGAAGGAGAAGCTCACGTTCGACACGCCGCCCGACACCTTTGCGCCCGGCAGGTTCTGCTTGATCCACTTCGTCGCCTCGATGAAGTCGACGGCGTAGTTGTCGTGCTCCTCGATGCCGGTGGCGATCGCGAAGATGTTCGGGTCGAAGATGATGTCCTCGGGCGGGAAATCGAGCTCGTCGACCAGGATGCGGTAGGCGCGCTCGCAGATCTCGATCTTGCGCTGGTAGGAGTCGGCCTGGCCCTGCTCGTCGAACGCCATCACCACCGTCGCCGCGCCGTAGCGCTTGACCAGCTTCGCCTGGCGCTTGAACTCCGCGATGCCCTCCTTCATGGAAATCGAGTTCACGATGCCCTTGCCCTGGATGCAGCGCAGGCCGGCCTCGATCACCTCCCACTTCGAGGAGTCGATCATCACCGGCACCTTGGCGATGTCCGGCTCGCTCGCGATCAGTTGCAGGAAGCGCACCATGGCGGCCTTGCTGTCCAGCATGGCCTCGTCCATGTTGATGTCGATGACCTGGGCGCCGTTCTCCACCTGCTGGCGCGCCACGGCCAGCGCCTGCTCGAACTGGCCGGCCAGGATCATGCGCGCGAAGACCTTGGAACCGGTGACGTTGGTGCGCTCGCCGATGTTCACGAACAGGCTCCCGGGCCCGATGGCCACGGGCTCGAGGCCGGAAAGTCGCAGGGGGGGCAGTTCTCGTTCGCGCATGTCTCACCTCGGAATTGCAGGTGAGCGCGGTTGGGACATCTCAAGCCTGACGCCGGGCGGTGGGCCTGGACGCTGCAGCGCTCCTTGAGCAGCCCCGATTCTAAAGAAAGAAAAAGTCCCCCGAAGCTGGGCCGGCTCCGGGGGGCATGAAGGGTCGGGCTGAAGAAACTTGCAAAGTGCCCAACCGAGGAGACGCCGTGACATAAGCACGCGCCGTGCCCGGCCGCGCGACCGGCTTCACAGCGGCAGGTCCGCCTTCTTCAGCGTGCGAAGCACGAAGCTCGACTTGCTGTGGCGGATGCCCTTGATCTTGTACAGGCGCTCACGCAAGAGCCGCTCGTAGTCGCGCGTGTCCTTCACCGCCACCCGCAACAGGTAGTCGTACTCGCCCGACACGAGGTAGGCCTCGACCACTTCGGGGATCGCCGCCAGCGTCTCGCCGAACTTCTCCAGCGTGTTGTCCGAGTGGCTGTCGAGCGTGACCTGCACCAGCACGGTGTCCTGCCAGCCCAGCGCCGGGCCGTTCAGGCGCACGGTGTAGCCCTCGATCACGCCGGCCTGCTCCATCTTGCGGATGCGCTCCCAGCAGGGCGAGGTCGACAGGCCCACCGCCTGCCCCACTTCCTGCAGGCTGGCGCGGGCGTTTTTCTGCAGCACGGCGAGGATTTTTCTGTCCAAGGCATCCATGCCGAAAAGTTTACCGCCGCTCCCGCTCAATGAAGAAAGATCGGCAAGACTTCCTGGGCGAAGGCGAAGACACTGGGAGCTCGGACAGGCGGGCTTACCGGCATCGCGTGGACGTACCGGGGCCCGGCGGGTTATCGCCCGCCGGGCGGGTCGGATGGAGGGCCTTAAGCGGCCTCTTTGTAGAAGAACTCGCGCTGCAGGCTGCGCGCCGCCAGCGGCTGCACCGCCTCGCGGATCGCCGCGATGTGCTCCGGCGTGGTGCCGCAGCAGCCGCCGACGATATTCACCAGCCCCTCGGCGGCGAACTCGCGCAGCAGGCGCGAGGTCACTTCGGGGGTCTCGTCGAAGCCGGTTTCGGCCATCGGGTTGGGCAGGCCGGCGTTCGGGTAGCAGCTGATGTAGGTGTCGCCGGCGACCTTCGCCAGCTCCTGGATGTAGGGCCGCATCAGTGCGGCGCCGAGCGCGCAATTGAGCCCCACGGCGAGCGGGCGCGCATGGCGCACGCTGTACCAGAAGGCCGGCACCGTCTGGCCGCTGAGGATCCGACCCGAAGCATCGGTCACCGTGCCGCTGATGATCACCGGCAGGCGCTCGCCCGATTCCTCGAACCACTCGTCGATGGCGAACAGCGCGGCCTTCGCGTTGAGCGTGTCGAAGATCGTCTCGACCAGCAGCAGGTCCGCGCCGCCTTCGGTCAGGCCCTTGGCCTGCTCGTAGTACGACAGGCGCAGCTGCTCGAAGTCGACATTGCGTGCACCGGGATCGTTCACGTCCGGGCTGATGCTCGCGGTCTTCGGCGTGGGGCCGAGTGCGCCGGCGACGAAGCGTTTCTTGTCGGGCGTGGTGAACTTGTCGGCGGCCGAGCGCGCGAGCTTGGCCGACTCGCGATTCAGCTCCAGCGCGATGTCCGCCAGGCCATAGTCCTCCTGCGCGACGCGCGTGGCGCCGAAGGTGTTGGTCTCGATGATGTCGACGCCGGATGCGAGGTAGGACTCGTGGATGTCGCGCACGATGTCCGGCCGCGTGAGCGTCAGCAGGTCGCCGTTGTTGCGCAGGTCCTTGGGATGGTCCTTGAACCGCTCGCCGCGGTAGTCGGCCTCGGACAAGCGGAAGCGCTGCATCATGGTGCCCATCGCCCCGTCGAGGATCGCGATGCGCTGCTCGAGGATGCGCGGCAGTTCCTGTCCGCGGGTGTAGACGATTGGCTTCATGGTGCGTTCATTGTAGGGACCCGGCCATAAGTCCGGGACAATCAGGGCCATCTTGCCGTCACCCCAATCCGTCCTCCGCGAAGTTTTCGGCTACGAGCAGTTCCGCGGACCCCAAGCCGACATCATCGACCACGTCGTCGCCGGCGGCGACGCGCTCGTGCTCATGCCCACCGGCGGCGGCAAGTCGCTCTGCTACCAGGTCCCGGCCATCGTCCGCCAGCGGCGAGGGCGCGGCGCCACGGTCGTCGTTTCGCCCTTGATCGCCTTGATGCACGACCAGGTCGGCGCGCTGCACGAGGCGGGCGTCGAGGCGGCGTTCCTCAATTCCACCCTCAGCGGCGACGAGGCCTGGGCGATCGAAAAGCGCCTGGCGCGCGGCGAGTTGACGCTGCTGTATGCGGCGCCCGAGCGCGTGACCACGCCCCGCTTCCTGTCGCAGCTCGACGCGCTGCACGAGCGCGGCCTGCTCTCGCTCTTTGCCATCGACGAGGCGCATTGCGTGAGCCAATGGGGTCACGACTTCCGGCCCGAGTACCGCGCGCTCACCGTGCTGCACGAGCGCTTCGCCTCGGTGCCGCGGATCGCGCTCACGGCCACGGCCGACGCCATCACGCGCGAAGACATCGTCGAGCGGCTGCAGCTGCAGCAGGCGCGCCAGTTCGTCAGCAGCTTCGATCGGCCCAACATCTCCTACGCCATCGCCGAGAAGAAAGACCCGTCGGCGCAGCTGCTGCGCTTCATCGAGCGCGAGCACGAGGGCGAAGCCGGCATCGTGTATTGCCAGACGCGCAAGCGCGTCGAGGACACGGCCGCACTGCTCGCGAGCCACGGCATCCGCGCGCTGCCCTACCACGCGGGCCTCGAGGCCGACATGCGCCAGCGCCACCAGGACCGCTTCCTGCGCGAAGAAGCCATCGTGATGGTCGCGACCATCGCCTTCGGCATGGGCATCGACAAGCCCGACGTGCGCTTCGTCGCGCACCTGGACATGCCCAAGAACATCGAAGGCTATTACCAGGAGACCGGGCGCGCCGGCCGCGACGGCCTGCCGTCGGCCGCCTGGATGCTGTACGGCCTGCAGGACGTGGTGAACCAGCGCCGCATGATCGACGAGAGCCCGGCGCCCGACGAGTTCAAGCAGGTGATGCGCGGCAAGCTCGACGCGCTGCTCGCGCTGGCCGAGGCGACCGACTGCCGGCGCGTGCGGCTGCTGCGCTATTTCGGCGAGCACTCGACGCCCTGCGGCAACTGCGACAACTGCCTCGCGCCGCCGCAGGTGTGGGACGGCACGGACGCCGCGCGCAAATTGCTCTCGACGGTCTACCGCGTGCAGCAGCAAAGCGGCATCTCGTTCGGCGCTGGCCACATCATGGACATCGTGCGCGGCAAGGCGACCGAGAAGGTCGCGCAATTCGGGCACGAGCGGCTGTCCACTTTCGGCATCGGCGCGGCGTTCAGCGAGGCGCAGTTGCGCGGCGTGCTGCGCCAGCTGGTCGCGACCGGGGCACTGGCCGTGGACAGCGAGGCGTTCAACACGCTGCGCCTCACCGAAGGCTCGCGTGCGGTGCTCAAAGGTGAGGCCCAGGTGCTGCTGCGCGAATCCATCTCGCAGCAGGGCGGTTCACGCCGGCGCGCCAGCGCGCCGGCGGCCGCCGCCGTCAGCGCCGGCCTGACCGGCTCGGGGCAGGCGCGCTTCGCGGCCCTGAAGGCGTGGCGCGCCGAGATCGCGCGCGAACACAACCTGCCGGCCTACGTGATCTTCCACGACGCGACGCTGGCGGCCATCGCCGCGCTCGCGCCGAAGTCGCTGGGCGAGCTGCAAGGCATCAGCGGCATCGGCACGAAGAAGCTCGAGGCCTACGGCGTCGAGGTGCTGCGCGTCGTCTCCGCGGCCTGAACCTCGACCACGCCGACGCGCTGCCGCGTGGCGCGCATCCGCTCGAATTCCTTCTCGAGGAATTCCAGTTCGCTGTCCGACATGGCTTCGAGATGGATCAGCTGGTTGCGCGCGGCGCCCGTGGCCCGGATCAGCTCGTCGAGCTTGAGCTGCATGGCCTTGGCGTCGCGGTTCTGCGTGTTCTGGATCAGGAACACCATGAGCGACGGGATGATCGAGCAGATGGTGCTCATGGTGAGTTGCCAGGTATCGGTGAACCCGAACACCGGGCCCAGCGCCAGCCAGACCCCGACACCGCTCAACGCCGTGAGGAACGCCCAGGGCGAGCCGGCGGCCTCGGAGGCCCGCTGGGCGAAGATGCGAAACGACTCCTTCATCCGGCCGGTATACCGCGCCGGCCGCCGCCCCGTTGTCAGCGGGTGCCCTTCAGTGCAGGAAGCCGATGCTGCGCGACTCGCGCACTTCGGGCTTGATGCGGTGCTCGGCTTCGAGCTGCTCCAGGAATTCATCGACCGTGAACTGGGCCGCGAGGATCTGCACCTGGCGCTTCACTGCGGCGAAATCGCCGGGGCACAGCTGTTCGAGTTTCGCCAGCCGTGCACGAATCTCGGCCGTGAGCGCCTCGTCCTTGCCGTCCAGCGCCTCGACCGCGAACATGCGCTCGCGCTGCGCCGGCGTGAGCGGCTTGAAGCGGATCTTGAAAGTGAAGCGCCGCAGTGCCGCCTGGTCTATGCGGTCCATGAGGTTGGTGGTGCACACGAAGATGCCGGAAAAGCGCTCCATGCCCTGCAGCATCTCGTTCACTTCGGTGACTTCGTAGGTGCGTTGCGCGCCGCGCCGGTCCTGCAGGAAGCTGTCCGCCTCGTCGAGCAGCAGCACCCCCTTTTCGGTTTCCGCCTCCTCGAACATCGCCGCCATGTTCTGCTCGGTCTCGCCGACGAACTTGCTCATGAGGTCGCTCGCCTGCTTGACCAGCAGCGGCTTGTCCAGCTGCCGCGCGATGTGTTCCGCCAGCGCCGTCTTGCCGGTGCCGGGCGCGCCGTAGAAGCACAAGGTGCCGTGGCCGCGCGCCTTCAACGCGGCGATGATGCGCGGCACCTCGAAGCGCGTTTCGACGTTCAGCATCTCGAGGTCGTAGGTCGTCACCGCGCGGCGCTGGCCCGATTCGCTGCTGCGGTTGCCGAGCGCCTGGTCCGCGTTGCGCAACTGCCGCTCGATCAGTGCTTCGGTCTTGGCCCCTTCCGCGCCCGCCAGGCCCGCGAAGCGCACCGCCGTGCGGATCTGCGCCGGCGTCAGGCCCTTGCGCTCGGTCAGCTTGGCGATGAACGCATCGGACACCGGCACGCCCTCGAGCGTCTTGCGCACCAGCCCTTCGCGCGCGCCCGGCGGCGGCGACTTCAGTTCCAGGTGGTAGGCGAACCGGCGGCGGAAGGCCGGGTCGATCTGCTCGATGCGGTTGGTCACCCAGATGGTCGGGACCGAATTCGATTCCAGGATCTGGTTGACCCAGGCCTTGCCGCTCACGCTGCCGCTGGCGGGGGCGATCACCTGCTCGGCACGCGCCATCAGCTGCGCCGCCTCGCTGGAGATCGGCGGGAACACGTCTTCCACTTCGTCGAACAGCAGCGCCGCCTGCGCGCTGCCCTTCAGGAACACCTGCGCGATCTGCAGCGAGCGATAGCGGTCGCGCCCCGACAGCGAATTGCCGTCGCGGTCCGCATATTCGACCTCGAACAATTCGAGGCCCGCGGCCTGCGCCACCACCTTCGCCAGTTCGGTCTTGCCGGTGCCGGGCGGCCCGTACAGCAGCACGTTGACGCCGGGTTCCTTGCGCGTGACCGCGTTGCGCAGCAGCGAGCACAGCACCTGCGCGTCCTCGTCGACGAAGCCGAAGTCCGCGAGCTTCAACTGGCTCTTGGCCGAGGGCCGCGTGAACACGGCCATCAACTCGTTCTGGTCGCGGTACTCGCGCATCAGCACGGGCGGCAGCTTCTCGCTGACCTTCATCAGGTCCGCGAGGTCGGTGATGTTGTGCTCGGAGATGAGGTTCTCCACCAGGCCGATGCGCTCCAGGCGCGAGCCCGCGCGCAGCGCCTCGCCCACATCATTGGCGTTCACGCCGGCGATCTCCGCGATCGCGGCGTAGGCCTCGGGGGCATTGTTGACCTTGAACTCGACCAGCAGGCTGCGCAGGTCACGCTGGTAACGCGCCAGCGTGCCGTACAGCAGCAAGGCCCGTTCGGCCTGGTTCAATTGCAGCAGGCCCGACAGCGCGTCGATGTTCTTTTCGACCAGCGTCGAGTGCTTCTTGAGCGCGTGCGTGAGCCATTCGCCCGTCACGGCCAGCACCGACAGCAGGTCCTTGGGCTGGTCCTTGGCGTACTCGTCCAGGTAGAAGAACAGCGTGCCTTCTTCGTAGGGGCCGCGCCAGACGCCGTGCCGCTCGAGAAAGTCGGCGGTGGACAGCTGCTCGTGGCCGCGCCAGAACTCGTTGTCCTTGCAGCGGCGCGCGAGGAACTCACGCAGGCGCGCCAGCGCCGGGACGGGCCACACCAGATGGCGGCCGGCCAGCGACAACAGGCCGTTCAGGTCGCGCCGCACGTTGAACTTGCCGCCCTGCTTGGCCGCCAGCGTCAGCACGAAATGCGAGCACATCAGGTCCAGCACGGGCGCGTCTTTCAGCCCCGGTGAGGGCAGCAGCTGCAATTCCGCCGAACGCTTGACCATGGGCACGTCCTCCGTCTTGGGGACCCGATTTCCACGCGGACGATAACGCGAGTTGATGCTACATGGAAGACGCTGATTGTGGGAATTCCGCGACTGGCGGCGGCATTTGCCGTGACAATCGCCCTCCATGCTGGAACTCGCCGACATCCGCGCCGCCGAAGCCCGCCTGGCGGGGCAAGTCCTCGACACGCCCTGCGTGGAGTCGCGCACCCTGTCGCAGATCACCGGGGCGCAGGTTTTCCTGAAATTCGAGAACCTGCAATTCACTGCATCCTTCAAGGAACGGGGCGCCTGCAACAAGCTCGTGCAGCTGAGCGATGCCGAAAAGGCGCGCGGCGTCATCGCCATGAGCGCCGGCAACCACGCGCAGGGGGTGGCCTATCACGCGCAGCGGCTCGGCTTGCGCGCCGTGATCGTGATGCCGCGCTTCACGCCCGGCGTGAAGGTCGAGCGCACGCGCAGCTTCGGCGCGGAGATTGTGCTGCACGGCGATACGCTGGAGGAGTCGCGCGCCCATGCGCTGAAGCTCGCGGCCGAGCAGGACCTGACCTTCGTGCATCCCTACGACGACGAGGCCATCGTCGCGGGCCAGGGTACCGTCGGGCTGGAGATGCTGCGCGCCGTGCCCGAGCTCGACACGCTGGTGGTCGCCGTGGGCGGCGGCGGGCTGATCGGCGGCATCGCCGTCGCCGCGAAGGCGCTCAAGCCGTCGATCCAGGTGATCGGCGTGCAGACGCTGCGCTTCCCGAACATGTTCAACGCGGTGAAGCACGCGTCGCTGCCGCAGGGCGGCAGTACGATCGCGGAAGGCATCGCCGTCGGCACGCCGGGCCGCATCACGCAGGCCATCATCGAGAAGTGCGTCGACGACCTCGTGCTGGTCGACGAAGGCGATATCGAACAGGCGATCGTGCTGCTGCTCGAAATCGAGAAGACGCTGGTCGAAGGCGCGGGCGCGGCAGGACTGGCGGCGCTGCTGAAGGATCCGCCGCGATTTCGCGGCCGCAAGGTCGGGCTCGTGCTCGGGGGCGGCAACATAGACCCGCTCCTGCTCGCCGCGATCATCGAGCGCGGCATGGTGCGCGCCGGGCGGCTCGCGCGCATCCGCGTGAGCTCGCGCGACGTGCCCGGGTCGCTGGCGCGCATCACGGCGATCGTCGCGGAAGCCGGCGCGAACATCGACGAGGTGCACCACCAGCGCGCGTTCACCTTGCTGGCCGCGCAGAACGTCGAGATCGAGCTGGTGCTGCAGACACGGGGGCGCGACCACATCCGGGCCGTCATCGAGGCGCTGAAGGCCGGCGGCTACCAGGCCCAGGAGCAATGATGGAGACGAGCACGCTGCAGTCGGCGCTGGCCGAGTACTTCGCGCCCTGGGTGCAGGAACTGGGTTTGCGGGTCGAGGGCTTCGATGCCCAGAGCGTGACCTTGCGGCTGCCGCAGAGCGAGCGGCTGTCGCGCGTCGGCGGCATGCTGTGCGGCCAGGCGATGATGGCCGCCGCCGACACCGCGATGGTGCTGGCCCTGATCAACCAGTCCGGCAGTTTCCGCCCCTGCACGACGGTGCAGATGAACACCAGCTTTCTCAAGCCCCTGTCGAGCCAGGACGCGCTGGTCCAGGCGCGGGTGCTGCGGGCCGGCAAGACGCTGGCGTTCGGCGAGATCGACCTGCGCGGCGCTGACGACGGGACGAGCGTCTGTCGGGCGAGCGTCACTTACGCCCTGCTCTAAAATCGGCGCAATCCCGAGAATCAGGAACGAACCATGGCCTCCCACCCGACCCACGCCGAACACCCGGCCGAGCAAGACCCCATCGAAGCCGTGACGCCGCTCATCCCCGTCGTGCTGCCCGTGGTCGGCGGCCTGCTGATGTTCCTGCTGGCGTTCATCGCCGTCTACCTGGCCTAAGCCGCCCTTCCTTTCTGCGATTTCGGCCGCGCTCAGCGCGGCTTTTGTCGTGGCCGGAACTCGTTTTGCGGATGCATAAACCTATGCACGTTATGCATGGAAAACGGGTAGCACGGCAGCCCGGCGCGGTCCGCGCTCCCTAAAATTGGCTTCCCAGCCGACCCGCGGACAGTGAACCACCCCTTCACACCCACCCGCTGCCCACCCCGCAGCCCCGCCCGTTGACTGAGCCGAAGCCCGATTTCAAAAAGGCAGCGCTCGGTTCCCCAGAGCTCCGCCGTTCTGAAACCCGGTTTCACTTTTCAGGAGCTTTTGGATGAACTCTCCCGTCATGCAGGGATTGCAGCTGGACCACCCCGCCTTCGTCAAGAACGCGAAGCTGATCGCTTGGGTGGCCGACATGGCCGCGCTGTGCAAGCCCGACCGCATCCATTGGTGCGACGGCAGCCAGGAAGAGTACGACCGGCTGTGCCAGCAGCTGGTCGCGGCCGGCACCTTCCGCAAGCTCGACGCCGCCAAACGGCCGAACTCCTACCTGGCCTGCTCCGACCCGAGCGACGTCGCGCGGGTCGAGGACCGCACCTTCATCTGCTCGCGCCGCAAGGAGGACGCCGGCCCGACCAACAACTGGGTGGCGCCGGAAGAAATGCGCGCCACCTTGCAGCCCCTGTTCGACGGCTGCATGCGCGGCCGCACGATGTACGTCGTGCCGTTCTCGATGGGACCGCTGGGCTCGCCGATCGCGCACATCGGCATCGAGCTGTCCGACAGCCCGTACGTCGCCGTCAACATGAAGCTGATGACGCGCATGGGCCGCGCCGTCTACGACGTGCTGGGCGTGGACGGCGAGTTCGTCCCCTGCGTGCACACCGTGGGCGCGCCGCTGCAGCCGGGCCAGAAGGACGTGAGCTGGCCCTGCAACAAGACCAAGTACATCGTCCACTATCCCGAGACGCGCGAGATCTGGTCGTTCGGCTCGGGCTACGGTGGCAACGCGCTGCTGGGCAAGAAGTGCTTCGCGCTGCGCATCGCGTCCACGATGGGCCGCGACGAGGGCTGGCTCGCCGAACACATGCTGATCCTGGGCGTCACCAACCCGCAGGGCAAGAAGTACCACGTCGCGGCGGCGTTCCCCTCGGCCTGCGGCAAGACCAACTTCGCGATGCTGATCCCGCCCAAGGCCTTCGAAGGCTGGAAGGTCACGACCATCGGCGACGACATCGCGTGGATCAAGCCCGGCCAGGACGGCCGCCTGTACGCGATCAACCCCGAGGCGGGCTACTTCGGCGTCGCGCCCGGGACCAACTACAAGACCAACCCGAACTGCATGGAGTCGCTGCGCAAGGACGTGATCTTCACGAACGTGGCGCTCACCGACGACGGCGACGTGTGGTGGGAAGGCATGGACGGCGAGCCGCCGGCGCACTGCATCGACTGGCAGGGCAAGGACTGGACGCCCGCAATCGCGAAGGAAACCGGCGCGAAGGCCGCGCACCCGAACGCGCGCTTCACCGTTGCCGCCACGAACAACCCGGCGCTCGACCCGGCCTGGGACGACCCGGCGGGCGTCCCGATCGATGCCTTCATCTTCGGCGGCCGCCGTTCGAACACGGTGCCGCTGGTGACCGAGGCGAACGACTGGGTCGAGGGCGTGTACATGGCCGCGACCATGGGCTCCGAAACGACGGCCGCCATCGTCGGGCAGGTCGGCGTGGTGCGGCGCGATCCGTTCGCCATGCTGCCCTTCACCGGCTACAACATGAGCGACTACTTCCAGCACTGGCTGGACATGGGGCGCAGGCTGCAGGAGCGCGGCGCGAAGCTGCCGAAGATCTACCAGACCAACTGGTTCCGCAAGGACGACAGCGGCAAGTTCGTGTGGCCCGGCTACGGCGAGAACATGCGCGTGCTCAAGTGGATGATCGACCGCATCGAGGGCCAGGCCGCGGGCCGCCCGCATGCGTTCGGCGTCAGCCCGGCCTACGAGGAGCTGAACTGGAGCGGACTCAGCTTCACCCTGGAGCAGTTCGATCAGGTGATCGGCGTCGATCGCGAGGCGAGCGAGAGCGAGCTGCAGCTGCACCACGAGTTGTTCCTGAAGCTGGAGTACCACCTGCCGCAGGAACTGCAGGCCACGAAGGCCGAGATCCAGCAGCGCCTCGCGGGCTGATCGCGCAGGGCCCAAAGCGAAAGAGCCACCCGGGGGTGGCTCTTTTCATTGCGATTGCGGCTTCAGCCGGCGCGCACGCCGCTTCAACGCGACGCGGTAGGACCAGGCATCGAGCGCCCGGCGGGCGGTCCCGGGCAGCACCTTGAGCGCGAGCTCGATCCCGCGCTTGATGGCGAAGGCGACCATCTCAGTAGTACGGGTAGGCGCGCGAATCCTCGAGCGCCGCGGCACTCATGGCACGGCTGATGTCGGCCATGATGCGCGCGTCGGTGAGGGCCGCCTGCCAGTACTGCTCGTCGGCGCGGGAGCGAAGGCGCCGCTCGTTCCACGCCTTCGTGCCGATGCGCAGCGTGGTGACGGCGCGGCGCGCGGGCGCAGCCAGCAGCGCGAGCGCGGCGAAAGCCACGGTCCACAGCACGATCCAGGCGGCCAGCAGGTGACCTTCGGTCCAGGTGTCGATCACCTGGTTGGCGACGACCAGCAGGGCGGCGACGATGGCGGCCAGCAGCATGCTCGAGGCGGCGCGGGCGCCGTCGAAGCCCCGGATCAGGGACGCGAACAGGCCGAAACTGCGCTGGGCACGCGCGACGCCGGGGTGTTCGGTCGGGTATTGAACGGATGCAAAGCTGGTGGTCATCGTTTCCTCCTTGTGAGAGCCACGCCGTTCTTGGCGCGTGACCACATACTAGGGTTCACCCTGATATATTTCCAATTTAGATTCATGATGCCTATCATTCACTGGAATGATGAAAGCACCGAATTTCCGCACCCTGGACCTGAACCTGCTGCGGGTCTTCGACCAGGTGATGGCCGAGCGCAACCTCACGCGGGCCGCCCGCAACCTCTCGATGACGCAGCCCGCGGTGAGCAATGCGCTCAGCCGCCTGCGCGACGCCCTCGGCGACCGCCTGGTGGCGCGCAGCGGCTATGGCGTCGAGCCGACGCCGCGCGCGCTGGCCTTGTGGCCAGCCATCGCCGATGCGCTGCGGCAGCTGGAGGCGTCGATCACGCCGGGGGATTTCGTCGCTTCGGAAGCGAACAACACCTTCCTGCTGGCGATGGCGGACGCCACGGCGGCGGCGCTCATGCCCGGCATGGTGGAGATCATCGAGCGCGACGCGCCGGGCGTGTCGGTACGCGTGCTGCCGCTCACCACGCGCGATCCGCGCCCCTTGCTGGATGAAGGCCAGGTGGACCTCGCGGTCGGCTTCTTTCCCGCCGTGCTGGCCGACCTCACGGCGCAGGCGCAGCAAGGGGGCATGGCGCCGTTCGACCACCAGCGCCTGTACGAAGGCAAGTACGTGTGCGTGATGCGCGAGGGGCATCCGCTGGCCAAGGGACCGTTCACGCTGAAGCGCTACTGCGCCGCGCACCACCTGCTGGTGAGCTTTTCCGGCCGGCCCTACGGCTTCGTGGACGAAGCGCTGGCGGCGCTCGGGATGAAGCGGCGCGTCGTGCTCACGGTGAACCAGTTCTTCACCGCCGGCCGCGTCGTGTCGACATCCGACCTGCTGACGGTGCTTCCGAGCCACTTCGTCGACGTCACAGGCATCGCCGACCGGCTGGTATTGCGCGAACTGCCGTTCAGCGTGCAACCCGTGCACGTCGACGCGCTGTGGCACCGCCGCCAGAACCAGCGCAGCGACCATGCGTGGCTGCGGCTGGCGATCGCGGCGTCGGCACAGCGGGCCTTCGGCCCGCGTGCCGGTTGATGGCATGCGGCTTGCTGGCTACGCTGGCTCACCCACCGCCGAGTAGGTTTCCATGGCCCAGCATCCCTTCTCCACCTCACGCCGGCGTGCCCTGCGCGCGCTCGCCGCGGGCTCCGTCGCATCGCTTGCCTTGCCGGCGTTCGCGGCCTGGCCCGAGAAGCCGATCCGCATCGTGGTCACCTTCCCGCCGGGCGGGGCCAGCGACATCGTGGCGCGCGCCCTGGCCGATCCGCTCGGCGCCCGCCTCGGCCAGCCGGTCGTGGTGGACAACCGGCCCGGCGCCGGCGGCAGCGTCGGCGGCCAGCTGGTCGTGCAGGCGCCGCCCGACGGCTACACGCTGCTGCTGTCGAACTCGACCCCGATATCGATCGGTCCCTTCGCGCTGGAGAAGCAGCCCTACGACCCGGTCGAGGCCTTCACCCACATCGCCTTGATCGGCAGCGCGCCCTGCGTCGTGATGGCCAACCCCAAATCCGGCTTTCGCAGCCTGGCGGATCTCGAAGCCGCCGCGAACGCCGGCCGCGTGGATTTCGGCTCGGGCGGGCCGGCTTCGATCGGCCATGTGTACGGCGAGCTGATGAAGAAGGCGCTGGGGCTGAACTTCGTGCACGTGCCCTACCGCGGCGGCGCGCCGATGACGACCGACCTCATCGCCGGCGTCGTGCCGGTGGGCATCGACGTGCTCACGGCCTACGTGCCGTATTTCAAGGGCGGCCAGCTCGCGCCGCTGGCGGTGACGTCGACCCGGCGCTCGCCGCTCGTGCCCGACGTGCCGAGCGTGGTCGAAACCGGCCGGCGCAACCTGGTGCTGGAGAATTTCTTCGGTCTGTCAGGCCCGGCCAAAATGCCGGCCGACCTCGTCCTGCGCATCAACGCGGCCTGCAACGAGGTGCTCGCGCTGCCCGAAATCCACCGGAAGATGGAGGATCTCGGGATCGTGCTTTCGCCCGCGTCGCCGGCCGCCTTCACGGCTTTCGTGAAGGAGCAGGTGGCGCAGCTGTCCCCGGTGGTGAAAGCCGCGGGCGTACGCCTGTAGGCGCGGGACTCAGCGGACGACGCGCAGGTAGGCGAGCGCTGCGCCACGCAGCTCGGAGGCCTGGCGCGCGCTGGTGCCGGCCCGCGCCTCGGCGCGCTCGAGCAGCGAGCGCGGCACCGCGGCATGGCCGATGCGGTTGCGGCCCGGCATGAAGACGCGGGCGATCTGGGCAAACAGGAAGTACATGGTGGGTCCGGCCCTGGGCCGGTCCTTTGTCGTCGATAGGTGAAGAATAAGGGTTTTCCCTAGGCCTTCAAGCCGGCCGGGTCTTCCGCCCGATGCAGATCGGGCATGCCGCTATGCTCGCGCCATGTCCGCCCAGCCGATCACCGCCCTGTCGTCGGGCCATTGGCTCGCGCAGGTGGCAGACGTCATCGACGAAATGCTGTGGGTGCAGGACGCGGCGAGCGGGCGCATCCTGTATGCCAATCCCGCGTTCGCGCGTTTCTGGGGAGCGGAGGCTGCCCGCAGCCACGGCCCGGACGCGCTGCTGGAGTTCGTCGCCGAAGCCGACCGCGAGCACCTGCGCCGCGTGCGCGCCCAGGTCGCCCAGTCGCCGTACGCCACCGAGTACCAGGTCCGGCTGCCCGCGATGGGCTCGCGGCCCCCGCGCACCGCGCGAGTGCGCGAGAAAGCCTTCCGTAGCCGGGCCGCTTCGGGTGAGGACTGGATCACGCACGTGGCCCGCGACATCTCCCGGCAGTTCGACGCGACGGCGCAATTGCAAGCCGAGGTCGCGCGCCGCACCGATGCCGAGCGCAACCTGGACGACGCGATGCAGCGGCTGGACGCGCTGATCGCGACCGCCAACGATGCGGTGATCACGATCGACGCGCGCGACGGCATCGTCGAGTGGAGCGGCGCGGCCGAGCGCATCTTCGGCTGGACGCGCGACGAGGCGCTGGGACACGACCTCGCCGACCTGATCCTGCCGCCCGCGCACCGCGAGCAGCATCGCGCCGGGCTCGCGCAATACCTGCGCGGCGGAACGGGCGACATCTTCAAGCGGCGCGTGGAGGTCACGGCGTTGCGGCGCGACGGCGAGGCGTTCGACGCGGAGATGTCCGTCTGGCCGGTGCGCACCGCGCAAGGCCACACCTTCACGTCCCTGGTGCGCGACATCTCGCGCCGCAAGACGGCGGAACGCGCGCTGCTGGAGTCGGAAGCCAAGTACCGCAAGGTGGTCGAGAACGTCAACGAGGGCATCCTGATCACCGCCGGCGGCCGCATCCTGTACGCCAACCCGCGCGCGCTGGAGATCACGGGCCTGGACGATGCCACCGCCAGGTCCAAGCCGTTCATCGAGTTCATCCACCCCGACGACCGCGATCGTGTGCTGGGCAACCACCTGCGCCGCTTGCGCGGCGAAACGGTGGAGAACCACTACCACTTCCGCGTGGTCCATCGCGACGGCGCGGTGCGCTGGCTGGAGATCAGCGCCGTCGTTTTCGAATGGCAGAACGCACCGGCGACGCTCAACTTCCTGACCGACGTCACCGAGCGGCTGCAGATCGAGCACGACATTCGCGAAGCGCTGGCGCGCGAGCGCGAGCTCTCGGAGCTGAAATCGCGCTTCGTGGCCGTCGCCTCG
This sequence comes from Ramlibacter sp. GS1-15, assembly GCF_057785015.1. Lineage (NCBI taxonomy): Bacteria > Pseudomonadati > Pseudomonadota > Betaproteobacteria > Burkholderiales > Comamonadaceae > Ramlibacter > Ramlibacter sp. GS1-15. Next base: position 222,530 of record NZ_JBYNTU010000002.1, on the reverse strand, counting down.
CACGAGTTCCGCACGCCGCTGGCCGCGATCCTGTCGTCGGTCGAACTGCTCGACGACTACGGCGCGCGGCTGCCGGACGATGAGCGGCGCGAGATCGTGGCGCAAGTCAAGAACGCGGTGGCCCGCATGAAGAGGATGGTCGACCAGGTGCTGGTCACGAGCCGGCTCGAATCGGGCCGGTTCGTCTTCGAGCCGAAGCCGCTCGGCATCCCGGACCTGATGGTGGAGGTCGCGGCCGAGATCGACCAGGCCCATGCGCAGTCATCGCGCATCGCGGTGCGTTGCAGCGGCATCGACCGGCCGCGCCTGGTCGACGGCAAGCTGATCAGCCACATCCTGGTGAACCTGCTGGGCAACGCGCTCAAGTACTCATCGCCCGACACGGCGGTGGACTGCACCGCGACGGCCGAGGGCGACCGGCTGCGCTTTCGCATCGCCGACAAGGGCATCGGCATCCCCGCGGGGGACCTGCCGCGCCTGTTCGAGAGCTTCCACCGCGGCACCAACGTCGGCAACATCCAGGGCACCGGCATCGGGCTGCACATCGTCAGGGAATGCGTGCAGCTTCACCGCGGAACCATCGAGGTTCAGAGCGTGGTCGGCCAGGGCACCACCTTCCACGTCGACGTGCACGCCCCCGTTGCCGCCTAGGAGCCCGGGCGGCCGGGAAGCGGGCCTGCGCGCACGGCGCGCTGCCCGCACAATAGGCGGGTGCGAATACAGCTGATGTCGGACCTCCACCTGGAGACGAATCCGCAATTCCGCCCGCGGCCCGCGCCGGGCGTGGACCTGCTGGTGCTGGCCGGCGACATCGGCTCGTACCAGCCCCGCAGCCGCCTCGAGGAGCCGGACTTCGGCCTCGCGCGCTGCTCGCCGCGCCACGGCTGGCCCTGCCCCGTGCTGTACGTGCCGGGCAACCACGAATACGACAACCTCGATTTCGACGAGGCGCACGCCCGCCTGCGCGACGCGTGCGAGCGGCTGGACATCGTGTGGCTCGAACGCGAGGTCGCCGTGTTCGGCGACACGCGCTTCGTCGGCACGACGCTGTGGGCGGACTTCGACGCGCTGGTCACCGATGCCGATCGCCAGGACCCCGAGCGGCTGGAACACCAACGGGGCAAGGCCTATCGCGCGGCGAACTTCTACCTGCAGAAGACGCTCGCGACCCGCGGCGGCACGCCATGGCTCGCGGAGGGTTGGCGTGAGCAGGCGCTGGTGTGCGGCGCGTGGTTGCGTGAAGCACTCGCCACACCGTTCGAGGGCACGACGGTCGTGGTGACGCATTTCGCACCGAGCTTGCGCAGCGCCGACCCGCGTTACGGCATCACGCCCGCGGCGGCGGGCTTCTGCAACTCGATGGATGAGCTGCTGCGCCGTGCCCATTGGTGGCTGCACGGCCACCTGCATTGTCAGCACGACTACGTTCTGAACGGCTGCCGTGTCGTCGCGAACACCCTGGGCTATGCGTCGAAAGGCGAACAGGCCGGATTTCGCGAACAACTCGTGATCGACCTCTCACAACGCGCGATGTGAGGCGGGGAACCGGCGCGTATCTTGCGTGACGGAACGCAGGCAGCGTTACGTCCACCAACATCTGCCCTGCGGTCTTTACACGCGCGACGTATCGGGCCCATGACCCCTGTGGAACACTGAATGCGCATGGAGGCCACGATGAAAAGAACAATCTGGACCCCGACCTTTTTGTGGCTGGCGGCCGCCAGCGCGGCGCTGCTGTTCGCGTTCGCGGCGCCGGACGAGTCCAGCCTCATGGGGCGCTTGCCGACCATCAGCGCCAAGCGCCTCGACCAGCAGCCCGTCCTGCTGCCGCACCAGTTGCCGGCGGAGCGCACGCTGGCCCTGGTCGCCTACACCAAGCACCAGCGCGAAGAAGTCCAGAGCTGGATTCGCGGCATGGGCCTGAACGACGACACCTCGATCGCATGGTTCCGCCTTTCCGTCGTGAACGATCCCGGCAGCGAGAGCGCGCGCAGCGCCGTCGAGCAGAAGCTGCTGGCCAAGCACGCGCTCGACACCGACCGTTCGCGCCTGGTCCCCGTGTTCACCAACCGCGAAGCCTTCGCGCGCGCCGCCGGCGTGTCGGGCACCCAGCATGCAGCCGTGCTCGTGCTGGATCGCAACGGCCACGTGCTCGCGCGTGCCGAGGGGCCGTACGACGCGGACAAGGCCGACGCGTTGCGGGAGACACTCGCCGGTCGCGACTGAGTTCAGCTCGCGAGTGCGGCGCCGGCCGCATGCGTCAGTGCCGCGGTGAGCGCGTCCAGCACTTCGCTCTCGAGGTTCCAGCAATGCCAGTAAAGCTGCACCGGCACGGCATGACCCGAGCTGACATCCACCAGCTGCCGCTGCTGCACGAGGCCGCGCACCAGCAGCTCGGGCACGATGCCCACGCCCCAGCCGGCCAGCACGGCGCGCACCTGGCCCTCTGAACTCGGCACGAACAACTGGTTGAGGCCGACCCGGCGCAGGCCGAAGGCCCGGCCGACGAATTCGCTCTGCATGTCGTCCTTGCGGTTGAAGGCGACGAACGCATGCTCGCGGAAGTTGTGCGGCGTGAGGCCATGAGGCAGGCGCTCGCGCGCATAACGGGCCTGTGCCACCGCGATGTAGCGCATCGCGCCGAGCGGCACCACCTTGCAGCCGCGCAGGGCCTGCTTGAGCGTGGTCACGCAGCCGAGCACCTGGCCTTCGCGCAGCCACTCCTGCGTGAAATCCTGGTCGTCCGCGATGATCTCCAGCGGCAGGCCTTCGCGCGCCAGTTCGTCGAGCGCGGGCAGCGCCCAGGTGGCGATGCTGTCGGCGTTGACGGCGATCGAGATGCGCTCCTCCTCGCGCATGCCGCCGGTGGAGCTCGGCGCGAGTTCCTTCAGGTCGCGCTCGAGGTCGGCGCGCAGCAGCCGCAACTGCTTGGTGTGTTTCAGCAGCAAGTGACCCGCCGAGGTGGGGCGCAGGGGCCGGCTGCGCACGATGAGCACCGTGCCGACCTGGGCTTCCAGGGCCCGCAAGCGCTGGGATACCGCCGACTGCGTGATCGACAGCCGCTGGGCCGCCCGCTCGAACCCGCCCTCCTCGACGATGGCGGCCAGGCACTCCAGGGCGTCGGGGTCGAAGGTGCTCATGGGCGATTCATTAGCTGAAGTGATGTTTTCCGCTACAGTTTAATTTTGCTTTTGTTACGCGGCAAGCGGCGCGACACTGGCGGGATCATGAAAGTCCTCATCCTCGGCGCCGGAATCATCGGAACCAGCACGGCCTGGCACCTGCTCGATCGCGGCCACGATGTCACCGTGGTGGATCGCCAGGACGCGGCCGCGCGCGAGACCAGCTTCGCCAACGCCGGCCAGATCTCCGTCAGCTATTGCGAGCCCTGGGCCAACCGGCAGGCGCCCGCCAAGCTGCTCAAATGGATGTTCCGCCACGACGCGCCGCTCCTGTTCCGCCCGCAACTGGACTGGCAGCAATGGCGCTGGGGCCTGGAGTTTCTCGCGCAGTGCAACGACGCCGCCTTCGAGCGCAACGTGCGGCAGCTGGTCGCCCTGGGCGCGTACAGCCACGCCGCGTTGAAGGACGTGCTACGCGCCACCGGCATCGAGTACCGGCGGCTCGAGCGCGGCATCGCCCATTACTTCACCGACGCCAGGTCGTTCGAGGATGCGGCGCAGGCCGCCGAACTGATGCAGCGCTACGGCGTCGAGCGCAAGGTGGTCTCGCGCGAGGAGCTGCTGCAGATCGAACCGGCGTTCAAGCCCTTCGCGCATGCGATCGCCGGCGGCACCTACACCGCCAGCGACGAGAGCGGCGATGCGCGCGCATTCACCGAGCAGCTCGCGCTGCGCAGCGCCGATCGCGGTGCCGCGTTCCTGTATGGGCACGACGTCGTTCGGCTCGAGGAGAGCGGCGGCGAGGTCGCGGCCGTGCACGTGCGCGATCGCGCCTCGGGCGAACTGCGGCGCCTGCGGGCCGACGCCGTCGTCGTGGCGTGCGGCTCGTACACGGCGCCGCTGTTGCGCACCGTGGGTGTGGACCTGCCGATCTACCCGGGCAAGGGCTACAGCGCCACGTTCGCCATCAGGCAGCCCGAGCGCGCGCCTTTCGTCAGCACGATCGACGACGAAGTGAAGATCGCGATGAGCCGCTTTGGCAACGAGCTGCGCGTGGCCGGCACCATCGAGCTGGCGGGCTTCGACCTGTCGCTGGACACGCCGGTCGCCCGCGCGCGCTGCCGCATGCTGTGCGAGCGTATCGAGAAAGTGCTGCCCGGCGTGTGCGACACGCGCACTGACGAGGAAGGCGGCAACCCGCGCTTCTGGACCGGGCTGCGCCCGGCCACGCCCACCAACATCCCCTACATCGGCCGCACCCGCGTCGGCAAGCTGTGGGTCAACGCCGGCCACGGCACGCTCGGCTGGACGCATGGCGCCGGCTCGGGCAAGGCGATGGCGGAGCTGATCAGCGGCGAGCAGCCGCAGACGCCGTTCGATTTCTACGGCTACCCGGCGCACGAGCGCCGTCAGATGCCCGCGTACCAGTTGTAGCCTTGGTCTTCCCAGTAGCCGCCCCGGCCGCCCGCGATGCGGCCGAAGTCGGACACCACCTCGATGCGCTGGATGTACTTGGGTTGCTTGTAGCCGAGTTGCCGCTCGATGCGTGCCCGCAGCGGCGCGCCGTTCTCGACCGGCACGGGCTTGCCATTGAGCTCGTACGCGAGGATGGTCTGTTCGTGGAAGGCGTCGTCGAGGTCGACGCTCTCGTAATACATGCTGTCTTCGTCGTCCTCTTCCATCTGGTCGAGGCAGTGGAACACGACGAACTTCGCCCCGGGCTGCAGCTGCGCCAGGCCAAGGACGTGGGACAGGCGCACGCCCTTCCACTGGCCGATGCAGCTCCAGCCCTCGACGCAATCGTGGCGCGTGACCTGCGTGCGCGAAGGCATCTCGCGCAACTGCGCCAGCGTGAACTCCAGCGGCGTCCGGACGAGGCCTTCGACCCTCAGGCGCCAGTCGGCAAAGCCGTTGGCCACCATCGCCGCGTACTCGTCGCCCATCGGCATCAGCGTGCCGTTGGCGCGGAACACCGGCGCGGCCTCGGACGGCGAAAACTCCTGCGCCATCGCGCGGCGGCCCAGCGCCCGGTGCACGCTGTTCGACAGCTTCTCGGCGCTGCGCAACACGTCGACGGCCGTGTCGTTGTGGCTCAGCGCATCGCAGCCGGACAGGGCACTGCCCGCCGCGGCCGCGAGCCCCGCGCGCAACAGCCCGCGGCGTTCGCGCCGGTGCTGGAACGGGGGAACGGGTCGGTTCATTTCGGTACCCTCCAGTAGCCCGTGACCATCGAGCGCAGGTTGTTGACGAGACCCGTCACGATCACCTCGAACACGTGCACCAGCACGAAGACGACGAGCAGCGTCGCCGCGATGAAGTGCAAGGTGCGCAGCGCCTGGCGGCCGCCGAACCAGTCCACCCAGCCGGGCGCGAACGCATCCATCATCGGCGACAAGGCCCAGCCGCCGACCACGATCAGCGGCAGGACGATGAAGATGATGCTGAGGTAGGCCGTGTTCTGCAGCACGTTGTAGCGCCGCGCCTCCTCGCCGTGCGGGTGCTTGAGCTTGAGGTGGTCGAGGATGGAGCGGCCGATGCCCCGCCATTCGCTGCGGGTCGGCACCAGGTCGCGCCGCAAGTGCCCGCTGAAGATCGTCCACAGCACATAGGCGATCCCGTTGATGACGAATATCCACGCGAAGAAGAAGTGCCACAGGCGCCCCATCGACAGCCATTGCGTCCCGGGAATCGTCGCCCAGCCCGGGAATTTCGCGAGCTGCAGCAGCAGCGTGGAGTCGCGCGAATCGGCGCCCCAGTACAGCGCCGGGTGGGCGTTGAAGATCTGCAGCCCGCTGCCGAGCAGCATGAACAGGCACACGACATTGATCCAGTGCATGATGCGCACCGGCAGGCGATGGCGGTAGATGACGTCTCGGTCCATGCCGTCAGTCTGGCGGCAGGGCGCGGACCTTACAAGTCGTCCTTCTCGCCCGGCTCGTACAGTGCTTCCCGGCCCATGCGGTCGAGCACGAGCTCCGCGGTCCAGGGCAGCATGAGCGAGCCGCAGCGGCTGTCGCGGTACAGGCGCTCCAGCGGCAGGTGCTTCATCATGCTCTGGCCGCCGCAGGTGCGGATAGCGAGCCGGCAGATGTCGTTCGCGCCTTCCATCACGGCGTATTGCGCGGCGTACAGGCGCATCCGCACATCCTTCGACGGGTTCGGCGCCGCCTCCTGGATCGCCCGCACGAACAGGCTCTTCATCGACTCGAGCTGGATGCGCATCTGCGCGACGGCGACCTGCTTGGTCGGGTACATGCGCCGCAACACCTTCGGCTCGCCGGGCACCTCGCCGCGCAGGTAGCTCACGGTGAAGTCGTAGGCGGCGTTCGCGAGGCCCAGGTAGGTCGGCGCGAGCGTGAAGAACATCGCCGGCCAGGTCTGCGCGCCCTTGAAGTACACGCCGCGCGGCATGAGCTGCTCGTCGTCGGGGACGAACACGTCCTTGAACGTGAGGTTGCGGCTGACGGTGCCGCGCATGCCGAGCGGGTCCCACTCGCCCGTGATCGCGAAGCCCTCGCTGGTGGCCGGCACGGCCAGGTACAGCGTGTCGCGCGCGTCGGGATGGTGGTCGCCCTTGTCCTCGGTGCACAGCACGCCGTAGTAGTCGGCCGCGCCCGAGAGCGACGCGAAGATCTTGCGGCCGTTCACCAACCAGCCGCCCTCGACCTTGCGCGCCGTGGTGCCGAAAGGTGCGCGGCCGGCGGCGGCGGCGCTGCCTTCGGAGAACGGCTGCGCGTAGATCGCGCCGTCTTTCACCACGCGGGCGAAATGCAGCTCGCGCCGGCGCTCGTGCTCGGCCCGCTGCTCGGGCGTCATCGGGATGCCGTCGGCCAGCACCCCCGTCCACATCGTCGAGCAGATGTGCATGTTCCAGGTAAGCGCCGTGGCGCCACAGAAGCGGCCGATCTCCGCCGCCACCATCATGTAGGTCGTGTAGTCGGCGCCCCGCCCGCCGCTCGCCTTCGGCACGCACAGCGCGAGCAGGCCGGCTTCGCGCAGGTCGTCGTAGTTCGCGAACGGGAAACTCGCCTCGCGATCCCACTGTGCGGCGCGCGGCGCGAACTTCGTGCGCCCGAGTTCATTCGCGAGCGACAGCAACGAGCGCTGCTGCGGGGTGAACGGCAGGTCGCCCACGGCGGGCGTGAAGCTCAGGGCGGGGACGGCATCCATCGGGCGGACCTCAGTGCAGCAGCTCGCGCGGGAGGGCGAGGAAATTGAGCAGGAACCCGTCGAAGTCGTCGGGCGCCTCCAGGTTCTGCAGGTGCCCGATGCCTTTCATCTCGATGTAGCTGCTGCGCGGGATGGCCTCGGCCATCTTCTTCATCACCGCCGGGGGCGCGTTGCGGTCGTGCTCGCCGGCGACCAGCAGCGTCGGCACCTCGATGCGTTCCAGGTTGGCGCGCCGGTCGAACGTCACCAGGGCTTCCAGCGCGCGCCGGTACGTCGCCGGTGGAACCAGCGACATGCAATGGGTCGCGAGCTTCACGCCCTCGGGCAGCGAGCCGGGTCCCACCATTTGCGGCACCAGCACTTCGGCCAGCTGCGCCATCGTCTTGCCGGCGTCGAGCGGCGCGGTGCGCTGCGCGATGAACTCGCGCTGCCACTCGCCGTCCGGCTTGCCGAAGGATGCGCTGGTGCCGCACAGCACCAGCTTGTTGACCAGGTCGGGCCGGCGCGCGACCACTTCCTGCGCCACCATGCCGCCCATGCTGTGGCCGACGAGCGCCACGTTGTCGCACTTCAGGCCCTCTATCAGCCGGATGCAGCTTTCGGCCAGGCCCTTGAACGTGTAGGGCTCGATCGGCGCGCTGTGCCCGTAGCCCGGCATGTCCCAGGCGATCGCGCGGTAGCCGGACGACGCGAGCGTCTCGACCTGCGGCGCGAAGAAAAGGTGGCCACCGCCGATGCCGTGCAGCATCAGCACGGTAGGCCCGCCGCCTAGCGCCGTGAAATTGGGTGCGTTCATGCGAGCAGCCGGCCGGCCTCGATGACGACGCGATCGTCCAGCGCCACGGTGCAGCCCTTGAGCGGCAGGTCGAAATGCCCGCGCGTGTGGCGGCCCGCGACTTCGTTCGCGCCAGTGCTGTAGAGAAAGTTGCCGGCAAACGCGCGCAGCTCGGTGCCGTTGAAATCGCGCCGGTCGTACAGCGCCATGCTGTCCCAGCGCGCTGCGTCGTTCAGCCCGTAACCGACATGGCTCACGGCATAGGCCTCCCGGTCACCCCAGGCCGCGACGTAGCTGCGCATCAGGTCGGCATCGACGCCCTCGCCTTCGATGCCCGTGACGTAGTCGTCTTCGATGCGCAGCAGCACGGGCCGTTCGATGTAGCGTTTGAACGTGAGGTTGACGTCGCCGGGTGCGAGAACGAGCGTGCCGTTGACCGTGCGCGCGGCGGGAAAGGCGAGCGCCAGACCGCCCGGCCAGTGCGTCATGGTGCCGGGCCGGGTCGTGTAGCCCCAGTTGCCGCCGCAGGTAGCTCCTTCGAGCCGGATGGCGAGATCGGTGCCCGCAGAAGAGGTAACGTGGAGCTTCTTTGCGGCACGCAGGCGTTTGACGTGATCCTTGACCCGTGGCTCCAGTCCTTCCTGCGGCACCAGGCGTGCCAGCGCTTCGGGATGCTCGTTGCTCACGTAGAGCACGCGGGCGCCGCCCTTCAGGATCGCGGGCAGCTCGGGAGCGTGCATCAATCCTTCGACAGTGCAATCGACCACCAGCGTCGATGCCGCGAGCGCGGACACCACGGGCGCGAGCTGCTGCAGCGCCGTGCACGCGCCGGTGGAGCGCACCGGCGGGCCGGGCTCGCAAGGCGTCGGCAGCTCGATCGAGAACACGCGGCAGCCCTGCCGTGCGGCGGCCAGGCGCGCCAGCTGCGGCAGCACCGGACGGCTCTGGCTTTCGCTGAGCACGGCCACGATCTCGCCCGCGCCCACCGCGCAGCGCGACAGCACGGCCTCGAACGCGGCGAGCCACGCGGGCTCTGGCTTCTCTTGCAACATGGTCTTGGCGTTCCGGACCATAATACATGAAATTTCATGCAATTGGTCCCGTGAGCCCGCCCACCCAAGCCCGGCCGCCCAGCTTTTCGCCGCAGGAGTTCCGCTCGGCCCTGGCCATGTTCGCCACCGGCGTGACGATCGTGACGGCGCGGGCGGCCGACGGCACCGTGATCGGCCTGACGGCGAACTCGTTCAATTCCGTCTCGCTCGATCCGCCGCTGGTGCTGTGGAGCCTTTCGCAGGCCGCGGGGTCCCTGCCCGTGTTCCGCACCGGCTCGCATTACGCGATCAACGTGCTCGCCAAGGACCAGAAGGAGCTGGCCGAGCGCTTCGCGCTGAAGGGCGCCGACCGCTGGAGCGGCGTGCACTTCGTCGAGGGCGCGGGCGGCGCGCCGCTGCTGGAAGGATCGGCCGCGACCTTCGAATGCTTCAACCGCAGCCGCTATGAGGAAGGCGACCACGTGATCTTCGTCGGCGAGGTGGAGCGCTGCAGCTGGCGCGTGGGCGCCTCGCCGCTGCTGTTCCATGGCGGCCGCTATTACACCGAACATCCGTTCTAGCCGTGCCTGCGCAAAGGTTCGTGGACCACTACCTCGGCTATCTCCTGGGCCAGGCGAACCACGCCCTGTACAAGGAGTTCGACGCGCACGTGCGCGCCGCCGGCCTGAGTTCGATCGAGTGGCGCGTGCTGGCGACATTGCACGACGGGGAGCCGCTCACCGTCAGCCAGCTGGCGCATGAAGTGCTGTCCAAGCAGCCCACCGTGACCAAGCTCGTGCAGCGCATGAGCGAGCAGGGCTGGGTCACGCTGCAGGCCGACCCCGCCGACCAGCGGCGCACGCTGGTGGCGGCGACGGCCGCGGGACGGCGCCTGGTGCGACCGCTCGTGTCCCAGGCCCGCGCGCACGAGAGCGCGATGCTCAGCACGCTCGCGGCCTCCGAGAAGGCCGCGCTCAAGAAGCTGCTGGGGAAAATCGCGGGACGATAGCGGCTTTCGTGTGCAAGCTAACATCGCTTGCATGGTCGTCGAAAGAAAAGCGCATCTGGACTCGCTCGCCGTTTCGCTGCTGCTGGCGTGCTGCCTGTTCTGGGGGCTGCAGCAGCTCCTGATCAAGACCACCGTCGGGGAAGTGCCGCCCCTGTGGCAGGCTTCGCTGCGATTCGTCGGCGCCACGGCGCTGCTGTGGACCTGGTGCGCGGTCAAGGGCGTGAAGCTGTTCGGCCGGGACGGAACGCTGGGCGCGGGCCTGCTCGCCGGCGCGCTGTTCGCGGCCGAGTTCACCTGCATCTATCTCGGGCTGCGCGAGACGACGGCGTCGCGCCTGACGGTGTTCCTCTACACCTCGCCGTTTTTCGTGGCGCTGCTCTTGCCTCGCTTCGTGCCGGCCGAGCGGTTGCGCTCCCTGCAGTGGGTGGGTCTGGTGATCGCCTTCGTCGCCGTCGCGATCGCGTTCAGCGAAGGCTTCACCAGTGCCCGCCAGGCGAGCCATTTGCGCGGCGACGCGCTCGCGCTGGCGGCAGGCATCCTGTGGGGACTGACGACCGTGGTGATCCGGGCCAGCGCGATGGCGACCGCGAGCGCCGAGAAGACGCTGTTCTACCAGGTGGCCGTGACGGCGGTCGTCGCGCCCTTGCTGTCGCTGGCCCTGGGCGAGCCCTGGTCCTTCGCCTATTCCACTTACGCGTGGGGATCGATTGCCGCGCAGACGGCGATCGGCGCGTTCGCGAGCTACCTCACCTGGATGTGGCTGTTGCGGCACTACCCGGCGACGCAGATGTCGTCCTTCACCTTCCTCACGCCGGTGTTCGCGCTGGTGTTCGGCGTCGCGCTGCTCAAGGAGCCGCTCACGCTGCAGCTCGTGCTGGCGCTGTGCGGCGTGGCTGCCGGAATCGTGCTGGTGAACCGGCGCAGGCCGGCATGAAGGGCTAGAACCGCAACAGCAGTTCGTGCGGGCGCACCGGCTCCTTTTCCGCCGGTACGCGCTTCGCCTCGTCTTCCTGCTCCGCGGCGATCAGCTTCGACAGCGTCAGGCGGAAGTGCGACAGCGCCGCGTCGGCCGCGATCGCCTGCATGCGGAAATCGGCATCGGTGTCGAGCAGGTGCTGCTGGTGCTCGATGATGTGCTTGTCTTCCATGAAGCCTTCGATCAGGCTGTCGCGCAGCGAGCGCGACACGTTGCTGTCGCTGCCTTCGAAGTTGTTCAGGTAGACGAAGAAGAAGTGCGTCGTGCGCCGCGTCTCCGGCGTCATGAACTGGCAGTTGCGGTATTCGCGCGTGCCTTCGCGGTTGCCCCTTTCCGAGCCGCTGCCGGCCGGCGAGAACATCGATTCGAGAAAGAAGATGCCGGGGATCAGCATGCGGCCGATGTTGCGGCGGTCCACATGGCAGTCCTTCTCCGCCGCCGGCAGCACCTTGCGGTGGAAGGGCGGCGGCGGCGCGTCCATGTGCCAGCGCTCCACGCGGAAGCCGTCGGTGAGGCGCTCGATCGCCACCGGCTTGGTCTTGTACGCGTACTCCTCCGAGCCGCCCAGCGTATGCGTGTGCACGAACGCCAGGTGCGCGAAGTCGGACAGGTTGTCGACGATCAGCAGCCAGTTGGCGTCGTAGTGCATGTACTCGGGGATGCCCTTCCACTGCGGATCGCGCAGATAGGGATAGTCCACGATCAGCGCGGGATCGGCTTTGTCGGCGTCGCCCATCCAGATCCAGATGAGGTGGTCCTTCTCCACGACCGGGAAGCTGCGCACGCCCAGCTTGGGCGGGATGTTCTCCTGGCCCGGAATCTGGATGCATTTGCCCGACGGGTCGAACTTCAGGCCGTGGTACATGCAGCGCACGCATTCGCCTTCGCGCCGGCCGATGTGCAGCGGTGCGCCGCGGTGGCAGCAGCGGTCCTTCAGTGCGACGACGCGGCCGGTCTCGGCCTTGTACAGCAGCACCGGTTCCTCGAGAAGGGTGCGCGCCAGCATCCTGCCGTCGATCAGTTCGTGGTCCCAGGCGGCCACGTACCAGCAGTTTTTCAGGAACATGGGCCCATGCTCGGCCAGTGCCTGCGCAAGGTCAATGCGGGGCGCCCCTGTAGCGCGCAAGTTCCACGAACCAGTCGAGCGAGGCCGGGTTGGCCATCGCGTCCTTGTTCACCACCTTCTCCACGGGTTGGCCCAGCAGCAGCTTCTTGACCGGCAGCTCCTGCTTCTTGCCGGTGAGCGTGCGCGGGATTTCGGGCACCTGGTAGATCTGGTCGGGCACGAAGCGCGGCGACAAGGCATCGCGGATCGCGCCGTTGATGCGCGACTTGAGCGCATCGTCGAGCTTGTGCCCTTCCCGCAGCGCGACGAACAGCGGCATCCAGCTCTCCCGGCCCAGGTATTCGAGATCGACGATCAGCGAGTCCAGCACTTCGGGCAGCGCTTCCACGGCGCGGTAGATCTCGCTCGTGCCCATGCGCAGGCCGTGGCGGTTGATGGTCGCGTCGCTGCGGCCGTAGATGATGCAGCTGCCGCGCGGCGTGACCTTCAGCCAGTCGCCGTGGCGCCACACGCCCGGGTACGTGTCGAAGTAGCTGGCGAGATAGCGCTGGTTGCCTGGGTCGCCCCAGAAGAACAGGGGCATCGAGGGGATCGGCTTGGTGCAGACCAGCTCGCCCACTTCGTCGATCACCGGCTGGCCCTGCTCGTTCCACGCCTCGACGGCGCAGCCGAGCAGGCGGCACTGCATCTCGCCCGGCACCTGGGGCAGTTCGCGATTGCCGCCGATGAAAGCCCCCGCGAAGTCGGTGCCTCCCGAGATGTTGCACCACCAGATGTCCTCGGTGCCGATGCGGCGGAACTGCCCGGTGCCCCAGGCCTGCACGTCGGCGGAGAGCGGCGAGCCCGTCGTGCCGAGCGCGCGCACCCGCGTGAGGTCACCGCATTGCGCGGCTTCGACGCCCGCTTTCATGCAGTTGGCGAAGAACGCGGCTCCCGCGCCGAAGAAGGTCGCGCCGACCTCGGCGGCGAATCGCCACAGCACCGTCCAGTCCGGGTTCTCCTTGGAGCCCGCCGGGCTGCCGTCGAAGATGCATATCGTCGTGCCGTTGAGCAGGCCCGCCACCTGCGCGTTCCACATCACCCAGCCGGTGGAGCTGTACCAGTGGTAGCGCTCGCCGGCGGTGTTCGGGTGGTAGCTGCAACCGATGTCGTCATGCAGCACCGTCAGCTCGAGGCCGACCAGCACCGTGCCGCCGTGGCCGTGCACGATCGGCTTGGGCAGGCCGGTCGTCCCGCTCGAATACACGATCCACAGCGGATGGTCGAACGGCAGCCACAGCGGCTCGAAAGCCTTGACCGCCGCGGCCGGCGCCGTGGCCGCTTGCGCGAAGTCCTTCAGCCGCAGGACGTGCGTGACGCTGGTCAACGCATCGCGCAGCTGCTTGACCACATCCGTGCGGTCGATGTGCTTGCCGGCGTAGCGCACACCGTCGCAGGCGATCAGCACCTTGGGGGTGATCTGCTTGAAGCGGTCGAGCACGGCGTTCGTGCCCATGTCGGGCGCGCACAGGCTCCACACCCCGCCGATGCTGATCGTGGCCAGGAACGCGACGACAGTTTCGGGGACATTGGGCAGGTAGGCCGCCACGCGATCGCCCGGCTGCACGCCCTGCGCCTGCAGGTGGATCGCCAGCGCCGCGACCTGCGCTTTCAATTCGCGCCAGCCGATCTCGCGCTGCTCGCCCGCCTCGTTGCGCGCGACGATGGCCGGCAGCCCCGCGGCATGCGCGGGCTCGACGTGCCGGAACACCTGGTTCACGTAATTGAACTGCGCGCCTTCGAACCAGCGGGTGCCGGGCATCTTCTCTTCGGCCAGCACCGCGCGCGCGGGCGTGGGCGACTGCAGGTCGAAGTAGTCCCACACGGATTGCCAGAAGGCCGGCAGGTCATCGACCGACCAGCGCCACAGCTCGTCGTAGTTCGCAAAGCTCAGGCCGCGCTGGTCGCGCAGCCAGTCCTGGTACAGCCGGATCTGGGGAATGCAGGGGGCGTTCATGCGCCAAGGATAGGGTCGCTTGTGATTTCGCACGACCGTGCTAATATCTGCGGCATGGACGCCCGGACCCAGAAGAGCGAACTGACGCGCGCCGCGATCGTCGGCGCGGCGCTGGACCTCGCCTCGGCCGAAGGGCTGGAGGCGATCACGCTGCAGGCGGTCGCCGACCGGATCGGCCTGTCCAAGAGCGGCGTGTTCTCGCGCGTGGGTTCGCGCGAAGCCCTGCAGAAGGCGGTGGTCGAGGAGTTCGGGCGGCGCTTCCTGGCGGATGTGTTCGTCCCCGCGATGCAATTGCCCAAGGGCCTGCCGCGGCTGGACGCGATCATGCAGCGCTGGATCGTGCGCACGCGCGACATCGAGGCGAAGAACGGCTGCATCTTCTCTGCGGGCGCGTTCGAACTCGACGACCGCGAGGGGCCGCTGCGCGACCTGCTGCACTCCGAGGTCACACGCTGGCGCGCCGCACTGCGGCGCACGGTCATGCAGGCGATCGAGCAGGGGCACCTGAAGCCCGGCACCGACCCGGAGCAGCTGGTCGGCGAAGCCTGCTCGCTGGTGCTCGGGCTCGTGCACGACGCCCGCTTCCTGCGCGACCCGCGTGCGGCCGAGCGCACGCAGGCGAGCTGGCAGCGGCTGCTTTCCACCTACCGGCAATAACCTCCCACGTCATGGCATGTCGTGATCGCCCGTCTATATTTCGCACGATCGTGCGAAGAAAGGATGTTCCATGCTCTCGCTCTTGATCCTCGCAGCGGCCTACCTCGGCATCCGCGCGCTGACCGGCGCCCTGCGCAACCTGCCGCGCTCCAACGACGACATGATCTTCTACTGAAGGACCGCCATGACCCGCACCGCCTTGCAGGCCACCTCCACCTTCTACCAGGCCAGCCCGGGGATCCGGCTGTTCCGTGCGGCGCTCGCGGCGTCGGAGCGGCTGTGGCCCGCGCTCGCCGTGCGACTGGCCTATCGCCTCTTCCTCACGCCGCTGCCCCCCAAGTGGCTGCACCGGCGCCATGGCTGGCACCGGGCCTGGCACACGGAGCAGTGGGCCTTCGAAGACGCCAGCGTCACGGTCTATTCGCCGGCGGCCGCCCCGCACGCGCCGATCGCGCTGCTGGTGCACGGCTGGGGCGGGAACGCGGCGCAAATGCTGCCGCTGGCCGAAGCGCTCGCCGCGCAGGGCCTGCGTCCCGTGCTGGTCGACATGCCTGCGCACGGGCGCAGTCGCGGCAGCATGAGTGCGCTGCCGCAGTTCGCGCGGGCCATCGACTACGTCGCGGCGCGCCTGCAGCAGCAGGGGTTCGAGCTGCACGCGCTCGTCGCGCATTCGCTCGGCGCCAGCGCCGGGGCTTACGCGGCGAGCCGGGGCTTGAACATCCAGCGCCTGGTGCTGCTCGCGCCGCCCGCCTCGCCGCCCGAGTACACGCGGCTGTTCGCGCAGGTGTTCGGCCTGTCGGAGGCGACGCGCGCCGCGATGCAGAAGCGCATCGAGGCCCGGCAGGGGCTGCCGATGCCGCTGTTCGAGCCCCAGGCGGTGGGTCCGCGCATCCGCGTGCCCACGCTGGTCGTGCATGACCGTGGCGATGCCGTGAACCGCTTCGCCGACGGCCAGTCCTATGCTCACGCGATCCGTGGTGCGCGCTTCGTTCCGACCGAAGGCCTGGGCCACCGCAAGATGCTCAAGGACGCCCAGGTGCTGGGGGAAGTCGCGATCTTCCTCGGCTGACGGCGCGCTTGCGCCGCAGGGACGCAACGCCTAGCATCGCTCCGGTTCTCTCAACACAAGGAGCGAGGAATGCCGATGTTCGACTGGACGCAGCGGTCCCACGACGTGCTGCAGCAAGGCGGGGTGATCGCCCCCGACGAGCGACTGCCCTGGCCGCAGACCGCGGCGATGGGCGTGCAGCACGTGATCGCGATGTTCGGCGCGACGGTGCTCGCGCCCATCCTCATGGGTTTCGATCCCAACATCGCGATCCTCATGAGCGGCATCGGCACGCTGGTGTTCTTCCTGGTCACCGGCGGCAAGGTGCCGAGCTACCTCGGCTCGAGCTTCGCCTTCATCGGCGTCGTGATCGCCGCCAGCGCCTATGCCGGCAAGGGCCCGAACACGAACATCGGCGTGGCCCTCGGCGGCATCATCGTGTGCGGCATCGTGTACGCCGTCATCGGCGGCATCGTCCACGCGATCGGCACGGCATGGATCGAGAAGCTGATGCCGCCGGTCGTCACCGGCGCGGTCGTCGCGGTGATCGGCCTGAACCTCGCCGGCATCCCCGTCAAGAACATGGCCGCCAGCAACTTCGACTCGTGGATGCAGGCCGTGACCTTCGTGTGCGTCGGGCTGGTCGCCGTGTTCACGCGCGGCATGGTGCAGCGCCTGCTGATTCTCGTGGGCCTGGTGATCGCGAGCATCGTGTACGCCATCCTCGCCAACGGGCTCGGGCTGGGCAAGCCGCTGGACGTGTCCGGCATCGCGAACGCCGCCTGGATCGGCGCGCCCTCGTTCGCCGCGCCGGTGTTCGACGGCGGCGCGATCCTGCTGATCGCGCCGGTGGCCGTGATCCTCGTCGCCGAAAACCTCGGCCACATCAAGGCCGTGACGGCGATGACCGGCCGCAACCTCGACCAGTACATGGGGCGCGCGTTCATGGGCGACGGCCTCGCCACCATCATCAGCGGCTCGGTCGGCGGCACCGGCGTCACCACCTACGCCGAGAACATCGGCGTGATGGCCGCGACCAAGATCTATTCCACGGCGGTGTTCGTCTTTGCCGCCGCGATCGCCATCGTGCTCGGCTTCTCGCCGAAGTTCGGTGCCGTGATCCAGGCGATCCCGCTACCGGTGATGGGTGGCGTGTCGATCGTGGTGTTCGGCCTGATCGCCGCGGCCGGCGCGAAGATCTGGGTCGACAACCGCGTGGACTTCTCGCAAAACCGCAACCTGATCGTCGCCGCGATCACGCTGGTGCTCGGCACCGGCGACTTCACGCTCGCGTTCGGCGGCTTCAAGCTGGGCGGCATCGGCACCGCCACCTTCGGCGCCATCGTCCTGTACGCGCTGCTCAATCGCGGCCACATCAACACCGCGCCGCTCGTTGCGGGCGCCGACCGGCCGACCTGATCGTTACTCGCTGGAAGCGCGGGCCAGGCGCTCGCTCTTCCAGTAGACGTCGTCGCCGCCCTGCGCGCGATTGAGCACGCGCGCCAGCACGAACATCAGGTCGCTCAGCCGGTTGAGGTACTGGCGTGGCGTTTCACGCAGCGGCTCGGCGCGGCCGAGTGCGACCACGGCGCGCTCGGCACGGCGCGCGACCGTGCGGCACACGTGCGCTTGCGCGGCCGGGCGATTGCCTGCGGGCAGGATGAACTCTTCCAGCCTCGGCAGCCGCGCGTTGTGCGTGGCGAGCGCGTCGTCGAGCGCGGCCACCGCATCGGTCTTGAGCAATTCGAAGCCGGGGATGGACAGCTCGCCCCCGAGGTTGAACAGCTGGTGCTGAATGTCGACCAGCAGTTCGCGCACCTCGGGCGGCAGCGTCTCGCACAGCAGCAGGCCGAGGTGCGAGTTGAGCTCGTCCACCTCGCCCATCGCGTGCACGCGCAGGCTGTCCTTGGGCACGCGCGTGTTGTCGCCGAGGCCGGTGGTGCCGTCGTCGCCGGTGCGCGTGGCGATCTGCGTGAGGCGCTTGCCCATGGAACGAGTCTCCTGAAGAACGTCCTCACGATTGTGCGCCAGCGCAGGGGAAGGGGTCCTACAGCAACTGGCGGCGTTGGCTCCGCCGCAAGCGATGCGCCCGGAGCAAGCATCCGGCCAGGAGCCGTCCATGAAACCACGCCACCTCAGCGGCATCGCGCTCGCCTGCGCAGTTGCTTTCAGCGTGCCGGTCGCCGACGCGCAGCAGAGAAAGGTCGCGCCGGCGACCCAACCGGCACGCCAGGCTCCGGCACCGGGTGTCAGCACGTTCGGCCTGCCGAATCCCGCCGGCCTGAGGTCGCCCGTCCCCGCCGGCCTGACACCGCCGGGCTCGCCCAGCCTGGCCCCGCCGGGCGCGCCGAACCTGTCCTCCCCCGGCACCGCGCCGGGCAGTCCCGCGATCGACGCCGGCATCGCCGCGCCCACCACGACTGGCGGCGGTGCCGCGGTGATCTTCATCCAGCAGTCGCAGACCGGGGCCAATGCGATGGGCGGCCCGCCGGCGCCGCGTGGCCCGTATTCCGCCGTGGACATCGCGCGGGCGTTTCTTGAGGCGGACACGAATCACGATGGCGAGCTGTCGCGCGCCGAAGCGCAGCGCATCGCCCTCCCGGTGCCCTTCGACGAACTGGACCGCAACCATGATGGCTTGCTGTCCCGCTTCGAATACGAGGATGCGTTCCGATGATGCGATCGCGTCCTGCATTCCTCTTCGCGACGGCCTTCTGCGTGATGGCGGCCCACGCGCAGACGCCGGGCACCGCGGCCGCCGTGCCGCCCGCACCAGCCGCTTCGCAGCCGGTGGCTCCGGCGCCCATGTCGCAACCGCTGCCGCCGAGCCGCTGGACACCGGCGCAGATCCGCGAGGCCTTCGAGCTCGCCGACGTCAACAGCGACGGCCAGGTCACGCGGGCCGAGGCCCAGCGATTGCCCATCCTGCCCCGCAGCTTCGAGGAGGCCGACGCCAACAAGGACGGCGTGCTCACGCTCGACGAGTACGAGGCCTCGTTCTCGCCCTGACTTAAACTGGGCGGATGAACGCTCCCACTGCCCTCACGCATCTCGTGCCCGAAATCCACCCGCGCGAGGTGCCGCCCGCGCTGCTGCAGGCGCTGGCCCGGCGATTCGGCGCGAATTGCTCGACGGCGATGGCGGTGCGCGAGCAGCACGGCCGCGACGAATCGTCGTTCGAAGCCCCGCCCCCGGCCGCCGTCGTGTTCGCCGAAAGCACGCAGGACGTCGCCGACGCGGTGAAGCTCGCGGCGCAGTACGAGACGCCGGTGATCCCCTTCGGTGTCGGCTCCTCGCTCGAGGGCCACCTGCTCGCCGTGCAGGGCGGCATCAGCATCGACGTGAGCCGCATGAACCAGGTGCTGTCGGTCAACGCGGAGGACCTCACGGTCACCGTGCAGCCCGGCGTCACGCGCAAGCAGCTCAACGAGGAGATCAAGAGCACGGGCCTGTTCTTTCCGATCGACCCGGGCGCCGATGCGACCATCGGCGGCATGAGCGCGACGCGCGCCAGCGGCACCAACGCCGTGCGCTACGGCACGATGCGCGAGAACGTGCTGGCGCTGGAAGTGGTGACGGCCAGCGGCGAGGCGATCCGCACCGGCACGCGCGCCAAGAAGTCGAGCGCGGGCTACGACCTCACGCGCCTGTTCGTCGGCAGCGAAGGCACGCTGGGGGTGATCACCGAAGTGACGGTGCGCCTGTACCCGCTGCCGGAGGCGGTGTCGGCCGCCATCTGCTCGTTCCCCAGCATCGAGGCCGCCGTGCGCACGGTGATCCAGACCATCCAGCTCGGCGTGCCGATCGCGCGGGTGGAACTGATCGACCACAACACGGTGCGCATGGTCAACGCGCACAGCAAGCTGAACCTGCGCGAAGAGCCGATGCTGCTGATGGAGTTCCACGGCTCGCCCGCGGGCGTGAAGGAGCAGGCCGAGATCGTGCAGGAGATCGCCTCCGAGCACGGCGGCCAGGCCTTCGAGTGGGCGACGACGCCCGAAGAGCGCACCCGCCTGTGGACCGCGCGGCACAACGCGTACTTCGCGGCCATCCAGTCGCGTCCCGGCTGCCGCGCGATTTCCACCGACACCTGCGTGCCGATCTCGCGCCTGGCGGACTGCCTGCTCGACTCGGTGAAGGAAGCCGACGACAGCGGCCTGCCCTATTTCCTCGTCGGCCATGTCGGCGACGGCAACTTCCACTTCGGCTACCTGCTCGACCCGCACGACCCGAAGGAGCGCGAGACCGCCGAGCGGCTCAATCATCAGCTGGTCACGCGCGCCTTGAGCCTGGGCGGCACCTGCACCGGCGAACACGGCGTCGGGCTGCACAAGATGGATTTTCTGGTCGCCGAAACCGGCGCCGGCGCGATCGAGACGATGCGCGCGATCAAGCGCGCGCTCGACCCGAAGAACATCATGAACCCCGGGAAGATCTTCAGCCTCTGAGCCGGTCGATCAGCCCGTTCAGTTCTTCCAGCGAGGCGAACTGGATCGCGACTTCGCCCATCTCCTCGCTGCGGCCGTTGCGCTTGACGCGCTTCTTCACGCGCACTTCCACTTCGGCCGTGAGCAGGTCCGACAGTTCCTCCTCGACCCGGCGCAGGTCGCGCGACTTCTCGGGCTTGGGCTTCGGCGAGGTCAACGCGAACTCGGCGCCGAGCTTCTTGACGAGCGCCTCGGCCTCGCGCACCGACAACTTCTTCGCGGCGATCTGATTCGCCGCCGTGACCTGGGCGGCGCGCTCGAGCGCGAGCAGCGCGCGCGCGTGGCCCATGTCGATGTCGCCCGCCATCAGCATGGTCTGCACCTGGTCCGTGAGGTTCAGCAATCGCAGCAGGTTGCTGGCGGCGCTGCGTGAGCGACCCACCGCCTGCGCAGCCTGCTCGTGCGTCAGGCCGAACTCCTTCACGAGGCGCTGCAGGCCGTGGGCCTCTTCCAGCGGATTGAGGTCCTCGCGCTGGATGTTCTCGATCAGCGCCATCGCGGCGGCCGACTCGTCCGGCACGTCGCGCACGAGCACCGGCACGCTGTCCAGGCCCGCGATCCGGGCGGCGCGGAAACGCCGCTCGCCGGCGATGATTTCGTACTTGCCCGCGTGGGCGCCGGTCCCGAGCTTGCGCACGAGGATCGGCTGCATGATGCCCTGGGCCTTGATCGATTCGGCCAGCTCGTAGAGCGCGCCCTCGTCCATGCGCGTGCGCGGCTGGTACTGGCCCGGCACCATGTCGTCCAGCAGCAGGGACGCCGGCAGGCCGGGGTTGGTGCCTGGTGCGTCGGCCGCGCTTTCGTTCACCGTGGGGCCGAGCAATGCCTCGAGCCCGCGCCCGAGTCCCTTGGGTTTCTTGGTCACCATCTTCGTTCAGTCTTTCATCAGGTCCTGCAGCAGGACGTGGCCTTCGGGCCAGCTCGCCAGCCCGGACTCGGCATTGAGGTGTCCCGCCGCGCCGTATTCCATGAATTGCGACGCCCAGGCATGCGCGAACAGGCGCGCACGCTCCAGGGCGCAGAAGGGGTCATTGCTGCTGGCGACGGTCACGGTGGGGAAGGCCAGCGGCGCCAGGTCGATCGGCGACCAGGTCGGCAACCGCTCGCGCCACTGGGGTTGCTCGACATCCGCCGGCGCGACCAGCAAGGCCGCCTTCACCCGGTGCGTGTTGAGCGAGCGCGCCGACCACGCCGCTGCGAGGATACAGCCGAGGCTGTGCGCGACCAGCACGCAGGGCTCGTCGCGCGTGAGCACAGCGTCTTCCAGGCGCGCCAGCCAGTCGCCGCGCAACGGCCGCGACCAGTCGTGCTGCTCGACACGGGCGTAACCATGGCGTTGCTCCCACAGCGTCTGCCAGTGGTCCGCACCGCTGTTCTCCCAGCCCGGGAGAAGCAGGACGTTGGAGGATTTCATGCTCTCTTTTTTATAGCAAAGCGCTGGCAGCTCACATCTTCTTGATGCGCTCGACCATCTCGCGCGCGAAGTCCACATAGGACTGGCTGCCGCGCGCGGCCGCATCGAACACCACGCCCGGCAGGCCGTAGCTCGGCGCCTCGGCCAGGCGCACGTTGCGCGGGATCACCGTGTCGAACACCTTGTCGCCGAAATGCGCCTTGAGCTGGTCGCTCACCTGCTGCTGCAGGGTGATGCGCGGGTCGAACATCACGCGCAGCAGGCCGATGATCTGCAGGTCCTTGTTCAGGTTGGCGTGCACCTGCTTGATGGTGTTGACCAGGTCCGTCAGGCCCTCGAGCGCGAAGTACTCGCACTGCATCGGCACGATCACGCCGTGCGCCGAGCACAATCCGTTGAGCGTCAGCATCGACAGCGACGGGGGGCAGTCGATCAGGACGAAGTCGTAGTCCTGCGCGACGGCGGCCAGCGCGGACTTCAGCCGCTGGTCGCGCCGTTCCACTTCGACCAGTTCGACCTCGGCGCCGGCCAGATCGCGGTTGGCACCGAGCACGTCGAAGCCGCATTTCTCGCTGCGCACGCGCGCTTCGGCGACCGAGGCGGATTCCAGCAGCACGTCATAGATGGACAGCGCCAGGCTGCGCTTGTCCACGCCCGAACCCATGGTCGCATTGCCCTGCGGATCGAGATCGACCATGAGCACACGCTGGCCGACCTTGGCCAGCCCGGCGGCCAGGTTCACGGTCGTGGTGGTCTTGCCGACCCCGCCCTTCTGGTTGGCGATGCAGAAGATCTTCACTTGCTGATCGCCAATTTGATGCCGAAGCCGAGCAGGAAGGTGCCGGCGACCTTCTCCAGCACGCGGCCGATCAGCGGATTGGCCCGCATGCGTTCGGCGAGATGGTGCGTCAGCAGCACGACGATCAACCCGTAGAGGAACGTGAGCGTGGCGATGGTCAGGGCCATCGCTGCAAAGGTAGCCAGGCCTTGGTGCCGGGCCGGATCGACGAACAGCGGAAAGAACGCCATGTAGAAGACGATCGCCTTGGGGTTGAGCAGTGTGATCAGCGCGGCCTGCCGGAAGTAGTGGCGCGGCTGGATATTCAAGATCGGCTTGGCACCGGGCTTGGCCAGCAGCATCTTCGCGCCGAGCCATGCAAGATAGGCGGCGCCCAGCCATTGCACGGCGTGAAAGGCCGTGGGATAGGCGATCAGTAGAGCGGCCACGCCGGCCACGGCCGCCCACATCAGCACCTGGTCGCCGGCGATCACGCCCAGCGTCGCCGCCAAGCCACCACGGATCCCTCCCTTGCCGGTCGAGGTGATCAAGGCCAAGTTCCCCGGCCCCGGGATCGCCAGAAAAACGATGATCGCGACGACGAAAGCGCCGTAGTCCGCAACGCCAAACATGAATCCCCCCGAAAGTGTCCGGCCGAGTTTACGTTAGGCAGTGCGGCGCCTGAGCCACAACAGGCAGCGTTCGGCATCCAGGCCGGGCACCTCTAGCTGTTCCACGTGAAACAGTTCCACTCCGGTCGGCAAAGCGGCCACTTCGTCGGCGGGATATTTGCCCTTCATCGCCAGCCAGACGCCGTCACTTGCCAGCGCGCCGTCCGACCAACGTACGAAATCGGGCAAGGAGGCGAAGGCCCGCGAAGTCACCAGGTCGTACGGCGACGCCAGTTGCTCGACCCGGGCATGGATGCCACGCAGGTTCGGCAGCCGCAGGGTCGCCGCAGCCTGCTGGATGAAGGCCGCCTTTTTCGCCACCGCATCGACGCAGTCGACCGCGATTTCAGGACAGGCGATCGCGATCACCACGCCGGGCAGCCCACCACCCGAGCCGACATCCAGCAAGCGCCGAGGCTCGCCGCCGGTGGCCCTGCGCAGCGGCGGCAACACCGCAGCGGAATCCAGGATGTGGTGGCTCAGCACGTCCTCGGGCCGACGAAGCGCCGTGAGGTTGTAGACCCGCGTCCATTTCAGGAGCAACTGGGCGAACTCGAGCAACTGTCCGACCTGACTGCCGGCAAGTTCGACTCCCAGCGCGGCCAGACCGGCCCGCAGCTCGCCTTCCAGCGGCGCCATGTCAGGCCGTAGCGCGGCCGCCCTGATGGGCCGGCTCGGCAAAGCCCCTGAAGCGGCCCTTCTTCAGGTGGATCAGCAGCAGCGAGATCGCCGCCGGCGTCACCCCGGAGATCCGGGAAGCCTGGCCCAGCGTTTCGGGCCGGTGGCGGCTCAGCTTCTGCCGCACCTCGATCGATAGCGCCGTGACCTGCATGTAGTCCAACTCGGGCGGCAGCTTCAGGTGCTCATACTGGGCGGCCCGCTCGACCTCATCCTTCTGGCGCTCGATGTAGCCGGCGTACTTTGACGCGATCTCCACCTGCTCGACCACCGTGCCGTAGGCGTCACCCAGCGTTTCACGTGAAACATCGCGGGTCGCGACGGCACCCCCGCGCAACGTCATCAGCGCTTCGTAACGCACGTCGGGCCGGCGCAGCAGGTCGGCCAGGCTGTGCTCGTGCTCGATCACCTTGCCTAGCACCCGCTCCGATTCGGCCGCGGCGATCACGCGCGGGTTCACCCAGACCGAACGCAGCCGCTGCAGCTCGCGTTCGATCGCGTCCCGCTTGCGGCCGAAGGCGTCCCAGCGCGCGTCATCGACCAGCCCGAGCCGGCGACCGGTCTCGGTCAGCCGCAAGTCGGCGTTGTCCTCCCGCAGTTGCAGCCGGAACTCGGCCCGGCTGGTGAACATCCGGTAGGGCTCGGTCACGCCCTTGGTGACCAGGTCGTCGGCCAGCACGCCGAGGTAAGCCTCATCGCGCCGCGGCACCCAGCTTTCCTGGCCGAGGCACTGCAGCGCCGCGTTCGCGCCGGCGAACAAGCCTTGCGCCGCGGCCTCCTCGTAGCCCGTCGTGCCGTTGATCTGGCCGGCGAAGAACAGGCCGCGGATGGCCTTAGTCTCGAAGCTCGCGCTCAGTCCGCGCGGATCGAAATAGTCGTACTCGATCGCATAGCCGGGCCGCAGGATGTGGGCGTTCTCCAGCCCGGGAATGGAGCGCACCAGCGCGTACTGGATGTCGAACGGCAGGCTGGTCGAGATCCCGTTCGGGTAGATCTCGTTGGTGGTCAACCCTTCCGGCTCCAGGAAGATCTGGTGGCTGTCCTTACCGGCGAAGCGGTTGATCTTGTCCTCGACGCTCGGGCAGTAGCGCGGCCCCACCCCTTCGATCTTGCCGGTGAACATCGGGCTGCGATCGAAGCCGGAGCGGATGATCTCGTGCGTGCGCTCGTTGGTGTGCGTGATCCAGCAGGGCACCTGGCGCGGATGCATGTCGGCGCGGCCCATGAAGCTGAACACCGGCACCGGGTCCAGGTCACCGGGCTGCTCCTCGCATTTCGTGAAGTCGATGGTGCGGCCATCGATACGCGGCGGCGTCCCGGTCTTCAGGCGCCCTTGCGGCAGCTTCAGCTCCTTCAGGCGCGCCGACAGGCTCACGGCAGGCGGGTCGCCCGCCCGCCCGGCCTGGTAGTTGTTCAGCCCGACGTGGATGCGGCCGTCGAGGAAGGTCCCGGCCGTGAGGACCACCGCGCGACCGCGAAAGCGAATGCCCACTTGCGTGACGGCACCCACCACCCGGTCACCTTCGAGCATCAGGTCATCGACCGCCTGCTGGAACAAGGTGAGGTTCGGCTGGTTCTCGAGCCGGCGCCGGATCGCCGCCTTGTAGAGCACCCGGTCGGCCTGCGCGCGGGTGGCCCGAACGGCCGGCCCCTTGGAGCTGTTGAGTATGCGGAACTGGATGCCGCCTTCATCGGTGGCCAGCGCCATCGCGCCGCCGAGCGCGTCCACTTCCTTGACCAGGTGCCCCTTGCCGATCCCGCCGATCGAGGGGTTGCAGCTCATTTGCCCGAGCGTCTCGATGTTGTGCGTGAGCAGCAGGGTCTTGCACCCCATGCGCGCGGACGCGAGCGCAGCCTCGGTCCCGGCGTGGCCGCCGCCGACTACGATGACGTCGAATTCCTCGGGATAGAGCATGGGGGTCGCGCGCAGGGAACCCGTGATTTTACCGGCGGGGGCATTTCCGCGCCGGGTAAGATGGCTCGGCCCATGCGTGTCTACAACCCACCTGCACGGCCACCCGTACATCGAGGTCGACCAGCTCCTCAAGGGCGCCTGAGCCGATGAAGCTCCTCGTCTTCGCCGGCAGCACGCGCGCCGGCTCCTGGAACCGCAAGCTCGCGCACGTGGTCGCGCGCATGGCCGTCGCCTCCGGCGCCGAGGTCACGCACATCGAGCTCGCGGATTTCGACGTGCCGATGTACAACGCCGACCTCGAGGCGCGCGGCACGCCGCCCGACGTGATGCGCCTCAAGCGGATCTTCCACGAGCACCCGGCCTGGATCGTCTGCACGCCCGAATACAACGCCAGCTACCCGGCGCTGCTCAAGAACACGCTCGACTGGATCTCCAGCCCCGTCAAGTCCGACCCGGTGTGGAACGACGATTTCCGCTCGACGCGCGGCAAGGTCGTGGGCGTGCTCAGTGCCTCCCCCGGCGCGCTCGGCGGCCTGCGCTCGCAAAGTCACCTCGTGCCGCTGCTCTTCAACCTGCATTGCTGGGTCTGCCCCAAGGTCTACGGGCTCAGCCGCGCAGGCGATGCGTTCGACGCGCAGGGCGAACTCGTCGCCGAATCGGCCAGGAAGAACGTGCAGGCCGTGATCGACCAGGTGATGTGGGCCGCCGCGCGATTGGCGCCCTGACCAGGCCGGTCCACAATGGCATCCCGTCCCGAGGAGAACATCATGGAAATCGCATCGCTGAAGCAGGTCGTCAGTGCCGAAGAATGGCAGTTGCGCGTCCAGCTCGCCGCCTGCTACCGGCTGGTCGCGCTGTATGGCTGGAGCGACCTGGTGTTCACGCACATCAGTGCGCGCATTCCCGGGCCCGAGCATCACTTCCTCATCAACCCGTACGGGCTGATGTTCGACGAGATCACCGCGTCGTCCCTCGTGAAAGTGGACCAGGACTGCAACAAGGTGATCGACTCGCCCTTCCCCGTGAACCCGGCGGGCTTCACGATCCACAGCTGCATCCACCAGGTGCGCGAGGACGCGGGCTGCGTGCTGCACACGCACAGCCGCGCCGGCGTCGCGGTGAGCGCGCAAAAGGGCGGCGTGCTGCCCATCAGCCAGCAAAGCACCTTCGTGCTGGCCTCGCTGGCGTACCACGACTACGAAGGCGTGGCGCTGCGCGACGATGAGAAGCCGCGGTTGCAGCGCGACCTCGGCGACAGGAACTTCCTCATGCTGCGCAACCACGGGCTGCTCGTGGTGGGCAAGACCATTCCCGACGCGTTCCTCAACATGTACGTCTTCGAGAACACCTGCCGCATCCAGATCGATGCGCAGGGCGGCGGCGAGCTGGTGTACGTGAACCCGAAAATCCTAGATGGCATGGCGCAGGTCCTGAAGACCGTCACCGCGGGCCAGGGCGCGAACATCGCGTGGCCGGCCCTCTTGCGCAGGCTCGAACGCAGCGACCCGAGCTACAAGACCTGAGCGCGCGGGACGCTACTTCCCGAACAGGCCTTTCAGCGCGTCGCCCAGCTTGTCGCCGGCCTTGGCGCCCCCGGCGGTGCCGACGCCGGGCGCGATCGCGGTGCCGATCGCCGCGCCCAGCAGCGCGCTGCGGCTCAAGCTGACCTCGGGCGCGTCGAGGGTGCCCCCGACCATCAAGGGCACGCCGAGCGCCGTGCCCGCCACCTTCTCCGCGAGATTGACGTTGACGCTGCCGGACAAGTGCTTGTCGGCGGCCATTGCCACATTGCCCGTGGCCGACAGCGCGCCCGAGGAGGCGACCAGGTTGTGCAGCTCCGCCGCGCGCCCGCGCGTCACCAGCTGGCCGGCCAGCGTATCGAGGCGCGTCTCGCCACTGCGGTTGATGCCCACGGTCTTGACCGCCTGCGCGAGGTCGATGCCGTGCACCACGGCATCCCGCACGGTGAACCGGGTCTGTGTCTGCAGCACGTCGGCAACGGCGCCGAGGTCGCGCAGGTTGGCCTGCAGGCTGGTGTGCGCCTCCAGCAAGCCGGTCATCGTGCGGCTCGGTGCGGTGAAGTAGCCGACCTCCACGTTCGCCGTGTCGAACTCGCCCTCGAGCAGCGGGTCGCCCCGGGTTGTCTTGCCGGCCCTGAACCTGCCCTTGATGGTGCCGCCGCCGATACGTCCGTCCAATAGCCACTGGTTGGTACCGCGATCGAGTTTGGCCTTGACGCCCTGCCAGCGGCCCTGCGTCACCGCGAAGTCGACGTGCTCCGGCAGGCCATCGTCGTCGTCCATGTTGGCGGTCGCATTCACGACGTTGCGCGCGCCCTTGCTGTCGACCCAGGTGACCTGCTCCAGCACGACGCGCCGCGGCAGCATGACGCTGCCCGAATCCGCCGCCCCGGACGGCTTCTTCCCCTTCGCGTCCTGTGGATGCGCCTTCCGATAGGCCGCCGATACCGCCGCGATCGCGTCCTGCGGCACCACGGCGTTGCGCACGTACAGCGTCGCGATCTCCAGCCTCTTCTGCAGCAAGGCCGACCACACGGGCCGCGCCTCGATGCGCTCGAAGGTCAGCGCCGGCTTGCTCCTGACCTGCACCCGGTCGACGGCCACGCCGGGCAACGGAAACACGTCGACCGACAGCGCGCCCAGTTCGACCGGCACGCCGGCCGCCGCCGAGATCTCGCGCGAGACGCGCACGCGGAAATTCTCGCTGCCGACCCAGGTGTGCAGCGCGAAGGCGATTGCAGCGATCAGGACAACGACCAGGGCGACGACCGCCAGCAACCCCTTGAGCACACGATTCATGCCGACGATTGTCGCGATTCCCGCCGACGGCAGGAATCGGTACGCGCCGCTAGCATCGCAGAATCGCCACACGCGAAAGTATCAACTCTGCCATGAAGCTTTACCACTCTCCCGGCGCCTGCTCGCTGTCGGCGCACATCGCCTTGCGCGAAGCCGGGCTGGCGTTCGAGCCGGTGCGCGTGCCCACCAAGACACACCAGCTCCCCGACGGCACCGACTACTACAGCATCAACCCGCTCGGTTACGTGCCGCTGCTCGAACTCGACGACGGCACCCGATTGCGCGAAGTGCCGGTGATCCTGCAATACATCGCCGACCTCGTGCCCACGAGCAACCTGGCGCCGGCGGCCGGCACGCTGCAGCGCTACCGCCTGCAGGAGTGGCTCGCCTTCACCAGCAGCGAGCTGCACAAGAGCTATTCGCCGGTGTTCAACCCGAACCTGCCGGAGGAAACGCGGAGATTCTTCCGTGACAAGCTCGCCGCCCGCTACCGCTGGGTGGACGGCGAACTCGCCGGCCGCGAGTTCCTGCTCGCGGAACACTTCACCGTCGCCGACGCTTACCTCTTCGTGGTGACGCGCTGGGCCTCGTCAGCGAACATCGACCTCGCAGGCCTGTCGAACGTGCAGGCGCACCACGAGCGCATTCGCATGCGCCCCGCCGTGCAGGAGGCGATGCGCGCCGAAGGACTGATCAAGTAGGTCGCCCGCGATGCCCACGCTTTTCGATCCGATCCAGGTCGGCCCCTGGCGGCTGCCGAACCGTATCGTGATGGCGCCGCTCACCCGCAACCGTGCGCCCGTCGACGCGATCCCGACAGCGCTGATGGCCGAGTACTACGCACAGCGCGCCAGCGCGGGCCTCATCATCAGCGAAGCGACGGCGATCAGTGCGCAGGGCCAGGGTTACGCGCATGTGCCGGGGCTGTACAGCACCGAGCAGCTCGACGGCTGGCGGCGCGTGACCGATGCGGTGCACGAGCGCGGCGGGCGCATCGTCTGCCAGCTCTGGCATGTGGGCCGCATCTCGCACGTCGACCTGCAGCCCGAGCACCAGAAGCCGGTCGCACCGTCACCGATCACGGCCAAGGCCAAGACCTTCCTCATTTCGGCCGACGGCGGCGGCCGCTTCGTGCCGGTGTCCGAGCCGCGCGAACTCGATGCCTCCGAGATCCCGGGCATCGTGCACGACTTCCGTCACGCGGCCCGCCACGCCCTGACCAGCGCCGGCTTCGACGGCATCGAGGTGCATGGCGCGAACGGTTACCTGCTCGACCAGTTCCTCAAGAGCGGCACCAACCAGCGCAGCGACGACTACGGGGGCTCGATCGAGAACCGCGCGCGGCTGCTGCTCGAAGTGATGCGCACGATCGCCGAGGAAATCGGCGGCGAGCGTGCCGCGCTGCGCGTCGCGCCCGTCACGCCGGCCAACGACATCGTCGACGACGACCCGCAGCGCCTGTTCGACCACGTCATGAAGGAGCTGGCGCCGTTGAAGCTGGCATACGTGCACGTGATCGAGGGCGCGACCAGCGGCCCGCGCCAGGTGGAAGGGCGCCCCTTCGATTACCGAGCGATGCGCTGGGCCTACCAGGAGGCCGGCGGCGAAGGCGCGTGGATGGTCAACAACGGCTACGACCGCGAGATGGCCGAACGCGCCGTGGCCCAGGGCGATGCGGACCTCGTCGCCTTCGGCAAGCTCTACATCGCGAACCCGGACCTGGTCGAACGCTTGCGCGCGAATGCGCCGCTCAACGAAGCCGACCGCGCGACGTACTACGGTGGCGACGCGAAGGGGTATACCGACTATCCGTTCCTGCCAAAGGCCAGCTTCAGCGCCACGTGAGCGGGCCCGCGCCCATCTCGCGCGCGCGCATTTCTTCCTCGTCACGGATCTGGCGCAGGTCTTCCTTCGTGCGCGATGTGCGCAACGTGCGGTTCACGCCGCGGCCCACCGAGCTGACCTGCGTGGGCGTATAGCGGGCGCCGAAGGCTTCGCGCTGGGCACGCACCATGGAGTTCTCGAGCACGATGGCGCCGCTGCTCTCGCGCTCCTCGGCCGGCAGCGGGCTGACGTCCGTCATCACCGCCGGCGTCGATTGCGCGATCGGGCTCGAATGCGATTGCGATTGCGCGAACGCACCCGTCGCGGCCAGCAAGGCGGCAACGAGAACGGTGCGCTGGATGGAAGAGCTTTTCATGTCGGACTGGTCCTTTGATCCATGCTGCGCCCGCCCCACCCCATCCGCGATGGCCGCAACCGCCCTCCTGCGGTAGGAAGGCTCCCACAGTCGCGTTCTTTACACATCGGCTACGCAGGCTCAATCGCGGCGATACACACCGCCGCCACAGTTGCATCATGGAAAGGAAAGGACTTGCCATGACATTCACCCCCAGAACAATCGCCCTCGCCGCGGTGCTCGCCGCTTGCGGCATGGCCGCGCAGGCGCAGACGCTGCCCGCGCCGACCGCGGGCGGACAGCCCCCGGCGGGCATGCACGAGCGCCACGGCCAACCCGATCCCGCCCGCATGCAGGAACGCATGCAAAAGCACATGGAGAGCCTCAAGCGCATCCTGCAGATCACCCCGGCCCAGGAGGGCGCGTGGAACGCCTGGACCGCCGCGATGACGCCGTCCCCGCAAGCGATGCAGCAGCGCCGCGCCGCCCGCCAGGAACTCGCGCGCCTCACGACACCGGAGCGCATCGACCGCATGCGACAGCTGCGCGCCCAACGCAGCGCTGAGATGGACAGGCGCGCCGACGCCACCAAGACCTTCTACGCGCAACTGACGCCGCCGCAGCAGAAGGCCTTCGACGAGGTGTCGCTGCGCTTCATGGGCGGCCGCGGCGGACACCGCCATCACGGCATGTGACAGCGCTGCCGTATAGTGCGGCGCGATGCAGCGCTATGCGGCCTTCCTGCGGGGCGTGAGCCCCATGAACCTCAAGATGCCCGAGCTCGCGAAAGCCTTCGAGAGCGCGGGCTTCTCGCAGGTGAAGACACTGCTGTCCAGCGGCAATGCCGTGTTCTCGGCGCCGCGCGCATCGGAAGCGACGCTGCAGCGCCGGGCCGAAGCCGCCCTGCACGCGCAGCTCGGCAAGAGCTTCATGACCTTCGTGCGCAGCATCGAGCACCTGCAGGAGCTGATCGATGCCGATCCCTTCGCCGCCTTCCGCCTGACCGCCGGCAGCAAGCGCGTCGTGACCTTCCTGCACGAGGCACCGGCGGACTTCCCGAAACTCCCGGTCCAGCTCGACGACGCGCGACTGCTCGCCCTCCATGGGCGCGAACTCTTCAGCGCCTACGTCCCCGGCCCGAAGGGTCCGGTGTTCATGCAGCTCATCGAGAAACATTGCGGCAAGGCGCAGACCACGCGCACCTGGGACACGGTGCGCAAGACCTGCACCGCGGGCGCGGGCTGACCTAAACTCAAGCGCATGGACGTGCGCAAGGGCCAGGCGCCCCCGTTGATCGAGCGTGACGAGTTCCACCGCCGCTTCGTGCAGGTGTTCCACGACCCCGCGTTCCAGGCCGAATCGGCAACGCTGGCGCGACTGGAAGACATCGCGTGGCAGGCCTACCACGAGGAGCGCAAGTCGCCGATCAAGCGCAAGGCCGGCCCCGGCTTTGCCGATCCCGATTTCGAGCTGTCCGTCGAGTGGCTGGAAACCCGCGAGCGCCTGATCGCAGCGCAGGCGCGCTGGTCGCTTCCCGAGACGCCCCCGCGCGTGCTGCTGGTGTGCGGCGCCTCGCGCAACGACGGCACCTGCCCCGGCGAGATGTCCAAGACCTGGCGACTGACGCAGCTCGCGCGCGAGGTGCTCGAGGCGCAGTCGCTCGAGGTGGACCTGCTGGACCTGAGCCTGCTCGCCTCCGACTACGACCGCCACATCCATCCGTGCAAGGCCTGCGTCTCCACGGCGATGCCCCTGTGCCACTGGCCGTGCAGCTGCTATCCCAATCACGGCCTGCGCCAGACCGGGGACTGGATGGCGGAGATCTACGAGAAGTGGGTCAGCGCGCACGGCGTGCTGCTCGTCACGCCGGTGTACTGGTACCAGGTGGCGAGCCCGCTCAAGCTGATGATGGACCGCCTCGTCTGCGCCGACGGCGGCAATCCCGACCCGACCAGCACCCACGGCAAGCATGCGGACCAGGCGAAGGCGCTCGAACTGGCGGGCTGGCCTTATCCGCAGCACCTCAAGGGCCGCGTCTACGGCGTGGTGGTGCATGGGGACGTCGGCGGCATCGACGGCACGCGGCGCGCGCTCACCGACTGGCTGGACTGGATGGGGCTGATCGACGCGGGTTTCAGCGCCCGGCTCGAGCGCTACATCGGCTATTACGAGCCTTACGCCACGAGCCACGAGGCACTGGATCGCGACACCGCCGTGCAGGACGAAGTGCGCAACGCGGCGCGTGCCGTCGCGATCGGCGTCGCCGAGATGCGCGCCGGCCGATTGAAATCGCCCGACCGCCGCCTGGAGCGGCCACGCAAGAAGTGAAGATGCCTCAGAACTGCCTGGCGTAACGCAGCTGCAGGAAGTTCTCGCCCGGGTTGGGCTCCTTGATGCCGGCGTTCGAGACGTGCACCGCCCGCAGGCCCAGTTCATGTTCGCGATGCGCCCCGAAGCTGAGGCCGACGCCGATCACGTCGTGGAAATTGAAGCGCGTCGAGAACTGCTTGTCATCGCGCCGGTACAGCCGGTCCAGGTAGGACGCGCCTATGCCGCCTTCGACGAACCAGTTGGAGCGGCCGTGCTCGAAGCGATAACGCACCACGGGCAGCACGCCGACCTGCGTGAGGCTCTGGCGCTCGCCGCCGGCGACTTTCGAGCTCCAGGGACTCACGAAGACTTCGGTCATCCCGGTCCATTCGCCGCTGTGACTCGCGCGCTGCCACGCCCAGGGCCACGCCACGCCGGCGCTGACACTGTGGGTTGCGTGCGCGCTGCCAGCTCCCGCAACGAAGACCGTGGACGGCGCATCGAAGGCCTGCGCACCCCCTGCGACCAGTACGCTGGCAAACACCACGAGGCACGGCAGTTTCTTCATCGTGGGCACAGTGTGGCGAACCTGTGCAAGCCCGTGGGGCCGTGGGGATAAAAAAATGAAGCCGGCGGCAGCGCCGTGCGGGCGCGCCTGCACCAAAAAGCGGCGGCGTCCTACGCCCGAGAGGCCCCTCCTGTCCACGACGGCCAGCGACACCAAGACAGCTTGGCGTCCTACACCCCCCGATCCAGCCCGGCAGTAAAAGAAATACTCTTGCCGTCCGAGAGATTCGAGCATGACCGAGACCGTACCCACGGCCCCGGCGTTGACCGTGATGACAGTCAACATCCACAAGGGGTTCACCGCCTTCAACCGCAAGTTCATCCTGCCTGAGCTGCGGGATGCCGTGCGCAAGGTCGGCGCGGATGTGGTGTTCCTGCAGGAAGTGCTGGGCCACGTGGGCCAGCACAAGCGCGGGTCCTGGGACGAGCCGCACTACGAGTTCCTTGCCGATGAGATCTGGCCGCAGTACGCGTACGGCCGCAACATGGTGTACCCCAAGGGGCATCACGGCAACGCCGTGATGTCGAAGTTCCCGATCGTGCAGTACCAGAACCACGACGTCTCGGTGGCCGGGCCGGAAAAGCGCGGCATGCTCCATTGCGTGCTGCGCGTGCCGGGCCATGCGCTGGACGTGCACGCGATCTGCGTGCACCTGGGCCTGGCGGAATCGCATCGGCAGCAGCAGATCGATTTGCTGTGCGACATCGTGCGCAGCGAAGTGCCGCAGGACGCGCCGCTGGTGGTGGCGGGCGACTTCAACGACTGGCGCCGCCGCGTGCACGAGATCCTGGAGCGCGAGGTCGGCCTGAAGGAAGTGTTCGTCAGCGCCTATGGCGAGGCAGCCAAGACCTTTCCCTCGCGCTTTCCCCTGCTGTCGCTGGACCGCATCTATGTGCGCAACGCCTCGGTGCACCTGCCGGTCGTGCTGCCGCGCAAGCCCTGGTCGCACCTGTCGGACCACGCGCCACTGGCCGCCGAGATCCACCTCTGAATGAACGAAAGGCGGGCCCCGAATGAAGTCCAGGTGGATCGACGGCAACGACATCCGCCTCCTCGAGAACGGTGAGGAGTTCTTTCCGCGCGTGTTCGCCTGCATCGCGAACGCGCGCAAGGAGGTCGTGCTCGAGACCTTCATCCTGTTCGAGGACACCGTCGGCCGGCAGCTGCACCAGGTGCTGGTGGCAGCCGCCCGGCGCGGCGTGCAGGTCGACGTCACCGTCGACGGCTTCGGCTCGCCCGACCTGTCCGACGACTTCATCCATGAGCTCACGGCCGCGGGCGTGCGTGTGCACGTGTTCGACCCGGGCAAGCGCCTGCTCGGCTGGCGCATGAACATGCTGCGCCGCATGCACCGCAAGATCGTGGTGGTGGACGGCCAGCTCGCCTTCGTCGGTGGCATCAATTTCTCGGCCGACCACCTGATGGAACACGGCCCGGAGGCCAAGCAGGACTATGCCGTGGAGATCCGCGGCCCGCTGGTGGCGGAGATCCAGCGCTTCACGCACGCCGCATTGGCGCAAGGCCAGCGCTACCAGCGCGTGCGCCACTGGCTGCGCTGGCGCCGCCGCCTGCGCGTGCATGCCCATGACCTGGCGCCCCAGGGCTCGGCCACGGCGATGTTCGTCGTGCGCGACAACGGCGAGCATCGCAGCGACATCGAACGCCACTACCGCGTGGCGATCCGCACCGCGCGCAGGCGCATCGTCATCGCCAATGCCTATTTCTTCCCGGGCTACCGCTTCATCCGCGACCTGCGGCACGCCGCCCGGCGCGGCGTGGACGTGCGCCTCATCCTGCAGGGCCAGCCCGACATGCCGATCGTCAAGACCGCGGCCAGCATGCTCTACCACCGCCTGCTGGCGGCGGGCGTGCGCATCTACGAATACTGCGAGCGGCCGCTGCACGGGAAGATCGCCCTGATGGACGACCACTGGGCGACCGTGGGCTCGAGCAACCTCGATCCGCTGAGCCTGGCGCTGAACCTCGAGGCCAACGTCATCATCCGGGACCGCATGTTCAACCACCACATGCACCAGAGGCTGCTGGACATGATGCGCTGCAGTTGCAACGAGATCACGCTGGAGCAGCTGGGCGAGCTCAAGGGGTGGGCGCTCATCCGCAGCTTCTTCGCCTACCACTTCGCCCGCCGGTACCCGGGCTGGGCTTCGTGGCTGCCGCGGCATGTGCCGCGCCTGCTGCCGGCGCGCGCCGACCACCTCGATCCCGTGTACGAACACGGGCCCAAGGAGTGATCCCATGCCGATGCGCGACCTGCCCCGCAATGCGCTGGTCAAGCCCCGGCCCAAGCGTGCGCGGCCGGCGCACGGCCATCCCGACCACTGGATGTCCAGCCGCTGGTGGCCGTGGACCAAGCACGCGCTCACGGGCCTGTTCTTCGTGGCCGTCGCGTACCTGCTGGCGCGCTACGCCAGCCATCTCCACTGGGACGAGGTGCTCGACTCCGTGCAGGAAACGCCGCCACCGGTGCTGGCCCAGGCCTTGGCACTCGCGGGCGCCAGCCATCTGCTTTACAGCTGCTTCGACCTGATCGGGCGGCGCTACACCGGCCACGCGCTGCCCACCGGCACGGTGATGCTGGTGAACTTCGTCAGCTACGCCTTCAACCTGTGCATCGGCTCCATCGTCGGCGGCGTGGGCTTCCGCTATCGCCTCTATTCGCGACTCGGCCTGAAGAACGGCGTGATCACGCGCATCGTGTCGATGAGCATGTTGACCAACTGGCTGGGCTACAAACTGCTCGCCGGGTTGCTGTTCATCATCCACCCGCTGCAGTTGCCGCCGTCGTGGCACATGGGCAACCATGGCCTGCAGTGGGTGGGCGCGCTGCTGGTGGCGATCTCCGCCGGCTATCTCGCCGCCTGCGTGTACTGGGGCGACCATGTGTGGAACTGGCGTGGCCACGAGCTGTACCTGCCGCCCTGGCGCATGGCGCTGGTGCAGTACGTCATCTCGTGCGTCAACTGGTGCCTGATGGCCGCGATCATCTGGGTGCTGCTGGGCGAGCGCATCCACTACGCCGACGTCCTCACGGTGCTGCTGATCGGCGCGATCGCCGGCGTGATCGCGCACGTGCCGGCGGGCCTGGGCGTGTTCGAGTTCGTGTTCGTCGCGCTGCTGTCGCACGTGGTGAGCGAGGAGCGCCTGATCGGCGCGCTGCTCGGCTACCGGGCGATCTACTACATCCTGCCGCTGCTCGTCGCGTCGCTCGTCTACCTGTACATGGAAGTGCACGCGAAGCACAGGCGGCGCATCTTGCGCCTCAGGGAAGGCGAGGCCTAGAAAATGTTCGCCCCCACGCTTCTCAGTTCGTGTAGTGCGCTGCCCCCCAAGGGGGCCTCAGCCTCCTTCGGGCGGCCGTGCGGAGGCTGAATGGAAGCGCGGCTCGCGGGCGAAACCGACCTGGCGGGATTCCGCGAGGAGGCCCGGGCGCTGCTCGCGCACCAGGTGCCGCCCGAGGCCGTGCAGTGGGAGACCGCGCAGGCGCAGAACGCCGACTACTACGCCGACCCGCTGTCGCCCGCCGAGCGCGCCCATGGCGCGCCGAAAGCGGCATCGGCCATCGTGCCCGCCTCGTTCCTGCGCCTGTGCGAAGTGGTGGTGCTGCACCACGACCCGGACCGTTTCGCGCTGCTGTACCGGCTGCTGTGGCGCCTGGTGCACGAGCCCTCGCTGCGCAACGACGCGATCGACCCCGACATGCTGCACGCCCACCAGATGGGCCAGTCGGTGCGGCGCGACATCCACAAGATGAAGGCCTTCGTGCGCTTCCGCGAGATCGACATCGGCGCGGCGCAGCCGCTGCAGGTCGCGTGGTACGAGCCGACGCACCACATCCTGCAGGCCGTCGCGCCCTGGTTCGCCAAGCGCGTGCCGCAGGGGCGCTGGGCGCTCTTCACGCCGCAGGGCTCGGTCGAATGCGACGGGCAGAAATTGCACTTCGGCCCCGGCCTGCCCAGAAGCGACGCGCCCTTGCCCGACGCGCCGGGCAGCGACTGGCTCGCGGCCTACCGCCGCGTCTTCGGCGAGCGGGCGATCGCCGTCAACGATGCCACCCTCGGATGAGCGAAGCGGACGTCATCGCGATCACGTCGCTGGACGAGCTGAAGGCCGCGACGATGCGCTGCCGCGAGTGCCCGATCGGCGAATTCGCCACGCAGTCGGTGATCGGCGAAGGCGGCACGCGCGCGAAGCTGATGCTGGTGGGCGAGCAGCCCGGCGACCAGGAAGACCTGCAGGGCCATCCCTTCGTCGGGCCGGCCGGCAAGCTGCTGGCGCGCGCGCTCGAGGCGGCCGGCATCCCGCGCGACAAGGTGTTCGTCTCCAACGCCGTGAAGCACTTCAAGTTCGAGCTGCGCGGCAAGCGGCGCATCCACAAGACGCCGACGCAGCGCGAGGTCGCGGCCTGCCATCACTGGCTCGAGGACGAGGTCGCGATCGTGAAGCCGCAAGCCTTCGTCGCGCTCGGCGCCACCGCGGCGATGTCGCTGATGGGCCGGCGCGTGCCGGTGATGGCCGAGCGCGGCCACTGGCTGGAACGCGAGGACGGCCGCAAGGTGCTGGTGACGCTGCACCCGTCGGCGCTCCTGCGCGTGTTGCCGGACGAGCGCGACGCGGCGTTCGCGGCTTTCGTGAAGGACCTGTCGAAGGCCAGAAGCCTCTTCAAGTGACGGTCACTGGTTCGCCGTCTGCACGTCGTCCACGCCGTGGCGCGTGCGGTTCACCAGGCGCTTGATCGCATCCTTCAGCTTGCGCGCGGCGCTGCGCTGGTCCTTCTTGATGCCGCTGTCACGATCGCGCCTCACGACGTCCTTGTCGTCGCGCACGGCGCGCTGGTCGGCGGCGGCGTTGCTGGTCGCGCCCACCTGCGGCGGCGGCATCTCGGCGCCCTGCGCGGTGGAGCGAGGCTGCACGCTGATTTGCGGACGGTCCTGCCCTTGCGGTGCGATGCCACCCTGGGGCGGTCCGGCCATCGCACCGGTGCCAGCCTGCGCGCCCGCCAGCGCGGGACGGCCCTGGAACATGGCGCTCGAATCGGTGCGCTGGCCATGCGCGTTCGACAGCGTCAGCAAGGCGATCGCCAGCACGATGGCGACGGGTATCCAGTGATGCGGCGAGTGATAGCTTTTCATCGTGCGCTCCCGATGGTTCTCATGGCGAGTGTGGGGTTCGCAGCGAGCGTGTTCCATGTGCATTTCGCAACAGAATCTGTAGGACGCCACCGGCCGTGCGCTGCTAAGATGCGCCGCCTTGCGCCTCAGCTGTAGAAGTTTTGATGACCGTTGCCCTCGCAGGGCGTGCCCCTGCCACGTTCGAGATCAAGAGCGCGAACCTTCCGCTGGTCGCATTGCTCCTGAAATCCACAGACCTCGCCGCGCTCGCGGATGAATTGAAGGCGCGCTTCGCCGACATTCCCGATTTCTTCGACAACGACCCGCTGGTCGTCGACCTGTCGCCGCTGGGCGGCCAGGGCGAGGTCGACTTCGGCGAGCTGCTGCACCTGCTGCGTGGTTACCGCGTGATGCCGGTCGCGGTGCGCGGCGGCAGCGAGGCCCAGATGCAGGCGGCCGTGCTCAAGGGGCTCGCGGTCGCGAACGAGTTGCGGGTGATCGCGCCCAAGCCGGAAAGCAAGCCGTCCCTTCCCCAGCGAGGGAAGGAGGAAGAGGCGAAGCCCGCGTTGATCGTCGACAAGCCCCTGCGCTCGGGCCAGCAGGTTTACGCGCGCGGGCGCGACCTCGTCGTGATGAGCATGGTGAACGCCGGTGCGGAAGTCATCGCCGACGGCAACATCCATGTGTACGCGCCGCTGCGCGGCAAGGCCATTGCCGGCGCGAAAGGCAACACCGACGCCCGCATCTTCGCGCTCGCCCTCGAACCCGAACTCCTCTCCATCGCCGGCGTCTATCGCACCAGCGAGGTGCCCCTGCCCCTGGACGTGCGCGGCAAAGCCGGCCAGGTGCGCCTGGCGGGCGGCGCCGACGGCAAGCTGGTGATGGACCCCATCAAATAAACGCAAGGACTCCCATGGCAAGAATCATCGTCGTCACTTCCGGCAAGGGCGGGGTCGGCAAGACCACGACCAGCGCCAGCTTCGCCTCGGGCCTGGCGCTCGCGGGCCACAAGACGGCGGTCATCGACTTCGACGTCGGCCTGCGCAACCTGGACCTGATCATGGGTTGCGAGCGGCGCGTGGTGTACGACCTCATCAACGTGATCCACGGCGAGGCCAACCTGCACCAGGCGCTGATCAAGGACAAGCAGTGCGACAACCTGTTCGTGCTGGCCGCCTCGCAGACCCGCGACAAGGAGGCGCTGACCCGCGAAGGCGTCGAGAAGATCCTGCACGACCTCGCCGGCATGGGTTTCGAGTACATCGTGTGCGACTCGCCCGCCGGCATCGAGACCGGCGCGCTGATGGCGATGCACTTCGCCGACGAGGCGCTGGTGGTGACCAATCCCGAGGTGTCGTCGGTGCGCGACTCGGACCGCATCCTGGGCATGCTGTCGTCCAAGACCAAGCGCGCGATCGAGGCCAAGGAGCCGATCAAGGAGCACCTGCTGATCACGCGCTACAACCCGAACCGCGTCGACCAGGGCCAGATGTTGTCGCTGGAAGACATCCAGGACATCCTGCGCATCAAGCTGATCGGCGTCGTCCCCGAGAGCGAGGCGGTGCTGCAGGCCTCCAACCAGGGCCTGCCCGCGATCCACCTCAAGGGATCCGACGTCAGCGAGGCCTACAAGGACGTGATCGACCGCTTCCTCGGCGCGGACAAGCCGATGCGCTTCGTCGACCCGCAGAAGAACGGCTTCCTCAAGCGCCTGTTCGGGACGAAGTGACGCGATGGCATCGTTCCTCTCCTTCCTGCTCGGCGAAAAGAAGAAGACGGCCAGCGTCGCCAAGGAGCGGCTGCAGATCATCCTGGCGCACGAGCGCAACGGCCGCAATGCCGGCCAGCCCGATTACCTGCCCGCCCTGCAGCGCGACCTGGTGGCGGTGATCGGCAAGTACGTCAAGATCGACCCGCACGACATCAAGGTGCACCTGGACAAGCACGACAACCTCGAGGTCCTGGAGGTCAAGATCGAGCTGCCCGACGCGAAGTGAACTGACACCTCCGTTTTACGCAACGTCCGCCTTGACAGGGCATGCTCTACCGGAGGATAAACGGAGGATGCCCCAGACTGTCACCGTGCGCGTGACCCACCGGTACAACGTGCCGATCGAACGCGTTTTCGACGCATGGCTCACGCCGGCGCAGGCGGCGCGCTTCCTGTTCGCCACCCGCACGGGCAACGTTCTGCATTGCGAAATCGACCCGGCCATCGGCGGCGGCTTCACCGTCACGGACAGGCGGCCGGTCGCCGACGGGGACGAAAGCTTCTTCGAGGCGCAGCACCGGGGGACTTACATCGAGATCGAGCGGCCGAACCGCCTCGTGTTCGACTTCACGGTCGAACCCT
This sequence comes from Ramlibacter sp. GS1-15, assembly GCF_057785015.1. Classification (NCBI taxonomy): domain Bacteria; kingdom Pseudomonadati; phylum Pseudomonadota; class Betaproteobacteria; order Burkholderiales; family Comamonadaceae; genus Ramlibacter; species Ramlibacter sp. GS1-15. The sequence continues at coordinate 181,379 of NZ_JBYNTU010000002.1, read as the reverse complement.
CCACCAGCGAGCCGACGCGCGTGACGATCGACTTCGTGCCCATGGGCGTGAGCATCTGCGAGGTGGTGCTGACGCACGAGCTGGGCGAGGGCCCGGACGCCCAGGCCAACGAAAAGCGTACCGAGCAGGGCTGGGACCGCATGCTCGGCCAGCTCGACAAGATCCTCACCGTCCGCAGCTGGGGGCTGGTGCGTTAGATCGATTGCCACTGAATGTCAGCAAGCGAGGCCTGGAACATACCCTGTTACCAAGCTCAAGCTCATGTTTGGTACGGTGGTCTCGATGCACAAGAGATACCTGCTGCAAGCAACGTCCACGGCCACGCGGGTGATCGCTTTCGCCACGCTGTTCACCGTCAGTGCCCTCCTGCCGCTGGCCAACGAGTCCGGGCCCGCCCCGGTCGACGCACCCCGGGCGCAACGCGACGAGATCGTCGCGATGGCCGGCCCGGATGCGACGGAGAGCCTTCCCCTGCCTAGCCAGCAGGCCGGTGCCGCGGATGGGGATCCGCAGTGCCTCGCGCTGGACGGCCTGGTGCAGACCATCGACGAGCAGCTGCGGCAACCCTGGCCCGCCGCCAGGCGCGAGGAACTGCAGGCCATGCGCCAGCGGGCGCGCGACGAGCAGCTGCGGCTGCTTTGCTAATACCCCAGGGGCCGCACGCCGATCAGCGGCCCGTGCAACAGCAGCGCAAAGATGGACCACGCGATCAGGCCGAGGGCGATGGTGAGCGTCGTGCCCACCGCATTGCCCGGCGGGTACACGGTGTTGTTCGCGCGATCGCGCCGGCGCGCGGCCGAGAAGCTCATCACCGCCCAGGCGAGAAACGCCCCGAACAGCACCACGTCCGCCAGCACGCCGACCGACAACAGGTGCGCGACGGCCCAGGTCTTCACCGACAGCACCTGCGGATGGTGCAGCCTCGCCTTGAACGAGTTCTTCGGCACGTAGGCGGCGACGAACAGGATCATCGCCACCATCATCAGCACCGCCGTCACGTGCTTCATCCAGTCCGGCGTGACGTACAGCACCGCCGATTCCTGGCGCGCATGGCGAAAGCCGATCACCAGGATGATGAAGCCCGCGATCGAGATGAGCGAGTAGATGCCCTTCCACGGCATCGGCCCCAGCCGCTGGATCATCGATGCGCGCCAGCCCTCGGCGAAGATGCGCGTGGAGTGCACGCCGAGGAAGATCACGAGACCGAGGATCAGCAGCGCCATGGATCGCCCTTTCGCGGAACTGGCGCGATTACATCACGAGGCCGGCGCGAAACCCTTGGCCTTGATGATCTGCGCCCAGGCCTGCGTGTACGCGCGCTCGCGCTCACCGAGCTTTTGCGCCGTCATGAATTCGGGCGCCAGGCCCATCGCCTGCATGCGCTCGCGCACCACCGGCAGCGCGAGCACCTTGGCCATCGCGCTGTCGAACTCGACGATGAGGGAGTTGCCCAGTCCCTTGGGGCCGAACACGCCGTAGTACGGCACGTCCTCGAAGCCGGCCAGGCCCATCTCGCGGAAGGTCGGCACGTCCGGCAGCAGCGGCTGGCGCTCGCGCCCCAGCACGCCGACGATGCGCAGCTTGCCGGCGCGGTGGTTCTCGATGAAGTCCGGCACCGAGCCCGTGCCAGCGGCGATCTGGTTGCCCAGCATGTCCTGCATCATCGGCGCGCTGCCGCGATAGGGGGCGGGCACGAGATCGAGCTTGTACTTCTCGCCAATGAGCTTGACCAGGAACTCCGGCGTCGAAGCCGGCGCCGGCACGCCCACCGTGCCGCGGCCCGCCCGGGCGTTGCCGCCCGCCTTGTCGCCGCCCTCCTGGATCCACTTCAGGTAGTCGGGGAAGGACTTGGCCGGCGTCCCGCCCGACAGCGCGAAGGCGTTGACGAAGGTGGCGAAGCCGGCGACCGGCACGAAGTCCGTGGCCGGGTCGAACCCCGGGTTCTTCGTCACCTGCGGCAGGATCGAGATCGTGTGGTCGTGCGTGAGGAACAGCGTGCTGCCGTCGGCCGGCGCCGCCTTGAGCGTCTGCGCCGCGATCTGCCCGCCGGCGCCGGCGCGGTTGTCGACGATCACATTGGCGCCCAGCGGCTCCTTCAGGTGCTCGGCCAGCAGGCGCGCCACCGCGTCGGTGCCGCCGCCGGGCGGAAAGCCGACCAGCAGGCGGATGGTGCGCGTGGCCTGCGCGAACGAGGGAAAGGCGACGGCCGCTGCGGCGGCGACGGCGAAGGTGCGGCGATTGAGCTTCATGCTGCGTAATTTACCGGACAGCCCATCCTTCAACACATCGGGAACCCGGCCTACATCCGGGCCCTGCACCTCAGGCGCACAGTGGGCGCTTCATCCGGAGCAAGGAATGGCCCGAGCGAGCGCCCGCCAGTGGTCGAAGGAAGTCACCCAAAAGAGCAACGCGCTCGACCTGGAGCGCGACGTCTTCAAGAAGCGCAGCCCACGCGCGATCGCGAAGTCGCTCAAGGACTCGGCCGACCACAGCGAGCGCCGCAAGGCCGACCCGTACAGGAGCGCAATGTCCATGCTGACCTTCTACATCAACCGCGCCGGCTCGAACCTGCCGCAAGACGAGCGCGCGAAGCTCGAAAGGAGCAAGGACGAACTGCGCCAGCTCTACGGCAAGCCGACCACCGGCAAGACGACCCAGCTCGGTCGCAAGGTGGAAAAACCCGCCGAGCCCAAGGGCGGCGGCCCCAGCGGCCAGCACGACGCCGCCAAACACGACAAGCGGCACACCAACAAGTGAGGATGCGCTTTCGGCCGAACAGGCCTAGGCTGTCCCTCCCTGTCACACAAGGAGGATTGCCATGGCCAAACAGGCTGCCCAACGCTTCATCCTGCTGCCCCCGCGCGGGCTGACCACCGACTCGGTCGGCGGCAACGTGCACGTCGACGCCTTCATGGCCTCGCTGCGCCCGCGCGCGGCGCATGCGCACATGAAGGTGATCGACTCCACCCACGACAACGGCATCAAGCTGGTGGAGATGACGCCCGAGGGCATCACCGCCCTGCGCGCGCAGGCGCCCGGCGTGCGCATCGTGCCCGAGGTGTTCTACAAGGTCGCCCGTGCGCCGCAGCCGCGCATCCAGTCCGCTGTCAAGACCCGATCGGGCGCGAAGCCCGGCAAGGCCACCCTGCAGGTCGTGGCCGAAGGCTCGAACGCGCCGGTCGCCGGCGCCACCGTCGTCGCCTTCACGGATTTCAGGAACGGCGTCGGCGCGCAGGGCAAGACGAAGAAGAACGGCAGCGTGAGCCTGGCGCTCGGCTCGGCGAAGAAGCTGGAGCGCATCTACGTCTACCCGGTCGACGCGTACTGGCCCCTGCTGAAAAAGAACGTCGCGCTGCCGCTAGCCAAGCCGCTCGCCCTGCACGCGATCGACCTCGGCGCCACCGACGTGCTGCAGTACTACCGCGCCAAGGCGCCGGGCGCCGACGGCGCGGGCGTCACGGTGGGCATCATCGACACCGGCAGCGGCCCGCACCAGGACGTGCCCATCGCCGGCGGCCAGAACACCGTGGTCGGCGAGAACCCGGGCGACTTCGCGGACAACGGCGACCAGCACGGCACGCACGTCGCGGGCATCGTCGGCGCGCGCGGGCCGGCCTCGCGCATGAGCGGCTACGCGCCCAAGTGCACGCTGCGCGCCTACCGCGTGTTCGGCAAGGGCAAGGAGGGCGCGTCCAACTATTCGATCGCCAAGGCCATCGACGCCGCGGTCGCCGACGGCTGCGACCTCATCAACATGAGCCTGGGCAGCCAGGGCGCGGCCGATCCGGCCACGGCCTCGGCCATCGCCGACGCGCGCGCCAAGGGCACGGTGGTGATCGTCGCCTCGGGCAACGACGGCCTGCACAGCGTGGGCCAGCCTGCCGCCGACCCGCGCGCCGTCGCCGTCGGCGCCTTCGGCCGCAAGGGCCTGTACCCGAGCGACAGCGCATCGGCCGACGATGTCGGCAAGGCGAGCACGAAGGACAAGCAGCTGTTCATGGCCAACTTCAGCAACTGGGGCATGCAGATCGACCTGGCGGGCACCGGCGTGGCCGTCGTCTCCACCGTGCCCGGCGACCAGTGGGCGGTGATGGACGGCACCTCGATGGCCTGCCCGTCCGTCACCGGCGCGATCGCGCGGCTGCTCTCGGCGCACACCAGCGTGCTGCACATGCCGCGCAACCAGGCCAGAAGCGACGCCATCCTGCAGCTGGCCTACGCCGCCGCGAAGCCCCTGGGCTTCGGCGCACAATTCGAAGGCAATGGCTGGTTCACCCAATAAGCGCTGGGTGCTGCGGCGCACGGGCGGCGACGCCGCGCCCGATGCGCTGCACGCGCACCTGCAGACGCTCGCGCAGGTGAAGGTGCTCGACGCCTCGCCGCGCATGATGCTGGTCGACGCGCCGCGCGAGGTGCTCGAGCAGGCGGTGGCCGCGCACGCGGGCTGGGAGATCGCGCCCGAGACCTTCACCCCGCTGCCGGACACGCGGGCGAAGGTCAGGCGCTAGGTCCCGGCAACGTACGTCCCCACCACTTCCACCTCCGTCGTCACCGGCTGCTCCACACACCTGTCCTTGATCCCGCTCACGAAGGTCTTGAACGCCTCCAGTTGCGTGAGCGGATTGCTCGCGCCTTCGTGCGTCGCCACGTGCATGAAGCTCACGCCGTCGGGCAGCTTCATCGACTGGTAACGCAGGCCCTGCGGCTTTTCGCGCGCGAGCTGCTCGAACACCTGCCGGATCAGGCGCTCGTTCTCGGCCGCCGCTTCCGGGCGGACCTGGTAGCGCACCACCACCGTTCTCATGATTTCGCTCCTTCGACGTTGGCCATCAACACAGCATGCGCCGGCCGGCGCGCAGGCGCAATCCCATCGCCGCGCCGGCGAGGGAGAGCAACGCGCACGCCACCAGCGCCGCCGCGAAGCCGTCGCTGAACTGGCGCGCGCTGCCGTAGCCGCCCGTGCGCACGAACACCGCCACCGTCGCTGCCACGCCGAGCACGCCACCCAGCTGGCGCAAGGTGTTGAACAGGCCCGAGGCCTTGCCGATGTCCTGGGGCTCCACCGCACCCAAAACCGCGCTCTGCGCCGCCGGCATCGCCATCGAGATGCCCGCACCGGCGACCGCCAGCGGCAGCACCCACGCGATGTAGGCCGCATCGCCGCGCGCGAGCAGCGCCAGCCACAGCATCCCGCCCGCCTGCAGCGTGAGGCCCGCGACCACCAGCGTGCGTTCGCCGACCTTGCGCACCATGGAACCCGCGATCGGCGCTACCACGAACAGCGTCGCCGTCCACGGCAGCATGCTCGCGCCCGCGGCCAGCGGCGAGGCGCCGCGCGTCAGCTGGAAGAACTGCGCCATGAAGAACAGCGTGCCCAGCAGCGACGCCGACAGCAGCAGTGCCACGATGAGGCCGGCTCCGAGCACCGGCGAGCGGAACAGCCGCGGCGGGATCATCGCGTCCCACGCGCGCAGGCGCTGCGAGGCGATGAAGACGAAGCCGAAGACCACGCCCGCGCCCAGTGCGGCCACCACATCCGGGCTGGTCCAGCCGGCGGTGTTGCCGTGCACCAGGCCCCACACCAGCGGCACCAGCGAGACCGTCATCAGCACCACGCCCATCACGTCCAACGGCGCCGCCGCGCCCTTGCCTTCCGGCACCTTGGCGCGCACCCCCCACGCGACGACCAGCGCCACCGGCAGGTTGATCCAGAAGATCCATTGCCAGGCCAGCCCGTGCACGATCGCCCCGCCCACCACCGGCCCCGATAGCACCGCCAGCCCCGTGATCCCGCTGAACATCCCCAGCGCCCTGGGCCGCTGCGCCGGCGGGAACGCGGCGCCCAGCATCGCCATCGCGATCGGCATCACCAACGCCGCGCCCACGCCTTGCACCGCGCGCGCCGCGATCAGCCAGACCGTGTTGGGCGCCACCGCGCAGGCGGCCGACGCCGCCGCGAACAGCAGCAGCCCCGCGACGTACATGCGCCGTCGTCCGAAGCGGTCGCCCAGCGCCGCGCCCGTCATCAGCAGGGCCGCGAAGCTCAGGCTGTAGGCGTTGACCGTCCACTCCAGCGCCGTCACCGACGCCGCCAGGTCGTGCCGCAGCGTCTCGAGCGCCGTGGTCACCACCATCGCGTCCAGCACTGCCATGAACGAGCCGGCCGCCGCCAGCGCCAGCACCCAGCGCTGGGTGCTCGTGAATTTGAGGTCTTCCATGGGATCGTCCTTTCGTCGACGAAAGACGACCCGGCCCGCGCCGACGATGCGCAAATCCTTTTGCGCGCGACCGCATCCTTTGCGCCGCGCCAAACGTCTCACAATGACTTGTCACCCCGGCGCAGGCCGGGGTCGTTGGCGCCTCCACCATGACCTACTCCATCACCTACCCCTCCGACCTGCCCGACCCCGACTTCCCCCAGCTCATGGGTCAGCTGCGCGCGCGCCTGCACCGCTACTGCGCGCGCATGGTCGGCTCCATCCTCGACGGCGAGGACATCGTGCAGGAGACGCTGATCAAGGCCAACGAGAGCTACGACGCGCGCACCGTGCAGAACGTGGAGGGCTGGCTGTTCCGCATCGCGCACAACACGGCGATGGACCACCTGCGCAAACGCGCGCGCGAGCAGGCCGTCTTCGACGAGAGCGACGACGCAGCAGAAGCCGCCGCCGACCCGAACGAGCAGGCCGACCGCCGCATCGTCGCCGGCGCGGCGCTGCGCACCTTCATGCGCCTGGCGCCCGCGCAGCGCAGCGCGGTGATCCTGGCCGACGTGCTGGGCTACGAAGCGGAAGAAGCGGCGAAGGTGATGGAGACCACCGTGCCCGCCGTGAAGGCGGCGCTGCATCGCGGACGCGCGCGCCTGCACGAGCTCGCGGCGCAACCCGACGACGCCGCGCCGCCGCCCGCCCTTTCACCCGCGGACCAGGTCCTGCTCACCGCCTACGCCGACCGCTTCAACGCGCGCGACTGGGACGGCCTGCGCGACCTGCTCGCATCGAACATGCGGCTGGACCTGGTCGGACGCCGCAAGCCACGACAGGTCGAGCGCGGCGGCGAGTACTTCACCAACTACGCGAAGACGCAGGGCCTGGTCATGACACCGCTGAATGTCGAGGGCCACCCGGCGCTGTGGGTGCGCACCGAGGCTGGCGAGGGTGCCGGTGCACCGCCCTACCTGGTCGTGCTGCGCGTCGACGGCGGCCAGGTCACGTCGATCCGCGACTTCCGCTACGGCCGCTACGCCGCGGAGCTGTCGCCGCGGCCCTGAGGCTACCAGCCCTGCGCCGGCTCCGCCTCGCCGAAGCGCCAGCGCTGGTAGCGATAGAACACCCACGTGAGCGCTGCCGCGACGGCGACGCCGAGCAACGCACAGACCCAGGTCGACACCTGCGGCCACGTCGAGCCAACCAGCAGTGCGACACCCGCGCCGGCCACGACGTGGTTCGTCACGGCGACCATGCTCGCCGTGGTGCCGAAGAAGGCGAACGCGGGGCCGAGGCGCAAGGCGTGCGACGTGACCTCGGGCCAGCGGCCGTGCTCCGCGCTGAACTGCTCGGCCGCCTCCGGCCCCAACGTGCGGTAGTAGGCGCGGATGCGCGCGATGCCGCGCAGGTACTGCATGCTTTCGAGGCCGGTCTCGACGAGGCGCACCACCGTGAACAGCCCGAGCAGGAACAAGGCGGGCAGGATGGTCGCGGCGAACGGCAGGAAAAGCTGCCGGGACGACGAGACGAAGCCCAGGGCCACCAGCGAACTCGACAGCGCCATCACGTACAGCGAGCTGCGCGCCGAGGCTTCCGCGTAGGTGGAGCCATTGGCGCTTTGCAGCACGAAGTGCTCCGTCGTCATGGCGGAAAGCAACCGGGTGTCCATCGGGCGATCGTCCATCGCCGCATTCTGCCAACTTGCCGCGCCGGCCAACGTGCACACCACTTCCATACCCCACACCCTCGTCCTCTTCTCCGGCGGCCAGGACTCCGCGACCTGCCTTGGCCTGGGCCCTGATCTGCGCTCGCTCGGCCAGGTGAGCGACACGGCCCTCACCGCCGACAAGGCGATCGCGTACGAGCAAAGCGGCCTGCCCAACACCTTCGTTCCCGGGCGCAACATCGTCTTCTTCACCTACGCCGCCGCCGTCGCGTACCGGCGCGGCATCAGCGTGCTGGTGGGCGGCATGTGCGAGACCGACTACAGCGGCTACCCCGATTGCCGCGACGACACCTTGAAGAGCCTGCAGGTGACGCTCGGCCTCGCGCTGGACGCGCGGCTGGTGATCGAGACGCCGCTGATGTGGGTGGATAAGGCGGGGACGTGGGAGATGGCGCGCCGACTTGGTGGCGACACGCTAGTCAGGGCGATATGCGACGAGACGCATACGTGCTACCTTGGCGACCGCACCGCGCGTCACACATGGGGCTTTGGATGCGGAACGTGCCCAGCGTGCGCGCTACGAGCAAAAGGCTACGCCTGTTTCGCAGGCGCTCCGCCTGCGTAGCTGGCGCTGTCGTGGCCGCTCGGCGCGCACCTAGCCCGGTCACTTGAACTCGGATACCGATGGCGTGTCGCACGCATCGACTAGCCGAACGAAGACTTGTATGCTGCTCGGCAGTGGAGGTCGGGGTAGGCATGAAGTTTTGGTGGGTCAATCACAAACAGACGTCCGAACAGGAAATAGCTGGTGGCTATTTGTGGTCGCCCGTCGTAGAGCGTGATGGGAAGTTCAGCCAGTACTACTACAACATGCGGCTCGCACGAGCTGGTGATTCCGTCGTGTCCTACTCGCACGGGGCATTAGGTGCGCTCGGAACAGTTACCGACGGTGCAATTCTCGCCCCGAGACCTGAAGAGTTTGGCACCGTCGGCGCAAATTGGGCCGACATTGGCTGGCTTCTCCCAACTAAATGGGTGGCGATCCCACAATTACGCCCCAAAGACTTTCTGAGTGAAATCGCTCACCTGCTGCCTTCCAAGTACTCCCCAATTCGTGCCAAGGACGGCAACGGGAATCAAAAGGCTTATCTTTCAGAAATTTCGGCCTCACTGTTCAACGCAATACGGTTTCGAGCTGGCGGCACTGTGCCGCCTCAGCTCGATGCAACGATTACTGATCAGTCGCTTCGTGATGCGCTTGAGAATGCGACCGAACAGCGAATCATGGAAGACACGTCACTTTCCGCCACTGAGAAAGAGCAGCTTTGCAAGGCGCGGAGAGGACAAGGACTGTTCAGGCAGAACCTGTTCGGCATCGAGAACTCTTGCAAGGTAACTGGAATAAAGTCTCCTACTCTCCTGATTGCGAGTCACATTAAGCCATGGCGATCCTGCGCAGATTCGACAGAGCGGCTTGACGGCAGCAATGGATTGCTTCTGGCCCCTCACGCTGACTTTCTGTTTGATCGCGGATTGATTTCATTTAGTCATGAAGGTGACTTGTTGGTGTCGCCGATATTGACCGAAGACAACCGCGACCGGCTACACCTGCCTTCTACCCTGACGTGCACATTTAGCTCCAAGCAGCTCAACTACTTGGAGTACCACCGAGACGTGATATTTCAGTCTTAGCACGTCGAGAGTTGAAGGGACTCAACGCACAGTGCTACTGGACACCATTCGCGTAGCGTCACAAGTGCGCGCTGGCCACGCGGCCTGAGTCCTTTGCAGCATCTGTGCGCCATTGACGGCGCAGCGTACGGCTTTTCAACATCTTCATTTTTACTTGGATCCGTGGCGGTTAAAAATGCGCTTGTCCAGATTGCGGAACACCGATCACCAACCCTACAGACATCCAATGACGAACAAAGATTGCGCGGCTCGAGTCGGCAGGCGGACCGACCCCGCAGTCAGCAAGCGCATGGCTGCTACGCCAGGACGAGACAATCCGCGCGAAGTCGAGATACGGGCCATGCTCCACCGACAAGGGCTGCGGTTTCGCAAACATCTGCCAGTCCCTGGGATGACTCGGCGTAGCATCGATATCGCGTTCCCCGCGATTCGTCTCGCGGTCTTCCTCGACGGCTGCTTCTGGCATGGCTGCCCGCAGCATGCGACAACGCCTCGCTCAAATACCGAGTGGTGGTCTCAGAAAATCAAGTCGAACCGGCGGCGCGACGCAGAGACCGAACTACTGCTCACCAGGGCGGGCTGGGAGGTTCTTCGGATCTGGGAACATGTGGCTATTGGTGGGGCAGTGGAGCAGATCGCGCAGCACGTTCGGCGTTGTCGCTGCGAACTAGCAATGGCGAGAGAGCATTACGCAGAAGCACCTTGATGCAGGTCGAATTTCCCGGGTGCGGCTCAGCCTTCGCTGAGCGGGTGCTTGAGACCATCACCGGCGCCTCTTACCCCCTGCCAAAGCTCCGGGTTCACGACGTGCACCCGTCCGTTGCCTTGAGCCTGCAACTGCGCCATCTAGGTTGCCGGACAACACACGCGTGTCGACAACGCCGAAGTCCTCATCGAGCAGATCGCGTTGCCCGACCCAATGAACGCGTCTCTGGAGTGCACACGATTCGCGCTCGTCCGCAGGCATTGGCGGCGCTCGCCAGAGATGACTGGGACCACGATAGTTGGCTTTGCGTAATTGCATCCAGCGATTCGTCGACTCCGTCGCGCATGCCCCTGCGGCGAAGCGGAGCCGCCGGCTGGTTCTGGCTTCTGCTATGGCACCAGCGCCATTACTTGGGCGTGAAAAGCGACGTCGTCCAGAAAACCACTCTCGAATCGCAAGTTGCTGGCCAGGGCCCTCTTCAAGAATCCCTGCGTGGCTCGCTGCGAGAGCGGTCGTGATTGGTAGCGCAGAAACGCGTTGATCGTCTCGCGCGGAATGAAGCAGGGCCACTCCGACACGGCACTTGCATAGCGCTTACCGCGACCACCCCACGCGGCGGTGGGCCACCTGGGCACGTCCCAATCCCATGCAAGATTCAAACTGGAGTCGTAGGTCTCGTTCGTCTCAAGTCGGTATCCCACCCACTCAAGCATCGGCACGCACACCGCATTTCCGACAAGCCTCCACCGTTGCGACACGCCGTGATCCCGCTCCACCACTTCGGTCCAATCCGCGTCGAAGCCCTGAAGGCGCTCTGCGTCGCGAATGGAGGGAATCTCGATCGACCGCTTACTTGGGAACCAGACAGCGGGCGGAGATGCCAACCCGATCCCGGATCCGCCTTTGAGCGTCGGAACATCACCTGGCGCCCAGCCTAGCCCCGTGTTCCCCTCCGTCCAGTAGAAGCCACGCCCTGTATCTCGACGCACGTTATTGGGCGGCTCACCCCAATCAGGCGCGAGAAGCGCGTCTTCGGGATCCTCGGCCCTGCTGGCGAGAATGATCACCCTTCGGCGTCGCTGAGGGATGCCAAAAGCGCGGGCATCTACGACTCGATACGCCCACCGATAGCCGAGTTCCTCAAGCTGATCGACCACGTGTTCCATTGCTCGGCCCCGGCGCAGCGCCAACATGAAAGGAACATTCTCAAGTACCAGCCACGAGGGCTTCCGCTTGGCTCGGCTGACAAGGCGAAAGATCTCGTTCACGAGGCCGGAGTTTTCGCCCGCGATTCCAGCGCCGCGCCCAGCTTGGCTGAGGTCTTGGCAGGGGAAACCGGCCGCCAGAATGTCCACTTCCGGCAGCGACTGGACCTTCCGGATGTCGCTGTCCAGCGGAATGCCTCCGAACCGCTGCGTCAAAACTGCCTGCGCCGCGGGGGAGATTTCGCAAAGGTACTCGAGTTCGTGCCCGGCGGCCGCCAAGCCCAACTCCATCCCGCCGATCCCGGCGAACAACCCCGCGCATTTCATGACTTGCCCTTGAACTGGGCCTGCATGCTACCGAAAAGCAGGGAAAAGCTCGAGGGGGCGGTCGCGGCATGCTGCGAAACAGCGCGGTGAACGTATGACTCCACGTGCGCGGGCTCAGGGTCTCGAACAGGATCCGGCCAGCTACGTCAAGGGTGTCGAACTGCCATGGAGCAAATCGGCAACCGGCTGGGAACATCTATCTCTGCGAAGTTCGCCAAAATCGCCGCTCGCCGTCCTGAAAACATCGGCTCGCCCGAGGGGAAGCCCTGTTGTAGCGCTCCTTCTTCTGGAACATTCTCGCTTGTCGCCTGCATTGTCGAAAGCAACGCTTTCGGGTGATTGGCGAGCACGCACCGAGCGGCAACAATCCCGTGGCGGAGGATGCGACCGACCGGCGTGATCCGGCGGCAGGACGATGAGAAGCAATAGCGAGGGGTCCGGACGGGCTTCCCCGAGGGAAGTCGAGCGAAAGCTCGTGCTGCACTACCTCCATGCGGACGGCAGTGGGGGCGCTGGGCCACTGGCGTACCTCGATGCGTCCCGCGAGGAACTCGGCGAGGCTCTCGAAACAAGTGCGGATGCGGCCATCCCCACCTTGCTTGAGGGCTGCGTCGGCGAAAGTCGGGTGGCTAGTGTGCTCGCTGACGGTTGGCACGAGCCCTGGCCCTACCCTGAGTCTCCCGGCTTCTTCCGTTTTCTGGTGCTGACTTGTGCGGTAGTCGCGTGCGCGGACGAGAACGAACAAACACAGGAGTTCGGGGCCAATTTACAACGCCTGTACGGAACGACCCGGACCTTCGGCCGACGCGGTGGTTTGCCCACCCTTTGGGAGAAGTTGGTCGATTGGTCGCGGAAGCAGCGGGAGGCCGGGCTGCCGGTGCGCGCCGTCATTCTTCCGGCGAAGGGGCCCGGGGAGCACATCGGCATGACCAACGCCGTCAGCTTTCCGAGTTGGCGGGACATCCGGCAATTGCGCATCGAGTTCGAGGGGAATCGCACTCTGCGCGGGCGGATCCGGACACCTGACGACGCGGCGCGCGCCCTGCAGGGGAGGATCTCCGAGACTGCGGGATACCGCGCGCAAATGGTGGTGGCTTGGGACGAATACAGCCAGCTGTATTACCGAGAGGCTTCTCTGCTGCAGTTCCACAGGTTCTGGGCGGTGGTGTGCGGCGCCTTGGGCAAAGCCGTGAAACCCAAGCCGGTCGCAGTGTTGTCCCGGGCAGAGCTGGTCCTCGGGACATCTCTCTCGGAGAGCTCGATACGCGCGAGTCTTTACGAACGGGACGGCACCGAGCGCAGCGGGCCGGATGACAGCCTACAGTGCCGGCTGGACGAAGCCACATCGCGGATCACGGCATGGGCCGGATCGCGTGGGGTTCTGCAGCGGCTGGTGAGCTGTCTGGCTTCCGGTGCGGCGCCCTTCGTCGAAGAGCGCTACGGAATCTGGAGCTTCGAAACTAGAAAACCAGCCGACCAACGGCGGGTGCTCTTCCTCGCGACGACGGTTCGGCTGACCAGACTCGCCCGGCTGGGGACCCTCGCGACCAAGAAGGCGACGGAACACTGGTGGATCATCGGTCCCTTGAGCGGTGTCCAGGCTGCCGACGCGATGCACGCCTTGGGCATCGGCACCGACGACAGTCTTCCCGACCCCCTCCGCGTCGAAGGCGGCATCCACACTCGAGCGGGATGGCTTGGACGTCCTCCCGCCTTGCCTTGGCTGATCCGACAGGGGAAGGGAAGTGTCGGGCTCAGCTCGACGCCGCTCGCATCGGAAATCCCGGCTCTTCACGACTCGCGGGATGGTCGCGTCCGCCTGGAGTCGAAGCAACCCCTGGAGGGTACCTATCGCTTCAGGCTGGAGGAGAGTGTCGGTCGTGCTCCAGCCCTCGCCTACGAGAAGTCTCTCAAGTTCACCGCGGACGCGCCCGAGCAGCTTGATACGACGCGCCCCGGTCCGGACTGGCTAGAGATACCGGAATGTCGCGAAGAGGCTTGGGGACCGCTGACTGCCCGTTGCGGGACGATCGAGTCGGAAATTGATGTGCGCCCGGATAGCCAAGCATTCGACGACTTCCTTGAAATCGTCTACGCACGCGGCCGCTCCGGGTGGGCCGAGTCCGATCTGGTCGAACTCGTGCGCGAGCTCCTGCCAGGTCCCTCGCCATGGGACATCCTGCGTGCGCTGGAAGAGGCGGAATGGCTGCTGTGCACCGGCTCGGTCCGCTGGAAAGCCAGAAGATGGTGGCTCAGGCCGCCGCGCCTCCTCTCGATGGGCAGCGGCTGGAACCACGCCATGGCACTCACCGGTAGCGCGAGCGCTACCATCCGGCGTCGATTTCGGGAAACCGCGCTTTCGCTCGGCGGGAAATTCCAAAGCATCGCAGGCATGGGCCCGTTCTCTCCGACGACCTCCCTCGCGCTGGATGTCGAGCCCACCCGATTCTGCTCGGAGCTCGGTTGGTCCTGCGAGCTGCCGCGGCAGGCCATCGCTGTCGCGGCTCCACGCTGCTGGCCGGTGACCGACGACGATCCAGCGCGACACGAACTTGCTGCCCGATGGGACTGGCGCCTGGGCACCTTCACCCACGCGACACGCGATGCCGGCCGCGTAACGCTGGACCGGTACCGACGCCCGCAATCCGATCGCGCCGACATCTATGTCGTGGGATACAGGGGTCGCGCGCTCGTCAGGACCCGCTCTCGGACGGTCGCACTCGCGGAGGCGTATCGGCTGAGTGGGGAAGCCATGTTCACGAGCGGCGATCGGCAGCTGCTTCGGTGCATCTCCGAGGGTCATCTGCCGATTCACCTGGCCCGCACGTCGTACCTGACCACCTTGGAGGCTCCCGGGCCGGTAATGAGCGAGAACGGCTGGACATATGCCTACCGGTCCACAAACGAGTCCCTGCTGGCGATCGCGAATTGCCTTGGCCCTCGGTATATCGGCGACATGCACGCACCCATGGCCCAATCACGGTCATCCGATCGAATAGGGATCGCCCGACACCGGGGGAACACGGGAAGACACCTCGCAACGGGTACTGGAAGATGAACGACGAAACGCAAGGGATGGCCGGAGAGGGCCTCTGGCTGGGGCGCCTGGAGAAGGTTAACCACCTCTATGGCCTCATGGAGCCACTCGCCGAGTGGGTCGACGGTGGCTGGGTCAAGGTCGATCGTAGCAACGCAGTGAACACGCGAATCCGAGTCAAGCCGTCGGACCTGGGCAACACCAGGATGATCGAGAGCTTCTGGGTGTTCGGCATCCACGTGCAGGGCAACTCGTCGGAGAAGCACGCGACGAAGCCGGCCCGAGCCATCCCGATCGTGGATGTTTCGCACCTGCCGCTGCCGGAGGCGAGGCACCGCCTCATGAACGAAGGCATCCACTTGCCACCGCACCAGGCCCGTCAGGTGCTGGCACTCTTCACCGGTGGCCGCTGCAGCGTGCTTCGGTTCGAAGCGCATCACCGAGGGCTCTGGATTGCCAAGCCCGGGGATGGCATTGTGGCCCTGCAGGTCTCCGACCCGGCTTGGGCCGATGTCGGGCTGGTGAGGGGTTTCCAGTACCTGCCATCTGGCGAATACCCGCAGGGACCGATCGTGGCGACCCTCGACTGGTCCTCCGACGCGGAGGTCCTATCCAGGGTGATTAACCGGTATCGTCAAGCGCTGACGAGTCATTCGATGCTGCGGGCCCCCAGCGACGAATCGCTGTTTCGCCGCATCGAACGCGCGCTGACCGAACTGCGCACGTCCGCGGGGGAGGGTCACGAATTCACCGCGCTCGTCGATCGGCTACGCGAGGACTGGCCACGCCTTGCCCGAGAGCTCGGAGCGATCGAAGAGTTCCGCAAACTACTTCTTGAGACGGAGGAAGGCAAAGCCCTGCTTGCCGAGGCGGTGAGTCAACGCGAGGAGGAGCTCCGGCCCGAGCTGGAAACCCGCGCGCGCGAACGGCTCGACGCGGACCTCGCATCTTTGCGCGAGCAACTCGCGTCGCATCGATCCGATGCGGAACGGGAACGTGCCACGATCACCGAGCTGAGGACGCAGATCGAGAGCGCAAGAGCGGACCTTGCGCGACAGACACAAGATGCCGAGGCGGCGCGCATTCGCTGCGCAAATCAGCAGGCGCTCTTGGCGGAAGCCGAACAGGCACTTGCCCACGCACAGACGGAAAGGGCCCAGGAAACCGAGCGGATTCGGCAGGCCGCCGAAGAGGAGAAGAGCCTTCGCGACGCCCGAGACACCCTCAGGGCGGAAGTCCGCTCCTTCGCGGAAGGTCTGCGCGACCGGATCGAAACGACCGGTTCAGACGAAATCGAGGGAGTTGCCGCTTTCGCAAACCGACTGGAGTCTTTGCTGCATGGGGCGGGAGAATCCAGTGCAGCCCTGCTGCCATCCCCGATTCCGCCGTGGTGGGGCGGCGCTTGCGCCCCTCAGGTCTCGGAAATCACAGTCCCCCAGCTTCACGAGAGCCTCGCTACCGCAGCGCGCCTCCATGGTCTTCTCGTGGCTGATCTGACCCTCCTGGACGCGTTCGCGCGCGCCGGTGAACCAGTCTTGCTTCTGGGGCCCAGCGCGGACGTTTCCCTGGACGCCTATGCGCGAGCCATTTCCGGCGGCCGCGTGCGGCGGCAGGTGCTGGACCCGAGTGTGATCGGGTTGGACGACATCTGGCGCATTCCGGCCACAGGAAGGTGCACCGCCTTCGCTCTGGCGTGGCAACGTGCCGTCGCCCATCCGCAGGAAACCGTGCTCGTGTGCCTGTCGATGCTGGACGCATCGCCTTTCCATCTGTGGGCGAGCTCGCTGGGCGACGTGTTACGCGGCCCGGACCGCCCCCCGAATCTGCTAATGGTCGCGACCGCCTGCGGCGGATCGGCTGTCGACGAGCAGTATCCGGGTGCCGCCGGTCTGAGCCGGATCTTTGTGCCGTTGCGGCCCCGTGCGGATCCGAAAGCTAGTGTTCCGGCAGCGGCCCTGGTTACACCTGTCGACGCCCGGAGACTACGCTGGACGACCCTGGAACGTCCCGCCGTGGACCCGGCGCAGATGATGACGCTCGCCGAAACGGGCAAGACGTTCTCCACGATCGGCCGGGCCGTGCGACTGCGCTTGCGCCTAGAAGAAGTCGGTAGTGCAGATGCCCAAGCCATCTCGCTTGCGTGGACCCGCTATCTCGCCGAGAACGTCGACAAGGAATTGCCCCACGCCATTGTGCTCGGCCTCGAAGCGACGGAGTCGCTGCATTTCCGGGCTTGACGATCCACCCATAAGGAAGCACACATGCTCGACCCTATCGGAGGCTTCGAACGCATCCGCGAGTTCTGGCTCAGTTACCTCGATACCGCTTTTCGGATCCGGAATCAAGAACTGTCCGATGCCCGTCGGGCACTGCTTCGCCGTCCGGGCGTGCTCGCCACGGACCTCATGCTCGAACCGGTGCCCCGCTACCGCGAGAACGACCAGCCGCTTGAAGCACTGGTCACCGTGCCGCGGGACGGCGATCCGCTCGGCGATATGTCCGTGGATGCCCGCCGCGCTTTCGTCGAGTTGACGTTGTCTGGGTTGTTTCCCGGACAGGACGCCGAAGAAGGCCCTTGCAGGCGTCGCAGTCTCTTCAAGCCCTACACGCACCAATGGGAGATGCTCCGGCGTGGTGCAAAGCCGGGACACCCCGGCATCGTGACGTCCGGCACGGGCTCGGGCAAGACCGAGTCCTTCATGCTCCCGATCCTGGCCACGCTCGCCGCCGAGGCAGTCACGTGGCCGGCGCCCAAACGCAAACCCGATCTGGAAACGTGGTTCGAACGCGGAGGGGAGTTCCGCGCGAGGCGCAGCTTCGAACACGAGGGAAGACCCAAGGGGGTGCGAGCGCTCCTTCTATATCCCATGAATGCGCTGGTCGAAGACCAGATGGCGCGCCTGCGCCGCACCTTCGATTCGCCGGGCGCGCACGCAGTCATGGACGAGCGATTCGCCGGCAACCGGATCTTCTTCGGCCGATATACGAGTGACGCCCCGGTCACCGGGCATTTGTCGCATCCTCGGCTTGCCGACGATCCCGGCGAGCGCAAGAGGCTGGCGAACGCGATGGAGACCCTCGCCGAGCGCATGCGCGCAATACAGGCCGACCAGGACACTGCGCGAGCGCATGACGAGCGGGAGCGCAGGAAGGCGGAGCAGGCGCGCCGCGAAGGCGCCGCCGTTCCGGATCCCGAGGAAACCCGGTACATGTTCCCGTCAGTAGACGGTGGTGAACTGGTGTCCCGATGGGACATGCAATTGTCGCCGCCCGACGTCCTAGTCACGAATACGTCGATGCTTGCCACGATGCTCGTTCGGGAGGTCGAAGCTCCCATCTGGGAAGCGACGGCGAAGTGGCTCAGGGACGATCCGCGCGCCTCCTTCTTCCTTGTGCTCGACGAACTGCATCTAATCCGCGGCTCTGCGGGCAGCGAGGTCGTGGGGCTCCTACGCACACTGCTCGCGCGCCTGGGCCTGTCAGAACCCGGCATGCGACACAAGCTCCGCATCCTGGGATCAAGTGCATCCCTGCCCACCGATGGGGACCAAGCAGACGAGACCGCAACTTACCTCAGGCAGTTTTTTGGGACCTTCGGCACCTCCGCGTCGGAAGACGACCCCGGCGACGACTCCGCGACCACTTGGCTCAGTAGCGTCGTGCGTGGCCAACCCGTTAGGCAATCGGGCGAGGCCAAGCGACCCTTCGATCCGCGACAGTTCGCGGCAGTGGTCGACACGCTCTCCGAAGGTGCGGATCGCTTCGTTCCCCGGATCGAGCAGCGCAATGACCGGCTGGACCGGCTCGTCACCGACGCGGCCTCTGCCATGGGCCTTCCGGTGGACGGCGACATGGACCGTATCGCCGCTCGGCTGGTCACCGAAATATCGGCCGCTTTGGTCGATGCCTGTTGCACCTCGGGCGACGAAGCCCCCAAGGCAACCGGCGCATGCGAGCTGGCGCAATCCCTCTTCGGTGGACGGAGCGAACTCCACATGCGGGCCCTCCAGGGATTCTGCATCCTGCGCGGGCTAGGCGACCGCACGGGGCCGGGCGGCGTGTACGGCGAGAAGGTGCCCGGGACACTTCCCAGCGTGCGGGTGCATGCGTTTTTCAGGAGCCTTGAGGGACTGTTCGCCACGCTCCGACAGGACGGCGCCGCCGTTCACTTCGACGCACCGACTGTCGAGCGCGGCCTGACGCATTCCGAGGGCAGCGACAACCGAGTTCGACGGCTGTTCGAGCTCGTGTACTGCGAAGCCTGCGGGGAGATCTATGCCGGCGGACACCGCAGCCGCGAGAATCTCGGCGGCGCCTCGGAGATGCTCACGACGGCCCCCGACCTAGAGGATATGCCGGAACGCTCGTCCGAGTCGCTCTATGAGAACATGGCGCACGAGGAGTTCGCGCTGTTCTGGCCGAGCACGCGCGACCCGAAGAAAGGCGACACCGAGGAGAGCTGGCCGGAGCGCTTCCTGGACACTCGCAACAGCGTGCTCCTGCAGCGAGGCACCGCCGGCAGCCACGCGGTCGCAGGACGGCTGTTTGTGTCGCATGCGAATCGGCGGGTGGCCGGATCGGCCCTCCCCAGGGTCTGCCCCTGCTGCGGCACCGACTACACGCACCGCAGGCGAGGCGCAGGCTCCCTCTCGCCGCTGCGCAGCTTCCGCACTGGCTTTTCGAAAGCCTCGCAGCTGCTGGCAACCGAGGTCTTCTCGCTGCTGCATGCGAGCGGCACCGCGTCCAAGTCCATCGTGTTTTCGGACAGCCGCCAGGATGCGGCCCGGGCCGCCCTCGACATCGAGCGTCGGCATCACCAGGACATGCGTCGCCAGCTACTGGTGTCCGAGATCGCGCGGATTCAGGCGGAGCGTGAGAGCGTAGACATCGACATGCTTGAACGGGACTTCCAGGCCGCCTACGCGGCCATGGATTTCCAGAAGGCGATCGAACTGCACAAGCGCCTGGAGATGGCCAAGCATACCGGGAAGGACTCCCGGGTGCCTCTGGCCGCGATCCTGGAACCCGATGCTTTCCAGGACACTACGGTTCGTTCGCTGATGCGCCGCCACGTCGAACTGGGTGTCCATCCGACAGACCCCGCAGGCATCCAGATGCTCCGTGGGAGACCGTGGTACCAGTGGCTCGAACAATCGCCGGACGGTGAAATCCGCTGGCTTTCGAACGACGCGTTCGGCGACGCCGGCAAGGCGCGTGCCGAGATGGTGAACGAACAGCGTCCACTCACGTACGAGGTGCTGTTCTCGAAGACGTACTTCGCACTGGAGGAGACGGGTCTCGGGTATCCGTCCGTCACGCCGACGCAATTACCGGAGTCGGACCGTCTGGACGCCTTCTTGCGCGTGCTCGGGGACAGCTACGCCGTCGAAGGCAACCGGTGGAAGGACCCTGCCTACATCGAGAACTGGCGGCAATGGCCGGCCCGTGTGAGAAATCTGGCGGATGCCTATGCAGGCGACCGCAAACAGGAGCTGCTCGAAGGGCTCCTGAACGAGCTTGATCGATACGGTCATTCGAAAGGCGTCGTGCGCCTGACCGGTCTCTACGTGAAACTCGTCGACGACGATGCTCGTTACTATCGCTGCGAGAACTGCGGCCGCGTCCACCTGCACCACGGCGTAGGCTTCTGCACGCGATGTTTCGTGCCGCTCCCGACGGAAGCGCGGCCAGTCTCCGAACTGCGTCTGGCCAATTTCCTGTCCCGCCGCATGGTGCGTGGGGAACGCGCGGAGGCCGCGGTGTTTCGCCTGAACTGTGCCGAGCTCACCGGCCAGACGGATGCACCGGCCGAACGCCTGCGGGCCTTCAAGGGCATCTTCGTCGCGAGGGACGGAGCTCCGGTCAAACCGCTTGAGCGACGAGCCCGCGAGCTTGACCTACTGTCCGTCACGACCACGATGGAGGTGGGCATCGACATCGGTCCGTTGCAGGCGGTGTACCAGGCGAACATGCCGCCACAGCGTTTCAACTACCAGCAGCGAGTCGGGCGAGCCGGGCGCCGTGGCCAGGCGTTCTCGTTCATCGCGACACTCTGCCGCAGCCGAAGCCACGATCTGCACTACTTCCGCTCCCCCGCCGCCATCACGGGCGATCCACCGCCCCCACCCTTTCTCAGCTCCGACCACCGGGATATCGCGCTCAGAATTTTGCGCAAGGCATGGCTGGTGGCTGCCTTCGACCTGCTCAGGCGGGAGGATGGGGATCGGTACCCTGGTGATGCGCTGCGCGACACGCACGGCGAATTCCCGCCCGCGGCCGAACTGTTCCGCGTCAACTCCAATTGGCAAGAGCGCCTGCGCGACGCTCTCGGGAAGAGTGTTGCGACACGCGACCGGAACATCGCCGCGCTCGCGGATCGTGACCGCGAGCTCGCGGCCGAACTGCGAGACCTTCTGGCCGTGGACGCCACGATCCATGCCCTCTGGGAGGTGTCCGAAGAAGGTAAGGGATCCGACAAACCGCTGGGCGAGTACCTGGCGGAACACGGCATCCTGCCCATGTACGGCATGCCCACGCGCGTGCGCCCGCTGTACCTCGGCCTGCGCAATCCCGGCTCCAGACAGCCCGAGTTCTCCGTGGTCGACCGGGAACTAGACCTTGCCGTTTTCGAGTTCGCTCCGGGCAAGTCGCTAGTCAAGGACAAGCAGCGCTTCGAATCCATCGGGCTATCCGGCACGCTGATCGCGCCGCGCGGCGACGGCTCGACCGTGAGATCCCACGACCATTGGTGCGACGAGAGCCGCTGGATCGCCCGGTGCGAAGTGTGCGGAGCCGTGGCGAGTTACCCGCAAACACCATCGGAGGATGGCGCGTGCGTGGACTGCGGCTCCGTAGTACCAGCCGCAAGCTACCAGAAGCACGTGAGCCCGACCGCGTTCACGACGGCATTCGAGCCGCGGCCGGGTGACGAGAGCGAGACCCTGACCAGCTTCAGGCGCGTCGTCACCATCGAGTCCAATCGGATCGAAGTCTCAGGAAAAGGAGCCAACCTGGAGGTCGGAACCTCCAACAAGGCGCGCATCCTGCGGCTCAACGAGGGCCTGTCGGACGGAGCTTCCGACCCCGTGCGCTTCGCGCTCGTGCCCGTAAAACGCCACAAGGTGTGGGCGGAACGCCGACCCGTGGCGTTGCCGAACCAGGCGCTATTGGAAAGCAAGATCGGGGAACTGGAGCAGCGGCGACTCGTAGAAGGCCGCGAGCCGGTGGAGTCGGTGATGCTGATGTCCCGCAAGTCGACAGATGCCCTGTTCCTCACGCCCACTACGATCCCGGCCGGCCTCGACCTGTCGCGGGTGGGACGACGAACGTCTGATACGGGCGTCCGTGCCGCGCTCGCGAGCGCCACGCAATTGCTGGTGCAGCGAGCGGCACTTGAGATGGATATCGACCCCGAGGAGTTCGACCCGCTCGAACCCCGCGTGCGCGCCGGCCGCCCCGTGATCCAGATCGCCGACTATCTGGCCAATGGCGCAGGTTTTTGCCGAAGGCTGTCCGAGGGCGCTCGGCCGCTCGTGTTACGACTCATGGAAAGCATGGTTCACGATGCCGGAAATGACAGGCTCGTCTCGCGCTACCTCGACGAAGAGCATCGCAGCAAATGCAAAGGCTCGTGCTACGTGTGCCTGCAACGATACGGGAACCGTGCTTATCACGGCTTGCTGGACTGGAGATTGAGCCTGTCCGCGCTACGCCTCTTCGTCGACGCGACCTGGCGCGCCGGTCTCGACGGGAACTGGCAATCCGCGCCCGAGCTCGAAGACTGGCATGTCGACGCGGCCGATCTCGCGCGCGACATTGCCGGCCTCAGTCCCGACCTGTTCGAGACGACGACGGCCGGCAGGCTCGATTTGCCCACGGTCCTGTGCAACCAGCGCCGACAGGAACGCTTCGTGTTGATCCACCCCTTCTGGTCGAGGGAGGCGGTACAGGAAACCCTGCACGACGGCTTCCAAGGCCAGACCTGGTTGGTCGACAGTTTCAATGCGTCCCGGAGGCCGCAACGGGTGATCGACATGGCCCGTAGTGGAGAATTCAATTGAGCTCACACCGCTGCAGTTACATCAAACGGGTCGCTGGCTGCGCGACTTAGGGCCCGTCTATCCCGGGCGAGAGACGGGCATGCACGACTACCTGCTTGATTCCGGGTCCTTTCGCCCGCTTTCTACGCGCTCGTGCCTGCCTTGCAGAACACCTTCATGCGCGCCCCCTTGCGGCTCTGGGGCGCCCGACTACCGATGTCGCGCGCCTATCGATTCTGATGCCGATGCCCTCGCCCTGCGACACGCGGGCGCTGCCAGTCAAGAGAAATGCGGCGGGGGCTGCACCCGGCAAGAAGTCAGTGCCTGGTGACGAGACTACGTGCCGTCTTTGCAACCTCTTGGACGGCCTTTGCGTTTTCATCGCTCATTGGAGCTCCCTTGCATGCGATCGGAGCGGGGCGATTCTCATCCTTTGACTGGCAGATTCTCAGCTTGCGTCCGCACCTACAACGTTGCTCAAACGTCGATATTCGCCGCCCGCAAAGCATTCGTCTCAATGAAGTCCCTACGCGGCTCGACTTCATCCCCCATCAGCATCGTGAACACCCGATCTGCCTCGATCGCGTCGTCGATCTGCACGCGCAGCAGGCGGCGCACGTTCGGGTCCATGGTCGTTTCCCACAGCTGCTCGGGGTTCATCTCGCCCAGGCCCTTGTAGCGCTGGCGGGCGGTGGAACGCTCGGCCTCTGCGATCAGCCAGCGCATGGCTTCGCGGAAGTCGTTCACCTTTTCTTCCTTCTGGCGGTCGCCCTCGCCGCGCATCACCTTCGCGCCTTCGTGCAACAGGCCGCGGAAGGTGTTGGCGGCTTCGGCCAGGGCGGCGTAGTCGGCGCCGTGCACGAAGTCTTGCGTGATCACGCTCGACTTGATGTTGCCGTGGTGACGGCGGCTGATGCGCAGCACCGGCTTGTCGGTGCGCGCGTCGAACTCGCCCGCCACTTCGGCCGGCACCTGGTTGTGCAGGCGATCGAGCTCCTGCAGCTTGACCTGCAGCGCGACGGCCGACGCTTCCGCGTCCTGCACCGTATCCAGGTTCAGGCGCACGCCGTCGGCGATGGCGCGCAGCGCCTCCTGGTCCATGAAGTTCGACAGGCGCTCGATCACGCTCTCGGCCACCTGGTGCTTGCGCGCCAGTTCGGCCAGCGTGTCGCCGGCGATCACCGTGGCATTGGCGCCGCCGGTGTGCACCTGCGCGCCATTGAGCGCGATGCGCAGCAGGAACTTGTCCAGCTCGCCGCCGTCCTTCAGGTACAGCTCCTCCTTGCCGGCCTTCACCTTGTACAGCGGCGGCTGCGCGATGTAGATGTGGCCGCGCTCCACCAGCTCGGGCATCTGGCGGTAGAAGAACGTGAGCAGCAGCGTGCGGATGTGCGCGCCGTCCACGTCGGCGTCGGTCATGATGATGATGCGGTGGTAGCGCAGCTTGGCGACGTCGAAGTCGTCGGCGTCCGACTTGCCGTTGCCGTTGCCGTTCGTGCCGTTGCCCGCCTTGCCGATGCCGGTGCCCAGCGCCGTGATCAGCGTGAGGATTTCATTGGAGGTGAGCAGCTTCTCGTAGCGCGCCTTCTCCACGTTCAGGATCTTGCCGCGCAGCGGCAGGATGGCCTGGAACTTCCGGTCGCGCCCCTGCTTGGCGGAGCCGCCGGCCGAATCGCCCTCGACGATGTAGATCTCGCACAGCGCCGGGTCCTTCTCCTGGCAGTCCGCCAGCTTGCCGGGCAGGCCCATGCCGTCCAGCACGCCCTTGCGGCGCGTCATCTCGCGCGCCTTGCGCGCCGCCTCGCGGGCACGCGCCGCCTCGATGATCTTGCCGACGATGATCTTCGCGTCGTTCGGCCGCTCCTGCAGGTAGTCGGTGAGCGTGCGGGCGATCACGTCTTCCACCGGGCCGCGCACCTCGCTGGAGACCAGCTTGTCCTTGGTCTGCGACGAGAACTTCGGCTCGGGCACCTTCACGCTCAGCACGCAGGTCAGGCCTTCACGCATGTCGTCGCCGGTGACTTCGACCTTGGCCTTCTTGGCCATCTCGGTCTCTTCGATGTACTTGTTGATCACCCGCGTCATCGCCGCGCGCAGGCCTGTGAGGTGCGTGCCGCCGTCGCGCTGCGGGATGTTGTTGGTGAAGCACAGCACCTGCTCGTTGTAGCCGCTGTTCCACTGCATCGCGACCTCGACGCCGATGTTGGTGCCCTGGTCGCTCTGGCGGTCGCCCACCGCGTGGAAGATGTTCGGGTGCAGGACGCTCTTGCCCTTGTTGATGAATTCGACGAAGCCCTTCACGCCGCCAGCGCCCGAGAAGTCGTCGCTCTTGCCCGAACGCTCGTCGACCAGCTTGATGTTGACGCCGTTGTTCAGGAAGCTCAGTTCACGCAGGCGCTTGGACAGGATCTCGTAGTGGAAGTCGCTGTTCTCCCGGAAGATCTCCGTGTCCGGCAGGAAGTGCACCTCCGTGCCGCGCTTGTCGGTGTCGCCCAGGATCTGCATGGGTCGCACTTCGACGCCGTTGCGCATCTCGCTGATCGGGTTCTGCACGAAGCCCTTGCTGAACTCCATCACGTGCACCTTGCCCTCGCGGCGCACCGTCAGGCGCAGCATCTTCGACAAGGCGTTCACGCAGCTCACGCCCACGCCGTGCAGGCCGCCCGACACCTTGTAGCTGTTCTGGTTGAACTTGCCGCCGGCGTGCAGTTCCGTCAGCGCGATCTCCGCCGCCGAGCGCTTGGGCTCGTGCTTGTCGTCCATCTTGATGCCGGTCGGGATGCCGCGGCCGTTGTCGACGACGGAGATCGAGTTGTCGGTGTGGATGGTCACCACGATGTCGTCGCAGTGGCCGGCCAGCGCCTCGTCGATGGAGTTGTCCACCACCTCGAACACCAGGTGGTGCAGGCCCGTGCCGTCCGAGGTGTCCCCGATGTACATGCCGGGGCGCTTGCGCACCGCCTCCAGGCCTTCCAGGATCTGGATCGCGCCTTCGCCATAGCCTTCGCTCGCGCCCGCCTGGTGGGGGTCGATCTTGGGCTGGTAGTTGGAGCTTTCCTCGCCTGGGGTCGGGGGGGTCAGGTTGTTTTCTTCGGACATCAAACGGGCTTTCAGCAAACTCTTTAAGTGCCGAACCCGCCAACGAAGGCGGGTCCGGTGGGCTCTTCGCGCAAGGGCGAGAGCGTCAGATCCTCATCGGCATCACCACGTACTTGAACTGGCTGTTCTCCGGAATCGTGATCAGCGCCGAGCTGTTCGAATCCGCCAGTTCCATCTTCACCATGTCCTGGTCCATGTTGGCCAGCGCGTCGATCAGGTAGGTGACGTTGAAGCCGATCTCGATCGCGTCGCCGCCGTAATCGATGTCGAGTTCGTCCACGGCCTCTTCCTGCTCGGCGTTGTTGCTCGCCACGCGCAGGGTGCCCGGCTCGATGTTCAGGCGCACGCCCTTGAACTTCTCGCTCGTGAGGATCGCCGTGCGCTGCAGGCTGGCGAGAAGCGGCGCGCGGCCCAGCGTGACGGCGTTCTTGTGGTTCTTGGGGATCACGCGGTTGTAGTCGGGGAACTTGCCTTCGACCAGCTTGGTGACGAACTCCATGCCGCCGAACGAGAACTTGGCCTGGTTGCTGGCGAACTGCATCTCGATCGCGCCCTCGGCGTCCGACAGCAGGCGCTGCATCTCCAGCACCGTCTTGCGCGGCAGGATCACTTCCTGGCGGGGCACTTCCACATCTAGGGTCGCATTGGCAAAAGCCAAGCGGTGGCCGTCGGTGGCCACCAGCGACAGCTGCTTGCCTTCGGCGACGAACAGGATGCCATTGAGGTAGTAGCGGATGTCGTGCACCGCCATCGCGAAGGAGACCTGATTGAGCAGGTCCTTCAGCGTCTTCTGCGGCACGCTGAATTTCGGGCCGAAGGTGGGCGCCTCCTGCACCAGCGGGAAGTCCTCGGCCGGCAGCGTCTGCAGCGTGAAGCGGCTCTTGCCGCCCTTCAGCAGCAGCTTGTTCTGGCTCGATTCCAGGCTCACCGTCTGGTCGCTGGGCATGGTGCGCAGGATGTCGATCAGCTTGCGCGCGCCCACCGTGGTGGTGAGGTTGCCACTGTCGCCATCCAGCTCCGCCGTCGTGCGGATCTGGATCTCGAGGTCGCTCGTCGTGAACTGCACCGAGCCGCCGGTCTTGCGGATCAACACGTTCGCCAGGATCGGCAGCGTGTGCCGGCGTTCGACGATGCCCGCCACGGACTGCAGCACGCCGAGCACTTTCTCTTGGGTTGCCTTCAAGACGATCATGTCTTCCTCTTCTGCTTTGTTTCTTTAATTCAAACTAGTAGTAGCTAGGTAAGGGAGCGGCCCCTCTGTGGACAACCGCTATTTTCGCCTTTTTCATCAGGCACTTACCGACCGGCCCAGGCTGTTGGCGCCCATGCTTTCCGGTTGCTTCCGGAAACAGGACAACTCGGCCGTTTCGCTCGCCCCTGTGGACAACGGCTCAGTTGTGCGGGAACGCTCCACAGCTTTGTACCTTGACACCGGTCAGCCCTTCAGCGTCTGTTCCAGCACGTGCAGCTGCTGGTTCAGCTCGGTCACGTTCTGGCGCTCGGCGCCGATCTTGCGCACGGCGTGCAGCACCGTCGTGTGGTCGCGGCCGCCGAACAGCTCGCCGATCTCGGGCAGGCTTTTCTGCGTCAGCTCCTTGGCCAGGTACATCGCGATCTGGCGCGGGCGGGCGATCGAGGCCGGCCGCTTCTTGGAGTACATGTCGGCGACCTTGATCTTGTAGTAGTCGGCCACCGTCTTCTGGATGTTCTCCACGCTGATCTGGCGGTTCTGGATCGACAGCAGGTCGCGCAGGGCCTCGCGCGCCAGCTGGATCGAGACCTCCTTCTGGTTGAAGCGGCTGTACGCCAGGATCTTGCGCAGCGCCCCTTCGAGCTCGCGCACGTTGGAGCGCACGTTCTTGGCCACGAAGAAGGCCACTTCCTCGGGCATCTCCGCGTTCTCGGCCCGGGCCTTGTTGATCAGGATGGCCACGCGCATCTCGAGCTCGGGCGGCTCGATGGCCACCGTCAGGCCCGAATCGAAGCGCGAGATCAGCCGCTCGTGGATGTCCGCCAGGCCCTTCGGGTAGGTGTCCGAGGTCATCACGATGTGGCTTTTCTTGGCCAGGAGCGCCTCGAAGGCGTTGAAGAACTCCTCCTGGGTGCGGTCCTTGTTGGCGAAGAACTGGACGTCGTCGATCAGCAGCAGGTCGAGCGAGTGGTACTTGTCCTTGAACTCGTCGAAGGTCTTGCGCTGGTAGGCCTTGACCACATCGGAGACGAACTGTTCCGCATGGATGTAGAGAACTTTGGCGCCGGGCCGGTCGGCCAGCAATTTGTTGCCCACCGCGTGGACCAGGTGGGTCTTGCCCAGGCCGACCCCGCCGTAGATGAACAGCGGGTTGTACAACTGTCCCGGCGTGCCCGAGACGTGCATCGCCGCCGCCCGCGCCATGCGGTTGGCCGTGCCCTCGACCAGGGTGTCGAAAGTCAGCGCGGTGTTCAGCCGGTTCTTGAACCCGCTGGGCTGCGATTCGTCCGGGATGTCGGCGGTTTCCACCGCCGGGCCGATCTCGGAATTGGCGGCCGCGAGATAAGGCCTGCTCGTTGTCTCACGCGGAGCAAGCGCTAACTCGAGTTGCACCGGCTGGCCGTAGATCTTCTCCAGCATGGCCGCGATGCGGCCGGAGTACTGCGCCCTGATCCAGTCGAGCTTGAAGCGGTTGGCCACGAACACCGTGACCCTGGAAAAATCGTCGGAGACCTGGGCCGCCAGCGGCTTGATCCAGGTGTTGAATTGCTGCTCCGGCAGCTCCTGCGCCAGCTGGTCGATGCAGGCCTGCCACAGGCTGTCGCCCGCGGAAAGACTCGCGCCAGCCGCCAGGCTGCTCTTGTGCCCCTCGCTCATTGTCGGCAGTTGCCTTCTGTGGATATTGTGATTGTCGGAAAGCGGCGGATTCTAGATTGCCCGCATGTTGTCCACAAAGACATTTTTGGCGATGAAGCCCAGCGGCAACGTGCTTAAGCTGCCTTTGACAAAGCCCGGCGGCTATGTCAGGGCCGCCCATCTTCTTGGCGGCGCGGCGGTTTTTCAAGGATAATCATGGGTTTCCCTGAGAACGAATCATGAAACGCACCTACCAACCCTCGAAAGTGCGCCGCGCCCGCACCCACGGCTTCCTGGTCCGCATGAAGACCCGCGGTGGCCGCGCCGTCATCAACGCCCGCCGCGCCAAGGGCCGCAAGCGCCTGGCTGTCTGACGACCGCGCGCCCGCCGGCGGCACTTTCCGTGCAGCGGCTGAAGACGCGGGCGCAATTCCAGGCCGTCCTGGCCGCCGGCATCGTCGCCCGCACCGCGCACTTCGCGCTGCACCGCATGCCGTCCGAACAAGCCTGCATCGGCGTGGTCCTGCCCAAGCGCTGGGCCAAGCGGGCCGTCACGCGCAACGCGATCAAACGCCAGATCTATTCCGTGAGCGAAGCCGCGTCCCTCACCCCCGCCGCGTACGTCGTGCGCCTGCGCACCGGCTTCGACCGGGCGCAGTTCGCCAGCGCCACGTCCGAGCCGCTCAAGCGCGCCGTGCGCGGCGAGCTCGTCCAGCTCTTCCAGCGGGCGGAGGCGTGATGCGCCGGGTGCTTCTTGGGCTGGTGCGCGGCTGGCAGCTGACGTTCGGCGCCTGGATGGGGCCGGTGTGCCGCTACGAGCCGAGCTGCTCGGTGTACGCGGCCCAAGCCCTTCAGCGCCATGGCGCGCTGGCGGGCGCCTGCCTCGCCGCGCATCGCATCGTGCGCTGCGGCCCCTGGTGCGCCGGCGGCCACGATCCGGTGCCGCTCGAAAAGCCGCGCCTCTTCTCTCATCTCACGACTTCCCTACACAAGAAGAACTCATGACCGACATCCGACGCACCATCCTGTGGGTGATCTTCGGCTTCACGCTGGTGCTGCTGTGGGACAAGTGGCAGGTCTACAACGGCCGCAGCGCCACCTTCTTCCCCGAAGCGCCCAAGAAAGTCGCCACCGCTCAGGCGCCCACCGGCCCGTCGAGCGTGCCGAGCGCCAGCAGTTCCGCGCCCCAGGCCAGCGCCGCGCCCGGCGCCGTGCCGGGCACGCCGACCGCGGCGCCTTCGGCGGCCAGCGAGAAGATCACGGTCACCACGGACCTGATGCGCCTGACCTTCGATACCGAAGGCGGCTCGCTCATCCGCAGCGAGTTCCTGAAGGAGCCCAGCGACGATCGCCAAGGGCCCTACGTCCTGCTCAACGAGACGCCGCCGCACACTTACGTGGCAGAGTCGGGCCTGATCGGCGGCGATTTCCCGAACCACAAGACGGTGATGGCGTTCAGCGGCGACAAGCAGCTGAAGGACGGCCAGGACCAGATGACGGTGCGCTTCGAGGGCGAGAAGAACGGCGTCAAGCTGGTCAAGACCTACACGCTCAAGCGCGGCTCGTACGAGATCCCGGTCAGGCACGAGGTGGTCAACGCCGGCGCGGCGCCGGTGTCGCCGCAGCTGTACCTGCAGATCGTGCGTGACGGCAGCAAGCTGTCGTCGGGCTCGTCCTTCTATTCGACCTTCACCGGCCCCGCGGTGTACACGGCGGAGCAGAAATTCCAGAAGGTCGACTTCAGCGACATCGACAAGAACAAGGCCGATTTCCAGAAGGAATCGACCACCGGCTATGTCGCGATGGTGCAGCACTATTTCGCGAGCGCGTGGATCCTGCCGGAAGGCGTCAAGCGCGAGCTGTTCGTGCGCAAGCTCGATGGCACCAGCAACTACGCCGTCGGCATGATCGCGCCGGTGGCGGCCGTCGCGCCGGGCCAGGCCAAGGCGGTGGACGCGCGCTTCTTCGCCGGGCCGGAGGACGAGCGCCAGCTCGAGAAGATCGAGCCGGGGCTGGAACTGGTGAAGGACTACGGGCGCCTCACCATCATCGCCAAGCCGCTGTACTGGCTGCTCGCCAAGCTGCACACGTTCATCGGCAACTGGGGCTGGTCGATCATGGCGCTGGTGCTGCTGATCAAGATCGCCTTCTACTGGCTGCAGGCCAAGGGCTACGAGAGCATGGCCAAGATGAAGGCCATCAACCCCAAGGTCATGGCCATGCGCGAGCGGTTCAAGGACGACCCGCAGAAGATGCAGCAGGAGATGATGCGCATCTACAAGGAGGAGAAGGTCAACCCGATGGGCGGCTGCTTCCCCATCATGATCCAGATCCCGGTGTTCATCGCGCTGTACTGGGTGCTGCTGGCGTCGGTGGAGATGCGCGGCGCGCCGTGGATCGGCTGGATCCACGACCTCTCCGCACCGGACCCCTTCTACATCCTGCCGGTGGTGATGACGCTGACGACGCTGCTGCAGACCGCGCTGAACCCCGCGCCGCCCGACCCGGTGCAGGCGAAGATGATGTGGATCATGCCGCTCGCCTTCTCGGTCATGTTCTTCTTCTTCCCGGCCGGCCTGGTGCTGTACTGGATCACCAACAACGTGCTGTCGATCGCGCAGCAGTGGCTGATCAACAAGCGCATGGGTGTGCCGCCGCAGTTCAATCTGCCGAAGTTCAGTTAAAACAAGGGGGCCGCCGGCCCCCTTCTTCATGGCACCCGTGCTCTCGCAACTCGCCGACCCCATCGCCGCCATCGCCACGGCCCCTGGCCGCGGCGCGGTGGGGATCGTGCGCGTGTCGGCGAAGTCGGTGGCGCCCATCGTCGAGGCGGTGTGCGGCCGCGCGCTCAAGCCGCGCGAGGCGACCTACCTGCCCTTCCTCGACGCCCAGGGCCAGCCGATCGACCAGGGCCTGGCGATCCACTTCCCCGCGCCGCATTCGTACACCGGTGAGGACGTGCTCGAGCTGCAGGCGCACGGCGGGCCGGTGGTGCTGCAGCTGCTGCTGGCGCGCTGCCTCGAGGCGGGCGCCGCGATGGGCCTGCGCGTGGCGCAGCCGGGCGAGTTCACGCAGCGCGCGTTCCTCAACGACAAGATCGACCTGGCGCAAGCCGAGGCGATCGCCGACCTGATCGACGCCAGCACCGAAGCGGCGGCGCGCAGTGCGAGCCGCTCGATGGCCGGGGCTTTCTCGCGGGAGATCCACGAGCTGCGCGACGCGCTGATCCATCTGCGCATGCTGGTGGAGGCGACGCTCGATTTCCCGGAAGAGGAGATCGATTTCCTGCAGAAGGCCGACGCGCAAGGCCAGCTCGACCGCCTGCGGGCCTCGCTCGAAGGCGTGCTGGGCCACGCCCGGCAGGGCGCGCTGCTGCGCGAGGGCATCAAGGTCGTGATCGCGGGGCAGCCGAACGCGGGAAAGAGCTCGCTGCTCAACGCACTGGCCGGCGCGGAGCTCGCGATCGTCACTCCCGTGCCGGGCACCACGCGCGACGTGGTCCGCGAAACCATCCAGATCGAGGGCGTGCCGCTGCACGTGATCGACACGGCGGGCCTGCGCGAGAGCAGCGACCACGTCGAGCGCATCGGCATCGAGCGCGCCTGGGGGCAGATCGAGAACGCCGACGCCGTGCTGTTCCTGCACGACCTCACGCGCGCGGAGTCGCACGACTACCGGCAAGGCGATCGCGCGATCGCCGCATCGCTGCAGGAGAAGCTGAGTGCCGGCGTGCCGGTGATCGACGTCTGGAACAAGGTCGATGCGGTCGCGGCGGGGCCGCACGAGGGCGTGATGCTGTCGGCCAGGACGCACGCCGGCCTCGATGTGCTGCGTCGCCAGTTGCTCGAAGTCGCCGGTTGGCAATCCGCGCCCGAAGGCGTCTACATCGCGCGCGAGCGGCACGTGCACGCGCTGCGGCGCGTCGCGGCGCACCTGGCCGAAGCCGACGCGCTGCTCGCGCGCCAGGCGCAGGCGCTCGACCTCCTCGCCGAGGAACTGCGCCTCGCGCAGAACGCGCTGAACGAGATCACCGGCGAGTTCGGCGCCGACGACCTGCTGGGCGTGATCTTCTCGAAGTTCTGCATCGGCAAGTAGAGCTGCATCGACGTGTTTGCACGCCGCGCGTAACAGATGTCGCGCTGCGCGCGGCGCGGTTTGACTTATCGGGTTCGCTCCCTACTATGGATTTCCATTGCCGCGCTCAAGCGGTGTCATGGAGGGTCCTATGAGCTATCACCTGGAAGGCCGTCTGCTCGAGGTCTGCAACTGCAATGTCCTGTGTCCGTGCTGGATCGGCGAGGATCCGGACAACGGCACCTGCGACACCATCGTGGCCTGGCGCATCGACAAGGGCACGGTCGACGGCGTGGACGTCGGCGGCAACACGATCGCCGCCGTGGCGCACGTGCCCGGCAACATCCTGCAGGGCAACTGGAGCGCCGCGATCTACGTCGACGAGAACGCGAGCGACGATCAGGAGAAGGCCCTGCTCAAGGTCTACACCGGCCAGGCCGGCGGACCGGTGGCGGAACTCGCCAAGCTGATCGGCACGGTGGTATCGGTCAAGCGCGCGCCGATCCGGTTCACGGTCCAGGAAGGCAGCGGCGAACTCGAGATCGGCGCCAACTACTTCGCCAGCCTGGAGCCGTACAAGGGCACCACCGGCGGGCTGACCACGCTGTCGGACACGATCTTTTCCACGGTGCCGGGCGCACCGGTGTGGGTCGGCAAGGCCCCGCGCTACCGCTCGCGCAACGCCGACCTGGGCATCGACCTCGACATCTCCAACCATAACGCGCTGCAGAGCACCTTCGTCTTCGACGCATGAACGTGGCCGTGGGCGTGCCGCGCGGGCGCGCCTCGCATCACCGACGCGTGTTCGTCCCGGTGCTGGCCGCGCTGGTGGCGCTGGCCTGGTTCGCGCTTTGGGCCTGGTCGCGCAGCCCCTTCGGCCGCTACCTGGAACACGACGACTGGACCGTCTCCGGACCGGCGGCGTTCCTGTGCCGTGCCCTGCCCGCGGGTGAGGTGCTGGTGCCGGCGGCGCTCTATGCGGCCGCATGGATCCTGATGACCGCGGCGATGATGCTGCCCACCACGCTGCCGCTGTTCGACCACTTCGCGCGGCTGACGTCGGCGCGCGCCGACCACGGACGGCTGCTGCTGATGCTGGGCGTCGGCTACGTCGCGGTCTGGGGCGCCTTCGGCCTGCTGGCGCACGCGCTGCATGCGGGACTGCTCGCCCTGCTCGCGCGCGTGCCGGCGCTGGCCTGGCACGGCTGGGTCATCGGCGCGGGCACGATCGCGCTGGCGGGTGCGTTCCAGTTCAGCCGGCTCAAGTACCAGTGCCTGGAAAAGTGCCGCACGCCGATGTCCTTCGTCATGCAGCACTGGCGCGGCCGGGCGCCGGCGCGCGACGCCTTCCGGCTCGGCGTCCACCATGGCCTGTTCTGCGTCGGCTGCTGCTGGGCGCTCATGCTGCTGATGTTCGCGTTCGGCGCGGGAAGCCTGGGCTGGATGCTGGCGCTGGCGGCCGCGATGGCCATCGAGAAGAACATGCCTTGGGGCCGCCGCCTCAGCGCGCCGCTCGGGATCGCGCTGCTCGCCTGGTCGGCGGCGATGGTGCTGGAGCACGCCTAGCCCGTCCCTACAATGCCTCGACCTTTACACGTTGAGGCATTCATGACGACTTCGATCAAGTCCCTGATGCGCATCGCGGCGGCCCTCGCGGCCGCGGGGGCGGCGTCCACGGCGCTATCCGCGCCGCCGGTGGCGCCGGTGCGCGACACGCCCGAGACGATGCACGGCGTCACCGTGCACGACCCGTACCGCTACATGGAGAACGTCAAGGACCCGGAGGTCCAGGCGTGGATGAAGGCGCAGGGCGACCATGCGCGCCAGACGCTGGACGCGATTCCCGGTCGCGAGGTGATGCTCAAGCGCATCACCGAGCTGTCGCAGCAGACCGGCGACGCGATCGGCGAGATGGTGCGGGTGGCCGGCGACAAGACCTTCTACCTGCGGCGCGTCAAGGGCGAGCGCCAGTACAAGCTGATGCTGCGCGAAGCGGGCCATGACCGCGTGATCGTCGATCCGCAGGTGCAGGCCGACCAGACCGGCGTGCCGCATGCGATCAACTTCTTCGCGCCCTCCTGGGACGGCAAGCATGTGGCCTACGGCATGTCGGCGGGCGGCTCCGAGGACGCGTCGCTCTACATCGTGAACGTCGAAAGCGGCAAGCAGGTGGGTGCGCCCATCCCGCGCGTGCACGAGGCCCACGTCGGCTGGTTGCCCGACAGCCAGTCGCTCACGTACAACCAGCTGCGCAGGCTCGGTCCCGAGGATGCCGAGAGCGAGTTCTACCTGGACAGCAAGGTGATGTGGCTCAAGCTCGGCGCACCGGAATCGGAAGCGAAGGCCGTGTTCGGCCCCACCGTGAACAAGCAGCTCGGGCTCGCGCGCCTCGATGTCGGCAGCATCCGCTTCGTGCCGGGCAGTCCCTGGATGGTGGCACGCACGACCGACACCACGCTGCCCGAAGGCAAGCTGTTCGTGGCGCGCGCGAGCGACCTCGGGCAGGGCGAGGTGCCGTGGAAGCAGATCTCGAAGTTCGACGACCAGATCGTCGAGGTGGAACTCAAGGGCGACGAGCTCTATTTCCGCACGCACAAGGACGCGCCGCGCTACAAGATCATGAAGCTGGACCTGCGCTCGCCGCAGCTGGCGAAGGCGCGGCTGGTCGCGTCGCCGCCCGAGGGCATGGTGCTCGAAGGCTTCGAGCTCGGCCAGCGGGAACTGATGGCGCAGGTGCGCGACGGCGCCGAGATCGACCTGCGCCGCTACGCGCCCGGCGACACGAAAGGCCGCGCGGTGAAGCTGCCGTTCAAGGGCGCCGCGCAACTCGCGGGCGACCCGGCCCACGCCCACAACGACTGGCTCTATCGCCTCGCAGGCTGGGCCAGCCCGCCGCAGACGCTGCTGCTCGCCGGCGAACAATCGCGCCATGCAGGCTTCGTCCTGGCGAAGAAGCCGACCGGCGTGCCGGAGCTCGACGTGGTGGACACCCGGTGCCCCACGCCCGACGGGCAGCAGGTGCCGGTCACGATCCTGCACCGCAAGGGCCTGAAGCGCGACGGCACGAACCCCACGCTGCTGGTCGGTTACGGCTCCTACGGCCTGTCAATGACGGCGAATTTCAACCCGGCTTACTACGCCTGGTTCGAGCGCGGCGGCGTGGTGGCCATTGCCAACGTGCGCGGCAGCGGCGTCTACGGCGAGCCCTGGCGCCTTGCCGGCCAGAAGGCGAACAAGCCCAACACCTGGAAGGACGGGATCGCGTGCACGCAGTTCCTGTTCGCGCAGGGCTACGCATCGCCCAAGACCATGGGCATCCTGGGCGGCAGCGCCGGCGGCATCTTCGTCGGCCGCGCCGTCACGACGGCGCCGCAGCTGTACGCGGCCGCGATCTTCGCCGTGGGCGTGATGGACGCGGTGCGTGCCGAGGAGAGCGCCAACGGCATCACCAACATCTCCGAGTTCGGCAGCTACAAGAACGCCAGCGAATTCCCGGCGCTGCTGGAGATGAGCACCTACCACCAGATCAAGGACGGCACGCCTTATCCCGCGGTGATGCTGGTGCATGGCCTGAACGATCCACGCGTGGACGTGTGGCAGAGCGCGAAGGCGACGGCGCGGCTGCAAGCGGCGAGCACCAGCGGCAAGCCCATCCTGCTGCGGCTCGACGCGCAAGCGGGCCACGGCGTCGGCAGCACGGCGACGCAGCGCGACGCCATGAACGCCGACATCTATAGCTTCCTGCTGTGGCAGATGGGCAAGACGTCAACGCCTTGATGGGCAAGTTACAGCGCTGGTTTCAGGTGTAAGCGCCCGTCAGGGCGCTTGCCTCAAGCTCAGCGGGCAAGGTAAGTTCCGGTCATGAATGCACCGCTGCGCAACCCGATCAAGTTCGAGGTGCAAGGCCTCGTGCGGGCCATCGAACAGAACGCCTCGAACGACTCCTTCGCCCCGTCGCTCAACGCGACGCAATGGGACGTGCTCGGCAGCTACCTGCAGCCCTACGAGCTGAAGACCGGCCAGGTGCTGATCGAGCAGAACGCCACCGACCGCACGCTGTACATCATCGAGAGCGGCAGCCTCACCGTGCACTACGAGGACAGCAAGGGCCGCGTTCGGATCGCAGTCGTCGGCCCGGGTTCGGCCGTCGGCGAGGGCTCGTTCTTCACCCGCCAGCCGCGCAGCGCCACGGTGCAGGCGGCGGCCCCCACCAAGCTGTGGTGCCTCACGGCATTGCGCTTCAGCGAGCTGTCCAATCGCCAGCCCAACCTCGCTCTCGAGATCGCCTTGGCCCTGGGCTCGCTGGTGTCGCGCCGCCTGACCAACAAGCCCAAGCGGGCGGCCGTCACCTGAGCTGCCCGGTGAGCTGCTGTCGCGCAGCAACTATTTCACGGCTTCTTGCACTCGCCGTGGCGCGAGCGCCCGATCCGCGGGAAATAATGCCGGCGGCAAGGCGGCCCGCGCCTAAACTGGATTTCCGTTCGACACAGGCTCCCCCATGTCCCTGTTCTCCTGGATGTTCCCGGCCAAGAAGCCGTCCAAGACCGATCCCGAAAGCTCGGGCCTGTCGCGCATGGAGCCGACCCGGCCCGCGCGGCGCAGCGGCGCTGCTGACGCGCCGCAGGGCAACGCGCAGCCGGCCAACCGCAAGCACGAGCGGATGGCGCGGCGGGAACTGCTTTATGCGGTCGTGCGCGAATCGATGGTGCGCGCGGGCGTGCTCACGTCCGGCTACAAGTTCAAGGTGCTGTCGCTCGACGGGCGCGGCCGGCAGTTCCTGGTGATGGTGGACCTGTCGAGCCAGGGCGCGCTCGAGACCGTGCAGCTCGGCGAGATCGAGGCCCTTATCGCGCAGGCCGCGAAGGCGCGGCACGACATCCTCGTGTCGGCCGTGTACTGGCGCATGAGCGAGCATGTGGCGGTCGGCGACCCCAAGCGCCAGGCCGCAGCCGCGTCAAGCGATTCGCAGCCGGTCCCGCTCGATTCCGCCCCCACGCCGCTGGAGGCCAGGCCGGCGCCGCGCTCGCGCTTCGACCCGATCCAGCCCGACGAGGTCGCCGCCTTCAAGCGCGCGATCGCGGCCGGCGTGCAGAAGCCGGCGGCGGCGGCGGCCGCGGCGGTGGGCGTCGTCCAGGGCGCGGGCGCCCAGGCCCAGGCTTTCGACGGCAGCGTGAAGCACGGGCCGCAAAGCTACACGCTGCTCACCGGCTTCGAGGACACGGAGATGGCCGATACCGACGCGCACGGCGTGCCCATCCTGAGCGGGACGCAGTACGGCGACCTGAACTAGCCGCGCAGCAATCGCTCTTCCGCCATCGCCAGCGTCTCGGGGCGCCCGGAGAGCACCAGCGTGTCGCCGTCCTGCAGCGGCGGGTCGGACGCGGGATCGGCGCTCTTGCCGTCGCCGCGGCGCAGGCTCACCACGCGGATATCGAGCGCCTGCAAGGCGAGCTGGCTCACGGTGCGGCCCAGCGAGCCGGCGCCGGGCGGCAGCGTCACCGTGGACAGGCGCTCGTGCTCGAGCTCGTTCACCGTGTCGTCATCGGCGCCGTGGAAATAGCCGCGCAGCAGGCTGTAGCGC
This sequence comes from Ramlibacter sp. GS1-15, assembly GCF_057785015.1. NCBI lineage: Bacteria > Pseudomonadati > Pseudomonadota > Betaproteobacteria > Burkholderiales > Comamonadaceae > Ramlibacter > Ramlibacter sp. GS1-15. Next base: position 142,920 of record NZ_JBYNTU010000002.1, on the reverse strand, counting down.
GCATCGCGCTGGTCCTGCACGATGCGGATCACGCGGCGCATCGGCACACCGACCAGCGCCAGCGCATGGCTGGCCAGCATGAGCGAGCCTTCCAGCAACTCGGGCACCACTTCGGTCGCGCCGGCGGCCTGGAGCTTCTCCAGGTCGCGATCGTCCTGCGTGCGCACGATGACCGGCACGTGGGCGGCGTGCGTGCGCGCGTTGGCGATCACGCGCATCGCGCCCGGCACGTCGAGGTAGGTGACGACCACCGCGCTGGCTCGCGCGAGGCCCGCCGCGACCAGCGCCTGCAGCCGCGCCGCGTCGCCGAACACGACCTGCTCGCCCGCGGCGGCGGCCTGGCGCACGCGGTCGGGATCGAGGTCGAGCGCGATGTACGGGATCTTCTCGCGCTCCAGCATGCGCGCGAGGTTCTGCCCGCAGCGCCCGTAGCCGCAGATCACCACGTGCTTGTTGGCATTGATCGAGCGGCGCGCGATGTTCGTCATCTGCAGCGACTGCAGCAGCCATTCGCTGGCCACCAGCTTCATCACGATGCGGTTGGCATACATGACGATGAAGGGTGTCGCCAGCATCGACAGCACCATGCTCGCGAGGATCGGGTTGAGCAGCTGCCCGGGCACGACGCCGCTTTGCTGGGCGAGCGTGAGCAGCACGAAGCCGAATTCGCCGGCCTGCGCGAGGTACAGGCCCGTGCGCAGCGCCACACCCATCGACGCGCCGAAGGCGCGCGCCAGCAACGTGACCAGCGCGAGCTTGAACAGCACGGGCACCGTCGTCATCAGCAGCACCAGGCCCCAGCGCGCCACCACCAGCCGCCAGTCCAGCAGCATCCCCACCGAGATGAAGAACAGCCCGAGCAGCACGTCGTGGAACGGCCGGATGTCGGTTTCGACCTGGTGCTTGTACTCGGTCTCCGAGATCAGCATGCCCGCGATGAAGGCGCCCAGCGCCAGCGACAGGCCCGCCAGCTCCGTGAGCCACGCGAGGCCGAGCGTGACGAGCAGCAGGTTCAGGACGAACAGCTCCTCGCTCTTGCGCCGCGCCACCAGCGTGAGCCACCAGCGCATCACGCCCTGCCCGCCGGCGAGCAGCACGGCGATCAGGGCCGTGGCCTTGGCGCCGGCGATGGCCAGTTCGGTGAACAGGCGCTCGGGCGGGCTGCTCAGGGCCGGGATCAGCACCAGCAGCGGCACGACCGCCAGGTCCTGGAACAGCAGCACGCCCATGACGCGCTTGCCGTGTTCGGTCTCCAGCTCGAGCCGCTCGGACAGGAGCTTCACCACGATGGCGGTGCTGCTCATGGCCAGTGCGCCCGACAAGGCCACGGCCGTGCGCCATTCCATCTTCCAGAGTTTCGGCGCCAGCGCCGTGAGGAACAGCGAGCCCAGCGTGCCCAGCACGATGGTGAGCGTGACCTGCGACAGCCCCAGGCCGAACACGTGGGTGCGCATCGCGCGCAGCTTGGGCAGGTTGAACTCGAGCCCGATGACGAACATCAGGAAGACGACGCCGAATTCGCCGAGATGGCGCAGCGCCTCGGGTGCGGCACCGACACCCAGCGCGTGCGGGCCGATCAGGACGCCGACGACCAGGTAGCCCAGCATCGGCGGCAGCTTGAGCGTGCGGAACGCCACCACGCCGAGCACCGCGGCCAGCAGGTACACCAGCGTGAGCTCCAGCGTGGTCATAGGCGCGTCGCCGGGCCGCCCCAAGACGCGCCGGCCCCCTCGGGGGGCAGCGCCGAAACGGAGTGACAAGCGTGGGGGCTCACGGGACTCATGCTACCTCGCCCGATAGAATCGCCCCATGACACTGGACCGCGAGCGGGCGCTGCGCCTGGCGCACGAGACCTTCGAGATCGAGGCGCAGGCCGTGCAGGGCTTGAAGAGCCGCACGGGCGAGGCCTTCACGCGCGCCGTCGAGAAAATGCTGGGGGTGCGCGGCCGCGTGGTCGTGATGGGCATCGGCAAGAGCGGCCACATCGCGCGCAAGATCGCCGCGACGCTGGCTTCGACCGGCACGCCCGCGATGTTCGTTCATCCGGCCGAGGCCAGCCACGGCGACCTGGGCATGATCAAGCCCGTCGATCTCGTGCTGGCCGTCTCCAACAGCGGCGAGGTCGACGAGGTCACCTCGCTGCTGCCCGTGATCAAGCGGCTGGGCTCGAGCCTGATCGCGATGACGGGCAACCCGGCATCGACGCTGGCGCGGCTGGCGGACATCGTGCTGGACAGCGGCGTGGCGAAGGAAGCCTGTCCGCTGCAGCTCGCCCCCACCGCCAGCACGACGGCGCAACTCGCGCTGGGCGATGCGCTCGCGGTGGCGCTGCTCGATGCGCGCGGCTTCAAGAGCGAGGATTTCGCGCGTTCGCACCCCGGCGGCGCGCTCGGCCGCAAGCTGCTCACGCACGTGGCAGACGTGATGCGAACCGGCGATGCCCTGCCGCGGGTCGGGCCGGACACGGGCTTCTCGGACATGATGCGGGTCATGAGCGCCAAGGGACTGGGCGTCGCCGCGGTCACGGCCAGCGACGGCAGGCTGCTGGGCATCTTCACCGACGGCGACTTGCGACGCCTGATCGAGAAGGGCGCCGACATGCGGGCCCTGACCGCGCGCGAGGTGATGCACGCGAATCCCCGCACCATCCATCCGGAGTCGCTCGCGGCCGAGGCGGCGCAAATGATGGAACAGCACCGCATCACCCTGGTGCTGGTGGTCGACCCGGCGGGACACCTGGTGGGCGCCGTGAACAGCAACGACCTGCTGCGCGCGAAGGTGATCTGATGCCCTCCCCCGCGCTGCAATTCGCGCCGCAGCTGCTGCTGGCCGCACAAGGCGTGCGCGTGGCGTTCTTCGATGTCGACGGCGTGCTCACGGATGGCGGCTTGTACGTCGACGAAGAGGGCGAACCGATCAAGCGCTTCCACATCCTCGACGGGCTGGGCCTGAAGCTGCTGGCCCGGGGCGGCATCACGCCGGTCGTGATCACCGGCCGCGACTCGCCGGCGTTGCGCGCGCGCCTGGCGGCCCTCGGCGTGACGAACGCGTACTACGGCACCGAGCAGAAGCTCGCCGCCGCCGAGCAGTCGCTCGGGACGCTCGGCGCGACGTGGAAGGAAGCCGCCGGCATGGGCGACGACTGGCCCGACCTGCCGGTGCTCAGGCGCTGCGCCTTCGCCTGCGCGCCCGCCAACGCGCACGCCGAAGTGAAGGCGATCGCGCACCACGTGACGGCGGCTGCCGGCGGCCACGGCGCGGCGCGCGAGTTCTGCGACCTGCTGCTGGTGGCGAGCGGCCGCTACGCGGACCTGCTGGAGCACTACGCATGAGCCGCCCGGCCGTTCCGAAGGCTCATGGCACCGCAGCCCGCAGGGCGCAGGTAATCCGATGAACGCGTGGTGAGCACGATGGCCGGGCCGCAGGCGATCCGCGCCGGCTGGGAGCGCATCTCGGTCTACCTGCCCGTGATCCTCATGGGCTTGATCGCGCTGGGCACGTACTGGCTGGCGCGCAACACGCCCACGCTCGGCACGCCCCAGACGCAGGAGCGCCCGACGCACGATCCCGATTCGATCATGCGCCGCTTCTCGGTCAAGACCTTCGATCCGAACGGGCGCCTCAAGAGCGAGCTGCGCGGCAGGGAAGCGCGCCATTACCCGGACACCGACACCACCGAGGTCGACCAGCCGCGCCTGCGCATGATCGGCGATCACGGCGAGATCACGCTCGCCTCGGCCCGCACCGCGCTGAGCAACGGCGACGGCTCGGAGGTCGAGCTGATCGGCGACGCGGTGGTGACGCGCGAGCCGGTGGCCGGCAGCGCGGACAGCCGCGCGGTCCCGCGCATGGAGTTCCGCGGCCAGTTCCTGCATGTGTACGTCAACACCGAGCGCGTGACGTCGAACAAGCCGGTGGAACTGCTTCGCGGCAACGACCGCCTGAGCGGCGACGGCATGGTGTTCGACAACATCGGCCAGGTGCTGGAGATGAACGGGCGCGTGAAGGGCCTGCTCATGCCCCGCCCGACGCCCCAGCCCTGAGGAAGCTTCGCCTGGACCCGCTCGTCTTCATCACCGGCGCGTCCAGCGGCATCGGCCAGGCGCTGGCCTGGCGCTACCACCGGGCGGGCTGGCGGCTTGCGCTCGCGGCCCGGCGCACGGGCGAGATCGAGCAATGGGCGCGGCAACAGGGGGTCCCTTCCGATCGCTTCGCCATCTATGCCGCCGACGTGGCGGACACCGACAGCATCGTCGCGGCGGGCGCATCCTGCATCGCCAGCCAGGGCGTGCCCGACGTGGTGATCGCCAACGCCGGCATCAGCATCGGCGTGGACACGGCGATCCGCGAGGATCTCGACGTGATCGCGCGGACTTTCGCGACGAACAACGTCGGGCTCGCGGCCACCTTCCATCCGTTCATCCGGCCGATGACGCAGCGCGGCTCGGGCCGCCTCGTGGGCATCGCGAGCGTCGCCGGCATCCGCGGACTGCCCGGGCATGGCGCGTACTGCGCGAGCAAGGCGGCGGTGATCAGTTATTGCGAGAGCCTGCGCGGGGAACTGCGCGGCAGCGGCGTGAAGGTCGTGACGATCCTCCCCGGCTACATCGACACGCCGCTCACGCGCCAGAACCGCTATTCGATGCCGTTCCTCATGCCGGCCGAGGATTTCGCCGACCGCGCCTTCCGCATGATCGAGGCGGGCAGCAGCTACCGCGTGATTCCGCGGCAGATGGGTGTGGTGGCGAAGCTGCTGCGGCTGCTGCCGAACGCGCTGTTCGACCGCGCGCTGGCCGGGCGGCCGCGCAAGCACCGGCAGACGGCGAGCCAATGACAAAGGGGCCCGAGGGCCCCTTCATTTCTACAGCGAGACGGGCGTCTCAGTAGCCGCCGCGATTGCCGCCGCCGCCACCGCCGCGCGGGCCGGAGCCGTACGGGCTGCGGAAGCTGCCGTCGTTGCCGCCACCGCCGCCGCCCCGGCCACCGTAGCCGCCGCCACCGCCACCGCCTTCGCGACGGCCACCGCCGCCGCCACCGCCGTAGCCGCCGCCACCGCCGCCGTAACCACCACCGCCGCCGCCGCCGTAGCCGCCGGTGCGCGGGCGATTTTCCATCGGACGCGCTTCGTTGACGACGACGCTGCGGCCGCCCAGGGGCTGGCCGTTCATGCCGGAAATGGCGGCCTGCGCTTCCGCATCGCTGCCCATCTCGACGAAACCGAAGCCCTTGGAGCGGCCGGTGTCGCGCTCCATCATCACCTTGGCGCTGGTGACGGAGCCGAATTGGCCGAAGGCCTGTTCGAGATCGCTGTCGCGAACGGAATACGGCAGGTTGCCGACGTAAAGTTTATTGCCCATCGAGGGACTCCTGAAAAGACGAACACTTGCGAGATGGAGTCCCGAGACCGCAATCCACTGGAATCACTGGAATGTCGCGCGACGCGAAAACTGACCTGATCACCGCAATCGAAAAGCGTGAATTAATGCTGGCACGCCGCGCCATTATGAACAGATATTTGTGCGGCGTGTAAAGGCTGCGCGCGCCCGGACAGCGGCGAAAACCCTTAAAGGCAGAGCATCAAAAAAGGGCCGTGAGGCCCTTTTATTGCATTTCAGTAGCCGCGGCCACCGCCGTAGCCGCCGGAACGGGGAGCGCGCGACTCCATCGGGCGCGCTTCGTTGACCACCAGGTTACGGCCACCGTTGGGCTGGCCGTTCAGGCCGCTGATGGCCGCCTGGGCTTCGGCATCGCTGCTCATTTCGACGAAGCCGAAACCCTTGGAGCGGCCGGTGTCGCGCTCCATCATCACCTTGGCGCTGACGACCGAGCCGAACTGGCTGAAGGCCTGCTCCATGTCCTGGTCGCGGAAAGAATAGGGCAGGTTGCCCACGTAAAGTCTGTTGCCCATTGCGGGACTCCTAAGTAGAAAAAACGCCTTTGAGAAGCGATGGAGTCCGAACTAAACGCAATCAACAACCACGCGAACTGACCAGTCACCGCAATCCATGTGGCGACGCCTTGCGGCATGCCACACCCGCATTATGGGGCCGCGGCGGCAGGCGCGCTTTGGCGGGGCTGCTTTTATTCGGTGTAATGGCGCCAGCGGGCGAAGGCGTTGCGCATGGTCAACAGCTGGCGCTCGAACTTCGGGCAGGCGTGGCAGGCGGCCAGGTGCAGGCGCAGGGCGACCCGTTCGAGCGCGGGCAGCGCGCGGTCTTCGCGGGCCACCAGCAGGGCGGCCACTTCCTTGCAGGTGCGGCGCAGGATCATGGGGCGGCTCGGTGGCCGAACCAGTTGAGCTCGAGGCACTCGCGCAGGCGCAGGCGCGCTCGATGCAGCTGGACGTAAAGGTTGGTCGAAGTGAGCTGGAGTTCCTTACAGATCTCGTCGCTCGGCAGCTCCAGCCATTCGCGCATCAGGAACACGCGCGCCATCGCCGGCGGCAGCTTCTCGGTGCAGGCCTCCAGCACGGCGAAGAACTGGCGCGAGCTGAGCTCCTGTTCCGGGTCGCCCCAGTCGGCCGGTTCGTGCATGAAATGCCCGTCGGCCTTGAAGGCCAACGCCTCGAGTTCGTCACCGCCGTCGTCGTCGGTCACCCATGCCACCTCGCGCTGGCGCTGGCGCAGGATGTCGATCACCTTGTGCTTGAGGATGCCCACCAGCCAGGTCTTGAGCTGGCTGCGGTTGCCGAACGACTGCGGCTTGGACAGGGCCGCGAGCAGCGTCTCCGAAACGGCGTCCTCGGCCCACGCGTCGTTGCGCAATTGCAGGCGTGCGAACCGCAGCAGGTAGCCGCGGTGTTCCGCCAGCAGGTTCTCGATAGGCCCCGTGCTCATCCGGATCGGATGATCGCACAGGGCCGGCGCGCATCACCAGGTGGCTTCACGCTCGGGGGTCGAGCCGATCTTGTGGATCGCGAGGTCCGCGCCCTCGTACTCCTCCTCGGCCGACAGGCGCAGGCCGGCGAGCGCCTTGATCGCGCCATAGACGACGAAGCCGGCCGCGAGCGCCCACAGGATGCCCAGCAGCGTGCCGATCGCCTGCGCGGCGAGGCTCACGCCGCCGAGGCCGCCCAGCGCCTTCGCGCCGAAGATGCCCGCGGCGATGCCGCCCCAGGCGCCGCACAAGCCGTGCAAGGGCCACACGCCCAGCACGTCGTCGATCTTCCACTTGTTCTGCGTGAGCGTGAACATCGCCACGAAGATCGCGCCGGCGGTCGCGCCGACCACCAGCGCACCCAGCGGATGCATCAGGTCCGAGCCGGCGCACACGGCCACCAGTCCCGCGAGCGGGCCGTTGTGCACGAAGCCGGGGTCGTTGCGGCCCAGGGCCAGCGCGGCCAGCGTGCCGCCGACCATGGCCATCAGCGAATTCACGGCGACGAGGCCCGACATCTTGTCCAGCGTCTGCGCGCTCATCACGTTGAAGCCGAACCAGCCGACGGTGAGGATCCACGCGCCGAGCGCAAGGAACGGGATGTTGGACGGCGGGTGCGCCGAGATCGCGCCGTCCTTGCGGTAGCGGTTGCTGCGCGCGCCCAGCAGGATCACCGCCGGCAGCGCGATCCAGCCGCCCATCGCGTGGACGACGACCGAGCCGGCGAAGTCGTGGAACTCCTGGCCGGTCAGCGTTTTCAGCCAGTCCTGCAGGCCGAAGGCGTGGTTCCAGGCGACGCTTTCGAACAGCGGGTAGACCACGCCGACCAGCACCGCCGTCGCCATCAGCTGCGGGCCGAAGCGCGCGCGCTCGGCGATGCCGCCGGAAATGATCGCGGGAATCGCGGCGGCGAACGTGAGCAGGAAAAAGAACTTCACGAGCTCGTAGCCGTTCTTCGCGGCGAGCTGCTCGGCGCCCACGAAGAACGAGGTGCCGTAGGCGATGCCGTAGCCGAGGACGAAATAGACGACGGTGGAGACCGAGAAATCCGCGAGGATCTTCACCAGCGCGTTGACCTGGTTCTTCTTGCGCACGGTACCGAGTTCGAGAAACGCGAATCCGGCGTGCATGGCCAGGACCATGATGCCGCCGAGCAGGATGAACAAGGCGTCGGCGCCCTGTTTGAGTGCTTCCATGACTTGATTTGGGGAATGAAGTGTCTGTTATTGGTGCGCCGATGCTCATTGGGGCATCGGCGCACCATCTCGAAGCAACAACTGCGCCAGAAGCGTGCGGACGTGGGCCCGGCTAGAATGCGGGCCTGTCATCGGGGAGTAGCCTCCCTTCGAGCTTCGAGAGGGGCTTGCGTCAACAGACTTGGGCTTTGCAGCCCATGGCGCAGGCGGCCAGCAGCTTGGCGAGACCGTTGAGTGCGTGGCCCGATGCCGGCGGGCTCGCGCAGTCAATGCGTGCTCGAACCGCCGGCTGGACCTTGTTCTCCATGGAAGCTTTCCTCGTCTCCACCGGCATCGTCGCCCTCGCCGAAATGGGCGACAAGACGCAACTGCTCTCGCTCGTGCTCGCTGCGCGCTTTCGCAGGCCGTGGCCGATCATCGCCGGCATCTTCGTCGCCACCATCGTCAATCACGCGCTCGCCGGCGCCGCCGGCGCGTGGCTCACCACCTTGCTCGGGCCGCAGGTGCTGCGCTGGGTACTGGCGGTGTCCTTCTTCGCGATGGCGGCCTGGATCCTCGTGCCGGACAAGCTCGATGACGAGGACGCGAAGGCGCCGCGTTTCGGCGTGTTCGGCACCACCGTGCTCGCCTTCTTCCTGGCCGAGATGGGCGACAAGACGCAGGTCGCCACGGTGATGCTGGCCGCGCGCTTTCCGCAGTGGTGGGCGGTGGTGGCCGGCACCACGCTGGGCATGATGATCGCCAACGTGCCCGCCGTGTGGTTCGGCGAACGCGTGACGCGCATCGTGCCGATCCGGACCGTGCACGTGGTCGCCGCGGTGATCTTCGCGGGGCTGGGCGTCGCGGCGCTGCTGGTGTGAGGCTCGCGCTATACTTCCTCCAGCGCCGATTTGCTTCCGCTTGCGGGCGCTTTAACAAATACAGCTAAAGACGAAGCGCTGTGACCCGGCCTCGTTTTAGCGATGCCGGGTTTTTCATTTCATGCCGCTGATTGCCCATCCGCAGTCGATGACCTTCGAGACGCCGCTGGCCCTGCAAAGCGGCGCGGCCATCCGCAGCTATTCGCTCGCGTACGAGACCTACGGCAGCCTGAATGCCGACAAGAGCAACGCGGTGCTGATCTGCCACGCGCTCAACGCCTCGCACCACGTCGCGGGCGTCTACGCCGACCAGTCGGACAACGTCGGCTGGTGGGACTCGATGATCGGCCCCGGCAAAGCTGTGGACACCGACCGCTTCTTCGTCATCGGCGTGAACAACCTGGGCTCCTGCTTCGGCTCGACCGGGCCGATGCACACGAGCCCGGACAGCGGCAAGGTGTACGGCGCCGACTTCCCGGTCGTCACCGTGGAAGACTGGGTGAACGCGCAGGCGCGCCTGCTCGAGGCCCTAGGCATCCGCCAGCTCGCGGCCGTCATGGGCGGCAGCCTCGGCGGCATGCAGGCCCTGTCGTGGACGCTGCAATATCCCGAGCGCGTGCGCCACGCCATCGTCGTCGCGAGCGCGCCCAACCTCAACGCCGAAAACATCGCGTTCAACGAGGTCGCGCGCCGCGCGATCGTGACCGACCCCGATTTCCACGGCGGCCACTTCTACGAGCACAACGTGATCCCCAAGCGCGGCCTGCGCATCGCGCGGATGATCGGCCACATCACGTACCTGAGCGACGACGTGATGAACGAGAAGTTCGGGCGGCAGCTGCGCGACGGGATCGACCTGAAGTACAGCACGCAGGACATCGAGTTCCAGATCGAGAGCTACCTGCGCTACCAGGGCGACAAGTTCAGCGAGTACTTCGACGCCAACACCTACCTCCTCATCACCCGCGCGCTCGACTACTTCGACCCGGCGCGCGCGCACAGCGGCAACCTCGCGAAGGCCCTGGCGGTGGCACGCGCGAAGTTCCTGCTGGTGAGCTTCAAGACCGACTGGCGCTTTTCACCTGCGCGCAGCCGCGAGATGGTGAAGGCGCTGCTGGAGAACCGGCGCGACGTGAGCTACGCCGAGATCGACGCGCCGCACGGCCATGACGCCTTCCTGCTGGAGGATCCCCGCTACCTGGGCGTCGTGCGCGCGTACTTCGACGGCATCGGCAAGGAGTTCGCGCGATGAGCGACCGCACGACCATGGAGGTGATCGCGCGCCTGGTGCCGCCCGGCTCGCGCGTGCTGGACCTGGGCTGCGGCGACGGCGCCCTCCTCGACCTGTTGCAGCGCGAGCGCGGCTGCAGCGGCTACGGCGTCGAGATCGCCGACGACAACCTGCTGGCCTGCGCCAGGCGCGGCGTCAACGTCATCCAGTTGAACCTCGACGAGGGCCTGTCGATGTTCGGCGACGGCTCGTTCGACGTGGTGCTGCAGGTCGACACGCTGCAGCACCTGCGCAACGCGGAGACCATGCTGGTGGAGACGGCGCGCGTCGGCCGCATCGGCATCGTCGCCTTCCCGAATTTCGCGCACTGGCCCAACCGCCTGGCGATCGCGCGCGGCCGCATGCCGGTGACCAAGCGCCTGCCCTACCAGTGGTACGACACGCCCAACATCCGCGTCGGCACGTACAAGGATTTCGAGGTGCTGGCCACCAAGAACAGGCTGTCCATCCTCGACGCCTTCGGCCTGCAGGACGGGCGCGAGGTGCGCGTGCTGCCGAATGCCCGCGCCTCGACGGCCGTGTTCAAGTTCGAGCGCGGCTGAGCCGGCTCCGGCATCCTGTCGATTTCCCGGGGCCCCGTTCGTCATGATCGGACAAGCTCCTCGAAAGGAAACCCGATGAACCAAGAACGCCGCCGCTGGTGGGCCCTGGTCGTGCTCTGCCTGGGCGAACTGATGATCGTGCTGGACACGACGATCGTGAACGTCGCCCTGCCGTCGATCCAGGCCGACCTCGGCTTTTCCGAGACCAACCTGGTCTGGGTAGTCAATGCCTACATGCTGACCTACGGCGGCTTCCTGCTGCTGGGCGGACGGCTCGGCGACCTGTACGGCCAGCGCCGCCTGTTCCTCGCCGGCATCGTGCTGTTCACGCTCGCCTCGGTGGTGTGCGGCGTGGCGGGCGCCCAGTGGCTGCTGGTTTCGGCGCGCGCCGTGCAGGGCCTGGGCGGCGCGGTGGTGTCGGCCGTGGCTCTCTCGCTGATCATGAACCTCTTTCCCGAACCCGAAGCGCGCGCCAAGGCCATGGGCGTCTACGGCTTCGTCTGCGCGGCCGGCGGCAGCATCGGCGTGCTGCTGGGTGGCCTGCTCACCAGCCGGCTGGACTGGCACTGGGTGTTCCTCGTGAACCTGCCGGTGGGCGCTGTCGTGGTCGGCCTGACGCTGCGGCTGGTGCAGGCGGGCCGCGGCATCGCCGCGCAGCGGCTCGATCTCGCCGGGGCCATCACGGTCACGCTATCGGCGCTGCTGGCGGTGTACGGCGTGGTCGATGGCAACCGCGCGGGCTGGACGTCGGTGCAGACGCTCGGCCTGCTCGGCGCCGCGGCCGCCCTGTTCGCGCTGTTCCTCGCGATCGAGTCGCGCGTGCGCTCGCCGCTGGTGCCGCTGGCGATGCTCGCGGTGCGCAACGTGGCCAGCGCGAACGTCGCGGGCGTGCTGTGGGCCGCGGCGATGTTCGCCTGGTTCTTCATCTCCGCGCTGTACCTGCAGCTGGTGCTGGGCTACGACGCGATGCGGGTCGGCCTCGCCTTCCTGCCCGCCAACCTGATCATGGCAGCGTTCTCGCTGGGAGGCTCGGCCCGGCTCGTGATGCGTTACGGCCTGCGCCTGCCCTTGGCGGGCGGGCTGCTGCTTGCGGCGGCGGGCCTGGCGCTGTTCGCCCGCGCACCGGTGGACGGCGGCTTCTGGGTCGACGTGCTGCCGGGCATGCTGCTGCTGGGGCTGGGCGCGGGCATCGCGCTCAACCCGGTGCTGCTGGCCGCGATGAGCGGGGTCCAGGAGAAGGACGCGGGCCTCGCCTCTGGCATCGTCAACACCTCGTTCATGATGGGCGGCGCGCTCGGCCTGGCCGTGCTGGCCAGCGGCGCGGCAGCGCGAACGCAGATGCTGCAGGCCGCCGGCGCCTCCGCCACGCACGCGCTGAACGGCGGCTACCAGCTGGCGTTCGCGGCGGGCGCGGTGTTCGCGCTGCTCGCGTCGGGCGTGGCGTGGTGGATCCGCGAACCCCGGCCGGCGCCGGCCGCCAGCCCCGCATGACCTTGGCCCGATCGCGCGCCATGGTCTAAGATTCGCGCATCGGGAAGACAGCCTCCCGGTCCCGCAAGGGAAAGACGGTGTCCCGTCCAAGCGCTGGCAACTCGCACATGGAGTTTCACCGTGGACACCGTGACGCCTTCTCCATCCCCGTTCCAGCTCGCCACGCCGCCGCGCCTGCGGCCGGACCTTGGCGTCGGCGGCGAGCGGCCCTCGCGCTGGATCACGCGCGCGCGGCCGAAGATCGACCGTATCGCCTGCCCCTGGCTGATCCGGCGTTTCATCGACCCACGTGCGGAATTCTTCTACGTGCCGACCGAGCAGGTCCTTGCCGAGGCGAAGCGCCTGCAGGCGGTGCCCTACGACATTCCCGGCGCGCCGATCGGGCACGACGGGGAGCGCTGCAGCTTCGACGCGCTGATGGCCGCGTTCGACTTGCGCGACGGCGCGCTCGATGCGCTCGCACGCATCGTCCGCGGCGCCGACACCGACCGGCTCGATCTCGCCCCGCCATGCGCCGGACTGCTCGCGGTGTCGCTCGGCATGTCGGCGCTGCACGGCGACGACCACGCGATGCTCGAAGCGACGCTGCCGGTCTACGACGCGCTCTACGCGTGGTGCCGCCGCGACCGGAAGCCATGAGCGCGCCGAAGGTCTCGTTCGCGGAAGCCTTCCGTTTCTGGCTCAAGCTGGGCTTCATCAGCTTCGGCGGCCCGGCCGGGCAGATCGCCGTGATGCATCGCGAGCTCGTGGAGGAAAAGCGCTGGATTTCCGAGCGGCGCTTCCTGCACGCGCTCAACTACTGCATGGTGCTGCCCGGCCCCGAGGCGCAGCAGCTGGCCACCTACATCGGCTGGCTGATGCACCGCACGGGGGGCGGCATCGTCGCCGGCGGGCTGTTCGTGCTGCCTTCGCTGTTCATCCTGATCCTGCTCTCCTGGATCTACGTCGCGTTCGGCCATATCCCGTGGATCGCCGCGATCTTCTACGGCATCAAGCCGGCGGTGTCGGCGATCGTGCTGCAGGCCGTGTGGCGCATCGGCTCGCGCACGCTGAAGGATCCGCGCAAGGTGCCGCTGCTGTGGGCGATCGCGCTGCTCTCGTTCGTCTCGCTCGCCTTCCTGCACCTGCCCTTTCCGGCGCTCGTGCTGACGGCCGGCGTGATCGGGGCCGTTGCCGGCAAGTACTGGCCGGCGCAGGTCGCCGCTGGTGCGGGCCATGCGGCGCAGGTGCAGGCCCACGATGCCGCGACCTACGTGATCGACGATGACACGCCCACGCCGGCGCACGCGACCTTCACGCGCCGGCGCCTGGCCCAGGTCGTCATCGCCGGCTTCTTGCTGTGGGCGATTCCCATGGCGGCGCTGGTCGCCGGGCCGGGCTGGGATTCGACGCTCGCGCAGATGGGCAGCTTCTTCACCAAGGCCGCGCTGCTCACGTTCGGCGGCGCCTACGCCGTGCTGCCTTATGTGTACCAGGGCGCCGTGGAGCACTACCAGTGGCTCACGCCGCTGCAGATGATCGACGGTCTCGCGCTCGGCGAGACGACGCCCGGGCCGCTGATCATGGTGGTGTGCTTCGTCGGCTTCGTCGGCGGCTGGACGAAGCAGGTGCTCGGGCCCGACCTGCTCTTCACGGGCGCGGCGCTGGCGGCCACGCTGGCCACCTGGTTCACTTTCCTGCCGTCGTTCCTGTTCATCCTCGCGGGCGGCCCGATGGTCGAGGCGACCCACGGCAACCTGAAATTCACGGCGCCGCTGACGGCGATCACCGCGGCGGTGGTCGGCGTCATCGCGAGCCTGGCCCTCTTCTTCCTCGTGCACATCGCGCGGCCGGCGGCGGGCGGGCCGATCGATTGGGCGGCCCTCGTGATCGCGGCGCTGGCCGCAGTAGCACTGTTGCGCTACAAGGCCGGCGTGATCTCCGTGATTGCCGCATGTGCGGCCGCCGGGCTCGCCCTATCATGGATGGCATGAACATCCTCATCACCGGCGGCAGCGGCTTCATCGGCGCGCGGCTTGCCCGCACCCTGCTCGCCCAAGGTTCCCTGTCGCTCGCCGGCGCGCCCGCGAAGACCATAGCAACGATCACGCTCGCCGACCGGGCGCCGCCGCCGGCGGACCTCGCCAGCGACGCACGCGTGAAATTCCTCGGCGGCGACCTGAACGAGCAGCTCGCGGCCGGGCAGCTGCCGGCGAAGGACACGGACCTCGTGTTCCACCTTGCCGCGGCGGTGAGCGGCGAGTGCGAAGCCGATTTCGACCTCGGCATGCGCAGCAACTTCGCGGCGACGCATGCGCTGCTGGAAGCCTGCCGCCGCCTCGGCACGCGGCCCACGGTGGTGTTCTCCAGCTCGGTCGCGGTGTTCGGCAAACTGCCCGGCTCGCCGATGCCGGACCCGATCGAGGACTTCACGCTGCCGACGCCGCAGTCGAGCTACGGCACGCAGAAGGCCATCGGCGAGCTGATGATGGCCGACTACGGACGCAAGGGCTTCATCCGCGCGCGCACCGTCCGCCTGATGACGGTGAGCGTGCGCCCGGGGCGGCCGAACGGCGCCGCCTCGAGCTTCTTCTCCGGCATGATCCGCGAGCCGCTGGCGGGCGTGCGCGCGCAGGTGCCGGTCGGCCGCGAGGTCGAACACCCGATCCTGTCGCCCTCGCGCACCATCGCCGGCCTGATCCGCTGCGCCGAGGCGAGCGACGCCGACTGGGGGCCGCTCACCGGGTTGAACCTGCCCGCGTTGCGGGTGAGCGTTGGCGAGATGGCCGCCGCGCTGGAGCGCATTGCCGGGCGCGAAGCGACGGCGCTGCTCGACTGGACGCCGGATCCGGCCATCCTCAAGCTGGTGAGCACCTGGCCCGGCCACGTGAAGTCCGCGCGGGCGAACGCGCTGGGGCTGGCGGCGAATCCCGACTTCGACGACGTGATCCGCGAATACATCCGCGAGAACACACAGGCCGTCAAATTGCCCACGCGCTGACATGCCGAAATTCGCCGCGAACCTGTCGATGCTCTACCCGGAGCTCGATTTCCTCGACCGCTTCGAAGCCGCCGCGAAGGACGGCTTCAAAGCGGTGGAATACCTGTTCCCGTACGCGTACGACGCGAAGGAGCTGAAGGCGCGTCTGAAGGCGAACGGACTGCAGCAGGTGCTGTTCAATGCACCGCCGGGCGACTGGGACCAGGGCGAGCGAGGCATGGCCTGCCTGCCGGGCCGCGAGGCGGAGTTCCGCGCATCGATCGTCAAGGCGATCGACTACGCCCGCGTGCTCGAATGTCCCCGCGTGCACGCCATGGCGGGGCTGGCTCCTGAAGGAAGTGATCGCGCGACCCTGCGCCGAACCTATGTGGCCAATCTCGCCTGGGCTGCGAGCGAAATGGCGAAAGCGGGGATCGATTGCCTGATCGAGCCGATCAACACGCGCGACATCCCGCGCTTCTTCCTCAACCGCCAGGACGAGGCGCATGCGATCGTGCAGGAAGCCGGCGCGCCCAACCTCAAGGTGCAGTTCGACCTGTACCACTGCCAGGTCGTCGAAGGCGATGTCGCGATGAAGATCCGGCACTACCTGCCGACCGGCCGCGTCGGCCATTTCCAGATCGCGGGCGTGCCGCAGCGGCACGAGCCCGATGTCGGCGAAGTGAACTACACGTACCTGTTCGACGTGATCGACGAAGTCTCGGCCGCATGCGGCTGGGACGGCTGGGTGGGTTGCGAGTACCGGCCGGCACGCGGGGCGGCGGCCGGCGGCACCAGCGCGGGTCTGGGCTGGTTCGCGCGCTGGCGCTGATGGCGCTCAGGCGATGGCGCTGACGATCGCCCATCCCGTCCACAGCGACCTCGTCATCAAGAAGAGCCGCTTCATCGGCTGCGTGCAGGCGGTTGCCGGCCGCAGCGAAGCGCAGGCCATCGTCGCGCGATTGCGCGAAGAACATCCGGGCGCCGCGCACGTGTGCTGGGCGCTGCTCGCGGGCGGCCAGTCGGCGGCCAACGACGACGGCGAGCCGGGCGGCACGGCGGGCCGGCCGATGCTCGAAGTGCTGCGCCGGCAGGACCTCGACGGCGCGCTCGCGACCGTGGTGCGCTACTTCGGCGGCGTGAAGCTGGGCGCGGGCGGCCTCGTGCGCGCCTACACCGACGCCGTCGCGCAGGCGCTGCTCAAGGCCGAGAAGATCCCGCGCCGCCACTGGATCGCACTGCGATGCAGCGTGCCGTACGCCATGGAAGGCATGGTGCGGCGCGAGCTGCAGCAGGCCGGTGCGCAGCTGCAGGATGTCGCGCACGGCGACGTGGTCACCTTCGACTTCTGCGTCGTCGATGCCGATGGGCCCGCGCTCATCGCACGCCTGAACGAAGCGGGTCAAGGGGCGCTGGCGTGGCGGGACGAAGCAGGCGCGCCATGATCGCCAGCGCCGCGACGACATAGGCGGTGGCGCCCGGAATCCACATGACGAGGCCGCCCAGCTGCTGGTCCTCCAACGAATAGCGCGGGTACCACGGACCCGCGGCCAGCGTGAGCAGCGCGCCGAGCGCACTGGTGTGCAGCATGGTGGTGAACAGGGACGCGAGCGCCGGCCCGCTGGCTGCGCGCGCGCGCGGGCCCAGCACCGTCCACCAGAACAGCAGTGCCGTGGCGAGGAAGCTCGCATGCTGGGCGGCATGCACCGGCTCCTGGGCGAGCGCGGCATCGAACCAGCGCGGCACGTGCCACAGCCACAAGGCCAGCGCATGCAGCATCCAGGCGACGAGCGGGTCCGTGAGGCGCGTCCACATCGCCGCCCACCCGCGCGCCCGCACCGCCTGACCGATGCGCCGGCGCGCGGGCGGCGCGAAGGCCCAGGTCCAGGCCGCCAGCGGCCGCGCGAGCACCATCAGCGGCGCGGTGACCAGCATCAGGATCTCGTGCTGCACCATGTGCGCGGCGAAAGACTCCTGGCCAAGGGCATCGAGCGGCGACATCAGCGCGACCACGAGGGACAGCGTACCCGCGGCGAAGCACCCGGCCTGCCTCCCCGAGATGCCGCGCCGCCGCCCGGCGTGGCGCCAGAGCCGGGTCACGCCGCGCGCGTACAGGGCAGCCGCCAGCACCGTGGGTGCCACGACCCAGGGCTCGATGCTCGCGTGCCACCCGCTCATGAGAAGCAGGGCGAGAGCACCCAGGCGCCTATCCACATCGCGAACACGACCAGCGCCGAGATCGCGCCGACCGCCGTGGCGACGACCGCGAGGAAATGCCGCGTGGCCGGCGGCTCGGCGCTGTCCTCGTCGGCACCGAAGCGCACCGGCGCGCCGGCCGAGCGTGCCATCAGCGCGAACGCGATGCACAGCAGCAGCGACACCGCCGCGACGGCGTGGATCGCGACGCGCGTCTGCACCGAGCACGAGGGCGTCACCAGCGCGTACATCGCACTCTGGCAGGCCAGCGCGAGGCTGGGGGCGGCGAGCAGGGCGAGCCAGATCCTCATCGCTTCACACCACGCGGGCGCCCCAGTAGATGACGAGATAGATCGGGATCCACGCCAGCACCACGAAGTACCAGTACAGCGAGTTCTCGCTGACGTCGACGAAGCGCTTGCCTTCCAGCGGCCCCGTGTAGAACAGGACCTCGAGCACGATCGAGTCGGCCCAGTCGGTCGCCAGGTGCACGGTGTGGAAGCCCAGCAGGGTCCACACGACCGAGCCATAGGCGTTGCTGTCCCAGCGCACGTTCAAGGCGGTGAACTCCATCACCCGGATCGCGAGCAGCGCCACGCCGAACGCGATCGTCACGCCCAGCCACAGCCGCACGCCGTGCACGTCGTAGCGCTCGCCCGCTTTCTTGGCGAGCTGGTTGGGCACGGCGCTCGCGAGCAGGATCACCAGGTTCAGCGTGCCCCACAGCAGGTCCGGCGGCTGCGCGGTCATCGGCCAGGTCGCCGCGTGGCTGCGCAGGTAGAAGTAGCACATGACGACCAGGGCGAACACCGTGCCTTCGATCGCCATCATGCCCAGCGTGCCCCACCACATCGGGCTGCGGTGCGAGAAGCCGTGGCTGGGCAGGCCCGAGACGTCGAGCAGGTCGCCGCGCAAAATGGGCTCCTTCATGGGCGCTTCTCCAGCGCGAGGTCGACCGCGGTCTCGCTGCGTTTCGGCCAGAACCAGAACACCAGCGGGATCGCGACGATGACCGAGCCCCACACGATCGCCCACGGCGTGAAGATGGACCCGATGAACACGACCGTCGTCGCCACCGCCGCGACGAACGGCCACGGCGTCGGGTTGGGCGACATCATGCGATGGTCGGGCAGCGCATCGATCGCCGTGGTCACCAGCTGCTCGCGCGCGTCGGCCACCAGCCCGGCGACGGCGGTGGGCGCCCCGGCGGGCGCGGGCTGCCAGACCGGGTCACGCCCGTACACCACCGGGATCACGTAGAAGTTGCACATCGGCGGGGGCGACGACGTGGCCCATTCGAGCGTGCCGCCGCCCCACGGATTCGCGCCGGCGGGCGCGCCGGCCTTCGCGCTGCGCGCCGCGTTCAGCAGCGTGAGGAGGATGCCGAATGCGAGCGCGTACGCACCGATGGTCGAGGTCAGGTTCAGGGCGTCCCAGCCCAGTCCCGCCTGGTAGGTCCACACGCGCCGGGGCATGCCGTGCAGGCCCAGCAGGTGCATCGGGAAGAAGGCGACGTTGAAGCCGATGAACATCAGCCAGAACGAGGCCCGGCCCCCGGCCTCGTCCATCAGGCGGCCGGTGACCTTCGGGAACCAGTAGTAGAAGGCGCCGAACAGCGGGAACACCGCGCCGCCCACCAGCACGTAATGCAGGTGCGCGACGACGAAGTAGGTGTCGTGGACCTGCACGTCGAGCGGCACCGATGCGAGCATCAGGCCCGTCATGCCGCCCAGCACGAGGATGAAGAAGAACGCCATGCAGAACAGCATCGGCGTCTTCAGGTTCAGCTTGCCGGTCCACATCGTCGCGATCCAGCAGTAGATCTGTATGGCCGAGGGGATCGCGATCAGCATGCTCGCCGCCGTGAAGAAGCTCTTGCCCAGCTCCGGCAGGTTGGTGGCGAACATGTGGTGCACCCACAGGCCGAACGAGAGGAACGCCGTCGTGATCAGGGCGAGCACCATGGCCGCGTAGCCGAAGATCGGCCGGCGCGAGAAGGTCGGGATGATCGCCGACAGGAAGCCCAGGCCCGGGATGAAGATCAGGTACACCTCCGGGTGGCCGAAGAACCAGAACAGGTGCTGCCACAGGATGACGTCGCCGCCTTCGGCCGGGTTGAAGAAATGGGTGCCGACCAGGCGGTCCATGATGAGCGCCGAGCTGGCCAGCATCACGGCCGGCATCGCGAACAGCACCATGAAGGAGGTCACCAGCGTCGCCCACACGAACAGCGGGATGCGGTTCATCGACAGGCCGGGCGCGCGGAACTTGAAGACGGTGGTGATCAGCGTGATCGCCTCGAGCAGCGCCGACAACTCAGTGAACGTGATCATCTGCGCCCAGATGTCGGCCCGCTTGCCCGGCGCGTAGTCGGGCCCCGCGAGCGGCACGTAGGAGAACCAGCCATTGTCCGGCCCGGTGTTCAGCGCGAACGCGATGAAGAGCGTCAGGCCGCCGAACAGGAAGATCCAGTAGGCGAACGCGTTCATGCGCGGGAACGCGACGTTGCGCGTGCCCAGCATCAGCGGCAGCAGGTACGAGCCCACCGCCTGCATGATGGGCACGGCGAACAGGAACATCATCGTCGTGCCGTGCATGGTGAACAGCTGGTTGTACATGTCGGGCCCGACCAGGTCGTTCTCGGGCCGCGACAGTTGCGTGCGCATCACGGCCGCCAGTGCGCCCGCCAGCGCGAAAAACACCAGGCAGGTGACGATGAAGCGCCGGGCGATGTTCTTGTGGTTGACGGCGCAGAACCAGCCGAAGAAGCCCGGCGGGTCGTCCCAGGTGCGGTCGAGCGCGGCGGCTTCGGGCGAGCCGGGCGGCGGGCCGTCCTTCAGGCGCGGGGCGCCCTCGCCCGCAGCGGCTTCTTCGCCCAGCGGCCCCCGCGTCATTTCAATCCCCCGAGGTAGGCAACCACCGCGTCGAGGTCCTCCTGCGACAGCGGCGTCGCCGGCATGGCCGTGCCCGGTTTGTGCAGCTGCGGGTCGCGGATCCAGCTGCCCAGGTTCTGCGCCGTGTTCTTGAGCGTGCCCGCGGCGATCGTCTGGCGGCTGGCGACGTGCGTGAGGTCGGGTGCGTGCTGGGCGCCGGCGAACTGCACGCCCTGGATCGAGTGGCACATGGCGCAGCTGGACGACTGCAGCACCTGCTTGCCGCGCTGCGCCCTGGCGTCGGTGGGCTCCGCCGCCGGCTGGCGCTGCGCGGCCGCCCACGCGTCGAACTGCGCCGGCGGATCGGCGATCACCAGCAGTCCCATCAAGGCATGCTCGAGCCCGCAGAACTCGGCGCACTGGCCGCGGTAGATGCCGGGCCGGTCCGCGCGGAACTCGATCAGCGCGCTGCGGCCCGGGATCAGGTCCTTCTTGCCCGCGAGGTTCGGCACCCACAGGCTGTGGATCACGTCGTCGGCATGCAGCTTGACGACCACCGGCCGGCCCACCGGGATGTGCAGCTCGTTGGCGACGGTGAAGATGTCGTGCGGGTCCGCGCCGTCGAGGTAACGCGCGCTCCACCACCACTGGTGCCCGGTGAGCTCGATGTGGACCGCGTTGGCCAGCGGCAGGTGCGCCAGCGCGCGGTCGGTGAACACGCTCGCGACGATCAGGGTCACCAGCGCGAGGCCCGAGAGCACGGTCGCACGCATCACGTGCGCGCGCGGCCGCGGCTCGGCGCGGTTGACCGTGGACAGGTCGGGCGGCGTGGTCTCGTCCCCGCGCGGCGCGCGCCGCAGCGCGAGGCCCAGCGCGAGCAGGATGGCGACGAACACCACGGTGCAGGCCCACAGGAAGACGCGCCACAGCTCGACGAAGTGCTGCGCCTGCGGCCCCATGGCGTTCAGGGCGCTGTGCACCGTCTCGACCGGCGTGGCGGCCATCGCGAAATCGGTGAGCGAGAGCAGCACGATCATCAGCACAAGCGCCAGCAGGCAGCGCAGGAACAAGCTCATCATCGGGGTCATCGCGCGGTCTCCTTCTCGCGCGCGTTCTCCGGCGGGCCGGGATAGAGCGTGTCGCCGCGGCTGGGCGCGACGTCCTTGCGCAACTGCCCGCTCATCGAGCGCACGTAGGCAACGATCTGCCAGACCTGGTCTTCGGGAATGTGGCCGCCGAACGAAGGCATGCCTTCGGGGCGGCCCTGCATGATCGAGGTGAAGATGCTCGCCGGGTCGCCGCCGTACTTCCAGGGGCGGTCCATCAGCGCCGGGCCGATGCCGCCGCCGCCCATCGAGTGGCAGCCGTTGCAGTTGTACCAGCGGTACAGGCGCTTGCCCTGCGCCACCGCGTAGGCGTTCTCGTCGTACGGGCTGTCCGCGCGCAGCGCCGAGCGCACCTTGCCCTGCAGCGGCAGCGCGGGCTGGTTGCCGCCCATGCGTGCCGCGTCTTCACTCGCGCTCTGGTTGCGCGCGGGCGCATCGAAGCGGCGCGCCTCGCGCTCGCACCCGGCCAGCAACGGCGCGAGCACGAACAAGACGGCGGCGAGGGCCATGCGCATCATGGCCCGGCCTCCACGCGCGGCACGTCGTACTCGTCGAGAACGCGGTCGATGTCGGCCTGCCGGCGGCGGATGAAGTCGTCGAGCCGGTCGCGCAGCGCGCCGTCGCCGCGCCGCACGCCTATCGCGATCGCGAAGTCGAAGTGCGCGTCGGCCGGCGCGGGCAGGTGCGCCACGCGCAGCGGCACGGCGGCGCGCCGCGCGAAGTATCCGGCCTGCGGTCCCCACAGCACGGCCGCGTCGATCTCGCCGCTCACGAGCGCGGCGATCGCGCGCTGGGCCGAGGGCTGCTCGCCGGCGAGCGGGAAGCCGCGCACGTTGCGCGTGTGGCCGCGCCGCGCCAGCAGCGTGCCCGGCGGCGACGCGGCGAGGTCGTTGCCGATCAATTGCACCCCGAGGCGCATCTGCGCGAGCCTCGGGTCGTCGAACGAGCGCACCGGCGGTGCCGCGCTCGCGCGTTCGACGAACACATAGCCCGAGCGGTAATACGGGTGCGTGTTGGCGGTGCGCTCGAAATCCGCCGGCACGCCAACGAGCAGGTCGCACTTGCCCGCGCCCAGCGTCTTGCGCACGAAGCCGCGCACGTCGGGCAGCCATTCGTAGGCGAGCGGCCGCGCGAAATCGTCGGCGATCAACTGCGCGATGCGGTTCTCGAAGCCGCTGCCGTCGGCGCGCGAGTACGGCAGGTTGTCGGGATCGGCGCACACGCGCAGCGGCTCGGCCGCGACGGCGCACGTCGCGAAGGCCAGCGCGACCATGAACGCCAGTGCGGCCCTCACTTCGCACCTCCTCCGTCGAGCGAGAACACGTACAGCATCCCGCCCTTCTGGGTGGCTTCCTTCAGGTCGCGCATGGCGTTGACGAAGCCGAGCGCGCCCGTGCCGTCGCGCGGGTCCATGTCGCCCGCCACGATGGCGCCGGCCCAGCCGCCCACCCCCGCGAGCACGGCGATGTACTGCCTGCCGTCGGGACCCTGGTAGCTCACCGGCTGGCCGATGATTCCCGACACGCACTTGTACTGCCACAACGCCTGGCCGGTCTTCGCGTCCACGGCCCTGAACCAGCCGTCCATGGTCCCGTAGAAGACGACGTCGCCCGCGGTCGCGAGCGTGCCGCTCCACACCGGGAAGTGCTCGCGGATCTGCCAGGCCGGCTTGCCCTGCACGGGATCCCACGCGGTGACATAGCCGCGGAATCCGCCGGGCCCCGCGTACATCTTCACGTCCATGCCGACATAGGGCGTTCCCGCGATGTAGCTCGCGGTGCCCGGCGCGGCGTCCTGGCACAGGTTCTGGTGCGGGATGTACAGCAACTGCGTGCGGGGCGACCACGACGAGGGCTGCCAGTCCTTGGCGCCGGGCGAGGCGGGGCAGATGCTGCGCGTCACCTCGCCGGGGCGCTCGTCCTTCTCCGGGTTGTACTTGAGCGCACCGGTCTCGAGGTCCACGCCGGTCGACGTCGTGACGTGCACGAACGGATGGGCCGACAGCACCTGGCCCGTGGCGCGGTCGACCACGTACAGGTAGCCGTTGCGGTCCGGGTGCAGCAGCACCTTGCGCTTGCCGCCCTGCCAATCGAGGTCGACCAGCACGTTCTCGTTGACGCCGTCGTAGTCGTGCCGGTCGTGCGGGCTCCACTGATAGAACCACACCGCCTCGCCCGTATCGGGCTTGCGGGCGAACACGCCGGCGGTCCACTTGTTCGCGCCCGGGCGCTGCTCGGGGTTCCACGGACCGGGGTTGGCCGTGCCGTAGTAGATGAGGTCGAGTTCGGGGTCATAGCTGATCCAGCCCCACACCGTGCCGCCGCCGATCTGCCAGGCGTCGGCCGGCCAGCTCTTCACGCCCAGGTCGGTGCCCTTGTCGCTGGCGTAATACGGCTTGAAGTTCGGGCCGATCAGCACCTCCTTGTCGGGGCCGGTGCTGTAGGCGGTCCACAGGACTCGCCCGCTCGCGGCATCGAGCGCCTTCAGCCAGCCGCGCACGCCGAACTCGCCGCCGCTGTTGCCCACCAGCACCTTGTTCTTCACCACCAGCGGCGCCATGGTCATGCTCTCGCCCAGCTTGATGTTGGCAAGCCTGGCGCGCCACAGCTGCCGGCCCGTTCTGGCGTCCAGCGCGATGGTCTGGCCGTCGAGCGTGTTGAAGAACAGCCGCCCGTCGGCGTAGGCCGCGCCGCGATTGACGACGTCGCAGCAGGCCACGCCCTGCGAGTTCGGGTCGGGCTGCGCGTCGAAGCGCCACTTCACGCTGGCGCCGGGACGCGTGAGGTCGAGCGCGAACACCGTGTTCGGGTACGGCGTCACGAAGTACATCGTGCCGTCCACCACCAGGGTCGCGGACTCGTGGCCGCGCACCACCCCCGTGGGCATGCTGAACGCGAGCTTCAGCTGCGCGACATTGGCGGGCGTGACCTGGGCGAGCGGCGAGTAGCGTGTGCCCTGGGCCGTGCGGGCCGGCATCGGCCATTGGCCATCCAAGGGCGCCTGCGCGAAGACCGTGCAGGACGCAAGTACAGCAACGGCGAACAGGGCGAGCCTCAATCCGACCTCCTGCGAGTCGACACGGCCCCTGCTCGCCGGATGCATCGCGACACGATGCATCCGCTCCCGTTGCGCTTTCGGCCCGCGACGGCGGGCGACGCGCCTTGTGCATTCAGTGTACCGAGCGCGCCGCGTTTCGGGGTGTCATGCGCCGCGCGTTTTCGGCACCCGTGGATGGCTCCTTCGGACGCGGTCAGTGCGTGCTGAACTGGCGGCGCCCGTCGAGCACCTGCTCGACCATCGCGGCGCTGTCCCCTACCTGGGCCACGGCCTCGCGCAGCTGGTCCTCGCTGCAGTCGAAGCGTTTTCGCCACCAGCTCACTTCGCGCGGATCGTCCAGGTCGATACGGCCGCGGTCCCGTGGGATGGTTTCGAAGACATAAGCCATGGTTTCGGCTCCCAACTTGTTTGAATTCCCGTTGGACATTGGGCGCGTGTTGCGATGTCGCCGGTGCGAGTCAGCGGCGAAACAGGCTGTAATCCCGCTCCTACCGTTTGCTAGGGATTTTGTAGCAGCCGGATGAGCTCCATGGCAGCGGCCGGCGCGCGCTCCTTGGCGCCGTTGATGAAGAACACGAAGGCCTCGCGCCGGGATCCCTTCGCGGTCCAGGCGCGGCAGCCTTCGGCCCACTGCTGCAGCTGGTCGGACGGGTAGCCCGTGGGGCAGGTGGCTTCGCTTCGCATCAGGCGCAGGTAGGCCAGGTCGCCGCCCGCATCGGCGATGGCGGGAAATTTGTCGGAGTCGGTATGCACGGTCGCGCAGCCGTGGCGGCGCGCCAGCTCGAGGTATTCGTCGGTGGCGAAGCTCTCGTGTCGCACGTCCATCACGTGCCGCAGTTCGCGCCCGCCCGCCTCGCGCGGCAGCAGCTTCAGAAAGGCCTCGAAATCCTCGGGCTCGAAGCGCTTGGTCGGCATGAACTGCCACACGAGCGGGCCGAGCTTGTCCTTCAACTCGGCGAGGCCACTGGCGACGAAGCGTTCGATCGATTCGCCCGCCGTGGCCAGCACCTTGCGGTTGGTCGCGAAGCGATTGGCCTTCAGGCTGAACACGAAGCCCTCGGGCGTCTCGTCGCGCCACTTGGCGAAGGTCGCCGGCTTCATCGTGCTGTAGTAGGTGCCGTTGACCTCGATCGCCGTGAGCTGCCGGCTCGCGTATTCGAGCTCGCGACTGGCCGGAAGGCCCTTCGGATAGAAGTTGTCGCGCCAGGGCTCGTAGGTCCAGCCGCCGACGCCGATGCGGATACGGTCGTTCATGGCTGCATCGTAGGCCACGCCACAGGGGGAATTGTCAGTGGCGTAGAGTACGGTTTCATGAACGCTCCGCTCCACCGCGAAATGCCCGCCGGCCTGCTCGACAGCGCGGCCGCCCTGTCCCAGGTCAGCGAACAATGGGACCGCGACATCGTCAGGCAGCTCACCGACTACATCGCCATCCCCGCGAAGTCGCCCGGCTTCGACAAGGACTGGGTGCAGCATGGTTTCATCGAGACCGTGCTGCGCAATGCCGCCGCGTGGATCGAGGCGCAGAAGGTCGAGGGGCTGAAGCTCGAGATCGTGCGCCTGCCCGGCCGCACGCCGGTGCTGTTCTTCGACATCGCGGCGACCAAGCCGGATGCGAAGCAGACCGTGCTGATGTACGGCCACCTGGACAAGCAGCCCGAATTCACCGGCTGGCGCGCCGACCTCGGGCCGTGGACGCCGAAGTACGAGGACGGCAAGCTCTATGGACGCGGCGGCGCCGACGACGGCTACGCGGCCTACGCGAGCATCTCGGCGATCCAGGCGCTGAAGGCGCAGAAGGTGCCGCATCCGCGCATCGTCGGCATCGTCGAGACCTGCGAGGAGTCCGGCTCGTACGACCTGCTGCCGTATGTCGATGCGTTGCGCCCGCGGCTCGGTGATGTCGGTTTGGTGATCTGCCTCGATTCGGGGGCCGGCAACTATGACCAGCTGTGGCTCACGACCTCGCTGCGCGGCATGGCCAGCGGCACGCTCAAGGTCCAGGTCCTGACCGAAGGCGTGCACTCGGGCGACTCGTCGGGCCTGGTGCCTTCAAGCTTTCGCATCATGCGGCAGGTGCTCGACCGGCTGGAAGACAGCCGAAGCGGGCGCCTGCTGCCGGCCAGCTTCCACTGCGAAGTGCCGGCCGAGCGGCTGGCCCAGGCGAAGGAGACGGCGCGCATCCTCGGCGACGAGGTCTACAAGCGCTTTCCGTGGGCGCACTACGACTGCGGCGGCTCCACGCAGTTCACGCTGCCCACGACGACCGATCCGCTGCAGGCGCTGATCAACCGCACCTGGATTCCGACGCTGTCGGTGACGGGCGCCGAAGGCTTCCCGGCGCTGCAGGACGCGGGCAACGTGCTGCGTCCCTACACGGCGTTCAAGCTGTCGCTGCGCCTGCCGCCGCTGGTCGATGCGCCGCGCGCGGTCGAGGAGCTCAAGACCCTGCTCGAGGACAACGCTCCGTACCAGGCCAAGGTCACCTTCGAGCCCGACCATGCGGCGACGGGCTGGAACGCGCCCACCACCGCCAACTGGTTTGCCCAGGCTCTCGACGAAGCCTCGCAGGCGCACTTCGGCGCGCCCTGCGGCTTCATCGGCCAGGGCGGCACGATCCCGCTGATGAACATGCTGTCCGCCGGTTTCCCGACCTCGCAGATGATGGTGTGCGGCGTGCTCGGCCCGAAGAGCAACGCGCACGGCCCCAACGAGTTCCTGCACGTGCCGTACGCGAAGAAGCTCACGGCGGCCGTGGCCCAGGTGATCGCGCGCATGCCCTGAGCGCCGCGGCGAACCGGCCCGGTTCTTGTGAAATGCGGCACAAGAAAGCCGGGTTGCGCGGCTGAGCTGGCGACGCCATCATCGTCGGCATGGTGCAGGAGCCGAGCGAGAGCACTCTGTCGACTTTCACGTCCAGCGACGGCGAGAACCTCGCGTTGCAGGAGTGGCCCTTGCCCGACGGTGCCCCCTCGCGCGGCACCGTGCTCATCGTGCACGGGCTGGGCGAGCACGCGGGCCGCTACGACCACCTGGCCCGCCGCCTGAACCAGTGGGGCTTCGCGGTGCGCGGCTACGACCATTTCGGCCATGGCGACTCGGGCGGGGCGCGTGGGGCACTGACTTGCGACACGCGCCTGGTCGACGACCTGGGCGACGTGATCGACAGCACGCGCCAGCGCATGGCGGCGGACATGCCGCTCGTCGTGCTCGGCCACAGCATGGGCGGGCTGGTGGCCGCGTCGCTGGTGGCGCTCGCGCATGTGCGCGTGGACGGGCTGGTGCTGTCGTCGCCCGCGCTCGATGCCGGCTTCTCGGGCACGCAGAAGATGCTGCTGGCCACGCTGCCGCGCCTGGTGCCACGCCTCACCGTCAGCAACGGGCTGGATCCGCATTACCTGTCGCACGACCCGGCCGTGGTGGCGGCGTACCAGGCCGACCCGCGCGTGCACGACCGCATCTCGACGCGGCTGGCGCGCTTCATCGCCGACGCGGGCCCGGGCGTGATCGCGCACGCGCCGCTGTGGAGCGTGCCGACGCTGCTGATGTATGCCGGAGGCGACCGCCTGGTCAACCCGGCCGGCAGCCGTGCATTCGCGCAGGCCGCGCCGCCAATGGTGGTGAAGGCGGTCTGCTTCGACAGCTACTACCACGAGATCTTCAACGAGCCCGGCAACGACGCCGTGTTCGACGAGCTGAAGAGCTGGCTGGACGCCCGGTTCGCGCCGGTGCGGACGCCGTCCTGTTAGCCGGAAAGGGACAGGGCGCCCAACACCGCGATCGGCGCGGTCTCAGCCCGCAGGACCCGTGCGCCGAGCGACACCGGCACGAAGCCCGCCTCCAGCGCCAACTGCTCCTCGCGCGGCTCGAGTCCGCCCTCCGGGCCCGACAGGCAAAGCCATTCTTTCGCGCCGGCAGGCCGGTTTGCAAGGAGCGGCACCGCGCGTTCGGAGAGCGCCAGGACGATCCTGTGCGCATCGCCGGGCGCGGGGCGAGCGATCCATTGCTCGAACGTCATCGCCTCATGCACCGGCGGCACGCGGTTGCGCCCGCACTGCTCGCATGCCGCCACGGCGATCGCCTGCCAGTGCTCGCGCTTCTTCCGCGCCCGCTCGCCCTCAATGCGCAGCACGCTGCGCGCGGTCACCAGCGGCTGGAAGGAGGCGGCGCCGAGCTCGGTCGCCTTTTCCACCAGCCAGTCCACGCGATCGTTCGCCGCCAGGCCCACCGCCAGGTGGACGGCGAGGGGCGCCTCGCGCTCGATGTCCTCGAAGGCCAGAACGCGCACGTCCACGCTGCTGCGGCCCATCCGCTCGATCACGGCCTGCCATTGCCCGCCGTCGCCGTTGAACAGCGTCAGCGCGTCACCCGGCTGCATGCGCAGCACCTGCACGTGGCGCGCCGCGCCTTCCGGCAGCGCGAGCGACTGCCCGGGCGCGAGCGGCGTGGGGCAATGGATGCGCGGCACGGGGCGCCTAGACGCGACCGAAGGCGTACAGGGCCTCGCCTTGCGTGCCCTCGATCCGGTCGACCACGTCCAGCAGCGGGGCCAGCTCGCGGTAACGCGACGCGGTGGCGCGGATGTAGGCGATGAAGCGCGGGGCGTCGGCCAGATAGCGCGGCTTGCCGTCGCGCAATGTGAGGCGCGCGAAAATCCCGGCGACCTTCAGGTGCCGCTGCAGGCCCATCCACTCCACGGCGCGGTAGAACTCGCCGAAGTCCGGATCGACCGGCAGGCCGGCCTTCACCGCCTTCTGCCAGTAGCGCACGGTGATGTCGAGCACGAACTCCTCGTCCCACGAGAGGAAGGCGTCGCGCATCAGGCAGGCGATGTCGTAAGTGACCGGGCCGTACACCGCGTCCTGGAAGTCGAGCACGCCCAGCCGCTGTTCCGCCGCGTCGCCGGGAATCATCAGGTTGCGCGGCATGAAGTCGCGATGCACGTACACCGAGGGCGACGCGAGGTTGCGCTCGATGATGAGGTCGAACACGCGGTCCAGCGTCTCTTTCAGCGGACCCTCCACCGCGATGCCGCGGTGCCTGGCGATGTACCAGTCGGGAAAAAGCTGCAGTTCCCGCGCCAGCAGCGCGCGGTCGTAGGGCGGCAGCACGCCCGGGCGCGACGCCAGCTGCCAGGCGATCAGGGCGTCCACGGCGCGCAGATAGAGCTCGCGGTTGGCGTCGGCGTGGTCGCGGTCGACCACCTCGATCATGGTGCGCGAGCCCAGGTCCGTGAGCAGCATGAAGCCGTGCGCCTCGTCCCAGTCGAGCACGCGCGGCGCGTTCAGGCCGGCGTCCAGCATCAGGTGCGCCACCTTGACGAAGGGGTGCGAGTCCTCCTTGTCGGGCGGCGCGTCCATGATGATGCGGCTTCCCGCGGGGGCGTCGATGCGCAGGTAGCGGCGAAAGCTCGCGTCGGACGAGGCAAGGCGCAAGGTCGCGGGCGAAAGGCCGTGGGCGGGCGCGATGCGCTGCAGCCATTCATCGAACCGCGCAGCGCGCTGCGGATCGGCCCAGGGGATCGTCGGGTCACTCATGGATAATCAATTCTACAAATCGATCGATGCCGCACTTGAAACAGAAGGCGATGCGCGCCCGCTTCACGCTGACCCCGGTGGCCCTCGTCGCCTGCGCCCTGCTTCACGGCGGCGTGGCGCGCGCGCAGGCTGCGGGCCCGCCCTTGCAGCTCAAGGCGAGCCCGATGCTGCGCGAGGACATCCCGCCGGCCGTGCGCACCGAGTTGCCCACCTTCGTGACGGGCGACAGCGTGCACGGCACGCCCGACCTCGAAACCGTGGTCGAAGGCCATGCGGTGCTGCGCCGCGGCTCCACCGTGATCCGGGCCGACCGGCTCGAGTACTACGCGCCCGACGACCTGGCCAAGGCCCGCGGCAACGTGCACATCAACCGCGACGGCAACGTGTTCGAAGGGCCGTCGCTGCAGCTGAAAGTGGAGTCCTTCGAGGGCTTCTTCAACCAGCCGCACTACCGCCTGCTGCGCAATGGAGCGTACGGCGAAGCCGACCGGGTCGACTTCATCGACGACAAGCGCAGCATCATCCGCAACGCGACCTACACCACCTGCCCGCGCCGTGGCGGGCCGGACTGGGTGCCCGACTGGATCCTGCGCGCGGCCAGCATCCGCATCGACGAGGAGGAGGAAGTCGGCCAGGCGCAGGGCGCGGCGCTGCGGTTCTTCGGCGTGCCGATCCTGCCGGTGCCCAACATCGATTTTCCGCTGACGGACAAGCGCAAATCGGGGCTGCTGCCGCCGACGATCGGCATCGACAGCGTGAGCGGCATCGAAGTCACGGTGCCCTACTACTGGAACATCGCGCCGAACCGCGACGCGACGATCTATCCCACGCTCATGAGCAAGCGCGGCGTCGACCTGGGCGGCGAGTTCCGCTACCTGGAGCCGAGCTACCAGGGACGCGTGCGCGCCGACTACCTGCCCGACGATCAGCTGCGCCACACCAATCGCTGGGCCTATGCGGTCAAGCACGACGGCCAGTTCGCGACGGCGCTCGGCGGCCTCGGGCTGCACATGGACCTCAATCGCGTCAGTGACGACAACTACTGGCGCGATTTCTCGCGCGGGACGACCTCGCTCACGCAGCGCCTGCTCGGCAACGACGCGTCGCTCAACTGGTCGCGCGGCGATGTCACGGTGACCGCGCGGGCCCTGAAGTGGCAAACGCTGCAGGACCCGACGGCGCCCATCGTGCCGCCTTACGACCGCTTGCCGCAGGTGGCGGCACGCTACGCGCACGATGCCTTCCCGGGAGGCTTCGATGCCTACGCCGAAGTCGACACCACGCGCTTCCGCTCGGACGAAGTGCTGAACAACCAGCCCAACGCCGTGCGCAGCTACGCGCTGGCTCGCATCAGCCGGCCCTGGCAGGCGCCGGGCTGGTTCGTGGTCCCGAAGCTGCAGCTGCACGCCACACGCTACCAGTTCGACGACCCGCTGGTCGCCACCGGCCTGTCCAGCGCCTCGCGCACCGTGCCCACCGCGAGCCTGGACGGCGGCCTGATCCTGGAGCGCGACGCGGCGTTCTTCGGCCGCAGTTTCCGCCAGACGCTGGAGCCGCGCGCGTTCTACACCTACACGCCGTTCCGCGACCAGAACTACCTGCCCAATTACGACTCGGCACGCAACGACTTCAATTTCGCGACGATCTACACCGAGAACGAATTCCAGGGCAACGACCGCATCGCCGACAACAACCTGCTCACCCTTGGCGTGAGCACGCGCCTGCTGGACGCGGACTCCGGCGCCCAGGCGGCGAGCTTCGGGGTCGCCCAGCGGATCCGCTTCAAGGACCAGCTCGTCACCTTGCCGGGGCAGGCGCCGGCCAGCGAGCGGCTGTCGGACATCCTGTTCGGCGCGTCGGTGAGCTGGGTGCCGAGGTGGTCGAGCGACGTCACGCTGCAGTACAACCCCAAGACCGGCCGGTCGGAGCGCACGACGATCGCGGGCCGCTACAGCCCGCGGCCGTATCACGTGATCAGCGCCGCCTACCGGCTGCAGCGCGTGCAGCCGGACCCGAGCGAGCAGGTGGATGTCGGCTGGCAATGGCCCATCAACGACCTGTGGGGTGATCGCGGCGTGGACCTCGGGCCGGGCCGCGGCGAGGGAGCGGGCCGGTGGTACAGTGTCGGGCGCCTGAATTACAGCCTGAAGGACCGGCGCGTGGTCGACATGATCGCGGGCTTCGAATACGACGCGGGCTGCTGGCTGGGGCGCATCGTGCTCGAGCGGCTGCAAAGCGGCACCAGCACCTCCAACACCCGCATCCTGTTCCAGCTCGAGTTCGTCGGCTTCACGCGCATCGGGTCGAGCGCGCTGCAGACGCTGCGGGACAATATCCCCCGCTACCAGTTCCTGCGCGAGCAGACCACGCAACCCAGCCGTTTTTCGAATTACGAGTGATCACCATGAGACAACGCGCCATCGCCCTCGCGCTGGCTTGCGCCGCGCAGGTTGCTGTTGCCCTGTCCTTGCCGGCGGCCGCGCAGACCGCGCCGCAGCCAGCGGACTACATCGTCGCAGTGGTCAATTCCGTGCCGATCACGAACAGCGAGGTGCGTGTGCGGATGCGCCGCTTCGCCCAGCAGCTGGCCGAGCAGGGGCAGACGGTGCCGCCACGCGCCGAGTTCGCCCGGCAGGTGCTCGAGCGGCTGATCAGCGAGAAGGCCCAGATCGAGATCGCGCGCGAGAACGGCGTGAAGGTCGAGGACGCGGTGGTGGACCGGGCCGAAGAGCAGATGGCGCGCAACAACCAGCTGCCGCTGGCCGAACTGCATCGCCGCATCGCGGCCGAGGGCACGTCGGTCAAGCAGTTCCGCGAAGACCTGCGCGACCAGCTGACCCTGCAGCGGCTGCGCGAGCGCGAATTCCAGTCCAAGGGCCGCGTCACCGAATTCGAGATCGACCAGTTCCTCGCCGAGCAGCAGGCGGCGGCCAAGGACCCGAACAAGGCCGAGCTCAACCTCGCCCACATCCTCATCGCGGTTCCTGAAGACGCCACCGACGCGCAGGTCGCGCAGCAGCAGGCGAAGGCGCAGCGCGCGCTCGAACGCGCCCGCGCGGGCGAGGATTTCGCCAAGCTCGGGCAGGAATACCGGGACGGCCGCGACATCGGCGCGACCGGCACGCCGGTCGGCCCGCGTCCGCTCGATCGCCTGCCCCCGCTGTTCGTGCAGGCCCTGCAGAACGTGCCAGAAGGCGGTGTGAGCAACCTGATTCGCTCGGCCGCGGGCTTTCACATCGTCAAGGTCTACGAGCGCCGCAGCGCCGGGCTGGCCGCGGCCGCGACGGTGACCCAAAGCCATGCGCGCCATATCCTGCTGCGGCCCGGGCCCAACCTGACGGAAACGCAGGCCCTGCAACGGCTGGCTGATCTCAAGCGGCGCATCGCGGCGGGGCAGGCCGATTTCGCCCAGCTGGCGCGCGAGTACTCGCAGGACTCCACCGCCAGCAATGGCGGCGATCTCGGCTGGAGCAGCCCCGGCCAGTTCGTGCCCGAATTCGAGGAGGCGCTCAACGCGCTGGCCCCCGGCCAGATCTCCGATCCCGTCATCTCGCGCTTCGGCGTCCACCTGGTGCAGCTGATCGAGCGGCGCCAGACCAAGCTGTCCGACCAGGAGCTGCGCGAGGTCGCGCGCAACATGCTGCGCGAGAAGAAGATGGACGAGGCCTACGAGTCCTGGGCCCAGGACATCCGCGGCCGCGCGTACGTGGAGTACCGCGAGCCGCCCCGCTGAGCGGATTTCCGGCGCGCGACGTGAAGCACATCCCGCGCAAGCGCTTCGGCCAGCATTTCCTGGCCGACCCGGCGGTGATCGATGCGATCGTGCGGGCGATCGCGCCCAAGCCGCGCGACGCCATGGTGGAGATCGGCCCGGGCCTTGCCGCATTGACGCAGCCGCTGGTCGAGCGGCTCGGGCGGCTGGCCGTGATCGAGCTCGATCGCCACCTCGCCGCGCGGCTGCGCACGCACCCGCAACTCAGCGTGACCGAAGCCGACGTGCTCACGGTCGATTTCCGTGCGCTCGCGCGCGAGCTGCAGGCGCCCAGGCTGCGGGTCGTGGGCAACCTGCCCTACAACATCTCCACGCCCATCCTCTTTCACCTGCTCGACCACGTCGATGTGGTGGCGGACCAGCATTTCATGCTGCAGAAGGAGGTGGTCGACCGGATGACGGCCGCGCCCGCCACCGCCGATTACGGGCGCTTGTCGGTCATGTTGCAGTGGCGCTACGAGATGGAGAACGTCCTGCACGTGCCGCCCGATGCCTTCGATCCGCCGCCCAAGGTGGACAGCGCGGTGGTGCGCATGGTGCCGCTCGTCCAGCCCGAAGCGGTCGATGCGAAGCTGCTGTCGGAGCTCGTGCAGGTCGCGTTCAGCCAGCGGCGCAAGCTCCTGCGCCACACGCTGGGGCGCTGGCTCGACCAGCGTCGTTTCGCCGGCGGCTTCGACCTGCAGCGCCGCGCCGAAGAGGTGCCGGTGGCCGAGTACCTCGCGCTCGCCCGGGACGTGTAACGCTCTCTTGTGTTCGGCCCGACTGATCCGTAAACTTCCGCGAAATAGTTCACGCCTGTAACCATTGAGTTCGCTCGAGCTTCCCGTTCTGAGGTTCGGACTGGCCGGCTTCTCGCCGGAGCAGGAGCGCGCGATCGAGGCCGCCGCGGCGGCGAGCCGCATCACCCACTGGACCAGCGGCGCGCTGGCCGGCGCGGACGCCTGGTTCCTCAACGGGCAACGCACGCAGCACCTGGGTGAGGGCCGCATCCGCGTCGCATCGCGCCAGGCCGGCGGCCGCTCGACCCAGCTGCAGCTGGTGGACGCGCGCCGGCCCATCGCGTTTGCCAAGCCGCTGCCTGTCGGCCTGCAGGGCGCGACGGCGTTCGACATCGCCGACCCGCACTCGATCCTGGAAACCATCGGCGTGTTCGAGTTCGTGCTGGCGGCCACCGCCGCGCAGTTCCTGCTCGCCGGCCAGATCGTCGACCACGAGGAAACGCTTGTCGCCGGGGTCGTCGAGTTGCGCGCCAAGGGGCAGCTGATCGCCGTCGTGGACATGCAGGGCGAGGCCTGCGTGCTGCCGAGCGCGCGGCCCGCCAATTTCGACGCCGGCGTGTGGACGCCCATCGGGCGCGATCGCATGCGCGTGCCGGCGAACTTCGCGCGTGTGAATCTCGGGCAGATGATGTGGCGCTACGCGTCGCGCAGCTCGCGCGACCTGCTGCCCGGGCGCTACCGCAAGGGGCGGATCTTCTTCCGGCGGCCGCCCCGCATCGACCCGGTGCTGGTCGACGAGGAGCACCTGCTGGTGATGCGCGAGGTGGCCTTCCGCCCCGGCACGTTCGAGGAACTCAAGGGCCGGCTGGGCATGGCGGACGACCTGCTGGCACGTGCGCTGGCGGCTCTGTATTACGTCGGCAGCATCACGACGAACCCGTCACGCGCAGGCGCGGCCTCGGCCGGCGAAGACAGCGGGGTGCGTCCGGGCATGCCGCTGGAGACCCAGGACCTGCACCAGCTGACGGCGCCCTCCCCGGTCGCGCTGCTCTGAAAGCAAAAGGGCTGCCCGAGGCAGCCCTTTCTTTCGCGCCAGGCGCGTGATGCAGCTCAGGCCGCGGCCAGCCAGTACCCCGCGTTGAACGGGCTGGACATGCGCAGCGCCAGCGGCGAGACGTCCACCAGCTTGTCCGTGGGCATCTTCTCGCCGCCGTTGTCGGCGGCCTGCGGGTGCTCGGGGCCGTGCGCCTCGGCCGTGCGCTCGCCCTGGGCCTGCGCCGAGCGGGCGACGGAGAACGAATAGAAGCAGCGGAACGGCACCTTGCGCTCGGCCCAGTAGTCGGCCGTGTCGCGGAAGATGTCCAGCAGCTGCTCGCGCGCTTCCTTGTCGAACTTGCCGTTCGCGGGGATCGACTCCAGCACCACGATGAAGCCGGGCTGCGGGCCCGATTTGTGCACCGGGTCCGTCATGCAGTCGTACAGCGCGTCGAAGTTCTTGCCGAAGTGCGCCGGCAGGATGAACTGCTGCGCGATCAGGTCCAGCACGTCCTGCTTGCTCTGGGCGGTGGCCAGGTTCGCGTACAGGAAGTGGTGGCCGAGTGCGCGGGCGGCATCCTGCAGGTCCTGCACGCGGAACGCGCGGATCGACTGCACGATGTTGGGCCGCACGCCCTTGAGCGTGGCCTCGGGGGTTTCACTGGCACGAAGTGGCGTATCCATCTCCGCTACTCTTTCCATAGTCACAAACATCTCGTCCCGCTTCATTGGGGCTTCACTCCACGATCATCCGAAAACTGGCGTAATGGTCAGCGGTGTAATAACACGCGCGTGGCGCCTTGATCGGGCCGCCACACACGATGCGCCGGGCTCCCCGGTCGCGCGATCCTGGCGTCGGCACCGTGTATTCGCGGTAGAAACCGCGCGTGGCTCGCGGAAGCACACGCTCCCGGTTGCCGAACACGACGCCATCCTTGCCGTAGGGGAACGGTCCGCCCTGACGGATCAGTTCATAAGTCGCCCGGCCCTGCGGCGGCAGCTCAGCAACATGGATGACGGCTGGTGGGCTGCCATCGACAGAGCGGTCCGGCTGCGACCTGGCTTGCGCCAGGGGGGCGGTGACCGCTGCTGCCAGGAGGACGCTAGTTAGCGCAAACTTGACGGCGGCGATGCGCGCCATGCACGGACCTTCTTCGGTGACCTTCGGGGGACGCCTTCCGGGCTTGGGAAGTTCAATGAACCTCGGGTTTACCCGGAAAAATTCAGCCGCTAGTGTGACCTATCCCACCCCAAAAGGCAAGCGGCTGCCCAATATTTGGGCAGCCGCCGAAGGTGCTTTCCAGCTCAACGCTTGACTTTTAAGTTAGCGCCAGCTACGCGGTGGTGGCTTGTCTTGCCGCGTTCGCGTCGGCGACCGTCAGGGCCGCCATGTTCACGATCCGCCGCACGGTGGTGCTGGCGGTGAGGATGTGGACCGGCTTGGCCGCCCCGAGCAGCACCGGGCCGATCGCGATGTTGCCGCCGGCTGCCGTCTTCAGCAGGTTGTAGGAGATGTTGGCCGCGTCGATGTTGGGCAGGACCAGCAGGTTGGCGTCGCCGGCCAGGCTGCTGTGGGGCATGATGAGGTTGCGGCCGTGCCCATCCAGCGCGACGTCGCCGTGCATTTCGCCGTCGACCTCCAGCCAGGGCGCCTGCTCGCGCAGCAGGGCCAGCGTCTCGCGCATCTTCACCGCGCTCGGCTGGTTGCTCGAGCCGAAGTTGGAATGCGACAGCAGCGCCGCCTTCGGCTTGATCCCGAAACGCATCATCTCCTCGGCCGCCATCACGGTGATCTCCGCCAGCTGCGCGGCACTCGGGTCGTAGTTCACGTGCGTGTCGACCAGGAACACCTGCCGGCCGGGCAGCACCAGCCCGTTCATGCAGGCGTAGGTGTTGCAGCCGGCGCGCCGCCCGATCACCTGGTCGATGTAGTGCAGGTGCATGGACGTCGTGCCCCAGGTGCCGCAGATCATGCCGTCGACCTGGTCCTTGTAGAGCAGCATCGAGCCGATCAGCGTCAGGCGCCGGCGCATCTCGATCTTGGCCATCTGGGCCGTCACGCCCTTGCGCTCGGTCATGCGGTGGTAGGTCTGCCAGAAGTCGCGGTAGCGCTCGTCCCACTCGGTGTTGACGATGTCGTAGTCGAGCTCTTCCTTGAGGCGCAGGCCGAACTTCTCGATGCGCTGCGCGATGACCGCGGGACGGCCGATCAAGGTGGGCCGCCCGATCTCCTCGTCCACCACCACCTGGGCGGCGCGCAGCACGCGTTCCTCCTCGCCCTCGCAGAACGCGACGCGCTTCTTCTTCGCGACCTTCGCCGCCGTGAAGATCGGTTTCATCGTCGTGCCCGACGCGTAGACGAAGCTTTGCAGCTTGTCGCGGTAGGCGTCCCAGTCCTTGATCGGGCGCAGGGCGACGCCGCTGTCGGCGGCGGCCTTGGCCACGGCCGGCGCGATCTTGATCATCAGGCGCGGATCGAAGGGCTTGGGGATCAGGTAGTTGGGGCCGAAGGACAGTTTCTCGCCCGCGTACGCTGCCGCCACCACTTCGCTCTGCTCGGCCTGCGCGAGGTCGGCGATCGCGTGCACGGCGGCGATTTCCATCTCGTCGGTGATCGTCGTCGCGCCGGAGTCGAGCGCGCCGCGGAAGATGTACGGGAAGCACAGGACGTTGTTGACCTGGTTCGGGTAATCCGTGCGGCCGGTGGCCATCACCGCGTCGCCGCGCACGGCCTGGACTTCCTCGGGCGTGATCTCCGGGTTCGGGTTGGCCAGTGCCAGGATCAGCGGCTTGGCCGCCATCTTCTTGACCATCTCGGGCTTGAGCACGCCCGCGGCCGACAGGCCCAGGAAGATGTCGGCGCCCTCGACCACTTCCGACAGCGTGCGCGCGGACGTCTTCTGCGCGAACTGCGCCTTGTCCTCGTCCATCAGCTCCTTGCGGCCTTCGTAGACGACACCGGCGAGGTCGGTGGCGAAGATGTTCTGCTTGGGCAGGCCGAGCTTGATCAGCAGGTTCAGGCACGCCAGCGCCGCGGCGCCCGCGCCGGAGGTCACCAGCTTGACGTCCTTGATGTCCTTGCCCACGACCTTCAGGCCGCTGATGATGGCGGCGCCCACGACGATCGCGGTGCCGTGCTGGTCGTCGTGGAAGACCGGGATCTTCATGCGCTCGCGCAGCTTGCGCTCGACGTAGAAGCAGTCCGGCGCCTTGATGTCCTCGAGGTTGATGCCGCCGAAGGTCGGCTCGAGCGCCGCGATCACGTCCACCAGGCGGTCGAGGTCCTGCTTCTCGTTGATCTCGATGTCGAAGACGTCGATGCCGGCGAACTTCTTGAACAGCACGCCCTTGCCTTCCATCACCGGCTTGGCGGCCAGCGGGCCGATGTCGCCCAGGCCGAGCACGGCGGTGCCGTTGGTGATCACGGCCACCAGGTTGCCGCGGCTGGTGTACCGGAACGCGTTGTTGGGGTCCTTGACGATCTCCTCGCAGGGCGCGGCGACGCCGGGCGAGTAGGCAAGCGCGAGATCGTGCTGGTTGAGCAGCTGCTTGGTCGCGGCGATGGCGACCTTGCCGGGCGTCGGGGTCTCGTGGTATTCGAGGGCGGCGCGCCGCAGTTCCTGGCGCTTGTCGTCGGCGGCGTTCACCGATTCAGTGGTCATGGGGCCTTGTCTCCTGGCGCGCCGCTTTTCGATGGCGCAGCTTCGTGGGGGATGGGATTGTAGTCCTCGGGTGGGTAAACCCTAGTACGCGCTTACGCGTACGGCCGGGTCGGGTCGCGGAACGCGTGCCAGGGGCCCACGGGTATCATGGCTCTCGCAAGGAGCGGACGCCATGGGCCTGATGGATTTCATCAAGAAACAGTTCATCGACATCCTCCAGTGGACGGAGCCGGACGACGGCATCCTCGCCTGGCGCTTCCCCATGCAGGACATGGAGATCCAGTACGGCGCGTCGCTGACCGTACGCGATTCGCAGATGGCCGTGTTCGTGAACGAAGGCAAGGTGGCCGACGCCTTCGGGCCGGGCATGTACAAGCTCACGACGCAGACGATCCCCGTCCTCACCTACCTGAAGAACTGGGACAAGCTGTTCGAGTCGCCCTTCAAGAGCGACGTCTACTTCTTCTCCACGCGCCTGCAGACCGACCAGCGCTGGGGCACCCCGCAGCCGATCACGATCCGCGACAAGGACTTCGGCGCCGTGCGGCTGCGCGCCTTCGGCAACTACGCCTACTCGGTGGCCGACCCGAAGACCTTCTACCAGCGCGTCTCGGGCACGCGCGACCTCTACCGCGTCGAGGAGCTCGAGCCGCAATTGCGCGGCCTGTTCCTGCAGAACATCTCGGACGCGATCGCCAACAGCGGCGTCGCCTTCCTGGACCTGGCCGCCAACCAGAACGCGTTCGCGGCCGCGCTGAAGGCGCAGCTCGCCCCGGCGTTCGAGGCACTGGGCCTGAAGCTGGACATCGTCACCGTGCAGAACCTGTCGCTGCCCGAGGAGCTGCAGAAGATCCTCGACCAGAGGATCGGCATGGGCATGGTCGGCAGCGACATGGGCAAGTTCATGCAATACCAGACCGGCCAGGCCATTCCCGAGATGGCCAAGGGCGCGGCGCAAGGCGGGGGCGGCATCGCGGGCGACGCGATGGGGCTCGGTGCCGGTGTCGCGCTCGGCCAGGTGCTCGCGCAGAACCTGCAGAAGGGCCTGCAGGCGCCGCCGGCCGAGCCGGGGCCCGCCGCGGCCGCGGCCATCAAGCCCGAGGACGTGATGGCGACGCTCGAGAAACTCGGCGACCTCAAGGCCAAGGGCGTCCTGACGCAGGAAGAGTTCGACGCGAAGAAGACCGAACTCCTGAAGAAGCTCGTCTAAGCCTTGGGCGAGACGAGCCCGCAGCGCGCGTACCGGGCCGCGTGCCCCGGCTGCGGCGCGCCCGTCGAATTCCGCAGCGCCCAGTCGGCCTATGCGGTCTGCAGCTATTGCCGCAGCACCATCGTGCGCGACGGCGCGACGCTTTCGCGCATCGGCAAGATGGCCGAGGTCTTCGAGGACTACAGCCCGCTGCAGATCGGCGCGTCGGGGCGTTGGCTGGGCAACAAGGCCTTCACGCTGGTCGGCCGGCTGCAGTACAAGGGCGAAACCGGCACCTGGACGGAATGGCACGCGGTCTTCGACGACGGCGCATGGGCCGTGCTGGCCGAGGACAACGGCTCCTACGTGTTCGCGCTGCCGACGGAACTGGGGCGCGAGGCCCCGCCGGCGCAGAGCCTGCGGGTCGGGGCGACCACCTCGGTCGCGGGCCGGCCGTTCGCCGTTGCGTCCAACGTGCAAGTGGCCCTGATCTCGGCGCAGGGCGAGTTGCCGAAACTGCCGCCGCTGGGCACTCCATTCGCGATGGTCGAACTGCGCAGCAGCGAGGGCGAGGTGGTCAGCATCGATTACGGCTCGCAGCCGCCGGTGCTCACGCGCGGGCAGGCGGTGCAGCTCGGGGGCCTGCAGATGACGGGCCTGCGCGAGGAGGCGGCCAAGCAGGAGGCCGGCCGCCAGTTCGCGTGCCCGCACTGCGGCGCGCCGGTGGAGGTGATGCTCGCGTCCAG
The DNA here is from genome assembly GCF_057785015.1 of Ramlibacter sp. GS1-15. Classification (NCBI taxonomy): domain Bacteria; kingdom Pseudomonadati; phylum Pseudomonadota; class Betaproteobacteria; order Burkholderiales; family Comamonadaceae; genus Ramlibacter; species Ramlibacter sp. GS1-15. The sequence goes on along the minus strand of NZ_JBYNTU010000002.1, from coordinate 101,813 downwards.
CAAGTCGATCACCTGCCGCTCGTGCCACAGCATCATCGACCTCACGCGCGGCATCGGCGGAGAACTCGCGCACGCGACGCAGGACGAGCCCGTGCAGCCGCTCATCGCGCTCGGCACGACGGGGCAGCTGCAAGGCGTGCAGTGGCAGGTGGTGGGCTACCAGCACCGGATGGGCCACGAGCCCGGCGACGAGGACGAATCCTTCGGCTGGGACGAATACCTGCTGTACAACGCGAAGCGCGGGTTCAGCTTCCTGGTCGACAGCGAGGACGGCTGGAGCCTCGTCAAGCCGACCACCGGCGCGCCTTCGCTCGCGCCCAACAGACAGAGCGCGGTCTACCTGAACGAGGGCTACAGGCTGCTCTACAGCTACGAGGCCGAAACCAGTTACGTCGCCGGCGAGTTCTACTGGCCGGTCGAGCGCGGCCAGAAGACCTTCAATCGCGACTTCGCCAAGGGCGGCAACTTGCTGTCGATGGAGGAGACGCCGCGCGAAGTGACCTGGTCGAGCGGCTCGAAGATCTCCAGCGACACGGTCGCCGCGGCCTTCAACCTGCAGGACAAGCGCGAGATGAGCAGGCGCGGCGACGCCGGCCCGGTCACGCCCGGCCAGGGCTGCGCCGGCGTAGGCTGCGGCACCATCGTGCTGTTCCTCACCGTCATCCTCGTGATCCTGCTGGTGGTCAAGGCCTGCAGCGAGGACGACGCCGCGCGTTCGGGCTACTACGGCGGGCGCACCAGCGGCGGCTCTTACGGCGGCTATTCCGGTGGCGGCGGCCACAAATGATTCTTCAATGAAGGAGAGAGCGACATGAACGTGCAATGGCTCAATGCGGCGGCTATCCTCGGATCGGTCCTCTATGCGCTGATCGGCGTCATCGTGTTCTGGCTGAGCTTCATCGTGATCGACAAGATGACGCCCTACCACCTGTGGAACGAGATCGTCGAGAAACACAACGTCGCGCTGGGCATCGTGGTCGGCGCGATGTCGCTGGGGATCTCGATCATCGTCGCCGCCGCGATCCACGGCTAGGGACCGCCATGGCCGAAGCCGCAGGCGTGCGCGCGCCGGCGCCGCGCCCCGTCGAGGTGGCGCTGCTCGCGTCGGTGTTCGTCGTGGCGGCCTGCGGGCTGGTGTACGAACTCGCGGCCGGGGCGCTCGCGTCCTACGTGCTGGGCGATTCGGTGCTGCAGTTCTCCACCGTGATCGGCAGCTACCTGTTCGCGATGGGCGTGGGCTCCTGGCTGTCGCGCTTCTTCGAGCGCCAGCTGCCCGCGCATTTCCTGCGGATCGAACTGCTCGTCGCCTTGGCCGGCGGCTTCATGCCGGCGCTGCTGTTCGTCGCCAACGCATTCCTGGCCCACGGCTTTCGCGCGCTGCTGTACGCGCTGGTGTTCGCCATCGGCGTGCTGGTCGGCATCGAGATCCCGCTGGTGATGCGCATCCTCAAGCGCAACGTCGCCTTGCGCGACCTCGTGTCGCAGGTGCTGACGTTCGACTACCTCGGTGCGCTCGCGGTCTCGATCGCCTTCCCGCTGGTGCTGGTGCCGCAACTCGGGCTGGCGCGCACGGGGCTGCTGTTCGGGCTGATGAACGCGGCCGTGGCGCTGTGGACACTGGTCGTGTTTCGCCACGAGATGCGGCGCCTGCCGGCCCACGCGGCCGCCTGCGGCGCGACCATCGCCGCGCTCGCCGCCGGCCTGGTGGTCGCCAACGGCATCACGACGGTCGCCGAGGACCATTTCTACCAGGAGGCGGTCGTCTTCGCGGCCACTTCTCCCTACCAGCGCATCGTCGTCACGCATGGCCGCGCGGGGTACCGCCTGTTCCTGAACGGCAACCTGCAGTTCGCCGAGCGCGACGAGTACCGCTACCACGAGGCGCTGGTGCATCCGGCGATGGCGGCGCACGGCGCGCCGCGCAAGGTGGCGATCTTCGGCGGCGGCGACGGCATGGCCGCGCGCGAGGTGCTGCGCTATCCCGGCGTCGAGAGCATCACGCTGGTCGAGCTCGACGCCAACATGACGCGCCTGTTCTCCACGCACGAGGCGCTGGCGCGCCTCAATGGCGGCTCGCTCACCTCGCCCAAGCTGAAGGTCGTCAACGCCGATGCCTTCCAGTGGCTGCAGGACACGAGCGAGGTGTTCGACGTCATCATCGTGGACTTCCCGGACCCGACGAATTTCTCGCTCGGCAAGCTCTACACGACCTCGTTCTACGCCTTGATGGACCAGCACCTGGCCGCGAGCGGCTACGCCGTGATCCAGACCACCTCGCCGCTGGTGGCGCGCGAGAGCTTCTGGACGGTGGTGGCCACGCTCGAAGCCGTGGGCCTCGCCACTGCGCCTTATCACGCGAACGTGCCGAGCTTCGGCGAGTGGGGTTACGTGATCGCCGGCCGCCGGCCCTATCGCCAGCCGCGGGCGCTGCCACCGGGTCTCAGGTTCCTCACGCGCGAGAGCCTGCCGCTCGCCTTCGACTTTCCGCGCGACATGGCGCGCGTGCCCGCGCAGCCGAACCGCCTCTCGAACCAGCTGCTCGTCACGACCTACGAGCGCGAATGGGGCAAGGTGCAGCCATGATGCGCCGGCGCGTGTTGCTGGCCGGGGCCGGCGGGATCGCGCTGGCGGGCTGCGGCAACGAGCGCGTCATCACCGGCGGCTTCAATGGCGCGAGCGTCGAGCGCGCCCACCTGCTGCGCGGCAAGCTGCCCAACGCGGCGCCCGCCTTCACCCGCAAGGTCGATGTGCTGATTGCCGGCGGCGGCATCGCGGGCCTGTCCGCCGCCCGTGCGCTGCGCCTGGCCGGCATCGAGAACCACGTCGTGCTCGACCTGGAGGACCAGATGGGCGGCAACAGCCGCGGCGGCAACGTCGGCGGCATCGCGTGCCCACTGGGCGCCCATTACCTGCCCGTACCCGGCGAGCACGCCGGCGAGGTGCGCGATTTCCTCGAGGAGATCGGGCTCGCGAAGCGCGTCGCCGGGCGCTGGCAGTACGACGAGCGCCACCTGTGCCACAGCCCGCAGGAGCGCCTGTTCTTCAATGGCCAGTGGCAGGAGGGGCTGCTGCCCGTGCAAGGTGTCGGGCCCGGCACGATCGCGCAGTACAAGCGCTTCGCGCAGCTGGTCGAGGATGCGGGGGAGCGCGCGCCGTTCCGCCTGCCGCTGCGCGGGCCGGTGCCGGCCAGCCACCGGGCGCTGGATCGCACCACCTTCGCCGACTGGCTGGATGCCGCCCGCCTGGACGACGCGCACCTGCGCTGGTACCTCGACTACTGCTGCCGCGACGACTATGGCGCGGGACTCGCGAGCGTGTCGGCCTGGGCCGGCCTGCACTATTTCGCGAGCCGCCACGGCTTCACGCCGCCCGGGGAGCAAGCCGAGCCCGAACAGCTCCTGACCTGGCCGGAAGGCAATGCCTGGCTGGTCAAGCGGCTGGCCGACCCGCTGGGCGATCGCCTGCAGCCGGCGCGGCTCGTGATGCGAGTCGGCGCGCTGCGCCATGGGGTCGAGGTGCTAGCCTTCAATTTCGTCACGCAGCAGGTCGAACGCTGGGAGGCCGCGCACTGCATCCTCGCGCTGCCGCTGTTCGTCGCGGCGCAGCTGCTCATCGCGCCGCCGCGTGCCCTGTCCGAAGCCGTGCAGCGCCTGCGCTACGCGCCCTGGGCCGTGGCCAACATCCACATCGAACAGCCCTTGCACGACCGCCCGGGCGCCGCGCCGGCCTGGGACAACGTCCTGTACGGCGCGCGCGGCCTGGGCTATGTCGATGCGGGCCACCAGAAGCTCGATCCGCTGCCCGACCCGACGGTGCTGACCTGGTACCGCGCCCTGGGCGACGTGCCGGGCGGACGCGCGCAGCTGCTGTCGCGCCCTTGGGCGTCATGGCGCGACGAGGTGCTCGACGAGCTCTCGGACGCGCATCCCGACCTGCGCGTCAAGGCGCTGCGCATCGAGGTGGCGCGCTGGGGCCACGCGATGTCCATCCCGGTGCCGGGCATCCGCACCAGCGCCGCGCTGGCGGCGCTGCAACGTCCCCAATCGGGCATGTGGCGCCGCGTGCACTTCGCGCACAGCGACCTCTCGGGCTATTCCGTGTTCGAGGAAGCGTTCACGCAGGGCTGGCGCGCGGGACAGGCCGTACGCGCCGCCTCGGGGAAACCCTAGCGGCCTGTGACGCATTGCAGGCTTCCCGCACAAATTCGGACTCCGGTGCCATCAACGGGGCACGGTTCGCAGGTCGAGCTTCTCCGGTCAGCTAGACTCGCACCCGCTGTACCGTACCTCCGTTCTGTGTATGTCCGAATCCACTGCGTCCGCCTCCCCGCCGCTCGCCGATGCAACCCTCCTGCTTGAAATCGCGCAGCTGGTCGTGCAGGCACTGAACCTGGAAGTCGCCGCGGCCGAGATCGTTCCGGACGAGCCTCTGTACGGCGACGGCTTGGGCCTGGATTCGATCGACATCCTCGAAATTGCCCTCGTGGTGTCCAAGCACTACGGCCTGCAGCTGCAGGCCGGCAATGAAGAGAACCACGCGATCTTCCGGTCGCTGCGCAGCCTCGGCGACCATATCGCCGCCCATCGGACGAAGTGACGTCCGGACACGGGGCGCGAGTGAGCCAGGCTTTCCGCTGGGGAGCGCTCGCCGTGGCGGGCATTGCCTATTCCGTGCTGGAGTACCGTGCGGCCGTCTCTGAAACGCGTGACCTGTTCGGCGCTGCCGTGGCGATGCTTCCGCTCGCCGCGTTCGCGCTCGTCATGGCCTGGCGGTCGGCGCATCGCCTATCATTCGTCGGGTCCTGGCTCGCGGGCTGCGCCTTGCTTCTTGTCGCGAGCGAATGGCTGGTCGCGCACTACCACTGGGTGTTCCTGATCCAGCACGCGGGGATCTACACCTTGCTCTGCGCCACCTTCGGCAAATCGCTGCAGGCGGGCCGCACCCCCCTGGTCACGGGCTTCGCCCGGCTCGTGCACCGCACCATGACGCCGGCACTCGAGGCGTATACGCGGGCCGTCACCTGGGCCTGGACCCTCTATTTCGGCGGCGTGGCGCTGATGTCGCTGCTCCTGTTCTGGCTGGCCCCGATCACGGCCTGGTCCATGTTCGCGATCGTGCTCGGGATCCCCCTGCTCGCGCTCATGTTCATCGGCGAATATGCGGTGCGCTGCATCGTGTTGCCGCCCGCGGACCGCGCCGGCCCGCTCGAGGCGATCCGTGCGTACCGCCAGTCGTCGGGCGGCTCGGCGCGCCAGCCATGAGCACCTACCCGCTCCTCACCCACGACGGGGCCGACCAGGTCGTCGCCTGGAGAGGTGGCGAACCCATTCGCGCGGCCCGCTTCCTGGCGGATGCGCGGCGGCTTGCTGCAGCCTTCCCCGAGGGCGAGCACGTCCTCAACGCATGCGCCGATCGCTACCGGTTCGCCGTCGGCCTGGCGGCGGCGTTGATCGCCGAACGGATCAGCCTGCTGCCGCCTGCCCTCACACCGGAAATGGTTCGCCAGGTCCGGACCTTCGCGCCCGACCTGTTCTGCCTCACGGACCAGCCGCAGCCGCTGGATTTGCCGCAGCTCGTCTGGGACGAGGCCGTCGCTCGAGAGGCCGGCACCGATCCGCTTGGCGCCGATACCTTTCAGGTCCCGCAGATCGACGCGTCCCGCGCGGCAGCGGTTGTGTTCACCTCCGGATCGACCGGCGTCCCCGTCGCCCATCGCAAGACCTGGGGTGGCCTGGTGCAGAGCGTGCGCGCCGAAGCGCAACGGCTCGGCTTGCAGGGCGGTGCCCGCCACACCATCGTGGCCACGGTCGCGCCGCAGCACATGTACGGGTTCGAATCCACGGTGCTGGTCGCATTGCAAAGCGGGGCGGCGCTGACGGCGTCGCATCCTTTCTACCCGGCCGACATCTGTGCCGAGCTCGCACGCGCATCCCGCCCGTCCTTGCTGGTCACCACGCCCATCCACCTCAAGGCGCTGCTGGCCTCCGGGCTGGACGTGCCCGCGCTCGACCTCGTCCTGTCGGCAACCGCACCGATGCCGCCGCAATTGGCCGCTGCGGTCGAAGCGCGCCTCGAGGTGCCGCTGCTCGAAATCTACGGATCGACGGAGACGGGGCAGATCGCGTCGCGCCGTACCACCGAGAGTCCCGAGTGGCGGCTCTTTCCCGGCGTGTCGCTGACCCTGCGCGACGGCGGCACCTGGGCCTCGGGCGGACATGTCTCGCCCGCCATCGCGCTGGCCGATGAAATCGAGCTGCTCGACGCGAACCGATTCCTGTTGCACGGGCGCACCGCGGACCTCGTCAACATCGCCGGCAAGCGCAGCTCGCTCGGCTACCTGAATCACCAGCTCAATGCCGTTCCCGGCGTGATCGACGGCGCATTCTTCATGCCCGACGACGAGGCAGGGAACGACGCCGTGGCCCGGCTGGTCGCCTTCGTCGTGGCACCAGGCCTCGAGCGCGGGCAACTGCTGTCCGCACTGCGCGAGCGGATCGACTCGATCTTCCTGCCGCGGCCGATCGTCATGCTCGACTCGCTGCCTCGCAACAGCAACGGCAAGCTGCCGCGCGAGGCCCTGCAGGCGCTGGCTCGCCGACTCCTGCGTCAAGGCGGCACGAATGCACAGTGAGACGATACTGCGCATCGATCCGGACCATCCGGCGTTCGCCGGTCATTTCCCGGGCACTCCCATCGTTCCCGGCGTGTGGCTGCTCGACGCCGTCATTCACGCATGGCAGCAACTGCAGGATTCGGGCGACGCCGCGCATGCGCCGCTCGTGCGGGTCGACGCGGCCAAGTTCCTGAGCCCGGTCGGCCCCGGTGAAGTCCTCACCATCTCGCTGGACACCACCGCGGACGGGCGCGCGCGCTTCGAGATTTCGGGCAAGGGCCGCAAAGTGGCCAGCGGCAGCCTGGCCCCCGGGAGCGCCTCTTGAACGGCGCCGACTGGAAAAGCCGCCCGGAACGCAGCAACCTCTTCGCGCTGCGTCTCATGACGTGGATTTCCCTCACGATGGGCCGCCGGCTCGCGCGGGTCGTCCTTTACGCGATCGCCGCCTATTTCCTCGCCTTCGCGCCCACCGCGCGCCGCGCCTCGCGCGTGTATTTCCAGCGCCTGCGGAACTTGCGCACGCCCGGAGATGCCGGGTGGCGGGACCTCTTCCGGCACTTCCTGTGGTTCGCCTCGGTGATCCACGACCGCATCTACCTCATCAACGACAGGCACGAGCTCTTCGACGTCCGCGTCCACAACCGCGAACTGGTCGACAACCTGGTGGCGCAGGGGCGGGGCGCATTCCTCATCGGGGCCCACCTGGGCAGCTTCGAAGTGCTGCGGGCGGTGGGGCGCGACCGCGCGGGCCTGAAGATCGCGATGGCGATGTACGAAGGGAACGCGCAGAAGATCGCCGCCACGCTCGCTGCGATCAACCCGAATGCGAGGCAAGGCGTCGTCGCGCTCGGGCAGGTCGGCTCCATGATCCAGGTGCACGAACTGCTGCAACAGGGAACGGTCGTCGGCATGTTGGGCGATCGCTCGCTGGGCAACGACGAAACGCGCACCGTGGAGTTCCTGGGCGCGCCGGCCGAATTGCCCCTGGGCCCGTTCAGGATGGCGGCGATCATGAAATGCCCGGTGCTGTTCATGACAGGCCTGTACTGCGGCGCGAACCGCTACGAGATCCACTTCGAAGCGCTCGCCGATTTTTCCGACGTGCGGCCACGCGAACGGGCTGCGGCCGTGGAGGCGGCGGTGACGCGATATGCTGCATTGCTGGAGCGGCATTGCCGCGCGGAGCCTTGCAACTGGTTCAACTTCTTCGACTTCTGGGCCGCTCGGCCATGACCACACGGGCCGTGATCGCTGCGGGCCTGGCGCTGGCTTTGTCCAGCGCGCTCGCTGCCGACTGGGACGTGCAGCAACTGATGGATTCGCTCGCCCGGCACAAGTCGGGGCGCGCGACCTTCGTGGAAACGCGGCGACTGGCGGTCCTCAGCAAACCGATCGAGTCGTCCGGTGAACTGGTTTATGTCGCGCCCGACAAGCTCGAGAAGCGCACGCTCAAGCCCCGGCCCGAATCGATGACCGTCGATGGCGACGCCCTGACGGTGGAGCGCGGAAACCGCAAATACCAGGTGCAGCTGCAGGCCTATCCCGAGCTGGCCGCCTTCATCGACAGCATTCGCGGCACCCTGGCCGGCGACCGCAAGGCGCTGGAGCGCAGCTACCGGCTGTCGATGAGCGGCACCGCGGAAAGCTGGGTGCTGCAGCTCACGCCGCTGGACGAACGGATGAACGCCGTCGTGCAGCGCATCCGGATCGCCGGCGTGCGCGACCAGGTGAACAGCGTTGAAATCCTGCAGGCCGATGGCGACAGCTCGCTGATGGTCATCGAGCCGGCGACGGCAACGCGATGATGCGCATCGGCCGCCCCGGTGCCATGGCCATCGGCCTGTGGGCGGCGTTCCTCGTGGTGTGCCTGGTCCTGGTCGGACGCACGCAGTTCACGACGGACCTCTCGGCCTTCCTGCCGCGCAGCCCGACGCCCGAGCAGCAACTGCTCATGGACCAGTTGAGGGAAGGCCTGGCGTCCCGGCTCATCCTCGTCGGGATCGAGGGCGCCGATGCCGCCACGCGCGCCCGGCTTTCCAAAGAGACGGCGCGGCGCCTGCGCCAGGACCCGGCCTTCGTCAGCGTGAACAACGGCGAGGCCGTGAACACCGAGCGCGACCGGGAATTCCTCTTCAGCCATCGCTACCTGTTGAGCCCGGCGGTCACCCCGGCGCATTTCGAGACGCCCGGCCTGCGCGCCGCGCTGCAGGACAGCGTCGACCTCCTGGCCTCCTCGGCGGGTCCGGTGGCCAAGGGATTGCTGCCGCGCGATCCGACCGGGGAAATGCTGCAGTTGCTGGACCGGCTCGGCGCGGGGCGCACGCCGAAGCTGGCGGACGGCGCCTGGTCCTCGAGCGACGGTGCACGGGCCTTGATGCTGGTGCAGACGCGAGCCGCGGGTTCCGACACCGACGGACAGGAAAGCGCGATGCACGCGATCCGGCAGGCGTTCGAGGCGGCGGCGGCGGGCACCGCATCGCCCGTCCGGCTCGTGATGACCGGACCGGGTGTCTTCTCGGTCACGTCACGCGAAACGATCAAGTCCCAGGTCACGACCTTGTCGATCATCGGCACGGCCCTCATCGCCACCATGCTGCTGTTGGTCTACCGCTCGGTGTCCGCGCTCGTGCTCGGCCTGCTTCCGGTGGCGAGCGGCGCACTGGCCGGTGTCGCCGCGGTGAGCCTCGGCTTCGGCACCGTGCACGGCATCACGCTGGGCTTCGGCACGGCGCTGATCGGCGAAGCCGTCGATTACTCGATCTACCTGTTCGTGCAGTCGGAACAGCAAGGCGGCGACTCGCAAGCCTGGGTGCGGCGCTTCTGGCCCACCGTCCGCCTCGGCGTGTTGACTTCCATCTGCGGATTCGCGTCGCTGCTGCTGTCCGGTTTCCCGGGCCTGGCCCAGCTGGGGCTGTATGCCATCGCCGGGCTCGTCGCGGCCGCGGCCGTGACCCGCTTCGTGCTGCCGCACCTGTTGCCCCGCGGCTTTCGCATTCACGATGTCACGGCCATCGGGGCCGTGCTCGCACGCTGGGTCGAACGCGCCCGGATCCTGCGCTGGCCGGCGATGGTGCTCCTCGTCGCGGCATGCGTGGTGCTCGTGCTGCACCGCTCCGAGCTGTGGAGCCGCAACATCTCGTCGCTCAGCCCCGTCTCGCAGGCGGAGGTCGCGCTCGATACGCGCTTGCGCGCGGACACCGGCGCACCGGACGCGCGCTACCTGGTCGTGGTTTCCGGCGCCAGTCGCGAAATGGTGTTGCAGTCGTCGGAGCGCGTGGGCGCCGTGCTGCAAGAGCTGGTCGATCGCGGCGACCTGGCAGGCTTCGACAGCCCCAGTCACTATCTGCCCAGCATGGCGACCCAGCAAGCGCGGCAAGCCAGCCTGCCTCCGCCCGAAGTGCTCCGGGCCCGTCTCGCGCAGGCCGTGCAGGGGCTGCCCGTGAAGGCCGACACATTCGCGCCGTTCGTTGCCGCCGTCGCCGCCGCGCGCACACAAGCGTTGATCCAGCCCCGCGACCTCGAGAACACGTCGATGATGATGGCCGTGCAGGGACTTCTCATCGAGCACGACGGCGGCTGGAGCGCGCTGCTGCCGTTGCGCTCTGCGCCGGGGCGCGACATCGAAGGCCCGCGCGTGCGCACCGCGCTCGAGACGGCCGGCGCCGCCCGTGCCCTGTTCGTCGACCTGAAGACGGAATCGGACCGCCTGTATTCGGGATACCTGCAGGAGGCGAGACTGCTTTCGCTCGGCGGACTCGCGGCGATCATCGCCCTGCTGCTCGCCGCCACCCGGTCGCCCACGCGTGTGATGCGCATCGTCGCCCCGCTGGCGGCCGCCGTCCTCATCGTGACCGCGGCGCTGATCGCCTCGGGCCAGCAACTGATCCTCCTTCACCTGGTCGGCCTCCTGCTCGTGGTGGCGGTCGGCTCGAATTACGCGCTCTTCTTCGATCGCGCCGAATCCGATGGCGCGATCTCTGCGCGCACCCTCGCTTCCATGGCCTTCGCCAACGCGACCACCGTCGCGGGCTTCGGCGTGCTCGCTTTCTCCAAGGTCTCGCTGCTGCAGGCCCTGGGCATCACGGTGGCGCCGGGCGTGGTCCTCGCGCTGCTGCTTTCCGCGATCCTGGCGAGGCCGCATGACTGAGCCGCGCTGGCACTCACCCCTCCTGGTGCGCGTGTCGATCGCGCTGCACGTGCTCGCTGCGCTGGGGGTGATCGCGGCCCCGCGCTACTGGCCCTGGGTGCTGGCAGCCGTGATCCTTGACCACGGGGTGATCGTCGCCGTCGGCCTGTGGCCGCGCAGCCAGTGGCTCGGTACGAACTGGACCCAGTTGCCCGCCGCCGCCAGGGCCCGCAACGAAATCGCGTTGACCATCGACGACGGGCCGGATCCCGCCGTCACGCCGCAGGTGCTGGACATCCTGGAGCGGCACGGCGCGCGCGCCACCTTCTTTTGCATCGGCTCGCGGGCGGCGCGCCACGCCGACCTCTGCCGCGAAATCGTGCAGCGGGGCCACTGCGTCGAGAACCACAGCGAGCGCCATTCGCACGACTTCTCGTTGCTCGGTCCTTCGCGCGTGCTGGCGGAATTGCGGGCGTCGCAGGCAACGCTCGCGGCCATCACGGGCGAACATCCGCGGTTCTTCCGCGCGCCGGCCGGTTTGCGCAACCTGTTCCTCCATCCGGCGCTGGGCCGGCTGGGACTGACGCTGGCGAGTTGGTCCGTGCGCGGCTTCGACACGCGCGTCAAGGACCCCGCGCGCGTGACAAGCGCGCTGCTCGGCGGCTTACGACCCGGCGCGATCCTGCTGCTTCACGATGGAAACGCTGCGCGCACCGACCGCGGCATTCCCGTGGTGCTCGATGTCCTGCCTGCCTTGCTCGAGTCGGCGGCGGCCCGCGGCTTGCGCCCGGTCACGCTCCGGCAAGCGGCCGAATGAACCCGCGCGGCGCGGCCCCCTGGTACCGGCAGGCCGCCGCGGCGGTCGCGTCCCACGTGGCCCTGAAGGCCATCGGCACCACCGTCTTCGTAAGCCTCTTTTTCGTTGCGTATTTTTACGTCCTCAGGCGCCCCGCATCCCCGCCCACCATCCTGCCGGTCACGGCATTGGACCGGTGGATCGGTTTCCAGCCGCTGGCGTTGCCGATCTACCTGTCCCTGTGGGCGTATGTGTGCGTGATGCCGGCCTTCTTTTCCACCCGGGCCGCGCTGTGCCGGTATGCGCTGGCGATGGCCCTGATGTGTGGGGTGGGCTTGTCGATCTTCTATCTGTGGCCCACCGCCATCCCGGCGACGGACATCGACTGGCACCGCTATCCGGAATTCGCATTCCTGAAGAACATCGATGCGACCGGCAACGCCTGCCCGTCGTTACATGTCGCGACGGCCTTGCTGTCGGCCGCGTGGTTCGATCGCGTGTTCCGCGGTTTCGGCGCTCCGCGATGGCTGGTCGCAGGCACCTGGGCCTGGTGTGCGGCGATCGTGTATTCGACGATTGCAGTCAGGCAGCACGTGGCGCTGGACGCTGTGGCCGGCCTGGTGCTGGGCGGCCTGGCCGCCTGCTTATCGCTGCGGGGTGGAAGCCGCTAACATCGACGCATCTTCAGCCAGGTAGTTCTTCCCCTGACTCCGCTCTGGATTTCCCATTACACCGCGACGAGTGCGATCGGCCGCGGCCGTGCGCCAACGCTGGCCGCATTGCGCGAGCGGCGCGGCGGACTGGTGCCGTGCGCTTTCGACACGGTCGACCTGCCGACCTTCATCGGCGAAGTCCCGGGCGTCGATGACGTTCATTTGCCCCGCGAGCTGGGCGCCTTCGACTGCCGCAACAACCGGCTCGCGTACCTCGGGCTGATGCAGGACGGCTTTGCGGAGGCCGCTGCGGCCGCCGCGCGCCGGCACGGCCCGCGGCGCATCGGCGTGTTCCTCGGAACGAGCACTTCCGGCATCCTCGAGACCGAACTGGCCTATCGTCGGCGCGATCCGGCCACGGGCGCGCTGCCCGAGAATTTTCGGTACGACACGACGCACAACACCTTCTCGCTCGCCGACTTCACGCGCCATTGCCTGGGCCTCGCAGGCCCGGCAGTCGTCGTCTCTTCCGCGTGCTCGTCGAGCGCCAAGGTGTTCGCATCGGCGCGCCGCATGATGGCCGCGGGGCTGATCGACGCGGCCGTGGTCGGCGGCGTGGATTCGCTGTGCCTCACCACCTTGTACGGTTTCAATTCCCTCGGCCTGGTGTCGCGCCAGGCGTGCCGCCCGTTCGATGCGGCACGCGACGGAATCTCGGTCGGCGAGGCGGCCGCGTTCGCCCTGCTCGAGCGCGTGCCCGGCAGCCTCGACGCGGATGCCGTACTGCTGCTGGGCGTGGGCGAATCCAGCGACGCGCACCACATGTCGTCGCCGCATCCCGACGGCCTGGGCGCGCGGCTGGCGATGGAAGGGGCGCTTCAAGCGGCCGGCCTCGACGCTGGCGAGATCGACTACATCAACCTGCACGGCACCGCCACGCCGGGCAACGATGCTGCCGAAACTCGCGCGGTCGCCGCGATCTTCGACGGCACGCCGTGCAGTTCGACCAAGGGTGCGACCGGGCACACCTTGGGCGCCGCCGGAGGACTGGAGGGCGTCATCTGCGCCCTCGCCCTGCAATCGCAGTTCATGCCGGGCGGATGCAACACACGGCAGGTGGACCCGGCGCTGCCCCTGAACTACCTGCTCGAAAACCGCGAGCAGAAGATCGGGCGCGTGCTGTCCAACTCGTTCGGCTTCGGCGGCACGAATTGCAGCCTGGTCTTCGGCCTCGCGGGGTGAACCAGCGATGATGCAAGTGTTCGTCGAAGGCATCGGCTTGCTGGGCCCCGGATTGTCCGGCTGGGCGCAAGGCCGCCGGTGCCTCGACGCAAGCGCGCCTCACGTGCCGGCGCGCTGCGTGCTGCCGGCCCCGACGGCGCTGCCTTCCACCGAGCGGCGTCGTGCCGGCGCGGTCGTGAAGGTATCGCTGGGCGTGGCGCAGGAAGCGGTGGAGGCCTCCGGCCGGGCCGCGAAGGACCTGCCTTCGGTGTTCTCGTCCTCCAGCGGCGACCCCGTCAATTGCCACGAGATCTGCAGCGCACTGGCCTCCAGCGACCGGCTGATCTCGCCCACCCGTTTCCACAACTCCGTGCACAACGCATCGTCGGGGTACTGGAGCATTTCGAGCGGGTCCATGGCGAGTTCCTCGGTGCTCTGCGCACGCGACGGCGGGTTCTCCGCGGGCCTGCTCGAAGCCGTGACGCAGTGCACGGTCGACCAGACGGCCTTGCTGCTGGTCGTCTACGACACGGAATACCCCGAGCCCCTGTTCAGCAAGCGCCGCATTCCCGATTCGATGGGCGTGGCATTGGTGCTCAGCCCGCAGCGCAGCGATCGCAGCCAGGCCCGCATCGGCATCGACCCGCGCGAATACCTCACGCGCCGGGCCGCCGACGCGATGCCCGACGAGCAGCTCGAACACTTGCGCCGCACGATTCCTGCCGCCAGCGGGTTGCCGCTGCTGCGGGCGATCGCCAGGAAAGAAGCGCGCTCGTTGGCACTCGACTACCTGGAGCCCCTGTGCCTGGCCGTGGAGGTCGCACCTTGCTGACGCATGAGGCGATCGCGCAGCGCATCCCCCACCACGGCACCATGTGCCTGCTCGATCGCGTGCTCGAGTGGGACGAGGAACACATCCGGTGCGAAGCGACGAGCCATGCGCGCCCCGACCATCCGCTGCGGGCGCATGGCCGGCTCGGCGCAGCCTGTGGCGTGGAGTACGCGGCGCAGGCCATGGCCGTGCATGGCGCGCTCGTCGCGGAGAGCAGCGCCCGCACGAGCGGCGCATCCGTGCCGCGTGCGGGTTACCTCGCCGGCGTGCGCGGCGTCACGCTGCACGTGGAGAGGCTCGACACGATTGTCGGTCCCCTGTCGGTCGAAGCGCAGCGCGTGACGGGCGACGACAACACGGTGCTTTACAGTTTCACCGTGACGGCCGGCATCCAACCCTTGCTCAGCGGACGCGCGATGGTCGTGCTCGATGCTTCACGCTGAACACCCCAGGCGCGCACTCGTCACGGGTGGCAGCGGGGCCATCGGCGCGGCGATCTGCCGGCGCCTCGCCGCGGACGGTTTGGAAGTCATCGTCCATGCCAACCGGAATCTCGCCGCCGCGCAAGCCTTGGTCGGAACGATGATGGCCGAAGGCGCGCGCGCACGGGCGGTGGCGTTCGACATCACCGACACAGCCGCCACCGCCACCGCCCTGGAAGCCCTGCTCGACGATGGCGCCATCCAGGTGCTGGTCAACAACGCGGGGGTCCACGACGACGCCGTGTTCCCCGGGATGCAACTCGCGCAGTGGCAGCGGGTGCTCGACGTCTCCCTCAATGGCTTCTTCAACGTCACGCAGCCGCTCACCTTGCCGATGATTCGCACCCGCTGGGGCCGCATCATCAACATCACCTCGGTCGCCGGTGTCATGGGCAACCGCGGCCAGGTGAACTATTCGGCGGCCAAGGGCGCCCTCCATGCCGCCACGAAATCGCTGGCGCTCGAACTGGCGAGCCGCGGCATCACCGTGAACTCGGTCGCCCCCGGCATCATCTCGTCGGGCATGGCCGGGTCCACCTTCAGCGCGGAAGACATCGCCCGCATGGTGCCGATGAAACGCGCGGGCAAGGCGGAGGAGGTGGCCGACCTCGTGGCCTTCCTCGCGTCGGACCGGGCCGGCTACATCAGCGGCCAGGTCATTTCCATCAACGGGGCGATGGCCTGAGCCGGCGCGCCAGCAGCAGCGGCAGGCGCAACAGGAACCCGAAGAACAGGCGTGTGTGCATCCAGGTGAGGAGGACGTTGTCGCGCAGGTAGTTGAAGTGCGACACGCCGCCTTCTTCCGGACGGAAGTACCTGACCGTCGCCGGCAGGTTGACCGGCCGCACGCCGCGCCAGCACATGCGCACCACGGCTTCCGGATCGAAGTCGAAGCGGCGCATCCAGCGCTGGCCCCGCATCACCTCCCGCAGCGGCTGGATGGGGTACACGCGAAAGCCGAACAGCGAATCGCCGATGCCCATCCACAGGGTTTCGAGATCGGCCCAGCCGTTGGAAATCTTGCGCCCGTTCACGCGCAGCCGCGGCGCATCGGCTGCGAAAACCGGCATACCGAGGATCATGGCGTCCGGTTGCGCAGCCGACGCATCCATGAACGAGGGAATGAGGTGCGCGGGATGCTGGCCGTCCGAGTCCATCGTGAGCGCGTGGGTGAAGCCCTGCGCCGCCGCGAGATCCAGCCCGTGCAGCACCGCCGCGCCTTTGCCCACGTTTTGCGGCAGCACCTCGACGCGCAGGCCGGGATCGGCGGCCGCCATGGAGCGCAGCGTCTCGACGCTGCCGTCGGTGCTGCCGTCCACGATCACCCACACGGGCGTCCACTGCTCGCGCGCGGCGGCCACGGTTTCCCGCACCTTCGGCCCAGGGTTGTAGCTGGGAATCAGGACCAGGTGCGTGGTGGAGGGATGAGGCGCTCGGCTGCTCATTGCGCCAGTTCGGATTGAAAGTACGTTTCGAGTTCGTGGACGAAGCGCGCGGGATCTTGCGGCGATTCGAATCGTCGGCCGAGGCGGACGCGGTACGAGACGGGCAGGCGTGGTGTCCATGACCAGGACCACCCCTTGCCGAGAAAGCCGGAATCGGTTTCGATGAACACGGTCTGCACCGGCACGCCCGCGTGCTTGGCGACGATGCCCGTCGTGCCTTGCAAGCGGCCGATCGGGCGCTGCGTGGTGCGCGTGCCTTCGGGGAACAGCAGGACATGGCTGCCCTGCTGCAGGTTGGCGATCGCTTCGTGCACCATCCCGCGCAGCGGGGCATTGCGCACATAGCCCGCGAGCCGCGCCGCGCCACCGAATATAGGGCTGTCCACGAGGCCCGCCTTCATGACGCAGGTGGCATCCGGAAGGGCCGAGAGCACCAGCAGTGCGTCCAGCAGCGATGGGTGGTTCGGAGCGATCACCATCGCACCCGCGTCGCGCAAGGCGTCAAGTTCGGCCAGGTCAAAACGGCACGCGCCCATCTTCGCCAGGAGCTTCAGGTAGGTTCGCGTGAAAGCGGCAATGAGCCGGCGCCCGAGCCGCATGCTGCGTTCGCGGGAGAGCGCCAGGCGCAGGGGCAGGGCCAGCAAGGTAATGGCGAGGCAGAACAGGCCGAGCAGCAGGAAGCCCAGGTGCATCCGGACCGTCTCATGGAGTCGCGCGCCCGTTGCGGACGGGCCCTCGGCTTCCTCGAAGCTCATGGACCTGCGCTTGGTCACGGCGAGGCTTCGACTTGGCGAATGTTCTGCTTGCGCATCCGCATCGCGTGCAACGACCGCGGCAGGTTCAGCGCGCACCCGATATAGAAGATCGCTTTCAGCACCAGCAGCGATGCCCAGATCGGCGTCTTTCCGTAGATGTCGCCGGCCAGCATCGAGAGCAGCGCCTCCCTGACGCGCAGGATGTTCCGGGGTCCCATGATCAGGTCGCGCATCGTCGGATTGGTGACGCGGTAGATGAACCAGGAGAATTCCTTCGGCCCGCGCCGCACTTCCCGGTCGAAGCGTGCCAGCGCCGCGGGCGCGCGCTGGGGCTCGCGCAGGCAGGTGTCGACGGTTTCCGCCGCGAAGAAGCCGCCTTGCATCGCCAGCATCACCCCGGACGAGAACACCGGGTCGATGAAGGCAAAGGCGTCGCCGACCAACAGGTAGCCGGGGCCGTGCGTTCGGTCGCACGAATAGGAAAAATTGCCGGTGGCCTCGACCTCCGACACCAGCGATGCGTTCGCCAGGCGCGCCGCCAGGGCCGGGCACATCGCAATCGTGTCCAGAAAGAAGTTCTTCAGCGGCCTGTCGCGGCTCTTGAGGTAGTGCGGCCACACGACGGCGCCCACGCTCGTCGCCCCATCGGCCAGCGGGATGAACCAGAACCAGCCGTGGTCGAACCAGAAGATCGTGATGTTGCCTTCGTCGCGTCCCGGATGGCGCGTTGCGCCCTTGAAATGCGCATACAAGGCGGAGCTGTTGTGTTTGGGATTGCGGCGCTTGAAATCGAATTTGCGGCCCAACAAGGTGTCGCGCCCCGACGCATCGACGACGAAACGCGTGCGGAAATGTTCCGAGCGCCCATCCTCGTGCTGCGCACGCACCGTGGCGCCCGTGTGGTCGGCATCGAAAGCCACGTCCTGGACCCGGCAGCCTTCGATCACCTGGGCGCCCGCCCTGCCGGCGTTGCGGATCAGGATTTCGTCGAACTCGGAACGGCGCACCTGGTACGACAGCGGCATCGACTTGTCCCAGGCCTGCGCGAACAGGAAGGTCTGGCTCTTGTTGTCGTGCCACGGCGAGACGAATTCGGCGCCCCATTTTTCCATGCCGATGGCCCTGATTTCATCGGCGACGCCCAGCTTCTCGAACAGGGCCAGGTTGGCGGGCAACAAGGATTCGCCGATATGAAAGCGGGGATGGCGCTCCTTCTCGAGGAGCGTCACCTTGTAGCCACGGCGCGCCAGGAGCGCGCTGACGGTGGAACCCGCCGGGCCGCCGCCGATCACCAGCACGTCGCGCTGCTCGGTCATGGTCGGACATCGGTCGGCAACTGCACGCCGGCGATTCTATGTTGCGCGCGCGGCGGAAAACCTCAATCGCGCATCAGCGCCTCGATCTCGTCGGGCTTGACCGGCACGCCGCGCGAGATCAGCTCGCAGCCGTCCTTCGTCACCACCGCGTCGTCCTCGATGCGGATCCCGATGTGGTGGAACTTCTCCGGCACGCCTTCGCCCGGGCGCACGTAGAGGCCCGGCTCGATCGTGAGCACATTGCCGGGCTGCAACAGGC
This sequence comes from Ramlibacter sp. GS1-15, assembly GCF_057785015.1. Classification (NCBI taxonomy): domain Bacteria; kingdom Pseudomonadati; phylum Pseudomonadota; class Betaproteobacteria; order Burkholderiales; family Comamonadaceae; genus Ramlibacter; species Ramlibacter sp. GS1-15. The sequence continues at coordinate 83,315 of NZ_JBYNTU010000002.1, read as the reverse complement.
GCGCGGGGCGGTTCTGGATGATCTCGCCCGACAGCGGGTCCTTGCGCTCGTCGACCTTGCCGACTTCCGACGGCTCGACGTAGCTGCCGCAATCGTGCACATCCAGCCCCAGCCAGTGGCCGGTTCGGTGCATGTAGAACTGGAAATACGCGCGCTTCTCGATGACGTCGGAAAGCAGGCCGACCTTGTTGCCGTCCAGCAGGCCCACATCGAGCATGCCTTGCGCGAGCACCCTCACCGTCGCCTCGTGCGGGTCGGTGAAACGCGCGCCCGGCCTGGTCGCGTCGATGGCCGCCTGCTGCGAGGCGAGCACCAGCTCGTACAGCTGGCGTTGCGGGCCGGTGAACTTGCCGCTGGCGGGGAAGGTGCGCGTGATGTCGCTGGCGTAGCCGTCGAGCTCGCAGCCCGCGTCGATCAGCACCAGCTCGCCGGCCTTCACCGGGGCCGCATCGGCGTGGTAGTGCAGCACGCAGGCGTTCGGTCCGGCGGCGACGATCGAGCTGTACGCCGGGTGCTGCGAACCGCCCAGGCGGAACTCGTGCAGCAGTTCGGCATCGAGGTGGTACTCGCGCAGCTCGCGCCCCTCGCGCAGCCAGCGCGCCGACATCTTCATCGCCCGCACGTGGCCGCGGGCGCTGATCTGCGCGGCGCGGCGCATCACGTCCAGCTCGTGCGCGTCCTTGACCAGGCGCATCTCGTCGAGGACCACGCACAGGTCACGCTGCTCCTCGGGGCACAGGGCGCCGTAGCGCACCCGCGCGCGCACCTGCTGCAGCCACGTGGCCACGCGTGCCTCGAGCCCCGCGTGGATGCCGAAGGGGTACCACACGGCGCCCTTGTTCTCCAGCAGCTTGGGCAGCTGCGCATCGAGCTCGTCGATCGACGCCGCCGAATCGACACCCAGCACCGCCGGCGCCGCCTCGGGCCCCAGGCGGAAGCCGTCCCAGATTTCGCGTTCGAGGTCCTTGGGCGCGCAGAACAGCAGCGATCGGCCGTCGCCCGTGATCACGAGGCAGGCATTCGGCTCGGTGAAGCCGGTGAGATAGTAGAAGTAGCTGTCGAACCGGAACAGGAAGTCGCTGTCGCGATTGCGCGGGCGCTCCGGCGCCGTCGGGATGATGGCGATGTCGCCCTTGCCGAGCCGCTTGGCGACGCGGGCGCGGCGATCCGCGTAGAGGGTGTAGGGAACGTCGGTCTTCATGGTGTCCTTCGTGGTGCGATGGAGCCTCGGGCGCTTCATGCCGCCGGTGCGGCGGCGTTCAGCGCTTCGACCTGTTGGGGCGTGCCGAGGTTGTGCCATTCTGCCGCATACGGCTCGACGGTGATGCGGCGCTGCCGCATGCCGTCATACAGCAGCGGCCCCAGCGCCGCGTGCTGGCCGGGCGCGATGTGCGCGCACAGCTCCCGCCGCACCAGCGCGATGTTGGCGTAGGTCCAGCGCCGGCCGTCGGGCCCGGTGCCTTCCGCGAGGCCCACGCCGTCGGCGCCGATGCCGAAATCGCCCTTGGCGTGGAACGCCGGATTCGGCACCAGCCACAGGTGCGCCAGCATGCCGGAAGCCTCGAAGCGCCGCAGCGCTTCCTCGGTGAAAACAAAACGCGGCACGTGGATGTCGGCGGAGAGCACCCAGAAGCAGTCAGCCAGCAAGGGCAGCGCCTTCGCGATGCCGCCCGCCGTCTCGAGCGCGCCGCCATGGTCGCGGCCCTCGAGCGAGTAATGAAGCTTCACGCCCCAGCGCGCGCCGTCGCCGACGCGTTCGACGATCTGCTCCTCGAGCCACGCCGTGTTGATCACGATGTCCTCGATGCCGGCGCGGGCCAGCGCCTCGATATGCCATTCGATCAGCGGCTTGCCGCGCACCTGCAGCAGCGGCTTGGGGGTGCGGTCCGTCAGCGGCCGCATGCGCTCGCCGCGCCCGGCGGCCAGGATCATCGCTTGCGCGAGTGCCATCGTGTCGATTCTTCCTCGTCTCTTGCTATCACGCCTCGTCGCTGCCGCGATCGAGCGATCGCTGCTCGGTCCATTCGGGCGCGAAGCGCTGGATCAGTGCGTCCATCAAGCCGCGCGCCTTGGCGGAGTGGTCGGCGCCGAAGTTGCAGACATAGACATCCACGGTCACGGCGCGCTGCTCCGGCCAGGTGTGCAGGCACACGTGCGATTCGGCCAGCAGCACGGTGGCCGTCACGCCGCCCGGCCCCTGGTCGGTCCCGGGAAAGGTGTGGAACAGGTGGTTGACCCCCTCCAGGCCCACGGCCTTCACGGCCTGCAGGCACCAGTCGCCCAGCTGCTGCGCGTCGGTGAGCCACGCGGCGTCGCAGCGGCACTGGTACAGATCGGCGGTGAGGTGCAGCCCCTGCATGGCCCTGACTTTAGACCATGCGGCACGCCTGACCCCGGCGGAAAGTGCTCATCAGCGCGGCAAGTAAAATCTGGGGTTTCCCCCGATACACCCTCCCCGGAAGCCGAACGATGGCGAATGAAACACTGATGGCGAACGCGATCCGCGCGCTCGCCATGGATGCCGTGCAACAAGCGAATTCCGGCCATCCGGGCGCCCCCATGGGCATGGCGGACATCGCCGTCGCGCTGTGGGGCCGTCACCTGAAGCACAACCCGGCGAACCCGCACTGGGCCGACCGCGACCGTTTCGTGCTCTCGAACGGCCACGGCTCGATGCTGGTCTACGCCCTGCTGCATCTCACCGGCTACGACCTGCCGCTGGAGGAACTCAGGAACTTCCGCCAGTTGCACAGCAAGACGCCGGGCCACCCCGAGGTCGGCATCACGCCCGGCGTCGAGACCACCACCGGCCCGCTCGGCCAGGGCATCACCAACGCGGTCGGCATGGCGCTCGCCGAGAAGCTGCTGGCCAGCGAGTTCAACCGCGACGGGCATGCGGTCGTCGACCACCACACCTATGTGTTCCTGGGCGACGGCTGCCTGATGGAAGGCATCAGCCACGAGGCCTGCGCCCTGGCCGCGGCGTGGAAGTTGAACAAGCTGGTCGCGATCTACGACGACAACGGCATCTCGATCGACGGCCAGGTCACGCCTTGGTTCGTCGACGACACCCCCGCGCGCTTCCGCGCCTACGGCTGGAACGTGATCGGCCCGATCGATGGCCACGACGTCGCCGCCGTCGACCGCGCGATCGCCGATGCGAAGCGCAGCGCCACCAAGCCGACGCTGATCGTGTGCAAGACCCAGATCGGCAAGGGCAGCCCGAACCGCGTCAACACCGCCAAGGCGCACGGCGAGGCGCTGGGCCTGGAGGAGGTGAAGCTGACGCGCGAGGCGATCGGCTGGCCGCACGAGCCCTTCGTGGTGCCGGGCGAGGTCTACACGCATTGGGACGCGAAGGCCAAGGGCAAGCAGGTCGAGGCCGAGTGGAACGGGCGCTTCGCCGCGTATGCGAAGGCGTACCCGGAGCTCGCGGCCGAATTCACGCGCCGCATGAAGGGCGAGCTGCCCGCGAACTTCGCGCAGGTCGCCAACGACAGCGCCGTGGCCGCGCACGCCAAGGCCGAGACGGTCGCCTCGCGCAAGGCCTCGCAACTCGCGCTGGAAGCGTTCACCGCCGCGTTGCCCGAGATGCTGGGCGGCTCGGCCGACCTCACCGGCTCGAACCTCACCAACACCAAGAGCACGGCGCCGCTGCGCTTCGACCTCGCCGGCGAGGTAAAGAAAACGGACGACGGCAAGATCGGCCGCCACATCAATTACGGCGTGCGCGAGTTCGGCATGGCCGCGGTGATGAACGGCATCGCGCTGCACGGCGGCTACATCCCGTACGGCGGCACCTTCCTGACCTTCAGCGACTACAGCCGCAACGCGATCCGCATGGCGGCGCTGATGAAGCGGCGCGTGATCCATGTCTTCACGCACGATTCGATCGGCCTGGGCGAGGACGGCCCGACGCACCAGTCGATCGAGCATGCCGCCAGCCTGCGCCTGATCCCTAACCTCGACGTCTGGCGGCCGTGCGACACCGCCGAGACGGCCGTGGCCTGGAGCGTCGCGCTGCGCAATACCGACAAGCCGACGGCGCTGCTGCTGTCGCGCCAGAACCTGCCGTACGCGCCCAAGGCCAATCTCGACGGCATCGCCAAAGGTGGCTACGTGCTGGCCGAGCCGGGCGAAGTCGGCGTGAGCGGCAAGCCGCAGGCGGTGATCATCGCGACCGGCTCGGAAGTGCAGCACGCGCTGAAGGCGCAGGAACAGCTGGGCGCGCAAGGCATCGCGGTGCGCGTGGTCTCGATGCCCAGCACCACCACCTTCGACCGCCAGCCGCGGGCATACAAGGAATCGGTGCTGCCCGCCGGCATCCCGCGCGTCGCCGTGGAGATGGGCGCGACGGACGGCTGGTGGAAATACGGCTGCGCCGCGGTCGTCGGCATCGACACCTACGGCGAGTCGGCGCCCGCCAACGTGCTGTTCAAGCACTTCGGGTTCACGCCGGAGAACGTTGCGGAAACCGTGCGCGCAGTGCTGTCTCGTTGACGTGGATCGACCTGCTGAGCAGCGCGATACGGCAAGATCGGAACTAGCGGAATTCGTCTTTCAACTCTGGAGCCACCCATGACCCTCAAGATCGGCATCAACGGATTCGGGCGCATCGGCCGCAACGTGCTGCGCGCCGCCGTGCAGAGCTTCCCGGACATCGAGATCGTCGGCATCAACGACCTGCTCGAGCCGAATTACCTCGCCTACATGCTGCAGTACGACAGCGTGCACGGCCGCTTCAAGGGCGAGATCGCGGTGGACAACAACACGCTCATCGTCAACGGCAAGCGCGTGCGGCTGACGCAGGAGCGCGATCCGGCCAACCTCAAGTGGGGCGACGTCGGCGCCGACGTGGTGATCGAGTCCACCGGCCTCTTCCTCGACAAGGCCTCGGCCGAGAAGCACCTGGCGGCCGGTGCGAAGAAGGTCATCATCTCGGCCCCGTCGAAGGACGACACGCCGATGTTCGTGTTCGGCGTCAACGACAAGACCTACAAGGGCCAGGCGATCATCTCCAACGCCTCGTGCACGACCAACTGCCTGGCGCCGCTGGCCAAGGTGATGAACGACAAGTGGGGCATCAAGCGCGGCCTGATGACCACCGTGCACGCCGCCACCGCGACGCAGAAGACCGTGGACGGCCCGTCGAACAAGGACTGGCGCGGCGGCCGCGGCATCCTCGAGAACATCATTCCCTCCTCCACCGGCGCGGCCAAGGCGGTGGGCGTGGTGATCCCCGAGCTGAACAAGAAGCTCACCGGCATGAGCTTCCGCGTGCCGACCTCCGACGTGTCGGTGGTCGACCTGACCTGTGAGCTCGAGAAGTCCGCGACCTATGCCGAGATCTGCGCCGAGATGAAGGCGCAGTCGCAGGGCGCGCTCAAGGGCATCCTGGGCTACACCGAGGACAAGGTCGTCGCGACCGATTTCCGCGGCGACGCGCGCACCTCGATCTTCGACGCCGACGCCGGCATCGCGCTCGATGCCACTTTCGTCAAGCTGGTCGCCTGGTACGACAACGAGTGGGGCTACTCCAACAAGTGCCTGGAGATGGCCCGCGTCGTCGCCGCGAAGTAAATGAAAAAAGCCCCGCGCCTGGCGGCGCGGGGCGGAAAGACCCCCTCGGCAGGGAGTCTGGAGATCCGGTCAGGGCCGGCTTCGCATCATCACCGCCGGTGATGAAACTTTCGCGAATTCGGCCGGCACCCTGAACAGGTCCGCTGGCGGTTCCCCCCGTGCAACGTTCTGCACGTGGAAGCTCGCTTCGCCCACCACGGGGTCCACATCGCGCGTCCTGAGCGTGATGCCGAGTTCGGGCGAACTCCATACCTCATTGACGATCGTGATCGGCTTTTCGTTCCCGATCTTGCCGGCCTCGATGGTCCACACGGTGCGCTTGCCGTCCGCGCGCAGGCCGTCGATGGTCTCGCCCGGCAGCAGCGTGGTCGTCCCGGGTCCGCGCGGGCCCAGCAGGCGCGCGTGCAGCGCGATCGGCGGGGGGCCCATATGGCTGTGCTCGGGCCCGCCGTCGGCGCCAGGCGGCGCAGGAGGCGGAAGCGGGTCGCTGCTGCGGAAGGTCTGGAAGAACTTGTCGCGCACGCCGTGGGTCCAGCCGACCAGGCGGTCCCACGCATGCGGCTCGCCGCCCGAGCCCATCGCCAGACGCGGCGCATCCAGGCGCACTGCCAGCTTGCGGTCGGCGTCCAGCATCCAGGCCTCGTGCGCGACCGGGTCGCGCAGGTAGACGTTGACGCGGCCCCCGGGCGTGGTGATCTCCTGGCGCGTGCGGCCCTGCCCGTCGCGGCACTGGCGCGAGGCCTGGCGCTGCACGATGCGGTTGCCATCCGCCAGCACCTGCACGGTCTCGTGCACGGCATCCGCGCAGTAGGGCGCGCCTTGGACGATGCGCTCCTGGTCGAGTTGCGCGCCGGCCATGAACAGGATGTCGTGCCGCATCGGCCCGCCCACCCATTGCACGTCGGACGCGGGCTGCGCCCGCGCCACGCCGCTCGCGGCGCACAGCGCGGCAGCCGCGAAGCCTGCTGCAAATCGGTTGTTCATCGTGGTTCCTCCGGCTTTCGATTTCATCGGTTCAGGCGCACGGCGAGCACTTCGCCCGAGCTGTGCATCAGCAGTTGCGCGGGCACGCGCTCGCCGGCGCGGGCGGGGTCGTAGGGCAGGCCGAGCGCGGCCAGGCGCGAATGCGGCAGCTCGGTCGTGACCAGCCAGGTGCGCCCGGTGTCGGTGCGGGCGCGCTGCCAGACGTCGTTGTTCACCAGCGTGACGAAGCCGTCCTCGGCGGCGGCCGACGGCTGCACGTCCTCGCCCAGCATCGAGTTCAGGACGAGCGCCGCCGCCAGGGCGACGCAGGCCGTGCTCAGGCCGGCCCAGCCGAACCACGACAGCCAGCGTGGGCCGCCCGTGCGCGGATTCCAGCGGCCACGATCCAGGCCGCGATGGATGGCCGGCAGCAGCGTGGCCGGCGGCAGTTGTGCGCGCAATTCGTGCGAGGCGAGCGCGAGGCGCCGGGCGAGGTCGTTGTCTTTCATGTCGGCAAGGCGTGCGGTGCGGGGGCGAGCATGTCGGCGAGGCGTTTGCGCGCGCGGTGCAATCGCGTGCGCAGGGTGTTGATGTCGACGCCGGCGATCCGCGCGGCCTCGGTGTAAGTGCGTTCCTGGATGTCGACCAGCACCAGCGCCTCGCGAAAGACCCAGGGCAGGCGCGCGATCGCATGCCACAGCGCCTGGGTGTCCTGCGAGCGCGCGAGGTCGGCCTCGGGCGACGGGATGTGCGGCGTGCCGTGCAGGGCGCCTTCGTCCTCGTCCGGCGCGTCGTCGGCGATCGTCCTGATGCCGGACGATTCGCGCCAGCGGGCGAGCAGCTTGTAGCGCACGATGCCGCACAGGTAGGCGCGCAGCGGCCCCTGATGGCGGTCATAGCCTTGCGGCTTTTCCGCCAGGTGCACGAAGGCGTCCTGCACGGCATCGGCGGCCCAGGCGGCGTTGCCCGACACGGCCAGGGCGAAACGATAGACCTCGCCCGCCTCGGCCCGGTAGATCAGGTCGAGGGCCTGGCGGTCGCCGGCGGCGAGCCGCCCCATGAGGTCGGTTTCTTCGGTGTGTCGCCGCTGGGGCCAGCGCATCAGGTCAGGTTCTTGTTCGGCTTCCTGACTCTATTGCGCTGAGGTATCGGAAAAGTTTCCGGAACTTCTAAGGCGTTTCGACGCGCCCGTCCGGGTACTTCGCAAAGCGCTTGGGCTCGCCCCCATGCACCGGGGCCATGTCGGGCCAGTGCCAGCCGCCGAATTGCGTGCGGCGGTAGTCCTGCATGGCCTGCATGATCTCGGCCTGCGTGTTCATCACGAACGGGCCGTACTGCGCCACCGGTTCGGCGATCGGGCGGCCCTGCAGGAGCAGGAACTCCGCGACGGCATCCCCCGCCACCAGTTCGATCGCGGTGCCGGCACGCACTTCGATTGCCGCCGGCGCCGTGACCTGCTCGCCACCGACACGCGCGCCGCTGCCTTTGAAAAAATACAGCGTGCGGCGCGTGTCCTCGCCGCGAGCCGCCGGCAGCGTCCAGGTTGCCCCGGGCTCCATCCGGATCGTCCAGATCGCGACATCCGAGTCCTCGCGTGCGGCCCAGGACTCGGGCGGCGGCGCGAGCGGATCGGCCGCGCCTTCGAGCGCACCGGCGACCACCGCGACCACGGTCGCGCGCCCGGCGGCGTCCTTGGCCACCAGCTTGGGCACCTGCTGCGACCAGAACATCGTGAAGTGCGGCTTCACCATCTTCGACTTCGCCGGCAGGTTCAGCCAGATCTGGAACAGCTCGGCCGGGTTGGCCTCGTCCTCCTTCAGCAGCGGGAACATCTCAGAGTGCACGATGCCCTCACCGGCCGTGACCCATTGGACATCGCCCTCGCCGAAGCGCGCCGTCGCGCCGAGCGAATCGGCGTGGTCGATCAGGCCCTTGCGAACGATGGTCACGGTCTCGAAGCCGCGGTGCGGGTGCGCGGGAAAGCCCGGCACCGTGTCGCCGTGGTACATGCTCCAGCCGTCCTTGCGGCTGAAGTCCGAGCCGATCTGCCGGCCGTCGAGCGCGACCTTGGGGCCGAACTCGCCGTTGCCTTGCGGGTAGGCGTCCTCGTGGTACGCGCAGAACAGGAACGGGTCGACCGTAGCCCAGGGAAAGCCGAGCGGCTGGATGTTCAGGACGGGTGAGGTGGGGTTCATCATCGCTCCCATGTGAGGGTGTTCCCGCCGGCGATAAGGCCTGTTCCCGGAACGGTGCGTTGCGTCAGTGGTGATGGCCGCCGGCGCCGTGCACGTGGCGGTGCTCGATCTCCTCGGCCGTGGCGCGTCGCACGTCCACGACCTTGAGCTGGAAGCGCAGGTCCTTGCCGGCCAGCGGATGGTTGCCGTCCAGCAATACCTGGTCGCCCTTGATCTTCATGACATGGAACACGTGCGGCTGGCCGCTGTCGGTGACGCCCTCCAGCTGCCCGCCGACCTTCACCCCGGGCGGGAAGTCCTTCTTGCTGATGGTGCGCTTGAGCGACTCGTCACGCACGCCGAACGCGTCTTCGGGCTTGAGCTGCAGCGAGACTTCGGCGCCCGGCTCCCTGCCTTCGAGGGCCTGCTCGATCTTCGGCAGCGTGTTGTCGTAGCCGCCGTGCAGGTAGACCAGGGGCTCGCGGCTTTCCTCGATGAGCTTGCCGTTCGCTTCCGCGACCTTGTAGCGCAGGCTGACGACGGTGTCCTTTTCGATTTTCATGCGGCCATTCTGCCCGAGGACGTCCGCTACAGTTGAGGGCTGCCTATGACCGAAGACAAGAAGACCCCGCGCCCGTTCATCGATGCGCGACCCGTGCTGGACAAGCTCGCGCACTTCCATCCGCAACTGTTCGGCGCGCGTTTCCTGCCGCTCAAGCTCGGCATCTTCCATGACCTGCTGGCCGCGCATCCGGAGGCGTTCACGAAGGAGGAGCTGAAAGCCGCGCTGGGCGTGCACGCGCGCTCGACCCGCTACCTCGAAGCCGTGGCTTCGGGTGCGAAGCGGCACGACGTCGACGGGCAGCCGGTCGAAGACGTCGCGCCCGAGCATGTGCACCACGCGATCATGGAAGTGTTCCGCCGGCGCCAGCTGCGCTCGAAGGAAAACCTGCGGCCCTGGCTGGTCGAGCGGCTGGTGCGCGCGGTCGAGGCCTCGGGCCTGTCGCGCGACGCGTACCTGGAACGCGTGGCGGCCAAGGACGACGAGGCGCTCGCGCTGCTCGATGAAGCCTTTGCCGAAATCGCCGCCCGGACCGCGAAACGCGAAGCCGTGCGCCGCGCGTACGAAGCCAGCGGCAAGAGCGTCGAGGAGTTCGCCGAGATGTACGGCATGCAGGTGGCCGAGGTCCGCGCAGCGATCGCCTAGCCTAGCCCTTGCCCATGTCGGTGACGACCATCAGCGGGATCGCCGCGACGGCCGCCACGGTGATCAGCCCGAGGTAGATCCAGCCCAGCACGCGCACGATGGGCGAATTGACGTGCTCGCCCATCGCCTCGCGGTCGTCGGCCAGGCGCAGCACCGGGTAGTACGTGAACGGCAGCACGACCACGGCGAAGATCACCGAGTATTCGACGATGTCGACCGGGTTCGCGCCCGACAGCGAGACCAGCAGGCCGATCGCCACGGCGCCCATCCAGCAGGCGGTGAAGAGCGGCACCTCGCCGGGCTTCAGGCGCTTGCCCCATTTGAAATCGAAGAATTGCGCGACGTTGTAGGCGGCCGCGAGCGCCGTTTCCACCGCTGCACCGCCGACCGCGAAGAAGATCCCCGCCAGGGCGAACCAGAAGCCGGCGATCCCCAGCGGGATGGCTGCGCCCAGCACGGTGGAACTCAGTCGCTGCGGCACGACGTCGTGCGGCAGGTACAGCGTCGCGCCGACGGAGATCAGCGCGAACACCAGCATGCCGCCGAGCAGGAAGCCCACGCCCGAGGTGATCTTGTTGATCGTGAGGTCCTTGGGGGTCCAGTCGTCTTCGATCCCGCCGGACGAATAGAAGTAGATCTCGTAGGGCATCAGGATCGAGCTGAACAGGCCGACCGCGTAGTAGGCGTACATGGCCCAGCCCGGCATGCCGGGCTCGGGCGCATGCGGCCACAGGCCATGCAGTCCCGCCGACCAGTCCGGCTGCAGCTTCCAGGCGGCCACGGCGAACACCAGCAGCAACAGCCCGAGCAGGCCATAGAAGCGTTCGATCCACTTGAACTTCAGCACGTAGGTGGACACGAGCAGGAACATCGCGGCGGCCAGCAGCATCAGCCGCAGGTTCACGGGAAACAGGATCTGCAGGATGACGGCGAGCCCGCCGATCTCGGCCGCGCAGGTGAGTACGTTGACGAAGTTCGACGCGACGAGCACGGCCAGACCGAGCGCGAATCCGTAGCGGTCGCGCACGATGTTGAAGGTGGGTTCCTTCAGCACCGCGGCCATGCGTCCCGACATTTCGCCGAACAGGATGATGCCGATCGTGCCGAGCACCACGACCCACAGCAGCAGGTAGCCGAAGTGCGCGCCCGCGCCGATCGCGAACACCAGCTCGCCGATGTCGACGAAGCCGCCCAGCGACGTCATCACGCCGAGGAACAGCTCGAGCAGCTGGCTCACGATTCGCGTCCCAGGGGCCGCGCCTGCTCGGCCAGGGCGCGGAACTCGCGCTGCAAGGCCTCCAGTTCGGCGACGTCGCCCGAAGCGGGCGCGATGCGCTGCACCTGCGCCTGCAGGCGCGCGTCCAATTGCGACAAGGTGTCGTGGCGGGACCGCAGCGCGGGCGGGACCGGTCTTGCCAGGTCGCCCGCGACCTTCACCGCATCCTGTCCCAGGGCCTGCTGGTGCACCCACGCCATCGGCGAGGTGATGTGGCGCTCGCGCAGCTGCTGCGCCAGCCATTCGGCCTCACCGGCGAGGCTGGTGACCTGCTGCGCCGCCACCGAGAGTTCGTGCGCGTCCAGGCCGGCCGTCGGCGACTCGCACGCGACCAGTGCAAGCGCGGAGCCGGCGGCGAAGAAGAGACGGACGAGGGGCCTCATGCTCAGCCGGTTGTAGCCCGGCCGCCGGGTGCCCCCTGTAGGCCGAAGCCGTCAGCCCTCGTCGCGGATCTTGTATTGCGAGGCGAGCTGGTGCTGCACGTTCGGCGGCACCGGCTCGTAATGGCTGAACTCCACCGTGTAGCCGCCCTGGCCGCCGGTGAGCGAGTTCAGGCGCGACTGGTAGCTCGCCAGTTCCGACAGCGGCGCCTGCGCGATCACCGTCAGCGCGCCGGCGGACGCCGACTGGGTGCCACTGACCTGGCCGCGGCGCGACGCGAGATCACCGGTGATGTCGCCCATGTACTGCTCGGGCGCGGAGATCTCCACGTTGACGATCGGCTCCAGCACGCAGGGGCGCGCCGCCTGAACGGCGGCCTGCAGCGCCTTCTTTCCCGCGGTGACGAACGCGATCTCCTTGCTGTCCACCGTGTGGTGCTTGCCGTCGTACACGACCACCTTGAGGTCCACCACCGGGTAGCCGGCGATGACGCCCTCTTCCATCGCGAGCCGCACGCCTTTCTCCACGGCAGGCATGAAGTTGCTCGGGATCGCGCCGCCCTTCACCTCGTCGACGAACTGGAAGCCGCTGCCGCGCGGCAGGGGCTCGATGCGCAGGAACACCTCGCCGAACTGGCCGGCGCCGCCGGTCTGCTTCTTGTGGCGGTGATGGCCTTCGGCCGGCGCGGTGACGGTCTCGCGGTACGCGATCTTGGGCGGTCGCGTCGCCACCTCGCACTTGTAGACCTCGGTCAGCCGGTCCAGCAGCGAACGCAATTGCAGTTCGCCCAGGCCGTAGACCACGGTCTCGTTGGTCTGGGCGACGTGCTGCAGCTTCAGGCACGGATCCTCGCTCACCACCTTCTGCAGGATGTCGTGCAGGCGCTGCTCGTCGCCGCGCTTCTTCGGCTCGATCGCCAGACCATGCACCGGCACGGGGAAATTCAGCGGCTGCAGGTGGATATGCTCGTCCTCGGTGGCGTCGTGCAGCACGGCGTCGAAGTGCAGCTCCTCCACTTTCGCGATCGCGCAGATGTCGCCCGGCACCGCGCGCTGGATCTCGGTGTAATCCTTTCCCTGGAGCGTGAACAGGTGCCCGACCTTGAACGGGCGGCGCGCATCGCCCACGTAGAGCTGGCTGTCCTTGGTGATCGTGCCCTGGTGCACGCGGATCACGCCCATCTTGCCGACGTAGGGGTCCTGCGTGATCTTGAAGACATGCGCGAGCACGTGCTTGGCCGGATCGACTTCCGGCGTGAGCGGCTTCGCGCCGGGCCCCTCGCCATTGAGGAAATGCGGCGGGTTGCTTTCAGTCGGGTCGGGCAGCAGCCTGGCGACGATGTCGAGCAGCTCCGGGACGCCGGCGCCGGTGCGCGCGGAGACGAAGCAGATCGGGATCAGGTGCCCTTCGCGCAGCGCCTGTTCGAGCGGCTGGTGCAGCTCCGAGGGGTCGACGTCGCCGTCGTTGAGGTAGCGTTCGACGAATCCGGAATCGACTTCGACGATCTGCTCGACGATGGCGCTGTGCGCCTTGGCGACCGAGGAGAAATCGGTGGCCTCGCTGTTGCCGCCCCGGTCCCAGAAACAGTCGAGCACCCGCAGGCCGTTAGCCGCGGGCAGGTTGACCGGCAGGCATTCCTTGCCGAACGCCTCCTGGATCTGCGCCACGACGGCCTGCAGGTTCACGCCCTGCGCATCGATCTTGTTGACGACGATGATGCGGTCGCGCTCGCGCTCGGCCGCCCAGTCCATCATCCGCACGGCCATCGGCTCCACGCCCGTGGACGCATTGATGACCACCGCCGCCGTCTCCACCGCTTCCAGCGCGGGCAGCGACTGCCCGAGGAAATCGGGCGCACCGGGCGTGTCGATGACGTGAACGGTGACGTCGCCGCGCTTGAGGTGAACCACGGATGAGTTGAGCGAGCGCTGCGCCTTCTTCTCCAGCGGATCGAAGTCGCTCACCGTGCTGCCGCGTTCGACGCTGCCGGGCGCGCCGATCACGCCCGCCTTCCACAGCAAGGCTTCCACGAGGGTCGTCTTGCCCGACGTTGCCGGTCCGACCAGCGCGAGGGTCCGCAGCGCGGCAATCTCCGAAGCAATGGGCATCACGACCTCCTGGGAGTGGGCTGCCATGTTAAGCCCGGGAAAGCGCGGCGGGGAAGCCCGGGTTGCCCCGCTCCTAGCCCAACCGCAAGGCCATGACACCCGCGACGATGGCCGCCGTCCCTGCGGCGCGGTGCCAGGTGAACGCTTCCCTGAGCAGCCACGTCCCCAGGATCGCCGCGAACAGCACCGACGTTTCGCGCAGGGCCGCGACGGTGGCGACGGGCGCCTGCGTCATGGCCCACAGCGCGATGCCGTACGAGGCGAGCGACGCCGCCGCACCGGCCGCCGCCACTGGCCAGCGCCGGCGGACATAGGGCCAGACTTGCGCGCGGCCGCGGCGCGTGGTCACGGCGATCGCGAAGGGCCAGCCGTTCAAGACGAACAGCAACAGCACGTACTGCAGCGGGGCGCCGCTGCGCCGGATGCCCAGCGCATCGACCACCGTGTACAGCGCGATCACCACCGCGTTCGCGAGCGCGAAACCGACCGCGCGGCGCGACGCCGTCGCGCGCCCGACGAGGCCGAGCGCCAGCACGCCGCCGCTGATGCCCAGCACGCCCGCCCATGCGAGCGGCGAGGGGTGCTCGCCCACGGTCGCGGCGGCGGACAGCGCGACCAGCAGCGGCGCCGTGCCGCGCATCAGCGGATAAGTCAGGCCCAGCTCACCGTGCTGGTAGGCGTTCGTCAGCGTCGCGTAGTAGGCGATGTGGACCACCACCGACGCGGCGATGAACGGCCACGATGCCGGCGCCGGCAGGCCGACCGCGAACAGGAAGGGCAACGCCAGCGCGGCGCCGACCATGCGCATGACGGCCGTATCGAGCTGCTTGTCCTCGCTGGATTTGACCAGCGCGTTCCAGCTCGCGTGCAGCAGTGCGCCGAACAGCACGGCGCCGGCCACGGGCCAGGTGAGTGTCAGGGGAGCGGTCATCTTCCCGGCCAAATGTAGTGCACGCGCGCCCTTCCCACGAACCCGTCGTTTTCGCGTAGGCTGTCGGCGCAGCATGCGAGAAAGGACCGACTGTCCCATGGCCACTGCCAAGGTTCATCCCGCCCTCGCCGCGATCCGCAAGAGCGGCGCGAGCAAGGTGAAGGTTGCCGCGAGCGACATCGACGGCGTGCTGCGCGGCAAGTACCTGCACAGGGACAAGTTCGAGGGCGCCGCCGACCCGGGGCCGGGCGGCGGCTTCGGCTTCTGCGACGTGGTGTTCGGCTGGGACGTGGGCGATGTCACTTACGACAACGCCCGGGTCACGGGCTGGCAGCACGGTTTCCCGGACGCGCTCGCGCGGCTGGACCTCGATACGCACCGCCGGGTGCCCTGGGACGACAACGTCGACTTCTTCCTCGGCGAATTCGTCAACGCCGACGGCAGCCCCTACCCGATCTGCCCGCGCCAGACCCTGAAGCGCGTGCTGGCGCGCGCGGAGAAGGCCGGCTTTCGCGTGATGACGGGCGTCGAGTACGAGTGGTTCAACTTCCGCGAGACGCCGCAGAGCTGGGCGGCGAAGAAGGGCGTCGGGCCCGAGACGATCACGCCCGGCATGTTCGGGTATTCGCTGCTGCGCGCCAACGCCCATCGTGAGTTCTTCAACGCGCTGATGGACGAGATGCTGGCCTTCGGCGTGCCGATCGAGGGCCTGCACACCGAGACCGGCCCGGGCGTGTACGAGGCGGCGATCGCCTTCAGCGAGGCGCTGCAGCAGGCCGACCGCGCGATCCTGTTCAAGACCGGCGCCAAGGAGATCGGCGCGCGCTTCGGCATCATGCCCAGCTTCATGGCCAAGTGGAGCCCGCTGTACCCGGGGTGCAGCGGCCACATCCACCAGTCGCTGTCGGACGGCAGGACCAACCGGTTCTACGACGCGAAATCGCCGCGCGGAATGAGCAAGCTGTTCGAGAGCTACCTCGCCGGCCAGGTGCAGTGCCTGATGGAATTCGCGCCGATGTTCTGGCCCACGATCAACAGCTACAAGCGCCTGGTCGACGGCTTCTGGGCACCCGTGAAGCCCACCTGGGGCATGGACAACCGCACCGCGAGTTTCCGCGTGATCGCCGGCTCGCCGAAGTCCACCCGGCTGGAAACGCGCTGCCCCGGCGCCGACATCAACCCCTACCTCGCCATGGCGGCGGTGGTGGCCGCGGGCATCTACGGCGTGGAGAAGGGATTGAAGCTGACGGCGCCGCCGATCACCGGGACGAACGAGGGCGCGGAGAATATCCCCCGCGCGCCGCGCACGCTGATCGAGACGACGCGCATCTTCAGCCAATCGGCCATCGCCCGCGACTTCCTCGGCGACACTTTCGTCGAGCATTTCGCGGCGACACGCGAATGGGAATGGCGCCAGTGGCTCGACGGCGTGACGGACTGGGAATTGAAACGGTATTTCGAAATCATCTGAATGAAGAAACTCTGGATCCTGGCCGCGTCGGCGGCTTTCGTCGCGAACGCCTTCGCGCAGCTCACCGATACCGAACAGCGCATCGTGGCGGCCGTCAAGCAGCGCTCGCCGGCGGCCCTCGAGCTGCTGGAGAAATCGGTGCGCATCAACAGCGGCACCTTGAATCCCGAAGGCGTGCGTGCGGTCGGCGAGATCTACCGGGCGGAGCTGGAGCAGCTGGGCTTCAAGACCCGCTGGATCGACATGCCGCCGGCGATGAAGCGGGCGGGCCACCTCGTCGCGACGCGCGAAGGAACGCAAGGCAAGCGCCTGTTGCTGCTCGGGCACCTCGACACCGTCTTCGAAAAGGGCAGCAGCGTGCCGCTGTGGGCGCGCCGCGGTGACCGCGTGCGCGGCCAGGGCGTGAGCGACATGAAGGGCGGCGACGTGATCATGATCGAGGCGCTGCGCGCGCTGCAGGCCGCGGGTGCGCTCGACAACACGCGCGTCGAGATCATGTTCACCGGCGACGAGGAGCGCGCCGGCCGGCCGCTTGAAACGGCGCGGGCCGACATGGTCGCGATGGGCAAGCGTGCCGATTACGCCCTGTCGTTCGAAGGCAGCGTACGCCACGACGGCACCGACAGCGCGAGCATCGCGCGCCGCTCGTCCGGCGGCTGGCAGTTGCACGTCAAGGGCAAGCCCGGCCATTCCGCAGGCGTGTTCTCGCCGGGGTCCGGCTACGGCGCGGTGTACGAGGCGGCGCGTATCCTCAACGCCTTCCGCGAGCAGGTGATCGAGCCGAGCCTCACCTTCAACCCGGGGCTGGCCTTCGGCGGCACCAACATCGCGTACGCCGACGACACCGCGACCGCCACCGCCTTCGGCAAGTCCAACGTGATCGCGCGCGACGCTGAGGTGCTGGGCGACTTGCGCTACCTCTCGCCCGAGCAGGGCGAACGCGCGCGCCAGAAGATGCGCGAGATCGTGACGAAGAACAACCTGCCCGGCACGTCGGCGGCGATCAGTTTCACCGAGAGCTACCCGCCGATGCCGCCGACCGAGGCCGGCCGCAAGCTGGTCGAGCTGTATTCGAAGGCGAGCCAGGACGCGGGCTTCGGCCGCATCGATACGCTCGACCCGTCGCTGCGCGGGGCGGGCGACGTGCAGTTCGTCGCGCCGTACACGACCGGCATCGACGGCCTGGGCGCAGCCGGCAGCGGTGCGCACACGGACGACGAGGACCTGGAGATCGCGTCGATCGAGCGCGGCGCGATCCGCGCGGCCCTGCTGATCTACCGGCTCACCCGGCCCTGAGGCGGCGATGGAGATCCGCCGGCTGACCCTCGACGACGCGGCCGCGTACCGTACGCTGCGGTTGCGCTCGTTTCGCGAGCACCCGGAAGCCTTCACGACCAGCTACGAAGAACTCGAGGCGCAGCCGCTGGCCGACACCGAACGGCGCATGGCCGCGGCGAACATGAAGTTCTGGGGTGCCTTCGAGCAAGGGCGCCTCGTCGGCTACGTCGGCCTGGACCGCGAGACGCGCACGAAGTGCCGCCACAAGGCCACGTTGATCGGCATGTACGTCGCGCCCGAAGCCGCCGGCCAGGGCATCGGGCACCGGCTGGTCGAAGCCCTGCTGGCGCAGGCGCGTGCCGACGGGCTCGAGCTGATTGTGCTCACCGTTACCGAGGGCAATGCGAAGGCAGCCACACTGTACGAGCGTTGCGGCTTCCGCTCCTTCGGCGTCGAGCCGTGCGCCATCAAGGTGGACGGCCGCGCTTTCGGCAAGAACCACATGTACCTGCTGCTGACATCATGAGCGTCACCGGTTTTTCCTTTCCCACGGCGATCCGCTTCGGCGCCGGCGCGCGCAAAGAGGTCGCGGCGCACCTGCAGTCGCACGGCGTGACGCGGCCCTTGATCGTCACCGACAAGGCGCTGGCCGCCCTGCCCGTGCTCGCCGAGTTCCAATCCCATCTCACGGGCCTGGAGGTCGCGGTCTACGGCGGCGTGTTCGGCAACCCGACGGCCCGCCAGGTGATGGCCGGCGCGCAGGCGTACCGGCAGCATCGGGCCGACGCGGTGATCGGCTTCGGCGGTGGCGCGGCGCTCGACGTCGCCAAGGTCGTCGGGCTCGCCGCCACGCACGAGGGCGACATCCTCGAGTACGCGTGGGACCACCCGCAGGTGCGCGCGATCGACAAGCCGCTGCCGTACTTCGTCGCGCTGCCGACGACGGCCGGCACCGGCTCCGAGGTCGGCCGGTCCTCGGTGATCAGCGAGGACGACACGCACCTGAAGCGGATCATCTTCTCTCCGAAGCTCCTCGCGCGACGGGTGTTCGCCGATCCGGAGCTCACGCTGGCGCTGCCTGCGCACGTGACGGCCGCGACCGGCATGGACGCGCTCACGCACAACATCGAGAGCTACCTGTCGCCGGCCTACCACCCGCTGTGCGACGGCATCGCCCTGGAGGGCACGCGCATCGCCGCACGCTCGCTGGAGAAAGCCGTGCGCGAGCCGGCCAACCTCGGCGTGCGCAGCGACATGATGATGGCCTCGATGATGGGCGCTATCGCCTTCCAGAAGGACCTCGGCGCCGTGCACTCCTGCGCGCATGCGCTGGGCGCCGTGTGCGACCTGCACCATGGCCTGGCGAACGCGTTGATGATCGACACGGTACTCGAGTGGAACCGCGACGCCGTACCGGAGAAATTCGAGGAGCTCGCGCATGTCTGCCGCGTCGAAGGCGGCGGCGCGCAGTTCGTGCCGTGGTTGCGGGCACTGAAGGCGCGCATCGGCATCACGGGCGGCCTCGCGCAACACGGCGTCCAGCGCGACCAGCTGCCGCGGCTGGTCGAGATTGCCGTGGCCGACATCTGCCACCAGACCAACCCGCGCCCGGTTGCCGCCGCCGATTTCCGAAAGCTGTTCGAAGCCGCGATGTAGAAAATGAGCCCCCACGCTCCCGCACTTCGTGTCGTCCGCTGCCCCCCGAGGGGGCTGTCAGCGCCCTTCGGGCGGCCGGGCAGGCGCTGATGGACTCCAGCGACCGCCTGAAAATCGGCATCTCCGCCTGCTTCATGCATGCGGACCCGAACCGGCAGCTGTTCACCGGCAAGACCTTGCAGTACGTCGAGCAGTCGATCGCGCACTGGGCCATGTCCACCGGCGCGATGGCCGTGATGATCCCGAGCCCCACGGGCGCGACCCAGCGCGGCGACGTCACGCTCGACCATTACGCGCAGTGGCTCGATGGCCTGGTGCTGCACGGCGGCGCCGACGTGTCGCCGCTGTCGTACGGCGAGGAACCGCTCGATCCGAAATGGGCGGGCGACCGGATCCGGGATGAGTACGAGATGGACCTCGTCGCCGCTTTCGAACGCGCCGGCAAGCCGGTTTTCGGCGTGTGCCGCGGCCTGCAACTGCTCAACGTCGCTTGCGGCGGCACCTTGTACCAGGACATCGCCACGCAACTGCCGCATGCGATCGCGCACCGCGATGCCAAGGTGTACGACAACAACTTCCATGCGGTCGAGGTCGAAGCCGGCACGCGGCTCGCGCAGCTCTACCCGCAAGGGCGGCGCTTCAAGGTGAACAGCATCCATCACCAGGCCATCAAGGCCCTCGCGCCCGGCTTCGCCGTCGAGGCCAGGAGCAGCGAGGACGGCATCATCGAGGCGATCCGCCGCGCCGATG
Source organism: Ramlibacter sp. GS1-15 (assembly GCF_057785015.1). Lineage (NCBI taxonomy): Bacteria > Pseudomonadati > Pseudomonadota > Betaproteobacteria > Burkholderiales > Comamonadaceae > Ramlibacter > Ramlibacter sp. GS1-15. Next base: position 63,540 of record NZ_JBYNTU010000002.1, on the reverse strand, counting down.
CGGCCAGGCCCTACATGGCCGCGGTGCAATGGCACCCCGAGTTCCACCAGCCGGGCAGCGACACCATCGACGATGCCGCGCTGCTCGAGGACTTCCTCGCTGCCGCGCAGGCCGCACGCCGTCAACGGGATTGGCCATGACCCCGCTCGCCATCCTCAACCCCGCCACCGGCGAGAAGATCGCCGACGTGCTGGCCGACGACACGGCGGCGGTCGCGCGCAAGGCGCAGCAGGCCCGCGCGGCGCAGCCCGCCTGGGCCCGTGTCCCGCTGGCCGAGCGCAAGGCTTGCATCGAAGCTTTTCGCGCGGGCATCGTCCGCGACCTGCCGCAACTGGCCGAGGTGATGACGCGCGAGACCGGCAAGCCGATCCGCATGTCGCGCAACGAGCTGAACGGCCTGCTCGGTCGGATCGACTTCTTCCTCGGCATGGTCGACGCGGTGATCGCGCCCGAGACCGTATACGACGAGAACGGGATGATGGAGCGCATCGAGCATGCGCCGCTCGGCGTGGTCGCCAACATCTCGGCCTGGAACTACCCGTGGTTCGTCGGCTGCAACGTGATCGTGCCGGCGCTGCTCACGGGCAACGCGGTGCTGTACAAGCCTTCGGAGTACGCCACGCTCACCGGCCTGGAGATCGGCCGGCTGTTGCACGAGGCGGGTGTGCCGCAGGAGGTCTTCGTGCCCGTGGTCGGGGCGGGCACGACCGGCGCGGCGCTGCTCGGGCAGGACATCGACGGCCTGTTCTTCACCGGCTCCCACGCCACCGGCGTGCGCATCGCGCAGACCGTCGGCTCGCGGTTCATCAAGCTGCAGCTGGAGCTCGGGGGCAAGGACCCGAGCTATGTCTGCGACGACGTCGACGCGAAGGTGGCGGCCGGGTCGCTGGCCGACGGCGCGATGTACAACACCGGCCAGAGCTGCTGCTCGGTGGAGCGCATCTACGTGCACGAGAAGGTGCACGACGCCTTCGTCGCGCATTTCGTCGAGACCGTGAAAGGATACAAGGTCGGCGACCCGATGCACGAGGACACGTACATCGGCGCGATCACGCGCGCACCGCAGCTCGACGTGCTGGATGCGCAGGTCGCGGATGCCAAGGCCAAGGGCGCGCGATTGCTCACCGGCGGCTATCGCCTGGGCGGGCGCGGCCAATGGTACGCGCCGACGGTGTTCGCGCAGGTCGATCACCGGATGGAACTGATGCGCGAGGAGAGCTTCGGCCCGATCATCGGCATCCAGAAGGTCGCGAGCGACGACGAGGCGGTGCAGCTGATGAACGACACGCGCTATGGCCTCACGGCCGGCGTGTACACGGCGGACCGGCAGCGCGCCGAACGCATCCTCGCGCAGGTCCACGCGGGGAGCCTGTACTGGAACTGCTGCGACCGCGTGAGCCCGCGCCTGCCATGGAGCGGCTACGGCGATTCAGGCGTGGGCCTCACGCTCTCGACCTATGGCATCCAGACCTTCACGCGCCCGCGCGCCTGGCACCTGAAGCGGCCGTAAGCGCTGGCTACTTCGCCTTCGCCCGCCCGTACTTGCCCGTGAAGCTCGCCTTCCCGAGGCTGTTCGCGTTCACCATGAAGCCCGCGACGGCCGCGGTCGCGTCGTCGGGAATGTCCAGGCGCTCCACGCCCAGCGCGTGCACGGTGAAGACGTAGCGGTGCGGCGGGTCGCCCTCGGGCGGGCACGGGCCGCCGAAGCCGTGGATGCCGTAGTCGATGCGCACGTGCCTGGCGCCCTTCGGCAGGTTCGCGCCGCCGATGGCGCCCGCATTCGCGGCCAGCTCCGTCACATTGCCCGGAATGTTGACCACGAACCAGTGCCAGAAGCCCGAGCCCGTGGGCGCATCGGGGTCGTACAGCGTCACGGCGAAACTCTTGGTGCCGGCCGGCGCGCCGCTCCACTTCAGCGCCGGCGACTTGTTCTCGCCGCTGCAGCCGAAGCCGTCGAATTCGAACTTGCGGTCTATCGTCGAATCGGCCGCGATGTCGGGACTCGTCAAGGTGAAGGCCATGGGAAGGCTCCTATTTCTTCGCGGCGGGCCGGCCGTACTTGGCGGTGAAGCTCGCCTGCGCGATCTTGTTGGCGTTCGTCATGAACCCGGCGACGGCGGCGGTGGCGTCCGGCGGCAGGTCGAGCTTGTCGACTTTCAGCGCGTAGACGGTGAACACGTAGCGGTGCGGCTTGTCGCCTTGCGGCGGGCAGGGGCCGCCCCAGGCCGCGACACCGTAGTCGATGCGGTTCATCGCCGCGCCTTGGGCAGGTTCGCGCCGCCCTGCGCGCCGGCATCGGCGGGCAGCTCCGTCACGTTCGCGGGGATGTTGTAGACGAACCAGTGCCAGAAGCCCGAACCGGTGGGCGCGTCGGGGTCGTACACGGTGACGACGAAGCTCCTGGTGTCCTTGGGCGCGCCGCTCCATTTCAGCGCCGGCGACTTGTTCTCGCCATTGCAGCCAAACACGTTGGCCTCGAACTTCTTGGCTATCGTCGAATTCGGCTTGATGTCGGGACTGGTCAGCGTGAAGCCGGCAGCGTGCGCATTGAACGCCGCGGCCGCAGCCAGCAGCAGGACGGTTCGCATGTCGTTCTCCTTGTGTGCGGAGTGCGATGATGCGACCGCCGCCGCGCCGGGGTCAAGCCGGCTGCTCAGCCGAGCGGCTTGCGCAGGAACAGGCGCGGGAAGCCGTCGACCACCCGCCGGTCGTACTGCACGTAGCCGAGGTGCTCGTAGATCGCGCGGTTCTCCACCATCTTCTCGTGGGTCGCCAGGAAGATCGAGTCGTAGCCAAGCCGCCGGGCTTCGGCTTCCGCAAACGCCAGCAGCAGGGCGCCGACTTTCTGTCCCTTGATGGCGGGCAGCACCGACACGTTGTCGACATAGAAGCCCTCGGCCAGGCGCTTGAGCACGATGGCCCCGATCACCTTGCCGCCTTGCGTCGCGACGTGCACGTCCCAGTCCCGGATGACCTCGGTGTAGTCCTCGGTCATGGGAAACGGCTGGCGGCCGATGCGCTCGATGTAGTGCAGGTAGGCCGCGCAGACGCAGGCGGCGACGGCCGCGGCGTCGGCCCCCGTCGCGCGGCGCACTTCGACACCGGCCGCGGGCGGGCGCGGCGCGAACTGTTTCGGGTCGTAGAAGAACTGCTCTTGCGCAATCCGCTCGCCCTGCCAGCGCTGGTAGGCGAGCTCCTCGATGCGGCCGCTCGAACCGTCCTTGAACCGGAACTCGAAGATCCAGCGGATCACCACGCGGTCGCCGTCGACGAACACCGGCCGCACGCATTCGGATCGAACCGACGCCGCCCGTTCCATCACTTTCGCCTCATGCGTCATCAGCACGTCGCGCCCGGTGCGCGGCGCTTCGAAGTTCTCGCGCATCGAGGCGTCCTCCGCGTAGAAGTCGCGGATCGCTTCGACGTGCGCGTTCGATTCGACGCGGGCGATGAAAGCTTCGAGCGTGGCGGCGGAAGGCATGGTGTCAACTGAGGTGGTTGCTCAGGACCTTCGCGATCTCGAACATGGTCACCTGGTCCTTGCCGAACACAGGCTTGAGCTTCGCGTCGGCATTGATCGAGCGCTTGTCCTTCGCGTCCTGCAGCTTGTTCGCCTTGATGTAGTCCCAGAGCTTCTTGGTGGCTTCGGTGCGCGCCACCGGCTCGTTGCCGATCACGGCGGCGAGCTCCGCGCTGGGCTTCAGGCCCGCAGCGGTCTTGCGCGGCGCCTTGGCCGCCGCCTTTTTATTCGCGGGCGCCGCTTTCTTCGCGGCCGGCGCGGCCTTCTTCGCCACGAACTTGGCGGCCGTCTTCCTCGGCGGGAATTTCGATTCGCGCGGCTCGAACTCGAAATTCACCTTGCCCGCCTCCTTGTCCCACGCGAGGAAAGCCTTGAACGCGCGGCGCGTGCGCATCGAGACGAACTTGTCGAGCAGGTCGGTCTTGCCGGTGGCCAGCAGCTTGGCCATCTGCTCGCGCGCCACCGGCTGCGACAGGATGATCTTGCCGCTGCGGAAATCGCACGACGGCGTGGCCTGCTGCGGCGTCGGCACCGAGCGCTCGCAGACGTAGTTGCTACCCCATTCGAACACGCGCGCGCCGCATTTCGGGCAGGCCCCGAGCGGCTCCTGGCCCGAGAAGTCGATCACCTCGCCGGTCTGGGCCGGGTCCTCCTCGTTGCCGAAGTCGAACTCGAGCTTCCAGTTCTTCTCGTCCTCGTCGAACTTCAGCACGAGTTCGGCGGTGAACGGCCAGCCCGCCTTGGAGCGGAAGCCTTCGAGCGGGCCGATGCGCTTGTCCTGCAGGAATTTCTCGACCTCGGCCAGTTCGAACGCGCGGCCCGCCGGGATCTTGGTGAACGAGAAGCCGCAGGGCGCCGCCTTCGGCTTGCCGATGCAGCTGTAGCGGCGGTAGTTCTCCTGCACCACGCCGCCGCAATTGGGGCAAGGCGTGTGCACCGTCGCGTAGTCGCCCGGCACCGTGTCGCGGTCGTACGTCTTCGCCTTCTGGACGATGTGCTTCGTCATCTCGGCGATCTCGCGCATGAACTCGTCGCGCGACAGCTTGCCGTGCTCCATCTGCGCCAGCTTGTATTCCCAGTCGCCGGTGAGCTCGGGCTTCGAGAGCTCCTCCACGCCCAGGCCGCGCAGCAGGGTCATCAGCTGGAACGCCTTGGCGGTGGGGATCAGCTCGCGCCCGTCGCGCAGCATGTACTTCTCGTTGATCAGGCCTTCGATGATCGCGGCGCGCGTGGCCGGCGTGCCGAGCCCCTTCTCGTGCATCGCCTCGCGCAGTTCGTCGTCCTCGATCATCTTGCCCGCGCCTTCCATGGCGGACAGCAAGGTCGCTTCGCTGTAGCGCGCCGGGGGCCGGGTCTTCAGGCCCTTGGCATCGGCGTGTTCGGTGCGCGGCATCTCGCCGGGCTTCACCGGCACGAGCATCTTGCTCTCCTCGGCCGGCGTGTCGGCGCTCTCGGCTTCCTTGCCCCAGATCGCGAGCCAGCCCGGCTTGACCAGCACCTTGCCGTCGGTGCGGAAGTTGTGGCCGACCACCTGCGAGATGCGGGTCGTGACGAGGTACTCGGCGCTCGGGAAGAACACCGACAGGAAGCGGCGCACGACCAGGTCGTAGAGACGCTGCTCCGCGTCCGACAGGCCGTGGGGCGCCTCCAGCGTCGGGATGATCGCGAAGTGGTCCGACACCTTGGCGTTGTCGAAGATGCGCTTGCTCGGCTTGACGTAGTTGTCGTCCAGCGCCTGCCTGGCATACGGCGCGAGGTGCTTCATCCCGCTTTGGGCCAGCATGCCCATCGTGTTCTTCACGACCGGCAGGTAGTCCTCGGGCAGGTGGCGCGAGTCGGTCCGCGGATAGGTCAGCGCCTTGTGCCGCTCGTACAGGGACTGCGCCAGCGCCAGCGTCGTCTTGGCCGAGAAGCCGAAGCGGCCGTTGGCCTCGCGCTGCAGCGAGGTGAGGTCGAACAGGCCCGGCGAGGCCTGCGTGGTCGGCTTCGATTCCTCGGTGACGGTCGCCGGCTTGCCGCGCACCGCGGCGGCGATCTCGTGCGCCTCCTTCTCGGTCCACAGGCGGTCGGCGCGCTGCTCGGCATCGTCCGGGTTCTTCTTCCACTTGGGGTCGAACCATTTGCCGCTGTACTCGCCCGCTTCGGCGAGGAAGGCGGCGTGCACTTCCCAGTAGTCGCGGCTGACGAACTTGCGGATCTGCTCCTCGCGCTCGACCACCACGGCCAGCGTCGGGGTTTGCACCCGGCCCACCGTGGTCAGGAAGAAGCCGCCGTCGCGCGAATTGAAGGCGGTCATCGCGCGCGTGCCGTTGATGCCGACCAGCCAGTCGGCCTCGGAGCGCGAGCGCGCCGCGTCCGCCAGTCCCGCCATCTGCTTGTCGCTGCGCAACTGCTCGAATCCGTCGCGGATCGCCTGCGGCGTCATCGACTGCAGCCACAGGCGCCGCACGGGCTTGCCCAGCGGTTTGCCGCCGCCGGCGAATTGCTGGATCAGCCGGAAGATGAGCTCGCCTTCGCGGCCCGCGTCGCAGGCGTTGATCAGCTCGGCGACGTCCTTGCGCTTGGCCAGCTTGACCACGGCGTTCAGGCGCGACTTGGTCTTGTCGACGGGCTTGAGGTCGAAGAATGGCGGGATCACGGGCAAATGGGCGAAGCTCCACTTGCCGCGCTTGACGTCGAACTGCTCAGGCGCCTGGATCTCGACCAGGTGGCCCACCGCACTGGTGACGACGTATTTCTCGCTCTCGAAATACTCGTCGTGCTTGTCGAATTTCCCGGCCACGGGCGTGAGCGCCCGGACGATGTCCTGCGCCACGGATGGCTTCTCGGCGATGATCAATGTCTTCTGGCTCATACAATCCCGGTTCCTCACGCGCGTGCACGCGCACGCGCGCACGTACACAATCAAATTAACAGAAGTTCTTGGCGATGGCAGAAAAGGCAGTCGACCGCGGGGCCCAGGCGCTCGCACAGGAGTCCCCGGCGAAGCAATCCTCGGGGCGGCGCATCCAGGTGCGGCGCTCCGGCGTGCACGGCAAGGGCGTGTTCGCGCTGCAGGACATCCCCGAGGGCGAAACCATCATCGAATACGTGGGCGAGATCATCAGTTGGAAGGAAGCCGACCGCCGGCACCCGACCAACCCGGATGACCCCAACCACACGTTCTACTTCAGCATCGCCGACGGCAAGAAGGTGATCGACGCGGCCGTGGGCGGCAATGCCGCGCGCTGGATCAACCATTCCTGCAAGCCGAACTGCGAGGCCGACGAGGACGACGACACGCATCGCGTCTTCATCAAGGCGTTGCGCAACATCAAGGCCGGCGAGGAACTGAACTACGACTACGGCCTGATCATCGACGAGCCCTACACGAAGAAGCTCAAGGCCGAGTACCGCTGCCTGTGCGGCGCGAAGAAGTGCCGCGGGACCATGCTGGCGCCCAAGGACGACGGCGGCAAGAAGAAAAAGAAGAAGAAAAAGTGAACTGGGCGGGTGAGGCGATCTGGAAGGCGGTGGCGCCGCTGTTGCCCGGCTTCACAGTCGAAGTCCTTCCCGAGATCGATTCGACCAACACCGAGCTGATGCGCCGCGCGCGCGCCGGCCGCCTCGAGCCGGTGCTGCTGGTGGCCGAACGGCAGGTGCAGGGGCGCGGGCGCCTGGGGCGCGGCTGGACCAGCGCGGCGGGCGATTCGCTCACGTTCTCGCTGGGCCTGCCGCTCGCGCCGGCCGATTGGGCCGGGTTGTCGCTGGCCGTCGGCGTGACGATCGCCGAGTCGCTGCATCCGCGCATCCGGCTCAAATGGCCGAATGACCTGTGGGTGGACGACCGCAAGCTCGCGGGGATCCTGATCGAGACGGCGAGTGCCGGCGCCATTTCGGCTCCGCGCTATGCCGTGATCGGCGTGGGCATCAACGTGAAGGCGCCGCGCCTCGAGGGTCTGTCCACCGCGCCGGCCTGCATCGACGAATTGCTGTCCGGGCTCGATGCGCCCGCCGTGCTCGCGCGCATCGCGCAGCCGCTGGTCGAAGCGGTACTGGCCTTCCAGACCTTCGGCTTCGCGCCCTTCCAGGCCCGCTTCGATGCGCGTGACACACTGCGGGATCGCGCCGTACGGCTGTCGGACGGCACCGAGGGTACGGCGCACGGCACGACGGAGACGGGCGGGCTGCTGGTGCATACTGCGGCCGGCATGAAGACGGTGACCAGCGCCGAAGTGAGCGTGCGGCCCGTCTAGCCCGTTCTGTTTTCCATGCTGCGCCTGCTCGTGCTCCTGCTGCTGCTCGCCAACGCGGGCTATTTCGCGTGGTCGCAGGGGCTGCTCGCGCCCGTCGGCTTCGCGCCGGTGCAGCAGTCGGAGCCGCAGCGCGTCGTGCAGCAGATCAAGCCGGAAGCCGTGCGCATCCTGCCCGGCGACGAAGCCCGGCGCCTCGAGGTGGCCCAGGTGCGGCCGACCGAATGCCTGCAGGCGGGTCTGTTCACCGATGCCGAGGCGGCCACGCTGCGGCAATCGCTCGAAGCCTGGCCGAGCGGCAGCTGGACACTCGAGCCGGCGATCGAGCCGGCCCGCTGGATCGTCTACATGGGCAAGTACACCGACGCGGGCGCACTCGACAAGAAGAGGTCCGAGCTGCGCGCGCTCAACGTGTCGTTCGAGCCGCTCGCCAATCCGGCGCTCGAGCCGGGCCTGTCGCTCGGCGGCTATCCGACCGAAGCGGCCGCCCGGCAGCAGCTGCAAGCCCTGGCGCAGAAGGGCGTGCACACCGCGAAAGTCGTGCAGGAGCGAGCGGCCGCGAGCGGGCACTCGTTGAGGCTCGCCGCCGTCGACGACGCGCTGCGTGCCCGCCTGGACGACCTCAAACCCGTATTGGACGGCAAGGCGCTCAAGCCCTGTCGCTGACCCCCTCGAGGAGAAAAGATGTCTCTGAAGCTGTATTACGCCCCCGGGGCCTGCTCGTTCGTCCCACACACCCTGATCGAAACGGCCGGCGTTCCGTACGAGCCGATGCTGGTCAAACTGCACCGCCAGGAGAACCTCGGCCCCGAGTTCCGCGCGATCAACCCGCGCGGCCAGGTGCCGGTGCTGGTGGCCGACGGCGTGGTGATCACGCAGATTCTCGCCATCGTGACCTGGCTGGATGCCCGGTTTCCCGAGTGCGAATTCCTGCCCCGCGAGCCGCTCGCCCGCGCGCGCGTGCTGGAGACCCTCGCGTGGATGAACAACACCGTGCACCCGACTTTCACGCATGTGTTCATGCCGCAGAAGTTCACCGACGACCCCACCGCCCAGGCGGCGGTGAAGCAGCACAACGCGCAGCTCTATGCGGGTCTGCTCGGCGAGATCGAGGCGATGGCCCAGAAGATGAAGTCCGAGGGCCGCGCCTTCCTCGGCGGCGCGAAGTTCGGCCCGCTCGACGCGTATTCGCTCACCCTGTTGCGCTGGGGCGGCTTTGCCGGGATCGACCCGACGACGTTCACGACGCTGTGGGCGCACGTGCAGAAGATCGCCGCCTTGCCGCCGGTCGCCCGCGCGATCGAGCGCGAGCGGCTGCAGCTCAATCTCTACAAGGCTTCCTGAGCCTGCAGGGGCACGGGCGCGCGCCGCTCGCGCATGAGGAAGCGCACCGTCACGCGCGTGCCCGGCGGACTGTGGCCCGGGCGCGCGTCTTCCAGCGTGACTTCGGCGTTGTGCTGCCGCGCGATCTCGCGCACGATGGGCAGTCCCAGCCCCGAGCCATCGACGTTGGTGCCGAGCGCGCGATAGAAGGGCTGGAACACGAGCTCGCGCTCGGCTTCCGGGATGCCGGGACCGGAGTCCTCCACCTGCAGCACGAGGGCGTGGCTGAAGGGGTCGGCCAGCACCCGCGCGGTGATCACGCCCGGACTGTCCGCGCTCGAGGGCGTGTAGTTGATCGCGTTGTCCAGCAGGTTGCGCACCAGCTCTTTCAACAGCGTCGGGTTGCCTTCGAGCTGCACTTCCAGCGCGCCCGGGGCCGGGCCGTCGTAGCCGAGGTCGATGCGCCGGTCCATCGTGCGCGGGACCGAGTCCTTCACAGCCTCGGTCACGATCCTGGCGAGATCGCACGGCTGCAGCGCGATCGCCTGGCCGCTCGCCTCGGCGCGCGCCAGCGCGAGCAGCTGGTTCACGGTGTGCGTGGCGCGCATGCTGGAGCGCCCGATCTGCTTCAGTGACTGCTTGAGCTCCTCCGCATTGAAGGCTTCGCGCTGCGCCAGGTCGGCCTGCATGCGCAGGCCCGCCAGCGGCGTCTTCAGCTGGTGGGCGGCGTCGGCGAGGAAGCGTTTCTGCGTCGCGATCGAATCCTTCAGCCGCGTGAGCAGGTCGTTCACCGACTGCACCAGCGGCGCGACCTCCAGCGGAACGGCCTTGTCGTCCAGCGGCGAGAGGTCGTCGGGCTTGCGCGCGCGGATGCGCTCTTCCAGCTGCGACAGCGGCTTGATGCCACGTACCAGCGCGAGCCACACCAGCAGCACCGCGAGCGGCAGGATCACGAACTGCGGCAGCATCACGCCCTTGATGATCTCGGTGGCCAGCACGGAGCGCTTCTCGCGCGTCTCGGCCACCTGCACCAGGCAGGGCTGCGAATTGGGCAGGTCCAGCTTCACCCAGGTGTAGGCCACCCGCACGTCCTGATTGCGGATCTCGTCGTTGCGCAGGCGCACTTCGCCAACGGCCGGCGTCTCGTCTTCGGGTGGATGCGGGAACTCGCGCTCGCCCGACAGGAACTCGCCCTTCGGCCCCAGCACCTGGTAGTAGACGAGATCGGCGTCGTCGGCGCGCAGCAGCTCGCGTGCAGGCTGCGGCAGGTTGAAGGCGGCGTGCTGGTTCTGCACGGTGACCTGCTGCGCGAGCGTCTGCACGTCGTATTCGAGCGCGCGATCGAACGGCTTGCCGGCGATGCTCTGCGCGACCAGCCAGGTGAGCGCGAGGCTCACCGGCCACAGCAGCAGCAGCGGCGTGAGCATCCAGTCCAGGATCTCCCCGAACAGCGAGCGTTGCTCGCGCTGGAACAGCTTCATGCGCGCTCCCTGCGCATCACCTCAGGGGATCTTCTCGAGGCAGTAGCCGAGGCCGCGCACGGTGGCGATGCGGATCGGCCCCTTCTCGATCTTCTTGCGCAGGCGGTGGATGTAGACCTCGATGGCGTTGTTGCTCACCTCTTCGCCCCACTCGCACAGGCGCTCCACCAACTGGTCCTTGCTCACCAGCCGGCCGGCGCGCTGCAGCAGCACCTCCAGCAGGCCCAGCTCGCGCGCCGAGAGCTCGACCATCTTGCCGTCGATGGTCGCCACGCGGCCGGCCTGGTCGTACACCAGCGGGCCGTGCTTGATCGTGCTGGTGGTGCCGCCCATGCCGCGGCGCGTCAGTGCCCGCACCCGCGCCTCCAGTTCCTGCAGGGAGAAGGGCTTGGCCATGTAGTCGTCGGCGCCGTAGTCCAGGCCCTTGACCCGCTCCTCGACGCCGTCGGCGGCGGTGAGGATCAGCACCGGCATGTTGGAGCCGCGGCCGCGCAGTTTCTTGAGGACGTCGAGGCCGTGCATCTTGGGCAGGCCCAGGTCGAGGATGAGGAGGTCGAACTCGTTGTTGGCCATCAGGGCCGCATCGGCTTCGTTGCCGCTGGACACGTGGTCCACTGCGGCGCCCGATGCGCGCAGGGACCGCAGCAGGCCGTCGGCGAGCACCTGGTCGTCTTCCGCTATCAGGATGCGCATCGTTGTCTCCTCGGCTTCTCGATTCATTGTAGGCGTCGCTTTGCGACCCGTTCAGCGTTTCGGTGCGCGTGCCGGCGTCGCGCCCCACGCACCCGCATAGGCCTCGAGCCCCAGCTGGACGACAGTGGCGACCTCGTCGCCCACCTCCTGGCGGAATTCGGCTTCGGCCTGCGCGACCGCCTGCCGGAAGGCCTGCAGCCAGGCGAGCCCCGTCGGCGTGAAGCGCACGATGCGCCCGCGGGCGTCGCGCGGGTCCGGCTCGCGCCGCACCAGGTCCCAGGCTTCGCACTGGTCCACCAGGTCGCCCATCGCCTGCTTGGTCATGCCGGCCTGCTGCGCGAGGTCCGTCAGGCGCGAGCCTTCCAAGGCGACGTGCCGCGTGATGTGCACGTGCGCCGCCGTGACCTGCCCGCGTGAGGCGAGGTTGGACAGGGCCAGCGGCACTTCGACGTCGTGCGCCATGAGCTCGAGGACGCGCTGGTCGAAGCGGCGCGCTGCATGGCCGAGCAGCCGGCCGAGATGGGTGAGGCGCCAGGCGTCATCGCTCATCGCCAGATCGTAAGGCAAACTGACCAAAAATCATGTTTACTTCCAGCGACTCCGGCCGTTAGAGTGCTGGTCAGGCATCCAGCCTGTCGAAAAACCCAATACCCAACCTTCCGGAGGAACGACATGGACGCACAAGTCAAAGGCACCCGCATCGCCGCGGCGGACAGCGAAAAGGCCAAGGCGCTGCAGGCGGCGCTGGCGCAGATCGAGAAGCAGTTCGGCAAGGGCACGATCATGCGCCTGGGCGAGGGCGAGAAGATCGAGGACATCCAGGTCGTCTCCACCGGCTCGCTCGGCCTGGACATCGCGCTGGGCGTCGGCGGCCTGCCGCGCGGGCGCGTGGTCGAGATCTACGGCCCGGAATCGTCCGGCAAGACCACGCTCACGCTGCAGGTCATCGCCGAGATGCAGCGCACCGGCGGCACCTGCGCCTTCGTCGATGCCGAGCACGCGCTGGACGTGCAGTACGCGCAGAAGCTCGGCGTGAACCTGCCCGACCTGCTGATCTCGCAGCCCGACACCGGCGAGCAGGCGCTCGAGATCGTCGATTCGCTGGTGCGCTCCGGCGCCGTGGACCTGATCGTGATCGACTCGGTCGCGGCGCTGGTGCCCAAGGCCGAGATCGAGGGCGAGATGGGCGATTCGCTGCCCGGCCTGCAGGCGCGCCTGATGAGCCAGGCGCTGCGCAAGCTCACGGCGACCATCAAGAAGACCAACTGCATGGTCATCTTCATCAACCAGATCCGCATGAAGATCGGCGTGATGTTCGGCTCGCCCGAGACCACCACCGGCGGCAACGCGCTGAAGTTCTACGCCTCGGTGCGCCTGGACATCCGCCGCACCGGCACGATCAAGAAGGGCGAGGAAGCGATCGGCAACGAGACCAAGGTCAAGGTCGTGAAGAACAAGGTCTCGCCCCCGTTCAAGACGGCGGAGTTCGACATCCTGTTCGGCGAAGGCATCTCGCGCGAGGGCGAGATCATCGACATGGGCGTGAACGCGCGCATCCTCGACAAGTCCGGCGCCTGGTACGCCTACAACGGCGAGAAGATCGGCCAGGGCCGCGACAACGCGCGCGAGTTCCTGCGCGAGAACCCGGAGCTCGCGCGCGAGATCGAGAACAAGATCCGCCAGTCGCTCGACATCGCGCTGCTGCCCGCCGGCGAAGGCGACGAGGAAGCCGAAGAAGAGTGATGCAGCGCGGCGCACCGCCCCTGTCCCTGAAAGGCCGGGCGTTGCGGCTGCTGTCCCAACGCGAGCATTCGCGTGTGGAACTCGAACGCAAGCTCGCGAGACACGCGCAAGACCCGGGCGAGATCACGCGCGCACTCGACGACCTCGAGGCGCGCGGCTTCATCGACCCGCAGCGCGTCGCCGACTCGGTCGTGCACCGGCGCGCGGTGAAGCTCGGGGCCTTGCGCATCCGGCAGGAACTGCAGGCGAAGGGGCTCGACGCGGAACTGGTGAGCGCCGCAGTTGCCGGCCTGCGCGCCACCGAGTTCGAGCGCGCGCGCGAGGTGTGGCGCAGGAAGTTCGGTGCGCCGCCGTCCGATGCCGGCGAGCGCGCGAAACAGGCCCGGTTCCTGGCCGCGCGGGGGTTCGGTGGCGAAGTGATCCGGCGGGTGCTGGCCGGCGACGCTGAGCCACAATGACCCGGCGCCTTGTCCGCCTTGGGACGGGCTCGGCCCGGCTGTGGGCTTACAGCCCCAGCATCAGCTTGAGGTTCTGCACCGCCGCGCCGCTGGCGCCCTTGCCGAGGTTGTCCAGCCGCGCGACGAGCACGGCCTGGCGGGTCTCCTCGTTGCCGTAGACGCGCAGTTCCATCTGGTTGGTGTCGTTCAGCGCCGTCGCCTCGATGCGGCCGCCTTCGGTCGGCAGCTCGACCCGGATCCATTCGCTGCCTTCGTAGTGCACTGCGAGCGCGTCGTGCAGGTCCACGAAATTCGGCTTGCGCGGCAGGTCGTCCAGGAACAGCGGCACCTCCACCAACATGCCTTGCCGGAAGTTGCCCACCGAGGGGATGAAGATCGGACGGCGCGTGAGGCCCGTGTACTTCACGATCTCCGGCAGGTGCTTGTGCTTGAGCGCCAGGCCATAGACCTCGAAGGGGCCCGATTCGCGCTTCTCGAAAGCCTCGATCATCGAGCGGCCACCGCCGGTGTAGCCGCTGGTGGCGGGGATCACGAGCGGGAAGTCCCTGGGAATCAGGCCGGCGTCGACCAGCGGGCGGATCAGGGCGATCGCGCCGGTCGAATAGCAGCCCGGGTTGCTGACTCGCTTGGCCCTGGCAATCGCTTCCCGCTGCCCGGGCGCGAGTTCCGGAAAGCCGAACACCCAGGCGTCGTGCACCCGGTGCGCCGTCGAGGCGTCGATCACGCGTGGGGCGCGGCCGTGCTCGTTTTCGATGGCGGCGATCATGGCCGCCGACTCGCGCGCCGCGTCGTCATGCAGGCACAGGATGACCAGGTCCACGCCGGCCATCAGCTCGCGCTTGGCGGCCGGGTCCTTGCGTCGCTCGGGCGCGATGCTCACCAGCTCGATCGCCGGCATCTTCTCCAGCCGCTCGCGGATCTGCAGGCCGGTGGTGCCGGCTTCGCCATCGATGAACACCTTGGCCATCGCTCTCGTCCTGTGGGAATTGCTTATGGAACGCCCAACCAAATGCAATGGGTTGGTGCATTGCACCATGATACAGTTCCGGACTGTTTTCCGCAGGCGGGGCGTCAGGAGCCGCACGACCCGCCGCCGGGCACACCCCTCCCAGTTCCTCGAGAGACATTCCATGAAGATTCACGAGTACCAAGGCAAGGAAATCTTGCGTCAGTTCGGCGTGCCCGTGCCGCGCGGCATCCCCGCATTCACGGCGCAGGAGGCGGTGGAAGCCGCGCAGAAGCTCGGCGGCCCGGTCTGGGTCGTCAAGGCCCAGATCCATGCCGGCGGCCGCGGCAAGGGCGGCGGCGTCAAGGTCGCCAAGAGCGTCGATGCGGTCAAGGACCTGGCCGGCAACATGCTCGGCATGCAGCTCAAGACGCACCAGACCGGCCCCGAAGGCCAGAAGGTGCGGCGCCTGTACATCGAGGACGGCGCGGACATCCAGAAGGAATACTACGTGTCGGTCGTGACGGACCGTGCGTCGCAGAAGGTGGCGTTCATCGCCTCGAGCGAAGGCGGCATGGACATCGAGGAAGTCGCCCACTCGCATCCCGAAAAGATCAAGAAGGTGTTCGTCGACCCGCTCACCGGGCTGACGGACGCGCAGGCCAAGGAGATCGCCGACGGCATCGGCATCCCGGCCAGCTCGACGGCCCAGGCCGCCGACGTGTTCAAGAAGCTGTACCGCTGCTACATGGAGACCGATGCGTCGCTGGTCGAGATCAATCCGCTCAACCGGGACAGCAAGGGCAACATCATGGCGCTCGACGCGAAGTTCAACTTCGACTCCAACGCCCTGTTCCGCCATCCCGAGATCGTCGCGCTGCGCGACCTCGACGAGGAGGACCCGGCCGAGATCGAAGCCAGCAAGTTCGACCTCGCCTACATCTCGCTGGACGGCAACATCGGCTGCCTGGTGAACGGTGCCGGCCTGGCGATGGCCACCATGGACACCATCAAGCTGTTCGGCGCCGAGCCGGCCAACTTCCTCGACGTCGGCGGCGGCGCCACGCCCGAGAAGGTGACCGAGGCGTTCAAGATCATGCTGAAGAACCCGAAGGTCAAGGCGATCCTCGTGAACATCTTCGGCGGCATCATGAAGTGCGACACCATCGCCACCGGCATCATCACCGCCTGCAAGGCGGTGAACCTTTCCGTGCCGCTGGTCGTGCGCATGAAAGGGACCAACGAGGAACTGGGCAAGAAGATGCTGGCCGAATCGGGCCTGCCCATCATCAGCGCGGACACGATGGCGGAAGCCGCGCAAAAAGTCGTCGCCGCAGTGAAGGCCTGAGGAAGCAGAACATGTCGATCTACATCAACAAGGACACGCGTGTCATCACGCAGGGCATCACGGGCAAGACCGGCCAGTTCCACACCGAGATGTGCCAGAAGTACGCCAACGGCAAGGCCTGTTTCGTCGCCGGCGTGAACCCGAAGAAGGCGGGCGAAAAGATCTTCGACATCCCGATCTTCGCCAGCGTCAAGGATGCCAAGAAGGACACCGGAGCGACGGTCTCCGTGATCTACGTGCCGCCGGCCGGTGCCGCCGACGCCATCTGGGAAGCCGTCGAAGCGGACCTGGACCTGGTCATCTGCATCACCGAAGGCATCCCGGTCAAGGACATGCTGGTCGTGCGCAACAAGATGAAGGCCAAGGAGGCTGCGGGCGGCAAGAAGACGCTGCTGCTCGGCCCCAACTGCCCGGGCCTCATCACGCCCGACGAGATCAAGATCGGCATCATGCCCGGCCACATCCACAAGAAGGGCCGCGTGGGCGTCGTCTCGCGCTCCGGCACGCTGACCTATGAAGCCGTGGCGCAGCTCACCGAGCTGGGCATCGGCCAGTCCAGCGCCGTCGGCATCGGCGGCGACCCGATCAACGGCCTGAAGCACATCGACGTGATGAAGGCGTTCAACGACGACCCGGACACCGACGCCGTGATCATGATCGGCGAGATCGGCGGCCCGGACGAGGCGGACGCCGCGCGCTGGTGCAAGGCCAACATGAAGAAGCCGATCGTCGGCTTCATCGCCGGCGTCACGGCGCCTCCCGGCAAGCGCATGGGCCACGCCGGCGCGCTGATCTCCGGCGGCGCCGACACGGCCGACGCCAAGCTCGCCATCATGGAAGAGTGCGGCTTCACGGTGACGCGCAACCCGTCCGAGATGGGCCGCCTGCTGAAGTCCCTGCTCTAAAAGCTTTAAGCACAAGCACGCACGGCGCCCCGCCGTGCCGCCGGTACACTGCCGCCGCATGGAAGCATTGCAGACGGCGGATTTCTGGATCGGGTTGGTGAAGATCGTCTGGATCAACATCATCCTGTCCGGCGACAACGCCGTGGTGATCGCGCTGGCGGCGCGTACCCTGCCCCATCACCAGCAGAAGCAGGCCGTCCTGTGGGGTTCCGGCGCGGCCGTCGTGATGCGCGTGGCGCTCACGGTCGTCGCGGCCAAGCTGCTCGCCCTGCCCTACCTGCAGATCATCGGCGGCCTGCTGCTGCTGTGGATCGGCGTGCAGCTGCTGTCCGAAGAGGACGAGGACGAGAACGAAAGCCCGTCGCAGGCCAACGCCAGCATGATGGCCGCGATCCGCACGATCCTGGTCGCCGACCTGGTAATGAGCCTGGACAACGTGATCGCAGTGGCGGCGGCCGCGGGTGGCAGCCTCATGCTGCTGATCCTCGGGCTGGCGATCAGCATCCCGCTCGTCATCTTCGGTGCCACGCTGATGGTCAAGCTGATGGAGCGTTTTCCGATCATCGTCGTGGCGGGCGCCGGCCTGATCGGCTGGGTGGCGGGCGAGACGATCTCGAGCGATGCGATCCTTGCATCCACGGTGTCGGGGAACCGCTGGCTGCACTACGCGGCTGCCGCCGCCGGCGCGGTGCTGGTGATCGCGCTGGGCAAGTTGATGCAGGCCCGCGCCCGCGCGCAAGCAGCCTGAATCCGGCCCGGGCCGGGGCGCGATCCGGAAATGCGCAGATTGCAACAAAACGTTTGTCCATCGTGACAAAGTCCCTTGTCCGGCTCTGGCACGTCTGTTAACGTCCACCGGCCTGCTGCCGCGCTGACGGCGTCGGGCCGGTGCGGCGTCGCCGCGTGGATCGTGGTCAGGACGGGGGCGGCTGTGGGCAAATCTTCATCAAAGCGTGGCCGGTTCTGGCGCGCCGACTGGTTCGTGGGCGCCGTCCTGGTCCTCGCCGTCTTCCTGCTGTGGAAGGCAACGGACGTCTTCGAATCCATCGAGCGCCGCTTCTACGATCTGGCGAGCGTGCAAAGCTCGCGCCGGCCCGCCGACCGCATCGCGGTCATCGCGATCGACGACCAGAGCATCGCCAACATCGGCCGCTGGCCCTGGCCGCGCGACGTGCATGCCGAGCTGATCGACAAGCTCGCCGCGGCGAAGGCCAAGACCATCGCCTACGACGTCTTCTTCACCGAGCCGCAGACCGATCGCGGGCTGGTTTTCATCCGCAAGATCAAGGAAGCGCTCGGCCCCAGTGCCGACGCGGTCCAGAACGAGGCGCTCGCCAAGCTCATGTCGGACGCCGAAGCGACCCTGGACACCGACGGCAAGCTCGCGGCCAGCATGGCCAGGGCCGGCAACGTGATTGTCCCTTCGGTGTTCGTGCTGGGCGAGCCGCTCGGCAAACCGGACAAGGAGCTGCCTGCGGCCGTCGCGAAGAACACGGTGGAAGAAAAGGACGGCTATTCACTCCCAGCCTTGCGCGGCCAGTATCCGATCGATCCGGTCGCGAACGCCGCCGCCGGCATCGGCCACCTGAACCAGACCAACGACGCCGACGGGGCGGTGCGTGCGGATCCGCTGCTGGTGAACTACTACGGGCGGGCCATCCTCTCGATGGCGCTGATCACCGCGGCCAAGAGCCTCAACCTCGGGTCCGCCGACATCGCGATTCGCCCGGGCGAGGGCGTGACCGTGGGCAAGCTGAAGATCCGCACGGACGATGCCGCGCGCATCCTGCCCCAGTTCTACCGCGCGCGCGACGGCAAGCCGGCGTTTGCCGTGGATTCGTTCTATGACGTGCTGACCGGCAAGATCCCGGCCACCAAGTACGCGGACAAGATCGTGCTGATCGGCCCCACGGCGCAAGGCGTGGGCACCACCTTCCCGGTGCCCGGGTACCCCGCGCTCAGCCCCGCGGAGATGATGGCGCACGTCACCTCCAGCATCCTCAACGAGCACTTCATCGTCGAGCCGGGCTGGGGGGGATGGGCGTCGTTCGCGGCTTTCCTCGTGATCGCTGCGTACATCATCGCGGTCCTGCCACGACTCTCGGCCGGCTTCGGTGCCGGAACCACCGCGGGCTTGCTGCTGCTCCTGGTCGGCCTGGAGTACTTCCTGCTGGCCGGGTCGGCGACCTGGCTGCGGCTCGCGATGCCCGCCACGCTGCTGGTCATCGGCCACCTCGCGCTCACCACCAAGCGCTTCCTCGTCACCGAAGCCGGCAAGCTCAAGTCGGACGAGGAATCGGCCGAGACGAACCGCATGATGGGCCTGGCGCTGCAGGGCCAGGGCCAGCTCGACATGGCGTTCGACCGGTTCAGCCGCGTGCCCATGAGCGATCCGCTCATGGACAACCTTTACAACCTGGCGCTCGATTTCGAGCGCAAGCGGCAGTTCAACAAGGCGCAGGCCGTGTACGAGCACATGGCGCGGTACAACAAGGACTACAAGGACCTGCAGTCCAAGCTCAATCGCGCGAAGAACCTGTCCGAAACGGTGATCCTGGGCGGCGGCGGCTCGCACCCCGGCGGCACCATGCTGCTGGATGGCGGCGCGGTGGAAAAGCCCATGCTGGGCCGCTACCAGGTCGAAAAGGAGCTGGGCAAGGGCGCCATGGGCGTGGTGTACCTGGGCAAGGACCCGAAGATCGGCCGGGTGGTGGCGATCAAGACGATGGCGCTGTCGCAGGAGTTCGAGGGCGACGAACTGAACGACGCGCGCGAGCGCTTCTTCCGCGAGGCCGAGACGGCCGGGCGCCTGCAGCACCAGAACATCGTCACCATCTTCGATGCCGGCGAGGAGCACGACCTCGCGTACATCGCGATGGAGTTCCTCAAGGGCCGCGACCTGGTCGACCACTGCAAGGACGGCCAGCTGCTGCCGGTGCCCAAGGTGGTTTCCATCGTCGCACGCGTGGCCGAGGCGCTGGCCTATGCGCACCGGGCCAACGTCGTGCACCGCGACATCAAGCCGGCCAACATCATGTACGAGCTGGAGAGCGACACCGTGAAGGTGACGGACTTCGGCATCGCGCGCATCACCGACTCGAGCAAGACCAAGACAGGCCTCGTGCTGGGCACGCCCAGCTTCATGTCGCCCGAGCAGATCGCGGGCAAGAAGGTGGACGGGCGATCGGATCTGTACTCGCTCGGCGTCATGCTGTTCCAGATGCTCACGGGCGTGCTGCCGTTCCGCGGCGACTCGATGGCGGAGCTGATGTACAAGATCGCCAACGAGGAGGCGCCCGACATCCGCGTCATCCGCCCCGAGATTTCCGAGCGGCTGGCCAGCGTGGTGGCCCTGGCCCTCGCGAAAAGGCCGGAGTTGCGCTACCAGGACGGTGACCGGTTCGCGGCCGACCTCCGTTCGGTGCTGGCGGTGATGCCCGGGGCCGACACCGCCCGGTCGCCCGCCTACGAGAAGACCGTCGTCGGCGCGCCGCCCGGCTATGATCCGCCGGCTGCGGCGCGACCCACTTTCGAAAAGACCGCCGTGTACACCAAGCCCGAGGGCGACGATGGGCCAGGCGCTTGATCCGGCAACCATGAATTACGAGTTCAGCATCCGCACCGACCCGGGACTGGCCCGCGAGAACAACGAGGATTCCCTCGCCGTCGACGAGGAGGCGCGCCTGGCGGTCCTGGCCGACGGCATGGGGGGCTACAACGCCGGCGAGATCGCCAGCGGCATGGCCACCACCTTCATCAAGTCGGAGCTGGGGCGCTGGCTCTCGCAGGCCGGGCGCAGCGCGAACACGCGCGAAGTCCGCCGGGCCATGGAGATCTGCGTCGACAACGCGAACCGTTCGATCTTCAACGCCGCCAATTCCAACCCGCAGTACAGCGGCATGGGAACGACCCTGGTGCTCGGGGTCTTCGGCGATGGCCGGCTCACGCTCGGCCACATCGGCGACTCGCGCTGCTACCGCCTGCGCAGCACGGAGTTCGCGCAGATCACCAAGGACCATTCGCTGCTGCAGGAACAGATCGATGCCGGACTGATCACGCCGGAGCAGGCCGCGACCTCCACCAACAAGAACCTCGTGACCCGGGCGCTGGGCGTGGAGGACGCGGTGTTGCTGGAAGTCAACGAACACAGGGTCGAGCCGGGCGATATCTACCTGATGTGCTCCGACGGGCTGTCGGACATGGTGGATGATGAGGGGATCGCGAAGATCCTCCTCCAGGAGGTCCCCTTGGAGCAGAAGGTCGCGGAGCTGGTGGATGCGGCCAACGCCAACGGGGGCCGGGACAACATCTCGGTGCTGCTGGCCCAGGCGAGCGAGGGGTCGAAAAAAAAGGGCTTGCTCTCCCGACTGCTGGGAAAATAGCCTTTGGTATTAGTTTGCCGATAATGACGAGTATGACGAACAGGAGTGGGCCATGCCGAAGATGATTGTTTCGATCGACGGTGTTGTCATCAAGGAAGTGCAGCTGACCAAGGACCGGACCACGCTGGGACGACGGCCCTACAACGACATCGTCATCGATAACCTCGCCGTCAGTGGCGAGCACGCGGTGTTGCAGATGAACGGCAACGAGGTCTACCTCGAGGACCTGAACAGCACCAACGGCACCTACATCAACGGCAAGGCCGTCAAGAAGCAGCTGCTGCAGAACAACGACACCGTCGAGATCGGCAAGTACAAGATCAAGTACATCAACGAGGTCGCCGGGCCGACGTTCGAAAAGACGATGATCCTCAAGCCGGGGACGGTGCTGCCCCCCGTGCAGGCGCCGGCGGCCGCAGCTGGCCAGGCGGCGCCGGCGGCCAACGGCGCCGCGACGCAGGCGGGGGATCTCGGCCACATCAACGCCAGCATCAAGGTGCTGTCGGGCGCGGCGGCCGGCCGCCAGGTTCCGCTGGTGAAGGTGGTCACCACGATCGGCAAGCCGGGCGTGGCGGTGGCGGCCATCACGAAGCGGCCGCACGGATTCGTCGTCGCGCATGTCGAGGGCGGCAACAAGCCGACGCTCAATGGCGCGGCCATCGGCGCCGAGCCGGTGACGCTGAAGAACGGCGACCTGCTGGAGCTGGCCGGCACGCAGATGCAATTCGTGCAGGCCTGAGCCGCACGGCAAGAGCGACAGCGCGGCGCGCCAGAACGCCGCCTCGAGGAGAAGAGGGGTTCGGGGCCGCATGGGCTTGCTCTCGAAACACTGGTCCCGCATCGCGGTGACCCTCATACCGCTGGTCTTCGCCCTGCTGCACGCAACGGGCGTGCTCGACATCGGCGTGCTCCAGCGCCTGGACGACATCATCTACGACGCCCGCTTGCGCGCGACCATGCCGCGCACCCTGGACGACCGGATCGTCATCGTCGACATCGACGAGAAGAGCCTGTCGGAGATCGGCCACTGGCCATGGGGCCGCAACAAGGTCGCGCAACTGGTGGACGAACTGTTCGACCGGCAGAAGGTCGCGATCGTCGGGTTCGACGTTTTCTTCACCGAAGCGGACGAGAGCTCCGGCCTGTCGCGGCTCAAGCAGCTCGCCCGCGGCGAGTTCAAGGACTCGCCGGGCTTCGCGGCGCGACTGGACCAGATGCAGCCGGCCCTCGACTACGACGCGCTCTTCGCGAAATCGCTGACCCGCCGTCCGGTCGTATTGGGCTTCTACCTGACGGGCGCGGAACAGGCCAAGGGCGTGCTGCCGGCGCCGGTGATGCGCCGGGAAGACCTCAAGGGCCGGCCCATCAAGTTCCTGCATTTCAAGGGCTACGGCTCCAACATCGAGCAGCTGGCCCAGGCCGCGCCCATGGCCGGCAACACCAATCCGGTGGTGGACAGCGACGGGGTGCTGCGCTCGATCCCGCTGGTGGGCGAATACAAGGGCGAGTACTACGAGGCGTTGTCGCTCGCGATGTACCGCCTGCTCATCGGCCTGCCGAGCGTCGCGCCGGGGTTCGTGCAGGACACGAAGTTCTTCAGCTCCAGGGGCTACGACTCGCTCGAGAGCATCCAGCTGCACAAAGGCAATGGCTACTTCTCGATCCCCGTCGACAACCGGGTGAGCAGTCTCATTCCCTACCGCGGCCCGGGTGGCGTGAACGGCGGCAGCTTCCGCTATGTCTCGGCCGCCGACGTCCTCGCGAAGCGCCTGAAGGACGGCGAGCTCAAGGACAAGATCATCCTCGTGGGCACGACGGCCCAGGGCCTGCTCGATCTGCGCGTGACGCCGGTGGGCGAGACCTATCCGGGGGTGGAGGCGCATGCCAACGTGATCTCGGGATTGCTGGACGGCAAGATTTTCTATCGGCCCGACTACGCGATGGGCTACGACGTGTTCATCCTGCTGCTGGCCGGACTGACGCTGGCCGTCGGCCTGCCGCTGTTGTCGGCCACCCGCGCGGTGCTCCTGAGCGTCGGCGTGATCGCCATCGTCTTCGGCCTGAACGTCTATTTCTATTCGGCGGCGGGGCTGGTGCTGCCGCTGGCGGCGGCGCTGGTCATGTGCATCACGGCCTTCGCATTGAACATGTCGTACGGCTACTTCGTCGAGAGCCGCAGCAAGCGCGAGCTGGCCAACCTGTTCGGCACCTACGTGCCGCCCGAGCTGGTCGACGAGATGGTCAAGGACCCCGAGGCCTACTCGATGAAGGCCGCGAACAAGGAACTGACGGTGATGTTCTGCGACATGCGGGGCTTCACTCAGATGTCCGAGAAGATGGAGCCGACGCAGCTGCAGGAGCTGCTCAATGGCGTCTTCGACAGGCTGACCGACATCATCAGCCGCAACCGCGGCACCATCGACAAGTACATGGGCGACTGCGTGATGGCTTTCTGGGGCGCGCCGGTCGACCTGCCGAACCACGCTCATCTCGCCGTGAAGGCGGCGATGGAGATGGCCCATGCCGTTCGCAAGGTCAACGAGGAGCACCGCGCCAGGGGCATCCCCGAGATCGGCATCGGCATCGGCGTGAACACCGGCACGATGTGCGTCGGCGACATGGGATCGAACAACCGCCGCGCCTACACGGTGATCGGCGACGCGGTGAACCTCGGCTCGCGCCTGGAAGGCCTGTCCAAGGTGTATGGCGTGGACATGGTGGTGAGCGAAACAACCCGCAAGCTCGCGCCGGAATTCGCCTGGCAGGAGCTGGACCGGGTGCGCGTCAAGGGCAAGGAGCAGGCGGTGGCGATCTTCCGGCCGCTGGCGCCGGCCGACCGCATCGAGAAAGCCCACCAGGACGAACTCAAGGCCTGGGCGGCGTTCCTCAAGGCCTACCGCGCCCAGGACTGGGATCAGTGCGACGTGCTGATGCTCAATCTGCAGCGGATGATCGGTAAAAAATACCTTTACGAATTGTATTCAGAGCGTGTAGCCTCGATGAGGCTGCTGCCCTTCGACCCGGCGTGGGACGGCGCGACCAACTTCGATACTAAATAGGGAACAGGGATGAAGGTACGGGTCCTGGGCTGCTCCGGCGCAATCGCGAAGGATTGCCGGACCACGTCCTTCCTCATCGACGGCGACGTGCTGGTGGACTGCGGCACCGGCGTGGGCGACCTGACCCTGACCCAGATGAAGGGCATCGAGCACGTCCTGCTCACGCACTCGCACCTGGACCACATCGCGTCGCTGCCGCTGATGGTCGACGCGATCGCGTCGACGCTCACCCGGCCGGTGCGGGTGCATGCGCTGCCCGGCACGATCTCCGCGCTGAAGGCGCACGTCTTCAACAACGTGATCTGGCCGGACTTCAGCCGCATCCCCAGCCCCGAAAGACCTTTCATCAGCTTCGAAGAAATTCACGTGGGGCAGACGCTGCAGCTCGCCGGCAAGACGATCGAGGTGCTGCCGGCCGTGCACACGGTGCCGGCCGTCGGCTACGCCGTGACCTCGGGCAAGGGGTGCTGGGTGTTCACGGGCGACACCGAGCGCAACCCGGCGTTCTGGCGGCGCATCAACGAGATGAACATCGCCGCGCTGGTGATCGAGACGGCCTTCTCCAACCGCGAGAAGGACCTCGCCCGGCGGGCCCTGCACCTGGCGCCCAGCTCGCTCGCCGAAGAGCTCGACTGCATCGACAAGGACAAGCGCTTCCCGATCTACATCACGCACACCAAGCCGGCCGAGACCGACATGATCATGTCGGAGATCCAGAAGTTCGACCAGACGCAGCCGTTCGGCCCGAACGTGGCCCACGACATCCGGTGGCTGCACGCCGGCCAGGAGTTCGATCTGTGAGCGGAGGTCCGAGATGAGCGCCGTGCTCAAGCCCAGGGAACACGATTCGCAGGCCTTCTACGACTCGCAGCAGCTGCCGCCCGACCAGCGCGGCGTGTCGTTCGAGGCGCTGTTCTTCCGCCAGTTGCAGCTGGTCACGACGAAGATCCACGAGACGGAGAACGTCGACCAGATCATGCTCGAGGCGAGCCAGGACATCTGCCGCCTGTTCAACGCCGACCGCCTGACGCTGTACGCGGTGAGCGAGGATCGCACGTCCATCGTCTCCAAGCTCAAGACCGGGCTGAACACGAGCAAGGACCTCAAGCTGCCGATCAGCCCGCAGAGCCTGGCGGGCTACGTGGCGTTCTCCAAGCAGATGATCAACATTGCCGACGTCTACGACGACGAGGCGCTGAAGAGGATCCATCCGAACCTCGCCTTCCTCAAGGAGGTCGACAAGCGTTCGGGCTACCGCACCAAGCAGATGATGGTGTTCCCGATCACGGACGGGGACCAGCTGTTCGGGGTGCTGCAGGTCATCAACAACAAGAGCGACCAGCCCTTCGGCGAACTGGAGCTGGAGGGCGCCGCGCAGCTATGCAAGACGCTCGCCACGGCGATCCGCCAGCGCATGCAGCGCGCGGAGGAAGGTCAGCGCCGGCGTGCGACCAAGTACGACGGCCTCGTGGCTGCGGGCGTGATCACGGCCGACGAACTGAAGCAGGCGATCCACAAGGCGCGCGAGGACGCATTGCAGGTCGAACACGTGCTGATGGCCGACTTCTCGATCCGGCCCGCACAGATCGGCCCGTCGCTCGCGAAGTACTTCGGTGTCCCCTACGAGCCCTTCAACTCGGGCCGTCTGCGCCTGGAGACGCTGCACGGCCCCCTCAAGCGCGACTTCATCACCGAGCAGGGCTGGATCCCGCTGGAGGAATCGCCCGAAGGGCTGGTGATCATGTGCACGGACCCGGAGGCGGTACGCGGCTCGCGCATCGTGCCGCAGGTGTTCCCGCGCCATTCGAAATTTTCCTATCGCGTCACGACGCAGACGGAATTCGAGGAGACGCTGGCGCAGCTCTGGGGCGCCGATCAGGGCGGCTCGGTCGAGGAGCTGCTGGCCGACATGTCGGCGCCGATGGACGACGAAGGCGGCGAGGAAGGCGATGTCGTCTCCGCCGCCGCCGACAACGAACTCGTCAAGTTCGTCAACAAGGTGATCATCGACGCCTACAACATGAAGGCATCGGACATCCACGTCGAACCGTTGCCGGGCAAGGCCAAGACCGGCATCCGCTTCCGCGTGGACGGCTCGCTGCAGCCGTACATCGAGGTCCCCGCGCATTTCCGCCAGGCGATGGTCACGCGCCTGAAGATCATGTGCGATCTGGACATCTCCGAGAAGCGCAAGCCGCAGGACGGCAAGATCAAGTTCAAGAAGTACGGACCGCTGGACATCGAGCTGCGCGTGGCGACCATTCCGTCGGCCGGCGGCGTCGAGGACGTGGTCATGCGTATCCTCGCGGCCGGCGAGCCGATCCCGCTGGAGAAGCTGGGTCTGACGCCGGTCAACAAGGAGCGCCTCGAGAAGACGGTGAGCAAGCCCTACGGCCTGTTCTACGTCTGCGGTCCCACCGGCTCGGGCAAGACGACCACGCTGCACTCGATCCTGAAGTTCCTCAACACGCCCGACACCAAGATCTGGACGGCGGAGGACCCGGTCGAAATCACGCAAAAGGGGCTGCGCCAAGTCCAGGTGAACAAGAAGGCGGGCATCGATTTCGCCCTCGTGATGCGCGCCTTCCTGCGCGCCGACCCCGACATCATCATGGTGGGCGAGTCGCGCGACAAGGAGACGGTGTCGATGGGCGTGGAGGCGTCGCTCACCGGTCACCTCGTTTTCTCGACGCTGCACACGAACTCGGCGCCCGAGTCGATCATCCGACTGCTGGACATGGGCATGGACCCGTTCAACTTCGCGGATGCGCTGCTCGGCATCCTCGCCCAGCGCCTGGCCAAGAAGCTGTGCGACTGCAAGGAGGCCTACGCCCCCGACCAGGAGGAGATCAAGACCTTCATCGCCGAATACGCGGAGGACCTGCGGCACACGCCCGCGTGGAAGGCCGATTACGCCGGCGAGGCGAAGAAGCTGTACGAGAGCTGGGTCAAGGCCTACGGCGAGAACGGGCGGCTGAAGTTCTACAAGCCGGTCGGCTGCGACAAGTGCAGCAAGAGCGGCTACAAGGGGCGCATCGGCCTGCATGAACTGCTGGTGGCCGACGATCCCGTCAAGAAGCTGGTGCAGGAGCGCGCTCGCGTCGCCGAGATCTTCGTGCAGGCCGTGGCGAGCGGCATGCGCACGCTGAAGATGGACGGCATGGAAAAGATCATGGCAGGCCTGACGGACCTGAAGCAGGTCAGGTCGGTGTGCATCAAGTGAGGAATAGCGTCGCTGACAAAAATGTCCAAGATACCCGCCCTTGCGAGCCCTTTTTGATAGTTTGTTGCGGTGCACACCTCCAAATACGCCGATTTTGTGAGGCTTGGCGCGTGGCACGCGACTTGCACATCCATGCCGCTTCTTCAACAACCTCTGGAGGACTCCAATGAAGCGTGCTCTGCAAAAGGGTTTTACCCTGATCGAACTGATGATCGTGGTCGCGATCATCGGCATTCTGGCCGCCGTGGCTCTGCCCGCCTATTCGGACTACACCGTCCGCGCCAAGGTGTCGGAGATCGTTCTGGCTGCGTCCCAGTGCCGCACCAGCGTCACCGAGACCGTGCAGTCGTCCTCTGCCAGCCTGCCTGCCGCTGACTTGTGGGGTTGCGAGTCGAATACCAACATCGCAGCCGGAACGGGATCCACCACGTCCAACGTGACCAAGTACGTGACCTCTGTCCACGTCAGCGATGCGGGCGTCATCCAGGTTACGTCGAGCTCCTCGGCGGATCTCGCCAACAAGGGTGCCGACGGTAAGATCGTTGAACTGGCCCCCTACGTGAACAACGGCGGCACCATCGCCCCGATGGCGACCACCGACGCCGGCAAGAACATCTACAAGTGGATCTGCGGCGGCGGCACCACCACCATGCCCACCAAGTACCTGCCCGGTTCCTGCCGCGGTCAGTAATGGCTTGCTAGCGCCAGCCTGAAGAGGTTGGTTCGAGCAGCAAGAGGTGCGAGAGATCGCACCTCTTTTATTTTGTTCGCAGCATGATGAAATCGGCCGACCTGAAAGACTGGCTTACGTTGTGGATGGGGCTTGTGCTGGGCATCGCCTACCTGCTGCCCAACCACTACTCGCCCTGGGTGGCCTTCTATCAGGAGTTCGCGGCGGCGCTGGCCTTCTTACCGGTTTGCCTCTGGGCGAGCGTTCGCGCCCGGCAGGTGCCGGCCACGTTCTGGGGCGGGCTGGCGCTCGCTGCGGTCCCGCTGGCGCAGCATGCTGCCGGAATGCTGTCGTTCGGGGCCGACGCGTACCTGGGTTTTCTCTATATGGCGGGTTTTGCCCTGTGCGCGCTCGCCGGGGCGCAGCTCGTGGCCGACCAGAAGCAGGGCGATCCTCTGACGGCGATGAAGCCTCTTTGCCTGGCTCTCCTTGTGGCAGGCCTGGTGTCCGTGGCCATGGCGACCCACCAGTGGCTCACGATGCAAAGACTGGCGGTGCTGGTAGTGGATATGCCCCCTTGGGGCCGGCCCTTTGCCAATCTGGCGCAGCCCAATCACCTGGCGACGCTGCTGCTGATGGGAATGGCATCGACGTTGCTGCTGTTTGAGTCGAAGGCGATCGGGCCGGTGACGGCCTGCGCCGCAGCCGCCATGCTGATCTCCGGTCTGGTCATGTCAGGCTCGCGGTCGGTCATGCTGGCCTTGATCTGGCTGGTTCCCCTGATCTGGTATTTCTCCCGGCGAATCGCCCTCAGAGCCCGCCCGCTTGCACTTGCGGCCTTCGCGGGCTCGTACATCGTTCTTTCATGGCTGTGGCCGGCCATCAACCGGCTACTACTCGTCAGCGCGGATGCAGGCTCCACGCTCGCGCGCGTCGGCAGCGGGGATGTCCGGATCGCCTATTGGCGCTCCATGCTCGAGGCCGCGGCGATGTCGCCCTGGCTGGGCTATGGCTGGAGCCAGAGCCTGCATGCGCAGATCGCAACGGCCCTTGACTTCCCGCCCCAGCATCTTGTCTTCGAGAGCGCGCACAACTTCATGCTGGACCTGGTGCTGTGGTGCGGCATACCGCTGGCTGCGACCTTCGGGGTGGCGTTGCTGCTCTGGGTGAGGCGGACGGCGGCCGCGGTGTCCAGCGGCACGGCCCTGGCGGCGCTTCTCATGGTGTTCGCCGTGCTCAGTCACAGCCTGGTGGAATACCCGCTGCAATTCGCGTACTTCCTCCTTCCCGTCGGATTCGTGATGGGTGGGTTGGACGCGCTCAGGCAACCGCATGCGTCGCTGGCCCCGCGCAAGTGGTTGCGCCCGCTCGTCGCGTTGCCGGCCGGTGCTGTGCTTGCCCTGATGGCGCTGGTGGCCACCGAGTATTTTTCTTTCGAGGAAGAATGGCGCCGTATTCAGTTTCGCGAGGCCCGCATCGGCGACTTGAGGCCGACTCCGGTGCCGAAGGCGCTGCTCCTGGATAATCTCGAGACGCAGGCATGGGCCGCCGCGCAATTGCCGAACAAGGAAATGCCGCCGCAGGACATCGCTCGCATCGATCGGGTCTGGCGGCGTTACGGCAATCCCTCCGCCATGTACAAGGAGGCAACGACGGAGCTGCTGCAGGGCCATGAAAGCCGGGCCGAGGCAATCGTCGAAACCTTGTGCCGGCTCCATTCCAAAAAGCGCTGCGAGCTTGCCCGTCAGGCGATGAACAGCCCGGATGACGGCGATGGTGCTGGTGCCGCGAAATGAATACGACATGCTTGTTCTGAAAGACCGCAGGAAGGAACTGCGCATGGATCTGCCGCTGGAATCTTTCTGATGCTGGCACGATCCGCGGGCATCATCCTTCTTCTTCCGTGGCTCTGGCCTTTCGCTTCGGGCCCTTCGACGTCCGTCATGCCTTGGCTGGTGGGCGCTGCCTGCACGGCGCTGCTCGCGCTCCTTGCCGGCGCGGGCATCAGCCGCACGATCTGCACGGTCGCCGCCATCGCCTTGCCACTCGCCGCCTCGCGTGCCGCATCGCCGCTGGAGCCCGCGGCCCTCATCGGCGGGCTACTGATGATCGCGCTGGCCGCCGGCATCAGCGCCTCACTGCTGCTGCGCGGCGATGTCGCCGCCGTCGCGCGTGCCTGGTGGCTCGCGGCCGTGGTCAGCACGGCCCTCGCGCTGCTGCAGTACTTCGGCGCCGCCGGGGCATTCAGCGCCTGGGTCAGCCCCACGGAAGCCGGCATCGCCTACGCCAACTTGCGCCAGCGCAACCAGTTCGCGTCCCTGACCGCGATCGGCCTCGCCGCGCTGCTGTGGGAAGCGCGGCGCGGCATGCGGCCGGCGTTCGTCCTGCCGCTGGCGGCGTGCCTGGGGCTGGGCAATGCCGCGTCGTTATCCCGCACGGGGCTGCTCGAGTTCATCGTGCTGGCCGCGCTGGCGTCGTCGTGGCCCGGGCGGTCACGGGGCCAGCTGCAGACCGTGTTTTGCGCGCTCGCGGCCTATGTCGCGGGCGTGCTGCTGCTGCCGGTGCTGCTGTCGGCGGCGACGGGCATTGCGGGCGAGAGCCTTTGGCATCGGCTTTCGCATCCTGATGCGTGCGCCGGTCGGGCCGTGCTGTGGTCCAACGTGCTGCACCTGATCGGCGAACGCCCGTTCTTCGGCTGGGGTTGGGGCGAGCTCGATTACGGCCACTACATGACGCTGTATCCCGGCGCCCGGTTCTGCGACATTCTCGACAACGCGCACGACCTGCCGCTGCACCTGGCCGTCGAATTCGGCCTTCCGGTAGCGGTCGTTGTTTTCGGGCTGGCGGCCTGGGCGGTGCTGCGCGCGCGGCCGTGGCGCGAGGCCGATTCGCACCGGCAACTCGCCTGGGCCGTGCTCGCCGTGATCGCGATCCACAGCATGCTCGAATACCCGCTCTGGTATGCCCCGTTCCAGATCGCATGCGGTCTCGCGATCGGACTGCTCTGGCCGGGCGACGTCGTGGGCGCTCGGCGCGCGGGCGCGCGCATGGTGGCGCCGATCATGCTGGCCGCCGCAGTCGCCTATGCCGCTTGGGACTACACGCGCATCAGCCAGATCTACCTGCCGAGCGAGGAGCGACTGGCCGCCTACCGCGACGATCCACTACCACGCATCCGGCAATCCTGGCTGTTTCGCGAGCAGGCGCGATTCGCGGAGCTCACGCTCACGCCGCTCACACGCGCCAATGCGCAGTGGACGTTCGACATGTCGCAGGAGATGCTCCATTACTCGCCGGAGCCGCGCGTGATCGAGAAGGTGATCGGAAGCGCGATCCTGCTCGGTCGGCAGGATGTGGCGCGCGCGCAGGTCGCGCGTTACCGGGCAGCATTCCCGAAGGAGCATGCACAGTGGCTGCGCGTGCAAACCGGCGTCAAGGATTGACGAAGCTGCCCGACTTTCCGCCGTGCTTCTCGCGCACGCGCACGTCCGTGATCGTCATGCCGCGGTCCACCGCCTTGCACATGTCGTAGATCGTCAGCAGCGCCACCTGCACGGCGGTGAGGGCTTCCATCTCGACGCCGGTGGGCCCGACCGTCTCCACGGTCGCCGTGCAGTCCACGCCCGATTGCCCACGATCGATCTCGAATTCCACCGCCACGCGCGTCAGCGCCAGCGGGTGGCACAGCGGGATCAGGTCGCTGGTCTTCTTTGCCGCCTGGATGCCGGCGATGCGCGCGACCCCCAGCACGTCGCCCTTCCTGGCTGTCCCGGACTCCACCAACGCCAGCGTCGCCGCCTGCATGAGAATGCGGCCGGAGGCCACCGCCACGCGGTGGGTCGCGGGCTTGCCGGCCACATCCACCATGTGGGCCTGGCCGTGGGTGTCGAAATGGGTGAGGGAACTCATGGGCTGGCAGCGGCTCGAACCGCGCGTTACGGGCGGTTCACTTTCATCATGCATCATACGGCCATGGTCATAGCCAAGGAACGTTTGCGGGCCAGTGGGGTCCATCTGGGCATCAGCCTGTGCATCGCGGCCGCGGCCGCCCTCCTCGTGTTCACCTTGTGGTATCCGTACCCGTACCGGCAGGTCTCCGGCGGGCGCGAGCTGTTCACGATCCTCGTGTCGGTCGACGTGGTGCTGGGCCCCTTGATCACGCTCACGATCTTCGACCGGCGCAAGCCCGTGCGGGAGCTCGTGATGGACCTGACGGTGGTGGCGCTGATCCAGCTGTCCGCATTGGCCTACGGCCTGTGGACGGTGGCCGTGGCCCGTCCCGTGCACCTGGTGTTCGAGTTCGACCGGCTGCGGGTCGTGCATGCGATCGAGGTTCCCGACCAGCTGCTCGCTTCGACGCCGCCCGGCATCGTCGCCGAGCCCTGGACCGGCCCCACGCTGCTGGCGGTGCGTCCGTTCCGCAATGCCAAGGAGTCGGCGGATGCCACGCTGGCAGCGCTCGGAGGCGCGCAGCTCAGCGAGCGGCCGGACCTCTGGCAATCCTATGCGGCGGCACGCGACCGGATAGTTGCTGCCGCACACCCGGTGGAATCGCTCAAGCGCAAGTATCCGGCCCAGGCGGCCCTCATCGACGCCGCCTTGCAGCGCTCCGGCCGCGACGCGGCGCATACGCTGTACCTGCCGATGGTGTCGCGCGCGTACGCCTGGACCGCCTTCCTCGATCCGCAGACGGCGGAGGTTGTCGGCTTCGTGCCGGTGGATTCGTTTTGAAGACCTGCACGCCTTTTTTCCTTCGTTGCCTCTGCCTGCTGCTCGCCGCCGGAATTGCCGGTGCGCCGGTGCGCGCGCAGATGCCTTCGCTGGGCGGCGGCGGCGACCTGAGCCTGGCGGCTGAACGCAAGATGGGCGAAGAGGTCGCGCGCGAGCTGTACCGCGACCCGGACTTCATCGAGGACCCCGTCCTCGACGAGTACATCCTGGGTATCTGGACGCGCCTGCGCGCGGCGGCGCGCGCGCGCGGCGACCTGGCCGACATCGACG
This sequence comes from Ramlibacter sp. GS1-15, assembly GCF_057785015.1. Taxonomy (NCBI): domain Bacteria; kingdom Pseudomonadati; phylum Pseudomonadota; class Betaproteobacteria; order Burkholderiales; family Comamonadaceae; genus Ramlibacter; species Ramlibacter sp. GS1-15. The sequence goes on along the minus strand of NZ_JBYNTU010000002.1, from coordinate 30,556 downwards.
ACCGCTTCGCCTGGCAGGTGCTGCTCGGCAAGGACCGCACGATCAACGCGTTCGCGCTGCCGGGGGGCTGGATGGGCATGAACCTCGGCCTGATCAGCGCGACCACCAACGCGGACGAAGTCGCCGCGGTGCTGGGACACGAGCTCACGCACGTCACGCAGCGCCACATCTCGCGCATGATGTCGCAGCAAAGCCGCCAGCTGCCCTTGATGGTCGGCGCGATGATCCTGGGCGCCATCGCCGCCAGCAGGAACGCCGACGCGGCGAATGCGGCCGTGGTCGGCGGTCAGGCGCTGGCCATGCAGAACCAGCTGAATTTCACGCGCGACATGGAGCGCGAGGCGGACCGCATCGGCTTCGCCGTGGCCACGCAGGCCGGCTACAGCCCGCAGTCCTTCGCCACGATGTTCGAGAAGCTGCAGCATGCCTCGCGCCTGAACGACAACGGCGCTTATCCGTACCTGCGCACGCACCCGATGACGACCGAGCGCATCGCCGAAGTGCAGCAGCGCCTGCAGCTCGCACCGCCGGCGCCGCCGCGCCCGCCGGACCTGGTCCACCTGATGATGGCGGCCCGCGCGAAGGTGCTGTCGGAGCCGGGCGTGGACATGCTGCGCAGCTACGTCGCCGCGGACGCGGTCCGCCCGGACGGCAATGCCGCGCGCGAAATCAGCACGCTTTACGCGGCCGCGCTGGCCCAGATGAAGCTGCGCGACACGAAAGCGGCGCTCGCGATCGCGCAGCGGCTGCTGCCGCTGACCGCGGGCAATCCCGAGGCCGCGCGCCAGGCCAAGCTGCTGGCGGCGGAGATCGCGTTGCAGGCGGGTGACCCGAAGCCCGCCGAGGCGTTGGCCGACGCCCCGGGCCGCCCGGAGCTGGTGTTGTCCTCGCGGGCCCGCCTGGGCGACGGCCAGGCCGCCGCCGCCAGCGACAAGCTGCAGACCTGGGTCGCCCTGCACCCGAAGGATTCAGTCGTGTGGCAACTGCTCTCGCAGGCCTGGGCGGCGCAAGGGCAGACGCTGCGTTCGATCCGCGCCGATGCGGAGGCCCACGCCGCGCACCTGGACTGGCAGGCGGCGCTGGACCGCTTCCGGGCCGCGCAGGACTTCTCGCGTCGGCCCGAGGTCGCGCAGCGCGATCACATCGAGGCGTCGATCATCGACGCCCGCGCGCGGGAGATGACGTCACTTCTGCGAGAACAGGCGCTCGAGCGCTGACTCGATCAGGATTCCCAGCACCGAGTAGATCAGCGAGCCGATCAGCGCGGCGAGAAAACTGCGCACCTGAAAGCCTTCGAGCATCGACGCCGCCGCCGAGAACATCAGGGCGTTGATCACGAAGAGGAACAGGCCGACGGTGAGCAGCGTCACCGGCAGCGTCAGCACCACCAGGATCGGCCGCACGAAGGTGTTGAGCAGCCCGATCACCAGCGCGGCGAGCATCGCCGAGCCGAAGCTGCGCACCTCGACCCCGTCGTAGATGTAGGCGACGAAGAGCAGCGCCGACGCGAGCAGCAGCCACTTGGCAAGGACCTTCAGCATGGCGCGAGAGCATAGCACCGCGCGCCCTGCGGCCCGGCCTCATTCCGCGGCGAGCGCGAGCGCCGCGGCGAGACCGACCACCGCGGCGGGAAGCTGCCAGCGCGCATCGGCCTTCGTGCCGGTCTGCTCGGGCGTCAGCGGTGCCAGCGGCCCCCTTCGCGACGACCCGCCGCACCTGGTGGCCGCGCCGGCGCAAGGCCGGTTCAAGCCGCTTGAACACCTCGCCCGACCAGCGTTCGCGCCAGGCCTGGCGCGCCGCGTGGCTGGTCCACTTGCCGAGGTGCCGCGTCAGGCGCGGCGGGCACGCCACCAGCACCCAGCGCGCGGGCACGGCGCCTTCGCTGCACATCATGGGCGCGAGCTGCCGCAGCGCCCAGGGCGCGTCGTCCACATACACGATGATGCTTTCCATCGCACGCTCCTTCGTCAGGCACCGGCCGAACGCAGCTGCGCCGCGCGGCCCGCGGCGAGCACGCCGGTGATCGCGGCGACATAGGTGAGCCAGCGCAGCGCGGCTTCGTCGAAAACGTCGTCCAGCAGCGGCTCGTGCACGATCATCCGGGCCGCGGTGAAGGCGAGCACGGCGGCACCGGCCTGGATGATCAGCGGGAAGCGCTGCACCAGCCGCAGCACGACCGAGCTGCCGAACACCACGATGGGCACGCTCACCAGCAGGCCCACGACGACCAGCAGGAAGTCGCCGTGCGCCGCGCCCGCCACGCCGAGGACGTTGTCGATGCCCATCAGCGCATCGGCCACGACGATCGTGCGCATCGCGCCCCAGAAGGTGGCGGCCATCGGGCCACGCGCTTCGTGGTCGTCGGGGCTGGCAATCAACTTGTAGGCGATCCACACCAGCCCGAGGCCGCCCAGCAGCATGAGGCCGGGGATGCGCAGCAGCCACACCACGCCAACCGTCATGGCCGCACGCACGACGATCGCGCCGACGGTGCCCCACACGACGGCCTTCTTCTGCAAATGTCGGGGCAGGTTGCGGGCGGCCAGCGCGATCACGATCGCGTTGTCGCCCGCCAGCACCAGGTCGATGAGGATGATGGCGGCCAGCGCGGACCACCAGGTCGTCGAGAGAATTTCCATGCGAACGCTCCTTTGGGCTGTGGAGCGGATTCGTTCGCGCGCATGCCGCACTTCGACCGAACCCGATCCGGGTTGCGAGTCGAAGGTCTTGCTCGGCAGTAAAAGCGGTTTGCCCGGCGCGCCGGGAACCGTTGCGGGTTCCGTATTGACGGCGACGCCGAATGGGAGCTACTCCCCTTCGTGCGTCAATTAGAGCACAAGGACGCGCGCCCTGCGCACCGCCGCGCTACCATGAGCGCAGCAGTATGGCCGCCATCCACATCACCGACATCGAAGCCGCGATCAACCATTGGCGCGAGCGCAAACCTTCGCCCGACGGCATCACACTCGCGCCGGAGCTGCGCGCGCTGGCCGAGGTGTACGCGCTGATGGTGTTCCAGCGCGCAGACGAGGCGGATGAGCGGGGCTTTCCGCCTGCGGCGTACGTGGCGTGGAAGGCCTGGTACGACACGACGCCAGATACGCCGTGCATCGCCATCTGCTCGACCAGCCAGGGCGACGAGCGATGCAAGGGATGCGGTCGCACCTTCGAGGAAGTGCAGCGCTGGCCCGAGATGAGCCCGGCCGACAAACGCCGCACCTGGCGCCGCATCACGCTGCAGGCCGACGCGTGGCGCTTCAACCGCTACGCCGAGCGGGCCGCGCGAACGGCGGAACGCGCGGAGTCCTGATGCGCCGGCTCACGCAGGCACCCAACATCGCGATCGCCGCGCTCTGGGTGGACGCGTTGCGCCACGCCGGGATCGAAGCCAGCGTGCAGCGCTATTACCTCGGCGCGGTGGCCGGCGAGATCCCGCCGGACCAGTGCCTGCCGGAAATCTGGCTGATGCACGAGGAGCAGGAGGGCGCGGCGCGCGCGCTGCTGCGCGACCTGGCGCGCGTGCCGCAGCGGCGCTGGCATTGCAGCTGCGGCGAGCTGGTCGAAGGCGGCTTCGAGCAGTGCTGGAACTGCGGCGCGTGGATGCCGCGCTAGCGCGAGATCACTTCCAGCGCCGCGGCTCGAGATCGACCGTTCGTGCGCCGTCGCCGATCATCAGCACGCCTTCCTGGATGGTGGCCTGCAACTGCATCGTGCGCTGTGCCAGTTGCGCCAGCGCCTGCGACGACTCCGCCGGGATGCGCCACACGGCGAGGTTCGCCAGGCGCGCGAGCTTGCCTTCGATGCCGCGCCACCAGACCTCGGCCGCGGACGAGAACGCATAGACCTCCACCTCGTCGGCCTGGCTGCAGGCCTTCGCCACCGGCTTGTCTTCCGGCTGGCCCACCTCGATCCAGACCCGCGCGCGCCCGGTGTAGTCGCGCACGATCACGTCGGGCTCGTCCGGCGACGACAGCCCCGCGCCGAAGCCGAGCGTCGCGTCGCCTTCGCACACCGTCTGCAGCTTGTGCGCGTTGAGGGCCAGCGCCGCGAGCCGGATCATCATGCGCTCGTCGGTCTCGCTCGGATGGCGCGCCAGCGTGAGCGCGTGGTCGGCGTAGTAGCCGTGGTCGATGTCGGCCACGGCCAGCTGCGCCTTGAAGATGGTGGACTTGAGGGCCATTGTCAGGAGGGCGGACCCAACAGGACCTCGACGTCCATGCGTCCGGCCTTGCGTCGGGCCAGTTCGAGTTTGGCTGCGAAATGTCCGCTCCTGGCTGCACGCGCAAGCGCATCGTCGGCGGCTCGGACGTCGCCGAGCACGCGTAGCACATGCGACTTCACGAACCAGAGCTGCGGGTCCTCGGGTCTGCGTTTCTCAGCCTCTGCCAGGTCTGCCAGCGCCGCTTCGGTTTGGTTGAAGCGCAAGAACGTTTGCGCCCGGGCGATGCGGAAACTGGCATTGGTGGGGGCCAGCGTGATGGCCTCATTGATGTCCGACATGGCTCCATCCAGATTTCCCTGGCGGTACCTCTCGTTGCCACGGTTGAACAGAATCCGGCTGGCACCCGCCACGTGATGCGAAGCAAGCTTGGCTGCGGCATCTTCCCAGAGCGCCGCGCGGGAACTGAAGCTCTCCAGCCGATCGCGTGCCTGCACCGCGAGCAGCGCCAGCGTCAGGCCGCCGGCGGCGAGCAGCGCGCGCCTGGGTGCGAGGGCAAGCAAACTGGCCGCCACTGCGGCGTAGCCAATGGCCCACGTATAGCTGCGGTACAGCACATAGGGCTCCTGCAGGCGCACCGTCCCGACTTCGACCACGTACAGGCCGGCCACAAAGAAAAGGCCGAATGCCGCTGGCCGCGCCCTGGGCCACCGCCACGCGGCCCAGGCTGCGAGCCCCAGGAGGCCTCCGATCAGCAGGAAGGCGAGCCACGCCCACGGACTCCCGTACAGCTGAAGAAAATCGATGCGCAGGTCCACCGACATCTTCGCGGTGTCCGGCCACCACCACTGAAATGCGTAGCTGAAAAACAGCTGGGCCTGGTTGACCGCCGACAACAGCCAGCGCTCCCGACCACTGGCAAAGGGGGGCAGGCTGTGGACCTCGGCCTCCAGTTCGGCCAGTCCCGGTTCGTAGGCGTGCCCGATCGCATGGCCGCCGTATCGCAATGCGTAAAGGATGGCCGGCACGCACAACAGGAGATACATGCCGGCGAGACGTGCATGAACCTTCGTAGGCCGCCCGAACATGGCCAGGAGAGACAGCGACGCGAAGGGGACCACCACGGCGTGCTCTTTGCAAAGAATCGCCAGGGTCGCGAACAAGGCGGCCTGCGCCGTCGCGGTGGCCGAGCCTTCGCGCAGGCCCGCATGGAGATTTCGAAGCCCCATCAAGGTGAACAGCGTCGCCATGACGGTGGTTCGCTGGACCAGATAGCCGGCCGCGTATACCGCCACGGGATGCAGCAGGAAAGCGAACGCAACCCAGGCAGCGATCCAGCGGGCTGGCGCGGGGCTCCACCCGGCCCTGGGCAGGCGCGGCATCACATCTTCACCGAGCAGCGATTCCAAGAACCGATAGAGCTGCCAGGACACGGCGACATGCAAAGCCAGGCCGACCAGGCGGTGTGCCGCCATGGCGCCGATCTGGGTCTGTACCCAACCCAGTGTGAAGTAGGGCAAGCCACGCGGGCCGATTTGCCAAGGCTCGATGGCGGCCTGGGTCAGAAGCTCGGAGAAGAAAATGTTGCCATCGTCAAAGACGAAGGGGCTGTTGATATAGGGCCCGTAAAGGGCGAGACCGGCCAAGCCCATGACCGCCAGCAGCAGGAGGCGCCACCGCCAGCCGGATGCGTCGCTGTCGCGCCCCACCTGCGCGCTCACGATGAGTGGGTCATGCCCGCCGGGCAAGTTCCGCCGCCTTGCCCACATAGCTGGCCGGTGTCATGGCCAGCAGGCGGTCTTTCTCGGCCTGGGGAATGTCCAGCGAGCGGACCAGCGCATGCAGGTCTTCGGCCCGCACGCTCTTGCCGCGCGTGACCTCCTTCAGTTTCTCGTACGCCCCTTCGAGGTGGAAGCGCCGCATCACGGTCTGGATCGGCTCGGCCAGCACTTCCCACGCGTTGGCGAGGTCTTCGGCGATCGCTTCGCGATTCAGCTCCAGCTTGGCCAGCCCGATGCCCATCGAGTGATACGCCAGCACCGCATAGCCGATCGCCACGCCCATGTTGCGCAGCACGGTGGAATCGGTGAGGTCGCGCTGCCAGCGCGAGACGGGCAGCTTCTCCGACAGGTGCTTGAGCAGCGCGTTGGCCAGGCCGAGGTTGCCCTCGGCGTTCTCGAAATCGATCGGGTTGACCTTGTGCGGCATGGTCGACGAGCCGATCTCGCCTTCGCGCAGCTTCTGCTTGAAATAACCCAGGCTGACGTAGCCCCAGACGTCGCGCGCCCAGTCGATGAGGATCGTGTCCGCACGCGCCAGCGCATCGAAGAACTCCGCCATGTAGTCGTGCGGCTCGATCTGGATGCTGTAGGGCTGGAAGGTGAGCCCCAAACCCAGCGGCTCGGGCGTCTCCACCACCTTGCGCGCGAAGGCTTCCCAGTCGAAATCCGGCCAGGCCGCCACGTGCGCGTTGTAGTTGCCGACGGCACCGTTCATCTTGCCGAGCAGCCGGACCTGGGCGATCTTGTCGCGGGCCGCCGCCAGCCGCACCACGACGTTGGCGACCTCCTTGCCGACCGTGGTCGGGCTCGCCGTCTGGCCGTGCGTGCGCGACAGCATCGCCACGTCGGCATACGTGTGCGCCATCTGGCGCAGCTTGTCGATGAGGGCGTCCAGCGCCGGCAGGATCACGTGGTCGCGCGCGGCCTTCAGCTGCAGCGCGTGGCTGGTGTTGTTGATGTCCTCGCTGGTGCAGGCGAAGTGCACGAACTCGCTGGCGGCCTTGAGCTCCGGGCGCGCCTCGAACTTCGACTTGATCCAGTACTCCACGGCCTTGACGTCGTGGTTGGTGGTCTTCTCGATCTCCTTGATGGCGCGCGCGTCGGCTTCGGAGAAGTTCTTGGCCAGGCCGAGCAGGTAGGTGCGCGCGCCGGGGGTGAGCGGCTTGAACTCGGCGAAGCCGGCGTCCGAGAGCGCGATGAACCAGCAGATTTCGACCTGCACGCGCTTGTGCATGTAACCCTGCTCGCTCATCAGCGGCCGCAGCGGCGCGAGCCGCCCCGCGTAGCGCCCGTCCAGCGGCGAGAGCGCGGAGATCGTGGAAAGTGTCATCCCCCGATTTTAGGAGCCCGGGCCGAGCGCCCGTCGCTAAAATCGGCTGACCCAGAACTCGAACACGTCCGCGAAAGAATTTCCCCATGAAATTGATCGGAGCCATATCCAGCCCCTACGTGCGCAAGGTGCGCATCGTGATGGCGGAAAAGAAGCTGGATTACGACTTCGTGCTCGAGGATGTGTGGGCGGCCGAGACCGCGATCGCCCAGTCCAACCCGCTGGGCAAGGTGCCCTGCCTCGTGATGGAAGGCGGCGAGGCCCTGTTCGATTCGCGCGTGATCGTCGAGTACCTGGACACGCTCTCGCCGGTGGGCAAGCTGATTCCGGCCATGGGCCGCGAGCGCGCCGAGGTGAAGACGTGGGAAGCGCTCGCCGACGGCGTGCTGGATGCGGCCGTGCTCGCGCGACTCGAAGCCCATTGGGCGGGGCGCAAGAAGGGCGAACGCAGCCAGGCCTGGATCGAGCGGCAGCTGGGCAAGGTGAACGGGAGCCTCAAGGCCATGAGCCAGGGCCTGGGCGACAAGCCGTTCTGCGCCGGCATCTACCTGAGCCTGGCCGACATCGCGGTGGGCTGCGCCCTGGGCTACCTGGTGTTCCGCTTTCCCGAGATGGACTGGCGCGGCAGCTACCCCAACCTGGGCAAGCTGTACGACAAGCTCATGGCGCGACCGAGCTTCGCGGAAACGAAGCCCGCCTGAGTTGCCTTTGCCCAAATACAAAAGCCGCCCACGGGCGGCTTTTGTATTGCAAGAAAAATCGCTGCGAAGCGCCCCGGACGAAAGAGGGAGGGAGGGAGGAGGAGAAGAGTCGCCTCGGGATTGCATCCGGTCTGGCCGGAAGTCTTCGCAGCAGAAAACGGTTCGTGGAGTGTCCCCCTGCCCCTGTGCCGATAGAGTAGGGGCGAAAGCCGAGGGTTCCAGATCCGCGCGCAACGATCAGGTAAATTTTTGTGTCGGCGCGCGCGCGAACCCGACCTGCGTCACTTCGCCAGCTGCCGTTCGATGTCCGCCAGCAGCTTCGGATCCTCGGGCGTGACCTGGCTCGGATAGGCCGCCAGCACCGCGCCGTCGCGCGCGATCAGGTACTTGTAGAAATTCCATTCGGGGGCCTGGCCCGTGGCCCGCGCGAGCTGCCGGAACAAGGGGTTGGCCCGCGCGCCCTTCACGTGCGAGGCCGCGAACATCGGGAACTTCACACCATACGTGTTCTCGCAGAACTCCGCGATCTCCTTGTCGCTGCCCTTTTCCTGCTCGAAATCGTTGGAGGGGAAGCCGAGCACCACCAGCCCGCGGCCACGGTACTTGTCGTACAGCGCCTCCAGGCCCTTGTACTGCGGCGTGTAGCCGCAGTAGCTGGCCGTGTTCACCACCAGCAGCAAGCGGCCGGCGTACTGGCACAGCGACTGGGGCTTCTCGTCCTGCAGGCGCGGGAACTCGTGGTGGATGGCCGCGGGGCAGGCGTCGCCCGGGCCTGCCGCGGGTGGTGCGGCCCGTAGTGGACCAATCGCCAGGAGCAGGGCCCCGAGGGTCAAGGCGGATCTGGAAGTGCTCAGCATGGCGTCTCCGCGGGCGGGTTTGTCAAGGGATTTTCACTCTGGCGACTAAAATGCGGGTGGCGCCTTCCCCAATACCCATGCTCTACCCCGAATTGTTCAAGCAGCTCGAGTCCGTCCGTTGGGACATGGACAAGGACATTCCCTGGGCTCGCTTCGAAGCCGACAAGCTCTCGGACGAGCAGGCCCAGACCATCAAGATGAACGCCATCACGGAATGGGCGGCGCTTCCGGCCACCGAGATGTTCCTGCGCGACAACCGCGGGGACAGCGACTTTTCCGCGTTCATGTCGATCTGGTTCTTCGAGGAGCAGAAGCACTCGCTCGTGCTGATGGAATACCTGCGGCGCTTCCGGCCCGACCTGGTGCCCACAGAGAAGGAGCTGCACGAGGTCCGCTTCGAGTTCGAGCCCGCGCCCGCGCTCGAGACGCTGATGCTGCATTTCTGCGGCGAGATCCGCCTGAACCACTGGTACCGCCGGGCCGCCGAATGGCATAGCGAGCCGGTGATCCGCCACATCTACACGACGCTGTCGCAGGACGAGGCGCGCCACGGCGGCGCCTACCTGCGTTACATGAAGCGCGCCATCAACAACTTCGGCGACCAGGCCAAGGCGGCGTTCGCCAAGGTCGGCGTGCTGATGGCCAGTGCGCGCCGCACGGCGCAGGCGCTGCACCCGACCAACCTGCACGTGAACAGGCAGCTGTTCCCGCGCGACACCATCCAGTCGCGCCTGCCCAACCCCGAATGGCTGGAGCACTGGCTGGACAAGCAGATCGACTTCGACGGCGTGTGGGAAACCAAGGTGGTCGAGCGCATCCTGCACAACCTGTCGCTGCTGATGGACCGCAGCTTCAAGAGCGTTCAGGAGCTCAATCGCTTCCGCAAGGAAATCACCGCCAGCCTGGGCCCGGGCGAGCCGCTGCCCAGCGCGGCGTGACGGCCTTCCTCGCCAAGATAGTCCCGCGCCAGGAGGCGGTGGCGCGCGTCGCGCAACTGCCGCGGCCGGTCGTCTTCACGAACGGCGTTTTCGACGTCCTGCACCGCGGCCACGCCACCTACCTCGCGCAGGCGCGCGAGCTCGGCGCGAGCCTGGTGGTCGCGATCAACACCGATGCTTCGGCGAGGCGCCTGGGCAAGGGGCCCGAACGCCCGTTGAACAACGAGAATGACCGCGCCGCGATGCTCGCCGCGCTGGAATCGGTCTCGCTCGTCACCTGCTTCGATGAGGACACGCCGCTCGAACTGGTCCGCGAGCTCAAGCCCGCCGTGCTGGTCAAGGGCGGCGACTACGACATGGACAAGCTCGCCGAGGCGCAGTTCGTGCGCAGCTACGGCGGCCGGGCGCTGGCGATCCCCTTCGTCGCGGGTTATTCGACCACGAACCTGGTCAACCGCATCCGCGCCGGCTGAATCAGCCGAACACCGCGCGCCACAGTGCCAGCACCGCCTCGCGCTCGCGCTCGAGCGCATCGGCCGCCAGCTGCGTCGGCTCCTCGTTCAGGCGGGCCTTGTGCTGCACGCGCCGCAGCTCGCGGTATGCCGCCGCCGCGCCTTCGCCCACGCCGCGCGGCAGCAGGCCGGCGGCTTCGGCGCGCTGCAGCAACGCGATGTTGCCCACGTTCGGGATCAGCTCGCGACGCAGCGCGGACTGCGACAGCACCAGGTACTGCACGGCGAATTCCGCATCGACCATGCCGCCCGGGCTGTGCTTCACGTCGAAGCGGCCCGCGCGCACCGGGCGCGCCGCGCGCACCTTCTCGCGCATCGCGACGATCTCGCGCTTCAAGGCTTGCGCATCGCGCGGTGCGGTGATCACGGCCTCGCGCACGGCGTCGAAGCGCGGCGCGAGTTCGCGCATGCCGCAGACGAAGCGCGCGCGCGTCATCGCCTGGTGTTCCCAGGTCCATGCCGTGTTGCTGCCGCGTTGCTGCTGGTAGTTGGCGTACGCCTCGAAGCTGGTGATCAGCAGGCCCGAGTTGCCGTTGGGGCGCAGCGCGGTGTCGATCTCGAACAGGTCGCCTTCGCCCGTCTTGGTGGAGAGCCAGTTGATCAACTTGCGCACGAAGGCGCCATAGGTTTCCGGCGCACGCTCGTCGCTGTCCTCGAAGACGAACACGATGTCCAGGTCGCTGCCGTAGCCGAGCTCCTTGCCGCCCAATTTGCCGTAACCGATGATGCCGAACTGCGGCTCCTCGCGATGGCGCGATTTCAGGCGCTGCCAGCACCAGCGCGCCGTCACCCGCAGCACCGCATCGGCCAGCGCCGAGAGGTCATCGGCCACCTGCTCCACGGTGAGCTGGCCCTCGAGGTCGCGCGCGAGGGTGCGGAACACCTCCGCGTGGTGCGCGCGGCGCAACAGGTTCAACAGCTGCTCGTCGTCGTCCTCGCCCGTGATCTGCAGCGCGCGCCGCCGGTCCTCGAGGTCGGCTTCGAAGTCCGACGCGTTGAAGCGCTCCGAGAACAGCTGCTCGCTCGCCAGTTCGTCGATCACGCCGGGGTGCTGCAGGATATAGCGGGCCGGCCAGCGTGCGGCGCCCAGCAGCCGCAACAGGCGCTCGTGCACGCCGGGACGCTCCCACAGCAGCGCGAGGTAGCTCTCGCGGCGCAGCAGCGGCTCGATCCAGTCGGCCATGCGCAACGCCGCTTCCTCGGTGACACGCCCTTGCTCCAGCCACTGGCCCGTGCGCGCGACCAGGCGCGCGAGGCGCGTGCGCGCGTCCTCGCGCAGCGCCTGCACGCGGGGGTGTTTGCTCCAGGCGGCGACACGCTCGCCCAGTTGCGGCGGCAGTTGCTCCAGCAGCGTGTCCAGGTCCGGTGCCGGCGCGTTGCCGCCCCTGGGACCGTTGCAGCCCCTGCATTCACGCGTGCCGCCCAGGAGCTTGTCGAATTCCTGGGCGACCGTTTCGCGATGGCCGTCCAGTTCGTGCAGGAAGGGGCAGCAGCTGGCGAAGCCCATGGTCCTGGCCAGCCACACCAGGTCGCTGTCATCCTCGCAGCCCATGGGCAGCACGTGCGTCTGCTGGTCGTCCAGGTACTGGATGCGGTGCTCGACCCGGCGCAGGAACTCGTAGGCGCGCGCCAGCGCATCGGCGGTCGCCTGCGGCATCAGGCCGGCGGTCGCGACGCGCTGCAGCGCGGCCAGCGTGGGCCGGGTGCGCAGTTCGGGAAACTGGCCGCCGCGCACGACCTGCAGCAATTGCACGATGAACTCGATCTCGCGGATGCCGCCGCGCGACAGCTTCACGTCGTTGGCGCGCTCGGGCCGGCCGGCGCTGCGCTTGGCCGCGTGCTCGCGGATCTGCCGGTGCAGCACGCGCAGCGAATCGAAGACGCTGTAGTCGAGGTAGCGCCGGAACACGAAAGGCAGCACCGCGCCGCGCAACTGCTGCGCGCTGCCGTCCGCGACGCAGGCGCGCGGCGCGACCACCCGGCTCTTGAGCCAGGCGAAGCGCTCCCACTCGCGTCCCTGCACCTGGAAGTAGTCCTCCAGCGCGCCGAGCGACACCACCGGCGGGCCCGAGTTGCCGTTCGGGCGCAGCGCGGTGTCGACGCGGAAGACGAAGCCATGCTCGGTCGGCTCGCCGATCAGGCCGAAGATCGTGCGCGCCGCCTTGGCGAAATACTCGTGGTTGCTGATGCGCCCGCGGCCCGCGGCGCCTGCCGTCTCGCCGTCCTGGTCGTAGACGTAGATCAGGTCGATGTCGCTCGACACGTTGAGCTCGCGCGCGCCGAACTTGCCCATGCCGACGACCCACAACTGGGCGCGCGCGCCTTCGGGCGTGAGGGGCGCGCCGTGTTCCGCGTCCAGGGTTTTCGCGGCTTCGGCGCACGCGATGTCGAGCGCGAATTCGGCCAGCTCGGTCACGGCGCGCGTCACGGTCGCGAGGGGCGCCTGCTCGTCACAATCGAGCACCGCCAGCCGCTCCATCACGAGCTGGCGCAGGATGCGCAGCGCCGCGCCCGTGGCGTGGCCCTCGTCCAGCAGCCTCCGGTAGGCGACCGCGAGGGTCGGATGCGTGGGCGCGCCGGCCGGCAGCAGCGCGAGTTCGTGCTCGTAACGGCGGCGCAGGCGCTGCACGAAGCGGGAATGGGCCGACAGCGGCGCGTCATCCACGCCCACTGAACCCCCGCGATGGCCGGGGGTCATAATTCCTGACACACCGAAGTTCTCATGACCGACTGCCCGCCGTCACCGTCACGCCGCCTGAGGGCGTACGCAGCCGTCGCGAAAGGCGCCCTGTGGCTGCTCCTGGCCGCCTGGCTCGTGCTGGCGCTGGCATGGGGAGCGCTTCATGCATTCATTGTGCCGCGAATCGGCGAGCTGCGCCCCGAGCTGGAAATGCGGGCTTCCCGCGCGCTCGGGATTCCCGTGCGCATCGGCCGCATCGAAGTCCTGAGCGAGGGTTTCGCGCCGCTGTTCCAGCTGAGCGACGTGATGCTGCTCGATGGGTCGGGCCGCGCCGCACTCACCTTGCCGCGCGTGCTGGCCGCCGTGTCGCCGCGCTCGCTGCTCGCCCTGGGCTTCGAGCAGGTCTACATCGACCGGCCGGAACTCGACGTCCGGCGCGACAAATCCGGGCGCCTGCTCGTGGCGGGGCTGGATGTCTCGCGCGGCGCGGGCGGCGATTCGGGCGCAGCCGACTGGTTCTTCTCGCAGCCCGAATTCGTGATCCGCGGCGGCACGCTGCGCTGGACCGACGACCTGCGCGGCGCACCGCCGCTGGCGCTGGAGCAAGTCGATTTCGTCGTGCGCAATGGCCATCGCCGCCACGCACTGCGGCTGGATGCGACGCCGCCGAAGGAATGGGGCGACCGCTTCAATGTGCAAGGCATTTTCCGCGAGCCGCTGCTGTCGCATGGCGAGGCGCACTGGCAGGACTGGGACGGCCAGCTGCACGGCGATTTCGCGCGGGTGGACGTTTCCCAGCTGCGCAAGTATTCGAGCTTCGGCGTGGAAATCGCGGCCGGCCACGGCGCCGTCCGCGCCTGGGCCGACATCGCGCGTGGCCAGGTCGCAGGCGGGGCGGCCGATGTGGTGCTGGCGGATGTGCGCACCCGCCTGGCGGCAAGGCTGGCGCCGCTGGAACTCACGCAGCTGTCCGGCCGCATCGCGGGCCAGCGGCTTGCGGGCGGCTTCGAGTTCCAGACCGAGCGCCTGCAATTCCAGACGGCCGACGGCGTGCGCTGGCCCGGCGGCAACGTGTTCGTGCACTGGACCGATGCGGCGGGCTCGCAGCCCGCGCGCGGCGAGGTGCGGGCCGACCGCCTCGACCTGTACGCCCTGGGCCAGGTGACGAGCCGCATCCCGCTCGGCCCGGCCACGCACCAGGCGCTCACGGAGTTCGCGCCCAAGGGCCTGGTCGAGACGCTGCAGGCGAAATGGCAGGGCCCGGTCGATGCGCTGCAGTCGTACGAATCGCGCGGGCGCATCGTGGACCTGGAGATCGCGGCGCGGCCTGCGCTCGCGGCCAGCGGCTCGCACGCCGCGCGGGCGGCCACGCCGGGCATTCGCGGCGCGACCATCGATTTCGACCTCACGCAGGCCGGTGGTAAAGGCAAGCTGGACATCCGGCACGGCGCCGCGGACCTGCCCGGCGTGTTCGAGGATCCGGTGGTGCCGATCGAGCATCTGGCGGCCGACGTGCAATGGAAGCTCGACGGCCAGGACATCTCCGCTGCCGTGAGCAACCTGAAGTTCGCCAACGCCGACGCGCAGGGCGAGGGCCAGGTGCGCTGGCACACCGCGAGCGGGCCCCGGCGCTTTCCCGGCGTGCTGGATCTGCAGGCGAGCGTGAGCCGCGCCGACGGCGCGCGCGTGTGGCGCTACCTGCCGCTGGGCGTTCCCAAGTCGGCGCGCGACTACGTGCGTGACGCCGTGGTCGCCGGCACGGCCACGGGCGCGAAGTTCCGCGTCAAGGGAGACCTGCGCGATTTTCCGTTCAACGACCCGAAGCGCGGCGACTTCCGCATCAGCGCCGACGTGCACGACGTCACTTTCGCGTTCGTGCCGCGCACGCTCACGGGCAGCGGCACGGCCTGGCCTGCGCTGACCCAGCTCGCGGGCGAACTCGTCTTCGAGCGCAACGGCATGCAGGTGCGTCACGCGCAGGGCCTGCTGGCCGGCGCGCCCAGGTTGCAGGTCAAGGCCGATGCCCAGATCCCGGAGCTCAGTCACACGGTGGTGCAGGTCAGCTCGCAGTTCCAGGGTCCCCTGGCCGAAGCGCTGGCGATCGTGAACACTTCGCCGGTGGGCGCGCTGATCAACAACGCCCTGGCCAAGGCGAGCGGCAACGGCAGCACCGACGTCAAGCTGAAGCTCGAGCTGCCGGTCGCGGCGATGGACAAGTCCAAGGTGCAGGGCAGCGTCGGGCTGCCGGGCAACGACATCCAGATCACGCCGGACACGCCCTTCCTCGCCAGGACCCGCGGCACGGTCACCTTCAGCGAGCGCGGCTTCGCGATCCCCGTTGCGCAGGCGCGCGCCCTCGGCGGCGACGTGAAGATCGAGGGTGGCACGCGCCCGGCGCCCGCGCGTCCGGCGGACTCCATCGTCGCGATCCGCGCGCAAGGCACGGCCACCGCGGAAGGCCTGCGACAGGCCAAGGAGCTCGGCTTCGTTACGCGCCTGGCCAAGGACGCCAGCGGCAGCACGGGCTACAGCGTGAACGTGATGTTCCGGCGCGGCCAGCCCGAGGTGACGGTGACCAGCAATCTGCAGGGCCTGGCTCTGAACCTGCCGGCCCCCATGGCCAAGACCGCCGAGGTCGCCCTGCCGCTGCGGTACGAGAACGTGCTGACACGAGAAACACTGGCGCAGCCGCGCGACGCCCCTGGCCGCCCGCTGCAGGACCAGCTCACGTTCGAGCTGGGCCGGGTGATGTCGGTCGTGTTCCTGCGCGACGTCTCCGGCGCCGAGGCGCGCGTGCTGCGTGGCGCGATCGCGGTCGGCCTGGCGCCCGGGGAGGGCGCGACCTTGCCCGAGCAGGGAGTCGCCGCCAACGTGAACCTCGCCAGCGTCAATCTCGACTCGTGGCAGGAGCTGCTCGGGTCTTCGGGGGCGGCGGGCGCACGCGGCGGCAGCGCCGGTGCCGCCGCCACGAGTTACCTGCCGACGGTCGCGGCCGTGCGCGCGAAGGAACTCACCGTGCAGGGCCGGACCTTGCACAACGTGGTGGTCGGCGTGTCGCGCGACGGCGGCACCTGGCGCGGCAACGTCGATGCCAGCGAGTTGAACGGTTATGCCGAGTACCGCCAGCCCGGCGGCGCGAACGCGGGCGGCCGCCTGTACGCGCGGCTCGCGCGCATGTCGCTGGGCGCCGCCGCGACCCAGGAGGTGGAATCGCTGCTCGACGAGCAGCCCGGCACGCTGCCGGCGCTGGACATCGTCGTCGACGACTTCGAGCTGCGCGGCAAGAAACTCGGCAAGCTCGAGATCGATGCCGTCAACCGCGCGGCCGGCGTGCGCGAATGGCGCCTGAACAAGCTCAACCTCACGGTGCCGGAGGCGACCTTCTCGGCCAGCGGCAACTGGGCCGCCCTCAGTGCGCAGGGCCCGCCGAAGCCCGGCACCGCGCGGACGCCGGAGCGCATGCGCACGGCCATGAGGTTCCGCCTCGATATCGCGGATTCGGGACAGCTGCTGTCGCGCTTCGGCATGAAGGACGTCGTGCGGCGCGGCAAGGGCAAGCTCGAAGGCCAGGTGGCGTGGCTCGGCTCGCCGCTGGGCTTCAACTACGCCAGCCTGGACGGGGCCTTCAACGTCAACATGGAATCGGGGCAGTTCCTCAAGGCCGAACCGGGGGTGGCCCGCCTGCTCGGCGTCGTGAGCCTGCAGTCCCTGCCGCGCCGGCTCGCGCTCGACTTCCGCGATATCTTCAGCGAGGGCTTTGCCTTCGACTTCATCCGGGGCGACGTCACCATCCAGGAGGGCATCGCGGCAACCAACAACCTGCAGATGAAGGGCGTCAATGCCGCTGTCCTGATGGAAGGCAAGGCCGACATCGCGCACGAGACGCAGGACCTGCGGGTGGTCGTGGTGCCCGAGATCAACGCCGGCACGGCGTCGCTCGTGGCCGCGGCGATCAATCCGGCGATCGGGCTGGGCTCCTTCCTCGCCCAGCTGGTGCTGCGCCAGCCGCTCATCCGTGCGGCGACGCAGGAGTTCCACGTCGACGGCACCTGGGCCGACCCGCGCGTCACCCGCGTGGGCAAGAAGGTCGAGGCGCAGGCCGAAACCTCGCGCACAGGCAACACGAACTAGAGTAACGCCATGAAGGTCGCTGCCATCCAGATGGTGTCCGGCGTGTCGGTCGAGGGCAACCTGCAGGCAGCGCGCGCGCTGCTGCGGGAGGCCGCGGCCGCCGGCGCGGAACTCGCGGTGCTGCCCGAATACTTCTGCGTGATGGGCCACCAGGACAGCGACAAGCTGGCCGTGCGCGAGCGCTTCGGCGACGGGCCGATCCAGTCCTTCCTGCGCGAGAGTGCGCGCGAGCTCGGCATCGCGATCGTCGCCGGCACGTTGCCGCTCGACGCCGGTGACGATGCGCGCGTGCGCAACACCAGCCTCGCGTTCTCGCCGCAAGGCGAGCTGCTGGCGCGCTACGACAAGATTCATTTGTTCCGCTTCGACAACGGCCGCGAGCGTTATGACGAGGCGCGGGTGATCGAGGCGGGCGGCGAGCCCGTCGCTTTCGAACTGCCGGCGCGCGATGGCCATCGCTGGCGCATCGGCATGTCGGTCTGCTACGACCTGCGCTTTCCCGAGCTGTACCGGTCCTTGCGGGCCGACCTCCTGCTCGTGCCGAGCGCCTTCACCTACGTGACCGGCCAGGCGCACTGGGAGACGCTGTTGCGCGCGCGCGCCATCGAGAACCTGGCTTACGTCGCGGCGCCGGCGCAAGGGGGCACGCACGAGAACGGCCGGCGCACCTGGGGCCACAGCCTGGTGGTCGATCCCTGGGGCGTCGTGCTGGCGCAGCGCGAGACCGGGGCGGGGCTGGTGCTGGCCGACCTCGACGCGCAGCGGCTCGAGCAGGTGCGCCGCCAGCTGCCCGCCCTCGAGCACCGGGTGCTATGAGCCGCAGGGCGGAGGTTTTCCCATGACGGAGATCGCCCCGGCGGCGACGGCCGCCTTCGCGCGCTGGCGTTCGGCGCACACGCGCTGGTCGCTGTGGGTGCTGCTCATCGTGCTGGTCGCCGGCATGCTGGCCACGCTGGTGTGGCTCGCCGGCCGCTACGAAACGAGCCAGGTGCAAAGCCGCCTCGAGCGCGACACGGCCGACGCGGTGAACGACATGCGCGCGCGATTGACGCACAACGTGCAGAGCCTGCAGGCGCTGCACTCGGGCAGCCCGACGCCGGGCGCGTGGACGCAGGGCGCGCAGGTGCTGCTGCGCGAGCACCGCGAGTTCATGCGGATCGAATGGCGCGACGCGAACCTGAATGTCGTTGCCGCCGCCGACACACCCTACCACGCGCCGGTGTTCGCGCGGCTGGGGCGCGGGGCATCCCAGTCGGACGTGGCGCTCGCCTGCGCGGCGGCGCGGCGCCTGTCGGGCCCGGCGTACGCGACCAGTTATTTCGTCCCGCAGATGGACGGACTGGGGATCGAGGTGATGGAGCTGTGCCTGCCGCAGGCCACGGCCGGACAGCTCACCGCCTACGTGGTGGCGAGCTATTCGCTACCGGAGATCCTCGATGCCCTGGTGGAGCCGCAGCTGCTGCACAGCCACGACGTCTCGTTCACCGAAGCGGACGGCACGCGCCTGGCCCTGCGCGGCTCGGCCCGGCGCGGCAGCCGCGTCTTCACCGCGCAGCAGCTGATCGACCTGCCGGGCAACACGCTGGTGCTGCGCATGGACAGCTGGCGGGGCGCGCCGCAGCTGTTCCCCAATTTCCTCACGGCGCTGGTCACGGCGATGTCGATGGCCTTGCTCGCGGTGCTGTGGCTGCTGGGCAAGGATACGCGCCGGCGCCTGCGCGCCGAGCAGGACTTGGCCGATGCGCTCGCCTTCCGCAAGGCGATGGAGGATTCGCTGGTCACCGGCCTGCGTGCGCGCGACCTGCAGGGCCGCACGACCTACGTGAACCCGGCGTTCTGTGCGATGGTGGGCTTTTCGCCCGAGGAGCTGCTCGGTCGGGGCACGCCCGCGCCCTACTGGCCCCCCGAGTTCGCCGGTGACTACGCCAAGCGCCAGGAGGTGCGCCTGTCGGGCCTGCACCGGCCGCCGCGCGAAGGCTTCGAGTCGGTCTTCATGCGCAAGAACGGCACGCGCTTCCCGGTGTTGGTGATCGAGGCGCCGCTGATCAACCACCTGGGCGTGCAGACCGGCTGGATGAGCGCGTTCCTCGACATCTCCGAGCAGCGGCGCGTGGAGGAACTCTCGCGCGCCAGCCAGGAGCGGCTGCAGGCGACGGCGCGCCTGGCAACGGTCGGCGAGATGGCGTCGCTGCTGTCGCACGAGTTGAACCAGCCGCTCGCCGCGATCTCGAGTTACGCGACGGGTTCGCTCAACGTGCTCAAATCGCAGGTGACGGCGGGCGCCGAGCCCGAGCCGCTGGGCGACATCGAGGTGGCCATGCGCCGCATCGCCGAACAGGCCGAACGCGCCGGCCGCGTCATCAAGAGCGTGCACGATTTCGTGCGCCGCCGCGACAAGGCGCGCGAGCCGGTCACGCCGCAGGTGCTGGTCGACGCGGTGATGCCGCTCGTCACGCTGCAGGCGCGCAAGCTGGGGGTGCGCGTCGACACGGTGATCGACCGGGCCCTGCCGCCGCTGCTGGTCGACCGCACGATGGTCGAGCAGGTGGTGCTCAATCTCGCGCGCAATGCGATGCAGGCGATGGACGAGGCGAAGGTGGCCGAACCCTCGCTGGTGATCGAGGTGCGCCGCGCGCAGGGCCGGGGCTGGCTCGAGTTCCTGGTGACCGATGTCGGGCCGGGCATCCCGCCCGACGTCCAGCAGCAGCTGTTCACGCCCTTCTTCACCACCAAGAGCGAGGGCATGGGCCTGGGCCTGTCGCTGTGCCGCACGGTCGTCGAACAGCATGGGGGATTCCTCGCTTTCGAGGCCAACCGCCCGCAAGGTACGATTTTCCGGTTCACCCTGCCCGTCGCTTCGTCGGCCTGACGCCCGTCCCCATGCAACCCACCCAGAACGCCATCGTGTACATCGTCGACGACGATGCGAGCGTGCGCGAGGCGCTCGCCTGGCTGCTTCGTTCGCGCCACCTGTTGTCGGAATCCTTCCCCGGCGCGGAGCCCTTCCACGCGATGATCGCGGGCGACTGGTGGCCCGTGCAGCCGTCCTGCCTGCTGCTGGACGTGCGCATGCCGGGCATGAGCGGGCTGGCGCTGTTCGACAGGATTTCGCACAGGGGCCTGGCGGACGCCTTGCCGGTGATCTTCCTGACGGGCCACGCCGACGTGCCGACCGCCGTCGACATGGTCAAGCGCGGCGCCTTCGATTTTTGCGAGAAGCCCTTCTCCGACAACGCGCTGGTGGACCGGATCGAGCAGGCCTTGAAGCGATCGGGCGAGGTGCTGGCTGCCCGGCGCGAGAAGCGCGAGGTGCAGGCGCGACTGGCGGAACTCACGGACCGCGAGCGCGACGTCATGAAGCTCGTGGTCGAGGGCCTGCCGAACAAGCTGATCGCGGATCAGCTCGACATCAGCGTGCGCACGGTGGAAGTCCATCGTGCGCGCGTGTTCGACAAGATGGACGTGAAGTCCGCGGTCGAACTGGCGAACCTGCTGCGCAGTCTCTAGTCCTGGCCGGCGTCGTCTTCGCGCGGGGGCTCGCCCTTCTTGCGGCCGGAGAACATGGTCCACCACACGATGAACAGCAGCGCCGCCAGCGCGAGCAGGGCTTCGAGCAAAATCAGCAGCATGATCCGTTCCGTTGCATGGGCGCTGATTGTAGGAACGCTGGCCGGCTGCGCGTGGGCCCCATTGCCGCCGGCGGACGAAGCACCGAATGTCACCGCGCCCGCCGCACCCGGGGAACCCGCGGCGCAGGGGCCCGCCATCGTGCAGGGCAAGAGCCGCTGGGTGCCGGTCGCCTGGTCCGAGCTGCCGGGCTTCGCCGAGGACAACCTCTACGAAGCCTGGAACGCGTGGATCAAGAGCTGCGAGCGCCCGCCCGCCAACTTCGCGCGCCTGTGCACCGAAGTGCGGCAGCTCTCGATTGCCGCGCCGCAGGAGCAGCGCGCCTGGCTCGCGCAGAAGCTGCAGCCGTACCGCATCGAGCCGCTGCAGGGCGCGGCTGAAGGATTGCTCACGGGCTACTACGAACCGATGCTGGAGGCCACGCGCCAGCCGACGGCACGCAACGTGGTGCCGCTGTACCGGCCGCCGGCCGGGCTGGCGACCCGCAAGCCCTGGTACACGCGGCAGGAGATCGACACCGTCCCCGACGTGCGCTCGCTGCTGCGCGGGCGCGAGATCGCCTACATCGCTGACCCGCTCGACGCGCTGATGATCCAGATCCAGGGCTCGGCGCGCCTGCGCATCACCGAAACCGACGGCACGCAGCGCATCGTGCGGCTCGCGTTCGCCGGCACCAACGAGCAGCCCTATCGCAGTGTCGGCAGCTGGCTGCTGCAGCAGGGCGCCCTCCGCGACGCCTCGTGGCCGGGCATCAAGGGCTGGGTCGCGCAGAACCCGCAGCGGCTGAACGAAATGCTGTGGAGCAACCCGCGCTACGTCTTCTTCCGCGAGGAGCCCTTGTCGGAACTGGATGCCGCTTTCGGCCCCCGCGGTGCGCAAGGCGTGCCGCTCACGCAGGGCCGCTCGATCGCCGTCGACAAGGACGCGCTGCCCTACGGCACGCCGGTATGGCTGGCCTCGAGCGGGCCGGCGGCGAACCTGCAGCGCCTCGTCTTCGCGCAGGACACCGGCAGCGCGATCGTCGGTGCCCTGCGCGCCGACTATTTCACCGGCTGGGGGCCGGAGGCGGGCGAGCTGGCCGCGCGCCTGAAGCAGCCGCTGCGCCTGTGGGTGCTGTGGCCCCGCTGAGCTTCGCGTCTGGCCACAATGCGCGCATGGAGCGCCTCAAGCTGATCCTTGCCGCCGCGTCACTGGCGTTCGTCGCGTCGTGTGCGACGCGGCAGCCCGGTCCGCCGCCGGCGCCGGAACCGGCGCCTGCCACCGCTTCTTCGCAGCCCGTTGCGGCCCCATCGCCGTCGCACTTGCCCCGCTACCGCTGCGACCACGAGATCGAATTCACCGTGCGCTTCGATGACGGCACCGCGCAGGTCGATGCCGGGGTGCATGGCAGCGAGACCCTGTTGCGCGATGCCGGCGGCACGACGCCGCAGCAGACGGTCTACAGCAGCACCAACATGAAAGCTGAATTCGGGCTGGGCGCGGATGGCCGCGAGGCCACGCTGAACATCGCGGTGCCGCCGCTCGAAGTGCACTGCGTGCGCGAATAGCTGCCAGGCCGGCCGTGCATCTCAGGCCGCGCCGCGCTTCGCGCCCAGGTGCGACAGCGGCAGGTGGCTGCTCGCCTTGACCTCCCCCAGCGAGAAGCTGGTGTGGAGGTCTTTCACGTTGGGCAGGTTGATCAGCACCTTGCGCGCGAACTGCGAGAAGCTGTCGAGGTCCTTCGACACGACCTGCAGCTCGAAGGTGCCGGCGCCGCTGATGTAGTGGCACGAGACGATCTCGGGGATCTTGCGGATCGCCTCTTCCATCTCGCGCGTGCGCTCGCCCGTGTTCTGCTGCGCATCGAGCCGCACGAAGGCCAGCACCCCCAGGCCGATCTTGTGGCGGTCGATCTCGGCGTGGTAGCCCTTGATGTAGCCGGCCTGCTCCAGCGCCCGCACGCGCCGCCAACAGGGTGCCGCCGACAGGCCCACGCGTTGCGCGAGTTCGGCGTTGGTCAGGCGCGCGTCGGCCTGCAGCTCGTTAAGGATTTGGATGTCATATTTGTCGAGCGTTTCCATTCGGGCCTGATTCGGGAAAGATCCTTTCTCATGCTAGCCCATTCGCGGCATCAAACGCAAAGACATATCCGAGGCCGCGGCATACACTGTGCAGCTCACAAGGAGACCTCCCGCGCATGAACGCCCCGCTGCCCGAACCTATCCGCAAGGCCCTCGAGACGGTCAGGCTGGAGGACAAGTACGCGCTG
Organism: Ramlibacter sp. GS1-15; assembly: GCF_057785015.1. Taxonomy (NCBI): domain Bacteria; kingdom Pseudomonadati; phylum Pseudomonadota; class Betaproteobacteria; order Burkholderiales; family Comamonadaceae; genus Ramlibacter; species Ramlibacter sp. GS1-15. The sequence goes on along the minus strand of NZ_JBYNTU010000002.1, from coordinate 7,592 downwards.
GACTACGGCCGCGCCTTCATGAGCGGCGTGCAGGCGCTGGTGAAGCTGCCGATGCTGCAGCGCCAGCGCGATGCGCTGCAAGGCAAGAACACCGCGGGCTTCATCAGCGGCTACCGCGGCTCGCCGCTGGGCACCTACGACCAGGCGCTGTGGGGCGCGAAGAAGTACCTCGCGGGCAACAACGTCGTGTTCCAGCCGGGCGTGAATGAGGAGCTCGCGGCGACGGCGATCTGGGGCACGCAGCAGCTGGGCTTCACCGACCCGGCCACGCACAAGTTCGACGGCGTGTTCGGCATCTGGTACGGCAAGGGGCCGGGCGTGGACCGCTGCTCCGACGTCTTCAAGCACGCCAACATGGCCGGCACCACGCCCTGGGGCGGCGTGATCGCGGTGGCCGGCGACGATCACGTCGCCAAGAGCTCCACCGCCGCGCACCAGTCCGACCACATCTTCAAGGCCTGCGGCCTGCCGGTGTTCTTCCCGGCCAACGTGCAGGAGATCCTGGACCTCGGCCTGCACGCGTTCGCCATGAGCCGCTACGCCGGCGTGTGGTCCGGCATGAAGACGATCCAGGAGATCGTCGAATCGAGCAGCACGGCGGTGATCGATCCACAGCGTGTGCAGATCCACATTCCCACCGATTTCGAGATGCCGCCGGGCGGCCTGCACATCCGCTGGCCCGACCACGCGCTCGACCAGGAAGCGCGCCTGTTCGACTACAAGTGGTACGCGGCGCTGGCGTACATCCGTGCCAACCGCCTGAACTACAACGTCATCGCCGGGCCGCATGACCGCTTCGGCATCATCGCCAGCGGCAAGGCCTACAACGACACCCGCCAGGCCCTGCTCGACCTCGGCCTCGACGACGACACCTGCCGGCGCCTGGGCATCCGCGTGCACAAGGTCGGCGTCGTGTGGCCGCTGGAAGCGCAGATCACGCGCGAGTTCGCGCAAGGCCTGCGCGAGATCCTGGTCGTCGAGGAAAAGCGCCAGGTGATCGAGTACCAGCTGAAAGAGGAGCTGTACAACTGGCGGCCCGACGTGCGGCCCAACGTGGTCGGCAAGTTCAACGAGGTCGAGGGCGACGCCTCCGGCGGCGAATGGTCGCAGGCCAGCCCGAGCGCCAACAAGCTGCTGCGCGCCAATGCGGACCTGTCGCCGGCGCTGATCGCGCGCGCGATCGCGCTGCGGCTGAAGAAGCTCGGTGTGGACGCCGACACGGCCGCACGAATGGACGCGCAGCTGGCGATCCTCGAAGCCAAGGAGCGCGCGATGGCCGCGCTCGAGGTGAAGGCCGATCGCGTGCCGTGGTTCTGCTCGGGCTGTCCGCACAACACCTCCACCGTCGTGCCGGAAGGCTCCCGCGCGATGGCCGGCATCGGCTGCCATTTCATGGCGACCTGGATGGATCGCGCCACCATCGGTTTCACGCAGATGGGCGGCGAAGGCGTGCCGTGGGTCGGCCAGCAGCCGTTCTCGACCGAGAAGCACGTGTTCGCCAACCTCGGCGACGGCACCTACTTCCACAGCGGCCTGCTGGCGATCCGCCAGGCGATCGCCGCCGGCGTGAACATCACCTACAAGCTGCTGTACAACGACGCGGTCGCGATGACCGGCGGCCAGCAGGTCGGCGAGCGGCCCGAAGGCCATTCGGTGATCCAGATCGCGCACAGCGTCGTGGCCGAAGGCGCGACGAAGGTCGTAGTGGTGACGGACGAGCCCGAGAAGTACATGGTTGCGAAACTGCCGCCGGGTGTCGACGTGCACCACCGGGACGAGCTCGACGCCATCCAGCGCGAATTCCGCGAAATCCCGGGCACCACGATCATCATCTACGACCAGACCTGCGCGACCGAGAAGCGCCGGCGGCGCAAGCGCGGCAAGATGGTCGACCCGGCCGTGCGTGTCGTGATCAACGACCTGGTGTGCGAAGGCTGCGGCGATTGCGGCGTGAAGAGCAACTGCCTGTCGGTCGAGCCGCTCGAGACCGAATTCGGCCGCAAGCGGACCATCAACCAGAGCAGCTGCAACAAGGACACGAGCTGCCTGAAGGGCTTCTGCCCGAGCTTCGTCACCGTCGAGGGCGGCCAGCTCAAGTCGAAGCCGAAGGCGCAGGCGGCATCGCTCGAGGGCCTGCCGGGCCTGCCCGAGCCCACCTTGCCGCAGGTGCACGGGGCCTACGGCATCATCGTCGCGGGCGTCGGCGGCACGGGCGTGATCACGATCGGCCAGCTGCTCGGCATGGCCGCGCACATCGAGGGCAAGGGCATCGTCACGCAGGACGCCGCCGGCCTGGCGCAAAAGGGCGGGGCCACCTGGAGCCACGTGATCATCGGCGAGTCGCAGGAGGCGATCCGCACCACGCGCGTCAACATGGCCGGTGCCGACGTCGTGATCGGCTGCGACCCGATCGTCACGGCCGGCAAGGAAACGGTGCTGCGCATGCGTCCCGGCCGCACGCATGTGGCGCTGAACGGCCACAGCGCGCCGACCGCGGCCTTCGTGAAGAACGCCAACTGGGCCAACCCGGCCGACGCCTGCGCGAGCGAGATCGCCAAGGCCGTGGGCGATGAAGGCGTGGCCGCATTCAACGCCGATCTCGCCTCGACCAGGCTGCTGGGCGATTCCATCTACACCAACCCGATGATGCTCGGCTTCGCGTGGCAGAAGGGCTGGATCCCGCTCGCGCACGAGTCGCTGATGCGGGCCATCGAGCTCAATGGTGTCACCGTGGAGAAGAACAAGGCCGCCTTCGAATGGGGCCGCCGCGCCGCGCACGACTGGGCCTCGGTCGAAAGGCTGCTCGCGCCGGCCCAGGTGATCGAGCTGAAGAAGCGCGAGACGCTCGAGAGCATCGTGGCGCGCCGCGTCGAGTTCCTCACGCAGTACCAGAACGCTGCGTACGCGAAGCAATACAGCGATTTCGTCGAGCAGGTGCGCGCCGCCGAGGCGCCGCTGGGCAAGACGCAGCTGGCGGAAAGCGTCGCGCGCTACCTGTTCAAGCTCATGGCGTACAAGGACGAGTACGAAGTCGCCCGCCTCTACACGCAGACCGGCTTCGAAGAGAAGATCGGCGCGATGTTCGAAGGTGATTACAAGATCAACTTCCACCTGGCGCCGCCCGCGATGGCCAGGCGCAACGAGAAGGGCGAACTGGTCAAGCGCAAGTTCGGGCCGGCCACCCTGGCCTTGTTCAAGCTGCTGGCGCATCTCAAGGGGCTGCGCGGCACCCCCCTGGACATCTTCGGCCGCACCGAGGAGCGCCGCACCGAGCGCGCCCTGGTCGGGGAATATCGCGATGCGATCCAGCAGGTGCTGGCTGCGCTGTCTTCCCGCAACCATGCGCTGGCGGTCGAGATCGCGCGCATCCCGGAGCAGATCAAGGGCTTCGGACATGTGAAAGAACGTAACCTCGCCGCCGCACGCACGCGCTGGCAGGCGCTGACGGCCGAATGGAGCGGCGCACCCGGCCAGCGCGCCGCCTGAGTCGGCCCGAGGGCTAACGCGAACTTCCGTCCTCGGGGACGGGACATACAATCGAAGGCTTTCCGCTCGAGCGCGCCCTTCGCAGGCGCGCTCGCTGTGTCACGCTTGAAAATCTTCTTACACGCCGGAGCTCCCGTGTTCATCTCTTCCGCTTACGCCCAGACCGCCGCCGGCGGCGACATGTCCTCCACGCTGACGGGCATGCTGCCGCTGGTGCTGATGTTCGTCGTGCTCTATTTCGTGATGATCCGCCCGCAGATGAAGCGGCAGAAGGAGCACCGGGCCATGATCGAGGCGCTCGCCAAGGGCGACGAGGTCGCCACGTCCGGCGGCCTGATCGGCAAGGTCACGAAGCTGCAGGAGTCCTACCTGAACCTGGAGATCGCGAACGGCGTCGAAGTGCAGGTGCAGCGCAGCGCCGTCGTGCAGGTCCTGCCCAAGGGCACCCTCAAGTGAATCGTTACCCCGTCTGGAAGTACGCGATCATCGTCATCGCGTTGATCATCGGGGCCCTCTACACGGTCCCCAATTTCTTCGGCGAATCGCCGGCGGTGCAGGTCTCGTCGGGCAAGGCGACCGTGAAGGTCGATGCCGCGACGCAGGCCCGGGTGCAGGACGCGCTGGCCAAGGCCGGCGTGCAGCCGGATGCGATCACGCTGGACGCGAACTCCGTCAAGGCCCGCTTCACCACCACCGACGCGCAGCTCAAGGCCAAGGACGTCCTGCAGAAGGCGCTGAACCCGGACCCCTCGGATCCGACCTATGTCGTGGCGCTGAACCTGCTGTCCAGCGTGCCGAAGTGGCTGTCGGCGCTGCATGCTGCGCCGATGTACCTGGGCCTGGACCTGCGCGGTGGCGTGCACTTCATGCTCCAGGTCGACATGCAGGCCGCGCTGTCCAAGAAGGCCGAGTCGCTGGCCGGAGACCTGCGCAGCGTGCTGCGCGAGAAGAACGTGCGCCATGGCGGCATCAACCGCAATGGCCAGGCGATCGAGGTGCGCTTTCGCGACCAGGAGACGCTGAACGCCGCGAAGGCCGTGCTCGCCGACCAGTTCACCGACCTGCAGGAAACCGACGGCCCGGACGGCACCGACTACAGGATGGTCGCGACCATCAAGCCCGAGGCCGCGCGCCGCATCCAGGACCAGGCGCTCAAGCAGAACATGGTCACCCTGCACAACCGGATCAACGAACTCGGCGTGGCCGAGCCGGTGATCCAGCAGCAGGGGCTCGATCGTATCGTCGTGCAGTTGCCCGGCGTGCAGGACACGGCCAAGGCCAAGGACATCCTGGGCCGCACGGCGACGCTCGAGGTGCGCATGGTCGACGAGAGCGCCGAGGCATCGTCCGCCGCGCTGGGCGCCGGCCCGGTGCCGTTCGGCGACGAGAAGTACCTCGAGCGCGGCGGCCAGGCGGTGGTGGTGCGCAAGCAGGTGATCCTCACCGGCGACAACCTCACCGACGCGCAACCCGGCTTCGACCAGCAGACGCAGGAGCCGGCGGTGCACCTCACGCTCGACGCGAAGGGCGCGCGCATCTTCAAGGACGTGACGCGCGAGAACGTCGGCAAGCGCATGGCCATCCTGCTGTTCGAGAAGGGCAAGGGCGAAGTCGTCACCGCGCCCGTGATCCGCGGCGAGATCGGCGGCGGACGGGTGCAGATTTCCGGCCGCATGACCACCGTCGAGGCCAACGACACGGCGCTGCTGCTGCGCGCCGGCTCGCTGGCCGCGCCCATGGAGATCATCGAGGAATACACCATCGGCCCGACGCTCGGCGCCGAGAACATCGCCAAGGGTTTCCACAGCGTGGCCTGGGGCTTCGTCGCCATCTGCGCGTTCATGACGCTGTACTACATGCTGTTCGGCGTGTTCTCGGCGCTGGCGCTGGCGGTGAACCTGCTGCTGCTGGTGGCCGTACTGTCGATGCTGCAGGCGACGCTCACGCTGCCCGGCATGGCCGCCATGGCGCTCGCACTGGGTATGGCGATCGATTCGAACGTGCTGATCAACGAACGCGTGCGCGAGGAGCTGCGCAACGGCTCGTCGCCGCAGGCCGCGATCAACGCGGGTTACGAACGGGCCTGGGGCACGATCTTCGACTCGAACATCACGACGCTGATCGCGGGCCTGGCGCTGCTCGCCTTCGGCTCGGGCCCGGTGCGCGGCTTCGCCGTCGTGCACTGCATCGGCATCCTCACGTCCATGTTCTCGGCGGTGTTCTTCTCGCGCGGCCTCGTCAATCTTTGGTACGGGCGGAAGAAGAAACTCAAGGCAGTATCGATCGGCACGGTCTGGCGGCCGGCCGGCGATGCGGTTATAACGAAGGCGGAGTAAGGGACATGGAATTCTTTCGGATCCGCCGGGACATCCCGTTCATGGAAAACGCGTTGATCTTCAACGTGGTCTCGTTCCTTACCTTTGCCGCCGCGGTGTTCTTCCTCGTGACCAAGGGCCTGCACCTGTCGGTGGAGTTCACCGGCGGCACGGTGATGGAAGTCGCCTACTCGCAGCCCGCCGACGTCGAGAAGGTGCGCCGGACCGTGGCCGGCCTCGGCTTCGAGGACGTGCAGGTGCAGAACTTCGGGACGGCGCGCGACGTCCTGATCCGCCTGCCGGCGCAGAAAAATGTGAGCTCGGCGCAACAGAGTGAAAAAGTGCTAGCGACGCTGCGCGCCGAGGATCCCAACGTGCAACTGCGGCGCACCGAGTTCGTGGGCCCGCAGGTCGGCGACGAGCTCGTCACCAACGGCCTGTACGCGCTCGCCGCCGTGGCGGGCGGCATCATGCTGTACCTCGCCTTCCGCTTCGAGTGGAAGTTCGCGCTGGCGGCGATCATCGCCAACCTGCACGACGTGGTGATCATCCTGGGCTTCTTCGCGTTCTTCCAGTGGGAGTTCTCGCTGGCGGTGCTGGCCGCGGTGCTGGCGGTGCTGGGCTACTCGGTGAACGAATCGGTGGTGATCTTCGACCGCGTGCGCGAGAACTTCCGCCGCTACCGCAAGATGAACACCATCCAGATCATCGACAACGCGATCACGTCGACGATCAGCCGCACGATCATCACGCACGGCTGCACGCAGGCGATGGTGCTGTCGATGCTGCTGTTCGGCGGCCCCACCCTGTTCTACTTTGCCCTGGCCCTGACCATCGGCATCCTGTTCGGCATATATTCCTCCGTCTTCGTGGCCGCCGCCATCGCGATGTGGCTCGGCGTCAAACGCGAGGATCTCGTGCAGTCTTCCGCCCGGCGCGAGGGCGACCCGAACGACCCGAACGCGGGCGCGACGGTGTAGGAAGGCCGCCCGCCGTGAGCGCCCTGCAACGACCCCCCGCGAACGGCGCGCTCGTCGCGCGCAAGGCGCGGGAGAGCTTCGTCGCGCAGCTGCAGGCCTGCCTCGCACCGATGGGGCAGGCCATCCGCAACCACCTGATGGAGCTCGCCCAGGCGGCGGCAAGCGCCCGGGACATGCAGGAGCGGCGCGACGCGCTGGTTGACTTCGACAAGAAAGGCGCCGCCTTCCTGCAGGGCACCACGCGCGCGTGGCAGAAGGCGATCGACCCGCCGACGGCGACCCGGCAGATGCGGCTGGAGGCCCTGAGCCTGTCGCTCGTGGGCGAGGACGTGGTCGAGGACAAGATCATGGCGTCGCGCCTGGCCTTGGCGATCGGCGACAAGGCCGTGTGGGACCTCAACGACCTCAAGGTGCGCATGCAGCACCTCGAAGGCGACGAGCAGGCCTCCACCGACATCCTGCGGCCCGAGGCGCTGTGCCAGCTGCTGGTGGAGCAATGGGGCGCGGCGGGCATCTCGCGCGAAAGCTGGAAGCTCGTGCAGGACGTCGTCCAGCGGGTGCTACTCGAGCACGTGCCGAAGGCGTACACGCAGGTCAACGAGCTGCTCGTGGCCAACGACGTGCTGCGCGACATCGACTTCAGTGCCCGGGTGCGGCGCGGCGCAGCTGCCCCGGCGCGGCCGGGCGCGGCCGGCGCCGCTGAAGCAGCGGCTCCGGTGTCCCGGCCGGGCGAGCTGGGCGGCGGTGGGCCCGGCGGCGGCCAGGGCGGAGACGGAGGCGGCATGGGCGGCGGCACCGGCTGGGCCGGCGC
>NZ_JBYNTU010000001.1:1204421-3779563 GCF_057785015.1 Ramlibacter sp. GS1-15 | reverse complement strand
GCCCGGCGCGGGTGCGGCGACGCCCGTTCCGGTGCCGGCGCCGCCCGGCTGGGGCGGGCCCGTCGCGGCGCCGCCCGCCCGCAATGCGCTGCCGCCCGCGCCGGTGCTCGCGCCGCCCGGGATCTCGGCCCTGCCGGGCCCGTACCGCTCACAGCCGCAACCCAGCCTGGCCGAGCGGGCGAATGCGCAACTGCGCCGCGACCGCAAGGACCCGCTGGCGCAGGGCGTGGACGAAGCGGCCCGCGACGACTGCCTGCACGCGCCCGAGAAGCCGGGCATGCTGGGCGGCTTGCTGAATGCGCCGATGGTGGCCGCGCGGGCGCTCACGGGCAATTGCCCGAAGTGAGCCGGGCGGCCTTCGCGATCAGCGGATCAGCTTGCCCCCGCGCGAGACCAGGGTGAGGTCGACGAAGTGCGACTTCGCCTGCGGGTCGTAGACGATTCCGCCCAAGTCGATCGGGCCGGTGGTGCGCAGCACCTCGGCGATCTTGTGCGCATCGGCCTGCGGACCTGCCTTCTGCGCGGCGATGGTCAGCAGCTTCGCCGCGGCGAAACCTTCCAGCGCCGCGTGCGACACCGGCACCTTGGCCTTGTACTGCGTGTTCAGGCGGTTGAACTCCTTGACGATCGCCACCCGGGTGTTGTCCCAGGGGAAGGGCATGACCTGGCTGATCACGACATTGCGACCCACGTCGGCGATGGCCGTGAGGAACTCTTCGGTCACCGCGTTGGACAGCACGAGGAACATCATGCGGTGGTTGGTCTCGCGGACCTTGCGGATGACGTCGGCGCAGGCCTTGGGCGTGCAGGCCATCAGCACGGCTTCGGGCGAGGTGTCGAGCAGGCCTTTCACCGCCTCGGTCGTGTCCAGCGTCTTGCGGTCGTAGGAATACACGTTGGTCGGCTTCATGTCGGAGGCAGCCAGCGTCGCGGCGAACGCCTTCGCCTGCTCGTCACCGAAGGGGTCGCGCTGATGCAGGATGGCGACCTTGCGGATGCCGATCGTGCGCGCCTGCTCCACCAGGCGGTTCATCTCGTCCTGGTACGTGGCACGCAGGAAGAACATGGAGTTCGCGCCCGCCTTGCGAACGGCGTCCGAGCCGTTGAAGGGCGCGACCAGCGGCACCTGGAGCTCGTTGAGCACCGGCGCCACCGCCTCCAGCGATGGCGTGCTGCGATAGCCGAACAGGGCCACCGCCTTGTCCTGCTCCACGAGCTGGCGCGTGAGTTCGACGGTCTTCTTCGGATCGCGCTGGTCGTCCAGCGCCTTCACCACGAAGGTATGTCCGCTGGCGCGGGCGCCGTGGTCGAACCAGAGCTTCGCGCCGGCCGCGTTGTCCGCGGCCACCGCGGCACCCGATAGTTCCGCGACCTGCCCGACGACGAGCGTGCGCGCCTGCGCCCCGCCCAGCAACACGCCCAGCAGCAGGGCCCCGGACCATTTGGCCAATCTGTTCATTCCACTCTCTCCTCTTTGAACCCGCGCCGCGGGCGGTATCCGATTGTGGAACGCCGCCGCCGGGAAACGGCCGGCGAAATTCGCTACGGGTTGGGCGTGCGCAACACACTCGGGTCGGCGTGCACGGCCGAGAGCGGATACCGCGCGCCGGCCAGGTAGTCCTCGACGCACTGGAGCACCAGCGGGCTGCGGTGGCGCCCGGCGCTGGCACGCACCTCGTCGGCGGTCATCCACAGCGTGCGCACGATGCCCTCGTCGAGCGGGCGCCCGTCGTGGTGCGCGCCGAGCTCGCCGCAGAACGCCAGGCGCAGGTAGGTCTGGTCCTCGCCCGTGGAGTTCTTGCGCGAACGCGCGAGGTACACGCCCAGGAATGCCGTCGGCGTGAAGTCGTAAGCGGCTTCCTCCAGCACCTCGCGCGCGCAACCCTGCGCCGGCGTCTCGCCGGGCTCGAGATGCCCCGCGGGCGTGTTCAGCTTCAGCCCGAGCCGGGTCTGCTCCTCGATCAGCAGGAAGCGGCCATCGCGCTCGATGATGGCGGCGACGGTGACGCGCGGACTCCAGCGGGAAGACATGCGCGATTATGGTCGTCCGGCGATGACGGTCGGGCACAATGCGCGGGTTCCAGCTCCTGGCTGCCTTCATGCGAAACACAGTCCGTGCCCTGGCGTTCCTTGCCCTGGTGGGCCTCGCTGCTGCGGTATTTGCCCAGGCTTCCGCGCCGGCGGCCTCCGCTCCCGTGCTGCCCGCGATCAAGGCGCCGGCCGCCATCGCGAACCCGTACGGCCTGCAGTCGATGTGGGAGCAGGGCGACTGGGTCGCGCGCATCACGATCGCCATCCTCGGCGTCATGTCGCTCGCGAGCTGGTACGTGCTGATCCGCAAACTGATCGACCAGACGCGCATGGGCGGGCAGGCGCGCGCCGCCAATGCGACCTTCTGGAAGGCCGACACGGTGCGCCAGGGCACGGAGGGCCTGCAGAAGGGCAGCCCCTATCGCTTCATCGCCGAATCGGCGCTCGAGGCGACGCGCAAGCATGACGGCCTCATCGGGCAGGTGGACCTGAACACCTGGGTCGCGCAGAGCATCGAGCGCGCGATCGCCACCGTGCACAGCCGCACGCAGGAGGGCCTGGCCGTGCTCGCCACGGTCGGTTCCACCGCACCTTTCGTCGGCCTGTTCGGCACGGTCTGGGGCATCTACAACGCGCTGGTGAGGATCGGTGCGTCGGGCCAGGCCTCGATCGACAAGGTCGCGGGCCCGGTGGGCGAGGCGCTGATCATGACGGCGCTCGGCCTCGCGGTGGCGGTGCCGGCGGTGCTCGGCTACAACTGGCTGGTGCGGCGCAACCGCGTCGGCATGGACACGGTGCGCGCGTTCGGCTCGGACCTGCACACGGTATTGCTGGCGGCCGCGTCGAAGAAGCCATAGGACCCGCGCGATGGCCATCCGCTTCCCGCACCAGATGCCGGAGCCCGAGGACGGCCTGCTGTCGTCCATCAACACCACGCCGCTGGTGGACGTGATGCTGGTGCTGCTCATCATCTTCCTGATCGCGATCCCGGTCGTGAACAGCTCGATCGCCGTCCACCTGCCGCGGGAGAGCACGCAGGCGAGCGAGGCGCAGCCGCAGAACATCATCGTCACGGTGGATGCGCAAGGGGCGGTCTACTGGTTCGACACGCCCGTCACGGGCACCGATCCGCTCGTGGCGCAGCTCACGCGTGCCGCGCGGCAGCAGCCGCCACCCGAGCTGCACATCCGCGCCGACGCGCGCGCCGACTACGACGCGATCGGCCGCGTCGTCTATGCCGCGCAGCAGGCCGGCATCGCCCGCATCGGCTTCCTCACGGAGCCGCCGCCATGAGCGCCGCCAAGGGGGCCCGATGATCCCGCTGGGCGGCGACGAGGACGACGCCGACGTGATGGTGGAGATCAACACCACGCCGCTGGTGGACGTGCTGCTGGTGCTGCTCGTGATGCTCATCATCACGATCCCGATCCAGCTGCATTCGGTCAACCTCGAGATGCCGAGCGCCAACGCGCCGCCGCCGCCGAGCGAGCCGCGGATCGTGCAGCTGGAGGTCACGCCGGCCGGCACCTTCACCTGGAACGGCGAGCCGCTGCCCGGCCGCAGCGAGCTGGAGGCGCGCCTGCGCGAAGCGGCCGCCCAGGCCGAGCAGCCCGAGATCCACCTGCGGCCGGACCGCGCCGCGAAGTACGAGGCGGTGGCGGCGGCCCTGGCCAGCGCCCAGCGTTTCGGCCTGCAGAAGATCGGCCTGGTCGGCTCGGAGCAATTCGCACACCCCTAGGCCTTTCGGCGCTACGCTTGCGCGCATGCAGGACGCAGCGGTCTTCATGCTGATGTTCGTCGTCTACCCCCTGTGGGTCGCGGCGGGTTTCGCCGACTGGGCCTGCCACGTCCGCACCGGCATCGCGGTGACGAGCGGCCTGAAGGAAAACCTGCTTCACTGGGTGATGTACGCCGAGATCGGCGTGGGCCTGGCGGCCGTCGCCCTGTTCGAAATCAACGCCGCCGTGCTCGGCATCGTCTTCGCGGTGTTCGTCGTGCACGAAGCCACCGTCTACTGGGACCTCGCCTACAGCACCTTGCGCCGCGACGTCGGCCCCTTCGAGCAGATGGTGCACAGCTTCCTCGAACTGCTGCCGCTCGCGTCCCTGCTGCTGCTGTGCGTGATCGCGTGGCCGCAGGCACTGGCGATCTTTCGTTTGGGCGCCGACGCGGCCGACTGGTCGTTGCGCATCAAGGGCGAGCCCTGGCCGATTGCCTACGTCGTGGGTGCGCTCGCCGCGAGCGTGCTCTTCAACGGATTGCCGCTGCTGCAGGAAACGGCGTCGTGCCTGCGCGGCGGCCGCAGGCAGGACAGGCCGCGCCCACGGGTTGAGCCGCGGCTGTAGGGGCCCCGGGCGGCGCCTACCCTTCGTACTCCTGCGAGCCCTGCACCCAGATGAAGGACTGCAGGTCGATCATGTCGCGCGCCTTGAAGCCGGCGCGGCGGTCGAGGTCGCGGCGGATGATCGCCGCGAAGGTCAGCAGCGAGTGGTAGACCGGCCAGGACGGCTGCGGCTTGTACTGGAAGTCGAAGCCGTACGCGTGCGCGGCGCGGCGCGTCACCATCGGCTTGAGGAACACATGACGGTCGGGCCGCGCAAGGAAACCGAAGATCGTGACGATCGGCCAGGTGAGCACCGGCGCCTCGCGGCGCGGCAGTTCCGAGACGGCCTGGACCCAGTCCTCGAATTTGCGGTGCGGCGTGCCGCGCGCCCACAGGAAAGCGTAGAGCTCGGTGGCGAACAGGCGCGCGCCCGCGGGCGTCTTCAGCGCGTCGCGCAGCGCCATCTTCTCGAACGAGAAGAGCAGGTTGGTGCGCGACTCGATGCGGATGGCGGCGTCGGCGATCTGGCGGAACTCGCCGCGCGCGAGCAGCTTGCGGAATTCCACGGGGCCGAGTTCGGCCTGCCATTCGAGGTGCGCGCGCTCCTTGAACGAGCGTTCGGCCACCTGGTAGGTCTCGTCGGCAAAGCCGTCGGGGTAGAACAGTTCGAACTTGCGGCGGCAGCGCGCCGCACCGAGGTAGTTGACGTTGCTGGCGCGAGCGCCGGACAGCGGGTAGGTGAGGGATGCGAGGCGGGCCATGCGGGCAGTTTTTGGCTCGGCACTGCCTCAGCTATGTGGGATGGTGCCCCGCGCCCGTGTAGGCGCAGTTCCTACGCTGGTATCAAACGTAATTTCGTGATCTCCGACGGCGCACCGAAGCGCTTCGGCGGCCCCCAGTATCCGGTCCCACGGCTGACGTAGACCCAAAGCTCATCCAGCCGGTGCAGCCCGGCCGTGAAAGGCTGCTGCAGCCGCACGAACCAGTTCCACGGCAGGAACTGCCCGCCGTGGGTGTGGCCCGAGAGCTGAAGGTCGAACCCCGCGCGCGCGGCCGCCGGCGCGCTGCGCGGCTGGTGCGCGAGCAGCACACGCGCGCTCGCATCGGCCGGCGCGCCGGCGATGGCCTGCTGCGGGTCGCTGCGGTGTTCGCGGTCGAAATGGCCGGCACCGTAATCGGGTACGCCGGCGAGGACGAGCTTCTCGCCGCCGAGCTCGATCACGACGTGCTCGTTGTGCAGCACCGTGAAGCCGAGGCGCTCGACTTCGCGCATCCACGGCACCGCGCCCGAGTAGTACTCGTGGTTGCCGGTGACGAAAAAGCGCCCATGGCGCGCGGCCAGTTGCGCGAGGGGCGCGACATGCTCGCGCAGCTCGGGCACGCTGCCGTCGACCAGGTCGCCCGTGATCGCGACGACGTCGGCGCCGAGCCCGTTCACCGCGGCGACGATGCCTTCGACGTACCGGCGGCGGATGCTCGGACCCACGTGCACGTCGCTCAGCTGCACGATCGAGAAGCCGTGCAGCGCGGCCGGCAGTCCCGCGATCGGGACATCGACCTGCACCACGCGCGCGATGCGACGCGCATTCCACAGCCCGACGGCACTGGCGAAAAGGGCGGCGAGCGGCACGACGTGCGCCGACACCTGCTCCAGGCGCGCGAACGCGAACAGCCCCGGCGCGGCGAGCGCGGCAAGCGTCGCGACGATGAGCACGAGGTCGCGCAGGAGCGTGCCGACCAGCAGCGACGAGAAGAGGCCGAGGAAGAACAGGCCCGTGATGGCGACGCGGTCGGCGCGCAGCGCTCCCACGAGGCGGCGGGCCAGCATGCCCAGGGGCACGAGCAGCGCCGACGCGCCGAGCAGCAGGGCGAGCGCGACCGCCCACGGCGCCGACAGCTCGGGCACGAGGCGCATGCCGATGTAGAAGTGAAGGACGGCGGAGACGCCGAAGAGGAAGGCGGCGGACATGGGGGCCCAGGTAGGACCCATGAAGGCTAGCCGACGTTCGCGGTGCCAGGCTTAGCTGGCGATGAGCCGGGCATGGCCTCGGTTCGCGCTTCGTGCAGCGCCTCCGGCTCGTCGGTTTCGTCGGGGGCGGGATGCTCGAGGTGCATGCGCAGCCTCTCGGTATCCAGCTCGCCGACCCAGCGCGCCACCACGATGGTGGCCACGCCATTGCCGATGAGGTTGGTCAGCGCGCGCGCCTCCGACATGAAGCGGTCGATCCCCAGGATCAGCGCCAGCCCGGCGACCGGCACGTTGCCCACGGCCGACAGCGTCGCGGCGAGCACGATGAAGCCGCTGCCGGTCACGCCGGCCGCACCCTTGGACGTGAGCAGCAGCACCGCGAGCAACGTCAGCTCCTGGGTCAGCGTCATCGGCGTGTTGGTCGCCTGCGCGATGAACACGGCCGCCATGGTGAGATAGATCGAGGTGCCGTCCAGGTTGAACGAATAGCCCGTCGGGATCACCAGGCCCACGGTGGACTTGCGCGCCCCGAGGTTCTCCATCTTCTCCATCATCCGCGGCAGCACGGATTCGGAGGAGGACGTGCCCAGCACGATCAGCAATTCCTCCTTGATGTACTTGATGAATTTCCACACCGAGAAGCCGTGGAAGCGCGCGATCAGCCCGAGCACGACGAAGATGAAGAGCAGGCAGGTCGCGTAGAACGCGCCCATCAGCTTGCCGAGCGAGGCGAGCGAGCCCAGGCCGTACTTGCCGATCGTGAACGCCATCGCGCCGAACGCGCCCAGTGGCGCCAGCTTCATGATGTAGCCGACGATCTTGAAGAGCACGTGCGAGGTCTTCTCGATCATGTCGAACACCAGCGTGCCGCGGCCGCCGAAGCCATGCAGCGCGAACCCGAAGAGCACGGCGACCAGCAGCACCTGCAGGATCTCGCCCTTGGCGAATGCGTCGACCACCGTGGTGGGAATGATGTTGAGCAGGAACTCGGTGGTCGAGGCCATCTTGCCCGGTCCCGTGTAGGCCGCGATGCCCTTGGTGTCCAGCGTCGCCGGGTCGACGTTCATGCCGGCGCCGGGCTTGATCACGTTCACGAGCACCAGGCCGATGATCAGCGCCACCGTGCTCACGACCTCGAAATAGAGCAGCGCGAGGCCGCCGGTCTTGCCGACCTTCTTCATGTCCTCCATGCCGGCGATGCCGACGACCACCGTGCAGAAGATGATCGGCGCGATCAGCATCTTGATCAGCTTGATGAAGCCGTCGCCCAGCGGCTTCATCTGTTCGCCCGCGTGCGGCGCGAAGTGCCCGAGCAGGACGCCGGCGAGCACGGCGACGATCACCTGGAAGTACAGCGAGCGGTACAGCGGCTTGCGCACGGAAGTGCGATCGGCTTGGGCGGACATGGCGCGCTCCTCGCGCTCCCCGGGGGGAAGCTTGAAGCCCGTCAATCTACGCTCTTGCGGGCCCGCCGTGTTGTCGGCGACGCGACCGGGGCGCGGCAGAGCGCGCGTTCACTTCATGTAAGCTCGCGGTCAGCTACAAACCCTAACGCAATCCTCGAGGAGCCTCGCCATGTTGACTGGCGTTCCCGCCGATATCCCGGCGGGTGAACCCCGCACGGCCGTCACCGATCCGACGGCGAAGAGACCATTGCTGATCGGCGTGCCGAAGGAAACGGCCGCCGGCGAGAAACGCGTCGCCACCGTTCCGGAGGTGGTCGAAAAGCTCGTCAAGCTCGGATTCGCCGTGGCCGTCCAGAGCGGCGCCGGTGATGCCGCGAACTTCGCGGACGACACCTACCGGGCCGCCGGTGCGCAGGTGGTGGCCACCGCGGCCGAACTGTGGTCCCGGGCCGACATCGTCTTCAAGGTCCGTCCGCCGAGCCCGGAGGAAGTCGGTCTGATGCGCCAGGGTGGCACGCTGGTGGGCTTCGTCTGGCCCGCGCAGAACCCGGAACTCATGCAGCAACTGGCGGCCAAGAAGACCACCGTGCTCGCGATCGATTCCCTGCCGCGCCAGCTGTCGCGCGCCCAGAAGATGGACGCGCTCACCTCGATGGCCGGCATCAGCGGCTACCGCGCGGTGATCGAGGCGGCGCATGCCTTCGGCCGCTTCTTCAACGGCCAGGTCACCGCCGCCGGCAAGATCCCGCCGGCCAAGGTCTTCATCGCCGGCGCCGGCGTGGCGGGCCTCGCCGCGATCGGTACGGCCGCCAACCTGGGCGCGATCGTGCGCGCCAACGACACCCGCGCCGAGGTCGCCGACCAGGTGGTCTCGCTCGGGGGCGAGTTCGTGAAGGTCGACTACGAGGAAGAAGGCTCCGGCGGCGGCGGCTACGCCAAGGTGATGAGCGAGGGCTTCCAGCAGGCCCAGCGCGAGATGTACGCGAAGCAGGCGCGCGAAGCGGACATCATCATCACCACCGCGCTGATCCCGGGCAAGCCGGCGCCGAAGCTGATCACCGCCGACATGGTGAAGTCCATGAGGCCGGGCAGCGTCATCGTCGACATGGCCGCCGAGCAGGGCGGCAACTGCGAGCTCACGGTCCCGGGCGAGGCCGTGGTGCGGCACGGCGTCACGATCGTCGGCTACACCGACCTGGCGAGCCGCCTCGCCAAGCAGTCCTCGACCCTGTATTCGAACAACCTGCTGCGCCTGACCGAGGAGCTGTGCAAGACCAAGGACGGCGTCATCGACGTCAACATGGACGACGATGCGATCCGCGGCCTCACGGTGATCAAGGACGGCACCGTCACCTGGCCGCCACCGCCGCCCAAATTGCCGGCCGCGGCGCCGCAAGCCAGGCCGGCTGCAGCCCCCGTGGCCGCGCCCAAGGGGCATGGCCACGGCGCGAGCGTGCCGATGTCCGGCAAGTCGCTGGCGATCGTGTTCGGTCTCGGCGCGCTCGCCTTCCTGCTCGTCGGCCTGTACGCGCCGGCCTCGTTCCTGTCGCATTTCACCGTCTTCGTGCTGGCCTGCTTCGTCGGCTACATGGTGATCTGGAACGTGACGCCTTCGCTGCACACGCCGCTCATGAGCGTGACCAACGCGATCTCGTCGATCATCGCGATCGGCGCGCTGATCCAGGTCGCGCCGCCGCTCACGGGCGGCGTGGCCGACCGGCCGACGCTGCTCATTCTCGGCATGGCCGTCCTCGCGCTCGCGCTCACGGCCATCAACATGTTCGGCGGCTTCGCGGTCACGCGTCGCATGCTGGCGATGTTCCGCAAGTAAAAGAGAGACGGACATGAACGCAAGCCTCGCCACCGTCTCCTACATCGGTTCCACCATCCTCTTCATCCTGAGCCTGGGCGGCCTCTCGAACCCCGAGACCGCGCGCCGCGGCAACGCCTTCGGCATGATCGGCATGGCCGTGGCCGTGCTGGCCACCGTGCTCGGCCCGCGCGTCACGCCGGCCGGTTACGCCTGGATCATCGCGGCGCTCGTCGTGGGCGGCAGCATCGGCCTGCTGGCCGCGAAGAAGGTGCAGATGACGCAGATGCCTGAACTCGTCGCGTTGATGCACAGCCTGGTGGGCCTCGCGGCCTGCCTGGTCGGCTTCGCCAGCTACGTCGACACGTCCACGGTCTTCCCGACCGAGACCGAAAAGACCATCCACGAGATGGAGATCTACATCGGCATCCTGATCGGCGCGGTGACCTTCTCCGGCTCGGTGATCGCCTTCGGCAAGCTGTCCGGCAAGATCGGCGGCAAGCCCGTGCTGCTGCCCGGCCGGCACTGGATGAACCTGCTCGGACTGCTCATCGTCATCTGGTTCGGCCGCGAGTTCCTCCACGCCGCCGGCATCCAGGCCGGCATGGTGCCGCTGCTCGTGATGACGGTGATCGCACTGCTGTTCGGGGTGCACATGGTGATGGCCATCGGCGGCGCCGACATGCCGGTGGTCGTCTCCATGCTCAACTCGTATTCGGGCTGGGCCGCGGCGGCCACGGGCTTCATGCTGTCCAACGACCTGCTGATCGTGGTGGGCGCGCTGGTCGGCTCGTCCGGCGCGATCCTGTCGTACATCATGTGCCGCGCGATGAACCGCAATTTCATCAGCGTCATCGCCGGCGGCTTCGGCTCCGGCGGCGGCGCGCCCGCCGCGGCGGGCGGGGCGCAGCCGGCCGGCGAGGTCACGCCGATCAGCGCCGTCGAAACCGCGGAGATGCTGCGCGAAGCCAAGAACGTGGTCATCGTGCCCGGCTATGGCATGGCGGTGGCGCAGGCCCAGCACACGGTCTTCGAGATCACCAAGCTGCTGCGCGAGATGGGTGTCAACGTGCGCTTCGGCATCCACCCGGTGGCCGGCCGCATGCCCGGCCACATGAACGTGCTGCTGGCCGAAGCCAAGGTCCCTTACGACATCGTGCTGGAGATGGACGAGATCAATGCGGACTTCCCGGCCACCGATGTCGCGATGGTGATCGGCGCCAACGACATCGTGAACCCCGCCGCGCAGGACGATCCCGCGAGCCCCATCGCCGGCATGCCGGTGCTGGAGGTGTGGAAGGCGCGCCACTCCATCGTCATGAAGCGAAGCATGGCCTCCGGCTACGCCGGCGTCGACAACCCGCTGTTCTACAAGGACAACAACCGCATGCTGTTCGGCGACGCCAAGAAGATGCTCGACGAGGTGCTCGCCGCGCTGAAGTCCTAGAGTCCCCTCTCCACGCGTCGCTAGGGAAAACAGGGGGAAACCCTAGTCGTCGCCCGCGCACAATCGACCCGCACGGAGACCGGAGAGAAAAGCAATGAGCGACATGAGCGACATCAGCGAACGCCCTTGGCTGGGGGCCTATTCCCCCGGCGTGCCGGCCGACATCGACCCTTCGCAGTACGTGTCGCTGGTGCAGCTGATGGAGGAGAGCTTCCAGAAGTACGCGCCGCGCCCGGCCTACAGCTTCATGGGCCGCGAGGTCACGTATGCGGAAACCGACGCGCTCTCCGGCGCCTTTGCCGCCTACCTGCAGGGGCTGGGCCTGGCCAAGGGCGATCGCGTCGCGATCATGATGCCCAACGTGCCGCAGTACCCGGTCGCCGTGGCGGCGATCCTGCGCGCGGGGTACGTGGTGGTGAACGTCAACCCGCTGTATACGCCGCGCGAGCTGGAGCACCAGCTGAAGGATTCCGGCGCGGTGGCGATCGTCATCATCGAGAACTTCGCCAGCACGCTCGAACAGTGCATCGCGAACACCCCCATCAAGCATGTGGTGCTGGCGGCGATGGGCGACATGCTGGGCACGATCAAGGGCGCGATCGTCAACTGGGTCGTGCGCAAGAAGAAGAAACTGGTGCCGGCGTTCCACCTGCCGGCGGCGGTGCGCTTCAACGACGCCGTCGCGCAAGGCCGCCGCTCGGCGCTGCGCAAACCCGAGATCAAGGGCGACGACGTCGCCGTGCTGCAGTACACCGGCGGCACGACGGGCGTGTCCAAGGGCGCCGTGCTCCTGCACCGGAACATCATCGCCAACGTGCTGCAGTCCGAAGCCTTCAACCTCCCGGTGATGGACAAGGTGCCGCCCGGCGAGCAGCCCACCGCGGTGTGCGCGCTGCCGCTGTACCACATCTTCGCGTTCACCGTGGGCATGATGCTGTCGATGCGCACGGGCGGCAAACTGATCCTGATCCCGAATCCGCGCGACCTGAAAGCGGTGCTCGAGGAGCTGTCGAAGCACAAGTTCCACAGCTTCCCCGCCGTCAACACCCTGTTCAACGGCCTGGCCCACCATCCCGATTTCGACAAGGTCGACTGGAGCCACCTCAAGGTCTCCATCGGCGGCGGCATGGCGGTGCAAGGCGCGGTGGCCAAGCTGTGGCTCGAAAAGACGGGCTGCCCGGTCTGCGAAGGCTACGGCCTCTCGGAGACCTCGCCCTCGGCCAGCTGCAACCCGACGACCAGCACCGAGTACACCGGCACCATCGGCGTGCCGCTGCCCTCGACGTGGATGAAATGCCTGGACGACAACGGCAACGAAGTGCCGCTCGGCCAGCCGGGCGAGATCGCGATCAAGGGCCCGCAGGTGATGGCCGGCTACTGGCAGCGGCCCGACGAGACGGCCAAGGTCATGACGAGCGACGGCTACTTCAAGACCGGCGACATCGGCGTGCAGGACGAGCGCGGCCACTTCAAGATCGTCGATCGCAAGAAGGACATGGTGCTGGTGTCGGGCTTCAACGTCTACCCGAACGAAGTCGAGGACGTCGTCGCCCAAATGCCCGGCGTGCTCGAATGCGCGGTGGTCGGCGTGCCCGACGAGAAGACCGGCGAAGCGGTGAAGCTCGTGATCGTCAGGAGGGACCCGAACCTCACCGAACAGCAGGTGCGCGACTTCTGCCACGCCAACCTCACCGGCTACAAGCGCCCGAGGGTGATCGAGTTCCGCACCGAGTTGCCCAAGACGCCCGTCGGCAAGATCCTTCGGCGCGAATTGCGCGACAAGAAATAGCCGCCGGACCCGGCACGGCAGTTGCGTAGACTCGCGCGTCCATGTTCCGCTTTCTCTTCACCCGCCTCTCGCTGATCATCCCGACCTTCATCGGGATGACGCTGCTCGCGTTCTTCCTGGTGCGCCTGGTGCCGGGCGACCCGATCGAGACCATGGCCGGCGAGCGCGGCATCGACGCGGTGCGCCACGCGGCACTCGTGAAGGAATACGGCTTCGACAAGCCCATCCTGGTGCAGTACGGCATCTACATCGCCCGCGTGCTGCACGGCGACCTCGGCAAGTCGATCATCACGCAGGCTCCGGTGATCCAGGAGTTCTCGGCGCTGTTCCCCGCCACGATCGAACTCGCCGTCTGCGCGATCGTCTTCGCGCTCGTCATCGGCATCCCGGCGGGCATCGTCGCCGCCGTGCGCCGCAACTCGGTGTTCGACCACGGTGTGATGGCGACCTCGCTCACCGGCTACTCGATGCCGATCTTCTGGTGGGGCCTGCTGCTGATCCTGCTGTTCTCGGTGCAACTGGGCTGGACGCCGGTCTCGGGGCGGCTGGACGTGCAGTACTACATCGAGCCGAAGACGGGATTCCTTCTGATCGACTCGCTGCTGTCGGACGACAAGGGCGCTTTCAGGTCCGCCTTGGGGCACCTGGTCCTGCCCGCGATCGTGCTCGGCACCAACCCGCTCGCGGTCATCGCGCGCATGACGCGCTCGGCGATGCTGGAAGTGCTGGGCGAGGACTACATCCGCACCGCGCGCGCCAAGGGCCTGTCGCGCCTTCGCGTGGTCGGCGTGCACGCGCTGCGCAACGCGCTGATTCCCGTCGTCACGGTGATCGGCCTGCAGGTCGGCGTGCTGTTCACCGGCGCGATCCTGACCGAGACGATCTTCTCCTGGCCGGGCGTGGGCAAGTGGCTGATCGAGGCGATCAACCGCCGCGACTATCCCGTGCTGCAAGGCGGCATGCTGCTGCTGGGCGTAGTCGTGATGCTGGTCAACCTGCTGGTCGATGTCGCCTATGGCGTCATCAATCCGCGCATCCGTTCTTCGCATTGAGATGAGCGCCATCCTGGAATCAGTACCCACTGCGCCGCCCGGCCCGCTGCGCGACTTCTGGCTGTCGTTCTCGGCCAACCGCGGCGCGGTGATCGGCATGGGCACCGTGCTGTTCCTGCTGCTGCTCGCGTTGTTCGCGCCGTGGATCGCGCCGCACTCGCCCGACCTCACCAACAGCGCCGCGTTCCTCAAGCCGCCCGCGTGGCAGCAGGGCGGCTCCCTGCAGTACCTGCTGGGCACCGATGCGATCGGCCGCGACATCCTGTCGCGCCTGATCTGGGGCTCGCGCCTGTCGCTGTCGATCGGCATCGCCGTGGTGGCCATCGCCGTGGTCGCGGGCATCGTGCTGGGCCTCATCGCCGGTTTCGCGCGCGGCGCCGTCGAGGTCGTGATCATGCGGCTGATGGACATCGTCCTCACGCTGCCCAGCCTGCTGCTGGCGATCGTGATCGTGGCGATCCTCGGGCCGGGCCTGATCAACGCGATGCTCGCGGTGGCGATCGTGATCCTGCCGCACTTCGTGCGCCTCACGCGGGGGTCGGTGATCGCGGAGACTTCGAAGGATTACGTCACTGCCGCGCGGGTGAGCGGCGCGGGCACGCTGCGGTTGATGTTCTCCGAGGTGCTGCCCAATTGCGCGGCGCCCCTGATCGTGCAGGCGTCGCTGGGCGTGTCCACTGCGATTCTCGACGCGGCGGCGCTCGGCTTCCTCGGCCTGGGCGCGCAGCCGCCCTCGCCCGAATGGGGCACGATGCTCGCCGACGCGCGCGAGTTCGTGCTGCGCGCCTGGTGGGTGGTGACTTTCCCCGGCTTGATGATCCTGATCGCCGTGCTCGCCTTCAACCTGATGGGCGATGGCCTGCGCGACGCGCTCGACCCGAAGCTGAAACGATGAGCACGCCCCTTCTCGAAATCGAAGACCTCCACGTCGAGTTCCCGACGCAAGGCAGCGTGATGCGCGCCGTCGAAGGCGTGAGCCTCACGGTGCAGGAAGGCGAGGTGCTGGGCATCGTCGGCGAATCGGGCTCGGGCAAGAGCGTCACGATGATGGCGCTGATGGGCCTGATCGGCTACCCGGGCAAGGTGCGCGCGAAGACGCTGCGCTTCGCCGGCCACGACCTGCTGGGCATCTCCGACCGCGAACGCCGTCGCCTGGTCGGCAAGGACATGGCGATGATCTTCCAGGAGCCGACCACCAGCCTGAACCCGTGCTTCACGATCGGCTGGCAGCTGGTGGAGGCGCTGCGCGAGCATTCGCCGCTGGACAGGAAGAGCGCGCACCAGCGCGCCATCGAGCTGCTGGAGCAGGTCGGCATCCCGGCGGCGGCCTCGCGCATGAACGACTATCCGCACCAGCTGTCGGGCGGCATGAACCAGCGCGTGATGATCGCGATGGCGATCTCGTGCAACCCGCGCCTGCTGATCGCCGACGAGCCGACCACGGCGCTGGACGTGACGATCCAGGCGCAGATCCTCGACCTGCTGCGCGACCTGCAGAAGGAAAGAGGCATGGCGCTCGTGCTGATCACGCACAACATGGGCGTGGTCAGCGAGATGGCGCAGCGCGTCGCCGTGATGTACGCGGGCCAGGTGATGGAGCAGCGCGGCGTGCACGAGCTCTTCGCCGATCCGCAGCACCCGTACACCGAGGCGCTGCTCGCGGCGCTGCCGGAGCGCGGACCGGCCGGCCACCGGCTCGCGACCATTCCCGGCGTGGTGCCGGGCGTGTTCGACCGGCCCGGCGGCTGCCTGTTCGCGCCGCGCTGCCAGTACGCGACGCAGCACTCGATGGCGGTGCGGCCCGAGCTGCGCGAATGGCAGGGCGGCAAGGTGCGCTGCCACTATCCGCTGGGCGATGCGAAACGCTCGGCAGAGATCGAACGCGACGGCCGCATCAAGCCCGTCGCGTGGGAGGCTGCAGCATGAGCGAGGTGGTGGTCGAAGCCAAGAACCTGCGCCAGGTCTACAAGATCAAGCGCGGCATGTTCCGCGAGCCGGCGCAATTGCAGGCTGTAGGCGGGATCTCGTTTGCGATCGAGGCAGGCCGGACGCTGGCCGTGGTGGGCGAATCGGGCTGCGGCAAGTCGACGCTGGCGCGCATGGTGGCACTGATCGAAAAGCCCACGGCGGGCGAGCTCACGCTGGCCGGCGCCGACGCGGTCAACGCGCCCGCGAGCGAGAAGCCGCGCCTGCGCCAGTCCGTGCAGCTCGTGTTCCAGAATCCGTACGGGTCGCTGAACCCGCGCAAGAAGATCAGCGCCGTGCTCGAGGACCCGCTCGCGATCAACACGCGGGTGTCGAAAGCCGAGCGAGCCGAG
This sequence comes from Ramlibacter sp. GS1-15, assembly GCF_057785015.1. NCBI lineage: Bacteria > Pseudomonadati > Pseudomonadota > Betaproteobacteria > Burkholderiales > Comamonadaceae > Ramlibacter > Ramlibacter sp. GS1-15. Next base: position 3,763,418 of record NZ_JBYNTU010000001.1, on the reverse strand, counting down.
AAAGCGCGCGCGATGCTCGCGCAGGTGGGCCTGCGCCCCGAGCACGCCAACCGCTACCCGCACATGTTCTCGGGCGGGCAACGCCAGCGCATCGCGATCGCCCGCGCGCTGATGCTGAACCCGAAGCTGCTGGTCGCCGACGAGCCGGTGTCGGCGCTCGACGTGTCGATCCAGGCGCAGGTGCTCAACCTGCTGGCCGACCTGCAGGCGCAGTTCAGGCTGGCCTACCTCTTCATCTCGCACGACCTCGCGGTGGTGCGCCACATCGCGCACGAGGTGCTGGTGATGTACCTCGGCCACGTGATGGAGCAGGGGCGCAAGGAGTCAATCTTCGCGCGCCCGCTGCATCCGTACACGCAGGCGCTGCTCGCCTCCACGCCGGGCGTGGGTGCGCGCAACGTGCAGCGCGTCGTGCTCAAGGGCGAGCTGCCGTCCCCGATGAACCCGCCCAGCGGCTGCGTGTTTTCCAGCCGCTGTCCCTATGCGCAGGAGCGCTGCCGCATCGAGCGGCCGCTGCCGCGGCCCATGGAAGAGCGGATCGTCGCCTGCCATTTCGCCGGCGAAGTGGGCGTCGCAGCCTAGCTCGCGAGTGAGGGTTTGTGTCGGGTTTACCCCGAACCCGCGATACAGATAATGCGTCCCTCAATCCCCCAGAAGGAGAAGGCATGAAATCCATCCTAAAGCCCGCGGCGATCGCCGCGCTCGTGCTGGCCACCGCCGGCGCCGGCGCGAAGACGCTGGTGTACTGCTCCGAAGGCAGCCCCGAGAACTTCTATCCCGGTGTCAACACGACCGGCACCTCGTTCGACGCCAACGAGCCCATCTACAACCGCCTCGTCGAGTTCGAGCGCGGCGGCACGAAGGTCATCCCGGCGCTGGCCGAGAAGTGGGACATCTCGCCCGACGGCAAGGTCTACACCTTCCACCTGCGCAAGGGCGTCAAGTGGCACAACACGCGGGCCTCGTTCAAGCCCACGCGCGACTTCAACGCGGACGACATCGTGTTCTCGTATGACCGGATGTGGCACGACAGCAATCCGTACTTCAAGGTCACGAGCTCCAACCACTCGTACTGGAACGACCAGGGCTTCCCGCGCCTGGTCAAGTCGATCGAGAAGGTCGACGACTACACCGTGCGCATGACGCTCAACGCCGCCGAGGCGCCGTTCCTGTCGAACCTCGCGATGGCCTTCGCCGCGATCCAGTCGAAGGAATACGCCGACGCCATGCTCAAGGCCGGCACGCCCGAGAAGATCGACCAGGACCCGATCGGCACGGGGCCGTTCTACCTGGTGCAGTACCAGAAGGACGCGATCATCCGCTACAAGTCCTTCCCGCAGTACTGGGGCGGCAAGGCGAAGATCGACGACCTCGTGTACGCGATCACGCCGGACGCCTCGGTGCGCTGGGCCAAGCTGCAGAAGGGCGAGTGCCACGTCATGCCGTACCCGAACCCGGCGGACCTGGACGCGATGAAGAAGGACCCGAACGTGCAGGTGCTGGAGCAGCCGGGCCTGAACGTCGGCTACCTCGCATGGAACGTCACCAAGAAGCCGCTGGACGACGTGCGCGTGCGCAAGGCGCTCAACATGGCGATCAACAAGAAGGCGATCCTGGACGGCGTGTACCTGGGCACCGGCATCCCGGCGAAGAACCCGATCCCGCCGTCGATGTCCGCGTACAACGACGCGATCAAGGACGAGCCGTACGATCCGGAAGCCGCCAAGAAGCTGCTGGCGCAGGCGGGCCACCCGAACGGCTTCGACATCGACCTGTGGGCCATGCCGGTGCAGCGCCCGTACAACCCGAACGCCAAGCGCATCGCCGAGCTGATGCAGGCGGACCTGGCGAAGGTCGGCGTCAAGGCCGAGATCAAGAGCTTCGAATGGGGCGAGTACCGCAAGCGCATGCAGGCCGGCGAGCACATGGCCGGCATGCTGGGCTGGACCGGCGACAACGGCGACCCGGACAACTTCCTCGCCGTGCTGCTCGGCTGCGACGCGACGAAGAACAACGGATCGAACGTGGCGAAGTGGTGCTACCAGCCCTTCGAGGAGCTGATCCAGAAGGCCAAGTCCGAAACCAAGCCCGCCGAGCGCGACAGGCTCTACAAGCAGGCGCAGGTGGTCTTCAAGGAGCAGGCGCCCTGGTTCACGATCGCGCACGCGGTGCAGCTCAAGCCCGTGCGCAAGGAGGTGGTCGACTTCAAGCTGTCGCCCTTCGGCCGCCACATCTTCTACGGGGTCGACATCAAGCAGTGATCTTGCGTCCGCAGTAGCGCGTCAAGGGCTCCGATCCGGAGCCCTTGTCTTTTGGGTCGCCGGCATCGCTGCGCGCGTACAATCCGGCCGTGGGGATCCGGGCAGACTCCCCGCACTGTCCAAGAGGCGCCTGCCTCCAAGTCTGCTCCTGATCATGGGCGTCGTCCCAGTTAGGAGCGTGATTTGCACAACTCCATTCCCTTCCCGAAGCTTTCCTGCGCCGGCCGCGCGGGCGGAGGCGCCGCATGAATGCGCCTGCCTACACCTTGTGGCAACTGGTCAGGTACATGCTGGGCCTGGGCACCTGGGGCTTCGGCGGACCGGTGGCCCTGGTGGGCTACATGTACCGTGACCTCGTCGAGAAGCGCCAGTGGATCTCGGAGGCCGACTACAAGGAAGGCATGGCCATCGCGCAGCTCATGCCCGGCCCACTGGCGGCGCAGCTCGCGATCTACCTCGGCTACGTGCATTTCCGGGTGCGCGGCGCGACGCTCGTCGGCCTGGCCTTCGTGCTGCCGTCGTTCCTCATGGTCGTCGCGCTCGGGGCGCTCTACACCGTTTACGGCGGCCTCGGCTGGATGCAGGCCGTGTTCTACGGTGTGGGTGCGGCGGTCATCGGCATCATCGCGATGAGCGCGTACAAGCTCACGACCAGGAACATCGGCAGCGACAAGCTCCTGTGGGCGATCTTCCTCGCGAGCGCGATCGTCACCATCGTCACGCAGTCGGAGATCATCTGGATCTTCCTCGGCGCGGGCGTCCTCGTGTGGCTGGTGCGCACCCGGTCCAAGTTCGGCGCCGCCGGCACATTGCGCGCGACCGGTGCACCGCTGCTCGCGTCGTTCGCATTGGGCTCGGTCGACTGGCACCGGCTGGCGCAGATCGGCGCCTACTTCGCGTATGCGGGCAGTTTCGTCTTCGGCAGCGGCCTCGCGATCGTGCCGTTCCTCTACAGCGGCGTGGTGAAGGAATATGGCTGGCTCACCGACCGCCAGTTCCTCGATGCGGTCGCGGTCGCGATGATCACGCCCGGACCGGTCGTGATCACCACCGGCTTCATCGGCTTCCTGGTGTCCGGCTTCTGGGGCGCCTCGGTGGCGGCGCTCGCCACCTTCCTGCCGTGCTACCTGCTGACCGTGATCCCCGCACCGTATTTCAAGAAGCACGGCAAGCGGCCCGGCATCGTCGCTTTCGTCGACGGCGTCACGGCAGCGGCCATCGGCGCGATCGCGGGGGCCGTCGTGGTGATCGGGCAGCGCTCGATCACCGACTGGATCACGGCGACGCTCGCGATCGTCACGGCGCTCGTGCTCTGGAGATTCAAGAAGGTGCCCGAGCCGGTGATCGTGCTCGCCGCGGCATTGATCGGGCTGGTGGTCTATCCCCTCATCGGAGTCAAGCCATGAAACCCACCGTGATCGGGGTCGCAGCCGCCGCCATCGCAGGCGCGGCGTACGCCCAGCAGGCCCTTCGTTTCGACAGTGACCCGCCTGGTGCGCCGCCGAGCGGCTGGAGCTGCGGCGTGACCGGGCGCGGCACACCCCGCTGGACGGTCGAGAGCCATCCCGCGCATCCCGGTGGCCGCGTGCTCCTCCAGAGCGGCAGCGGCACGTTTCCCTGGTGCGTGCGCGCGGATACGTCGATCGCCGACGGATTCGTCGAGGCGCGCTTCGTGCCCGTTTCGGGCCGCGAGGACCAGGCCGGCGGGGTCGTGTGGCGCTTCAAGGACGGCGACAACTACTACGTGGCGCGGGCGAACGCACTCGAAAACAACGTCTCGCTGTACTACACCGAGCAGGGCTCGCGCAAGACGATCCAGTATGTCGATGCCCCCGTTGCGCGCGGCAAGCCGCACACCTTGCGCGTGACGTTCGCCGGCAGCCGGATCAGCGTCTGGCTGGACGGCAAGCGGTACATCGAAGCGAACGACGACCACATCCGCGGCGCCGGCGCCGTCGGCGTCTGGACCAAGGCCGACAGCGTCACGGCATTCCTCCAATTCAGCTACGGCGCGACCCGCCCGTAGCCCACGAGGAGAACAATCATGGAACTGAGACCCCAGCCCTTGCCCTTCGATCCCGCGCGCGTCGCGGGCCTCTCGGAAAAACTGCTGCGCAGCCACCACGCCAACAACTACAGCGGGGCCGTGAAACGCCTGAACGCGCTGCGCGCCGAACTCGCGCGCATGGACCCCGCGGGCTCACCCGGTTTCGCGTGGAATGGCCTGAAGCGGGAAGAGCTGATCGCCACGAACTCGATGCTGCTGCACGAGCTCTACTTCGCCAGCCTCGGCGGCGACGGCCGGACGATGGAGCCCGCCTGCGAGCTCGCGCTGGCGGCCAGCTTCGGCAGCGTCACGGCCTGGCGCGAGCAGTTCGTCGCTTGCGGCAAGGCCCTGGGCGGCGGCTCCGGGTGGATGCTGCTGGTGTTCCAGCCGCGCGAAGGCACGCTGGTCAACCAGTGGGCGGCCGACCACACGCATGCGATCGCGGGCGGGATACCGGTCCTGGCGCTGGACATGTACGAGCACGCCTACCACATGGACTTCGGCGCGGCCGCCGGCGAGTACGTGGAGGCGTTCATGCCCAATGTGGACTGGGCGGCCGTCTATGCGCGCTACCAGGCTGCCGTGCACGCCGCTTCGGCGCCTTTCGGCTGCCCTGCCGAAGACGCGGGATCCGCCATGGTGCTCGATGTGCGTCGCGCGGGTGTGTACGAGCGGGTCACGCACCGGATCGAAGGGGCACAGTGGCGCGACCCGGCGCGCGTCGCCGAATGGGCGGACGAACTGCCGCGCGAACGCGACATCGTCGTCTACTGCGTGTACGGCCAGGAAGTCGGGCGCGCGACCGCGCTGCGGCTGCGCGCGGCGGGGTTGAGGGCGCGTTACCTGGAAGGGGGGTTCGAGGCATGGCAGAAATCCGGGCGTCCGGTGCAGCCGAAGTAACGCCCACGCGCGCGTCCGATCGCGTGGCCGACGTGAGGCGCTTGCTGCTCGCCAAGGCGCTGCGTGGCTTTGGCGACGGGTTCGTGAGCCTGCTGTTGCCGCTGCATCTGCTGCACCTGGGCCTCACGCCGTTCCAGGTGGGCATCGTCGCCACCACGACCTTGCTGGGCTCGGGCCTGCTCACGCTGCTGGTGGGAGCGCACGCGGCACGCTACTCGTACCGTTCGCTGCTGCTGGCTGCATCGGCGCTGATGGCGGCCACCGGCGTGGCCCTGGTGTCGGTCAGCGCGTTCTGGCCGCTGCTCCTCGTCGCGCTGGTCGGGACCATCAATCCTTCCGGCGGCGATGTCAGCGTCTTCCTGCCGTTGGAGCACGCCGTGTTGACCCGCAGCGTCGGCGATCGCGCGCGCACCGCGGCCTTCGCGCGGTACAGCCTCGTCGGGACCTTGTCGGCGGCCTTCGGCGCGCTCGCGGCGGGTGTCCCGGCACTGGCCGCGGTCCGGCTCGGGATCGACCGCCCGGCCGCGGTCCAGGCCATGTTCGTCCTGTATGCCGCACTGGCGATCTTCGCGGCGCTGGTCTATCGCGGCTTGCCCGCCGGCGCGCATGGTGACGCTGTGCAGCAGCCCTCGGCGTTGGGGCCATCACGCCGGCACGTGCTCGTCCTGGCGAGCCTGTTCAGTCTCGATGCCCTCGGGGGCGGCTTCGTCGTGCAATCGCTGGTCGCGCTGTGGCTGTACCAGCGCTTCGGGCTGTCGGTCGAAACCGCCGCCACGATCTTCTTCTGGACGGGCATGCTCACGGCGATCTCTTACCTCGTCGCGGCGCGCATCGCCTCGCGCATCGGTCTGGTCAGGACCATGGTGTACACGCACCTGCCTTCCAGCCTGTGCCTGATCGCGATCCCGTTCTGCGGCGAGCTCTCGTGGGCGATCGCGCTGCTCTTCGTGCGCAGCGCGCTGTCGCAGATGGACGTGCCCACCCGCAGCTCCTACGTGATGGCGGTGGTCACCCCTGCCGAACGTCCGGCCGCGGCCAGCGTCACGTCGGTGCCGCGCAGCCTCGCGGCGGCGGCCAGCCCGGCAATCGCGGGCTGGCTGCTGGGCGTTTCCACCTTCGGCTGGCCCCTGGTCGTCGGTGGCGTGCTGAAGATCGTCTACGACCTGCTGCTGCTCGCGATGTTCAGTCGCGTGCGCCCGCCCGAGGAGCAGCGCTGACCCCTGCGGCCGGGCGCATACTCGCGGCATGAAACGCATCCTGCTTCCCGGCGGCGACAGCGTCGCCGCGCTGGGCCAGGGCACCTGGCACATCGGCGACGACGCGCGCAAGCGCAAGGACGAAGTCGCCGCGATCCGGCGCGGTATCGATCTCGGCCTCACGCTCATCGACACGGCCGAGATGTACGGCGACGGCCGTTCGGAAGAACTGGTGGGCGAGGCGATCGCCGGGCGCCGCGACGAAGTCTTCCTGGTCAGCAAGGTCTACCCGCACAACGCGTCGCGCCAGGCGATGCGCCGCTCCTGCGAGGCGAGCCTGCGGCGCTTGCGGGTGGACACGCTGGACCTGTACCTGTTGCACTGGCCCGGCCCCGTCCCGCTGGCCGAAACCGTGGAAGCCTTCGAGGCGCTGCAGCGCGCCGGCAAGATCCGCCACTGGGGCGTGAGCAACTTCGACACCGAAGGCATGCAGGCGCTGTGGCGCACCGCCGGCGGTCCGGCGGCGCAGGTGGACCAGGTGCTGTATCACCTGGACGAGCGCGGCATCGAATGGGACCTGAAACCCTGGCTGCGCGAGCGCGGCCTGGCCGTGATGGCCTACTCGCCGTTCGACGAGGGGCGGCTGCTGCGATCGGCCGCGCTGGCGAAATTCGCCAGGCAGCACGGCATGACGCCGGCGCAGGCCGCGCTCTCGTGGCTGCTGGCGCACGACGGCGTGATCGCGATCCCCAAGTCGGGCCACGTCGCGCGGGTGGAAGAGAACGCCGCCGCGCTCGCGCATTCGCTCTCGCCGGCGCAGCTCGAGGAACTCGACCGGCTGTTCCCGCCGCCGGACGGTCCTGCGCCGCTGGCGATGCTCTGAGCCTGTCCATGCGCACGGCGATCGTCTCCGCCATGCACGAGGAGCTCAGCGCCGTGCTCGCGTTGATGCCCGACGAGCACAAGGTGGTGGTCGCGGGGCGCGAGTTCTTCGACGGCCACCTGCACGGGCACGAAGTGGTCACCGTGCTCTCGCGCATCGGCAAGGTGGCGGCCGCGACCACGGCGGCGGTGCTGATCGAACGCTTCAGGGTCGATCGCATCGTTTTCACCGGCGTGGCAGGCGGCCTCGCGCCCGGCGTGAGCCGCGGCGACGTGGTGGTCGCCCAGGCCTTCATGCAGCACGATCTCGACGCCTCGCCGATCTTTCCCAAGTACGAGGTGCCGCTGTACGGCAGGGATCGCTTCGCGACCGATGCCGCGCTCACGGCGCAACTCGAGGCCGCCGTTCGGCGCGCGCTGCCCGGCCGGCACATGCATCGCGGCCTGATCATCAGCGGCGACCGCTTCGTCTCGACCACCGCCGAGAGCCGCGCCCTGATCGAGGCCCTGCCCGACGCGCTGGCCGTCGAGATGGAAGGTGCGGCGATCGCGCAGGTGTGCCACGACTTCGGCGTGCCTTTCGCGGCCGTGCGCACCATCTCCGACCGCGCCGACGACGAGGCGCACGGGGACTTCGTGAGCTTCATCCGCGAGGTGGCGAGCCGCCATTCGGCCGCGATCGTCGCAGCGCTTCTCAGTTAGTCGTCGAACTCGCGCGTCACCTGGATCGTCCAGCTCGACGGCCGCTCGCCCCGGATGCGCTGGGCGCGGCTCACGTCGAAGATCCACTCGCTGCTGGCGAACCAGCGCATGCCGGCGCGCACGAAGTGCGTCCGGTTTTCCAGGTAACGCTCGATCGCGAACAGCCAGCGCCGGTCCGGGGTGGTCCAGTCGGCGGCCACGCCGGAGCGCGCCTGGTCCGGCCCGCCCTTCTGGAAATCGCGACCGAGGTTCGCGTGCAGTTGCCAGCGGTCGAGCGGCTGCAGCGTCAGGAGCGCGGCCGCCGAGGTGCCGACGTAGCGCGGCCGCTGGTGCGTGTCCCACTGCGGCGTGATCGAAAAGCCCACGCGCACGCCTTCGGTCCACTCGCGGGCCCACTTCAGCTGGGCGTGCCACGCACCGCTGGCTTCGCCGGCCTCGCGTCCCGGTTCGGCGTCGATCGCGAGCTCGACGCCGCGAACACCGCACTGCCCGCCCACGTGCACCAGCCGGTCGTTGCGCGTGCCGTGCGTCACCCAGCTCTCGGCCTCGCAATCGCCGGCCCCGAGGATGGAGGCGTCATCGACGCTGTGGTGGCCACCGGCGGCGCCGCAGGCCAGCGGCGCGGCGAGCGCGGCGATGCCCAGCGCGCGCTTCATCGCAGCCAGCCGCGTCGGTAGCAATACCACATCGGCCCCACCGCACTCGCGAGCATCAGCAGCACGACGTAGGGGTAGGCCCAGGGGCCGAGCACCTGGAACTCGGGGAACTGAAGGTTCATGCCGTAGATGCTGGCCACCAGCGTCGGCGGCAGCAGCGCCACGCTCGCCACGGAAAAGATCTTGATGATCTTGTTCTGGCTGATGTTGATGAAGCCCACGGTGGCATCCATCAGGAAGTTGATCTTGTCGAAGAGGAAGGCCGTGTGGTTGTCCAGCGACTCGATGTCCCGCAGGATCTGCCGCGCCTCCTCGAACTGTTCCTGCGTGAGCATGCGGCTGCGCATCATGAAGCTCAGGGCGCGACGCGTGTCCATCACGTTGCGCCGGATGCGGCCGTTCAGGTCCTCCTGGCGCGCGATGTCGCCCAGCACCTCGCCGGCGAGCTCGTCGTTGACCTTGCCCGCGAGCACCTGCTTGCTCACCTTCTCGAGCTCGTCGTAGATGCCCTCGAGGGTGTCCGCCGAGTATTCGGCGTCGGCGTCGAACAGCTTGAGCAGCACGTCCTTCGCGTCCTCGATCAGGCCGGGGGCGCGGCGCGCGCGCAGGCGCAGCAGCCGGAACACCGGCACGTCCTCGTCGTGGATCGAGAACAGCACGCCCTTGCTGCGCAGGGCCTCGTTGGTGAGGTTCATGATGAACGCGACGCGCACGGCGCGCGGCTCGTCCTCGTCGGCGATCAGGAAGTCGCTGCGGATGTGGAGGTCGCCGTTGTCCTCCTCGTAGAAGCGGGCGGACTCCTCGATGTCCTCGTCCATCGCATCCTCGGGGATGGACAGGCCGAAGTACTGCTTGACCCAGCGTTTCTCGTCGAGCGTGGGCGCCTCGAGGTCGACCCAGATCGGCTGGAATTTCGAGAGCTCCTCGAGCGACTCGATCTCTTCCTGGAAGAGGCGCCCGTTGGCGAGCGTGAAGATATTGAGCATGGCTCTTCGTCCGTGGTTCGTTGTGCGGCGTTGCGGGCAGGGTTGCTTTCAACGCCGCGCGTCACGGGCGTCGAAAGCTACCGACTAGGGTAGGTTTCCAAGGAGCTGTCTCCGGCTGTGAGGATGGCCGCGATTATGCCGCCTGCTCGCTGAAGAACGCGAGCAATTCGGCCTTGTGCGCATACGCATCCTGCTCGCCGAGCGCGACCAGCGCCTGCACGAAGCCGGGCTCGAACAGCAGGTAACTGGCGAGCGCGCCGCCGCCACCCTTGAGCGCCCCCAGGCCGCCCAGGACATGCCGCACCGAGGCCGGCAGCTCCTGCGCGTAGGACTGCGCGAGCGCGTCGAGCGACTGGGTCGGCTGGATCGCGAGCACGTCCACCACGCGATAGGGCAGCACCCCCGCCACCTCGCGCGGCAACTGCAGCATGGTCTGGGTCACCCGTTGCGCCTGTTCGACGTCGGCCTGCAGGGTGTCGTGGAACACGCTCGCCATCGCATGGCCGGCGATGCCGCCGAGCGAGGGGCCGCGGTGGTTGCCGTTGGCGCCCGCCTGCACGAACCCCGAGCGCTGCGGCTGGCCGACGCCGACGACGAGGACGCGGTGCGCCCCCAGATGGATCGCGGGCGACAGCGGCGACACCTGGCGCATGGAGCCGTCGCCGAAGTACTCGGGACGGTCGTCCACCCACAGCGGCGTGGCGGGGAAGAGGAACGGGATCGCGCTCGACGCCATCAGGTGTTCGATGGTCAGCGGCTGGAATTCGGAGCGGCGGCCCGGGCGCTGCCACGGTTCGTGCTTCTCGTCGCGGGCCGTGTGGCAGAAGGTCCAGTGCACGCCGCTGGTGTAGCTCGAAGCGGTGACGGCGACCGCATCGATCGCATTCGACGCGAGCGCATCCTCGATCCCCTGCAGCGAGATCGCATGGTGCAGGCTGTCCACCAGCGGCATGTTGTCCAGCAGCGCCCCTTGCGCGCGCGTCTGGCGCCACAGCGCCCAGGCGGTGGCGATGCGCGACACGCGAACCCAGGCCGGCACCTCGAGCCGGTAGACGTCCTGCGAGCGCAGCCGCTGCCAGAACTGCGACAGGGACGCGAACGCGTCCAGGCCCTGCGTCGCCGCGGCCGCCAGGTAGGCCACGTTGAGCGCGCCGGCGGAGGTTCCGACCAGCACCTGGAACGGAAACGCGGCGGAGCCGCCCGCCTGCAGCCGCAGCATGACGGCGAGCGCCTGCAGCACGCCCACCTGGTAGGCGGTGCGCGCGCCGCCGCCCATCAGGACGAGCGCGTTCGTCGGCCGTTTCGGGCGCACCAGGCCCGCGTGAATGATGGTCCCCAGGCTCATGGCAGCCTTGCTCTCCTCGCCGCATGGTAGAGGAGAAGCGGGGCGGCGCGAACGCGCCGGTGCGCTCAGAGGTCGCGCCGCCCGCGCCGCTTGCGCCGCGGCGGCGCCGCCGTGGACGGCCGCACGTCGCATTTGAGCACCGATGCCATGAAGGCGAGGCTGGCCTTCCTGGCCTGCGCGCTCTCGGCGGCGTTGCAGTCGGCCGGCACCCAGCACGGGTACTCGCGCAGGAAGGCGTCGCCGGCGGTGAGCTGCACGCACATGTCGGTGGCCAGCCCGCAGATCACGAGTTCCTTCGTCTCCATCTCGGTGAGCAGCAGCTCCAGCGGCGAGGCGTAGAACGCGGAGTGGCGGGGCTTGAGGATCGTGATGTCGCGCGCCTGCGGGTAGAGCAGTCGCGCGATCTCCCCGGGCGCGCCTTCCATCCCGAGGCAGGTCGACACCAGGCTGTGGAAGTCCGATTGCCACACGCCGTAGTTGTCGTTGGCATAGATGGTGGTGACGCCTTCGCCCGCGAGCCGCGCTTTGAGCGCCGCGGTCCGGCGGGCCGCCGCGACCGCGTCGGCGGCGATCGACTCGCTGCCCGGGAAATTCAACGGGTTGATGAAGTCCACCAGCAGCAGCACGCGGGCGCTGCGCGGCAGGCGGGGCGCCGCCATGCCGTCGAAGGGAGGTCCGCTCCGGGCCATGACGGATTCTTGGCGGCGCCCCTCGGCGCAGGGGGCGCCGGCACCCGATGGCTGAGGCAGGACCAGTCCTACAGATTCGGGCCGAGCCGTCCGACAGACCCGCTCATCCTCGCCGCCTACATTGGACGCTGTCTCCCCGGCACGGCAGTCACGCCGGGACCCCAAGGAGTTTTTCAATGATCGAGCTGGCGAACGACCCCCACGCGAGCCGTTCCTTCGAACGCGCTGCGCCCAGCGGCGGCGAACCGAAGGCGCGGGCGACCGAGTTGCGGCGTCCGAGCAGCGGACATGCGTGGCCGTTCCTGAGCCGCTATGCGGCGCGCCCGGTGCGCGAGGACAACTCCCCCAAGCCCGCCGCCCAGGACAGTGGCAGCTGACCCCACCCGGAGAAAATGAGATGAGCACGGAACCCAAGACCCCCAACCGCTTCGCCGACACGCCGCGCGACAAGCCCATGAGCGAGCACACCGAGCACGCCAACCTCGAACGCCCGGGCGCGCAGGCGCACCCGAAGGCCGCACGCAGCTGGAGCGGCTATGTCGACCCGGTCACCGCATGGCGGCGCATGCAATTCGCATAGCGCGTCAAGCCCCGTCCATCAAGAAAGCCCCTCTGCGGGGCTTTTTTGTTGGCTTGCGCAATTGAAATTCCTTGCCCGCCAAGCACTGGCCAATGCCGCGCGGACAAAGCGTTTCACGCGCTTGCCGCCATTGACCGAAATCCATTGCAATCGCATGACAGGCGCGGCATAGTGGTTTTGCCGACCCCTCTCCACAGGCGGCGAAAACCCCCGTCCAGTCCGAAGCAACAGGAGGTTCATTTATGAACTTGACGATCAGCGGTCACCACCTCGAAGTCACCCCCGCTCTTCGCAATTACGTGACCACCAAGCTTGATCGAATCACAAGGCACTTTGACCAGGTCGTCGATGTTCGGGTCCTGCTCACCGTGGAGAAACTGAAGGAGAAGGAACGACGACAGCGCGCCGAATGCATGATCCACGTGAAAGGCAACGACATGTTCGCCGAAAGCTGGCACGAGGACCTCTATGCCGCCCTCGATGAGCTGGTCGACAAGCTCGACCGCCAGGTCGGCAGGCACAAGGACCGGGTGCAGGACCACCAGTGCAAGGTCAAGCGGATCATGTGAGCCGCCGACCGGGGCCTCTTCGGGGGCCTCGTGCTTTGTGGGCCGGCTTTCCCCAATGACGTTTCTGTTGCGGTGCATAATGGATGACCGCAACCATGAACCGCCTTGCGTCCATCCTGCCTGCCGCTCAGGTTCTAGTGAGCGTCGACGCGACCAGCAAGAAGCGCGCGTTCGAGGAGGCCGGCCTCCTGTTCGAGAACCTGCACGGCCTGTCGCGCGCCCTGATCACCGACAGCCTGTTCGCCCGTGAACGCCTGGGCTCGACCGGCCTCGGCCACGGCGTGGCGATCCCGCACGGCCGCATCAAGGGGCTGAAGGCGCCGATGGCGGCGCTGTTCCAGCTGGCCCAGCCGATCGGCTTCGACGCGCCGGACGAGCAGCCGGTGGCGCTCCTGATCTTCCTGCTGGTGCCCGAGGCGGCGACCCAGAAACACCTGGAAATCCTCTCCGAGATCGCGGAGCTGCTGTCCGACGCGCCGCTGCGCGAGAAGATGAAGAACAGCACCGACGCCGCCGAGCTGCACCGCCTGATTGCCACCTGGCAATCGTCGCAGCCGAACTGATGCCCGGCCCGCGCTCGTGAAACCCACCGTCGTCAGCGCCGACGTCCTGTTCGAAGACCACCGCGCCCAGCTCAAATGGGAATGGGTGGCGGGGCTGGGCGCGTCCGAGCGCCGCTTCGACGAGATCGCCGTGCGCGCCGCGCGCTCGGGCGCGGACCTGGTCGGCTACCTCAATTACATCCACCCCTACCGGGTGCAGATCCTGGGCGAGCGGGAGATCGCTTACCTCACCAACGCGACGGTGGAGGATTGCGCACGCCGCATCTCGCGCATCGTGACGCTCGAGCCGCCCGTGCTGGTGCTGACGGACAACCAGGTCGCGCCCGACGCGCTGCTGCAGATGTGCGAGCGGGCGCAGATCCCGATGTTCGCGACGCACGAGCCGTCGGCGTTCGTCATCGACGTGCTGCGGGCGTACCTGTCCAAGCACTTCGCCGAGCGCACGTCGATGCACGGTGTGTTCATGGACATCCTGGGCCTGGGCGTGCTGATCACGGGCGAATCGGGCCTGGGCAAGAGCGAGCTGGGGCTGGAGCTGATCTCGCGCGGCAACGGCCTGGTCGCCGACGACGCGGTGGACTTCTACCGCATCAACCAGACGACCATCGAGGGCCGTTGCCCCGAGCTGCTGCAGAACCTGCTGGAAGTGCGCGGCATCGGCCTGCTCGACATCCGCGCCATCTTCGGCGAGACGGCGGTGCGCCGGAAGATGCGCCTGAAGCTGATCGTGCACCTGGTGCGGCGCGAGACGCTCGAGCGCGAGTACGAGCGCCTGCCCTACGAGCCGCTCACGCAGGACGTGCTGGGCGTGCCGGTGCGCAAGGCCGTGATCCAGGTGGTCGCCGGCCGCAACATCGCCGTGCTCGTGGAAGCGGCCGTGCGCAACACCATCCTGCAGCTGCGCGGCGTCGATACCTACCAGGAGTTCGTCGAGCGGCACCGCCGCGCGATGGAGGGCGGGGCCTAGGCTTGTGCGCTACTTCGGCCGGTGCGGGCACGGGTTCTTCGTGCAGCGCGCGTACAGGCTCAGCGCGTGGTCGGCGATCTCGAAGCCCTTGACCTTGGCCACCGCGTTCTGCCGCTTCTCGATCTCGGCGTCGTAGAACTCCTCGACCCGCCCGCAATCGATGCACACCAGGTGGTCGTGGTGGGTGCCCTCGTTCAGCTCGTAGACGGCCTTGCCGCTCTCGAAGTGGCTGCGCGTGAGAATGCCGGCCTGCTCGAACTGGGTGAGCACGCGGTAGACGGTGGCCAGGCCGATGTCCGAATGGTCCTGCAGCAGGATGCGGAACACGTCTTCGGCCGTCATGTGCCGCTGGTCGCCCCGGTGGAAGACGTCCAGGATCTTCAGCCGCGGCGCGGTGGCCTTGAGGCCCGTGCTCTTGAGTTCGTCGATGTTGGCCATGGGTCCCGCGGCGGGTGCGAAAGCCCTGCCGCTACAATCATTTCGATCATATCGCCACTCGCGTCCAGCCCCATGCCCGTCCTGTCTTCCCCTGCCGCGCGCGCCGCACTCGTCGCCGCCGCCTGCGCGCTCGTCGCCGGCTGCGGCAGCTTCGACAGCGCCTCGCGCAGCATCGCCGGCATCGTCACGCCCTACAAGGTCGAGATCGTGCAGGGCAACTTCGTCTCGCGCGAGCAGGTGAATGCGCTCAAGACCGGCATGAGCCGCACGCAGGTGCGCGACATCCTGGGCACGCCGCTGATCGCCGACGCCTTCCACCAGGACCGCTGGGATTACGTGTTCACGATCCGCCGCCAGGGTGTGGCGCCGCAGGAGCACAAGCTGGCCGTGTACTTCAGCGGGGACCAGCTCCAGCGCTGGGAAGGCGACGAGATGCCGACGGAGTCGGAGTTCGTCGCGGCGCTGGACAACAAACGCAAGAACGCCAAGGTGCCCGAGCTCGAAGCCAGCGAGGACAAGCTGCGCCGCTTCGCCGAGGAGAACAAGCCGCCGGCGGCGCCCCCCGAGCCGCCGCCCGCATCCGCGTCGGCGAACTACCCGCCGCTCGAAGGCCAGTCGCGCTGAAAGGAATCGCATGGCTGGGGTGAACGCGATGCACAAGGTGGCCGTGGCCGGCGCGAGCGGGCGCATGGGCCACATGCTGATCGAGGCGATCCGCGCCTCCGGCGATTGCCAGCTGGCCGGCGCCACCGACGTGGCCGCCAGCCCGGCGATCGGCAACGACGCCGCCGCCTTCCTCGGCCACGCCAGCGGCGTGCCGGTGACCGCGGATGTGCGGGCGGCGCTGGCCGGCAGCGAGGTGCTGATCGACTTCACCCGTCCCGAGGGCACGCTGGAGCACCTGCGGGCCTGCCGCGAGCTGAAGGTGAACCTCGTGATCGGCACCACCGGCTTCAGCGAAGGGCAGAAGGAACAGATCCGCGACGCGGCCCGCGACATCGCGATCGTCATGTCGCCCAACATGAGCGTGGGCGTGAACGTGACGATGAAGCTGCTCGAGCTGGCGGCCAAGTCGCTGGCCAGCGGTTTCGATGTCGAGGTGATCGAGGCGCACCACCGCCACAAGGTGGATGCGCCCTCGGGCACCGCGCTCAAGATGGGCGAGGTGATCGCCCAGGCGACCGGGCGCGAGCTCAAGGACTGCGCCGTCTATGCGCGCGAGGGCGTGACGGGCGAGCGCAATGCCGGAACGATCGGCTTCTCCAGCATCCGTGGCGGCGACATCGTCGGCGACCACACGGTGCTCTTCGCGGGCAATGGCGAGCGCATCGAGATATCGCACAAGTCCAACAGCCGGCAGGGCTACGCCGACGGCAGCCTGCGCGCCGTGCGTTTCCTGGCCGGCAAGAAGAAGGGCCTGTTCGACATGTTCGACGTGCTCGGCCTGCGCGGATGAGCGCCGCGCGGCCGCTCCGGAAGCGCTCGCTCCCCCTCGGGGGGACGGCGCGCAGCGCCAAGGGGGCCACATGAACTTCTGGGATTTGCTCGGCAACGGCGACGCGATTACCCGACTCGTCGCGGTCGTGCTGCTGGCGATGTCGGTGGCGAGCTGGGTGGTGATCCTGTGGAAGGCCTGGCTGCTCAAGCGCGCGACCGGTGACGTCGGCCGCAGCACGGCGGCGTTCTGGCAATCGCCGTCGATCCCCGAGGCGCAGCAGAAGGTCGGCGCCTTCGACCGCGAATCGCTCGTGATGCCGCTGATCACGGCGACGCAAGGCCAGGCGCCGGGCTCGCTGGCGGCCGCTGGCGACCGCTCGCAGCAGCTCACGCGCGTGCTGCGCGATGCGCTCCATCGCGTCATCGACAAGCTGCAGTTCGGGCAGGTGCTGCTGGCCACCGTGGGATCGACCGCGCCTTTCGTCGGCCTGCTCGGCACGGTGTGGGGCATCTATCACGCGCTGACCGGCATCGCCGCCGCCGGGCAGATCACGATCGACAAGGTCGCGGGCCCGGTGGGCGAATCGCTCATCATGACCGCCGCCGGCCTGGCCGTGGCCATTCCCGCCGTGCTCGGCTACAACATCTTCGGCCGCTTCATCGGCCGCATCGAAGCCGACCTGGAAGGCTTCGCGCGTGACCTGCGCGAACTCCTGACGCACCCGGACACGGCCCGCTGACCATGGCATTCGGCCGCCTCGAACGCACCGTCGGTCCCCAACCGATGAGCGACATCAACATGACGCCGCTGGTGGACGTCATGCTGGTGCTGGTGGTCATCTTCATCATCACGGCGCCGCTGCTGGCCAGCTCGGTGCGGCTGGACCTGCCCCGGACCGAGGCGGCCAAGCCGTCCGACGCGCCGCTGTTCGTCACCGTGCTCCTCGACAAGAGCGGCCAGGCGTTCGTGGACGACAAGCCGGCGACCACCGAGCAGCTCGCCCAGCGGCTGGCGCAGGCCGCCAAGGCCAACCCCGACACCGAGATCCAGTTGCGCGCCGACGCCGGCGTGCCCTACGGGCGTGTCGTGGAGATCATGGGCGCCGCCCAGAAGGCCGGGCTGAATCGCATCGGCTTCGTCGCCGATCCCGGCACGCGCTGAAAGCCCATCGCCCGCCCCCTACAATTTGTAGGATGCAGGAAAAGTACATCCCCGGCGAAGTGGAGCGCACCGCGCAGGCGCATTGGACCGCGCGCGACGCCTACCGCGTCACCGAAGACGCGCGCAAGAAGAAGTTCTACGCGTGCTCGATGCTGCCCTATCCCAGCGGCAAGCTGCACATGGGGCACGTGCGCAACTACACCATCAACGACATGCTCACGCGCTACCTGCGCATGAACGGGTACAACGTGCTCATGCCGATGGGGTGGGACGCCTTCGGCCTGCCGGCGGAGAACGCGGCGATGAAGAACGGCGTGCCGCCCGCGAAGTGGACGTACGAGAACATCGCGTACATGAAGGGCCAGATGCAGGCCATGGGCCTGGCCATCGACTGGTCGCGCGAGATCGCCACCTGCGATCCCACCTACTACAAGTGGAACCAGTGGCTGTTCCTGAAGATGCTCGAGAAGGGCATCGCCTACCGCAAGACCCAGGTCGTGAACTGGGACCCGGTCGACCAGACCGTGCTCGCCAACGAGCAGGTGATCGACGGCAAGGGCTGGCGCACCGGCGCCGTGGTGGAAAAGCGCGAGATCCCCGGCTACTACCTGAAGATCACGGACTACGCCGAGGAGCTGCTCGACCACGTGCAGCACCGCCTGCCCGGCTGGCCCGAGCGCGTGAAGCTGATGCAGGAGAACTGGATCGGCAAGAGCGAAGGCGTGCGCTTTGCCTTCACGCACGACATCCGGGGCGAGGACGGCGAGTTGATCCAGGGCGGGCGCATGTACGTCTTCACGACGCGCGCCGACACCATCATGGGCGTGACCTTCGTCGCCGTCGCGCCCGAGCATCCGCTGGCGCTGCACGCCGCACGCACCAACCCGAAGGTCGCGCGGTTCATCGAGGACGCGAAGAAGGGCGGCACGACCGAGGCGGAACTCGCGCTCAAGGAAAAGGAAGGCGTGCCCACCAGCCTGCAGGTGGTGCACCCGCTCACCAACGAGCCGGTGGAGGTCTGGGTCGGCAACTACGTGCTCATGGGTTATGGCGACGGCGCCGTGATGGGCGTGCCGGGCCATGACGAGCGCGACTTCGCCTTCGCGCTGAAATACGACCTGCCGATCCTCGAAGTCGTGCACGTGGACGGCGAGACCTACGATTACAAGCACTGGCACGACTGGTACGCGGACAAGGAGCGCGGCGTCACGATCAACTCGGACATCTTCAGCGGCTTCGCCTACCAGGAAGCCGTCGATGCCGTCGCGCATGCGTTGCAGCAGAAGGGCCTGGGCGAGAAGAAGACCACCTGGCGCCTGCGCGACTGGGGCGTGAGCCGCCAGCGCTACTGGGGCACGCCGATCCCGATCATCCACTGCGACGAGCACGGCGCCGTGCCGGTGCCGGAGAAGGACCTGCCCGTGGTGCTGCCGCAGGACTGCGTGCCGGACGGCAGCGGCAACCCGCTGGCCAAACGCGAGGATTTCCTCAAGTGCACCTGCCCGGTGTGCGGCCGGCCGGCGCGCCGCGAGACCGACACGATGGACACCTTCGTCGACAGCGCGTGGTACTACATGCGCTACTGCGACCCGAAGAAGGCCGACGCGATGGTGGGCGAGGGCGCGCAGTACTGGATGCCGATGGACCAGTACATCGGCGGCATCGAGCACGCTATCCTGCACCTGCTGTACGCACGCTTCTGGACCAAGGTGATGCGCGACATGGGCCTGGTGAAGGTGGACGAGCCTTTCACCAAGTTGCTCACGCAGGGCATGGTGCTCAACGAGGCCTTCGTGCGCGTCGGCGAGAAGACCGGCAAGCGCTATTACTGGGCCAGCGAGCTGGACATCGAGCGCGACGAACACGCCAAGGTGATCTCGGCCAAGGCGAAGGACGACGGCCAGCCGGTCACCTACGAGGGCTGGACGACGATGTCCAAGTCCAAGAACAACGGCGTCGACCCGCAGGACCTGATCGAGAAGTACGGCGCCGACACGGCGCGCCTGTACACGATGTTCACCGCGCCGCCGGAAGCCACGCTCGAATGGAACGACGCCGCGCTGGAAGGCTCGTTCCGCTTCCTGCGCCGCGTGTGGGGCTTCGGGCACAAGATGGGGCCGGGCAGCGCCGCGCCGGCGGCAGCGGCTATGGGCGCGCAGAGCAAGGCGCTGCGGCGCGAGATCCACACGGTGCTGCGCCAGGTCGACTACGACTACCAGCGCATGCAGTACAACACGGTGGTGTCCGGCGCGATGAAGCTGCTCAACGCGCTGGAGGACTTCAAGGGCACGGCGGAAACCCACGCCGACGCGGCCGTGCGCGAGGGCTTCGGCATCCTGCTGCGCGTGCTGTACCCGGTGACGCCGCACATCGCGCAGGCGCTGTGGCACGAGCTCGGTTACGCCGAGCGCGTCGGCGAGCTGCTCGATGCGCCCTGGCCCCAGGTCGACGAGGACGCGCTGGTGCAGGAGGAGGTCGAGCTGGTGCTGCAGGTCAACGGCAAGCACCGCGGCTCCATCCGCGTGCCTGCGGGCGCGTCGCGCGAGGAGATCGAGAAGGCGGCGACCGCGCACGAGGCCTTCGCGCAGTTCGGCGGCGGCAAGCCGGCGAAGAAGGTGATCGTCGTGCCGGGCCGTCTCGTGAACGTGGTGGTCTGATGCAAAGGCGCACACTCCTGGCCTGCACTGCCGCACCCCTGGTGACGGCTTGCGGCTTTCAGCTGCGGCAGGCACCGGACTTCGCCTTCAGGACGATCTACGTCGGCACGAATTCGGCCCTCGGCAAGGAATTGAAGCGCAACATCGAGTCCAACCGGAACGTGTCGGTGGTCGAGACGCAGGCCGGGGCGCAGGTCGTGCTGGACGTGCTGAACGAGCAGCGCGAGAAGGTCGTGGTCGGCCTCAATGCGTCCGGCCAGGTGCGCGAGTTCGAGCTGCGCGTGCGCCTGAAGTTCAAGCTGCGAACACCCGATGGCCGGGAGCTGATCCCCGAGTCCGAGATCGTGCAGCAGCAGGACGTGAGCTACAACGAATCGGCGGCGCTCGCGAAAGAGGCCGAGGAGCAGCTGCTCTATCGCAGCATGCAAAGCGACATCGTGCAGCAGCTGATGCGGCGCCTCGCGGCGGTGAAATCGATCTGAGGTCGATGGAACTCGATCGCGCGGACCTCAAGCTGCTCGAACTGCTGCAGAAGGACGGCCGCACGACGGTGCAGGCCTTGTCCGAGGCCATCCACCTCTCGGCCCGCGCCACGCTCAACCGCGTGCGCAAGCTGGAGGCGAACGGCGTCATCGAGGGCTACCGCGCGATGGTCAACCGCGCCGCGCTCGGCGAGCAGGTCTGCGTCTTCGCCGAAATCGCGCTGAAGGACCAGCGGCAGGCCTCGATCCAGCGCTTCGAGAAGCGCATGGCCTCCACGCCCGAAGTGGTGGGCTGCTGGGTCGTGTCGGGGCGCTACGACTACCTGGTGCGCATCGCCTGCCCGCAGCTCGCGCATTACCACCGCCTGATCAACGCGTGGCTGGACGAAGGCCCGTTGGGCGTCGAGAAGATCGTCACGAACATCGAGCTCCAGACGATCAAGGAGTTCGAGGGATTTCCACTTCCGATTCGGAAGTGATCCTGCCTCATCACTGCCGCGGGCGGCAGTGCCCACCCCTCCGATTCACGCCGACGGCGTCCCGGGCGACGTAGACTTTTTTCACGTCTCCGGAGCCTGCCATGACCGCGAAATCCACCCTCCACACCGCCGATTTCATTCGGAAAGAACAGCGCTATGGCGCACGCAACTACGCGCCGGTGCCGGTCGTCGTCGACCGCGCGAAAGACTGTCTCGTCTGGGACGTCGAGGGCCGCGAATACATCGACATGATGAGTGCGTATTCCGCCGTCTCGCACGGACACCTGCACCCGCGCCTGGTCGCGGCGGCCACGCGCCAGCTCCAGAAGGTTGCCGTCACCTCGCGGGCCTACCACGGCACCACGCTGGGCCCGTTCCTCGAGAAGCTGTGCGCGGTCACCGGCTTCGAACGCGCGCTGCCGATGAACACCGGCGCCGAGGCGGTGGAGACCGCGATCAAGTGCGCGCGCCGCTGGGGCCATTACGTCAAGGGCATCATGGACGGCGAGCAGGAAATCCTGGTCGCGCGCGGCAACTTCCACGGCCGCACCAGCACCATCATCAGCTTCTCGAGCGAGCCCGACTACAAGGCCGGTTTCGGCCCGTTGGCCGAGGGCTTCGTGCACTTCGATTTCGGCGACATGAAGAGCGTGCGCGAGGCGACCACGCGCAACACCTGCGCCGTGCTGATCGAGCCGATCCAGGGCGAGGCCGGCGTGATCGTGCCGCCGCCGGGCTTCTTCGCGCAGCTGCGCGAGTGGTGCGACCGTCATGAGATCCTGCTGATCGACGACGAGGTGCAGGCGGGCCTGGGCCGCACCGGCCGCTGGTTCGCCTTCGAGCACGAGGGCATCCGCCCCGATGCGCTGATCCTGGGCAAGGCCCTCGGCGGCGGGCTGCTGCCGGTCAGCGCCTTCCTGGCCGACGCCAACGTGATGGACGTCTTCAATCCGGGCAGCCACGGCTCGACCTTCGGCGGCAACGCGCTGGCGGCGGCCGTCGCGCTCGAAGCGCTGAACGTGATCGAGGACGAGAACCTGGTCGCGCGCAGTGCGGCCCTGGGCGCGCACCTGCACGAGCGACTGCGGTCGGTGATGCGCGAATCGGGCGGGCTCATCCGCGACGTGCGCGGCCGCGGCCTGTGGGTGGGCGTGGACATCGACCCGAAGCACGCGACCGCGCGCGATCTGGTCGAGCGGCTCGCGCGGCGCGGCGTGCTGTCGAAGGAAACGCACGAGACCGTGATCCGCTTCGCCCCGCCGCTCACGATCGGCAAGGCGATGATCGACGACGCCGTCGACCGCTTCCGCGACGTCGTGCTTGAAAAATGCGCGCAGCTCGCTATAAATGGCTCGGCGCCCGGGCATCGGCCGGGCGTGGAGGTTGCCATCGAGGCGAGCGCGACCGGCGGCGCCCCGCCGCAGTTCCTCATGAGTCCACCCGATTTCTTCGAGGTGGCCTACTCGATCAATCCCTGGATGAACCCCCGCGAATGGCAGCTCGATGCCAAGCGCCTCGCCCGTGACGCGCAGGCCGGCTGGGACTTCCTGCGCGCCACCTACGAGCAGCTGGGCACCCAGGTGATCGTCAAGCCGGCCGCGCAGGGCTGGCCCGACCTGGTGTTCACCGCCAATTGCGCGGTGGTGCTGGACGGCAAGGCGATCCTGGCACGCTACCTGAACGAGGAGCGGGCCGGCGAGGAGGAGCACGGCCGGCGCATGTTCGAGCAGCTGCAGGCGCGCGGCCTCATCGACCAGGTGGTGCGCACCCCCGAAGGCGTGTACTTCGAGGGCGCGGGCGACGCCGTCTTCGACGCCCACCGCCGCATCATGTGGATGGGCCACGGCCAGCGTTCGTGCCGCGCCGCGCACCACACCATCGAGCAGGTGTTCGGCATCCCGACGATCTCGCTCGAGCTGGTGGACCCGCACTACTACCACCTGGACACGGCACTGTGCGTGCTCACGGGCGGCGAGGTGATGGTCCACCCGGGCGCCTTCACCGAGGAGGGCCGGGCGCAGATCCGCGCCGTCGTGGGCGCCGACAAGCTGATCGAGGTGCCCGCCGAAGACGCCGCCGCACTCGCGGTGAACGCCGTGTGCATCGATCGCGTGGTCGTGATGGGCCACTGCTCCGGGCAGCTGCGGCGCGAGCTGCAGGCGCGCGGCTACCACGTGCACCTCGTGCCGCTCGGCCCGTTCAACCGCTCGGGCGGCGCAGCCTTCTGCCTGACGCTGGCGCTGAACAACGTCTGCAAGGGCCGCGTACAGCGCGGCGAGAAGCTGGCCGCTTAAACTCGCGGCATGCAGCTGGCGGCCGCACAACTTCAGCAACATCTCGGCAAGGGGCTGCGGCCCCTTTACACCTTGCACGGCGACGAGCCGCTGCTGGTGCAGGAAGCGGCCGATGCCATCCGCGCCGCGGCGCGCGCGCAGGGCTACACCGAGCGCACCGTGCACACCGTCTCGGGCACGCGCTTCGACTGGAGCGAGGTGCTCGCCGCCGGTGGATCCATGAGCCTGTTCGCCGACCGGCAGATCGTCGAGATCCACATCCCCTCGGGCAAGCCCGGCAAGGAAGGCAGCCCCGCGCTGCAGCAGCTCGCCGAGAGTGCGCCCGGCAACGACAGCACGCTCACGCTGGTGCTGCTGCCCCGGCTCGATTTCCAGACGAAGAAGGGGGCCTGGTTCGGCGCGCTGGAACAGAACGGCGTCGCGATCCAGTTCGACCCGATCGAGCGCGGCGCCCTGCCGCAATGGATCGCCCAGCGCCTCGCGCAGCAAGGCCAGCGCGTGGCCGGCGGCGAGGAAGGCCAGCGCACGCTGCAGTTCTTCGCCGATCGCGTCGAGGGCAACCTGCTCGCCGCCCACCAGGAAATCCAGAAGCTCGGATTGCTCCATCCGCCAGGCGAACTCGGCTTCGACCAGGTCGAGAGCGCGGTGCTCAACGTCGCGCGCTACGACGTCTTCAAGCTGTCCGAAGCCGTGCTCGCCGGCCAGGCCGCGCGGGTGCAGCGCATGCTCGACGGGCTGAAAGCCGAGGGCGAGGCCGAGGTGCTGGTGCACTACACGCTCGCCGAGGACATCCGCGCCCTCAAGCGCGTGAAGGACGCGATGGCCGCGGGCCGGCCGCTGCCGGTCGCCCTGCGCGAACAGCGCGTGTGGGGCATCAAGGAGCGGCTGTTCGAGCGCGTGCTGCCGCGCCTGTCGTCCACCGCGCTGGACAACCTGCTGTACGCCGCGCACCTGGTCGACGGCATCGTGAAGGGCCTGAAGGCGCCGGGCTGGCCGAGCGACGGCTGGCAGGCGCTGCAGCGGCTGGCCTTCTCGCTGTGCCAGGAATGCGCCGTCCCGCAAGGGAATGCGGGAGCCGCGCGATAATCGGGGCGTGAACGCCCTCAACATCGCCGAATACATGCAGACGCTGGGCGCCCGCGCCCGCGAGGCGTCGGCGGCGATGGCGCGGGCGGACGCGGCCACGAAGAATCTCGCCCTGCGCACGCTCGCCGCGAAGCTGCGCGCGAGCGTCGATGCGCTCGCCACCGAGAACGCGCGCGACATCGAGCATGCGACGAAAGAAGGCCTGGCCGCACCGATGGTCGATCGCCTCAGGCTCACGCCCAAGGTCATCGAGACCGTCGCGCAGGGCTGCGAGCAGCTCGCGGCCATGCCCGACGTGATCGGCGAAATCATCGGCATGAAGCAGCAGCCCTCGGGCATCCGCGTGGGCCAGATGCGCGTGCCGATCGGCGTGTTCGGCATGATCTACGAGAGCCGCCCCAACGTGACGATCGAAGCGGCGAGCCTGTCGATCAAGAGCGGCAATGCCTGCATCCTGCGCGGCGGCTCGGAGGCGATCCATTCCAATCGCGCGCTCAGCGCACTGGTGCAGGAGTCGCTGGTCGAGGCGGGCCTGCCCGGCGACGCCGTGCAGCTCGTGCAGACCACCGACCGGGAGGCCGTCGGCCAGCTCATCGCGATGCCGCAGCACGTCGACGTGATCATCCCGCGTGGCGGCAAGGGCCTGATCGAGCGCATCAGCCGCGATGCCAAGGTGCCGGTGATCAAGCACCTGGACGGCAATTGCCATGTCTTCGTCGACGCGCCCTGCGACATCGACATGGCGGTGAAAGTCGCCGACAACGCCAAGACGCAGAAGTACAGCCCCTGCAATGCCATCGAAGGCCTGCTGGTGGCGCGCGAGGTCGCGGCCGCCTTCCTGCCGAAGATCGGCGCCGTGTTCGCGGCCAAAGGCGTGGAGATGCGCTGCGACCCGGAAGCACAGGCCATCCTCGACCAGGTCTCCGGTGCGAAGCTGAAGCCGGCCACCGAGCAGGACTGGTACGAGGAATACCTCGCGGCCGTCATCGCCGTGAAGGTGGTGGACGACCTCGATGCCGCCATCGCCCACATCAACCACTATTCGAGCCACCACACCGACGCGATCGTCACCACCGACCACCTCCACGCGCAGCGCTTCCTGCGCGAGGTCGATTCGGCCAGCGTCATGGTGAATGCGAGCCCGCGCTTCGCCGATGGCTTCGAGTACGGGCTGGGCGCGGAGATCGGCATCAGCACCGACAAGTTCCACGCGCGCGGGCCGGTGGGCATCGAGGGCCTGACGTCGCTCAAATGGATCGTGCTGGGCAACGGCGAAGTCCGCGCTTAATGATCAGCTAAGTCTTGCGACAGCCAAGGTCGGCCCCATATCCATAGAATCTTTGGATATCAAGGCCGCTGCCGCATGGTTCCCCATCTCATCACCGCCCTGACCGGCCCGATCAACGAGCTCGAGCAGCGCGTGCTCGAGTCCATGCCCGCCATCGAGCGCTGGTTCCGTCTCGAGTGGATGGAGCACACGCCGCCGTTCTACACCTCGGTGGACCTGCGCAACGCGGGCTTCAAGCTGGCGCCGGTGGACACCAACCTGTTCCCGGGCGGCTGGAACAACCTGACGCCGGAGATGCTGCCGCTGGCGGTGCAGGCGGCAATGGCGGCGATCGAGAAGATCTGCCCGGACGCGAAGAACCTGCTGGTCATCCCCGAGAACCACACCCGCAACACGTTCTACCTGGCCAACCTGCTGCAGCTCAAGCGCATCTTCCACATGGCCGGCCTGAACGTGCGCATCGGCTCGATCGATCCGGAGATCAAGGAGCCCAAGACCATCCAGCTGCCCATGGGCGACACCATCACGCTCGAGCCCGTGGTGCGCAGCCGCCGGCGCCTGGGCCTGAAGGACTTCGACCCCTGCACGATCCTGCTGAACAACGACCTGTCGTCGGGCACGCCGGGCATCCTCGAGGAGATCCACGAACAGTACCTGCTGCCTCCGCTGCATGCGGGCTGGTCGGTGCGCCGCAAGAGCAACCACTTCAAGAGCTACGAGGAGGTGGCCAAGCGCTTCGGCAAGATGATCGGTGCCGACCCCTGGTTGATCAACCCGATGTACAACGTGTGCGGCGAGATCGACTTCAGCGACGGCGCCGGCATGGACTGCCTCACGTCCAACGTCGACGCGCTGCTCACGAAGATCCGCAAGAAGTACAAGGAGTACGGGATCAACGAGAAGCCCTTCGTGGTGGTGAAGGCCGACAACGGCACCTACGGCATGGGCATCATGACGGTGCGCGACATCAAGGACCTGGAAGAGGTCAACCGCAAGACCAAGAACAAGATGTCCGTCATCAAGGACGGCCAGGAAGTGCACCAGGTCATCATCCAGGAAGGCGTACTGACCAACGAGCGCATCAACGACGCGGTGGCCGAGCCGGTGGTCTACATGATGGATCGCTACGTGGTCGGCGGCTTCTACCGCGTGCATGCGGACCGTGGCAGCGACGAGAACCTCAACGCACCGGGCTCGCACTTCGTGCCGCTGGCCTTCGCCGAGAGTACGCGCTTGCCCCAGCCCGGCGAGAGGCCGGGAGCGAGCGCGCCGAACCGCTTCTACATGTACGGCGTGATCGGGCGGCTCGCCATGCTGGCCGCCAGCTACGAGCTGGAAGCCACCGACCCCGAGGCCGAGACCTACGACTAAAGCGGGGCGGGGCGTTGCTGCATTGCAACAATCCGCCGGATCCCCGGCGCCGCCCCGGCGCACAATAGCGGCTCCCAAGGATCCGGAACCCCGACCGGCCAGGAGGCGAGGCAAGGCGGGGTCGCATTCGTTGCAGAACTCGAAAACTTCGCTCGCAGCCCTGACGCTCGGCGCCATCGGCGTCGTCTACGGCGACATCGGCACCAGCGTGCTCTACGCGGTCAAGAGCGTCTTCTCCACCGGGCTGGTGCCGTTCACCACGGCCAACGTCTACGGCATCCTGTCCATCTTCTTCTGGACGCTGACGGTCATCGTCTCGATCAAGTACGTCGTGCTCGTGCTGCGGGCCGACAACAACGGCGAGGGCGGGCTGATCGCGATGCTCGCGCTGGCCTCGCAGGCCGTGAAGGACAAGCCCCAGCTGCGCCGCGTGCTGCTCGGCGTGGGCATCTTCGGCACCTCGCTCTTCTACGGCGACGGCGTGATCACGCCGGCGATCTCCGTGCTGTCGGCGGTGGAGGGCCTGGAAGTCCTGTCACCGCACTTCAAGGAAGCGGTGATCCCGCTCACGCTGCTGATCCTGTTCGCGCTGTTCGTGCTGCAGAAGCGCGGCACCGGCGGCATCGGCCGCTACTTCGGGCCGGTCACGCTGATCTGGTTCGTGGCGATCGCCGTGCTCGGCGTGTCGCACATCGTGAAGCATCCCGAGATCCTGCAGGCGCTGAGCCCCCATCATGCGCTGCTGTTCATGGCCCACCAGCCGGTAGTCACCTTCGTCATCCTCGGCGCAGTGGTGCTGTGCGTGACGGGCGCCGAGGCGCTGTACGCGGACCTGGGCCACTTCGGCAAGCGGCCGATCCGTATCGCCTGGTTCTCCGTCGTGATGCCGGCGCTCACGCTGAACTACTTCGGACAGGGCGCTTTGCTGCTGGTGAACCCGGAGGCGGTGAAGAACCCGTTCTATCTCATGGCGCCGGACTGGGCGCTGCTGCCGCTGGTGGTGCTGGCGACGCTCGCGACGGTGGTCGCGTCGCAGGCCCTGATCACCGGCGCCTTTTCGGTGACCAAGCAGGTGATCCAGCTCGGCTACCTGCCGCGCCTGAACGTGCAGCACACCAGCGTGCGCGACACCGGGCAGATCTACATCGCGTTCGTCAACTGGGGACTGTTCGTGGCCATCGTGCTGGCCGTCGTGCTGTTCCGCTCGTCCGAGAACCTGGGCGCCGCCTACGGCATCGCGGTGACGATGGACATGCTGATCACGACGACGCTGACCTTCTTCGTGATCCGCTACGGCTGGCACTACCCGCTGGTGCTCTGCCTGGTGGTGACCGGCTGGTTCTTCATCGTCGATTTCACCTTCTTCGCGTCGAACCTGCTCAAGCTGGTGGAGGGCGGCTGGTTCCCGCTGCTGATCGGCGGCTGCATCTTCACGCTGATGATGACGTGGAAGCACGGGCGCGAGCTGCTCAACGAGAAGCTGCGCGCCGACGCCATCGACCTCAAGAGCTTTCTCGAAGCGGTGTTCGTCAACCCGCCGACGCGCGTCGAAGGCACGGCGGTGTTCCTCACGGCCGAACCGGGCGCGGTGCCCAATGCGCTGCTGCACAACCTCAAGCACAACAAGGTCCTGCACGAGCAGAACCTGTTCGTCAGCGTCCGCAGCCACGAGGTGCCCTGGATCGGCATCAACAAGCGGGTCGAGGTCGAGCCGCTCGGCCACAGCTGCTGGCAGGTGATCCTGCACTACGGCTTCAAGAACGATCCCGACGTGCCGCGCGCGCTCGAGCAGATCCGCGCGCACGGCTGCGAGATCGACCGCATGAAGACCAGCTACTTCCTGTCGCGCGACACCGTCATTCCCACCATCGGCGGCGGCATGGCGCCCTGGCGCGAAAAGCTGTTCGCGCAGATGCACCACAACGCCAGCGGCGCTGCCGACTTCCTGCACCTGCCGAACAACTCGGTGGTGGAGCTGGGGGCGAAGGTCGAGATCTGAACCTCAGGCCTGCGAGGGGGCGGCCGCGACGAGCGCCGTTTGCTCGGGCCCGCTGGTGATGCCGGTGAGGACCACGCCGAACATGGCGCCGGTCATCAGGGTCGCGGCAACGACCGACAGCACGAGCGCGAAACGGGAATGAGGCTTGAATCGGGATGGCATCGTGACCTCCGGTACCCAAGGGTGGGCCGACGAGTGCATCTTCGACTCCCGTCGGCCCTCAGGTCCTGAGCAAGCCTTAAACGTCCTGAACCGTTCTGTGCCCGCTTCCAGGGCTAGGTTCCCGGCTTGGCCGGAATCTTCAGCCCCCGCTGGACCGCCGGCCGCGCGACGAAGGCATCGAGCACGCGCCTGACGTTGGCGAACCGGTCGAACGCCACCAGCTCGCCCGCCCCGTAGAAGCCCACCAGGTTGCGCACCCAGGGGAAGGTCGCGATGTCGGCGATCGTGTACTCGTCGCCCATGATCCAGGCCTTGCCTTCGAGGTGCCGGTCCAGCACGCCGAGCAGGCGCTTCGACTCGTCCACATAACGGTCGCGCGGGCGCTTGTCCTCGATGTCCTTGCCGGCGAACTTCACGAAGAAGCCGACCTGGCCGAAGAAGGGGCCGATGCCGCCCATCTGGAACATCAGCCACTGGATCGTCTCGTAGCGGCGCGCCGCATCCTTCGGGATCAGCTGGCCGGTCTTGTCCGCCAGATAGATCAGGATCGCGCCCGATTCCCACAGCGACAGCGCTGCCCCGCCCGGGCCGTCGGGATCGATGATGGCCGGGATCTTGTTGTTCGGGTTCAGCGACAGGAACTCGGGCGAGACCTGGTCGTTCGTCTCGAAGCTCACGTAGTGCGGCTCGTACGGCAGGCCCGTTTCCTCCAGCATGATCGACGCCTTCACGCCGTTGGGCGTCGTCAGCGAATACAGCTGCAGGCGGCCGGGGTGCTGCGCCGGCCATTTCTTCGTGATGGAAAAGTCGGAGAGTTTCATGGTCGCCGCAGTATCCGGGCTTTGATCCGACCGCGGGCAGGGCGGGGCTTTTTGTGCAACAGTGACGGCCATGGACCTGCTCTTCGTCGCCGACCCGCTGGAAGTCTTCAAGACCTACAAGGACACGACCTTCTCGATGATGCGCGAGGCGCAGCGGCGCGGCCATCGCATCTCGGCCTGCGAGCCGCGCCACCTCGTGTGGGAATCGGGTTCCCAGGTCGCAGCCACGGTGCGCGACATCCGCCTCACCGGGGACGAGCACGACTGGTTCGAAGAGACGGCCAGCCGGCAGGTCGCGCTGAAGGAGTTCGACGCGGTGCTCATGCGCAAGGACCCGCCGTTCGACAGCGAATATTTCTACGCGACGCATCTGCTCGGCCAGGCCGAGCGCGAGGGCGCACGCGTGTTCAACAGCCCGGCGGCGCTGCGCGACCATCCCGAGAAGCTCGCGATCATGGAGTTCGCGCAGTTCACGTCGCCCACGCTCGTCACGCGCGACGCCGAGGAGGTCAAGCGCTTCCACGAACGCCACGGCGAGATCATCCTGAAGCCCCTGGACGGCATGGGCGGCATGGGCATCTTCCGCGTCGGCCGCAACGGCCTCAATCTCGGCTCGATCATCGAGACGCTGAACCACCACGGCGCCACCACGATCATGGTGCAGCGCTTCGTGCCCGAGATCGCCCGGGGGGACAAGCGCGTGCTGATCATCGGCGGCGAGGTGGTGCCCTTCTGCCTCGCGCGCATCCCGCAGGGCAGCGAGATCCGCGGCAACCTCGCGGCCGGCGGCAAGGGCGTCGCCCAGCCGATCTCGGCGCGCGACCGCGAGATCGCCGAAGCCATCGGCCCGGTGCTCGCCGCGCGCGGCCTGTTGCTGGTCGGCCTGGACGTGATCGGCGATTACCTCACCGAAATCAACGTCACCAGCCCGACCTGCTTCCAGGAGATCACGCAGCAGGCCGGCTTCGACGTGCCGAAGATGTTCCTCGACGCGCTCGAGCGCGCGTTGGCCCGTTAGGCCGGCATCGCCGGCTGCGCCTCGTCGAACCAGTTCGCGATCAGGTGGGCCACCGAGCGCAACGCGTCCGCCTGCGCCGGGTCCTCGCGGCGGCAACACAAGGTGCCGTGGAAGGTGCCGTCATCCGCGACCACCGGCACCGCGTCGAAGCGGAACGACGTGCCTGCGCACGCGTCGCTTCCCAGCAGGCGCAGGCCATACAGGCGTTGCAGCGCGTCCAGCTCGCTGCGTTCGGCTTGGCCGCGCACGACCGGCTCGCCGTCCGCCCACTCCGAGATGAACGCGGCCTCGATGCCGAACGCCTTGCGCACGCGGTCCAGCAAGGCTGACAACGGCGTGTACTCGGGGATGTCGGATGCGGTTGCCGTCGCAACGACGAACTCGCTCGCCACCACCTCGAAGTCGAGGACTCCGCACTCCCCGCGATCGAAAAAGTATTCCCTTGCCATCTTTCCAGCTCCGGTGAACTGCACCGGAGTAGAGCAGGCGATGCGCGTCGCTTTGTGAGGAATCGGCGCCAGCGCCGCGGGTAGTTTTTCGCAGGAATCAGTCGCGGGTCTCGCCATCCACGAACACGCGCAGCTCCCCGGGCTTCATCTGCCGCCAGTCCTCGTTCACGGTGAGCGGCGCCGTGACCACCACCGCGACCTTGTCGTGCGGCGTGGTGTTGCGCGCGAAATCCACGCTCAGGTCCTCGTCCTTCAGTTGCGCATGGGAGAACGGGTGCTTGCGCTCGACATGGAACAGGTTGGTCGCGCAATGCGCCCACAGCGCCTGGCCGTTGGACAGCAGGAAGTTGAACGGCCCGTGCTTCGCGATGGGCGCGGCGAGTTCGCGCAACGTCAGCGTGAGCTCGTCGACATGGGGCACGCCCGCATGCGACTTGGCGAGTTCCTGCATCAGCCAGCAGAAGGCGCGCTCGCTGTCCGTGGCGCCGACCGGCTTGAACGCGGCATGCAGGCGCGGATGGAAGTTCTCGAGATTGCCGTTGTGCGCGAACACCCAGTAGCGACCCCACAGCTCGCGCACGAACGGGTGGCAGTTCTCCAGCGCGATCGCGCCCTGCGTGGCCTTGCGGATGTGCGCGATGACGTTGCGGCTCTTGATCGGGTAGCGGCGGATCAGCTCGGCCACCGGCGATTCGCTCGCGGGCTGGTGGTCGACGAAGTGGCGCAGCCCCACGCCCTCGAAGAAGGCGATGCCCCAGCCATCGGCGTGGTGGTCGGTGCGGCCGCCGCGCTGGGCGAAGCCGGTGAAGCTGAACGTCACGTCCGTCGGCGTGTTGCAGTTCATCCCGAGGAGCTGGCACATGCGGTCAATCCGTGCGCGGGCCGGCGCAATGAGGGCAGATGCAGGCGAGCCGCTGGCGTTCGGGCGGCACGCGCGCGAGCAGCTCGGCGCTGAAATCGACCTGCGTGCACCAGCAGGGCGGCTGCTTCTCGCCGGTCACGCGCTCGATGTCCATCGCGCACTGGTTGGGCTGACCGCACAGCGGGCAGCAGTCGGGGCGAAGGTCGGGAGCGGCGCTCACGAGGCCAGTTTATCCGGCAGGCGGATCGCCTGGCCGAGGTGCTGGTAAGTGGCGGCGATGCGCCGCAGGTGGCGCGATTCCGGATGGGCGAGCAGCCACAGCTGGGATTCGCAGCCCTCCAGCGGCTTCGACAGCGCGACGAGCCCGCGTTCGCGGCCGAGCATGAAGAGCGGCACGATGCCGACGCCCAGCCCGCACTGGACCGCGTCGACCACCCCGACGATGCCGTCCACATGCAGCGACGGCGCGAGCTTCGGCCAATGCTTGCGCCGCCAGCGCACCGAGGGATGATCGGGCATCGCGTCGTCGGGCGCGATCCAGGGGAGCTCGTCGAATGCCTTGTGCCGTTGGCGGGCGGGCAGCGAGCGCGCGGCGCAGATCACGAACTGGATCGTCCCCAGGTGCCGGCCCACGAGGTGTTCGGGCGGTCTCGGCGTGGCGCGCAGCGCGAGGTCCGCATCGCGCCGCGTCAGGCTCATGAGCTCGTTGGTCGACGTCACCTCGAACTGCAGGCGCGGATGTTCGGCGGCCAGCGGCTTGAGAGCGGGCAGAACGAGACCGCGCAGCACGGAATCGGTGGTGGTGATGCGCACGCGCCCCATGAGCTCGCGCTGCGACCCCGCGGCCGCGGCTCGCGCGGCCTCCAGTTCGCTTTCGATGCGCTCGGCATGGCGCACGATCTCCAGCAGCGTATCGCTCGGCAGGTAGCCGCCGCGCGAGCGCTCGAAGAGGCGCTGCCCCAGCGCCTTCTCGACGCGCTGCACCGTGCGGAACACGGTCGATGCGTCCGCGCGCAGGCGCGCCGCCGCCTCGGCCAAGGTGCCTCCACGCGCCAGGGCGAGCAGCACCTCGAGGTCGGCGGCCGAAAGCTGGTATTGCGCCTTCGCAATCGATGTTTTCATTTCTGCTTATTTTCATTGCATACGAGCAATCCTACAGTCGGCGCCTCGTTGCCACAACCGCAAAGGATCCCGATGAAGCTCTACTACACGCCCGGCTACTGCTCGCTCGCCGTGCACATCGC
The DNA here is from genome assembly GCF_057785015.1 of Ramlibacter sp. GS1-15. Lineage (NCBI taxonomy): Bacteria > Pseudomonadati > Pseudomonadota > Betaproteobacteria > Burkholderiales > Comamonadaceae > Ramlibacter > Ramlibacter sp. GS1-15. The sequence goes on along the minus strand of NZ_JBYNTU010000001.1, from coordinate 3,729,826 downwards.
GTTGCGCGAGGCCGGCGCCGACTTCGCCCTCCAGAAGGTCGACCCCACGGCGCCCGAATTCCGCAACATCAACCCGCGCGGCTACGTGCCGGTGCTGGAGCTGGAGGACGGCAGCCGCCACACCGAAGCGGCCGCGCTGCTGCAGCACGTGGGCGACCTGGCGCCGGCGACCGGACTGATGCCGCCCGCGGGCAGCGGCGAGCGCTTCCAGGTGCTGCAGTGGCTCACGTTCATCTCGAGCGAGCTGCACAAGGTGTTCAGCCCGTGGCTGTTCCACAAGGAAACGGCGGACTCGACGCGCAAGGCGGTGAAGGACAGGATCGCCACCCGGTTCGCCGAGCTCGACGGGCACTTCGCGCACAACGAGTGGATCGCGGGCCGCGGCTTCACCGTGGCCGATGCCTACGCGTTCGCGATCGTGAACTGGGTGCCCTGGGTCGGCATGAGCCTCGCGGCCTATCCGAACCTCGCGGCCTACATGGACCGCGTGCGCGCGCGCCCGCAGGTGCGCGCGGCGCTCGCGGCGGAGGGGCTGAAGTGACACCGCTCACGCTGGTCAGCTGGCGGCTGTGCCCCTATGTCCAGCGCGTGGCCATCGTGCTGGACGAGAAGGGCGTGCCGTTCGAGCGGCGCTGGGTCGATCTGGCCGACAAGCCGGCCTGGTTCCGCGCGATCTCGCCCCTGGGCAAGACGCCGGTGCTGGTCGTGAATGGCGAGCCGATCTTCGAATCGGCCGTCATCTGCGAGTACCTCGAGGACGTGTTCGCGCCGCACCTGCATCCCCAGGACGCGCTGGAGCGCGCCCGCCACCGCGCCTGGATCGAGTTCGGCTCCGGCTTGCTGAACGCGATCGGCGCGTTCTACGGTGCGGCCGACGCGCGGTCGCTCGAGACGCGGCGCGAGGAGCTGCGGGCGCGCTTCGCACAACTCGAGGCCGTGATCGACGCGCAGGGCCCGTATTTCGCCGGGCCGTGGTTCGGCCTGGTCGATGCGGCGTTCGCGCCCGTGTTCCGCTATTTCGAGGTGTTCGGGGCACTGGGCATCGCCGGCTTCTTCAACGGGCTGCCGAAGGTGCGCGCGTGGCGCGACGCGCTGGCGCAGCGGCCATCGGTGCGTGCGGCGGCCAGCGAGGATTACGCGCAACTGCTCACGCAGTTCCTGCGGACGCGCGGCTCGGAACTGTCGCGACGGATCGAAGCGACCGCTTGATCAGGCCGCAAGCGGCTCGCTTTGCGGGCGCACCAGCGTGTCGAGCGCATGCTGCACGACTTCGTGCGCCTGAAGCGGCCGAAGCAGCTGGTTCATCACCAGGCGCTGCAGGCTGCGATGCGTCATCGAATGCGGGCGGCCGCCGTGGCTCACGAACATGAACAGCGTGCGCTTGCCGCTCGCCCAAGTGAGCCGCGCGCGCCGCCAGCGCTGCTTGCTGAACAGGTCCACCCAGCTGCCTTCTTCCAGGCCCGCGATCAAGGCGTCGGCCTGCGCCGCCGTCAGCGACACACCGGCGGCCGTGGCCGCGGAGATCGCCTGGCCGGCCTCCGGTTCGAGGGCGGCGTAGTCGCTGGGCAGGGTGTCTTCGAAGCCGAACGCTCGCAATTCCTCGTCCTGCAGCCACAGAGCCTCGTGGGGCTGCGGCTTCTGCGCCGGCGCGGGCTGCAGGTCGGCGTCGAGCGGGGCGGCCGCCAGTTCGGCGTGCAGCGACGACTGCCGCAGCTTGGCACGCAGCTTCAGCACCGGCCGGTGCAGGCGTTCCAGGGCCTCGAAGAAATTGGCGGTTTCCGACGGCGCGTGGCCGAGCAGGTCCAGCCCGGCCCGCAGCGTCGGCAGCATGCGAGGAATGACCTCGAAGGCGCGGCCGGGGTCGCTCAGGATCGATTGGCGCTTGACGCTCCACAGCAGGTCGGCGATCACGCGGATGTAGCCGCCCGGGTCCATGTCGGCGCCGGGATTCGCCAGGCGCGCGTGCGCGATGACCAGCGACCACGGCCCGAAGAGGAAGTCCTGCACCACGGCCGGCGCGCCGTCGAGGTCGCTGCGCTGGCTCAGGTCCCAGGCGATGCGCTCGGCTTCGCCCTGGCGCTGCTCGGCGAGCTTCACCGCCTCGATGACCTGTTCGCGCTGGCGCCCTTCTTCGCGGTCCTGCGCCGTCCACCCGCGCTCCAATGCCCCGAGGGCCTGCTCGAAGGGCTTCGCGTCCGTGAGCGCCTCGACGCCGTTCAGGCCGTTGAAGCAGCGCGTGACGCCGTCGAAGAAATCGCGGAACTCGGTCGAGAACTCGTCGTTGTACTTGAAGCTGCGCTGCGCCACGCCTTCGAGCAGCTTGCGTGCGGGGTTGTCCGCCTCGCCGAAGAAGCGCGGCGAATGCATGGCGAGGCGGGCCAGCGAAGGCTCCAGGGCCACCATGGCCTCGCGCACCGGCGCGAGCAGGCGCGGGTCCTGCGCGACCTGGTCGACCAGCTGCCGCACGAGGTCGACGCCCATGACCTGGCCCACGTGCCGGGCCTGCTTGCGCAATCGCGTGCGCACCAGCGAACGCTGGCGCGGCGCACCCAGTTCGCCCCAGACGTCGCGGCTCAAGGGGCTGTCGGTGCCCACCACCCGGATCGGCCGTTCCACGACGGGCAGATGCTGGTGCGCACGCGCGGCCTGCGGGTCGGGCGGTGCTTCGTCCCAGAGCGCTTCCAGCGCGGCGAGTTCTTCGTCGATCTGCCGGTAATAGGTCGACGCCAGCGGCTGCTGCGCCTGCGGCGCGCCGCCGAACAGGAATTCGCGCAGCGCCGGCCCGCCGATCGCCTGCGTGGCCAGCTCCATCCAGCTCGAGACGGCGGAGCGCTGCGGCGGGCGCAGCGGCACGACGCCCGATTCGGGCGGCACCGGCGCGGACGGGCGGCCTTCGCGCACGGAGAGTGGCGCCGGGCCCGTGATGCGATAGCCGGCGGCCTGCACGCCGGCGCGCGCGAGCAGCTTCGAACAGGTTGCGTACAGGGCCGCGAGTTCGGTCGCCAGCGGCTCGGCCATGTGCCGCATCCAGAGCGCCGGCCGGCCAGGCTGGGGCGCCGGGTCATTCATCACGCCGCGCAGCGCCTGCGCGAAGATGGCGGGTCGCAGCGGGTTCTCTTCCGGCTGGATGCTTTCCAGGCCCAGCGCCGCGCTCATGTACTTGTCGAATTCGGCCAGTGCCTTCTCGACGCGGCCTTCGAGTTCCATGGCGAGGCGCGAGGCCTCGATGTTCTGCATCACCTCGCCGTCATCGACCAGCGTCAGCGACGACGGGTTGATGCGCAGCGCCGGGCGCGCCTCGCCGCCGGAGGCTGCCGACTTGCGCAGCGCCGCCGCGATCGACGCGCACCACGGGACGCGCTGCTGGCGGAGTTCGGCGACGGCCGACGCGAGCTCCTTGCGCTCTTCGGTGGATCGGCTGCGTCGCGCTTCTTCTTCCAGCTGCGCGCAGGCATGGTCGATGGCGCGCATCACCCATTGGGGCGAACGCGCAACAGCTTCTTCGAGGCACGGGCCGACGATCGCGGGCAGGCCAGGCATTCCTTCTCCTGGAGGTGCCGCCACAGGCAGCAAGGGGGCTAATTGCTCAGCAATTTACCCGCGCTTAGTCGGAATTGATTCACGCCGTCACACTAACTTACCAATGCGTGACGGCGTGGTGCGCTCAGGCCGCGCCGCCCTTGACCTTCAATCGCCACGCGTGCAGCAGCGGTTCGGTGTAGCCGGACGGCTGCCCGCGGCCCTTGAACACCAGGTCGCACGCGGCCTGGAAGGCGGCCGAGGTTTCGAAGCGGCCCGCCATCGGCTGGTACATCGGGTCGCCCGCATTCTGCCGGTCGACCACGGCGGCCATCCGGCGGAAGGTCTCCTCCACCTGTGGCTTCGTCACGACGCCATGCTGCAGCCAGTTGGCGATGTGCTGCGAGGAGATGCGCAGGGTCGCGCGGTCTTCCATCAGGCCGACGTTGTGGATGTCGGGCACCTTCGAGCAGCCCACGCCCTGGTCGATCCAGCGCACGACATAGCCCAGGATGCCCTGCGCGTTGTTGTCGATTTCCTGCTGGCGCTCCTCGGGCGTCCACTTCGCCTCGGCCACGACCGGCACGGTGAGCAGGCCCGCGAGCAGCTCCTCGCGCTGCGCATCGGCGTCGATCTTCTCGAGCTCCTTCTGCACCTCGGCGACGTTGACCTGGTGGTAATGCAGCGAGTGCAGCGTCGCCGCCGTCGGCGAAGGAACCCACGCGGTGTTGGCGCCGGCCCTCGGATGTGCGCCCTTCTGTTCGAGCATGGCCTTCATCAGGTCCGGCATGGCCCACATGCCCTTGCCGATCTGCGCACGCCCGCGCAGGCCGCAGGCGAGGCCCACCAGCACGTTGCTCTTCTCGTAGGCCTGGATCCAGGCGCTGCTCTTCATGTCGCCCTTGCGGTACATCGGTCCGGCGTACATGGCGGTGTGGATCTCGTCGCCGGTGCGGTCCAGGAACCCGGTGTTGATGAACGCCACGCGCGACGCGGCTTCCGCGATGCACGCCTTGAGGTTCAGGCTGGTGCGGCGCTCCTCGTCCATGATGCCCAGCTTCACGGTGTTGGCCGGCAGCCCGAGCAAATGCTCCACGCGGCTGAACAGCTCGCCGGCGAAGGCGACTTCGGCCGGACCGTGCATCTTCGGCTTGACGATGTAGACCGAGCCGGTGCGCGAGTTGCGGATGCCGTTCGCACCGCGTCCGAGCAAGTCGTGCAGCGCGATCGTCGTCGTGATCACCGCGTCCATGATCCCTTCGGGAATCTCCTTGCCGCCGCCCCACAGGATCGCGGGATTCGTCATCAGGTGGCCGACGTTGCGCACGAAAAGGAGCGAGCGCCCGTGCAGCACGACTTCGCCGCCCATCGGGCCGTGGTAGCGCCGGTCCGGATTCAGGCCGCGCGTGAAGGTCTTGCCGCCCTTGGTCACCTGCTCGGTCAGCGTGCCCTGCAGGATGCCCAGCCAGTTGGCGTAGGCGAGCACCTTGTCCTGCGCATCGACCACGGCCACCGAGTCCTCCAGATCGAGGATGGTGGAGAGCGCGGCTTCGACGACCACGTCGTACACGCCCGCCGCGTCGGTCCTGCCGATCGGCGTGCTGCGGTCGATGCGGATATCCACGTGCAGGCCGTTGTGCTGCAGCAGGATGGACGAAGGCGCGTTCGCGTCGCCCTGGTAGCCGACGAACTGGAAGGGCGAGCGCAGGCCGGTGGTCGAGCCGTTGGCCAGCGTCACCGACAGGTTGCCGCCCTCGGCGCGGTAGCTGGTGGCCAGCACGTGCGAGCCGTGCGCGAGCGGCGCCACCTGGTCGAGGAACTCGCGCGCGAAGGCGATCACCTTCTGGCCGCGCACCGGGTTGTAGCCGCCCGACTTCTCGGCGCCCTCGGTCTCGGCAATCACGTCGGTGCCGTACAGGGCGTCGTACAGCGAACCCCAGCGCGCGTTGGCGGCGTTGAGCGCGTAGCGCGCGTTCAGGATGGGCACCACCAGCTGGGGGCCGGCCTGCAGCGCGAGTTCGGCGTCGACGTTGCTCGTGGTCGCCTGCACGTCGGCCGGCGGCGGCACGAGGTAGCCGATCTGCTCGAGAAAGCCGCGGTAGGCCGCCATGTCGCGGATGGGGCCGGGGTTGGACTTGTGCCAGACGTCCAGCTCCTTCTGCAGCCGCTCGCGTTCGGCCAGCAGCGCGATGTTCTTCGGCGCGAGGTCCTTCACGATCGCGTCGAACCCTTTCCAGAACCGGCTGCTGTCGACACCGGAGCCGGGCAGCACCTTGTCCTCGATGAACCGGAACAGGTCGGTCGCCACTTCCAGGCCGTGCAGGCGGGTGCGGGCGGTGGTCATGTCATCACTCCTCGAAATGAAAGATCAGAAGAAGGCGAGCACGTCGCGCAGGGTCGATCCGATGCGCGTGGGTTGCGTGCCCAGCTCCTCGAAGGGCAGGCGGTAGCGGTTCACCCACAGCGTGCGGTAGCCCCACCAGGTGGCCGCGAGCGCGTCCCAGGCATTGCAGCTCGCGAAGACGATCTGGCGCGGCTCGAGACCGGTGGCCTTCGGCCCCAGGCCATACGCCTCGGGGTGCGTCTTGTACTTGCGCACGCTGTCCACGCTCAGCACGTGATCGAGCAGCCCCTCGAGCCCCGCGCTGCGCACCGCAATGCCGAGCATGTCGGGGTCGCCGTTCGACAGGATGCCGGTCACGACACCGCGTTGCTTCAATGCGGAGAGCACCTCGCGGTCTTCGGGAAACGCCGACAGGTGCCGGTACTGGTTCATCAGCTTCTCTTCCGCCGCGGGCGCGAGCTCGATCCCCAGCCGCTTGCAGGCGTAGCGCAGCCCGGCGCGGGTCAGCTCCCAGAACGGCCGGTAATGCGCGCCGTCATCGCTGGTGGTGACCAGTCGCGTGTATTCGATCTGCTTGTCGCGCCAGATCACGGCCAGCTGCTCGCCCTGCCCCGGAAAGAGCTGCTCGGCGAGCAGGCCGACGCTGTAGACGTCGAACAGCGTCCCATACGCGTCGAAGAGAACGGCTTTGGGCTGGTCCATCACGCAACTCTATTTGATACCTGAACGCCGATTCATGGGCGCGCGAGCGATTGATTTGTGCGTTCCATGCGCATAATCGCCGCCAATCCATGGACAAGCTGAAGCAGCTCGAATCCTTCGTTTCCGTCGCCACGCGCGGCAGCCTCACGGCCGCCGCCCGGGCCGAAGGCGTGGCGCCGGCCATCATTGGCCGGCGCATCGATGCGCTCGAGGAGCGGCTGGGCGTCAAGCTGCTGGTGCGCACCACGCGGCGCATCACGCTGACCCATGAAGGCAGCGCCTTCATGGAAGATTGCCAGCGCTTGCTCACGGACCTGGCCAACGCCGAAGCCAGTGTGAGCGCGGGCGGCGTCAAGGCGAGCGGTCATCTGCGCGTCACCGCGCCGGCCGGCTTCGGCCGCCGCCACGTCGCGCCGCTCGTGCCGAAATTCCGCGAACTGCATGCGGACGTGACGATCTCGCTCAACCTGAGCGATCGCGTGATCGACCTGGCCGGCGAAGGCTACGACTGCGCCGTGCGCGTGGGCGACCTGCCCGACTCGTCGCTGGTTTCGGTCCGGCTGGCCGACAACCGGCGCCTGTGCGTGGCCACCCCCGCTTACCTGAAGCGCCACGGCACACCTGGGCACCCGAACGAGCTGGCGAAGTTCGATTGCCTGACGCTCTCCTCGGACGCCTCGCAGACGCGGGGCTGGGCATTCCGCGTGCCGCTGCAGGACGGCGGCAGCGAGGTCATCCACCTCAAGCCCGCGGGCCCCCTCGATTGCTCCGATGGCCAGGTGCTGCACGACTGGTGCCTGGCCGGCTGCGGCATCGCCTGGCGCAGCACTTGGGAGGTGGAGAACGAGATCGCCGCCGGCCAGCTGGCCGAGGTGCTCGCCGAATTCGCCGCGCCCCCCAACGGCATCTACGCCGTCTTTCCGCAACGCAAGCACCTGCCGCTGCGCGTGCGCCTGTGGATCGATTTCCTCAAGCACCACTACAGCCAGCCAGCATTCTGGAAAAGAGCCATCCCATGACCCTCGAAGCCCTGCTTGCCTACGCGCATTTCCTTGCGATCCTCACCCTGGTCGTGTTCATCTCGAGCGAGGCGGCGCTGTGCCGTGCCGAATGGATGAACGCGAAGGTGGTCGAACGGCTCGTCGCCGTGGACCGCATCTACGGCATCGCGGCGGGCGCCGTGCTGCTCACCGGCCTTGCGCGCAGCTGGTGGGGCATCAAGGGCACCAGCTGGTACTGGCACCAGCCGCTGCTGCACCTGAAGCTGGCCCTGTTCATCGCCGTCGGCCTGATGTCGATCAGGCCGACGATCACCTTCATCCGCTGGCGGAAAACGCTGCGCGCCAACGGCGCGCTGCCGGCCGAAGCCGAAGTGAAGGCGGCGCGCAGGTGGGTGATGATCCAGGCGCACGTCATTGCGCTGATCCCGCTGGCCGCGGTGTTCCTGGCGCGCGGCGGCACCTGAAAAGGACAAGGCCCGCGAGTGCGGGCCTTGTTTTCTCCTTCGCCGAAGGCGTCAGGCCGACAGGCAGGAGCTCATGAACTTCTTGCGCTCGTCGCCCTTGAGCTTCTTGTCGCCGGCGTCCTTGTTGCAGGACTTCATCTTTTCCTGCTGGGCCTTCTTCTTGTCCGACAGGCAGGAGCTCATGAACTTCTTGCGCTCGTCGCCCTTCAGTGCCTTTTCCTTGGCTTCGGCGTTGCAGTCGGCCATCTTGGTCTGCTGCTTGGACATCGGCTTCTCCGCGGAAGCCGCGGCGGCCGGGGCGGACGCGGCGCCGGCGGGACCTGCGGCGAACGCCGGGCCGAAGGCGAGGGCCGAGCCCAGAATGACGAGGGACATCACTTTCTTCATGGCTTCTCCTGTGTGCGAGGTGTTACCGGCCCGATCGGCGGCACGCCCATAACGGACGGACGGCCGCTCGGGATGACTCGGCCTCTTAGAATCCCACGATGCTCCTAGCGAAACAGGAATTGCTCGGCGGCCTGGCTGCCGGGCTGGAGAAGCTCTTGCCGGGCGCGGGCGGCAAAGCTGCGTTCGAGTCGCCGAAGGTGGCGGCGCACGGCGACTTCGCGTGCACGGCGGCCATGCAGCTGGCCAAGCCGCTCAAACAGAACCCCCGCCAGGTGGCCGAGGCGTTGAAGTCGGCGCTGCTCGAGACACCCGCTTACCAGCGCTGGGTCGAGGCGATCGACATCGCCGGCCCGGGCTTCCTGAACATCAAGCTCAAGCCGCAGGCCAAGCAGCAGGTGGTGCGCGAGGTGCTGGCGGCCTCCGACGCGTTCGGCCGGCAGCCCGCCAACGGCCGGCACATGATGGTCGAGTTCGTGTCGGCCAACCCGACCGGCCCGCTGCACGTCGGCCATGGCCGCCAGGCGGCGCTGGGCGATGCGATCTGCAACCTGTACGAGACCCAGGGCTGGGACGTGCACCGCGAGTTCTATTACAACGACGCGGGCGTGCAGATCGCCACGCTGGCGACCTCGGTGCAGTTGCGCGCGAAGGGCCTGAAGCCGGGCGACGCGGGCTGGCCCGAGGCCGCCTACAACGGCGAGTACATCAAGGACATCGCTGCGGCCTTCCTCGCGAAGGAAACGGTGAAGGCGGACGACCGCGAGTTCACCGCCAGCGGCGACGTCGACGACCTCGACGGCATCCGCATGTTCGCGGTGGCCTACCTGCGTCATGAACAGGACCTGGATCTCAAGGCCTTCGAGGTCCGCTTCGACCACTACTTCCTCGAATCCAGCCTGTATACGAGCGGCAAGGTCGAGGAGACCGTGAAGCGTCTCGTCGCGGCCGGCAAGACCTACGAGCAGGACGGCGCCCTGTGGCTGCGCACCACGGAGTACGGGGACGACAAGGACCGCGTGATGCGCAAGTCCGACGGCACGTACACCTACTTCGTGCCGGACGTGGCGTACCACATCACCAAGTTCGAGCGCGGCTTCACGAAAGCCGTGAACATCCAGGGCACCGACCACCACGGCACGATCGCGCGGGTGCGCGCCGGCCTGCAGGCGGTGGGGCTCGGGATTCCCGAGGGCTACCCGGACTACGTGCTGCACACGATGGTGCGCGTGATGCGCGGCGGCGAGGAGGTGAAGATCTCCAAGCGCGCCGGCAGCTACGTCACGCTGCGCGACCTGATCGACTGGACCAGCAAGGACGCCGTGCGCTTCTTCCTGCTGTCGCGCAAACCCGACACCGAATACACCTTCGATGTGGACCTGGCGCTGGCGCAGAACAACGACAACCCGGTCTACTACGTGCAGTACGCGCACGCGCGCATCTGCTCGGTGCTGGCGATGTGGGGCGGCGACGCGGCCATCCTGGAGGACGCCGACCTGTCGGCGCTGACCAGCCCGCAGGCGCTGTCGCTGATGCTGCAGCTGGCGAAATACCCGGAGATGCTCGCCGCCGCGGCGCAAGATTTCGCGCCCCACGACGTCACCTTCTACCTGCGCGAGCTGGCGGCGGCCTACCACAGCTATTACGACAGCGAGCGGATCCTGGTGGACGACGAGATCCTGAAAAAAGCGCGGCTCGCCCTCGTGGCCGCCTGCGCGCAGGTGTTGCACAATGGCCTGGCTGTGCTGGGCGTGAGCGCCCCGCGCAAGATGTGAGACAACAGAAGTGAAGCAAGTACAACGCGGCAACGTCATCGTCGGCATCATCATCGGCGTCGTGCTGGGCCTGGCCGCCGCTCTCGCGGTCGCGGTCTACGTGACCAAGGTCCCGGTGCCTTTCCTGAACCGCGGCCAGAGCCGCACGCCCGAGCAGGACGCGGCCGAGTCCCGCCGCAACAAGGACTGGGATCCAAACGCGCCGCTGTACGGCAAGAACCCGGCGCGCCCGGTCGCGCCCGGTACGCCGGGCACCAACCCGGATGCGGTCGCGCCTGCGCCGCCGGTCGCGACCATCCCGGCCCCGGCGGTCGTCGCGCCCGACAAGGCGCCACCCGCCGTCACGGGCCGCAAATCGAACGACCCGCTGGGCGACTTCGCCGCCGCCAAGGCCGCGGCCAACACCGACCCCTTCCTTTACTTCGTGCAGGCCGGCGCCTTCCGCACGCCCGAGGACGCCGAGGCGCAGCGCGCCAAGCTGTCGCTGATGGGCGTCGATGCGAAGGTGAGCGAGCGCGAGCAGTCGGGCCGCCAGGTGTTCCGCGTGCGCGTAGGCCCGTTCGAGAAGAAGGAGGACGCCGACCGCCAGAAGGAAAAGCTGGAGTCGGGCGGCATCGAAACCGCGCTGGTGCGCGTGCAGCGTTGAGGAATCGCCATGAAACGACGTGAGTTCTCCCTTGCCGTCGCAGGCCTCGCCGCGGGCGGGCTGCCGCTGGTCGTGCGCGCCCAGAGCAAGGCGCCCGAAGACGGCCACGATTACCGCACGCTGGAGCGGCAGGTTCCGGTCGATGCGGCGGCCGGCAAGATCGAGGTCGTCGAATTCTTCTGGTACAGCTGCCCGCACTGCAACGCGTTCGAGCCGATGCTGCAGGGATGGAGCCGGCGGCTGCCGCCGGATGTCGTGCTGCGCCGGGTGCCGGCGGCGTTTCGCGACGACATGGTCCCGCAGCAGCGCCTGTTCTACGCACTCGACGCGCTGGGCAAGGTGGAAGACCTGCACGTCAAGGTGTTCGACGCGATCCACAAGGAGCACCTGGACCTCACCCGCCAGCAGCCGATCACGGCCTGGGTCGCCAAGCAGGGCATCGATCCGCAGAAGTTCACCGAGCTGTACACCTCGTTCGCGATCTCCGCGAAGGCGAGGCGCGCCGCCGACCTGCAGAACCTGTACGGGGTGGAAGGCGTGCCCGCCATGGGCGTCGCCGGCCGCTATTACACCGACGGCACGCTGGCGAGCAACAACCCGCGCATGCTCCAGGTCGTCGACTACCTCGTCGGCGAAGCCCGAGCCAAGCGCTGACCGGCGACATATTTCCGTGCGGCGCGAGAAAAGCCGCATGGCGCGGGCGCGATGGCCCGGTCTCGCTACAATGCGCAGCAAGATTCGTGCCGATATGAAACATACCCTTGCCCCCCTCGGGCTCGCGCTCGTCCTCGCCTTTGCGGCCGCACCGGCCGGCGCCGAAAAGGCGGACCGCAACAAGCCCATGAACGTGGAGGCCGACGCGCTGCGCTACGACGACCTGAAGCAGACCAGCGTGTTCACCGGCAAGGTGGTCGTCACCAAGGGCAGCATCCTCATCCGTGGCGCCCGCATCGACGTGCGTCAGGACCCGGAGGGCTACCAGTACGGCGTCGTCACCGCCGAACCGGGCAAGCTCGCGTTCTACCGGCAAAAGCGCGACGGGGTCGACGAGTTCATCGAAGGCGAGGGCGAGACCATCGAATACGACGGCAAGGCCGACCGCGTGAAGTTCATCAAGCGCGCCGAGATGCGCCGCATCCGCGGCGGTGCGCTGGCCGACGAGGTGGTCGGCAGCCTGATCGTCTACGACAACAGCACCGACGTGTACACCGTGGACGGCGGGCCGGCGAGCCCGGCCACAGGCGGTCGCGTGCGCGCGGTGCTCACGCCGAAGCCGGGCGCCTCGGCGCCCGTCGTCGCGCCCAACGGCCCCGCCGCCAACCTGCGCCCGAGCACCACGCTGAACGGGGGCAGGAAGTGATCGAGGAGACCGCGATCGCCGGGCGTCGCGCCGCACCCGCGGCCGGCATCAGCCGCCTGTCGGCGCGGCACCTGCAGAAAAGCTACGGCAGCCGCAAGGTGGTCAAGGATGTCTCGCTCGAAGTCGACAAGGGCGAAGTCGTGGGCCTTCTCGGGCCCAACGGCGCGGGCAAGACCACATCCTTCTACATGATCGTGGGGCTGGTGCGCGCCGACGCGGGCGAGATCTCGATCGACGATCGCCCGGTCGAGCACATGCCGATCCACCGCCGCTCGCGGCTGGGCCTCTCGTACCTGCCGCAGGAAGCCTCGATCTTCCGCAAGCTCAATGTCGAGGAGAACGTGCGCGCGGTGCTCGAACTGCAGCGCGACGAGAGCGGCCAGCCGCTCACGAACGCCGAGATCGACAAGCGCCTCACGGCGCTGCTGCAGGACCTGCGCGTGGACCATCTGCGCGATTCGCCGGCGCTGGCCCTGTCGGGCGGCGAGCGGCGGCGCGTGGAGATCGCGCGGGCGCTGGCGACCCAGCCGCGCTTCATCCTGCTGGACGAGCCGTTCGCCGGCATCGACCCGATCGCCGTGATCGAGATCCAGCGCATCATCGGCTTCCTCAAGTCGCGCGGCATCGGCGTGTTGATCACCGACCACAACGTGCGCGAGACGCTGGGCATCTGCGACCACGCCTACATCATCAGCGATGGCGCCGTGCTCGCGCAGGGCACGCCCTCCGAGATCGTGAACAACGCCGACGTGCGGCGCGTCTATCTCGGCGAGCACTTCCGAATGTGACCGGGTCCTCCGTATGAAGCAGGGCCTGTCGCTTCGCGTCTCGCAGCATCTGGCGTTGACGCCGCAGCTGCAGCAGTCGATCCGGCTGCTCCAGCTCTCCACGATGGAGCTCGCGCAGGAAGTCGAGCAGATGCTCGACGACAACCCCTTCCTCGAGCTGAACGCCGAGGAGGCGCGCGAGGACTTCGGGGCCGGCGCGGTGGACACGCCGGCCGAATCCGACGACACCGACACGAGCTCCTTTTCGTCCGGCTCGGACGACGCGGGCGAAGCGGAGGCGCCGACCATCGAGTCCGAAGCCGAGAGCTGGGACGGCGACGGCAGCACGGAAGTCGTGCCCGACGACGCCGAGTGGGGCGTGGACGCCGCGCCGCGCAAGAACAACGCCGAGCCCGACGAGGACGTGGACGCGACCGAGCTCGCGCGCGGGCAGGATTCGCTGCAGTCCCACCTGCACCGCCAGGCACTGTCGCTGCGCCTGTGCGAGGAGGACCGCTTCGCGCTGCGCTTCCTGATCGAGTCGCTCAACGACGACGGCTACCTCGACGAGCCGCTGGAGTCCCTCGCCGCGTCGCTCGCGCCGGATGACGAGGAGCAGCGCGAGGAACTCGTGCACCGCTTCACCGTGGCGCTGCGCCTGTTGCACCACCTCGAGCCGGCGGGCGTCGGCGCCCGCTCGCTCGCCGAATGCCTCACGCTGCAGCTCAAGGCCATGCAGGCCGCGGGTGACGCCCCGCCGGCGACCCTGGCCGCATTGCGGATCTGCGAGCAGCCGATGGACCTGCTCGCGCGCCGCGACATCAAGCGGCTCGTGCAGCTCACGGGCGAAGGCGACCCGCAGGTTCGTGCCGCCATCGGGCTGATCACGCGGCTGGAGCCCAAGCCCGGGCGCAGGTTCGTGGACGTCGAACGCAACGTCGTCATCCCCGACGTGCTGGTCACGCGCGCCGGGCGGGGCACCAACCTGAAGTTCCGCGTGCAGCTCAATCCCGACGTGATGCCGCGCCTGCGCGTGCACGACATCTACGCCGGCGCGCTCAAGTCGCACAAGGGCGAGGGCCACCAGGCGCTGCAGCAGCGATTGCAGGAGGCGCGCTGGTTCATCAAGAACATCCAGCAGCGCTTCGACACGATCCTGCGGGTGTCGAACGCGATCGTCGAACGCCAGAAGAACTTCTTCGTGCACGGCGAGCTGGCGATGCGCCCGCTGGTGCTGCGCGAGATCGCCGACGAGCTCGGCCTGCACGAATCGACCATCAGCCGGGTGACGACGGCCAAGTACATGGCCACGCCGTACGGCACGTTCGAGCTGAAGTACTTCTTTGGCTCCGCGCTGGGCACCGAAACCGGCGGCAATGCCTCGAGCACCGCGGTGCGCGCATTGATCAAGCAGTTCGTCGCCAGCGAGAACACGAAAAGGCCCCTGTCGGACAGCCAGATCTCCGAGATGCTCAAGGAGCAGGGTATCGAGTGCGCGCGCCGCACCGTGGCCAAATACCGCGAGGCGCTGCGGATCGCGCCCGCCAACCTGCGCAAGGCCCTGTGAGTTCGCTGAAACTGTTCCTGCCGTGCGCCGCGGGCGTCGAGGGTTTTCTCGCCGACGAGGTGCATCGCCTGACGCAGCTGGCGGGCGACGACCTGCTCACCGGCCGCGGCGGCGTCGTGCTGCGCGCGTCATGGCGCGACGCGATGCGCCTGAACCTGCACAGCCGGCTCGCACAGCGCGTGCTGGTGCAGCTGGCGCACGCGCCGTACCGCAACGAAGGTGACCTCTACGCCATGGCGAGCGCGGTCGCCTGGGAAGACTGGTTCACGGACCGGCAAAGCTTCAAGGTCGAGATCACTGCGCAGCACAGCCCGCTCAAGAGCCTCAACTTCGCGGCGCTGAAGGTCAAGGACGCCATCGCGGACCGCTTCCGCGACAAGGCCGGCGCCCGGCCGGACGTGGACACGCAGCGGCCGGACGTGCGCATCTACGCGCACCTCACCAGCGACCAGGCGACGCTGTACATCGACACCTCGGGCGAGCCGCTCTTCAAGCGTGGCTGGCGCGAGGACAAGGGCGAGGCGCCACTGAAGGAAACGCTCGCCGCCGCCATGATCGCCGCCAGCGGCTGGCAGGCCGAGGTGCCGCTGTACGACCCGTGCTGCGGCAGCGGCACGATCGCGATCGAGGCCGCGCAGCTCGCGTGCCGCATCGCGCCCGGCAGCCTGCGGCGCTTCGCCTTCGAGAAGCTCCTGCCTTTCGAGGCCGGGCCGTGGCAGCAGTTGCGCGAGGAGGCGAGGGCACAGCAGCGCGCGCCCGCGGCGTTGGTGTTCGGCAGCGACGTCGCGTTCCGCATGGTCGACTTCGCGCGACGCAACGCCGAGCGCGCGGGTGTCGCCGAAGCCGTGCAGCTGCGCGGCGGCGATGCCTTGCAGCGCATGCCGCCGGCCGATACACCGGGCGTGATGCTGGTCAACCCGCCCTACGGCGAGCGCATCGAGACGGCCGGCGTCGCGGGACGCACGCAAGGCGGGCGCGAGCGCGCGCAGGCAGGCGAGGGTGCCGATTTCTTCGCGCGGCTCGCCGCCCACTGGAAGGCCCATTACGCCGGGTGGACCGCCTGGGTGCTCACGCCCGACATGAAGCTGCCTTCACGCATGCGCCTGAAGGAATCGCGGCGCGTGCCGATGTGGAACGGCCCCATCGAATGCCGGCTGTTCCGCTTCGACATGGTCAAGGGCTCGGCGAGGAAGGACCCGTGAAGCTCGTGCTGGACACCAACATCGTGCTGGACCTTTTCGTCTTCCGGGACGACGCGGTCCGCGCGTTGCGCGACCGCCTGGCCGAAGGCAAGGCGCAGTGGCTGGCGACGCCGCCCATGCGCGAAGAGCTCGCGTGCGTTCTTGCCTATGAGCACATTGGCGCCCGCCTGGGCGCGGCGAAGATTTCGGCGCAGCATGTCCTCGCCTCCTTCGACGAACACGCCCAAGTCGTCGAGGCGCCGCTGCCCTCGACGATCACCTGTCGCGACGGCGACGACCAGAAGTTCATCGACCTCGCCGTCGCCCACGGGGCCGTGCTGCTGTCCAAGGACAAGCAGGTGCTGACCTTGCGCCGCAAGCTCGCGGCGGTGGACGTGACGGTGGCGAGCACGCTACACGCAGGCTAGCACCCGGCACGTCCGGGAATCGAGGCAGCGGCGCCGGCGGGATCAGGTGGCGAAACCGCCGAACCCGCTCACCGCGTATTCCCCGCGATGAATCGCCGCAGGTTCCCTTCGGCGCGTGCGCGTACCTGGTTGCGCAGCACCGGCGTCCACCCGAGCAACAGGCCGGGTGTACCCAGGGCCTGGCGCGACCAGCGCCAGAAGTCGAAGCGGTCGCGATGGCGCACGATGCGCCCGTCGGGGCCGAACTCGAACAGGGCATCGACGCTGTTGTCCACGAGGCGCCCGGTCGCGCTGAAGCGGTAATGCGCGTCCCAGTGCGCGCTGCCGGTCGTGCCTTGCGCCTTCACCCGGTCGAAGCGCAACTTCCAGACATCCGCGCCCTTGTCCCGTGTCGCGGCGCACAGCATCCGCCACATGCCCATCACCTGCGGCTTGCCGCGCAGCGAGAACACTTCGTCGTCGAACGCGACGTTCTCGGCGTAGCACTCGGCCATCGCATCGGGGTCGAGCCGCGCGAACGCGTTGTAGAAGTTGTCGATCGTGCGTTCGCGTTCGTTGGGGCTCATGGTGTTTCCTCGATGTGCTCGATCAGGCGCTGCAAGGCGTGATCGACGGTCTGGCTCCGCACCGCCGCGCGGTCGCCGTCGAAGCGCCGCGTCTCGCTCGACAGCTTGCCATCCACCATGAATGCGAACCACACGGTGCCCACGGGCTTGCCGGGCGAGCCGCCGGTCGGGCCGGCGATGCCCGTGACGGCCACGCCCGCCTGGGCATGCGAGTGGCGCACCGCACCGAAGGCCATCGCGCGCGCGACCACTTCGCTCACGGCCCCGTGCGCCTCGATCAGTGCGGCATCGACGCCCAGCAGCTCGGTCTTCGCCTCGTTGGAATAGGTGACGAAGCCGCGCTCGAACCACTCGCTCGAGCCGGACAGATCCGTGCAGGCCGCCGCGATGAGGCCGCCGGTGCAGCTCTCCGCGGACGCGAGCATCCACTGCCGCTCGCGAAGCAGGCCCGCGAGCCGCTCGACGGCGCTCACCAGAACCTCCAGGCCGCGATCACCAGCAGGGTACAGAAGGCGGCCACGAGATCATCGAACAGGATGCCGAAGCCGCCCCGCCAGCCGAAGCCGTGGAACAGGTCGTCGGCCCAGCCGACCGGGCCGGGCTTGATCGCGTCGAACGCGCGGAACAACGCGAACGCCACGAGCTGCCCGAGAAAGCCGGTCGGCATCACGAGCCACAGCACGAGCCAGAAAGCGACGACTTCGTCCCAGACGATGGACCCCGGATCGAGCACGCGCATGTGCGCGGCCGTGACCGTGCAGGCCCACCATCCGGCCAGCATCGACCCGGCGATGAACAGGCCCATGCCGAGAGGGCTGAACCAGCCCGCGATCAGGATGTAGGCGAGCCAGGCGAACAGCGTTCCCGCCGTGCCGGGCGCCACCGGCGACAGGCCCGAGCCGAAACCGAGCGCGATCCAGTGCGCCGGGTGTGCCAGCATGAAGCGCAGGTTGGGCCGGACGGCGGCGGGGGCGAGCGGCGGGTTCAGGGCGTCGGCCATGCGGCAATGGTAGTGCGCTCAGTGGCAACTGCCATGTCGCACGCGGAAGTCGCGCGGCAGCTCGGGCGTGCCGGCTTGCCAGAGGCCCAGCCGCTGCTTGCGTGCCCGGGCTTCCTCGCGCCGGTACGGCCCCGGGTCGCCGCGGAAGCGATACGACCAGGCATAGCCATGCGAGACCATCCACTTGCCCACGTCGCCGCGGCCCACGTGCAGGCGTGCGACGGTGCGGTGGTAATCGTCCTCGGCCTGCGTGGTGAGCGTCACGCGACGGTGCAGCACGTGCTGCGCCAGCGCTTCCTTCGATTCATGGCCGAAGGCCTGGCAGATCTCGGGCGCGTCGATGCCCTCGATGCGTACCGCCTGCGGCGCGCCGCCGTCCGACGGGCGGACCCACACGGTGTCGCCGTCGGTGACGTGGGTGACCACGCCTTCGAAGCGCGCCGCCGCGGCGGCGAAAGGCAGGCAGCACACGGCCGCAGCCAGCAGGGCGCGCATGCGTTCAGGCAAAGTGGTCGAACGAGGCGAAGGCGCGATCGACGGGCCGGCCATTCGCGTCGATCAGCCGCAGACCCGGCTCGTCGTCGATGCGGCCGATGCGCGTGATCCGCGTGCCCGCCGCGTCGGCGGCGCGTTGCACCATCTCGCGCCGGGTGGCCGGCGCGGTGAAGAGCAGCTCGTAATCGTCGCCGCCGGCAATGGCGAATTCGAGCCGCTGCGCCTCGCTCACATGCGCGCCACCGGCGAGCAGCGACATCGCCGCCTCGGCCCCGATCGTCGCACCGACACCCGAGTAGCGCAGCACGTGGCAAAGGTCGCCCGCCAGGCCATCGCTGACGTCGATGGCGGCGGTGGCGATGCCGCGCAGCGCCTGACCGAGCGCCACGCGCGGGGTCGGCAGTTCCATCCGCGCGCGCGCCGCTTCGAAAGCTTCGGCCGGCAGCGACAGCGTGCCGCGGAACACCTCGAGCGCCATGCGCGCATCACCGAGCGTGCCGCTCGCGTAGAGATCGTCGCGCGGGCGGGCGCCCGATCGCAGCAGCGCCTGGCCCTGCGGCACTTCGCCGAACACCGTGATGCACAGGTTCAGCGGCCCCCGCGTGGTGTCGCCGCCGACCAGCTCGCAATCGTGTTGCTCGGCCAGCGCGAACAGTCCGCGCCCGAAACCCGCGAGCCAGCTCTCGTCGACATGCGGCATGGACAAGGCGAGCGTGAACGCCAGCGGCTGCGCGCCGCAGGCGGCCAGGTCGCTCAGGTTGACCGCCAGCGCCTTGTGCCCCAGGCGCTGGGGATCGACCGTGGACAGGAAATGGCGGCCTTCGACCAGCATGTCGGAGGACACGGCGAGCTGCATGCCCGGGCGCGGCGCGAGCAGCGCGCAGTCGTCGCCCGGCCCCAGCGGGCTGCGCCTGGAGGGCCGGTTGAAGAAACGCTCGATGAGGTCGAATTCGCCCATGGGCGAATTGTCGCCTACGAGTTTCCGCGGAAGCGCAGCGAGGCCTGGCGCACCACTTCGGCCAGCAGGCGTTCGCGCGCATGCTTCTCGCGCAACCAGCGCGCGTTGTTGAGGCCGCGCACCGCGTCTTCGGTCAACAGCTCCAGCCCCCAGGAGGCGCCCATCAGGCGCGCGTACGGCCGCACTTGCGCCAGCGTGCTCACGATGTGGTCGCGCAAGGGCGTGTGCTCGCCGGTCGAAGGATCGACATAGATTGCGTCCATGCCGAAGCGGCAGGCCTGGAAGCGGTTGTAGGTGTAGACCATGTAGTCGTCGTCCTGCGGCATGAACGGCTGCTCGTCGAGGAACCAGGCCGCGAGCGATTGCACGAAGCCCGCCAGCGCCGCGGCGCGCGCCACGGTGAGCGGCGTGTCGAACACGCGGATCTCGATGGTGCCGTACTCGGGCTTGGGGCGGATGTCCCAGTAGAAGTCCTTCATGCTCTTCACGACGCCCGTGCGTGTCGTCTTGGCGAAGAACTTCTCGAACTCCTCCCAGTGCAGCGTGAACGGCGCGCGCCCCGACATCGGAAAGGCGAAGACGGAATTCAGGCGCGCGGAATCGAATTGCGTGTCCTGGCCCTGCACGAACGGCGACGAGGCGGACAGCGCCACGCAGTGCGGGATGTAGCGCGACATGCGATGCAGCATCAGCAGCGCCGCATCGGCGTCCGGGCAGCCGATGTGCACGTGCTGCCCGAACACCGTGAACTGCTTGGACAGGTAGCCATAGAGCTCGTGCAGCTCGCGAAAGCGCGGCTTGTCGTAGATGCGCTGCTCGTGCCACTGCTGGAAGGGGTGCGTGCCGCCGCCGACCACGGCGATGTTCAGGCGGTCGGCGCACTTCACCAGCGCGTCGCGGATCACGGCCAGCTCGTCCTGCACTTCCATCGCGGTCTGGCAGATACCGGTGGAGACCTCGATCATGCTGGACGTCATCTCGGGCACGACCGAGCCGGGCAGCTTGAACTTCGCCATCAGGCGCAGCATCTCCTCCGAATAGGGCGCGAGGTCGTAGTCGTGCGTGTTCACGAGCTGGAGCTCGAGCTCCACACCCAGCGACAGCGCCGCCGATTCGCGGAACGGCTCGAGGCGGGGCAGCTCGCCGTTCGTGCTGGCCGCCGGCAGGGCCTTACCCACGCACTTCCCTCACGCCCACGGGCCCTTCGGGCACGTCGGCCAGCGAGGTCTCGCGCGCGCGATGCAGCGCGAAGGTGGCGGAGATGGCGCCGAACACCTCCATGAGGAGGATCGTCGGCAGGGCGATGCTGGTGATTCCGGGCGCGAGCTCGGGCGAGGTGGACGTGAACTGCGACACCATCAGCAATGCGACCGAGGACATCGGCGCGAGCGTGCAACCCGTCCAGAACGCCTGGCGCCAGGTCGTGCCGCTGCCCCAGTTGGCGGCCGACACGCCGGTGATCTTGGCGGCGCCGCGCGCGAGCACGAGCGCGAGCACGACGCCGGCGACCTCCGGGTTCCACGGGGCTTTCGCGGCGACCACCGAGACCAGCACGAACATCAGCATCGTCAGCAGCGACGACGCCGTGCCGAGCTGGCGCGGCCAGGCCCACGGCCGCGGGTGCAGCTGCTTGAGCAGCAAACCCCCGAGCAGCCCCGCAAGGGGCGCCGAGCCGCCGAAATGCGAGGCCACCGTGCTGGCCGCGGCGATCGTCGCGATCAGCAGCATGGACGTGTTCTCGCTGGTCGGGCTCATGAAGCGCAGCGCGACGCGCAGGATGAGGGCCAGCACCGCGCCGACCACGAAGGACACGCCCAGCACCACCAGCACCGGGAACAGCGTGTCGCCCAGTTCCGCCGTCGTGTGGTGCATCACGCCGGCGCGCGCGTTCACCAGGGTGAGCGCATACAGCGCACCGAGCGTGGACAGCGCCAGCGCGCGTTCCGTCACCGGGCCGCTCGCGCGCGTGTCCATGACCACGCGCGAGAGCACGGCGGGACAAGCGGCCATGGCCACCAGGCCGATCGCCTCGGCCACGCCGTGCGGCAGGTCGAACAGGCGCAGCACGTAGTACACGGCCAGTCCGGCCAGCGAGGACTCGAGCAGGCTCTGCAGCAGCACCATCGGGTTGTGGCGGAACCAGCGCAGCGGCAGGCGCCCGCCCGCCTCGAACAGGACCACCGACACCCCGAGTTCGAGCAGGAACAGCGCGATGCCGCCCAAGGGCCAGACGCCGCCCGAGAAACCGGTCAGGCCCGCCAGCGCGCCGGTGATGGAATAGCCCACCACCTTGGGCACGGCCAGATGCCGCTGCAGCAGGTGACCGACGGCCGCGGCCACCGCGAGCAGCACCGACCACTGCACGGTGGGCAGGCCGGCCGAAGGCCTGAGCCAGTCGGCCCAGATCGCCATCACTTCGTTCATGTACAGGGTTCCCCAGCGCGCATGGTGCTCGCAAGCGCGGGGCTCCGCTGTAGGACGGGGACGCGAAGCTGATCCGTGCTAGTGCAGTACCCGCGCGCTGCCGTCCTCCAGCTGGAACGGCGGGATGGCCACGTCGAAGCGCTCACCGTCTTCGGCGACAAAGAAGTAGCTGCCGTGCATCTCGCCGCTGGGCGTGCGCAGCCGGCAGCCGCTGGAGTATTCGAACGACTCGCCGGGCTTGAGCAGCGGCTGGTGGCCGACGACGCCCAACCCTTTCACTTCCTCGGTCAGGCCCGCCGCATCGGTGATCAGCCAGTGGCGCGAGATCAGTTGCGCCGTCACCTCGCCCGTGTTGGTGATCGTGATGGTGTAGGCAAAGGTGTAGACACCCTGGTCCGGCGCCGATTGCTCGGGCAGGTATTCGGGCTGAACTTCGACGCGGAACTCGTACTTGGCCATGCCCGCATTTTGCGAGAATCCCGGCATGAGCAGAATCCATCGCATCGCGCCTTCGATCCTCTCCGCCGATTTCGCCCGGCTGGGCGAGGAGGTCCGCAACGTGATCGCGGCCGGCGCCGACTGGATCCACTTCGACGTGATGGACAACCATTACGTGCCCAACCTCACGTTCGGCCCCATGGTCTGCTCCGCGCTCAAGCCGCACGCGAAGAAGGCGGACGGCACGCCCGTGCCGATCGACGTGCACCTGATGGTCGAGCCGGTCGATGCGCTCGCGCAGGCGTTCGCGCAGGCCGGCGCCGACTACATCAGCTTCCATCCGGACGCCTCGACGCACGTGCACCGCAGCGTGCAGGCAATCCGCGCGGCCGGCTGCAAGCCGGGACTCGTGTTCAATCCGGCGGCGCCCATCGACGTGCTCGACTGGATGCTGGAGGAGATCGACCTGGTCCTCATCATGAGCGTGAACCCGGGCTTCGGCGGCCAGGGCTTCATCGACTCGCAGCTGCGCAAGGTCGAGCAGGTGCGACGGCGCATCGACGCGAGCGGGCGCGACCTGCGCCTCGAGGTCGATGGCGGGATCAAGGAGGCCAACATCGCGCGCGTGGCCGCAGCCGGTGCGGACACCTTCGTGGCCGGCAGCGCGATCTTCGGCCAGCCCGATTACGCGCGGGTGATCGCCGCGATGCGGGACCAGCTCAAGGCTTGATCCTGTTC
Organism: Ramlibacter sp. GS1-15; assembly: GCF_057785015.1. Classification (NCBI taxonomy): domain Bacteria; kingdom Pseudomonadati; phylum Pseudomonadota; class Betaproteobacteria; order Burkholderiales; family Comamonadaceae; genus Ramlibacter; species Ramlibacter sp. GS1-15. Next base: position 3,707,069 of record NZ_JBYNTU010000001.1, on the reverse strand, counting down.
TCGTGAAGGTCCCGCAGCACGGGGCCCGGGTCGGTCTCGGTCACGCCGCGCTCGACGTCGCGCCTTGCGGCCTCGGCCATGTCGCTCTGGGAAGGCTCGCCGGCTGCCTGGCTGTCGGCCGACTCGTCGCGTTCGTGCGGCTCGCGCGGCGAACGCTCCTGCTTGTCGCCCTGCTGCGGCGTGGTGTCCGACCGTCGCGGCGTCTTCTGTTCGGAATGGTTCATGGCGGCCATCGTGCGACCACCCGGCCCCTGGCGCGGTAGGACGGCTCGCGGGCGAACCGTAGGAGCGGGTCGGACACTTCTTACGCGAAGTTGCGGGGCGCGACGACAAACTCGCCCGTGCATGCACTACGGTGGGCGACTCATGAGCTTGCCTAAGCTGTGCTCGACGAGGCCCGCGAAGGCCCCAAGGAGTTGGCCATGGACCTGATTGCCGCATTGCCCGAATGGATGGTCTGGGGCGCCGCCGGCGCGATCGGCGCGTTCGCGCTGGCCACCTTGGCGCGCATCCTGCAAACCTGCCTCGACCTGGACGGCTGAGCCACCCCGGGCCGCGGTCCGGGCCGGAGAGCCCGTGCCAGTCGTACGTGTGCGGCTTCCTCCGTGACGTCGGGCTGCGCCCGCCGGTCGTCGTGCGCTTGCATGCTGTTCCGGCCCGATCTCGCGCTTCGGGCGCATCGGCCGTTTCCTACGCTGCGATCGCGCGGCTGCTGACGCGCGCGTATTTGCGCCTGCGCCCAAATGGCGTTGCAGCTCGAACAGAGGAGTCCGCACCATGGCATCCAGCAACGAAGGCGGCAAGCGCCGGGCGCCCACGCGCGGCTTCGCGTCGATGGACCCGCAGCGCCAGCGCGAGATCGCCAGCCGCGGCGGCAAGGCCGCCCACCAGAAGGGCACGGCCCACGAATTCAACAGCGAAGAGGCGCGGCGCGCCGGCAGCAAGGGTGGCCAGGCCGCACATCGCAAGGGCACGGCGCACGAATTCGATTCCGAGGAAGCACGCGAAGCCGGCCGCAAGGGCGGGCAGGCCACCCACGGAACCCCCGGCAAGCAGGGGCAGTGATTGCAGGCTGTGCGATTGCGGGACAATGACCCGCTTGGATCCGCAAGTTCTTCCGACCACCGCAGCGATCGTCGATCTCGACGGCACCCTCGTCGATACCTTGCCCGACTTCGACGTCGCGCTCAACGCGATGCTGCGCGAACTGGCGCTGCCGCCGATCGATCTGCGCGCCATCGAGACGATGATCGGACGCGGATCCGAGTACCTGGTCCGATCGGTGATCGCGCACGTGGGCGCCCCGGCATCGCTGTACGACAAGGCGTGGGCCGGGTACTGGCGACATTACCTGGCCATCAACGGCAAGCACGCGATCGTGTATCCCGGGGTGCGTGAAGGCCTGGAGGCGCTGCGCGAGTCGGGGGTCAAGCTCGCCTGCCTCACCAACAAGCCCACCGATTTCGCGCGGCCCCTCCTCGAACTCAAGGATCTCGCGCGGTACTTCGAGCGGGTGTTCGGCGGCGAGGCCTTCGCCCGCAAGAAGCCTGACCCGCTGCCGATCCTGCGCACCTGCGAGGCGCTCGAAGCCTCGCCAGTGCAGACGCTCATGATCGGCGATTCATCCAACGACGCGCGCGCGGCGCGCGCGGCCGGCTGTCCGGTGGTGCTGGTGACCTACGGCTACAACCACGGCGAGCCGGTGCGCGCCGTGGACGCCGACGGCTTCGTCGATTCGATCGCCGAGGTGCCGCCTTGGCTCAGGCGGCTTTCCCGAGCAGCGCGTCCTTGAGTTTCCAGTCGGCCGGCGAGGGGCCGAGCCAGATGCGCAGCAGCGCGTTGAAGAATTCCGGCTCCTTGAAGGCCTCGCCCTGTGGCTGGCCCTTCACGGTGATCACGGTGCCGGTGCCGGGCACCCATTCGATGGTGAAGGTGTCGCCGGCCTTGAGGTGCTTCACGTCGCTGAACAGCTGGCTCATGCGCATCAGGCCCGGGATCAGCTTGGAGAAGGCGGCCTTCTCCATGTTGTCCTCCACGCCGCGCGCGAACAGCTTGCCCAGCTCGCCCGAATCGATGTCGCGCAGCATCGTGATCGACATCTTCTTCGGCCCCGCCATGGCGAGCACTTCGTCGGCCGTTGCGGCCTTCTTCGGCAGGTACAGGCCGGCGGCGTAGACCTTGGCGACGAACTTGTATCGCACGCCGGCCCCGTTCAAATGCAGCTTGGCCCCACGGAAGTCGACCGGATCGTCGTACTTCACGCCGGCCACGGTGACGGGCTGCGACAGCACGGCGGGCGCGGCCACGGCCATCGCCGCGGCGAGCAGCCAGTGATGGATCGATCTCATGACTTGTCCCCTCCGAAAAGTACGCTCGTTCGATTCGGATGTTCCGTCCGCCGCCCGGCCAGCGGCAACAGGGTTTTCTCGCGTAACCGTTTGTTTAGAGAGCTGCGTCCATGGGCCGGCGGCTTTGCTACACTGCCGCCCATGTCCATCCACCGCACCAGCATCGCGGCTTATCGGGGCAGGGGAGCCTGGCCCTGGCGTAAGCCTGTATCTGTGCGTACCTGATCGCACGGGGCCGTCCCGTGCCCCCGCGCCCGGCACCGGGCATCCCGATCGAACCGCGGCAACTGTCGCAGAGCTTGTGGAGGCTCTCTCGTGATCACCGAACTCGAATTCAAAAGCCTGGCCTTGCAGGGCTACAACCGCATCCCGCTGATCGCCGAGGCGTTCGCGGACCTTGAAACCCCCTTGTCCCTGTACCTGAAGCTCGCGCACACGCGCGGCCAGGGCGCGTACAGCTTCCTGCTGGAGTCGGTCGTGGGCGGGGAGCGCTTCGGTCGCTACAGCTTCATCGGCCTGCCGGCGCGCACGCTGCTGCGGGCCATCGGCTTCGGCGCCGATGCCACGACGCAGGTCGTGACCGACGGCCAGGTGGTCGAGACGGCGCATGGCAATCCGCTCGATTTCGTCGCCCGCTACCAGCAGCGATTCAAGGTGGCGCTGCGTCCGGGCCTGCCGCGCTTTTGCGGCGGCCTGGCCGGCTACTTCGGCTACGACACGGTGCGCTACATCGAGAAGAAGCTCGAAAAGACCTGCCCGCCGGACACGCTGGGCTGCCCCGACATCCTGCTGCTGCAGTGCGAGGAACTCGCGGTCATCGACAACCTCTCGGGCAAGCTGTACCTGATCGTGTATGCCGACCCGGCGCAGCCGGAGGCCTATTCGAACGGCAAGAAGCGCCTGCGCGAACTGAAGGAGCAGCTCAAATACTCGGTCAGCGCGCCGCAGGTGAAGCAGACGCAGGGCCACCCGGTCGAGCGTGAATTCGCCAAGGCCGATTACCTCGAGGCGGTGGATCGCGCGAAGGAGCTGATCGCCGCCGGCGACTTCATGCAGGTGCAGGTGGGCCAGCGCATCAAGAAGCGCTACACCGAGTCACCGCTGTCGCTGTACCGCGCGCTGCGCTCGCTCAACCCGAGCCCCTACATGTACTACTACCACTTCGGCGACTTCCACGTGGTGGGAGCGTCCCCGGAGATCCTCGTGCGCCAGGAGCAGGTGCCCGAAGGCCAGAAGGTGACGATCCGCCCGCTCGCCGGCACGCGCCCGCGCGGCGCCTCGCCCGAGGTGGACAAGGCCGTCGAGAAGGAGCTCGTGACCGACCCGAAGGAGCGCGCCGAGCACGTGATGCTGATCGACCTGGCCCGCAACGACATCGGCCGCATTGCGAAGACCGGCACCGTGAAGGTGACCGAAGCCTTCGCGGTGGAGCGCTACAGCCATGTGATGCACATCGTGAGCAACGTCGAAGGCATCCTGAAGGACGGCATGACGAGCATCGACGTGCTGAAAGCCACGTTCCCGGCCGGCACGCTGACCGGGGCGCCGAAGGTCCACGCGATGGAGCTGATCGACAAGCTCGAGCCGAGCAAGCGCGGGCTGTACGGCGGCGCCTGCGGCTACCTCAGTTACGCCGGCGACATGGACCTCGCGATCGCGATCCGCACCGGCATCGTCAAGGACCAGACGCTCTACGTGCAGGCCGCCGCGGGCATCGTCGCCGATTCGGTGCCGGAGCTGGAATGGAAGGAGACCGAAGCCAAGGCCCGCGCGCTGCTGCGCGCGAGCGAGCTCGTGGAGGAGGGACTCGAATGAAGCTCCTGATGATCGACAACTACGACAGCTTCACCTACAACCTGGTGCAGTACTTCGGCGAACTGGGGGCCGAGGTGGAAGTCTTTCGGAACGACGAGATCGACGTCGCGGGCATCGCCGACCGCCGGCCTGACCTGCTCGTCATCTCGCCCGGCCCCTGCACGCCGGCCGAGGCGGGCGTGTCGGTCGACGCCATCCGTCATTTCGCGGGCAGGCTGCCGATCCTCGGCGTGTGCCTGGGCCACCAGTCGATCGGCGCGGCGTTCGGCGGAAAGATCATCCGGGCGCGCGAACTGATGCACGGCAAGACCAGCGTGATCACGACGACGCGCGAAGGCGTGTTCGCGGACCTGCCGCAGAAGTTCACCGTGAATCGCTACCACTCGCTGGCCATCGAGCGCGAGTCGTGCCCGGCGGTGCTGAAGACAACAGCCTGGACGGACGACGGCGAGATCATGGGCGTGCGCCACACCGAACTGCCGATCCAGGGGGTGCAGTTCCATCCGGAGTCGATCCTCACGGAGCACGGCCACGCGATGCTGCGCAACTTCCTGGAGCAGGCGGCATGAGCGCCGCATGGCCGCTCCGAAGGCGCGCCCTCCCCCTCGGGGGGACGGCGCGCAGCGCCAAGGGGGCTCTATGAACATCGTCGATCTGCGCAGCGACACCGTCACGCGGCCCACCGCGGGCATGCGCGAGGCGATGATGGCTGCGCCGCTCGGCGATGACGTGTTCGGCGACGACCCGAGCGTCAACGCCCTGCAGGAGAAGGTCGCCGACATGCTCGGCTTCGAGGCGGCGCTGTTCGTGCCCACCGGCACCCAGAGCAACCTGTGCGCGATCCTGTCGCACTGCCAGCGCGGCGACGAGTACATCGTCGGCCAGATGCAGCATTGCTACCGCTGGGAGGCCGGCGGCGGCGCGGTGTTCGGCAGCGTGCAGCCGCAGCCGATCGCGCACCAGTCCGACGGCACGCTGGCGCTGGCGGACATCGAGGCGGCGATCAAGCCGGATGATCCGCATTTCGCGCGCAGCCGGATGCTGGCGCTGGAGAACACGCTCGGTGGGCAGTTGATTCCGATGGCGTACATCGAGCAGGCGACGGCGCTTGCGCAATCGCGCGGCCTCACGCGTCATCTCGACGGCGCGCGCCTGTTCAACGCCGCAGTGGCGCAGGGCGCCCGGGACAAGACCGACGCACGCGCGGAAGCAAGGCGCATCGCGCAGTGCTTCGACTCGGTCTCGGTCTGCTTCAGCAAGGGCCTGGGTGCGCCGGTGGGTTCGGCGCTGTGCGGCTCCAAGGAGTTCATCGCGCGGGCGCGCCGGGTGCGCAAGATGGCCGGTGGTGCGATGCGACAGGCCGGCCTGCTCGCGGCAGCCGCGTCGTACGCGCTCGATCACCACGTCGATCGCCTCGCGCAAGACCACGCGCTCGCCCGGCGACTGGCCGAAGGCCTGACGGGCATCGACGGGCTTCAGGCGCAGACGCCGCACACCAACATCGTGTTCGTGGACCTCGTCCGCGAGGCGCGCTCGCAATCGGCCGAGCTGCTGAGGCATCTCGAGGCGCATGGCGTGCTCGCCACGGGCCTGTATCGCTTGCGCCTGGTCACGCACCTGGATGTCGACGCGGCCGGCATCGAGCGCGCGATCGCGGCGATCCGCGCGTTCTTCGGCCAGTAGCGGAGCGCACGATGCCGGAACTCCATCAGCTGCTGCTCTTCATCGGCGCGGGCATCCTCCTGAACCTCACGCCCGGGCCGGACGTGCTGTACATCGTCACGAACTCGCTGCGCTCGGGCGCCAAGGCCGGCGTGGTCGCGGGCCTGGGCATCACGGCCGGCTGCTTCGTCCACATCTTCGCGGCGGCGGTCGGCGTCAGCGCCCTGCTGGCGGCGTCGGCCACGGCCTTCACGGTGCTGAAGTGGCTCGGCGCGGGCTACCTGCTGTGGATCGGGACCAGGCTGCTGACCGCCCGTGCGCCTTCGGCGGCGGCGGACCTCGCCGCATTGGCGCGGTTGCAGCCGGCCGCGCCGTTGCGCGCGGTGTTCCTGGGCGGCTTCTGGACCAACGTGCTCAACCCGAAGGTCGCGATCTTCTTCCTCGCGTTCGTGCCGCAGTTCATCGCACCCGACGCCGCCAACAAGGCGCTCGCTTTCGTGCTGCTCGGCACCTTGTTCAACCTGAACGCCATCCCGGTCAATTCCGGCTGGGCGCTGGCGGCCGCCTGGATGGCGCGGCGCGAGTCCGTGCAGCGCGGCATGCAGTGGCTCGACCGCATCGCCGGCGCGATGTTCATCGCCTTCGGCCTCAAGCTGGCCCTCACCGACAATCCGAATCCGTAAGAGGAGACCGTCATGATCACACCGCAAGAAGCGCTGCAACGCACGATCGAGCACCGCGAGATCTTCCACGACGAGATGCTCACGATCATGCGCATGATCATGAGCGGCGAGCTCACGCCGCTGATGACGGCCGCCATCATCACCGGCCTGCGTGTGAAGAAGGAGACCATCGGCGAGATCACCGCCGCCGCGCAGGTGATGCGCGAGTTCTCGACCAAGGTGAACGTGGCCGACAAGACCCACCTGGTCGACATCGTCGGCACGGGCGGCGACGGCTCGCACACCTTCAACATCTCGACCTGCTCGATGTTCGTCGCCGCCGCGGCCGGCGCGAAGGTCAGCAAGCACGGCGGGCGCAGCGTCTCCAGCAAGAGCGGCAGCGCCGACGTGCTCGAGAACCTGGGCGTGAACATCAACCTCAAGCCCGAGCAGATCGCGCAATGCCTGCAGGAGGTCGGCATCGGCTTCATGTTCGCGCCCAACCACCACCCCGCGATGAAGAACGTGGCGCCGGTGCGCAAGGAGCTGGGCGTGCGCACGATCTTCAACATCCTGGGGCCGCTCACGAATCCGGCTTCGGCGCCGAACATCCTGATGGGCGTGTTCCACCCCGACCTGGTCGGCATCCAGGTGCGCGCGCTGCAGCGGCTCGGCGCGGAGCACGCGGTCGTCGTGTACGGCCGCGACGGCATGGACGAATGCAGCCTCGGCGCGGCGACGATGGTCGGCGAGCTGAAGAACGGCGAGATTGCCGAATACGAGATCCATCCCGAGGACTTCGGCCTGCCGATGGCGAGCAACCGCAGCCTGAAGGTCGAAACGCCCGAGCAGTCGAAGGCGATGGTGCAGGCGGTGCTCGCCAACGCACCCGGGCCGGCGCGCGACATCGTGATCTTCAACGCGGGCGTGGCGCTGTATGCGGCGGACGTCGCGGACTCGATTCCGGGCGGCATCGCGAAGGCGCGTGCCGCGCTCGATTCGGGGGCGGCAAAGGCCAAGCTGCAGCAGCTCGTCGACCTCACGAAGAAGCTTTCCAGCTGACATGGCCGACATCCTCGACAAGATCGTCGCCGTCAAGCGCGAAGAGATCGCCGCCGCGAAGAAGAAGGTCCCTCTCGAGGCGATTCGCGCCGATGCGCAAAGCCGAGTGCTCACGCGCGATTTCGAAGGCGCGCTTCGGCGCAAGATCGCGGCGGGCAGGAGCGCCGTGATCGCCGAGATCAAGAAGGCAAGCCCGAGCAAGGGCGTGCTGCGCCCCGGCGAGTTCATCCCGGCCGACATCGCGCAAAGCTATGCCGAAGCGGGTGCGGCCTGCCTGTCCGTGCTGACCGACCGCCAGTTCTTCCAGGGTCAGCCCGATTACCTCAAGCAGGCGCGCGCATCCTGCGACCTGCCGGTCCTGCGCAAGGACTTCGTGGTCGACGCGTACCAGGTCTACGAATCGCGGGTGATGGGCGCGGACTGCATCCTGCTGATCGTCGCCTGCCTTCAGGACGACCAGATGCAGGAGCTCGAGGCGATCGCGCGCAGCCTTGACATGGCGGTGCTGGTCGAGGTGCACGACCGCGCGGAACTCGAGCGCGCGCTGAAGCTCAGGACGCCGCTGGTGGGCGTCAACAACCGCAACCTGCGCACCTTCGACGTGTCGCTGGCCACCACGCTCGGCATGCTGAAGGACATTCCAGCCGACCGCCTCGTCGTCACCGAATCCGGCATCCTCGCGAAGCAGGACGTGGACACGATGCGCGCCGCCGGCGTGAACGCCTTCCTCGTCGGCGAGGCCTTCATGCGCGCCGACGATCCGGGCGAAGCGCTCGCGCGCCTGTTCTTCTCGTGATCGCACCGCACCTGGAGCGTTGGGCGCCCGAGGAATGGTCCCTCGCGCCCGGCTGGCAGGCTGTGGTCGATGCCTTCCTCGCCAGCGAAGCCGGACGCCAGCTCGGGGCCTTTGTCCGCGAGCGTCTGGCGGCCGGCGCGATCATCTACCCGCCGCGGCCTCTGCGCGCGCTCGAAGTCACGCCGCTGGCGAGCGTGCACGCCGTGATCCTCGGACAGGACCCCTACCACGGCGCGGGCCAGGCGGAAGGCCTCGCGTTTTCCGTGGCGCCCGGCCTGAAGTTGCCGCCCTCGCTGCGCAACATCTTCAAGGAGCTGTGCGCCGGCACGGGCGATCCCTTGCCCGCGAACGGCTCGCTCGTCGCTTGGGCCCGGCGCGGCGTGCTGCTGCTCAATGCGGTGCTCACCGTCGAGGACGGCCAGCCCGGCAGCCACGCGAAGCGGGGCTGGGAAGTGCTGACCGATGCGCTCATCGCCAAGGTCGCCGCGGAATGCTCGCCCTGCGTGTACCTGCTGTGGGGCGCGCATGCGCAAGCCAAGGCGAAGCTGATCGGGGACACGGCCCGGGCGCAGGGCCGCGAAGCGCTCGTGCTGCAGGCGAACCATCCCTCGCCGCTGTCGGCGAACCGTCCGCCCGTGCCTTTCCTCGGCTGTGGTCACTTCACCGCGGCGCGCGAGTGGCTGGCCGCGCGCGGTTGCTCAGGCGTGCTTTGAAGCGCGCTTGAGCAGGCGGGCCAGCCAGGGGCGAAAGCCCCGCTCCTGCTGCGCCGGCCCGGTGTGATGTGCGGAGATCGTGTCGCGCGTGTCGTCGAGGTAGTCGCGGCGGATGTCGATCGTGCCGTGGTGTCCGATGGCGTCGAAGCGCTGCCGCAGCCACTCCCGCGCCGCGACCTGGCCCGCCGCGAAGAGCTCGCGGATCATCGCGCTGTCGACCTGGCTGCGCGAGGAGGTCGGGAACGCGAGCGTCGCCGCGCCGCCGTCGATGCGGTGCAGGTGCACCGTCTTCAGGCCCGTGCCTTTGAGCGCGCCCCGTGCGATCAACTGGTTGATGAGGTCGATCGAGCGCATCTGCGTGAGCAGGCTCGCATTGAAGGTGAGTTCGCTCACGCGGTCGGCGATCTCGGAGGTGGTGCGCGGGATCTCCTCGCGCGTGAGCGGGTTGATCTGAACGAGCAGCACGTCGGGGCAGAGGCACGCCTCGATCAGCGGCGTGATGGCGGGGTTCACCGAATAGCCGCCGTCCCAGTAGTGCTCGCCGTCGATCTCCACCGCCTTGAAGAGCATCGGCAGGCAGGCCGACGCCATGACCGTGGAGGCCGTCAGGTCGCGGCCCGTGAAGATCACGGCCTTGCCGGTGCGCACGTGAGTGGCGGAGACGAACACCTTGAGCGGGCCGCGCGCGACGGCCTCGAAATCGATTTCGCGTTCGAGCAAGGCCAGCAGGGGGTTGAGGTTGAGCGGGTTGGACTGGTAGGGCGACACCATGCCGCCCCACAGCACAGTCGCGATCTGGGCCGGCAGTGCCGCCAGGCTGCCCCACGCGCTGACCTCGCCCCAGACGCGCGCGAGCGACGCCCGCGCCTCCTCGCGGGGATCGCGGCCATGCGCCAGCCCCGAGGCGTAGCCGCTGGCCAGCGCGACGGCATTCACGGCGCCGGCGCTGGTGCCGCTCAGCCCCTCCAGCTCGATGCGGGGATCGGCCAGGATCGCGTCGAGCACGCCCCAGGTGAACGCGCCGTGCGAGCCGCCGCCCTGGAGCGCGAGATTCAAGGTTTTCATCCCTGCGAAGCTAGCAACGTCCGTGCACGCCGGTGTGTCGGCCCGCCCAGCCAAAACATGCTATATTTCGAGGTTCGCCGGAGGGGTGCCCGAGTGGCTAAAGGGGGCAGACTGTAAATCTGTTGGCTTACGCCTACGTTGGTTCGAATCCAACCTCCTCCACCAGCCCCAGAAGAAGGCTGGTGACCGGCGAAAGGATGAGTTTGTTGCGCGGTGCCGAATGCGCGTTGGGCATCGAGGCGGGAGTAGTTCAATGGTAGAACCCCAGCCTTCCAAGCTGATGACGCGGGTTCGATTCCCGTCTCCCGCTCCACGAAGCGCCGCGCTGATGAGATTGGCAGGAATATCGCCCTTGTGGCTCAGTGGTAGAGCACTCCCTTGGTAAGGGAGAGGTCGCGGGTCCGATTCCCGCCAAGGGCACCAGGTTGAAAGGCGTCGAAACTGCGGTTTTGGGCGCCAGCTGAGTTGAACGTTACTTTTCGGAGAGTCGAAAAATGGCAAAAGGCAAATTCGAGCGGACCAAGCCGCACGTGAACGTGGGCACGATCGGCCACGTGGACCATGGCAAGACGACGCTGACGGCGGCCATCACCACGATCCTGGCGGCCAAGTTCGGCGGCGAAGCCAAGGCATACGACCAGATCGACGCGGCTCCCGAAGAAAAGGCGCGCGGCATCACCATCAACACCGCCCACGTGGAATACGAGACGGCCAACCGCCACTACGCCCACGTGGACTGCCCCGGCCACGCCGACTACGTCAAGAACATGATCACGGGCGCTGCCCAGATGGACGGCGCCATCCTGGTCGTGTCGGCCGCCGACGGCCCCATGCCCCAGACGCGCGAGCACATCCTGCTGGCGCGCCAGGTGGGCGTTCCCTACATCATCGTGTTCCTGAACAAGTGCGACATGGTCGATGACGCCGAGCTGCTGGAGCTGGTCGAGATGGAAGTGCGCGAGCTGCTCTCGAAGTACGAATTCCCCGGCGACGACACCCCCATCATCCACGGCTCGGCCAAGCTGGCCATCGAAGGCGACAAGGGCGAGCTGGGCGAGCAGGCCATCATGAAGCTGGCCGATGCGCTGGACAGCTACATCCCCACGCCCGAGCGCGCGGTGGACGGCGCGTTCCTGATGCCCGTGGAAGACGTCTTCTCCATCTCCGGGCGCGGCACGGTTGTGACGGGCCGCGTGGAGCGCGGCGTGATCAAGGTCGGCGAGGAAATCGAGATCGTGGGCATCAAACCGACGCTCAAGACCACCTGCACCGGCGTGGAAATGTTCCGCAAGCTGCTGGACCAGGGCCAGGCCGGCGACAACGTCGGTATCCTGCTGCGCGGCACCAAGCGCGAGGAAGTCGAGCGCGGCCAGGTGCTGGCCAAGCCCGGCTCGATCAAGCCGCACACGCACTTCACCGCCGAGGTGTACGTGCTGTCCAAGGACGAGGGCGGCCGTCACACGCCGTTCTTCAACAACTACCGCCCGCAGTTCTACTTCCGCACCACGGACGTGACCGGTGCCATCGAGCTGCCCAAGGACAAGGAGATGGTGATGCCCGGGGACAACGTGACGATCACCGTCAAGCTGATCGCCCCGATCGCCATGGAAGAGGGCCTGCGCTTTGCCATCCGCGAGGGCGGCAAGACCGTGGGCGCCGGCGTCGTCGCGAAGATCATGGAGTAAGGACAGGAGGGGTATAGCTCAATTGGCAGAGCGTCGGTCTCCAAAACCGAAGGTTGTAGGTTCGATTCCTACTGCCCCTGCCACCTGAGTGGCGCCTGTTCCAGCAAGCCCGACGCGTGTCGGGCTTCAGCGTTTTAAGAATTGAAGGAAAAAGCGGCTTCTATGGCCACTTCACAAGTTGAAACCGTGAGCACCGGCGCCGACAAGGCCAAGCTGGGCGGAGCGATCGCCCTGGTGGTCGCCGCCCTGGTGGCTTTCTACGTGCTGGGCAGGCAGGGCCAGGTCGCGCAATGGGGCGCGCTGGTGCTGGGCCTCGCGGCGGCGTTCGTCGTCTTCATGACCTCCGAGACCGGCAGGCAGTTCGCCGCCTTCGGCCGCGACTCGTGGAAGGAAGTCAAGAAGGTCGTGTGGCCCACGCGCAAGGAGTCCGTGCAGATGACGCTGTACGTGCTCGGCTTCTGCGTGATCATGGCCCTGTTCCTGTGGACCACCGACAAGACGCTCGAGTGGGTGCTGTACGACCTGATCCTGGGGTGGAAGAAGTAATGAGCGACACCGATACCCAAGCGCCCGCCCCGTCCGAAGCGCAGACGCCGGCCAAGCCGACGCACCCCGACATGCACTGGTACATCGTGCACGCCTATTCCGGCATGGAAAAGGCGGTGGAGCGCAACATCAAGGAGCGCATCGCGCGCTCGGGCATGCAGGACATGTTCGGCCAGATCATGGTGCCCACCGAGGAAGTGGTCGAGATCAAGAACGGCCAGAAGAAGACGTCCGAGCGGCGCCTCTATCCCGGCTACGTGCTGGTGCAGATGGTGATGAACGACGACACCTGGCACCTGGTGAAGCATACCAACAAGGTCACGGGATTCGTGGGGGGCGCGAAGAACCGCCCGGCGCCGATTTCCGAGGACGAAGTCGCGAAGATCCTGGGCCAGATGGAGCAGGGCACCGAGAAGCCGCGCCACAAGGTCGAATTCATCACCGGCGAGTACGTGCGCGTCAAGGACGGCCCGTTCACCGACTTCAACGGCACGGTCGAGGAAGTCAACTACGAGAAGAACAAGGTCCGCGTGTCGGTGACGATCTTCGGTCGCGCCACGCCCGTGGAACTGGAATTCAGCCAGGTCGAGAAGACCTGACGAACGCCTGGCGCGCACCGACTCCGCGCCCGGTCGAAGAAAGCGAGTCGTTAACCCCGGGGAGCCGTGGCCTGCGTGCCCGGCGTTCGTACCCGCAAGGAGTGAAAAACCATGGCGAAGAAAATCGTCGGTTTTGTCAAGCTGCAAGTGCCGGCTGGCAAGGCCAATCCGTCGCCGCCGATCGGGCCCGCGCTCGGTCAGCGTGGCCTGAACATCATGGAGTTCTGCAAGGCGTTCAACGCGCAGACCCAGGGCGTGGAACCCGGCCTGCCGCTGCCCGTCGTGATCACGGCGTACGCGGACAAGAGCTTCACGTTCATCATCAAGACGCCCCCGGCGACGGTCCTGATCAAGAAGGCCGTCAAGATCGACAAGGGCTCGTCCACGCCGCACAGCAACAAGGTCGGCAAGATCACCCGCGCGCAGCTCGAGGAGATCGCCAAGACCAAGCTGAAGGACATGAACGCCGCTGACGTGAACGCCGCCATCAGGACGCTGGCCGGCTCGGCCCGCTCGATGGGCATCACGGTGGAAGGACTCTGATCATGGCAAAGCTCACCAAGAAGCAGAAAGCCCTCGAGGGCAAGGTCGACAGCACGAAGCTGTACGCGCTCACCGAAGCCATCGGCATCGTGAAGGAAGCCGCTACGGCCAAGTTCGACGAGTCGATCGACGTCGCCGTGCAGCTGGGCATCGACCCGAAGAAGTCGGACCAGGTGGTGCGTGGTGCCGTGGTGATGCCCAACGGCACCGGCAAGACCAAGCGCGTGGCCGTGTTCGCCCAGGGCGCGAAGGCTGAAGAAGCCAAGGCCGCCGGCGCCGACATCGTCGGCATGGACGACCTCGCCGCCAAGGTGAAGGCCGGCGACATGCCGTTCGACGTGGTGATCGCCGCGCCGGACGCGATGCGCGTGGTCGGCCAGCTGGGCCAGATCCTCGGCCCGCGCGGCCTGATGCCGAACCCGAAGGTCGGCACGGTGACGCCCGATGTCGCGACGGCGGTGAAGAACGCCAAGGCCGGCCAGGTGCAGTTCCGTGCCGACAAGGCCGGCATCATCCACGCCTCCATCGGCCGCCGCTCGTTCGAAGCGGACAAGCTGCAGGGCAACCTGGCCGCGCTGATCGATGCGCTGAACAAGGCCAAGCCGGCGTCGAGCAAGGGCGTGTACCTGAGGAAGGTGGCGGTGTCGTCGACCATGGGTCTGGGTGTCCGCGTGGACACGCAATCCATCTCGGCGTAATCGCGAAAGGATTCCCCGCGAGCGGGCAGGTTCGCGGGGTGTGGTGGGCATCCGCCCATCCAAGACCGCTGGCGGGGAGCGATCCCCTTAATGGAAGCAGCCAGCGCAGATGGCGATCCCGCCGAAGATGGATTCGAGAGTTTCTTTCCGAGGTTGGTCGCTGCAACGAAGGCGGGCCGAAGAGCGATCGACGGCCCATTTGAAGGAGTAGACCTTGAGTCTGAATCGCAGTGAGAAGCAAGCCGTCATCGACGAGGTGACGGCGCTCGCCGCAAGAGCTCAAACGCTGGTGATGGCGGAATACCGCGGCATCACGGTCGCCGACATGACGAAACTGCGCAGCGCCGCTCGCAGCAACGGAGTGGAGCTGAGTGTTCTGAAGAACACGCTGGCCCGCCGTGCTGTGGCCGGCAGCCAGTTCGAAGTGGTGGGCGACAAGATGACCGGCCCGCTGATCTACGGCTTCTCCGTGGACGCTGTCGCTGCCGCCAAGGTGGTGGCCGATTTCGCGAAGACCAACGACAAGCTGGTCATTCGCGGCGGCGCGTTCGCGGGCAAGGCCCTGGACGTCAACGGCGTGAAGCAGCTGGCGAACATTCCCTCCAAGGAAGTTCTGCTGGCCCAGCTTTGCGGCTTGCTCAAGTCGCCCATCTCGCGCACAGCCGTCGTGCTGAGCGCGCTTGCGGCGAAGAAGACAGAAGGTGCAGCCGCGACCGCGGCTGCTTGACAGCAACTTTCGAAGGAAAACTGAAATGGCATTCGACAAAGACGCATTCCTCACGGCCCTGGACAGCATGTCGGTCATGGAACTCAACGACCTCGTCAAGGCGATCGAGGAAAAGTTCGGCGTGTCCGCCGCGGCCATGGCCGCGCCGGCCGCTGGTGGCGGTGGCGGCGCCGCCGCGCCGGCCGCCGAAGAGAAGACCGAGTTCACGGTCCAGCTGATGGAAGCCGGCGCCAACAAGGTGTCCGTCATCAAGGCCGTGCGCGAAATCACCGGCCTGGGCCTGAAGGAAGCCAAGGACCTGGTCGACGGTGCGCCGAAGCCGGTCAAGGAAGGCGTGGCCAAGGCCGACGCCGAGGCGGCCAAGAAGAAGCTGGAAGACGCCGGCGCCAAGGTCGAGCTCAAGTAATCGAGCTCAGCGACCGGGGCTGGAGGCTCGTGAAAGGGCCTCCAGCCTTTGGTGCTTTTACGAGTGCGGGCAGTGCGCACTCGCAAACACTGGTCCAATAGCGGGTTCCCCAGTGTTTACGAGTGTCTTCTGATTCCGACTGCAGGAGATGCCTTGGTTCGGGCCGCGTGCAATGCGCGGCCGTCCGCCATGGTTGGTAGTGGCCAACCCGCCAAGACGCCCCGCCCGGCTGACGCCTGCGCGGGGCAACAGTTGTGAGCGAGCTCAATAGCCCGAGTTATTGCCCGGAGATCTCATGGCCTATTCTTACACCGAACGCAAGCGCATCCGCAAGAGTTTCGGCAAGCGCGACAGCGTGCTCGAAATTCCCTACCTGCTGCAGATGCAGAAGGACGCGTACACCGCCTTCCTGCAAGCCGACATCCATTCGCAAAAGCGCACCAACGAGGGCCTGCAGGCCGCGTTCAACGCGGCGTTCCCGATCGTCTCCCACAACGGCTTCGTGGAGATGAAGTTCCTCGAATACAACCTGGCCAAGCCCGCGTTCGACGTGCGCGAGTGCCAGACCCGCGGCCTGACCTATGCGTCCGCCGTGCGCGCCAAGGTGCAGCTGATCATCTACGACCGCGAATCGTCGACGCCGCAGTCGAAGGTCGTGAAGGAAGTGAAGGAGCAGGAGGTCTACATGGGCGAAGTGCCGCTCATGACGGACAAGGGCTCGTTCATCATCAACGGCACCGAGCGCGTGATCGTGTCGCAGCTGCACCGCTCGCCGGGCGTGTTCTTCGAGCACGACAAGGGCAAGACCCACAGCTCGGGCAAGCTGCTGTTCTCCGCGCGCATCATCCCCTACCGCGGCTCGTGGCTCGATTTCGAGTTCGACCCGAAGGACGTGCTGTACTTCCGCGTCGACCGTCGCCGCAAGATGCCGGTGACGATCCTGCTGAAGGCCATCGGCCTGACGCCGGAATCGATCCTGGCGAACTTCTTCGTCAACGACAACTTCCGCCTGATGGACAGCGGCGCGCAGATGGAATTCGTGCCCGAGCGCCTGCGCGGCGAAGTGGCGCGTTTCGACATCACCGACAAGTCCGGCAAGGTCATCGTCACCAAGGACAAGCGCGTCACGGCGCGCCACACGCGTGACCTCGAGCAGTCCGGCACGACGCACATCAGCGTGCCCGAGGACTACCTCGTGGGCCGCGTCATCGCCCGCAACATCGTCGAGCCGGACACCGGCGAAATCCTGGCCAAGGCCAACGACGAGCTGACCGAATCGCTGCTCAAGAAGCTGCGCCAGGCCGGCATCCAGGACCTGCAGGTCATCTACACGAACGAGCTGGACCAGGGCGCCTACATCTCGCAGACGCTGCGCATCGACGAAACGGTGGACGAGTTCGCCGCGCGCGTGGCCATCTACCGCATGATGCGCCCCGGCGAGCCGCCGACGGAAGACGCGGTGCAGGCCCTGTTCCAGCGCCTGTTCTACAACCCCGACACCTACGACCTGTCGCGCGTCGGCCGCATGAAGTTCAACGCCAAGGTCGGCCGCGACACCGCGGACGGCCCGATGGTGCTGACGAACGAGGACATCCTCGCCGTCGTGAAGATCCTGGTGGACCTGCGCAACGGCCGCGGCGAAGTGGACGACATCGACCACCTCGGCAACCGCCGCGTGCGCTGCGTGGGCGAGCTGGCCGAGAACCAGTACCGCACCGGCCTCGCCCGCATCGAGAAGGCCGTGAAGGAGCGCCTCGGCCAGGCCGAGCAAGAGCCGCTGATGCCGCACGACCTGATCAACTCCAAGCCGATTTCCGCGGCGCTGAAGGAGTTCTTCGGTGCGTCGCAGCTGTCGCAGTTCATGGACCAGACCAACCCGCTGTCCGAGATCACGCACAAGCGCCGCGTCTCCGCACTGGGCCCGGGCGGCCTGACGCGCGAGCGCGCCGGCTTCGAGGTGCGCGACGTGCACGTCACGCACTACGGCCGCGTGTGCCCGATCGAGACGCCGGAAGGACCGAACATCGGCCTGATCAACTCGCTGGCCCTGTACGCGCGCCTGAACGAGTACGGCTTCATCGAGACGCCGTACCGCCGCGTGGTCGACGGCAAGGTGACCGACCAGATCGATTACCTGTCCGCCATCGAGGAAGGCAAGTACGTGATCGCCCAGGCCAACGCAGTGCTGGACGCCGAAGGCCGCCTGACCGGCGATCTCGTGTCCGCGCGTGAGCACGGCGAATCGATCCTGGTCAGCGCCGACCGCATCCAGTACATGGACGTGTCGCCGGCGCAGATCGTGTCGGTGGCGGCCTCGCTGGTGCCGTTCCTCGAGCACGACGACGCCAACCGCGCGCTGATGGGCGCCAACATGCAGCGCCAGGCCGTGCCGGTGCTGCGTCCGGAGAAGGCCTTCGTCGGCACGGGCATCGAGCGTGTCTCCGCGGTCGACTCGGGCACGGTGGTCACGGCCAACCGCGGCGGCGTGGTCGACTATGTCGACGCCACCCGCATCGTGGTGCGCGTGAACGACGACGAAGCCCAGGCGGGCGAAGTCGGCGTCGACATCTACAACCTGATCAAGTACCAGCGTTCCAACCAGAACACGAACATCCACCAGCGCCCGATCGTCAAGCGCGGCGACCGCATCGCCAAGGGCGACGTGGTGGCCGACGGCGCGTCCACGGACCTGGGCGAGCTCGCGCTCGGCCAGAACATGCTGGTCGCGTTCATGCCCTGGAACGGCTACAACTTCGAGGACTCGATCCTGATCTCCGAGCGCGTCGTCGCCGACGACCGCTACACCTCGATCCACATCGAGGAGCTCGTGGTGATGGCGCGCGACACGAAGCTGGGCGCCGAGGAAATCACGCGCGACATCCCGAACCTGTCGGAGCAGCAGCTCAATCGCCTGGACGAGAGCGGCATCATCTACGTGGGCGCGGAAGTCATGCCGGGCGACACGCTGGTGGGCAAAGTGACGCCGAAGGGCGAAACCACGCTGACGCCGGAAGAAAAGCTGCTGCGCGCGATCTTCGGCGAGAAGGCTTCGGACGTGAAGGACACGTCGCTGCGCGTCGACCAGGGCTCGCAAGGCACCGTGATCGACGTGCAGGTGTTCACGCGCGAAGGCATCCAGCGCGACAAGCGGGCGCAACAGATCATCGACGATGAACTGAAGCGCTTCCGCCTGGACCTGAACGACCAGCTGCGCATCGTCGAGGCCGACGCGTTCGACCGCATGGAGAAGATCCTGGTCGGCAAGATCGCCAACGGCGGCCCGAACAAGCTGCCCAAGGGCACGAAGATCGACAAGCAATACCTGCAGTCGGTCGAGAAGTTCAACTGGTTCGACATCCGCCCCGCCGACGACGATGTCGCGCAGCAGCTCGAGTCGATCAAGAACTCGCTGGAGCAGACGCGCCACAGCTTCGACCTCGCGTTCGAAGAGAAGCGCAAGAAGCTCACGCAGGGCGACGAGCTGCCGGCCGGCGTGCTGAAGATGGTCAAGGTGTACCTGGCCGTCAAGCGCCGCCTGCAGCCCGGCGACAAGATGGCCGGCCGCCACGGCAACAAGGGCGTGGTCTCCAAGATCGTTCCGGTCGAGGACATGCCCTACATGGCCGACGGCACGCCGTGCGACATCGTGCTGAACCCGCTGGGCGTGCCTTCGCGCATGAACGTGGGCCAGGTGCTGGAAGTGCACCTGGGCTGGGCCGCCAAGGGCATCGGCCAGCGCATCGGCAACATGCTGCAGCAGGAAGCCAAGCAGGCCGAACTGCGCAAGTTCATGGACGAGCTGTACAACAAGTCGGGCCGCAAGGAAGACCTGGCGACGCTCTCCGACGACCAGGTGCTGGAGATGGCCGGCGAACTCGCCAAGGGCGTGCCCTTCGCGACGCCGGTGTTCGACGGCGCCGCCGAGGCCGAGATCCGCAACATGCTGCAGCTCGCCTACCCCGAGGAAGTCGCCAAGGCCAAGGGCCTGACGGCCACCCGCACGCAGGCTTTCCTGTACGACGGCCGCACGGGCGACCAGTTCGAGCGTCCGGTGACCGTGGGCTACATGCACGTGCTGAAGCTGCACCACCTGGTGGACGACAAGATGCACGCGCGCTCGACCGGCCCGTACTCGCTGGTCACGCAGCAACCGCTGGGCGGCAAGGCCCAGTTCGGCGGCCAGCGTTTCGGCGAGATGGAAGTGTGGGCGCTGGAAGCGTACGGCGCTTCGTACACGCTGCAGGAAATGCTGACCGTGAAGTCCGACGACGTGCAAGGCCGCACCAAGGTCTACGAGAACATCGTCAAGGGCGAACACGCCATCGAGGCCGGCATGCCGGAATCCTTCAACGTGCTGGTGAAGGAAATCCGCTCGCTGGGCATCGACATGGAACTCGAGCGTTCTTAATTCAAAGGGTCAAGACACATGAAATCGCTACTCGACCTGTTCAAACAATTCACGCCGGACGAGCATTTCGATGCCATCCGCATCGGCATTGCCTCGCCGGAGAAGATCCGCTCGTGGTCCTTCGGTGAAGTCAAGAAGCCCGAGACGATCAACTACCGCACCTTCAAGCCCGAGCGGGACGGCCTCTTCTGCGCGAAGATCTTCGGCCCGATCAAGGACTACGAGTGCCTGTGCGGCAAGTACAAGCGCCTGAAGCACCGCGGCGTCATCTGCGAGAAGTGCGGCGTCGAAGTCACGCAGACCAAGGTGCGTCGCGAGCGCATGGGCCACATCGACCTGGCCGCGCCCTGCGCGCACATCTGGTTCCTGAAGTCGCTGCCGTCGCGCCTGGGCCTGGTGCTCGACATGACGCTGCGCGACATCGAACGCGTGCTGTACTTCGAAGCCTACGTCATCACCGACCCCGGCATGACCCCGCTGAAGAAATTCGGCATCATGTCCGAGGACGACTACGAGGCCAAGCGCAAGGAGTACGGTGACGAGTTCGTCGCCAAGATGGGCGCCGAAGGCATCAAGGACCTGCTGCAGGGCATCGACATCGACATCGAGATCGAGAAGCTGCGCGGCGACCTGACCGGCTCCGAAGTCAAGGTGAAGAAGAACGCCAAGCGCCTGAAGGTGCTCGAGGCGTTCAAGAAGTCCGGCATCAAGCCCGAGTGGATGGTGATGGACGTGCTGCCCGTGCTGCCGCCGGACCTGCGTCCGCTGGTGCCGCTGGACGGCGGCCGCTTCGCGACCTCGGACCTCAACGACCTGTACCGCCGCGTCATCAACCGCAACTCGCGCCTGCGCCGCCTGCTGGAGCTGAAGGCCCCGGAGATCATCGCGCGCAACGAGAAGCGGATGCTGCAGGAAGCGGTGGATTCGCTGCTGGACAACGGCCGCCGCGGCAAGGCGATGACGGGCGCGAACAAGCGCGCACTGAAGTCGCTGGCCGACATGATCAAGGGCAAGTCGGGCCGCTTCCGCCAGAACCTGCTGGGCAAGCGCGTCGACTACTCGGGCCGCTCGGTCATCACCGTGGGCCCGACGCTCAAGCTGCACCAGTGCGGCCTGCCCAAGCTGATGGCGCTGGAGCTGTTCAAGCCGTTCATCTTCTCGCGCCTGGAAGCGATGGGCATCGCCACGACCATCAAGGCCGCGAAGAAGGAGGTCGAAGCCGGCACGCCGGTGGTGTGGGACATCCTCGAAGAGGTGATCAAGGAGCACCCGGTCCTGCTGAACCGCGCCCCGACGCTGCACCGCCTGGGCATCCAGGCCTTCGAGCCGATCCTGATCGAAGGCAAGGCGATCCAGCTGCACCCGCTCGTCTGCGCGGCGTTCAACGCCGACTTCGACGGCGACCAAATGGCCGTGCACGTGCCGCTGTCGGTGGAAGCGCAGATGGAAGCGCGCGCGCTCATGCTCGCGTCCAACAACGTGCTGTTCCCCGCCAACGGCGAGCCGTCCATCGTGCCGTCGCAGGACGTGGTGCTGGGCCTGTACTACACGACGCGCGAGCGCATCAACGCCCGCGGCGAAGGCATGATCTTCGCCGACATCGGTGAAGTGCAGCGCGCGCTCGACGCCAACCAGGTCGAGCTCACGGCCAAGGTCGCGGTGCGCCTGACCGAGTGGAACAAGGACAAGGCCACCGGCGAATTCGTGCCGAGCACGTCGCTGGTCGACACGACCGTCGGCCGCGCGCTGCTGTCGGAGATCCTGCCCAAGGGCCTGCCGTTCTCCAACATCAACAAGGCGCTGAAGAAGAAGGAGATCAGCAAGCTGATCAACGCTTCGTTCCGCAAGTGCGGCCTGAAGGAGACCGTGGTCTTCGCCGACAAGCTGCTGCAGAACGGCTTCCGCCTCGCGACCAAGGCCGGCATCTCGATCGCCATCGACGACATGCTGGTGCCGCCGCAGAAGTCCGAGATCATCGGCCGCGCCGAGAAGGAAGTGAAGGAAATCGAGCAGCAGTATGTCTCGGGCCTCGTCACGGCCGGCGAGCGCTACAACAAGGTCGTGGACATCTGGGGCAAGGCCGGCGACGAAGTGTCGAAGGTCATGATGGCCCAGCTGGCCAAGGAAAAGACCCGGGACCGCAACGACAAGGAAGTCGAGCAGGAGTCGTTCAACTCCATCTACATGATGGCCGACTCGGGCGCCCGCGGTTCCGCCGCCCAGATCCGCCAGCTGGCGGGCATGCGCGGCCTGATGGCCAAGCCGGACGGCTCGATCATCGAGACGCCGATCACGGCCAACTTCCGCGAAGGCCTGAACGTGCTGCAGTACTTCATCTCCACCCACGGCGCCCGCAAGGGCCTGGCGGACACGGCGCTGAAGACCGCGAACTCGGGCTACCTCACGCGCCGCCTGGTCGACGTGACGCAGGACCTGGTCGTGACCGAAGAGGATTGCGGCACCGTCGAAGGCTCGGTGATGCGCGCGATCGTCGAGGGCGGCGAGGTGATCGAGTCGCTGCGCGACCGGATCCTGGGCCGCGTGGCCGCCGAGGACGTGCTGCATCCCGAGAGCCGCACGGTGGTCGTCAAGGCCGGCGACATGTTCGACGAGGACGCCGTCGAGGCGCTGGAAGCCGCGGGCGTGGACGAAGTGAAGGTGCGCACGGCCCTGACCTGCGCGACCCGCTTCGGCCTGTGCTCCAAGTGCTACGGCCGCGACCTCGGCCGCGGCGGCCTGGTGAACGTCGGCGAGGCCGTCGGCGTGATCGCCGCCCAGTCGATCGGCGAGCCCGGCACGCAGCTGACGATGCGCACGTTCCACATCGGTGGTGCGGCGTCGCGCGCGGCGATCGCGTCGAGCGTGGAGGCCAAATCGACGGGCATCGTGGGCTTCAACACCACGATGCGCTACGTGACCAACAGCAAGGGCGAACTCGTGGTGATCGCGCGTTCGGGCGAGATCGTCATCCACGACGAGCACGGCCGCGAGCGCGAGCGCCACAAGGTGCCGTACGGCGCGACGCTCACGGTGAAGGCCGACGAGCACGTCAAGGCCGGCCGCGTGCTGGCCACGTGGGACCCGCTGACGCGACCCATCATCACGGAATTCGCCGGCAAGGTGAAGTTCGAGCACGTCGAGGAAGGCCTCACGGTCGCCAAGCAGGTCGATGAAGTGACCGGCCTGTCGACGCTGGTCGTCATCAAGTTCGACCCGAAGCGCAGCGCCAAGGCGATGCGCCCGCAGGTCAAGCTGATCGACGCCGCCGGCAACGAGGTGAAGATCCCCGGCACCGACCACTCGGTGACGATCGGCTTCCCGGTCGGCTCGCTGATCCAGGTGCGCGACGGCCAGGACGTGAACCCCGGCGAGGTGCTGGCGCGCATCCCGATCGAAGGCCAGAAGACCCGCGACATCACGGGCGGTCTGCCGCGCGTGGCCGAGCTGTTCGAAGCGCGTTCGCCCAAGGACAAGGGCGTGCTCGCCGAGATCACCGGCACGGTGTCGTTCGGCAAGGAGACCAAGGGCAAGATCCGCCTGCAGATCACCGACCCGGAAGGCAAGGTCTGGGAGGACCTCGTGCCCAAGGAAAAGAACATCCTCGTGCACGAAGGCCAGGTGGTGAACAAGGGCGAAGTCGTGGTCGACGGCCCGGCGGACCCGCAGGACATCCTGCGCCTGCTGGGCGCCGAGGAACTCGCGCGCTACATCGTCGACGAGGTGCAGGACGTCTACCGCCTGCAGGGCGTGAAGATCAACGACAAGCACATCGAGGTGATCGTTCGCCAGATGCTGCGCCGTGTCGTGGTCGAGAACCCGGGCGAATCGTCCTACATCGCCGGCGAGCAGGTGGAGCGCTCCGAGATGCTCGACACCAATGACAGGCTGCGCGGCGAGGGCAAGATCCCGGCGACCTACAGCAACCTGCTGCTGGGCATCACGAAGGCCTCGCTGTCGACCGATTCGTTCATCTCCGCCGCGTCCTTCCAGGAAACGACGCGCGTGCTGACCGAAGCGGCGATCATGGGCAAGCGCGACGAGCTGCGCGGCCTGAAGGAGAACGTCATCGTCGGCCGCCTGATCCCCGCGGGCACCGGCATGGCCTACCACCAGGCACGCAAGGTGAAAGACCAGATGGACGAGGCCGAGCGCCGCGCCATCGCCGACGCCGAAGCCGCGGAACTGGCGAGCGCCACCGAAGCGGCGCCCGAGCAGAGCGAAGGCGCTCCTACCGAGTGACGCGAGTGACGCGAGGCGCGCACTTCGTTTGACCTAAACTGAACGCCCCGTCCTGTCCGCAGGCGGGGCGTTTTTCATTCCAGCCATGACGAGTTCCGTAGTTTTCTGGACCATCGCCGCCGTGCTGCTGTTCTGGAGCGTGGGCGCCTACAACCGCCTGATGCGCCTGCGCGCCGATGCGAACACCGCTTTCGCCAGCGTGGAAGGCGAACTCGCGCGCCAGGTCGAGCTCGTGCGCCAGCACCTGCCGCCGCCCGAGCCGACCCAGCCCGCGCCCCTCGACGGTGAACCGACCTCCTTCTGGTCCGCACTGCACGCCGCGGCGGCGCAACTGGCCGCGACACTGTCCGCGGCCCGCGGCAAGCCGCTGGCTGCGGCCAACATCGCCGCCCTGAGCGCCGCGCAGCAGGTGCTGGGCATGGCGTGGGAGCGGGCGGAGCGCGACGACGCGCACGATCTCGCGGGCCCGCGCCTGCCCGAAACGATGCTGCTGCGCCGCCGGCAGATGCTGCTGCAGGCGCACGCCGCGACCGAGGCGTTCAACCAGGCGGTCGCGCGCTACAACGAGGGGATCGCACAATTCCCGGCGCTGGTGCTGGCGTGGCTGTTCCGGTTCGAGCCCGCACGGCCGCTGTCGCCCGTGATCGTGCCGGCGCTGGCGTGACCCCCTCTCCCCCGCTGTGGCGATTGCTGCAGGCGGCGGCCCGCATCGTCGGCGACGTGCGTGCGGGCACGTCCACTTCGCAGGCCCTGCCGCGCATCGAACCCGCCTTGCGGCCGGGCGCGCAGGCGCTGGCCTTCCACGCGCTGCGGCATCTCGGCCGCGCGCAGGCGCTGCGCGCGCAGCTCGCGCGGCGCGCGCCGGCACCCCCCGTCGATGCGCTGCTGTGCACCGCGCTGGCCCTGTGCTGGCGCGAGGACGACGCGCCGTATCCGCCTTTCACGCTGGTGGGTCAGGCCGTCGAAGCGGCCAAGCAGGACCGAGCGGCGCGTGCGCAAGCGAACTTCGTGAACGCCTGCCTGCGCCGCTTCCTGCGCGAGCGCGAAGCGTTGATCGCGGCAACCGACGGCGACCCGCTCGCGCGCTGGAACCACCCGGCGTGGTGGATCGAGCAACTCAAGCGCGACCATCCGCAGCATTGGCCGGAGATCCTCGAAGCGGACAATGCACGTGCGCCCATGACCTTGCGCGTGAACGTGCGGCGCACGACCCGCGACGACTACCTGGCGCGGCTGGCTTCTGAGGGCATCGGGGCGCGCGCCTCGGGCGAGTGGGGCGTCATCCTCGACGTGCCGCGCGACGTGCACGCGCTGCCCGGCTTCGAGCAAGGCGTGGTGTCGGTCCAGGACGCGGCGGCGCAGCTCGCGGCGCCGCTCCTGCTGGCCGGTTCACCGGCCGGGGCGAAGCCGCCGCGCCTCCTCGACGCGTGCGCCGCGCCGGGCGGCAAGACGGCCCACCTGCTCGAGCTGGCCGATGCCGAGGTCGTCGCCCTGGACATCTCCCCGTCCCGCTGCGAGCGGATCACCGGGAACCTTTCGCGGCTGGGACTGCAAGCCCAAGTGATCGCCGCCGATGCGGCGCAACCCGCCCTGTGGTGGGACGGTGTGCCCTTCGACGCGATCCTGCTGGACGCGCCGTGCACGGCCTCGGGCATCGTGCGGCGCCACCCCGACGTGCGGTGGCTGCGCCGTGCGTCGGACATCGCGCAGCTCGCGCAAACCCAGGCCCGGCTGCTCGCGGCGTTATGGCCCACGTTGCGCCCTGGCGGGCGGCTCGTGTACTGCACGTGCTCGGTGTTCCGGGCCGAAGGCGAAGCGCAGGTGAAGGCGTTTCTTGCGCACAACAAAGAGGCGGTTTTGCGACCCGCGCCCGGGCATTTGCTGCCCCAATCCGGGGAAAACGGCCGTGCCGTCCGGGACAATCTGGAAGGTGATCACGACGGTTTCTTCTACGCAGTGCTCGAGAAGCGCCTTTGAGCCCTGGCTCTGGCGCGTGTGCGCCTGCGTGCTGCTCGCGTTCTGGGTGCTGGCCGCGCGCGCGGACACGGCCGAGATCACGCAGTTGCGGTTCGACCGCACCGAGGAAGGCCTCCTGCTCACGGCGAACGTCAACTTCGAGCTGCCGCCGGTGATCGACGATGCCTTGGCCAAGGGCATCCCGATGTTCTTCGCGGCCGAGGCCTCGCTGCTGCGCGACCGCTGGTACTGGTACGACAAGCACGTCACCAGCACCACCCGGCACATGCGCCTGTCTTACCAGCCGCTCACGCGCCGCTGGCGGCTCGTGATCTCGTCCGCGCCGGTCGGCAATTCGGCCCTGGCGCTCGGCCAGACCTTCGACACGCGCGACGAGGCGCTCGCGGCCATCCAGCGCATCTCGCACTGGAAGATCGCCGAGCCCGGCGACATCGATCCCGATGCGCGCTACAACGTGGACTTCCGCTTCCGGCTCGACGTGTCCCAGTTGCCGCGCCCGTTCCAGATCGGCGCGGTGGGCCATTCGGACTGGAGCCTCAGCGCGTCGCGCAACGTGCGGCTCGTGTTCGACAACCCGAGGTAACGTCCGTGGACATGCCCGCGCCGTCGCGCGCGCTGCTTCGCAACTCCAAGGCCGTGCGCTGGGCCGTGGGCATCGGCGCCACCATCATGGTGGCCATCGCGATCGTGCTGCTCTTCCTGCTCACGCTCGCCACCAACAACCGCGAACTGTACGAGCGCAACTACGGGCGCCTGTTCATCATCAATGTGGTGGTGGCCGGCGTGCTGCTGCTGGTCATCCTGTGGGTCGCGCTGCGGCTTGTCGCGCGCGTGCGGCGCGGCAAGTTCGGCAGCCGCCTGCTGGTCAAGCTGGCGGCGATCTTCGGGCTGGTGGGGTTCGTGCCGGGCCTTCTGATCTACGTCGTGTCCTACCAGTTCGTCTCGCGTTCGATCGAGAGCTGGTTCGACGTGAAGGTCGAAGGGGCGCTGGACGCCGGCCTGAACCTCGGCCGCGTGACGCTCGACGCGCTCGCCAACGACCTCGCGGCCAAGACCCGCAATGCCGCCTTGCAGCTGGCCGAAGTGCCCGACACGTCCGCCGCGGTCACGCTCGATCGGCTGCGCGAGCAGCTGCCGGCCAACGACGTCATCCTGTGGAGCGGCACGGGCCAGTTGATCGCGAGCGCCGGCCAGTCGCGCTTCCAGCTCAATCCCGAGCGGCCGACGCCGCAGCAGCTGCGCACCGTGCGCCAGCAGCGATCCATGGCCTTCGTCGAGGGCCTGGATGAACCCGCGCCAGGCGGCGGCGCCAACGCGCGCATCAAGGCCCTGGCGATCGCGGCGCAGCCCACCACGGGCACGCTGGGCGAGCCGCGCGTGCTGCAGGTGACGCAGGCACTGCCGCCGACGCTGGTGGCGAACGCGATCGCCGTGCAGGAGGCCTACCGCGAGTACCAGGAGCGTGCGCTGGCCCGCGAGGGCCTCAAGCGCATGTACATCGGCACGCTCACACTGAGCCTGTTCCTCGCCGTGATCGGCGCCGTGCTGCTGGCGATCATCCTGGGCAACCAGCTCGCGCGGCCGCTGCTGCTGCTGGCCGCCGGTGTGCGCGAAGTGGCGGCGGGCGACCTCAGTCCCAAGCCGGCGCTGCAGGGACGCGACGAGCTGGGCGGCCTCACGCGGTCCTTCGCCGAGATGACGCAGCAGCTCGCCGATGCGCGCGCCGCGGTGGAAAAGAGCATGGGCCAGGTGAGCGCCGCGCGCGCCAACCTGCAGACCATCCTGGACAACCTCACCGCCGGCGTCATCGTGCTCGACGAGGAAGGGCGCGTGCTCAGCTCGAACCCCGGCGCGACGCGCATCCTGCGCGTGCCGCTCGCCGCGTGGGAAGGCCAGCCGCTCGCGTCGCTGGAAGGCCTACAGGCCTTCGGGCAGTGGGTGCAGGAGCGCTTCGACGAGTACATGAACGATCGCAAGCTGCATGGGCTCGACCACTGGCAGCAGTCGTTCGAGCTCAACGCGGGGGCGGCCGGATCGCCCCAGCACATCGTGACGCTGGTGGCCCGCGGCGCCGAGATGCCCGCGCATTCGGGAGGAAGCAGTGCGCGCCTGCTGGTGTTCGACGACATCTCGGAGATCGTTTCGGCCCAGCGCGCGCAGGCCTGGGGCGAGGTGGCGCGGCGCCTCGCGCACGAGATCAAGAACCCGCTCACGCCGATCCAGCTCTCGGCCGAGCGGCTCGAGATGAAGCTGGAAGGCAAGGTCGGCGAGACCGAGCGCGCGATGGTCACGAAGTCCGTGCGCACGATCGTCGACCAGGTCGATGCCATGAAGCGCCTGGTAAACGAGTTCCGCGACTACGCGCGGCTGCCGGCGGCGGAACTGAAGCCGGTCGACCTCAATGCCCTGGTCGGCGACGTCGTCGCGCTCTATGCGCGCGAAGGCGGCCAGGCGGATGGCGCGGCCCACGTGCCGGTGCACGCGCAGCTCGATGCCCGCTGCCCGAACATCATGGGCGACGCGCAGCAGCTGCGCCAGGTGATCCACAACCTGCTGCAGAACGCGCAGGACGCGACCGAGGGCTCCGCGGTGCGCGAGGTGACGATCCGCACCGAATGGCATCCGCAATCGCGGCGCGTGCGCCTGGTGGTGCAGGACACGGGCGCGGGCTTTCCCGACCACATCCTCAAACGCGCTTTCGAGCCGTACGTCACGACCAAGGCGAAGGGCACCGGCCTCGGCCTGGCGGTCGTGAAAAAAATTGCGGATGAGCACTCGGCGCGCGTGGACCTGCGCAATCGCGTGGATGACGGTGCGGTGCGGGGTGCTCAAGTGTCGCTATCATTCGCAGTTGCGGCCTAGCAACACGGCTGCGTAGGGACGCTGGCAGACACATGGCAAATATCTTGGTGGTCGACGACGAACTGGGCATCCGCGACCTGCTCTCGGAAATCCTCAACGACGAAGGCCACAACGTCGAGCTGGCGGAAAACGCCGCACAAGCCCGCAGCGCCCGCATGCGCTCGCGCCCCGACCTCGTGCTCCTGGACATCTGGATGCCGGACACCGACGGCGTCACGCTGCTGAAGGAGTGGTCCACCACCGCCATGCTCACCATGCCGGTGATCATGATGAGCGGCCACGCCACGATCGAGACGGCCGTGGAAGCGACCAAGATCGGCGCGCACTCGTTCCTTGAAAAGCCGATCACGATGCAGAAGCTGCTCAAGGCGGTGGGAGCGGCGCTCACGCGCGGCAACGGCCCGGCGGCGCTGCGCAAGCCGGGCATCGCCGGCGTGGCGGCGCCGCCCGCGGTGGAACTCACGGTCGAAGCGGCCATGACCGGCGGGCAAAGCCTGCCGCCGGTGGTGGAGATGGGCCCGCAGGCGCGCCAGGTGTTCGAGCTGGACAAGCCGCTGCGCGACGCCCGCGACGAGTTCGAAAAGAGCTACTTCGAGTTCCACCTCGCGAAGGAGGGCGGCTCGATGACGCGCGTGGCCGAAAAGACCGGCCTGGAGCGCACCCACCTCTATCGCAAGCTCAAGCAGCTGGGCGTGGACCTCTCCAGGGGCAAGCGGGGCGGCTGATATAATCGCCGGCTCACGGCCCGGTAGCTCAGTTGGTAGAGCAGCGGATTGAAAATCCGCGTGTCGGTGGTTCGATTCCGCCCCAGGCCACCAGCATTCATGCGCCTCGGCAGCCCATCAGGCTTCCGGGGCGTTTCTACAAATCCCGATTGATTTCTACAATCCGGCAGTACGGAGGGTAGGCCAATGGACCCGTTCTTTGCGAGTGAATACGGACAGAAATTGTTGAGCAAGGCAATTGCTGTCCTGGAAACGCCTGGAAAAAGCTTGACGGTAAGCGAAAAGGTGGGGCAGCTGCTGCAAGCCCTCCGCATTGTCAAAGCAAATTCGGCTGACATCGACAAAGGAGCGCCGTTCAGCCTTGGGCGAATTGGCCGGCAGTTTCAGCTATTCGTAGACACCATCGAGGCCACGTCTCCCGAAGATCGCGCAGGAGCAGTAGATACTCTCTACTCGTGGCTATACCGAATCATTCTCGAATACGACCTGACTCTACCGAAAAACACCGACTTGTCCTTTGAGTTGAGTGGCTTTCTGGCATTCGCGCGGACCAACCGAAGCGAGTTCTCGAGCGATGCACAAGAAAACCTGCGCTATGCCGATCAGTGGATGCCTATCGGGGTCATGCGAGATCTTCTGGGCAACGACGCAGTAGCCAATCTCCGCAACATTAAGGAGTACTCAGGAACAGTTGACGCGCGGGTCAACGCTTGGGAATCCACGCTGCTCGCTCAATCGCAGCGTGCTACAGACCTCGAAAAGGCGCTCAGCCGTTATGAGCAAGGCTTCAACTTCGTTGGGTTGCACCAAGGCTTTGATGATCTGTCTAGAGCGAAGAAGGTCGAACTAAATTGGTTGCGCGCTAGTATGGGGATCACGGGCGTTCTCGCACTGCTTCCAGTCAGCGTCGAAATCGGCCTCGTATATTCTCATCTGGCGACACTCGACACCGTCAGATGGGGACTAATCGCGAGCGCCGTTCCGGTGGTCACCCTCACGCTGCTTTTGATCTACTTTTTCCGGCTCGCGGTGCGTAGCGCCGACGCCGCGAAATCGCAGCTCCTGCAGATCGAACTTCGGAAGACACTGTGCCGCTTCATTCAGAGTTATGTGGACTACGCGCGGCAGCTTAAAAAAGAAGGCACCGAACCGCTCGCCAAATTCGAGAGCATCGTTTTTTCCGGCATCGTATCTACGGAAGAGAAGATTCCGGCAACCTTCGACGGCATGGATCAGATCACCGGATTGCTCAAGGCAGCAAAGGGCTAGCGGAGTGGCTTCACCAAGTCTCCGCGCCGGTTGCGAACGTAATGCTCCGTCATGTCCCGATTCTTATGCGCGAGCAACTTCTGCGAGTGGGCGAGGTCGCCGGTATCGGTCGCGGCCTTTGCACGAAGGTCGCGGAACTGAAATTCCACGCCTGCGAGCTTCTTCGCCTTTTCGAAACGATTGCGTAGCACAGTAAGCGTGAGCGGCTGCGTGTACCCCAGACCGTTTTTCAACGACCGAACTTTCGGCGGTACAACTTGGGGTTGCTCAGCGACCTTCAGGTCAAGGCGGCAGAGCGGCGCGACAGGAATACATGCCCTCGGCCGGCGAGGGCCTCTACCTCCGCGTCCGCTACAGCGCTGCTGGCGAGTTTGCATGCTAATTCATCGTGCTGCGATGGATCGCGGTTGTAGATGAGCTAGCACAACGCCAAGTCGCAGCTCACGACGAGCTACTGCATGTCCGGTGCAGTCGCACACGCGTATACGCAAGTGGCGCACTCGAGACCGATTTCTTTGCTCTTCAAATGAGCCCTGAAGCACCAGCGCATGCCGCACAGGCGCTGCACCTCATCCAGGTGGCGGAGCCTGTCCGGATCGAAATCCATGAGAAGCAAGGAAGAACGCGAGCCACAGCGCACAGTGCGCCACGAGGGAGCGCCACATGCCGGCAAGTCGAACAGTACGCCGCCCCTGCGAAGCGAGCGACGTTCGGAGTTTCGTGTGTCGGATGATCAGCGAACCGGTCGCGGGGTGGACTCCGCCTGGTCTCGGATGAGCATGCTCGAGCGGCGAAAGCGCATGTGGACCCGCGTGCGACGCGACGAGGATGTCTGAGGTGGCCAAAGACCTTTCCGAGTTGCTCGAACTCGCCTTGCCGGCGCTGAAGGACTACGCTTTGATCCTCATGGACCCGCAGGGCATGATCGTCGGCTGGCTTGCGGGTTCGGAACAGGTGCTCGGCTATGAATCTGCCGAGATCATTGGCAAGCCCTTGTCGACCGTCTTCGTCGCGGAGGACGTGGACAGAGGCATTCCCGAATACGAACTTGAAGTCGCCCGGCACCGCGGAACCGCACAGGATGATCGCTGGCATCTGCGCAAGGACGGCACCCGCATCTGGGTGAGCGGCACGCTCACGGCGCTCACCGATGCGTCCGGTATCCGGGGGTTTGTGAAAGTCGTGCGCGACCGCACCGATGCTCGCATGGGCGCTGAAGCGCGCAGCAACCGGCTTGCGGCGGTTGAAGCCGCGTTCGAGTCCACCCGCCAGTTCCTCCGCACACTCGGCCACGAACTGCGCAACCCGCTGGGCGCAATCAAGAACATCGCCTACATCCTCGGTCGATCGGACAGCGACCAACTCAAGGGCTTCTCGGGAATCATCGGCAACCAGCTGGGAATACTGGAGCGGCTCGCCTCCGACTTGATGGAAGTCTCGCGCCTCGAGCAGCATCAGGTGCTGCTCAAATTCGAAGACGTGGACGCGGCCACTCTCGTCAGGGACGAGTCTGGCGCACGTCAATATGACGCTGCCGAAAAGGAGATTGCGCTCGAGACCATTCTTCCCGCCCACCCGGTGCTCATGCGCGCGGACCGCGACCGGCTGCGTCAGGCGATCGGGAACCTGCTGGCCAACGCCCTGAAGTACACGCCCCGAGGAGGCACCGTATGGGTGAAGGCCATGGAGGTGTCGGACGAGATCCTCATTCGGGTGCAAGACACGGGTATCGGCATCGCGCCCG
This sequence comes from Ramlibacter sp. GS1-15, assembly GCF_057785015.1. Taxonomy (NCBI): domain Bacteria; kingdom Pseudomonadati; phylum Pseudomonadota; class Betaproteobacteria; order Burkholderiales; family Comamonadaceae; genus Ramlibacter; species Ramlibacter sp. GS1-15. The sequence continues at coordinate 3,674,518 of NZ_JBYNTU010000001.1, read as the reverse complement.
ACGTTCTCCCGCAGATCTTCGAGCTATTCACGCAGGAACCGCGCGCGCGCGAACTGGCTCCCGGCGGTCTTGGCATCGGACTGGCGATCGTGCGTGAGATCGCAGGCATGCACGGTGGGACGGTGGAAGCTCGAAGCGGCGGCGTTGGCAAGGGCGCGGAGTTCACGATCCGGCTCCCGCGCGAGCCCGCATTGGGGCCCGTGCACGATCCTGAATAGCGCGCAGGGTCCGCTACTTGATTTCGATGCTCCGGCTCTGCGAAGGCGGCCGCTTCGGAGCATCGAAGCTCACCTCCAGCACTCCGTCCTTGAAGTTCGCCTGGGCGGTCGCTGGATCGACGCCTTCGGGCAGAGGCACGGTGCGGTAGAAGCTGCCATAGCTGCGCTCGCTGTGCCAGTAGCCGCCCTTGTCCCGCTCGCCTTCCTCATGCTGTGACTGCCGCTCTCCGGAAATCACGAGCTGATCCTGCTCGACATTGAGCTTGATGTCTTCCTTTCGCATGCCAGGCAGATCCGCATGCACGTGCAACTTGCCATCACGCTCGAAGACTTCGAGTTGCGGCATCCACATCTGCTGGCCACCGCGCGCGCCTGCCGATAGGTTCCGGCCGCGTCCCCAGAGCTGTCCCCACAATCGATCCACATCTTCGTCGAGCTGCCGCATGAGGTCGAACGGATTGCGGACGGGCCAAAGCGATGGCAGACCAGAGCGCGAGCGTGTGGCGAGGCCGCCCTGCTGCGAACTGCCGGGAGAGTACTGATCCTGCTGACCCGAGGAAGATCGTCCGCCGCCCTGTTGCTGCGACGACGGTGTCGAGGCGCCGGGCTGCTGCTGATCGCGTGTCTTGTCCTTGGTGTCCATTGAGTGCTCCTTCCGAGGAACCACGAACATGTTCGGGCCGCCTCGATAGGGCGTATGTCCGAACGACACGGACAACCGCTGTCCACGGGACTCCTACGGAGCCCGAAATGGCACAGCTTCGGTGATGTCTCGAACGTGTATCCCAGCAGAGGACGAATTGGAAAAGTGAGTGGTGGCGCGGGTTGCGGCAGGTTTTGAGAATCCGCCCCAGGCCGCCAGACCCCAAACGCTTCCGCGCCTCATGGCCCGGAGGCGTTTTTCCATGCGGCGCGCCTTACGTCTTCGGTTTCGCGTACACGTCCGCGCTCATCACCTCGATCCCCACGAACGGTTCGTCGCCCTCGACCCAGGCGTCGTGTCCTGGCGGGATCGTGTACGACTCGCCGGCGCTGATGGTCTTCTCGGTGCCGTCCTTCATGTGGACCTTGATGCGTCCCGACACGACATGGCCCACGTGCGAGAGCTGGCAGTAGTCGGTCTTCACGACCGGCTTGATGCATTCCGACCACCGCCAGCCGGGCTGGAAGATGAACCTGCCGATCGTGTAGCCCTCGAGCTTGTTGACCTCGACCCGGGTCTTGTCGGGCGCGCGGACCTCGTCGGGCGAGTCGTGCGATTTCACTTCGAAGTTGGTGACGGCCACTGGAGTAGTCATGTTCGCCTCCGTATCAACAGGTCGCGACCGGCGACCGCGGCTGCCCTGCCAAGGACGAGCTCGGGCGCTGTGGACGCCGCGCCCGAGTCCCGGCTCGGGTCACTATAGGTAGCGGCCGCGGCTTGTACAAACCGGTGCGACAGGCGCTGCCTTAATCCCCGCTTCAGAATCGGCGCGCACAGTGGCTTCCTCTTGCAGCCGAGCCATCGTGTCCTACGCACCGGGGCGGCCCGTCCTGACTGGCGGGCGGCCTTGAAGCGCAGAGCATCGGGCTCATATTCCTGTCCAGAGGAAAGCCATGAACATTTCGTCCCGATTGCTGGCCGTGCTGGCGGCCTTCGCACTTGCCCTGTTCGCGGTCGGCGCGAACGCGCAGGACAGGCAAGGGTCGGCGGAGCCGACGCTCGCGCAGATCTACCAGGCCGCCAACGGCGGGCAGCTGGAGCGCGCCGACGCGATGATCGCGCAGGTGCTGAAGGAGCATCCGAACAGCGCGAAGGCGCATTACGTGAAGGCGGAACTCGCCGCGCGCGAGCGCAAGTTCGACGTGGCGCGCGACGAGCTCGCCACAGCCGAGAAGATCGCCCCCGGCCTGCCGTTCGCGAAAGCCGAATCGGTACAGGCCTTGCGCAACCAGCTTGCCAGCGCATCGAATGCCGGCACGAGCGTCACGACCACCACGGCGGCGCCGCGCCCGGCCGCGGCGCCGCAGCCTGCGCCTGCGCAGCGCAGCTTCCCCTGGGGCACGCTCGCCCTGGTCGCATTCATCGTGATCGTCGGCATCGCCTTCCTGCGTCGCCGTCAAGCGGCGCTGGCCGGCGGCGGCTACGGCGGCGCCTATGGCAACACGAGCGCCGCACCCTACGGGCAGACCGGCTACGGACCGGCCTATCCGCCGGGCGGCGGTGCCGGCGTTCCGCCCGGCTACGGCCCCCAGCAGCCGTCGATGGGCTCCTCGATCGGGCGCGGGCTCGCCACCGGTGTGGCCATCGGCGCGGGGGCACTCGCGGCCGAGGAAATTGGGCGCCGCATGTTCGGTCATGAAGCGAACGCCGCGACACCCGTGCCGCACGACCTGGGCAACGCACCGACGCTCGATCAGATCGACGAAGGCATGCGCCACAACCTCAACACCGACATGGGCGGCGACAACTTCGGCATCGCCGATGGCGGATGGGACGATGGTGGCGGCGCCGATCTCGGCGGCGGCGACTGGGACACCTGAGCCTCGTCGTAGGACGGCGGCGGACAGCGGATCGCGCGCTGCGCCAGCAGTCACGCGGCCCAGCCTTCCAATAATGGGATCGAAAGGACTGCCGCCATGCCAGACGACTCCACACCCCTGGGCGATGCGATGACGCACCGCTTCAACGACCAGAAGATTCCCCAACCCAAGCAGGGCGAGCGCGAACCCAAATCGGAGAAGCTCGACATCTCCAAACGCCCGCCGTTGCCGGACCATCGCCAGCCGGCCGCGTCGCAAGGGGGCCGCCCACCGAGCCGGGAGCGCGGAGTGCCTCGATGAGCCCCGACGTGCCCGCGCCGGAATCGGTGCCGCCGGTCGACAACCCCGACGAGAAGCCGAACCAGAAACGCGACGACCCGAAGCCGCAGGCGCCGCCCGCGGACGACGAGCCGGGACGCCGCTACATCCCGATCGACCTGCCGGGCCGCGAGCACGCCCCCGAACGCGTCTGAATCACCTCCTGCCAGGAGCTGACACGCATCCTTGCGTACAGTCGCGCCCATGGATACGGGCGCGCCTCTCTGGCTGTTTTTCCTCATGGTGCTGGGCATCGTCGCCCTGCCGGGCATGGACATGGCGTTCGTCGTCGGCAGTTCCTTGCGCGGCGGCTTCATCGCGGGGCTGCTCGCCCTGGCGGGCATCATGGCGGGCGCGGTGTTCCATTTCGCGGCCACGGGCCTGGGCCTCGGGCTGGTGCTGCAGTGGTGGCCCGGTCTCTTCAACCTGCTGCTGGTCGCAGGCGCCGCCTACCTGGTGTGGATCGGCGTGTCGATCTGGCGCAGCGATCTCGCGTCGGGTGCGCCGCAGCCGCGCACCGGGTCCAGCCCTTCGGCCACCTTCCGCCAGGGCCTGCTCACGAGCGTGCTGAATCCCAAGGCCTATGTCTTCGTGCTCGCGGTGTTCCCGCAGTTCATGCGCTCGGGCGCGCGGCCATTGTGGCTGCAGATGCTCTTCATGGGCCTGATCGTGTGGGGCGTGCAGGCCGGAATCTACGGGCCGCTCGCGCTGGCGGCCGGCCGCACGGGCACCGGCTTCCAGGCGCGACCGCGCCTGCGCCAGTTCATCGTGCGTGCGACCGCGTGCGTGCTGGTAGCCGGCGCGGTCGCCACCGCGATCGAGGGCTGGCGGCCGCTGTGATCAGTCGCGCGTGACGCGCAGCAGTTCTTCGCGCGAGGTGATGCCTTCGCGCACGAGCCGCTCGCCGTCCTCGCGCATCAGCGCCATGCCTTCGGCCAGTGCGGCCTCGCGGATGTCGGCCTCGGCGCCGCGGTTGTGGATCAACTCGCGGATGCGGTCGTTCACCACCATCAGCTCGAACACGCCGGTGCGGCCCTGGTAGCCGGTGAAGCCGCACTGGTCGCAGCCCTTGGCCGTCCAGGCGCCACTGCCCGGCACGCGGCAATGCGGGCACAGCTTGCGCACCAGCCGCTGCGCGAGCACGCCCAGCAGCGAGGAGCTCAGAAGGAAAGGCTCGACGCCCATGTCGATCATGCGCGTGACGGTGCTGGGGGCGTCGTTGGTGTGCACGGTGGCCAGCACCAGGTGGCCCGTGAGCGAGGCCTGGATCGCGATCTGCGCCGTCTCGTAGTCGCGGATCTCGCCGATCATGATCACGTCCGGGTCTTGCCGCAGGATTGCGCGCAAGGCCTTGGCGAAGTCGAGGTCGATACGCGCGTTGACCTGCGTCTGGCCGATGCCGGGCAGCTCGTACTCGATCGGGTCTTCCACCGTCATGATGTTGCTGGATCCGGCGTCCATGCGCGACAGCGCGGCATACAGCGTCGTCGTCTTGCCCGAACCGGTGGGGCCGGTGACGAGGATGATGCCGTGCGGCTGCGTGATCAGCGCTTCGAAGCGCGTGAGCGTGTCGCCGGTCATGCCGACCGACTCGAGATTGAGCTTGCTCTCGCTCTTGTCCAGCAGGCGCAGCACCGCGCGCTCGCCGTGCGCGCTGGGCAGCGTGGAGACGCGCACGTCGACCGCGCGCGTGCCGATGCGCAGCGAGATGCGGCCGTCCTGCGGCAGGCGCTTCTCGGCGATGTCGAGCTCGGCCATGATCTTCAGGCGCGAGATCAGCGCCGCGTGCAGCGCGCGATTGGGCTGCACCACCTCGCGCAGTGTGCCGTCCACGCGGAAGCGCACGCTCGAGTGGCGCTCGTACGGCTCGATGTGGATGTCGCTCGCGCCGTCGCGCGCGGCCTGTGTCAGCAGCGCGTTGAGCATGCGGATGATGGGCGCGTCGTCGCTGGTCTCCAGCAGGTCCTCGACCGCGGGCAGCTCCTGCATCATGCGCGAGAGGTCGGCATCGTTTTGCACCTCGCTCACGATGGTCGCGGCGCTCGATTCGCCCTGCGAATAGGCGCCGCTGATGCGCTGCGCAAGCTGCGTCGCGTCGAGCTGCTGCAGGGTGCGAACGCCGTACTTGCGCACCACCTCCGACAGCGCCGACGTCGAGGGCTGCGCTCCGTGCCACAGCACGAGCTGGGTGCCGTCGTCCTCCAGCAATAACTGGTTGCCGCGCGCGAACGCGTAGGGAAGCGGGTAGCGCATCGCCGGAATCTAGCGCCCTAGCGGGGCGGGAACGGCGGGGATGCCGGTACCAGGTGCCGGCGCGGGCGCGGACGCACCGGGCGTCGGCGCGGGAGCCGCGGGCAGCGGCGTGCCCGTGGCCGGCGGAACCAGCGGACCGCCGTTGATCGGCGTCAGGATACTCTTGGCCGGCTGCGCCTCGATCTGGTTGCCGCGCATCAGCTCGTAGCGGTCCAGCGACAGCAGCTCGGTCTGGTCCGCGTCGCGCAGCACCACGGGACGCAGGAACACCATCAGGTTCTGCTTCTGGCGGCTGCGGCCCCTGGACTTGAACAGTTCGCCGACCACGGGCACGTCGCCCAGCACGGGCACCTTCTGCTCGCTCTCGCTGTAGGTGTCCTTCAGCAGCCCGCCGAGCACGACGATCTGCCCATCCTGCACCAGGACGCTGGTTTCGATCGAGCTCTTGTCCGTCGTGATGCCCTGCGCCGAATTCACCGTCGAGGCGACGACACTGGACACTTCCTGGAAGATCTGCAACCGGATGGTCCCGTTCTCGCTGATTTGCGGACGCACGCGCAGCGTCAGGCCGACGTCCTTGCGTTCGATGGTCTGGAACGGGTTCACGGAGCCGTTGGTCGCGCCGGTGTTGGTGAACTGGCCGGTGACGAAGGGCACGTTCTGGCCGACAACGATTTTCGCTTCCTCGTTATCCAGCGTGAGCAGGTTGGGCGTGGACAGCACATTGCCGGCGTCGTTGGACTGCAGGAAGTTCACGATCGAGGTGAGGACGAAGTGGCCCGCGATCTTGCTCACGGTCCCGAAGTTGATGCCCGTCGCGGGCAGCACGCTGCCCACCGTGCCGTTCTGTGTCGCCAGATTGAGGAGGTTCTGTCCGCCCACCGAGAAGTTGGTGCCCAGCACGCCGACCGTGCCGTTGCTCGTGCTGTTGAGCGGCGTCTGCCACTGGATGCCGAACTGCGCGGCCTTGTCGTCGTTCACCTGCGCGATCAGGCCCTCGATGTAGACCTGCGCGCGGCGCGAATCGAGCCTTTCGATCACGGCGCGGATCTGGCGGTACTGCGGCTCGGGCGCGGTGATGATCAGCGCGTTGGTCGCCGGGTCGGCCTGGATCTGGCCGCCGGTCTGCACCTGCGCGACGGGCGTCGTCGGTGCGGTGGCTGCGCTGCTCGCGCCGCCGGCGGCAGTGGAGGTCGGGGCCGGCGTCGCGGCCGGTGCGGCGGCGGCGGCCGTGCCGCCCGCGGCCGGGGTGCCGCCGGTCGCCGGGCCCATGGCGGCCAGCGCGGCACGCAGCGTGACGGCCAGGCGCGTCGCCTCCGCGTTCTTCAGGTAGACGACCCAGATGTTGCCGGTCTCGGTGCCGCCGGGCTGGTCGAGCTTTTGCACGAGCGATCGCACCAGGCTCAGACGCGCGGGGTTGGCCGCGCGCACCAGCAGCGAGTTGCTGCGCGTCTCGGGCACGATCGTCGTGCGGAACGAGCCGTCGCCCGCGGCCGCGCCCGCGGCGGGCGGCGCGCCGGGCGCGCCGGTGCCGCTCGAATCGACCAGCCGTTGCACGACGGGCGCGATGTCCGAGGCGAGGCCGTGCTGCAGCGGGATCACGTCGACGTCGGTCGCGTTCGAGACGTCCAGCGCCGCGATGATGCGGGCGATGCGCTGCAGGTTGTCGGCATAGTCCGTGATCACGAGCGAGTTGTTCGTCGGGTTCACGTTGATGGTGTTGTTCGGGCTGATCAGCGGCCGCAGGATCGGCACCAGGTTGCCCGCGGGCTCGTAATTGAGGCGGAAGATCTGCGTGACGATCTGGCCGCCGCCCGAGGGCGCACCGGCGGACACGGCGCCGCCCTGCAGCTTCGCGTCGGCTTCGGGCACCAGCTTGAGGATGCCGCCCGAATCGACGACGGTGAAGCCGGACAGGCGCAGCGCCGCGAGGAACTGGTTGTAGGCCACCTGCGGCGGCACGGGCCGCTCGGTGCTCAAGGTGATCGTGCCCTTCACGCGCGGGTCGACCACGATGTTGCGGCCGGTGATGGCCGCCATCGTGCGCGCCACCGCCTCGATGTCGGCGTTGACGAAGTTCAAGGTCACCGGCTCGCGCGACGCGCGGGCCCGCTGCTGCGACTGCTGCGCGAAGCCCGGGCCGGCCGCGACGAGCGCGCAGGCGAGGGCGAGGACCGCGGGACGCGTGAGGCTGGAGCGCGATGGTCGTTTCATCTTCTTATCCGATCGAGATGATGGAGCGGGGGCCGCTGCGGCGCCCGATGATGTTGAGCAGGTTCGACAGCTGCTCCTCCCTGTCGGGCGCCGCCGTCGCGACGCCGCTGAAATGCAGCCGCGAGCCCACCCACTGCCCCGATCCGCTCAATTGCAGGCTGCCTTCGAGCGTCTCCAGCTGCAGGTTCGGTGTCGCGCCTCCGCTGACCGTGATGCGATAGCTGCCCATGGGTCTCAAGGTCGAAAGGCGCGACGACATGCGCTGCGCCTGCAATTCCGCCCGCCCCGCGAGGGCCAGCCGGCCTTCGATCCATTCTACTGAAAGCCCCTGCGTGGAAAGGACCAAATCGCCATCGAGTTGAAGCGTGTTCCAGGGCGTGCCCAGTCCCGCGAGCAAGGATGAGGGCCACCGGCTGCGCGCGTCCGCGATGTCGACGGCGGTGCTGCGCCAGCCGGGGCGCACGTGCAATTCGAGCGGCTGCGGCGTGCAGCATGCGGTAGTCACCCGCAAGAGGAAGCCGTTCCAGCGCGGGCGAACGTGCCAGTCGACCGGCGTGGGCAACGCGAGTTCGTCGGTGCTGCCTTGGCCGCCGGTCAGCCGCAGGTTCGCGGTGCCGTTCCACAGCGACCCGCGCGCATCCATGAGCAGCACGCGCCCGCCGGTCGAAGCCTCGATCCGCGCGGCCACCCAGCTCGCCGGAATGAAGAGGACCAACGCGAGCAGCAGGCCGACCAGCGTGCCGCCGACGGCCCAGGACCAGGGGCTGCGCGCGCGGGCGAGGGCGGCGGGCGTTGCCACCTCAGCTGCGAGGCAGGGCGAGCACCAGGCTGCCGTCCCAGGTGCCGCCGCTGTTGCGGACGAGGTGCGCCTCCGCCGGCAGCGTATGGGCCGCGGTGCGCGCCTGCGCCAGCCACTGCGCGAGCGTGTCGGCCGGCGTGCCGGCCAGCGTGACCGTCACGCGGTCGCCCGCGACGACCATCCGCGCGGAGGTGCCCAGGCGCTGGCGCACCGAGAGCTCGAGCTGGCGCATCGCTTCGTCGCGATTCTGCTTGGGCTGGGCGCGCATGGCCTGCGCCTGCTGCTGCAACGCGGCCATGCGCTGCAGCTGCGCGTCGAGCGTGCGGCGCTGCGCCTCCGCGGAGCGCAGCGTGGACAGCGCCGGCCCGATGAAGAGCAGCCACACGATCGCCAGCGCGACGATGGCGAGCCCCCCGGCCACCATCACCTTCTCACGCGGGACGAGCGCGGCCCAGCGCGCGCGCAGGGCTTCCAGCTGCGCGTTCATGGCTGCAGCTCCTGCGTGACGACCAGCGCGTCGCCGCTCGGGGTCGCGTTGTAGCCGCGCGCCTTCATCGCGGCCGCGACATTGCGGGCTTCGTCCGCGCCCAGCGCCAGGCCCTTCACGCGCATTTCGCCGTTGGCATAGTCGATGCCCGCCGCGGCCTTCTGCGACGGCAGAGCGATGGCGAGCGCGCCCAGCATCGCTTCGAGGTCGCGCCCCGACGTCGCGCCGGTCGCCTGGCGCAACGCCGCGACCTCCCGTTCCATCTGCACCGGCGCATCGACGACGACCTTCACGTTGGGGAAAGTCTGCGTCAGCGTGCGTTGCATCGCTTCGCGCTTCGTGTCCAGGGTCGAGCGCTCGCGCCATGCCCAGGCGTTCAGGCCGACGAGATTCAGCGCGACCAGCAGCACGGCGCCCCAGCGCGCCGGCCGCCATTCGGGGGCGGACAGCACGTCGGCCCACAAGGTCGCGAAGCGCTTGTACGCGCGTGCGCCGCCGGAGCTGGAGAGGTCGAACTGCGCCAGGTCCCAGTCGGACTGCGCGGCGCGTACCCAGCGCTCGGGCGACTGCTGCAGCACGGGCGGGTGCTGCAGCACCTGCTCGGCCAGCTGCGCCACCGCCGGCTCGGCGATGCACGCCGTGTCCTCGGGCAGCGAAGGCAGCAGCGCCAGCGCCGCGGTGGACAGCGGCAGCGCCGTCACGCCTTCGCGCGTCGCCGCGACGAGCAGGGCATCCTGCGCGGTGCCCAGCGCGTACAAGGCGGGCGCTTCCTGCGGGGCGAACTCCGGCACGATGCGCGTCACCGGCCGCCCGCTGCTTTCCAGCAACTGCAGCGCGCCATTGAGCCATTCGCGGTTGCAGGTGGCGACCCAGACTTGCGACTCGGCGCGGGCCTGCGGCTGCAGCGCGAAGTGCAGGGTCTCGGGCTCATCGAGCAGGCGGTCTTCGAGCAGGCCTTCGAGCACGGCGCGCAGGCGCGGCGAGCGCGGCGTGACACCCTTGGGCAGTTCGATGCGATGCCACGAGAGCATCGTCACCGGCACGATGGCCACGACCTCGCTGCCGGCCCGCACCGACGCAGGCAGCACCGACGCCTGCGCGGCGCCGTGGCGCGTGACGCTGGCGCCGTCGTTCGACAAGGCGTACGCGAACTCGGTCGCAGGGCTGACCGGATGCGGCGGGATGACGACGATCAGGGCGGCCATGGGTCGGTCATTGTAAGAGTCGGTTTCACCGCTGTGTGGCCGCCAGTTGCGACAGCTCCGTCGGGTCGGCGGCGCCGCGCTCGCGCCTGAGCACCGTGACGGTGGTGCCCTGCCGCCAGGTGATCGAGCGCTCTTCCACGACGAGCTTGTCCAGCCGCAGCCGGGCACGGACCTCGAAGTAGCTGCTGCGCACGTCCAGCTGGCTGGCCCAGTTCTGGCTGAGCGTCGCGCCGCCCAGATGGCTCTGGATGTCGGCCGGCAGCCGGAAATACGAAGCATTGCGCACCTGCACCAGACGCTGCGCATCCGACAGGTCCATACCTCCGGCGGCGGCGATCACTTCCGCGGCCGCCGTGTTGGCATTGACCGCCGTGTGCACCCGCGTCATGCCCGGCGGCACGGGAAGCAGCGTGACGTAAGGCTCCAGCACGGCGACGGTCTGCGCGCTCAGGCCCAGCCAGACCAGCTCCGACACGCGCTGCGGCCAAAGGGGAGCGGCGTCGGGGGTGGGGCTGACCTGCCCGGCCGAGACGGCGAACCGCAGGTTCTCGACCAGCCGGGCCAGCTCCGCCTCAGGCAGTCCCAGCAAGTCGAACAGGCGGGCGAACGCCTCCACGTCCGGATCGCTCACCGCGCCGTCGGCCTTGATGAGGTTGTTCACGTTCATCATCGATTGCAGGTCGACGATCTGGCCCGAGAGAAACGCGTCCATCACATCGGGACTGAGGTCCCCGGTCGCGTTGTTCCTGTCCGCGGCCAGGAAGCTGGAGAGCCGCGCCTCCTGCAAGGGGACGGCCCAGGGCTCGCCCAGATGGTCGGCGCGCCCGCTGCCGGCGCCCATCTGGTCCTCGCGCAACAGCAGCCGCGCCCAGTCGAGCGCGCCAGCGAGGATCCAGCCGGATTGCACCCGGGCGCGCTCGGCGGTCTCGACCTCGACGCTGCGCCATTGCTGCCACAGTGCCGCCGCGGCGAACGTCGCGACGAGTGCCACCGTCAGCATGGCGATGAGGATCGCCGCGCCGCGTTGCCGGAGCTGCCCGATGCGCGTCATGAGGTCTTCCCGCCGACCTGCGGCCGCACCCAGTCGCGCGTGATCACGCCGCTCACCGCGCGGCCCGGCGGCAGCGAAAGCACGATGCGCACGCCGTCGGGCAGCAGGATGCCGCTCGCCGCGGTGTTCTGCTGCCCACCGGCGGCGACGATGCTGGTAGTGGTGACATCGCTGGACTGCGGGTTGGTCCAGGCGTTCTCGCGGAAATAGAAGATCTGCCAGTTGTCCAGGGGCGTGATCGCCGCGGCCCGCGCGTCATTCCCCTGGTTCTGTGCCCACAGGTCGGCGCTCTGCCACGCCCGCTCGAGGTCGCCGCGCGTGGTGACGGGCGCCGATTGCCAGCGCTGCCAGGTGCTCGCGCCATTCGCCTCGCGGCGCGCCCAGCCGACGACCAGCACGCCATCGGTCGGCGACGCGGTGCTGCGGCGCGTGAGGCGCAGCACGCGGCCGTTCCATTCGAGCGCCTTCATGCCGGGCAGCTGTTCGAGCGCCTCGAGGTCGGCCGTCCATTGGGCCAGCCCGACCTGCAAGGTGAGCACCTCGTCGCTGCGTGCTTCGGTGGTGGATTGCGCGCGCACCATGCCGTCCAGCCCGCGCCACGAGAGCGCGGCGAGCATCGCCAGCACGAACAGTGCGACCAGCAGTTCGACCAGGGTGAAGCCGCGCGCCCGCCGCATGTCAGCCTCCGCACGGCCGCCCGAAGGAGGCTGAGGCCCCTCGGGGGGGCAGCGCACTACACGAAGTGAGAAGCGTGGGGGTCAACATCTCAGTACCGTCCCACGATGGTCGACAGGCGCAGGACTCCCGAGCTGCCCTCGACCACCTGCGCGTCGACACGGCGAAAGCTCGGGTTGGGGGTCGGGCGCACCGAGACGTTCACGATGAACTCGCGCCCGGCCTGCACGCAGGCCACCGTGGAGTCGCCGATGTCGGGCATCTGCCTGGCCAGTCGCGCCTTCACCAGCTCGTTCTCCGCGCACACATGCGCGAGCAGCACCGTGGACTGGCGCAAGGCGTTGTTCGTCAAGGCGCTGGTCGCCTGCAAGCCCGCGGCCAGTGCGATCGCGATGATCGCGAGCGCCACCAGCACCTCGACCAGCGTGAAGCCGCGGGCGCGTGCGCTCACCTCATGACCCTTCGGGAACGGCGACGCGGAAGGGGCGCAGCCCGTCGGTGGCGACGCGCAGCTGCCGGCCCGGCGCTTCCGGATTCGCGATCACCACCTGCTGCCCGCCGATGATCGGCTCGGGGCCGAGCACGAGCGTCGCATTGCCCTGGACCTGCGTCTGGGGCGACAGCCAGTGATCGGGCAAGGTGCCGGAGGGCACGCCTTCGAAGCGGAAGCCCCCCGGCGTGGCGACCCAGCGCACCGGCACGCCGCTGGCGCGCGACTGGGCCCGGGCCGATTCGAGCAGGGCGGCGAGGCGCTGCGCTTCGCGCTCGAGCTGTGTGGAACCCGAGTCGCGCAGCGCGAAGCTCACGCCGGCGGTGGCGATCGCGATGATCGCGACCACGACAAGCAGTTCGACCAGCGTGAAGCCGAGAGTGAGCCGGGCCGGGTTACTGCCAGCTGCCGATGTCCGCATTCTTGCCCTCGCCGCCGGGCTGGCCGTCGGCGCCGTACGACATCACGTCCACTTCGCCTTTGACGCCGGGATTGAGGTATTGGTAGGGCCGGCCCCAGGGATCGTTGGGCAGCTTGTCCAGGTAGGGCTTCCAGTTGGGCGGCACGGGCTCGGTGGTGGGCTTGGTGGTGAGCGCCTGCAGGCCCTGGTCCTGGGTGGGGTAGCGCTGGTTGTCCAGGCGATAGAGCTTGAGCGCCTGCATCAGGTTGTTGACGTCCGTGCGCGCGGCCGTGATGCGCGCATCGTCGGCGCGCTCGAGCACGTTGGGCACGATCAGCGCGGCCAGCACACCGATGATGACCAGCACCACCATCAGCTCGATCAGCGTGAAGCCGGCGCGCGCGATTCTCTTCGAAGCATTCATCGCTTCAATCATAATCGTCGGGATGGTGAGCAATCCGGGCAACCGCTGGGCCGTCGCCGCCGGCACATTCGTGCTGTGGGGGCTCGTGGCTGCCAGCGCCGTGTACTGGGGCATGAAGCTGAGCAGCACGCCCAGCAGCGGCCCGGCCGTACCGCCGGCACCGAGTGCGCCGCCCAGCGACCCGGCCGCGGTGGCGCGGCTGCTCGGTGCCGCCCCGTCGGCAGCGGGACCCGCCCCGGTCGCGAGCCTCGCCAGCCGCCTGGCGCTGCTCGGCGTCGTGGCGGAGCCGGACGGCGGAGGTGCCGCGCTGATCTCGGTCGACGGCAAGCCGCCCAAACCTTATCGCGTCGGCGCGCCGGTCGACGAAGGCCTGGTGCTGCAGTCGGTCCAGCCGAAAGGCGCGACGATCGGCGCGTCGATGCAGTCGCCGCCGGCCGTCACGCTGGACATGCCGCTGCGCAAGTAGCGTCGCTTCAGGAGCGCAGGAACAGCCGGTAAGCGGGGTTCCGGGTTTCTTCCACGTACTGGTAGCCGAGCGCGTCGAGGAAGGACTGGAAGGGTTTCGTGTCGGCCTGCGGCACCTGCAGGCCCACGAGCACCTTGCCATAGTCCGCGCCCTGGTTGCGGTAATGGAAGAGGGAGATGTTCCAGCTCGGGCGCATGCTGGAGAGGAACTTCATGAGGGCGCCCGGCCGCTCGGGGAACACGAAGCGCAGCAGGCGCTCGTCGTGGGCCAGCGGCGAATGCCCGCCCACCATGTAGCGCACGTGCTCCTTCGCCAGATCGTCGTGCGTGAGGTCCACCGTGTCGAAGCCGTGCCGCACGAAGTTGGCGGCGATCTTCGCGGACTCGCCCTTGTTGTGCGTCGTCAGGCCGACGAATACGTGCGCGGTCTTCTCGTCGCTGATGCGGTAGTTGAACTCGGTCACGTTGCGCGGGCCGCCCGGCAGCGCGCCGATCACTTCGAGGAAACGGCGGAAGCTGCCGCGTTCCTCGGGGATCGTCACGGCGAACAGCGCCTCGCGTTCCTCGCCGACCTCGGCACGCTCGGCGACGAAGCGCAGGCGGTCGAAGTTCATGTTGGCGCCGCACAGGATCGCGGCGTAGGTCTCGCCCTTGGTCTTGTTCTGCGCGACATATTGCTTGATCGCCGCCACGGCCAGTGCGCCGGCCGGCTCGACGATGCTGCGCGTGTCGATGAACACGTCCTTGATCGCCGCGCACACGGCGTCGGTGTCCACGGTCATGAATTCGTCGACGAGGTCGCGCGCGATGCGGAAGGTTTCCTCGCCCACCAGCTTGACCGCCGTGCCATCGGAAAAGAGCCCGACGTCGGGGAGCGCGACGCGCTTCTTCGCCTCGACCGATTGCGCCATCGCGTTCGAGTCGCTCATCTGCACGCCGATCACCTTGATCTCGGGGCGCACGGCCTTGATGTAGTTGGCGACGCCGGAGACCAGGCCGCCGCCGCCGATCGCGACGAACACGGCGTCCAGCGGGCCCTGGTGCTGGCGCAGGATCTCCATGGCGATCGTGCCCTGGCCGGCGATCACCTCCGGGTCGTCGAACGGGTGCACGAACGTCAGGCCCTGCTTGCGTTCCAGCTGGACGGCGTGCTCGTACGCGTCGGAATAGCTGTCGCCATGCAGCACCACCTCGCCGCCGAGCGCCTTCACCGCGTCGATCTTCACTTGCGGCGTTGTCACGGGCATCACGATCACCGCGCGCGCGCCGAGGCGATGTGCCGACATCGCGACGCCCTGCGCATGGTTGCCGGCGGACGCGCAGATCACGCCCCGCTTGAGCTGCTCCGGAGAGAGGTGCGCCATCTTGTTGTAGGCGCCGCGCAGCTTGAACGAGAAGACGGCCTGCTGGTCCTCGCGCTTGAGCAGCACCTTGTTGTGCAGGCGCCGGCTCAGGTTCTTGGCCGGCTCCAGGGCGGTCTCCACCGCCACGTCGTACACGCGCGCCGTGAGGATCTTTTTCAGGTAGTCGGCGGGCTGCAGGTGTTTCTTCATGGGAGCGGAAATGATAGACGGCGCGGCAGAGCAGCCCGGCGGATGAAAAAAGCCCCCGATCCTTGCGGGCCGGGGGCTAAATCCACCAAGGGAGGTGGAGGAGACAAAGGGTGCACAACGATTGCGGCGATCGCCAGTTCGTTATGCTGCGAAACCAGTATAGCGGCAGATTTGCTGCATTGCAGCAGGTCCGCGTCGCTACGTCAGCATCAATACAACATTGCAAGGAAACAGCATGGAATGCACGGTGAGCTGGACCGGCGCGACGGGCGCGCGCTCGAGCATGGGTTTCGTCGCCGAGACGGGCAGCGGCCATGTGCTCGTCATGGACGGCGCGCCCGATCCCGACAAGCCGGAAAACGGCGGCCAGAACCTCGCCCCGAGGCCGATGGAGACCGTGCTCGCGGGCACGGGCGGGTGCACGGCCTACGACGTCGTCCTGATCCTCAAGCGCGGACGCCACGACGTGCGCGGCTGCTCGGTGAAGCTGACGTCCGAGCGCGCAGCGCAGGACCCGAAGGTGTTCACGAAGATCCACATGCACTTCACCGTGCGGGGCAAGGACATCCCGGCCACCGCCGTCGAGCGCGCGATCGCCTTGAGCCACGACAAGTACTGCTCGGCGACGATCATGCTCGGCAAGACGGCCGAGATCACCACGAGCTTCGAGGTGGTCGCTGCGTGACGGCCTGAAGCCGCGCTAGATGTAGTGCGCGGTGGTCGTCATCACCTTGGCGGCCGCGCGCATCATGGCCTTGACCGGCGCGGGCAACTCGATCCCGCCGGCGGCGAGCGCACCGGCCGCATGCGCGGCCTCGTCTTCCTTCATCTGCGCCACGATCGCGCGCGACGCGTGGTCCTGCGCCGGCAGGCGTTCCAGGTGGCCTTGCAGGTGCGACTCCACCTGGCGCTCGGTCTCGATCACGAACCCGAGGCTCACGCGGTCGCCGAAGCGTCCCGCGACGAGGCCGATGCCGAAGGCGCCCGCATACCAGAGCGGATTGAGCAGGGACGTGCGGTCGCCCAGTTCGCGGATGCGTTCCTCGGTCCACGCGAGATGGTCGGTTTCCTCCTGCGAAGCCTTCTCGAAGTGGCGTCGCAACTCGGGGTTGCGCGTCGCGAGCGCCTGCGCCGTGTACAGGGCCTGCGCGCAGACCTCACCCACGTGGTTCACGCGCATCAGCGCCGCCGCTTGCCTGCGTTCGGCGGGTTCCAGCTTCGTTTCGTCGGCGGGCACGATGGGGCAGGGGCGCAGCGCGCGCGGCTTGGCGAACAAGGTGCGCAGCGCGCTGTCGGCGGCGGCAAGAAGGGCGTCCATGCCCCCGAGTTTACGAAGCACGCTCCTCGCGTGGCCGCCAGCCTTTTGCAAGCTTTTCTTTTCGCGATCCGAAACCCCGCACGGGTCTGTTGCGCCGCTTCCACTGAGCCATTGCGTGTGTTGTCCGCGTGCAACGAAACGAGGACGGGCCGGCCTAAATACTTTGCGAAAGAAAAGGCCGTCTGGTGCAATTACGACAACTTCCCAAAAGGAGGTTGGCCCGGGGATCCGGCGGGAGCCAACGATGCTGCCCATCGTTCGAGTTCCCCTTCTCACCGGAGCCCTATGTTTAACCTTGGAGAAACTTGCATGAAGAAATCACTCGTTGCCCTGGCCGCCCTGGCGGTCGTCGGTGCAGCCTCCGCCCAGTCGTCGGTGACCCTGTCGGGCATCATCAAGGGCGGCGTCGCGTCCACGAAGTACTCGAACGGCGCCACCGGCAATGGTTCGAACACCGGCGTGGCCGACGGCTCTTCGCGCTTCATCATCAGCGGCCGTGAAGACCTCGGCGGCGGCCTGGCCGGCATTTTCCAGATCGACACGCGTTTCCGCGTGGACGACAACGGCGGCGCCCCCACGACCAGCCCGCTCGCCACCGGCAACACCTTCGTCGGCCTGGCCGGCGGCTTCGGCTCGATCCGCATCGGCAAGCTCGACACCCACTATTGCACGGGCTCGGATGAGCACGGCTCCCGCGCCACGGCGCTGGGCGCTTCCAGCTGCGGCATCCTGGGCTACGTCCAGGGCCTGAGCCAGCCGATCGCCAACGCCAGCCGTTCGACCAACGTCATCCGTTACGACCTGCCCTCCACGATGATGGCCGGCCTGACGGGCGGCATCACCTACTCGACCGCCTTCGCCAACCAAGCCGCGCAAGTGACCGACGGCGCCATGGGCACCGCCGGTGACGGCAAGACCTGGAGCGCCAACGTCGGCTACGCCACCGGCCCCCTGAAGCTGGCTGCCAGCTACTGGAAGGCCCAGGCCGAAGACCGCACGATCACCGTGGCCCGCAACGACCAGAAGGCCTGGACGCTGGCTGGCGGCTGGAACTTCGGCGTCGGCACGATCGGCCTGACGTACGACGTGTCGGCCTACGACAAGGCTGCCGCCGGTTCGGGCGCGTTCGTCGAGAACAAGCGCCGCGCCTGGTCGGTGCCGGTCACGTTCGGCGTCGGCGCCGGCACGCTGCTGGCCACGTACACCAGGGCGTCGAACGTCAAGGGCGCTGGCGTTGGTGGCACCACCTTGGCCGATTCGGGCGCCACGCTGTGGTCCGTCGGCTACGACTACGCGTTCTCGAAGCGCACGTCGGTCGGCGTGTCGTACGCGATCCTGAACAACAAGGCCAACTCGAGCTACCAGCTGTACACGACGGACTCCCTCCAGGGTCTGCAAAAGGTCGTCGCTGGCCAGGACTCGAAGCAGCTGTACGTCGGCATCCGCCACGCGTTCTGATCACCAGAAATCAGAAGAAACTTGAAAGCCGCCTTCGGGCGGCTTTTTTTCGCCTGAAACCAGGCTGGGCGCTCGTGCGGCGCGTGGGTTACCCCTCAGTCGGGCCCCAAACTTGCTCTGATAGCATGCCAATTTGCTTTCCAGCCACAAGCCGGAATGTTTGCCTTCATCCTGCGTCGACTGTTCCAGGCCGCGATCGTCATGGTCGTGGTCGCCTTCATCGCCTTTCTGCTGTTCCAGTACGTGGGTGACCCGGTCGTGTTCCTGCTGGGACAGGACGCCACGCCGCAGCAGATCCGCCAGCTGCGCCAGGACCTCGGGCTCGACCAGCCGTTTTACGTGCAGTTCGTGCACTTCCTCGCCAACGCGGCGCAGGGCGAATTCGGCCTGAGCCTGCGCCAGGGGGCGAAGGTCTCGCGCCTCATCGGCGAGCGCTTTCCCGCCACCCTGGAGCTCTCGATCGTCGCCGCCGTCATCGCCATCGTGATCGGCATTCCGATGGGTGTGTACACCGCGCTGCGTCGCGGCACGTTCCTGTCACAGGTGTTCCTCACGATTTCGCTGCTGGGCGTGTCCCTTCCCACCTTCCTGATCGGCATCCTGCTGATCCTCGTGTTCGCGGTGCTGCTGGGCGTATCGCCCAGCTTCGGCCGCGGCGAGGTGGTCAAGCTCGGCTGGTGGTCCAGCGGCCTCTTCACGCGCGACGGCTGGTGGCACATCGTGCTGCCGGCGGTCACGCTGGCGATCTTCCAGCTCACGCTGATCATGCGGCTGGTGCGCGCCGAGATGCTGGAGGTGCTGCGCACCGACTACATCAAGTTCGCGCGAGCCCGCGGCCTGCCCGACCGCGCCATCCATTTCGGCCACGCGCTCAAGAACACGCTGGTGCCGGTGATGACGATCATCGGCCTGCAGCTCGGCACGCTGATCGCGTTCTCGATCATCACCGAGACCGTGTTCCAGTGGCCCGGCATGGGGCTGCTGTTCATCCAGGCCGTGACCTTCGCCGACATTCCGGTGATGGCCGCCTATCTGTGCCTGATCGCGCTGATCTTCGTGGTGATCAACCTGGTCGTGGACATGCTTTACTTCGCTGTCGATCCGCGCCTGCGTGTCGAAGGCGCGCGGGGGCACTGATGTTGGCCCCCCGCCTGAAGGCCAACGGCCGCGCCTTTGCGCACATCGCGCACTTCATCCCGGATCTCGTCGCGCTGCGGCGCGACCTGCACGCCCACCCCGAACTCGGTTTCGAGGAGGTCTACACCTCGGCGCGCGTGATCGAGGCGCTGAAGGTGTGCGGTGTCGATGAAGTGCACACCGGCATCGGCAAGACCGGCGTGGTCGCAGTGATCCACGGGCGCAGCATCAAGAGCGGCCGCATGATCGGCCTCAGGGCCGACATGGATGCGCTGACGATGACCGAGCAGAACGACTTCGCGTGGAGATCGGCCAGGCACGGGATGATGCACGGCTGCGGCCACGACGGCCACACGGCGATGCTGATCGGCGCGGCGCGCTACCTCGCCGAGACGCGCAACTTCGACGGCACGGCCGTGCTCGTGTTCCAGCCCGGCGAGGAGGGCTTCGCCGGCGCGAAGGCGATGGTGGAGGACGGCCTGTTCGACCGCTTTCCGGTCGAATCGATCTACGCCATGCACAACTGGCCGGCGATGAAGCCGGGCACCATCGGCATCAACATGGGCGCGATGATGGCGGCGGCCGACCGCGTGACCATCGAGGTGACCGGCAAGGGCGGCCATGGCGCGCACGCCTACCTCGCGATCGACCCGGTGCTGGTGTCGGCGCACATCATCACGGCGGCGCAGAGCATCGTCTCGCGCAACGTGCGGCCGATCGACAGCGCCGTGATCAGTATCTGCGCCGTGCAGGCCGGCGACGTGCATGCGATGAGCGTGATCCCCGGCAGCGTGACCATGGTCGGCACGATCCGCACCTTCAAGACGGAGGTGCAGGCCCTGGTGGAACAGCGCCTGCAGGAGATCGCGTCGGCGGTCGCGCTCGGCTTCGGCGCCACCGCCTCGGTGAAGTACGAGCGCTCCTATCCCGCCACGATCAACACGCCCGACGAGGCGGCCTTCGCGGCCGACGTCGCCGAGAGCCTGGTCGGCCCCGAGCATGTCGACCGCGACATGGAGCCGAGCATGGGCGCCGAGGACTTCTCGTTCATGCTGCAGACCCGGCCGGGCGCGTACCTGCGCCTCGGCCAGGGCGGCGACAACTGCTTCCTGCACAACCCCCGCTACGACTTCAACGACGACATCCTGCCGCTCGGCTCGGCCCTGCATGCCAGCCTGATCGAGCGCGGACTGCCCCTGGCCAACTAGAAGGAGAAAGAAGATGAAACTGCAACCCTCCCTGCTCGCCGTCGCGGCCGCACTCGCCACCGCCAGCTTCGGCGCCAGCGCCGTCACCATCCGCATCGGCAACCAGGGCGACGCCCTGTCGATGGACCCGCACTCGCTCAACGAGTCGCTGCAGATCTCGGTGACGGAGAACGTCTATGAGCCGCTGGTCACGCGCGACCGCAACTACAAGCTCGCGCCGGCGCTGGCCACGTCGTGGAAGCAGACCTCGCCGACCGTGTGGCATTTCGAGCTGCGCAAGGGCGTGCAGTTCCACGACGGCACGCCCTTCACCGCGGATGACGTGATCTTCAGCTACCAGCGCGCCAAGGGCGAGGGTTCCGACATGAAGACCTATGTCGGGCCGATCAAGGAGATCAAGAAGATCGGCGACCACTCGATCGATATCGTCACCAACACGCCGTTCCCGATCCTGCCGGAGCTCTTCACGCACTTCGACATCATGAGCAAGAAGTGGTGCGAGCAGAACCAGGCGACCAAGCCGGTGGACCGGCGCAAGGGCATCGAGAACGCGGCCTCGTTCCGCGCCAACGGCACCGGCCCGTTCCGCCTGCGCGAGCGCCAGCCCGGCGTGCGCACCACCTTCGTTCGCAACGGCAACTACTGGGGCAAGATCGACGGCAACGTCGACGAAGTCATCTTCAACGTGATCGGCAACGACGCGACGCGCGTGGCCGCGCTGGTCTCCGGCGAAGTCGACGTGATGGAGCCGGTGCCGGTGCAGAACATCGACCAGATCAAGAACGCGTCCAGCCTCAAGGTGCTGCAGGGCCCCGAGCTGCGCGTGATCTTCCTGGGCATGGACCAGAAGCGCGACGAGCTGCTGTTCTCGAACATCAAGGGCAAGAACCCGTTCAAGGACAAGCGAGTTCGCCAGGCTTTCTACCAGGCCATCGACATCGAGGGCATCAAGCGCACCGTGATGCGCGGCGCGTCGACGCCGATCGCCGAGATGTTCCCGCAGCAGGTGAACGGCTTCGCGCCCGACCTGAACAAGCGCCTGCCGTACGACCCGGAAGCCTCGAAGAAGCTGCTGGCGGAGGCGGGCTACCCGAGCGGCTTCGAGGTCACGATGAACTGCCCGAACGACCGTTACGTCAACGACGCGGCGATCTGCCAGGCGGTCACGGCGAACCTCGCGCGCGTCGGCGTGAAGGTGAACCTGCTGGCCGAGACCAAGGGCACGTACTTCCCGAAGATCCTGCGCCGCGATACGAGCTTCTACATGCTCGGCTGGACCTCCAGCACCGTGGATGCGCACAACGTGCTGTACGCGATCATGTCCACGCCGGGCGAGGGCGGCCGCGGCCAGTTCAACCTGGGCGCCTACAGCAACCCGAAGCTCGACGAGCTGACCGAGAAGATCGGTTCGGAGACCGACCAGAAGAAGCGCAACGAGATGATCCACGAGGCGATCAAGATCCACGAGGACGACATCGGCCACATCCCGCTGCACCAGCAGGCGCTGAACTGGGGCGCGAAGAAGAACATCGAGCTCGTCCAGTGGCCTGACAACGGCATGATGTGGAGATACATCACGGTCAACTCGGTCAAGTAATGCAGGCAGCGACCCCGGGGTTCCTCAGTCGCGCCTGGCACAGCGACGTCGGCTACAGCTTCCGCACCTCGCCCGTCGCGCTGGGTGCGGCGGCGGTGGCCTTCGTGTGCATCTTCGCGGCGGTGTTCGCCCAGTGGGTGGCGCCGCACCATCCGTTCGACCTTGCGACGCTGGAACTCGGCGATGCGTTCCTGCCGCCGCGCTGGATCGAAGGCGGCAGCGCCAAATACCTGCTGGGCACGGACGACCAGGGCCGCGACATCTTCTCGGCGCTGATGTTCGGCGCGCGCATCTCCCTGGCCGTCGGCGTGGCGTCCGTGATCGTGTCGATCGTGATCGGGGTCAGCCTCGGCCTGCTCGCCGGTTTCATCGGCGGCCGCACCGACGCGTTCATCATGCGCGTGTGCGACGTGGTGCTCTCGTTCCCCTCGATCCTGGTGGCGCTGCTGATCGCCGGCGTGGGCCGAGCGATGTTTCCCAACGCCAACGATGTGGTCGCCTTCGTCGTGCTCGTCATGGCCATCTCGCTCGCGGGCGGCGGCGGCTGGGTGCAATACGCGCGCACCGTGCGCGGCTCGACGCTGGTGGAGCGCAACCGCGAGTACGTGCAGGCCGCGCGCGTCACGGGGGTGTCATCGCTGCGCATCATGCGGCGCCACGTGCTGCCGAACATCCTCGGGCCGGTGATGGTGCTCGCGACGATCCAGATCGCCACGGCGATCATCACCGAGGCCACGCTGTCGTTCCTCGGCGTCGGGGTGCCGCCGAACTCGCCATCGCTCGGCACGCTCATCCAGACGGGGCAGAAGTTCCTCTTCTCGGGCAACTGGTGGATCACCGTCTTTCCCGGCGCGATGCTCGTGCTGATCGCGCTGTCGGTGAACCTGCTGGGCGACTGGCTGCGCGACGCCCTCAACCCGAGGCTGAGATGAGCCTGCTCCAGGTCCAGGACCTCGTCGTCGAATTTCCCTACCGCCGCGGCACCCTGCGTGCGCTCGACAACATCAGCTTCGAGATCGCTCCGGGCGAAATCCTCGGCGTGGTCGGCGAGTCGGGCGCAGGCAAGTCGCTCACGGGCGCCGCCATCATCGGCCTGCTCGAGCCGCCCGGGCGCATCGCCTCGGGCCAGGTCCTGCTCGAAGGCCAGCGCATCGACAACCTGCCCTACGAGCAGATACGCCGCATCCGCGGCCGCAAGATCGGCGCGATCTTCCAGGACCCGCTCACGTCGCTGAACCCGCTCTACACGGTGGGCCGGCAAATCATGGAAACGATCCAGGCGCACCTGCCGGTGGACAACGAGGAGGCGCGCCAGCGCGCGATCGGCCTGCTGGAGGACACCGGCATTCCCGCCGCCCGCGAACGCATCGACCACTTCCCGCACCAGTTCTCCGGCGGCATGCGCCAGCGCGTCGTCATCGCACTCGCGCTCGCGGCGCAGCCCAAGTTGGTCGTTGCCGACGAGCCGACCACCGCGCTCGACGTCTCGATCCAGGCACAGATCATTTCCCTGCTCAAGCGCGTGTGCAAGGAGCGCGGCGCGGCCGTCATGCTGATCACGCACGACATGGGCGTGATCGCCGAAACCTGCGACCGTGTCGCCGTGATGTACGCCGGCCGCATCGCGGAGATCGGCCCGGTGCACGAGGTGATCAACCAGCCCGCGCATCCCTACACGATGGGACTGATGGCGGCCATTCCCGACATCACGCAGGACCGCGAGCGGCTCTACCAGATCGACGGGGCGATGCCGCGCCTCAACGCGATCCCCGCCGGCTGCGCCTACAACCCGCGCTGCCCGCGGGTGTTCGACCGCTGCCGCATCGAGCGCCCCGAGCTGCTGGCGGCCGGTGCGACGCGCGCTGCGTGCTGGTTGCACGACGCCGCGTCCGGTGTCCCGGTCAAGGTGGCCGCATGAACGCGCCGCTGGTCCAGGCGCGCGACCTCGCGCGAACGTTCGACGTTTCGCCGCCGCTGCTCAACCGGCTGATCGAGCGCACGGGCCGGCGGCTGCTGCGCGCCGTCGACGGCGTGAGCTTCGAGATCGCCAAGGGCCAGACCCTCGCGCTGGTCGGCGAGTCGGGCTGCGGCAAGAGCACCGTGGCGAAATTGCTCGTGGGCCTGTACGAGCCCTCGCACGGCAGTGTGGCGTTCGACGGCGAGGACGCGCACGCGGCATACCGCGCCGGCAACCGCGCGATCCGCCGTCGCATCCAGATGATCTTCCAGGACCCGTACGCGAGCCTGAACCCGCGCTGGACCGTGGAGGACATCGTCGGCGAGCCGCTGAAGGAGCACGGCATCATCAGCGACCGGGAGCAGCTCGACGACAAAGTGGCGCGGCTGCTCGCATCGGTGGGACTGGGCGCCGCCGACATGGACAAGTACCCGCACCAGTTCTCCGGCGGGCAGCGCCAGCGCATCTCGATCGCGCGCGCGCTCGCGACCGAGCCCGAATTCCTGGTGTGCGACGAGCCCACCTCGGCGCTCGACGTCAGCGTGCAGGCGCAGGTGCTCAACATCATGAAGGACCTGCAGCGCGAGCGGGGCCTCACGTATCTCTTCATCTCGCACAACCTCGCCGTCGTGCGCCACGTGAGCGACCAGGTGGGTGTGATGTACCTCGGCCGCATCGTCGAGCTCGCCGGCAAGCACCAGCTGTTCGGCAACCCGCAGCACCCGTACACGAGGATGCTGCTCGAGGCGATCCCGAAGATGCACGCCACCGGCAAGTCGCGAACGCCGGTGCAAGGCGAAGTGCCGAACCCGCTCAACCCGCCTGGCGGCTGCACCTTCAATCCCCGTTGCCCGTTCGCCAACGAGCGCTGCCGCGTCGAGCGGCCGGCCCTGCTCGAACTGCGTGGCGTGCGCGTCGCCTGCCACGCCGTGGAAGAAGGGCGCATCTGATGCCGCTCGAACTCGCCTTCCGGCGCGGCGAACCGCGCGACGCCGACACCATCGCCGCTTTCAACGCGGCGATGGCGCGCGAGACCGAAGGCAAGGACCTCATTCCGGAAGTGATCGGAGCGGGCGTGCGGCGCCTGCTCGCCACGCCGTCGCTCGGCTTCTACCTCGTCGCGGAACGCCAGGGCGAGGTGATCGCCTGCCTGATGGTCACCAACGAATGGAGCGACTGGCGCAATGGCCTGTTCTGGTGGATCCAGAGCGTGTACGTGCAGCCGGAGTTCCGCCGGCAGGGCGTGTACCGGCGGCTGTACGAGCACGTACGCGCGCTGGCGCAATCCGACGCGTCGGTGTGCGGCTTCCGTCTTTACGTCGAGAAGGAGAACGAGGCCGCGCATGCGACCTACGCCTCCCTCGGCATGAAGGAGACGGATTACCTGATCTACGAAGAGCTTCGGCCGGGCATCCGCTTCCTGAAGTAGCTCAGCATTCCTCCGACCAGCAGTGGCCGTCGCGCGCAATCATCGCGCTGGCCGCACTCGGGCCCCACGTGCCCGCCGCATACGGCCGCGGTCCGCTCGGATCGTTCGCCCAATATTCCAGGATCGGCTCGACCCAGCGCCAGGCTTCTTCCTGCTCGTCGGCGCGCACGAAGAGGTTCAGGCGCCCGTCGATCACGTCCATCAACAGCCGTTCGTAGGCACCCACCCGCTCGGAGCCGAAACGCTTGTCGAAATCGAGGTCGAGGTGCACGGGCGAGAGCAGTTGCGTGCCGCGCCGGCCATCCTGCCCCTGCGCGAGCAGGTGCAGCTCGAGCCCGTCCTTCGGCTGCAGGTGGATCACCAGCTTGTTCACCGCGCCCACCGGCGCCTGGTAGATCGGATGCGGCGTCGGCAGGAAGTTGACGACGATGCGCGCATCGCGCGATCCCAGCCGCTTGCCGGTGCGGATGTAGAAGGGCACGCCGGCCCAGCGCCAGTTGCCGATGTCCGCGCGCAGGGCGACGAAAGTCTCCGTCGTGCTCTCTGCGGCGACGCCGGGCTCTTCGCGATAGCCGGCCACCTGCTCGCCGTGCACGCTGCCCGGCCCGTACTGCCCGCGCACCACCTGCTGCGCCAGCGCTTCCGGCGTCCACGCCTTCAGCGAGCGCAGCACCTTCAGCTTCTCGTCGCGGATCGCGTCGGCGTGCGCGTTGATCGGCGGCTCCATCGCCATCGCGCACAGCAGCTGCAACGCGTGGTTCTGGACCATGTCGCGCAGTGCACCCGTCTGGTCGTAGAAGGCGCCGCGCTTTTCCACGCCGAGGTCCTCGGCGATCGTGATCTGGATGTTGGCGATGTTCTCGCGCCGCCACAGCGGCTCGAAGAGGGCGTTGCCGAAGCGCAGCGCGAAGAGGTTCTGCACCGACGGCTTGCCCAGGTAATGGTCGATGCGAAAGATCTGCCGTTCCGGCAAGACGCGCCGCACCGTCTCGTTGATCTCGCGGTTGGAGGCGAGGTCGTGGCCCAGCGGCTTCTCCAGCACCAGCCGCGTGTTGGGCGTGTTCAGCCCCGCAGCGGCCAGCTGCTCGCAAGCGCTCATGAACAGCGACGGCGCCGTGGCGAGGTACATCACCACCGTGTCGGCGCGCCGCTCGTGCAGCGTGGCGGCCAGGCGCTGGAAGTCCTCGGGCCGGGACAGGTCCATGCGCAGGAAGTGCAGCAGGCGGGCGAAGCGGTCGAACTCCTCGGCATTGGGCCGCTTGGCGAGATCGACCTCGTCGAAGCGCGACCGGATGAGTTCGCGGTACTGGGTGTCCGAGAGGTTGTCGCGGGCCACGCCGATGATGCGGCCGTCGGCCGGCAGCGTGCCGTGGCGGAAGGCCTGGAACAGGGCGGGCATCAGCTTGCGCCAGGCGAGGTCGCCGGTGCCGCCGAAAACGATCAGGTCGAAGCTCATGGGCGTTCTAGTTGTTCGGGATGAAGGCTAACTTTAGCGACTCCGCGCGGCAGAGGTGGGGACGCAGATAATCCGCGCATGATCGATGCCATCTCCCGCCCCCATTGCGACCACACGCAAGCCTGGTTGTCGCTGCGCGAGCATTTCGACAAACAAGGCCGCTTGCTGGACGTGCGCGACGCCTTTCGCGCCGAGCCGAAGCGCTTCGAGACCTATTCCCAGCAGGCGCCGCGCGTTTTCGCGGACCTGTCGAAGAACCTGATCGATGCGCATACCCGTTCGCTCATGCTCGAGCTGGCGCGCGAATGCATGCTGGAGCGCCACCGCGACGCGATGTTCGCAGGCGAGCCGGTCAACAACACCGAGCGGCGCGCCGTGAAGCACTGGCTGCTGCGCATGCCCAAGGGCGCGAGCCGCGACCCCGATGCGCGCGCGGTGCACGAGACGCTCGATGCGATGCTCGATTACGCCGAGCGCGTGCGGGGCGACGCGCGCATCACGGACGTGGTCAACATCGGCATCGGCGGCTCCGATCTCGGCCCCCAGATGGCCGTGACCGCGCTGGCCGATTTCGCGATCCCCGGCAAGCGCTTCCATTTCGTGTCAAACGTCGACGGTCACGAGCTCGCCGCGGTGCTGGCGCAGGTCAAGCCCGAAAGCACGCTGTTCCTGATCGCGTCCAAGACCTTCACGACGATCGAGACGATGACCAATGCACGCTCGGCCAAGGCCTGGTTCGAGCAGCAGGGCGGCACCGATGTCGCGCGGCATTTCGGGGCCCTGACGACCAACGTGAAGGCGGCGGGCGAATTCGGGATAGCGACGACCTTCGGTTTCTGGGACTGGGTGGGCGGCCGCTACTCGATGTGGTCGGCGATCGGCCTGCCCATCGCGATCGCCATCGGCGCGGAGAACTTCCGCAAGCTGCTCGCCGGCGCCCATGAGATGGACGAGCATTTCCGCACGGCACCGCTCGATGCGAACCTGCCGGTGCGGCTGGGGCTGCTGGACGTCTTCTACCGCGGTTTCTTCGGCTTCGCGAGCCGCAGCGTCGCGCCGTACCACAGCGGCCTGAAGCGCCTGCCGGCCTACCTGCAGCAGCTCGAGATGGAAAGCAACGGCAAGCGCGTGGACGCCATGGGCCGGCCGCTGACCGTGTCGACATCGCCTGTCGTTTGGGGCGAGCCGGGCACGAACGGGCAGCACGCGTACTTCCAGATGCTGCACCAGGGCACGGACGTGGTGCCGGTCGAGTTCATCGCCGTGAAGCATGCGGCGCATTCGCTCGCAGGCCATCACGACCAGCTGCTGGCCAATGCGCTCGCGCAAGCGCAGGCGCTGATGCAGGGCAAGGCTGACGCCGGCGGCCACAGGGACTTTCCCGGCAACCGGCCCAGCACCTTCTTCATCCTCGAGAGGCTGGATCCGGCGAGCCTGGGCGCGCTGGTCGCGATGTACGAGCACCGCGTTTTCACCAGCGGCTCGATCTGGGGCATCAACAGCTTCGACCAGTGGGGCGTGGAGCTGGGCAAGGTGCTCGCCACGGACATCGCGCCGCGGCTGGCGAGCGGCGATGAGGCCGGCCTCGATCCTTCCACGGCCGGCCTCCTGCGCCGGGTCGCCGGCCGCTGACGGCCTGCGGCAAACTCTCTTGTGCTGACCGACAGGCGCGGCATACTCCGCGGCGGTTCGATCCGAACTGCACCACGACTGGAGGGAACAACAATGGAGGACACGGCAATCGGAACCGGCGCCAAGCGCGCGGTGGAAGCCGGACGCGGAACGGCCTGGTGGACGCAATCCTGGGCGCTTTTCATGAAGAACCCGGGCATGTGGCTGATTTTCGGCGTGATTTTCGTGATCGGGTTCTTCGTACTGGGCTGGATTCCCTTCATCGGGGGCCTGATCGCGACGGTTCTGGGCCAGGTGATCGCCGGCGGCTGGATGCTGTCGGCCCGCAAGCTTGACGGTGGCGGCTCGCTCGAGGTCGCGGACATGTTCGCGGGCTTCAAGGACAAGCTCAACCCCTTGTTGGTGCTGGGCGCCCTGGCTGCCGGGGCGACGCTCGTCATTGTGCTGGTGATGACCCTCATGGGGGGCGGCGCCGTGATGGGAATGATGGCCGGCGGGGCCGCCCGCAGCGCGGGGGGAATGATGGCGGGCGCCGCTTTCGGCATGCTGGCCGTGCTGGTGGGACTGGTGCTCGGCTTCGTGTTCGCGATGGCCCTGTGGTTCGCGCCCGCGCTGGTCGTCTTTCGCGATGTGGCGCCGGTGGATGCGCTGAAGGCCAGCTGGTCCGCGACTTGGGGAAACGTCGGCGCGTTCCTTGTCTACGGCCTGATCTGGATCGTCGCTGCGGTCGTGGCGTCCATCCCTTTCGGGCTCGGCTGGTTCGTGCTGATGCCGCTCACCATGCTGGCCATCTATTCTTCGTACAAGGACATCTTCGAGTCCTGATTCCCGGCCCGCACGGTCGACGCCAAAAAAAAAGCGCCCCGAGGGGCGCTTTTCTCATGGCGAGGCACGCCCGGACATTACATGTCCATGCCGCCCATTCCACCCATGCCGCCCATGCCACCGGGCATGGCGGGCGCTTCTTCCTTCGGCGCTTCGGCGACCATCGCCTCGGTGGTCAGCATCAGCGACGCGACGGACGCGGCGTTCTGCAGCGCGGTGCGGGTCACCTTGGTCGGATCGAGAATGCCCATCTCGATCATGTCGCCGTAGGTGTCGTTCGCGGCGTTGAAGCCGAAGTTGCCCTTGCCTTCCAGCACGCGGTTGACCACCACGCTGGCTTCGCCGCCGGCGTTGTAGACGATCTCACGCAGCGGCGACTCGATGGCCTTGAGCACGAGCTTGATGCCGGCTTCCTGGTCGGCGTTGTCGCCCTTGATGGCGCCGGCGGCCTGCTTGGCACGCAGCAGCGCGACGCCACCGCCGGCCACCACGCCTTCTTCCACCGCCGCACGCGTGGCGTGCAGGGCGTCTTCGACGCGGGCCTTCTTTTCCTTCATCTCGACTTCGGTCGCGGCACCGACTTTGATCACGGCCACGCCGCCGGCCAGCTTGGCCACGCGCTCTTGCAGCTTCTCGCGGTCGTAGTCGCTGGTGGCTTCCTCGATCTGCACGCGGATCTGCTTGACGCGCGCTTCGATGTCCGCGGCCTTGCCGGCGCCGTCGATGATGGTGGTGTTTTCCTTGCCCACTTCGATGCGCTTGGCCTGGCCCAGCTCGGCCAGCGTGATCTTCTCGAGCGTCATGCCGGTCTCTTCGGAGACGACCTGGCCGCCCGTGAGGATGGCGATGTCTTCCAGCATGGCCTTGCGACGGTCACCGAAGCCGGGCGCCTTGACCGCCACGACCTTCAGGATGCCGCGGATGGTGTTGACCACCAGCGTCGCGAGCGCTTCGCCTTCGACTTCTTCCGCGACGATCAGCAGCGGGCGCGAGGCCTTGGCCACCTGTTCGAGCGTCGGCAGCAGGTCGCGGATCGACGAGATCTTCTTGTCGTACAGCAGCACGAACGGGTTCTCGAGGATGGCGGACTGCTTCTCGGGGTTGTTGATGAAGTAGGGCGACAGGTAGCCGCGGTCGAACTGCATGCCTTCGACGACATCGAGTTCGTTGTCGAGCGACTTGCCGTCCTCGACGGTGATCACGCCTTCCTTGCCGACCTTGTCCATCGCGTCGGCGATGATCTTGCCGATCGACTCGTCGCTGTTGGCGGAGATCGAGCCGACCTGGGCGATTTCCTTGGACGTCGTGGTGGGCTTGGACTGCTTCTTCAGCTGCTCGACCAGGGCCGTCACGGCCTTGTCGATGCCGCGCTTGAGGTCCATCGGGTTCATGCCCGCGGCCACGTACTTCATGCCTTCGCGAACGATGGCCTGCGCGAGCACCGTGGCGGTCGTCGTGCCGTCACCGGCGTTGTCGCTGGTCTTGGAAGCGACTTCCTTGACCATCTGCGCGCCCATGTTCTGGAGCTTGTCCTTCAGCTCGATCTCCTTCGCGACCGACACACCGTCCTTGGTGACGGTGGGGGCGCCGAACGAGCGCTCGAGCACCACGTTGCGGCCCTTCGGACCCAGCGTGACCTTGACCGCGTTGGCCAGGATGTTCACGCCTTCGACCATGCGATGACGCGCGTCCGCGCCGAAGATAACGTCTTTAGCTGCCATTTGATTTTCTCCTTGGGATCAGCCTGATTACTTCTCGACGACCGCGAACAGGTCGTCTTCCTTCATGACCAGCAGTTCGTCGCCATCGACCTTGACGGTCTGGCCGCTGTACTTGCCGAACAGCACGCGGTCGCCGACCTTGATGTTCAGGGCGATGAAGTCACCGGTCTTCTCGCTGCGCTTGCCCGGGCCGACGGCCAGGACTTCACCCTGGTCGGGCTTCTCGGCGGCGTTGTCGGGAATGACGATGCCCGAGGCGGTCTTGGTCTCGTTTTCCAGGCGCTTGACGATCACGCGATCGTGCAGGGGGCGAAGCTTCATTGCATCTCCTTGAATGACTGACGGAAGGACATCAAAAAACGCCAACGATCCAAAGAAAGTTAGCGCTTATTAACTTGCGCTTGGGCTGAGTGGCCGGCCAGCTCTGCTGTTAGCACTCAAATCCAGCGAGTGCCAATGATAAGGCCTTTTGGGGGCGTTTCAAGAGACCGGCGCCCTCGCGAAACGCAAGCTCCTGCGGCGTCCCGGCCAGAAAGAAAAATGCCCGCCGGCGGCGGGCATTCGTGCGCGATGCGCAGGATCAGAAGCGATAGCCCAGACCGATGGTGAAGCCGTCGATCTTCGTGTCATCCTTCTTGAAGTAGCGCATGTAGTCGACGCCCACGTACATCTTCGGCGAGATGTTGAAGTTGGCGCCGACGCCATAGGACACGCTGCTGTCGCTGCCGCTGTCCGACGCCGAGAAGCCCGCCACCGAAGCGGCGGTCCGCACGCGGGTGTGGGCGTAGCCCAGTCGGCCGAACACTTCGAACGCGTCGCTGATCATTGCCTTCGGCTTGACGTAGATGCCGACGATGTGGCGAACGTCTTGCTGGACATCGACCGGCACGCCGGCGAACGTCGTCGAGGTGCTGTCCTTGCGCACGCCGAACCCCAGCATGCCTTCGACAGCGAAGTTCTCATGGAAGTTGTAGCCGACGATGCCGCGCAGCATGGCGGGCTTCACGCTGATGCCCGAGTCGGAAATCTTCAGCGTGCTGTAGCCCAGCTCGCCATAGGTGGTGCCGGTGACGGTGGAGCGGGTCTGGGCCTGGGCGGCGCCGGCCATCAGCATGGCAGAGGCGGCCGCGATCGCGATCAATTTCATTCTTCGTTCCCTATTGGATGTTGCGGACCCGGGTATCGGGTCCGCGGCCAGTCTAGCCAGCGTGCTCATCCGTCGGCAAGAAAAGGAATGGCTGGCGAGTCATTTGCGTGGCGACCGTGCGACGGTGCAGCCAGGGCGCTCCCACAATCTGCGGAGCTGTCGGCCAGGAATTGATGCCAATTCCAATGCTGCGCTGCCGGTCAGAAGCGGACCTGCATGAGAATGTCGGCGCCAGGAGCCCGCTCGCAATTTGGCCGAGACCGAGGCTGCACGCAGTGGAGCCGCTCATGAAAATCAACCAACGCGTCATCAACATCGACGAGCTGAAGCTCGAAACGTTTCAGCACGGCAAGAAGTTCGAGACGCGGGGCGCCCGAGTCGGCCCGCTGCTCGGTGCCAAGGACCTGGGCTATTCCTATGACGTGCTGCCGCCGGGCAAAGCGGGCTGTCCGTTCCACAGCCACCGCGCGGAGGAAGAGATGTTCTTCATCGTGCGCGGGCGCGGCAAGCTGCGCTACGGCAGCGAAACCCGGCCGATCCGCGCGGGTGACTTCATCTGCTGCCCGACCGGCGGGCCCGATACGGCCCACCAGATCGTGAACGACTCGGACGAGGAGCTCGCGTACATCTCCGTCAGCACCATGATGCCCGCGGAGGTCTGCGAGTATCCGGATTCCGGCAAGATCGGGGCCTACGGCGGCGGGGAGATCCGCCACATGACGCGTCCTGCCCAGGCGCTCGACTACTGGGACGGCGAGTGACTCACTTCGAGTCGACCGCTCGCTCGAGTTCGTCCTTCGTCATCGTCGAGCGGCCGCTGATGCCCTTGCGCTTCGCTTCTTCGTAAAGCTGGTCGCGCGTGCGGCCGCCCTGGCCGCGGTGCGAGCGCTGGCCACCGCGCCTGGGTGCCGGCATGTCCGCGAGCGACTGCGCGCTCGCATGTTTCGCTTCCCCGTGCTGCGCGCGCTCCTTGTTCACGACCCGCGCCGCGATTTCCTCGGCCGTCTTCTCGTCCTTGCCGTGCTTCTCGTAGCCTTCCTTGATGTGTTCGTACTGGCGCTCGCGCTTGTTGCTCCAGGCTTTCTGCGGCATGGCATGCCTCCTTTCGATCGGTGATGGCTGGCCTCTTGTGCGGCCCCGGCGGCGTCTTCTCCCATGCTAGGCACGAGCTCGCGGCGCGCACTAGGAGGCCACGGTGTTGCGCTGTCGGACAAGTCGTATCCGCGCAGCTCGGCCTGGGTCGCCGGCGGTTGCGCTTGATGAGCTTCGCGCCTCACTAGAATCGTTCGCACTGCTTCGCCTCGCACCGTGCACACCCCCGGCATCTTCAAGGCCTACGACATACGCGGCGTCGTGCCCGTGGCATTCGACGAGGAATTCGCGCGCCGGCTGGGACGCGCGTTCGCCGGGATGGCACGCGCCGAGCATCAGCTTGTGGTGGCCGTCGGCCGCGACGGCCGACTCAGTTCGCAGGCACTGGCCGATGCCCTGATCCGCGGGCTCGTGGCCGGCGGCGTCGACGTGATCGAGCTCGGCGCCACGACGACACCGATGCTGTACTTCGCCGCCTGCACGCTCGCGCGCAGCGGTATCCAGGTCACGGCCAGCCACAACCCGCGCGACCACAACGGCTTCAAGCTCGTGCTCGCCGGGCGCACGGTCCATGGCGACGAGATCCAGCTGCTGCGCCAGCGCATCGAAGCCGATAGCCCCGTCGCGCCGCCGCGCCCCGGCCGTGTGGTGCGAGCCGACGTGCTCGACGCCTATGCCCATCGCATTGCCGGCGACGTCAAGCTCGCGCGGCCGATGAAGGTCGTGATCGATTGCGG
This sequence comes from Ramlibacter sp. GS1-15, assembly GCF_057785015.1. Lineage (NCBI taxonomy): Bacteria > Pseudomonadati > Pseudomonadota > Betaproteobacteria > Burkholderiales > Comamonadaceae > Ramlibacter > Ramlibacter sp. GS1-15. The sequence goes on along the minus strand of NZ_JBYNTU010000001.1, from coordinate 3,640,729 downwards.
CAATGGCGTCGGCGGCGCGTCGGCGCCCCAGGTGCTGCGCGCGATCGGCTGCGACGTCACGGAACTCTTCTGCGCCGTGGATGGCCGCTTTCCCAACCATCATCCCGATCCCGGCAATCCCGCGAACCTGCAGGACCTGATTGCGAAGGTGCAGGAGGCGGGTGCCGAGCTGGGCCTGGCCCTCGACGGCGACGGCGACCGGCTCGGCGTGGTGACGCGCACCGGCAATGTCGTCTATCCCGACCGGCAGTTGATGCTGCTGGCCCGCGACACGCTCGCGCGTGTGCGCGGCGCCCCCATCGTCTTCGACGTGAAGTCGACGCAGCGCCTGCCCGAGGTGATCGCCGCCGCCGGCGGTCAGCCGGTCATGGGGCCGAGCGGCTATGTGCTGGTGAAGCAGCGCATGAACGAGCTTCAGGCGCCGATCGCCGGCGAGATGAGCGGCCACATCTTCTTTCGCGAACGCTGGTACGGCTTCGACGACGGCACCTACGGCGCATGCCGGCTGCTCGAAATCCTGTCGCGCCACCCCGACGCGAGCGCCGTGCTCGATGCGCTGCCCGGAAGCTGTTCGACCCCGGAACTGCATGTGGCATGCGCGGAAGGCGAGGCGCATGAGGTGGCGCGCGCCCTGCCGGCGATCGCCGACTTCCCCGGCGCGCAGGTCTGCACCGTGGACGGCCTGCGGGTCGACTGGCCCGACGGCTTCGGCCTGGTGCGCGCCTCCAACACGAACCCGGTGCTGACGGTGCGCTTCGAGGGCCACACCGAAGCGGCCATGCGGCGCATCGAGCGCGACATGATGGCGCTGCTTCGCCGCGTCAAACCCGATGCGAAGGCGGCGCTGCCCTCACACTGACGCCTCGTGCAGCGCGAGCGGCGCGCCGGTGCGCGCGCAGAGCTCGCGCCGATGGCGAACCCAGTGCTCCGTCATCCACTCGTCGGCGGGGCGATCGTAGTAGTCCCACGCGATGTGCCGGGCGTTCAGGCCGACGAAGTGGGCGCCGCACCGGCCGAGATACGGGCTGTGCGGAAAGAACGGCGAGCAGATCGACACTTCGTCGACGCTGACCACGTGCAAGCTTCCGGCCCGCCACAGGGCCGCGGCCTGCAATCCCTGCTCGTCCAGCTCGGAGGCGAAGACCATGGGCGCGCCCAGCTGCTGTTCCCGCGCGCCGATCGTGCGCAGCAGCGCCCTCTCGAGATCGAACCCCGGGGGCAGGCCGCGGATGCCGGAGTTGAGCGCCGGCTCGCGCGGGGCCATCGCCGCGAACTGCCCGCAAGCCGCGCGCACGTCCTGCGCCAGCAGGCATTCGCCGCGCTGCGCGGCGCAGGCGAGCCACTGTTCGATGGAAGGCGGCAACGCCCACAGGATCGCGTCGTTGTCCAGCGCGACCTCGAAGCGCTGCGGAAAGAGGCGCGCCGGCGCGAACTTCCAGCCGGTGCCCTCGGCCATGTTGCGCGCGAGGATCGTGCGCAGGAAAGCGGGAACATCTCCCGCCGTCACCTGATGCCACCCGACGGCGTGCGGCACGGGGCCGGTGCGCTCGCGCGCCTCACGCACCGGAACCGTGTTGACGCACACGGCGTAGCCGGCACCCGGGCCGAAGACATGCCACGCGCCCCAGATCGACAGGCGCAACGCCTCGAAGCCGCGGTCGCTGACGTCGCCGATGGTCCAGCGCACGCCGATGGGAAACTGCAAGGACATGACACTTCCTAGGGATTGATGTCCAGCGCGAACATCGGTTCGTCGTTCGCGCCCCAGCGGTACTTGTAGTCTTCGGCGCCGCGCAGGAAGTCGAACGCGCTCGCGCCTTCGGCGGTTGCCGCATCGATCGCGTGGCCGATCAGGAGCGTGCCGGGGCTGTAGATGGAAAAGGCGGGATCGAAGCCGCCGATGTACCAATACCAGCGCCGCCGCGGCACGCCCGGTGCATCGGCGAGGGCAAGCGCCATGCCGACGATCTCGCCCTCGAAACGAAGCGCGAGCAGGCGCAGCAGCCCCAGCGCCAGAAGTTGCGGCGCGGCCTCGCGGTGCGCGGCGAGGACACCCGGCTCGCCGAACACGCCCGGCAAGCCGCGCCGCGCCCATCGCTTCGCATGCAGCGCGGCAAGCGCACCCAGCAGCGCATGCGTGTTGCTCGCGTCCGCCATCTCGATGCGAGGGGCGACGTCGCGTGCCGCGCGACGGCGGCAATAGGCGAGGCTCTTCGCCATCGGCTCGGGCACCCGCGCCGGCAAGGGCAGCACCGGATTCGCCTCGCATGCCCTCACGCCCATGCGCCACGACGCGGGCCAGCGGCAGCGCAGCAGCACCGCGTGCTGCGCAAGCTGCGGCCACTCGAGCACGTCCCATTCGCCGCGCAGGGCCTCGACGTGCTCCACGATGGCCTGCGCGACTTCGTCTTCGCGCCCGGGGTCGGCCAGCGCATCGATGCGATCGGTCGTCCCGATCCCCAGCGGGAACAGGTGGCGCACGCCACGGCCGTCGCGGAAGATGTACAAGGGCGCAAGGCCCACGAGCTCGCCGTCGTCCGCATCGCGCACGGCCAGGCTCGCCAGCTCGCCGCAGCCCACATGCGTCCACCAGGGCCGCAGCCAGGCCGGCGACTGGAACGGGGTCGCGCGCGCGCGGCGCCACAAGCGTTCCCAATCCGGGCGCAGGCTGTCGAGCGCGTCCGTCGAGGTCAGGACCTCAAGCGAAGTCGACCGTGTGCGCCGCGAGCTGGTGATAGACATCGAAGTACTGTGCCAACATGCGCTTCACGTCGAACCTTTCGCGTGCGACCGCGTGGCAGCGGGAGCGCGCGATGTGCTCGCAGCGCGCGATGGCCGCGGCCATGGCTCCGGGCGAGTCCACGAGAAAACCCGTCACCCCCTCTTGGACGATCTCGGTCAGCGCGCCACTCGCATAAGCGATGACCGGCGTGCCGCAGGCCAGCGCCTCCATCGCAACCAGCGAACTTGTCTCCGGGGCCAGGCTCGGCACGAGCAGGCAGTGCGCGCGGGCCAGCAGGCGGTGCTTCATGCGCGGCCCGACCGGGCCGACGAAACGGCGGGCGTGGTCCAGCCGTGGCCGGATCTGCGCATCGAAATAGTCGCGGTGCGCCTCGTACGGAAACACCTCGCCGGCGAGCAGCACGGGCACACCCGCGATCCGGCCCGCGTCGAGCGCGGCATGCCAGTTCTTCTCGGGGCAGATGCGCCCCAATGCCAGCGCGAACCCTTGACGGCGCACCCGCGGCACACGATCGCGAACGGGTACGCCGTTGGGGATCGGTGCCAGCAGCCGCGCACCCGGCGGGCACTGCGCATGCTGGCTGCGCGAGACGCAATGCAGGTGCACGTCCTCGCGTGCAGGGTCGAACGCGCGTGGTGGATACCACGACGGCGGCAGGTGCAGCGTGACGACGATCGGCACGTCACCGGGCGGCGGCAAGTACTCGAAAAAATCCAGGCCGTGCATGTGCACCACGTCCGGCCGGAAGGCGCCGATCGCGCGGATCACGCACTCGCGGCATTCGGCCCAGGTGCGGCGCCGCTGGCTGTCGGTGAGCGGCCCGGTCGGAACCTGTACGCCGGTGAGGCGCCCCTGCACCGTCGAATCCGCGCTCGCGACGACGAGCGAGCGATGCCCGGCACGCACCAACGCCGCATCGATCCGCCCGAGCACCTGTTCGGCGCCCCCCACCGCATCGGGCGCGACGCGCGCGAAGGGGAACGCGACGCTCAGGACCGTCAGGCTCATGACTCGATCCCCAGCTCGCGCATCGCATCGGCGGCCAGCTCGCGAAAGCGCGGGCCATCTAGGCCCCAGTCGCGCGTTTCGTACCACAGTTGCCCATCGTGCGGCGATCGACGGAAGTCGTGGCGTGGTGCGGGCCGGAATCGTTCGACATCGAGCGGCAGCCAGCGCAAGGTGTCGTGTTGCGAGGCATAGCAGTCGAGCAGCGACTGCTTGAACGCACGCTGCTGCCCGGACAACAAGGTCGTGGTCGTTTGCGGGTCGACAGCGGCGTCCGGAAGGAACTCGCACGCCACCAGTCCCTGCGGCCCCTTGTGGTACGAAGTCATCTCGACGATCACGGGTCTGCGCCGGGCAAGGTGAGCAGCGGCATGCACGACGAACGCGGTCGCGTCGTGATCGGGGTGACCGCCCTCATAAGGATGCGTGAGCACCGTTTCGACGCGGCACTCGTCCAGCCAGGTCGCCAGCTTGCGGGCGAGCGGGGCCAGGCGCAAGGCCGCCTGCTGATCGGGGCAATCGAGTTCGATGATGCGCGAGGGATCCAGCCCGCATAGCGCGAACGCTGCGGCGCGTTCGCGCCGCCTCGCGTCGCGGTACTCCTCGACGGTCCGGCCTTGCCGTGCGGCGTCGCGCCCGTCGCGCGGCGCGCCGTCCGTCACATAGACGAAGCGTGCGTGCGCCAGGCGCGGCAGCAGCGTCGATGCACCGACGCTCTCGTCGTCGGGATGCGCGGCGACCAGCATCGCGCGCGGCCCGGCCAGCAGGTCAGTGAGGTGCACGGCGCGCTCACGCTTTCAGCGGGTAGGCCGCGCGTTGCGTGTCGCCGCCCGCAGGCAGTTCGCCGCGCCGGCACAGGAACACTTCCTCTTCAGGGTGGGCGATCACCTGGAAGCCGGCGCTCCGAAGCATCGCGGCGCTGCCGGCGGCATTCGGGATCCACCAGTTGGTCTCGTCGTGCGAATACTTGTTCTCGACGAAGTGCAGGCGCGGGTACGAGGGCCGTTCGAAGATCTCGGTTTCCCAGAAGTCGTAGTCCTCGGCCAGCGGCTCGACCTCGCTGCTGCCGCGCTGCAGCGACTGGTACAGCAGCATGTCTTTCGCGACGTGCTCGTGGATCAGGTCCAGCGCGAGCAGCGGGTGCCGCAAGTGATAGATCAGGCCCATGAAGAGGACCAGGTCGAACTTCTCGCCGAGCGAAGCGACGTCGTACACCGACAGGCGCCGGAACTCGATGTCCTCGTGACCCAGCACCTCGGCGGCGAAGCGCGCCTGGTTCAGGTAATAGTCGTCGAAATCGATCGCGACCACGCGGCTCGCGCCACGCCGCTTCATCTCGAACGAATGAAAGCCCGCGTTGCAGCCCATGTCCAGTACGGACATGCCGCTCATGTCGCCGGGCAGCAAGTGCGCGAACTTCTTCCACTTGAGCGAGGGGTAGTCGCCCAGGAAATGGGCCGGCGCCGTCGGCACGCCGGCCAGGTCGATGTTCTGGAACCAGTCGCCCAGCTCGTGCACGCGCCGCGCGATCTCCTCGTGCGTGAACAGCTTCTTCGCGATGCGCGCCGGCGCGTCGCCCGGACGCTTGACGATCGCCGCGCCCGTGTTGCCGCACACCGTCGGCGGTCGCGCAGCTTCCGCCGCGGGCGCGCGCTTGCGCGCTCCCAACAGGCCGAGCGCCTCGCGATAGCCGTTGACCGTGCCGACATCGACGTACGATTCGCCGCGGCGCACGCCGATCGCGCGACCCCCCTTCTGCAGGTAGGCGTTGACCAGCGTGCCGACATATTCGTCGCGGCGGCCGCGCTGCTGCCACAGCGCTTCGAGCTCGTGCAGCACGCGGCCGGGCAGCTTGAACGCGCCCCAGATCCAGTTCGATTTGGCGTCCGGGTGCTTGACCTGGATCTCCAGCACGTTGCCTTGATCGTCGGTGACCACGGCGTCGAAGGCCTCGGGCCGATCGACCGGGAACAGCAGGAACGACAGCGTGTCGTCGGGTAACGCCGCGAAGCCGTCGTCGGGAAACCAGATGGTGTCCGGCAGGCCCACCAGGACGCTCTCGTCGGGCCGCACCAGCGAGTTCGCGCGGAAGATGGCGTCGCACAGGCCGCCGGCCTTCGGCTGCACGACATAGCACAGGTCGGCCGACTGCATCGTGGTGCCGTAGTACTGCACGATGTCGGCCTTGCCCGGCGCGACCACGAAGCAGATGCGCGTGGCGCCCGCCTTCAGCATACGCTCGACAAGGAACTCGCTGACGGCACGCGGCCGCTCGATGTCGCCGGCGAGCGTGCTGCCGACGGGCAGCAACTCCTTGGAAAAGCCAAGCGGCTGGATCCGCGTGCCCAGGCCCGCGGCCGGAACGATGCCCCACATGGTGTTCAGCTCCCTGCAATCCTGTTCATGCGATCCCCGCCGCCGGTGCGCGCGCGTCTTCGAGCAGTTCCTCGAGCTCGCGCGCCCGATGGGCCGACGTGTGCTGCGCGAGCACGCGCTCGCGCGCGGCGCGCGCGATGCGATCCACCTCGGCGTCGCCCAGCTGCAGCGCATCGACCACGTCCTGTGTCGTGCGCGCCACGACGATCTCGTCCGACGGCCGGAAGAATTCCTCGAGCCCCGCCCACGCGTCGCTGATGGCCGGCGTGCCGCATGCCGCCGCTTCGAACAGGCGCCCCGACGGGCAGTAACCGTTCACCGCCATCGCGCGTCGCGTCACATTGAGCGTCCAGCGCGACGACGAGAAGAAGCCCGGATGCTCCGAAGGCGGCATGTGGCGCACGAACCGGATGTTGCGCGTCCACGGGAAATCCTGCGGGTACTGCGCGCCGCCGATGAGGAACTCCAGGTCGGGCAGGCGCCGGGCCGGCTCGACGAAGAGCGTCTCCAGGGCCGCCTGCCGATCGGCCGCATACGTGCCCAGGTAGGAGAGGGCGCAGACGTAATTGGTGACCGGCGCGACGCGGCGGTGCACCTGCGGATCGACATGGCCGTACAGCGTGCGCACCTCGCGTGCGCACAGCCGCTCCCGCAATTCATCCAGTGCCGCGCCCCCTGTGAAGCTGAGCACCAGGTCGAAATCGCGCAAGCCTCGCGGGCCGAGGTACGCGACCGGCTGGCCCGCACGCACATTCTCGAGCGTGACCGGCGTGTCCAGGTCGTAGAACACCTTGACCGCATCCCGTGCCTCGCCCGCGATCAGTTCGGTCGCCGCGACACCGTCCGGGCAATACGACGTGACCATCACGGCGTCGGCTTCGCGGATGTGCTGCGCGGCGCGTTCGCGCACGTCGCCCCACTCGCGATAAAGCAGCAGCTCGCCACCGGGCATCTGCATGAGGTCGCGGTTGGCGGCGTAATAGGGAACGTCGCGTTCGAAGAAGACGAATTCGTGGCCGCGCCCGGCCCAGGCCCGGGCCAGTCCCCGCCACAGGGTCGCATGCCCGTTACCCCAGGACGAAGAGACCGTGAGCCCGAACACCACCAGCTTCATCGTCGCGGAATCCTAGCCAGAAAGCGCACGCCGTGGGGTCGTCGAGGCTGGTCCGTGATGCAACGGCGGTCACAACGTGCCGAGCATCTCTGCGGTGATCAGCACGACGCCGTTCTCGGTGCGATGGAAACGCCGGGCATCGAGCGCAGGGTCTTCGCCGACGGCGAGCCCTTCGGGAATGCGGCAGCCGCGATCGATGACCACCTTGCTCAGCTTGCACCCGCGGCCGATCACACACCCCGGCATGATCACCGCCTGCCGGATGGTGCAGCACGAGTGCACGCGCACGTTGGAGAACAACACCGATTCGGTGATGTCCGATCCCGACACGATGCAGCCGCCCGACACCAGCAGGTTGGCCGTCTCGCCGTGGCGTCCCTTGTCGTCGGGCACGAACTTCGCGGGCGGCAGCTGCTCCTGGTAGGTCCAGATCGGCCATTCGCGGTCGTACAGATTGAGCGTCGGCAAGTCGGAGGCGAGGTCCAGGTTCGCGGACCAGAACGCATCGATGGTCCCCACGTCGCGCCAGTAGGGCTCGTGCGGCGCGTTGTACGGCACGCTCGACATCGCCAGCGGATGCGCGAGCGCGGCGCCTTCGCGCACGACCCGCGGGATCACGTTCTTGCCGAAGTCGTGTTCGGATGCCGGATCGGCCAGGTCTTCCTCGAGCAGGTGGTACAGGTAGTCCGCATCGAAAGCGTAGATGCCCATGCTGCCGAGCGCTCGGTCGGGCTTGCCCGGCATGCCCGGCGGATCCTTGGGCTTCTCGAGAAAGGCGGTGATCTTGCGGTCCTCGTCGATCGCCATCACGCCGAGTGCGGTCGCTTCCATGCGCGGCACTTCGACGCAGCCGACCGTGCAGCGGGTGCCGCGCTCGACATGGTCGAGCAGCATCAGCGAGTAATCCATCTTGTAGATGTGGTCGCCCGCGAGCACCAGGATGTACTCGGGGTTGTAGGACCGCAGGATGTCGATGTTCTGGTAGATCGCGTCGGCCGTGCCGCGATACCAGTACGCCTCGTTCACGCGCTGCTGCGCCGGCAGCAGGTCGATGAACTCGCCCACTTCGCCGCGCAGGAAGGCCCAGCCGCGCTGCAGGTGGCGCAACAGCGAATGCGACTTGTACTGCGTGAGCACGCCGATGCGGCGAATGCCCGAGTTGATGCAGTTCGACAGGACGAAGTCGATGATGCGGAACTTGCCGCCGAAGTAGACGGCCGGCTTCGCGCGCCGGTCCGTGAGGTCGTGCAGGCGCGAACCACGCCCGCCCGCGAGCACCATGGCCACCGTGCGCCGGGGCAATTGCTGCGCCAGGAACGTCCGGTCGGTCGCGCGCCGGCGTTCCTGGCCGTTCCAGGGTTGTTGTTGCTGCATGCCGCGTCTCCCTCGCGCGACTGTGGCGCCGCCGCACGCGCACGCATGTAGGACGGGCGCGGCTTTGGGTGGCCGAGCTGAAGGAGAAGTTGAAGTTGGATGCGGAGCTGGTCGAGACAGCGTGCATTTGAGTCTTTCGTGGACCCGCATGGCTCCATTGGGCTATCCCGGAACCATCCCGCAACCATCCCGGAACCATCCCAGAAGGGACCCGAGCCGCGCTTGCCGATGCTCTACTTTCCGCAGGACACGTGGACTTCGATGAAAACGCCGCTTCAGCATTTTTCGCTCGCGCTCGCGCTCGCGCTCGCGCTCGCGGGCGCTGGCTCGCTGCTGATGACCGCGTGCGGAGGAGGCGACAGTTCGAACTCGACCACGGCGACGGCAACTGCCACGTTCTCGGTCACGGTCGTTGATGGTGCCATCTGGAAGGCCAGCGTCTGCCTGGACAAGAACAAGAACGGCGTGTGCGACAGCAGCGAGCCCTCCGGCAAGACCGACAGCTCGGGCAAGGTCACGCTGCCAGTGGATCCTGCGGACGCCGGCAAGTACCCGATCCTCGCGATCGTCGGCACGGACGCGGTCGATGTCGATAACGGTCCGGTCACGGTGCCGTTCACGTTGAAGGCGCCGGCGGACCAGCCGGCCGTGGTCAGCCCGCTGACCACCCTGGTGCAGTCGCTCGTCGAAAGCAGTGGCGCGACCAGTGCGGCGGCGGAAACTTCTCTAAAGGCCCTGCTGGGTGTGAACGTCTCGCTCTTTGCCGACTTCACCAAGAGCAGCACCGGCGACAGCCAGAACGCCGGCACGATCGCGCGCATGGTGGTCATCACGAGTCAGCAGCTGTCTGCTGCGCTTGCCGCCGCCGTGGGCACCAGGGCATTCGACGGCACGACGATCACGCAGGCCGACCTCGACCGCGCGGTCCAGCACAAGCTGCTGGAAATCCTGCCCACGCTCGTCAGTCATCTGTCGGACCCCGGCGTGACCGGGGCCACCAGCGCCGGCGCGAGGACGGCGGCCCTGACCGCGCTGGCCAAGGCCGTGATCGCCGATCCGTCGACCGGACTGACGGCGACCTCCCTCGCCATGCTGGTGGCCGTCGACAACCAGGTCCTTGCCGGCGGCACGTCCACTGACGCGCCGGTGGCCAGCGCGCAGCTGAGGGCCCTGAAGTTCACGGACGTGCAGGACTGGCTGGTGCGCGTGTTCGTCAGCACGGCCGCGCAAAACACGCCCGACGCTTCCAGCAACACGCGGTTCGTCGATCTCCGCAGTCAGAGCGTTGACGGCGTCTTTGCCAACTGGAACACGGGCGCGACGCCGGCCCGCCAGTCCGACCGGCACTGGAACGGCGCGGCCTGGGTGACCTGCGGGTTCAACGGCGAATCCCTCAGCTCGGTGCGTGACGCGCTGGGCAACATCACCTACGACTACTGCGACAAGCTCGAGACCGGCCGCACCAACCGCGCCGGCTTCGACATCGGCGGGCGCACGATGATCGACGTGTACAACCAGATCACCGGCGCGGGCCTGACGAACCTGGAGATCGCGTCCGCCGCCTGGCTGCTGGGCAACGCGACGTTCCCGACGGGTGCCCAGCTCTTCTATCACATCAATACGCCGCTGACGGAGGCACCGGCCTACTATCCCGGCTACGGCAATATCGTGAGGAACTTCAGCTCTGCGATCGCGGCTGGCAAGACCAGCCCCACCGACACGACATCTGCCTGTGCTTCCATTCTGTCGAGCACTTTGGCGACGACGCTGGAAAGCGTCATCGCGGCGAACCCAGGCACGCCGTGCGTCTTCGCTCCCGCCACGATCACGATCACGACCTCGACCGGCACGGCGACGGTGTCCAGCGGGACGCGCAATGAATGGTGGGGTCAGAGCACGATCGCGATCGGCACCATCGGCGCGGCGCCGGTCGGCGGCATCCAGAGCGGCTACTACACGACCAACACGCTGGTGCGCGCCGCCTTCGGCAGCAACAACACGGTCAAGTACTACGCCTGCCAGGAGCGCTCGAGCGACGGCTGGGCCCGCAACTGCGACCCCATCGGCATCGGCACCTACGCGATCCAGAGCCTGGGGGATGGTCGCCTCCTGACGTTGGACGCATCCCCGCTCCTGACCGGAAGCCTGAACTACCGGCGCGTGTTCGTGGAGCGCAATGGCGCGGTGTATTTCGGCTACCAGAACAAGCCGTATGTCGTGAACACGGCGCGCCTGAATCTGGTGGCGACCGATGCGCTCTTGACGCAACTGGGCCTGCCCATCGTCGATCCCGACGTGCCGGTGGCGCTGAGCCCGGCCTCCTACCAAGGCGACTGGCTGATGTCGGACACGGCCAACCTGTCGAGCGGCACGACGGTCAGGATCACGTCGACCGCCGGGGCGGGCTGCTTCTATACCGCCACGGGCTCGTTCACCACCTGCGGGGTTAGCCTCAACCCCTCCACGGGCGAGTTCGCCGTGAACCTGCGAGACGGCACTGTTACGGGCAAGCTCGACTTTCTGAACGGCACCGTGATCGGCACGTCCACCCCAACCACCGGGCCCGCAGTGACTATCACGGGCGCCCGCGAGTGAGGGCTCCACACGAGGACATCGGCTTGAAACAGACTTGGCGCGGCTGGCGGGGATCGAACCCACGACCCTTGGCTTCGGAGGCCAATACTCTATCCACTGAGCTACAGCCGCGTCGTGGAGACCCTGCATTATCCGCGATGTGCGGCCTGCCCGGCCGGGCCACGGCCGATAATCCGGCCATGCCTTCCCTCGTGCCCCTCGTTCAGACTTACCGCGGCGACGCGCTGGAGAACGTCCACTTCGGCGCGCTGGCCGTGTGCGACACCCGGGGCCGCGTGCTCGCGTCGGCCGGCGATCCGCATTGGCAGGCGTTCACGCGGTCGACGCTGAAAGCCTTGCAGGCGCTGTCGTTCATGCAGTCGGGCGGTGCGCGCGCGCTCGGCATCACGCCGCAGAACATCGCGCTCATGTGCGCCAGCCACAGCGGCGAGCCCATGCACGTGGAACAGGTGCAGTCCATCCTCGACAAGGCGGGCGTCGGTTACAAGCGCCTGCAGTGCGGCTGCCATGTGCCGTACTACGTGGAGCAGGGCGTGGGCCCGGCGCCGGCGCACATCGACGAGCGCATGCACAACTGCAGCGGCAAGCACGCCGGGATGCTCGCGCACTGCGTGGCGAGCGGCTGGTCGCTCGACGACTACCTGGAGCCTGCGCACCCGTTGCAGCAGTCGATCCGCTCGCACGTGGCGCGCGCGAGCGGGCTCGAGGAATCGCAGCTGAAGATGGGCATCGACGGCTGCTCGGCGCCGAACTACGCCATGCCCCTCTCGGCGCTGGCGCGCGCGTATGCGCGCCTGGCCAGCGGCGAGCGCGATGGCGAATTCGGCGGCAGCTTCGCCCGGATGGCCGATGCGATGAAGACCTATCCCGAGCTCGTGTCGGGCACCGGCCGCAGCGACCTCGCGTTCATGCGCGCGGGCCGTGGCGACTGGGTGACCAAGGTCGGGGCCGAAGGCGTGCAGGCGTTCGCCAGCGTGAGCCGCGGCGAGGCCTTCGCCATCAAGATCGCCGACGGCAACAGGAACGCGCTGTTCGCCGCGACGATGGAAGTGCTGGATCAACTCGGCTGGCTCGATGACCGGCAGCGCGAAGAGCTGCGGCCCTGGAGCAGTGAAGACATCCTGAGCGTTCGCGGCGCGAAGGTCGGCGAGCGCAAGGCGGTGTTCAGGCTGTAGACAACCCGCTCAGGCATCCGGCTTGCCCCGGTAGGCCTCCTCGATCTGGCGCACCAGCGAGTCGGGCCGAGTCGCTTCCTCGAGCGCGCGGATTTGCGGGTCGTCCTCGACGTGCGCACCGACCTTCTTGGCGATCAGCTCCAGCACCTGCAGCATCTTGGTGTTCTCCTGCTCGGCGAGCAGGTTGATCTGCAGGTCCAGCTGGTTGCGCCGCTCCGTGATGCGCATCTCGTAGTTCTGGCTGATGAGGATGAAGGTCGACAGGAAGATGGCTTCCAGCGAGACCACGAGCGTGAGGAACGTGAACGGGTAGGGGTCGAAGTGCGGGAACCAGGGCTGCGCGTTGTAGCCGATCCAAAGCGCGAACACGGCCACGTGGATCCAGACGAAAGACATGCTGCCGCAAAAACGCGCGATGCCGCCGGCGACGCGGTCGGCCGTCGTGCGGCGCCTCACCTGGGCTTCCTCCAGCCGCTGCATCGCCTCGACGTTCTCGCGCGTGACATCGGCGCCCGTCGTGCCTTTGCGGTAGTTGGCCTGCGGCTCGCGCGGGGTGGCGGGATTGTTGCGGCGCTTCGTCATCGCGTCGTCCTCAACGCCCGGTGCGGTCCAGGTAGCGCTTGCGCCAGAAGATCGCCAGCAGCGTCAGCAGCGTCAGCAGCATGATCCCCAGCATCACCCACATCGCCTTGTCGGAATGGATCAACGGGAGGAACTCGAAATTCATCCCGAAAAAGCCGGTGATGAAGTTCAGCGGCAGGAACACGGCCGTCAGGGCGGTGAGCACGCGCATGATCTCGTTCGTGCGATGGCTCAGGGCCGAGAAGTGGATCTGGATCGCGGTCTCGGCGCCTTGCTCCATGCGCCGCACGTGGAGCAGCACGCGCTGGATGTGTTCGATCACGTCGCGCGCGCGCGCCAGCAGGCTGTCGCGCTCGGCCTGCGGCATGCTCGCCACAGGCTGCTCCTGCATCGTGTCCAGCCACTCCTGCATCGCATCGCGCTGGCCCTCCGACAGGTCTTCCAGCGTGTGCAGGGCGGTGCGGGCCGTGAAGTAGGCGCGCCAGTCGGCCCCGCGGGAGGCCGGCGCCAGCAGCTGCCGCTGCCATTCGTCCAGCTCGGCGTTGAGCTGCTTGCGCAGCTCGAGGTAACTGTCGACCATGACGTTCACCATGCGCAGCATCAGGTCGTGCGGGCTCGTCGGCAGGCGGCTGCGCGCCGCGGCACTCAAGCTTTCGGCCTGCACGGCGTCGCCCAGGAAGCGCCGGATGAACGTGTCTGCCGTGTAGCAGCTGGCCGGGTGCACGGAGATCAGCACGCGGTCGAACACGACGAATCCCACGGCGCGTGACCGGATGTCGGCGAAGGTCTTGAGCTCGCCTTGTTTCGGTTGCGCGGCGTAGCCGCTTTCCGCGCGCACTTCGGCATCGGTGGCCAGGCGCCGGAACACGACCAGGTCGTAGACCGACGTGTAGTCGTAGCCGGAGGGGTGCAGCGCGTTGTCCAGGTCGGCCATGTGCACGTCGAGGATGGGCGAGCCGCCCAGGCGCTGCGCCGCCTTCTGCACTGCTTCGGACTGCGCACCGAGCTCCTCGCGCTCGAGATAGATCCACACGAAACCCGAGGCGGGCGCGTGCACGGGCAGGTGGTCCAGGAACCGAAGCGTGCCGCCCGTGAACTCGACGATGTGCATTGGCCGGATGTTAACGGCGCAATTGCCGCGCGGCGTCCATCGCGAAATAGGTCAGGATGCCGTCGGCGCCCGCGCGCTTGAAGGCGAGCAGGCTCTCCAGCATCGCCGCATCGCGATCGAGCCAGCCGTTCTGGGCCGCGGCCTGCAGCATCGCGTATTCGCCGCTCACCTGGTAGACGAAGGTGGGCATGCGGAATTCGTCCTTCACGCGCCGCACGATGTCCAGGTAGGGCATGCCGGGCTTGACCATCACCATGTCGGCGCCTTCGGCGATGTCCATCGCCACTTCGCGCAGCGCCTCGTCGCTGTTGGCCGGGTCCATCTGGTAGACCTTCTTGTTGCCCTTGCCCAGGTTCGAGGCCGAACCCACGGCGTCGCGGAACGGGCCGTAGAACGCGCTCGCGTACTTGGCGCTGTAGGCCATGATGCGCGTGTGGATGTGGCCGCGGTCTTCGAGCGCGCGGCGGATCGCGCCCACGCGGCCGTCCATCATGTCGGACGGCGCGACGATGTCCACCCCGGCGTCGGACTGGGTCAGCGCCTGTTGCACCAGCACGCCCACGGTCTCGTCGTTGACGATGTAACCGCTTTCATCGAGCAGCCCGTCCTGGCCATGGCTGGTGAACGGGTCCAGTGCCACGTCGGTCATGATCCCCAGTTGGGGAAAGCGCGACTTCAGCTCGCGCACGACGCGCGGTACCAGGCCGTTCCCGTTCAGGGCTTCCTTGCCGTCCGGCGTCTTGAGCTCGGGGGCGATCACCGGGAACAGCGCCATCACCGGGATGCCCAGTGCAACACATTGTTCGGCGACCGGCAGCAGCAGGTCGATCGAGAGGCGCTCGACTCCCGGCATGGACGCCACCGGCTGGCGCTGCCCTTTGCCGTCGAGCACGAACACGGGGTAGATCAGGTCGTGCGCAGTGAGGATGTTCTCGCGCACCAGGTCGCGCGTGAACTCGTCGCGACGCAATCTCCGGGGGCGGCCATGGGGATACGGGGCATGCAGGATCATGCATAAATTGTGCTCCAAGCGACAATTCGGGGCCTTGCGGTCGCGCAATCGCAGGGCGGCCGGTTGCGGTCGGCGGACGTGCGGCTTGAAAGGGGGCGGCCCGTTTGTTAAATTACGGCTGGGCGGTTCGCCGTCCCCCGCTTTTCCTCCCTGAGCGGGCGCCTTAATGTGTGACAGCAAAAAGGCTTCGACGCCCCGGCATTGCCGGGGCTTTTTTTTTGCCGCAAGCGGCGGCTCTACACTCGGCTCATGCTTTGGGTCAAAGCGTTTCACATCGTCTTCATCGCGAGCTGGTTCGCCGGCTTGTTCTACCTGCCGCGCATCTTCGTGAACCTGGCGATGGTCCCGGCGGCTTCGACGGCGGAGCGCGAGCGCCTGCTGCTGATGGCGCGCAAGCTGCTGCGGTTCACGACGATCCTCGCCGTGCCCGCCATCGCGCTGGGCCTGTGGCTGTGGCTCGGCTGGGGCATCGGCCGGGGCAGCGGCTGGATGCACGCGAAGCTCGCGGCCGTGGTGCTCGTGATCGCGTACCACGCGGCCTGCGCGCGCATCCTGCGGCAACTCGGCGCCGGCACGAGCACGCACGGCCATGTCTGGTTCCGCTGGTTCAACGAGGTGCCGATCGTGCTGATGGTCGCGATCGTGCTGCTCGTCGTCCTCAAGCCCTTCTAGTCGCGCATGCGCAAGACCTCCGCGTGGCCCCTGTCGCAGGCTTACGTTGCGCTCATCGTGTACGCGAGCCTCTACCCCTTCACGGGCTGGCGTGACCAGGGCATCGGGTTCTGGGCCTGGCTGGCGAGCCCCTGGCCCAAGTACTGGACGGCGTTCGACTTCGTCGCCAACTTCCTCGGCTACATGCCGCTCGGCTTCCTGCTGGCGCTCGGGTTCCTGCGGCGGGGCGATCCGCACTTCGCGCGCGGCAACGTCCTGGCGGCCGTCGCCGTGGCCGCCGGCTCGTCGGCCGTCTTGTCCTTCGCCATGGAGTCGCTCCAGAGCTACCTGCCGTCGCGTGTCGCGTCCAACCTCGACTGGGGGCTGAATACATTCGGGGCGCTCGTGGGCGCGCTGGTGGCTGCGGGCCTGGAGCGCATGGGCGCGATCAATCGCTGGAGCCGCGTCCGCGTGGGCTGGTTCGTCGACGATGCGCGCGGGGCGCTCGTGCTGCTCGCGCTGTGGCCGTTCGCGCTGCTGTTTCCCGCGGCCGTGCCCTTCGGCCTGGGCCAGGTGTTCGAGCGGCTGGAGGCCGCGCTCGCCGACTGGCTGACCGACACGCCCTTCCTCGACTGGCTGCCGGTGCGCGAGGTCGAACTGCAGCCGCTGGTGCCCGGTGTCGAGGCGATCTGCGTGATGCTCGGCGCCATCATTCCCTGCCTGCTCGGTTATTCGATCATGCGCACGATCGGCCAGCGCGCGATCTTCGCAGCGGGCGTGATGGTCGTCGGCGTCGCCGTGACGGCGTTGTCCGCCGCACTGAGTTGGGGCCCCTCGCACGCCTGGGCCTGGCTGAGCCTGCCCGTGCAGGTCGGCCTCGCCGCCGGCGTGATCCTCGCGATGGTGTTCATGCCGGTGCCGCGCCGCGGCTGCGCGGCGCTGGTGCTGCTGGCGCTGATGCTGCACCTGAGCCTGCTCAATCAGGCGCCCGCCAGCGCGTATTTCGCGCATACGCTGCAGGCCTGGGAGCAGGGGCGCTTCATCCGCTTCCACGGCGTCGCGCAATGGCTTGGCTGGCTGTGGCCTTACGCGACCCTGGTCTATGTGGTCGTGCGCATCTCGCGCGGGGACCGGCCCCCTAAAATCGCCGGATGAACGGCAAGCCGTCCTCGTCGTATTACGAGCACCACATCTTCTTCTGCCTCAACGAGCGCGGTCCCGGTGAGAACTCCTGCGCGCCGCACGGTGCGCGCGAGGCCTACGAGCATTGCAAGGCCAAGGTGAAGCAGGCGGGCCTGTCCAACCCGGGCCAGGTTCGCGTCAACCAGGCCGGGTGCATGAACCGCTGCGCCGGCGGCCCGGTCTGCGTCGTCTATCCCGAAGCCGTCTGGTACACCTACGTCGACGAGCAGGACATCGACGAGATCGTCGAATCGCACCTGAAGAACGGACGCATCGTCGAGCGGCTGCTCACCCCGCCGCACCTGGGCAAATGAGCGCCGCCGGACCGCTCCAAGGCGTGGGGGCTCGCACTTGAACGTCCACACGCGCCGCTTCCGGATCGAAGGCCCGGCAGGAGCCATCGAGATGTTGCGCGACGAGCCGGGCGAAGGCGTTTCCGTGCGCGGGACGGCCGTGATCGCGCATCCGCATCCGCTCTTCGCCGGCACCATGGAGAACAAGGTCGTGCAGACGCTCGCCCGCGCCTTCGTGCAATGCGGCTGGCGCTCGCTGCGCTTCAATTTCCGCGGCGTCGGCGCCTCCCAGGGCACGCACGACGAGGGTCGCGGCGAAACCGAGGACATGCTCCACATCATCGCGCACGAAGCCGCGGACGGCCCCCTTGCCCTGGCGGGCTTCTCCTTCGGCTCCTTCGTCGCGGCCAGCGCCGCCGTCACGCTCTGGCCGCAGCGGCAGGCCGAGAAGATCGTGCTCGTGGGCACCGCGGCGTCGCGTTTCGCCGTGCCGGCAATACCCGCCGAGGCGCACGAGCGTACGCTGGTCGTGCACGGCGAGCATGACGACACCGTGGAACTTTCCGCAGTGATGGACTGGGCGCGGCCGCAGCAACTCCCCGTTACTGTTGTGCCGGGGGGCGCTCATTTCTTTCACGGACAATTGCCGCTCCTGAAGAGCCTCGTGGCTCGTCATCTGCGTTCCTGAGACACCCATGAAGAGAATCCTGCAGGCGCTCGCTGCGCCGCTCCTGGCCCTTGTCTGTTTCGCCGCCGCCGCGCAGACGCCCCAGCCTCCCGAGATCGCCGCGCGCAGCTACATGCTGGTGGACGTGACCGCCAACCAGGTCCTCGCGGGCCGCGACACCGACTCGCCCGTCGAGCCGGCATCGCTGACCAAGCTAATGACGCAGTACCTCGTCTTCGACGCGTTGCGCGCGAAGAAGATCACGCTGGAGCAGCGCCTGCCCGTGAGCGTGCGCGCGTGGAAGATCGGCGGCTCGACCATGTTCATCGACCCGAAGATGACGGTGCCGGTAGATGACCTGATCAAGGGCATGATCGTGCAGTCGGGCAATGACGCCACCATCGCCCTGGCCGAGGGGGTGGGCGGCACCGTGGAGCATTTCGTCGAGCTGATGAACCAGCAGGCGAAGACGCTGGGCATGAAAAACACGGCGTACAAGAATCCCGAAGGATTGACCACGCCGGGCCACACGACCACGGCGCGCGACCTGTCCATCCTCGCGACGCGCATCCTGCAGGACTTCCCCGAGTACCTGCACTACTACTCGATCAAGAAGTACCGCTACGAAGGCACGCCCACGGCGAACGACACGAACCGCAACATGCTGCTGTTCCGCGATCCGACCGTGGACGGTCTGAAGACCGGCCATACCGAGGCGGCGGGCTATTGCCTGATCGCCACGGCCAAGCGCGATTTCCCCAACCTGCAGGGCCGGCGGCTGCTCGCGATCGTGCTCGGCGCCTCCAGCGAAACCGCCCGCGCGAACGAAGCCCAGAAGCTGCTGAACTGGGGCTTCACCGCCTTCGAGGACGTGAAGCTGTTCGACGCCAACCAGGCCGTGGTCACCCCCGAGGTCTGGAAAGGCACGCAGAAGACGGCGAAGCTCGGCCGCACCCAGCCGATCGTGCTGACGGTGCCCGCCGGTACGGCCGCCCGGATCAAGACCCAGGTGGCGCGCCCCGACCCGCTGATCGCACCGCTGACCAAGGGGCAGCAGGTGGGCGTTCTCAAGGTTTCGGCGGGCGACCAGGCACTGACGGAAGTGCCGCTGGTGGCGCTCGAGGCGGTCGAACAGGCGGGCATCCTGAGCCGCGCCTGGGACGCCGTCCGCCTCTGGGTGAAATAACAGCCTAGGCGCCGCCCGCCCTTCCCAGCTATACTAGAGGGCTTTCCCGCATTTGGGGCGGGAAAACGGAAGGCCTTCGCGCGAGCGAGCGCGAAGGCGCCATTCCCATTTCACGCTTGTCCAGGGACATTTTTTAATGCCAACCATCAACCAACTCGTGCGTCAGGGCCGGGAGGTCGAAAAGACCAAATCCAAGTCGCCCGCGATGCAGAACAGCCCCCAGCGTCGGGGCGTGTGCACCCGTGTGTACACCACGACGCCGAAGAAGCCGAACTCGGCCCTGCGCAAGGTCGCCAAGGTGCGCCTGACGAATGGCTTCGAGGTCATCTCGTACATCGGCGGCGAAGGCCACAACCTGCAGGAGCACTCGGTGGTGCTCGTGCGCGGCGGCCGGGTCAAGGACCTGCCGGGTGTGCGCTACCACATCGTCCGCGGCTCGCTGGACCTGCAGGGCGTGAAGGATCGCAAGCAGTCCCGCTCGAAGTACGGCGCCAAGCGCCCGAAGAAGGCTTAAGGAAATTGTCGTTTGTCGGTGCTTCAATCGCTCGGCAGGCGAATTGAAGCGAAGTGACCCGCTGTCGGGTCGAGTAAGCGGGAAGCCGGATGGCTCCCTGGGCTCCAAGAGGGCCGGCTGAAGCAAATTGAAAGGTGAACAGAAATGCCACGTCGTCGCGAAGTCCCCAAGCGTGAAATCCTGCCGGATCCCAAGTACGGCAATGTCGAGCTCGCCAAGTTCATGAACGTCATCATGCAAGGCGGCAAGAAGGCGATCGCCGAGCGCATCGTCTACGGCGCGCTCGAGCAGATCGAGAAGAAGAACCCCGGCCGCGACCCGGTCGAGGCCTTCACCATGGCCATCAACAACGTCAAGCCGATGGTCGAGGTGAAGTCCCGCCGCGTCGGTGGCGCGAACTACCAGGTGCCGGTGGAAGTGCGGCCGGTGCGCCGCCTGGCGCTGTCCATGCGCTGGCTGAAGGAGGCCGCGAAGAAGCGCGGCGAGAAGTCGATGGCCCTGCGCCTGGCCAACGAACTGATGGAGGCCACGGAAGGCCGTGGCGGTGCGATGAAGAAGCGCGACGAAGTGCACCGCATGGCCGAGGCGAACAAGGCCTTCAGCCACTTCCGCTTCTAAGAACCG
This sequence comes from Ramlibacter sp. GS1-15, assembly GCF_057785015.1. NCBI lineage: Bacteria > Pseudomonadati > Pseudomonadota > Betaproteobacteria > Burkholderiales > Comamonadaceae > Ramlibacter > Ramlibacter sp. GS1-15. The sequence continues at coordinate 3,620,525 of NZ_JBYNTU010000001.1, read as the reverse complement.
TCCCCATATCCGAAAGGTGCGGGCCCGCCGAGAGCGGGCCTGTGCCGTTTGAACTGAAAGATCATCATGGCCCGTAAAACGCCCATCGAGCGCTACCGCAACATCGGTATCTCGGCGCACATCGACGCCGGCAAGACCACGACCACGGAGCGCATCCTTTTCTACACCGGTGTGAACCACAAGATCGGTGAAGTGCACGACGGCGCCGCCACCATGGACTGGATGGAGCAGGAGCAGGAGCGCGGCATCACGATCACCTCGGCTGCCACCACCTGCTTCTGGAAGGGCATGGACCTGTCCTTCCCCGAGCACCGCATCAACATCATCGACACCCCCGGCCACGTGGACTTCACCATCGAGGTGGAGCGTTCCATGCGCGTGCTGGACGGTGCCTGCATGGTGTACTGCGCCGTGGGCGGCGTGCAGCCGCAGTCCGAGACCGTGTGGCGCCAGGCGAACAAGTACAAGGTGCCGCGCCTCGCGTTCGTCAACAAGATGGACCGCACGGGCGCCAACTTCTACAAGGTCTATGACCAGATGAAGGCGCGCCTGAACGCCAACCCGGTGCCGATCGTGATCCCGATCGGCGCCGAGGAAAACTTCACCGGCGTGGTCGACCTCCTGAAGATGAAGGCGATCATCTGGGACGAGGCCTCGCAGGGCATGAAGTTCGCCTACGAGGACATCCCGGCCGAGCTGGCGCAGGCCGCCAAGGAATGGCGCGAGAAGATGGTCGAGGCCGCCGCCGAAGCCAACGAGGACCTGATGAACAAGTACCTCGAGGAAGGCGAACTGAGCGAAGCCGAGATCACCCAGGGCCTGCGCCTGCGCACGATCGCCGGCGAGATCCAGCCGATGCTGTGCGGCACGGCCTTCAAGAACAAGGGTGTGCAGCGCATGCTGGACGCCGTGATCGAGCTCATGCCTTCGCCGGTGGACATTCCCCCGGTGGCCGGCACGGACGAGGACGAGAAGCCGGTCAGCCGCAAGGCCGACGACAACGAGAAGTTCTCGGCGCTCGCGTTCAAGCTGATGACCGACCCGTTCGTCGGCCAGCTCACCTTCGTGCGCGTGTACTCGGGCGTGCTGTCCAAGGGTGACAGCGTGTACAACCCGATCCGCGGCAAGAAGGAGCGCATCGGCCGTATCGTGCAGATGCACGCGAACAACCGCCTCGAGATCGAAGAGATCCGCGCCGGCGACATCGCCGCCTGCGTGGGCCTGAAGGACGTGACGACCGGCGAGACCCTGTGCGATCCCGATTCGATCGTCATGCTCGAGCGCATGGTGTTCCCCGAGCCCGTGATCGCGCAGGCCGTGGAGCCCAAGACCAAGGCCGACCAGGAAAAGATGGGTATCGCGCTGCAGCGTCTGGCCGCGGAAGACCCGTCGTTCCGCGTCAAGACCGACGAGGAATCGGGCCAGACCATCATCGCCGGCATGGGCGAGCTGCACCTGGAAATCATCGTCGACCGCATGAAGCGCGAGTTCGGCGTGGAAGCCAACGTCGGCAAGCCGCAGGTCGCGTACCGCGAAACCATCCGCAAGAAGTCGACGGACGTCGAAGGCAAGTTCGTCCGCCAGTCGGGCGGCAAGGGCCAGTACGGCCACGTGGTGTTCACGGTCGAGCCGAACGAAACGGGCAAGGGTTTCGAGTTCGTCGACGCGATCAAGGGCGGCGTGGTGCCGCGCGAGTACATCCCGGCCGTGCAGAAGGGCGTGGAAGAAGCGCTCAACAGCGGCGTGCTGGCCGGCTACCCGGTGGTCGACGTGAAGGTCACGCTGACCTTCGGTTCGTACCACGAAGTGGACTCGTCCGAACAGGCGTTCAAGATGGCCGCCATCTTCGGCTTCAAGGAAGGCGCGAAGAAGTCGTCGCCCGTCATCCTCGAGCCGATGATGGCCGTGGAAGTCGAGACGCCCGAGGACTACGCCGGCAACGTGATGGGCGACCTGTCGTCCCGTCGCGGCATGGTGCAAGGCATGGACGACATGCCCGGCGGCGGCAAGGTCATCAAGGCCGAAGTGCCGCTGTCGGAGATGTTCGGCTACTCGACCACGCTGCGTTCGATGTCGCAGGGCCGCGCCACGTACACGATGGAGTTCAAGCACTACGCCGAAGCTCCGAAGAACGTGGCCGAGGCGATCGTCGCCGCGCGCACGAAGTAAACAGGAATGGTCTGCGACCTGGTGCCCCTCGCTGCCCGTGGTGAGGGAACCAGCAGCCAGGTGCAGACCTAAAACCAGGACACGGGCATTGCTCTTTTTATCGGAGATTTGAAATGGCAAAAGGCAAATTCGAGCGGACCAAGCCGCACGTGAACGTGGGCACGATCGGCCACGTGGACCATGGCAAGACGACGCTGACGGCGGCCATCACCACGATCCTGGCCAGCAAGTTCGGCGGCGAAGCCAAGGCATACGACCAGATCGACGCGGCTCCCGAAGAAAAGGCGCGCGGCATCACCATCAACACCGCCCACGTGGAATACGAGACGGCCAATCGCCACTACGCCCACGTGGACTGCCCCGGCCACGCCGACTACGTCAAGAACATGATCACGGGCGCCGCCCAGATGGACGGCGCCATCCTGGTCGTGTCGGCCGCCGACGGCCCCATGCCCCAGACGCGCGAGCACATCCTGCTGGCGCGCCAGGTGGGCGTGCCCTACATCATCGTGTTCCTGAACAAGTGCGACATGGTCGATGACGCCGAGCTGCTGGAGCTCGTCGAGATGGAAGTGCGCGAGCTGCTCTCGAAGTACGAATTCCCCGGCGACGACACCCCCATCATCCACGGCTCGGCCAAGCTGGCCATCGAAGGCGACAAGGGCGAGCTGGGCGAGCAGGCCATCATGAAGCTGGCCGATGCGCTGGACAGCTACATCCCCACGCCCGAGCGCGCGGTGGACGGCGCGTTCCTGATGCCCGTGGAAGACGTCTTCTCCATCTCCGGTCGCGGCACGGTTGTGACGGGCCGCGTGGAGCGCGGCGTGATCAAGGTCGGCGAGGAAATCGAGATCGTGGGCATCAAGCCGACGCTCAAGACCACCTGCACCGGCGTGGAAATGTTCCGCAAGCTGCTGGACCAGGGCCAGGCCGGCGACAACGTCGGTATCCTGCTGCGCGGCACCAAGCGCGAGGAAGTCGAGCGCGGCCAGGTGCTGGCCAAGCCCGGCTCGATCAAGCCGCACACGCACTTCACCGCCGAGGTGTACGTGCTGTCCAAGGACGAGGGCGGGCGTCACACGCCGTTCTTCAACAACTACCGCCCGCAGTTCTACTTCCGCACCACGGACGTGACCGGTGCCATCGAGCTGCCCAAGGACAAGGAGATGGTGATGCCCGGGGACAACGTGACGATCACCGTCAAGCTGATCGCCCCGATCGCCATGGAAGAGGGCCTGCGCTTTGCCATCCGCGAGGGCGGCAAGACCGTGGGCGCCGGCGTCGTCGCGAAGATCATGGAGTAACCCATGGCCACGCAACAGAAAATCCGCATCCGCCTCAAGGCGTTCGACTACAAGCTGATCGACCAGTCGGCCGCCGAGATCGTCGACACGGCCAAGCGCACCGGCGCCATCGTCAAGGGCCCGGTGCCCCTGCCGACGCGCATGAAGCGCTTCGACATCCTGCGCTCGCCGCACGTGAACAAGAGCTCGCGCGACCAGTTCGAGATCCGCACGCACCAGCGCCTGATGGACATCGTCGATCCCACCGACAAGACGGTGGACGCGCTGATGAAGCTGGACCTGCCGGCCGGCGTGGACGTCGAGATCAAGCTGCAGTAAGCGCTGCACGCCCCAGGAAAAAGCCGCCCTCGGGCGGCTTTTTTCATGGGCTTCGGAATCTCAGTCCTGGTTCAACCAGTTCTCGTACGCCTTGAAGCTGTACGGGCGGCCCAGGAAGTCCTTCACCAGTTCCGCGGCGGGCTTGGAGCCGCCGGCCTCGAGCACGGCGCGGCGGTACTTCATGGCCACCTCGGGTTTCATGATGTCGCCCTGCGCGCTGAAGGCGCTGAACATGTCCTTGGCGATCACCAGCGACCACATGTACGTGTAGTACACGGCCGAGTACCCGTCGAGATGACCGAAGGCCGTGTGGAAGTACGTGTCGGGCACGTACTTGAACGGCGTGTACTTCTCCTGCAACTGCGCCGACAGGCGCGTCGTGTCGAGCCCCTTCGGGTCGCGGTTGTGGAAGTCGAGGCTGGTCGCCGCGTAGTACATCTGCTGGCGCACGAACAGGCCCTTGCCGAACTCGTCGGCCGTGCGCAACTTCTTCGCGAGCTCGAGCGGGATAGGCTGCTTGGTCTGGTAGTGGATCGCGAAGGACTGCAGCGTCTTCGGGTCGCGCGCCCACTCCTCCAGCATCTGCGAAGGCGCCTCGACGAAATCGCGCTCGGTCGCCACGCCGCTGATGCCGGCCCAGTGCTGGTGGCCGCCCAGCACGCCGTGCAGCAGGTGGCCGAACTCGTGGAAGAACGTGACGATGTCGCCGTATTCGAGCAGGCCGGGATCGTTCGCGCCGGGCTGGTGGAAGTTGCAGATCAGCGCGCCTTCGGGCAACGCCGCGCCTTCCTTGCCGCGCAGGAGGGTGAAGTTCGCGTAGTGCTTGTACTTGTTCTCGCGCGGGAACATGTCCAGGTACACCCGTCCCATCAGGCGCGTGCCCTCGTACACGTCGTACGTCTCGACATCCGGATGCCAGACCTTCGCATCCTTCACGCGCTCGAAGCGGATGCCGAACAGCCGGGCCGTCGTGTCCAGCACGGCGTTCTTCACGTTGTCGTACTGGAAGTACGGGCGCACTTCGCGCGAATCGACGCCGTACTGCTCGGTCTTGATGCGGTCGGTGAAGTAGCCGGTATCCCAGGGCTTCACGTCGGCCGCGGCCGGGTCGTCCTTCTTCTTGCGCGCGAGCAGGTCGGCATAGTCGCGTCTGGCGCGGGCGTCGGCGGCCACGGTGATCTTCTCGATGAAGTCGTCGGCGGCCTTGCCGTTGCCGATCATCTTGTCGGCCGTGATGTAGTCGGCCCAGTTCGCGAACCCGAGCAGCCGCGCCTTCTCGTGGCGCCGGGCCAGCATCTCGTCCAGGACGGCGATGTTCTTGGGCGCCGCGCGCTGGCGATACAGTTTCCAGAACTTCTCGCGCGCCGCGCCGTTCTTCGCGTACGACATGAAGGGCACGTAGTCCGGGTTGTCGGTCTTGAGGACCACCTTGCCGTTGGCATTGACCGGGTGCCCCTTCACGTAATCCGGCGGCAAACCGTCGAGCTCCGCAGGTGCAAGCTCCAGGGTCAGGACGCTTTCGCGGATGTTCTTGTTGAACTGCTGGCTGAGCTTGACGAGCTCCGCGTCGAGTTGCTTCAGTCGCGTGCGCGCAGCCTCGTCCCGGTCGACGCCCGCCAGCCGGAAGTGCAGCAGCGTGCGCTCGAGGTAGTGGCGACCCGCCGGGTCCAGCCCCTGGGCATCGATCTTCGCGAGCGCATCGTAGATGCCGCGGTCGAGCGCAAAATCCGTGTACAGCGCCGAGGTCTCCTGGTCGCATTTCTCGGCCGCTTCGCGCAAGGCGGCGTCGGGGTGCACCTCATGGGCGAGACCCGCGCGCGCGTCGGCCGCGCCCAGGATCCACTGGGCGGTGTCGTAGGCTTCCAGTGTTGCGGCCGGGCTGGCCTTGAGCAGTTTCAGTTGCTCCATCCCGGCCCGGGCCTTGGCCATGTCGGCGCGGCAGGCCTCCAGGAACTCCCTGGGCGGGACGGTGAGCCCGGCGGACGCGCCGACGGGTTGGGGGGCGGCAAACGCAGCGGCACTGATGGCGCACGCCGCGGCCAGGGGCAGCAGGGACAACTTCACGGACGGTCTCCTCCGGTGTCTTGTGGACGGGAGCGGCGATTGTTGCAGAAGGCCGGGCCGGTCTTTTGCACGCTTTCCCGAGCAAGGCTATAATCGCGGACTTCGCCCGAAATGGGTGAGGATTCGCTTTTTCATCAACCTTCTTTCGCCGCCTGCCTTGGGGTGGGCGTCAAACGCAGAAGCCAATTGAAGCGGCTGCGGCGGAAGCAACGGAGCAATAACATGAGTCTGAGCACCTCGATGGGGTTGCTGGGCCGCAAGGTGGGCATGATGCGCCTTTTCACCGATGACGGGGACGCCGTTCCTGTCACGGTGGTGGACGTGTCGGGCAACCGCGTCACCCAGGTCAAGACCCAGGAGAACGACGGCTACGTGGCCCTGCAGGTCACGTATGGCAAGCGCAAGGCCTCGCGCGTCGCCAAGCCGCTGGCCGGCCACCTCGCCAAGGCGGGCGCCGAGGCCGGCGAGATCACCCGGGAATTCCGCGTCACGCAGGATGCCGCCGCGAAGTACGCGCCCGGCGCCACCGTGCCCGCGGCCGACGTCTTCGCCGCCGGCCAGAAGGTGGACGTGCAGGGCACGACCATCGGCAAGGGCTACGCCGGCACGATCAAGCGCCATCACATGGCGTCCCAGCGCGCCTCGCACGGCAACAGCCGCTCGCACAACGTGCCCGGCTCGATCGGCATGGCGCAGGACCCCGGTCGCGTGTTCCCGGGCAAGCGCATGACCGGCCACCTCGGCGACGACCAGCGCACCACCCAGAACCTGGACATCTTCCGCGTCGACGGCGAGCGCAACCTGCTGCTGATCAAGGGGGCGATCCCCGGCTCGAAGGGCGGTTTCGTCACGGTACGTCCGGCCGTGAAGGCCAAGGCCAAGCCCGCCGCCGCCGCGAAGGGAGCCAAGTAATGCAACTCGAACTCCTGAACGAGCAGGGCCAGGCCGCGTCGAAGATCGACGCGCCGGAGACCGTGTTCGGCCGCGAATACAACGAAGACCTGGTGCACCAGGTGGTGGTCGCCTTCCAGGCGAACGCGCGTCAAGGCACGCGCGCGCAGAAGGACCGCCAAGAGGTCAAGCACTCGACCAAGAAGCCGTTCAAGCAGAAGGGCACGGGCCGCGCCCGCGCCGGTATGACCTCGTCGCCGCTGTGGCGCGGGGGCGGACGGATCTTCCCGAACAGCCCGGACGAGAACTTCACCCAGAAGATCAACAAGAAGATGTACCGCGCCGGCATGGCGTCCATCTTCTCCCAGCTCGCCCGTGAGGGCCGCCTGGCGGTGGTCGATTCGATCAAGGTCGATTCGCCCAAGACCAAGCAGCTGGCCGCCCGGTTCAAGGCCATGAACCTGGATTCCGTGCTGGTGATCGCCGACCAGGTCGACGAGAACCTGTACCTCGCCTCGCGCAACCTGGCGAACGTGCTCGTGGTCGAGCCGCGTTACGCCGACCCGCTGTCGCTGGTGCACTACAAGAAGGTGCTGGTCACCAAGGCCGCCATCGACCAGCTCAAGGAGATGTTCGCATGAGCCGAATCAATCCGACCCCCGCGCAGCGCCAGTTCGAAGAAGGCCGGCTGATGCAGGTCCTGGTCGCGCCCATCGTGTCCGAGAAGGCCACGAGCGTCGCCGACAAGACCAATGCCGTCACCTTCAAGGTGCTGCAGGATGCCACCAAGCCCGAGATCAAGGCGGCCGTCGAACTGATGTTCAAGGTCGAAGTCACGGGCGTGTCCGTCGTCAACATCAAGGGCAAGACCAAGCGCTTCGGCCGCTCGGTGGGCCGCCGCGACAACGTTCGCAAGGCCTACGTGACGCTGAAGGAAGGTCAGGAGCTGAACCTGTCCGGGGAGGCTGCGTAAATCATGGCCGTCATCAAGATGAAACCGACTTCGCCGGGCCAGCGTGGCATGGTGAAGATCTCGCGCGACCACCTCTACAAGGGTGACCCGTTCGCGCCGCTGCTGGAGCCCCAGCACCAGAAGTCCGGCCGCAACAACAACGGCCACATCACCACGCGCCACAAGGGCGGCGGCCACCGCCACCATTACCGCGTGGTCGACTTCCGGCGCGACAAGGACGGCATCGCCGCCAAGGTCGAGCGCATCGAGTACGACCCGAACCGCACGGCGCACATCGCGCTGCTGCTGTACGCGGACGGCGAGCGCCGCTACATCATCGCCCCGCGGGGCGTGGATGTGGGCGCGACGCTGATGTCCGGCTCGGAAGCGCCGATCCGTGCGGGCAACACGCTGCCGGTTCGCAACATCCCGGTGGGCTCGACGATCCACTGCATCGAACTCCAGCCGGGCGGCGGCGCGCAGATCGCGCGTTCCGCGGGCGCCTCCGCGACGCTGCTGGCGCGCGAAGGCACCTACGCGCAGGTCCGCATGCGTTCGGGCGAAGTGCGCCGCATCCACATCGAATGCCGCGCCACGATCGGTGAAGTCGCCAACGAGGAACACAGCCTGCGCCAGCTCGGCAAGGCCGGTGTGAAGCGCCACATGGGCATCCGCCCGACGGTGCGCGGCGTGGTGATGAACCCGGTCGACCACCCGCACGGTGGCGGCGAGGGCAAGACCGGCGAAGGCCGCCATCCGGTGGACCCGTGGGGCAACCTCACCAAGGGCTATCGCACCCGCAACAACAAGCGCACGCAGACGTTCATCGTCTCGCGCCGCAAGAAGTGAAGAAGGGACATTAAGAGATGACTCGCTCCCTCAAGAAAGGTCCCTTCGTCGACCACCACCTGGTGGCCAAGGTCGACAAGGCCGTGTCCGCCAAGGACAAGAAGCCGATCAAGACCTGGTCGCGCCGCTCCATGATCCTGCCCGACTTCATCGGGCTGACGATCGCCGTGCACAACGGCAAGCAGCACGTGCCGGTCTACATCACCGACCAGATGGTCGGCCACAAGCTGGGCGAATTCGCGCTCACGCGGACCTTCAAGGGTCACCCGGCCGACAAGAAGGTCGCGAAGAAGTAAGGACACATGATCATGGAAACACGTGCAGTCCTCCGCGGTGTGCGCCTCTCGGTCGACAAGGGTCGGCTGGTGGCGGACCTGATCCGCGGCAAGAAGGTGGACCAGGCCCTGAACATCCTGGAATTCACGCCGAAGAAAGCCGCCCTGATCGTCAAGAAGGTGCTGGAGTCCGCGATCGCGAACGCCGAGCACAACGACGGCGCGGACATCGACGAGCTGAAGGTCAAGACCATCTACGTCGAGCAGGGCGCCACGCTCAAGCGCTTCACGGCGCGCGCCAAGGGCCGCGGCAACCGCATCAGCAAGCCCACGTGCCATGTGTACGTGACCGTCGGCAACTAAGGGCACCAGGAAAGACATGGGACAGAAAATCCATCCGACCGGCTTCCGCCTCGCGGTCAGCCGCAACTGGGCCAGCCGCTGGTACGCCAACAACCGCGACTTCGCCGGCATGCTGGCCGAAGACATCAAGGTGCGCGAGTACCTCAAGGCCAAGCTGAAGAACGCCGCCGTCTCGCGCGTGCTGATCGAGCGCCCCGCCAAGAACGCCCGCATCACGATCTTCTCGGCGCGTCCGGGCGTCGTGATCGGCAAGAAGGGCGAGGACATCGAGAACCTGAAGAAGGAACTCGCGCGCCGCCTGGGCGTGCCGGTCGCCGTCAACATCGAGGAAGTGCGCAAGCCCGAAGTCGATGCCCAGCTGATCGCCGACTCGATCACCCAGCAGCTCGAGAAGCGCATCATGTTCCGTCGCGCGATGAAGCGCGCGATGCAGAACGCGATGCGCCTGGGCGCGCAGGGCATCAAGATCATGTCCGCCGGCCGCTTGAACGGCATCGAGATCGCGCGCACCGAGTGGTACCGCGAAGGTCGCGTGCCGCTGCACACGCTGCGCGCCGACATCGACTACGGCTTCTCCGAAGCCAAGACCACCTATGGCGTCATCGGCGTCAAGGTGTGGGTCTACAAGGGCGACACGCTCGGCATGCGCGACGCGCCGAACCTCGACGCGACCCCGCGTCCCGAAGGCGAAGAGCGCCGCGGCCCGCGCGGCCCGCGCCGTGACGGCGACCGCCGTGGCGGCCCCGGCGGCGATCGCCGTGGCGGCCCGCGCCGCACGCCTGCGGGCGCCGGCGCCGGCACGACCAGCGCCGCACCCACCGACGGCAGCGACAAGCCCGCCGAAGCCACCCCAGGTGCCGACGCACCGAAAACTACCGTTAAGCGCGTCCGCAAGGCCGCGCCCGCCGCAACGCCGGCGGACGGTAAAGGAGAGTAAACATGCTGCAACCCGCTCGCCGCAAATACCGCAAAGAGCAGAAGGGCCGCAACACCGGCCTCGCCACCCGGGGCAACTCGGTGGCCTTCGGTGACTTCGGCCTGAAGTGCACGGACCGTGGCCGCCTGACGGCCCGCCAGATCGAGGCCGCGCGTCGCGCGATCTCCCGCCACGTCAAGCGCGGCGGCCGTATCTGGATCCGTGTGTTCCCCGACAAGCCGATCTCCCAGAAACCCGCCGAAGTGCGGATGGGCAACGGCAAGGGCAACCCCGAGTATTACGTGGCCGAGATCCAGCCGGGCAAGGTCGTGTTCGAGATCGTCGGCGTGCCCGAGGAACTCGCGCGCGAGGCGTTCCGCCTGGCCGCCGCGAAGCTGCCGCTTCGCACCACGTTCGTCGCCCGCCAGATCGGCGCATAAGGAGCATTGAAATGAAAGCTGCTGAACTGCGCCAGAAGGACGTGACCGAGCTGCAAGCCGAAGTGAAGGAACTGCAGAAGGCCCATTTCGGCCAACGCATGCAAAAGGCCACGCAACAGCTCGCCAACACGAGCTCGCTGCGCCACACGCGCCGCGACATCGCCCGCGCGAAGACCATCCTCGCCCAGAAGCTGGTCGAGAAGGCTGCGAAGTAAGGAAGGACAAGAACAATGGCTGAAAAGACTTCCCTCAAGCGCACCCTCGTCGGCAAGGTCGTGAGCGACAAGCGTTCCAAGACCGTGACGGTGCTCGTCGAGCGCCGCGTGAAGCACGAGCTGTACGGCAAGATCGTTGCCAAGTCGAGCAAGTACCACGCGCACGACGAGAAGGGCGAATTCCACGTCGGTGACATCATCGAGATCCAGGAAAGCCGCCCGATCTCCAAGACCAAGAACTGGGTTGCGACCCGCCTGGTCGAGAAGGCGGCCGAGGTCTGATCCTCGCGTCCTGCGTCAACCCGCAAAACGGCCCACAATGTGGGCCGTTTCTTTTTTCACGAACAGGAGAATGCCCATGATCAAGGTCGGCGATGCGCTGCCCGCGGTGACGCTGCAGGAATACTCGGAAGTGGAGGGCAATGGCTGCTCGATCGGCCCGAACCCGGTGAACGTGGCCGAGGCCGCCAAGGGCAAGACGATCGCGCTGTTCGCGTTGCCCGGGGCGTTCACGCCGACCTGCTCGGCCAAGCACGTGCCGGGCTTCGTCGAGAAGTTCAACGAGTTCAAGCAGGCGGGCGTCGACGAGGTCTGGTGCCTGAGCGTCAACGACGCGTTCGTGATGGGCGCCTGGGCGCGCGACCAGAAGACGGCGGGCAAGGTGCGCATGCTGGCCGACGGCAGCGCCGATTTCGCCAAGGCGACGGGCCTCACGCTCGACCTCACGAGCAAGGGCATGGGCGTGCGCAGCGCCCGTTACTCGATGCTGGTGAAGGACGGCAAGGTCGCCTCGCTCAACGTCGAGGCGCCCGGCAAGTTCGAGGTCAGCGACGCAGGGACGTTGCTCGCGCAAGCGCGCGCGGCGTGACGGCCATCTCCACGTCGCACTTGAGGTAGTGCGCCCCGGGGATCGGGTTGTGGTAGTACGGCGGGATCTCGTGGAAGCCGAGGTCCTCGTACAGCCCCCGGGCGGCCTCCATGTCGTCCAGCGTGTCCAGCAGCACGCAGCTGTAGCCGGCCTCGCGGGCGGCATCGAGCGCTGCTTCCGCCAGTTCACGCCCGAGCCCGCTGCCGCGATACCGGTCGCGCACGTACAGGCGCTTCATTTCCGCCGCATTCGGGTAGTCGGTCGCATCGAGCGGGCGCAGCGCCACGCATCCGGCCGGCTTGCCGTTCACGTTGGCGATGAACAGCGCGCCGCGCGGCGCGGCGTACTCGCCCGGCAAGGTGGCGAGTTCATGGTCAAAGTCCTGGAAGCACAGGTCCACGCCCAGCGCGTTCGCGTACTCGCGCATGAGTCCGCGCAGCGTTTCGATCTCGTGGGGATGGAGGGGGGTGGTCAGCTCGGCGAGCGGAATACGAAGCGGATCCAAGCGGCTGGATGCGAAGTGGAACGGCCCGCCAGTTTAGCGCGGCGGGCAGGTACTCGCGCTTGCCATTTTGTGACAGGCCCGCACATCAACAACGCAGCCCATTCGGGCCCACAAGACAAGTGAGCACGTGCTCAACAGCTTGCGCCAATCGCCCGGCGCACGCCGGATCAGCCCTCGGCGAGGAGCTTTTCGATGAGCTGGTGCAGCTCGGCGAAGTTCGGCTCGCCCACATAGCGCTTGACGATCTCGCCGCGCTTGTTCACCAGGAAAGTGGTGGGCGTGAGCTGCACGTCGCCCCAGGCCTTCGCCACGGTACCGGTGTTGTCGATCGCGACCTGGAACGGCAGTTTGCGCGTCTCGGTGTAGTTCACGACATAGCTCGGCGGGTCGTAGCTCATCGCCACCGCCAGCATGTCGTATCCCTTGCCGTGGTACTTGTCGTAGGTCGCGATCATCTTGGGCATCTCGCCCACGCAGGTCACGCAGCTCGTGGCCCAGAAGTTCACGAGGGTCACGCGGCCTTTCAGGTCGGCGGTCGTCTTCTTCGAGCCGTCCAGCAGCACGAAGGTGGACGGCGGCGCCGCTTCGCTCGCGCCGGCGACATAGAACGCCGCGCCGGCCGCGATCAGGGCCGCGGCGGCGACTCCGATGACGACGGGGGTCTTGGCCATGGCGCAATTTTACGGCCGCGCGGCCCCGGCCTGCATGCGCAAGGTCAAATACAGGCCATCAGCACTCGGGCCAGTTCCGCGGGGGCGCTCACCATCGGGTCGTGCCCCGTGGCGATCTCGGTGATGCGCCACGGCGCGCCCCAGAAGCCCGGATCGCGCACGCGCCGGCGGCTCGCATCGATCGTGGCGAGCGGCGGCGCGTTGCAGTCCACGAAAGTTCGGGGCACGCTCGCCACGCGCCGCGGATCGAATTGCAGCGGCGCGGTGTAGGTATGGCCGGGATGCGGCACCTGGCGCCGGCCCACCCACGCGTGCTGCGCGCCGGCCAGGCCGTATACCGCGGGGTCGGGCGGCGGGAAGCTGTAGTCGTGCGAAGCTTCGGCCGCGGCGATGCGCGCTTCGCGTGTGACGGCCGCATGCGTGCTGCTCCAGCTTTCGCCCGGCAGCGGCAGCACGGCGTCGACATACACCAGGTGTGCGAGCCGCTGCGGCATGCGGTCGGCGATCGCGGTGCCGATCATGCCGGCGAAGGAATGCACGGCCAGCACGGGCTGCTGCATTTCTTCCGCCTCGATCGCGTTGACGACGTCGGCGATGTGGGTTTCCAGCGTGATCGCCGGCGACATCAGGTGCGCGCGCTCGCCCACCCCCGTGAGCGTGACGGCGTGCACCCGGTGACCGGCGCAGGTCAGCGTCCGCACCACGTCGCGCCAGCACCAGGCGCCATGCCACGCACCATGCACGAGGACGAATTCGGCCATCAGATCGCTCCTTGCTGCCTCAGCGCCTCGATGCGCACGGCGTCGTATCCGAGCAGCTCGCCGAGCACTTCGACCGTGTGCTGACCGAGCAGCGGCGGCGGCCGGTCCGCGCGCACGGGGGTGCCGCTCATCTTGATCGGGCTGGCCACCAGCCGCACGTCGTCGCGCAGCGGATGCGGCCATGTGTTCACCATCCGTCGGTCGTTCACCTGCGGGTCCGCGAAGACTTCGGCCAGGTTGTTGATCGCGCCGCACGGCACCCGTGCCGTTTCCAGCGCGGCGAGCCAATCGGCCTTCGTGCGCGTGAGCATCGTCTCCTCGAGGAGGGGCACGAGCACGCGGCGATTGCGCACACGCCCCTGGTTCCTGGCGAAACGCTCATCGGCGGCGAGCTCGGGCCGGCCCGCGACCTCGCAGAACTTCGCGAACTGCGAGTCGTTGCCGACGGCGAGGATGATGAAGTCGCGGCCCGCCGCACCCGGCGCGGTCTCGAACACCTGGTAGGGCACGATGTTCTGGTGCGCGTTGCCCGCGCGGCCCGGCACCTGGCCGCTCACGAGATAGTTCGCCCCGAGGTTCGCGAGCATCGCGACCTGCGTGTCGAGCAGCGCCATGTCGATCCACTGGCCTTCGCCGGTGCGCTCCGCATGGCGCAGCGCGGCGAGGATCGCGGTGGCCGCGTACATGCCGGTGAAGAGGTCCGCCACGGCGACGCCGACCTTCTGCGGACCGCCGCCCAGGTCGTCGCGCTCGCCCGTGATGCTCATCAGCCCGCCCATGCCCTGCACGATGTAGTCGTAGCCGGCGCGGTCGCGGTAGGGGCCGGTCTGCCCGAACCCCGTGATGCTGCAGTACACGAGCCGTGGGTTCACCTGGCGCAGGCTTTCGTACGACAGGCCGTAGCGCGCGAGGTCGCCGACCTTGAAGTTCTCCACCAGCACGTCGCAATGCGCGGCCAGCTCGCGCACGAGCTGCTGGCCGGCCGGCTGCGCGATGTCGCAGGTGATCGAGCGCTTGTTGCGGTTCGCACCGAGGTAGTACGCGGCCTCGTGCGTGTCCTGCCCCTGCGCATCCTGCAGGAAAGGCGGCCCCCAGCTGCGGGTGTCGTCGCCGCTGCCCGGCCGCTCGATCTTGATGACGTCGGCGCCCAGGTCGGCCAAGGTCTGGGTGCACCAGGGTCCCGCGAGCACGCGCGAGAGGTCCAGCACACGGATGCCGTCGAGTGAATTCATGACGGGAGATTGTGGGCCAAACCGATAATTGCGGGGATGTATCGACCGATCGCCGCGGCCCTGCTCCTGTTCGCCGCCGCCTGCACACCGACCTTCAACTGGCGCGAGATCCCCGTCGAATCCACCGGCCTGCGGGCGATGCTGCCCTGCAAGCCCGACGCCGTCGAGCGCCGCATCGAATTCACGCCGGGGCGCGAGATCGTCGTGCACGCGTTCGGCTGCGAGACGGGCGGTGCGACCTTCGCGGTGCTGTACGCCGACGTCGGGCAGGCCGGCGAGCTCGCCGCCGCGCTGGCCCAATGGAAGAAGGCGAGCCTCGCGGCTTCGAAATCCCGTGTCGAGCGAGAGCAGCCTTACCAGCCCCAGGGTGCGCTGGGCCTGGCCGAATCCGCGATGGTGCGCGCCGCGGGCCAGCGCGGGGACGGCAGTGCCGTGCAGAGCCAGGCCGCGTACTTCGCGCGCGGCACGCGCGTGTTCCAGGCGGTGGTCTACGCGCCGCGCCTGAAGACCGAGATGACCGAGCCCTTCTTCGCGGGGCTGCGCTTCGAATGACGGTGCTCACGCGACAGCGCGCCGTCCTCGTCTTCCTCGCGTTCGCCTTCGCCTATTTCTTTTCGGCGGTGCTGCGCGCCATCACGGCGACGCTCTCGCCGACGCTCACCCGCGAATTCGCGCTGAACGCGCAGCAGCTCGGCCTGCTGGCGGGCGGCTTCTTCCTGGGCTTCGCGCTGCCGCAGTTGCCGCTCGGACGCTGGCTCGACCATTACGGGCCGCAGCGTGTGATGCTCGGCTTCATGGTGGCCGCGATCGCCGGGTGCGTCGCGTTCTCGCTGGCGGGCGGCTTCGCCGGCCTGCTCGCGGCGCGCGTGCTGTGCGGCGTCGGCGTGAGCGCCTGCCTGATGGCGCCGCTCACCGGCTTTCGCCACTGGCTCGAGCCGCCGGCGCAATTGCGCGCCAACTCGTGGATGCTGATGACCGGCTCCCTGGGCATGGTCGCGTCGACCTTGCCGGTGCAATGGCTGATGCCGCGCATCGGCTGGCGGCCGGTGTTCTGGATCGTCGCCGCCGGGATCGCGATCGCCAGCGTCGCCATTGCCTTCCTGCTCCCACGGTGGGGCAGCGGCGTGCACGAGCCGTCCGCGAAGCCTCCCAGCTACGCGCAGGTCTGGCGCCATCCCTATTTCCGCCGCATGGTGCCGGTGGGCTTTTTCAACTACGGCGGCATGATCGCGATCCAGTCGCTGTGGGCCGGGCCGTGGATGGTCCGCGTCACGGGGTTCGACGCCGCGCAGGCGGCCGGCGGCCTGTTCCTGATCAACCTCAGCATGCTCGCCACCTTCTGGAGCTGGGGGCTCATGAACCCGTGGCTGCAGCGCCGCGGCATCACCACCGACAAGCTGATCGCGCGCGGCGTGCCGCTGAACCTGCTGGTGCTCGCGGCCATCGTCTGGGCCGGGCCGGCGGCGGGTCCGGTGTCCTGGGCGCTGTTCTGCGTCTCGGCGACCTTCATCTCGCTGGCCCAGCCGGCGGTGGGCATGGCGTTTCCCCCGCGGTTGGCGGGACGTGCGCTGTCGGCGTACAACCTGGTGATCTTCGCCGGAGTCTTCGTCGTGCAGTGGGGCATCGGCCTGCTGGTGGACGCGTTCGGGGCCGCCGGCTGGGACGCGGTGTCGTCTTTTCGCGCCGCGATGGCCGTGTTCCTCGTGACCTGCCTGTTCGGCTATGGCTGGTTTCTGTGGGCGGCGACGGATAATCAAAGCCAGTGAACGCCATCCTGATCATCGCCCACGCCCCGCTCGCCCACGCGCTGCGGCAGTGCGCGCTGCACGTCTTTCCCGACTGCGGCGCGCACCTGGCGGCGATCGACGTGCAGCCCAACCTCCCGCCGGAGGAGACGCTGTCCACGGCGAAGATCGCGCTGGACCAGCTGTTTCGCGCCAACGGCACGAAAGGCGTGCTCGTGCTCACCGATATCTTCGGCGCGACGCCGAGCAACGTGGCGCAGAAACTCGTCGATGGCGTGAAGTCGCGCCTGATCACCGGCGTGAACCTGCCGATGCTGCTGCGCGCCGTCAGCTACCGCAACGAACCGCTCGATGCCCTCGTCTCGCGCGCCGTCATCGGCGGCACCCAGGGCGTGATGCAGGTCGCCATCACCGCACCCCAGAACCAGCCCCGCCGCAACCATGAGCAGGACGACCGCGACCATCAGCAATAAGCTCGGGCTGCATGCCCGCGCCTCGGCCAAGCTCACCAAGCTGGCCGGCAGCTACCCCTGCGAGGTGTGGATCAGCCGCGGCGACCGGCGCATCAACGGCAAGAGCATCATGGGCGTGATGATGCTGGCCGCGGGCCTGGACAGCGAGGTGACGATCGAGACGGTGGGCGAGAAGGAGCAGGAAGCCCTGGATGCCATCGTCGCGCTCATCAACGACAAGTTCGGCGAAGGCGAGTAGCGACATGGCCCCCACATTCGCCCACTGCGTGTGGCTCTCTGCCCCCCGAGGGGGCCGCGTTTCGCCTTCCGGCGGCCGGGCGGCGAAACCATGACCTTTTCCGTCCACGGCCTCGCAGTCGCCCGCGGCATCGCGATCGGGCGCGCGGTGCTGATGGCGTCCAGCCGCGTCGACGTGGCGCATTACTTCGTCGAGCCGGGCCAGGTCGCCGCCGAGATCGAGCGCGTGCGCCAGGGCCGCAACGCGGTGGTCGACGAGATCCACCGCCTGCAGCACACGATCGCGCAGATGGGGCCCAAGGAAGCGCCGCACGAACTCGCGGCGCTGCTGGACGTGCACCTGATGCTGCTGCAGGACGAGGAGCTGATCTCGGGCGTGAAGCACTGGATCACCGATCGCCTCTACAACGCCGAATGGGCGCTGACGACGCAGCTGGAAGTGCTGTCGCGCCAGTTCGACGAGATGGAGGACGAGTACCTGCGCCAGCGCAAGGCCGACCTCGAGCAGGTGGCCGAGCGCATCCTGCGCTACATGAAGGGCGTGCCTTCGCCCGTGGCGCCGCCGCCCTCGAAGCGCAAGACGCCGCAGGACCTGCTGCTGGACGACAGCGTCGACGTGCCGCTGGTGCTGATCGCGCACGACCTGTCGCCCGCGGACATGCTGCAGTTCAAGCAGAGCGTGTTCGCCGGCTTCGCCACCGACGTGGGCGGGCGCAACTCGCACACGGCGATCGTGGCGCGCAGCATGGACATCCCGGCGGTGGTGGGCGCGCGCAGCGCCTCGCAGCTGGTGCGGCAGGACGACTGGGTGATCGTCGATGGCGACGCCGGCGTGATGATCGTCGATCCGTCGCCCATCATCCTCGCCGAGTACGGCTTCAAGCAACGGCAGGGCGAACTGGAGCGCGGCCGCCTCTCGCGCCTGCGCCACACGCCCGCGCTCACGATGGACGGGCAGAAGGTCGAGCTGCTCGCCAACATCGAAATGCCCGACGATGCGCCGCATGCGCTGAAGGCCGGCGCCGTCGGCGTGGGCCTCTTCCGCAGCGAGTTTCTCTTCATGGGCCGCCGCGGCGACCTGCCCGACGAAGACGAACAGTACGAGGCCTACGTGCGTGCGGTGCGCGGCATGGAAGGCCTGCCGGTGACGATCCGCACCGTCGACGTCGGCGCCGACAAGCCGCTGGACGAGGCGATGCGGGACGCGGCGCACCTCAATCCCGCGCTTGGGCTGCGCGCCATCCGCTGGAGCCTCGCCGACCCGGCGATGTTCCTCACGCAACTGCGCGCGATCCTGCGCGCGGCGGCGCAAGGCCAGGTGAACCTGCTGATCCCGATGCTCGCGCATGCCAGCGAGATCCGCCAGACCCTGTCGCTGCTGGATTTCGCGCGGGCGGAGCTGGACAACCGCGGCGTCGTCTACGGGCCGGTCAAGATCGGCGCGATGATCGAGATCCCCGCGGCGGCGCTGACGCTGAAGATCTTCCTCAAGTACTTCGATTTCCTCTCGATCGGCACCAACGACCTGATCCAGTACACGCTGGCGATCGACCGCTCCGATGAATCGGTCGCCCACCTGTACGACCCGCTGCATCCCGCGGTGCTGAGACTGGTCGCCGAGACCATCGCCGAATGCAACCGCCAGCACAAGGGCGTGAGCGTCTGCGGCGAGATGGCGGGCGACACGAGCATGACGCGCCTGCTGCTCGGCCTGGGCCTGCGCAGCTTCTCGATGCACCCGGCGCAAATCCTCGCGGTGAAGCAGGAGGTGCTGCGGGCCGACGCGTCGCGCCTCGAGGGTTGGGCGCGTCAGGTGCTGGAAGCCGAGGACCCGGCGACCTTGCTCGCGGGCTGAGGCGCGCGGGTGCCGAGCACGGCCGCACCGATGATCAGCGCTGCCGCCAGCACGATGCTCCACGAGGGCGGGCGGCCCGTCGCGATCATGAGCAGCAGCGTCGAGGCCAGCGGCGTGATGTAGCTCAGGATGCCGATCTGGCGCGGGTCGCCGAGCTTGAGCGCCTTGTCCCAGAGGAAGAACGCCGCACCCAGGGGCCCGAGCCCGGCGATGACGATGAACAGCCAGTCGCGCGCGGCGAGCCGGGCGGGCGGCTCCAGCCACGCGTGGCACAGCAGCGCGAGCATCCCCGAGACCAAACCGAACAGGCCGACTGCCGCCGTCGGGAATGCGGCCACGCGGCGCGTCATCAGCGAATACGTCGACCAGATGAACGCCGCGCCGAGCGCCGGGACATACCCCCAGGACCAGCCGCCGCCCGAGGTGCCGCCGCCCAGGATCGCGACGGCGGCGCCCGCGAAGCCGGCGAGCCCGGCGAGCACGTGCGCCAGGCGCAAATGCAGGCCCGGCAGGATGACCGGCGCCAGCAGCACGATGAGCAGCGGCCACAGGTAATTGACGAGGTTGGCCTCGACCGCGGGCGCGCTGCGCAGCGCGACGAACAAGAGGAAGTGATAGGCGAAGAGGCCATAGATGCCGAGCGCCAGCGTCCGCGGCGGAACGCGCCACTGCCGCACGAGCGGCCACGCCGGCACGCTGCCGGTCACGAGCGCAAGGCCGGTGAGCAGGAACGGCGGCACGTGGGACAGTGACACGCCCAGGGTCGCGAGCGTGGCCCAGAGGGCGATCGCGCCGAGCGCGTAGAGGTTCGCGGGCATGCGCCGAGCTTACGCCAGCGACACCGAACTCCTTCCTTGCAACCCGGGTCTTAACGAGATACGCGCGACACGCCGCAGCCCATCCGCGGAGCCACACCATGAGCATCGAATCCGTGAATCCCGCCACTGGCGAGAAGATCAAGTCCTATCCGGCCATGCGCGCTGACGATGTCAACGAGATCATCGGTCGTGTGCACGACGCGTTCCTGACCTGGCGCGCCACCTCCATGGTCGAGCGCGCGCAAAGGCTGCGCACGGTGGCGGCCGCGCTGCGCGAGCGTGCGCGCGAGTGGGGCGAACTGATGGCGCGCGAGATGGGCAAGCCCGTTCGCGACGGAATCTCGGAGGCGCAGAAGTGCGCGCTGTGCTGCCAGTATTTCGCCGAGCACGCGGAGCAGTTCCTCGCGCCGCAGACGATCGGATCGGACGCGCGCAAAAGTTTCGTCACCTTCAATCCGCTGGGCGTGGTGCTCGCCGTGATGCCCTGGAACTTTCCCTTCTGGCAGGTGTTCCGCTTTGCCGCGCCGGCGCTGATGGCCGGCAACGCGGTCGTTCTCAAGCACGCGTCCAACGTGCCCGGCTGTGCGCTGGCGATCGAGCAGATCCTGCGGCAGTCGGGCGAGCCGCACGACCTGCTGCGCACGCTGCTGATTGGCAGTGAGCAGGTCGAGGCGGTGATCGCGCACCCGCTGGTGCGCGCGGTCACGCTCACGGGCAGCACGCCGGCGGGGCGGACCGTCGCGAGTCATGCCGGCCAGCACCTGAAGAAGACCGTGCTCGAACTGGGCGGCAGCGATGCTTACCTCGTGCTCGAAGACGCCGACATCGAGCAGGCCGCGGCCGTGAGCGCGAAGGCGCGCCTGGTCAACGGCGGGCAGAGCTGCATCGCGGGCAAGCGCTTCATCGTCGTCGACGCGGTGCGCGGTGAGTTCGAGCGCCGCTTCGTCGAGAAGATGAAAGCCGTGCGCCAGGGCGATCCGCTCGACATGGAAACGCAAATCGGCCCGCTGGCGCGCCAGGACCTGCGCGAAGGCCTGCACCAGCAGGTGCAGGACAGCATCCGGCGCGGCGCGCGTTGCCTGCTCGGCGGCGAGCTGCCCTCGGGCCCCGGCGCGTTCTATCCGCCCACCGTGCTCACCGACGTCGGCAAGGGAATGCCGGCGTACGAGGAGGAGCTGTTCGGGCCCGTGGCCGCGATCATCCCCGTGCGCGACGAGGCGCAGGCGATCGCCACGGCGAACGACTCCAGCTACGGGCTCGGCGCCTCGGTGCTCTCGCGTGACCTCGCGAGGGCCGAACGCATCGCCGCCGATTCCATCGAGGCGGGCTGCGTGTTCGTCAACGACGCGGTGCGCTCCGATCCGCGGCTGCCGTTCGGCGGCGTCAAGGACAGCGGTTACGGGCGCGAGCTGTCGGCCTACGGCATCAAGGAATTCGTCAACATCAAGACCGTGTTCGTGGCCTGAGGCGGATCACCATGGACATACGCGACAGCTTCGCCGAGGCGGTGGGCCACACGCCGCTGATCCGCCTGCGCCGTGCGTCCGAGCTCACCGGCTGCACGATCCTCGGCAAGGCCGAGTTCATGAACCCGGGCGGCTCGGTCAAGGACCGCGCGGCGCTGTACATGGTGCTCGATGCCGAGCAGCGAGGCGACCTGCGTCCCGGCGGCCTGATCGTCGAAGGCACGGCAGGCAACACCGGCATCGGTCTGGCGCTGGTGGGCAACGCGCGCGGTTACCGCACGCTGGTCGTGATCCCGCAGACCCAGAGCCAGGAGAAGAAGGACGCGCTGCGCCTGGCCGGTGCGCAGCTGAAGGAAGTGCCCGCCGCGCCGTACAGCGACCCGAACAACTACGTGCACGTCGCCGAGCGGCTCGCCGCGGAACTGGCGCGCACCGAACCGAACGGCGTGCTCTACGCGAACCAGTGGGACAACCTCTCCAACCGCGAAGGGCATGTGCGCTCCACCGGTCCTGAGATCTGGGCGCAGACCGACGGACAGGTCGATGGCTTCACCTGCGCGATCGGCACCGGCGGCACGCTCGCCGGCGTGGGGCTGTACCTGAAGTCCAAGAAGCCCGAGGTGGTCATCGCCGCCGCCGACCCCATGGGTGCGGGCATGTACCGCTGGGTCAAGCAGGGCGAGTTGCGCAGCGAGGGCAGCTCGATCACCGAAGGCATCGGCCAGAACCGCATCACCGGCAACCTGGAAGGCGCGCCGATCGACGAGGCCTACCAAATTCCCGATGACGAAGCGCTGCCCGTGCTGTTCTCGCTGCTGCGCGATGAGGGCCTCTGCCTGGGCGGCTCCAGCGGCATCAACGTCGCCGGTGCGATTCGCCTGGCGCGCGACCTCGGGCCGGGCCACACGATCGTGACGATCCTCGCGGATTCCGGAACGCGCTACCAGTCCAAGCTGTTCAATCCCGCGTTCCTGCGCGAGAAAGGCCTGCCGGTCCCCGACTGGCTCGCGTGATTCAGGCCACGCCGGCGGCGTGCGCCTGCTGGTCGGCGTGGTAGCTCGAACGCACCATGGCGCCGACAGCGGCGTGCGAGAAGCCCATCTCGATGGCCTTCGCCTCGAACATCTTGAAGGTGTCCGGGTGCACGTAGCGACGCACCGGCAGGTGCGACGTCGAGGGCGCGAGGTACTGCCCGATCGTGAGCATGTCGATGCCGTGCGCGCGCATGTCGCGCATCACGTCGAGGATCTCTTCGTCGGTCTCGCCCAGTCCCACCATCAGGCCGCTCTTGGTCGGGATGTGCGGGAACAGCTGCTTGAACTTCTTCAGCAGGTTCAGGCTGAACTGGTAATCGGACCCCGGACGCGCTTCCTTGTACAGGCGCGGGATCGTCTCGAGGTTGTGGTTCATCACGTCGGGCGGCGCGGCCTTCAGGATTTCGAGGGCCCGGTCGTCGCGGCCGCGGAAGTCCGGCACCAGCACCTCGATGGTCGTGCCGGGCGAGAGCTCTCGTGTCTTGCGGATGCACTCCACGAAATGGCCGGCGCCGCCGTCGCGCAGGTCGTCGCGGTCGACGCTGGTGATCACCACGTATTTGAGCTTCAGCGCCGCGATGGTCTTCGCGAGGTTCTCGGGCTCGTTCGCATCGAGCGGGTCGGGCCGGCCGTGGCCCACGTCGCAGAACGGGCAGCGGCGCGTGCACTTGTCGCCCATGATCATGAAGGTGGCCGTGCCCTTACCGAAGCATTCGCCGATGTTGGGGCAGGAGGCTTCCTCGCACACCGTGTGCAACTTGTGTTCGCGCAGGATCTCCTTGATCTCGTAGAAACGCGTGTTGGCCGAGCCGGCGCGCACGCGGATCCAGTCGGGCTTCTTCAGGACTTCGCCCGGCTCCACCTTCACCGGGATGCGCGAGAGCTTCGCCGCCGCCTTCTGTTTGGCCAGGGGGTTGTAGGCCTCGAGGGGCTGCGCTTCGCGCACGACGTCGTTGCTGCTCATGACAGGCTTTCAGGGCGCGAGGTGCGTGGCCAGCTTGTCGGCCAGCACGCGCGCGGCTTCTTCCCAGGTGGTGGAGATGCCGATTGTAGAAAGGTCCACCGTTTGCAGGTTTGCGTAGCCGCAAGGGTCGATGCGCGAGAAGGGTTCCAGGTCCATCGCCACGTTGAGCGCCACGCCGTGGTAGGCGCAGCCGCGGCTCACCTTGATGCCCAGCGCGGCGATCTTGCCGAGGCCCTCGAAGGACGAGGAAGCCAGCCGCGAATGCCCGAACGGGTCATCCAGCTTCACGTAGATGCCCGGGGCACCGGTCACGCGATGCCCCGTCACACCGAAATGGCGCAGCGTGCGGATCACCGACTCCTCGATCCGGTACACGTATTCCTTGACGAAATAACCGGCGCGATGCAGGTCCATGAGCGGGTAGGCGACCACCTGGCCGGGCCCGTGGTAGGTCACCTGGCCGCCGCGGTTGGTGGCCACGACCGGGATCCCGCCTGCCTCGTGCACGTGCTGCGCCTTGCCGGCGAGCCCTTGCGTGAACACCGGCGGGTGTTCGCACAACCACAACTCGTCCTCGGTGGACGGCCCGCGCGCGGCCGTGAAGGCCTGCATGGCCTCGTACGTGGGCCGGTAGTCGACCCGTCCACGCGGGACGATGCGCATGGGCCCTAGAGGACGACCTTCACCATCGGGTGCGTCGACAGCGTGCGGTACAGCTCGTCGAGCTGCTCGCGGCTGGTCGCGGTGATGGTGATGGTGATGCCGAGATAGTTGCCGGCGCTGCTGTCGCGCAGCTCCACGGTGGCGGCGTCGAAGGTCGGGTCGAACTGCTTCGCAATCTGCGTGACGGCGTGCACGAACCCCTCCACCTTCTGGCCCATCACCTTGACGGGGAACTGCGACGGGTATTCGATGAGCGATTTGCGGGAATCGGGCAGGGGCTGGGTCATGAAGAACTTTCCTTCGCACGCTGGTAGCCGGCGTACAGCTTCCCATAGATGGGACCCGGCCGCCCGTTTGCAACCGGCCGCCCGTCCAGCTGCGTCACGGCGATCACCTCCTTGGTCGCCGAACTGAGCAGGATCTCGTCGGCGGCGACGACTTCGTCGCGCGTGACGCGGCGCAGCTCGAAGGGGATGCCTTCGGCCCGGCACAACTGCTCCAGCAATCCGTAACGGATGCCTTCGAGCACCAGGTTGTCCCTGGGCGCGCCGAGCACCACGCCGTCCTTCACCACCCAGACGTTCGACGCCGCGGCTTCGCTCAGGAAGCCGTCGCGGAACATGATCGTCTCGTTGGCGTCGACGTCGGCGCTGAGCTGGCGCGCGAGGACGGCGCCGGCCAGGCTGATGCTCTTGATGTGCGCCTTCTTCCAGCGGAAGTCGTCGGCCGTGACGCAGGCCACCCCACGTGCCCGCTCCTCGGCCGTGTAGATGTACATGCGGTTGCTCATGGCGAAGACGGTGGGCTGCAGGCCGGGAATCATCGTGTGGTCGCGCAGGGCGACGCCGCGCGTGAGTTGCAGGTAGACGAGCTGGTTCGTCTCGCCGGCCGGCCGGCCCTGTTGCCTGGCGTAGGCACCGACCAGCTGCATCACGATGTCGCGCCACTGGAGGCGGTTCATGGGGTTGGGAATGCGCAGCTCGCCCAGGCTGCGGTCCAGCCGCGCCATATGCTCGTCGAAGCGGAACGGCTTGCCCGCGTAGGCCGGCACCACTTCGTACACGCCGTCGCCGAAGACGAAGCCGCGGTCCATCACGCTGACCCTGGCATTGGGCAAGGTCGTGAATTCGCCATTGAGGTAGCAGGGCAGGTCGGGCAATGCAGTCGCGCTCATGGGGCGATTGTCCTCTGGGGAGGAAACCAGCGCGTCTCGCCGATCTTCATCACGAAAAAGTCCTCGTCGGCGACGCCCAGGGCCCGGCGCGCGAGCGCGAGGTCCCGGGGCGGCTGGTCGAGCGGCTCGTCGGTCAACTCGAAGGTGCCCCAGTGGACGCCGAGGCTGCGGCGCGCGCCGAGGTCGCGGTGCGCCTGCACGGCTTCCGCCGGATTCATGTGCTGCGCCGCCATGAACCAGCGCGGCTCGTAGGCGCCGATCGCCAGCAGGGCAAGGTCGAACAGCACGCCATCCTTCGCGCGCTCGGCGAGCTTCCCGCGCGTATCGGCGAAATCGCGGCTGTAGCCCGCATCGCCGGAGAAGTACCAGCGCAGGTCGGGCGCGAACACGGCCCAGCCGCCCCACAGCGTCTGGTTGCGGTCGCTCGTGGTTCGCGACGACCAGTGCTGCACGGGCACGAGGTGGAATTCGACCCCGCCCACGGAATGCGAATCCCACCAGTCGAGCTCGATGGCGTTGCGAATGCCCTGCTGCTCCAGCCAGGGCTTGATCCCGAGCGGCACGAGGAACAGCGTGCGGCCGTGCGAGCGCTCGTTCAACTGCACGACGCTGGCCCGGTCGAGGTGGTCATAGTGGTTGTGGGAAATCACCACGACGTCGATTGGCGGCAACTCGTCGAGCGCCATGCCCGGCGGCTGCGCGCGCTTCGGGCCGGCAAACGGCAGGGGCGAGGCGCGCTGCGAGAAGACCGGATCGGTGAGGATGTTCAGGCCGCCGCTTTGCACGAGCGTCGTCGCATGCCCCATCCACGTCACTGAGGCTTGCGCCGCCGGCCCGCTGTTCGCCCTCAGCCGGGCAATGTCGGCCGTGGTCGTCGGCGTGGGTGCCTGCGGAGTGGGCGGCAAGCCGTTGCGCCACGCGTCCATCTTCCAGCGCAGCAGGTCCGAGAGCGGCTTCGCGACGGCTCCGGCGGAGTTGTTGCGAAAGCCGTCCGGTGTGTGATGGGGCCTGGTGGGGTCGTAATAGGGATTGGCCTGCGCGCCGGAGGCCGCAAGCAGCCAGCCGGCCGCCAGGCCGCACAGTGGCTTCAGTGCCACGCCAGCACGGCTGCGATGGCCACGAAGCCGAGCACGAGGTTCAACTTGGCCAGCAAGGTGATCTGCCCCGCCGCTTTCGCGCCGCCCGGCCAGTCCTGGCGCGCGACGGCGAGCTTCAGGCGTCGCCAGGGCGAAAAGGCGATATGGCCGAAGACCAGCATCATCAGCACGCCGATGCCCGCCATCGCCTGCCAGCCCCGCGGAGGCGAACCGGCGCCGGCCATCATCCAGCTCCCGGTCACGAGCAGCACGACGATGCTCACTCCGACAAGAACGAGAAAGCGCGCGAGCACGGCCGTGACGAGCTTCAGCCGCACGGGCGGCTCGAGCGCGCCCAGCGCCGGCCGCAGCGCGACCACCATGAAGAGCATCCCGCCCATCCAGGCGATTGCCGCGGCGACGTGGAGAAAAAGCATGAGCACCTGCATCGCGTGAATTGTCGCGTCCTACGCAGAAGTACTGGTTGTTGCTGAGATGGCCCGTCGCGGCGCCCGACTACTGGGATCGAGTGCGGGTTCCTACTTATAATGAGAGGCTTTGTGAAAATTCAGGGCCCCAGGCGGCGCACGCAAGAACATGAAAACAGTCGCGCCGCTTCCTGACGATCCCGAAGTCGCGGAGGACGTCCCGGTCAAGCCGCTGAGCGCACAAGAGGTGCGACGGCTGCGCGAACAACACCCCCCGGTTTCCCCCTGGTGGGTGGTGGCGGGGCAGGTAGGCGTGGGGCTCCTTGCGGCTTTGGCGGCGTGGGGTTTCACAGGGAAGCAAAACGTTGGGTGGTCCACCGGTTACGGTGCGCTGGCCGTGGTGATCCCCGCGGCCATTTTTGCGCGAGGACTCACGTCGCGTTTTTCGTCGCTGAACGCGGGTACCGCGGCAGTGGGCTTCCTGGTGTGGGAGATGGTCAAGGTGGCTTCGACGATCGCGCTGGTTGGCGCGGCGCCGAAGCTGGTGCGGGACCTGAGCTGGCCGGCGATGCTGGTGGGCCTGGTCTTGGCACTGAAGGTGTATTGGGTGGCGCTGGCTTTCAACCCTCGGGCAAGAAAGCCGGCTGCCGCGAATGAAGAAACTTGAGCTGGCGAGAGACAACGATCCATGGCTGCCGAACACGCTGCTGAAGCCGCTGCCGAACACGGACAGACCGCAGGCGAATACATCCTGCACCACCTGACGTTCTGGCAGAACCACCCGCCCCGCAACGTCGCCGATTTCAGCGTCTTCAATTTCGATTCGCTGTTCTTCGGCATCCTGCTGGGCGCGCTGGTCTGCTTCTTCATGTGGCGGGCCGCGAAGAAGGCCACGCCCGGCGTGCCGGGCCGCTTCCAGGCCGCGGTCGAATTCCTGGTCGAGTACGTCGACTCGCAGGCTCGCGGCATCATCCACAACGCCGAGAGCCGCAAGTTCGTCTCGCCGCTGGCGCTCACCGTGTTCCTGTGGATCGTCGCGATGAACACGATGGACCTGCTGCCGGTGGACCTGCTGCCGGCCGTCTGGCAGTCGCTCAATGGCGCCGCCGGCCACGATCCGCACCACGCCTTCCTGCGTGTCGTGCCCACGGCCGACCTGTCGATGACCATGGGCCTGTCGGTTTCCGTGCTGCTGATCTGCCTGTACTACAACATCAAGATCAAGGGCGCGGGCGGCTGGGTGCACGAGCTCTTCACGGCCCCGTTCGGCAACCACTGGGCGCTGTATCCCTTCAACTTCGCGATGCAGATCATCGAGTTCGTCGCGAAGACCGTCTCGCACGGCATGCGGCTGTTCGGCAACATGTACGCCGGCGAACTGATCTTCCTGCTGATCGCCATGATGGGCGGCGCCTGGGGCGCGCTCGGCATCGGCGGCTCCATCGGCCTGGCCCTCGGACACATCGTCGCGGGCTTCGCGTGGGCCGTGTTCCACATCCTGATCATCGTGCTGCAGGCCTTCGTGTTCATGATGCTGGCCCTGGTCTACATCGGCCAGGCCCACGACGCGCACTGAGCGCACCCGTTTTCTTTCCCTTGCTTCAACCACCAAAGTCCCTCTAGGAGAACACAAATGGAAGTCATCAGCTTCGTCGCCCTGGCCGCCGGCCTGATCATCGGTCTCGGTGCCATCGGCGCCTGCATCGGCATCGGCATCATGGGCAGCAAGTACCTCGAGTCGGCCGCCCGCCAGCCCGAGCTGATGAACGAGCTGCAGACCAAGATGTTCCTGCTGGCCGGCCTGATCGACGCGGCCTTCATCATCGGCACGGGTATCGCGCTGTGGTTCGCCACCGCCAACCCGTTCCTGGGCCAGCTCGCGAACCTGCCGAAGTAATCGCCGCGTCCCATCAACCCCCGCCCGTAGCCGCCTGGAGCGCGCGGGTGCAAGGATGAACCAGTGAGCATTACCGCAACCCTCATCGTTCAGATCATCGTGTTCCTGCTGCTGGTGGCGTTCACGATGAAGTTCGTGTGGCCGCCGATCGCGGCCGCACTGGACGAGCGCGCGAAGAAGATCGCCGAAGGCCTCGCCGCCGCCGACAAGGCGAAGGCGGAACTGGCCGACGCGGACAAGCGCGTCGAGCAGGAGCTGGCGAAGTCGCGGGCCGACACGGCGCAGATGCTGGCCGAAGCCGAGCGTCGCGCGCAGGCCATCGTCGAAGAGGCGAAGGGCCGCGCCACGGAAGAAGGCAACAAGATCATCGCCGCCGCGAAGGCCGAAGCCGACCAGCAGACCGTCAAGGCGCGCGAGGCGCTGCGCGAGCAGGTCGCCGCGCTGGCCGTCAAGGGCGCCGAGCAGATCCTGCGCCGCGAGGTGAACGCCTCCGTGCACGCCGACCTCCTCAACCGCCTGAAGACCGAGCTGTAAAGGCAGTCGCACCATGGCCGAACTCGCCACGATCGCCCGTCCCTACGCCGAGGCGCTGTACAAGTCCTCGCAGGCCGACATCGGCAGCACGTCGCAATGGCTCGACGCGCTCGCGAACGTCGCGGGCAACGCGCAGCTGCTGCAATTCGCCGACAACCCGAAGGTCACGCCGCAGCAGGTGTTCGACGTCGTCTCCGACGTCGCGCGCGTGCAGCTGCCGCCCGCCGGCCAGAACTTCCTGCGCACCGTCATCGACAACGGCCGTCTCGCGGCGCTGCCCGAGATCGCGCACCAGTTCCGCGAACTGCGCAACGCCCAAAGCGGCGCGTCGGATGCGGTCGTGTACAGCGCGTTCCCGGTTTCCGAGGCGCAGCTGGCCGAGGTGAAGGCCTCGCTCGAAAAGCGTTTCGGGCGCAAGCTCAATGCCACGGTGCAGGAGGATGCGTCCCTCATCGGCGGCATCCGCGTGGTGGTCGGCGACGAGGTGCTGGACACCTCGGTGAAGGCCCGCCTCGAACAGATGAAAGTCGCGCTGACGGCGTAAGCCGTTTCGCCCCAAGTTAACCAAAGGAAAGAGTCATGCAACTCAATCCCGCTGAAATTAGCGAACTGATCAAGAGCCGGATCGAGGGCCTGGCGGCCAGCGCCGACATCCGCAACCAGGGCACCGTGATCTCGGTGACCGACGGCATCGTCCGCATCCACGGCCTGTCGGAGGCGATGGCCGGCGAAATGCTGGAATTCCCCGCCACGCCCGATGGCACGCCGACCTTCGGCCTCGCGCTGAACCTCGAGCGCGACTCCGTCGGCGCGGTGATCCTGGGCGAGTACGAGCACATCTCCGAGGGCGACACCGTCAAGTGCACGGGCCGCATTCTGGAGGTGCCCGTCGGCCCCGAGCTCGTGGGCCGCGTGGTGAACGCGCTCGGCCAGCCGATCGACGGCAAGGGCCCGATCAACGCCAAGATGACGGACGTGATCGAGAAGGTCGCGCCCGGCGTGATCGCGCGCCAGTCGGTGTCGCAGCCGGTGCAGACCGGCCTGAAGTCGATCGACGCGATGGTGCCGATCGGCCGCGGCCAGCGCGAGCTGATCATCGGCGACCGCCAGACCGGCAAGTCCGCCGTGGCTGTCGACGCGATCATCAACCAGAAGGGTCAGAACATGACCTGCGTGTACGTCGCGATCGGCCAGAAGGCGTCCACGATCAAGAACATCGTGCGCGCGCTGGAAGCCAATGGCGCGATGGAGTACACGATCGTCGTGGCCGCGTCCGCTTCGGAATCGGCGGCCATGCAGTACGTGTCGGCCTATTCGGGCTGCACCATGGGCGAGTACTTCCGCGACCGCGGCCAGGACGCCCTGATCATCTATGACGACCTGTCCAAGCAGGCCGTCGCCTACCGCCAGGTCTCGCTGCTGCTGCGCCGCCCGCCGGGCCGCGAAGCCTACCCCGGCGACGTGTTCTATCTCCACAGCCGTCTGCTCGAGCGCGCCGCGCGCGTGAACGCCGACTACGTCGAGAAGTTCACCAAGGGCGAAGTCAAGGGCAAGACCGGCTCGCTCACCGCGCTGCCGATCATCGAGACGCAGGCCGGCGACGTGTCCGCGTTCGTGCCGACCAACGTGATCTCGATCACCGACGGCCAGATCTTCCTGGAAACCAGCCTGTTCAACGCCGGCATCCGTCCCGCCATCAACGCGGGTATCTCGGTGTCGCGCGTCGGCGGTGCCGCCCAGACCAAGCTGATCCAGAAGCTGTCCGGCGGTATCCGTACCGACCTCGCGCAGTACCGTGAACTCGCCGCTTTCGCGCAGTTCGCCTCCGACCTCGACGCGGCCACGCGCAAGCAGCTCGATCGCGGCGCGCGCGTGACGGAACTGCTCAAGCAGCCGCAGTACAGCCCGCTGCCCATCAGCCTGATGGCCGCGTCGCTCTACGCGGTGAACAAGGGCTTCTTCGACGACATCGACGTGAAGAAGGTCCTTCCCTTCGAGCACGGCCTGCACCAGTACCTGAAGGACAAGCACGGCGACCTGCTCGCCACGCTGCAGCAGGGCAAGGCGCTGGACGACACGACCGAGCCGCCGCTGAACGCCGCGATCACGGCGTTCAAGAAGACCTTCGCCTGACCACGACCAGCACAAGGAGCCGATCGTGGCCGTAGGCAAGGAAATCCGGACGAAGATCAAGTCGGTGGAGAACACCAAGAAGATCACCAAGGCCATGGAAATGGTCGCGGCGTCCAAGATGCGCAAGGCGCAGGACCGGATGCGCCATGCGCGTCCGTACAGCGAAAAGGTCCGCAACATCGCGTCCAACCTCGGCCAGGCGAACCCCGAGTACACCCACCCGTTCATGAAGGCCAACGAGTCGAAGAACGTGGGCTTCATCGTGGTCACCGCCGACAAGGGCCTGTGCGGCGGCCTGAACACCAACGTGCTGCGCGCCGTCACGGGCAAGCTGCGCGAGCTGCAGGCGCAAGGCATGCAGCCGCAGATGGTGGCCATCGGCGCCAAGGGCCTGGGCTTCCTGAACCGCATCGGCGCGCCGGTGGTGTCGCAGGTGACGCAGCTGGGCGACACGCCCCACCTCGACCGCCTGATCGGCCCGGTGAAGGTGCTGCTCGACCAGTACGCCGAGGGCAAGCTCTCGGCCGTGTACCTGTGCTACACCAACTTCATCAACACGATGAAGCAGGAGCCGATGGTCGAGAAGCTGCTGCCCCTGTCCGCGGAGAAGATGCGCGACGACACGAAGGCGAGCGGCGAGCACGGCTGGGACTACATCTACGAGCCCGACGCGCAGACCGTCATCGACGAGCTGCTGGTGCGCTACGTCGAGGCCCTGGTGTACCAGGCGGTGGCCGAGAACATGGCGTCCGAGCAGTCCGCGCGCATGGTGGCCATGAAGGCCGCCACCGACAACGCGGGCAACCTCATCGGCGAACTCAAGCTGGTCTACAACAAGACGCGCCAGGCGGCGATCACGAAGGAACTTTCGGAGATCGTGTCTGGGGCGGCAGCCGTTTAAAAAATATCTGGAGCGAACAATGGCTCAAGCACAAGGAAAAATCGTTCAATGTATTGGCGCCGTGGTGGACGTCGAGTTCGCGCGCGACCAGATGCCCCGCGTCTACGACGCGCTCAAGATGGAAGGCTCCGCGCTGACGCTGGAAGTGCAGCAGCAGCTCGGTGACGGCATCGTGCGCACGATTGCGCTCGGCTCCTCCGAAGGCCTGCGCCGCGGCATGACGGTGTACAACACCGGCGCCGCGATCACGGTGCCCGTCGGCAAGGCGACGCTGGGCCGCATCATGGACGTGCTGGGCAACCCGATCGACGAGCGCGGCCCCGTGGACCAGACGCTGACCGCGTCGATCCACCGCAAGGCGCCCGCGTACGACGAGCTCGCGCCGTCGCAGGAACTGCTCGAGACCGGCATCAAGGTGATCGACCTGATCTGCCCCTTCGCCAAGGGCGGCAAGGTGGGCCTGTTCGGCGGCGCCGGCGTCGGCAAGACCGTGAACATGATGGAACTCATCAACAACATCGCCAAGGCGCACTCGGGCCTGTCGGTGTTCGCGGGCGTGGGCGAGCGCACCCGCGAGGGCAACGACTTCTATCACGAGATGGCCGAATCCGGCGTCGTGAACCTGGACAACCTGGGCGAGTCGAAAGTGGCGATGGTGTACGGCCAGATGAACGAGCCGCCGGGCAACCGCCTGCGCGTGGCGCTCACGGGCCTGACGATCGCCGAATCGTTCCGCGACGAGGGCCGCGACGTGCTGTTCTTCGTGGACAACATCTACCGCTACACGCTGGCCGGCACGGAAGTGTCCGCGCTGCTGGGCCGCATGCCGTCCGCCGTGGGCTACCAGCCGACACTGGCCGAGGAAATGGGCCGCCTGCAGGAACGCATCACGTCGACCAAGGTCGGCTCGATCACCTCGATCCAGGCCGTGTACGTGCCGGCGGACGACCTCACGGACCCGTCGCCCGCGACGACCTTCGCCCACCTGGATGCCACGGTGGTGCTGTCGCGTGACATCGCCGCGCTCGGTATCTATCCCGCGGTGGACCCGCTCGACTCCACGTCGCGCCAGGTCGACCCGAACGTGGTCGGCGAGGACCACTACACGACGACGCGTTCGGTGCAGCAGACGCTGCAGCGCTACCGCGAGCTGCGCGACATCATCGCGATTCTCGGCATGGACGAGCTGTCGCCCGAGGACAAGCTGGCCGTGGCCCGCGCGCGCAAGATCCAGCGCTTCCTGTCGCAGCCGTTCCACGTGGCCGAAGTGTTCACGGGCACGCCCGGCAAGTACGTGCCCCTGGCCGAGACGATCCGCGGCTTCAAGATGATCGTGGCCGGCGAGTGCGACCACCTGCCCGAGCAGGCCTTCTACATGGTCGGCACGATCGACGAAGCCTTCGAGAAGGCCAAGAAGCTCGCCGCCTAAGGCCCCGTCATGGTCGACACCACGCACACCATCCACGTCGACGTCGTCAGCGCCGAGGAGCAGATCTTCTCGGGCGAGGCGCGCTTCGTGGCGCTGCCCGGCGAGGCCGGCGAGCTCGGCATCTACCCGCGCCACACGCCGCTCATCACGCGCGTGAAGCCCGGATCGGTGCGCATCGAGCGGCCCGACGGCAACGAGGAGTTCATCTTCGTGGCCGGCGGCATCCTCGAGGTGCAGCCCAATCGCGTGACGGTGCTCTCCGACACCGCCATCCGCGGCAAGGACCTGGACGAGCAGAAGGCCGAAGAGGCCCGGCGCGCCGCGGAAGAGGCATTGAAGAACGCCAAGAGCGAAGTGGACATCGCCCGGATCCAGTCGGAGCTGGCGATCATGGCTGCCGAAATCGCGGCCGCCCGCCGCTTCATCCGCAAGAAATAAGAACGCGCTAAAAACCAGCGCCCTAAGCCCCGCCTTGGCGGGGCTTTTTTATTGACGCCCCAATGGGCGAGGGAGCGCAGCGACGCCCGCCCCCCCAGGCGGGGCTTTTTCTTTTCATCTCTCGCGCCAGTACTGGTAGGTCCATGCGCGCTGAAACCCGCAGCGCGCATAGAGCCTTTGCGCCGCCGTGTTGTCCTGCTCGACCTGCAGCATGATCCGTGCAAATCCTGCACGGGCCGCATGCTGCGCCAGCGCGCTCACGACCTGGCCGGCAAGACCGCGGCCGCGATGCGACTGCGCCGTGCGCATGCCGTGGATGCTCGCCCAGCCATGCCCGATCGCGAGCACTCCCGCCGCCACGACGAGGTCTCCCTCGCGAATGCTCGCGAACAGCGAACCGCGGGCCCGCCGCAAGGTCGCGACGCGGCTGGCACCGTCGACCGGATCGAAGCCCTCGCCGAGGAACACCGCGGCCCAGGCAGCGTCGGGCTGCGCGTCGATGCGGACGGTGGTGGAGGCGCCGGCCGCCCGCGCAACACGGGTCGTGTCCGCCACCTGGACCTCCGTGGGCTGGCGCGCAAGCATGCCCGATCGCTCGAGTTGGGTTTCGACGGGCGCGAACATCTTCGACACCGGGACGCGGAACATCGGTGAGAACCCGCGCGCCGCGTAGGCCGCGCGGATCGGGCCGATCGCCCCGGGGTCGGCGCGGTCGTGCGCCAGCGGTGCGGCGCTGCGGGCGCGGCTGACGGTGCCGTTGTCGATCCCAACGATCCAGCCGCCCACCTGCAGGACCTCGGGCGGAGCGACCGCCGCGACGATCGCGTGTTCCAGCGACGCCACATCGACATTCACTATTTGGTCTTCATGTTCCATGAAACAAACTGTACGCGGTTGGCATGCAAACCAGAGTCACTTATCCTCATCCCTCGACGTCGTCGCCGTTACAGAAAGAGACAAGCCATGCGCACCGGACTCCTGTCGCTGCTGCTGTTCGCAGCCTTGCCCGCCCTCGCCGGCGAAATCGTGGTCGGCCAGTCAGCGCCCCTGAGCGGCGCCAACGGCGAACTCGGCAACGATATCCGCAATGGCGCGCTCGCCTATTTCAAGAAGGTCAACGATGCGGGCGGCCTGCCGCAGGGCAAGATCCGGCTCGTCTCGCTGGACGACCAGAACCAGACCAAGCTGTCGGGCGAGAACACGCACAAGCTCGTCAACGAAGAAGGCGTGGTGGCGCTGTTCGGCTATGCGTCCTCGACGCTGAGCATCCCCGCCATGCCCACGGTCACGGAGAAGAAGGTGCCGTTCTTCGCCCCGTTCACGGGCGCCGACACGATCCGCAAGCAGAACGAATACGTGTACACCGTGCGTTCGACGTACGCCGACGAGATCGGCAAGATCGTCAATTTCTGGGGCAGCCTGGGCAACACGCGCGTGACGGTCCTGCATTACGACGACACGGTGGGCAAGGAGAACTTCGAAACCGTGGCGCAGGCGCTGAAGAAATTCGGGGCGGCGCCCACCTCGGTGGCGATCAAGCGCAACGTCGCGATCACGCCGGCGGAAGTCAAGCAGGTGGCCGATTCCAGCCCGAACGTGCTGCTGATCACCACCTTGTACGCGCCGGCCGCGCAATTGATCAAGCAGCTCAAGGCCTCGGGCAAGGCCTACATGATCACCAGCCTGTCGTTCGCGGGCGCCAGCCAGCTGGCCAAGGCCCTCGGCCCCGACGCGAGCGGCGTGTCCGTCGCCATCGACGTCCCCGCGCCGCGCGCGCAAGCGATCCCCGTCGTGCGCGAGTGCACCGAAGCCTGGGGTGCATCGGGCCAGAAGGAGCCGATGTCCGTCACGGCGCTGGAGTCCTGCATCGCGGCCAAGGTGCTGGTGGAGGGCATGCGCCGCTCCGGCAAGGAAGTGACGCGTGCTTCGCTGCACCGCGCCCTCGACGGCCTGGGCCGCTTCGACACCGGCGGCTACGTCGTCAACTTCAAGCCGAACTTCCATCACGGCGGCAGCCACGTCGGCATCGCCCTGCTGATGCCCAACGGCGAAGTGCGCGAATAACCGGGCCGGGCGGCCCGCGATCAGCGCAGGGCCGGCTCGTCGGGCAACTCGTTGGCATTGCTTTCGCCTGGCCGAAGCGGGAAGTGCAGCGCGAGCAATCGCGTCACTTCATCGATCGCCTGATTCAAGCCGTCCTCGTACCGGCCGCCCTGGAAAGCGCCGCGCATCGTATCGACGATGCGTTGCCATTCGCTCTCCGGCACGCGCGCCGTGAGCCCCCGGTCGGCGACGATCTCGATCGCATGCTCGGCCAGCAGCAGGTAGACCAGCACGCCGTTGTTCTGCGCGGTGTCCCACACGCGCAGCTTACCGAACAGCGCGATCGCGCGTTCGCGCGGGCTGGCGTCGCGCATCACGTAACTGGTGGGCAGGGCCGTTTCGATGCAGACGCGAATCTCGCCGCTGTGGCGCTTCTCGCTCGCCGCCACACGCTGCGTGATCCGCTCGACCATGTCGGGCGGGATCGTGCGCATCGCATCGTCGCGCCAGCGATGGCGCAGCAAGCGGGCAAGCCGTCTGTGCCAGGCCATCACCAGTTCCCCGAGGCGCCGCCGCCCCCGAAATCGCCCCCGCCCCCCGAACTCCAGCCGCCGCCTCCGCCCCCGCCGAAGCCGCCTCCGCCGCCGAATCCGCCGCCCCCGATCCACGGACCGCCGCCGATCCACGGTCCTCTTCGTGGCCCGAAGCCCGACACCAGCGTGAAGAAAAGCGCCAGGAGTCCGGCGATGCCGGCCACGACCAGGCTCGAGGTCACCAGCCACGCGATTGCGCCGGCTCCGCCGCCCGTGACGATGGAGCCGAGCGGCCGCCCGAGCATGGCGCGCAGGATGCCGCCGGCGACCGGCACGCCGATGAAAAGGAAGATCGCGAGGTCGCCCCAGTCGAAGCCGCCGGCGCGCTGCGCCTGGCGTTCGCGCGATGGCGGCGGCGCAGGCAGCGGCTCGCCGTTGATGCGGGCGATCAACTGGTCGACGCCGGCGTGCAGCCCGCCGGCGAAGTCGCCCTGGCGGAACCTGGGGATCATCACGTCGTCGATGATCTGCTTGGCCGCGAGGTCGGGCACCGCGCCTTCCAGCGTCTTGGCGACCTCGATGCGGACCTTGCGGTCGTCCTTGGCGACCACGATCAGCACGCCGTCGCCCACGCCCTTGCGGCCGATCTTCCAGGCGTTGGCCACCCGGTTGGCGTAACTCGCATCGTCCTCCGGCCGCGTCGTCGCGACCATCAGGATCGCGATCTGGGTGCCCTTGGCTTGCTCGAAGGCCGTGAGCTTGTCCTCCAGGCCCTTCGCCTGGATGGCGTCGAGCGTGCCGGTCTGGTCGGTGACGTGCGCCGCGAGCGGCGGTACCGGCAGGACGTCCTGGGCGAAGGCGCAGACGGAAGAAGCCAGAACGCAAAGGGCGCAAAAGACACGCAAAAGACGCAAAGAAGAAATCATGAATTTCCCTTTTGCGACCTTTGCGCGCCTTGGCGTGTCCTGCGTTCGGCTGTCCGGCTGTCTACTTCTTCGTGCCGAAATCCACCTGCGGCGGCTTGCTCACCTGCGCCTCGTTCTCCACCGTGAAGCTCGCCTTGGGCTTGTAGCCGAAGACCATCGCGGTGAGATTGGTGGGGAAGCTGCGGGCGAGCACGTTGTACTGCTGCACCGTCTGGATATAGCGGTTGCGCGCGACCGTGATCCGGTTCTCCGTGCCCTCGAGCTGCACGCGCAGGTCGCGGAAGGACTGGTTCGACTGCAGCGTCGGATACGCTTCCGAGACCGCGATCAGGCGGCCGAGCGCGCCGGAGAGCTGGGCCTGCGCCTGCTGGAACTGCTGCATCTTCTGCGGGTCGCTCAGCATGTCGGGCGACACCTGGATCGACGTCGCCTTCGCGCGCGCTTCCACCACTTTCGTCAGCGTGTCCTGCTCGAAGCCGGCCTCGCCCTTGACCGTCGCCACCAGATTGGGCACGAGGTCGGCGCGGCGCTGGTACTGGTTCAGCACCTCGCTCCAGGCGGCCTTGGTCTGCTCGTCGAGACTCTGGAATTGGTTGTAGCCGCAGCCCGACAGCGACAAGGCGGCGACGAGGATCAGGAACCAGCGCTTCATCACGTCCATCCCTTTCATCAGGTGCGCGAACGGTAGCATAGATGGGTGTCCTCATTGCCGATTCAAGCCCGCCTGGTGATCGCAGGCGCCACCGGCGCGCTGGGCAACGAGGTGCTGCGGCGACTGGTGGGGCTGCAAGCGTTCGGGCAGGCGCAGGTGCTGGCGCGCGAGCCGATCACGGCGGGGCTGCGCAGCGTGCAGGCGTTCGTGGTCGCGGGCGACGATCCGCGGCACTGGCCGCCGCTGTCCGCCGACACCGCCGTGGTGATGTTCGATCCACCGCGCCTTTTCTACCAGCGCGAGCGCGCGCTGTGGGCGCCGCGACCCGAGGACCTGCCGCCGCTGGCGAGGTGGCTGCGAGCCGGCGGCGTGCGCACGCTGGCCATCGTGATGCCGCACACGCAGATGCGGTTGCCGGAGGCGCTGAAGCGCGGGCTCGCGGGCATCGACGAGCACGCCGTCGCGGCGCTCGGCTTCGAGCGCCTGTTGATCGTGCGCACGCCGCAGAAGCCGCCGTCGCCGCCAGGCGGCCACCTGCTCGTGGGCCTGGCCAACTGGATGCTCAGTGCGCTGAAGTACATGGTGCCCACCCACGAGCAGCCGGTACGCGCGGTGAAGGTGGCCGAGTTCGTCGCGCACGCGCTGCAGCTCGCACCGCCGGGTATCCACGTCGCCGCGCCCGAGACGGTGTGGCAGGCGGCGCAGGGCGACGTGCGCGCGGCCGTCGCCAGGTGGCTCGTCGCGTGAATGGCAAAATCGCGGGCGACCCCTTCCTTCCCATGCCGCCCAAGAAAAGCAAGCTCCAGGCCGCGAACCTCGACGGCGACGCCGACGAAATCGAAGCCGCTTTCTACGACGCGCTGCAGAGCGGCGACATCGACAAGCTGATGGCGTGCTGGGCCGACGAGGACGAGGTCGTGTGCATCCACCCGGGCGGCCCGCGCGTGGTCGGCGCCGTGGCCATCCGTGCGACTTTCGAGGCCATGTTCGCCAACGGCAGCATCCGCGCCTGGCCGCAGCAGGCGCGCAAGACCCAGGCGCTGGCCAGCTGCGTGCACAACGTGCTCGAGCGCGTCGAGGTGCTCGGCCCCGAGGGCCCGGCGCAGGCGTGGGTGATCGCCACCAACGTGTACCACAAGACCGCGCAGGGCTGGCGCATGGTGGCGCACCACGCGAGCCCCGGCACGCCGAGCGAGATCCAGGAAGTCTCCGGCTCGCCGCAAATCCTGCACTGAAGTGCGCGACTACAGAGCGCCGCGGTGGCTGCCCGGCGGCAACCTGCAGACGATCTGGCCGGCCCTGTACTCGCGCCGTGTGTTCGGCGCGCACCCGCAGTACCGGCGCGAGCGCTGGGACACGCCGGACGAGGATTTCGTCGACGTGGACTGGCTGGTGGGTGGGGGCGGGGACACGCTCCTCGTGCTGTTCCATGGCCTCGAAGGCTCTTCCCGCAGCCACTACGCCGAAGCCTTCGCCGACTTCTGCGCCGAACGCGGCCTGTCGTTCGTCATCCCGCACTTCCGGGGCTGCGGCGGCGAGCTGAACATCGGCCCCCGCGCCTACCACTCGGGCGACCACGAGGAGATCGGCTGGATGCTGGCGCGCCTGCGGGCATCGCACCGGGGGCCCATCGTCGCCGTCGGCGTGTCGCTCGG
Source organism: Ramlibacter sp. GS1-15 (assembly GCF_057785015.1). Taxonomy (NCBI): domain Bacteria; kingdom Pseudomonadati; phylum Pseudomonadota; class Betaproteobacteria; order Burkholderiales; family Comamonadaceae; genus Ramlibacter; species Ramlibacter sp. GS1-15. Next base: position 3,580,658 of record NZ_JBYNTU010000001.1, on the reverse strand, counting down.
AGGCAATGCGCTGCTGCGATGGGCGGGCGAGGCGGGTGCGTCGGCTTCGCAATTCGTCGACGCCGTCGCGGCCGTGTGTTCGCCCGTCGACCTCAAGGCCGGCTCGGTCGCGATCGGGCGCGGCTTCAACCGGCTCGTGTACACGACGATGTTCCTGCGCACCATGAAGCCGAAGGCCATGGAAAAGCTGAAGCAGCACCCCGGCCTGTTCGACGCCGCCAGGCTCGCCGCGGCGCGCGACCTCCACGAATTCGACGACGTCTTCACCGCGCCGCTGCATGGCTTCGCCGATGCCGACGATTACTACGCGCGCGCTTCGGCCAAGCCCCACCTGCATCGCATCCGCATCCCGGCGCTCGTGCTGAACGCGCGCAACGACCCGTTCGTGCCGGCCGCGAGCCTGCCGCGCAAGGATGAAGTCGGGCCCTGCGTCACGCTGTGGCAGCCGAAACACGGCGGCCATGTCGGCTTTCCCGACGGCCACCTGCCCGGCCATGTGCGGCGCATGCCCCAGGAGGTCGGCGGCTGGCTGCTGGCGCACTCGTCCTACGCACGCGCTGGCTCGTGCGCGCCAGCATGAGGGCATGGATGGTGAGCAGGAACAGACCGTCAAGCTCGACGACGCAGTGACCTACGCGCTCGACGAAGCGCGCATGGTGCTGCCCGGCATCCAGGCGCTGTTCGGCTTCCAGCTGGTCGCGGCCTTCACGGAGCGTTTCACCGAAGTGTTCGACGCCTGGGGCCAGTGGCTGCATCTGGCGGCGCTGGTGCTCGTGGCGCTGTCGTGCGCGCTCGCCATGACGCCCGCGGCCTTCCACCGGCAGAACGACCACGGCAAGGTGTCGCGGCGCCTGCTCGACATCAGTTCGGCGTTCATCGGCGCCGCGATGATCCCGCTCTTCGCGGCGATCTCGATCGACGTCGGGCTGGTCACCTACGTGGTGAGCGAGAGCGTGCCGACCAGCGTGGTGCTGGGTGGGGTTTGCGCGCTGGTGTTCGCGGCGCTGTGGATCGTGTTTCCGCGCTGGCGGCGGCAGCATTAGCGCCGGATAACACCTGAATTCCGGTGCTGCCGCTCGACGCGATGCGAGCCACCGCGGGGTTCAAACAAACACAGAAGACACTGGATTGCGGGTCAAGCCCGCAATGACACCCTAAGGCGAAGCCGCCGCCGACGCCGCACCGACGCTCGCCGCGGCCGGCGTGGTGCCGGTGGTCGGCGGCCAGGCGAATTCGGCGGCGGGGCGCGGCTTGCCGATCGGCGTGGTGGCCTGGCCCTTGCGCACGGCGGCGATGTCCTCGTCGCTCGGGTACAGGCCCTGCAGGTAGTAGTCGAAGGCGCGGCGCGCGATCGGCGCGGCGTTCTGCGCGCCGAAGCCGACGTTCTCCACGATCATCCCGATGGCGATCTTCGGGTCGTCGGCCGGCGCATACGCGATATAGAGCGCGTGGTCGCGATGGCGCTCGTCCATCTCCGAGGCCTTGTACTTCGCGTTCTGCGCGATCGTCACGACCTGCGCCGTGCCGGTCTTGCCGCCGCTCGTGTAGGCGGCGCCGCGAAACGCCGCGGCCGACGTGCCCTCGATGTTCACGCCTTCCATCGCCTTGCGCACGATCGCGATGTTCTCGGGTTTCGCGATGCGCTCGCCCATCGATTGCTGCGCGGCCGACAGCACGGGTTTCTTGGTGACCACGTCCTCGACCTGGCGCACCAGGTGCGGCTTCATCTTGACGCCGTCGTTGGCCAGCGTGCCCATCGCCGAGGCGATCTGCAGGATGGTGAAACTGTTGTAGCCCTGGCCGATGCCCAGCGAGATCGTCTCGCCGGCGAACCACTTCTGGTTGGCGGGGTTGCGCGTGTAGGCGGCGCGCTTCCACGCCGTGGAGGGCAGCAGGCCCTTGGCCTCGCCCTGGATGTCGATGCCGGTGATGTCGCCGAAGCCGAACCGGTGCATGTGCTCGTAGATCGTGTCCACGCCCAGGTCGTTGGCGAGGATGTAGTAGTAGGTGTCGCACGACTGCACGATGGAGCGGTACATGTCCACGGCGCCGTGGCCGCCTTCCTTGTCGTCGCGGAACTTGTGCCCGCCGAACCAGAAGAAGCCAGGGTCGTTGTACACCTGCTCCGGCCGGCGCTTGCCTTCTTCGAGCGCCGCCAGCGCCATGTAGGGCTTGTACGTGGAGCCGGGCGGGTAGGTGCCGCGCAGCGCGCGATTCAGCAGCGGCTTGTCGATCGATTCGTTGAGCTGCGTCCAGTTCTCGCTGTCGATGCCGTCGACGAACAGGTTCGGATCGAACGTCGGCTTGGAGACGAAGGCGAGGATCTCCCCGGTCTTCGGGTCGATCGCGACGAAGGCGCCGCGGCGGTCGCCGTACAGGTCCTCGACCAGCCGCTGCAGCTTGATGTCGACCGACAGCCGCACCGTGTTGCCCGGGGTGGGCGGGTGGCTGTGCAGCTTGCGGATCGCGCGGCCGCCCGCGGAGGTCTCCACGGCCTCGACGCCGGTGGTGCCGTGCAACTGCTCCTCGTAGCTCTGCTCGATGCCCAGCTTGCCGATGTATTCGGTGCCGCGGTAGTTGGCCTGCTGCGCCTCCGGCCAGTCTTCCATCGCGCTCTTCTCGGCCTGGTTCACGCGGCCGATGTAGCCGATCAGGTGGCTCGCGAGCTCGCCCCAGGGATAGTTGCGGAACAGGCGCGCCTTGATTTCCACGCCGGGAAAATGCCAGCTGTTGGCGGCGAACTTGGCGACCTCTTCGTCGGTGAGCTTGGTGCGGATCGGCAGCGATTCGACCGTCTTGTTTTCTTCCAGCAGCTTCTTGAAGCGTCGCCTGTCGCGCGCCGAGACCTCGATCACCTTGCCGAGGTCGTCGATCACCTTGTCCAGTGGCGCGTTCAGGCGCTGCGGCTGGATTTCCAGCGTGTAGGCCGAGTAGTTGGTCGCCAGCACGATGCCGTTGCGGTCCAGGATCAGGCCGCGGTTCGGCACGATCGGCACGATCGCCGTGCGGTTGTTCTCGGCCTGCTCCATCAGGTCGGCATGTCGCCAGATCTGCAGGTAGGCCAGGCGCAGCCCGAGCAGGATGAAGCACAGCACCACCACCAGGCTGGCGGCGAACACGCGCAGGCGAAACCGCGAGAGGTCCGCTTCGACATTGCGCAGTTCGGTCATCGCACCAGAGCTAGAGCGGACGGTTCTCGTCCGGGTCGGGGGCGCGGCGCTGGGGCGCGAGCAGCACGATGCTGGCGACGGGCCACAGCACGGCCTCCAGCACCGGTGCGAGCACGATGTCCCAGCCCGGGAAGATGCCGCCCGAGATCATGCGGATCACCAGCGAGATCGCATGCGCCGCCGCGAACAGCGGGAAGACCTGCACCGCCTGCGAAGGCACCGTGAACCACAGCAGGCGGCGGTGGATCGTGATCGCGAAATACGACAGGGCCGTGTAGGCGAGCGCGTGCTGCCCCAGCAGCGAGGCCTGGTGCACATCCATCGCCAGGCCGAACATGAAGGCCGCGCCGACGCCCACGCGCAAGGGCTGGTGCACGGCCCAGAAGACCAGCGTGAGCGCGAGCAGATCGGGCATCCACGGCGTGCGGCCGATCGGCAACATGTTGATCAGGAGCGCGACGAGCAGGGAACCCCAGATGAAGGTGGGGCTGGCGGGCAGCAGCAGCGGCTGGCCGGGGCGCATGATCATGGCGCAGCCGCCTTCTTCGCGGGGGCCGGCTTCTTCGCGGCGGCCGCAGGCGCATCTTCCGGCGCGGGCCGCGGCGGCAGCTGCTGCGCGATGCCGCCCAGCACCATCACGTGCCGGGCGCCGTCGACGGCCGCCGCAGGCGCCAGGCTGATGCGCGCGAAGCCCGCGTCGCCGCGCCGCTCGACCTTCACGACCTTCGCGACCGGCAGGCCGGGCGGGTACACCCCATCGACGCCGCTGGTCGTGAGCAGGTCGCCCGGCTGCACGTCGGCGTTGCCGGCCATGAAACGCAGTTCGAGCGAGCCGTCGCCCGACTTCGGGTCCCCGTACGCGACGCTGCGCGCGCCGGTGCGCGAGTTCAGCACGGGGATCGCGTGATCGCGGTCGGTGATCAGCGTGACTTCGGAGACCAGCGGCATCACGCGCGTGACCTGGCCCAGCACGCCCGATTCATCGATCACCGGCGAGCCGGCCTCGAGGCCCTGCGTCATGCCCTTGTCGATGATCACCTTGCGCGAGAACGGGTCCGCCGCGTCGTACAGCACTTCGGCCGCCGTGCCCGGCGCGTTCACGCGCTGGCGCAGCTGCAGCAGTTCGCGCAGGCGCTTGTTCTCGAGCAGCAGCTGTTCGACCTGGTTGGCCCGCTCGGACTGCAGGGCGAGCTTGCGGCGCGCCTGCTCCTCGTTCGCCTGGGCCGTGGCCAGCGACTCGAAGTATTCGCCGGTGAAGCGCACGGCGAGCACCGGCCTCAACGCGAGCCATTGCATCGGGTACAGCACGGTGGCGACGCCGGCGCGCAGCGGCTGCGATACCTTGAAGCGCGTGTCGGCGACCATCAGGAAGAGGGCGATGGCCGAAAAGACCATCAGCTTGGACAGGGCCGAGGGGCCCTGCTTGAAGAAGGGCGGCGGGGTCCGGTCGAGGGTGCCGAGAGGCATGGGTCAGCGGCAGATACTGCAAGCCGCATTGTGCGGCTTGCTTACTCGCTCGTGAAGATCGAACCGAGGCGCTCCATCCGCTCCAGCGCGATGCCGCAGCCGCGCACGACGCAGGTCAGCGGATCTTCGGCGACCAGCACCGGCAGGCCTGTCTCTTCGGCCAGCAGGCGGTCGAGGTCGCGCAGCAGCGCGCCGCCACCGGTGAGCATCATTCCGCGCTCGGCGATGTCGGCGCCCAGTTCGGGCGGCGTGGATTCCAGCGCGTTCTTCACCGCCGAGACGATGTTGTTCAGCGGGTCCGTCAGGGCTTCCAGGATTTCGTTGGAGGAGATCGTGAACGAGCGCGGCACGCCTTCGGAGAGGTTGCGGCCCTTGACCTCGATCTCCCTGACCTCGCTGCCCGGGAAGGCCGAGCCGATGGTCTTCTTGATTCCCTCGGCCGTGGGCTCGCCGATCAGCATGCCGTAGTTGCGGCGGATGTAGCTGATGATCGCCTCGTCGAACTTGTCGCCGCCGACGCGAACGCTGCCCTTGTAGACCATGCCGCCGAGCGAGATCACGCCGACTTCGGTGGTGCCGCCGCCGATGTCCACCACCATCGAACCGCTGGCTTCCGACACCGGCAGGCCGGCACCGATGGCCGCGGCCATGGGTTCCTCGATCAGGTACACCTCGGAAGCGCCGGCGCCCAGCGCCGACTCGCGGATGGCCCGGCGCTCGACCTGCGTCGAGCCGCAGGGCACGCAGATGATGATGCGCGGGCTGGGCCTCATCATGGACCGCGGGTGGACCATCTTGATGAACTGCTTGAGCATCTGCTCGGTGACGGTGAAGTCGGCGATCACGCCGTCCTTCATCGGGCGGATCGCCTCGATGTTGCCCGGCACCTTGCCCAGCATGGCCTTGGCTTCATGGCCGACGGCCTGGATGGTCTTCTTGCCCTGGGGGCCGCCCTCGTGCCGGATCGCGACCACCGAGGGCTCGTCCAGGACGATGCCCTTGTCCCGCACGAAGATCAGGGTGTTGGCCGTGCCCAGGTCAATCGCCAGGTCGGTCGAGATGTACCGCCGGAATGCTCCGAACATTGAGAAATTCCTCTTTTCCTCTGTGAAATCGGCCGCTAGCGCGGCCGTTCCAGCAAAGGCGGGATAATACCTGATCCCCTGTGGACAACCGGCCCCGGCGGGCCTGTTTTTTCCCCGTTACACCTCCCATGGCGCTGAACTCGCAAGACATCGCGCGGATTGCCCATCTCGCGCGTCTGGAACTCGATCCCGAAGAGGGTGAACGCATGCTCTCGCAGATCAACGGCTTCTTCGCGATCGTCGAGAAGATGCGTGCCGTCGACACGACCGGCATCGAGCCGCTGGCCCATCCCGTGGCCGCGGTGCAGGACGTGCAGCTGCGCCTGCGCGAGGACGTCGTGAGCGAGGGCAACCAGCGCGAGGCGAACCAGCAGAGCGCGCCCGCCGTCGAGCGCGGCCTGTTCCTCGTGCCCAAGGTGATCGAATGACCGCGGCATTGCACGAACTGACGGTGGCCCAGCTGGCCGCCGGATTGCGGGCGAAGAAGGTCTCGGCCGTGGAAGCGGCGCAGCATTTCCTCGCCCGCGGAAAGCAGCACGATGCGCTGGGCGCCTACCTCGCCCGCGACGAAGGCGTGACGCTGGCCCAGGCCCGCGCGATGGACGCGCGCATCGCGAAGGGCGACGCCCCGGCCCTTGCGGGCGTGCCGATCGCCCACAAGGACATCTTCGTCACCCGGGATTTCCCCAGCACCGCCGGCTCGAACATGCTGGCGGGCTACCGCTCGCCCTTCGACGCGACCGTGGTGGCGAAGCTGGCGCAAGCCGGCTGCGTGACGCTGGGCAAGTTGAACTGCGACGAATTCGCCATGGGCTCGTCCAACGAGAACTCCGCGTTCCAGCCGGTGAAGAACCCGTGGGACACCTCACGCATCCCCGGCGGCTCGTCGGGCGGCAGCGCCGTGGCGGTCGCGGCAGGCCTGGCCCCTGCGGTCACGGGCACCGACACCGGTGGCTCGATCCGCCAGCCGGCCTCGTTCTGCGGCATCAGCGGCATCAAGCCGACCTACGGGCGCGCCTCGCGCTACGGGATGATTGCCTTCGCCTCGTCGCTGGACCAGGCCGGCCCGATGGCGCGCACCGCCGAGGACTGCGCGCTGCTGCTGTCGGCGATGTGCGGGCCCGACCCGGATCGCGATTCGACCTCGCTCGACCTGCCGGCCGAGGACTTCACCCGGTCGCTGAACGGCTCGATCGACGGCCTGCGCATCGGTGTGCCGAAGGAGTTCTTCGGCGAAGGCCTGTCGCCCGATGTGCGCGCGGCGATCGACACGGCCCTCCAGGAGTTCACCAGGCTGGGCGCGAAGATCGTCGAGGTCTCGCTGCCGCGCACCGAGCTCGCCATTCCCGTCTACTACATCATCGCGCCGGCCGAAGCGTCGTCGAACCTCTCGCGGTTCGACGGCGTCAAGTTCGGCCATCGCGCCAGGCAGTACACCGACCTGCTCGACATGTACAAGAAGACGCGTGCCGAAGGCTTCGGCGACGAGGTGAAGCGCCGCATCATGGTCGGCACCTACGTGCTGTCGCACGGGTACTACGACGCTTATTACCTGCAGGCGCAGAAGATCCGCCGCATGATCGCCGACGATTTCCAGCAGGCCTTCAAGGAGTGCGATGTGATCGCCGGCCCGGTCGCACCGACGGTGGCCTGGCACCTGGGCGAGCACGGCAGCGACCCGCTCGCCGATTACCTGGCCGACATCTTCACGCTGCCCGGCTCGCTCGCGGGCCTGCCCGGCATGAGCATTCCCTGCGGCTTCGGCGAGGGCGGCATGCCCGTGGGCCTGCAGTTGCTCGGCAACTACTTCGGCGAAGGCAGATTGCTCAACGCCGCGCACCGCTTCCAGCAGGCGACCGACTTCCATGCGCGTCGCCCGGAGGGCTTCCAATGAGCAGGCTGGTCCGGGGCTGGGAAGTCGTGATCGGCTTCGAAACCCACACGCAACTGTCCACGCAGTCGAAGATCTTTTCGCGCGCGCCGACGGCGTTCGGCGCCGAACCCAACACGCAGGCCAGTGCGGTGGACGTCGCGCTGCCCGGCACGCTGCCCGTGATGAACCGGGGCGCGGTGGAACGGGCGATCGAGTTCGGCCTGGCCGTCAACGCGAAGATCGCACCGCGATCCATTTTCGCGCGCAAGAACTACTTCTATCCCGACCTGCCCAAGGGCTACCAGATCAGCCAGTATGAGATCCCGGTGGTGCAGGGCGGCGTGGTGGAGTTCTACCTCGGCGACGAGAGGAAATCCGTGCGCCTGGTGCGTGCCCACCTCGAGGAGGACGCGGGCAAGTCGCTGCACGAGGATTTCGTCGGCATGTCCGGCATCGACCTCAACCGCGCCGGCACGCCGCTGCTGGAGATCGTCACCGAGCCCGACATGCGCTCGTCCGACGAAGCCGTGGCCTACGCGAAGGAGCTGCACAAGATCGTCACCTGGATCGGCATCTGCGACGGCAACATGCAGGAAGGCTCCTTCCGCTGCGACGCCAACGTCTCGGTGCGCCGGCCCGGCGAGCCTTTCGGCACGCGCCGCGAGATCAAGAACCTGAACAGCTTCAAGTTCATGCAGCAGGCGATCGACTACGAGGTGCAGTGGCAGATCGACGAGCTGGAAGAGGGCCGCGCGATCGAGCAGGCGACGGTGCTGTTCGATCCCGACACCGGCGAGACGCGCGCGATGCGCACGAAGGAAGACGCGGCCGATTACCGCTACTTCCCGGACCCCGACCTGCCGCCGCTGGTGGTCGCGCCCGAATGGGTCGAGCGCGTGAAGTCGCAGATGGCGGAGCTGCCGCGCACGATGGCCGCGCGCTTCGTCGCGGACTATGGCCTGCCCGAGTACGACGCGACCACGATCACGTCGAGCAAGGCCATGGCGGCCTACTTCGAGGAGGCGGCGAAAGCCTCGAAGCAGCCCAAGCTCGCCAGCAACTGGGTGATGGGCGAACTGTCGCGCCGCATCAACGCGGGCGAGGGCACGATCGAGGCGCCGCCCGTGTCGGCGCGGCAGCTGGGCGCCCTCATTGGCCGCATCAGCGACGGCACGATTTCCAACAACGCCGCGAAGCAGGTCTTCGATGCGCTCTGGACCGGTGAAGGCACGGACGTGGATGCCCTGATCGAAGCCAAGGGGCTGAAGCAGATGAACGACAGCGGGCTGCTGGAGAAGATCATCGACGAGGTGGTTGCCGCCAGCCCGGACAACGTCGCTCAATACCGGGCGGGCAAGGAGAAGGCCTTCAACGCGCTGGTCGGCCAGGTGATGAAGGCCAGCCGCGGCAAGGCGAACCCGCAGCAGGTCAACGAGCTGCTGAAGAAGAAGATCGGGCCGTGACCGGCACGACGCGCTTCGCCCAGAGTTCCCTCAGGCGCGCCAGCTCCTCGTCGTAGCGCGCATTGATGCGCTTCTTCTCTTCGTCCTGGTTCGCGACGAAGCGCGCCTGGGCCGCCAGTTCGTGGTCGTTTTCCTCGAACTGGCGCTTCAGTGGCGGCGGCGCCTTCTTCATGTCTCCCCGGTAGAACTCGAGCTCGGCATCGAGCTTCCTGCGCTGGGTGTGCAGGTCGGCGATGCGCTGGTTGGCCGTGGCGATCACGTCGTCCACGGTGGTGATCGCCGCCGCCCGTTCCTTGTCGTGCGTAGCCTTGTCGGGATAGCGCGCGAGCAGCGCCCGGTCGCGCTTCTTCTCTTCGAGCTGGCGGTTGGTTTCCTCGGTGGCCCGTCGCGCTTTTTCTTCTTCGGCCGCGCGCTCTTCCGCCGTCAGCGATGGACCGATCTTGCGCACCAGCTGGCCGCCCGGGCTGAGCTGCCTCTGCTCGCGGTCGATGCATTCGAAGATCGGGCGATCGGACGTGAGGCGCCGGCCTTTCGCATCGGTGCAGGTGTAGATGCCCTGGACGCCCTGGGTGCCCTGGGTGCCCTGGGCCCCGGCCCCGGGCAGGAGCGCGGCCCAGAGACCGGCCGCGATCGCCATTGTTCCGAACCAGCGCACGTTGTCCCTTTCCCCAAGTCCTAGTCGATGCCGTAGCGTTCGCGGTAGGCGAGCACCTGCTGGTGGTGGCGGCCCAGCGCGTCGCCGCGGTGCCGCTCGAGATACTGGAGCAGATCCGAAAGCCGCGCGATCGAGCAGACCGCCAGGCCCAGTTGGCGCTCGACGTACTGCACGCCGCTGTAGTCGACGTCGGCACCCTTCTCGGTGGCCTTTTCCTGCCGGTCGATGGCGATTGCGACACCGACGGGCGAGCCGCCCGCGGCCGCGATGATGTCGCGTGCTTCGCGTTTGGAGGCGCCGTCGGTGATGACGTCGTCGATGATCAGCACTCGCCCTTTCACTGGTGCGCCCACCAGCGTGCCGCCCTCGCCATGGGCCTTGGCTTCCTTGCGGTTGTGCGCGTAGGGCACGTTGCGGCCCAGGCGGGCGAGTTCGATGGCGACGGCGGCCACCAGCACGATGCCCTTGTACGCGGGACCGAACAGCATGTCGAACTCGATGCCCGATGCGAGGATGCGGCGTGCATAGAATTGCGCCAGCCGGCCGAGCTTGGCGCCGTCGTCGAACAGGCCGGAATTGAAAAAATACGGCGACAGGCGGCCTGCCTTCGTCGTGAATTCGCCGAAGCGCAGCACCCCGGCGTCAATCGAAAACTGAACGAACTCCTGGGCCAGCTCGTCGCGGCCCCCATCACCGATCCCCATGGGCAAGTCCTTCTTCAAACTGACCAGTCTCAACCTGAATGGCATCCGGTCGGCGGCCAGCAAGGGAGTCGAGGCCTGGATTGCAAAATCCAGGCCGGATTGTATTTGTGTGCAGGAAGTCAAGGCTCAGGCGCCCGATGTCGAGGGCCGTTTCGAGGCGCTGGCCGGCCTGCAGGGCCACTTCCATTTCGCGCAGAAGAAAGGCTATTCGGGCGTCGCGGTCTACACCCGGCACGCGCCGAGCGACGTGATCGTCGGCTTCGGCTCCGACGAATTCGATGCCGAGGGGCGCTACGTCGAATTGCGTTTCGACACGCCCCAGCGCAAGTTCTCCCTCATCAGCTGCTACTTCCCGAGCGGGTCCTCGGGCGAGGACCGCCAGCAGGCGAAGTTCCGCTTCCTCGACCAGTTCGATCCGCACCTGGTGAAGCTGAAGCAGACGCGCGAGTTCGTGCTGTGCGGCGACGTCAACATTGCCCACCAGGAGAAGGACCTGAAGAACTGGAAGGGCAACCGCAAGAACAGCGGCTTCCTGCCCGAGGAGCGGGCGTGGATGACAAAACTGTTATCGGAAACCGGACTGGTTGACGTTTACCGGCACCTGAAACCCGAGACGACGGAGGAGTGCTACACGTGGTGGAGCAACCGCGGCCAGGCCTACGCGAAGAACGTGGGCTGGCGGCTGGACTACCACCTCGCGACACCGGCGATCGCGCAGCTCGCCCGCAGTGAATCGATCTACCGGACCGAGCGCTTTTCGGACCACGCGCCGATCACGGTGGATTACGAGTTCGCGCTATAGCCGCTACCAGTCCACCAGGCTCAATCCCACCCCCAGCACCGTGCGCCGGCGGTTGAAATCCAGCAGGCTGTCGCCGTAGCCGGTGAACAGCTGCAGGTGAAGGCGCAGGCTGCCGAGCGTCGACGGCGACTGGCTTTCTATCTTCTTCATCCATTCCAGCCGTGCCGATCCCTTGCCGGCCCCGCGCAGTGTCAGCGCAAGGGTGTCGCGGGGATTGATATCCCAGCTGCCCACCACTTCCGCGCGGCCGATGTAGTTGCTGATGTTCGGGTTGTCGTCGTTGCCGGCCGATTCCGGTATGCGCTGCCAGATCCGCCCCTGCAGGGTGAAGCCGCCCGGGTGCTCGGCGCCCGCCATCGCGTACAGGCGGTTCCAGCTGCGCGACAGCGGCAGGCTCTGGCCGTTCGACTGGTGCACCAGCCCCGCGCCGGCGTAGCGCAGGCGCCAGTTGCCGGGCAGGTCGAATGCCGCCGGGTACACGTAGACGATTTCGGGTTCGTGGTCCGTGCTGCGGAACGGCCGCGAGAGTGCCGGCGTGAAGACCTGCCAGTACGACTGCTGCGTGTACGCGAACCAGAGCGAATCGCGCGGCCCGTCGCCGGTCGTGAGCAGGCCTTGCGCGATCTTCGTGCGCACCGACAGCTGGATGCGCGTCTCGGTCCGCTGGTAGGGCTGCGCCGACGCGGCGTTGTTCAGCGGGTTGCCCGACGTGGGCTGGTCGTTCACGGTGTTGCCGCGCACCACCGACAGGCTGATCGGGCGGTAGCCGCGGATGCCGAACACGTCGCAGCTGGTGTCGTTCTCCAGTTCCCAGAAGCGCGAGAGCGCGGAGGGGCCGCTGCGGTGGCAGTGGTCACCCGCTTCTTCATTGGGTGGGGCGGCGACCGCGGCGACTGCAGGAGCGACGGCGGGAGCAGGTGTCGGCGTGGATTGCGCCGCCGACCAACGATCGAAGCAGGCGAGCCGTGCGCCCGCATCGGGCATCGCGGCGCAGGCTTGCCAGCCGGCCGGCGGCGTCGGCTGCGCATGGGCGTTGATCGCGGGAAACGCGAGTGCGAAGGCCAGGGACAGGGTGGCGGATGCAAAGCGAAGCATCGCCGCATTCTGCCCGCCGACATCGGTGCACTACGGAGGCATTACTGCCCGGGGCCCTGGTGCTGGCGCACTGCTGCGAATTCTGTCATCGTCGGGTGCGTGACTCATCACATGCCGATTCCGGAACTCGCCATCTGGAGCGCTGCCGCCGGTGCCATCGCGCTGGTGATTTCCTTCGGCCTGTTCGATTACGTCGTGAGCCGCCGCGTGGCGGCACTGCATGGCGCGATCTACAACACCGTCGCGTTGCTGTTCGTGCTCGTGATGAGCGGGCTCGCGGCGACGCTGCTGCCCGCCGTTTCCACAACGGATTTGCGCACCGCGCAGGTCCTCATCGGCCCGCTGTGCGCGTCCCTGGGCGATATGTGGATCCGCGTCTGGTTCGGGGCGCGCCAGCGCGATCGGCTCATGGACGTGAGCCTGCTGGCCGGCGCCACGCTCGTTCCCGCGGCGGCCGTCGCCGCGGTGTTCGCGCTTTCGCCCGCGCAGCAGCTGCCCGCGGCGGCGGCCCTGGTGACCGTGAACACGGTGCTTGTCACCTGGATGAGCGTGCGCGCGTGGCTGCTCGGAGACGCGCTCGCGCTGGGCATCGCGATCGGCGCGGTTCCCATGATGGTCGCCGTCGGCGGGCTGTATGCGCTCGCGCTGGGCCTCGCAGTGCCCACCGGCGGGCAGGCGCTGCTCGCACTGGCCTCGGCGCTGTGCACCGCCGTGACCGGCTTCACGCTGTGGAAGCGCAACCAGCGCGCACGCCGCGTGCGCACCGTGCAGTCGCAATACGACGCGTTGACCAAGCTGCCCGCCGGCATGCCGCTCGTGCAGCAGCTCGTTCGCGCGCAGAAACGCCGGCGCATGACGCGACGCGAGGGTGCCGTGATCGCCGTGCTGGTGTTCGAGCCCGAGCGCATCCGCAACCTCGCGGGCACGGCGGGCCTGAACGAAACCTACCTGCAGCTCGCGCGGCGGCTGCAGCACCAGGTGAGTGTCGTCAACCCCGTGGGCCGCTACTGGGAGCGCTGCTTCGTCGCCGTGATCGAGTCGATCCGCTCGCCGGCGTCGCTGCGCAGCCTGGGCCTGCGCGTCGCGGCGAGCCTGCGCCGCCCGATCGAGGTCACCGGTCCCGACGGCAGCCCGGTGCAGGTGCGGCTGGACGTCGGCATCGGCGTGCTGCGGCTGGCGCGCGGCGGTGCGGAGGTCGAGGACCTGTTGCACGAGGCGCAGGAGCTGGCCGAAGCGGCGCGCGCGTTCCCGTCGCGCGCGGCGACACGCGAGCCGGGTGGCTGGGAGATCCTGCCGGTGATGCACGCGTGACGGCTAATTCTGTTCGAAGAATCGGCTAACTGTCGCCGAAGTCGCGACGCCTACAGTTCTTTCACGGCCAGCGAAGGCGCTGACCGGGACGCCCCGGGGTCACGAACCCCGGGCGCCGGACCCAAATTCTTCGTGAAAGGAAACATCGTGAACAAGATCTTCTCCACCGCCGCCGTCGTCCTGTCCCTCGCCGCCGGTTCGGCCTTCGCCGCCGCGGACGGCCCCGACTACAACATCGCCGCCGCGCAAGGCAGCACCGTGTCCCGCGCCGAAGTGAACGCGCAAGCCGTGCAGGCCCAGCAAGAAGCGCGCAGCCAGTTCGCCGCGCCCGATGGCGGCGTCGTGACCGCGGCCGCCACGCCGGGCGCCTCGCGCAGCCGTGCCGACGTGAAGGCGGAAACCATCGACGCCATCCGCGTGAGCGGCCTGGACTTGGTCAGCACGCCGTACTGATAGGCGGGCAGCCGCTACGGCTGCTTCTTCAGCACGAAGGGACGCTCCATGGGCGTCCCTTCGGCTTTCCAGGTGCCGTGGAACTCGCGCCCGCAGGAGCCTTCGACCATTTCGCCGAGCCAGGTCGCGCTGATGTGCGTGCCGTCGGCCGACTCCTCGAGCGTGAGGTCGCCGTCGTCGACGTCCCCGGCCACATCGATGCGCTGCCCGCCGCGTTCGAGTTGACCGCGCACCGTCTCCGCGAAGTCGGGATGCTTCGCGAGTCGTAGCGTGATCGGCGCGGCCGTGCCTGCGACCTGCGCCTGCCAGGTGCCGACGAGATGCACTTGCGAGAGATCGCCCGCCGCGGGACACGCCGCAGGCGCGATGGTGCCGCAGGCGGAGAGGAGGGCGGCGCCGAGGACGAGGACGATGCGCATGCGGGAAAGGAAGGGCTGGGCTAATTCTGGCAAAAGAATCGGCTAAGTCTGCCCAAAGACGCGGAACCTACAGTTCTTTCACGGCCAGCGGGCGCTGACCGAAACATCCAGCCAAAGGAAGCACCGTGAACAAGAAGCTCTTCTCCCTCGCCATCGCCGCCATGTCCCTCGCCGCCGGTTCGGCCTTCGCCGCCCCCGACGGCTCCGTCTGGAAGGCTGATCCCTCGTTCGACGTTGCCGCCCGGGCCGGCACGCTCACCCGCGCGGACGTGAAGGCGCAGATCGCGCAGGCGCAAGGTGCGGACCGCGCGCTCTACGCGAACGCGGACGGCGCCGTCGACGCCTCGGTGGTCGCCCAGTCCAGCGCGCGCAGCCGCGCGGACGTGAAGGCCGAAACCGTGGACGCGCTGCGCGTGAGCGGCCTCGGCCTGGTCAACACGCCGTACTGATCCGGCGCATCACTTCGCCGCGGCGGCCGCCGCGGCCGATTCCTGGGCCTTGCGTGCGAACTCCGCGCGCAAGGCCTTCAGTTTTTCGCGCGGGTCTTCCTTCGTCGTCGCCTTCTCGAGCGCCATCTCCGCGATGAAGCGGCTCGGCTGGGCGGCGACCACGTCGCGGCCCTTCTTGCGCTTGCGCGTCCAGCTCACCGCGAGCGAGCGCTGCGCACGCGTGATGCCCACGTACATCAGGCGGCGCTCCTCCTGCAGGCGTTGCACGATGCTCTCGTTCACGCTGTCCTGGCCCTTGCCCTCGTCGTCATCGAGCTTGAACGGCAGCAGGCCCTCGTTCACGCCGACCAGCATCACGTGCGGCCACTCCAGGCCCTTGGCGGCGTGCAGGGTCGAGAGCGTGACCATGTTCTGGTCCTGCTCGCGCTCGCTGATGGTGGACAGCAGCGAGATCGTCTGCGCCACTTCCATCAGCGTCTTCTTCTCGCTCGCGATCGTCACGCCGGCCGTGTCATCGATGTGCCCGCCGCAGCGCTGCGCCATCCAGTCGATGAACTCCAGCACGTTGGTCCAGCGCGCGGAGGCCAGCTTCTCGCTCTCCTCCGACTCGAACAGGTGCTTCTCGTAACCGATGTCCTTCAGCCACTCGAGCAGGAAGGCGCGCGCGTCCTCGGCGCCGGTGGTGTGGCGGGCGCGGAACTCGAGGTCGTTGATGTAGCGGCCGAACTCGTGCAGGCTGCCCACGGCGCGCGAACTGAGCGCCGAGCCGAGCGAGGACGAGAACAGCGCCTCGAACAGCGACAGCTTGTACTGTCCGGCGAACACGCCCAGGCTTTGCAGCGTCTGGTGGCCGATGCCGCGCTTGGGTGAGGTCACCGCGCGCAGGAACGCCGGGTCGTCGTCGTTGTTGACGATCAGGCGCAACCACGCGCACAGGTCCTTGATCTCGGCGCGGTCGAAAAACGACTGGCCGCCCGAGACCTTGTACGGGATCTGGGCCTTGCGCATCGCCTGCTCGAACACCTTCGCCATGTGGTTGGCGCGGTAGAGCACGGCGAAATCCTTCCAGTCCTTGGCGAGACCGTTGGCGCGGATCGACTGGATGCGCGCGACCACGCGTTCGGCCTCGTGCTCCTCGTTGTCCGCATCGACGATGCGCACCGGCTCGCCTTCGCCCAGTTCGGAGAACAGCGTCTTGGGGAACAGCTTCGGGTTCGGCCCGATCACGTTGTTGGCCGCGCGCAGGATCGCGCTGGTCGAGCGGTAGTTCTGCTCCAGCTTGATCACCTTCAGCTGCGGGAAGTCCTGCGGCAGCTTCTTCAGGTTGTCCAGCGTCGCGCCGCGCCAGCCGTAGATCGACTGGTCGTCGTCGCCCACCGCGGTGAAGCGGCCACGCTCACCGACGAGGAGCTTGAGCAGCTCGTATTGCGTGGCGTTGGTGTCCTGGTACTCGTCGACCAGCACGTGGCCCAGTTGCGATTGCCACTTGTCGCGAACATCGGCGTGCTGCTGCAGCAGTTTCAGCGGCAGGCCGATCAGGTCGTCGAAGTCGACGCTCTGGTAAGCGGTGAGCCGCTCTTCGTAGCGCGCCATGATGCGCGCCGTGATGCGCTCGTCGTCGCTCTGCGCCTGCGCTTCGGCCTGCCCGGCGTTCAGGCCCATGTTCTTCCACAGCGAGATCGTCCATTGCCAGTGGCGCGCGGTCGCCGCGTCGGTGGTTCCGCCGGCGTCCTTCAGGATGGCCGTGACGTCGTCCGAATCGAGGATGGAGAACTGGGGCTTGAGGCCCAGCGCCGCGCCGTCCTGGCGCAGCATGCGCACGCCCAGCGCGTGGAAGGTGCACACGAGGACCTGCCTCGCGTCCCTGCCCACCAGCGACTTCGCGCGTTCGCGCATTTCGGCCGCGGCCTTGTTGGTGAAGGTGATCGCGGCGATGCGGTTCGCGTCCAGCCCGGCCTGGATCAGGCGGGCGATCTTGTGCGTGATCACGCGCGTCTTGCCCGAGCCCGCGCCGGCCAGCACCAGGCAAGGCCCATGCAGGTAATTGACGGCTTCCTGCTGGGCGAGGTTGAGGCCGGCGGACATCAGCGAGAGGGGCGGACTGCTTGCAAAGCGGCGAATCATACGGTGCGCCGTCAGCTCCCTTTGGAATGTCCTGCGCAGTTGCGAAGAAAATACGGCCGTGCTTGACATCCTGCTGGTCACGTTCCCGTTCTTCGCGCTGGTGCTGGCGGGCTACGTGGCCGCACGCGGGCGCCTGCTGCCGCTTCAGGCCATTCCCGGCCTGAACACCTTCGTGCTGTACTTCGCGCTGCCGTGCATGCTCTATCGCTTCGGCGCGAGCACGCCGATCGCGCAGCTGCTGGACCTGGTCGCGGCTTCGGTGTACCTGGTGAGCGCGCTGGTGCTGGTGGCGGGCGTGGTGCGATTCAGCCGCAACGAGCGCATCGGCTGGAACGACGCGTCCTTCGGCGCCCTGGTCGCCGCCTTTCCCAATACCGGCTTCATGGGCGTGCCGCTGCTGATCGCGCTGCTCGGCGCGCAGGCCTCGGGCCCGGCGATCCTCACGATCCTCGTGGACCTGCTGGTCACGAGTTCGCTGTGCATCGCGCTCTCGCGGCTCGATGGCGCGGGCGTGCACGGGGCCGAAGCCGCCGCGATGAACGCACTGAAAGGCGTCGCCGTCAACCCGATGCCCTGGGCGATCGTGCTGGGCGGCATCGCCTCGGCGGCGCACCTCGAACCGGTGAAGCCGGTCGCGCAGACGATCGGGCTGCTGGCCGATTCGGCCTCGCCGGTCGCACTGTTCACGATCGGTGCGGTCCTTGCGCGCTCGCAATTCGTCGCGGCGACGGCCGAGCATGCGCCGATGCCCGCGCGCGACTTCGTGCCGGTGGCCGTCGTGAAGCTGCTCGTGCATCCGCTGCTGGTGTGGGCGCTGGGACAGGTCGCGATCGCGGCCGGCATTCCGTTGCGTCCGCAATCGCTGACGGTGATGGTCCTGGTCGCCGCGCTGCCTTCGGCCAGCAACGTCGCACTGCTCGCCGAGCGTTTCCAGGCCGACACGGGCCGCATCGCCCGCATCATCCTGCTCACCACCGCCGCAGCCTTCATCACGTTCTCGGGTGCCGTGGCCGTGATGAAATGAGGTCAATCCCGTAGCGGACCGGCCCGCCTGCTCACCCTATCATTCGTGGCAGGGAGGAGCCATGACGGCCGACGAATTCGACGCGCGGGTGACCCGCCTGGAACCCATCGCCCGCCGGAACCCCGGCGCGTACAAGCGCAAGGTACTGCTGCTCGCCTTGCTGGGCACCGGCTACGTGGCGGCCATGGTGGTCGTCCTGGTCGCTGCACTGGTCTTGCTGGTCCTCACGATCGGCGCACTGAAGGCGCTCGGGGTGAAGCTCTTGTTCATCGTGGGCGCATTGCTCTGGGTCGTCGTCAAGGCGCTGTGGGTGCGCGTTCCACCGCCCCGGGGCCATGAGATCCGGCGATCCGCGGCGCCCGAACTGTTTTCGATCATCGACGATCTGCGCAAGCGCCTGGATGCCCCCGCATTCGATCATGTGCTGCTGGTCCCGGAGCTGAATGCCGCCGTGCAGCAGTCACCTCGCCTCGGGATCCTCGGCTGGCACCGCAATTACCTGCTGATCGGGCTGCCCTTGATGAAGTCGCTGGACGTGGAGCAGTTTCGCGCCGTGCTGGCCCACGAATTCGGGCATCTCGCGCGCGGGCACGGCCGCTGGCAGAACTGGATCTACCGGCAGCGGATGCGCTGGGCCGA
Organism: Ramlibacter sp. GS1-15; assembly: GCF_057785015.1. NCBI lineage: Bacteria > Pseudomonadati > Pseudomonadota > Betaproteobacteria > Burkholderiales > Comamonadaceae > Ramlibacter > Ramlibacter sp. GS1-15. Next base: position 3,561,925 of record NZ_JBYNTU010000001.1, on the reverse strand, counting down.
GCTGATGCAGGTGCTGGAAGCGGAGCAGGCGTTCGGAAGCTTCCTGTTCATGCCGTTCCTGCGACGGTTCGTGCCGTACTTCCAGGCCTATTCGTTTCCGCTTGCGCGCCAGAACGAATACGAGGCGGATGCGACAGCCGCGCACCTCACCTCGCCGCGAGCCGTCGGTCAGGCCCTCACGAATGTGGACCTTGCGGCCCGGTTCATGGCGGAAAAGTTCTGGCCGGAAGTCCACCGCCGCGCCGACATCGAACCTGCGCCGACCCTCTCGCCCATGATGGCCTTCACGCCCGTGACTTCGCCGGAGCTCGGTGCGGACGCAGCAACGGCGTGGCTGCAGGAGGCCGCCGCCGCGAAGACCGGCACCGCCGACACGCACCCGTCCTTGCCGGACCGTTTGGCGGCGATCGGCGTGCCCCTGGAGCTCAGCTTGCCTGCGATCGGGCAATCCGCCGAGCGGCTCCTCGGCGATCACGCTGCCGTCTTGTGCGCACAGATGGACGAGGTGTGGCGCAGCCGTGTCGCGGCGGCCTGGCAGGAGCGCTATCAGCAGGCGCAAGAGGAAGCGTGCCAGCTCCGCGAACTGGAGGAGAAGGCGGCTTCCGCCGAACTCGACGTGGACGAGGCGCTGCAGCGCGCCCGCCTGACGCACTCCGTCACGGGCGATGTCGAAGCGGCGATCGCACAGCTGCAGGCATTGGGCGAGCGCGCCCCCGACAACGCCGCCGTCTGCTTCCAACTCGGAGTGCGGCTGCTGGAGCGCGACGATCCCCGCGGCGCTGAACTGCTCGAACGCGCGATCGCTCTCGATGAGGATGCGACGTTGCCGGCCGGCGTGCTGCTGCGCGATTACCACTGGAACGCAGGTCGGCACGAAGAATCCCATCGGTGGCACGAGCGCGTTGTCGCGCGCCAGCAGGCGATCACCGCTGCCGAACAGGAGCGCAGCACGGTGTGGCTGACGGACAAGTTCCTGCCGCACGGGCTGGATGCCCGGCAGGTCGGTGAACTCCAGCAGGCCCTGCGCGCCATCCCTGGACTGCACAAGGCCTACCTGCTTCGAAAGCGGACGCGGGCGGGCGATGCTCCCCTGTTCGTACTCGGCTTCTCGGTCACCGCGTGGTACCGGATCCACAGCCGCCAGCGCGCGCGGGCCGTCATGGAGGCAATCCAGCGGACCCTGGCCTTTCCCGGCGAAGCGATCATCCTGTGCATCGATGCCGAGAACTACAAGTTCGGAAGGAAATTCGGCTGGAAGCGCGGCACGCGCATCGCGTGATGAATGCGCGCGCCGACATCACTGAACACCAGTTCATCCGCGACGTGCTGGCGAACCGGCACAACCGCGCCATCCTGTCGGCGTGGGACCGGCTCGGGCTCGAGGACGGCTGGCTGGTGGCCGGCTGCCTGTTCCAGACGGTGTGGAACCTGCTCGGAGGCCGGGCGCCGGAATCCGGCATCAAGGACTACGACATCTTCTATTTCGATGCGTCGGATCTCTCAGAAGCAGGGGAACGGCAGGTCCAGCAGCGTGTGGAATGCGGGCTGCCGCATCTGGGCGTCGTGGTCGAAGTGAAGAACCAGGCGCGGGTCCATCTCTGGTACGAAGGCCATTTCGGCTTCCCTTATTCCGAACTGGCCAGCGCGCGCGACGGTATCGACCGCTTCCTGATCCCCGCAACCTGCGTCGGCATCCGGCCTGGCGCCAAGGGCTACGAGGTGTATGCGCCGAACGGACTCGACGCGCTGTACGCCGGCTCGCTGGCGCCGAACCCGCTCATCGACCATCGCGACCTGTTCCGCGCGAAAGCGGCTTCGTACCGGGCGCGCTGGCCCTGGCTGCAGGTTCGCGAGTAGACCGCGCCTTTAAACTTGCGGCCATGGAACCCAGAAGGCTGCGGGTCGGCCAGCCCATCACCCCCGAAGAGTTCGACGAGTTGAGCGACGAGCAGCTCGAGCGGCTGGTGCCGAAGGCCTACCGTGAATTCTTCCCCGGCAAGGACTTCTGCGCCGACGGCCACTTCTACCTGCACGACGGCACGGCCTGGAGCTTCTACCGGGGCGGCTTCCTGGACGAATAGCCGGGCCATTCAACAGGTGAGCTTGCTGCCCTGGCCGGTGCCACCCGGCGACTGACCGACACGACGGCACACCCGGCGCTGACATACACGCGCCACGCTCCGCACTATCGTCACCGGAGTTCGCCCAAATCCCGGTCCATGGCTCATCGCCAGCGGGCCGATGGTTCTGCTCGTTCTACAAGCATGAAGATCGCCCAAGTCGCCCCCCTCATCGAAAGCGTTCCGCCCCGAGCCTACGGCGGCACCGAACGCGTCGTTCATTACCTCACCGAAGCGCTCGTCCAGATGGGCCACGAGGTCACCTTGTTCGCCAGCGGCGATTCCCGCACGTCGGGCCGCCTGGTGCCCGTGGTCGACCGCGCGCTGCGCCTGCACCCGGCCAGGCCCGACCCGGTGATCTGGCACACCTTGATGGTCGATCGCGTGTGCGAACTCAGCGATTCGTTCGACGTGATCCATTTCCACATCGAGACCTTGCACCTGCCGCTCATGAGCCGGTGCTCGACACCGAGCCTCACCACCTTGCACGGCCGCGTCGACCTGCCCGACCTCAAGCCGCTGCACAAGCGCTTCAGGGACCACCCGCTGGTGTCGATCTCCAACAGCCAGCGCACGCCGCTCGCGTGGGCGAACTGGATCGGCACCGTGCATCATGGCCTGCCGCGCGACCTCTACACCTTCCACCCGCACGCCGACGACTACTTCGCTTTCGTCGGCCGGGTCTCGCCCGAAAAGCGCCTGGACCGCGCGATCGAGATCGCCATCGCCTGCGACACACCGATCCGCATCGCGGCCAAGGTCGACGTGATGGACCGTGAATACTTCGAGCAGGTGATCGAGCCGATGCTGGACCACCCGCTGGTCACCTTCGTCGGCGAGATCGGCGAGGACGCGAAGAACGATTTCATCGGCAACGCGAAGGCGTTCCTGATGCCGGTGGATTGGCCCGAGCCGTTCGGGCTGGTGATCATCGAGGCTTTCGCCTGCGGCACGCCCGTGCTCGCCTATGGCCACGGCTCCATTCCCGAGCTGGTGGACGACGGCGTGACGGGCTTCGTCGTCAACGACCAGCAGCAGGCGATCGCGGCGGCGCGGCGCATCGCCGCCATCGACCGGCGCGCCTGCCGTGAGACGTTCGAGCGGCGTTTCTCGTCGGAGGTGATGGCGCGCAATTACCTCGCGCTGTATCGCGAGCTGGCCGCATCCGCCAGGAAGAGCATGGTCGCCTGAACGGGCGCGGGGCGCTGCCATCATGGACAAGAAGAGAAAGATCCAGCACGGCGACAACTGGTACGTGCTCGCGACGCTCGCGCACACCGAGATCCAGCCGCAGGTCCTCAAGAGCGGCGAGACCTTCGCCATCTTCGATCGTTTCGGAGACATCGGCGCGCTGGCCTCCGCCGACGAGGGGCTGTACCACAACGACACGCGCCACCTGTCCCACATGGAGCTGCTGGTGGACGGCCTGCGCCCGCTGCAGTTGGGCTCGGGCATCGAGCACGCGAACAGCGTGCTGGGCATCGACCTGATGAACCCCGACATCTCGGTCGAGCACCAGGTGGTGCTGCCCAAGGGCATCCTGCACCTGCACCGCACCAAGCTGCTGCGCCAGGCCGCCTGCCAGGAGCGGCTGCGCGTGGCGAACCACGGCGCGGACCTCGCCGAAGTGCGCATGGGGCTGTCGTTCGCGGCCGACTTCATCGACCTGTTCGAGGTGCGCGGGATGCGCCGCGAGCGGCGCGGCGAGATGCTGGCCCCGCGGGTGGAGAACGGCGTGGTCACGCTGTCGTACCGCGGGCTCGACGCCGTCATCCGCCGCACGCACCTGCGTTTCGACCCCGCGCCCCAGAGCCTGTCCGAGCACGCCGCGGTCTTCGAGCTGGCACTCGCGCCCGGCGCCGAACACGACGTCGAGATCACGGTGACCTGCGAATGCGAGGGCGAACCGCTGCCCACGGCCCTGCCTTTCGCCGCGGCGCTGGAGGCGGGCCGGCGCGAATGGCAGCGCCAGCACGAGGAGGGCTGCCGCATCGACACGTCGAACCCGCTGGCCAACATCTGGCTCGAGCAGTCGCTGTCCGACCTGGCGATGCTCACGACGCTGCTGCCGAGCGGCCCCTATCCCTTCGCCGGCGTGCCGTGGTATTCCACGACCTTCGGACGCGACGGCATCCTCACGGCGATCGAGTGCCTGTGGATGGATCCGTCGCTCGCGCGCGGCGTCCTGCAGTTCCTCGCCGGCACGCAGGCGACGGAGATCGATGCCAGGCACGACGCCGAGCCGGGCAAGATCCTGCACGAGGCGCGCCTGTCGGAAATGGCGGCCACCGGCGAGATCCCGTTCAGCCGCTATTACGGCTCGGTCGATTCGACGCCGCTGTTCGTGGTGCTCGCCGCGCTGTATTGGAAGCGCACGGGCGACGCCGAATTCATCCGCGAGATCTGGCCGAACCTGCTGGCGGCTCTGAGGTGGATCGACACCTATGGCGACCCGGATGGCGACGGCTTCGTCGAATACGCGCGCAAGAGCCGCGACGGCCTCACGCAGCAGGGCTGGAAGGACTCGCACGATTCGGTGTTCCACAGCGACGGCCAGATGGCCACTGCGCCCATCGCCCTGTGCGAAGTGCAGGGCTATGTGTACGACGCCAAGCGCCTGCTCGCGCGGGTGGCCCATGTGCTGGGCGATGAAGTGCTGGCGTCCCAGCTCGCCGAACAGGCGCAGCTGCTCAAGGACAAGTTCCAGGCGGCTTTCTGGAGCGAGGAGCTGGGCACGTACGCGCTGGCGCTCGACGCCGACAAGCGCCGCTGCGAGGTGCTGTCGTCCAACCCGGGCCATTGCCTGTGGAGCGGCATCGCGACCCCCGAGCACGCCACCCGTATCGTCGACGGCCTGATGTCGCCGGCGTTCTTCACCGGCTGGGGTATCCGCACGATCGCGCAAGGCCAGCCGCGCTACAACCCGATGTCGTACCACAACGGTTCGGTCTGGCCGCACGACAACGCGATTGCCGCGCTGGGCATGGCGCAGTACGCGCGCACGGCCGACGCGGTGAAGCTGACGAGTGCGATCTTCGACGCGAGCGTCCATTTCGACCTGCACCGCCTGCCCGAGCTGTTCTGCGGTTTCGCGCGGCGCGAGGCGTCGGGGCCGACGCTCTACCCGGTCGCGTGCGCGCCGCAGGCCTGGGCCGCCGCCGCACCGTTCGCGATGCTGCAGGCCTGCCTGGGCTTGGAGATCGTGCACGGCGGCACGGAGGTGGTCATGCATTCGCCGCGTCTGCCGGCCTTCGTCGACTGGCTGCGCATCTCGCGCGTCGGCGCGCCCGGCCGCAGCTGCGACCTGCTGCTGCAGCGCCATGAGCGCAGCGTGGGGGTGGAAGTGCTGAGGAAGGACCCGGATTTGCGGGTCACGGTGATCGCCTGACGAACCGTTTATAATCACCGGCTCTGGCGCTTTAGCTCAGTCGGTTAGAGCGATGGAATCATAATCCACAGGTCCGCGGTTCGAGTCCGTGAAGCGCCACCAGACAAAACGAAAAGCCCAGCGATTGCTCGCTGGGCTTTTTTCTTCAGGGGGTGCGGCGGCGCACCAGGCCGTAGAGGAACAGCAGCACGACCGCGCCGATCACCGATGCGATCCAGCCAGCCGGCTGTTCCGGGGAGTACCAGCCCAGCGCGGCGCCGACATAGCGTGCGACGAAGGCGCCGGCGATGCCGAGCAGGGTCGTCATGACGATGCCCATCTTGTCGTCGCCGGGTTTGACGGCGCGGGCGATCAGGCCGACGATGAAGCCGACGATGATGGTGCCGATGATCGAAAGCATGCGAAATACCTCACGGGAGTGGCGAGGGCCTCATTGTGGCTTGCGGCCCAGCCGCCGGACCGGCGCGCTGTGACCCATTGTTAAAATCGCCCATCCTCACGACAGCCTCTGGATCTACACCATGAACCGCTGCTTCTCGATGCGGGCGCGCCTGGCGCTCGCAGCCATCCTATCCCTGGCCGCGCTCGGCGCCGTAATGCCGTCGGCATCGCTCGCGCAGGAGTCCCTGCGCCGTGAGATCCCGAAGGACGTCTCACTCGGCCAGATGAACGTCAGCCTGCCGCCGGTCATCCGGATGGACGGCAAGGACGACCGGCTCTCGCCCGGCGCGCGCATCCACGACCTGCGCAACATGCTGGTGCTTTCCGGGGCGCTTGCGGGCAGCACGGTGCCGGTGGTCTACAAGCGCGACGCCGGGGGCCTCGTGCACGAAGTGTGGCTCCTCACGCCGGACGAGTACGGCAAGCTGGGTGACACCGGCAGCGACGCCCGGAAATTCGTGGACATGCTCGCCTTGATCTTCGGCGCGCGGCGATGAACGAGGGGCAGGGCATGAAGAAAGTCTTCATCAAGACCTTCGGCTGCCAGATGAACGAGTACGACTCGGACAAGATGGCCGACGTGCTGAACGCGGCCGAAGGGTACGAGCCGACCACCGACGTCGAGCAGGCCGACCTGATCCTGTTCAATACCTGTTCGGTGCGCGAGAAGGCGCAGGAGAAGGTGTTCTCCGACCTCGGGCGCGTCAAGCACCTGAAGGAGAAGGGCGTGCTGATCGGCGTCGGCGGCTGCGTCGCTTCGCAGGAAGGCGCGGCGATCATCGAGCGCGCGCCCTATGTGGACGTGGTGTTCGGGCCGCAGACGCTGCATCGGTTGCCGCAATTGCTCGACGCGCGGGCGCGCCAGCAACGGCCGCAGGTCGACATCAGCTTTCCCGAGATCGAGAAATTCGACAACCTGCCGCCCGCGCGGGTGGAGGGCGCGACGGCGTTCGTGTCGATCATGGAAGGCTGTTCCAAATACTGCAGCTACTGCGTGGTGCCTTACACGCGCGGCGAGGAAGTGTCGCGCCCGTTCGAGGACGTGCTGACGGAGGTCGCGGGCCTGGCGGACCAGGGCGTGAAGGAAGTGACGCTGCTCGGCCAGAACGTCAACGCCTACCGCGGCCGGATGGGCGCCACGAGCGAGATCGCGGATTTCGCGCTGCTGATCGAATACGTTGCCGAGATCCCCGGCATCGAGCGCATCCGCTACACCACCAGCCACCCGAACGAATTCACGCAGCGCCTCGTCGAGGTGTACGGCCGCGTGCCGCAGCTCGTGAACCACCTGCACCTGCCGGTGCAGCACGGCAGCGACCGCATCCTGATGGCAATGAAGCGCGGCTACACCGCGATGGAATACAAGAGCACGGTGCGCAAGCTGCGCGCGGTGCGGCCCGGCATTTCGCTGTCGAGCGACTTCATCGTCGGCTTCCCCGGCGAGACCGAGGACGATTTCGCGAAGATGATGAAGCTGATCGAGGACGTCGGCTTTGACGCCAGCTTCAGCTTCGTCTTCAGCCCGCGCCCGGGCACGCCGGCCGCGCAATTGCACGACGACACGCCGCAGGAGGTGAAGCTGAAGCGCCTGTACGTGCTGCAGCAGGCCATCGAGGCGAACGCGCGCCGCATTTCGGAGAGCCGCGTGGGCACGGTGCAGCGCCTGCTGGTCGAAGGCCGCTCGCGCAAGGATGACAGCGAGCTGATGGGCCGCACCGAGTGCAACCGGATCGTCAACTTCCCGGGTCAGCCGCGCCTGATCGGGCAGATGGTCGACGTGACGATCACCGAGGCGCTGCCGCACTCGCTGCGCGGCGAGGTGTGCGTCAAGGAAGAAGCGGCGGCCTGAAGCCGCTCATTCGATCCGCGCGCCGGAGGCCCTCACGATCGCGCCGGCCGTGTCCCAGTCGGCGCGCAGCAGCTTCTGGAAATCCTCCGCCGGCATCGTGCCGGGCTCCACGCCCAGGCGCGTCAGCCGCTCCTGCACTTCGGGCATCGCCAACACCTTGTTCATCGCGGCATTGAGCTTGTCCAGCTCCGCCTTCGGCAGGCCCGCCGGCGCCAGCACGCCGATCCAGGAATCGAACTTGTAGCCGGGCACCCCGCTTTCGGCCACCGTCGGCAGCTCGGGGAGGAACTTCGAACGCTGCGCGCCGGTGTAGGCGAGCAGCTTGATGCGTGCGTCCTGCTTGAACGGCACGATGCCGATCAGCGCCGAGGTGACGCCCTGCACGCGGCCGGCGAGCAGCTCGTTCACCGCATCGCCGGTGGATTTCATCGGCACGTGCTGCATCTGCAGGCCCGCTTTCGCGAGGAAATAGGCCATGCCCAGGTGGGTGGCGCTGCCGTTGCCCGCCGACGCGTAGTTGAACTGCCCGGATTTGGCCCTGAGCAGCTTGATGTAGTCGGCCATCGTGCCCACGCCCAGGTTCGACGGCGCGGCGATCACGTAGCCGGTGTTGCCGATGAAGGCGACGCCGGTGAAGTCCTTGATCGGGTCGTAGGGCAGCTTGCTGTACAGGTGCCCCGCGAGTGTGTGGCTCGCCGCCGCGACGATGAGCGTCGTGCCGTCCGCCGGCGACTTCGCGACCGCCGCCGTCCCGATCGTGCCGCCGGCGCCCGGCTTGTTCTCCACGATCACCGACGCGCCGAGCGCCTGGCCCAGTTCGTTGTTGAAGGTGCGCGCGATGGTGTCCTGCACGGCGCCGGGGCCGAACGGCACGACCAGGTGGATGACGCGCTGGGCGAAGGCGGACGATCCCGCCGCGACGAGCAGGGCGGCGAGGGCGGTGCGAAGGATGCGATGCATGGAAGGCCTCTCCTCAGGCGGCGGGTTGGGCGAGCCAGCGCTGCACGAGCCGCACGTAGTAGCTCGCGCCGATGGGGATGATCTCGTCGTTGAAGTCGAACGAGGTGTTGTGGATGATGCACGGACCCGCGCCGTGGTCGGGCAGGCGGTGCGAGCCGTCGCCGTTGCCGATGAAGGCGTAGCAGCCGGGCTTCACGCGCAACATGTGGGCGAAGTCCTCCGCGCCCATCACGGCGGGCAGGTGCTCGTTCACGCGGTCCGCGCCGACGACCTCGCGCATCACCTCGGCCGCGAAGCGCGCTTCCCGCTCGTGGTTGACGACCGGGGGCGAGGCGCGGCGGAAGAAGATGTCCGCCGTGCAGCCGTGGGCCTGGGCGATGCCTTCCGCGAGGCGGCGCAAGCCGGCTTCGAGCTTGTCCGTGGCTTCGACAGAGAACGTGCGGATCGTGCCGCCCACCGAGGCCAGGTCGGGAATCACGTTGGGCGCATCCGAGCCGCGCAATTGCGTGACCGCCAGCAGCGCCCGCTCGGTCGAGGGGATCACCCGCGGCACGAGCGACTGCAGTTGCTGCGCCAGGTCGATCACCGCACCGACGGGATCGATCCCCGTGTGCGGCAGCGACGCGTGCGTGCCGCGGCCGTGCATCGTCACCTTCCAGGTGTTGCTCGATGCCATCAACGCCGCATGGTTGAGCGCGAAGTTGCCGACGCCCTCGATCGCGAAGTTGTGCAGGGCGAACACGGCTTCGCAGGGGAAGCGCTCGAACAGGCCGTCCTCGATCATCTTGAGCGCGCCGGCCTTGCCCATCTCCTCGGCGGGCTGGAAGATGAAGTTCACCGTGCCGCTGAAGTCGCGGGTCTTCGCTAGGTGCCAGGCGGCGGCCAGCAGCATGGTCGTGTGGCCGTCGTGCCCGCAGGCGTGCATGCGGCCGTCGTGCCGCGAGCGATGCGCGAACCGGTTCTCTTCCTGCAGGGGCAGCGCGTCCAGGTCCGCCCGCAGGCCGATCGTGCGCCGGCCGTCGCCGCACTGGAGCACGCCGACCACGCCGGTGCCGGCGATGCCGGTGTGCACTTCGATGCCCCATTCGCGCAGCAGGTCGGCGACGATCTTCGAGGTGCGGTGTTCCTCGAAGCCGAGTTCGGGGTGCTGATGGATGTCGCGGCGCAGCGCGACGAAGCGGGAGATGTCCGCGAAGCTGTCGACGATGTTCACGGGGACGCAGTATGCGTCAGAACGGCAGCTTCGGCATGCCGCCCTTGCCGCCGCCCATGCGCTTCATCAGCTTCATGAGGCCGCCGCCCTTCATCTTCTTCATCATGCCCTGCATCTGCTCGAACTCGTTGAGCAGGCGGTTCACTTCCTGGACCTGCACGCCGGCGCCGGCGGCGATGCGGCGCTTGCGCGTGGCCTTGATGATCTCGGGCTTGCGACGCTCCAGCTGCGTCATGCTGTTGATGATGCCTTCCTTGCGCCGCATGTCCCGCTCGGCCTTGTCCATGTCGACGTTGCCGGCTTTGGCCGTCATCTGCGCGGGCAATTTGTCCATCAGCGAGGACAGCCCGCCCATCTGCTTCATCTGCTGGATCTGCGCGAGGAAGTCGTTCAGGTCGAACCCGCTGCCGCTCTTGACCTTGGCCGCGAGCTTCTGCGCGGCTTCCATGTCGACGCCGGCCGTGACCTGCTCGACCAGCGCGACGATGTCGCCCATGCCGAGGATGCGGCCGGCATGGCGCTCGGCGTCGAACTGCTCGAGCCCGTCGATCTTCTCGGAGACGCCCGCGAACTTGATCGGCGCGCCGGTCACCTGCCGCACCGACAGCGCCGCGCCGCCGCGCGAATCGCCGTCCATCTTGGTGAGCACGATGCCGGTGAGCGGCAAGGCTTCCTTGAAGGCCTTGGCCGTGTTCACGGCGTCCTGGCCCTGCATCGCGTCGACCACGAACAGCGTCTCGACCGGGTTCAGCGCCGCGTGCAGCTGCTTGATCTCGGCCATCATCGCCTCGTCGATGGCGAGGCGGCCGGCGGTGTCGACCAGCAGCACATCGAAATACTGCTTCTTCGCGTAATCCAGCGCGGCGCGGACGATCTCCACCGGCTTCTGCTCGGGCGAGCTGGGGAACCACTCGGCGCCGGCCTGCCTGGTGACGGTCTTGAGCTGCTCGATGGCGGCGGGGCGGTACACGTCGCCGGAGACCGTGAGCACCTTCTTCTTGCGTTTCTCGATCAGGTACTTGGCGAGCTTGGCCGTGGTGGTCGTCTTGCCGGCGCCCTGCAGGCCGGCCATGAGGATGACGGCCGGCGGCTGGGCGGCGAGATTGATGTCCGACACGCCTTCGCCCATCGTCGCGGCGAGTTCGCGGTGCACGATGCCCACCAGGGCCTGGCCGGGCGACAGCGAGCCCAGCACTTCCTGGCCCAGGGCCTTGTCGCGGACGCGGGCGACGAAATCGCGCACGACGGGCAGCGCCACGTCGGCTTCGAGCAGGGCCATGCGCACCTCGCGCAACATGTCCTGCACGTTGGATTCGGTGATGCGGGCCTGGCCGCGGATTTCCTTCGCGAGGCGCGAGAGTTTGTCGGTGAGTGCGGAAGCCATGCGATGGGCCGGGCTTCACGGAAGAGAAGCGCGGCTAAACTGTGCGCATGATTCTACCGAGCGGCCTCGACGCGCACGCGGTGCTCGCCATCGCGGCCGCGCTGGCCTATGCGATCTCCGCAGCCGGCGCCTCGCGCCTGGGCGAAAGCGGCGCGCGTTTCGCCCTGGTCGCCGCGTGGCTGTTGCACCTCGGGGCGATCGCCTGGGGCCTGTTGCTCGGCCAGCCGCCGCGCTTCGGCTTCGCGCCTGCCCTGTCCGTCACCGCGTGGCTCGTGCTCACGGTCTACGCGGTCGAGCGGCAGGTGTTCCCGCAACTGCAGGCCCGCTGGGCGCTGGCGGGCCTGGGCAGCATCGCCGTGCTGCTGGCGCTGTTCTATCCGGGCACGCCCTTGCATGCGCTGGCCTCGCCGTGGCTGCCCTTGCACCTGGCACTGGGCGTCGCCTCCTACGGCCTGTTCGCCGCCGCGGCGGTGCATGCCTGGCTGATGATGCGCGCCGAGCACGCGATGCGCCAGGGGGCCGATGCCGACGCGGGCCTGCCGCTGCTCACGCTCGAGCGGCTCACCTTCCGCTTCGCCACCATCGGTTTCGTGCTGCTGTCGGCAACCTTGCTGGCCGGCCTCCTGTTCTCGGAGACGCTGTACGGGCAGCCGCTGCGCCTGGACCACAAGACGGTGTTCTCGATCCTGGCCTGGCTGGTGTTCGCCTTCCTGCTGCTCGGGCGCCTGCGTTTCGGCTGGCGCGGGCGCAAGGCGGTGCGCGTGCTCTACACGGGCTCGATCCTGCTGCTGCTGGCCTATGCCGGATCGCGCTTCGTGCTCGAAGTGATCCTGAGGCGCGCATCATGAAATACCTGCTGCTGATCGCCGTGATCCTCGCGGTCATCTGGTACATGCGTGGCGGCCGGCAGATGCAGGGCCGGGCCCCGGGGTCGCGCGGCCCGGCTCCGCCGGCGCCGCAGGACATGGTGGAATGCCCGGTGTGCCGCGTGCACTTGCCGCGCAGCGAAGCACTGCCCGGGCCCGGGGGGCAGCTCTATTGCTGCGCCGAGCACCGGCAGCGCGCCGAGGCCTGACGGATGACGGACGCGGCCGGATCGGCTGGCACCCTGCCGTTCGATACGGCCTTCGCGCGGCTGTGGCGCGGCTTCATGACCGCGCGCATCACCATCGCCCTCGTGCTGATGGTGCTGCTCGGTGCGCTGCATACGCTGGCGGCGCCCGTGCTCAACGTGAGCAACTGGCTGGTCTTCCTGTGCGCCACCTACCTGCTCGCGGCGTTCGCGGTGCGCGTGTTCACGCGGCCCAAGGCGCCCGGCCAGTCCTTCGACGCGCACTGGGTGTCCACCATCGGCGTGGACCTGATCGCCTTCGCGGCGTTGCAGTTCCTGCAGGCCGGCGGCATCAATTACTCGCCGCTGTTCGCCTTGCCCGTGCTGATGGCCGCGGTCCTGGGCTCGACGCTGCTGGCGCTGGGCACGGCGGCCGGGGTGGCGTTGCTGCTGCTGGCCGACGCATGGATCGTCGCGCTGCATGTTCCCGGCGATGCCGCCGCCTCGCGCTACCTGCAGGCGGGGCTGACGGGCACCGGTTATTTCGCGCTGGCCTTTGTCGTCAACCTGCTCGCGGCGCGGCTGGCGCGCGAGGAGGAGGCGGCGCGGCACGGCCGTCGCGCGGCGCGCACGCAGGCGCAAGTCAACGAGCTGGTGATCGAGGCCCTGTCCGAGGGGGTGATGGTCGTGGACGGCCACGGCCGTGTGCAGGCCGCGAACCCGGCCGCGCGCGCCTTGCTGGGCTTCGTCGAGGTGAACGACAAGCAGCCCTTCGCGCTCGCCGCGCAGCCCGCCTGGGAGCCGCTGCGCGAAATGGCGGGGAGCACCTTCGCGCAGCACCGGCCGCAATGGGGCGAGGTGGCACTGGAGGAAGAAGACGCGAGCCCGCGGCGCATCCACGTCCGCACGCGGCTCACCGCGCCCGAGGAAACGGCGTCCGAAGGCCTGTGCGTGATGTTCCTGCAGGACCTGCGCGAGATGGAGGCGCGCCTGCGCACCGAGAAGCTCGCGGCGATGGGCCGCATGTCGGCGGCCGTCGCGCACGAGATCCGCAATCCGCTGGCCGCCATCGCGCAGGCCAACGAGCTGATGGAGGAGGACCTGAAGGAGCCGGGCCTGAAGCAGCTCAGTTCGCTGGTGCGCAAGAACGCCCAGCGGCTGCAGCAGATCGTCGAGGAGATCCTGGACATCTCTCGCGCGCGCCACGGCCCGGGCGCCGCGGCGGAGATGCTGGTGCTCGATGGCGCGGTGGCCGCCGCCTGCGACGACTGGGCGATGCAGACCCGCAGCGCGTCGCGCCTGCAGCTGTCGCTGGCCGCGCCGGGCTTCGCCGTGCGTTTCGAGCCGGACCACTTGCGGCGCGTGCTGGTCAACCTCCTGGACAACGCGCTGCGCTACGCCGGCGAGCAGCCGGACTCGATCCGGGTCTGGACGCGCCTCACCGGCGCGCACGCCAGCCTGCACGTGTGGAGCGACGGCGCGCCGCTCGAACCGTCGGTGCAGCGCCACTTGTTCGAGCCATTCTTCTCGTCGGAGAGCCGCTCCAGCGGCCTGGGCCTGTACATCTGCCGCGAGCTGTGCGAACGTCACGGCGCGACGATGGGCTACGAGCGCGCGCTGTCCGGTGTCGCGGGCGATGCGCGCGAGGGCAACGAGTTCGTGGTGATCTTCGCGCATGGCGCGGCCGTGGCCAGTCCTGCATCCTTTGACAAAATGACCGCCTGATGTCCACCCCGGCTTCTTCCGCGCAAGTGCTGGTCGTCGACGACGAACCCGACCTGCGCACGCTCTACGAACTCACGCTGCTGCGCGAGGGCTACCGCGTGGACGCGGCCGCTTCGCTCGCCGAGGCCAGCGCCCAGCTTGCGGCCAAGAAGTTCGACGCGGTGATCACCGACATGCGGCTGCCCGACGGCCACGGCATCGAACTGCTCAAGTGGATGGCGGCGGAGCAGCGCGGCGAGCGCTGCATCGTCATGACGGCCTACGGCTCGGCCGAGAACGCGGTGGAGGCGCTCAAGGCCGGCGCCTTCGATTACCTCACCAAGCCGGTGGACCTGAAGCAGTTCCGCACCGTGGTCGCGTCGGCGATCGCCGAGTCCGCGGCCGGAGCCCAGCGCCCGCGGGCGGCGAGCCGCGGCGCGGCACCGGGCGCAGGCAATGCGCAGAATGCGCTGCAGCGGCTGGTGGGCGAATCGGCCGCGATGCGCACGGTCAAGGAGCGTATCGGCAAGGTGGCGCGCAGCATGGCGCCGGTGCTCGTGCGCGGCGAGTCGGGCACCGGCAAGGAGCTGGTGGCGCGCGCGATCCATGCCTGCAGCCACCGGGCCGAAGGCCCGTTCGTGGCCGTGAACTGCAGCGCCATCCCCGAGACCCTGCTCGAAGCGGAGTTCTTCGGGGCCAAGAAGGGCTCGTACACCGGCGCCGCCGCCGACCGCGAGGGCTACTTCCAGGCGGCGCGGGGCGGCACGCTGTTCCTCGACGAGATCGGCGACCTGCCGCTGCCCATGCAGTCCAAGCTGCTGCGTGCGATCCAGGAGCGCCACGTGCGCTCGCTCGGCTCGACGCAGGAGGACGCGGTGGACGTGCGCGTCGTCAGCGCCACGCACAAGGACCTGGGCGCCGACGTCCAGGCCGGGCGCTTCCGCCAGGACCTGTTCTTCCGGCTGAACGTGATCGAAATCATGGTGCCGCCGCTGCGCGAGCGCCGCGAGGACCTGCCCATGCTGTGCGAGTCGCTGCTCGCGCGCATCGCGCGGGAGTCGGGCATGCCCACGCCGCAGCTGTCGCCCGCCGTGATGGAGCAGCTGATGGCGCACCCGCTCAGCGGCAACGTGCGCGAGCTGGAGAACCTGTTGCATCGCGCGGTGGCCCTGTCCGACGGCGAGGAGCTGCAGGTCGACCGCGCGCCGCCGTCGCAGCCTGGGGCGCTCGATGCGGCGCCGAAGCCGCCGGCCGAGATGCCGCAGGACCTGCAGGCGTACCTCGACCAGCAGGAGCGCGAGATCCTCGTGAAGGCGCTGCGCGAGACCGGCTTCAACCGCACCGCCGCCGCGCAGCGGCTCGGCCTGTCGCTGCGCCAGATCCGCTACCGCATCGCGCGGCTCGCGATCGCCGTGCCGGGCGGTACGGACAATGACAATGACGAGGGCTGAAGCCTCGCCGCTGTGGGACGGCGGCTGGTACCGCTTCGCCCGCCGTCTCGCGTCGCCCAACTTCGGCCCGCGCCCCTCGGGCGCGAACGTGGACCTCATCGTCGTGCACTCGATCAGCCTGCCGCCCGGCCGGTACGGCGGCGACGAGGTGCAGCAGCTTTTCACCAACACGCTGGACTGGAACGCGCACCCGTACTTCAAGTCCATCGAGGGCATGGAAGTGTCGGCGCATTTCTACATCCGCCGCGGCGGCGAGCTGTGGCAGTTCGTCGATTGCGACGATCGCGCCTGGCACGCCGGCGCCTCGTGCTGGCGCGGCCGGGAGAACTGCAACGACGATTCGGTGGGCATCGAGCTCGAGGGCCTGGAGGGCGGCACCTTCGAGTCCGCCCAGTACGAGACGCTGGCGCAACTCGCCGCCGCGATCGCGCAGCGCTATCCGATCGAACACATCGCCGGCCACGAACACATCGCGCCCGGCCGCAAGCGGGACCCCGGCCCGGGCTTCGACTGGCCGCGCCTGCAGCGCGAACTGGCGTGGCCCAGGGAGCGGTTTCCGGGCTGACGTGAGGCGTCGCGGGTTCGCGGCATGGCCCATTCGGCCAGTCCGAATGGCCCATGCCGCGAGGGCACCTTGCGCGTGCTCGGAGAGGATTGGTTGTCGCCCTGCACGGCGCTCGCACTCGCGTCAGGCGGTGCCCGGCTGGCCGATTTTTAGATGAGGACTGACGGGCACCGCCTGACGCGAGCCCCACCGCCTGTCGCACGCCCTCCGCGGGCAACACGCTGTTACTCGTTCGCCCGCGCAAGCAAGGACGCGCATTCCACCGCGAATCCGCGCGCCAGCCCGCGTCAATGCTCGCTTGTGGATCGTCCGTCCAGCGACAACGCGCTCTCCTGCTCAGCCACGGGGCATTGCCAACACCCTGTCCACAGCTGGCCCACAAGTTGGTAGAAGCACTAGATGTAGTGAGCTTGACAGTGGCTTGCCCCCATATATAGTGCTTGAGACGCGCGAACCACGCTACACTCCCGCTCCCCGAAGAACAAACACCGCAGAGGAAATACGCCGAATGCAATCTGTTTCGAGCACCACCACCGGCCCGGCTGCCGCTTCCCTGTACACCGCGTCCCAGGCGCCGCAAGCAACCGCGAATCCCCTCGCGAATTACCAGATCATCCGCCGCAACGGCTCGGTGGTCCCGTTCGAGCCCAACAAGATCGCCATCGCCATGATGAAGGCGTTCCTGGCCGTGCACGGCACGCAGGGCGCGGCATCGGCCTCGGTGCGCGAGACGGTGGACCAGCTCACGCAGTCCGTGATCCGCGCGCTGGTGCGTTCGCGACCGGGCGGCGGCACGTTCCACATCGAGGACGTGCAGGACGCCGTCGAGCTCGGCCTGATGCGCAGCGGCCAGCATGACGTCGCGCGCGCCTACGTGCTGTACCGCGAGCGCCGTGCGCAGGAGCGGGCGAAGGAAACGAAGGCCGAGGCGCCCAAGCAGCCGCAATTGCATGTCGTCGACGGCGGCCATCGCGTGCCGCTCGACCTGAACGCGCTCAAGCAGCTGATCGAGGCCGCCTGCGCCGGCCTGTCGGCCGACGTGAAGAGCGAGCCGATCGTCGGCGAGACGATGCGCAACCTGTACGACGGCGTGCCGATCGACGAGGTCTACAAGGCCTCGATCCTCGCCGCGCGCACGCTGATCGAAAAGGACCCGGACTACACCTTCGCCACCGCGCGCCTGCTGCTGCACACGATCTTCAAGGAAGTGATCGGCCGCGACCTGTCGCCGGCCGAAGCGGCGGCGAGCTACGCCGATTACTTCCCCGGCTTCATCAAGAAGGGCGTGGAGGCCGAGCTGCTCAACCCCGAGCTCCTGAACTTCGACCTGAAGCGGCTGGGCGCGGCGCTGAAGGCCGACCGCGACCTGAAGTTCGACTACCTGGGGCTGCAGACGCTGTACGACCGCTACTTCCTGCACGTGCGCAAGAAGCGCATCGAGCTGCCGCAGGCCTTCTTCATGCGCGTGGCCATGGGCCTGGCGCTGAACGAGATCGACCGCGAAGCCCGCGCGATCGAGTTCTACGAGGTGCTGTCGACGTTCGACTTCATGTCGTCCACGCCGACGCTCTTCAACAGCGGGACGCTGCGCTCGCAGCTGTCCTCGTGCTACCTGACCACGGTGCCGGACGACCTGGACGGCATCTACGAGTCGATCAAGGAAAACGCGCTGCTCTCGAAGTTCGCGGGCGGCCTGGGCAACGACTGGACGCGCGTGCGCGCGCTCGGCTCGCACATCAAGGGCACCAACGGCGAATCGCAGGGCGTCGTGCCCTTCCTGAAGGTGGTCAACGACACGGCGGTGGCCGTCAACCAGGGCGGCAAGCGCAAGGGGGCGGTCTGCACCTACCTGGAGAGCTGGCACCTCGACATCGAGGAGTTCCTCGAGCTGCGCAAGAACACCGGCGACGACCGCCGCCGCACGCACGACATGAACACGGCCAACTGGATCCCCGACCTGTTCATGCGCCGCGTGATGGAAAAGGGCGAGTGGACGCTGTTCTCGCCCTCCAACGTGCCGGACTTGCACGACAAGTTCGGCACCGAGTTCGAGAAGGCCTACGTCGCCTACGAGGAAAAAGCCAGGCGCGGCGAGATCAAGCCGACCAAGACGCTGCCGGCCACCGACCTGTGGCGCAAGATGCTCTCGATGCTGTTCGAGACGGGCCACCCCTGGATCACGTTCAAGGACGCCTGCAACGTGCGCTCGCCCCAGCAGCACGTGGGCGTGGTGCACTCGTCCAACCTGTGCACCGAGATCACCCTCAACACCAGCGACACCGAGACGGCCGTCTGCAACCTCGGCTCGGTCAACCTGGTCCAGCACCTGAAGAACGGCGCGATCGACCAGGACAAGCTGAAGAAGACGATCCAGGTCGCGATGCGGATGCTCGACAACGTGATCGACATCAATTACTACGCCGTCAAGAAGGCGCGCGATTCCAACATGCGCCACCGCCCGGTGGGCCTGGGCATCATGGGATTCCAGGACGCGCTGTATGAACTGCGCATCCCGTACGCGTCCGAGCAGGCCGTCGCTTTCGCCGACAAGTCGATGGAAGCCGTGTGCTACCACGCCTACTGGGCGTCCACGGAACTGGCGCGCGAGCGCGGCCGCTATTCCAGCTACAAGGGCTCGCTGTGGGACAACGGCATCCTGCCGCCCGACACGCTGGACCTGCTGGCCAGCGAACGCGGCGGCTATGTCGAGGTGGACCGCTCGGCCACGCTCGACTGGGACGCCCTGCGCAAGAAGATCGCCCTCGACGGCATGCGCAACAGCAACTGCATCGCGATCGCCCCCACGGCCACCATCTCCAACATCATCGGGGTCGATGCCTCCATCGAGCCGTGCTTCGGCAACCTGTCGGTCAAGTCGAACCTGTCCGGCGAGTTCACGGTGATCAACCACTACCTGGTGCGCGACTTGAAGCGCCTGGGCCTGTGGGACGACGTGATGGTGATGGACCTCAAGCACTTCGACGGTTCGCTCAACCCGATCGACCGCGTGCCGGAAGACGTCAAGGCGCTGTACGCCACGGCCTTCGAGGTCGAGCCGGTGTGGCTGGTGGAAGCCGCCGCGCGCCGCCAGAAGTGGATCGACCAGGCGCAGTCGCTCAATATCTATATGGCGGGCGCCTCGGGCAAGAAGCTGGACGAGACCTACAAGCTCGCATGGCTGCGCGGCCTGAAGACCACCTATTACCTGCGCACGACCAGCGCGACGCAGGCCGAGAAGTCCACCGTGCAGTCGGGCCGCCTGAACGCGGTGTCGAACGGTGCGTCGGGTGGTGGCGGCATGAGTGCACTCGAGAAAGCCGCGGCTGCGGCGCAGTCGCAGATGAACGCGGCAAGTGCTGCAGCGCCGGCGACCGACATCAAGTTCTGCGCGATCGACGATCCGGGTTGCGAAGCGTGCCAGTGACTCGATGAAGGCGCATGTGTCGATGTTCTCCGACATCGGCACGATGCATAGGAGCAACAAAATCGGGCGGTGATGTGAACGGACACTTTGCAATTTGCATCACTGCTCACATAATTCGAGCACTGGAAAACTTATGTTGACCTGGGACGACGAAGTCACGCCCACATCGCAAGCACCTGGCAGCAACGGTTCATACAACAACGCGAACCGTGAGGTAAACCTCTCCCCGGAAATCGCCTTGCAGACCGTCAGCACCCCTTCCCGCAAGTTCGACGACGTGGCGCTCGCGCCCGCGCAGCCTGCGTCACCGGCCAGCGCCGCGGCGTCGTCGCAGCGGCGTGTGCAGGCCGCGGACAAGCGCATCATCAACGGCCAGACCGACGTCAACCAGCTCGTCCCCTTCAAGTACAAGTGGGCCTGGGAGAAGTACCTGGCCACCTGCGCCAACCACTGGATGCCGCAGGAAGTGAACATGAACCGCGACATCGCCCTGTGGAAGGACCCGAACGGCCTGTCCGAGGACGAGCGCCGCATCATCAAGCGCAACCTCGGCTTCTTCGTGACGGCCGATTCGCTCGCCGCCAACAACATCACGCTGGGCACCTATCGCCACATCACGGCGCCCGAGTGCCGCCAGTTCCTGCTGCGCCAGGCCTTCGAGGAAGCGATCCACACCCACGCCTACCAGTACATCGTGGAGTCGCTGGGGCTGGACGAGAGCGAGATCTTCAACGCCTACCACGAGGTGGCGTCGATCCGCGACAAGGACGAGTTCCTGATCCCGTTCATCGACGCGATCATGGACCCGCACTTCCATACGGGCACGCCCGAGGCCGACCAGAAGCTGCTCAAGTCGCTGATCGTCTTCGCCTGCCTGATGGAGGGCCTCTTCTTCTACGTCGGCTTCACGCAGATCCTGGCGCTGGGCCGCCAGAACAAGATGACCGGCGCGGCGGAGCAGTACCAGTACATCCTGCGCGACGAGTCGATGCACTGCAACTTCGGCATCGACCTGATCAACCAGATCAAGCTCGAGAACCCGCACCTGTGGACGGCGCAATTCAAGGAGGAGATCAAGGCTCTCTTCCAGAAGGCCGTCGAGCTCGAATACCGCTATGCGGAGGACACCATGCCGCGCGGCGTGCTGGGCCTCAACGCCTCCATGTTCAAGGGCTACCTGCGCTACATCGCGAATCGTCGCGCGACGCAGATCGGCCTCGAAGCGCTCTTCCCGAACGAGGAAAACCCGTTCCCCTGGATGAGCGAGATGATTGACCTGAAGAAAGAGCGCAATTTCTTCGAAACCCGCGTGATCGAATACCAGACGGGTGGCGCGCTTTCCTGGGACTGAATCGCCTGCGTTGATCGACCGGCCACAAGAAGCTGGAGCCGACGCGGGCACAGGTGTTCATGGAGCTGGGATGCGTCCCAACTCCATGGATCTCTCCATGCAAACCAACAAGCATGGGGTGCTTCTTTGGTTGATGTTGATCAACTTGAACAGGAGATAGAAATGGCAACTGCGAAGAAGGCGGCCAAGAAGGCCCCGGCCAAGAAGGCCGCGAAGAAGACGACGGCGAAGCGCCCGGCGGCCAAGAAGGCTGCCGCCAAGCGCCCGGCGGCCAAGAAGGCTGCCGCGAAGCGCCCCGCGGCCAAGAAGGCTGCGAAGCGCCCGGCGGCCAAGAAGGCCGCGAAGAAGGCGACGGCGAAGAAGGCCGTCAAGAAGACCGCGAAGAAGGCCGCCAAGAAGTCCACGGCCAAGAAGGCCGCGAAAAAGGCGCCTGCGAAAAAAGCGGCGAAGAAGGCTGCGAAAAAGCCTGCGAAGAAAGCTGCGAAAAAGGCCGCGAAAGCACCTGCTGCCAAGCCGGCTGCGGCGAGCCCCGCTCCGGCTGCACCTGCGGCTCAGACCACCCTGAACCCGCAAGCGGCCTGGCCATTTCCGACGGCCAGCAAGCCGTAAGGCCAGCGGAGCAAGAAGCAAAACCCGGCACTGCGGTGCCGGGTTTTTTATTTGCCGGCGGCCAGTTCGCTGATGCGCGCGCTCAGCGCCTTGGCCGAATGCACGTCCAGCTTCGTGTAGATCTTGCGAATGTGGTCGGCCACCGTGGTCGCCGACACGTTCAGCTGCCGCGCGATCTGCGCCTGCGAGTCGCCGCGATGCAGCAGCGCGCAGACCTCGCGCTGCGCCGGCGACAGCGGCAGCCGCTCGAGCGCGCGCCGCAGCCACACGACGTGCGGCTCGAACTGCGCGATCATCACCTCCAGCAGCGGCGAGCCGGCCGGCCCGAGCGGCCACATCGGCTCGGCTTCGAACGTGAAGCGGCCCCACGCGTTCTCGACCGTCCACGACCGCTCGCGCCCGCGCCGCTGCCACAGCGCATCGAGCGCAGCGAAGTCTTCGCGCCGCGGCTCGCGGGTGACGGCTTCGGGCGTCACCCCGCCGTGCGCCAGCATCAGCAGCTTCATCGCCTCGGCCGAGGCGTGCGCGAGGCGGCCCTGCGCGTCGAGCGTCAGTTGCGCCGCGCGCGCGGGCGATACCGAGAATTCCATCGCGCCGTTCATGGGCTCGCCGCGCTCGATCCCCTGTGCGATGTACGCCGTCGCCTGTTCCAGCAGGTGTTCCTCCTGCCGGGTGAACTTCGGGTCGCCCGGTGCGCGATACAGCACCAGCGAGCCGAGCGTGCGGCCGTGGGGCGTGCGCACCAGCGCCTCCACGCGCGTGTGCAGGCCTTGCGGCCGCCACACCTCGTTGTACAGCGCCGAGCGGAAGAACGCGGGCGTGTCCAGCTCCTGCGCGCTGTGCACACGGTCGCGCGCACGGATGCTCTGGCGGAACACCGGCATCACCTCCGCCTCGCGGCGGTTGTAGAACTGCTCGAAGTAGTGCGAGGCGATGCGATGATCGATCGGTCCCTCGAACCAGTAGCGCACGATGTTGCCCGCGTCGTCGGTCCAGTCGAACAGGTTGCGGTACGAGGGCACGACGCCGTGCAACGCCTCCAGGGCCGCGGGGATGAACGACTCCGCCGGCAGCCCTGCCTGGCAGAGCGCGCGCAACGCCGAGAGCCCCGCACTGTTCTTCATGGCGCGAGCCTAGTGAGGCACTGCCTGAAAAGCTGTGACGCGCTTCACCCGCTGTAACCAGCCGTCTCGCCGCGGTGTCGAATGCCCCCTGCGCGCAGGGTGCCGATGTGCCTGTCGGCGCCTAGAGTCCCCGCCACGTGCCCACCAAATCAGGGCATAGAGGAGGAAGCGATGCAACTGGTTCCTTTCATCGGCGCGGGCCATTTCAGTTGGAAGCCCCTGCCCATCCGCTGGACCAAGCCCATTCTGTGGGCCGTGCCGCTGGTCGTCGCGTTCGGCGCCGTTCTCGTGCTCACGTCCAGCAAGGACTGGCGCGCGGCGCAGGACACGCCGGAGTTCGCCCTGAGCCCGTCGGCGCTGCCAGTCTCGGGAAGCGTTCCGAGCGATTCCAATCACTGAGGCGCCACCAGCGCCTCGAGCAAGGCGGGAGGGAAGCGGCCTTCGATCAGCCCGGCGAGGCGGTCGAAGGCCGCGTCAAGGTCGCGTGTTGCCGCGCCGAACAGGGCGTGCAGCACGCGCGCGTCCTCGAACAGGCCGTGCAGGTAAATGCCGAGCACGTTGCCCTGCGCGTTCTGCCATGCCAGCCCGGGCAGCACCTCGCGGCCGGGCTGCATGGCCGGATGCCAGGCGGTCTGCCCATGGTGGATTTCGTAGCCGTCGACAGCGACCCGCGACAGCGCGCGCCATTCGCCCGCGACCTCGCCGAAACGCGAGCTGGTGCGGCGCACCGTCTTGGCCGGCTCGAACACCGACACGACCGGCAAGAGGCCCAGGCCCGGCCCGTTGCCATCGATGCCGTGCGGATCGACCAGCGCCTCGCCCAGCATCTGCAGCCCGCCGCAGACGCCGAGCACGGCGCCGCCGGCTGCTGCATGGCGCGCAACGCAGACGTCGAGCCGCTGCGCGCGCAGCCACGCGAGGTCGGCGCTGGTGTGCTTGGAGCCCGGCAGCACGATCCAGTCCGCGCCGGCGCAGTCGGCCGGCGTGCGCGCCCACACCAGGCGCACACCATCGACGTGCTTGAGCGGCTCGAACTCGTCGAGGTTGCTGATGCGCGGGTACGCGATCACCGCGATGGTGCGCCGGGTGGGCCCGGTCGAGGTCGTGCCGTGGTCGAACACGCCGTCCTCCTCGGGCAGGCCGTGCTGCGGCACGAACGGGAGGGTCGCGACCACCGGCACGCCGGTGAGGTCCTCGAGCATGCGCGGCCCGGGCGCGAGCAGCGTCTCGTCGCCACGGAACTTGTTGAGCACGAAGCCGCGCAGCAGCGCGCGCTCCTCGGGCGGCAACAGCGCCCAGGTGCCGTACAGGTGCGCGAACGCGCCGCCCCGGTCGATGTCGCTGACCAGCAGGCAGGCCGCACCGGCATGACGCGCGATGCGCATGTTGGTGAAGTCGCTGTCGTGCAGGTTGATCTCGGCGGGCGAGCCCGCGCCTTCGATCACGATGACCTCGTGCTCGGCGCGCAGGCGCTCGAACGCCTCGGCCACGCGCGGCCAGACCTTCTCGCTGCGCTTCCGCCAGGGCGTCGCGCCCAGCGCAGTGTCGACTTCGCCCAGCACCACGACCTGGCTGCGCGTGTCGGCCTCGGGCTTGAGCAGCACCGGGTTCATCAGAACGCTCGGTTGCACTTTGGCCGCGAGCGCCTGGTGGTACTGGGCACTGCCGATCTCGCCGAGGCGGCCGCCAGGGCCCGGCACCACGCGCGCGTTGTTGCTCATGTTCTGCGCCTTGAACGGCGCAACCTTCAAGCCCCGGTTCGCGTAGTGGCGGCACAAGGCCGTCGTGAGCCAGCTCTTGCCGGCGCCGCTGCTCGTGCCCAGCACCATCACGCAACGCGCGGTCACGACGACGCTCCGAACAGCGCGGCGACCGCCGTCGGGTTCGATGCGAACCACGCGTGGAAGTAGCTCGCGCGCACGTTGTCCTGCTGGTACAGCGCCTCGCCGCGTCGCACGCCGTCGGGCGACGTGGTGTGGCCGCCCGCCTCGAGCGGCGTGCTACAGGTCGAGTGATGGAAGGTGTGGCCGCGCAGCACACCCGCGGGCATGACCAGTTGCTGCGGCCCGATCGCGGCGAGCCGCTCGTGCATGCGCACGCACCCGGGCAGCACGCCCCACATCGCGTGGCGTCGGCCGCAGACCTCCTCGAGCTCGTCGAACAAGGCCATCATGCCGCCGCATTCGGCCCACACAGCACGGCCGGCGGCCGCATGCGCGCGCACGCTCCCGCGCGTCGCCTGCGCAGCGGCGAGCGTGGCGCCGTGCAGCTCCGGGTAGCCGCCGGGCAGCCACAGCGCATCGCACACGGGCACGGTCTCGTCCTTCAATGGCGAGAAGAACGCAACCTGCGCGCCGAGCGCATGCAGCGTGTCGAGGTTCGCGGGATAGATGAAACAGAACGCCGCATCGCGTGCGACGGCGACGGTGCGGCCTGCGAGCAGCGGCGCGATCGTGCGCGGCGCCGGTTCCTCGAATGCCGTCGACCAGCGCGCCAGCATCGCGGCATCGGCCAACGCCGTGGACGCGAGCGCGTCCGCCGCCGCATCGATGCGCGGCATCGCGTCGCCGAGCTCCTCGCGCACGACCAGGCCGAGGTGCCGCTCGGGCAGGCTCATCGCCGCGTCGCGCATGATCGCGCCCAGCCAGGGACTGTCGCTGCCGAGCGCCTCCTGCAACATCCGCCCATGCCCTTCGCCGGCCACGCGATTGGCGAGCACGCCCGCCCACGGCAATCCGGCGCGGTAATGCTGCAGCCCGAACGCGATCGCGCCGAAGGTGCCGGCCATCGCCGACGCGTCGATCACCGCCACCACGGGCAGGCCGAAACGCGCGGCGATGTCGGCGGCACTCGGCCCGCCGTCGAAGAGGCCCATCACGCCTTCGACGACGATGAGGTCGGCTTCGCGGGCGGCCGAGTGCAGGCGGGCGCGGATGTCCTCCTCGCCCGTCATCCACAGGTCGAGGTTGTGCACCGGCGCGCCGCTCGCGAGCTCCAGCCAGCCGGGGTCGATGAAGTCGGGGCCGCATTTGAAGGCGCGCACGCGCCGCCCGCCGCGCGCGTGGAGCCGCGCGAATGCGCAGGCGACGGTCGTCTTGCCCTGGCCCGACGCCGGGGCACTGACGAGAACGGCCGGACAGGAAACGGTCATATGTCATCCTAACGCGCGAAATCATGGCGCCCGAGGGGAATACGGATCGCTCGAGCCGTGTTCGTCCTCAAGGAGGTGCACCCCCATGCCCAAGTCTCCCGAAACCCGCGCGAAGATCGCCTTTGCCGCCACGCTGCTGGCCCTCGCTGCTGCGGCAGGAGGCTGGTACCTGTTCGCGCGCGGGCAGAACATGCGCTACGAGATCCGTTCGAGCGACAGCGTCTCCGGACTCATCCCGGGCGCGCCGGTCGAGTTCCACGGTGTGGAGGTCGGCCAGGTCGAGGAGGTGCGGCTCATCGGTCCGCGCAGCGTGCAAGTGATCGTCGCGGTGAAGAAGGATACCCCGGTCACGACGGCGACCGTCGCGACGATCACGGGCCGGGGACTCGCGGCGCGCGGCTTCACCGGTTATGTGTACGTGAGCCTCGAGGAGCCGGCCAGCGGCGGGCAGCCGCTCGTCGCCGACGCGGGCCGCCGATACCCTTCCATCCCGAGCACGCCGTCGCAGGCCGTGAGCCTGGACACGTCGATCAACCAGCTGGGCGAGAACGTGCAGGCGGCGGTGGCGTTGCTGCGCACGGCGCTCGACCCGCAGACGGTCGCGTCGCTCAAGCGCTCCGTGGCGAGCCTGGACGAGGTGACGCGCACGCTGGCCGCCAACAACGCGCGCCTGCAAGGCATCGTGGTGAACGCCGAGCGGACGACGGCGCAGATGCCGCCACTGCTGCAGGCGGGCACGCAGACGCTGCGCACGATGCAGGACGACGTGCTGCCGCACGCGGACCGCACGCTGGCGCAGATGGACGGCGTGATCGCGTCGACGCAGGACGCGGTCACGCGCCTCGACGCACTCTCGGGCTCGCTCGCCGACACCGCCGATCGCGTGCGGCGCAACCCGGCGATCCTCGTGCACGGCGAGCGGCCGGCCTCCGGGCCGGGCGAGGCCCCATGACGACGCGTCGCATCGCCGGTGCGGCCATCGCATCGTTCACGACCGGCTGCAGCAGCTGGCTGGCGCCGGTCGAGACCACCACCGCCGCTGCGCTGCTGGACAAGCTGCCCGACGAGGTCCCGCGCGCGGCGCGACCGCGCGGCGTGCTGCTGGTGCAGTCGCCCACCTGTCGGCCGGCCTACGACACGACGCGCATGGCGTACAGCCTGCGGCCGCACCGCGTCGATTTCTATGCCCGCCATGAGTGGGCGGAACGGCCCGCGCAGATGCTTGGGCCGCTGCTGGTACGCACGCTGGAGGCGGCGCGTTGCTGCCAGACCGTGCTGGCGGCCCCGCAGCCCGGCGCCTACGACTTCAGCCTGCGCACGGAGATCCACGAGCTGGTGCAGGATTTCTCCGCCGAGCCGCCGCGGGTGCGTCTCGCGTTGCGCATCGTCGTCACCGCGCGCGAGCGCGTGATCGCCGCGCATGCCATCGAGGCCACCGAACCGATGCACGCGAAGAACGCGGAGGCGGGCGTCGAAGCGGCGAACGTTGCCGGGGCGCGGGCGTTGCGCGAGATCGCCCGGAAGGTGATCGACTCGCTGGCTGCCGCCTAGGGCAACATCTTCTTCAGCGTGTCGTCGCGCAGTACCCAGTGGTGCACCAGCGCGGCCACGCTGTGCACGGCCAGCAGTGCGAGCAGCGCGTACGCGAGCCAGCGATGCACGTCGATGAGCACCGGGAACAGGTGCGGGTTGGCGCGGATCAAGTCCGGCAGCGGGAGTCGGTCGAACCAGGCATAGACGGGAAAGCCCCCGGCCGACGACATCAGCCAGCCGGTGACGGGCAGCGCGATCATCAGCGCATAGAACCACAGGTGCACGAAGATGGCTGCGGCCTTCTGCCCGTCGGGCACGCTGTCCGCCAGGCGCGGCAGCACCGTGATCCTGCGCCAGAGCATGCGCACGGCCGCGAGCAGCAATGCGACCATGCCGATCGACTTGTGCGTGAGGATCAGGTGGATCTTCTCCTGGTCGAACCCCGCATCGGGCAAGCGCACCATGTACCAGCCCAGCGCGAACAGCCCGATCAGCAGCGCCGCCATGGTCCAATGGATCAGCACGGACAGGAGGCCGTAGCGGGCGGGGGTGTTGGCGAGGGCCGGTGCCATCGTCCGACTGTACGCGCCCCACCGGCGCGCGACGCGCATTAAAGTCGCGCCATGTGGCAAATGCGTCCCCGCGCCAGCGCGCCGGCCCAGCCGGACGATGGCCTGCTCGACAAGATCCTGCCGGTGCTCTCGGTGTTCACGATGGCGATGACGCTGCCGCAGGTGTGGTCGGTCTGGGTGCTGCAGGACACCGCCGGCGTGTCGCTGCTGTCGTGGTCGGCATACCTGCTGGCCGCCTGCCTGTGGCTGATCGATGGGCTGCGCAAGCACGACAAGACGATCTGGGTCGCGTGCATCGGCTGGATCCTGATGGATGCCGCCGTGGTCATCGGCGTGCTGGTGAGGCAGTGAATGGCCGCGCAGGAGCGGGACCTGTTCGGTGCACCCGAGCCGCGCCTGCCGCAGGGGATGCGCTACGAAACCGGGTTCCTCTCGCCGGATGAGGAGCGGCACTGGATCGGGTTCGCGCAGGCGCTGCCGCTCAAGGAGATGAACTACAAAGGCTATACGGCGCGGCGCCGCGTGGTGAGCTTCGGCGGCAAATACGACTACCTGCGCAACAAGCTCGAGGAAGGCCCGCCGATCCCGCCCGCGCTCGATGCCTTGCGGGGGAAGGTTGCCGCCTGGCTGGGGGTGGCGCCCGAGGCGTTCACCCAGGTGCTCGTCGCCGAATACCGCGAGGGCACGCCGCTGGGCTGGCACCGCGACGTGCCGGACTTCGAGGACGTGGTCGGCGTGTCGCTCCTGTCGGAGGCCGTGATGCGCTTCCGTCCTTATCCACCCGAGGCGCCGAAGAGGTCCGACGTGATCAAGCTCACCGTGCAGCCGCGCTCCATCTACCTGCTGCGGGGACCGGCGCGCTGGGAATGGCAGCACAGCGTGGTCGCGACGAAGACGCTGCGCTATTCGATCACCTTCCGCACGCCGCGCCAGCGCCGCTGACGCGCCGCACGGCCGAGGACGGGCGAAAGCTCCCAGCGGGGCCGGGGACGGTGTTCCGCCGAAAACGGGATGTTTTGACCATGCAGCTGGACGGCAGGGCGGGCCAAATGAAGCCCCAGGTTGACTTCGCCATCTGCCGGAGAGCCCATGGGTACTACGATCACCAGTGGAACCGTCACGTCCTTCGCCAATACGCCGCAGGCCGGCGATGACCTCTACCTCGCCACGCTGACCGGCCTGACGGAAGACTCGACGTGCGTCGTCGTGTTGAACGTCATGGCGAACGATCTCGGCGGCGCCGCCAAGACCCTCTATTCGCTGGACGACGCGAGCAGCGCGGGAAGCACGACCGCACCGACGGACCTCCTCGCGCAGGACACCGCGCGCGCCGAGGCCACCAGCACCGACACGAGCTTCGGGGGCGCCAGGATCTGGATCACGGCGGACGGCAAGGTCGGCTACGACACGGCAACCCTGAGCGCGGCATTTCGCGCGCAACTGCAGTCCCTCAATGCGGGCCAGACGCTCAACGACACCTTCACGTATGCCATCCGGCTCGGCAACGGCACGCTGAGCTGGGCAACCGTGACCGTGCAGTTCGCCGGGGCCAACGACGCGCCGGTGGTGGCCGCCGTGGTGGCGGGCACGGCCACGGAAGACGGTGCCGTCGCCACGCTGGATGCACTCGCGAACGCCTCGGACGTGGACAGCGGCGCCGTGCTGAGCGTCGTGAATCTTCCCGCGACGCTGCCGGCCGGCGTCAGCTGGGATGCAGCCACGCATTCCTTCAAGCTGGATCCGTCCGACAGCGCCTACCAGCACCTCGCCGTGGGCGGCAGCACGGTGGTCACGGTGAACTACGGCGTCTCGGACGGCATCGTGACGACGCCGGCGTCCGTGAGCTTCACGGTCTCGGGCACCAACGACGCGCCGACGGTGACGGCGGCCCTGACCGCCGCCGGCACGGAAGGCGGCGCGGCCGTGACGGCGAACCTGCTGGCCGGCGCGGGGGATGTCGACGACGGCGAGGCGGCAACGCTCACTGTATCGAACGTGATGTACCGCGTCGATGGCGGGGCCCCGAGCGCGAGCGCACCGGCGGGCTTCAGCCTGAGCGGATCGACGCTGACGGTCGACCCGACGAATGCAGCCTTCGACCATCTGAAAGCCGGGGCGACGACGCAGGTCGTGGTCAGCTATCTGGTGAAGGATGCCCAAGGCGCGACGGTCGCGCAGACCGAGACGGTGACGATCACGGGCACGAACGACGTGCCCATCGTGACGGGCGCGCTCAGCCAAACGGCGGCCGAAGGCGCCGCCTCTTTCACCGCGAATCTGCTCGGCGGCGCGAGCGATGCCGATGACGGCGAGACGGCGACGCTCTCCATTGCCAATGTCACGTACAGCGTCGATGGTGGCGCTGCTTCGGGCACCGCGCCGGTCGGCTTCAGCCTGAGCGGCTCGACCCTGACGGTCGACCCGACGAACCCGGCGTTCGATCACCTCGCCGTCGGCGCGCACACGACCGTCGTTGTTTCCTACGACGTCCAGGACCCGCAGGGCGCCACAGTCGCCCAGACCGAGACCGTCACCATCACCGGCACCAACGACATCCCGACGGTGACGGGCGCGCTGACGGCAACCGCTGCCGAAGGCGCATCGTCGTTCACGGCGGATTTGCTGAGCGGCGCGAGCGACCTGGACGATGGCGAGACGGCGTCACTTTCGATTTCGAACGTCACTTATAAAGTTGACGCCGGGGTCGCCACGGGCTCGGCGCCCGCCGGCTTCAGCCTGAGCGGGTCGACGCTGACAGTCGATCCCACGAACACGGCCTTCGACCACTTGGCCGTCGGTGCGCACACGACGGTCGTCGTCGCCTACGACGTCAAGGACGCGCAGGGCGCAACCGTCGCCCAAACGGAGACGGTGACGATCACGGGCACCAACGACATTCCGACCGTCACGGGCACGTTGACCGGAGCAGTTGCCGAAGGCGCGTCCTCATTCACGGCCAACCTGCTGGCTGGTGCAAGCGATCTGGATGACGGCGAGACGGCGACTCTGTCGATTTCGGATGTCACCTATTCGGTCGATGGCCTCGCCGCATCCGGCACACCTCCTGCGGGATTCAGCCTGAGTGGCTCGACGCTCGCGGTGGATCCCACCAACACCGCCTTCGACCACCTCAAAGTCGGCGCGAGCACGACGGTCGTGGTCGGCTACAACGTCAAGGACGCCCAAGGTGCAACCGTCGCCCAAATCGAGACCGTCACGATCACCGGCACCAACGATGTGCCGACGGTAGCCGGTGTGCTGAGCGACACGGCAGCCGAGGAGACGGCCTCTTTCACGGCGAATCTTTTGAGCGGCGCCAGCGACGTCGACGATGGCGAAACGGCGACGCTGTCCATCGCGAACGTCACCTATTCGGTCGACGGCGGCACGGCAACTGCCACGGCGCCCGCCGGCTTCAGCCTGAGCGGATCGGTGTTGACAATTGATCCCACGAACACCGCTTTCGACCATCTCAAAGTCGGCGCGAGCACCGCGGTCGTGGTGAGTTATCTGGTGAAGGATGCGCAAGGCGCGACGGTGGCGCAAACGGAGACCGTCACGATCACCGGCACCAACGATGTGCCGACGGTAGCCGGTGTGCTGAGCGACACGACTGCCGAGGGTGCCGCCTCTTTCACGGCGAATCTGCTGGCCGGCGCGAGCGACGTCGACGACGGCGAGACCGCGACCTTGTCCATCGCGAACGTGAGCTACGTCGTCGATGGCGGCACGGCATCCTCTACAGCGCCCGCTGGCTTCAGTCTGAGCGGCTCGACCCTGGCGGTCGACCCCACGAACCCCGCTTTCGACCACCTCAAGGTCGGGGCAAGCACCGTCGTCTTGGTCGCCTACGACGTCAAAGACGCGCAAGGCGCGACCGTGGCGCAGACTGAAACCGTCACGATCACGGGCACCAACGACGTGCCCACGGTGACGGGCGCGCTGAGCGAAATCGCCGCCGAGGGCGCATCTTCGTTCACGGCCGATTTGCTGAGCGGCGCAAGTGACCTGGACGACGGTGAGACGGCCACGCTGTCGGTCCACGACCTCACGTACGCCGTCGACGGCGGAGCTGCGTCGCCGACCGCACCCACCGGCTTCAGCGTCAGCGGATCGATCCTCACCGTGGACCCGACGAATGCGGTTTTCGATCACTTGGCCGTCGGCGCGCACACGACGGTCGTCGTCGCTTACAACGTCAAGGACGCGCAAGGTGCGACCGTCGCCCAAACCGAGACCGTCACCATCACCGGCACCAACGATGTGCCAACGGTCACTGGCGTGCTAAGTGAAGCGGCCGCCGAGGGTGCCCCATCGTTCACGGCCAATCTGCTGAGTGGCGCGAGTGACTTGGACGACGGCGAGACCGCGACCTTGTCCATCGCGAACGTGACCTACGCCGTCGACGGCGCCACGGCATCGGCCACGGCACCCGCCGGCTTCAGCCTGAGCGGATCGGTGTTGACGGTTGATCCCACGAACACGGCCTTCGATCACCTCAAAGTCGGGGCGAGCACCGTGGTGACGGTTGGCTACCTCGTGAAGGACGCACAAGGTGCGACGGTCGCCCAAACGGAGACGGTCACGATCACCGGTACCAACGATGTGCCGACAGTGACCGGTGCGCTGAGCGCAACGGCTGCAGAGGGTGCGCCCGCGTTCACCGCCAGTTTGCTGAGCGGTGCGAGCGACCCGGATGACGGCGAAACCGTGACGCTGTCCGTCGCGAACGTGAGCTATTCAGTCGATGGTGGAGCGGCATCGACGACAGCACCGGCCGGCTTCAGCCTGAGCGGATCGACCCTGACGGTCGATCCGACGAACACCGCGTTCGATCACCTCAAGGTCGGAGCGAGCACCGTGGTGGTCGTCGCCTACGACATCACGGACGCGCAGGGCGCCACGGTCGCGCAGACCGAAACCGTCACGATCACCGGCACGAACGATGGTCCCCGGGTGGCAGCTCCCTTGGCGGCGACGGCGGCCGAAGGCTCGATCGCGTTCACGCACGACCTGCTGTCGGGCGCCACCGATCCGGACGACGGCGAGACGGCGACCCTGGCCGTGACCGGCGTCACCTACAGCGTCGACGGGGGCACCGCGTCGGCCACGGCGCCCACGGGCTTCAGCCTGAGCGGGGGCTCGCTCGGCGTCGATCCTTCCAACGCGGCCTTCGATTCGCTCGCCGCGGGCCAGAGCCGCACGGTGGTGGTCAGCTACACGATCGAGGACGCGCACAACGCGACGGTCGCGCAGACGGACACGATCACGATCACGGGCGTCAACGACGCGCCCGTACTGGACGCCTCCGCCTCGCCGGTGCTGGCCGCCGTGGACGAGAACGCCGGCGCACCGGTCGGCGCCGTGGGCACGCTGGTGTCATCGCTCACCGGCTTGAGCAACGTCAGCGACGCGGACAACGGCGCGCTCACCGGCATCGCACTCACGGCGACGGACGGCACCAACGGCGTGTGGTGGTATTCGACGAACGGCGGCACGAACTGGGCGCTGGTGGGTTCGGTCTCCACCGCATCGGCACTGCTGCTGGCTGCGGACGCGAACACGCGCCTGTACTTCCAGGGGAACACGGGTTTCGACGGCACCATCGCCTCGGCGCTGACTTTCCGCGCCTGGGACGAGACCACCGGGACGGCCGGGGGGCACGGCGATACGGCCGTGAACGGGGGAACGAGCGCGTTCTCGACGGCGACCGACACCGCGGCGATCACGGTGAACAACGTCAACGCGAACCCGGTGGCGAACCCGGACGTGATCTACGTCTCGAATGGCACCGTCGTGACCCTGCCGACGAGCGTGCTGCTCGCAAACGACACGGACATCGACGGGCTGTCGCTGTCGATCGCCTCGATCACCGCGCCGGCGGGCGCGCTGGCCTCGCCGATCACGCTCAACCCCGACGGGACGTTCACGTTCACCACGGGTGCGAGCGGCGGGACCGTCGCCGCGCCGACGCTGGTGACCCTGAGTTATGCGCTGAGCGACGGGGCGGGCGGAACGGCGACCGGCACGCTCACGCTCGACGTCGTGAACACGACCACGGGTGCGGACCCGGTCAACCTCAGCACGGTGTCCGGCTACCAGGCTTCCTTCATCGACGGCAAGGCCGGTGCCGACTCGCTGACCGATGGGGCGGGGCTGTCGATCCTGCAAGGCGGACTGGGCGCCGACAACCTGAGCGGAGGCGCAGGCAACGACCTGCTGATCGGCGGCGACAACAACGACGTGCTCGCCGGCGGGGCGGGCAACGACGTCCTTCGCGGCGGCCTGGGCAACAACGACTCGATGGATGGCGGCGCCGGGGCCGAGGACCTGCTGGACTTCTCCGACGGCACGCTGGCCGTCAACTTCACGCTGGTCCAAAGTGCGGGATTCACGTTCCTGGCCAACGGCACCGCGGGCCTGGGGAACAACGACAGCTACGCCAACATGGAAGGGGTGATCGGGACCAAATTCGCCGATACCCTCAACGGAAGCGCCCTGAACGACATCCTGCGCGGCGGCGCCGGGAACGACACGATCGACGGCCTGGCGGGCAACGACCTCATCGACTTCTCCGACGCCACCGGCGGCATCAATTTCGTGCTCGTGCAGAGCCCGGTCGCGACGGCGTTCTCCGCGCCCGGCCTGGACACCGACAGCTACAAGAACATCGAAGGCGTCATCGGGACCAGCTTCGACGACCACCTGACCGGCACTGCCCTGGCGGACCAGCTCCGCGGCGGCGGCGGCAACGACGTCATCTCGGGGCTGGGGGGCAACGACCGCATCGCCGGCGGCGCGGGCGCCGACACGCTCACCGGCGGGACCGGGGCCACGAGCGCCGACACCTTCGTCTTCGACACGGCGCCGAACGCGGTCGACACCATCACCGACTTCGAGGCGGACCTCGGCGACAAGATCGAGCTGTCCGCCGCGGTGTTCGCCAACCTGGCGACGGGGCCGGGCACGGCACTCGCGGCGGCGGACTTCGCGTCGGTGGCCGGCACGGGTGCGACGGCCACGGTGGCCGCAGGCGTCAACATCATCTTCGACAGCAGCACCGGCAACCTGTACTACGACGCGGACGGCGGCAGCAGCGCGAACCGCACGCTGTTCGCCACGCTCACGGGTCTCACCGGGACCTTCGACCAGAACGACATCCAGGTCGGAACCTGAGGCCCGCGCAGGGACGCTGCCATGCCATTGCTCCTGACGCTCCTCAAACGGCCGCTCGCCGCGGTCGTGACGCTGTCCTTCGTCATCAACCTGCTGCTGCTCGCCCCGGCGTTGTTCATGCTGCAGCTGTTCGATCGCGTGCTCACCAGCCAGAGCCGCGAAACGCTGCTCGTGCTGCTCATCGGCATGGCGCTGGCGATGGCCCTCATGCTGGTGCTGGACTACGTTCGCAGCCGCTTGCAGGGCGCGGCGGGCAGCCTGCTGGGCGAATACCTGTCGCCGCTCGTGGCCCGCGTGATGCTCGCCCGCTCGGCGCGCCCGGGCGAGGCCGTGCCGCAGGAGGCCCTGCGCGACGTGCAGTCGGTGCGCACGCTGTTCTCGGCCCAGGGCCTGCTGGCGATGCTCGACGCGCCTTGGGCCATCGTCTATGTCGCAGTGATCGCGATGGCGCATCCGATGCTGGGCCTGGCGGCGGCCGCGGCATCGGTGCTGATGCTCGTGCTGGCCGTGGTGAACGACTGGATGACCCGCCGCGACATCGAGACCCTGCAAAGGGAGGCCGCCAGGGCCACGCGCTATCTCGAGAGCTCGATCCACAACGCCGAAGTGGTGCAGTCACTCGGCATGGGCGATGCGCTGCTCGCGCGCTGGCGGCAGCTCAATCAGGGCGTAACGGCGCTGCAGCGTCCCGCGGCGCGCCGCTCGGTCGCACTGGCCGCGACGACGCGAACGACGCGCCAGCTCGTGCAGGTGCTGGTGCAGGCACTGGGCGCCTACCTGGTGATCACGGGCGAGGGCACGCCGGGCATCCTGGTCGCGACGACGCTGCTGCTTGGACGGGCACTGGCGCCGGTCGAACAGGTGGTGGCCAGCTGGCGCGTGCTGGCCGAAGGGCGGCTGGCATTCCGGCGCCTGCGTACGCTGCTGGCCGACCACGATGCCGAGGCGACGCGCATGGCGCTGCCCGCGCCGACCGGGCGCCTGGAAGCGCAAGGGGTGACCTACCGGGCGCCGCACGGCGGCCGGGTCATCCTGTCGGGCGTGTCGCTGTCGCTCGAGCCCGGCGAGTCGCTCGCGATCATCGGGCCGAGCGGGGCCGGCAAGTCCACGCTGCTGAGGCTGCTCACGGGCCTGTGGCAGCCGAGCGCGGGCGTGGTGCGGCTCGATCACGTCGACGTGGCGCAATGGCCGCGCGCGGCGCTCGGACCGTGGCTGGGTTACGTGCCGCAGGACGTCGAACTGTTCGCGGGCACGATCGCCCAGAACATCGCGCGGCTGGGCGAGGTCGATTCCGCCAAGGTCACGCGTGCCGCCCGCCGCGCCGGCGTGCACGAGATGATCCTCGCGCTGCCCGAGGGTTACGACACCGCGGTCGATCCCGCCGGCAATGTGCTGTCGCCCGGCCAGCGCCAGCGCATCGCGCTGGCGCGCGCGCTGTATGGCGATCCGAAACTGCTGGTGCTGGACGAACCCAATTCGAACCTGGACGGCGCGGGCGAGATCGCACTCGCCGAAACGCTGCGCGCCCTGGCCGGACAGGTCACCGTGGTGGTGGTGACCCATCGCAGCACGCTCGTGCAGCACGTGCGCAAGATCATGGTGCTGGAAGGCGGGCGGGTGCAGCAGTTCGGCACGCCGGACGAAATCCGCCAGGCCTTCAGCCGGAAGGCCGAGCGGCAGGCGGAGGGCGCATCATGAGCGAATCGCTGCAGGCACCGACGCCGACCGACCCGCTGGCTCCGCACCTCGAGGACCTGCGCCGGCTGTCCCGGTGGGGCGCGGGCATCGTCCTCGCGGGCGTGTTGCCGGCCGCCGCCTGGATGGCCCTCGCGCCACTGTCGTCGGCCGTCGTCGCACCTGCCTACGTGAAGGTGGACCTCAACCGCCGGCCGGTGCAACACGCCGAAGGCGGCACGGTGCGCGAAGTGCTGGTGCGCGACGGCCAGATCGTGCGCGAGGGCGAACCGCTGCTGGTGCTGGGCGACGTGTCGGTCGATGCCGACCGGAACCGCCTGGACCTGCGCGTGAAGATGGAGCGCGCCAGCCTGGCGCGGCTCGAGGCCGAGCAGGCCATGTCGCGTGCCATCGCCTTCCCGCCGGACCTCGTCGAGAGCGCGCGCGGCGACTCGCGACTGGCGCAGCAGATGGCCAAGGAGCGCTCGCTCTTCGACACGCGGCGCGATTCGCTCGTCGGGCAGGTGCGGCTGCTGCAGGCGCAGCGCGAGAAAGTGGCGGACGAGATCCGCGCGCTCACGGCGCAGGTCGCGCAGGCGGGCGAGTCGATCGCGTTCCAGCGCACGGACCTGGAAACCAACCGCAAGCTCCTGAAGGACGGGTTCATTTCCGCCACGCGCATCGCGCAGCTCGAAGGCGCAGTGGCCGACTACGGGGTGAAGCTGGAAGAGCGGCGTTCGGAGCTCGCGCGGGCCCAGCAGCGCTCGGTCGACGCGGACCTGCGCATCCGCTCGCTCGAGAACGACTACCGCCAGCAGGCCGGCGACCAGCTCAAGGTGACGGCGGCCCGCCTGTCGGAGATCGAGCAGGAGCAGCGCAAGTCCATCGACGCGTCGGCGCGCCAGGTGATCACCGCGCCGGCCAGCGGCGAAGTGATCGACCTGAAGGTCACCGCGTCCGGTTCCGTCATCGCGCCGCGCGAGACCATCGCCGACATCGTGCCCCGCGACACGCGCCTGGTCACGGAGGCGCGGATCCGCACCGAGGACATCAGCCGTGTGCAGAAGGGCCAGGCGGCGGACATCCGCTTCACGGCGTTCAAGTACCGCACCACGCACCTGGTGCACGGGAAGGTGACGTACATCTCCGCCGACCGCCTGGTCGACCACGCGAGCGGCGCGCCGTATTACGCCGTCCTCGTGGAAGCCGACGCCGAGTCTTTGCGCGCCGCGGGCGACCTCAAGCTGCAGGCCGGCATGCCGGCGGAGGTCTACATCCGCGGCGAGGAGCGCACCCCGCTGCAGTACCTGGTCGAACCGGTCACCCAGGTGCTGCGGCGCGCGGCGCGCGAACGATGAGCCGCCGGTAGCCGCATCGCACGCGCAGCCTGCGCCCACTCCTACAGTCCCACCGCGATGACCACCACAGAATCGTTGCGAGGACGGCCATGCAAGAGGCACCTGCGCCCACGCCTGAGCTCCTGCTCCAGTTCATCGAGCAGACGCTGGAGTACGCCGTGGTGGTGATGGACCCGCAAGGGACGGTCACCGGCTGGCTGGGCGCTTCGGAGCGCGTGTTCGGCTACAAGCGCGAGGACATCGTCGGCAGTCCCGTCGGCAGGCTGTTCACGCCGGACGACATTGCGCGCGGGCTCGACCGCCAGGAGCTGGCGATCGCGCAGGCGGCCGGCCGGTCCACCGACGACCGCTGGCACGTGCGCAGCGACGGTACCGCCGTGTGGATCACCGGCACCGTGGAGGTGATGCGCACGCGCGGCGGCGAGCTCGCCGGCTTCGTCAAGATCGCGCGCGACCGCACCGACCTGCGCGCGCAGCTCGATTCGCTCACCAACGAGATCGCGGGTGCGCAGGCGCAGGTGCGGCACACCAAGGCGTTCCTGCGCACGCTGGGGCACGAATTGCGCAACCCGCTCGCGCCGCTGCAGATGGCCGCGCAGATCATCCGGCGTTCGGACGACCGCGCCGTCATCGAGCGCTCCGTCGACACGATCCTGGCGCAGACGGCCACCATCGCGCGCCTGGCGGACGACCTGATGGAAGCGACGCGGCTGGATGCCGGCCAGGCCCGCCTGCAGCTGCATCCGCTGGACTTGCGCGTACTGGTGCAGCAGGCGAGCGATTCCTTCCAGGGACTTGCCGTGGAGAAGCGCCTGTCCATCGATGTGGTCCAGCCGGACTCGCCGCTGACGGTCAACGCCGACGGCCCGCGCCTTCAGCAGGTGCTGCTCAACCTGGTGTCGAACGCCTTGAAGTACACGCCCGCCGGCGGGCGCGTGTGGCTCAAGACGACGAAGGAGGGCAACGAGGTCGTCCTGCGGGTGGAAGACACCGGCATCGGCATCCCGCCCGACGTCCTGCCGCGGATCTTCGACCTGTTCACGCGCGAAGCGACGGCCGTGGAGACCGACCCTCACGGGCTGGGCATCGGCCTGGCGATGGTCCGCCAGATCGTCAGCCTGCACGGCGGCTCGGTGCAGGCGCGCAGCCCGGGGCGGGGCCGCGGCACGGAATTCACGGTGCGCCTGCCGGCGGTATGACAATGCGGGGATGAGCACCCCGCAACCCTCGGACCTCGGCATCGTCGGCCTCGGCGTGATGGGCGAGAACCTCGCCCTCAACTTCTGCCGCCACGGCTTCACCGTCAGCGGCTACGACCTGGACCCGCCCAAGCGGGAGCACTTCGCGCAGCGCACGCAGGCGACGGCCCCGCGCTCGCTGCAGGAGCTGGTCGCCGGCCTGCGCACGCCGCGCGTGCTGCTGATGATGGTGCCCGCGGGCGAGACCGTGGACGCGATCCTGGCCGACCTGCGGCCGCTGCTCGCGGCCGGCGACATCGTGATCGACGGCGGCAACACGCGCCACACCGACACGCACCGGCGCCTCCTCGAACTGCAAGGCACGGGCATCCTGTACGTCGGCGCGGGCGTGAGCGGCGGCGAGGAGGGCGCGCTGCGCGGGCCGGCGATCATGCCCGGCGGCGACGCGCAGGCCTGGCCGCGCATCAAGCCGATGCTGCAGGCGATCGCGGCCTGCGCCGACGATGGCGCGCCCTGCTGCGAATGGATCGGACCGGGTGCGGCCGGCCATTACGTGAAGATGGTCCACAACGGCATCGAGTACGCCGACATGCAGACGATCTGCGAGGCGTATTTCCTCATGCAGGAGCTGCTGGGGATCGCGCCGCGCGAGATGAGCGAGGTCTTCGCCGGCTGGAACCGCGGCGAGCTGTCGAGCTACCTGATCGGCATCACCGCCGACATCCTCGCGCGCACCGACGAGGAAACGGGCCGGCCGCTGGTCGACGTCATCGTCGATACCGCGGAGCAGAAGGGCACGGGCAAGTGGGCGAGCCAGGCGGCGCTGGACCTGGGCGTCACCGCGCCGACCATCGCCGAGGCGGTGTTCGCGCGCACGGTGAGCGCCGTGCGCGCCGAGCGCGCCGCGGCCGCCGCCGTGCTCAGCGGCCCCAGCGTGCGTTTCGCCGGCGATGCTCCGGCGTTCATCGACAAGATCGGCCATGCGCTGCTGGCGGCCAAGGTGTGCGCCTACGCGCAGGGCTTCCAGCTGCTCGCCGCGGCCGACCAGGAATACGGCTGGGACCTGCCGTTCGCGACGATCGCGGCGACCTGGCGCGCCGGCTGCATCATCCGCGCGAAGCTGCTGGAGGAAATCCGCGGCGCCTATGCGCGTGCGCCGAAGCTGGCCAACCTGCTGGTCGACGCGCATTTCGCGCAGGTGATGGCCGGGTCGCACGCGGCGCTGCGCGAAGTCGTCGCCACGGCCGCGCAGCACGGCGTGCCGGTGCCCGCGTTCATGAGCGCGCTCGCGTACTACGACGGCTACCGCGCCAAGCGCCTGCCCGCCAACCTGCTGCAGGCGCAGCGCGATTACTTCGGCGCGCACCGTTACGAACGGCTCGACCGGCCGGGGAAATTCCATACGAAGTGGACGGGGGAGTCCTCTTCCTGACGGAGATCAACTCCGGTATGCGCCGCGCGCGCGACCATGTCCTCGCGCTCCGCCGTGGACGGCGGACAAGGGAGGCTCCATGGACGATCCACTGAAGCAGAAGATCCTGGCACTGCTCGATGCCCATCGGATCATGACGATCGCGACGCTGCGTCCCGACGGCTGGCCACAGGCCACGACGGTCGGCTACGCGAACGAGGGCATGACGCTCTGGTTCCTGTGCGGGCTGCAGAGCCAGAAAGCGAAGAACCTCGCGCACGACAACCGCGTTTCGATCACCATCGACCACGACACGCCGGACCTGACGGCGATCACCGGCCTGTCGATGGCGGCGCGGGCCCACCGGGTGACCGATCGCGCCGAAGCCGACAAGGTCCTTCGCCTGCTGCCGCTGAAATACCCCGACGCCCCGCCCGCCACCGCACAGATGAAGATGCCCGCGCCCGATGAGGTGGCGCTCTTTCGCATCGTGCCGGAAGTGATCTCGGTACTCGACTACACGAAGGGGTTCGCGCATACCGACCTGGTCGCCTGCTGAGGCCGTCGCGTGACCTGCTTACACTCCCGCCATGGAACTCAAGATCGTCGTGTACTCGAAGTCGGCCTGCCCCCAATGCGACTCGGCCAAGATGCTGCTGAAGTCGCGCTCGCTGGGCTTCGAGGAAATCAGGATCGATGACGAGGCCGAGCGCCTGGCGTTCTACGAGCGCTGCGGCCCTTCGGTCCGGCAGATGCCGCAAATCTTCATCAACGACCAACGGGTCGGCGGCGTGACCGGCCTGCAAGCGGCGCTGGCGCAGCTGGGCCGTTAGCGCCCCGGCAGGTCAGGGGCTGAGGCAGCCGCGAGTCGCGGCGCGCTATGCTGGGCGCGAAGGACTCGTGCGATGCGTGCCTGGCCTGTCCCGTTCGTCACGCGCCGGTCGCTGCTGATGGCGGCGGCGTGCGCGGCACTGCCGCGACTCTTCGCAGCGCAGACGTCCGTCATCGCGCGGCCGATTCCCTCGAGCGGCGAGCCCCTACCCGTGGTAGGCCTGGGCACCTGGATCACCTTCAATGTCGGCCGGGACGCCGCCGCGCGCCGCGAGTGCGCCGAGGTGATTCGCAATTTCCTCGAGCTCGGCGGCCGGATGATCGATTCCTCGCCGATGTACGGCTCCTCGCAGGACGTGGTCGGCGACGCCTTGGCGCGACTGCACGCGCAGGACCGCGTCTTTGCCGCTGACAAGGTCTGGACCAGCGGCGATGGTGCGGCGCAAGCGGACGAGACGCGTCGCCTGTGGCGCGTCGCGCGCCTGGACCTGCTGCAGGTCCACAACCTGCTTGCCTGGGAAAGGCAGCTGCCGCTGGTCGAGCGGATGAAGGCGCAGGGTGGCGTGCGCTACGTGGGCATCACCACGTCGGAAGGCCGGCGCCACGGCGAGATGGAGCAGCTGATGCGCTCGCATCCGCTCGATTTCATCCAGCTCACCTACAACCCGGTGGACCGCGAGGCGGAGCGGCGGCTGTTGCCGCTCGCTCGTGAGCGCGGGATCAGTGTGATCGCGAACCGGCCCTTCCAGCAAGGCGCGCTGCTGCGCCGCCTTGCGCGCGAGCCACTCCCCAAATGGGCCGCCGAGATCGGCTGCCGTAGCTGGGCGCAGCTGGTGCTCAAGTTCATCGTGTCGCACCCGGCGATCACCTGCGCGATTCCCGCCACGAGCCGCGTTGACCACGTGCGCGAGAACATGGCGGCAGCCGCCGGCCCGTTGCCCGACGACGCGATGCGCCGCCGCATCGCCGAAGCGGTCGCCAGGCTTTAGAGCCCCATGAGCGAGTGGTGGACCTACCGCCTGTCGAGCTTCCTGATGTTTTCGCCGCGCACGTACGGGCGGCTGGTGGAGACCTACAACCGCCAGCTCTGGCCGTGGCAGCTCGTGATGCTCGCCATCGGCATTGCGCTCCTCGTTTTGGCGTGGCGCCGGAGCTCGGTCGCGAACATCGCCATGACCATCGGGCTGGTGATCGCCTGGCTGCAGGTGGGCGGGTCGTTCTTCTGGGCACGGTACACGGAGATCTTCACGGGCGCGCCTTTCCTCGCGATCGCCTGCTGTGTGCAGGCCGTGCTGCTGGTGATCACGGGAAGGCGTCCCGAGGAACCGTCGCGCTCGACCTTGGGCCTGCTGCTCGCGACTGCCGGCGTGCTGCTCTATCCGGTGGCGGGCGTGTTCCTGGGTCGTCCCTGGTCGCAGGCCGAGACCTTCGGTGTGATGCCGGACCCGACGGCGCTTGCGACGCTCGGGTTCGTCCTGCTGCTGCACGGGCGTGCATCGGCTCGCGCGGTGCTCTGCGCGATCCCGGTCACCGTGCTCGCGTTCGGCTGGGCCACGCTCGCGACGCTCGCCTCGTCGGGCTCCGGCCAGAGTTCGGTTTATCCTGAGCGATCGGCAGCTTTCATCTGCTTTTTCCGGCGGGCGCCCGCTGCTACCTTCGAGGCTCCCCTTACTCTTCGGAGACTGAGCCATGAGAAAAATCCTTGCCCTGTGCGCCGTCGTGCTGATGCTGGGCTCGACGCTGTCCCTCGACGCCGAAGCCGCGCGCCGGCTGGGCGGCGGCCGCTCGGTCGGCATGCAGCGCCAGGCCACGCCGCCGGCGCAGGCGCCCGCCAACACCGCCACGCCAGCTGCGCCCGCGCAGCAGGCCGCGCCGGCGGCCGGCACCGCCGCAACCGCGGCCGCGGCCACCGCAGCGCCGAAGCGCAGCTGGATGGGCCCGATCGCCGGCCTCGCCGCCGGCCTGGGGCTCGCGGCCCTCGCGTCGCACTTCGGCTTCGGCGAAGCGCTGGCCAACATGCTCACGATCGCGCTGCTCGCGATGGTCGCCTTCGCCGTGATCGGCTTCGTCATGCGCAAGCGCATGCAGCCGCCGCAGCCGGCATATGCCGGCGCAGGCCCCGCCGGCATGCCACGCACCGGCTCGCTGATCGGCTCGAGCCTGGGCGGCGGTGGTGCCTCGCCGCAGGCCCCGCGCATCCCCGACGGCTTCGACACCGCTGCCTTCGAGCGCAACGCACGCGAGCAGTTCATGGCGCTGCAGGCCGCGAACGACGCGCGCGACCTGGACCG
Source organism: Ramlibacter sp. GS1-15 (assembly GCF_057785015.1). Taxonomy (NCBI): domain Bacteria; kingdom Pseudomonadati; phylum Pseudomonadota; class Betaproteobacteria; order Burkholderiales; family Comamonadaceae; genus Ramlibacter; species Ramlibacter sp. GS1-15. Next base: position 3,518,095 of record NZ_JBYNTU010000001.1, on the reverse strand, counting down.
CCTGCGCGACTATCTCACGCGCGAGATGTTCGAGGCCGCGCGCGCCGACATCGCGACGCGCGGCGATGCCCCGCAGAAGACGGACGTCTTCGGCCTGCAGGTGCAGGTGCTCGAGGTCGTCGAGGAGGCGACGCGGTACGTCGTCAGCGTGCGCTTCACCGGCAGCGTGCGTGACGAACCCGGCGCCGTGCCCGAGGACCTCGACGAGGTGTGGCACCTGACGAAGCCGCGTGCGGGCTCCGGCGGCTGGACCATCGCCGGCATCCAGCAGATGCAGCAGCCAGCCTGAGCCCCCACGCGCATGGCCGTTCCGCTCAACTACCGGCACCTCTACTACTTCTGGGTGGTGGCCAACGAGGGCGGGATGGCGCGCGGCGCGGAGCGCCTGGACATGGCCGTGCAGACCATCAGCGCGCAGGTGCGCGCGCTGGAACAGGAACTGGGCCACGCGCTCTTCAAGCCGGCCGGCCGCGGGATGGCGCTCACCGAGGCCGGCAAGGCGGCGATGGGATTCGCCGACCAGATCTTCCAGCTCGGCGAGCAGTTGCAGGACGCGGTGCGCGACGCCGCGACCGGCCAGGGCTTGCGGCTGGCGGTGGGCATGTCCGACGGCTTGCCCAAGCTCGTCGCGCACCACCTGCTGCAGCCGGCCTTGCAGGACCCGCGCGTGCGCCTGCTCTGTCACGAGGACGAATTCGACCGCCTGCTCGCCGACCTCGCATTGCATCGGCTCGACGTGGTGCTGTCCGACCGGCCGGCGCCGGCCAACCCGAACCTGCGGCTGTACAGCCACCGCATCGGTGAGGGAGCGCTCGCATGGTTCGCGCCGGCGGCGATCGCCAGGCGCCATGCGAAGCGGTTTCCCCAATGCCTCGCCGAGTTGCCGGTGCTGTTGCCCACGGCGCACTCGGCCGTGCGCGTGGGCATCGACCAGTGGCTCGAGCGCCAGGGCATCCGCACGCGCATCGCCGGCGAATTCGAGGACAGCGCCCTGCTCGCCGCGTTCGGCCGCGCGGGCATGGGCGTGTTTCCGGCGTCGCGCTGGTCGCAGCAGGAACTGCTGGACGACGGGCGCCTGCGGCTGCTCGGCGAAACGCCCGAACTGGTCGAGCACTTCTACCTCATCTCGGCCGAGCGCCGCATCCAGCATCCGCTGGTCAAGCGGCTGCTGGAGGCATGATGCGCAGGCGGTGAAGGCCGCCGGCATCAAGGCCGAGTGAGGGCCGCCTGACCGCATGGGTTACCATGCACCGGAACACGTCCCCAAGACCATCGCTTTTCCGGTCTTCCTGCGAATTCCCTTCTTGCTGATCTTTCCGGGCGTGGCATTGACCGAAGGGATCGACATGACAACGCAACACACTGCGGCTTCGGCGGAGGCTGAAGCCCTGCAAGCGCAGGCATTCGAAGCCGAAGCGGAACGCCGGTTCGATTCCGTGCACGACCAGCTCGAAGCCAGCGGGCGCAAGCGCGAAGCCACGTCGTCGGAAGAGTTCCGGCAATGGATGCGGGCCCGCGCCCGCACCGACGAAGCCTGGGGCCAGTGGGCGCTCGCGATGGACGCCTCGCGTCCCTGAATCAACGCCTGCGACGGCGCGCGGGCCTGGCACGGGCGCGCAGCGCCGCTTCCAGCGCCAGCCGCGCCCAGGGTGCCATCAGCTGCGGCGAGTCCATCGCCTCCGGCGGCACGCTCCAGTAACTCGTCGTGTGCCGCTCGCCGCGAGCGGTGTATTCGAAGCGGCGGCTGCCTGCGTCCATGAAGCGCGATTGCGTCTGCTCGTCCGCCTTCAGGTAGAGCGTGTCGCCGGCGATGATCGCGACGAACACGCCGTCGATGTACAGGCCATGGCCGCCGAACATGCGCTTGCCCTGGACCTCGCCCACGGCCGACAGCAGCTCCGAGCAGTAGTTCGCGAAATCAGGCGTCATGCCGCATTCTCCAGCGGCGGTGCGATCTCCTCCAGCGGCCTGCGTTCCGCGTCCACCCCCCAGCGCCACGCGACCACGGCGGCCGCGACCACGAGCGCCGCGCCGAAGCCGTAGCCGGCGAACACGTGGGCCCGGCTGCCGGTCGCGATCAACTCGCCGAACAGTGCCGGCGCCGCGAAGCCGCCGATGGCCGTGCCGACGGCGTAGAAGATCGAGATGGCCACCGCGCGCATCTCCAGCGGGAACACCTCGCTCACGGTGAGGTAGGCCGAGCTCGCCGCGGCCGATGCGAGGAAGAACACGGCGGACCAGGCGAGCGTCATCATCGTCGCGTCCAGCAGTTCGTGCAGGAACGCGAAGCCGGTGGCTGCGAGGGCGATGCCGGACAGCGCATAGGTGGCCGCGATCATCACTCGCCGGCCCACGCGATCGAACAGCGGCCCGAGCACCAGCGGGCCGAGCACGTTGCCGGCCGCGAACGGGAGGATGAAGAGGCCGACGCGCGCCGCATCGATGTCGAAGAAGCGCGTGAGCACCAGGGCATAGGTGAAGAAGATCGCGTTGTAGAAGAACGCCTGCGACACCATGAGTGCCAGCACCACCGCGCTGCGCCGTCGATACCGGCGCGCCAGCACGTGCGCCACCTCGCGCAGGCCCGGCGAGCGCACGCGCGTCGACGCCACCCGGGCGTGCCCGGCCGGCGGCAGGGTGGTGGGCCCGGGCCGCGCGCGCACCTGCGCTTCGATACCCGCGACGATCCGCTCGGCTTCCGCCGCGCGGCCATGCGCCAGCAACCAGCGCGGACTCTCGGGCACATGGCGCCGCACGAGCAGGATCGCCACGGCCAGCGCCGCCCCCAGCAGGAAGCCCGCGCGCCAGCCCTGCCGCGGACCGAGCACCCGCTCGTCGAGCAGCACGAGGCTGAGGCTCGCACCCAGCGCCGCGCCGATCCAGAAGCTGCCATTGATCGCGAGGTTCACGCGTCCGCGCACGCGCGCGGGAATCAGCTCGTCGATCGCCGAATTGATCGCCGCGTATTCGCCGCCGATGCCGATGCCGGTCGCGAAGCGGCACAGGGCGAAGCTCGCGAACCCCGTACTGAAGCCTGTCGCCATCGTGGCCAGCATGTAGACGACCAGCGTGATGAGGAACAGGCGCTTGCGCCCGAGCTGGTCGGCAAGCCGCCCGAACACCAGCGCCCCGAGCACCGCGCCGGCGACGTAGAGCGACCCGGCCCCGCCGACCTGCGCGGCGGTGAGCGCCAGCGTGTCGGGCCGCTCCAGCACGCTGCCCACCGATCCGACGAGTGTGACTTCCAGGCCGTCGAGCACCCACGCGATCCCCAGCGCGAAGACCACGCGCCAGTGCCAGCGCGACCAGGGCAGGCGATCCAGCCGGGCGGGGATGTCGCTGGCCGGCAAGGCGGCTAACGTCCTTGCGTCACGAGCGCCATCCGCCGCCGGATGCGCTCCGCCTCCTCGCGCGCACCGGCGCGCTCGGCGCGTTGCGCCTGCACGCCCAGCCACGCGAGCAGGGGCCGGCGCCAGCCTTGCCCGGAGGCCGTGTCGACGGCGACCTGCATCACCTCGGGCGAGGCGCGACCGGTGCGGAACATCACCCCCGCGGCGACGAGTCGCGCGACCGGGTCGCCGATCGCCTGCAACGCGCCTGCATCTTCGCGGCCGCCGGCAACCGCCCGATGCTGCTCGGGCAACAGCGCCACGTCGGCCGGCGTGACGCGCCCGGCGATGTACTCGGCGTACGCGCGTTCGGCGGGCGGCGCATCGGCGCGCAGGCGCTCGAACCCGGTACACGGGTCCAGCACCAGGCTGGCCACGGCGACGGCGCAGCGCGTGAGTTCCGCGCGTGCGACCAGCTCGGCGCGCCCGGTGCTGGCGAGTTCGTTGCGGGCCTGCTCGAATTCGCTGTCGGCGCGCGCTTCGCCCTTGAGGTAGGACGCGGTGAAGCGCTGCAGGTCACCGTGGGCGTTGGCCTGCCAGTCGGGCGCGGGCGGCGTGTTGCCGCAGCCGGCCAGGGCCACCAGCATCGAGATCAAGGCAAGGCTCGGCTTCATGGGACCTTCACCTCCGTTTCGCGCGAGAACGGCCACTTGCGATTGAGCTGGTCGATCATGCCTTCGATCTTGTGCAGGTTCGCGTCCACGTCCGCGCGCAGGCGCGACAGGTCGTTGGTCGCGCCGCGCACGTTGGCGCCCACGCCTTGCGCCTCGACCAGCACCGCGTCGACCTTCTTCAGGCTCGCGCGCGTTTCGGCGAGCAGCTGGTTCAACTGGCCGACGGTTGCGCGCGCTTCCTTCATCACGCCGTCGGGGCCGAACACCTGGGTGTCGGCTTTCGCGGTCATGCCGTCCAGGCGCGCCAGCAGGGAGTTCGCGCGATCGAGCGCGGCGACGAGCTTCTGCGCATCGGCCTCGTTGCCGAAGGCCGCGCCCAGCACGCCACGCGGGCCCTTCAGGCGCTCGCTCACCTCGCGCAGGTTGGCGAGCGTGGTGCGCAGTTCGCCTTCGGCCGCGGTGATGGTGGCCACGTTGCTCAGCACGTCCTTCGCGGCCGAGAGCACCTGCGGCAATTCCGCGGTCGCATCGCCGCGCAGCACCGGGCGCTCGGCGCCGTCGGGCAGGGGCGGGTCGGTCGGCAGGCCGGTGAAGGCCTTGATCGTCGTGCCGCCCACCAGCCCGCGCACCAGCGTGAAGACGCTCGACGTGCGCAGCCAGTGCGCGTCCTTCGTCGGCACGTCGATGACGATCCTGACGTTGCCGGACTCGGCCAGCTCGACGCGCCGCACGCGCCCGATCGGGAAACCCGAGAACGTCATGTCCATCCCGACGGTCACGCCCTCGGCGTCGTCGGCCAGCAGCACCACCTGCTGCTTCGCCTCGAACAGTCCGCGCGCGTAGAGCAGGTACAGCACCGAGCCGGCGACCAGCAAGGCGGTGAAGAGCAGCAGCGCCGCCGCCTTCCGCTCGAGATGGCGAACCGGGTGCGCCGGTGTGGGCTCGGAGTTGGTGAGGGGGGAAACCGGGTCCGTCATGTCAGTAGTAATTGCCGGCGAGCGACGCGGCCTCCAGCACCAGCAGCACCGCGAACATGCGCACCAGGCCTTGCAACGCCGCGCTTTCGCGGGAGGCGTGCGCTTCGAGGTCGTACAGGCCCGAGGCCATCGGGATGATCGCCACGGCGAGGCTGAAGAAGAGCGTCTTGAGCACGAAGATCAGCGAGACGGCCGGATTGAAGACATGCCCGAACACGCGCGTGTACGCGGCGAGGCCCGCCAGCGAGAAGCCGTACAGCGCCAGGTAGGCGAGCACCAGCGCGACGACGCAGCTCAAAGCCGCCAGCGTGATGGTCGCGTAGACGCCCGCCGCCGCGCGCGGCAGCGCCTGCGTCACCACCGGGTCGCGTCCGGCGCGGGCCAGCGCGTCGAAGTCGCCGCTGCGCCGCATTGCCGCCAGCGCCGCGCCGTTCGGGATCGTGCAGCGCAGGGCGACGAACAGGGCGGCCGTCAGCGGGATCAGTTCCAGCACCAGCACGCGGATCACCATCTCCAGCGCGTACTGCGACAGGCCGTAGCTGATGGCCGTCACCACCACGATGCGCGTGATGATCAGCGTGAGCAGCGCGCACAGGGTCGTGAACCACCACAGGATGGGCGCCGTGTCCACGTACACGTGGTGCACGAGCGCGTCGCGCGTCTCGCGCGTGTAGCTCGAAGGCGTGAGCGCCAGCACGACCAGCGACGCGCCGAAGAACAGGATGCGCCACCAGCCGGCGAGCCAGCGCAGCGGCGCCCGGCCCGCATGGTCGACGCGTTGCTGCCAGGACGGGCTCGTCGTCATGCGCGGATGATATCCGCGCACATGCGCGGACCTACCAGCTGCCCGTGGCCCCCAGCACCGGCGACAGCTCGACCGGTCCCCAGCGCAGCGGCAGCGCGGACGGCGTCCACAGCGCGCCCGTGACTTCCAGGCGCACCAGCCGCAAGGCGCCGCGGAACGAGGCGAGCTCCTCGCCATCGGTGACGATGCGGGCCCGCGCGGTGACCTGCAGCGTGCCGCCGCTGTCGTGGTCGATGAAGAGCAGGCCGCAGCGCGGCTGGATCAGCAGGTTGCCGAGCGTGTTGAAGTAGGAATTGCCCGTGAAGTCCGGCAGCGTCAGCACGGCGCCGCCATCGTCGACGCGCACGAAGCCGGGCTTGCCGCCGCGGTGCGATACATCGATGCCGTGTTCCGGCGCGCTGCTTTCCAGCACGCGCGGATGGGCCGACGCGATGAACAGGGTATCGGCGCCGCGCACCAGCCGCTGCGCCGCTTCGTCCAGCGCGTTCATGCGCGCGACACGCGGCCGCTCGCTCGTCGGGCCGGTGAACCGTGGCTCGCGCGCCTGGATGTATTTCGGGCAGTTGCCGAAACTCTGGTCCACGCGCAGGCGGAACATCGTGCCGTCCGCTTCGACGACATGACCGTTGAGGCGGTTGCGGCGGCGCGTGTGCGGCTGGATCCCCAGCAGCCCGATCGGCGCGCCGGCGCGCAAGGCCGCCGCGAGCGGATCGTTCCCCAGCGGCCAGGCCCGCACCTCGAGCAGGCGCGGATCGGGCGAGTGCGCGAAACCCGGCGGCCCCGCGAGCACGGAGGCGCTGGGCTGGCCCTGCGCATCGACGCTGCCCGCCAGCAGGAACGGCAGCAATGGAAAGAACTCGCGATGCTGCTCGGGCATGAAGTCGCGCAGGAACGCCGCACCCGTCGCCGCGAAGCGTTCGCGCACGCCGGTTTGCGCCTGCAGCGCCTGTTCGCCTTCGTGGAATGCGCCCACTGCGGCTCCTCAGGCGGCCGCGGCCAGGCCGACCTTCGACCGGGCCATCGGCACGAACCGCGGCAAGGCCTCCACGCGCGCCAACCAGGCGCGCACGTGGGCATACGGCTCGAGCGAGACGTTGCCTTCCGGTGCGTGCGCGACATAGGCGTAGTTCGCGATGTCCGCGAGGGTCGGCTCGCGGCCGGCCAACCAGGGCCGCGATGCGAGCTCGGCGTCCATCACCTGCAGCAGCTGGTGGGCGCGCGTGATCATGGGCGTGCAGTCGTCGCCGCGCCCGAACAGCACGACGACGCGCGCCGCCGCGGGGCCGAAGGCGAGCGGGCCGGCCGCCACCGACAGCCAGCGCTGCACCTGCGCCGCACCCACGGGATCGCGCGGCAGCCACCGGCCCGGCGCGTACTTCGCTTCGAGGTAGACCAGGATGGCATTCGAATCCGCGATCGTGACATCGCCGTCCTGCAGCACGGGCACCTGGCCGAACGGGTTCAACGCGAGGAACGCGGGCTTCTTGTGCTCGCCGCTGCGCATGTCGACGTCGACCAGCCCCCACTCCAGCCCGAGCAGCGACAGGAACAGTTCGACGCGGTGGCAGTGGCCGGACAAGGCCATGCGGTGCAACGTGATCATCGTGGTCTCCGTGAACGTGCCGCGATTCTGGGCGCGCAGGGGCGTGGAATAAATGGCGCCCCCTGCAGTGAACTACTGCAAAATGCGCAGTAATCCGGAAGGGACCCATGGACAAGTTCAAGGCGATGCAGAACTTCGTGCGGATCGCGGACGAGGGCAGCCTGACGCGCGCGGCGCGCGAGCTCGGCTTGTCGCTGCCGGCCGTGGTGCGCTCGCTCGCGGGCTACGAGGCCGAGCTGGGCGTGCGCCTGTTCAACCGCACGACGCGCCGCATCACCCTGACCGAGGATGGCAAGCAGCACCTCGCCAGCTGCCGCCAGGTGCTGGCCGCGGTGGAGGAATCGGAGGCGCAGCTGGCCGCCGGCGCGCGCGACGCGGCGGGGCACCTCACGATCACGGCGCCGGTGCTGTTCGGCCAGATGCATGTCGCGCCGTCGGTCACGCGCTTCCTGCACGGGCATCCGCAGATCCGCTGCACCGTGCTTCTGCTCGACCGCGTGGTGAACCTGATCGATGAAGGCATCGACGTGGGCATCCGCATCGGCCACCTGGAGGACTCGTCGCTGGTCGCGCTGCCGATCGGCCGCATGCGGCGCGTGGTGGTTGCGCATCCCGACTACCTGCGCGAGCACGGCACCCCGCGTCATCCTCGCGACCTGCTGAAATTCAACTGCATCCGCAACGTCGGCGGGCCGGCGGGTTTCGGCGAGTTCCAGGAGAAGGGCCGGGCCTTCCGGGTGCCGGTGTCGGGCAACCTGGAGTTCAACCACGTGCTGCCCGCAGTGCAGGCGTGTGCCGATGGCGCGGGCTTCGGCATGTTCTTCGCCTACCAGGTGACGCCGTTCGTCGCGGCGAAGCGGCTGAAGATCGTGCTCGAGAAGTTCGAGCGTCCACCGCGGCCGATCCAGGCCGTGTACCCGCATGCGCGACTGCTGCCGGCGCGCACGCGCGCCTTCATCGACTGGATCCGGGCCGACCTCACGGCATTTCGCTGAGGCACGCGGCATCGAGGAATCCATCACGCCCGCGGCGCGCCCATTACAGCGCTTTACAAAAAACCGGGGAGCACGCGCCGCGCTTTACTTCCCGTTATCCGTTTTCGCAGGAGCTCAGGCGTTCTACTTGCAAGAGAGAGTCGACCGCCATGCGCCCGCGCTGTTCATTGCTTGCCTGCATCCGCCTGCTGTTCGTCATGGTCGCGCTGGGCGGGCCCGGCGTGGTGGCGATGGCGCAACCGGATCCGCCGGGCCGCGTCGCGCGCCTGAATTACACCGAAGGCAACGTCGCGTCCGCGCCGGCGGGCGACAACGAATGGGGCGACGCCGAGCTCAACCGTCCGCTTGTGCCCGGCGACAAGTTGTGGACCGACAAGGGCGTGCGGGCCGAAATCCAGGCCGGATCATCGGTGGTGCGGATGGATGGACGCACGCAGCTGGCGGTGCTCGCCCTGGATGACCAGGCGACGCAGCTGAGCGTCACGCAGGGCACGGTGTACGTGCGCGTGCGCAACCTGCCCGAGGGCGAGAACTTCGAGATCGACACGCCCCAGCTCGCCTACCGCGCCGCCTACCCGGGCGATTACCGCATCGACGTCGACGGGCAGCGCGGCGTCACGCGCGTCACCATTCTCTCGGGCACGGGCGCGGTGTACGGCGAAAAGGGCCAGGCGCTGACGCTCGGCGGCGGCCAGCAGGTCACGTTCAAGGGCCGCGCGCTGGAGAAGGTGAACGTCCAGGAGCAGCCGCCGCAGGACAACTTCGATCGTTGGGCGGCCGAACGCAACCGGCGCGAGGACCAGTCGGTCGCGGCGCGCTACGTCCCGCGCGACGTGGTCGGCTACCAGCTGCTCGACGCGAGCGGTGAATGGCGGCAGGACGCGAAGTGGGGCCCGGTGTGGTTTCCGCAGGGACAGGCGGCCGACTGGGCGCCCTATCGCCACGGCCACTGGGAATGGATGGACCCCTGGGGCTGGACCTGGATCGACGAGGCGCCGTGGGCCTTCGTCACGTCGCACTATGGCCGCTGGGCGCGCATGGGCACGCGCTGGGCCTGGGTGCCGGGCCGCATGGGCCTGCGCCCGATCTATGCGCCCGCGCTGGTCGCCTTCGTCGGCGGCGGCGAGGCGCCCCTGGCGGTCGGCGGCAAGCCTGCGGTGGCGTGGTTCCCGCTCGCGCCGGGCGAGGCCTGGCAGCCTGCCTACCGTGCGACGCCGCTGTACATCAGCAGCCTCAACGCCAACATGCCGCCGAAGAAGGAGGGCGACTACGCCTACCAGCGCAGGCCCGAGGCCCTGACGGCGGTCGCGCTGGAGGATTTCCATCGCGGCAGGTCCGCCCAGGGCAGCGGGCTGCGCGTGGCGGCGAACGCATTGACCAATGCGCAGGTGGTCGCGCCGCCGCCGATGCCCGAACGCAGGGCAACGATGATGGCCCGGGCCAGCGCACCGGCGGCGGCACCGGCACCCGCGCCTGCGCCTGCGCCTGCGCCTGCGCCTGCGCCCGCGCCCGAGGTCCGGGCCGCGACCGGCAGCGGCGCCGCGGTGCAACAGCAGCAGGCGCAACGCGAGCAGCAGGCCCGCGCCGACGCGGCCCGGCGCGAGCGGCAGCAGAAGCTTGCCGAGCAGAAGCGCAGTGCAGAGAAGCTGCGCGTGGCAGAGCAGGCGCGGCGCGCCGAGCAGCTGAAGACGGCCCGCCTGCAGCAAAGGCTGGCGCAGAAGAAGACGGCGCAGAAGCGGCAGGCTACCGCGCTTGCCGCCGCGAAGAAGGACGAGCAGATGCGGCGACAACTGCATGCGCAGCAGGTCGAGCAGGCACGGCGCGCGGCCGAGCGCGATGCGCAGGGGCTCGCGCAGCAGCGGGCGCAACGCGAAGCGTGGCAGCGGCAGCAGCAGGCGCTCGCCGAGCAGTTCAGGCGCGACCAGCAGGCGTGGGAAGAGCAGCAGAAGATCAAGGTGACGCCGCGCCCGCGTCCGGACCTGCGCCGGCCGCAGCCGGCGGAGCCCGAAGTCTGGCAACGCGGGATCCCGATCCTCACGCCGGGGCGCACGAGCTGAGCCGCGCCTCTTACACCGGATTACAGAAAAGGCGCGCCGTGACAGCCCTGTCCGCCTTTGTCCGATGGCTCACGATCGCCTGCGCGTTCGCGGGGACGATCACCTTCGCGCAGCAGCCGATGGCGCCCGACCCGCCGCCGCGCGTCGGGGCGCTCACGGCGTTCGAAGGCTCCGTCGCCGTGGCGCCCGCGTCGGAAACCGAATGGAGCGAAGCCGCGCGCAACCGGCCGCTCGCGCGCGGCGACCGCGTGTGGACCGACGACGGCGCGCGCGCCGAAGTGCACTTCGGCCCGTCAGTGCTGCACATGGACAGCCGCACGTTCGTCGAGGTCCTGGCGATCGACAGCGACGTCGTGCAAGTGCAGCTGAACGAGGGCAGCGCCAATGCGCGCGTGCACGAGCTGCAGGGCGACGACATCTTCGAGATCGACACGCCCCACCTCGCGTTCCGCGCGACGCAGCCGGGCGAGTGGCGCATCGACGTCGACCCGCAAGGCGGCTTCACGCGCATCGCGCTGCGCAGCGGCGCGGCCGTGGTGTGGGGTGCGGGCGGCGGCGTGCGGGCACTGGCGGCGGGGCAGGCGCTCGCGTTCACCGGACGCGAGCTGGCGACGATGCAGAACCTGCCGCCGGTCGGCGACGAAGGCCTCGATCGCTGGGCGGGCGAGCGCAATCGCGCCGAAGACCAGTCGATCGCCGCGCGCCACCTGCCGCGCGACGTCGTGGGCTACCACGAGCTCGATCGCTACGGCACCTGGTCGCAGGACCCGGTCCTCGGTCACGTGTGGTACCCGCAGGTCGCGGCCGCCGACTGGGCGCCGTACCGCTACGGCCATTGGGAGCGGATCGCGCCCTGGGGCTGGACCTGGATCGACGATGCGCCCTGGGGCTTCGCGCCGTCCCATTACGGGCGCTGGGCGATGGTCGGCACGCGCTGGTGCTGGGTGCCGGGCCCGCTCGGCCCGCGGCCGGTGTACGCGCCCGCGCTGGTCGGCTTCGTCGGCGGCGAGGGCTTCAACCTCGTTGCCTGGTACCCGCTCGCGCCGGGCGAAGTGTGGCGGCCGATCTTCCCGGCGAACCCCGCGTACGTGCGCAATGCGAACCGCTACGTCGTGACCGACAGCCGCGGCTACAACACGGGCCTGCCTCGTTTCCTGCGCTCCGACGCCGTGACGGCGATGGGCGTCGAGGATTTCCAGCGCGCCCGTCCCGTGCAGCAGCACTGGATGCGGGTGAACCCGTCCGAGCTCGCGCGCGCGCAGCCGCTGGTGCCACCGGCGCAGCGCCATGCGCAGCCGATCGCGCCGGCCACCCCGCGCATGTCGCCCACGACAAAACGCCCGCAGGATGCGGGCGTTCGGCCTTGGGGCTTGCGTCAGCTCAATTGATCGTCTTCGCGTACTCGCGAGTCACCGCGGCGGTCTTTTCCTCCTCGGGCGGCAGGTACACCGTGGTGCGGTCGATCTTCGCGTCGTAGGCCGCGAGCTCCGCGCTCGCGCTGCGGATCACCGCACGGTCGAGGGGATGGCATTGCCGCTGCGACAGGCGCCGCAGCGCCTCGGAACGTTCGACGGTTTCGCGTACCGCGCCCGGGTCCGTCATCAGCGCAAAGGGATTGGCGGCCACAGTTGCAGTTGTCATTCGTTGAAGCTCCTGTTGTTTGTGGTTCGTCGGAAGGCGGTGCAACTACTGTGGCCGAGGGGCGGGATTTGTAACGTCAGGTGCCTTCGTTACACCCTGTAGGACGCATTCCCGGACGGGCTGCGGCATCGATGCGGGAGCGCGCGTAGGCACAATAGGCCGCATGCCCTTCATGCCGCCTTTCATTGCGCCATCCCGCCACGGCGACCCGGAAAGCGCGCTGGCGCAGGTGCGCACCATCTACAGCCAGCAGATCAATCACCTGCGCGAAGCCATGCAACGCTTCATCGCCGGCGAAAACCTGCCCGGCCATGTGCGCGCCTGCTACCCCTTCGTGCGCATCCATACCGAATCGCTGCTGCGGCAGAACGCGTTGGAGAACTCGGGCCTGTCCTATGGCTTCGTTTCGGGGGCGGGGCGCTTCGAGACCACGCTGACGCGGCCCGACCTGTACGCGAACTACTACCTGGAGCAGTTCCGGCTGCTGCAGCAGAACCATGGCGTCGAGCTGGAAGTGGGCACGAGCACGCAACCGATCCCCGTGCACTTCTCCTTCGCCGAAGGCGATTACATCGAGGGCACGGTGCCGCCCGAGCGGCGCGCGCTGATGCGCGACGTGTTCGATCTGCCCGACCTGCACAACATGGACGACGGCATCGCCAACGGCACCTGGCGCCACACGCCGGGCGATCCGCAGCCGCTGGCCCTGTTCACCGCGCCGCGCGTGGACTACTCGCTGCACCGCCTGCGCCACTACACCGGCACCGCGCCCGACTGGTTCCAGAACTTCGTGCTGTTCACGAACTACCAGTTCTACATCGACGAGTTCGTGCGCCTGGGGCACGAGGAGATGGCCAACCCGGCGAGCGAATACGTCGCGTTCGTCGAACCGGGCAACGTGGTCACGCGCCGGCGCGGATTGGGCGCGCAGGAAGGCGATGAATCCGGCGCCGTGCCGCCGCGGCTGCCGCAGATGCCCGGCTACCACCTGATCCGTCCGGGCCACGGCGGGATCTCGATGGTCAACATCGGCGTCGGTCCCGCCAACGCCAAGACGATCACCGACCACATCGCCGTGCTGCGCCCGCATGCGTGGATGATGCTCGGCCACTGCGCCGGCCTCCGATCGAGCCAGCAACTGGGCGACTACGTGCTGGCGCATGCCTACGTGCGCGAGGACCACGTGCTCGACGAGGAACTGCCCGTGTGGGTGCCGATCCCGGCCCTGGCGGAAATCCAGCTGGCGCTGGAGAAGGCCGTGGCCGATGTCACCGGCTACCAGGGCGCGGACCTGAAGCGCGTCATGCGCACGGGCACGGTGGCCAGCACCGACAACCGCAACTGGGAGCTGCTGCCCGGCAACGAGCCGCAGCGCCGTTTCAGCCAGAGCCGCGCCGTCGCGCTGGACATGGAAAGCGCCACCATCGCCGCCAACGGCTTCCGCTTCCGCGTGCCCTACGGCACCCTGCTGTGCGTCAGCGACAAGCCGCTGCACGGCGAGATCAAGCTGCCCGGCATGGCCAACGAGTTCTACCGCCAGCGCGTGGACCAGCACCTGCGCATCGGCATGCGCGCGATCGAGATCCTGAGGGCCGAAGGCAGCCAGCGGCTGCATTCGCGCAAGTTGCGCGCCTTCGACGAGGTCGCGTTCCAGTAGCCCTTACTGCTTCGCGAACAGCTTGCCGATGTCCTGGAAGGCCTTGATCTCGATGGCGTTGCCGCTCGGATCGAGGAAGAACATCGTCGCCTGCTCGCCGGGCAGGCCCTGGAAGCGCACGTAGGGCTCGATCACGAACTCCACCTTGCCCTGCAGCCGCCGGGCGAGGGCTTGCCAGTCCGCCATCGGCAGCACGATGCCGAAGTGGCGCACCGGCACGCCGTGGCCATCCACCGCGCTCTTGCGCGCTTCGCCCGTTTCGCCGGGCGCCAGGTGCGCCACGATCTGGTGGCCGTAGAAATTGAAGTCGACCCATTCGTCGCTGGAGCGGCCTTCGGGGCAGCCGAGCAGCTCCCCGTAGAAGCGGCGTGCGGCCGCGAGGTCGTGGACCGGGAAGGCCAGGTGGAAGGGCGAGAGCGGGGCGGGGTTGGTCGTGGGGGCTTGCATGGCCACGATGCTACGCGCACCGGTGCAAAAGAAAAATCAATGTATATTTGAATCGAGCATCGATTTTTATTGTTCAATGATCCGCGAACTGAAGACCCTCATGGCCGTGGCACGCGAGGGCACCTTCGCGGCCGCGGGCGGGAAGATCGGCCTCACGCAGGCGGCGGTGAGCGCGCAGATGCAGCGGCTCGAAGCGGAACTGGGCTTTACGCTGTTCGACCGCACGGGCCGCGCGGCGCGCCTGAACCCGATGGGCCACCAGACGCTCGCGCGCGCCGAGGAGATCGTGCGCCTGGTCGAGGCGCTGGGTTCGCGCCGCGGCGGCCGCCCGGCCGTGCCGCTCGTCACGCTGGGCGCGATCGCGTCGGTGCAGCGCGCGGTGCTGCCCGCCGTGCTCGCGAAGTTCCACCGTCAGCTGCCCGACTGCCGCACGCGCGTGGTGCCCGGCGTGTCCGTGCAGCTGCAGGACCTGGTCGATGCCGGCGAGATCGACATGGCGCTCATCATCCGGCCGCCGTTCGCGCTGCAGGGCGACCTGCGCTGGACCACGCTCGCGCACGAGCCGTTCCGGCTGGTGGTGCCGCGCGGGTGGCGCGGCCAGGACTGGGCGGCCCTCCTGTCCAGCCAGCCGTTCATCCGCTACGACCGCGGCTCGTTCGGCGGCCGGCAGGTCGACCGGTTCCTGCGGTCGGCGCACATCGTGCCGCGCGACGTCTGCGAACTGGACGAACTCGAAGCGATCCTGGCGCTGGTCGCGAAGGGCGTCGGCGTCGCGCTGCTGCCGCAGACACGGGGGCAACGCTGGCCGGCCTCGGTGCGGGCGATCGGCCTGGGCGAGCACACCTTCCACCGCGACATCGGCCTCGTGCACCGCGCGCCGCACCAGATGAACGAGGCGGCGCAATCGCTGGCGAAGATGGTCTGCGCGGCCTACGGCCAGCCGGCGCCGCGCTAGTCCTTCTAGTCCGGACTCTCGGCCCCCGCGTACGTCGCCATGGCTTCGCCCAGCTTGACGGGCTTGCTGGGCGACCAGTCCGGGTGGAAGCTCACCACGTTCCTCGGGAACAGCATGACCACCGTCGAGCCCAGCAGGAAACGGCCCATCTCGGCGCCCTTCGCGAGGCGGATGTCCTGGTTCTCGTACGTCCATTCGCGAATGTCACGCGTGCGCGGCGGATTGACGACGCCGTGCCACACGGTGGCCATGCTGCCGACGATGGTCGCGCCGACCAGCACGTTGACGAAAGGACCGAACTCGGTGTCGAACACGCACACCACGCGTTCGTTGCGCGCGAACAGGCCCGGCACATGGCGCGCGGTGAGCGGGTTCACCGAGAACAGGTCGCCCGGCACGTAGATCATCCGCTTCAGGCGCCCGGCGCAGGGCATGTGGATGCGGTGGTAGTCGCGCGGCGCGAGGTACAGCGTCGCGAAATGGCCATGGTCGAACAGGGCGGCGAGCCGCGCGTCGCCGCCGACCAGCGCGCGCGTCGAATAGCTGTGGCCCTTGGCCTGGAAAATCTGGTCGTGCTCGATCGGGCCGAACTGGCTGATCGCCGCATCGACCGGGCACACGAAGGGCGCGCTGTCGATCGGGCGGACGCCGTCGCGCAGCGGCCGCGTGAAGAACTCGTTGAAGGTCGGGTAGCTCTCGACGCGCGGGTCGGCCGCCTCGCTCATGTCGACCTTGTACTTCGCGATGAAGTTGCGGATCAGCGCGTGCGTCAGCGCACCGCCGTGCAGGTTCGCGACCTTCCCCGCGAATTGCGTCAGCAGCCGCTTGGGCAGGAGGTATTGCGGCAGGGCGGCGAGGCGGGACATGGGCCGGGATTCTAGTGACAATAGCCGCTGCCAATGAGTGACGTCCTCTTCGAAGCCCGCCACCTCACCAAGCGCTACGGCGGCCAGGAAGTGGTGCGCGACCTGTCGTTCCACATCGAGCGCGGCGAGTGCCTGGGCGTGATCGGCCCGAACGGCGCGGGCAAGACGACGACCATCCGCATGTGCCTGGGCCTCACGGTGCCCGACGCCGGCGACATCGATGCGCTGGGCCTCGTCATGCCGCGCGATGCGCTCGCGATCAAGGCGCAGCTGGGGGTGGTGAGCCAGTTCGATTCGCTGGATCCGGACTTCACGCTGGCGGAGAACCTGCTCGTGTATGGCCGCTACTTCGGCATGAAGGATGCGCAGGTCCGCGCACGCATTCCGCAGCTGCTCGAATTCGCGGCGCTGTCGCACAAGGCCCATGCCAAGCCCATGGAACTGTCGGGCGGGATGCGACGCCGCCTCTCCCTCGCCCGCGCGCTCGTCAACGACCCGAAGCTGTTGATGCTGGACGAGCCGACCACGGGGCTGGACCCGCAGGCGCGCCACCTGATGTGGGAGCGGCTGCAACTGCTGCTGCAGCAGGGCAAATCGATCCTGCTGACCACGCATTTCATGGACGAGGCCGAGCGGCTGTGCTCGCGCCTCATCGTGCTGGACCACGGGCGCAAGATCGCCGAAGGGCGTCCGCGCGACCTGATCGCGCAGTACCTCGAATCGGACGTGGTGGAGGCGTACGGCAATGGCGCGTTCGCGCTGGTCGATTCACCGATGAAGGCGCTCGCCTCGCGCATCGAGAAAAGCGGCGAGACGGTGTTCTTCTACACGCACGACGCCAGGCCGCTGCTCGATGCTCTGGGCGAACATCATCACTTGCGCACCTTGCATCGGCCGGCGAACCTGGAAGACCTCTTCCTCAAGCTCACCGGCCGCCAGATCCGAGAGGAAGGATGAATTCCATCTGGCGCTTCCCCGACCTGTCGCCGCGCTGGTGGCCGGTTTTCCTGCGCAACCTGCTGGTGTGGCGCAAGCTCGCGATCCCCAGCCTGGTGGGCAACATCGCCGAGCCGCTGATGTGGCTGGTGGCCTTCGGCTACGGCATGGGCGCGCTGGTCGGCACGGTGCAGATGGGCGGAGCGCCGGTGCCCTACATCCTGTTTCTCGCGAGCGGCTCGATCTGCATGAGCGCGATGAACGCGGCCTCCTTCGAGGCGCTCTATTCCGCGTTTTCGCGCATGCACGTGCAGAAGACCTGGGACGGGATCATGAACGCGCCCGTGAACCTGGACAACATCGTGCTGGCCGAGATGCTGTGGGCCGCGTTCAAGGCGCTGTTCACCGTCACCGCGATCCTGGGCGTGATGCTGGCCCTCAACATCAGCCACAGCCCGAAACTGTTCGCCGCCTGGCCGGTGCTGCTGTTCGTCGGTATCGCCTTCTCGTGCATCGCGCTGATCTTCAACGCATTGGCCAAGGGCTACGACTTCTTCACCTACTACTTCACGCTGTTCCTCACGCCGATGATGTTCCTGTCGGGCGTGTTCTTCCCGCGCGATCAGTTGCCTGCGGCGCTGCGCACGTTCTCCGACTGGCTGCCGCTCACGAGCGCGGTGGAACTGGTGCGGCCGATGTTCATGGACCGCTGGCCCGACCATGCACTGCGGCACGGCCTGGTGCTCGCGGCCTACACGGTCGCGGCGTTCTGGGTCGCTCTCGCGCTCACGCGCAAGCGCTTCCGGGCGTGAGCGGCTAGCAAGGACGCGCCGGCGGGATCACCCGCCACCAGATGGCGGAGGGGGCGTTCGCGTTCTTGGCCGACGACGGAACCGCCATGAACGAGGCGCCCTGCGGAATGTCTTCCATGCCGTCAGGCCCGTGCACCTCGAGCGCGCCCCGGTCGTGCAGTTCGCGCGGCGTGACCCACGGCGTCTTCGTGAAATCGCCCTCCTCGAGGACGGGCGGGTATGCGCCCGAGTACACCGACACCAGGCCGGCAGCGAAGGACCCACCCTCGAGCAGGCGCAAGGGGCAGTTCGTCGAGCGCTGCCAATCGGCCATGGCGGCGTGGGCGAGCTCGGTGGCCGGCATCAGGCGGTCGACTGCACGGACGTGCATGCGCATCTGGGGGTCCTCGGCTTCCGCGAGCGCGTAGCCGACGTTGGCGGCCGTGAGGACAGCCGCGGCGACGGCCGCGCGGCCCACGAGCGGCTGTCCGGGCCGGGCGCGGGCGATGCGCCAGGCGAGCCAAAGCGGCAGGAACTGCAACGTCTGCAGTCCCCACATCTTCTGCGGCGTGAGCCCGGCCACCAGCACCGCACAGGCGACCACCACGAGAGGCACACCGGCCAGCCCGATCAACCAGGCACGCGCCGCGTCGTCAGCCGGTTCTGCACGCGCCGGGGCGGGGTTCCGACGCGCGGGCCAGAACACCGCGGCCGCGGCAACGAGCAGCATGCCGGCCACCATGAGCATCTGCACGGAGAAGAACCGGAACAGCGCCGGCAGCCGTGCGAACGGGCGCAGGTGCCGTGCGCTGTGTTCCACATAGTCCAGCGTGGGCAGCGCCTCGTGCACCAGCCACAGGAAATGCGGCAGGAACACGATGAACGCCACGGCGGCCGCGAGCCAGAGCTGCCGGCGCAGGGCCGGCGAGCGCAGCCGGCCCGTGATGCCCAGCGTGACGATCACGCCCATCACCGTGACCAGCGCCTGGTACTTGGCGAGCAGGCCCAGTCCGGCGACCAGTCCCGCGAGCAGCCAGTCCCGCGTGCGGCCGCTCGCCGCAGCGCGTACCGCCGTCCAGGCGATCGCCGACGAGAACAGCACCACCGCCGTGTTGTGGTTGTAGACCTCGGCGCGGAAGGTCAGCGCCTGGTGCAGGGGCCACAGCAGGATGGCGAGCTCGGCGGCGCGCGGCGGCAGGATCGCGCAGGCGATGCGCCATATGAACGCGACCGACACCAGCAGGCACAGCGCGGCCAGCAGGGGCGCGGTCCAGTGCGACACGCCGATGAGCGCGATCGCGCCGCGCATCATCCACGTGGACAGCGGCGGGTGTTTCCAGTAGCCCCATTCCAGCGAATGCGCCCAGTTGTACTGCTCGATGCTGTCGGCGAACTGGGCCGGATGGATCGCGGCCATCAGCACCGCCCAGAAGACGACCAAGCCGCCCGCCGCGAGCGGCGCGGCGGTCAGGCTCGAAAATGCCGGAAACGGAAGGCGCAGCGGATGCTCACGTTGCATACGCAAGCATCATAGTCCGCGGCCAGCGCGAGTCAGCGCGCGCCGCCGCCGCCGCGGCCCGCACCGGGGCCGCCCTTGCGCTGCGCCATCTGGTTGTCCCCACCGCGTTCGGCCATGCGGTCGTGGCGGCTTTGCGGCGTGCGACGGCCTTCGTTGCGCTGTGTGGGCGCCTGCCCGCCCATCTTGTTGTGGTCGTTCGCGGACTTGCCCGAATGCGGCGCCTGCCGGTCCTGCGGGTTGAGGTCCCGGTTCGATTTCGCCGCGCCGCGCAGTTCCTCGGTGGACGCGCCGCCGACCCAATCGCGTTCGGGGTGCTTGTCGCGGCTTTGCTCGCTGCGGATGAAGTCCTGCTTCTTGCTCATCACATGACTCCTTCCGCATGGTCATCGTTGGCCGCGTGGCACAGGACGTCATCCAGTTCCATCGTGCCGGCCAGGCCCGCTTCGCCGGGCAAGGTGGTGAGCACCGCGCCTTCGAGGTCCGTGAGCACGCCCGCTACCGTCCAGCCACCGTCCTCGGTGGTTTCATTCGTCTGGGTGTCTTTCATCATGGTTGCAACCTTCGGTCGTCCATTCCATCTTGGGACAGGCCGCGGCGCCTTTCTGTAGGAGCATCCCGATGCCCGGCCGTGGGTGCCCGGAGACAGCGCGTAGCTGTACCGGACGCGGCCGAACAGTTAGCATTTCGCGCACCATGAGTGCGCTGGCCCAACTCGCCCCCGACCTCGTCGCGATGATCGCGCGCGGCGTGTCGGCCAACGTCGCCTCGTGCGACGAGCGGCTGCGGCCGAGCGTGATGCGGGCGATGGGCAGCGCCATCGACGCGGCCGCCGGCACCGTCACCGTGTACCTCGCGCGCTCGCAGGCCGGCCAGCTGCTGCGCGACGTCGAGGCGGGCGGACGCATCGCCGCGACCTTCAGCCAGCCCTCGAGCCACCGCACGGTGCAATTCAAGGCCACGGGCGCGAGCATCCGGCCGGCAACCGAAGCGGACCGGCCCGTGCTCGAGCGCTATATCGCCGCGATGGAGCACGAGATCGGGCAGGTCGGGCATCCGCCGCGCGTCACGCGGGCGTTGCTCGCGTGGCAGCTGGAGGAGCTGGTGGCGGTGAGCTTCGTGCCCGAGCAGGCGTTCGACCAGACGCCGGGCCCGAAGGCCGGCCGGCTGGTGGCGGGCGCGATGCCATGACGCGGCTGTCGGACATCCGCGCCTGCTTCGAAGGCGCGATCCCCGCGGTGATGGCCACCTGCGCGGGCGACGGCACGCCCAACGCGACCCAGATCTCGCAGGTGTATTACGTCGACGAGCAGCATGTCGCGCTCTCGTTCCAGTTCTTCAACAAGACGCGGCAGAACGTGCTCGCCAACCCGTACGCGGCCGTCCTGATGATCGACCCGCGCACGATGGCGATGTGGCGCCTGCACCTGCACTACCGGCGCACCGAAACCGAAGGGCCGCTGTTCGAGGGCATGAAGGCGCAGCTCGCGGGCATCGCCTCGCACACCGGCGTGGAAGGCGTGTTCCGCCTGCTCGGCTCGGACGTGTACGAGGTCGAGCGCATCGAGGCCGTGGCCGGCGAACCGCTGCCGGCGCCGCCCGCGCGCATCGGCCTGCTGGGCGCGGTGCGCCGCTGCGGCGAGCGGCTGGCGCGCTGCACCGCGCTGGAAGAAGCGCTCAACACCGTGATGGCCACGCTCACGCACGACCTCGGCATCGCCCACGCGATGGTGCTGATGCTCGACGCGGCCGCGCAGCGGCTCTACACGGTGGCCAGCGCCGGCTACGCGACCTCGGGCGTCGGCTCCGAGATCGGCGTCGGGCAAGGCGTGATCGGTGTCGCCGCGCGCGAGCGCACGCCGGTGCGCATCGTGCACATGACGCATGCCGCGAGCTACAGCCAGGCGATGCGCTCCAGCCTCGAGGTGAGCGGTCCGGAGATTCCGTACCCGGGCCTGGCGCAGCCGCACAGCCAGCTCGCGGTGCCGCTCGTTTCGGGTGGGCGCGTGCTCGGCGTGCTGTTCGCCGAAAGCCCGGAGGACCTGCGCTTCGGCTTCGAGGACGAGGACGCGCTGGTCGCGATCGCCGGCCAGCTGGGCGCAGTCATCGATCTCACGCAGGAAGCGAGTGACGCTCGCGAGAGCGAACCGAGCGCGACGCCCGCCCGTGCCGCTGCCGGACCGCCGCTGGCGGTGCGGCGCTTCGCCGCCAACGAGAGCATCTTCGTCGGCGACCAGTACCTCATCAAGGGCGTCGCCGGTGCGATCCTGTGGAAGCTGTTGCGCGAACAGGCCGCCGGGCGCTGCGAATTCACCAACCGCGAACTGCGGCTCGATCCCGCGCTCGGCCTGCCCGAGGTCGGCGACAACCTCGAAGCGCGGCTCGTGCTGCTGCGCCGCCGGCTCGAGGAGTTCGGCTCCGACCTGCGCATCGAGAAGACCGGGCGCGGTCGCTTCCGGCTTGCGGTGACCCGGCCGGTCAGCCTGGTCGACGCCGGCTGAGTCACTCGAGTTCGAGCGCCTGCGCCAGCTTGTCCCACTCGCGCTGCGTCAGGTGCGGCCGCACGGTGGCGATCACGGCCTGGAACGCCGGCGCAGGCGCGTGGGCTTGCATGTCCTGCAGCATGACAGCGCGCTCGGCGGGGCTCATGAAGGGCACCATCCAGCGCATCGCGAACAGCATCTCCTGTGGCGGGATCGAGCCGACCAGCGCGCCGTGGATGCCCGCGAGTTCCTCGTCGCTGTAGTTTGCCCACAGCACGGCGTTGTGCTGGGTTTCCTCGACGTGCATGTGCTCGAAGTTGTCCGCGATGAACAGGGCCAGCGCCCGGTACAGCGTCAGCGCGGCGGCTGCGCGCGCGGCGACCGGCTGCGCGCGCAGCGCCTCCACGGCCTGCGCGAGTTCGGCGATGTGGCGTTCGTGATCCTCGTGCTCACCGGCGATGCGCGCCGCGCTGCCGGGCGCGCGCGCGTCCATCGCGGGATGCACGAACGCGTCCTCGTGCGCCAGGTGCGAGCGCAGGAAGTCGAGCAGCTCGACCACGCGCTGGGTCACCTGGGCGAACTCGAGGTCGTCCTCGCAGTCCATGCGCCCCACGGCCAGCAGCGTGTCGGCCATCAGCGCGCGCAGCGCCTTGTGGATGGGCAGGTACAGGTCCGGGCGCGGCGCCGACAGGGCGGCCACTTCGTGCATTTCCTTCTGGTCGATCTTCATGGGTTCCTCTTTGGCCTTCGGATTTCGAAGGCGGAAGTCTAGGAACCACGCACCGATCGCGCCGCTAAGAATTGCTTAAGCGATCGCTCAAATCTTCGTAAGGCGCGATCGCTGTGAACTGCGTCACTCCGCGGGTGATCGCCAGCCCGATTTGCAGTCTAATCAGCGCCATGTCGTCCTCGCCCGAAGCGCCGCCGCAAGGCTGCATCAGCTGCGAAACCCGCGGCCCGCTGCTGCTCATCGGCATCAACCGGCCCGCCAAGTACAACGGCTTCACGCCGCGCATGTTCAGGGAGCTCGGCGAGGCGTACACGCGCCTGGACGACGATGCGCCATTGCGCGTCGGTGTGCTGCATGCGTACGGCCAGCACTTCACGGCCGGGCTGGACCTGCCGACCATCGCGCCGCTGATGCAACGCGGCGAGAAGGCGATCCCCGAAGGCTGCGTGGAGCCCACCGACCTGGGCACGCCGGGTTACCGGCGCCGCACCAAGCCGATGGTGGTGGCCGTCAAGGGCATCACCTACACGCTCGGGATCGAGCTGATGCTCGCGGCCGATGTCGTGGTCGCGGCCGACGATTGCCGCTTCTCGCAGCTGGAGGTCAAGCGCGGGATCATGGCGACCGGCGGCGCGACGCTACGCATGGCCGAGCGTGCCGGCCTGGGCAATGCGATGCTGCACCTGCTGACGGGCGACGAGTTCGGCGCGGCCGAGGCGCTGCGCCTGAATTTCGTGCAGAAGGTGGTGCCTGCCGGGCAGGAACTGGACGAAGCCTTGCGTATCGCCGAAGCGATCGCCGCGCAGGCACCGCTCGCGGTCGTCGCCACGCGCCTGAACGTGACGAAGGCGATCGAGCAGGGGCCGCTCGCGGCGATGGCGGAGTTCGTCGACACGCAACGCCGGCTCGCCCGGACCGAGGATGCGGCCGAGGGCGTGCGCTCGTTCGTGGAAAAGCGCGCCGCGCGATTCCAGGGGCGCTAGCACAGCCGCTTGCGGCCGTGCTTCATATTGCACGCCGGCGCGCTCGTTTTCGTCCCGATCCGTCGCTTCAGCTCCAGCGCGGCGCCGCGCGCCCCTAGATTGGGCAATGCCCTTGTCATCCCTTCGCGCCGCGCTCGAGCCGCACGGGCCCGGCTCGTCGCCCGGGCAGCCCGCCGTCGTGCTGTCGGACCGGCCCGCGGACGCCGCGTCGCGCCGCGCGGCGCTGCTGGTGATCGCCCTGTCCATGGGCGTGTTCCTCGCGCTCGCGCCGCTGGCGAAGATGCCGCTGCCGCCGGTGGCGTGGTTCATCCCGCTGTTCCAGTCCGTGCTGATCATCAACGATCTCGTCACGGGCGCGCTGCTGTTCGGGCAGCTGCGGCTCGCGCACGAGCGCGCCCACCTCGTGCTGGCGGGCGGCTATCTCTATGCGGCCGTGATGGCGAGCGTCCACCTGCTCACCTTCCCGGGCGTGTTCTCCCCGACCGGGCTGCTCGGCGCCGGCGCGCAAACGACGGCCTACCTCTATGTGTTCTGGCACCTGGGCCTGCCGCTGGCCGTGATCGGCTACGCGCGCGCACGCGGGCCACGGCGCAAGCTGGTCCTGCCGGTATCGAACGCCGTCGTCCTCACCGTCGCCGGCGTGGCCGCGATCGCGGGCGGCCTGACGCTCCTGGCCACGCTGGGCAACGACCTGTTGCCGCCGCTTCTGGAAGGCAATCGCTATTCGTCGGCCTTCAACCTCGGGCGCTACGGGCAATGGCTGCTGACGGCGCTCGCGATCGTCGTGCTCTGGCGGCGCCGGACGCGCTCGGTGCTGGACCTGTGGCTGGTCGTGATGCTGTGCGACAGCTTCCTGGAGATCGCGCTGGTCGCGATCTTCAATTCGGGCCGCTACGACCTCGGCTTCTATGCAGGGCGCGCCTATGCCGTGCTCGCGTCCTGCCTGGTGCTGGTGATGCTGCTGGCCGAGCACGGCAAGATCTACCGTGAGCTGGCCGAGGCGCGCGAGACGGCGCGTTCGGAGGCGGTGCTGCGGCTCGCGATGCACGGCGGGCGCATGGCCGCATGGACGCGCGAGATGACGACCCGCGCGAGCTGGTGGAGTCCCGAAGTCGAGGAACTCACCGGTTGGCCCGCCGCCGCACTGGCCGGCTCGGATGCCTTCTTCTTCGATCGCGTGCACCCCCAGGACCGGGCCGCCGCGCAACGCGCCATGGCGTTCACGCACGAACCGGGCGAGGAGTTCGCGGAGGAGTTCCGGCTGCGCGATGCCGACGGCCGCTGGCGCTGGTTCCAGGCGCGCGGCCAGGCCCTGCGCCACGAGCACGGCGGGCCCTCGCGGCTCTTCGGCGTGCTGGTGGACATCACGGACCGCAAGCAGAGCGAGCGCGCCGCCGCCGAGATCGAAGCGCGCCTGCGCGCGCTGGCCGACGGCATGTCCCAGCTCGCCTGGATGGCGCGGCCCGACGGCTGGATCTACTGGTACAACCGGCGCTGGTACGAATACACGGGCACGACGCTGGAGCAGGTGCAGGGCTGGGGCTGGCAGCGCGTGCACGACCCGAAGGAGTTGCCGGCCGTGCTGGAACACATCCGCCGCAGCTTCGCAACGGGCGAGCCCTTCGAGATGGTGTTCCCGCTGCGTGGCGCGGATGGCAAGCTGCGGCCCTTTCTCACGCGCATGATGCCGCTGAAGGACGCCGACGGCCGCGTGCTGAACTGGTTCGGCACCAACACCGACATCACGCAGCAGCGCGAAGCGGAGGAGGCGCTGCGCATGGCCGATCGCCGCAAGGACGAGTTCATCGCCACGCTCGCGCACGAGCTGCGCAACCCGCTGGCCCCGATCCGCACTGCGGTGCAATTGATGGAGCGTGTGCCGGGGCTGCCGCCGCAGCTGGCCCGCACGCGCGACATCCTCGATCGGCAGTCACGGCACCTGGTGCGGCTGGTGGATGACCTGCTCGAGGTGTCGCGCATCGCGCAGGGCAAGCTGCTGCTGCACCGCGAGCCGGTGTCGCTGGCCGAATGCGTGCACGACGCGGTGCACGCGGCCCGGCCCGCCCTGGAAGCCGCCGGTCACCGGCTCGACGTGCATGTCGACAGTGACCCCCTGCATGCGAACGCCGATGCCACGCGCATCACGCAGGCGGTGGTCAACCTGCTCAACAACGCCTCCAAGTTCACCCCGCGCGGCGGCCGCATCAGCGTTCACGCCAGCCGCGAAGGGCCGCAGGCCTGCATCAGGATCGTCGACACCGGCATCGGCATCGCCGCGGAACACCTGCACGGCATCTTCAAGATGTTCTCGCAGGTGAGCAGCGCGCGCGAACGCAGCCATGGCGGCCTGGGCATCGGCCTGGCGCTGGTGCGCGGATTCATCGAACTCCATGGCGGCACGGTGGAAGCGCGCAGTGCCGGGCTCGGGCAGGGCAGCGAGTTCGTGATCCGTCTGCCGCTGTTGCACGAGACGCACGCCGCCGATGAAGAGAAGGTGGCGGTCCGTTCCGGCGTGTCGCGCCGCGTGCTGGTGATCGACGACAACCAGGACGCTGCAGCCACGCTGGCCGCGCTGCTGGAGCACGACGGGCACGAGGTGCGGGTCGCGCACACCGGGCGCGAGGGCCTGGCGGTCGCGTTCGAGTTCGAGCCGGAGGTGGTCCTGCTCGACATCGGCATGCCCGGCATGAGCGGGCTGGAAGTGGCGCGCGAACTGCGCCGCCGGGCGCTCGATGCGGACCTGCAGCTGATCGCGGTGACGGGATGGGGCCAGGCGCACGACCGCCAGCTCACGCGGGAGGCGGGGTTCGATCACCACCTCACCAAGCCGGTCGACTACGCCGAGCTCCACGCATTGCTGACCGCGGGCCTGCGCGACCATGGGCCGGAAGGGTCGCGCAGCGCCCTCCCGCGGCATTGAAGACGATCAGTCCGGCGTCTTCACGACGCCAGGATGGCTCACGCGGACCTTCTCGACGGCTTCCGTCTTGACTTCGGCGCGGCTGCGCGTGGCGGCGGCGGGCGTGAGGGCGGCGGTGGCGACCTCACCCTCCGGGTCCGGAAAGACGCGCTGCGAATCCTCGTTCGCCTGCACGGCTTCCGCCTTCAATTCCGCACGGGTGACCGTGCTGGCCTGGGCGGGCGCGAACTTGTAATCCGCGCCGTCCGCGGCGGCGAGGGCGGAGCCGGCGGCGAGCGACAGGGCGGCCGCGGCGGTGGATATGAGCTTCGTGTTCACGATACTTCCTTCACGAAGGGCTCGGCCGTCAAGCCGCGGTCGTTTGGGCAGCGAGCGCCAGCACGCTTTGCCCATCCGTAGCGGTGAGCCCGAAGGCCACGATGGTGAAGAGCGTGGCCGTGATCACGCATGCGGCGAGGGCACGGGCGACCCAGGACAGGCCGGTGGAGTATTCGAACGGGTGCCGCATCATGTGAACCTCCTGTTTCAATTGGGTCTTGTGACACCCATGCATCGTCGGCGCGTGCAGGTTTAAAGTCCTGAAGCCGCTGCTGAAACGTGCTGAAAGGTCCTGAATCGGCGACGCCGGCGGTGACGGCGCGCGCAAGAATCGCGCTGCATGGCGGGCGTGCAGAGCCTGCGAGGGGAATCGCGATGCACATGGACTATCGTTTCGGCAATGCCGAGCTGCGGCCCGACCAGCGCCTGCTGCTGGTGGGCGGCAAGCAAAGCCACATCGGCGCGCGTGCCTTCGACCTCCTGCTCGCTTTGGTGGAACGGCGCGACCGCGTGGTCGCCAAGGACGAACTGCTCGATAGCGTCTGGCCCGGCGTCGTCGTCGAGGAGAACAACCTGCAGGTCCACATCAGCAACCTGCGCAAGGTGCTCGGGCCGCGTGCGATCGTCACGGTGCCCGGCCGCGGCTACCAGTTCACCGCGCCGGTGGAAAGCGCCGGCGACGCGCAGGGCGCAGGCACGGCACCTGCGGCCGCGACGGTGCCGGCCGCCGAATCGCTGCCGACCAACTTGCCGGCCGAACTGCCGTCGCTGATCGGGCGCGACCACGAGACCGCGCAGCTGGCGGCGCTGCTGCGGGCCCATCGCGTGGTGACGGTGGTGGGCCCGGGCGGCATCGGCAAGACGGTGCTCGCGCAGGCGGCGGCGCGGCAGGCCCTCGCGCACTTCCGCGACGGCGTGTGGCTTGTCGATCTCGCGCCGCTCGCCGACGGCTCGCTGGTCGTGAGCGCGGTGGCGTCGGCCCTGCACCTCGTGCTGCGCGTGGACTCGCAGGCGCAGGCCCTGGCGAAGGCGCTGGCGTCCTCGCATCGCCTGCTGGTGCTGGACAACTGCGAACACGTGGCCGGTGCGGTCGCGGAGCTCGTCGAGGCGCTGTCGCACGGTGCGCCGCAGGTGTCCGTGCTGGCCACCAGCCAGGAGCGCCTGAAGCTTGCGCAGGAACAGGTGTTCCGGCTTGGCGCGCTGAGCCTGCCGGCGGCGCCCGATGTCGAAGCCACGCGCCGCTCGGGCGCGGGCGCGCTGTTCGAACGGCGCGCCGCCGCGGCCGACCCGTCGTTCCGCATCGATGCCGACAACGCGGGCGCGGTGGCCGACATCTGCCGTCACCTCGATGGCATTCCGCTCGCGATCGAACTCGCCGCCGCGCGCGTGCCGCTGCTCGGCGTGCGCGCGCTGCAGGCACGCCTGGACGAGCGCTTCCGGCTGCTGGGCAGCGGCTCGCGCGTCGGACCGGCCCGCCACCGCACCTTGCGCGCGGCGCTCGAATGGAGCCACGGGCTGCTGTCGCCCCCGGAGCAGCTGCTGTTCCGCCGGCTGGGCATCTTCGCCGGCAGCTTCGACCTCGACGGCGCGCACTGTGTCGCGCTGGAGGCGGGGATCGAGGATGCCGCCGTCTTCGACCTGCTCGCGGGACTGGTGGACAAATCGCTCGTCGTGGCCGAGCCTCAGGAGGTGCCGCGCTACCGCATGCTCGAGACCACGCGCGTGTTCGCGCTGGAGAAGCTGCGCGAATCGCGCGAGGGCGAGGCCGCGTCGCGCGGCCTGGCGCTGGCCATGGTGACGACCTTCATGCGCTCGCGCCAGGACGAATACCGGATGGCACGCCAGGACTGCGTGCAGCGCTACCTGCCGGACCTGGACAATGCACGCGCGGCGCTCGACTGGTGCGCGGGGCCTTCGGGCGATGCGAACCTGCACGTCGCACTGGCAGGCGCCATGGCGTGGTTGTGGGTCGAGGCCGGCCTGCGCGGCGAAGGCCAGCGCCGCACGGCGCCGGTCATTGCGCGCATCGGCAGCGGCACGCCGCCGCGAGCGCAGGCGCTGCTGCTGACGTCGTGGACGCGGCTGGCCTTTCCCGATATCGGCGAGCGCGAGCGCGCGTGCGGGCAGCGCGCCGTCGCGCTGTATCGCGAGCTGGGTGACGACCAGGGCCTGTTCATCGCGCTGGCGGAACAGGCCCGCGGCCTGTCGATGTTCGGCGAACCCGGCCCGGCCGCCGAGCTGATCGCGCAGGCGCAGGCGCTGCTGCGTGCCGAGTGGCCGGCGGCGATACGCTGCCCCTTGCTGCAGGCACGCTACTGGGTCGCGCACATCGGCGGCGACTACCACGAATCGATCCGCATCTGCGACGAGCTGCGCCAGCTGGCCGGCCGGCTGGGCGATCGCCGGATGGCGCTGAATGCGCTGATCGCGCAGGAGCAGGCGTACGCAGGCCTGGGCGAGATGGCCGAAGCCGTCGTGCGCGGACGCCAGCTGGTGCAGATGCTGGAAGAGCAGCCGGCCACGGCGGGCTGCCTGGAAGGCTACATCTACGGCAACCTCGTGATTTCGCTGTGCGAGACGGGCAATGTGGGCGAGGCGCTGGAGATGGCGCGCAAGGCCTACGCCTTCCGCGAGCAGGCGGGCGGCACGCTGTGCATCCTCGACCCGTTCGCCCGCCTGGCCTTCCTGCGCGGCCACGTGCGCGACGCGGCGCAGATCCTCGGCCGGGCGGAGATGCGCTATACGACCAGCAACGAAAAGCGCCAGCCGGTGGAGCAGCAGGTGCGCACGAAGCTGCTGGCGCAGCTCGAGGCGGCGCTGCCCGCCAGCGAATTGCAGCGGTTGATGCGCGAGGGCACCGCCCTTTCCGATGAGGCCGCGGCGCAGCTCGCGCTGCGCGACGGGGCCACCTGATGATGCCCGGCCACGCCGCACCGGCCCCGGGCTTGCGGTTCGGCAACGCCGAACTGCGGCCCGACCAGCGGGTGTTGCTGGTGGGCGGCGCGGAAAGCCACATCGGCGCGCGCGCCTTCGACCTTCTGCTCGCACTGGTGGAGCGGCGCGACCGCGTGGTCGGCAAGAACGAGCTGCTCGATCGCGTGTGGCCCGGTGTCGTGGTCGAAGAGAACAACCTGCAGGTCCACATCAGCACGCTGCGCAAGGTGCTGGGCCCGCGCGCGATCGCGACCATCCCGGGCCGCGGCTACCGGTTCACGGGAGAGCTGGCCGATGCTGCGGACGCCGGCCCCGCTGCCGCGCCGGTCGCGACGCCCGCGGGCAACGATGCGCATGGGCCCTCGTCCAACCTGGCGCCGGACAACCCGCCGCTGTATGGCCGCGGGACCGAGCTGCAGGCGCTGCGCTCGCTGCTCGCGTCGCATCGCCTGGTGACGATCACCGGGGGCGGCGGGATCGGCAAGACGGCGCTGGCCCAGGCGCTCGCGCACGAGCTGCGCGAAAGCTTTCCCGACGGCGTGTGGCGGGTGGAACTGGCGCCGCTGGCGAGCCCGTCGCTGGTGGCCGGCGCCGTTGCCGGGGTGCTGCAGGTGAGCCTGAACGCGGCCACGCAGGTCGAATCCCTGGCACGGGCCCTGGGCGCGCGCCGGATGCTGGTCGTGCTCGACAACTGCGAGCACGTCATCGACGCGGTGGCCGAACTCGCGCGGGCGCTGCAGGCTGGCGCACCCGGCGTGAAACTGCTGGCCACGAGCCAGGAGCCGCTGAAGCTGACGCACGAGCGCGTGTACCGTCTCGGCCCGCTGGAGTTGCCGGCGGACGCCGCGGCCGAGGACGCGCGGCAGGCGGGCGCCGTCGCCTTGTTCGAAGCCCGCGCGCTGGCCGCCGACCCGCGCTTCACGCTCGGTCCGCACAACATCCATGCCGTGGCCGACATCTGCGCGCGGCTCGACGGCATCCCGCTGGCCATCGAACTGGCGGCCGCACGCCTGCCGCTGCTCGGGCTCGAGGGGCTGCGCGCGCGGCTGGTCGAGCGCTTCCGCGTGCTCAAGGGCGGCGCGCGCGATGCTTCATCGCGCCACCAGACGCTGCGGGCGGCGATGGAATGGAGCCACGGGCTGCTCACGCGCGACGAACAGGTGGTGCTGCGGCGGCTCGCGGTGTTTGCCGGCGGCTTCCGGCTGGAATCGGCGCAGCATGTCGCGCACGACGCCGAGCTGGACGAGTGGATGGTGCTGGACCAACTGGCGGCACTGGTCGACAAGTCGCTGGTGGTGGTGGTGGCGCAGGACGGGCCGCAGCCGCGCTACAAGCTGCTGGAGACCACCCGTGCGTTCGCGCGCGAAATGCTCCACGGCTCCAACGAAGCCGCCGCAGTGCGGCATCGCCACTGCGAGGCGGTGCTCGCCATCTATGAAGCCTCGCTGGACGAGGAAACGCGTGAGCCGCCCTACAAGCTGCTGCCCCGCTACATCCCCGACCTCGACAACGCGCGCGCGGCGCTGGACTGGGCGGGCGGTCCCGAGGGCGATGCCGTGCTGCACGTCGCGCTCGCCGGCGCGATGCCGTGGATCTGGGAACCTGCGGGGTTGCGGCCCGAAGGCATGCGCCGAATGCGCGACGCGATGGCGCAGATCGATGGCGCGACGCCGCCGCACCTGCAGGCGCGCTTGCTGGCGGCCTGGCCCTGGGTCGCCTGGCCGCAGATCGGCAGCCAGGAACTGGACAGCGCCGAGCGTGCGATCGAGCTGTTCCGCCGGCTCGGCGACCGCATCGGCCTGTTCCGCGTGCTGACCCAGCAGGCCAAGCTGCTGGCGACGATCGGCCGTCACGAGGAGGCGGGCGCGGCGCTCGATGAAGCGCAGGCGCTGTACGAGCCCGCGTGGCCACGGCGCCTGTATGCCCGTCTGCTGGTGGCGCGCGGGTACACCTTGCTGGAGCGCGGCGAGATCGAAGCGTCCATCGCCGCGTGCACCGAACTGTGCGCGGTCGCCCGCGAGATCGGCGATCGCGCGATGGAACTCAGCGCCATGGTCAACATGGAGCAGGACTGCGCGACGCTCGGGCGCTGGGACGAGGCGGCGGCACGCGGCTACCAGATGGTCGAGCTGCTGGGCGACAACCGGGTGCTGCGCCAGCAGATCGAAATCTACGCGGTCGGCAATCTCTGCCTGGCCCTGACCGAGCTGGGAAGGCTGCCGGAAGCGATGGAGATGGCGCGCCGTTCGCTGGCGCTGCAGCGGCAGTTCGGGCACATGGAGTGCGGGATCGACCATTTCACCTGCCTCGCGTTCAAGCGTGGGCACGTGCGCGACGCGGCCCGCCTGCTGGGCTACGCGGATGCGGCTTATGCGCGGACCGGTTCCAGCCGGCAATGCGTCGAAGCGAAGCTGCACGATGCCGTGGCGGCCGGCCTGCAACAGGCGCTGCCCTCGGGCGAGCTGGCGCGCCTGATGCAGGAGGGCGTGTTGCTTGGCGAGGAGGCCGCCGTGAGCCTCGCGCTGCACGATTCGGACGGTTAGCGCGAGCCGCGGCGTGAACGCGGGTCATTGCTCCGAGTAGTTCCACATCAGGCCGCCGTCGACGACGATGCTGGCACCCGTGATGTAGCGCGCATCGTCCCCGGCGAGGAACGCGACCACGCCGGCGACGTCCCCGGGATCGCCCATGCGGCCGAGCGGGATCTTCGCGAGCAGCGCATCGAGCTTGGGCTTGTCGTGCACCAGCGCCTCGTTGATCGGCGTGCGGATGGCGCCCGGCGCGACGCTGTTGACCGTGATGCCCAAAGGCGCGAGTTCGATGGCGAGGTTGCGCATCACCATCTTCAGGCCGCCCTTGCTCGCGCAGTAGGGCGTGAAATGCGGGAAGGGCAGCTCCTCGTGCACGGAGCTGATGTTGATGATCCGACCGCCCCGGCCGGCCTGTTTCGCGTGGCGCACGAACGCCTGCGCGAGAAAGAGCGGCCCCTTCAGGTTGGTGCGCATCACGAGATCCCAGTCGCGCTCGGTGATGTCGGCCAGCTCCGCGTTGCGTTCGACTCCCGCGTTGTTCACCAGGATGTCCAGCGTGCCGAAGGCGGCGACGGCTTCATCGACCATCCCGTGCGCCGCCGCGACGTCGCCGACGTCGGCGGCGAACGTCTCGCAGCGGATGCCCGCGGACTGCAGTGCGGCGCGAGCCCGCAGCGCCCGCTCGTCGTCGTGACGCACGTTCAGCGCGATGTGTGCGCCTTCGCGCGCGAGCCGCTGCGCGATCGCGAGTCCGATGCCCTGCGAAGCGCCCGTCACGAGCGCGACCTTGCCGCGCAATCCACCGGAATCCATAATTAAGTTGCACGCAATCAAATTGCACGCTATAATTGCGCCATGCCGACGAACACGACCCCACCGGACCGCATGCTGCTGCTGGACAACCAGCTGTGCTTCGCGCTCTATTCGGCGTCGCTGGCGATGACCAAGTTATACAAGCCGCTGCTGGATGAGCTGGGCCTCACCTACCCGCAGTACCTCGTCATGCTCGCGCTCTGGGAGCGCGATGGCGCGACGGTGTCCGAGCTCGGCGAGCGCCTGTCGCTCGATTCGGGCACGCTCACACCGTTGCTGAAGCGGCTGGAGGCCGCCGGCCTCGTCGCCCGCCTGCGCAGCACCGAAGACGAGCGCCGCGTGCACATCACCCTCACGGCCGCCGGCCGGCGCCTGAAGGGCCGCGCCGCTCGAATCCCGTCCTGCATCATGGCGGCCACCCAGTGTTCGCTGCCCGAGATCATGAGCCTGACGCGCGAACTGCGCGACCTGCGCGACCGGCTCGCGGCCTGACCGTTTTCTCCCCTTCACCACAAGGAACCACACCATGGAAAAACTCGACAAAGTCCTCTACACCGCCCGCGTGCACACCACCGGCGGCCGCGACGGCAACTCGAAATCGGACGACGGCAAGCTCGAAGTGCGCCTGACGCCGCCGGCGGCCAACGGCCCCGGCACCAACCCCGAGCAGCTGTTCGCCGCCGGCTATTCGGCCTGCTACATCGGCGCGCTGAAAGCGGTGGCCGGCAAGATGAAGCTGGCGCTGCCGGCCGACCTCGCGGTCGATGCGGAAGTGGACCTCGGCCCGATCCGCGAGGGCGCCGCCTACGGCATCGCCGCGCGCCTGAACATCAGCCTGCCGGGCCTGGACCGGACGCAGGCGCAGCAGCTCATCGATGCGGCCCACCAGGTGTGCCCGTACTCCAACGCCACGCGCGGCAATATCGACGTGAGCTTGCGTCTGGTCTAAGCCGCGTCCCGCGCCGGGGGCGACAATCGCCCGCATGAAGCTCGCGCTCCTGGCCGACCTCCACGCCAACCTGCAGGCGTTGCAGGCGTGCCTGGCGGATGCCCGATTGCGCGGCGCGACGCAGTACGTCTTCCTCGGCGACCTGGTCGGCTACGGCGCCGACCCGGGTCCCGTGCTCGACCTCGTGATGGCGCACGTCGCGCAGGGCGAGTGGGCCCTCATGGGCAACCATGACGAGGCCGCGCTCGCGCCGGCGGCGCCTTCGCCGCGCGCGGACCCTGCGGGCGCGGCCTGGACACAGGCGCAGCTCAACCCCGCGCAACGCCAGTTCCTCGCGTCGCTGCCGCTCACCGTGCAGCACGGCAAGATGCTGCTGGTGCACGCCTGCGCGCGCGACCCGCAGCGCTGGACCTACATCACGCGCCCGATCGAGGCGGCCGACAACATGGACGCGGCGCAGTCGCTCGGCGCGTCGCTCGTGTTCACGGGCCACGTGCACGAGCAGCGCCTGTTCTACCAGGGCGCGGTCGGCAAGCTGATGGCTTTCGAGCCCACGCCGGGCGTCGCGGTGCCGGTGCGCGCGCACCGCGAATGGCTCGCCACCGTCGGCTCCGTCGGCCAGCCGCGCGACGGCGACCCGCGCGCGATGTACGCGCTGTTCGACGACGCAGGCGCGCGGCTCACGTTCGTGCGCGTGCCCTACGACCACGAGGCGGCGGCGGCGGCGATCCGCCGTGCCGGCCTGCCGGAAGCGAACGCGGCGCGGCTCGCGGTGGGGCGCTGACTTGAAACTCATGTCCCCCGGCACGGAACTCGATGGCTTCGTCATCGGCGAGTGCGTGCATGCGGGCGGCATGGCCCACATCTACCGGGTCACCTATGCGCAGGCCGGGCGCGAGCCGCCGTTCCCGCTCGCGATGAAGGTGCCTCGCATGACGGTGGGCGACGGCGCCGAAACCATCGTCGGCTTCGAAGTCGAGCAGCAGATGCTGCAGGTGCTGCACGGCCCGCACGTGCCGCGCTTCGTCGCCGCCGGCGACCTTGCCCGGGTGCCCTACCTCGTGATGGAGTACGTCGAGGGCCGGCCGCTGCAGCGCTGGCTCGATGACGCGATCGAATCGCGTCGGCGCCCCTCGCCCGAGGCGATCGCGCGGCTCGGTGCCGCGGCGGCCGCGGCGGCGCACAGCCTGCACCTGCAGAACGCGGTGCACCTGGACCTCAAGCCCGGCAACGTGCTGATTCGCGCCGACGGCAGTGCGGTGCTGGTGGACTTCGGCCTGTCGTGGCACGCGCATTACCCGGACCTGCTGGCCGAGGAGACGCGCCTGCCGGTCGGCTCCGCGCCGTGGATGGCACCCGAGCAGGTGGTGGGCGTGCGCGGCGACCCGCGCAGCGACATCTTCGCGATCGGCGTGATGCTGTACGAGCTCGCGACCGGCGAGCTGCCCTTCGGCGACCCGGAAACGGCCGGCGGCCTGCGCCAGCGGCTGTGGATGGAGCCGCAGCCGCCGCGCGCGCTGGTGCCCGCCACGCCCGCCTGGTTGCAGGAAATCATCCTGCGCTGCCTCGAGCCGCAAGCGCGCGACCGCTACCCGTCGGCCGCGCAGCTCGCGTTCGACCTTGCGCATCCCGGGCAGGTCGTCGCCACGGCGCGCGGCGAACGCGTGACGCCCGAGCGCTGGCGCACGCGCCTGGCCCGCTGGGTCAAGGCCGCGGGCATGCATTACCAGCCGAGCCCGCTGCCGGTCGCGCAGGTCGAGCAGGCGCCGATCGTGATGGTGGCGGTGCCGTGGAAGGACGTGAGCGATGCGACCTCGTATTCGCTGCGCGCGGCGGTGAACCGGTCGCTCGGCGTGCGCCCGGGCGCGCGGCTCGCGTGCGTGACGGTCGTCTCGTCCGCCGGCGCCGAGCGGGTGCCGGGCGGCGTGACCGCTGCGCACCGCGCCCAGCTCGATCGCCTGCGCCAGTGGGCGCGCGGGCTCGACCTCGACGGGCACCAGGTCTCCTTCCACGTGGTCGAGGCCGACGACGTGGCGAAGGCGCTCGTGGACTACGCGCGCGCCAACGCGATCGACCTGATGGTCCTGGGCGCGGCGACGCATGGCACGCGTTTCCAGCGCGTCCTGGCCACCGTGCCGGTGCGCGTCGCGACGGAGGCGCCGTGCAGCGTGATGCTGGTGAAACCGTCGCTGCCTTTCGGGCAGCTGCAGCTCGCCGGCGACAATGCGGCATGACCGCCGCCGCTGCCCATCCTTACGACGCGCTCACGCCGGACGTGGTGATGGACGCGCTCGCCGGCATCGGGCTGTTCGGCGACGGCCGCCTGCTCGCGCTCAGTTCCTACGAGAACCGCGTCTACCAGGTGTGGCTGGAGGACGCCTTCGAGGGCGACGCGATCGTCGTCGCCAAGTTCTACCGGCCGGGCCGCTGGAGCGAAGCGCAGATCCTGGAGGAGCATGCGTTCGCGGCCGAGCTCGTCGCGGGTGAAGTCCCCGCGGTCGCGCCGCTCGCGATCGAGGGCCGCACGCTGCACCACTTCGGCGGCTTCGCCTTCAGCGTGAGCCCGCGCCGTGGCGGCCGCGCTCCGGAGCTCGACGATGGCGAGGTGCTCGAGTGGATCGGGCGCTTCCTCGCACGCATCCACCTGGTCGGCGCGCGCCGGCCCTTCGCCACCCGGCCGGCGCTCGACCTGCAGACCTTCGGCATCGCCTCGCGCGACCGGCTGCTCGGCCACGAGCTCATCCCGCTGGACGTGCAGTCGGCATGGCAGGCGCGCTGCGACGAAGCGCTGACGATCATCGGCGACACCGCGCTCGGCGAAGACCCCGGCGCGATCCGCCTGCTGCGCGCGCATGGCGACTGCCATCCCGGCAACATCCTGTGGGTGCCGGGCGAAGGCCCGCATTTCGTCGACCTGGACGACGCGCGCACCGCGCCCGCCGTGCAGGACCTGTGGATGCTGCTGTCGGGCGAACGCGCGCAGCGCCAGAAGCAGCTCGGCGCGCTGCTCGACGGCTACGAGCAGCTGCGGGAATTCGATCGCGCGGAACTGGCACTGATCGAGCCGCTGCGCACGCTGCGCCTCATCCATTACAGCGCCTGGCTCGCGCGGCGCTGGCGCGACCCGATCTTCCCGATCAACTTTCCCTGGTTCGGCTCCAGCGACTACTGGCAGGGTCAGGTCCAGATGCTCGAAGAGCAGATCGAGGCGATGCGCGAGCCGCCGCTGGTGGCCTGAGCGTTTCCGGTTTGCGCACCGGCGCGGCGCGAACTATGTTTGCCCCACGTGCCTGCGCGAGCGGCACGGCGACTCGACGCAGTCGAGGGGGAAACCTGGGAAAGGAGCATCCTATGTTAGGGGAACGCATCGGCGAGGACAGCGGCAAGGTCACGGGACAGCGGGTCCTTCCGCCGGCGAACGGCGCGCCCGTCATGGAGACGTCGTTCGCCGCCACCGGCTCGCTGCTGGGGGTGGGCACCACCGAGAACGGCACCTACGTTTCCACCTTGCGGCCCGACGGCACGCTGTTCGGCGGGGCGCAAGGCATCACGATGGGCAAGGGCGGCGAAGCCGCCACCTGGAGCGGCCAGGGGGTCGGGCGGCTGAAGCAGGACGGCGCGGTGAGCTACCGCGGCGCGATCTTCTACCAGTCGGCTTCTCCCGCCTGGCAACAGCTCAATGGCATCGCACTCGTCTTCGAGTACGAAGTGGATGCGCAGGGCAATACCCGGGGCCAGGTTTGGGAATGGAAGTAGCGGCTTAGGCCGTGAGCTGCTCGTCCATCGCCCGCGCCGCATAGGCGTGGGTCGTGTGCACGAGGTCCAGGTGCGCACCGGGCAGTCGAACCACGCGCAGGCCCGCGACGGCCGTGCGCCGCCAAATGGGCAGGGGATCGCAGTAGCCGCCCAGCGGGATCGCTGCGCGCAGGTACACCAGCGGGCCGCCGTCGAACGGGCTTGGGCGGTAGCGTTCCAGCGCCCGCATCATGGCTTCGTGCACGCGGCGCTGCTCGGGGCCCAGCGTGGCGGGCAGATGCCAGCCTTCGTGCCGGTGTCCGATGCGGTCGACGGCGTACGCCGCGAGTTGCGGCAGCGGCATGTGCCGCACGCGCCGCGCGGCCCGGCGCCAGGCGTCGCGCGCGGCGGACCAGCGGTCCAGGTCTTCGCGCACGTAGGTGTCGATCAGGCCCACGTGGTCGACCGGCTCGCCCGCCTGCGCCAGCATGCGCGCGATCTCCAGCGCGACCACGCCGCCGAACGAGAAGCCCCACAGCGAATACGGCCCGTGGGGCTGCACGCGCCGCAGGTGCTCGACGTACGCCCGTGCGATGTCCTCGACCTCGTCGCGAGGCATCAGCCCGTCGTCCAGGCCGCGCGCCTGGAAGCCGTAGACGGGCCGCTCGTTCTTCAGCCTGGAGATCAGGGGCCAGCATTCCATCACCGTTCCGCTCAGCCCGTGCACCAGGAACACGGGCCGGCCGTTGCCGTCGCGCGCGCGCACCGCGTGTTCGCCCGAGGGGTCCGGCTCCTGCTCGAGCAGGACGATGAACTGTTCGAGCGTCGGCGCGCGCAGCAGGGTGGACAGCGGCAGCTCGCGCCCGGTGAGTTCGCGTGTGCGCGCGAGCAGCCGCGCGGCCATCAGCGAGTTGCCGCCGAGCTCGAAGAAATGCGCCGCGCCCTCCGGCGGCTGCGGCATGCCGAACACCTCGGCCCAGGCGGCGCCGACCTCTTCGCGCAGCGACGCGCCGTGCGATGCGCAGGCGCGGCGTGCGTGCAGCATCGGATGGTCGCGGATCGCGTGCAGGCTCTGGGGATTGCGCAGCGCCGCTTCGTTCTCGATCGGCTGTCCGGAGACGGCGCGGCGCGCCGCCGATTCGGATGTCTTGCCGCTGTGGGTGACGGGCAGTTCGGGCACGGCCAGGAACAGATCCGGCACGTGCGCCGGCGACAGGCGCTCGGCGAGCTCGCGCCGCAGCTCGGCGACGAGCGCCGCGTCGAGCGACGTGCCGTCGGCCAGCACGAGCAGCGCGATCGCACGCGGCTCCGGCTGCACCTGCTGCTCGACGACCAGCGCGTCGCGGATGCCGGGCCGCGCGAGCAGCACGCGGGCGATGTCGCCCGGCGAGACCTTGATGCCGCGCAGGTTCAGCACACCGTCGCAGCGCCCGAGGATGCGGATGCCGCCGCGGGCGGTCACGCGCGCGAAGTCGCCGTGGCTCCATACGCCGGGGTTGTGGGCGAAGTAGGCGGCATGGAAGCGCGAGCCGTCCGCGTCGCCGAAGAAACCGAGCGGACGCGAAGGGAAGGGGTTCGCGCACACCAGCTGGCCGTTGTGCACGGTGGGCGCGCCCTGGTCCCACACCTGCACGTCCATGCCCAGGCTGCGGCAGGGCGACTCGCCCGCGTACACCGGCAGCAGCGGGCTGCCCAGCACGAAACAGCCGATGATGTCGGTGCCGCCGGAGATCGACCACAGCGGCATGGTGTCCTTCACCGATTCATGGACCCAGTCGTACTGCCAGTCGTGGAGCACCGAGCCGGTCGAAAGCATCGCGCGCAGGGCGCCCAGGTCGAACCGCTCGCGCGGCACGAGCCCCGCGTCCTGCGACAGGCGCAGGTAAGGCGGGCTGGTGCCGAACACCGTCGCGCGTTCCTTCGCAACCACCTCCCACAAGCGATCGACCGACGAGATCGGGCCGTCGTACGTCACGATCTGCGCGCCCGACGCGAGCGCCGACAGCTGCCAGTTCCACATCATCCAGCTGCAACTGGTGTGGAAGAACATGCGGTCGCCCGGCTTCAGGTCCACGTGCAGGCGATGTTCCTTCACGTGCTCGAGCAGCGTGCCGCCTGCGCCGTGGACGATGCATTTGGGCGGGCCGGTGGTGCCCGAGGTGAACATGATGAAGAGCGGGTGATTGAAGGCCAGCCGCGGCCAGTCGAAGGCGGGCGCCTGCGATACAGCGACGAAGTCCTCCCAGCCCGCCTCGCCGTCCAGCAGCAGGAGCCTTTCGCACGAAGGCAGCTCGCGCACCAGGTCGGCGAGCCTGCGCGGCAAGGGCACGCCCGCATCGTGCTCGCGCGGCTGGCCGTGCGCGATGACCAGGCGCGGCGCGATCGGCACGAACCGGTCGCGCAGCGCGTCGATGCCCATGTCGGGCGCGGCGGTGGCCAGCGTGGCCCCGACAGCGGTCACCGCGAGCGCCGCGATCACGGCGCGGTCGTCGTTGCGCAGCACACCGGCCACCCGGTCGCCCGGCTTCAGGCCCCAGGCGCGCAGTGCGGCGGCGGCTCGTGCGACCTCGCTGCGCAGGGCGCCGCGTGTCCAGCGCGTCACGGTGCCGTCGGCGTGGTATGCGGCGATGGCCGGCGCATCGGAGCCGGCCACGCGAAGATTCAGCAGCGCGTCGGCGTAATTGAGGCGCAGTTCCGGGAAGAACAGCGCGTGCTCGCAGTCATCGCCGACGCACACCGGCTGCGAGTCGCCCTCGAGACCGAGCGCGTGGCCGCACCACTGAACGAAGAAGCCCCAGAACTCGCGCCAGTGCGCGATCGAATAATCCTCCAGCGCGTGGTGATCGGCTATCGCGTGACCGCTGCGGTCCGCGATCCAGGTGATGAATGCAGCGAGCTGCGCCTGGGCGGCGCTTTCGTGCGAGGGTACGTGGATGGGCAACTCGCGTTTGGTCTCGACTGCTTCGCACATGGTGCGCCTCCCGGTGTCCACCCGACGTGAACACCGCGCAGAACCACTTTATTCCTCCGGGGTGCGCGCGTCGACATGCATGGCCCTTCCGGGCCACACGAGGGCAAGCTCAGCGGACCGGGTTCTCGAGCACGCCGATGCCGTCGATCTCCAGGCGCACCGTATCGCCGGGCTTGAGGTATTTCGGCGGCTTGAAGCCGATCCCCACGCCCACCGGCGTGCCGGTCGCGATGACGTCTCCGGGGTAGAGCGTGATGCCGCCGGAGATCGTCTCGATGAGTTGAGGGATGTCGAAGATGAAATCGCGCGTCGAGGCGTTCTGGCGCTGCTCGCCGTTGACGAAGCAGCGCACGTGGGTGTTCGCGCCATCGAGCTCGTCGGCGCTGACGAGCCAGGGCCCCATCGGGCAGAAGGTATCGAAGGACTTGCCCAGGTCCCACTGCTGGTGGCGCGCCTGCCAGTCGCGCGCCGTGACGTCGTTCACGATGGTGTAGCCCCAGACGTGGTGCATCGCCGCGCTTCGCGCGATGCGCTTGCCGCCGCGGCCGATCACGACGGCGAGCTCCACCTCGTAATCGATCGCCGTGGACACCCCGGCCGGCACCACGATGGGTTCGTTCGGCCCGATCACCGATTCCGGCACCTTGGTGAAGATGATCGGGTGCTGCGGGATGTCGCCGCCCGATTTCGCACTGCTGTCGAAGCCGCTGCCCGCGAATTCCTTCGCGTGCGCGTGGTAGTTCTTCCCCACGCAGAAGATGTTGCGGCGCGGCCGTGGCAGCGGCGCTGCGAGCTTGACGGCGTCCAGGGCGACCGGCGCACCGGTGGGCGGCAAGGCTTCGCCGTGCGCCAGCAACTCGACAATGCGCTGCGCACCACAGGCCGCGTCGGCCGCGGCCATCTCGAAAGGCACGATGCTCTGCAGGTCGGGCGACACGGTGCCCACGCGCAGGCGCCCGGCGTCGAGGTAGGTGGCGATCTTCATGGGGAAAACTCTCGGTACGGCTCCAGCGCCAATGTAGCATGCTAACGAGAACGGAGTCCCGCATGATGCAACGCAGAAGCCTTCTCGCGGCGCTCGCCGTCGCCTCGTTCGCCACCGTGGCGGCCGCGCAGGCGAACTACCCCGCCAAGCCGATCACCATGGTCGTGCCGTTCCCGCCGGGCGGCGTCGCCGACACCGTGGCGCGGCCGGTCGCCGAGGCGATGTCGCGCGACCTCGGCCAGCCGGTCGTGATCGAGAACCGCGCCGGCGCGGGCGGCGGCATCGGCATGGCTTATGTCGCGAAGGCGCCGCCGGATGGCTACACCGTGCTGCTCGCGCTGTCGTCGATCACGGTGATCCCGGAAGCGGACGTGGTGCTCGGCCGCTCGCCGATGTTCGCGCTCAACCAGCTGCGTCCGCTCGCGCGCTTCACGGCCGATCCGACGGTGCTCGCCGTGCGCGCCGACGCGCCGTGGAAGACCGTGAAGGATTTCGTCGAGGATGCGAAGGCGCATCCCGGCACGATCAACTACGGCTCGTCGGGCAACTACGGCACGATGCATGTGCCGATGGAGATGCTCGCGCAGGACGCCGGAATCAAGCTGACGCACGTGCCGTACACCGGCGCCGGCCCGGCGGTCGTTGCGCTGCTCGGGGGCCAGATCCAGGCCGTGTCCTCGGGGCCGGCGACGGTGCTGCAGCACGTGAAGGCGGGCAAGCTGCGCGTGCTCGCGCACTGGGGCAACGCGAACCTCGAGACCCTGCCCGAGGTGCCGTCGCTCAAGTCGGCGGGCTACAACGTGGAGTACGCGCAGTGGTCCGGCCTGTTCGTCCCGGCCGCCACGCCCGCGCCCGTGGCGCAGCGCCTGCGGGCAGCGGCGCGGGCGGCCGCCAACGATCCGCGGGTGAAGGAAGTGATCCTGAAGGCGGGCAGCCCCATCCTGTACCAGGACGCGCCCGACTTCGAGCAGTACGTGCAGCAGGATGCCAACAAGATGGCGGACGTGGTGAAGAGGATCGGCAAGGTGGAGTAGGGGGAGCGGGCGATGGCGTGGACGCGGCGCTTCTTCCTGGCGGCATGCGGCCTCGGTGCGAGCGCGATGCTCCATGCCCAGACCTGGCCGGTGCGTCCCGTCAGGATCGTCGTTCCCTTCGCCGCCGGTGGCCCGGCGGACAACTACGCGCGCTTCCTCGCGCAGCGGCTTCAGGAGACGCTCGGCCAGCCCTTCGTGGTCGAGGACAAGCCGGGCGCAGGTTCCGTGATCGGCACCGACATCGTCGCGAAATCGCCGGCCGACGGCTACACGCTGCTGCTGATGTCGAACACGCACACGGTGAACGAAACGCTGCTCGCCAGCAAGCCCTTCGTGCTCACGCGCGACTTCACGGCGGTCGCGCCGATCAACTACTCGGACCTGGTGCTGGTGGCGCACCCGTCGCTCAAGGCGAACACCATCCAGGAACTCATCGCCGAGGCGAAGGCGCATCCCGGCCGGATCAATTACGCGTCGTCGGGGCCGGGGACGCCCTATCACATGGCCGGCGAGCTGTTCAAGAGCATGGCCGGCGTGCACCTCGTGCACATCCCGTACCGCGGCAGCTCCGGCGCGCGCACCGACGTGATGGGCGGGCAGGTGGAGCTGATGTTCGATGCCGTCACGACGATGGCCGAGGCCGCGAAGATGGGCAAGGTGAAGGCGCTCGCGACCACGGGCCTGCAGCGCTCGAGCGTGCTGCCCGACGTGCCGACGGTGAACGAGTCGGGGGTGCCCGGCTACGAGGCGACGATCTGGCTCGGGCTGCTCGCACCGAAGGGGACGCCCAGGCCCATCGTCGACAGGCTGAACGAAGCCGTCTCGAGGATCGCGAGCCAGCCCGAGGTGAAGCGGCAATGGGGCCAGCAGGGCGCGACGCCGATGGTGATGATGCCGGCGGACTTCGACAAGTACATCCAGGCCGACATCACGAAGTGGGCGCAGGTGATCAAGGCCGCCAACATCAAGGCTGATTGAATGAGCGCTCTACGATTGCTCAGCGGCGGTGCCGCGCAGGCGCTGGTCACGCGCATGAAACCCGCGTTTGCGGCGTCGCATGGCCTGGACGTGCAGGGCACTTTCGGCGCCGTCGGCGCGATGCGCGACAAGCTGCTCGCCGGCGAGGCGTGCGATGTGCTGATCCTCACGCAGGCGCTGATCGACAAGCTCGCCGGCGACGGCCAGGTGCTGCCGGACAGCATCACGCCCCTGG
This sequence comes from Ramlibacter sp. GS1-15, assembly GCF_057785015.1. Lineage (NCBI taxonomy): Bacteria > Pseudomonadati > Pseudomonadota > Betaproteobacteria > Burkholderiales > Comamonadaceae > Ramlibacter > Ramlibacter sp. GS1-15. Next base: position 3,474,247 of record NZ_JBYNTU010000001.1, on the reverse strand, counting down.
GCATCGTGAAGACCGGCGTGGCGGTGAAGGCGGGCGATCCGCAACCCGACGTCTCGACGGCGGCTGTACTGAAGGCGGCGCTGGTGCGCGCACCCGGCGTCTATTTCCCCGACCCGGACAAGGCGACGGCCGGCATCCATTTCATGAAGGTGCTGAAGTCGCTCGGCGTCGACCGCGAACTGCAGGGGCGCCTGCGCACCTTCCCGAACGGCGCCACCGCGATGGGCCGGATGGCCGCATCGGGCGAACCCGGCGCGATCGGCTGCACGCAGGTGACGGAGATCCTGTTCACGGCCGGCGTGAAGCTGGTCGGGCTGCTGCCGAAGGAGTTCGAGCTGGCGACGGTCTACACGGCCGCGGTGTGCACGCAGTCGCGGCAGGCGCAAGCCGCTCGCGCATTCGTCGCGCTGCTGGCCGGCGATGAAGCCGCGCCGGTGCGTGCCGACTGCGGCTTCGAGACGCGTTAGATGGCGCGGCGCCGCGCCGCCAGGTGCAGCGCGATGCCCGCGAGCGCCACCACCAGCGCGCCGAAGCCGAGCGCCGTTTCGACCAGGTACCCGGTGCGCGCCACGACGAAGCCTGCCGCGATCGCCGGCAGGCCGAGCGCGAGGTACGAGACGATGAAGATCACGGACAGCACGGCCGCACGCTCGCTGGCACCGACCCGCGCCATCACGCCGCGCACCGCGCCCTGGAAGCCCAGGCCGAAGCCCGCGCCCGCCACGATGGCGGCAACGAAGAACGCGGTGGTCGCATGGAACGCCAGCGCGGCGAGCGAAGCGCTCATTCCGATCGCCAGTGCGCCGGCGCCGCTGATGCGCATGTGACGTTCGTGCGTGCGGTGCAGCAGCAGCACGGCAAGGCTCCCGCTGCCGGCAAGCAGGAACGCAGCCACACCGCCGGCGAGCGACGAATCGAGCCCGAACACGCGATGGATCAACGCGGGACCGAGCGACAGGTAGAAGCCGGCGATGGCCCAGCCGGCGACGAGCAGCGGCGCCGCGGCCAGGAGCGGCGCGTGCGTGCTGCGCGGCGCACGCCACTGGAACTTCAGGGACGCGAGCGCGCCCGGTCGGCGCGCGCCGGGTTCGGCCATGAGCGCGACGCCCAGGCCCTGCAGCAGGTAGATGCCCGCGAGGACGACGTAGACGAGGTAGGTCGGCGCCGGCAGCCAGCGCACCATGGCACCGGCGACCAGGCCGCCGAGCGCCGTGCCCATCGCGGGCGCCACGGCATTGGCGACCGTCCCCTTGTCGCGGTCGAGGTCGAGCATGCCGGCGCCGACGGCGCCGATCGCGGCGCCGGTCGCGAGGCCCTGCAGGATGCGCGCCGCCAGCAATGCGACGACGCCGTCGGCGGTCGCGAACACGACCATCGTGAGGGCCTGTGCGACGGCCGCGACCATCAGCACGGGGCGGCGCCCCACATGGTCCGACAGGCGGCCGGCCACGAGCAGCATGGCCAGCAGCGCGATCGCATAGGCCGCGAAGATCACGGTCACCGTGACGGGCGAGAAATGCCACAGCTGCTGGTAGATGGGGTAGAGCGGTGTCGGCGCGCTCGATCCCGCGAGGAACGAGACGGCGATCGAAGCGAGAAGGTAGAAGGCCGCGCGGGGCGGCAGGTCGAGGGTGCGCAGGGCATGGGTCATGGCATTCCTATAAACAGACCGTTCTGTCTGATTGACACTATACAGACCTGTCTGGTAAAGTCAAACCATGACCACGATGTCCCCTGACAGTTCCGCGCCGCCGGGCTCGGCCCGGACGTCGGCGCGCGAGCGCCTGCTGGCGGCGGCCCGCGAGCTCTTCTACAAGGAGGGCATCAACAATGTCGGCATCGACCGCGTCATCGAGCACGCGGGCGTTGCCAAGGCGTCGCTGTACTCGAACTTCGGCAGCAAGGACGAGCTGGTGCGCGCTTACCTGCAGGCCATGCACGAAAGGCGCCAGGCACGCGTGCTGGAGCGCATCGCCCGCCACCGCAGCCCGCGCGAGCGCCTGCTGGCCGTGTTCGACGGCATCGCCGAGGCGTTCGCGCAGCCGGGCTACCGCGGCTGCGCGTTCGTGCGCACGAGCGCGGAGATGCCGACGGGTGGGCCCGGGAAGGAAGTGATCGACGAGGCGCGCGCCTGGATGCGTGAGCTCTTCACGACACTCGCGCGCGACGCGGGCGCGCGCAATGCGCCCGCGCTGGCGCAGCAGCTGGTGCTGCTCTACGATGGCGCGGTAACCGCCGCGTCGATGGACGGCAACACGGGCGCGGCGGCGACGGCGCGCTCGCTCGCGGCGAACCTGCTGGACACCGCCACGTCGCGCTGATCAGCCCGCGAACAGCGCGTGCACGCGCTTGACCAGCGCGGGGTCGGCCGGCCCGAGCTTGCCGCTCCTGGAGGCGATGCGGCCTTCGCGATCGAGCAGCAGCAGCAGTGACGAATGGTTGAATTCGCCGTCGGAGAGCCTGCGGTACTGGATGCCCAGCAGCGCCGCGATCTTGCGGGTGGTCGCCTCGTCGGCGCGGGCCAGCGACCACTGCGCATCGCAGCCGCGCTTTTGCGCCGTGTCCTTCAGCACCGCCACCGTGTCGCGCGCGGGGTCGAAGCTCACCATCAGCACTTGCACATCCTTGCGTTCCGCGGTCGGCAGCGCGCGCAGCGTGGCGTGCACCGTCTCGAAGATCATCGGGCAGACCATGTCGCAGGAGGTGTAGAACATGCTGGCCAGCACGGGCCGGCCGCGCAGCGAGGCGAGATCGAAGTGGCGGCCGTCCTGGTCGGTGAGGGTGGCGTCGAGCTTGTAGATGGAGTTCCCCGGCAGGTCCGACGCGAACGCCGCGGGGCACGCCAGCGCCGCACTGGCCACGAGGAAGCGGCGCCGCGAGAGGCATTCAGAAGGGTTCATGTCCAATCTCTTTCTAAAGCGAGCGCGCGCAGCGGAAACCGAGCGTGCCGGTCGTGTCCGCTGCGTTGAGCGAGGAGAGCAGGGCGATGCGCATCACCACCGCGTAGCTGTCGCGGTCGACGATGCTGATCGCGCCCGCACCGCAGAACTTGAGCAGGTCGGCGTCGCCCTGCGTGCGGCTGTCGCCGGCGATGAAGAGCGCGTTGAAGTCGTCGACCCATTCCCAGACGAGGCCGTGCATGTCGCTCACGCCGTACACGTTGGGCGTGCCGCCCACCGCGCCCGGCGCCGCGCGCGACGGCCGCTCGTACCAGCTGAGGATGCGGCGCCGCCAGGCCGGGTCGCTGCGTGCATCGCGCCGCGTCTCGTCGGCAGCGGCCGCGTACTCCCATTCGATCCAGGTCGGCAGGCGCGCGTCCTCGCTCTCGCAGAAGGCCTTCGCGGCAAACCAGCTCACGTCCACCACCGGTGACTGCGCCGGGCCGGGCCACTTCGAAAGGTAAGCCTTCTCCGCGAAGACTTCGGGCACGCGGCCCTTCTGCCATTCGGGGTGGCTGCGCAGGAACTCGGCGAATTCGGCGACAGTGACCAGCGTGCGGCGCAGCGCGAAAGGCGCGACCCGCACCTCGGTCGACGCCGTCGGCGAAGGCCCTTGCGGCAGCACGCTCTCGAACGGCCCGCCCGGCACGTCGACGTAGGCCGGGGCGGCCGCGTGCGCACTGCACGCGAATGCGAGGGCGACGGCGGCCAGGGCCTTCATGGCCTCAGTGCTCCGCCTGCTTGGGGGCCGCGCGCGCCGTCGAGCGCTGCTGCTTCACGTCTTCCTTGGTCACGCGGCCGCCGGGATTGCCCCAGCTGTTGAGGACGTAGGTCAGGATGTTCGCCACCTCGTCGTCGTTCAGCTGGTTCATCGGCGGCATCACGGAGGTGTAGTCCTGGCTGTTGACGGTGACCTTGCCGCTCAGGCCTTTCAGCACGACGCCCACGGCGCGCTTGATGTCCGCGGCGAGGTAGTCCGATTGCGCCAGCGGCGGGAACACGCCCGGCAGGCCCGCGCCGTTCGCCTGGTGGCACACCGAGCAGGTGCCCGCGAAGAGCTGGCCGCCGGCCTTGACCTGCTCCTCCAGCGTGAGCGTGCCGGAGGCGGCCGACTGCGTGGCCTGCGACACCGCCGCGAGGTTCGGGCCGGCGCGGTCGCCGAGGTACACGGCGTCGAGCTCCTTGCCCGAGTAGATGCCCTTGTTCTCCCTGCCCTCGATCTTCATGATCGCGATCGCGCCCTTGTTGAACGCGCGGAAGATCGAGTGGTCGACCAGCACGTAGCTGCCCGGCACCGTGGCCTTGAACTTCACGATGGCCGCTCCGCCGGCAGGCACCAGCGTGGTCTGCACGTTCTTCTGCACATTGGTGCCGCCTTCCCAGCGGACCTCGTCGAAGATCGCGCCGATCACGTGGAAGCTGGAGACGAGGTTCGGGCCGCCGTTGCCGACGAACAGGCGCACGGTCTCGCCGACCTTCGCGCTCAGCGCCTTGTCGCCGGTGAGCGCACCCTCGGCGCCATTGAACAGCACGTAGGTCGGCTGCTCCGCGATCGCCTTCTCCATGTCGAAGGGCTGGCTGCCCTTCTCGCGGTACTTGCCGCCCGTGTAGAAGTCGCCCTGCATCACGTAGTACTCGTGGTCGACCTTCGGCAGGCCTTGCGGCGGCTCGACCAGGATCAGGCCGTACATCCCGTTGGCCACGTGCATGCCCACCGGCGCGGTGGCGCAGTGGTACACGTAGATGCCTTCGTTGAGCGCCTTGAACGTGAACTGCGATTCGTGCCCGGGCGCCGTGAAGCTCGACGCCGCGCCGCCGCCGGGACCGGTGACGCCGTGCAGGTCGATGTTGTGCGGCATCTTGTTGTTCGGATGGTTCTTGAGGTGGAACTCCACCGTGTCGCCCTGGCGCACGCGGATGAAGCTGCCGGGCACCGTGCCGCCGAAGGTCCAGAAGGTGTAGCTCACGCCTTCGGAGATCGGCATCTCCTTCTCGACCACCTCGAGGTCGACGATCACCTTCGCCGGGTAGCTGCGGTTGACCGGCGGCGGCACATGCGGCGGGCTCGTGAGCACGGCCTTGATCGGCTTGCCCCGCGGCGGGCCGAAGTCCCCGGCGAGCTTCGGTGTCGCGGCGAAGGCGATGAGCGGCGCGGCGAGCGCCGCAAGGAGCAAGGCGTGGACGGTTCTCATGGCAGGTCCTTGGGGAAGTGAAGGTGCATCTGGTGCGCACCTTATTCCGCCAATGAGCTGCCGGATTTGCGCTATATCAACGTTGTGCTGACACGAGCAGGCGGCGGCCCATCGTGATCACGCAGGCGCTGACCACGACCGGAACGACCGAGAGCTGCACGAGCATGTCCGGAACGGCGACGGCGAGCAGCGCCGCCGGCAGCAGGACGGCGCCGATGTACCTTCCCACGGGGTCGTACGTCGGCGCCCGGCCCGAAGTCGCGACGAAGACGACGAAGCACGCGAGGATCGCGACCGTCGGCACCCAGCCCAGGGCGGCGGACAGACCGGCGTATGCGGCGACAATCACCGCCAGGTCCGCGACAACATCGAACCATGCGCCTGCTGTCGAAGGCGTTCCGAAGCGGCGCACCAGCGCGCCGTCGCACGAGTCGGACAGCATTGCTGCGGCGACGAGAACGGCCGCAAGGTTCATCCGCGCGTCGACGATGGCCTGGTAGACCAGCGGCGCACTCAACGCGCGCGACAGCGTCATCGCGTGCCCGGCCGACGCAAGCAGGCGGCGCACGGCGGGATGGCGCTGCATGCCAGCCCCTCCTTCAATCCGGCGCGAGCGCGATCTGCAGCGCGGCGTCGCGTGCCATCGCGGCGGCGCGCTCCGTGTTCGTCCCGGGGTAGCTCCTGGGCGATTCGTTCGGCCGGCTCGACGTGTAGCCGTAGCGGCCCAGCACGCGGCCGTGCAGCGCGGCGACTTCATCGGCCGTCTTCGCCATCGCCGGCCCGGCTTCTTCGGCGGCGGTGAAGACCAGGACCACGGGCTTGTTGCGGAAGTCGCCCACGCGGGCCACGTACGCCGAAAGCGGAGTCGCGGCTCTCTCCAGGTAGACCGGCGTCCCCAGCACGACCAGCGCGTAGGCGGATACGTCGGCCGGCGCTTGCCGGCTCGCAGTCGTCACGTCCACGCGCCAGCCGGCGCGGGCCAGGCCATCCGCGAACGAGCCCGTGACCTGCTTCGGGAATCCGCTCAGCCCGGGGTGATAGACGAGCAACGCGCGGCCGCGCTGGCCCGTCGGGTTCAAGGTCGTCACGGCCGAGGCGACTTCGCGGGAAGCCGCCCACCACGTCACGCCCAACGAAACGACAGCGAGGACGATCACCGCTGCCGCAACCGATGCCCATCTGGTGATACGCATGGCACCTCCTGGACCTGCCTCGATGAGAGCAATCTAGGCCGCACACGGTGCGGTGCGATTGATCTTGATCAATGCGCGAGGCGCGCCGGCGGGCTATCAAATCCTTAATGAAGCTCGCAAGCGGAGGCACAGCATGCACACGATCGATGAAGCCGCATCCGAGTTCCTCGCCCAGAAGCGCCTCGCCGTGACCGGCGTGTCGCGGCATCCGCGGGACCACGGATCCAACACCGTCTTCAAGCGACTGCGCGACCGCGGCTACCAGGTGTTCGCGGTCAACCCGAATGCCGACGAGGTCGAGGGCACCCGCAGTTACCACGACCTGCACAGCATCCCCGGCGGTGTCGACGCCGTCATCATCGCCACCGCACCCGACAAGGCGGAGGGCACGATGCGCGAATGCGAGGAGCTGGGCATCAGGCGCGTGTGGATGCACCGGGCCTGGGGCCACGGCAGCGTCAGCCCCGAAGCTGCGGCCTACGGGCGCGAACACGGCATCACCGTGATCGACGGGGGCTGCCCGCTCATGTTCGACCCGGCGTCGGACATCGGGCACAAGGTGATGCGCAGGGTCTTCGGCGGCCACGTGCCGAAGACAGTTTGAACCGCAGAACGGAGGTGTGTCATGAGCTACCTCGAACTGCACGCTCATCTGAAGATCCGGCCCGGTCAGCTGGAAGGGTTCAAGGCCCAGGCCGCCGAGATCCTGCGGATCACGCGTGAGCTGGACGCGAAGACCTTGCGCTACGACTGGTTCATCAACGAGGAGGGCACCGAGTGCGAGGTCCACGAGGCCTACGTCGACGAGGAAGGGCTGTTCGAGCACAACGCGCATGTGATGGACGCGCGGGCGAAGCTCTTCGGGAAGTACGCATTCGACCACCGCATGACCGCGTTCGGCGAAGTGTCGCCGCGCCTGCGGGAACTCGCCAACCGGCACGCGGGAGGGATCGCCGTGTATCCGTTCCTGCAGGGCCTCGACGAGCAGGCGACCGCCTGGCGCGGCGAGCCCTGGGCCGCAGGAGCAACGTCGCCATGACACGCCGCCAGCTTGCCTGCGGCCTCATCCTCGTCGTCGAGGCCGCCTATGTCGTCTGGGGTGCGATGGCGGCAGCCATGCCCGAGGTCCTGCCGGGGCCCGGCGGCAAGGCGATCCTGCCTGCCGGCTATGAGGGTTACTCCGGCGGCTCCTGGCCGCAGCTGCTGAACAGCTCGCCGATGACGGCCGCCTACATCGTCGTGCTTTACCGGATGTACGGCATCTACTGTGTGCTGTTCGGCCTGATGGCCGGGGCCATCGCGGCCACCGCTTTTCGCGCCGGCGAACGCTGGGCATGGTGGACGCTGCTCGTGGGCAACACGATCGCACTCGTGTCTGCGATGCGCTACGACTGGATCGTGAATGCCATCGGGCCGTTCGAGCTGACCGAGTACCTGGGGCTCCTGATGGTCTACGCGGCCCTGGCCCTGACAGCCCCCATGGGGACGCTCAAGCAAGCAGCGCGTTCACCCGCTTGACGTAAGCCGCCGGGTCGTCGGGCAGCCCGCCCTCGGCCAGCAAGGCCTGGTCGAACAGGATGTGCGCGAGGTCGTCGAAGTGCGCCTCGTCGCCCTCGAGCCTCTTGACGAGCGCGTGGCCTGCGTTGATCTCGAGCACCGGCTTGACCTCCGGCGCCTTCTGGCCGGCCTGCTTCAACATCCGCGCGAGCTGCATGCTCATGCCGCCTTCGGTCACCACCAGGCATGCGGGTGAATCCACGAGGCGCGAAGTCACGCGCACGTCCTGTGCCTTGTCCTTCAGCGCAGCCTTCAGCTTCTCGAGCACCGGCTTGAAGGTTTCGGCCGCTTCCTCTGCGGCCTTCTTCTCGGCCTCATCCTGCAACTTGCCGAGATCCACCTGCCCCTTGGCCACCGACTGCAGCGGTGTGCCGTCGAATTCGGCGAGGTAGTTCAGCGCCCATTCGTCGACGCGGTCCGTCATGAACAGCACCTCGAGCCCCTTCTTGCGGAAGATCTCCAGCTGCGGGCTGTTCTTCGCCGCGGCGAGCGTCTCGGCGGTGATGTAGTAGATCGCCTCCTGGCCTTCCTTCATGCGCGCCTTGTAGTCGGCCAGCGACACGCTCACCGTGTCCGACTGGGTCGAGGCGAAGCGCAGCAGCTTGGCGATGCGGTCCTTGTTGGCGAAGTCCTCGCCCAGGCCTTCCTTCAGCACGGCGCCGAACTCGGCGTAGAACCGGTCGAATTTCGACCGGTCCTCGGCCTTCGCCAGGTCCTCCAGCATCGCCAGCACGCGCTTCGTCGAGCCCTCGCGGATCGCCTTCACGTCGCGGCTTTCCTGCAGCAGCTCGCGGCTGACGTTCAGCGGCAGGTCGGCCGAGTCGATGACGCCGCGCACGAAGCGCAGGTACACCGGCATCAGCGCCTGCGCATCGTCCATGATGAAGACGCGTCGCACGTACAGCTTCACGCCCGCGGCCTTGTCGCGGTTCCAGAGGTCGAACGGCGCCTTGGCCGGGATGTACAGCAGCTGCGTGTACTCGCTGGCCCCTTCGACGCGGTTGTGCGACCAGGCGAGCGGCGGCTCCCAGTCGTGGCTGATCTGCTTGTAGAACTCCTGGTATTGCTCGTCGGTGATGTCCTTCCGGGGCCGCGTCCACAGCGCGCTCGCCTGGTTGACGCGCTCCCATTCGCCGGTGAGGACCATCTCGCCGGGCTGGCCGTCCTGGCCTTCCTTCCATTCCTCCTTGCGCATCAGGATCGGCAGGGAGATGTGGTCGGAGTAGCGGGAGATGATCTCCTTGAGCTTCCACGTGGACAGGAACTCCGTCGCGTCCTCGCGCAGGTGCAGCGTGACGCTGGTGCCGCGCGCGGGTTTCGTGATCGTCTCGACTTCGAACTCGCCGGTGCCGCCGCTGGTCCAGCGCACGCCTTCCCCGGCCGGCAGGCCGGCGCGGCGCGATTCCACGACGACCTTGTCGGCGACGATGAACGCGGAATAGAAGCCGACGCCGAACTGGCCGATCAGCTGCGCGTCCTGTTTCTGGTCGCCCGACAGGCGCTGCATGAACTCGCGCGTGCCGCTCTTGGCGATGGTGCCCAGGTTCTCCACGGCCTCGATCTGCGACAGGCCGATGCCGTTGTCGCTCACGGTGAGCGTCCTGGCGTCCTTGTCGAACGCGATGCGCACTTCGAGGTTGGGCTGGTCCTCGTACAGTGCGTTGTTGTCGAGCGCCTCGAAGCGCAGCTTGTCGCAGGCATCCGACGCGTTGGACACCAGCTCGCGCAGGAAGATCTCCTTGTTGGAGTACAGGGAGTGGGTGACGAGGTGCAGCAGCTGCGCGACCTCGGCCTGGAAGGAAAGCTTCTGTTTCTGGCTCATTTTGTCGTGGGTGGGAAGGCGAATGAACCGCAATTTTCGGGCAAGCGGCGAAATTTCAAGTCGGCGCGCCGGCGTGACAAAGTGGCGGCGCGGCCGACTTTCGGCGCCGCCGCGGCCCGCGCTTCCCGCGCCTTGCTACATTAGCTGCATGAGCACCGACCTTTCGCCCCTGGGCGATCCCGCGGCCGAAACGCGCGCGGCCCCTGCCGCCACTCCCGGCGAAGGGCAGACGCTCACCTTGTCGCTGCGGATCGGCCGCCTGGCCGGTGCGGAGACCATGGCCGGCCGCCTGTCGCTGCGGGCTACCGAGGCGCCTCTGCCCGGCCTGCAGCACGTGCGCGTCGTGCCGGCGCCGGACGCGGCGCCGCTCACGATCACCTTTTTCTAGTTCAGGCGACTTCGATGCGCGCGATGAGGCCGCTGCGGTCGCTGCGGTTGCGCAGCACCACGCGCAAGCCGCAACGCTGCGCGGCCGACTGCGCAATCGCCAGGCCCAGCCCGCTGCCGCGCGCCGTGCTGCCCGGCACGCGGAAAAAGCGGTCGAACACGCGATCGAGCAGCTCGGGCGGGATGCCCGGCCCGGTGTCGACCACCTCGATCGCCGGGTTGCCGCCTTCCTGCGTCACGCGCACATCCACCACGCCGCCTTCGGGCGTGTAGCGCAGCGCGTTTTCGACCAGGTTGTCCAGCACGCTGCGCAGGTCGCCGGGCGCGCAGCGCAGCCTGGCGGGCGGCCCGGCCGTGTCGCCGGTCACGCCCAGGTCGATATTGCGCTGGTCCGCCAGCGCGATCAGCGCACTGATGCTCTCACGCACCTGCGCATGCAGGTCCACGGTGGTCGATGCCTCGGGCGCCACGGACTCCTGCCGTGTCATCTTGAGCATCTGGTCCACCAGCCGGGTGGCGCGCTGCACGCCGCCTTCGAGCTGCGCGAAGCTCTGCTGGCAACTCTCGCGGGGCACTTCGCGCCGCAGGTTCTCCAGTTGCAGCGACAAGGCCGTGAGCGGCGTGCGCAACTCGTGTGCGGCGTCCTGGACGAAGCGGCGCTTGGCGTCGTAGGTGTCTCGCAAGCGCGTGAGCAGGTTGTTGAAGGAGCCCACCAGCGGCTTGATCTCGTACGGCACGCGATCGAGCGGCAGCTCCTTCAGGGTATGGAAGTCCAGCGACTCGGCCTGCTTGCCGATTCCCTGCACCGCGACCGACACGGCGCGCGCCACGCTCCACAGCACGAAAATCGCCAGCGGCAGCAGGATCAACACCGGCACCGCGGACGCAATGGCTTGTTCGGCGGCCAGGTGCTGACGGAAGCTGGCGCACTGGATCACCTGCACACGATGGCCGGAACTGCCGGCCTCGGTCGTGTACACGCGCCAGGCCTTGCCGCCCAGGATGATGTGGGAGAAACCGGGCTGCGCCTGCAGCGGCGCCGCCAGCTGCGGCCACGAGGTGTTCAGCAGGCTGCCTTGCCGGTCCCAGACCTGCACGACGTACATGCCCCACTTCTCGATGCGCTCCTGCGACAGCGGCGGCGGCATCAGGCTGCCGTCGTTGCTGGCGAGGGACTGCCCGAGCTGCTCCATCTGGGTGTCCATGAACTCGTTGACCATGCGCCCGTGGCTGAAGTACGAGAAGCAGGCGGAGCTCACCCCGACCAGCAGGAACAGCGGCACCAGCCACAGGAGCAGGGCGCGGCGCAGCGAGCACATGCGCCCCATCGGGAAGATATGGAGGCGCCAGCGTTGGCCTTCCTGCGCGCGAACGGGCAGGGGGCCGAGTGTGGTTCCGGCGGATTTCATCATGAGCCGACCGCCGAAGGCGCCGAGATGCGCCAGCCGAGGCCGCGCACGTTGCGGATCGTGTCCTGGCCCAGCTTGCGGCGCATGCCGTGGATCAGGACGTCCACCGCGTTGCTGGAGACTTCCTCGCCCCAGCCGTAAATGCGGTTCTCGAGCTGTTCGCGCGAGAGGATCGCGCCCGGCCGCTCGAGCAATGCGTGCAGCAACGCGAACTCGCGCGCCGACAACTGCGAGCGCTCGCCGCTGACGATCACTTCGCGCGTCGTCAGGTCCAGCTGCAGCTCGGGCGAGCCGATCAGCGAATGCGCCGCGCCGTCGCGACGGCGGATCACCGCCCGCATGCGCGCCAGAAGTTCGCGGAATTCGTAGGGCTTGACCAGGTAATCGTCGGCGCCGATGTCCAGGCCCGTGATGCGGTCGTCGATGCCGTCGCGCGCCGTGAGCACGACGACCGGCGTGTGGTCGCCGGTTTCGCGCGCCTTGCGCAGCACCTCGATGCCGTCACGTTTGGGCAGGCCCAGGTCGAGCAGCACGCAGGCGTAGTCGCCGTCGCCCAGCGCGCTTTGGGCGAGCAGGCCGTCCTTGACCCAGTCGACCGACCAGCCGCTCGCCCCCAGAGCCTGCTTCAGGCTCTGGCCGATCATTTCGTCGTCTTCGACCAGGAGGACACGCATACGCCGATTTTCATCGCAATCGATAGCCGGCGTCCCAGCGCGCTTCGCGCAGCCGGCGATGCAGCAGGACCCCACCGGCGACGAGCGCGGCCGACAGGCCCAGCGCCGCGATGGCGAGCGGCGCCGTGAGCGCCATGCCCAGCGCCACCACGCCGGCCAGCACGAGGGCGGCGAGGGTGCAAAGCATGAGCAAGGCGAAGGCCAGGATCTGCGAGCGCGGGCTGTACATGGTCGTTCCCCGGGGTGTTCGATGGAATGCCCGCAGTTTAGGGATGGACATTTAGGCCGGAATTAGCGGACTAGAACTTTTCTCCGGACCCGAGATAGCGCCACTGCCCCAGCGGCAGCTGCCCGAGCGTGACCCGGCCGATGCGCACGCGCTTGAGGCCGACCACCTTCAGGCCCACGAGCTCGCACATGCGGCGGATCTGGCGCTTCTTGCCTTCGGTCAGCACGAAGCGCAGCTGCTCGGGGTTCTGCCACTCGACCTGCGCCGGCTTGAGCGGCCGGCCGTCGAGCGCCAGGCCATGGCGCAGGCGCGCGAGCTGCGCGGACGGCAGGGCGGCCTGCACGTTGGCCGCGATGTCGCCGTACTGCACGCGCACGAGGTATTCCTTCTCGACGCCGCTGTCCTCGCCGATCAACTGGCGCGCGATGCGGCCGTCCTGCGTCAGCACGAGCAGGCCGGTGGAGTCGATGTCCAGGCGCCCCGCGGGCGCGAGACCTCGCAGCTGGGCGGGTGCAAAGCGCAGCCGGCTCGCGTCACCCTTCCAGTGGCTGCGGGGAGAGATGAGCGTCACGGCCGGCTGGTAGCCCTCCTCGGCCTGGCCGCTGACATAGCCGATCGGCTTGTGCAGCAGGATCGTGACCTGCTGCTGTTGCTGTCCTTGCGCGCGGCGGTCGACCTCGATGCGGGCCTGAGGGGCGACCTGCATGCCCATCGCCGCGACCTCGCCGTCCACGCGCACCCAGCCGCGCGCGATCCAGTCGTCGGCTTCGCGGCGCGAGCACAGGCCGAGTTCGGCCATGCGCTTGTTCAGTCGGGTGGTGGGCGAATCGGGCAAGGTGCGGCTCGAAGGATGAGGCGGACGAGAGCCGGATTGTCGCCGCTGGACGTCCGCGCGGGGCCCTCGACGGCAAGGGCCCATGTCCGACAGACGTCAGGTGCACCGGACCGATACTGGGTGGAAGCTTTGGAGGAACACCTATGGCTATGCACCAGATCAAAGACGTGATGAGCCGCGACGTGCAGGTGATCAGCCCTGACGCGACGCTGGCCGATGCGGCGCGCTGCATGCGCGACGGCGATTTCGGGATGATGCCCGTGGGCGAAAACGACCGGATGGTCGGCGCGATTTCCGATCGCGATATCGCCGTGCGCGGGATTGCGGAAGGTTGCGACGGCAGCACCAAGGTGCGCGACGTGATGTCGCAGGGCATCTGCTGGGCCTACGAAGACGACCCGGTGGAACGCGCAGCGGAACTCATGAGCCAGAACCAGGTGCGGCGCCTGCCCATCGTCAACCGCGACAAGCGGCTGGTCGGCATCGTCGCGCTGGGCGATCTCGCCGTGAAGGAGCGGGAGACCCAGCCCGCGGCCCAGGCCCTGTCGGAAATCTCCGAGCCGGCCTGAGCCCGGATGCATACCGATCCCCCGCCGCAGCCGATGCCGCCTTTGGGACCGGAGCCCGAACCACCGGGCCCGGTGCCCACATCGCCGCCGATCAAGGAGCCGGGTCCAGCGCATCCGCCCGAACGGGTGGAGGGTTACTGACGAGCGCTCGAGCGCAGCGCCTCGAATTGCAGGATGCGGACGCCGCCGTACTCGACGCGGATCGTGCCCTGCGCCTCGAGTGTCGCGAGCGCCTCGTTCACGCGCTGCCTTGACAGCCCCACGAGGTAGGCCAATTCCTGCTGCGTGATCCGCAGCACGTTCCCCACGCCCGGAAACAGCACCGGATTGAACAGCGCCGCCAGGCTGCGCGCCACGCGCAGGTCGGGGTTGTTCATGCGGTCGATCTCGCGCGCCGCGATGAACTGGCCCAGCCGCTCGTTGAGCTGGTCCATGATGAAGCGGTTGAACCCGATCGAGTGGTCGAGCAGCCAGTGGAAGGTGTCCACGGGCAGGCCCGCGACCACGCTCTTGCGCAGCGCCTGGATGTTGTAGCGGTAGGCCTCGCGCTTCAGCGCCGTGCCTTCGCCGAACCAGCCGCCGGGCGGCAGGCCGCTGAAGGTCACGCTGTGGCCTTGCGCCGTGTCGCTGCTCATCTTCAGCAGGCCTTCGATCACGCCGAACCAGTAGGTGACCGGCCGGCCGACGCGGCACACGTAATCGCCCGGCTGGGCATCGCCCACCTTGATGTGGCTGGCGGCGGCGTGGTACTCCTCGGGCCGCAGCAATTTCAGCCACGGGATGCCCTCGAGTTCGTCGCGCGTCGGGTCGCGCCGGCGCTGGTGCAAGGTGAGGTCGTGGGCCATCGAATGGATCTGGTTCGGGGACGCCCTACTGGGACATTCCCTAGGAATGTCGTCGCAAAGACAACATGGCGTCAAAGCCGATCCTACATTCGCGGCAATCGGAAGCCAAGCACCATGCAGACGACATTTCCCGCCCTGCTTCTCGCGCACGCCGAACAGCGGCCGGATGACGCCGCCATGCGCGAGAAGGAATACGGCATCTGGCAGACCATCACCTGGTCGCGGATGGCGCAGCTGGTCGAGGCCCTCGCCTGCGGTCTGCATGAGGCGGGCCTGAAGCGCGGCGAGCACATCGTCGTGATCGGCGCGAACCGGCCGCGCCTGTACGCGACGATGCTGGCCGCACAGTCGCTCGGCGCGGTCCCCGTGCCGCTGTACCAGGATGCGGTGGCGGCCGAGTGCGTCTTCCCGATCAACAACGCCGAGGTGCGCTTCGCGCTGGCGGAGGACCAGGAGCAGGTCGACAAGCTGCTCGAAATCCGCCCGCAATGCCCGCAGCTCGCGACGATCTTCTACGACGACCCGCGCGGGCTGCGCAACTACAGCGAAGCGGGCCTGCAGTCCCTCGACGCGCTCGCCGCGTCGGGCCAGGTGTTCGCGGAGGTGCACCCCGACCTGTTCGGCACCGAAGTGGCGATGGGCCAGGCGGACGACGTGGCGGCGATGTTCTTCACCTCGGGCACGACGGGCAACCCCAAGGGCGTGGTGCACACCCACCGCACACTGCTCGATCGCGCGCGCGCCGGCGCGGAATTCGACCAGCTCACGCACGAGGAAGAGGTGCTGGCTTACCTGCCGCCCGCGTGGATCGGCCAGAACATCTTCAGCTACGCGCAGTGGCTGGCCTGCGGCTACGTGGTGAACTGCCCCGAATCGGCAGGCACCGTCGCGATCGACCTGAAGGAGATCGGGCCCACCTACTACTTCGCGCCGCCGCGGATCTTCGAGGGCCTGCTCACCACCGTCATGATCCGCATGGAGGACGCTGGCTGGATCAAGCGCACCATGTTCCGCAAGTTCATGGACATCGCCAGGCGCGTCGGCCCGGCGCTGCGTGACTGCAAGCCCGTGGGCTTCATCGACCGCGTGAAGTACGCGATCGGCGACATCCTCGTGTACGGGCCGCTGCGCAACAACCTGGGCTTCTCGCGCGTGCGCGTGGCCTACACGGCGGGCGAGGCGATCGGGCCGGACCTGTTCACCTTCTACCGCTCGATCGGCGTGAACCTGAAGCAGCTGTACGGCTCCACGGAGACGGCGGTGTTCGTCTGCCTGCAGCCGGACGACCAGGTGAAGGCCGACACCTGCGGCGTGCCGATCCGGGGCGTCGAGCTGAAGGTCAGCGACACCGGCGAGGTGCTGGTGCGCTCGCCCGGCCTGCTCAAGGAGTACTACAAGAACCCCGCGGCCACGGCCGAGGCGCTCACGGCCGACGGCTGGTTCCACACCAACGACGCCGGCTTCATCGACGCGCAGGGGCACCTGAAGATCATCGACCGCGTGAAGGACGTCGGCCGCATCCAGGGCGGGCCGAACAACGGCGCGATGTTCGCGCCCAAGTACGTCGAGAACAAGCTGAAGTTCTTCCCGTACATCAAGGAAGCGGTGGCTTACGGCGACGGGCGCGAGCGCGTGTGCGTGATGGTCAACATCGACTTCGAGGCGGTGGGCAACTGGGCCGAGCGGCGCAACCTGCCGTACGCCGGCTACACCGACCTCGCGCAGAAACCCGAGGTGTACGCCCTCGTCAAGGACTGCGTCGAGAAGGTCAACGCCGATCTGGCGGCCGACGAGCGCCTCGCGGGCTCGCAGGTCAGCCGCTTCCTCGTGCTGCACAAGGAGCTCGACGCCGACGACGGCGAGCTCACGCGCACCAACAAGGTCCGCCGCGGCTTCATCGCCGAGAAATACCAGGCGCTGGTCGATGCGCTGTATGGCGGCAAGTCCGAGCAGTACATCGAGACGCAGGTGAAGTTCGAGGACGGGCGCACCGGCGTCGTGTCCGCGACGCTGAAGATCGTGGACACCAAGGTGTTCGACCCCGTGAAGGCCGCCGCATGAACGCATTCCTGAACGCGGAGTCCGCCGAGGTCGCCGAGTCGCTGCGGATGCCGGCCGAAACCCCGGCGGCGCCGGCGCGCCGGATCGGCGAGGTCCTGCTGCACGTGGACAACATCTCGCTGTCCTTCGGCGGCGTCAAGGCGCTCACCGACATCTCCTTCGACGTGCGCGAGCACGAGATCCGCGCCATCATCGGCCCCAACGGCGCCGGCAAGAGCTCGATGCTCAACTGCATCAACGGCGTGTACCAGCCGCAGGAAGGATCGATCACCTTCCAGGGCAAGACCTTCAAGCACATGAACCCGCGCCAGGTCGCCGAGATGGGCGTGGCGCGCACCTTCCAGAACCTGGCCCTGTTCAAGGGCATGAGCGTGCTGGACAACATCATGACCGGCCGCAACCTGCGCATCCGCAGCAACCTGCTGCTGCAGGCGCTGCGCATCGGGCCGGCGGAAAGGGAGGAGATCCGCCACCGCGAGTTCGTCGAGCGGATCATCGACTTCCTGGAGATCCAGGCCTTTCGCAAGGTGCCCGTGGGCCAGCTGCCCTACGGCCTGCAAAAGCGCGTCGACCTGGGGCGGGCGCTCGCGATGGAGCCGAAGCTGCTGCTGCTGGACGAGCCGATGGCCGGCATGAACGTGGAGGAAAAGCAGGACATGTGCCGCTTCGTGCTGGACGTGAACGACGAGTTCGGCACGACGGTGGTCCTCATCGAGCACGACATGGGGGTCGTGATGGACATCAGCGACCGCGTCGTCGTGCTGGACTACGGCAAGAAGATCGGCGACGGCCCGCCGGATGACGTGCGGCGCAATCCGGACGTGATCAAGGCCTACCTCGGAACCTCGCACTAAGGACACGCGATGGGCTTCTTCCTCGAAACGCTGATCGGCGGCCTGATGACGGGCATGCTTTACGCCCTGGTGGCGCTCGGCTTCGTGCTGATCTTCAAGGCCTCGGGCGTGTTCAATTTCGCGCAGGGCGCGATGGTGCTGTTCGCGGCGCTCGCGATGGCGCGGCTGTCGGAGTGGATCCCGCAGTGGACCGGCATCGACATCAAGATCGTCGCGGACCTGCTCGCCTTCGTCGCGGCCGGCGCGATCATGTTCGTCGTGGCGTGGATCGTGGAAAAGCTGGTGCTGCGCCACCTCGTCAACCAGGAAGGCGCGACGCTGCTGATGGCGACGCTGGGCATCGCCTACTTCCTCGAAGGCGTGGGCCAGTCGATCTTCGGCAGCAGCATCTACAAGATCGACATCGGCATGCCCAAGGACCCGGTGTTCATCCTGGAAAACACCTTCCAGGGCGGCGTGCTGGTGAACAAGGAAGACCTGTACGCGGCGCTGATCGCCGCCGTGCTGGTCGCGGCGCTGAGCCTGTTCTTCCAGAAGACCGGCACCGGCCGCGCGCTGCGCGCGGTGGCCGACGACCACCAGGCCGCGCAGTCGATCGGTATCCCGCTCAACCGCATCTGGGTGATCGTGTGGTGCGTGGCAGGCGTCGTGGCGCTGGTCGCCGGGGTCATCTGGGGGTCCAAGCTGGGCGTGCAGTTCTCGCTGACGACGGTCGCCCTGCGCGCGCTGCCGGTGGTGATCCTGGGCGGCCTGACGTCGGTGCCCGGCGCGATCATCGGCGGGCTGATCATCGGGGTGGGCGAGAAGCTGTCGGAGGTCTACATCGGCCCGATGGTCGGCGGCGGCATCGAGATCTGGTTCGCCTACGTGCTCGCGCTCGGGTTCCTGCTGGTGAGGCCCCAGGGCCTGTTCGGCGAAAAGATCATCGATCGGGTCTGACCATGTTTTATCGCGAAAACGGCCAGTTCAAGACCAGCTACCGCGCCGACCAGCAGATCTTCCCGATCCTGCAGGACCGCGTCGCCATCGTCCTGCTCATCGCCGCGGCCTTCGTGCTGGTGCCGGCGGTGGCGAGCGACTACCTGTTCCGCGCGATCCTGATCCCGTTCCTGATCATGGCGCTGGCGGCGCTGGGCGTGAACATCCTGGTCGGCTACTGCGGGCAGATCTCGCTGGGCTCCGGCGCCTTCATGGCCGTGGGCGCCTACGGGGCCTACAACTTCTTCGTGCGCGTGCCCGGCATGCCGCTGGTCGCCGCGCTCGTGCTGGGCGGCCTGTGCGCGACGCTGTTCGGCATCGTCTTCGGCCTGCCGAGCCTGCGCGTCAAGGGCCTGTACCTCGCGGTCGCCACGCTGGCAGCGCAGTTCTTCGCCGACTGGATGTTCCTGCGCATCAAGTGGCTCACCAACGATTCGCCCTCGGGCTCGGTGTCCGTCAACGGCCTGCAGGTCTTCGGCTGGCCGGTCGAAGGCGCGATCAACAAGTACTGGTTCTGCCTGGCCATCCTGTGCGTGGTGGCGCTGCTCGCCAAGAACCTCGTGCGCAGCGCGATCGGGCGCGAGTGGATGGCGATGCGCGACATGGATGTCGCCGCCGAAGTGATCGGCATCCGGCCCGTGTACGCCAAG
The DNA here is from genome assembly GCF_057785015.1 of Ramlibacter sp. GS1-15. Taxonomy (NCBI): domain Bacteria; kingdom Pseudomonadati; phylum Pseudomonadota; class Betaproteobacteria; order Burkholderiales; family Comamonadaceae; genus Ramlibacter; species Ramlibacter sp. GS1-15. Next base: position 3,455,053 of record NZ_JBYNTU010000001.1, on the reverse strand, counting down.
CTCAGCGCGTTCGCCGTGAGCTCCTTCATCGTCGGTCTGGCCGGCGGGCTGTGGGCGTTCGTCTACCTGGGCGCGTGGGAGCCGGCGGCGTTCAACGTCGACGTGTCGTTCCGCCTGCTGTTCATGGTGATCATCGGCGGGCTGGGCTCGATCATGGGTGCGTTCTTCGGCGCGGCCTTCATCGTCGTGCTGCCGATCTTCCTGAACCAGTTCCTGCCGGCCGTGGCGGGCGCCTTCGGCGTGAACGTGTCGACGGAAACGGCCTCGCACGCCGAGCTGATCGTCTTCGGCGCGCTGATCGTGTGGTTCCTCGTCGTCGAGCCGCACGGCCTGGCGAAACTTTGGTCCACAGGCAAGCAGAAGCTGCGGCTGTGGCCGTTCCCGCATTGAGGCGGCCTTTGCTCGCAATCCCCGATGCGCGCCTCACCGCTTTCCCCCTTTACTGAGCGCCTCGCTTTCATTCATCCAACCAGGAGACATCCATGAAGCTACGCACCACGCTACTCGCGCTCGCCGGCCTGGCGACCGCGGCCGCGTTCGCGCCCGGCGCGGCCTTCGCGCAGGCGAAGGAGCAGTTCTTTCCCTTGCTGTCGTACCGCACCGGGCCGTACGCGCCGAACGGCACGCCCTGGGCCAACGGCAAGCAGGACTACCTGAAGATGATCAACGCGCGCGACGGCGGCGTGAACGGCGTCAAGCTCACCTGGGAAGAGTGCGAAACCGGCTATGCGACGGACCGCGGCGTGGAGTGCTACGAGCGCCTCAAGAGCCACCCGGGGGTGACGCTGTTCGATCCGCAGGCGACCGGCATCACGTTCGCCCTCACCGAGAAGGTCGACAAGGACAAGATCCCGCTGGTCACGCTGGGCTACGGCCTGTCGGTCTCGCAGGACGGCAACGCGTTCAAGTGGAACTTCCCGCTCATGGGCAGCTACTGGACCGGCGCGGACATCATCATCCAGGCGATCGCCAAGCGCGAAGGCGGTTTCGACAAGCTCAAGGGCAAGAAGATCGCGCTGGTCTACCACGACTCGCCCTTCGGCAAGGAGCCGATCCCGCTGCTGCAGGAGCGCTCGCGCACGCACGGCTTCCAGCTCGACCTGATCCCGGTCACCGCGCCCGGCGTGGAGCAGAAGGCGGCCTGGCTGCAGGTGCGCCAGCAGCGTCCCGACTACGTGCTGCTGTGGGGCTGGGGCGTGATGAACTCCACCGCGCTGAAGGAGGCGCAGGCCACCGGCTACCCGCGCGACAAGATGTACGGCGTGTGGTGGTCGGGCGCCGAGCCCGATGTCAAGGACGTCGGCGAAGGCGCGAAGGGCTACAACGCGCTGGCGCTGAACTCCGCCGGCCAGCATCCGAAGGTGATCCAGGACATCCTGAAGTACGTGCACGACAAGGGCCAGGGCACCGGTCCGCGCGACGAGGTGGGCTCCGTGCTGTACACGCGCGGCGTGATCATCCAGGCGCTGGGTGTCGAGGCCGTGCGCCGCGCGCAGGAGCGCTTCGGCAAGGGCAAGGTGATGACGTCCGAGCAGGTGCGCTGGGGCCTGGAGAACCTCGCGCTCGACCAGAAGCGCCTGCAGCAGCTGGGGCTGGAGGAGGTCATGAAGCCGATCAGCACCTCGTGCGCCGACCACATGGGTTCGACCACGGCGCGCATCGAGACCTGGGACGGCAAGAAGTGGGTGGTCCACCCCGAGTACTACACGGCCGACGAGGCGATCATCAAGCCGATGGTCAAGACCGGCGCGGACAAGTACCTCGCCGACAAGAAGCTGCAGCGCCGCCCGGCGAGCGAGTGCGGCAACGCCTGACGCGCGTTCCCGTGATGGCGGGCGGCGCCCGCCATCTTCGCAAGCGCTGCGCGCAGCGCTTGCGAAGAGGCCAGCATGGACCAGAGAAACATCGTACTGAACGTCAACGGCATCGAGGTCATCTACAACCACGTGATCCTCGTGCTCAAGGGTGTGTCGCTGAAGGTCGCCGAAGGGCAGATCGTCGCGCTGCTGGGCGGCAACGGCGCCGGCAAGACGACCACCTTGCGCGCCGTGTCGAACCTGCTCAAGGGCGAGCGCGGCGAAGTGACCAAGGGCTCGATCGAGCTGCGCGGCGAGCGCATCGAGAACCTCACGCCGGCCGAGCTCGTGCAGCGCGGCGTGGTGCAGGTGATGGAAGGGCGCCACTGCTTCGCGCACCTCACGATCGAGGAGAACCTGCTCACCGGCGCCTACACGCGCGGCGACAAGGGCGAGGTCGCGGCCAACCTCGAGAAGGTCTACGCCTATTTCCCGCGCCTGAAGACGCGCCGCACTTCGCAGGCCGCCTACACCTCGGGGGGCGAGCAGCAGATGTGCGCCATCGGCCGCGCGCTGATGGCCAACCCGTCGATGGTGCTGCTGGACGAACCCTCGATGGGCCTGGCGCCGCAGATCGTCGAGGAAGTGTTCGAGATCGTGAAGGACCTGAACGCGAAGGAGAAGGTGACCTTCCTGCTGGCCGAGCAGAACACCAACATGGCCCTGAAGTATGGCGACTACGGCTACATCATGGAGAGCGGCCGGGTGGTGATGGACGGGCCCGCCGCGGACCTCGCGAACAATGAGGACGTGAAGGAGTTCTACCTCGGTGTCGGCGGCTCCGAGCGCAAGTCCTTCCGTGAAGTCAAGAGCTACAAGCGCCGCAAGCGCTGGCTGGCGTAAGCAGGAAACCGGATGACCCATTTCGACACGCTCGAAACGCGCGATCCCGCGCAGCGCGAGGCGCAGCTGATGGCGGCGCTGCCGCAGCAGGTGGCGCATGCGAAGAAGAACAGCGCGGCGTTTGCCGAATTGCTGGCGGGCATCGATCCCGCGGGCGTCACCTCGCGCGCGGCACTGGCGAAGCTGCCGGTGATCCGCAAGCACGAATTGCTCGAGCGCCAGCAGGCGCAGCGCGCGCGCGACCCGTTCGGCGGCTTCTCCACGCTGGTGCGCGGGCCGGGAATGCGCCGCGCCTACGCCTCGCCGGGGCCGATCTACGAACCCGAAGGCATGGCCCGCGACTACTGGCGCTGCGCGCGCGGCCTGTTCGCCGCGGGCTTTCGCGCCGGCGACCTGGTGCACAACGCGTTCAGCTACCACATGACGCCCGGCGCCTTCATCATGGAATCGGGGGCCTTCGCGGTCGGCTGCACCGTGTTCCCCGCCGGCGTCGGCCAGACCGAGCAGCAACTGGAGGCCATCGCCGAACTCAGGCCGGACGCCTACACCGGCACGCCCAGCTTCCTGCGCATCCTGCTGGAGAAGGCGAAGGACGCGGGCACCGACATCTCGAGCATGCGCAAGGCGATGACGGGCGGCGAGGCGCTGCCGCCCACGCTCACCACCTGGTTCGCCCAGCACGGGATCGATGTCTACCAGAGCTACGCGACGGCCGACCTCGGCCTCATCGCCTACGAGACCTCCGCGCGCCAGGGGCTCGTGGTCGACGAGGGCGTGATCGTCGAGATCGTGCGGCCCGGCACGGGCGACCCGGTGGCCGAGGGCGAAGTGGGCGAGGTGGTGGTCACCACGTTCAATCCCGATTACCCGCTGGTGCGCTTCGGCACCGGCGACCTCTCGGCGATCCTGCCGGGCACCTGTCCGACCGGCCGCACCAATGCGCGCATCAAGGGCTGGATGGGTCGCGCCGACCAGACCACCAAGATCCGCGGCATGTTCGTGCACCCGGGCCAGGTGGCCGACATCGCGCGGCGCTTCCCTGAAGTGCTGAAGGCGCGCCTGGTCGTGAGCGGCGAGATGGCCAACGACATCATGACGCTCAAGGTCGAGGCGCGCGGCGCGGCGCAGGACCTGGCTCCCCGCATCGGCGATGCGGTCCGTGAAGTGACCAAATTGCGCGGCGACGTCGTGCTGGTCGAGCCGGGCAGCCTGCCCAACGACGGCAAGGTCATCGAGGACGCCCGCAGCTACAAGTAGCCGCTACGTAATTCCCGCGATGGGCGCGGCGCGTCCGGGCCGTACCATGTTCGCATTGCTTAACGTAGGTGCGACCATGAACAACATCCTGAAGCCGATCGCCGCCGCGATCGCGTTCGCGGCACTCGCCGCCCATGCGGCGGACTTCCCGTCGAAGCCCATCACCATCGTCGTGCCCTTCGCGGCCGGCGGCCCCACGGACCGCGTGGCGCGCGACCTGGCCGAGGCCATGCGCAAGCCCCTGGGCGGCGTGAGCATCATCGTGGACAACGCCGCGGGGGCCGGCGGCTCGATCGGCGCGAACAAGGTCGCGAAGTCGACCGCGGACGGCTACACGCTGCTGCTGCACCACATCGGCATGGCCACCATGCCCACGCTCGTGCGCAACATCCCGTTCAAGGTGGAGAGCGACTTCGAGTACCTCGGCATGGTCAACGACGTGCCGATGACGCTGCTCGGCCGTCCCTCGCTGCCGGCCGACGACTTCAAGCAGCTCTCGACCTGGATCTCGCAGAACAAGGGCAAGATCAACCTCGGCAATGCCGGCGTGGGCTCGGCCTCGCACCTGTGCGGCCTGCTGTTCCAGTCGGCGATGAAGGTCGACATGACGCCCGTGCCGTACAAGGGCACCGGCCCGGCCATGACGGACCTGATCGGCGGCCAGATCGACCTGATGTGCGACCAGTCCACCAACACCACGCCGCACATCGAGGCGAAGAAGGTGAAGGCCTTCGGCGTGACGACCGCCAAGCGCCTCACGACCCCGGCGCTCAAGGACCTGCCGACGTTGCAGGAAGTGGGCCTGAAGGGCTTCACCGTGACGATCTGGCACGGCCTGTATGCGCCCAAGGGCACGCCCCCGGACGTGCAGAAGAAACTGAACGACGCGCTGAAGGCCGCCCTGAAGGACCCGGACTTCATCAAGCGCCAGGAAGGGCTGGGCGCCGTGGTCGTCAACGACAAGCGCATGGAGCCGGCCGAGCACAAGAAGTTCGTGCAGTCCGAGATCGCCAAGTGGAGCCCGATCATCAAGGCGGCGGGCGTGTACGCCGACTGACGACGCTTTTTCGCTAGAGTGGCGGGACAAGCTTCCAACAGGAGACATCCCGTGAGCCGTCCCGCCCTGTCCCGCCGCGAGCTGCTCGCGGCGCTCGCCGCCTCCGTCGCCGCACCGGCCTTCGCGCAATCGAGCTGGCCGACGAAGCCCGTGCGCATCGTCGTGCCGTTCGCGGCCGGTGGCACCACCGACATCCTCGCCCGCGCGATCGCGCCCGAGCTGTCGAAGGCCTTCGGCCAGCAGTTCATCGTCGACAACCGCGCAGGGGCGGGCGGCAACGTCGGCGCGGAGATCGTCGCGCACTCCCCGCCCGACGGCTACACGCTGCTGATGGGCACCGTCGGCACGCACGGCATCAACCGGGCGCTGTACGCCAAGCTGCCTTACGACCCGATCAAGGATTTCGCGCCGATCACGATGGTGGCCGGCGTGCCCAACGTGATGGAGATGCCCACCGAGAGGGCGAAGCAGCTGGGCATCAACAACGTGCGGGACTTCATCCGGTACGCGAAGGAACACCCCGGCAAGTTGAACATGGCCTCGAGCGGCAACGGCACCTCGATCCACCTCGCGGGCGAGCTGTTCAAGAGCATGTCGGGCACCTACCTGGTCCACTTCCCGTACCGGGGATCGGGGCCGGCGCTGATGGACATGGTCTCGGGCACGATGGACGTGATGTTCGACAACCTGCCGTCGTCGCTGCCGCACATCAAGGCCGGCAAGCTCAAGGCGCTGGCAGTGACGAGCCGCCAGCGCTCGGCCGCTCTTCCCGATGTGCCGACCGTCGAGGAAGCCGCGGGCCTGAAAGGCTACGACGCCACCTCCTGGTTCGGCCTGCTGGCGCCCGCCGGCACGCCGGCCGACATCGTGAACCGCATCCAGCAGGAAGTCGCGAAGTCGCTGGCCACGCCCGCCGTGAAGGACAAGCTGCTGTCGCAAGGCGCGATCCCCAGCGGCGACACGCCGGCGGAGTTCGCGAAGCACATCGCCGCCGAGCACGTGAAGTGGGCGAAGGTGGTGAAGGAGTCGGGCGCGAAGGTGGATTGACCGTTGTTCAGCGGCCGTCTATCAGGCGAGCGAAGTCGACGGACCGGAAGCGCTCCAGGACGAAGTCCACGAAGACCCTCGTCTTGGCGGCCAGCATCCTCTTGCTTGGATAGTAGAGCGAGAGCGGGCCCGCATCGCTGTACCAGCCGGGCAGGAGCCGGACGAGTTCGCCGGACCGGATGGAGCCGAATGCGAATGGCATCGGCAGCAGTGCAACGCCGAGGCCCTGTCGTGCCGCCTGCGCGACCGCTTCGGGATCGCTGAGGATGATTCGCGGCTCGCACTGGATCGTTTGTTCGGTCGAACGACGCGACCCCAGCGTCCACGGCCGCACGCGGCCTGTGGGCGTGGAGCGCCGCATGATGCATTCGAAGGACGCAAGATCCTGCGGCGTGCGCGGCGCCGTGCGCCCCGCCATGTAGCCTGGCGATGCCACGGCGACGATATGAACCGGCCCCAGTTCGCGTGCGACGACGCCGGCCGCCATCGGAAAGCCGCCCCCGATCGCGGCATCGAATCCTTCGCCGACGATATCGACCTGCCGGTTGTCGAAATGCCAGTCGGGCACCACCCGTGGATACCGGGAGAGGAACTCCCCGAGCAGCGGTACCAGGAAGTTGCGGCCGAACGCGTGCCCCATGCTGATCTTCAAGGTGCCGGCCGGAACCTCGTCGACACCACTGCCGGCAGCCACGGCCATCTGCAGCGATTCGAGCGGGCCATTGACCTGCCCCAGGAAGTGCTCGCCCTTCTCCGTGAGAGACAGGCGCCGCGTGCTGCGATGAAAGAGGCGCGCGCCCAGCTCCGCCTCGAGACGCGAGACGTTCTTGCTCACCCCTGCGGGCGTCAAGCCAAGAACCCGCGCCGCAGCCGAGAAGCTGCCGTGTTCCGCCGTCTGGACGAACGAGATCAGGTGCTGCAGGTGCGCCATGGCTCCATCTTAAACCGCCGGTTGAAGCTGATTTTGCTGCTTCCGGGATGGTCATTGCGCTGTTGCCCACCGATACTGGCTCGAACACGTCACGAGGTTTTCATGCGCACCTTCACACATCTTCTCTTCGCATCCCTGATCGGACTGGCCGTGCCCGCCATTTCCTCGGCACAGGACTGGGGATTCCCGGGCTTCGCCGTGCGCGAAGCCGCAGTCAACGGCGTCACCATCCACACGCGCTCGGGCGGCTCGGGGCCCGCAGTCATCCTGCTGCACGGCTACGGGGAAACCGGTGACATGTGGGGCCCCCTGGCGGCTGACCTTGCGCGGGACCACACGGTGATCGTCCCGGACTTGCGCGGGCTCGGCCTGTCGTCGAAGCCGGCGGGCGGCTTCGACAAGAAAACCCAGGCAGCCGATGTGGACGCGCTGCTCACCGCCATGAATGTGAAACAGGCCGACGTCGTCGCGCACGACATCGGCAACATGGTGGCGTTCCAGTTCGCCGCGCAGCATCCGGACCGGGTCCGGCGGCTCGTACTGATCGATGCACCGGTGCCCGGGGTCGGCCCGTGGGAAGAGATCCTGAAGAACCCGCTGCTCTGGCATTTCCGGTTCGGCGGGCCGGACATGGAGCGTCTGGTGGCCGGCCGCGAGCGCATTTACCTGGATCGGTTCTGGAACGAGTTTTCGGCGTCGCCGGATCGTTTCAGCGAGGCGGCCCGGCGTCACTACGCGGCGCTCTATGCGCTCCCCGGAGCCATGCACTCAGGCTTCGCGCAGTTCGCCGCGTTCGACCAGGACGCCATCGACAACCGCGAGTTCCTGGCTCGCGGCCGGCTGAAGATGCCCGTCCTCGCGGTCGGTGGGGAAAGATCGTTCGGCCCGATGATGGCGACGGTCATGCGTGCCGCGGGCGACGACGTGACCGAAGGCATCGTTCCGGATTCGGGGCACTGGATCATGGAAGAGAACCCGCGCGCCACGGTCCGGCTGGTCCGAGAGTTTCTTTCGCGGTGAGGCGTCCATGAACGCGACATCCATGGCATCGCGCGAGGAAACCTTCGAAGGCGTGGGCGGCCTGAACATCTTCTTGCGCGTGTGGAGACCGGCCGGACCCGCCCGGGGCGTCATCGTCATCGTGCACGGGTTCAACGCGCACAGCGGCCACTATGCGTGGGCGGCGGAGCAGTTCACGGCGCGCGGTCTCGCCGTCTACGCGCTGGATCTGCGTGGCCGCGGCAAATCCGACGGCGAGCGGTTCTACGTCGAGCAGTTCGGGGACTATGTGGGCGACGTGGCCTCGCTCGTGCGCCTGGCCAAATCGCGGGAAGCGGCGCTGCCGGTCTTCCTGCTGGGCCACAGCGCGGGGGGTGTCGTCGCGTGCCTCTACGCCATCGAGCACCAGTCGGAACTCGCCGGACTGATCTGCGAGAGCTTCGCCTTCCAGGTGCCGGCGCCGGACTTCGCCCTCGCCGTCCTGAAGGGCCTCAGCCACCTCGCGCCGCATGCTCATGTGCTGCGCCTGAAGAACGAAGACTTTTCGCGCGACCCGGAGGTCGTGGCGGCGATGAATGCCGATCCCTTGATCGCGAACGAGGTGCAACCGACGAAGACGGTCGCGGAAATGGTGCGTGCCGACGAGCGGCTGAAGAGGGACTTCCCGTCGATCCGGTTGCCTGTCCTGATTCTTCACGGCACGGAGGATCACGCCGCGAAGCCGGACGGAAGCCGCTTCTTCCTGGACCACGCGGGCTCCGCGGACAAGACGCTGAAGCTCTACGAAGGCCATTATCACGACCTTCTGCGCGATCTCGGCAAGGAGGGCGTCATGGACGACATCACCGACTGGATCTCCGGGCGCCTGCCCGGTGGGCTCGAGCCGCGCAAGCCAGAAGGCGCGTGAACTTCCCGCCGTTGGCAGTCATTGGCCGACTGCTTGGCTAAGCCGAAGACCAGGTCACCAGCGCGCAGGCCGCCGCAGCGGCGATCGCGCGCACGCCCCCGAGCGCCACGCGATCCGGCTGACGCGCCCAGGCGTCACTCAGGACGAGTGCGGCGCCCACGGCGCCGGCCGCCAGCACCAGCTCGATGCGCGCCGCCGGCAACGCCAGCGCGCAGCCGCGCGCCACGATGCAGATCACCGCGCATGCCGGGCCATGGCTGCACAGGAGCTGGATCATCTTGCCCACCCGTGACCGGCGCGGCCGCGATCAGAAGCGATGCGCGTACCGCACCTGCACCAAGTTCTCGCCCGGGTTCGGCTTCTTGATGTCGGCGTTCGAGAAATGCTCGTAGCCGACGGAGATCTCGTCCGCCTGGTTGGGCCCGAAGCGGCGGCCGACCGCGATGCGGTCGCCGAAGTTGAACGTGGTGGAGAACTTGCGCGAGTCGTTGTGGTACATCGGCGTGATCGCGTTGGCGCCGATGCCGGCTTCGGCGAACCATCCTGCGGAGATGCCGCCCGGGTACAGGCGCAGGACCGGCGTGACGCCGAACTGGTTGAAACCGCGGTCGTCGGGGCGGCCGCGCGTGCGCCAGCGGGCGGCGTCCAATTCGGTGTAGCCGGTCAAGGTGCCGATCTCGAACTCATGCTGCCACCGCCAGTCCCAGGTGAGGCCGACGGTGGCCGATTCGACGTGGCTCCAGGAGCCGCCCTGCACGAACACGCTGCTGGGCCGCAAGCCCGGTTCGAAGGCAAACGATGACGATGAAGCGGCGAGGGCCATCGCCGCGATGGCGCAAGAAGTGAGTGTCTTCATTGGAATCAATGGCGCATCGGCACGATGCCAAAGCGCGTCACGTCGTCGGACTGGGCCAGTTCCTGCGCGAGCTGCGCCGGCGACGTCGCCCGGGACCGGTCGAGCGCGACGACGCAAAGCCGCCAGACCGGATGGTTGTCGTAGAAGCTGAAACTGATGCTGCCCGGCATCACGCGGTAGCCGTGAGCGCGCGCGATGTCCTCGATTTCGGCGAGCTGCGGGTTCGCGCGGCGCTGGAAGGTCAGCGTGACGTCGAAACTGGCGCGACCCGGAAGGCTCCTTTCGATCTGGTGGACCAGCGTCATCGACAGCATGCACAGCACCGCCAGCAGCAGCGCCGAGGCGTACAGGCCCACGCCAAGCAGCACGCCGACCGCAGAGGCGGCCCAGATCGAGGCCGCCGTCGTGAGGCCGCTGATGTTCAGGCCATCCTTGACGATCACGCCCGCGCACAGGAAGCCGATGCCCGTGACCACGCCCTGCACGACGCGGGTCGCGTCGGGGATGCCGTTGTTCGCGGCGCCGCCGTACCACAGCGGCGCATAACCGACGAAGATCGTGAGCGCGGTGGATGCCATGCACACGAGTCCGTACGTGCGCATGCCCGCGGCGCGGCCGTTGAACGATCTTTCGTAGCCCACGGCCATGCCGAGCAGCAATGCGCCGACGAGGTTCAGGCCGATGAAGGCGTTGGCAGCGAGGAAGTCGCCGCTCCAGTACATGGCGAGCGAGCGGGCGGTCATCATGGCTGCGGCTCCTCGATGGCATCGGTCTCGACCGCAGCGGTGCTCGCATCCAACCCGAGGCTGCGACGCAGCCGCTGGAACTCGGGCGAGGCGCGCAGCTGCTCGCGGCCGGCCTCCTGCAGGGCGCGCGAATCCGCCGGCAGGATCTCGAACGCGGTCGGCACGTGCATCAGCCGCCGGCGCCGCCCGGCGTCGGGCACGTCGCGCAAGCGCACGTTGATGACGAAGATGTCCGCGTCGGACGCGAACGGGCTGCCTTCGCGGCCGCGCGCCTGCCGCAGTTCCTCGGCCGCGCGCCTGGCGGTGTCCTTCACGATCTCGGTGGTCTCTTCGGTCCAGCGCGAGCCCGCGCCGAAGATCATGGAATCGAGCACCTGGATCGTGCCGGGCACGCGATCGCTCTGGTCGATCCTGTCGGCCGTGTCGCGCTCCGAATTCACCACGATCAGCACGATGCGATGCACGGAGCCCGGCGGCAGCGTATGGAAGCTCTCGTGTAGCGAGCCGCTCGCGATCGTGTGGTCGACCAGGCCGCGCACGCCGAGGTTGTCCGCCAGGCCGCCGTCCACGAGGTGGATGTACGGGCGCTCCTGCGCGTTGCGGTAGCTCTCCGCGATCATGCGCAACAGGCGGGCCGACAGGTTGCGATGCGCCTGCGATTCGCCGCGGGTGCGGGTCGCGCTCGGACAGCTGCCGCCGTAGTTGCGCACCGTCATCGGGCTCAGGAGCAAAGGCACCGATGACGATGCGGCCACGGCAAAACTCAGGGGCACCGAATCGAGGTCCGAGCAGATCAGCGCGAACTGCTCGGGCGTGAATTCGAAGGGCGCACCGGTCGTGAGGTCCGTCGCGGTGACGAGCAGGCGCGGCCACGGGCGGCGCCGGCGCAGCTCGCCGAAGGTCGTGCCGCGATACACATGCTCCAGACGCTTTTCGAGCACGTTGGCGCGTCCGTACCAAGGCGAGCCCAGGTCGTACAGCGTCGCGGGCGCCAGGGCCTGCCGAATGAGGCCGGTCTGGAAGTTCACGAGCAGGAAGTCCTGCTCGAAGTGGTCGAAGGTCTCGTCGCCGAAGGCGGCGTAGTAGCTCGCGAGGATGCTGCCGCCCGACACGCCGCTGACGAGCCCGATCTCGTCGAGAAGCGTCGTCTCGCGGCCGTCGATCTCGAAGTGCGTGGCCTTCAGCTCCTGCAGCACGCCCAGGCCGAAGGCCGCCGCCCGCGCGCCGCCACCGGACAGCGTCACGGCAGCAACGATGGGGCGCGGCGCGGGCGAGATCACCGGCTCGTCCGCGACGGGCGCATCGGGCGGCATGGGCTGGTTCAGCCACGGATGGGTGGTGGAGCACGCGGCCAGCGTGATCGCCACGAGGGTGACGGCTGCGCGTCGCAAGAGGCGAATCATGGGGCAGCGCTCCTGGCGCGCCGGCGCCACCACCGCCACGCGACACATCCGGCCAGCAGGCAAGCCAGCCCGGCGAGGAGATGCGAATGGATGCGATCGAGCGTGGCGAGCACGACGTCGATCCGGCCGCGCAGCAGCACGCCCGCGACGAGAAGCGGCGCGCTGTAGAGCACGGCGCCGATGGAGGTGAGCGTGAGGAACCGGCTGGTCTTCATGCCCCATGCACCGGCGAGCGGCGGGGCCACGAGCGTCACGCCGGGAAGGAAGTGGCCGAACACGAGCGTCGACGGTCCCCACCGGACGAAATCCCGCTCGGCACGCGTGACGTGCTTGTCGGCGGCCAGCGAGAACCGGCGCAGCACATCGAGGACGGCCGCGCCGCGGCGGCGGCCGGCGATGAACCATGCGAGGTTCGTGACCAGCGTCATGACGACCATCGCGGCCAGGAACGCGGCGAAGTGGGCGCCGCTCCCGATGCCGCGTGCGGCGAGGAACATGGCCACCGGGGTGATCGGCAAGGGCACGCCGCTCTCGTGCAGCAGGGTGGCCAGCGCAAGCAGCCCCAGTGCGGCCGGACCGTGGATCGACGCGAGTGCGTCCATGCTCTTGCCTCGCCGATCAAGCCGCGGTCGCGGCGAGCGCGCCGGGGGTCGCAGGCGCGGGCTCGCGCTTGACCTTGAACCACGCCGCGTACAGCGCCGGCACGAAGAAGATCGTGAGCACCGTGGCGATGGTCAGGCCGCCCATGATGGCGAGCGCCATCGGGCCCCAGAACACGCTGCGCGTGAGAGGGATCATCGCCAGCACCGTCGCGGCCGCGGTCAGCACCACGGGGCGCGTCCGGTGCAACGCGGCATCGACGATCGCGTTCCACATGTCGCGACCCTCTTCCATCTCGGTGCGCACCTGGTCGATCAGGATCACCGAGTTGCGCATGATCATCCCGCCCAGCGCGATGATGCCCAGGATCGCGACGAAGCCCAGCGGCGCGCGGAACACCAGCAGTGCGGCGACCACGCCGATCAGGCCAAGCGGCGCGGTGAGGAACACCATCGCCATCGTCGAGAAGCTTTGCAGCTGCAGCATGAGGATCAGCAGGATCGTGAGGACCATCACCGGCGCGACGGCGGCGAGCGCCTGGTTCGCCGTGTCGCTTTCTTCCACCGCGCCACCGACGTCGACGCGGTAGCCGGCGGGCAGCGCGGCCCGGATGTCCTTGAGCAGCGGATCGATCTCCTTCGTCACCGACACGGCCTGCTCGCCGTCCTTGACGTCGGCGCGCACCGTGATCGCCATGTCGCGGTTGCGGCGCCACAGCACCGGCTCCTCGAGCTCGTACCTGATCTTCGCGACTTCCGCGAGCGGCACGACACTGCCCGTGCGCGTGTAGATGTTCACGTCCTTGATCGTGTCGATATCCAGGCGCTCCTTCGGCACCGCGCGCGCAACGATGTCCACGAGGTTCTCGTGCTCGCGCAGCTGGGACAGCGTTGCGCCGTTCATCACAGTCTGTGTCACGACGTTCACGTCGGCGGGCGTGAGGCCCAGCATGCGCGCCTTGTCCTGGTCGAGCTCGACCTTCATCGTGCGCACGGGGTCGTTCCAGTCGAGCTGCACGTCGCGCACCTTGGAGCTCGATGCCATCACGTGCTCGACCTGACGCGCGATCTCGCGGACCTTTTGCGTATCGGGACCGACGACGCGGAACTGCACCGGGTAGCCGACGGCAGGCCCCATCTCCAGTCGCGTGATGCGAACCCAGGCTTGCGGGAATTCCTTGTCCATCGCCGCCATCAGCTTGGTGCGCACGCGCTCGCGCGCTTCCATGTCCTTGGTCATCAGGATGAACTGCGCATAACCCGGGTTCGGCAGCTCGGGCGACAGCGCGAGGTAGAAGCGCGGTGCGCCCGCGCCGGTGTACGCGGTGAAGAACTTGATGTCCTCTTCCTGCTTCAGGATCGCTTCCATGCGCCTGACCTGCTCGCTGGTGGCCTGGAAGGACGAGCCTTCCTTCATGCGCAGGTCGAGGATCAGCTCCGGGCGCTCGCTGTTCGGGAAGAACTGCTGCGGCACGAACTTCATGCCGGCCAGCGCGAGCACGAGCGCGCCTGCCGTCGCGGCGATGATGAGCCAGCGCTTTTCGAGCGCGAAATCGATCCAGCCGCGCAGCTTGCGATAGAACGGCGTGCCGTAGGGATCGGCGCCGTGGTGATGCTGGCCGAAATCCTTGGGCAGCATCTTCACCGCCAGATAGGGGGTGATGATGCCCGAGCACACCCACGAGAACACGACGGCGATGCCGACGATCCAGAAGATGCCGCCCGCATATTCGGCGGTCGTGGAATGCGCGAAGCCGATCGGCATGAAGCCGGCGACGGTGATGAGCGCGCCGGACAGCCGGGGCATCGCGGTGGCGGAATACGAGAACGCAGCCGCCTTGACGCGGTCCCAGCCGCCTTCCATCTTCACCACCATCATCTCGATGGCGATGATCGCGTCGTCCACAAGCAGGCCCAGCGCGATGATGAGCGAGCCGAGGGAAATCCGCTCCAGATTCCATCCCATCGCGAGCATCACCATCGCGACCACGCCGAGCACCAGCGGCACCGAGATCGCGACGATCAGGCCCGTGCGCAAACCCAGGCTCACGAGGCTCACCGCGAGCACGATCACCAGCGCTTCCATCAGTGAGCGCTCGAACTCCCACACGGAGTCCTTCACGGTGGTGGGCTGGTCGGCGACGCGTTCAAGCTCGACGCCGTGGGGCAATTCGGCCCGCACTTTCGCCACCGTCTCGTCGACGGTCTTGCCCAGCTCCACGACGTTGCCGTCGTCGGCCATCACGAGGCCGAGCATCAGCACGTCCTGGCCGTTGTGGCGAATCGTGTAGAGCGGCGGATCCTGGAAGCCGCGCGTCACCGTGGCGATGTCGCCGAGCTTGATCGTGCGGCCGCCGGCGGCGATCGGCACGTTCCGGATGTCATCCAGGTTCTTGAATTCGCCGCTCACGCGCACGAACACCCGATCGGACTTCGTGTCTATCGAGCCGCCGGGCATCATCGCGTTCTGGCTCTTCAGACTTTCGGCAATCGCGAGCGGCGTGACGCCCAGCGCGGCGAGCCGCTGGTTGGAGAACTCGACGTAGACCTTCTGGTCCTGTTTGCCCAGCAGGTCGACCTTCTTCACGTAAGGCGCCTTCAGCAGCCGGCGCTTGATGTCCTCGGAGATGTCGGAGAGTTCCGCGTGTCCGATCCCATCACCCTTGACGGCGTAGAGCAGCGAATACACGTCGCCGAATTCGTCGTTGAAGATCGGCCCGACGACGCCTTCCGGAAGCTCCATCTTCAAGTCCGAGACTTTCTTGCGCGCCTGGTACCACGCTTCCTGCTGGTCCTTGTGCGACGTGCCGCCCTTCACGGTGATGGTCATGCCGCCATAGCCCTGGCGCGAGAAGCTCACCACCTTCTCGAAATGATCGAGCTGCTCGAACTTTTTCTCCATGCGATTGAGCACTTCGTCCTGGATCTGCTGCGCGCTCGCGCCGGGCCAGATCACCGTAGCGGTCATCGAGGGCACGGAGAACTTCGGGTCCTCGAGTTGGCCCAGCTTGCTGAAGCTGAAGATGCCGGCGATCGAGATCACGATGATCAGGAACAGCACCACGGCGCGGTGCTCGAGCGCCCATTCGGTGAGGTTGAACGATTTCATTTCGCGGCCACCTTCTCGTTGGCCGGGGCGGACGCGGCCGCCGCCGGGAGCGCGACCTGCAGGCCGGGCGCCATCTTGTGCACGCCGGCGGTCACGATCACCGTGCCTGCCGGCAGGCCGGAGACGAGCACGTCGTCGTTGCGATAGCCGCCCACCGTCACGCGCGCGAGTTCGACCGTTGCCGCCTGTTCGCCGCTCTTGCGCCGCACCACCCACACGGCGGGCTGCCCACCGCTTTGCGTGATCGCCGCGGTCGGGATCGCGGCGACCTGCGACTGCGCGGCCGCCCGTTCCGCAACCAGCGTGGCCGTCGCGCCGAGCGGGAGCTTGCGCGCCTGCGCGGGCTTCAGCCGCGCCTGGTAGGTGCGCGTCTGTGCGGCGGCCTGCGGCGAGAGTTCGCGCAGGATCACATCGAACGTTTCGTCCGGTGCGCTCGCGAGCGTCGCCTTGTATCCCGCCTTCTTGAACGACGCGACCTGGTCTTCCGGCACGTCGACCACGATCTCGGGCTCGCCCTCGGCGGCGATCGACACCACCGGCTGGCCTTCGGCGACCACCTGGCCCGCTTCGAACTTCACCGCCGTCACGACACCGGTGCGCGACGCGCGCAGCACCGTGTACTTCAGGCGGTTGCGCGCGAGATCGAGCTGCTTCGCCGCCGCTTCCGCGTTCGCGGACGTGCTGTGCGCCGCCGTGCGGGCCTTCTCGTCATCGGACTCGCTCACCGAGCCGTCCTTACGGAGCGCTTCCAGGCGCTTGTGGTCCGACTCGGCCTGGCGGGCCTGCGATGCCGCGGCAGTGGCTGCTTGCTGGGCGGCGTCGGCGGCGAGCTTGTAGTCGCTGTCGTCGATGACCGCGAGCACGTCGCCCTCATGGACGACCTGGCCGACGTCGACCTTGCGCTGCGCGATCTTGCCGCCGACCCGGAACGCCTCGTCCACCTCGTGGCGCGAGCGTACGACGCCCGCGTACCGGTTGGTCTCGTGCACGCCGTCGTAGCGCAGCTCGACCGTGCGAACGGGTCGCAGCGGCTCGGCCGGCGGGGCTTTCGTACCGCAGGCCGCCAGCAGGGCCGCCAGGGGGATGGCCAACATGGCCTGGGTGTGTGTGGGTTTCAAGGTCGACTCCTCGTCGGCAATCAATGGGTTTGGGAATGGGGTTCGAAGTCCTGCCAGCCGCCGCCGAGCGCCTTGAACAGGCGCACGCTGGCGAGCTGCAGTTGGGTCTCGCTCTCGTTGGCGCCGAGGCGAACGGCCAGGCGCGTGCGCTGCGCGTCCAGCAGCGGCAAGAGATCGATCTGTCCGCGGTCGTACAACGATTGCGCGCGGCCGAGCGCCGAGTCGGCCGACGCGGCAGCCAGGCGCAGCGAGTCGGCGCGCTGGCGTTCGTCCTGCAGGGTGACCAGCGAGTTCTCGACATCCTCGAGCGCGCGAACGATGCCGTCCTCGTAGCGCGCGAGCGCTTCGCGCTGGTTGGCTTCGGCGACCTCGTTGATCGCCTTCGTGCGGCCCGCATTGAAGATCGGCATCGTCAGCAGCGCCGAGGCGTTGGTGAAGCGTGCCTGGCCGATGTTCGTGCCGTTCAGCTCCAGCGAGTCGCGGCCGAACATCGCGCCGAGGAACAGGCGGGGGAACCATTCGGCGGCGGCCTGCTGACGGCGGAAGTTGGAGGCTTCGAGCTGCGCCTTCAGCGCGAGCAGGTCGGGCCGGCGCTCGAGCAGGGATGCGGGTTGGCCTGCGCGCGCCGGCGGCACGACGACGTCACCGTTCCGAGGCACGATCGTCGCCGCATTGGCCGCCTGGTCGCCGATCAGCACCGCGATGCGATGGCGCGAGACCGCGGCCAGCGTCTGCAGCGGCGGGATCGCGGCGTCGGCCTGCAGCGCCGCGGTCAGGGCCCGCTCGACGTCGAACGGCGTGGCCAGGCCCGCGCGCTGGCGCGCCTGCACGAGGCGCAAGGACTCGTGCTGCGCGGCGGCGATCGCGCGCACCGTCTCGAGCTGCCGCTGCGCGCCGATGAGCGTGAAGTAGTTCGTCGCGACGTCGCTCACGACGAGCAGTCGCACGCCCCGCGCGCTGTCGGCCGCGGCTTCCGCCTCGGCCTTCGCTGCGGCCGCACCCGCGCGCACGCGGCCCGTGATGTCGACCTCCCACGACACGTCCAGGCCGATGCCCTCGCGCCGCACGTCCGGGCTTTGTGCCTTGAACGCGGGGCTTCGGCCCGTGTCGCTGTACTGGCCCAGCCCCGATACGCCTACGGTGGGCAGCAGCGCCGAGCGGCTGATGGTCTCGCCGGCACGCGCCGCACGCACGCGCTCCAGCGCCATCTTCACGTCGCGGTTCTCGCTCGCGGCGCGGCGCACGAGCTGCGACAGGACGGGGTCGTCGAAGCTGTCCCACCACGCGACCTCGGGTTCCTGTTGAGCGGTGTCGGTCACAGAGGCGAAGTTCGCCGGAATGTCGACGGAGGACTGCAGTCGTGGCGTGGAGCAGCCGGCGAGCATCAATGCGATCGCGCCGGCGAGCGCCGTCGCGACAAGGGGAGAAGGTTTGCATCTCATGGGTGGTTCCTCAAATGCGGTCGCGCGCCGCAAACGCGCTTTCGGGTGCGCACGCGATGAACGCCTGCATCGGCAGCAAGTCGAGGGCAACGCGTTGGAGCGCGGCTTCGTGCCGGGCGGCTGCATCCAGCGTCGGCCAGGCGGGCGGACTCTCGAGCGGCGCGTCGGGCGTCCGCCCCTCGTCGGCGGGCTCGCCATCGGCTTGCGGCACGAACAGGAAGCACGTGTCCGAATCACCTTCGTCCGCGGGCAAGGTGACTGGCTCCTGCGCGTGCGCGAGCAGCGCCACCGGCAGGAGTGAGCACAGGAAAAGCTTCTTCATGGGATTTCCTTCGGGGGCAGATCGGCTGGGGATTCGGGGGAGCCGGGTAGCGCAGTGCCCGCGTGGCTGGAGAGCCACCCGAGCAACTCGTCGCTGCTGGTGAAATCGATGCTGTCGCCGCTCGACACGTGCTCGATCCGCCCGGCCAGGCGGCCGGCCTGGGGCAGCGCGTCACGGTGAAGCCGCAGCACGTAGCGGCCGGCGGCGGGGTAGATCGGATGGGGGTTCAGGATCATGTTCGGCAGTGTGGGCAAACGGGCCGTGCAAGTCGTCCTGCGGCGGTCCCGATTCGGTCCCGGTTCGGTCTCATGCGCTCAGCGCGCGGGCGCACTGCTCGCGTAGCACCCGCTTGTTGGGCTTGCCCACACTTGTCTTTGCGATCGCGTCGACGACCAGCACGTGTTCCGGGACGGCGTATTTCGAGATCCGCCCGGCACGCACGAACGCTTCGAGGTGATCGCGGATGCCTTCGGTGTCCACGCTCTGTCCGGCGCGCGGCACGACGAAGGCAACGGGCCGCTCGCCCCAGCGCGTGTCGGCGATACCCACGACCGCGACTTCGCCGACGGCTGGATGGCGCGAAACGAGGTCCTCGATCTCCAGCGAGGACACCCATTCGCCGCCCGTCTTGATCACGTCCTTCAGGCGGTCCGTGATGCGCAGGTATCCCTGCTCGTCGATGCAGGCCACGTCGTTGGTGTGCAGCCAGCCGCCGCGCCACAGCCGCTCCGATTGTTCGGGATCGTCGACGTAGCCCGCGGTCAGCCACGGGGCTCGCACGACCACCTCGCCGACGGACTTGCCGTCGTGCGGCAGCTCGCGCATCTGTTCGTCCATGATGCGCAGGTCCGCCAACGGGATCGGCATGCCCGCGAACGTGCGCACTTCGAGCGCGCGTTCGGCATTCGCGGCCAGCGGCGTCTTGACCTGCGCGACGGCGAGCACCGGGCAGGTCTCGGACATGCCGTAGCCCGCGAACACGTCGATGCCACGCTCGACGGCCATGCGCGCAAGCCCCTGGGGTAGCGCCGACCCGCCGACGATCACCTTCAGGCCTCGCAGGTCCACATCGGCCGACGCCGGGTGCGTGAGCAGCATGTGAAGCAGCGTCGGCACACCGTGCGAGACCGTGACCTTTTCGCGCCGGATGAGCGCAAGGAGCGCGTCCGGCGCGTAGCGTCCGGGATAGACCTGCTTCAGGCCCATCAGCGTCGCGACGTACGGCATGCCCCAGGCGTGCACGTGGAACATCGGCGTCATCGGCATGTACACGTCGTCGCGATGGACATGTCCCTGGCTGGGCGCGCTGCCGAGCATCGCCATCGCGGCCAGCGTGTGGAGCACGAGCTGCCGGTGGCTGAACGACACGCCCTTCGGCAGTCCCGTCGTGCCCGTCGTGTAGAACGTGGTGGCCGTCGAGTTCTCGTCCCAGTCGGGGAATTCGAAATCGGGCGCGGCCGAGTCCATCAGGCGCTCGTATTCGTCGACGAAACCGCGCGGGACTTCCAGCGCCGCGCCGTCGGCGATCAGGACGAAGGTGTCCACCGTTTCGAGCTGCGGCATCAACTGCGTGACGACCGGCAGGAAATCGGCGTGCACGAGCAGCGTCCTCGCGCCCGAGTGGTTGAGCGTGTAGGCGATCTGCTCCGGCGACAGGCGTACGTTCACCGTCATCAGGACGGCGCCCATCATCGGGACCGCGAAGTACGCCTCGAGGTAGCGATGGCTGTCCCAGTCCATCACGGCCACGGTTTCACCGGCCTGCACGCCCATGCGGTGCAGGCTCGTGGCCAGGCGCCCGATGCGCTCGCGAAACTCGCGGTACGTATAGCGATGGGCGTCGCGGTAGACGATCTCCTGTCCGGGGTTGGTCGCCAGGGGGGTCAGGAGCAACTGTTTCAGCAGCAACGACGAGGTCTCGTGCTGCGCGATGGAGTGAGGTTTGGACGTCATGGACCGCAGTCTCGGCAGAGTGCCTGCTGCAGTCGTCCCGTGGCGGTCCCGAATCGGTCCCGGATCGGTATCGCCGTGCGCCCGCGAATACTCAGTTCCCGCAACGTCGTGCCCGTGTCCACCGGCACGACGTTGCCGGAGAGGGACCGTGGCGCGTGTCCGACGAACACGCGATCCACTCCGCGAACGGTGATGCCATGCGCAAGCTCGCGTTCGGCGAGTACGCAAGAAATGGTGGCTTCACTCCGGCTCTCGAGCGCCGAGACCAGCTCGAGCCAATGCGCGTGCCCAGGCGGCAGCGAATGGACGATGCCCGCAGTGCCTGTTCGCGTCGGAATCTCCAGCATCAGCGGCAGAGTCCGCAGGGCATCCTGGGCCGCAGCCAGCTGCCGGTCCGACAGCTTCGCCGCCCAGGCGAATGCCCCGCCGGGAAGCTTCGCGATCATCCGGATTTCCACCGGATCGAGCTGCGCGAACTCATGATCGCGGCGGCTGCGTACCGCGTGCACGAAAGGTACTGCCAGGAACTCGCATGCCGGCAGCGGACCGCATGCGGGATCGACCAGGTCGCCGACGCAGATCAGGCGGTCGCTCGCTTCGTCGAAGTCGATTCGATGCATGGCCTGGGCCAAGGCGTCGAACCTGCCCCGGACGGGGCCGGCCAGGAAATCCCGCCCGCGCGGGTTCGGCGGCAGGCGGCCGACCAGGCGGTCAGCCAGGACACTGCCGTATTCACCGTCTGGCCCGAGCGGTGCACCGAGCAGTTGGGGAATCGATCGTGCAGAGATGTTCATGCGTTTGACGTGTTGACGCCGACAACGAGCGTCGATGACCGCTCGCCGCTGGCAAAATGGCCGATGTCACAAGGCGGAATCGAATGAGGTTTGAGCATCACGGACGCCAGTCTCGGCATGGCACGCCTGCAAGTCGTCCCGTGGCGGTCCCGGTTCGGTCCGCGTCCGGTCTCGGTCGCGCGGCGATATGACCGGAACCGATCAGCTTCGCGCCCGCTTCGGCCCGTTCCGGCTGGACGAAGCCGAGGCCTTGCTCGAGCGTGACGGCCAGGCCGTCGAAATCCCGCCACGCGCTTTCCAGGTGCTGTGCGAACTCGCGCGACGGCCGGGCCAGCTCGTGACCAAGGACGCGCTGCTCGACGCGGTGTGGGGCCACCGGTACATCAACGAGTCCGCGCTCAAGAACATCGTGAGCCAGCTGCGGCAGGCGCTGGGCGACGACGCGCGCGAGTCGCAGTTCATCGAGACCGCGCCGCGCCGCGGCTACCGCTTCATCGCGCCGCTGGGCGAGACGGCCGTGCGCGCCGCGACGGTCGAAGCCCCGGAGGCGGCAAGGCCCGCGAACCAGGATCAGGAGCAAGGGGTCGTCGTCGGCCGCAGCCACGCCCTCGCCCGGCTGGACTCGGCCTGGGCAGCCGCGCGGCGCGGCCAGCGGCAACTCGTGTTCGTGCTCGGCGATGCCGGCGTCGGCAAGAGCACCCTGATCGAACGCTTCGTGGCCGAATCGGGCGCGCGTGTCGCGTTCGGGCAGTGCATCGAGCACTACGGCAGCGGCGAGCCCTACATGCCGGTCCTCGAAGCGTTGAACGCCCTGTGCCGCAGCACGGGCGGCGACGTCGTGGTGAATGCGATGCGCGAGGTCGCCCCCACGTGGCTGCTGCAGATGCCATGGTTCGTCAGCGACGAGGACCGGCGCACTCTCCAGCGCGAAGCAGCCGGCGCGACGCAGGACCGCATGCTGCGCGAGTTCGGCGAGCTGGTCGACCGCCTGCCAGCGGACTGGCCGGTGCTGGTCGTGCTGGAGGACCTGCACTGGAGCGACCACGCGACGGTACAGCTGCTCGGCTACCTGGCGCACCGCCGCGGGCCGGCGCCCTTCATGGTGCTCGGCACCCTGCGTCCGACGGAGCTGGTCCTCGAGGAACATCCCCTCGCGGGATTGAGGCAGCAGTTGCGCGCGCGACGCCTGATCGTCGATATCGACCTCGAGTCCCTGTCCGAGGCCGACATCGGCACCTACCTCGCCGCGCGGTTCGGGGCCGGAGTGCCGGACGGTTTCGTGCGGTCACTGCACGCGCACACGTCGGGTCTGCCGCTGTTCGTCGTCAATGTGGTCGACGAACTGGAGAACTCGGGCCTGCTGCGGCGTGAGGCCGGTGGCTGGCGCTTTCCCGAAGCGAACGCGCTGCCGGTGCCGCGCAGCGTGCGGGACCTGATCGAAACGCAGATTGCCCGCCTGCCGCCGGAGCACCAGCGCATGCTCGGGGCCGCGAGCGTGAGCGGCGTGGAGTTCCTCCACGTACCGCTCGCGGACGTGCTGGGCCTGGCGGCGGATTCGTTGCTCCCGATGCTGGACGGCACGGCACGGCGCGTCCCCTGGTTGCGTGCCGCGGGCGCGAAATCCCTGGTCGACGGCCGCATCGCCTCTCGTTATACGTTCGGCCACTCGATGTACCGGCAGGTCCTGTACGAACGGCTGGCAGCGGCGCAGCGGCTGCAATGGCACCGGCAATGGGCGGCTGCACTCGCTTCGGCCTACGGCGCGGCCAGCGGCGAAATCGCCGCGGAACTTGCGTTGCATTTCGAACGCGGCGAGCTCGCGCCGGCCGCTGCGGAGCAACTCGCCATCGTGTCGGCACGCGCGCTGGAACGCGGTGCAGCCTACGAGTCGGTCGCGGCGGCACGTCGTGCGCTCGAGCTCGCCAGCGGGCGGCTGCCGAAGGCGCAGGAGCTCGAACTGCGCGTGCTCGAAGGTGTTGCGCTGACGCGGCTGCACGTCGTGGCGGATCCGGAAGTCACCGCTGCCTTCGATCGCGCGCTCGCCTTGCGCGCCGAGGGCGCGCCGGCATGGCCGCGCGCGTTGCAAGGCGCCTGGTGGGGCTACTACGCGCGCGGCGAGATCGGGCAGGCGCGGTCGCTCGCGATGCAGATGCTCGCGCTGGCCGTCCCCGGCGATGCGGGGCTGCGCCTGGCCGCGCACAACGCCATGGGCCTGGTGCACATGCTGGTCGGCGACCTCGCGCCGGCGCGCGCCGAGCTCGAGGCAGCGCTCGAGATCCATGCACGGGAAGGCATGTCCCTGCCGCCCACGCAATTCGTCCAGGCCCCGCAGGTGGAGGCCACCTGCGCGCTCGCCCTCGTCTGCTGGCTCGGTGGCGAGCCGCGGCGCGCGCGCGAACTGGCGCGCCAGGCGGCCGAGCTTGCCGCGGCCGACCGGCACGCGTTGAGCGAAGTCACCGCGCTGTCGACCGGCGCGATCCTGCACGCGCTCGCGCGCGAGTTCGACACGGTCCTGGAGCTCACGCAGCGGCTGTCCGGCGTGATCGAGGAACACGCCTTGCCCACGGTGCCGACCGATTTCGCGTGGCTGCACGGGCGCGCCATGGTGGCGCGTGGTCAAGTCGAGGAAGGACTGCAGCTGATGCGAGCGGCCGCGGCCAGCGCCGAGAAGGTCGGCATGCGCTTCGGGCTGTGTGGCTACCACACGCACCATGTATCGGCCTGCCTTGCGGCCGGTCTCGCCGACGAGGCCCGCGCGTCGGCCGATGCCGGCATCGCACTCGCCGAGCGCCTCGGTGGCCACCTCGTGCTGCCGTCACTGCTGCGCCAGCGTGCGGAAATGCTGACCGAGGACGGTGACCACGAAGGCGCCGCCGCCGCCCTCCAGCGGGCGATCGTCACGGCCCGCACGACCGGCTCCGCGTATTTCGAATTGCTCGCGCTGGCGACCGCGCAGCGGCTGCACAGCCCGCTGGCCGATCGCGCGCGGTTTGCCGAACTGCTCGCGTTGTACGAAGGCGATCCCGCTCCGCACCTCGCCGAGGTGCGCAGGGCCTGAGCGCCGGTACCGAACCGGGACCGAAACGGGACGACTGCCGCGTGCGCCGCCGGGACACTGGCGGCATGAAAAGAATTTCTCCTCTCCTCCTGCTGGCCGCCGCGGCCGGTCCCTCACTCGCCCAGGCGGGTGCACCCACCGGATCGACCCTCGTCGAGAGCGCGCACGTGCGTTCGTCCACGCCGGTCTATTCCGAAGTGCAGGTGCCACGCACGGAATGCACGACGCAAACCGTGGCGGCGGAAAGGCCTGCTCCAGACTCGAAGCCGAACATGCTCGGCGCCGGCATCGGCGCGGTGGCCGGTGGCCTGCTCGGCCACACCGTGGGCGGCGGCAACGGCCGGGCCGCGACGACGGCCGTGGGCGCCGTCGCGGGCGCGCTGGTCGGTAACGAGCTTGCGAACCGCAGTGCGACCACCCAATCTCCGCAGGCGCCGGCCGAAGTGAGGGACTGCAAGACGGTGCATGAGACGCAAACGCGGCTGATGGGCTATCGCGTGCGCTACGAATACGGCGGCCGCGAATTCGAGGCCATGGTGCGCGACAGCCCCGGCAAGACGATCCCGGTGCGCGTGTCGGTGGTGCCGGTGGACGCGCGGTGATCATGGACCACCGCCACTCGCATCTCGCAGGGTTCGCGCTCGCGGGCGCCTTGTTGCTGGCCGGCGCCGGCGCGGCCCATGCCGAGAGTCACGATCCTCTGGAGCCGGTCAATCGCGGCGTGAACCAGTTCAACTACAACGCCGACAAGGTCACGCTCAGGCCAGCCGCCCAGGCGTACGAGAAGGGCGTGCCGGCCGTGGTGCGCACGGGCGTGTCGAATTTCTTCGGCAATCTCGGGGATGCCTGGTCGGCGGTGAACAGCTTGCTGCAACTCAAGGTGCCCGAGGCCGCACAGGATGCGACACGGTTCGCGTTCAACACGGTGTTTGGTCTGGGCGGCGTGCTCGACATCGCCGGCGAAGGCGGCCTGGAGCGACACAAAGCGGATTTCGGCACGACGCTCGCGCATTGGGGCGTGCCGGCCGGCCCGTATATCGAGCTGCCCGTGCTCGGACCGTCGACGCTGCGCGACGCGCTCGCGCTGCCTGTCGACCTGGCCGGCAATCCTGTCAAGTACGTCTCTCCCGCGGTGGACCGGAATGCGCTGCTCGCAGCACGCGCCGTCGATACACGCGCCCGGGTCCTGCCCATCGAGCCGATGTTGGACTCGGCGATGGACCGCTACACGCTCACTCGGGACATGTACCTGCAGCACCGGCAGGCCGAGGTCTCGAATGGGGCAGAAGCCGACATCCAGTCTGACGTCCAGTCCGCGGACCCGCCGCAGGGCCCGTGACATATGGTCAAATAGCGGCTCATTTGTACACTTGTGTTCAATGTCATCCCCATGTCATCCCATCGTCTGCGTTCCTCCCATCGACGCATCCACTCCGCCGCGATCAAGCTTTTCGCCGAGACAGGCGCCACGCAACTGGCCGTCAGTGAACTCGCCGCCGCCGCCGGCGTGGCGCGCGGCACGATCTACAACAACTTCAGCGACGGGAGCGGGCTGTTCGACGAGGTCGCCGGCCGGCTGGTGATGGAGATGAGTGAGCGCATGGCGCTCGTGTTCGCGACGGTGGACGACCCCGCCGAACGCCTGGCGTACGGCGTGCGCTGGTACGCCCAGCGCGCGCACGAGGAGCCGGACTGGGGCCGTTTCGTCACGCGGTTCGCCTACAGCTGTGCGCCGCTGCGGCGCATGTGGGAAGGCGGGCCTGGAGAGAACCTGAGGCTCGGGATCGACAAGCGGCGTTATGCGCTGCGGCGCGGACAGATGCGCGCTGCGCTCGGCATGGTGGTCGGCGGCGTGCTCAGCGGGATGGCCGCGGTGCTCGACGGCGATGCCACGTGGCGCGTGGCGGGCTGCGACACCGCCGAATTGCTGTTGGCAGGTCTCGGCGTGGAACGCAGGGAAGCGCGCGCCATCGCGGTGCTGCCGCTGCCTGCGTTGCCTCCGCTTTCTTGAAGGAACCCCACCATGTCCCGAATTGCCCTGCTGGGCGCGACCGGATCGCTCGGCTCCCATGTGGCTCGTCTGGCCGTCGAGACGGATCACGAGTTGTCCGTTTTCGTTCGCACCCCCTCCAAGCTCGCACCGAAGGTTGCGTCGGCCGCGGACATCAGTACCGGCGACCTGTTGCTGGCGCCGAAGGCGCAGCTTGCCCAGTTCATCGCCGATCATGACGCGTTGATCAGCTGTGCCGGCCTGGTGAGCGAGGGCGTGCTCTTCGTCGACCTTGTCGATCGCGTCGTGTCGGCGGTCGAAGCCCTGCCCACTCACCGGCAACCCAAGGTGTGCTGGTTCCTCGCCGGTGCGGGCCTGCTCGACATCGATGCGTCGTGGCGGTGCGGTATCGATTTGCCCAAAGTCGGCAGGACGTACTGGCCGCACAGGGACAACTTCATCCGTCTGCAGCATTCGATGATCAACTGGCGACTGCTTTGTCCGGGGCCCATGGTTCCGGGCGAGCCGGTCGGGCTCGAGCGACTTCGTGTGTCGATCGACCACCTTCCCACACCCATGCCAGGCTGGACCGTTCACCTGCCCGGCGCGCTCGTGCTGCCATTCTTCGCCGCGCGCATTCCCGAGATGATCATCCCGTACGCGGATGCCGCTGCCTTCATGCTGGCCAACCTCGCGCCGGAAGGACCGATGGTGCGCAAGCGCATCGGACTCGCACTGCCGGCGGGCATGAAGGGAACCAAGAAGCACTGGGTCGCGCAGCCGAGCGCGCGATCGTGACGCCGGGCGGCGTTCACTGCTCCGCCTGCGCGACGTTTCCCCGTTGCATCGTCGGCGAGATCGGCCCAGGTGCCGCAAGCAAGCTGAAGCCGCACATCGTTTCGACAAGGCTCCACCGGGGCGACCTGCTGTCCGAGGAAGGCTCGACGTCCGAGGCGACGCGGTCGATCAAACTGGGCAATGCCTTCGTCATGCGCCGCGGAACCACCGGCGAGTTCAAACCGGTGGCCATCATCGGCCGCGGCGCGCCGGTCGCGCTGCTCGGTTTTTTCGGCCTGCGCAACCAGACAACGGTCATCGCGGCCGGGCCGGTCCTCGTCTGCGACGTTCCGCACAAGCGCGTGCGGGAATGCGCGCTCGCGGAACCTGCGATCGATCGCCGGCTGATCGAGCTCGCGGCGCGGGCCACCGGCAACATCGCCGACTGGTCCGCTGGCGTACGTGAGACCGGTGCCGTCAACCAGCTCGCCCATGTCCTTCTCCTGCTTCAACGCAGCGAAGGCAGCGCGGTCGTCGAGCTTCCGCAGCACCAGGACATCGCCGACCTGCTCGGCGCACGGCGCGAGACGATCGCTCGCGCGTTTTCGGCGCTCGAAACGGAAGGCGCCCTGCGTCGCATCGGTGGGCGCCGGTACGAACTCGCGGCCGAGCGCCTGGGCGAACGGCTCGGCCATTTCGCACAGTCGCCTGGCTCCGCCCGCGACTGAGGCCTGCGCACTCGCGTGCGCGATCCGTCACTTTCGGTGCGGATTCGCGCTTTCGCGGCGGCTTCTTCTATGAAACCCTTGATACATCCGCTTGCACCAAGCGGTCATTGAGGTTAACGGAAGAAGGCGCAATGGGGGCAATGCCAGGTTCATTGATGCGGCTGCTCGACGGTGTCGTGCGGGGCGGCCTGCCGTCGATCCTCGTGGTCGATGGGCGGGGCACCGTTTCAGTCTATCCGCAGCAGCACTGCTACGTGACGGACGTGCAGGACTGGGACGGCGTCTACGGCGCCTCGTGCGACGACATCCAGGTGCGGCCTTCGACGTGGGGGTCACCACCCGATGACGCGCAGCCGCTGGAAGAATTGCAATGGCGGCTGGCCTACCACGACGCGCAGCGGGACGGCAATCTCGACGGACACGCGCTTTTGCACCTGAAATCCTGGCCGAACCTCACGCGGCTTCCACAGGAACTTGTCGTGCCCGTCACGCGCGTCTGCGCGCTGCTGTGGCGCAAGCCGACGGTCGGCTACCTCGTCGCGCGCGTGCTCGACCTCCCGGCCGACCAGGTGGCAAATGTCTTGCGCGTCCTGCAGAGGTTCGGGCACGTCACGTGTCCGGCGGTGATCGCAGCGGGTGCAACCGCAAGCGCCGCACTATCAGAGGATGCCGAGCCGCCGGCGGCGCCGGCCGGTGCCGCAACGATCGCTTCGCGCTTCCTGCAGCGCTTGCTGCGCCTTCAGGCCGCCTGATATGGAGTGGGCCATCCTGTTCGCCGGCCCCGTCGGCGCCGGCAAGACGCAAGCCATCCGCACGGCGAGCGACATCGACGTCGTCGCGACGGAAGCGGCCGCGACCGACGAGACGGCGCTCCTGAAGCGCCACACCACGGTCGCCATGGACATGGGGGTGATGAGCCTGGACGCGGGCGATCGCATCCGCCTGCTCGGCGCCCCGGGGCAGGACCGTTTCGATTTCATGTGGGACATCCTCCTGGAGCAGGCGCGCGGCCTCGTGCTGCTCATCGATCACAGCCGCCCCAGCGCGTTGGAGGACCTGCGCTTCTACGCCAACCGGCTCGTGCCGGGCGAGTCTTCGCGCTGGGTGCCCTGGATCGTGGGAGTGACGCACATCGATGAGTCGGGGAGCGCCGACCTGCGCGCCTATCGCGATTTGCTCGACGCGTCGCCCCGCCCCGCGGGCATCGGCCCCGTGCCGGTGCTGGAGGTCGACGCGCGCGATCGCCGCGATGTGCGCACGTTGCTGCTCGGGCTGGCCGCCATGCTCGATGTCGCGCAACGGATTCCCCTGCGCGGGGTCGCGTGCGGCACGGCCCGATGACCCCGCCGCCGGTCCTCGAGCTGCGCGGGTTCGGCGTGGCTTACGGCGCGCGCGTCGTGCTCGACGCCGTCGACCTCGACGTGCCCGCCAGCGGGTGCACCGTGCTGCTGGGCCCCAGCGGCACGGGCAAGTCCACGCTGCTGCGCACGATCGCTGGCCACAACGCCGCGAACCCCGAGGTGCGGACATGGGGCAGCTGCCGCTACGCCGCAGCGGCATGCGAAGGTGATCACCGGCCCTCGCTGGTCGCGCAGAACTCGCGCCTGCTCGTCTCGAACGTGCTGGAAAACCTCGTCTTCCGTTTGCCGGGGCGCAGCGCGCTCACGCGACGCAGGCAGATCGATGCCGTGAAGCCGCTGGTCGAGGAATGCGGTCAGCTGGGGCTGCTCGAGGAATTGAATACGCCGGTCGTCGAAAGGCCGCTCGCGCAGCAGCGCGCGATCGCGATCCTGCGCGAAGCGATCGCCGCGCCCGAGTTGCTCCTGGTCGATGAACCCACGGCCGGTCTCGCACCGGCGGAAGCGCAGGGGCTCGTCCAGCTGATCGGGGCCCTGTCGCGCAAGCGTGCGCTTCTGGTCGTGCTGCACAACCTGCAGGAGGCCCGGCAACTCGCGAGCCATATCGCGCTGATCGCGGGCGGCCGGCTGCAGGAATCCGGCGAGCCGCGCGCGTTCTTCGAGCATCCCAGCTCGGAGAGCGGGCGCCTGTTTCTCGCGACGGGGTCGTGTCCGGAGCCCGCGCGCATCTCCGTGCCGCAGGGGGAAGCGCCCGGATCCGCTCCGAGTGCGGCCTGTGGCCCGCGCGGTTTCGCCTGGCTGCTGCCCGGGCGTCTTGCCGGCACGCCCTGGCCCGGCCTCATTCACGGGGTCGACTACGACCTGCAACTGCTCTGCGGCGTCGGTGTGACGCAGCTCGTGTCGCTCACCGAAGAACGTTTCGATCCCGGCTGGGCTGCCGCACACGGGATCGGCTGCCGCGCCTATCCGATGCCCGACATGCACGCGCCTAGCATGCCGCAGGCGCTGGCGATGTGCCGTGAGATCGACGCGATGCTCGCCGCGGGCGAAGTCGTCGCGGTGCATTGCCGTGCCGGCATGGGGCGCACCGGCACCGTGCTCGCCGCCTATTGGCTGTGGCGCGCCGCGGGAAGCCTCGACGCCCTGCGGGCACTCGAGGACGTGCGCCGCATCGAAGCGGGCTGGGTGCAATCGCCCGCGCAGGTGCGCTTTCTCGAGGAGTTCGCGCGGCACCTCGCAGCCGGCGCCATCGGAACAACGAGAGAGACGCGATGACCCCGCAGATCGACGACGCCTGGGCGCACCGTGCACGCGGATTGTTGCGCACCCTGCACGCCACGTCCGACTGCGTGCGCTCCAGCGGCGTATTCACCTACGACGGCTTGATTCAGGCGTGCGTGCTGGCGCCGGGCGTCGACGGCGACCGCTTCGGCGCGATGTGCGCGTCGCTGCTGGCGCTGTCGTCGCGGGCCGCGAAAGAAGTGGAACGCGGTCCGCTGCGGCAGGTGATCCTCGACGGCGAACTGGGCCCCATGCTGCTCACGCGCGCGGGAGACGCCGGCTGTCTCGCGGTCGCCGCCGACCCGACCCGAACGCTGGGCAAGTTGATCCTGGACACGCGCCACACGGCCGCCGCGATTGCCGCGCTCGGGCCGAGGGCTGCGCCATGAGTGACTGGCTGGATGTATCGCTCGCATCGACGCACGCGCATTGTCCCGGCCTGCTCGGCGCCCTCGTCGCGACGAAGGAGGGACTGCCTCTTGCGTCGACCGGCGCCCTCGCGGGCGACGCTCCCGCAGCCGCGTCCCTGCAGGTGGTGGACAGCGTCGACGGCGCGCTCGCGCCGGCCGGCGCGGGCTGCACCGAGGTGCTGGTCTGGACACCGGCGGCCCTGTGGGGCATCGCCCGCCTGCCCTCGCGGCACGTGCTGATGCTCCACGCATCGCCCGAATGCAGGGCGGCGCAGCTGCGCCTCGCCCTCGGCCGGCTGCGCCTCGACCTGGGCGGCCCGCTAGCGAATCTCGCCGGCGAAGCCGGCCCGCCACAGTCGCCGGAGGCGGTTCCATCCGGCAGCGATTCCAACGATGAAAGAGGAAATCACATGAGCAATCTGGACAACATGCTGCAGAAGGCGGTCACCGCGGTGCCCGACTGTGTTGCGGCCGGCTACGTCGATCTGGGCTCGGGCATGCTCCTGGGGATCAAGTCGGTCGACTCGCATCCGCGCGAAGTGATCGAGCTGCTCGCGGCGGCGACCACGGACCTGTTCCAGGGATCGAACGTCGTCGCGATCGAGAAGATGTTCCGATCCGCACGCGGCGTGGCCGAGGACGGCAAACACTACTTCCAGGAGATCATCGTCAACAGCGACAACCTGATCCATGTGTTCCTGCGCGGGCGCAAGCAGCAGCAGATCGCGACCTTCGTGTGCCGCAAGGGCGCGAACCTGGGGATGGTGCTGACCAAGGCGCGCATGCTGATGCCGGAACTGGAATCCGCGCTCTGATCGACGGGGGAAGGTAGCCAACGCGCACGCCGCGGCGTAATCTCGGCCCATGAAGCCGATCCAGGAAGCGACGACGCGCGCGCTGCTGCTGCGCTGCGCCGTTCGCGTTGCCGCGGCGCACACGGTGAACGACGAAGCGGTCGCGCGCGTGATCGCGATGGCGGAAGTCGCACCCGCCGATTTCCGCGATCAGTTCGGCAGTCCCGATGCACTCTGGCAGGCAGCCGCCGACAGCCTGAGCAACGAATTCATCGCGATCATCGAGTCCACCTCAGGCGATTTCGTCGATCCCGCCAAACGCATTGCCGGCGGCGTGCGGATGTACCTGCACCTCGCTCGCGAGTGCTCCGTGTTCGCGAAAATCGTCGCGCATCGCGGCATCGATGTCGCCGGTGCAGCGAGCCTCATCCACAGCCACCTTCCGGGTCATATTGCTTCGGGAACGCACTCGGCGCGTTTCGCCGATGCGCCGACGGAAGCGGCGATCGACCTCATCGCCGGCGCGACACTCGCCGCACTGACACGCATCGCCAGCGGCACGGCGCCGGCCGACCACCCCGAAAACGTGGCGCTCGCGATCCTCAAAGGCCTCGGTGTTCCGGGCTTGCAGGCCAGGCGGCTGGTCAAGACCGAATTGCCATCGTTCCAGCCCGCCATCGGCGGCATGCTGGAACTGGCCTGCTCGCTTCACTGACAGAGGCGCCCGCGAGACGTCGCGGCGCCGTCCTTAACGGCTGCTTCTGGCCGAAAGCAGGCGCCCGGGTGTCGTCAGACTCGATCCGGTGCGCTCAACGATCCGACCGCTCGACGATGACCTCGCTCAACTGGGCCACCGGCACGATGTCGGTGTAGTTGGCGATGTCGCCCCGTATCTCGGCGCTGTGCTCCTGGCTGGCGGCCAGGTAGGCTTCGGCCGAATCACAGTAGAACGCGCACATCGCCACGAACGCGGGCGGTGTACCGGGCGCCCTGCCGGACAGGCCTTTTTCGACGGTGTAGTAGGCGCAGGCGCTGCCCAGCCTCGCCTTCACCATCGGCATGTGCCGGTCGCGGTAGTAGGCGTGGTCGAAACGCGCGCCCTCGGTGTACGGGTACATCACGGTGACCTTGATCATGCGGTTTTCCTTGCCATTGCCGTCCTCGCCCACTGCGCCTGGAAAGAACCAGTCACCCAGCGCACGCACGGCTCGCGGTTATCTGACTCCGCCCGCCTGGGCCGCCTTGACTGCATCCAGGACCTGCACGAACAGCTCATCGCACTCCACCCGCAGCGATTCAAGCCTGGCCTTCAGTTCCACGGGCTCCTGGCCTTTGCCATGGGCGAAATCGTCGAGCGCCGCTTCCAGGGCTTTGCTGGTGTCCTGCAGGAGCTGCCGCCTGTCGCGCCAGGCACCGAAGGCCTGCTCGACGCGCATGTTCAGTGGGTGCATCGGGTGCGGAGCATACTCAACTAGACCGGTGACGACAACGCCGACTGACCAGCGCGCGTCGCGGCCGTGGTACCCGACGCTGCCTGCTGCGTGGTTCGTGTGCCGGACGCACGCCGCGGGAGGCGAACGGTGAAGGTCGTTCCTGCGTCTTCTGCGGATTCGACTCCGACATCGCCGCCGTGGGCGCGGGCGATTTCCCTCACGATGTAAAGGCCCAGGCCCAGGCCCAGGCCCGACGAGCCCTCGTCCCTGTCCGTCGACTGCATCGCGGGCCGCATGGTCGGATCGAACAGGCTGGGCATGGCCTCGGGAGCGATCGGCGGCCCCTCGTTGTGCACCTCGAGGCGGACTTCCTGCCCGGCCCCGACGAGCCCGATCGTGATTGCACCGTTCTCCTTTCCGTGCTGTATGGCATTCGCGACGAGATTGGAGACGAGCTGGCCCAGCCTGTGCGCGTCCCATTCACCGCCAAGATCGCCCTCGCAGTGCACGCGCAGCACGTGCTCCGGCTGGAACGCTTCGAGCTCGTCGACCACCTGCCGGCAGACTCGCCCGAAGTCGGCGGCGGCCGGCTCGATCGGCAGACCGCCCCCCAGCCGCGTGCGCGTGAAGTCGAGCAAGTCCTGGACCATCTCGCGCATACGCCTGGTACTCGACTGGATGCGAGCTGCGGCCTCGGTCTGCGCCTGCGTCAGTCCTTTCGAGCGCAGCAAGTATTCCGTCGACAGGCGCGCCGCGCTGAGTGGGGTGCGCAGATCGTGCCCCAGCACGTCCAGCAGCAAGTTGCGCGATTCCTCGACCCGTTCGACATACGAGGCGGTCGACTCGCCGATCGCCTGGTCGATGGCCTCGTTGAACCGGACCAGTTCCTCGAGCGTGTCCATGTCCGCGCCCCGCAGCCGATCGGTCCATCTGCGCAGCACGCTGGCTCGCAGGGCACGGTACTCGGCCAACATCTCGTTGAGCGAAAAGCCCTGGCGGAAGCGCTGGTCGGCGTCCCTTCGGGCCATCTGCGTGAGTTTCGGCGCGTTCTCCGGGCGATTGCCTCGTGACTTTTCGTGCTGTTCGCCGCCGCTCTGCGCGCTGTCCATGTCCTGCGCGATCGCCCGCAGCAGCACCTTGGCCGCGCCACGCAGGTCCTCGGGCGGCAACTCCCTGGCCGGCGGCAGATTCGTCTGCGCGAACTCCGCCCATTCTTCGACAATCTCGTCGACATTTCGCCGGATGAAGCCGGCGAGGCAGGTTTGTCGAGGGTTCATGCCGCGCACTCCACATCCAAGAATATGCGCAGTCCGGGCAGGTGTACAGGCCGGCAGGCTCAGGCTGATGCATACGCCGATGCGACCTCGAGGCTGCCGGCAAACTCATCCGGAGAGCGCGCTTTCAGCCGTGGATCTTCTCGCCTCGGGCCAGCATCTCCACCAGCGCTTCAATCCGCCTCGAACGCGTCTCCGGTCGCTTCGCAGTCTGAATCCGCCACAGGACGGCATAGCGGTTCGCGCCATCCAGCTGAGCGAAGAAGCTTCGGGCCTCGGGCCGTGCATCGAGGGCTGTCTGCAGGTCGGGCGGCACGACTGCCGTCCGTGCACCGTCGTAAGCCGCGTGCCATCGCCCGTAGCCTTTGGCCCGGACGATCTCCGCGATTCCACTGGGCTGCATCCGACCCGATTGGATCAAGGCCTCCGCTTTTTCGCGATTGGCCTTCGACCACAGGCTGCCCGCACGCCTGGGCGTGAAGCGCTGCAGCCAGTGCTGCTCGTCAAGACCCTTCTTCTGCCCGTCGATCCACCCGTAGCAAAGCGCGATTTCCACGGCCTGTGGATAGGTGACCGTCGGTTCCTCGGCACCAGCCTTGGCAATCAGTAGCCAGACGCCACCGGAAGATGCATGGTTCTTGCGCAGCCAGGCCTCGAACGCGCGGGCGGTCGCAAAGCGAAGTGGCTCCGGCTTCGAGACCGTTCCATCAGCCATGACCGCAGTGTACGTATCGCAGTTGGGCGGGAGAAAGTCGTCCTTCCATGTCGAGAACCTGGGCCGCCGTTCGTCGTGAGCGGGAGGCGCGCCCATCCGGGCCGCACGCCCCTTTGAAAGGACCACCGATGAAACTCCTGCTGACTTCCGCGGGTGTCAAGAACGCAGGCATTCACAAGGCGCTGCTCGAGTTGCTGGGCAAACCGATCGCCGAATGCGATGCGCTTTGCATCCCCACGGCCGGTTACGGCCATCCGCGCGGATCGCCGGCCGGTGCGTGGCGTTTCGTCAGCGGCCGGGAGCCGCGATGCCCGATGGTCGAACTCGGGTGGAAATCCCTGGGCCTGCTCGAGCTCACGGCGCTGCCGCACATCTCCCGGGAGCGATGGACGACGTGGGTGCGCAGCGCCGACATACTGCTGGTCAACGGCGGTGACGCTGTTTTCCTGGCCCATTGGATGCGGCAATCCGGCTTGGCCGACCTGTTGCCGTCGCTGCGCGACAAGGTCTGGATGGGACTGAGCGCCGGAAGCATGGCGCTGACACCGCGCGTGGGCGACGCCTTCGTGGAAATGAAGCCCTCCATCACCGGCGATGACAGGGGCCTGGGCATCGTCGACTTCTCCATCTTCCCTCATCTGGACTTCCCGGACTTTCCGGAGAACGCCATGCCTTATGCGGAGCGTTGGGCCGCAGGGCTGGGAAACCCGTCTTACGCGATCGACGACCAGACCGCGATCCAGGTCGTGAACGGCACGGTCAAGGTGATCTCCGAAGGGAACTGGAGATACTTTGGCTGACGCCGGCGTGAATCGCTGCTTTCGATCCTAGGCGAGCGCGACGATGTCCGTCAGGCCCATGTCGATGCCCGCCTGCGAGAGCAGCGTCGTGATTTGGCCGCGATGGTGCGTCTGGTGATTGAACAAGTGGGTCATCGCCTGCCAGGCGGCGTGCTCGCGGGGCGCGCCTTTGGTGTTGGTGTACCGGATGGTCCGCATCGGGAAATCCTGCGGCATGTCACGCACCCACGCCTCCACCGCGATGTCGAGCGCGCGTCGAGCTGTCCGCAGCTGCGCCCAATCCTCGTGAATGATGGTGTCGTGGACCGCTCCTAGCGGCAGCTCCAGCAGCTCGGGAGCCAGCGCGGGAAAGGCAACTCCCTGCGCGGCGAAGCGCCGCAGCCACAGTCGATCAGCCCACAGAAGGTGATTCAGCGAACCGGCAATGGACCGGAAGAACGCCCCGCGATCGCGACGTCGCTCCGCATCCGGAAGCCGCTCGCAGGCGTCGTAGAGGCGTTCGTTGAACCAGCGGTTGTACCTGGCGAGGAGCCGGTAATTCGAGAGGAAGGCGTCGTCACACTTGTCCATGCTGCGATCACACGCCCCAGACGATTTCCTTTTTTTCCCTCTCGCAGCGCTTCAGCATGTCGATGAACGGCAGCGCGCGCTGGCGCAGCGAAACGCCCTCGAAGCGCGGCGCTACCTGTCCCTTGGCGATGGCTTCCTCGACCGCGGCTTTCTGCTCGATCTCCTCCTGCGCGATCGCCTTCTCGAGCGCGGCGATCGCGCCGGGCATCTCCTCGGGCAGGATGATGCCCTTGGCGCCCGGGTCCTTGCCGATGATCTCCAGCACGCGCCGGCCATTGGGCTGCAGCATGATCAGGTCGCCCGCGGCCTTCGATTTGAACTTGTAGAGCATTGCTAGCGCTGGTCGCGGTACATGTACTCGCGGTTGAAGGGGTAGCTCGATTGTGCGCCGTGCAGGTTGCCGGACTCGAGCTGGCCGTCGGGCCGGATCGCCAGCACCTGGTGCAGGCTGATCCAGCCGCGCTCGAAACTCATGGCGCAGCCGGCCAGGTACAGGCGATAGGCCCGCAGCACCTTGCCCGCGTCGCGCGCCACGCCGGTCGTTTCCAGCACGCGCTGGGCCTCGCCGAGCCGGTCTTCCAGCGCGTCCGACCAGGCCCACAGCGTGCGCGCGTAGTGCGGGCGCAGGTTCTCGACATCGACCATCTCCAGGCCGCTGACCGCGAGCTCGCGCAGCACGTGGCTCACGTGCAGCAGCTCGCCGCCCGGGAAGATGTACTTCTCGATGAAGTTGCCCATGCCGGCACCGAGCTGCCCC
Organism: Ramlibacter sp. GS1-15; assembly: GCF_057785015.1. Taxonomy (NCBI): domain Bacteria; kingdom Pseudomonadati; phylum Pseudomonadota; class Betaproteobacteria; order Burkholderiales; family Comamonadaceae; genus Ramlibacter; species Ramlibacter sp. GS1-15. The sequence continues at coordinate 3,417,869 of NZ_JBYNTU010000001.1, read as the reverse complement.
GGTTCGAGGTTGCCGGAGGTGATGCCATGGTTCATCGCGAGGCCGCCGGGTTTCAGCAGCGAGCGCATCTTGGCGAAGTAGGCCACCATGTTCGCCTGGCCGACATGCTCGAACATGCCGACCGACGCGATCTTGTCGAAGCTGCCGTTGCCTTCCAGGTCGCGGTAGTCGCGCAGCTCCATCCGCACGCGCCCCTTGAGCCCCTTGTCCTCGATCAGCCGGTTCACGTGGGCGTGCTGGTTCTTCGAGAGGGTGATGCCGGTCGCATCGACGCCGTAGTTCTCGGCGGCCCACAGCAGCAGGCCGCCCCAGCCGGCACCGATGTCCAGGAACTTCTCGCCCGGCTGCAGCATGAGCTTGCGGCAGATGTGGTCGAGCTTGGCTTCCTGCGCCTCGCCGAGCGGCATCTGCACGTCGCGGTAGTACGCGCAGGAATAGACGCGGCGCGGATCCAGCCAGAGCGCGTAGAAGTCGTCGGAGACGTCGTAATGGAACTGGATCTGCTGCGCGTCCTTCTGCGGCGTGTGCAGCGCCAGCGACTTCGCGCGCCGCATCATCTGGGTCCACCAGCCGGTGTCGCTGTTGACGGGCTCGCCGGGCAGCAGCTGCGCGGCGACGGCCATGACGTCGCGCATGCGGCCCTCGAGCTGCACGCGGTCCTCGACGATGTCCTCGGCAATGCGGCCGATCTGCCCGGCCGCGAGCGTCGCCATGCTCGACCAGTCGTTGAACGTGAGCGTGACGGCCGGGGCGGCTGAGCCCACGCGCTGGCCGCCCGGCAGCTTGAACGCGACCGGCACGGACAGTTCGGCCAGCTGCGATTCGATCTTGCGCACCAAAGGTTCCATGGTTCCTTTCCGGCAAAAAGCTCCCCTTAGGGTAGCGCATGCCGAGAAACCCGTGTTGACACCGATTGATTGAGGCCTAAACTATTTAGGGTTCGCAGAATCAACGTGAAGGACCGGCCGATGGACATGGAAGCGCGCGCGCACAGCGAGCACCCCGAGGCGCTGCGCCTGTGGCTGCGGCTGCTCACCTGCACCCAGATCGTCGAAAAGCAGGTGCGCAGCAACCTGCGCGAGCGCTTCGACACCACGTTGCCCCGCTTCGACCTGATGGCGCAGCTCGAGCGCGCGCCCGAGGGCCTGAAGATGAACGAGCTCTCGCGCCGCATGATGGTCACGGGCGGCAACGTCACCGGCATCACCGACCAGCTCGCGGCCGAGGGGCTGGTGGACCGGGTGGACGTGGAAGGCGACCGGCGCGCCTACCGCGTGCGCCTCACGCCCAAGGGCCGCAAGCTCTTCCATGACATGGCGCACCAGCACGAGCGCTGGATCGTGGACGCCTTTGCCGCGCTGTCCGACAAGGAGATCGCGACCCTGCACAAGTTGCTGGGCAAGGTGAAGGACCATGCCCGTTCGCATTCGGAGGCTGCTGAATGAGCGCACAGGTCGACCGCTTCGTGCACGAGCGGCTGCCGCCGCAGGACCAGTGGCCGACGCTGCGTTACGACCGGCCCGAGCTGCAGTTCCCGCCGCAAGTGAACGTGGTCGAGGAGCTGCTCGACAAGGCGGCGCAAAAGGGGTGGGGCGCGCGGCCGCTATTGCGCTCGTCCAGGATCGTGCTGACCTACGAGGACGTGCGCGACCGCGTCGACCGCATCGGCCGCGTGCTCACGGAAGACCTGGGCCTGGTGCCGGGCAACCGGGTGCTGCTGCGCGGCGGCAATTCGATCGGACTCGCGCTGGCGTGGCTCGCCGTCGTGAAGGCCGGCCTGGTGGCGGTCGCGACCATGCCGCTGCTGCGCGCACGCGAGCTGGGCGACATCATCGACAAGGCGCAGCCGACCCTGGCGCTGTGCGACATCAAGCTGCTGGAGGAGCTGGAACTCGCGCGCCGGGAGCGGCCCGTGCTCGCGACGGTCGTGCCCTTCAACGCGCCGACCGAACCCGGCTCGCTGGCGGTGCGCTCGGCCCGGAAGGAGGGCGGTGTCGCGGCCTGCCCCACCTCGGCCGACGACATCGCGATGATGGCGTTCACCTCCGGCACCACGGGCAAGCCGAAGGCGGCGGTGCACACGCACCGCGACATCCTCGCCGCCTGCGAAGCCTGGCCGCGCCACGTGCTGCGCGCCACGCCCGAGGACATCGTGGTCGGCTCTCCGCCGCTCGCGTTCACCTTCGGCCTGGGCGGCCTGCTGGTGTTCCCGATGTGGGCCGGCTGCAGCGTGTACTTCCCCGATGCGCCGTACACGCCGGAGACGATGGTCAAGACCATCAAGGATGTCGGCGCGACCATCTGCTACACCGCGCCGACCTTCTACCGCGCCATGGCGCCGTTCGCCAGGCAGAACGGTGTCGGCGCCTTGCGCATCAGCGTGAGCGCGGGCGAGGGCCTGCCGGACGCGACGCGCCAGCTGTGGAAGCAGGCGAGCGGCATCGAGATCACCGACGGCATCGGCGCGACCGAGATGTTCCACATCTTCATCTCGTCGCCGCCCGAAGAGGTGAAGCGCGGCGCGATCGGCAAGGTGGTGCCGGGCTATGAAGCGAAGGTGGTGGACGACGAGGGCAACGAAGTGCCGCGCGGCACGATCGGCAAGCTGGCTGTGATCGGGCCGACCGGCTGCAAGTACCTCGATGACGCGCGCCAGGCCCATTACGTGAAGAACGGCTGGAACTACCCGGGCGACGCGTTCGTGCAGGACGAGGAGGGCTACTTCGTCTACCAGGCGCGCGCCGACGACATGATCATCACGGCCGGCTACAACGTCGGCGGTCCCGAGGTCGAGGACGCGCTGCTGCGCCATCCGGCCGTGGCCGAATGCGGCGTGATCGGCAAGCCCGACGAGGAACGCGGCATGATCGTCAAGGCCTTCGTCGTGCTCAAGCCCGGCAACGAGGCCGACGCCGCCATGGTCAGGGCCTTGCAGGAGCACGTGAAGTCGACCATCGCGCCCTACAAGTACCCGCGCGAGATCGAGTTCGTGCAGGCGCTGCCGCGCACCGAAACCGGCAAGCTGCAGCGGTTCAGGCTGCGGCAGCTCTGAGCGGCGGCGGGACATAATCCCGCCATGCCCGCCTATTCCTTCGAAGCGCTCGATCCGCAAGGCGAGACCCGCCGCGGGGTGATGGAGGCCGACACGGCCAAGGCGGTGCGCGGCCTGCTGCGGGCGCAATCGCTGGTGCCGCTGCAGGTGCAGCCGGTCGCGGGGGCCGCCAATGACGCGGGGGCGGCTCTCGGGCAGCGGCTCTTCAGCCGGTCCGTCTTCACCAGCACGGGCCTGGCGATCTGGACGCGGCAGCTGGCGGGCCTGGTCACCTCGGGCCTGCCGCTCGAGCGGGCGCTCACGGCGCTGACCGAAGAATCCGAGGACGAGCGCGAGCGCAACCTGGTGGCCGCGCTGCGCTCCGAAGTCAACGCCGGCTCGACCTTCGCCAAGGCCCTGTCGCGGTTCCCGCGCGAATTTCCCGAGATCTACATCGCGGTGGTCGGTGCCGGCGAGCAGAGCGGCAGCCTGGGCATCGTGCTGGAGCGCCTGGCCGACGACCTCGAGGAGCGGCAGGCGCTCAATGCGCGCCTGCTCGGTGCGGCGCTCTATCCGGCGATCGTCACGGTGGTCGCGATCGTGATCGTGCTCTTCCTGGTGGCCTATGTCGTGCCGCAGGTCGCGAACGTGTTTGCCGGCACCAAGCGCGCGCTGCCGTTCCTGACGGTGGCGATGCTCGCGATCGGCAACGGCGTGCGGCAGTGGGGCTGGCTGCTGGTGCTGCTGCTGGTGGCCGGCTTCGTGGCGCTGCGCCTGGCCCTGCGCAACCCGGCGACGCGCGAGCGTTTCGATGCCGCCTGGCTGCGGCTTCCGGTGATCGGGCGGCTCGCGCGCGGCTACAACGCCGCGCGCTTTGCCAGCACGCTCGCGATGCTGGCCGGCGCCGGCGTGCCGATCCTGCGCGCGCTGCAGGCCGCGGCCGAGACACTCGGCAACCGCGCGATGCGCGCCGATGCGATGGACGCGCTGGTGCTGGTGCGCGAGGGCGCGCCGCTCGCTTCCGCCATGGCGCAGAAGAAGCGCTTCCCGGGCCTGATCCCGATGTTCGCGCGCCTGGGCGAGCAGACCGGCCAGCTCGCCACCATGCTGCAGCGCGCGGCCAACCAGCTCGGCGCCGAGGTGCAGCGGCGCGCGATGCAACTGGCCACGGTGCTCGAGCCCTTGCTGATCGTCAGCATGGGCTTCGTCGTGATGCTGATCGTGCTCGCGGTCCTCTTGCCGATCATCCAGCTCAACCAGTTCGCGAAGTGAAGCGTTAGAGCACCATGGCCGTGACCCTCGACGACAAGCTGGTGGTGGCGATCTCCTCGCGGGCCCTCTTCAACTTCGAGGAGGAGAACGCGATCTTCGAATCGGGCGACCCCCAGTCGTACATGAAATTGCAGCTGGAGCGTCTGGACGTGCCCGCGCGGCCCGGCATCGCCTATTCGCTGATCAGGAAGCTGCTCGCCTTCAACGACGACAAGGTCCAGCGCGTCGAGGTGGTGATCCTGTCGCGCAACGACCCGGTCTCGGGCATGCGGGTGTTCCGCTCGGGCGCGGCCAACGAAATCAAGCTGGTGCGCGGCGTCTTCACGCAAGGCCGCTCGCCCTTCCGCTACCTGCGACCGCTCGGCGCGAAGCTGTTCCTCTCGGCCAACGCCGACGATGTGCGCGAGGCCCTGGCGGCCGGTTTTCCCGCCGCGCGCGTGCTGATGGAATCCGTGCTCGCCGGCGACAACTACCCGGACGAAGTGCGCATCGCCTTCGATGGCGACGCGGTGATCTTCTCCGACGAGGCGGAGCGCGTGTTCCAGAAGGATGGGCTCGACGCCTTCCAGCAACATGAGCTCAGTCACGCGCTGCAGCCGCTGCGCGAAGGGCCGTTCACGCCTTTCCTGGCGGCGCTGCACCGGCTGCAGCAGGCGGGCAGTGCGCCGATGCGCATCCGCACCGCGCTCGTGACGGCGCGCAGCGCGCCGGCGCACGAGCGCGCGATCCGCACGCTGATGTCCTGGAACATCCGCGTGGACGAGGCGATGTTCCTCGGCGGCCTGCCCAAGGGCGAGTTCCTGCGCGAGTTCGAGCCCGACTTCTTCTTCGACGACCAGACCGGCCACGTCGACCATGCCGCACGCCATGTGCCTTCCGGCCACGTCGCGGCCGGCATCGCGAATCTGAAGCACTGAGCGCGCGCGGCTTGCGGCCGCCCCGATTTCGGCTATGGTGAATCCACACCCGCGGAGGCAGCCATGCAGGACTCTCTCGGCAATGCGGTCACCACCTCGTCTCACGAGGCCTTGCGCCTGATCGATTCGGCCATCGACCTCCATGCGCGGGCCTGGCCCGGCGCGCTGGAAGCGGCGGAGAGTGCGACGCAGGAAGACCCGGACCTGGCGCTCGGCCACGCGCTGAAGTCGCTCATCCACATCGTCTGGGGACGCCGCGAGGCCTCGAATGCCGCGATGGTGCGGGCGCTGGACCTTGCCCACCGGACTTCCCCACGGGAGCGTTCGCTGATCGAGCTTCTCGACCATGTGGTCCACGGGCGTTCGCATGCAGGGCTGGCGTGGCTGCTCATGCACGTTCGCCAGTATCCGGGCGACCTGCTCGCACTGACCACGGGAATGGGCGCGTACGGGCTGTTCGCGTTCAGCGGCCGGGCCGACCACAACGAACTGCGCTTGCACCTGCTCGATGAACTCGAGCCCCACTACCCGCGTGACTACCCCTGGCTGCTCGCGTACCGCGGTTGGGCACGCATCGAACTCGGCGCCGTCGACGAAGGCTTGTGGATGGCCCGGCAAGCGATCGGCGTGCGCCCGCAGAACGCGCACAACGCCCACATCCTGGCCCACGGCTGGCACGAAGCACGGCGTGGGGCGGAGTACCTCGAGTTCCTGTCCGGGTGGCTGCCCGCCTATCCGGATGACGCCTTGATGTGGGGCCACCTGCAGTGGCACGCGGCACTGGCGGAACTGGCGCTGGGCCGCGACGAGGCCGCCCTCCGACGCTGCCTCGGGCCGGTGATGTCCTATCTCGAACGGGGTGCGCCTTTCATGGGACTGGCGGATGGGGCGTCGCTGTTGTGGCGGCTCGGCCTGCGCGGGATGCGCGAGCTGCCCTGGGCGTGTGTGAGCCGGCATGCCTCGAACGATTTTCCCAATGGATCGAATCCGTTCGGCGAGATCCATCTCGCCATGCTGGCGGCTGCCCGGCGCGACCGGGCCGCGCTGGACGAGCGCCGCAAGCGCCTGGAGCGACTGGCCGGCGAAGGAAACCTCGGCGCCCGGCCCGCGCTCGCCTGGGTCGCGGGCCTGAAGGCACTCCTCGAGGACGACACGCGCGAGGCCGAGCTGGACCTCGCGGCGTGCGAAGCCGAGGCCGTGCGTTTCGGCGGCAGCGGGGCGCAGCGCGGGATCATTGCGCTGACACGGCAGGCGAAGCGAGTCCCGGCAGCCTGACCTGCGGCTACGATGGCCGCTCCTGACCCGGGGGCCGCCATGCCGAAAGAACACAAGTTCGCCGCCTTCGCCACCGCCACCCGCCGCACCTGGGCGCTCGCGGTGCCGTACTTCTCCTCCGAGGACAAGTGGAAGGCGCGCGGCATGCTCGCCGCGATCGTCGTCCTGAACCTCGCGGCGGTCTACATGCTGGTGCTGCTCAACGAGTGGAACCGCACCTTCTACGACGCGCTGCAGAACAAGGACCAGGCGGTGTTCTGGCAGCAGCTCACGCGCTGGGCGGTGCTGGTGCTCATCTACCTCGTGATCGCCGTCTACAAGTTCTACGTGCGCCAGCTGCTGGAGATCCGCTGGCGCGCATGGATGACGGCGCACTACCTGCAGCGCTGGCTGGCGAACAAGGCGTTCTACCAGCTGGAGCTCGCGCGCTTCGGCAAGGAGGGCGCGCCGCCGGACAACCCCGACCAGCGCATCCAGGAGGACCTGCAGCTGTTCACGCAGGACACGCTGTTCCTGGGCGCGGGCCTGCTCGATTCCGTGGTGACGCTGGTGAGTTTCATCGGCATCCTGTGGGGCCTGTCGGGCGCGTTCTCCTTTGCCCTCGGCGGGCACGAATGGACCATTCCCGGCTTCATGGTGTGGGCCGCCATCGCCTACGCGCTGGTGGGCAGCGTGCTCACGAACTACATCGGCCGGCCGCAGATCGCGTTGAACTTCAACCAGCAGCGGCTCGAAGCGGACTTCCGCCACCACCTCGTGCGCGTGCGCGAGTACAGCGAGGCGATCGCGCTCGACAAGGGCGAGAAGGTGGAGCGCGAACATCTCGACCTGCGCTTCTCGCGCGTGCTGGCGAATTACCTGCAGCTCATCCGCAAGCAGAAGAACCTGATCTGGTTCACGGTGTCCTTCGGCCAGGCCTCCAGCGTTTTCCCCCTGATCGTTGCGGCGCCGCGCTACTTCTCCGGCGCGATCCAGCTTGGCGAGTTGATGCAGATCGCCCAGGCCTTCAGCCAGGTCTCCGACGCGCTCTCCTGGTTCGTCGACAACTACCCGCGCTTTGCCGCCTGGCGCGCCACCGTGGACCGTCTCACCACGTTCGAGGCAAGCCTGCAGAAGACCGCGGCGGAGGGCGCGCCCGAACAGCGCGTGGAAGGCCGCGAGCTCGCGGCGCGGGACCTCACCGTCGCGCTGCCCGATGGCCGCGTCCTGCTCGAAGGCGTGAACGTGCTGGCGCAGCCGGGCGAGACTGTGCTGCTGCGCGGGCCTTCGGGCAGCGGCAAGTCGTCCTTGCTGCGCGCGTTGGCGGGCATCTGGCCGTTCGCGCGCGGGCGCGTGGAGATGCCGCGCGACGCCATGACCGTGCCGCAGAACCCGTACTTCCCCGACGGCAGCCTGCGCGCCGCACTCGCGTACCCCGAGCCGGCGTCGGCGTACGGCGACGAGCAGCTGCGCAAGGCGCTGGAGGACGCGCTGCTGCCGCAACTCGTGGCGCGCCTGGACGACGAGGACGCCTGGACCCAGAAGCTGTCGGGCGGCGAGCGCCAGCGGCTGGCCCTGGCCCGCGTGTTCCTCAAGCAGCCCACGTGGGTGCTGGCCGACGAAGCGACGAGCGCGCTCGACGAGCCCGCCGAGCGCACGCTGTACGAGCGGCTGCTCGCGCTCGTGAAGACGCAAGGCGGCGGCCTGGTCTCGATCACGCATCGCCCGGCGCTGGAGCGCTTCCACGAAAAGCACTGGGAGCTCGTGCCGGCGCGGGGGACGGCGGCCGGGCAGCTCCAGGCGCGGTAGCGCCCACTGTCCTGTACCAAAGTCGTAGGACCGGCGTACGCAGGTCCAATGGCCGGGCGCGCCCGTCGTGCGTAACCTGCGTCCAGCATCGTGGGAATCACTTCAAATGCCGGCAACACCGCTCGTCGCGATCATCGACGACGACCCCTCCATTCGCGACACCACCCGGGACCTGCTCGAGTCGGCGCGCCTGCAGGCCGCGACCTTCGCGTCGGCGGAAGCCTTCCTCGACGCGGCGCAGCAGGCGGGCGTCGCGTGCGTGGTGGCGGACATGTGCATGCCCGGCATGAGCGGCCTCGCGCTGCATGAGCATCTCGTCGCGGCGGGCCGGCGGCTGCCGGTCATCCTGATGACGGCCTATCCCGACGAGCCGGCCCGCGTGCGCGCGCTCAAGGCCGGCGTGGTGGCTTACCTGACCAAGCCGTTCGGCGACGACGAACTGCTCGGCTGCATCGAGGCCGCGGTGGCCACAGCCTGACACCGCCGGGCCTGGAGAGTGACTATGCCTGTTTCCCTGAATGAGTCCCGCGCCGCCATCGCGGTGCTTCCCGTGACGCCGGAGATGGCGTGGACGGTGCCGCAGCTGCTCAAGCGCTGCCGGCTCGTGGCGCCGGGCATCGTCACGACGACGGGCGTGCTGCGCGGCGTGATCAGGATGCCGGAGCACGACGAGCGGTTCGTCAAGGCGCTCACCGATTCGGGCTTCCTGTCGTGCGACAGGGCGATCGGGCAGGTGCGCTGGAAGCTGGACATCGACGAGATGATGGCGATGTACCGCAGTGCCGCGGGCGCGCAGGTGCCGGCGCATTGCCGCTCGCTGCTGCTGCGCGAGCGCACCAACGAGCCCTTCGACTGGGAGGTCGTGCTCGCCGAGCTGCGGGCGCTCAATTCATCGCTGCCCGAACTCCTCACGATCGAGCTGCTGGAGCAGCTCTATACCCGGCTTCACGCGCTCCATGTCCGCAGCGTGCAGGCCGCCCGGAGCTGGCTGGCATTCCAGGGAGCACACCATGCATGAGGGCGACGCGCAAGCCGGGGGCCTGCGGATCCTGGTCGTCGACGACAACCACGACAGCGCGGCCACCTTGGCCGAACTGCTCCGGCTCGCCGGCCACCGCACCAGCACGGCCCACAACGGCCTGGACGCGATCCGCGCCGCCGTTCGCACGCGCTTCGACGCCGTTCTGCTCGACCTCGGGATGCCGATCATGGACGGGTTCGAGGCGGCTTCCATGCTGGGGCAACTCGAGCCCGCGCCCGTGCTGATCGCCTGTTCCGCCTGGGACGATCCGGACACCCGCCGGCGAACCGCCGAGCTCGGCTTTTTCGCCCACCTGCGAAAGCCCGTGCCCTTCGACATGCTGAAAGCGACGCTGCGGCGGCTCATTGGGTGACCTCCGGCACGCGCCGCAACGCGTCGCCCATGCGAACCAGCTCGGGCAGGGACTTCGCCCGCATCTTGCGCATGATCTGCCCGCGGTGGACCTTGACGGTCACCTCGCTCACACCCAGCTCGTCGGCGACCTGCTTGTTCAGCCGCCCCCGGATCACGAGGGCCATCACTTCGCGCTCGCGCGGGGTGAGGGCGTCGTAGCGCTGCTTCAGCTCCTGCAGCACGGCCGCCTCGCGCCGCTGCATGCGATCGCGTTCGATCGCCGCGTTCACGGCGTCGAGCAGATCCTGGTCGCGGAAGGGCTTGGTGAGGAACTCCATGGCCCCGGCCTTGATGGCGCGCACGGACATCGGGATGTCGCCGTGCCCGGTGACGAAGATGACGGGGATGGATACGCCCGCCCGTGCGAGCTCCTGCTGGAAGGCCAGGCCGCTCGAGCCCGGCAGGCGGACGTCGAGCACCAGGCAGGCCGCCGCGTCCGGCCGGTGCGCGTCCAGGAACTCTCCGGGTGACGCGAACCCGCGGGCCTGGAGGCCGATCGAGGCGATGAGGTCCTGGATGGCCTCGCGCATCGAGCGGTCGTCGTCGACGATGTAGACCACGGGCCGGTCGCTGGACATTCACGCCTCCGGCGGGCGCCGGGGCAGCACGACCCGGAAAGTGGCGCCACGCGGCACGTTGGGCGTCACCGACAGGCGCCCGCCATGCGCCTCGACGATCGAGCGGCTGATCGACAGGCCCATGCCGATGCCTTCGTCCTTGGTCGTGTAGAAGGCCTCGAAGAGCCGGTCGGCATGCTCGGGGGCTATGCCGGGACCCGAGTCGCGCACTTCCACGGCAACGGCGCTGCCGCCGTCGCGCGTGCTCGTCACGGCCAGCTCGCGCACAGGCGTGCCGCTGCCGTCCATCACCTCGATCGCATTGACCAGGAGGTTCAGGACCACCTGCTGCAGCTGGACCCGGTCGCCCTCGATGGCCGGCAGGTCCGGCGCGAGCGAGGTGTGCAGCGCAATGGCCTTGCGCCGCATTTCGTCGCGCGTGAGCGCGATCACCTCGAGGATCGCCTTGTTGACGTCCACGCGGTCCCGCCGCGGCGCCTGGCGGTTCACCAGGGCGCGGATGCGGTCGACGACCTGACCCGCCCGCCGGCCGTCGGCGGTGATGCGTTGCAGCGCCGACCGCGCCTTCTCGATCTCGGGCGGCTGCGCCGCCAGCCAGCGGGCACCGGCAGCGGCGCTCGTGATCATGGCGCCCAGCGGCTGGTTGACCTCGTGCGCGATCGAGGCGGCGAGCACGCCCAGCGTCGTCACGCGGTTCACCCGCGCCAGCGCGGCCTCGGCATCGCGCAGCGCCTCGGACGCGAGCATGTGGTCGGTGAGGTCGCGCGTGATCGCCAGGGCCGCTTCGACCTGCTCGGAGCCCAGCCGCAGCGGCGCATAGATCACCGAGTAGTAGAAGCGGCCGCGCGCGTTGGTGAACCAGTCGGCGAACGACACCTGCTCGCCCGCGAAGCAGCGATCCAGGCGCGGCTTGAGCACCTGCTCGAAGACCTGCTCGCCGAACAGGTCGCGCACACGCAGGCCGATGATCCGTTCGGCCGGCATGTTCCAGTTGCTTTCATACACCGGGTTCACGCGCTGGTAGCGGTAGTCGCGGCCGATGATGACCATGCCGTCCGGCGCCGTCTCGAAAAGGTGGCGGGTCAGCTGTTGCGCCCGCCGGCGCTCGGTGATGTCCATGATGCTCACGAGCGTGCTGGCGGCCTTCGCGCCGCGCGGCGGGAAGGCGACGGCGAGCAGCACCGACAGCCGCTCGCCGCCCAGCGTGCGCATCGCGGTCTCGCCCTGGAACGATGTCCGGCCGTCGGCCAGGGCGATCAGCTGCTCGGCGAGGACCGCTTCGGCCTCCGGCACGAACAGGTCGGGCAGCGCGCCCTGCAGCTGCTCCTTCGATGTCGCGCCGAACAGCCGCAGCGTCGCATCGTTGACGTCGCGGACTCGGATCAGCGGGATCGCGTGGCGAACGAACTCCGGGTGCGCGGCGATGTAGCCGCGGAAGTCGCTCACGCCGCACTGGCGCAGCGCGTCGATCGCCGCCTCGATGCGGGAGAAGTCCGCCTCCCAGATCGAGACGTTGGCCTCCTGGAAGATGCGGCGGTGGCGCAGCGCGCTCGCACGCAGTTCCTCCTGCGCGTGCCGCAGCTCCGTGACGTCCTGCACGGTGCCGAAGGCGCGCGGGCTGCCTTCAGGCGCATCGCGTGTCGCCTCGCCGCGGCTGTGCACGATGCGCACTTCTCCATTGGGGCGCACGACCCGGAACTCCAGCTCGAATCGCCCGTTGCCGTTCCCCGCAGCCTCGATGGCGTCGACCAGCGTCGAGCGGTCGTCCGGATGCACGAGTTCGAGGATCCGTCCCTGCCAGGATGGAAGCTGATGCTGATCGAGACCATAGATGCGGCAGGCCTCGTCCGAGAGGACGAGGCGCTGCTCGCGCAGGTCGGCTTCGAAGTAACCCATGTGGCCGATGCGCTGGGCCTCCTCGAGTTTTCGCTCGCTCTCGCGCTGGCTACGGAACATGAGAAGGCTGGTGAGCGCATCGTCGAGGCGGCGGCCGATCTCCTCGAACAGGCGCCGCTCCTGCTCGCTCCACGTGCGCGCGTGGGAACACTGGTGTACGCCGAACAGGTAGGCGCGGTCGACCTTCGGCCGCACGGCCATCACCATCTGCGAGCGCACGCCGAAGCGATCGGCGACCGGTCGCGGCACCTGCAATTCGTGGCCGGGACCGAACAGCACGGCACCGTCGCAGCCGCGGGCCGCGCGGAACACGGTGGCGGTGCCGTCGCTGGTAGGTACCTCCGTCCCCAGGGCGAATGCTCCGGGGAATTGCGCGCGCGTGTGTTCCATGACGGCCCGCCACGCCGGCGTCTCGGGGTCGCAGGGATAGACCAGCCAGGCGCGGTCGCAGGCGAAGATCTCCAGCACCGCATCGAGCACGTTGCTCAACATGTGCTCGAGGTCGTTGGTGCCGGTCATCACGCGGTTGATGCGGTCCATGCTCTCCAGGAACCACAGGTGCGCGGCGCGCTCTTCGTCGGCCACCTTGCGATCGTGGATGTCGGTGTGCACGCCGTACCACTTCAGGACCTTGCCGTGCTCGTCGCGCAGCGGCACGACCCGGCCGAGGAACCAGCGGTACTCGCCGTCGTGGCGGCGCAGCCGCACCTCTTCCTCGAAGGGCTCGCCGGTGTCGATGCTGTGCCGGCGCGCGGCCTGGTAGCGCGCAGCGTCCTCGGGATGGATCGCGGCTTGCGAATTGACGCCGTCGGCCCCGAGCCCGGTGTACTCGAGCCAGCGCCGGTTGCCGATGGCATTTCGGCCGCGGGCGTCGGTGACGAAGGCCATGGCCGGCATGGTCTCGACGATGTCGCGCAGCTCCTTCTCGCGCTGGCGCAGCGTCTCCTCCGAGCGCTTGCGTTGCGTGATGTTCCGGCCGACGCCCCGGTAGCCGACGAAGTTGCCGGCATCGTCGAACACCGGCAGCCCGGAGACCGACACGTAGCGCTTGCCGCCGCTGGGTGTCGGGCGCGCGAGCTCGAAATCGCGGAAGGGCAGATGGGCGTCGAGCGTCTCGCGGTGCTTGCGCCAGGCCTCCTCGTCCGGCTCCAGGTAGGGCACTTCCCAGCGCGTCTTGCCCAGCTCGCTGCCGGGGGCGGGCCATTCCGACGTGTCGCTGCCGTCGAATTCCTGCCGCACGAAGCGATGCTGGCTGTCCGTTTCCCAGTACACGTCGAACGAGAACTGCACGAGGGTGCGGAAGCGCTCCTCGCTGTCGCGCAGCGCCTCTTCGGCGTGCTTGCGTTCGGTCACGTCCTCGCAGGCCACCAGCAGGACGGGCCGGCTCCTGAGCATGACGGCATTCGCCGTTTCGCGCACCCAGAGGACCTGGCCGTCCTTGCGCACCTTGCGCGCCTCCCAGCGGAAGGTGCGGCCCGGCTGGGACAAGCAGTCCGTCGCGTTCTGCTGCACGAAGGGGCGGTCGGCCTCGCAGAAGACATCCAGCACCGGCCGGCCGACGAGCTCGGCCACTTCGTAGCCCAGCTGCTGCGCGCCGAAGCGGTTCACCGACACGATGGCACCGGCCTCATCGATGATGAAGTACATGGTCGGGTTCGCCTCGAAGGCGACGCGCCACAACTCCTCGAGCTCAGGTGGGCCCTCCGCCGGGCGCACGAGGCGACCTGCCCGTGCGCTGGGCGGGCCCGGCGCGTACGACAGCGCCTCCTGCTGTACTGTGGTGGCCACGGTCGGCCTCCAATCGCTCTGCGGAAAGCCGTGTCGGCATTGTGCTCCGCAGGCCCGGCCTTGTCACCGGAAGGGACCGCCGTCAGCCTGACTCAGCAGTCCCTGTGTGCGGCCGCAGGCCCGGCGTGTCCATCGTCGCGCGCATCACGCATCCGGTCGTGGAGTTCGTGCAGAAGATCTCGCGATTTCCTGCACCCCCGAAAGCCAGGTTCGTGATCGATTCGCCCGGCGCGCCGCGCAGTACCTCGACCGGTTCGGCGCGTCCGTTGAGCACCCACACGTACGCGAGCCCCGGATTCGCGACGAGCAGGCGACCCGCGGTGTCCATGGCCAGGCCGTCGGGCCCGCTCGGGCCATAGGACGTGAAGAATTGCCCGGCCTTGCTCACGCTGCCGTCCGCCAGCAACGGCATGCGCCAGACGCAATTGCCGCGCGTCACCGCCACGAAGAGAAAGCGTTCGTCCGGCGACAGCACGATGCCGTTCGGGCTGGGCACGTTGGACAGCAGCATGTCGAGCCGGCCGCCCGGCGCGAGGCGATACACGCGCCCGCTCGGGTCGTGCAGTCCCGTCTGGCCCTGGTCGGTGAAATACAGGTTGCCGCGGCTGTCGAACGTGAGGTCGTTCACGCCCTTGAAGCGTTCGCTGTTGCGCCGCTCGAGGAAGGGCTTCACCTGGCCCGTGCGCACGTCGAGCAGGACGAGCCCGTTGCGGTAGTCGGTGACGAGCAGTTCGTGGCGCGAGTGGAACTTCATGCCGTTCGGCTCGCCGTCCCATTCGCCGACCAGTTCCCATTCGCCGCGCGCGTCGATCCGGAACACGCGTCCCCACGGGATGTCGGTCACGTACAGGCGGCCCGCGTCGTCGAACACGGGTCCTTCGAGGAACGAGTCGGCGAGCCGGCCCCCCTGGTTCGCGTCGGCCCACGCGCTGCGCCGGCCGGTGCGGCGGAACCGCGCAGGCATCGAGGAGAACACCTCGAGCTCGCGAACCACGGGCGGATTCAACAGGAACATCGCACGATTATTGGCGTTCGAACGAGGCGGTGGCGGCCACCTTGCCCCAGGCGGCGGTGCTCTCCTTGAGCATCCTGCCGAACTCGGCAGCGCCGACTTCGCGCGGCTGGGCGCCCAGGCCTTCGGTGAATTTCACCATGTCGGGCGTTGCCATGGCGGTGGCCACTTCCTTCTGGAGCCGCTCGATCACCGCCGGCGGCGTGCCCTTCGGGGCCCACAGGCCCGTCCAGTTCACCACGCCATCCCATTTCACACCGGCTTCGCGGAAGGTCGGCACGTCCGGCAGCGCCGCGAGCCTTTTGTCGCCGCTGATCGCGAGCAGGCGCATCTTGCCGCCGCGCACCTGGCCCATCAGGCCGGTGGTCGATGCCATCTGCATGTCGATCGTGTGGGCCAGGATCGCTTGCGTTGCTTCCGCGGCGCCTTTGAAGGGCACGTGCATGAACTTGACGCCCGCCGCCGCGCCCAGTGCTTCGGCGGCGAAATGAGGCGTGGTCCCCGCGCCGCCCGAGCCGTAGGTGACCTTGGCAGGGTGCGCCGCCGCTTCATCGATCAGTTGCTTGACGGTCTTGAAGCGCGAATCCGCATTGACGGCCAAGCCCATCGGCGCGAAGACGAAGGCCGCGACGGCAACGAGGTCACGCTCGTGATCGAAGGGCAGCTTCTTGAAGATGTGGGGCAGCAGCGAATACGTGGTGTCGTTCGCCATCAGCGTGTAGCCGTCCGGCTCCGACCGAGCGACTTGCTGCGCGCCGATGGTGCCGGTCGCTCCGGCGCGGTTCTCGACGATGAAGGTCTGGCCGGTCTGCTGGCTGAGCTTTTCGGCCATCTTGCGCGTGACGACGTCGACGGCGCCGCCGGGGCCATAAGGCACCACGATGCGGACCACCTTCGACGGCCAGGGTTGCTCGGCATGGGCGGCGGCAAGGACGGCGCAGGACGCAACCAGCGCGATGAGCAATCTGGACATGAATGTCTCCGGAACCTAAGCGATGGACGCAGGCGCGACGCCTTCGACGACACTGCGCGCATTGCGGACCGCGGCGAGGCCCATGTTGACGTAGGCGTCGCTCGTGACGCCGCCGATGTGAGGGCTCAAGATCGCGTTCGGCGCGCCCTGGAAGGGATGGCCCGGGGTCATCGGCTCGGCGGCGAAGCTGTCCAGGCCAGCCGCGAAGACCTGTCCGCTGCGCAGCGCGTCGAGCAGTGCGGTCTCATCGACCAGGCCGCCGCGCGCGGTGTTCACGACGATCACGCCGCGCTTGCATTTCGCGAGCGTCGCCGCGTTCAGCAGGTGGCGGTTGTCCGCGGTGAGCGGGCAGTGCAGCGAGATCGCGTCGGACTCGCGCCAGAGTGTCTCCAGCTCGACCTGCTGCACGAACTGAGGCACTTGCGACGCGTACGGGTCATAGCCGATCACGCGCATCTCCATCGCCGCGGCCATGCGCGCGAAACGCAACCCGATCGCGCCCAGGCCCACCAGGCCCACGGTTCGGCCGTTCAGCTCGATGCTCTTGTGCATGGCCTTGTCCCAGTGGCCTGCGCGCATGCGCGCGTCCAGCTGGGGCACGGACTTCGCGCAGGCCAGCAGCAGCGCCATCGCGTGTTCCGCCACGGCCGCCGCGTTGGCGCCGGCGGCGGCCTTCACCTCGACGCCGCGCGCGCGTGCGGCCTGCTGGTCGATCGTGTCGGTCCCGCTGCCGTGCTTGGAGATCACGCGCAGCGACGGCGCTGCGGCGATGGCGTCGGCGCCGACCTTGCCGTAGCGCACGATGATCGCCACCGGGTCGAAGCGCCGGCACAAGGCGACGATGTCCTCCTCGCCGGGCGTCTTGCCGGCATACACGACCTCGTAATCGCGCAGCAGCGCGAGCGCTTGCGGCGCGAGGTCCGCAGCGGTGACCAGGACGACCGGTTTGCTCACAGGGTCTCGCCTTCCCCGAGCACGCCCGCGGTGCGCAGCGCGCCGGTGAGCCACTTCGCGGCCGTGTCGCCCTTCTTGATCGCTTCGACGCGCGCGGCTTCGTCGGCGACCTTCTTCGCGGCCAGCGGCAGCAGGCCGGCGATCTTCTCGCGCTCGACGACGACGACGCCGTCCGCATCGCCGATCACGAAGTCGCCCGGGCGCACCGTGACGCCGCCGACGGAGACCGGATGGCCGATGCGGCCGGGAACGTTCTTGGTCGGGCCGTTGGGGTTGGAGCCGGCGGCGAACACCGGGTAGCCCAGCTCCTCGATCTCGAGCGTGTCGCGCACCGCGCCGTCGATCACGACCCCGGCGATGCCCAGCTGCTTGCAGGCCGTGATCATGATGGTGCCCATGAGGGCGGCGCCGAGGTCGCCCTTGCCATCGACGACGAGCACGTCGCCGGGCTTGGCGAGCGACATGGCGGCGTGGATCATCAGGTTGTCGCCGGGGCGCACTTCCACCGTGAAGGCGGAGCCGGCGAATTTCATGCTCGGGCGCACGGCGCGGATGCGTCCGTTCAAGGCGCCGCGGCGGCCGGCGACGTCGGCGAGGATCGCGGCCTGGTAGCCGGCGGCCTCCCGCACGATGCCGGCGGGAACGCGTTCGAAGTGGGTGATGATGTCGGGGTTCATGAGGTGTCCTGTTTTCCTGTTCAATCCAGCTTGGCGCCCGAGTCCTTGACGACCTGGCCCCATTTCGCGATGTCGGTGCGGATCAGCGCGCCGAACTGTTCGGGCGTGCTGGCCGCGAGGTCGACGCCTTGCTCGCTCAGCTTCTTCTTCAGTTCGGGCGATTGCAGGGCCTTGGCGACTTCCGCGTTCACGCGCGTCACGACCTCGGGCGGCAGCTTCGCCGGGCCCAGCACGCCGAACCAGGTCACGGCTTCGAAGCCCTTGTAGCCGGACTCGGCGATCGTCGGAACTTCCGGAAGATCGTTCACCCGCCTGGCCGACGTGACGGCCAGCGCGCGCAGCTTGCCGGTGCGGATGTGGCCGATCAGCGTGGGGATCGACGACATGTACAGCTGCACCGAGCCGCCGATCACGTCCATCACGCCCTGCGAGGCGCCCTTGTACGGGATGTGCGTGAGCTTGATGCCTGCTTCCTTCTGGAACATCTCGGTCGCCAGGTGCGCGACGGTCCCGTTGCCGGAGGTCGCGAAGTTGATCGCGCCGGGCTTGGCCCGGGCGGCCTTCACGACGTCGGCCACGGTCTTGTACGGCGAGTTGGTCGCGACCACCAGCGCCAGCGGCGAGCTGCCGATCAGCGACACGGGCGTCAGGTCCTTCACCGGGTCGTAGGGCAGCTTGCTATACAGCGTGGGGTTGATGGCGAGATTGCTGGTCTGGCCGATCACGAGCGTGTAGCCGTCCGGCGCCGACTTGGCGGCGGCGTCGATGCCGATGTTGCCGCCCGAACCGGCCTTGTTCTCCACGACGAAGTTCCACTTCGTGGTGGCCGTGATCTGGTGCGCCACTTCGCGGGCGATGATGTCCGTGCCGCCACCGGCCGGGAACGGGACGATCAGGTGGATCGGCTTCGAGGGCCAGGTGTCCGCGTGGGCGGCCGCAGCCAGTGTGAGGGCGAGGGCTGCCGCCAGGGCAGCGCGCCGCGTGAGCAAGTTCATCGAATCTGTCTCCTGTATGCCGGCCGCGAATGGCCGATCTCGCCACTGTAGGCGCGTGTTGCACGGCGTACAATGACGTTTCGCAGAATGAACCATGGTCCGGGATACGAAATCGTCCGGTGAAGATGCCGGCGGCGTCACCGCCGTCACGCGGGCGCTGGCCCTGATGGAATGTTTCCAGGTGGGCGAAGCCTCGCTGCCCCTGGCCGAGCTCAGCCGCCGCTGCGGCATGCACAAGACCACCGTCCTGCGCCTGGCGCGGACGCTGGCGATGTCGCAGTACATGGTGCAGACCGAGGACGGGCAGTGGCGCCTCGGGCCGGCCACGGGCTGGCTGGGCACGCGCTACCAGGCGGCATTCGACGTCAACAACGTCGTCGAGCCGACTCTGCACGAGCTCGTGAAGGCGAGCGGGGAGAGCGCATCCTTCTACGTGCGCGAAGGCGACATCCGCTCCTGCATCGCCCGCGTGGAAGGGCCGCGCTCGGTGCGCCACCACGTGCGCATCGGCGAGCGCCTGCCCCTGAACAAGGGGGCGCCGGGCCGCGTGATCCTCGCGTTCTCGGGGGCGAAGGGCGAGATCTATGAGGAAATTCGCCAGCGCGGCTATCACATTTCCATGGGCGAGCGCGAGGCCGATGTGTCCAGCGTCGCGGCGCCGGTGTTCGGGCTGAACTGGCGCCTGCTCGGCTCGGTCTGCATCTCCGGCCCGAGTTCGCGCCTGACCACGGCCCGCCTGGAGAGCCTCGCGAAGATCGTGATCCGCGCGGCGAACCAGCTGTCTTACGGCATCGCCGGTGCGAAGTCGACCCAGACGCCCGCGGTCGTATCGAAGTGGCATCCATGAGGCGGCGGCGCGAGCCGCGGGATGCCCCACGATAATCTCCACGAATTGCTTTGCGATGGAGCCGGCATGAAGTGCGCATTGGTGGGATCACGTTACTTTGGCGCTTTGGTGTTCGAGACGCTGCGCCATGAGGAGGGCATCGAGTTCACGAGCGTGGTCGCACCCGCGGCCGATGACCGCCTCGCGCTGGCCGCGACGGCCGCCGGCTACGCGGTTCACGTGCTCGAGAACCCCAAGCTGGTGCCGGCGGAAGCCATCGCGCCGGGCACCGACCTGATCGTGGCTGCGCACACGCACGCGCGCGTGAGCAACGAGGCCCTGGCGCGATCGCGCCTCGGCGGCATCGGCTACCACCCGTCGCTGCTGCCGCGCCACCGGGGCATCGCCGCGGTGGAGTGGACCATCATGGAAGGTGACCCGATCGCGGGCGGCTCGGTGTACCACCTGGCCGACGGCTGGGACGCCGGCGCCATCGCCGCGCAGGACTGGTGCTTCGTCGCCAAGGGCGAGACCGCCCGTGACTTGTGGGAACGCGCGCTGGCGCCTATGGGCCTGCGCTTGCTGTCGCAGGTCGTGCAGTATGCGCGCCAGCACGGCAGCTTGCCGGCTTATCCGCAGGACCCGCGCTTTGCCACCAAGGCGCCGATGATCCGCAAGCCCGTGGTCCACGCCGAGGGCGAGGCGCCCGCCGCGATCTCGCTGGTGGTCACGATCATGGGCCGCGACCGGCCGGGCATCGTCAGTTCGCTCGCGGATTGCGCGCAACGCTTCGGTGCCAATTGGGCGGCCAGCCGCATGGCACGTGCGGCCGGCGAGTTCGCCGGCATGGTCCAGTTCGATGTGCCGCGCGAAAACGCCGACAAGCTGGCGGAGTCGCTGCGCGGTCTCGAATCCGGCGGCTTGCAGGTCGTGATCGCGAAGAGCGGCGCCGCGCCGGTGCCGGCGTCGATGCGTGCGTTCGATCTCGAACTCGTCGGCGACGACCAGATCGGGATCGTCAGCCGCCTCACGCGCATGCTGGCGCAACGCGGCATCAGCATCGCGAACCTGCATACCGAGATCGTCGGTGGCGGATCGGGCAAGCCGACCTTCAAGATCGGCGCGCAGCTGCTCGTTCCCGCTGCGATCCCGGTGGATGCGTTGCGGCAGGAACTGGACGGGCTCGCCAGCGAAATGGCCGTGGATATCGGCCTGGGCGAGCGCGCGGCCTAAGCCGGCAGGCGCCTCGCCTCGCGCCGCGCGATCCACAGCGTCGAGGCGCAGATCACCGCGCCGCCGACCAGCGTCGACTGGCTCGGCATGTCGCCGAACGCCAGCCATCCGAGCAAGGTGGCCCACACCAGGTCCAGGAACTTCACCGACTGGGTCGCCGAGATGTCGGCCACGCTGAACGAGCGCGTGAGCATGTAGTGGCCGAGGCTGCCGAGGCAGCCGCAGGTGGCGAATGCGAGCAGTTGCAAGGCCGTGGGCGTGGTCCAGTGCGTCACGCCCAGCGGCAGGCTGAGCAGCGCCACCGAGATCGCCTGCCACACGACGATGACCTCCGGCCGTTCGTATTTCGTCAGGCTCTTGGTGATCAGGTAGGAGAGCGCGAACACCGGTGCCGAGCCGAGCATCACCAGCGTGTACCAGCCGCCGCCGCCCGTCAGTTTGGGCGCGACCACGATCAGCACGCCGGCGAAGCCGATGCCTGCGGCCAGCCAGCGCTCCCAGCGCATGCGCTCACCGAACATCCAGGCGGCGCCCAGCATGATGAAGATCGGGCCGGTGAAGCCGATGGCGGTGGTGTCGGCGATGGTGATGTAGGGCAGCGCTGCGAACCAGAGCAGCAGGCCCACGGTGTGCACGCCGCCGCGCACGAACTGGCCGGCGATGCTGTGCGGGATGTAGCTGCGCCAGCCCGCGCGCAGCACGAAGGGCAGCATCACGGCCAGGCCGAACGCGTAGCGCAGGAACTGGGTCTCGAAGGTGCCGACCTGCGCGGTGAGCTTGCGCATGATCGTGTTGAGCAGCGCGAAGGTCAGGCCCGACGCGGCGGACCAGATGAGTCCGCGCACCGTCGGCGGCAGGCGCGAGATGCGCCATTGCGCCACGGCCGCCTGCCGCACCATCGCATGCCGCTTGCGCACCCCACCGCCCGAAACTGCCACGGTCCGTCTCCTTGCGGGACGACTATAGCCCAGAGCGTTAGCATGCTACGAAAGAGCTAGGGAGCAGTCGCGCAGGCGTCTGCAGGGGTCTTGCATCCGGCTTAGGATAGTGTCGTCTTCAGGGCGGGGTGCAATTCCCCACCGGCGGTAGGCGGCTCGAAAGGGCCGTGAGCCCGCGAGCGCGTTCAGTTGAACGGTCAGCAGATCCAGGCAAGAGCTGGAGCCGACGGTCACAGTCCGGATGAAAGAAGATATGCGTTGCGGCGTGCTTGATTGGGGTCAGAGTCCAATCAAGCTTGACCTGCTGCGCAGGTCTTTGATCGCATCGCATTGCGATGTGCTTAATTGGTCTCTGCCCCCAATTGAGCTGCCTTGAAGCGTTTTTGTTCAACAACAGGAGCGTTTCATGACGACGACGATTTCCCAGTCCGTTCTTGCCTTGACCCCGATGCCGGAGGTCATCGCGCAGGTCGCGGCCGGCCGGCCGGTGCTCGTGCTCGATGACGCGGCGCGCGAGAACGAGGCCGACCTCATATGCGCCGCCGATCGCATCACGCCCGCCGTGATGGCGATGATGATCCGCGAAGGCAGCGGCATCGTGTGCCTGTGCATCACGCGCGAGAAGGCGAGCGAGCTGAAGCTGCGGCCGATGGTCGAGGTGAACCGCTCGCGCTTCGCCACCGCGTTCACGCAATCGATCGAAGCGGCGCACGGCGTGACGACCGGCGTCTCGGCGGCCGATCGCGTGCAGACCATCCAGTGCGCGCTGCGCTCGACGCTGGAGCGCAGCGAGATCGTCAGCCCCGGCCACGTGTTCCCGCTGGTCGCGAAACCGGGCGGCACGATCGAGCGCGACGGCCACACCGAAGCGGCGATCGACCTGCCCCGGCTCGCCGGCCTGCCGCCCGCGGGCGTGCTGTGCGAGCTGATGAACCCGGATGGCACGATGGCCCGCGGCGAGCAGGTGCGCGCCTTCGCCGAAAGACACGGCCTGGCGTGCACCACGGTGCAGGCGATCGCTCAGTGGCGGCGCCTCAAGCGCCTTTGAACTCGGGCTTGCGCTTGGCGAGGAAGGCGTCCATGCCTTCCTTCTGGTCGCGCGTGGCGAAGAGCGAGTGGAAGATGCGGCGCTCGAACATCACGCCGTCCGACAGCCCGCCTTCGAAGGCGCGGTTCACCGCTTCCTTGGCCGCCATCGCCGCCAGGCGCGGCATGTCGGCGATCGTGAGCGCGGCGGCGAGCGCCTCGTCCATCAATTTGCCCTGCGGCACGATGCGGCTCACCAGGCCGGCGCGCTCGGCTTCCTGCGCGTCCATCATGCGCGCGGTCAGCACGAGGTCCATCGCCTTCGACTTGCCCAATGCGCGCGGCAGGCGCTGCGTGCCGCCGGCGCCGGGGATGATGCCGATCTTGATCTCGGGCTGGCCGAACTTCGCGTTGTCGGCGGCGATGATGAAGTCGCACATCATCGCCAGCTCGCAGCCGCCGCCCAATGCGAAGCCGCTCACGGCCGCGATCACCGGCTTGCGGATCGAGCGGATGGTTTCCCAGTTGCGCGTGATGAAGTCGCGCTGGTAGACGTCGGCGAATTCGTACTTCGCCATCGCGCTGATGTCGGCGCCGGCCGCGAAGGCCTTCTCGCTGCCGGTCACGATGATGCAGCCGATCGCATCCTGGGC
Source organism: Ramlibacter sp. GS1-15 (assembly GCF_057785015.1). Lineage (NCBI taxonomy): Bacteria > Pseudomonadati > Pseudomonadota > Betaproteobacteria > Burkholderiales > Comamonadaceae > Ramlibacter > Ramlibacter sp. GS1-15. The sequence continues at coordinate 3,394,602 of NZ_JBYNTU010000001.1, read as the reverse complement.
ATCGAACGCCTTCAGCGCCGCGCCCAGCTCGTCCATGAGCTGGTCGTTCAGTGCGTTCAATTGCTTGGGGCGGTTGAGCGTGATCACGCCGACCTTGCCGCCTTCGGTGCGGACTTCGATCGCTTCGTAGGCCATGTCTGTTCTCCTTCGGCAAGGACTATACCGAAGGGAAATCCATTAGCCGACCAATCGGTCGGGCAATGGTAAAGTGGCCGCCGGTACAGGAGACGACGATGACCGAACCGAACGTGCTGTACGAGGCGCGCGACAGCGTGGCGCTCGTGACGCTCCATCGCCCGCAGGCCCTGAACAGCTTCACGCGCGCGATGCACGAGGAGCTGTGGGGCGTGCTCGATCGCATCGAGGCCGACAAGGCGATCCGCGCGATGGTGCTCACCGGCGCGGGCCGGGGCTTCTGCGCCGGCGCGGACCTCGCGGAGTTCGATTTCGCGCCGGGGCCGGACCTGGCAAAGCGGGCGGACCCGGGGCCCATCATCGAGAAAGCCTTCAATCCCACGGTGCGCAAGCTGCAGGCGCTGCGCGTGCCCACCATCGCCGCGATCAACGGCAGCGCGGCCGGCGCGGGCGTGTCGATCGCGCTGGGTTGCGACATGGCGCTGGCCGCCTCCAACGCGAGCTTCACGCTGGCCTTCAGCAAGATCGGCCTGGTGCCCGATGCCGGCGGAACCTGGTTCCTGGTCAAGAAGCTGGGCTTGGCGCGGGCGATGGGCGCGGCGATGCTGAGCGACAAGATCGCCGCGCAGGACGCGAAGGAATGGGGATTGATCTGGGACGTCGTGCCCGAGGGCCAGGACTGCGTAGCCGCGGCGATGACGCTCGCGCAGCGGCTTGCCGCCATGCCGACCCGGGCGCTGGTCGAAACGCGCAAGCTGCTGCGCGCCGCAGCGACCAACGAGCTCGACAAGCAGCTCGACCTCGAACGCGACACGCAATCGGCGCTGGGCCGCACGCACGACTACATCGAAGGCGTGATGGCGTTCCGCGAGAAGCGCGCGCCCCGGTTCAAGGGCGAGTGATGGTGACACCCGAGCAGCTCGCCACGCGCGTCGGCGAAGCGATGTTCGCGGCCGACCGCGCCAGCCGCGAATTCATGAAGATGGAGCTGCTGAGCTGCACGCCGGGCCGCGCCGTGATGCGCATGGCCGTGCGCCGGGAGATGCTCAACGGACACGAGATCTGCCACGGCGGCTTCATCTTCACGCTGGCGGATTCGACCTTCGCCTTCGCCTGCAACAGCCACAACAAGGTGACGGTGGCCGCCGGCTGCAGCATCGAGTTCCTCAAGCCCGGCAAGCTGGGTGACGTGCTCACCTGCGAGGGCGTCGAGCAGGTGCTGCAGGGCCGCCACGGCATCTACGACATGAAGGTGACCAACCAGCACGGCGAAGTCGTCGCGATGTTCCGCGGCAAGAGCGCCCACATCCAGGGCCATGTGATTCCGCAGGAGGGCGCGCCATGACCATGATCCATCGGCAGTTCGAACTCGAGCCGATCGAGAAGGCCTCGGTCGACGAATTGCGCGCGCTGCAGTTCAAGCGCCTGCAGTCCACGCTCGCCCACGCCTACGCGAATTCGCCCGTGTACCGCAAGAAGTTCGACGCCGCCGGCGTGCATCCGGATGACTGCCGCACGCTCGCCGACCTCGCGAAATTCCCGTTCACGACCAAGCAGGACCTGCGCGACCACTATCCGTTCGGCATGTTCGCGGTGCCGCGCGAGCAGTGCGTGCGCATCCACGCGTCGAGCGGCACGACCGGCAAGCCGACGGTGGTCGGCTACACGAGGAACGACATCGACACCTGGTCGACCGTGATGGCGCGCAGCATCCGCGCCTCCGGCGCGATGCCCGGCGACCTCGTGCATGTGAGTTACGGCTACGGCCTGTTCACCGGCGGGCTCGGCGCGCATTACGGCGCGGAGCGGCTCGGGCTGACGGTGGTGCCGTTCGGCGGCGGGCAGACCGAGCGGCAGGTGCAATTGATCAACGACTTCCGCCCGGACATCATCATGGTCACGCCCAGCTACATGCTGGCGATCGCCGACGAGTTCGAGCGCCAGGGCCTGAACCCGCGCGAGTCGTCGCTGCGCATCGGCATCTTCGGCGCCGAGCCCTGGACCAACGACATGCGCCATGCGATCGAGCAGCGCATGAACATGGACGCGGTGGACATCTACGGCCTGTCCGAAGTGATGGGCCCCGGCGTCGCCAACGAGTGCATCGAGACCAAGGACGGCCCGACGATCTGGGAAGACCACTTCTATCCGGAGATCATCGATCCGGAGACCGGCCGGCCCGTGGCCGAAGGCGAGCTGGGCGAGCTCGTGTTCACCAGCCTCACCAAAGAGGCGCTGCCGATCATCCGCTACCGCACGCGCGACCTGACGCGCCTTCTGCCCGGCACGGCGCGCACGATGCGCCGCATGGAGAAGATCACCGGCCGCAGCGACGACATGATGATCGTGCGCGGGGTCAATGTCTTTCCGACGCAGATCGAGGAGCTGATCTGCAAGCGCCTGGAGCTCGCGCCGCATTACGTGTGCATCCTCACGCGCGACGGCCCGATGGACGAGTTGACCGTCGCCGTGGAGACGCGGCCCGGCGTGGCGCCCGACAGTGACGAAGCGCGCACCGCCGCGGGACAGCTCGCGCACGAAATCAAGGTTTACGTCGGCACGACGGCGCACATCGAGGTGCGGGCGCCGGGCGGCGTGGAGCGGAGCTTGGGCAAGGCCAAGCGTGTCATCGACCAGCGGAAGCTATAGTTTCGAACAATGAAGACATCCTCCTTTTTCCCGATCGCCTGCGGCGCGCTGGCCGCCGCGTTATGCCTGCCGGCCGCGGCGCAGGACACCACGAAGAAGATCCTCACGCGCGAGGAACTGCGCGCGTGCATGGACTCCGAAGCGCAACTGCCGGGCCGCAAGCAGGCCATCGAGGAGCGCGTGGCCAAGCATGGCCAGGAAGTCGAGGCAATCCGTGCCGAGGCCGTCCAGCTCAATGAGGAGCAGAAGAAGGTGGCCGACGATCCGCCGAACTCGCCGCGCCGCCCGCGTGTCGAGCGCCGCTGGCGCGAGCACGAGGCACGCCTGAAGGCCGCGCAGGAAAGCGGCAATGTACTCGCGAAGGATCGCGATGCGCTCGGCAAGGACGTCGCCGCCTACAACCAGGGCTGCACGGGCGTCTCCTACGACCGCGCCGACCGCGAGGCGATCCTGAAGGAGCGCGAGGCGGCCGGCAAGAAGTAGGGCCTGTTAACAGGCCCTAACCGACCGCCCCGCGTCCGACGCGCATCACAGGCGCACCACTCCGCTGATCGTTCCCACCAGTTCGCCATTGATGTAGAGCGCGCCTTCGGGTGCGCCGCCGTCGCGGTGCATGGCGTGGAATTCCACCGTGTGCACGCTCGCCTCGATCAGTTCGGCCGCCGCCGCGAAGGCCTCGGCCTGCGCGCTCTCGGCCAGGCGCGTCGCGCGCGTCTCCAGCAGCTCGCTCGCGCGGCGCAGCATCGCGGCAACCAGGTTCAATAAGGTGGCCGACAAGGGCGGGGCCGTTTCACCCGCGGCCCAGGGCATCGTTCGCGTCATTGCAATCTCTCCTTTTGCTTTTCTCTCGGGTATCTCCTGGAGGGCCAAAAACAACACGGCCCGGGGGTCTGTCGAACCACCGGGCCGCGCAACGCGCTTCGCTGGGACTGCTTTAGCGAGGCGGGGGCGCGGCGCCCGGGGGGTTGAGTGCACGCGATGCCGATGCGGCGCGAACCCGATGCGACGGCAGTGCGGCCGTCGGCATGGCGACGGCGGCGGGCTGCGGGATCGAGAACGCGATGGACATGGATGGCGGGCGGGTTGATCGGAAGGGCGTCATCGGGGCCTCGCGGCGCCGACTTGCGCAAATGATAAACGACTGATTATCTTGCGCAAGCTGGATTTATCGCCAGCCCGCGCACGGCGTCGCGCGGCCGCGACATGGATGGGCGCGTTCAGCGCTTCTTCTTGAGCGGGGCGACGCCTTGCTGCGACCGCTGCCACAGGCTGCGGCCGTCGTCCGCGGGCGGGGGGGCTTTCGCCGGCGCAGTACTGGGTGCCGGGGTGCCGGGGACCAGCACTTCGCCCAGCAGGTCCAGCAGGCGGGTGCGGGCCCGCTCCGGGTGACGGCGGTAGTACGTGAGCACGAGGCCGACGATGAAGCGCTCGTCGTCATCGCGCGGCGTGTGGCTTTCCGCCGGCGGGGTCGCGACAGACGGCGCTGCCGGCGTCGCGCGCGCACTCGCAGCTGACGCGCCGCCCGTCTCGTGCGGCACGTCCATCCAGCCGTGCGGCTTGTGCGACAGCTGCTCGAACTGGCGCGCCAGCCGCTCGCCGATCTGGCGCGAGCGGCTCTTGATCTGGCTCCAGTAACTCGGCTGGATCTGGAGGCGCTCGGCGAAGCGGCGCTCCAGGCCGCGCAGGGTGGCGGCATCCGGGTCCTTGACCGTGTTGCGGACGAATTCGTCGAACAGCGCCAGTGCGTTGTCCAGGCGGATCGACGCGACGTCGCGCGGTCTGTCATGCATGGACGGCAATGATAAAGCTTCGTTGACCAGCGCGGTCAACCAGTCCTAGCGCTGTTCGATCCGGTCCACCAGGATGTCGACCCAGGATTCCGTCCCCTGGCTGATGCGGATGCGCACGGGCAGGTACTGCAGCGTCGGCGCGAGCCAGATCTCGGCCGTGATGTTGCCGCGCATCTTCTCGATCGGCCGCGGCTTCAGGTGGTACGCCTCGATCGTGCCGAGCTGTGACGTGCGCAGCGGCTCGCGGTCGATGATGTCGTAGGTCCACAGGTCGACACCGCCCGGCCGCGCGAGCCAGATCGTCGTGGTGCCGCCGACGACAAGCTGCTCCTTGCCGGTCGAGAAGCGATGGCTCAACTCGACGAACTGGCTCGCGGTGTCCTGCACGCCGGGCGGCTTGGGCACGGTGCGGCCGTCATTGAGCACGACGCTGTCCGGCCCGAGCTGCACGAGGCGCGTGCGGCCGGGCGTCGATTCCTGGTAGGCCCGCGGTGCGAGCGAATCGCCCGCCAGTTCGCCCTGGCTCAGGAACTGGTAGCCCAGGATGCCCAGGTCCAGTTCAACGCGGGTCTCGTAGCGCTCCTTCTGGCGCAGCCACTGCACGCGGGCACTGCCCGCGAGTTCGCCACGGTACCAGCCCGTCAGGCGATACGACAGGCGCGTGTCCGCCGGCCAGCTGTCGACGCTCGCAGTCGCAGTCGCCGATGCGGCGGGTTGGGGTGCCGAGGCCGGCGCCAAGGCCGGTGCCGACGCGGGCGCCGACGCGGCCGCCGCCGGAACTTCGAAGTCCGAGGCCGCGACTTCGGGCGCGGAGGCCGCCGCTTCCGGGGCCGAGGCAGGCCTGGCCGCGGGCTTCGCCGCAGGTTGGGCCGCCGGCCTGCGCACGGCCGCAAGCAACTCGCGCTTCTTCGCCGGGGGCGGCGCAGGCTTCGCTTCGGGTGGCGGCGCAGCCTCGGGCTTGAGCAGCCGCGTGAACATGGGCGTCGCCATCGGCTTGATCGGTGGCGGGTTGTCGAGCGCTTCGTCCATCCACTGCAGCACCCAGGCATGCAGCGCGATCACCAGCGCGGCGAGCGCCGCGAAGCGGATCGACGGCCGGACCGTCAGGCGTGGGCGGCCAGCCACAATTGCGCCCGCGCCGCTTCGCGCAGCACCAGCCGCCATGTGGTCACGGACGGCAGGGCCAGCTCGAGCCTCAGGAGGCGGCGGTCGCGCGCGACCAGCGCCGTCAGCTTGCGACGCGGGCCGGCGTAGAGCGCCAGGTCGTCGACCTTCGCGAGCCGCCAGGCCTGGCCCGCGACCTCGATGCCGATCCACTCGTCGCCGGCTGCCATGCCCGCCTGTTCGGCCGCGCCGTCGCGCAGCACGTTCTTCAGCACGATGGTGCCGCCTGTCTCGGCTGCACGGATGCCCAGGCGCTGCTGCCATTGCGCGGCGTCCTCGAGCACCTGGATGCCTTGCGTGGCCAGCAGGTCGGCCAGCGGCAGCTCCTTGGTGCCATGTACCCACGCCGCGATCTCGCGCGTGAACGTGCGGCCCCCGAGCTCCTTCAGCACGGCGGCGAAGTCACCTTCGGTCATCGGCCCGGCCATGCAGCGCGCCCACAGCGCGCGCATCGCATCGTCGAGCGAGGCGTGACCTTCCGAACGCAGCGTGAGGTCGAAGCACAGGGCCACCAGCGCGCCCTTGGTGTAGTAGCTGATCGTCGCGTTGGGCGTGTTCTCGTCGGTGCGGTAGTACTTCACCCAGGCGTCGAAACTCGCCTGCGCCACCGACTGGACCTCGCGCCCCGGCGCCTGCAGCACCTGGTTGATGGTCTTGTTCAGCAGCTTGACGTAGGTCGCGTCGTCGATCACGCCGGCGCGGCGCAGCAGCAGGTCGTCGTAGTAGCTCGTGAAGCCTTCGAAGAACCACAGCAGCTGCGTGTAGTTCTCGCGCGTGTAGTCGTAGTGCGCGAACTCCGCGGGCCGCAGCCGCTTGACGTTCCAGGTGTGGAAGTACTCGTGGCTGATCAGGCCCAGCAGCGTGACGTAGCCGTCGGTCTGGCGTGCATCGCCGATGCGCGGCAGGTCGCGCCGCGCGCCGATCAGCGCGGTGGAGTTGCGGTGTTCCAGCCCGCCGTAGCCGTCGTCCACGGCGTTGAGCATGAACAGGTAGTACTTGAAAGGCGGGCGCTTGCGGTCGTGCCAGAAGCGGATCTCGGCCTCGCAGATCTTCTGCACGTCGGCCAGCAGCCGGTCGCCGTCGAACGAGGCCGGCGCGCCCGCGATCACCATGCGATGCGGAACACCCCCTGCCTTGAATTCGGCGTCCCAGAATTCGCCCATCTCCACCGGGCAATCGGCGAGTTCGTCGTAGTCCGTCGCGAGGTACACCCCGAAGCCGCGCTTGTTGATGCGGTAGGCGGCCAGTCCCGTGGCCGCCTTCCATTGCGGCTTGTCGTCCACCGGCGCGAGTTCGAGCGAGTGGACCATGTGCTCCTGGTCGTGCACGCGCAGGCACAGGCTGGTCGCATTGAAGAAGGCCCGCTGCGTGTCGAGCCAGGCCGTGCGCACCGAGTTGTCGAAGGCGTAGACCTCGTACGTGAGCACGAGCGGGCTGCTGGGCACGCAATCGATTTCCCAGCTGCACTTGTCGAGTTGCCTGACGGCGACGGCGCGCTCGTCCTGCTTGGCCGCAAGGCGCTGCAGCTGCTTCGAAAATTCGCGCACGAGGTAGCTGCCCGGGATCCACACCGGCAGCGAGACCTGCTGCTGCGCGGCGGGCTGCGCGATCGCGAGGGTGATGCGGAACAGGTGGGCGTGCAGGCTCGCCGCTTCGACGCGGTAATGCACGCTCGCCACGCGGGATGCCGGACTCACTGCTTTTCGGAGAGGAGCTTCTCGACGTCCTGCGCCGACACGGCGCCCGGCACGCGCCGGCCGTCGGCGAGGATCATGGTCGGCGTGCCCGTCAGCTTGTACTTCTGCCCGAACTCCACGTTGCGCGCGACCGCGGCGGTGTCGCACTTCGCGTCGGGTGCGGCCTTGTTGCGCAGCATCCAGTCCATCCAGGCGGCGCCGCGGTCCTTCGCGCACCACAGGTTGCGCGACTTGTCGTTCGAATCGGGCCCGAGGATCGGGTAGAGGAACATGTAGACCGTCACGTTGTCGACCTTCTGCAGGTCGCGCTCGAAGTGCTTGCAGTACGGGCAGTTCGGGTCCTCGAAGATCGCGACCTTGCGCTTGCCGTTGCCGCGCACGATGGTGAACGCGTCCTTCAGCGGCAGCGCGTCGAACGGCACCGCCAGCAGCTTCTCCTGCCGCTCCTCGGTCAGGTTGCGCCTCTGTTTCGCGTCGATCATGGAGCCGTGGATCAGGAAATTGCCCTCGGCGTCGGCGTAGTACAGGTCCATGCCGACGCGGACCTCGTAGACGCCCGGCATCGGCGTCTTGCTCACCTCGTCGATCTTGCCCATCATCGGCAGCCGCTCGCCGAGGTTCTTCCTGATCTTCTCGACGTCCTGCGCACCCGCGGCGAACACGACGCCCAGCGCCACCACGGCCGCGACGGCGGCATTCCGGATCGATCTCATCGCACTTCCACTTTCAAGATTCAGAGCTTGCCCATCGCCTGTCGCATGAACCAGGCCTTCAGCGGCCCGCTGCGGTCCACGCCCGTCAGGCCCCAGTTGCGCAGGAGCCCCCAAGGGCCGTCCTCGCGCGCGAATAACTGCTGCAGGCCGTCGGTGACGGCGCCCATGGCCAGCACGTCGCCCTTGCGGGCACGTTCGTAGCGGCGCAGCAGTTTGACGTCACCCACGCCGCGCCAGGGCTCCCGCTCGTGCAGCACGCGTGCCAGTTCGCCGGCGTCCGCCAGCCCCAGGTTCAGTCCCTGCCCGGCGAGCGGATGCACGTTGTGCGCCGCGTCTCCGGCCAGCACCCAGCCCGGCCCGCACCAGCGATCCGCCAGCGCCCGCTGCAGGGGCCAGGCCGCGCGCTCGCTGGCGAGCGTCATCTTCCCGAGCGCCCCATGGCACGCATGCTCCACCTGCGCGCAGAAATCCTGCGCCTGCGCCGAGAGTAGCGTGCCCGCGCGCGGCGCCATCACCGACCAGACGAGCGCGACGCTGGAGCCGCCCAGCGGCAGCAGCGCGAGGATCTCGCCGTTCGCGAACCACTGGCGCGCGACGTTGTCGTGCGGTTTTTCGCAGTCCAGGCGCGCGGCGATCGCGTGGTGCGGGTAGGGCGTCACATCGAACTGCACGCCGAACTCCGCCCGCGAGCTGCTCGCGCGCCCCTCGGTGACGATGGTCAGTGAAGACGGCTGCGGCGCGTCTATCCATTCGACCTGCGGCGCGTAACGCAACGCGTCTTCCAGGCGCGCCAGCAGCGCGCCGACGTCGACGATCCACGCCAGCGCGGGCACGCCGGGGTCGCCGGCGCGGAACACCAGCTCGCCGCCTTCGTCACCATGCACTTCCATGCGGGCGACCGGCGTCGCGTGCCGTTCATCGGGCCAGCCGCGCACGCGCTCCAGCAGCTCGCGCGAGGCGGCGTTCAGGGCGTAGGCGCGCACGTCGCTGTTCGCGCCGGAAGCGGGCGCCGGCTGGCGCACCAGCCCGACGCGCAGCCGCTCGCGTGCGAGCAGGAGGGCGAGCGTGCGGCCGACGATGCCGGCGCCACGGATGCAGACATCGAGGGCCATCAGTGCCGCCAATTGTAGGAGGCGGGCACAATCCGCACCCATGAGCAGCACCGAACCCGATGTCCGCACTCGCATCGCGCGGCTATTCGTCTACCCCGTGAAATCCTGCGCCGGCGTCGAGTTGCAGGAAGCCGTGCTCACCGAAACGGGCCTGGACCTCGATCGCGCCTGGATGGTGGTCGACGAGGGCAACGAGTTCCTCAGCCAGCGCGACGAGCCGCGCATGGCTCTTGTCAAGGTCCAGCTGAAGCACACGGAGGTGGTGCTGCGCGCGCCCGGCATGCTGGCGCTGCACCTCGCGATCGAGGCGGTGGACTCGCCGCGGCGGGTGCGTGTGTGGGACGACGAGGTCGAGGCCTGGGACATGGGGTCGGTGGCGGCGCAGTGGTTCACCGATTTCCTGAAGCGCCCGTGCCGGCTGGTGCGCTTCGATCCCGAAGTGCGGCGCGTTTCCAGCCCGAAATGGACGGGGGGCGTCGAAGCGCTGAACCAGTTCAGCGACGGCTTCCCGCTGCTCGTGACGAGCGAAGGCTCGATCGCGGAACTCAATCGCCGCCTGGCCGCGGCGGGCCATGCGCCGGTGGGCATCGAGCGCTTCCGGCCGAACATCGTGCTCGCCGGGCTCGAGGCGCATGACGAGGACAGGTTGGCCGCCATCCGCATCGCGGCCGACCGCGACGTGGTGCTCGAGCCCGTGAAGCCGTGCACGCGCTGCACGATTCCCGATGTCGATCCGGCGACCGGCGTCGCTTCGCCCGAAGTCGGGGCGATGCTGCGCAGCTATCGCAGCAACGAGGAGATGAATGGTGCGATCACCTTCGCGATGAACGCCATCGTGCTCGAAGGCATCGACGCGATGCTGCGCGTCGGCCAGGACGTCACGGCGAACTGGGCCTTCGACTGATCGAGACGACCGAGCCCGTCGGCGGGACGCTGTCAAGCAAGGCCGAATCGGATTCGGGTTCGGCGGGCTGGGTCTCCCGCGCATCGACGAAGCGGATCGGCCGGCGCGTGCGCGGCGACATGCTCATGAGCAGTTCATCGAGGGCCATGGTCAGCTCCTCGGCCTCGCCCATGCGTTCATCGAGCAGCACGGCGGCGATGTGGAACTGCAGCGTGACCTCGGGTTTGAGGCCCTTAAGCGGCATCAGCCCGGCGGCGATCAGGCGCGCGGCGCGGTCCGTCACCGCGATGCGCGAGGTGACGCCTTCCAGGATCAGGCCGAAGCGCGCCTCGCCGATGCGGCTCACGGTGTCGACGTCGCGCAGCAGGCGGCGCAGCTTGATCACGCTGCGCAACAGGCTCTGTTCGGCCACGGCCGTGCCGAACCGCGTCTTGATCGCCGGGTAATTCACCAGGTCGATGAAGACGATCGCCGCGTTGTCGGGGTCGCGCTTGTAGCGCGCGATCACCTGGCGCAGGCGGTCGCGGAACAGGTGCGCGGCCAGCAGGCCCGTGAGCGCGTCCTGCGTCGACAGCGCCAGTTCGCGGATCTGCGCGCCATGGCGCTCGCGCGACCGGATGTTGAGGGCGACCAGCAGCAGTGGCACCTCGACGGCCATCGCGACCACGATGGCGTACTGGGTGCCGAAGGACACCGGCAGCCAGCCCGCCATCCGCGACACGCTCAACAGGACGGCCATGGCCAGCGGCGCGTAGGCGGCCAGCACCCAGGCGCCGACCTCGTCGGATCGCCGGCAGGCCTCGAAGGCGACCCACATGTTGATCAGCACGACCGCGACGGTGTAGACGCCCGTGACGGTCAGGCCCGCGCCCTTGGGCATGGCCGGGAACAGGCCCGCGAGCGCGATGCCCGCGAAACCGATGCCCAGCACCAGCTTGTCGACCAGGTGATGGCGACCCGAGATGCCGATCAGGTTGCGCACGAAGAGGATCGCGGCCGCGCCGGCGAGCAAGGCCAGCATCGCCTGCGGCGCGTCCCACAGCGCGCCGAAGCCGGGCCACAGCAGGTGGGCCGCCGCGCCGGTGTAGGCCGCCGCGCTCAGCGTGGTGATCAGGGCGTAGCCCGCATACCAGCCATACACCCCATCGCGGTACACGAACGCCTGCGCCACGCACGCGATGATCAGCAGCAGCAGGGCGCCGAACGTGGTGCCGAGGCCGAGGTACTCGACCTGGATGCGCTCGTCGAAGGCGGATTCGGTGAGGATCTGCACCGGGAAATTCGCCGGCGTGAAGTGGCGGATGCGCGCATAGACGTCGCGCACCTGGCCGGGCGGCAGTTCGAGCCTGAAGTGCGGATAGCGCCCCGGCTCGGCCCAGCCGGCGACTGCGATGGTGTCGCCCGCGGTTTGCCCGACCCATTGGCCGCGATCGTTCTGCTGGTAGAGCGTCACGCTGTCGAGGGTCGGCATCGGGAACGTCATGACCCAGCCGTTCTCCACCCCCCGGGCGCGGGAGAGCCGCCAGTGGATCCACAGCTGGCCTTGTTCCCCGAGCGAATGAATCTGGTCGCTGTGGCCCCGCACGAACTGCACGCCTGCGCCGCCCTGCGCGACGCGCTCGATGGGGACCGTGCCCTGCGGGTCGAACCAGACGGCGCCGGCTTCCATCCCGTCGACGTGCATCTGGGGATCGACCAGCTGCACCGTCGCAGGCGCCGCGGACCCGGCGCCCGACGCCGCGCAGCACACCAGCACGAGCGATGCCGCCAGGACGCGCCAGAGGCTTCGCATACACTTTCCGGCTTGTCTTTGGAATACGGCCATGAGCTTGAAGTGCGGGATTGTAGGTTTGCCGAACGTTGGAAAGTCCACGCTTTTCAATGCCTTGACCAAGGCCGGGATTGCCGCCGAAAACTATCCCTTCTGCACGATCGAACCCAACGTGGGGATCGTGGAACTGCCCGACCCGCGGCTCGCGCAGCTGGCGGAGATCGTCAAGCCCGAGCGCATCGTGCCAGCCATTGTCGAGTTTGTCGACATCGCGGGCCTGGTGGCCGGTGCGAGCAAGGGCGAGGGCCTGGGCAACCAGTTCCTCGCGCACATCCGCGAGACCGACGCCGTCATCAACGTGGTGCGCTGCTTCGACGACCCGAACGTGGTGCACGTGGCGGGCCGCGTCGACCCGGTGGCCGACATCGAGGTGATCCAGACCGAGCTGTGCCTGGCCGATCTCGGCACGGTGGACAAGAGCCTGGCGCGTTATTCGAAGGCGGCGAAATCGGGCAACGACAAGGAAGCCGCGAAGCTCGTTCAGGTGCTCACCAAGGTGCAGGCGCACCTGAACGAAGGCAAGCCGGTGCGCACGCTGCCACTCAATGACGAGGAACGCGCGCTGCTCAAGCCCTTGTTCCTCATCACGGCCAAGCCCGCGATGTTCGTCGGCAACGTCGACGAGAACGGCTTCGACGACAACCCGTACCTGGACAAGCTGCGCGAGTACGCGGCGAAGCAGAACGCACCGGTGGTCGTGATCTGCGCCAAACTCGAAGCCGAGATGGCCGACATGAGCGAGGAGGACAAGAAGATGTTCCTCGCCGAGATCGGGCAGGACGAGCCGGGCCTCAATCGGCTGATCCGCGCCGCCTTCCGGCTGCTCGGCCTGCAGACCTATTTCACGGCGGGCGTGAAGGAAGTGCGTGCCTGGACGATCCACGTCGGCGACACCGCCCCGCAGGCCGCGGGCGTGATCCACACCGATTTCGAGCGCGGCTTCATCCGCGCCCAGACCATCGCCTTCGACGACTTCATCGCCCACAAGGGCGAGCAGGGCGCCAAGGATGCGGGCCGGATGCGCAGCGAAGGCAAGGAGTACGTCGTCAAGGACGGCGACGTGCTGAACTTCCTCTTCAACGTGTAGGGAAGATGTAGACCAGCGCATACGTGTAGACCACGTAGCGGATCAACTTGCCCAGCGCCATGTAGAAGGTGCATTGCCAGAACGGCAGGCGCAGCCATCCGGCGACGGCGCACAGCGGATCGCCGATCACCGGCAGCCACGCGAGCAGGCAGGCCTTGGGGCCCAGGCGTTCGAGCCAGTCGAGCGCCTTGGCGTGCCACTTCGAATGCGCGTACTTGTCGGCGATCTTGTGCGCGCCATATCCCATCCACCAATCCAGCACGCCTCCCAGCGTGTTGCCCGCGGTCGCGACGACGATGGCGCTCCAGAACAGTTCGGGGTTCAGGCGCAGCAGGCCGTACAGCGCCGGCTCCGACGCGACCGGCAGCAGCGTGGCCGAGATGAACGACGCGATGAAGAGCGTCGCGAGGCCGTAGCGCGGCAGCGCCAGCAGGTTCAGTAGCGGAGCCAGCCAGTCCATGCGGCGCAGATGATGCACTGAAAATTTCAAGCATCGCGAACACGCACGCACATACGCAGTTTTTTATTTCAGCCCATGGGATGGGGCGGGCATACAATCGTGCCTCATTTTTCAGCAGCCCGCCTTTCCACCCGCATGAACATCGGCCCGCATTCCCTGGCGAACAACCTGTTCGTCGCGCCGATGGCGGGCGTCACGGACCGGCCGTTCCGCATGCTGTGCCGCGCGCTCGGCGCGGGCCATGCGGTGAGCGAAATGGTGACCTCGCGCAAGGAGTTGTGGACGAGCCTCAAGACCTCGCGCCGTGCCGACCATGAAGGTGAGCCGGGCCCGATCGCGGTGCAGATCGCGGGCACCGACGCGCCGATGATGGCCGAGGCGGCCGTGTACAACGTCGAACGCGGCGCGCAGATCATCGACATCAACATGGGTTGCCCCGCCAAGAAGGTGTGCAACAAGTGGGCGGGCTCGGCGCTGATGCAGGACGAGCCGCTGGCCATCGCGATCGCGTCGGCGGTCGTGCAGGCGTGCGCGCCGCATGGCGTGCCGGTCACGCTCAAGATGCGCACGGGCTGGTCGCAGTCGCACAAGAACGCCGTCGCGCTGGCGCGTGCCTTCGAGAGCGCCGGCGTGCAGATGCTCACGGTGCACGGCCGAACGCGCGAACAAGGCTATGGCGGCCAGGCGGAGTACGACACCATCGCGGCGGTGAAGGCCGCGGTGCGAATCCCCGTGGTCGCGAACGGCGACATCACCACGCCCGGGAAAGCGCGCGATGTCCTCGCGTACACGAAGGCGGATGCGATCATGATCGGCCGCGCCGCGCAGGGGCGGCCCTGGATCTTCCGCGAGGTCGCGCACTTCCTCGGGACCGGCACGCATCTCGCGCCGCCGCTCGTCGCCGAGGTGAAGCGCCTGCTGCTCGACCACCTGCAGGACCATTACGCCCTGTATGGCGACTACACGGGCGTGCGCAGCGCGCGCAAGCACATCGGCTGGTACGTCAAGGTCTTGCCGGGCGCCGAGGCGTTCCGCGCGCGGATGAACACGATCGAGGATGGCGCGCTGCAGTTGCGCGCCGTCGCGGATTACTTCGACGAACTCGCGCTGGCCGGCGATCGCATGCCGGCAGCGGCGCAGGGGTGCGACAACGAAGAACAGGCAGCGGAGACTGTGGAATGAGCAAGAAGCACATCGAGGAGTGCGTGCGCGCGAGCCTGGAGGGCTACTTCAAGGACCTGCGCGGCACGGAACCGGACGGGATGTACGAGATGCTGGTGAAGGTGGTGGAAAAACCGCTGCTGGAGGTGGTGATGGCCAAGGCCGACCACAACCAGTCCAAGGCCGCCGAGTGGCTGGGCCTCAACCGCAACACGCTGCGCAAGAAACTGGTCGAGCACCGGCTGCTCAAGTGAAGAACATGAACGCACTGATCTCCGTTTCCGACAAGACCGGCATCGTCGAGCTCGCGCAGGCGCTGCACGCGCTGGGCGTGAAGCTGGTCTCCACCGGCGGCACCGCCAAATTGCTCGCCGACAAGGGCCTGCCCGTCACCGAGGTGGCGGAAGTCACCGGCTTTCCCGAGATGCTCGACGGCCGCGTGAAGACGCTGCACCCGAAGGTGCACGGCGGCCTGCTGGCGCGCCGCGACGTGCCGGCGCACATGCAGGCGCTGAAGGACCACGGCATCGCCACCATCGACCTGCTGGTGGTGAACCTCTATCCGTTCGAGGCGACGGTGGCCCGGCCCGGCTGCACCCTGGAGGATGCGATCGAGAACATCGACATCGGCGGGCCGGCGATGGTGCGCTCGGCGGCGAAGAACTGGAAGGACGTCGGCGTGCTCACCGATGCATCGCAGTACGCGCCGGTGATCGGGGAACTCAAGGCGAAGGGCAAGCTGTCGGACAGGACACGTTTCGCACTCGCGGTCGCGGCGTTCAACCGCATCAGCGACTACGACGGCGCGATCAGCGATTACCTGTCTTCCATCCAGGAAGATGGCTCGCGCAGCCTGTTCCCCGGCCAGGCCAATGGCCGCTTCGTGAAGCTGCAGGACCTGCGCTACGGCGAGAACCCGCACCAGCAGGCCGCGTTCTACCGCGACCTGCATCCGGCGCCGGGCTCGCTGGTGACGGCCAGGCAGCTGCAGGGAAAGGAGCTCTCCTACAACAACATCGCCGATGCCGACGCCGCGTGGGAGTGCGTCAAGAGCTTCGACGCGCCGGCCTGCGTGATCGTCAAGCACGCCAACCCGTGCGGGGTGGCCGTGGGCAAGGACCCGCTCGAGTCGTATTCGAAGGCTTTCCAGACCGACCCGACGTCGGCCTTCGGCGGCATCATCGCCTTCAACCGCCCGGTCGATGCCGCGGCGGCGCAGTCCGTGAGCAAGCAGTTCGTCGAGGTGCTGATGGCCCCGGGCTTTTCCGCCGAGGCGCTCGAGGTGTTCAAGGCCAAGCAGAACGTGCGCGTGCTGGAGATCGCGTTGCCCAAGGGGGGCGACAGCCGCAACGCCATGGACCTCAAGCGCGTGAGTTCCGGCATCCTCATGCAGACGGCCGACAACCACGAGCTGAAGCTCGCGGACCTCAAGGTCGTGACCAGGAAGCAGCCGACGCAGGAAGAACTGCAGGACCTGCTGTTCGCCTGGACCGTGGCGAAGTACGTGAAGTCCAACGCGATCGTCTTCTGCAAGGGCGGCATGACGATGGGCGTCGGGGCCGGGCAGATGAGCCGGCTCGATTCGGCGCGCATCGCCAGCATCAAGGCGCAGCACGCGAAGCTGTCCCTGCAGGGGACGGTGGTCGCGAGCGACGCGTTCTTCCCGTTCCGCGACGGCCTGGACGTGGTGGTGGATGCGGGCGCGACCTGCGTCATCCAGCCGGGCGGCTCGATGCGCGACCAGGAAGTGATAGACGCCGCCGACGAGCGCGGCGTCGCGATGGTGTTTTCAGGCGTGCGCCACTTCAGGCACTAGAGCGAGGACGCGAAGACCTCGCGCGCCGCCGCGATGGTCTGCTCGATGTCCGCCTCGGTGTGCGCGCTGCTCACGAACCCGGCCTCGTACAGCGCCGGGGCGATGTACACGCCGCGGTCCAGCAGCCCATGGAACAGCGCGTTGAAGCGCTGCGGGTCGCTTTTCATCACCTGCGAATAGTTCTGCGGCAGCTGCGGAAGCAGGAAGAAGCCGAACATCCCGCCTTCGCAGTCGGCGCTGAAAGGCACGCCGGATCCGGCCGCGGCCGACTTCAAACCGTTCACGAGTGTGGCGGTCTTGGCTGCAAGAGTGCCAAAAAATCCCGTGCGGGCGATCTGTTGCAAAGTCGCGAGTCCGCACGCCGTGGCGACCGGATTGCCCGACAGCGTGCCGGCCTGGTAGACCGGGCCAAGGGGCGCGAGCTGCTCCATGATCGCGCGCGGCCCGCCGAACGCGGCCAGCGGCATGCCGCCGCCGATCACCTTGCCGAGCACGGTGAGGTCGGGCGCGAAGCCGGGGATCGCCCTGGCGTACACGCTTTGCGCGCCGCCCAGCGCGACGCGGAATCCCGTCATCACCTCGTCCAGGACCAGCAGCGCGCCGTGCTGCGTGCACAGCTCGCGGCAGCGGCGCATGAACGGCAGCGAGGCGCGCACGAAATTCATGTTGCCGGCTATCGGCTCGATGACGACGCAGGCGAGATCGCGGCCGTGCAACGCGAAGGCTTCCTCGAGCTGCTGCACGTTGTTGTACTCGAGCACGATCGTGTGCTGCACCACCTCGGCCGGCACGCCCGCGCTGGTCGGGTTGCCGAACGTGGCGAGGCCGGAGCCGGCCTTCACCAGCAGCGCATCCGCGTGGCCGTGGTAGCAGCCTTCGAACTTGACGATCTTCGTGCGGCCGGTAGCGCCGCGGGCGAGGCGGATCGCGCTCATCGCCGCCTCGGTGCCGGAGCTCACGAGCCGCACCATCTCGACCGAGGGCACGTGTTTCACGATCTCCTCGGCGAGCTCGACCTCGCGCTCGGTCGGAGCACCGAACGAGAAGCCGTCGCGTGCGGCCTTCTGCACCGCCTCGAGCACTTCGGGGTGGCCGTGGCCGAGGATCATCGGGCCCCAGGAGCCGATGTAGTCGATGTAGCGCGTGCCGTTGGCGTCCCAGAAGTAGGCGCCTTGCGCGCGCGCCACGAAGCGCGGCGTGCCGCCGACGGCACGGAAGGCGCGCACGGGCGAGTTCACGCCGCCCGGGATCAGCGCGCGGGCGCGCTCGAAGAGTTGCTGGTTCTTGTCAGTGTTTGGTGTCATGGGCGGGCATGTCCAGGACCTGCAGGGCCTGGGCTTCTTCCTGCGTGAGTTCGCCCGCGTCCTCGCCCTCGGGCTGCGCCCAGAACAGGCGGTCCGGCACGACGTTGCCCATGCCCGGGCGGAAGCCCGCGTCGAGGCAGCGGTCGAGGTAGGAGAGCGATTCGGTCGCGGCGGCGGCAAGGTCCGAGCCGCTGGCGACCAGCGCCGCGAGCGCGGCGGAGAGCGTGTCGCCGGCGCCGGAGAACACCGCCTCGAAGCGCTCGAACTTCTCGCTCGCGAGCACGGCCTGCGGCGTGGCGAGCACGTTGTCGATGAACTGGTCGGGCAGCGGCACGCCCGTCACCAGCGTGTAGGGCACACCCATGTCGGCAGCGGCCTTGGCGATGTCGCGCGCGCCCGGCGCGCGCTCGCCGCTCCAGTCCGGCAGCAGCCAGCGCCACAGCGTGCTGTGGTTTCCCACCAACACGGTGGTCTGGGGAAGCATCAGTTCGCGAAAGGCGTCGAGGTACAGGTCGATCTGCGATTCATCCCACCACGCGAGGTTCGGCATGTAGGCGATGACGGGCACTTCCGCATAGTCGGCCGCGATCTCGGCGATGGTGCTGATCGCCTCGGGCGTGCCGACGAAGCCCACCTTGAACACCTGCGCGGGCACGTCCTCCAGGATGGCGCGCGCCTGCTCGGCGACCGCGTCCTCGTCGAGTGCGAAATGGTCGAACACTTCGGCGGTGTCGCGCGCATAGGCGCCTGTTACAACCGGCAGTGCATGCGCGCCGACGGATGCGATCGCCGTGATGTCCGCCGCGATGCCTCCGGCGCCGCTCGGGTCGCTGGCGTTGAACACGATCACGCATGCGGGATCGGTGTCCTGCGCACCTTGCTCGTCGTCGTTTTCCGGGGGATTGGGGTTTGTCATAAGCGGGGTTCTTTTACCCGCCGGCACCAGTGGCGCAGCTCTTGCGAAGGCCCTCGATACAATCGTTGCATTCTATTCGAAGGCCCTTTAAGCTGTGACCGAGACGAGTACCAAAACCTGGATGTGTCTGATTTGCGGGTGGATCTACGACGAAGCCGCCGGAGCCCCTGATCATGGCATCGCCCCGGGAACGCCCTGGTCCGAAGTTCCGATGAACTGGACCTGTCCCGAGTGCGGTGCCCGCAAGGAAGATTTCGAGATGGTGCAGATTTAAGGAGGGTGGCACCGGGAATATCTTGGGCTGATGCCGCCACCGATGCAGTTACAAATATGAGGAGCAGCGTCAAGTGAGCACGACTGGCTTGAAGGTGCTGGTGATCGACGACAGCAACACCATCCGGCGCAGTGCTGAGATCTTCCTGAAACAGGGCGGTCACGACGTGCTGCTCGCCGAAGACGGATTCGATGCGCTGGCCAAGGTCAACGATTACCAGCCCGACCTGATCTTCTGCGACATCCTGATGCCGCGCCTGGACGGCTACCAGACCTGCGCGATCATCAAGCGCAACGCGAAATTCGCGAACACGCCGGTGGTGATGCTGTCCTCGAAGGACGGCGTGTTCGACAAGGCCCGCGGCCGCATGGTCGGCTCGCAGGATTACCTCACCAAACCGTTTACGAAGGACCAGTTGCTGCAGACGGTGCAGCAGTTTGGCGCCGCGCAGGCCCAATAAGGAGTGATGTCATGGCAATACAAAAAATTCTCGTTGTGGACGATTCGAAGACCGAACTGATGTTCATGACGGACCTTCTGCAGAAGAGCGGATTCAAGGTGAAGACGGCGGAGAACGCGGAGGACACGTTCAAGCGCCTGGCGGAGGAAAAGCCCGACCTGATCCTGATGGACGTCGTGATGCCCGGCCAGAACGGCTTCCAGCTCACGCGCGCCATCACGCGCGACCCGCTGTATGCGGACGTGCCGATCATTATGTGCACGAGCAAGAACCAGGAAACGGACCGGGTGTGGGGAATGCGCCAGGGCGCGCGCGACTACATCACGAAGCCCGTCGACGCCGACGAGCTGATGGCCAAGATCAAGGCGCTCGGCTGACGCGCCCGCGCCAAGAACAAGAAGCATGGCCAACCGCGAAGCGCTGCGAGAGCTCCAGGCGCGCCTGGCGAACCGGCTCCAGGCCGCGCGCACGGAAGGCGTCCAGGCCTCGTGGCTGGCCGTCGAATCCGGCGGCAGGAAATACCTGTTCCCGCTCGCGCAGTCGGGCGAGATCTTTCCGTTCGCCAGTGCGCAGCCGGTGCCGTACACGCAGGCATGGTTCCTGGGTGTGGCGAACCTGCGCGGCGGCCTGTACGGCGTCGTGGATCTGACGAGTTTCGTGGGCGGGCAGGCGCCTGCCCAGCGCTCCGACGCGACCCGGGCCGAGTCGCGCCTGGTCGCGCTGAACTCCTCGCTCGAGATCAATTGCGCACTGCTGATCGACCGGCTCGCCGGCCTGCGCAACATGGACGCGTTTTCCACTTCCAGCGCGCGCCCCGAGGGTGCGCCGGACTACTTCGGCAGCGGCTACACCGACGCTGCCGGCGCCTACTGGCAGGAGATCGACCTGCAGGCGCTCGCCCAACAACCCCAGTTCCTGAGCATCGGCGCCTAGGCGCCCATTGACAGCAAGGCACGCACCATGTCCGTCGTTGAGAAACTCTCCAAACTGTTCTCCAAGAAGTCCGAGGAACCGCAGGCGGAAACGAGCGGCGACTTGAGCCTGGGAACGCCCGACGCCTCGCTGGACCCGATGGCCGGCTCGCCGGCCGATCCGGACAGCGTGGGCGACGATTCGATCCTCTCACCCGAGGAGGCCCAGAAGGACCTGATCTCGGTGCCGGTGCTCGGGCGCCGCTCGGTGGTCGTCCACCAGCGCATCCTGTTCACCTTGCTGGCGACCTCGCTGGTCGTGCTCGGTGCGGTGGCGTTCTTCGCGGTGAACCAGGCCAACCGCGTCGCGCAGCAGGTGGCCGGTACCGGCAACTCGCTGATGCAGTCGCAGCGCCTCGCCAAGTCCGTGTCCCAGGCGCTGGTGGGTTCGCCGCAGGCGTTCCCGGACGTGAAGGAAGCATCCGACGTGCTGGCCAAGCAGGTTCGCGCGCTGAAGGCCGGTGACGAGTCGCTCAACCTGCAGCCGGTGTCCGAAGTGCTGCAGGAAGACGTCGACAAGATCTCGCCGCTGATGGAACGCGCCGAGAAGAACGCCGGCACCGTCATGGGCCAGCAGAAGATCCTGACGCAGGTGGGCTCGGCCCTTCGCACCATCAACCGCCAGTCGTCGGACCTGCTGGAAATCGCCGAGACGGTGTCGTCGCTCAAGCTGCAGCAGAACGCGCCGCCGGCCGAGATCTCCGCCGCCGGCCAGCTGGTGATGCTGACGCAGCGTATCGGCAAGTCGGCCAACGAATTCCTGACGATGGAAGGCGTGTCGCCCGAGGCGGTGTTCCTGCTGGGCAAGGACTTGAACTCGTTCAAGGAAATCGCGCAGGGCCTGCTCGACGGCAGCCCCGAGTTGCGCCTGCAGGGCACCAAGGACGCGCAGACGCGCGAGCGCCTCGACGCGCTGCTCAAGCTGTACGAACAGACCCGCACGCAGGCCGGCGCCATCCTGGGCAACCTGCAGGGCCTGGTGTCCGCGCGCGAAGCGCAGGCGGCGATCATCGCGGACTCCGAGCCGCTGCGTAAGTCGCTGGAGGACCTGCAGGGCAAGCTGCAGGCGCAGACGGGCCTGGGCGCCGGCGCCCTGGCTACCCTCGCCGTGTCGGCCCTGTTCGCCATCCTTTGCTCGGTCGGCCTGGCCTTCGTGCAGCTGCAGGACAGCCGCAAGCGGCAGCTGGTCGCGGAACAGCAGCGGCTGGAAGCCGAGCGCCAGGAGCAGGAAGCCAAGCGCGTGAACGACGCGAACCAGGCGGCCATTCTGCGGCTGATGAACGAGCTGCAGACGGTGGCTGAAGGCGACCTGACGCAGGAAGCGACCGTGACCGAGGACATCACGGGCGCCATCGCGGACTCGGTGAACTACACGGTGGAAGAACTGCGGCAGCTGGTGGGCAGCGTGCAGAGCACGGTGACGAAGGTGGCGGCCACGACGGCGCAGGTGGAATCGACCTCCACCGAGCTGCTGGCGGCTTCCACCGAGCAGCTGCGCGAGATCCGCGAAACCGGCCAGTCGGTGCTCGACATGGCGACCCGAATCAACCATGTGTCCGGCCAGGCGAACGAATCGGCCCAGGTGGCGCGCCAGTCGCTGGCCGCCGCCGAGCAGGGCCTCACCGCCGTGCAGAACGCGATCGGCGGCATGAACTCGATCCGTGACCAGATCCAGGAAACCTCCAAGCGGATCAAGCGGCTGGGCGAGTCGTCGCAGGAGATCGGTGAAATCACGGAGCTGATCTCGGACATTACCGAACAGACGAACGTGCTGGCCCTGAACGCCGCCATCCAGGCCGCGTCGGCCGGTGAAGCGGGACGAGGCTTCTCGGTGGTGGCGGAAGAAGTGCAGCGCCTGGCCGAACGCTCCGCCGACGCCACGCGCCAGATCTCGGCGCTGGTGCGCGCGATTCAGACCGACACGCAGGACGCGGTCGCGGCCATGGAACGCTCCACGCAGGGTGTGGTGGAAGGGGCCAAGCTGTCCGACAACGCGGGTACGGCGCTCACCCAGATCGACCAGGTGTCGCGCCGGCTTGCCGAGCTGATCGAGACCATCTCGAAGACCGCGGCCAGGGAAGCCGAATCGGCCAACGTCGTGGCCGGCAACATCCAGCACATCTTCGCCGTGACGGAGCAGACCGGCGAAGGTACCCGCTCGACGGCGCAGCAGGTGCGCGAGCTGACCCGGATGGCCGAGGAACTGCGCCAGTCGGTGGCCCGATTCAAGATTGCGTGACGCAGTGACCTTGCCGCGCCGCGGCGAGGTCACGCGCGCGGCGCATCAGAGGAAAGCACGATGGAAGCAGGACACGACCTAGACCTGGCCACCAACGACCTGGGGCCCTTGGCCTGGGTGCTGGACGAGCTGCGCAAGTCGCTCGAATCCGCATCGGCGGCGCTGCGACGCTTCGTGCGCGACACGGCGCTCGCACGCGGGACCGACATGGCCGGCGTCGACGGCGGCCAGCTGCGCATCGCGCGGCAGCAGTTGCACCAGGCCGTCGGCGCACTGGAGATGGTGGGCCTCGCCGCCCCCGCGCACATGCTGCGCTCGATGGAAGCCGCGGTGCATCGCTTCGTCGAAAAGCCCGAGATGTGCGACGAGCAGTCGGCCGCGAAGGTCGAGCGCGCGGGCTTCGCCCTCACCGAATACCTGGAAGCCGTGCTGCTGGGCAAGGCCGCGTCGTCGGTCGCGCTGTTCCCGCAGTACCGCGCCGTGCAGGAGCTGGCCGGCGCCGACCGCGTGCACCCGGCCGACCTCTGGTCGCTCGAGTGGCGCTGGGCCGAGCCGAAGACGCCGCGGGCGCGGCACTCGGTCGTGTACGACCCGGCGGTGCGGTCCAGGTTGGACCAGGGGGTGCTCAAGCTGGTGAAGTCGGGCGATGCCGAGGCGGCGCGCGGCCTCGCGGACCTGAGCCTGTCGCTCGCGTCCACCCAGCCGGCCCGGCAGCCGAAGGTGTTCTGGAAGATTTGCGCCGCCTATTTCGAGGCGGTGGGCGCGGGCCTGCTGCCGCTGGACATCTACGTCAAGCGCGCGGGCTCGCGCATCCTGCTGCAGTACGCGTCGCTGGCCAAGGGCGAGATGGGCGTGTCGGATCGCCTGGCGCAGGACCTGGTGTTCTTCTGCGCGCAGGCGGTGCCGCCGGATGCGTCCGCCACGCCCGCGCTGGCGGCCGTGCGCGAGGCCTGGGGCCTGGCGCGCTTCACGCCGGTCGACTACCAGACGCCGCAGTACGGCCGCTTCGATCCGATGCTGCTGTCGCAGGCGCGCAAGCGCGTCGCGGCGGCGAAGGAAACCTGGTCGACGCTGTCGGGCGGTGACGCGAGCAAGCTCAAGGCGGTGGCCGACCAGTTCCACCTCGTGAGCGATGCGCTCGCCAAGCTGCATCCGAAGGGCACGGCGCTCTCGCAGGCGCTGAGCGGCATCGTGGACACGGTGGTGCGCACGGCGCGCCCGCCGAGCGCCGAGGTCGCGATGGAGGTCGCCACCGCGATCCTGTATCTCGAGGCGAGCTTCGAGGACCTCGACACCTCGGATGCCCACCTCGCCGAGCGCACCGCGAAGCTCGCTGCCCGCCTCGACCAGGCGCGACAGGGCGCGCAACCGGCGCCGCTCGAGCACTGGATGGAGGAGCTGTACCGCCGCGTCAGCGACCGCCAGACCATGGGCAGCGTCGTGGGCGAATTGCGCGGCACCCTGGGCGAGCTCGAGAAGCAGCTGGACCAGTATTTCCGCAACCTCGCGGACAAGGCACCGCTGGCCGACGTGCCGAACCACCTCGCGCAGATGCGCGGCGTGCTCTCCGTGCTGGGCCTGGACCAGGCCGCGCATGCCGTGCAGCGCATGCGTGAGGCCGTCGAGGAAATCATCGTCACCGAGGTCGACGAGGACCGCGCACGGGCCGCGGGCACCTTCGAGAAGCTGGGGAACAACCTCGGCGCGCTCGGCTTCCTCATCGACATGCTCAATTACCAGCCGTCGCTGGCCAAGAAGCTGTTCGTCTACGACGACACGACCGGCGAGCTGCGCCCGCTGATGGGACGTGTCGCGCATCCGCAGGAAATGGAAGCGGCGGAATCGGACATGGCCGCCCTCAGCGAACAGGTCGACGCGGTGGCCAGCAACCTGGCACCGCTGGAAACGCCGCAGGAGCTCGGCGAGAAGCTCGATCGCCTGGCCGCTCAAGCCGTGCTGGCCGAAAAGCCCGCGATCGCGAATTCCGTGCGCGAGGCCGCCGCCGCCGTCGCCCAGGATCCCTCCAGCACGACGGCCGTGCTCACGCAACTGGCTGCCGCCGTCAAGCCCGCGGCACCGCTCGTCGCGCCCCCGCCGACCGAACCCGACATCGAGGAAGACGAGCTGCTGGGTATCTTCCTGGAGGAAGCGCGCGAAGTGGTGGCCAACGGCCTGGCCGCGATCGACGCGCTGGCGGCGCAGCCGAGCGACATCGCCGAGCTCACCACACTGCGCCGCGCGTTCCACACGCTCAAGGGCAGCTCGCGCATGGTGGGCCTCAACGAATTCGGCGAGGCGGGCTGGGCCATGGAGCAGGTGCTGAACACCTGGCTCGCCGACCAGAAGCCCGCGCACGACGAATTGCGCGTGCTCGCGCGCGAGGCCATGCAGGGCTTCGCGCGGTGGGTGGAGGACATCGCCGGCCGCCGAGCCGACGCGTGGAAGGCCAGCTTCTTCCGCGGCCCGGCCGACGCGATGCGCACGGAAGGCCGGCTGGTGCCGCTCACGTTGCCGGGCGAACAGGCGGCGGTCGAGGACATCGAGACGATCGAGGTGGTGGAAGCCGCAGCCATGCCCGAGCTGGCGCCCGAGCCGTTGATCGAGATCCCGGCCGCGCCCGCCGAACCCGCCGCGGTCGAATCCATCGAGGCGATCGAGCTTTCTTTCGACGAGCCGCTGTCGTTCGGGACCACGCAGGTGATCCGCGGCGAGCCGCCCCTGGTCGCCGAGATTTCCGCGGCCGAACTGCCGCCCGATTTCGATTTCTCGCCGACCAGCCCCCAGTCGCTGCGCGACGAGGTGCCCCTGCCGGTGCCGGAGCCGCTGGAAATCGACGGCATCGACTTTGCGAGCCTCTCGGCTGTGTCCGGTCTGGCGCCCATGCAAGCCGAGCCGGAAACGACGGAGCCCGCCGCCGAGAGCGACGAGCAGGTGAAGGTGATCGGCAGCCTGCGGATCGGCATCCCGCTCTACAACGTCTACCTGAACGAGGCGGACGAGTGGTCGCGCCGCCTTGCGACCGAGCTGGCCGAATGGGCGCTGGAATTGCACCAGCCCGTGCCGGACACGCCGGTGGGCCTGGCGCACGCGCTGGCCGGCAGCTCCGCCACCGTCGGCTTCCAGAGCCTGTCGGAAATCGCGCGCGCGCTGGAGAATGCGCTCGAATACACTCAGCGCCTCGCGTGGGCCACGCCGCAACACGGCAAGGCCTTCACCGAAGCGGCCGAGGAGATCCGGCGCCTGTTGCACCAGTTCGCCGCCGGCTTCCTGAAAGATCCCAACCCCGCGGTGCTGGAGGGGCTGGAGGCACTGAAGACGCTCGACATTCCCGAGCGCGCCGAAGCGACCGATTCGCGCTCGCCGCCGGACATCGAGGCGTTCGAGTTGGACATGCCGCAACTGGCGGTGCCCGAGCCCGAACCTGCACCTGCACCTGCACCTGCACCCGCGGCCGTGGTGGCCGCCAAGGCGCAGCCGGTGGCGCCCGTGCAGCCGCTCGCCCAACCCGTCGTCAGCCGGCCGGTGCCCGCCCGACCGGTGGAGGTCATCGAAGGGGAAGAGGACATCGACGTCGCCGACGCGGTCGACCCGGACCTGTTCCCGATCTTCGAGGAGGAGGCGCAGGAGCTGCTGCCCCAGCTGGGCGGCGCGCTGCGCCAGTGGTCGGCGCGTCCCGACAACCGCGGCGCACGCGACGAGGTGCTGCGTGCACTGCACACGCTCAAGGGCAGTGCACGGCTGGCGGGCGCGTTGCGCCTGGGCGAACTCGCGCACCGCATGGAGTCGCACGTCGAGTCGCTCGGCACCGAGTCGGCGACGGGCGCGGACATCGACCCGATCGTCCATCGCTTCGACGGCATCCAGTCGAATTTCGATGCCCTGTGCGCGCGCATCGCCGCGGGCGAGCAGGCGGCTCCGCTGGAGACCGCGCCGGAGCCGATCGCGCCGGCGCCAGTGGCCCCCGTGGCGGAGGCCTTCGTACAGGTCGAGGCACGGCAACTGGCGGCCATGCAGGCGCCGCAACGCGCCCTCATTGCGCAACCGGCCGGCACTCAGGTCGTCGCGCCGCGCGCGCAGGCCGGCCAGGCCGTGCGCGTGCGCTCGCAGCTGCTCGACCGCCTGGTGAACCAGGCCGGCGAGGTGATGATCACGCGTTCGCGCCTGGAGCAGGAGCTGCGGCAATTGCGCGGCGCGCTGACGGACCTCACCGGCAACCTCGACCGCCTGCGCAACCAGCTGCGCGACATCGAGCTGCAGGCCGAAACCCAGATGCAGTCGCGCCTCGCGCAGGCGCAGGAACTCGGGGCGGCGTTCGACCCGCTCGAGTTCGACCGCTTCACGCGCGTGCAGGAACTCACCCGCATGATGGCCGAGTCGGTGAACGACGTGGCCACCGTGCAGCGCAATATCCAGCGCACGGTGGAAGCGACCGAAGACGACCTGGTCGCGCAGGCGCGCCAGACGCGCGAGTTGCAGCGCGACCTGCTGCGCACGCGCATGGTGGAGTTCGAAGGCATCTCCGACCGCCTCTATCGCGTGGTGCGCCTCGCGTCGAAGGAGACCGGCAAGCAGGTCAAGCTGGACATCACCGGCGGCTCGATCGAAATGGACCGCGGCGTGCTGGACCGCATGACGCCCGCCTTCGAACACCTGCTGCGCAACTGCGTGGCGCACGGCATCGAGGACCCGGCGGCGCGGACGGCCGCGGGCAAGGACGCGTCGGGCACCATCGTGATCAACCTGCACCAGGAAGGCAACGACGTCTCGGTCGAGTTCCGGGACGACGGCGCCGGCCTGAACCTCGCGCGCATCCGCGAGAAGGCGCGCGAGCAGGGCCTCATCGCGGCGGGCCACGACGTGTCGGATGGCGAAGCCGCGCAGCTGATCTTCATGCCCGGCTTCTCGACCGCCTCGCAGGTAACCGAACTGGCCGGCCGCGGCATCGGCATGGACGTGGTGCGCGCCGAAGTGAACGCGCTGGGCGGCCGGATCGAGACGGCGACGACCCCCGGCCAGGGCACGAGCTTCAAGCTGGTGCTGCCGCTGACCACCGCCGTGACGCAGGTCGTGATGATCCGCGCGGGCAATCTTTCCATCGGCGTGCCTGCGAACCTGGTCGAGATCGTGCGCCGTGCCCCCGCCAAGGAGGTCGAGCTGGCCTACAACGGCGGCAGCTACGATTTCGGCGGCGAGCCGTTGCCGTTCTTCTGGTCCGGCGCTCTGCTGCAGTCGTCCACGCGCAGCACCGAACCGGTGGGCAAGACGCTGCCCGTGGTGATCTTCCGAAGCGCCGCGCAGCGCATCGCCGTGCACGTCGACGAAATCCTGGGCAACCAGGAAGTGGTGGTGAAGAACCTCGGGCCGCAGCTGGCGCGCCTGCCGGGCCTGGCCGGCATGACGCTGCTCGCGTCCGGCGCGGTGGTGCTGATTTACAACCCGGTGGCGCTGTCCACCGTGTACGGCGAGCAGGCGCGCGCGCTCAGCGCCGACCACGCGCAGCCCGAGGTGATCGAGAAGCGCGCGGCCGAACCGGCCAAGCCGCTGATGCCCGCGGCGCCGCAGGTGCCGCTGGTGCTGGTGGTGGACGATTCGATCACGGTGCGGCGCGTGACGCAGCGCCTGCTGCAGCGCGAGGGTTACCGCGTCGCGCTGGCCGCCGACGGCCTGCAGGCGATCGAGCGGCTGGCGGAAGAGCGGCCGGCCGTCGTGCTGTCCGACATCGAGATGCCGCGCATGGACGGGTTCGACCTCGCGCGCAACATCCGGGGCGATGCGGCCACCAAGGACCTGCCCATCATCATGATCACCTCGCGCATCGCGGAAAAACACCGCGAGCACGCGAAGGAACTGGGCGTGGACCACTACCTCGGCAAACCCTACTCCGAAGAGGAGTTGCTGTCGCTCGTAAAGCACTACTGCACGCAGCCTGCGATGGTGTAGACAGGCCCACCCCCGAAGCGCCTGCGGCGCCTCCCCCTCAAGGGGGCGCTGCCAGCGGCCCGGCAAAGCCGGTTCCGCGGCTGCCCCGAAGGAGCCTTAAAATACGTGCATGCCTTCCGATGCTGCAGCTGACTCGATCAACCTGACGCATCACTTCCTGATCGCGATGCCGGGCTTGCAGGACGAGTCGTTCGCCCGCAGCGTCGTGTACCTGTGCGAGCACAGCCCGCGCGGCGCGCTGGGGCTGGTCATCAACAAGCCCAGCGACATCAACCTGCGCCACCTGTTCGACAAGGTGGACCTGCCGCTCTCCCGTGACGACCTCGCCGGCACCCCGGTGTTCCAGGGCGGCCCGGTCCAGGTCGAGCGCGGTTTCGTGCTGCACGAGGCCGTGTTCAAGGGCGGGGAGGCCGAGCCGCAGGAGACGGTGTACGCGTCCACGATGACGATCCCCGGCGGCCTGGAGATGACCACGTCCAAGGATGTGCTCGAGGCGATCTCCACCGGCGCCGGCCCGCGCAAGGTGCTGGTTTCGCTCGGCTACTCGGCCTGGGGCGAGGGCCAGCTCGAATCCGAGCTCGCCGAGAACAGCTGGCTGACCGTCGGTGCTGACGTGTCGGTCATCTTCGACACGCCGGTCGACCAGCGCTACGAGAAGGCGCTGTCGCTGCTCGGCCTGCAGCCGTGGATGCTCACCACGGAGGCGGGGCACGCATGATGGGGCGACCCATCGACATTCCCCCGCACTTCACCACCTTTTTAGCTTTCGATTTCGGCGCGAGGCGCACCGGCGTGGCCGTGGGCAACCGCATGCTGCGCACCGCCACGCCGCAGCCGACCATCCGCGCGGACTCGACCGACGCCCGGCTGGCCGCCGCGCAGGCGCGGGTGCGCGAATGGCAGCCCGATGCGCTGGTCGTGGGCGTGCCCTTCCACCCCGACGGCGCCAGCCACGACAATACGGCCCGCGCGCGCAAGTTCGCCCGCCAGCTCGCCGCGCGGGTGAAGCTGCCCGTCTACGAGGTGGACGAGCGCTACAGCACGACGGAAGCGCTGGGCGGCGGCGCGGCCGACGCCGATGCGGGCGCGGCGTGCATCATCCTCGAACAGTTCCTCAGGAGCCTGCCATGAAACTCACCCTCGACGCCGAAGCGCTCTACCAGGAGCTCGTGCGCGGCGTGCAGCAGCTCGGCGCCGGCCAGGCCAGGCTGGTGGGCATCACCTCCGGCGGCGCGTGGCTGGCCGAGCGGCTGCAACACGACTTGAAGCTCGCGGGCAAGGCGGGCGTGATCTCCTCGGCGATGCACCGCGACGACTTCGCGAAGCGCGGCCTCTCGGGTGCGGGCCAGCAGACACAACTCGATTTCGACGTCAACGACGCGCACATCATCCTGCTCGATGACGTGCTCTACACCGGGCGCACCATCCGCGCGGTGCTCAACGAGCTGTTCGACTACGGGCGTCCCGCCAGCGTGAAGCTGGCCGTGCTGGTGGACCGCGGCGGGCGCGAGCTGCCGGTGCAGGCCGATTACGCCGCCGCCCGCGTGGCCCTGCCGGCCACGCAATCGCTCGCTCTCGCACGGGGCGACCACGGCAAGTTCAGTTTCAAGGTGGAAGGAGAAGCGAGCTGATGCTCCACAAGAAGAATCCGCAACTGAACCGCAACGGCGAGCTGATCCACTTGCTGTCGGTGGAAGGCCTGCCGCGCGACATCGTCACGCACATCCTCGACACGGCGTCGAGCTTCGTGAGCGTCAGCGACCGCGAGGTGAAGAAAGTACCGCTGCTGCGCGGCAAGAGCGTGTTCAACCTGTTCTTCGAGAACTCGACCCGCACGCGCACGACCTTCGAGATCGCCGCGACGCGCCTGTCGGCCGACGTGATCAACCTCGACATCGCGCGCTCGTCGGCGACCAAGGG
Source organism: Ramlibacter sp. GS1-15 (assembly GCF_057785015.1). Lineage (NCBI taxonomy): Bacteria > Pseudomonadati > Pseudomonadota > Betaproteobacteria > Burkholderiales > Comamonadaceae > Ramlibacter > Ramlibacter sp. GS1-15. The sequence continues at coordinate 3,364,059 of NZ_JBYNTU010000001.1, read as the reverse complement.
CGAATCGCTGCTCGACACCATCGCCAACCTCTCGGCGATGGCCGCCGACCTGTTCGTCGTGCGGCACAGCGAATCGGGCGCGCCCTACCTGATCGCGCAGCATGTCGCGCCGCACGTGCACGTGATCAATGCCGGCGACGGCCGCCACGCGCACCCCACGCAGGGGCTGCTCGACATGTACACCATTCGCCACTACAAGAAGGACTTCGCCAACCTCACGGTGGCGATCGTCGGCGACGTGCTGCACTCCCGGGTCGCGCGGTCCGACATCCACGCGCTCACCACGCTCGGCTGCGCCGAAGTGCGCGTGGTCGGGCCCAAGACGCTGGTGCCGGGCGACATGGCGCAGATGGGCGTGCGCGTGTGCCATACGCTGGAAGAGGGCATCAAGGGCTGCGACGTGGTGATCATGCTGCGGCTGCAGAACGAGCGCATGAGCGGGGCGCTGCTGCCGAGCTCGCAGGAGTTCTTCAAGAGCTTCGGGCTCACGCCGGAAAAGCTGCAGCTGGCCAAGCCCGACGCGATCGTGATGCACCCGGGGCCGATCAACCGGGGCGTGGAAATCGATTCGGCCGTGGTGGACGGCAAGCAGAGCGTGATCCTGCCGCAGGTCACCTTCGGCATCGCGGTGCGCATGGCCGTGATGAGCATCGTCGCGGGCAACGAGGCATAACGACATGAAGATCCTCATCCGAAACGGCCGCGTCGTCGACCCGGCTTCCAGACTCGATCGGGTCGCCGACATCGCGGTCGCCGCGGGGCGCATCGTCTCGATCGGCGACGTCAACGGCTTCACCGCGGCCAAGACCATCGAGGCCAAGGGCTGCATCGTCGCGCCGGGGCTGGTCGACCTGTCGGTGCGCCTGCGCGAACCGGGCTACGAACACGAGGGCATGCTCGAAAGCGAGATGGCCGCGGCCGTCGCGGGCGGCGTGACGAGCCTCGTGTGCCCGCCCGACACCGACCCGGTGCTCGACGAGCCGGGCCTGGTGGAGATGCTCAAGTTCCGCGCCGAGAAATTGCACCAGGCGCGCGTGTTCCCGCTGGGCGCGCTCACGCGCAAGCTCGAAGGCGAGATCCTCACCGAGATGGTCGAACTCACCGAGGCCGGCTGCGTCGGCTTCAGCCAGGCGGAAGTGCCGCTGGCGAACACGCAGGTGATGCAACGCGCCTTCCAGTACGCGGCGACCTTCGGCTACACGGTGTGGCTGCGCCCCCAGGAGCTGCACCTCGGGCGCGGCGTTGCCGCCAGCGGCTCTTTGGCGACGCGCCTGGGCCTGCCGGGCGTGCCGGTCGCGGCGGAGACGATCGCGCTGCATACGATCTTCGAGCTGGTGAAGGTCACCGGCGCGCGCGTGCACCTGTGCCGGCTGTCGAGTGCCGACGGCGTGCAGCTCGTGCGCCAGGCCAAGGAGCAGAAGCTGCCCGTCACCTGCGACGTCAGCATCAACTCGCTGCACCTGACCGACCACGACATCGGGTTCTTCGACAGCCGTGCGCGCCTGAACCCGCCGCTGCGCCAGCAGCGCGACCGCGACGCGTTGCGCGCCGGCCTGGCCGACGGCACCATCGACGCGCTCGTGTCCGACCACACGCCGGTCGACGAGGACGCCAAGACCTTGCCGTTCGGCGAGGCGGAGCCCGGCGCGACCGGGCTCGAGCTGCTGCTCGCCCTCGCGCTGCGCTGGGGGGAGGAGAGCCGCGCGGGTCTCATGCGGTCCCTCGCCGTCATCACGCACGCACCGGCCAGGGTGCTGGGCGCCTCGCTCGGCACCTTGCAGGCGAGCCTCGGGCAGCTGGCGGCCGGCGGCGTCGCCGACCTGTGCGTGTTCGACCCGCAAGCCGAGTGGGCGGTCACGCCCGGCCACCTGCGCAGCCAGGGCAAGCACACGCCTTTCTCTGCCTGGCCGATGCGCGGGCGCGTGCGCTGCACGATCGCGGCCGGCCAGCTGGCCTACGAGGGACCGGGCGCTGCCTGAGTCGATGTCCGCCTTGCGCGCCACGTCGCGGCTGCTGTCGGCGCTGGGTCACGCGCTGGGCGGCTGGTGGACCATCCGGTTCACGTTCCCGCGCCTCACCCAGGCCGAACGCGATGCTCGCGTGCAGCAATGGGCGCGGCAGATGCTCGGGGTGCTCGGCATCGAGCTGCGGCTGAGCGGATCGCCGCCCGCGCACGGCCCGATGCTGCTCGTCGCGAACCATATCTCCTGGCTGGACATCCTCGTGATGCACGCGGCGCGGCACTGCCGTTTCGTGTCGAAATCGGACGTGAAGCACTGGCCGCTGATCGGCACGCTCGCGACGGGCGCGGGCACGCTGTACGTCGAGCGCGAGTCGCGGCGCGATGCCATGCGCGTGGTGCACCACATGGCCGATGCGCTGCGCGCGGGCGACGTGCTGGCGGTCTTCCCCGAAGGCACGACCACCGACGGCCGCACGCTGCTGCCGTTCCACGCCAACATGCTGCAGGCGGCAATCTCCACGGACGCGCCGGCGCAACCGGTCGCGCTGTCGTTCGTCGATGCGGCCTCGGGCCGGGCCAGCGGCGCAGCGAACTACGTCGACGACGATACGCTGGTCGGCTCGCTCTGGCGCACGCTGAGCGCGCCGCCGCTCGCGGCCGTGGTGGCCTTCGGCGAGCCGCAACACGCGCACGGCCGTGACCGCCGCACGTGGGCGGCGGCGCTGCGCGAAGCCGTCATGCAGTTGCGCGGCTGAGCCGCAGCCGGCTCAGGGCTCGTCGTTCCACTCGGCGCGGGTCGGTGCCGGCGGTTTCCTGAACACGACTTCCCCCGTGGGCACGTGCACCACACGGATCTCACCCGACGGGCGGGTGAAGCTCTTGGCCGCCAGGCTGACCGCGAGCGCGCGATCGCTGAAGAAATATTCCTGTGCGCCCGGCTGCGGCAGGAAGCGGCCGGCGATCGGTTGGTTGCTTTCGACTCGGAATTCGGCGGATGCCATGGATGCCCCTTCGTGTTGCTTCTGTTTTCTTGTTCTGGACTGCTGTTCGAGTTCCTGCAGGCCCCAAAGGTTATCGGGCGTGAAAGGCATGTCTGTAGGAAGCCGCTGACGCGCCTTGTCAGCGATGCGCACTGTCGGGAAGCACAGCGAGGCGCCGACTACAATGACCGCCGGCCGCCGTAGTTCAATGGATAGAACGAGCGCCTCCTAAGCGCTAGATGTGGGTTCGATTCCCGCCGGGGGCGCCAACCACCGGAAACAAAAAAGCCGCAGGGCGAACCTGCGGCTTGTGCGATGCGGCGAATGCCGCGTGCGATCAGATCACGCCGACGGCGTGGAAGGTCGCGATCTGGTCCTTCGTGTAGCCCAGTTCGGCGAGCACTTCGTCGCTGTGCTGGCCCAGCAGGGGCGATGCGGTGACTTCCGGCTTGAGGTCCGAGAACTTGATCGGGCTGCCGATAGTCCAGTACTTGCCGCGCACCGGGTGGTCGACTTCCACGATCGAGCCGCTCTTGCGCAGCGACTCGTCGCGCAGCAGTTCCTTCATCGACAGCACCGGGGCGCACGGGATGTCGTACTTGCGGAAGATGTCCACCGCTTCGTACTTGGTCTTGTCCTTGATGAAGTCCTCGATGGTCGCGAAGATCTCGTTGATGTGCGGCTGGCGCGCCTTGGCCGTGGTGTAGGCCGGGTCGGTCTTCCACTCGGGCTTGCCCAGCGCGTCGCAGATCGGCTCCCACGCGTGGCCTTGCACGGTGAAGTAGATGTACGCGTTGGGGTCGGTCTCCCAGCCCTTGCACTTCAGGATCCAGCCCGGCTGGCCGCCGCCGCCGGCATTGCCGCCGCGCGGGGTGACCTTGTCCTTGAACGCGTCCATCTCGTGCGGGTACTGGGGGTACTCTTCGAGGTAGCCGACCTTCTCCAGGCGCTGCTGGTCGCGCATCTTCACGCGGCACAGGTTCAGCACGGCGTCCTGCATCGAGACGGCGACCTTCTGGCCCTTGCCGGTCTTCTGGCGGCCGATGTAGGCCGTGAGGATGCCGATGGCCAGGTGCATGCCGGTATTGGAGTCACCGAGCGCGGCCGCGGAGATCGTGGGCTCGGAGTTCTCGCCCTTCCACCAGCCGGTGGTCGAGGCGGCGCCGCCGGCGCACTGGGCGACGTTCTCGTAGACCTTCAGGTCCTCGTAGTGGTGGCCTTCGCTGAAGCCCTTGACCGAGGCCAGGATCATGCCGGGGTTGAGCTGCTGGATGCGCTCCCACGTGAAGCCCATGCGATCGAGCGCGCCGGGGCCGAAGTTCTCGACCATCACGTCGGACTCCTTGATCAGCTTCTCGAGCACCTTCTTGCCGTCGGGCGTCTTGGTGTCCAGCGTCAGCGAGCGCTTGTTGCTGTTGAGCATCGTGAAGTACAGCGCGTCGGCGTCGGGGATGTCGCGCAGCTGGCTGCGCGTGACGTCGCCGGAGCCCGGGCGCTCGACCTTGATGACGTCGGCGCCGAACCAGGCCAGCAGCTGGGTGCACGCGGGGCCGGCCTGCACGTGCGTGAAGTCGATGATCTTGACGCCTGCGAGAGGTTTGGTCATGGTGAATCTCCTAGAAAACGGAAAACGGGTTATTGCTTCTTGCTCACGGCACTTTGCGGGTTCAGGCTGGCGATGCGGCCGCTCTCGGTGCCGGCCGCTTCGTCGATGACGGCGTTGATCAGCGTCGGCTTGCCCGAGGCGATGGCGGCCTCCATGGCCTTCTGCAGCTCGTCGGCCGTGACGGCGTTGACGCCGACGCCGCCGAAGGCTTCCATCAGCTTGTCGTAGCGCGAACCCTTGACGAACACGGTGGGCGCGACGTCCTTGCCGCCGCCGAGGTTCTTGTCGGTGCCGCGGTACACGCCGTTGTTGTTGAAGACGACGATGCAGACCGGCAGGTCGTAGCGGCAGATCGTCTCCACTTCCATGCCGGAGAAGCCGAATGCGCTGTCGCCCTCGACGGCGATCACGCGCTGGCCCGTCTCGACGGCGGCGGCGACGGCGAAGCCCATGCCGATGCCCATCACGCCCCAGGTGCCGACGTCCACGCGCTTGCGCGGCTTGTACATGTCGACGATCGAGCGGGCGAAGTCGAGCGTGTTGGCGCCTTCGTTGACGAACATCGCATCCGGGTTCGCCTTGACGATGTCGCGGATCACGCTGAGCGCGCTGTGGAAGTTCATCGGCGTCGGACGCGCGGCGAGCTGCGCGGCCATCTTGGACATGTTCTTGTCCTTGCGCTCGGCGATGGCGGCGGTCCAGTCGGCGGGCGCCTTGGGCCAGTTCGAGCCCATCGCGGCGTTGAGTGCGGCCACGCAGGAGCCGATGTCGCCGATCACCGGCGCGGCGATCGCGACGTTGCTGTCGATCTCGGTGGGCGAGATGTCGATCTGGATGAACTTCTTCGCGCCCTTCTCGGCGCCCCAGGTCTTGCCCTTGCCGTGCGACAGCAGCCAGTTCAGGCGCGCGCCGACCAGCAGCACGACGTCGGCCTCGGCGAGCGCGTAGGAGCGCGTCGCGGCGGCCGACTGCGGGTGCGTGTCGGGCAGCAGGCCCTTGGCCATCGACATCGGCAGGTAGGGGATGCCGCTCTTCTCGACCAGCGTGCGGATCGCGTCGTCGGCGCGCGCATAGGCGGCGCCCTTGCCCAGCAGGATCAGCGGACGCTTCGCGCCCTTGAGCAGGTCGATGGCGCGCTGGACGGCGTCAGGCGCGGGGATCTGCTTCGGTGCCGGATCGACCACCTTGATCAGCGACTTCTTGCCGGCTTCGGCGTCCATCGTCTGCGCGAACAGCTTGGCCGGCAGGTCGAGGTACACGCCACCGGGGCGGCCCGACACGGCGGCGCGGATCGCACGCGCGATGCCCACGCCGATGTCCTCGGCGTGCAGCACGCGGAAGGCGGCCTTGCACAGCGGCTTGGCGATCGCGAGCTGGTCCATCTCCTCGTAGTCGCCCTGCTGCAGGTCGACGATCTCGCGCTCGGAGGAGCCGGAGATCAGGATCATCGGGAAGCAGTTGGTCGTCGCGTTCGCGAGCGCCGTGAGGCCGTTGAGGAAGCCCGGTGCCGACACCGTCAGGCAGATGCCCGGCTTGCCCGTGAGGAAGCCTGCGATCGCGGCGGCGTTGCCCGCGTTCTGCTCGTGGCGGAACGAGATCACGCGCATGCCCGCGCCCTGCATCATGCGGGTGAGGTCGGTGATCGGGATGCCGGGCAGGCCGTAGATGGTTTCGATGCCGTTCAACTTGAGGGCATCGATCACGAGATGGAAGCCGTCGGTGAGCTCGCGCGTGTCGGCGGGCGTTTCACGGTGGCTCGTGGCCGGTGGTGTGTCGAGGACAGACGACATGGGTTTCCTTGTGCAGCGATTCGTCTTCAGGGGTTTCCCGCCGCATGGGCTCAAGACCCTTCGGCGTGCAGCGGACTATGATTCGTGGGTCCCCGTTCCTCCGTTGACCGCGGTCAAGTTTCGAGAAAACCGGATTCCATGACGTCCCTGGCGAGCCATCCCGAACGCAACGTGATCCGACTGCAGTTGAAGCAGAACGAGATCCTGGGCGTGCTGAACGACGAGGACCGCGCGGAGCTCGAGACGCACCTGTCCATCTTCGACGGCAACAAGGGCGACTTCCTGCTGTACCAGGGCGTGCGCGAGATGGAGCAGTACTTCATCATCGACGGCATCCTGAAGCGCGTGGTCGCGAACAAGGAAGGCAAGGAGATGATCCTGCGCTTCGCGAACGAGCGGGAGATGGAAACGAGCTACGCCGCGTGGCGGCTGGGCACCCCGACGCCCTACGGCATCGTGTGCGTGACGAAGACGCGCGTGGCGCGAATGCCGCTGCGCGAATGGGCAGCGTTTCTCGAATCACGTCCGCAGGCGAAGGCGGCGTTCGAGTATTCGGTGATGCGGGGAATGAGCGAGATCATGGCGCACACGATCACGCTGCACCTGCTGGATGCGCCGGGCCGGGTGCATCGCTTCGTGCGCAAGCACCCGGACCTGGTCGATCGCATCCCGCAGAAGCAGCTCGCGTCATTCCTGAACCTGACTCCCGAAACCCTGAGCAGGCTTCGGCAGAAAGGCAAGATCTGACGCGGGCCTGAACCGGCTTACTCGGCCGAGGGCACCATGCCCTGGCGCACGGCGAGCGATTCGCCTTCCACGAGGGTGGACCTGCCGGCCAGGTTGCGGCGCATCGGACGCAGCACGAACCAGGCGAGCAGGGCGGCGGCGCCGTTCATGATGCTGGCCACCACGAACACCGCATGCCAGCTGCCGGTCGCGGCGACGAGCACGCTGGAGAGCGGCACCAGCAGCGACGCGGTGCCCTTGGCGGTGTACAGCATGCCGGCGTTGGAGGCGGCGAACTTCGAGCCGAAGGTGTCGGCGCAGGTGGACGGGAACAGGCTATAGATCTCGCCCCAGGCGAAGAACACCATGCCGGTGAGGACCACGAAGGCGACCGGGTTCGAGCCGAAGTTGTAGAGCGCGAGGATGCCGACGGCTTCGATGGCGAAGGCGATGAACATCGTCAGCTCGCGGCCGATGCGGTCGGACACCCAGCCGAAGAACGGGCGGGTCAGGCCGTTGAGCACGCGGTCGATGGCGAGCGCGAACGTCAGCGCCGGCAGCACCAGGCCCATGATGTTCACCGGCACGTCCATGATCTTGAAGTCCTTGGCGATGGGCGCGAGCTGCGCGGTGGCCATCAGGCCGCCGGCCGCCACCATCACGAACATCAGGTACATGACCCAGAACACGGGCTGGCGCAGCACTTCGGAGGGCGCGTAGTCGCGGCGCGATTGCTGCAGGTGCTTGCCGGCCGCGGCGGCCTGCGGCTTCGCGTACTTGTTCGGGTCGGCGAGCAGCAGGGCCAGCACGATCACGACGAGGCCCTGGCCGATACCGAAGTTGAAGAACGCCGCCTGGTAGCCGGCCGACTTGATCATCATCGTGATCGGCAGGATCGTGAGGGCCGAGCCCGCGCCGAAGCCCGCGGCCGTCAGGCCCGCGGCGAGGCCGCGGCGGTCCGGGAACCACTTCAGCGCGTTACCCACGCAGGTGCCGTACACCGCGCCGGCGCCGACACCGCTGATCGCGGCGGCGACGTACAGCATCGTGAGCGTGTCGGCGTACGAGTTCAGCACCCAGCCGATGCCGCACAGCAGGCCGCCGCCGAGCACCACGGGGCGCGGGCCGAACTTGTCGACCAGGTAGCCCTCGATCGGCACGAGCCAGGTCTCGGTGAGCACGAAGATCGTGAAGGCCACCTGGATGGCGGCGCGGGTCCAGCCGAACTTGTCGGAAATGGGGTTGACGAAGAGCGTCCAGCCGTACTGCAGGTTGGCGATCATCGCCATGCAGATGATTCCGAAAATCAGCTGTCCCCATCGGAACAGCGAACTGGGTTGCGCTTTTGCGCCTGAAGAAGGGTAAGTTGAATTACTCATGGGGTGTCTCCTGTGCCGAAAAAGTAGGGCATGCGGCCGGAGCACTGTCGGATCGGCGGCGAAAAATCCTCTTGACGCGAGTCAATTTTTTGGCCACGGGCTCATTGCGGTTTTCCCGGGGATCGGGCATGACTTTCGTCATGACGGTTTCGTGACCGACGGGGCACGCAGGCGATGACCTTCCTCAGCGGATCCCCGCGCAGGGCGTCCCTACAGTCTATGGCATGAACAGCCCGCTCGCGCACCACCCGCTTCGCAACACCATCCAGCTGCAGCTGAAGTCGCACCCGCTGCTGGCCGGGCTCGACGATGAGGCGCACGCCGAACTGGCCGCACTGCTGTCGGTGCAGGAAGGCAATCGCGGCGAGCGCCTGCTGGACCAGGGCAGCCGCGACCTGCGCCACTTCTTCGTCATCGAAGGGCTGGTGAAGCGCGTGGTCACCAGCGCCGAAGGGCGCGAGATGACGCTGCACTTCGCCGGCGAGCGCGACATCGAGACCTGCTACGACGCCTGGCGCCAGCAATCCGGTTCGGGCTTCGCGATCGTGTGCGCCAAGCGGTCCGTCGTCGTGTCGCTGCCGATGGCGCAATGGGCAGCGTTCATCGAGCACCGTCCGGCCGTGCGCCGCCTGTTCCACGAGCGCCTGGTGCTGCTCGGCGCCTCCATTGTCGACCACGCCGTGGCCCTGCTGCTGCTCGATGCGCCCAGCCGCGTGCTGCAGTTCTCCGACCGCCATCCCGAATTGCTCGAGCGCCTGCCGCAGAAGGATGTGGCTTCGCACCTCAACCTGGCGGCCGAGACGCTGTGCCGGCTGACACGGCGCCAGCGCCTGGGATTGCAGGCGGCATGACGTCCGACCTGCTGCCCGCCAGCGATGCGCTCGCTGGGGCGCCGTATAGTGTGCCCATGCCCGCCGAACGCGCCGCTCCCAACCGCATCCGGCTGCTGGTCGTCGACGACCAGCAGCTGGTGCGGCGCGGGCTCGCGCTGATGCTGTCGATGGAGCCCGACATGGAAGTCGTCGGCGAGGCCGGCGACGGCATCGAGGCGATCGAGCAGGCCAAGCGCCTGCGCCCGGACGTCGTGCTGATGGACCTGCACATGCCGCGCAAGGGCGGCGTCGGCGCCACGCGCGAGATCACCGCGACGCTGCCGCAGACGCGCGTGCTCGTGCTCACGACGATGGAGGCCGAGCAGTCGGTCTTCGACGCCGTGCGCGCCGGCGCAATGGCCTACCTGCTGAAGGACGCCACCGAGCGCGAGGTGGTGGACACCGTGCGTGCCGTGCACCGCGGCGAATCGCACCTCACGCCGCAGATCGCGCGCAAGGTGCTCGACGAATTCCGCCGCATCCAGGACACCGCGCCGCCGCCGACGGTCCGGCCGGAACACCCCGAGGACGAAACCGCGTCACTGACCGAGAAGGAGAGCAAGGTGCTGCAGCTCATTGCCGAGGGCAAGAGCAACAAGCAGATCGGCACCATGCTGTTCCTCGCCGAAGGCACGGTGAAGAACTACGTCAGCCGCATCATGGAGAAGCTGCACGCGGGCAGCCGCACGGAGCTGGCCGTGATCGCGCTGCGGCAGCGGCGGGTGGAGTGACCGCAGACCTCACTCGGCGTGTGCAGCGCCCCCGGCCTCGCCGCCGAGTGACGCGAGCAGCTGAGGCAACAGCCCCGACAGCTCGCCCGTCGCGATCGCGGCGTCGGCATCGAAGCCGTCTTCGCCCCTGGGGGCGTCCTGGGCACCGCGGATGTCGATCTTGCGGATTGCCAGCTGCTCGGTGAGCACGAAGGACACCCGCTCGTTCCACGTCAACGCGAGCTGCACCGGCAGCTTGCCCTGCTCAATGTGCTGCCCGATCTCGTCCAGCTCCAGGCTGTGACGCGCGTAACGCACCACCGATTTGTCCTCGCCCGAATTGCGCAGCTCCAGGTCGCGGTCGATCGTGAAGCCGTCGGGCGGCTGCCGCGTCGCGAGCCATTCGGCCATCGCGGTGGCCGGTGCGACCGACGTCGAAACGGGAGCGAGCGGCAGCACATGCTTCAGGTCGGCCATCACGTCGACGAGCTGCTTGATCACCGGTTCGGCCGCCTTGGCGCTGCCTGCAGCGACGACGAGCGACCGGTTGGCCACATCCAGCCACAGCATGTGCGAGCTCCTCTTGCTGAAGGCGCGCGGCAGGAACGTGAGGACGATCTCGTCCTTGATCTCGGACTTCTCCTTGCGTCCGGGCTTGCGGCCGCGCTCGGCCTCGATCGCCTTGCAGCGCGCCTCCAGCTCCGCGCGCACGGCGCCGGCCGGCACGTTCTTGCGTTCGACGGCGAGCTTCAGGATCCACTGGCCTGCGACGCTTTCCACCATCGTGCCATGGTCCTCACCGCGTGGTGACACCCAGCCCGCCGATCGCTCCTGTGTCGGTGTGCAGGGCTGGAACGCGAGACGCTGCAATTCCGCCTCGAACAGCTCCAGGGGCGGCGGCGTCCAGCCGGCACCGATGCGGTAGACCACGATGTTCTTGAAAAGCGGCATGCGGGTGATGCGGGAGTGAAAGGAAAAGGGCTCGCATTGTCGCTTGTGCGAAGCGCTTGTCGCGCCATGCTGCAAGCGGTTGCAATTGCCCGCCCGTACACTGCCGGTGAAAGGAATCGACATGAACCAGAACCCATCCGGCCTCCAGTACGAAGACGAACTGGTGGGCAGCGGCCCTCAGGCCGGCCCCGGCAAAAAGGTGCGCGTGCACTACACCGGCTGGCTGTACGAGAACGGCGCGCCAGGCGCGAAGTTCGACTCCAGCCGGGACCGCAACGACCCCTTCGAGTTTCCCCTGGGCGCCGGCATGGTCATCCGCGGCTGGGACGAGGGCGTGGCCGGCATGAAGGTCGGTGGCAAGCGGACGCTGATCATCCCGCCGCAACTCGGCTATGGTGCGCGCGGCGCAGGCGGCGTGATCCCGCCGAACGCGACGCTGAAGTTCGACGTGGAGCTTCTGGCCGTCAGTTGAGCGCGAGTCGCAACCACCGGGCCGCGCCTTGCCCTGCGAGCCGGCCCGTGGCGAAACACGCCGTGAGCAGGTAGCCCCCGGTCGGCGCCTCCCAGTCGAGCATCTCGCCGCAGCAGAACACGCCGGGCAGGTCGCGCAGCATGCCACCGGCATCCAGCGCGGCCAGGCGCACGCCACCGGCCGTGCTGATGGCCTCTTCGAGCGGCCGGGGTCGAGCCAGTGTCAGCGGCAGCGCCTTCAGCGCGGCTGCCAGCCGCTCGGGATCATTGAGCTGCCCGGGCGAGAGCACTTCGTGCAGCAACGCCATCTTGACGCCGGCAATGCCCAGGCGGCTCTTGAGGTGCGTGGACAGGCTGCGCGAGCCGCGCGGACGGCGGGTTTCCGCCAGCACCTGGTCCGGGCTGTGTTGCGGCAGGAGGTCCATGATCCAGGTGGCGCTGCTATGCTTCGCGATCTCATCGCGCAGTCGCGCAGCAAAGGCATACACCAGGCTGCCTTCGATGCCGGTCTGCGTCACCACGAACTCGCCCTGCTGGCTGTCCTGCGGCCGCTGGCCAGCCATGCGCGCGGCGACCGGCTTGACGGGCTGGCCGGCATACCGCTGGCGCAGGTGCTCGCTCCAGCCCACGTCGAAGCCGCAGTTGGCAGGCTGCAGCGGCTCGATGGGCACACCGCGCGCCGCAAGGAGCGACACCCACGTGCCGTCGGAGCCGAGGCGCGGCCAGCTGGCTCCGCCCAAGGCCAGGACGGTGGCATCCGCGGCATGGACCGCGTCCCCCGCCGGCGTATCGAAGATGAGCTCACCCGTGGAGGATCCCCATCCCTTCCAGCGGTGGCGCGTGTGCAGCCGCACGCCAGCGGCGCGCAACCGGTGCAGCCACGCGCGCAGCAGCGGCGCAGCCTTCATGTCCACCGGGAACACGCGCCCGGACGTCCCCACGAAAGTCTCGACGCCCAGGGCGGCCGCCCAGCGCCGGACCTCCTCGCCGCCGAAGGCGGAGATCGCGCTGCGCAGTTCGGCGCTGCGATCCCCGTAACGGGCCAGGAAAGGTTCGGAAGCCTCCGAGTGAGTGAGATTCAGGCCGCCGCGCCCGGCGAGCAGGAACTTGCGGCCCACGGAAGGCATCGCGTCGAACAGGTCGACGGCGACGCCTTCCTGGGCCAGCACCTCCGCGGCCATCAAGCCCGCCGGCCCGCCGCCGATCACCGCGGCGCGCAAGGGAGTGGAAAGCGCGGTCATCCGGCGCCGTGGCACTTCTTGTATTTCTTGCCGCTGCCACAGGGACAGGGATCGTTGCGGCCCGGCTCCGCGGCCTTGCGGACCGGGTCGACGCGCGGCCCGATGCTGCGCCACAGCTGGCGCAGGTCGTACACGGCCCCGATGGCGGCGCCGAGAGCGTCGAGGCGCTCCTGGCTCACGCTCGGCGGCCCGTCTTCACGGTACATCGACACGGCGGGCCGGCCGCCATCGGCTTCCGTCAGCGCAACGACGTCTTCGAGCGCCGCGTCCAGGATCGCTGCTGCATCCCGATCGCGCGGCGGCAGCCACTCCTCCGGCCAGCTCTCCACCGCGTACATGAACCCCAGCGCCCACACCTGCGCGTAAGCCGGCAGGTTCTCGGTATCACCCTCCTCGCGCTCTTCCGAGGGCAGCGCCAGGATCGCGCCCAGTGTGTCCAGCGCTTCCGGGTGGTAGGTGGCTTGCTCGTCTTCCGGCAATTCGACCGGTTCGTCCAGCGCACGGGCGATCTCGTCGCGGCGGCGGCGCCAGCGCCACACGAACTCCATGTGGGCCATCTCCTGGAAGCCCTCTCCGAGCAGCACGGGCCAGTACTCCTCGGGCGGCACCTCGCGCCGCATGCAGACGAGCGCGGCGAGAAAGCCCTCGCAGAACTCCCATTGCGGAATCTCGTCGTCCTGCTCGCGCAGGAGGTCGAGCTCGGCATCGAGAAGATCGAAATCCTCCGGCGTCAGGGGGCCGGGATGGGGCGCGGTCGAATGGGTCACGGGCACTTCGGGCGAAACGGCGGATTATCGGTGTGCAGCCGTCAGGTGCCGCCCTGCAGCTTGCCAGTGTTGACCGCCAGCTGGGCGGCGAATGCCCGCCGGTACGCAGGTCGCGCCTCGCCGCGCGCGACATAGGCGGCCAGGCGCGGAAACTGGTCGAGCATGCCCGAAGAACGCAGCCTGAGCAGTACGGACACCATCATCAGGTCGCCCGCGCTGAATGCGCCATCGAGCCAGTGGGCATCGCCCAGCCGCGCGGAAAGCTGTTCCAGCCGGGCGCGAACGCGGTCTTCCACCAGGGGCAGGCGGTCGGCGTGCCAGGGCTTGTCGCTCTCGAAGAGCCTCGCCGTCGCCAGTTCGAGGATCGGCGGCTCCACCGTGTTCACCGCGGCAAACATCCACGTGACCGCACGCGCGCGCGCGTTGGCATCGTTCGGCAACAGGCCCGCATGGCCTTGCGCGATGTGCAGCACGATCGCGCCCGTCTCGAACAGGGTGAGGTCGCCTTCCTCGTAGGTGGGGATCTGGCCAAAGGGATGAAGGGCCAGGTGCGCCGGCTCCTTCATCGCCCGGAACGAAACCAGCCGGACTTCATAAGGCTGGCCCACCTCCTCCAGTGCCCAGCGCACGCGCGTATCGCGCGCCAGCCCTTTGCCGCCGTCCGGCGAGCGTTCGAATGCGGTAATGATGACGGTCATCGTTCGGCTCCTGGTGGGTGAAGGCTTGTCTGGACGACGAACGACGAGCGTCGGTTTCGACACGCTGACTTCGCGTTCGATTCAGCGTTCGTTCATGGTGTTCCGCGCACCATGCGGGCATGTCAACCCAAGGAGAGCGCTCCATGAACCGTTCGATCCGCTCCAAGGCCATCGCAGTGGCCGCTGTCTTGCTGGGCAGCGTAGGCCTGGCCCAAGCCGCGCACGCACGCACCGACGTCGTCCTCTCTGTCGGCGTGCCAGCGCCCGTGTACTACCCGCGGACGCCCGCGTATGTCGCGCCTGAACCGGTGTACGTGCAGCCGGGCCCGGTGTATGTCGAGCCGGCACCCGTGTACGTGGAGCCTCGCTACGTGTATGAACAGCGCGCCTGGCGCCGTGAGCAATGGCGGCGTGAGGAATGGCGGCGCTGGCACCGCTGGCACGACCGCTTCGATCACGACTGGGACTGAGCGCTCAGAGGCCGTACCGCGAGCTGTAGCTCAGGCCACCGGCCGGGAATAAACGCCATCGTCCTTGTGTTCATCCTCGCGGGCGCTGACGCGCTGTCCAACGTCTAGGGAAAGGAAAGCACATGAGCTCACGATTTGTTTGGCGCAGGATGTCTCTGCTCGCTCTCGCTCTCGTCGCTGTCCTGGCAGCGGGTTGCCAGGCGACCGGCAAATCCGCGAAGAGCGATACCTCCGACAGGACGAGCTCCAGTCCCAGCGGCGGCTACTGAACGGAAGGGGAAAAGCGCGAGAGGCTGCTCGGTCTGCCTCGGCAGGCCGAGCCCTGGGCCGTCCCCTATCCGGCCGTCTCCAGCAGGCGCTGCCGCATCGGCCTGAGCACGAACCACGCGAGCAGGGCCGCCGCGATGTTCATCGCGCCGGCCGTCAGGAACACCGCATGCCAGTCGCGCGTGGCCCAGACCACGGCGCTGGAGATCGGCACGGCGATCGCCGCCACGCCCTTGGCCGTGTAGAGCAGGCCCGCGTTGGCCGCGGCGAACTTCGAGCCGAAGGTGTCGGCGCAGGTGGAGGGGAACAGGCTGTAGATCTCGCCCCAGGCGAAATACAGCGCGCCGGTGAGCAGCACGAAGCCCAGCGCATGCGCGCCGAGCTCCGACATCGCCAGGATCACGATGCCCTCGAGCATGAACGCGATCAGCATCGTCTCCTCGCGGCCGATGTGATCGGAGACCCAGCCGAAGAACAGGCGCGTGACGCCGTTGAGCACTCGGTCGAGGGCCAGAGCGAAGGTGAGCGCCGGCAGCACGAGGCCCGCCAGCTGCACCGGCACGTCGTGGATGCCGAGGTCGCGCGCGATCAGGGCGAGCTGCGCGGTGGCGACGAGGCCGCCGGCGGCGACCATCACGAAGATGATGTACATGACCCAGAACACCGGCGTGTGCAGCGCCTGCGCCGGTGTGTAGTCGCGCTGCGACTGGCGCAGGTGCGGCGGGCGCGGCGGCAGCGGGATTCGCTCGAGCAATTTGTTCGGGTCTTCGAAGCCGAGCGCGAGCGCGATGACCAGCAAGCCCTGCCCGAGCCCGAAGTAGAGGAAGGCCGCCTCGTAGCCGCGCGAGGCGATCACCAGCGAGATCGGCACGACGGTGATCGCCGAGCCCGCGCCGAAGCTCGCGACGACAAGCCCCACCGCGAGCCCGCGCTTGTACGGGAACCACTTCAGCGCGGCGCCGACGCAGGTGCCGTACACGGCGCCGGCGCCAATGCCGGTGATCGCTGCCGCCGCATAGAGCAGCGGCAGCGAATCGACGAAGGCGTTCATCACCCAGCCGACCGCGCACAGCAGGCCGCCGCCCAGCACCACCGGGCGCGGGCCGTAGTGGTCCACAAGGTAGCCGATCACCGGCACGGAGCAGGTCTGCGCGACGACGAACACCGCGAAGGCCGCCTGGATCGCCGCGTAGCTCCAGCCGAACCGGTCGGCCAGCGGATCGACGAACAGCGTCCAGCCGTACTGCAGGTTCGCGATGGTCCCCATGCAGACCATCGCCATGGCCAGCTGCACCCAGCGGAACAGCGGGCCGGGCGGCGATTCGTCCTCGGCGTCGTCGGACCAGGGCGCGAGCATCGCGCCGCTGCGGCGCGCGAGGGGTTTGTCTCCGTTGTTGTCGTTCATGGCGTTCAACTCGTTGGGGCGTCGCCCGGTCCGGCACCGGCGGCGCGCATCTCGGGGCCGACGCGCACGCGCACCTGCACCTTGGCCCCGGCGCCGGGCGCGCTGCGCAGCTCGAGTTGCGCGTCGATCAGCTCGGCCTGCTCGCGGATGCCGAGCACGCCGTAGTGGCCGGGCTGCGGCGCGCTCGGATCGAAACCCACCCCGTCGTCGGTGATCGCCAGCTCGATGGTGCCGTCGCCAAGGTCCTTGAGGGTCACGGCGACCGAGTGGGCCTGCGCGTGCCGGTCGATGTTGCGCAGCGACTCCTCGGCGATGCGGAACAAGGTCTCGGCGCGAGCGTCGGCGAAGCTGGCCGCCTGCGGGTCCGACGTGTAGCAGACCTCCAGGCCCGTGCGCTCGGCGAAGCGGTTCACGGCACCGGCGAGCGCGGGTCCCAGTCCGAGGTCGCGCACCGCGTTCAGCCGCATGTGGCTGACGGCCTCGCGCGCTTCCTTCAGGCCCTGGCGGGCGAGCTCCTCCGCGCGCGCCAACTCGGCGCCGAGCCTGCGCGGGTCGTGCTCGTGCAGCACACGCAGGGTGCGCACCTGGACCAGCATCTCCATCATCGAGTGCGCCAGCGTGTCGTGCAGGTCGCGCGCGAGCCTCAGCCGCTCGCGCACGACGGCTGCGTAGCGGTTGTCCGCAGCGAGGCGCTCGACGTCGCGCGTGCGCGCCTGCACCCGCTCCTCCAGTTCCTGCGTCAGCTGGTCGAGGTCGTCGTGCTCGCGCTTGAGCGCCTGCAGCAGGCGACTGAACGCGCGGCCCAGCATCGCGACCTCGTCCCGGCCCTCCGGTGCGACGATGCCGTCCGCTTCCTGCCGCGCGACACGCTGCACCTGCGA
Organism: Ramlibacter sp. GS1-15; assembly: GCF_057785015.1. NCBI lineage: Bacteria > Pseudomonadati > Pseudomonadota > Betaproteobacteria > Burkholderiales > Comamonadaceae > Ramlibacter > Ramlibacter sp. GS1-15. Next base: position 3,346,882 of record NZ_JBYNTU010000001.1, on the reverse strand, counting down.
CGTGAGCTCGCCCAGCCGCCGCGTGAGCCGGCGGGCGAAGGCGGCACCGATCAGCGCCGCCGTGACGCTCAGCAGGACCGAGATCGCGGTGAGTTTTTCCTGCAGGCTGCCGCCGCCATGGCCGCGCTCTTCGGACGGCTGCACGGCCGCCACCTGCAGGCCGAGCTTGGCCAGCAGTGGCGTTGCCTCGCGCGGCGCGGCGACCACGACCATGCGCGGGCCGTCGTCCGAGGGCAGGACCGTCACGCCCCGCAGGATCGTGGGCAGGCGCGTGTGCACGGGCGCGGAAGGATGCGCGAACACGACCTCGTCGCGCTCATCGACCAGCACCAGGCGCGCGCTGGCATCGGGCTTGGCGCGCTCGCGTGCGGCGGCGGCCAGCGCGGCGAGCCGCTCGGGCGGCGGCAGCGCGGGCCTGGCCCCCGGCGCACCGGCCTGCGCGGCGAGCGCGTTTTCAAGCTGCGCGGCGAACTGGGCGGCGTAGCGTTTCATCAGCGCATCGCGCTGCCCCAGCATGCTGTTGGCCGCGTAATCGCTCACCGAGACGAGGGCGAGGGCGATCATCAGCGACAGCGCCACGGTGAACCAGGCGAAGGCGGTCGCCAGGCTGCGGGCGGGATCGAGGGCGCGAAAGTAACGAAACATCTTCCACGCCGATCTTGCCTGCCCTGCAGGCGCTGTCTATTGGGACAAACCGGCGGCTAGTCGAGCCGCGCGAGGGCCCGCACCACGTCCGACTGGGTGATGATGCCGACCAGGCGCTGCTCGGCGTCGATCACCGGCACGTGGTGGTGCCCGGTGCTGGCGAACAGCGGCAGCAACTCGCCGATGGGGCGATCGGCGCTCACGACGCGCACCTGGCGGGTCATGATCTGGCCCACCGCTTCGGGCTTGTCGGTGTGGCAGGTGGGCGTGGGGCGCAGCCACTCGCGCAGCCGGCGCGACCATTGGGGCTGCCGGTCGACGCCGGCCTCGCGCATGAAATCGGCCAGCGTCACGATGCCCACGATACGGCGCGCGCGGTCCAGCACCGGCAGCGCCTTCACGCGATGGCGGCGCAACAGAGCCCAGGCTTCCTGCAAAGGCGTGCCGTAATTCACCGCGAGCGGCTCGGTCGACATCACGTCGCCGCAGCGCATCTGGCCGGCGCGGCGGCGCCAGGCCTGGATCTGCGCCTGCTCGAGCAGTTCGTGCAATTCCTCGCGGCTGACGTCCAGCACCTGGTTGTGCCGCGCAAGCACGGCATCGAGGTCGGCGTCGGTGAACGAGCGGCGCCCCGCGACCACCGTCGACGCCGTCGCGGCCGGGCGCGGTGGATAGGGGCGGCCGGTCGTGCGGTTGTAGGCGACACCGGCGGCCACCAGCAGGATCGAGTCGAACAGCACCGGATGCAGCGCGAAATGCGGATCGCCGATCGCGCCCAGCGCCACCAGCAGCGCGCAGGCGCCGCCCGGCGGGTGCAGGCAGCGCAGTGCGAACATCACGCTGATCGCCAGGCCTACCGCGAAGGCGGCGGCCAGGGGCCCGTGGCCGAGCAGCGCAACGCAAGCTACGCCGGCGAGTGCCGAGAGCGTGTTGCCGCCGATCACCGCCCAGGGGTGGGCGAAGGGGCTGGCCGGCGCGCAGAACACCAGCACTGCGCTGGCGCCGATCGGCGCGACGAGCCAGGGCGACGTGCTGCCGGCCGGCAGCAACGCATAGGCGATCAGTCCGGTGGCGAGCAGCCCCAGCAAGGCGCCGAATGCGGCGCGCAGGCGCTCTCGGCCATCGACCGCCACCGGCGCGGGCAACCAGTGGCGCCAGCCGGCGGACGCGGTGAGGGCGACGGCGTCGCGGTCGATTCGCGCGGCTGCTGCTGCTGCTGGTCTCATGCTTCTTGTTCGCGGTACTGCTGTGATCCGGGGTGCGGTGATCCGGGGTGCGCGGGACTATCGCGTGCAGTGCGACGACGAGCCATTGACCGCAGTCAAGTTTCGAAAAATCGCGCGCCACATTTCTTCTCGGCCGCAGCCGTTTTTCCAAGTCTTGACCGCAGTCAACGTCGCGGGACGGCGTCGTCCCCGAGCATTCGCGCCTCGGCCCGACTTGCGGCCGCAGGAGATCAAGCAATGGCAAAGATGAAGGCCATCATGGCCGCGGTGCTGGTGATGGAAAAGGAAGGCGTGACGCAGGCCTTCGGTGTCCCGGGCGCCGCGATCAATCCGCTGTACGCCGCGCTGCGCGAGCGCCAGTCGATCGCCCACGTGCTGGCGCGCCACGTCGAAGGCGCTTCGCACATGGCCGAGGGCTACACGCGGGCCCGCGCGGGCAACATCGGCGTGTGCATCGGCACGTCGGGTCCCGCGGGCACCGACATGATCACGGGCCTGTATTCGGCGGGCGCCGATTCCATTCCCATCCTGTGCATCACCGGGCAGGCGCCGCGTGCCCGCCTGTACAAGGAAGACTTCCAGGCGGTGGACATCGAGTCGATCGCCAAGCCCGTCACCAAGTGGGCCGTCACCGTGCGCGAGCCGGCGCTGGTGCCACGCGCCTTCCAGCAGGCGTTCCACCTGATGCGCTCGGGCCGCCCCGGCCCGGTGCTGATCGACCTGCCGTTCGACGTGCAGATGGCGGAGATCGAATTCGACATCGACACGTACGAGCCGCTGCCGGTCTACAAGCCCGCCGCGACCCGCGCGCAGGCCGAGAAGGCGATCGACATGCTGTGCGCCTCGCGCAAGCCGCTGATCGTGGCGGGCGGCGGCATCATCAACGCCGATGCCTCGAAGCTGCTGGTGGAACTCGCCGAGACGCTGAACGTGCCGGTGATCCCCACGCTCATGGGCTGGGGCACGATCCCCGACGACCACCCGCTGATGGCGGGCATGTGCGGCCTGCAGACCTCGCACCGCTACGGCAATGCCACGATGCTGGCCAGCGATTTCGTGATCGGCATCGGCAACCGCTGGGCCAACCGCCACACCGGTTCCGTGGAGACCTACACCAGGGGCCGCAAGTTCGTGCACATCGACATCGAGCCGACGCAGATCGGCCGCGTGTTCATGCCCGACTACGGCATCGTGTCGGATGCGAAGGCCGCGCTCGAATTGCTGGTGCAGGTGGCGCGCGAACGCAAGGCCAAGGGCAAGCTGCCCGATTACGCCGAGTGGGTGAACCGCTGCGGCGAGCGCAAGCGCCTGATGCACCGTCGCACCGACTTCGACAACGTGCCGATCAAGCCGCAGCGCGTGTACCAGGAGATGAACGCCGTCTTCCCGCGCGACACGGTGTACGTCTCCACCATCGGCCTGTCGCAGATCGCCGGTGCGCAGTTCCTGCACGTGTACGGCCCGCGCCAGTGGATCAACTGCGGCCAGGCCGGCCCGCTCGGCTGGACCGTGCCCGCCGCGCTGGGCGTGGTCGCGTCCGACCCGAGCCGCACGGTGGTCGGCCTGTCGGGCGACTACGACTTCCAGTTCATGATCGAAGAGCTCGCCGCCGGCGCGCAGTTCCGCCTGCCTTACGTGCAGGTGCTGGTGAACAACAGCTACCTGGGCCTCATCCGCCAGGCGCAGCGCAATTTCGACATGGACTATTGCGTGCAGCTCGGCTTCGAGAACCAGAACGTCGCCGATCCCGCGCTGCAAGGCTACGGCGTCGACCACCTCAAGGTGGTCGAGGGCCTGGGCTGCAAGGCGCTGCGCGTCACCGACCCCGGCAAGCTGCAGGACGCATTGCGCCGCGCGCAGTCGCTCGCACGCGAGCACAGCGTGCCCGTCGTCGTGGAAGTGATGCTGGAGAAGGTCACCAACATCGCGATGGGCGTCGAGATCGACAAGGTCACCGAGTTCGAGGACCTCGACTGCCGCCACCCCCAGGGCCTGCAAGGCCTGGAGATGGCCGGCCTGCTGGACTGATCCGCTTCCCCTGGAGACACGCATGCCGCGCTTTGCCGCCAACCTCACGATGCTGTTCAACGAGGTGCCGTTCCTCGACCGCTTCGAAGCCGCCGCGCGCGCGGGCTTCGACGCGGTGGAGTTCCTCTTTCCGTACCCGTTCCCGGCGCAGGAGATCCGCAGCCGCCTTTCGGGCAACGGCCTGAAGCTGGTCCTGCACAACCTGCCCGCGGGCAACTGGGACGCGGGCGAGCGCGGCATCGCGTGCCATCCCGACCGCGTCCAGGAGTTCCATTCGGGCGTCGCCCGCGCGATCGAGTACGCCGGCGCCCTGGGCGTGGGCCAGCTCAATTGCCTGGTGGGCAAGGCGCCCGTGGCCGTGGACCGCTCGGCCGCCCGGCGCACGCTGGTCGCCAACCTGCGCTACGCCGCGATCGAACTGAAGAAAGCGGGCCTCAAGCTGCTGGTCGAGCCGATCAACACCTACGACATTCCCGGGTTCTTCGTCAGCCGCACCGACGACGCGCTCGCGCTGCTGGACGAAGTCGATGCCGACAACGCCTTCCTGCAGTACGACATCTACCACGCGCAGCGCACCGAAGGCGAACTCGCCGCGACGATCGCCCGGCACCTGCCGCGCATCGCGCACCTGCAGATCGCGGACAACCCGGGCCGCAACGAGCCCGGCACCGGCGAGATCAATTACGACTTCCTGTTCCGCCGCATCGATGCCCTCGGCTACGACGGCTGGATCGGCTGCGAATACAAGCCCGCCGCGCGCACCGAGGACGGCCTCGGCTGGCTCAAGCCCCACATCATTCAAGAAAGGACATCGGCATGACGGAACCTCTCAAGCTCGGCTTCGTGGGCCTGGGCATCATGGGCACGCCCATGGCGGGCCATCTCCTGGCCGCCGGCCACCAGCTCTTCGTGTACACGCTCGGCAAGATGCCGGCATCCATCGCCGAGAGCCGGGCCACGCAGTGCACCAGCGCGCGCGGTGTCGCCGAACGGGCGGACATCATCTTCCTGATGGTGCCCGACACGCCGGATGTGGAACGCGCGCTGTTCTCCGAGAACGGCGTGGCCGCGGGCCTGTCACGGGGCAAGGTCGTGGTCGACATGAGCTCGATCTCGCCCATCGCCACCAAGGACTTCGCGCGCCAGATCCGCGATCGCGGCTGCGACTACCTCGACGCGCCGGTCTCGGGCGGCGAAGTGGGCGCGAAGAACGCGACGCTGTCGATCATGGTCGGCGGCGAGCAGGCGGTGTTCGATCGCGTGCGCCCGCTCTTCGAGCTGATGGGCAAGAACATCACGCTGGTCGGCGGCAACGGCGACGGGCAGACCGCGAAGGTCGCGAACCAGATCATCGTCGCGCTCACGATCGAGGCCGTCGGTGAGGCGCTGCTGTTCGCTTCGCGCGCCGGCGCCGATGCGGCCAAGGTCCGCCAGGCGCTCATGGGCGGCTTCGCGTCCTCGAAGATCCTCGAGGTGCACGGCGACCGCATGGTCAAGCGCACCTTCGAGCCGGGCTTCCGCATCGAGCTGCACCAGAAGGACCTGAACCTCGCGCTGCAGAGCGCCAAGGCGTTGGGCGTGTCGTTGCCCAATACCGCCACCGCGCAGGAGCTGTTCAACTCGTGCGTCGCGCACGGCGGCAAGGGCTGGGACCACTCGGCGATGGTGCGCGCGCTCGAGACGCTGGCCAATTTCGAGATCGGGCAGACGCTGGATTGAACGACATCGCGCCGCCCGAACTGCTGCGTCGCATGTTCGACGCGGCGGTTGAGTCCGCCCAGCCCGGGCATTGCCTGCCGCCGCACCTGCCGCCGCCGCCGCGCGGCCGCATGATCGTGATCGGCGCGGGCAAGGCTTCGGCCGCGATGGCACGCGCCGTGGAGCGCCACTGGCCGGGGCCGCTGTCGGGCCTGGTCATCACGCGCTACGGCTACGGCGTGCCCTGCGAGCGCATCGAGATCGTCGAGGCTTCGCATCCGGTGCCCGATGCGGCAGGCCTTGCGGCCGCCCAGCGCATGCTCGCGCTGGTGCGCGACCTGCGTCCCGACGACCTCGTGTTGTGCCTGATCTCGGGCGGCGGCTCGGCGCTGATGCCGTTGCCGCTCGAGGGCATCACGCTCGAGGACAAGCAGGCGCTCAACCGCGCGCTGCTGGCCTGCGGCGCGACGATCTCCGAGATGAACTGCGTGAGGCGGCACCTGTCGGCCATCAAGGGCGGGCGCCTGGCGGCGGCCTGCCATCCGGCGCGTGTGCTCACGCTCGCGATCTCCGACGTGCCCGGCGACCGGCCGGCGGACATCGCCTCGGGCCCGACCGTCGAGGACGCGAGCACCTGCGAGGATGCGCTGGCGATCGTCCGCCGCTACGGGATCGAACTGGCGCCGGCGCTGCGCGAGGTGCTGGAAAGCGGCCGCGGCGAAACGGTCAAGCCCGGCGATCCGCGCCTCGAAGGGGCGGAGTTCCGCCTGGTCGCGGCGCCGCAGATGGCGCTGGAAGCCGCGGCCCAGGTCGCGCGCGAGGCGGGGTATGGCGCTCACATCCTCGGCGACTCACTCGAAGGCGAGGCACGCCACGTCGGGACGGTGCTCGCCGGTATCGCGCGCCAGGTGGCCGAGCGTGGCCAGCCTTTCCAAACGCCCTGCGTGCTGCTGTCCGGCGGCGAGACGACGGTGACCGTGCGTGGCCAGGGGCGCGGCGGGCGCAACGTCGAGTGCCTGCTGTCGATGCTGCTGGGTCTCGAAGGCCATTCGCGCGTCTACGCGCTGGCCGGCGACACCGATGGTGTCGACGGTGCCGAGGAGATCGCCGGCGCGTGGATCGGGCCTGCAACTCCTGCCCGCGCCGCCGCGCTCGGGATCAAGCCCCGCGACTGTCTCGAGAACAACGACGGGCACGGCTTCTTCCAGGCCTTGGGAGCCTCCGTGGTCACCGGGCCGACGCTCACCAACGTCAACGACTTCCGGGCGGTGCTGATCACCTAACCCTTACGCAAAACACCTGATGCCTGCAGAGCATCAATTTCCTCCTAGGGTTTACCCTATACTCAATGTCAGTTGAGCACAAAGAGGAAAGCAAGCATGAACGCAGCCGTCATCAGAGAGCAGTCGCTAGCCGCGCTTGGCGCGTGCGACCACCGGTCCGTGGCCTGGAGCGAGCTCGTCTCGGCCATGCCCGTCGTCATTTTCTGGCGGGCGTTCCGCGACATGCGGCGCCAGCGCGCCCACAAGCGGGCCGTACTGCAAGCCTTCCACTGAGGGCAAGGCAGGCGAGGGCAGCCCGGCCGGCTCCCAGGGCACGGCCTGCGCGATCAGCGCCGCTCCCTCGCTGAGCAGGAAGTTCTTGAACGCCTGCGCCACCGGCGGCAGGCGCTTGGTGCGCCGGTGCACCACGTACCAGTGCAGCTGCAGCGGAAAGCCCTGCACGTCCAGCACGCGCAGCTGGCCCGATTGCAGCTCCCGGCTCACCGTGTGGGCCGACAGGAAAGTCAGGCCGAAGCCCGCGATCACCGCCTGCTTGATCGTCTCCGTGCTGCGGATCTCCATCGCGACGTTGAGGTTCGTGAGGTCGCCCCCGAACGCCTCGCGCATCGATCGCCAGGTGTCGGAGCCGCGCTCGCGCACGACGAAGGGCTGGCGCATGACTTCGGCCGCCGGGATGTCGCGCCGCTTCACCATCGGGTGCGAGGGCGGGGCGACGATCACATAAGGGTGCGGCGCGAATGGCTCGTTGCGCGTGTCCAGGTCCGACGGCGGGCGCACCATGATCGCGAGGTCCGTCAGGTTCTGCTCGATGTGCGCCAGCAGCTCCTCGCGGTTGTGCACCGTGAAGTTGAGCGTCACGCCCGTGTGCCGGCCGATGAAGTCGACCAGCAGGCCCGGCAGGAAGTAGTCGCCGGCGCTGATCACGCCCACGTTGAGCCGCCCGCCGCGCACGCCCTTGAACTGGGCCATCGCGATCTCGGCCTGCTCGAACTGCTGGATGATGCCGCGGCTGATCTCCAGCAGCTCGGTGCCCGCGGCGGTGAGATAGATCTTCTTGCCGAACTGCTCGAACAGGGCGTTGCCCGCGTGCTCCTCGAGCTTGGCGATCTGCGTGGAAACGGCGGGCTGCGTGAGATGAAGCTCTTCGGCCGCGCGCGAGAAACTCAGGTGCCGGGCCACGGCCTCGAACACCTTGAGCTGGCGCAGCGTCGCGTGCTTCACGCCATCACTCTACAGCCCTCACGGCCTCTTCGACAACCTTCTTCGCGTCGCCGAAGACCATCATGGTCTTGTCCATGTAGAAGAGCTCGTTGTCCAGGCCCGCGTAGCCGGCGGCCATCGAGCGCTTGTTCACGATGACGGTCTTCGCCTTGTAGGCCTCGAGGATCGGCATGCCGTAGATCGGGCTGCCTTTCTGCAGCGCGGCGGGGTTGACCACGTCGTTGGCGCCGAGGATCACCGCCACGTCGGCCTGGCCGAACTCGGCGTTGATGTCCTCCATCTCGAACACCTGGTCGTACGGCACTTCCGCTTCGGCGAGCAGCACGTTCATGTGCCCCGGCATGCGGCCGGCCACCGGGTGGATCGCGTAGCGCACGTTGACGCCCTTGTGCGTGAGCTTCTCGACGAGTTCCTTCACGGCGTGCTGCGCGCGGGCCACGGCCAGGCCGTAGCCCGGCACGATGATCACGCTCTCGGCGTTGGACAGGATGAAGGCCGCATCGTCGGGGCTGCCGCTCTTCACCGAGCGCTGCACCGCATTGCCGGCGGCCTGCCCGCCTTCCTGGCCGAAGCCGCCCAGGATGACGTTGAAGAACGAGCGGTTCATCGCCTTGCACATGATGTACGAGAGGATCGCGCCGGACGAACCGACGAGCGAGCCCGCGATGATCAGCATCGAGTTGTTCAGCGAGAAGCCGATGCCCGCCGCGGCCCAGCCCGAATACGAGTTGAGCATCGAGACCACCACCGGCATGTCGGCCCCGCCGATCGGGATGATGATCAGCACGCCCAGCACGAAGGCCAGCGCCAGCATCAGGAAGAACGCCGGCAGGCTTTGCGTGGCCATGAACACCAGGCCCAGCGCGATCGTCGCGAGGCCGAGTACGAGGTTGAGCACGTGCTGGCCGGGGAACATCACCGGCGCCCCCTGGAACAGGCGGAACTTGTAGGTGCCCGAGAGCTTGCCGAAGGCGATCACCGAACCCGAGAAGGTGATGGCGCCGATCGCCGCACCGAGGAACAGCTCCAGACGGTTGCCCTTGGGGATGTCGTTGCCCAGCAGGTCGCGCAGCAGCGCGGCCGGTTCGAGCACCGCGGCGATGGCGATGAACACCGCAGCCAGGCCGATCATGGAGTGGAAGAAGGCCACCAGCTCGGGCATCTTCGTCATCTCCACGGTCTTCGCGCGATAGGCACCGTACACGCCACCGGCGGTGAGGCCGACGAGCACCCAGACCATGCCACTGCCGCGGCCGGAGAGTTCGATGATCAGCGCGGCCGTGGTCAGCACGGCAATCGCCATCCCGGCCATGCCGAAGACGTTGCCGCGGATGGAGGTGGTGGGATGCGACAGCCCCTTGAGCGCCTGGATGAAGCAGACCGAGGCGAGCAGGTACAGCAGCGTGACGAGGTTCATGCTCATTGGCCGGCCCCCGCTTTCTTGTCTTTCTTCCGGAACATCTCGAGCATCCGCCGCGTGACGAGGAAGCCGCCGAAGATGTTCACGGCCGCCAACGCGACGGCGAGGATGCCCATGGTGCGGCCGGCCCAGGTGTCGGTCTGTGCGGCGGCGAGCATCGCGCCGACCACCACGATCGCGGAGATCGCATTGGTCACGGCCATCAGCGGCGTGTGCAGCGCCGGCGTGACGTTCCACACGACGTGGTAGCCGACGTAGATCGCCAGCACGAAGATGATCAGGTTGGTGAGGGTGTGACTGACTTCCATGGGGTACTTCAGGCGGTGGCGACGGCGTCCGCGCGCGGCGCGGCTGGCGCGGCGGAGCGCGTGACCAGGCAGGCGGCCACGATGTCGTCGTCGAGATCGATGTGCAGCTGCCCCGACTTGTCGAGGACCAGCTTGAGGAAGTCGAGCACGTTGCGCGCGTAGAGTGCGCTCGCATCGGCCGCGACCAGGGCGGGCAGGTTGGTCTCGCCGACGATGCTGACGCCGTGGCGCACCACGGTCGCACCGCCCGACGTGAGGGCGCAGTTGCCGCCCGCGGCCGCCGCCAGGTCGACGATCACCGACCCCGGCTTCATGGACTTCACCATCTCCTCGGTCACGAGCACCGGCGCCACGCGGCCGGGGATCAATGCCGTGGTGATGACGACGTCGGCCTGCGCGACGCGCCTGGCCACTTCGGCCCTTTGCCGGTCAAGCCAGCTTTGGGGCATGGGCCGCGCATAGCCGCCCACGCCTTCAGCCGCTTCCTTCTCCTCTTGTGTTTCGTAAGGCACGTCGATGAACTTCGCGCCGAGCGACTCGACCTGTTCCTTCACGGAAGGACGCACGTCCGAGGCTTCGATCACTGCGCCCAGGCGCTTGGCCGTCGCGATGGCCTGCAGGCCCGCGACCCCGACGCCCAGGATCACGACGCGCGCGGCTTTCACGGTGCCCGCCGCCGTCATCAGCATCGGGAAGAAACGCTGGTAGAGATTCGACGCGATCATCACGGCCTTGTAGCCCGCGATGTTCGCCTGCGACGACAGCACGTCCATGCTCTGGGCGCGCGTCGTGCGCGGCGCGGCTTCGAGCGCGAACGCGGTGAGCTGCGCAGCGGCGAGGCGCTGCAGGCCTTCGGCGTCGAAGGGATTGAGCATGCCGACGACCGCGGCGCCGGGCTTCATCAGCCCGATCTCGGCGGGTTGCGGTGGGCGCACCTTCAGCACGAGGTCGCAGCCGAGTGCGCCCGCGTGGTCGGTGATCTCGACACCCACCGTACGATAGGCCTCGTCCGTGGCGCTGGCGGCAACACCCGCACCCGATTCGAGCTTGAGGGTGTGGCCTTGCGCGACGAGCTTCCTCGCGGTTTCGGGCGTGACGGCGACGCGCGTTTCGCCGGGCAATGTTTCGCGCGGGATCCCGATCAGCATGACGCGAGCTTGTGCACGTGCAACAGGTTGGTGCTGCCCGAGTGGCCGAAGGGCAGGCCGGCCACCACGGCGATGTGATCGCCCGCCGCGGCAAAGCCTTCGGATTGCGCGGTCTGTCCCGCGCGCTGCAGCATCTCGCTGACGTCGCGCACGTCCTCGACGCGCACGGCATGGACACCCCAGGCCATCGCGAGGCGGCGCGCCGTGATGATCGACGGCGTGAGGCTCAGCAGCGGGCCGGCGGGACGCTCGCGCGCCGCGCGCAGGGCGCTGAAGCCCGAAGCGGTGTAGGTGACGGTGGCGGCCGGCTTGAGCAGCGCGGCCACCTCGCGCAGCGACGCGCACACCGCATCGGCGGTCGTGTTCTGCGCCGGCTGGTGCGTGGCATCCAGGCCGGTGCGGTACGTCGGGCTGTCTTCCACGCGCGCGACGATGCGGTCCATCATCGCCACGGCCTCGACCGGGTAGCGGCCCGAGGCCGATTCCGCCGACAGCATGACCGCATCGACGCCTTCGTACACCGCGTTCGCGACGTCCGAGACTTCGGCGCGCGTGGGCGACGGCGAATTGAGCATCGACTCGAGCATCTGCGTGGCGACCACGACCGGCTTGCCCGCGCGCCGGCAGGACTGCACGATGCGCCGCTGCATCTCGGGCACGCGCTCGGGTGGCAGTTCCACGCCGAGGTCGCCGCGCGCCACCATCAGGCCGTCGCACAGGTCCACGATGGCATCGAGGCTGTCCATCGCGGCGGGCTTCTCGATCTTGGCCATGATCCAGGCGCGCGAACCGATGATGGCGCGCGCCTCCTCGATGTCCTCGGGCCGCTGCACGAACGACAGCGCGACCCAGTCCACGCCCAGCTCCAGCCCGAAGGCGAGGTCGGCGCGATCCTTGGCCGTGAGCGGCGACAGCGGCAGCACCACGCTGGGCACGTTCACACCCTTGCGATCCGACAGCGTGCCGCCGGTGACGACGCGGGTTTCGGCAAAGCCGTCGCCGTGGCTTTCGACGCGCAGGCGCAGTTTGCCGTCATCGAGCAGCAGCTCGGTGCCGTCGGTCAGCGCGGCGAAGATCTCCGGGTGCGGCAGCGGCGCGCGGCCGGCATCGCCGGGCGCCGGATCCATGTCCAGGCGAAAGCGCGCGCCGGTCTCCAGCACGGCCTTGCCGCCGGTGAGCGTGCCCACGCGCAGCTTCGGGCCTTGCAGGTCCAGCAGCACGCCGATCGGGCGGCGGTACTGCTCCTCCAGGCGGCGCACCATGCGCAGGCGCTCGGCGTGGTCCTGTTGCGTGCCGTGGCTGAAGTTGAAACGGAACACGTCGACGCCGCGCTCGAACAGCGAGCGCAAGGTGGCTTCGTCCGAACTCGCGGGCCCCAGCGTGGCGACGATCTTGGTGTTGCGCGCGCGTCTCATGCCGCCACGGCTTCCTGGTGAGCCGGGGCCGTGCCGTGCAGCCGCACATGCCCGCTCGTTTCCTCCATCGTCCGCGCGAGCAGCTTGACCAGCGCGTGCACCGTCTCGATGTGGGGCACGGGCGTTTCGGTGATGCGCGCGAGCTCGAGCACCGAGCCGACCAGGGCGTCGATCTCCGGCTCGCGGCCCGCTTCGACGTCCTGCAGCATCGAGGTCTTGTGCTTGCCGACCTTCTCGGCGCCGGCGATGCGCTTCTCGAGCGACACGCGGAAGGTGATGCCGAGCTTGTGCGCGACGGCCTGCGCTTCGGTCATCATGGCCGCCGCCAGTTCGCGCGACAGCGGGTACTGGCAGATGTCGACCAGCGTCGAATGCGTGAGGGCGCTGATCGGGTTGAAGGTGAGGTTGCCCCACAGCTTGAGCCACACCTCGGCGCGGATGTCGTCGAGCACGGGGGCCTTGAAGCCCGCGTTGATGAAGGTCGCCGCGATCTGCTGCACGCGCTCGGTCGCGCTGCCGTCGAGCTCGCCGATCGGGAAGCGCTCGCCCTCGATGTGGCGCACCACGCCCGGGCCGATGAGTTCGGAGGCGGGATACACGACGCAGCCGATCACGCGCGCCGGATCGATCCGCGCCGCGAGGCGGCCGTTCGGATCCACGCTGGACACGCGCGTGCCCTCGTGCGGGCCGCCGTGCCGCTGGAAATACCAGTAGGGAATGCCGTTCTGCATCGGCACGATCACCGTGTCCCTGTGCAGCAGGTGCGGCAGCTGGTCGACGATCGCTTCCAGCTGGTGGGCCTTCATCGCCGGAATGACGAGGTCCTGCGGGCCGGCGGCCGCGTAGTCGTCGGTGGCCTGCACGTCGCGCGCGACATGTTCGCGCCCGTCGGCGGTGACGAGCTTGATGCCGCGTTCGCGGATCGCTTCCAGGTTGCGGCCGCGCACGATGAACGTGACGTCTTCACCGGCCAGTGCGAGCTTCGCGCCGAGCAGGCCACCGATGGCGCCCGCTCCGATGATTGCGATCTTCATGGGGAGTTTCCTCGAGTTTGAAATCTGCGCGGCGTCAGCCGTAGCGGTTGGCCAGCCGGCCGATGCCTTCGATCTCCACCTCGACCAGGCTGCCCGGCTTCATCGAGCCGACACCGACCGACGTTCCGCACAGGATCACGTCGCCGGGCAGCAGGGTCATGTCCATGGAGATGCGGCTCACGAGCTGGGCCACCGAGAATGTCATGTCGCTGATCGGGTAGCGCTGGCGCTCCACGCCGTCCAGCACGGTGCGGACCACGAGCTTCGTCGGGTCGATCCCCGAAGCGACCACCGGGCCGATCGGGCAGAAGCCGTCCAGGCCCTTGGAGCGCGTCCATTGCGCGAACGAGGCGTCGCGGAACAGGATGTCGGCGACCGTCACGTCGTTGGCGCAGGTGTAGCCGAACACGTAGTTCATGGCCTCGCCTTCGCTCACCGCGGTGCAGCGCTTGCCGATCACGATGCCGAGCTCGCCTTCGAACGCCACCTTGCCGCCGCCGCGCGGCGGCGGGATGTCCACCCCGTGCGCGCTCCACGAGTTGGGCGACTTCAGCAGGTACAGCGGCTCCTCGGGATACGCGAGGTTCAGCTTCGCACGCAGCTCGCCGAAGTTGTTCCACAGCGCGATCACCTTGGTCGGCTGCACCGGCATCAGCAGCTGCACGTCGGCCAGCGCGAAAGTGCGGCCCGAGGGCGCGTTCATGGCGAAGAGGTGGCCGTAGTGTTCGACCACGCGTTCGCCCTCGAGCGTGCCGAAGGCTTCGGCACCGTCGACCCGGAAACGGATCCAACGTGCGTACATCAATGCATTCCTTTCAGTCGAATGGCCGCTTCCGGGGGGCAGCGTGGGGTCAGATGCCGACCTGGCAGGCCGCGGCCTGCGACCAGTCGAAGGCCCGCTGCGCGCAGGGCTTGTAGCGCAGCATCCGCTCGTGGATCGCTGCCGCAAGGAAGTCCGCGTCGTAGGCCTTGAGCAGGTGCGGCTGGCGCGATTGCAGGTAGTGGTGGATGCGAGCCTGCGGGTCGCTGCTGTGCTGGAGCAGCGCGGCGTAGGTGTCCTCGTCCCAGTGCCAGCGCAGGCCGAGCTCGTAGAACGCGGCGTTGTAGGCTTCGCGCGCGGCCTCGGGATGGGCCAGGGCGGGCGGCAAGTCGTTCATCATGGTCGTCTCCTCGAATGGGTTGAAGAGACTGTAGGAAGCGGGGCGCATAAATGACAGTCAATTGTTTTTATGCAGACCATCCACGCGAGGTGATGGTTCGCGCACGCATCAGATCGCGCCTTCCTTGCGCAGCTGTTCCACGTCGCTCGCCGCATAGCCGAGCTCGCTCAGGATCTCTTCCGTGTGTTCGCCCAGCAGCGGCGCGCGCGTGACTTCGGTCGGGCTGTCGGAGAGCTTGATCGGGTTGCCCACGGTGAGGTGCTTGCCGCGCGCCGGGTGCTCGACCTCGACGACGGTACCGGTGGCACGCAGTGCCTCGTCCCTGGCGATCTCCTTCATCGACAGGATGGGGCCGCAAGGGATGTCGTACTCGTTCAGGATGTCCATCGCCTCGAACTTGGTCTTGGTCTTGGTCCACTCCTCGATCCGGGCGAAGATCATCTTCAGGTGCGGCAGGCGGGCCTGCGGCGTGGCGAAGTGCGGATCGGTGATCCAGTTCTCCTCGCCGATCACCTTGCAGATCGCGGGCCAGACGGCGGCTTGCGTGATGAAGTAGATGTAGGCGTTCGGGTCCTTCTGCCAACCCTTGCACTTCAGGATGGAGCCGGGCTGGCCGCCGCCCGAGGCGTTGCCGGCGCGCGGCACGGCTTCGCCGAATTCGATCTCGGGGTACTGCGGATACTCGCGCAGCTCGCCCGTGCGCTCCAGGCGCTGCTGGTCGCGCAGCTTCACGCGGCACAGGTTCAGCACGGCGTCCTGCATGGGCGCGAGTACCTTCTGGCCGCGGCCCGAATGCGTGCGGTGGTAGAGGGCCGTGACGATGCCCAGCGCCAGGTGCAGGCCGGTGCCGCTGTCGCCGATCTGCGCGCCCGTGACCACCGGCGGGCCGTCCTCGAAGCCGGTGGTCGAAGCCGCGCCGCCGGCGCATTGGGCGACGTTCTCGTAGACCTTGCAGTCCTCGTAGCGGCCGGGACCGAAGCCCTTGACGGAACCGACGATCATGCGCGGGTTCAGTGCGTGGATGTGTTCCCACGACAGCCCCATGCGTTCCATCGCGCCGGGCGCGAAATTCTCGACCAGCACGTCGCAGTGCTTGATCAGCGACTCCAGCACCTGCTTGCCCTTGGGCGTCTTCGCATTCAGCGTGATCGACCGCTTGTTGTGGTTGAGCATCGTGAAGTACAGGCTGTCCACGTCCGGGATGTCGCGCAGCTGGCCGCGCGTGGCATCGCCTTCGCCGGGCCGCTCCACCTTGATCACGTCCGCGCCGAACCACGCGAGCAGCTGGGTGCAGGTGGGGCCGGACTGCACGTGCGTGAAGTCCAGGATGCGAACGCCGCTGAGTGCTTTTTCCATGGTCTTGTTCTCCGTTTTCAAACCGTGCTCTTGGACGCGCCGGCGCGGGCGGCCATTTCGAGTTCGGTGAGGCGCTTGCGCAGTTCGCGGTCTTCCTCGAAGCGCGCGGTCTCGTCGCGGATCACCGCGCCCACGCCTTCGACTTTTCCGTCCTGGCCGGTGAGCAGGCACACGGTGAAGGCGATCGACAGCCGCCGTCCGTCCTTGTGCGTGGCCGGCACGCGCAGCAGCGAGGTGCCGTAGCGCGTCTGGCCGGTCGCGACGGTCTTGGCATAGCCTTCGTTGTGGCGACCGCGCTGGCGCTCGGGGATGATGAGGTCGAGGGGGCGGCCCAGGGCCTCCTGCTCGGTGAAGCCGAAGATGCGGGTGGCCGCGGGGTTCCACACCACGATGGTCCCGGAAGTGTCGGCGACGACCACCGCGTCACCCATGGATTGCACCAGCTGCCCGTAATCGATGTTCCCGCTCACACGTGTCTCCTAATGCACTGCGGCCCTGCATCGCGGGCCCCGTTGCGACTGTGCGGCCCGGGGCTGTCCGCGGCCGTTGACCGCCGTCAAGTTTCAAAAAAAAGTAGCGCTTACTGATCCATCTCGCAGTCCAAATGCCCGCGCGCGCCGACACAGCCATGCGGTGCGCGCCTGCCCGCAACGACGGCCAGCCGGCGCATTGTGCATTTCATGGGCATCCTCTTCGTGGTCGATCGCGTGCAGCAGTGGCCGTTCGAGATTCCCGGCTCGAGCGTGGTCACGGCGCGCACGTACCTCACGGACGCGGCGTACGGCGACGGGATGGATGCGCAGGTGGTCAACCTGTGCCGCGCCGACCGTTACCAGGGCCGCGGCTATTACGTTTCCCTGCTGGCCGAGGCGCGCGGGCATCGGCCGCTGCCGGAGGTGAAGACGCTCGAGGACCTGCAGTCCGAGGGTTACGTGCAGGCGCTGTCCGCCGAACTCGAGGAGCTGGCGCGCGAGTCGCTGCGCGATGCGGCAAGCGACGTGTTCGAGATCGATGCCTACTTTGGCCGCGACCCCAGCCAGTCGCACGGCGCGATCGCACAGCAGTTGTTCACCCGGTCGCGGGCGCCGTTGCTGCGCTGCTGGTTCCGCCGCCAGGGCGGCGCGTGGAAGCTGGAGAAGATCGCCGCGATCGGCGTGTCGGACGTGCCTTCGCGCCAGCGCGCCGTCCTGCTCGAAGCCGCCACGGCATTCGTCACCGGCGACAGGCGCGAAGCCGCGGAACTGGCGACGGGCCGCTCACCGAAGCTGGCCATCCTGTGCGACGCGCGGGAGGTGGATCGACCGTCCAACGACGCGGCTCTGCGAAAGTTCGTCGAGATCGCGCCCGTGGTGGGCCTGACGGCGCAGATCATCGGGCCGGACGACATCGGGCGGCTGCCGGAGTTCGACGCGCTGTTCATCCGCACGACGACCAACGTGGGCCACTACACCTACGAATTCGCGCGCCGCGCGCAAGCGCTCGGCCTGCCCGTGGTCGACGACCCGGATTCCATCGTCAAGTGCACGAACAAGGTGTACCTGAACGAGCTGATGGCGCGCCACCATGTCCCGGTGCCCAGGACGTTGATGGTCCATCGCGACAACCTCGACCAGGTGGTGCCCGCCCTGGGGCTGCCGTGCATCCTCAAGGAGCCCGACGGCGGCTTCGGCCTGGGTGTCAAGAAGATCGAAAGCGCCGAAGAACTGGCGGCGAGGGCGCAGCAGCTGTTCGAGCGCTCCGAGCTGCTCATCGCGCAGGAGTGGCTGCCGACGCAGTTCGACTGGCGCATCGGCGTGTTCGATGGACGCGCGCTCTACGCGGCCAAGTACCAGATGGCGCCCGGCCACTGGCAGATCATCAAGCGCAGCGCGGGCGGCCGCGTCGAAGGCGACACGATCGCGCTGGCGGTCGGCGAGGTGCCCGAGGTCGTGGTGAATACGGCGTTGCGCGCGACCCAGTTGATCGGACGCGGCCTGTACGGCGTGGACCTGAAGCAGGCCGGCGAGCAGTGCTACCTGATCGAGGTGAACGACAACCCGAACATCGACGCCGGTAACGAGGACCAGATCCTCGGCGACGCGCTCTACCGCGAGATCCTGGGCGTGTTCGCGCGCAGGATCGGGCAGAAGCGGCGCGTCACTTCGACAGCAGGCGCATCGCCTCTTCCAGCCCCTTGATCGTGAGCGGGTACATGCGCTGGTTCACCAGCTGCTGGATCACGCTGATCGACTGGCGGTACTGCCACACGCCCTGCGGCTCGGGGTTGATCCATGCGAACTTCGGGAAGGCGTGGGTCAGGCGCTGCAGCCATTCGGCGCCGGCTTCCTCGTTGTTGTATTCGACGCTGCCGCCCGGCTGCAGGATCTCGTAAGGACTCATCGTCGCGTCGCCGACGAAGATCAGCTTGTAGTCCTTGTTGTACTTGCGGATGATGTCCCAGGTCGGGAACTTCTCCGAGAAGCGCCGGCGGTTGTTCTTCCACATGAAGTCGTACACGCAGTTGTGGAAGTAGTAGAACTCCAGGTGCTTGAACTCCGCCTTGGCGGCCGAGAACATCTCCTCGACGCGGTGGATGTGCTCGTCCATGGTGCCGCCCACGTCCATCAAGAGCAGCACCTTCACGTTGTTGTGCCGCTCGGGCACCATCTTGATGTCGAGGTACCCGGCGTTCGCGGCCGTGGACTTGATCGTGTCGTCCAGGTCCAGTTCTTCCTCGGAGCCCTCGCGCGCGAACTTGCGCAGGCGCCGCAGCGCGACCTTGATGTTGCGCGTGCCCAGCTCCTGCGAGTCGTCGTAATCCTTGTAGGCGCGCTGGTCCCACACCTTCACCGCGCTCTTGTTGCGGCCCTTGTCCTGCCCGATGCGGATGCCCTGCGGGTTGAAGCCGTAGGCGCCGAAGGGCGAGGTGCCGCCGGTGCCGATCATGCGGTTGCCGCCCTCGTGCCGCTCCTTCTGCTCCTCGAAGCGCTTCCTGAGCGTCTCCATCAGCTCGTCCCAGCCCATCGCCTCGATCATGGCCTTCTCCTCGGGCGAGAGCTCCAGCTCGAGGTTCTTGCGCAGCCACTCGAGCGGGATGTCCTTGGTGAAGTCCGCCACCATCTCCACGCCCTTGAAGTAGGACGCGAAGGCCCGGTCGAACTTGTCGTAGTGCTTCTCGTCCTTCACCAGCGACGTGCGGGCGAGGTAATAGAAATCGTCGAGCGAATAGCCGTCGTCGCTGCCGGGGCCGACCACGCCTTGCTTGAGTGCCTCGAGCAGCGTGAGGTACTCCTTGACCGAGACGGGCAGCTTGGCGCTGCGCAGCGTGTAGAAGAAATCGATCAGCATGCGGCGCTCCCGGTGCGGGCTGCGTCCATTATGTGGCGGCGCCTGCGCGAATGCAGGACGATGGTGCCGCGCCGGCGCGCCGCGGCGAGCATCGCTGCCGAGGCGATCAGGCTGATCAGCACCGCGACCACCGAGGCCTCCGCGCCGAAGTCGCCGCCCGAGAGCCACTCCGGCCCGGGCCGTATCGAGACCAGGAAACCGCTGTCGCCGTGGCCGGAGACCGGGATGCCGAACACCGTGCCCTGCGCGAAGTTCCAGCCCATGTGGATGCCCATCACCAGCGGCAGCGAGCGGGTGAGGTGGTAGGCCAGGCCCAGCAGCACGCCGGCTTCGACGGCGATCGCGACCGAGCTCCACACCGTGGCACCCTTGTTCATGATGTGCACGCCGCCGAAGAACAGGGCGGAAATGAGGAGCGCCGGCCAGGTGCCCAGGCCCTCCTCGGTGATGCGAAACAGGATGCCGCGGAAGACGATCTCCTCGGCGATCGCCGTGCCCAGCCCCGCGAGCAGCAGGGGGCTCACCCAGTCGACTGCGGGATTCGTGCCCGTCACCTCGTAGCTGCCGGCCAGCCACAGCACGGACACCACGCTGGAGATGAAGATCACGCCCAGCGCCAGGCCGAGCGCGCCGTCCGGCAGCACCTTGCGCCACGCGAGTTCCACCGGCCTGCGCCGCTCGATCGCGTAAACGAGGACCAGGTAAGCGCCGATGAACGGGACGAGCTGGCGCAGGAAGATCGAGGTGCGCCGGGCCAGCGCCGGCGAGTCCTTCGTGTTGTAGCCCAGCGCCGCGGCGCCCAGGTTCATCAGCCACAGCGCCAGCGCGACGAGCACGACGAAGATCACGATGCGCGCCACGGGCGAGTACACCAGGCGGCGCTTCCACTTCGGCGCGCTTTGCGGGGTGGCAAACGCGACGACGGCCGTCATCGCGGCTTCGCCAGTTGATAGTGCAGGTGCGCTTTCACCTCGGGCCACTCGCCCGCCGTCAGGCTGTACATCACCGTGTCGCGCACCGTGCCGTCCCGCCGCAAGGCATGGTGCCTCAGCACGCCGTCCTTCTTCGCGCCCAGTCGCTCGATCGCTTGCTGGCTGGCGAAGTTGTAGTTGTCGGTGCGCCAGCCGACGAGTTTCGCGCCCAGCGTCTCGAAGGCGTGCGTCATCAGCAGCAATTTGCAGGTGGTGTTGACATGCGTGCGCTGCCAGCTCTTGCCGTACCAGGTGTAGCCGATCTCCAGCCGCTCGATCGCCGGCACGATGTCGTGGTAGCGCGTGGTCCCGATCACGCGGCCACTGGCGATGTCGCGCACGACGAAGGGCAGCATGTGCCCTTCTTCCAGGCCCTTCAGCGCGGTGTCGACGTAGCGCTCCGCCTCGCCCGGCGCGGGCACGGAGGTGATTCGCAGGTTCCAGAGTTCGCCGTCGCGCGCGGCTTCCTCGAGGCCGGCGACATGCGCGCGCGTCATCGGCTCCAGCCGCAACTGCGGCGTTTCGAGAGTGACGGGCTCGGGTTTACGCATGTGTGCAATCAGGAGTGCTGCTGGGCGGCCGCCGCAAAGGTGGCGCCACCCCAGCCATCTGCCTGGAAACGGACGTCGATCGGAATCTCGCGCTCGCACACCGAAAACAGCCAGGTCTCGGTCCAGCTGCCCTTGAGCAAATACGTCGATTGCACCGAGCGGAAGGTGAGTGGCAGGTATTGGGCGTCCTCGATCTCGCTGCCGCGGGCCGATTTGAGAGTGGACTTGTCGCAGGATGCCCCGCCGCCGCGCTTGTACTCGAACAGGGCTGCGGCGCCGGCCATCCGGTAAGCATCGACGAACGCGCGGACCGAGGCCTTGGTATCGGGCGCGAGCCGGTTCACCAATTGCGATTGGTTGGCAATACCCTCCAGGGTCGGACTGCGTTCGCCGTTGCGCAGCAGCAGGGCGGTCAAATTCCGCGCGCGCTCGACATTGCGCGGTGCGCTGGTTTCGAAGAAATACAACGCGAGCGTCGTGGCCGCATTCACATGGCCCTTCGATGCGGCGAACGCCAAGGCGTCCAGGGCTTCGATCTGCTCCCCCCGTTTTTCCAGCGGCCGCGCGGCGAGCCGCTTGTACGCTTCCATATCGGCTCGGCCACCGACGAAATAGCTGTTCTCCGGGTCCGCGCTGAATGCCGTGTAGAGCATGAAGCCCCCTGCCGGGTCCCCCAGCTGCATCGACTGCCGCGCGAACGCGCGGGCGTCGGCAAACGGATGCTCGCTCGGCAGCAGCCGCAACAGCACACATTGGGAGCGCAATGCGAGTTCCCTGGCGTCGGTGGACACTGCAGGCAATGCCGCGCAGCTTGCCTGCAGGCCGGTCGCAGGAGCAGGGGCCTGTGCTTGGGCACCTGCGCCGACGAGGAGCATCCAGCTGCAGGCCAGGACGCGCTTCCGAATGGGTCGCACGAGCGTCATCGATTGTGGCGTTGCATGAACACGAGCTTTTCGAAGAGCGTGACGTCCTGCTCGTTCTTCAGCAACGCGCCCACGAGCGGCGGCACGGCGACCTTGTCGTCCTTGCTTTGCAGCGCGGCGACCGGGATGTCCTCGGCGACCAGGAGCTTGAGCCAGTCGAGCAGCTCGCTCGTGGACGGCTTCTTCTTGAGGCCCGGCAGATTGCGCACGTCGTAGAAGGTCTTCATCGCTGCGGCGAGCAGGTCCTTCTTGAGGGACGGGAAGTGCACGTCGACGATCTGCTTCATCGTGTCCGCGTCGGGGAACTTGATGTAGTGGAAGAAGCAGCGGCGCAGGAAGGCGTCGGGCAGTTCCTTCTCGTTGTTCGACGTGATGAACACGAGCGGCCGGTGCCTGGCGCGCACCAGCTCGCGCGTCTCGTACACGTAGAACTCCATCCGGTCGAGCTCACGCAGCAGGTCATTCGGGAATTCGATGTCGGCCTTGTCGATCTCGTCGATCAGCAGCGCGACCGGCTGGTCGGCCGTGAAGGCCTGCCACAGCACGCCCTTGACGATGTAGTTGTGGATGTCCTTGACGCGCTCGTCGCCGAGCTGCGAATCGCGCAGGCGCGAGACGGCGTCGTATTCGTACAGGCCCTGCTGCGCCTTGGTGGTGGACTTGATGTGCCACTGCAGGAGCGGCATGTTCAGCGCCGTGGCGACTTCCTCGGCCAGCATCGTCTTGCCGGTGCCGGGTTCGCCCTTGACGAGCAGCGGACGCTTGAGGGTGATGGACGCGTTCACCGCGAGCATCAGGTCCTGGGTCGCGACGTAGTTCTGGGAGCCTTGGAATTTCATGGCGGATCGTGGAAAGGGCGGTCGATATCGGTCGATATAATCCCGTGTTGACCTCAAGCAGACCTCACGTTCAGATTCTGCCCGCAAAATGAAGAACCTGTTCTCCGCGTTCCTTGCCGCCACTGTCGCTTGCGTGACCTTGACGGCGCAAGCCCAGGCGCCCGCCGCCGCCCAGCCCGCCGCCGGCGCCAAGTCCATCGAAGCGCGCACCGCGATGTGCATGGGATGCCACAACATCATCGGCTACAAATCGAGCTTCCCCGAGGTGTACCAGGTGCCGATGATCGCCGGCCAGAGCGAGAAGTACATCGCCGCCGCGCTCAACGCGTACCGCAGTGGCGATCGCAAGCACCCGACGATGCGCGCCATCGCCGGTTCGCTGTCGGACCAGGACATCGCCGACATCGCGAAGTACTACTCGCAACTCGCGGGCGAGACCAAGTTGCCCGAGCAGGCGGCCAAGCAGCCGGATGCGCAAGTCGATGCGCTGCTGAAGAAGGCCAATTGCATGTCGTGCCACGGCGCCAACTTCTCCAAGCCGATCGACCCGAGCTACCCGAAGATCGCCGGCCAGCACACGGACTACCTCTTCGTCGCGCTGAAGGCGTACAAGACCGAGAACAACCCGGCCGTGGGCCGCAACAACGCGATCATGGGCGCGATGGCCAAGCAGTTCAGCAACAACGAACTGAAGGCGCTCGCCCAGTACATCGGCTCGCTCGACAGCGAACTGAAGATCGTTCCGGAGAGCCGCTTCCACAATCATTGAGCCACAACAGCCGAACGCAAAGTTCGCGAAGATCCGCAAAGGACGCAAAGGAAGAAATTCTTTTGCGTCCTTTGCGCTTTCTTTCCGCCCTTTGCGTTCCGGGTTTCAGCGCGTCGCGCGTTTCTGAACGCACTCGACGTAAGCCGCCCCGTCCGGCGGCCGACCCGAGCGCTGGCTCTCCCACAGCATCTGCCCCAGGCACTCCATCGCCTCGTGGTGCGCCTCGTGCAGCGAGTTGCGGCGCGCCGCGAGCAGTTCCACCGCCTGGCGGATGCCGCGCGGCTGGTCGATCGAGCATTGCTCGCTGATCGACAGGTGCATGGAGAGGTGCAGGAACGGGTTCGTTCGGCCATCGCCGCCGTCATACCGGCGCGCGAGCGCCGCCTGCTCGTCGGCAAGGTCCGCGGCGTATTCGGGGTGCTCCGTGATCCATTGGCCCGCGAGCGTCTCCAGCGCATCCATCGGCTGGCCGGCCTGCGTCTTCGCCTGCACGCCGCAGAAGAAGCGGCGCACGTCGTCCTGCGAGGGATTGAACATGCGGCACAGCGTAGCACGCGAAAACGCGTGAAAATCCCGCCATGACCCAGCAAGCCTTCATCTGCGACGCGATCCGCACCCCCTTCGGCCGCTACGGCGGCGCGCTGTCGTCCGTGCGCACCGACGACCTCGGCGCCATCCCGATCCGGGCGCTGGTGGCGCGCAACCCCAAGGTCGACTGGCAGGCCGTCACCGACGTGATCTACGGCTGCGCCAACCAGGCGGGCGAGGACAACCGCAACGTCGCACGCATGGCGCTGCTGCTGGCGGGCCTGCCGCATGAAGTGCCTGGCGCCACGGTGAACCGCCTGTGCGGCTCGGGCCTCGATGCGCTGGGCACGGCCGCCCGTGCGATCAGGGCAGGCGAGGCGAGCCTGATGATCGCCGGCGGCGTCGAAAGCATGAGCCGCGCCCCTTTCGTCATGCCCAAGGCCGAGAGCGCCTTCTCGCGCAACAACGCCGTGTACGACACCACCATCGGCTGGCGCTTCGTCAACAAGCTGATGAAGGAGCGCTACGGCGTGGACTCCATGCCCGAGACGGCCGAGAACGTCGCCGCCGATTACAGGATCGAGCGCGAGGCGCAGGACCTTATGGCGCTGGCCTCGCAGCTGAAGGCCGTGGCCGCCCAGAAGGCCGGCTTCTTCGCGGGCGAGATCACGCCGGTGACGATCCCGCAGAAGAAGGGCGAGGCGATCGTCGTCGACCGCGACGAGCACCCGCGCGAAACCAGCATGGAGGCGCTCGCCAGGCTCAAGGGCGTGGTCAGGCCCGACGGCACTGTCACAGCCGGCAACGCCAGCGGCGTCAACGACGGCGCCTGCGCGCTGCTGGTCGCCGACGAAGCCACGGCCGCGAAGCACGGCCTCACGCCCAAGGCGCGCGTCGTCGGCATGGCCACGGCCGGCGTGCCGCCGCGCGTGATGGGGACCGGCCCGGCGCCGGCCACGCAGAAGGTGCTGGCACTCACGGGCCTCACGCTCGATCAGATCGACGTGATCGAGCTGAACGAAGCCTTCGCCGCGCAGGGCCTGGCGGTGCTGCGCATGCTGGGGCTGAAGGACGACGATGCGCGCGTGAACCCGAACGGCGGCGCGATCGCGTTGGGGCATCCGCTGGGCGCCTCCGGGGCGCGGCTCGCGACCACCGCGGTGAGCCAGTTGCACCGCAGCGGCGGGCGCTACGCGCTGTGCACGATGTGCATCGGCGTGGGGCAGGGGATCGCGGTGATCCTCGAGCGCGTCTAGCTGGCCTTGATCCCGGCGGCGCGCACGATCTGCTGCGATTTCGCCGTTTGATCGGCGATGAACCCGTCGAACTCAGTGGGCGCCATCACCATGGGTTCGGCGCCGAGCTTGTCCAGGCGCGCCTTCACCTCGGCGTTCGCCATGATCTTGGCGATCTCGTCGTGAAGCCGGTCGACCGTGGCCCGCGGCGTCTTCGCCGGCGCGAACATGCCGACCCAGAACTGGTATTCGGAATGCGGCACGCCCGCTTCGACCGTGGTCGGGACCTGCGGCAGCGCATCGGAACGCTTGGCCGTGCCCACGGCAAGCGCCTGCAGGCGCCCTTCCTTGACCAGCTGCAGCGCGGACACCATCGGTGCGAAGAACCAGTCGATGCGCCCGGTCATGGTCTCGGTCAGTGCTTCGGGCGTGCCCTTGAACGGGACATGCAGCGCCTGGATGCCGGCGGCGTGGCGGAACACCTCGGCATTCATGTGCGTCGCCGAACCGTTGCCGGCCGAGCCGTAGTTCAGCTTGTTGGGATGGGCCTTGGCCTGGGCGACGAGGTCGGCCACGTCCTTGAAACGGTTCGGCGGCGTGACGAGCACGTTCGGCAGCGCGGCCAGCGGCGTCACGCCGGCGAAGTCCTTCACGGTGTCGTAAGGCAGGTTGGGGTAGATCCACGGGTTCACCAGGTGCCCCGCCGAATGCACGAGCAGCGTGTACCCGTCGGCCGGCGCCTTGGCCACGATCGCCGCACCGATGGTCCCGCCGGCGCCCGCGCGGTTCTCCACGATGACGTTGGTGCCCAGGGCCGGACCCAGGCGTTCGGCGACCACGCGCGCCACGATGTCCGTGCCGCTGCCGGGCGAGAACGGCACGATCAGCTTGATCGGCTGTCCCCGCGGCCAGTCGGATTGGGCGAACGATGCCGGCGCGCAGGCCGCCGCGGCGAGCGCCAGGACGTGGCGGCGATTCGGGAAGCTCGGGTTCATGGTGTCTCCTTGGGGGTGGTTTCCAGCGCCGCGGGCGTGTTCGCCATCACGAGCACGACCATCGCCGGCCGGTTGGTTTCATTGAGCAGCTGGCGCGCCTCGCCCGGCGCGAAGCGGCACGAGTCCAGCCGGCCGAGGGTCGCGCGCTCCTGCCGGCCCTGCACCTCGCCGACCATCGTCACTTCGCCCTCGACGACGAGATAGAGCTTTTCCATGGGCGACGGATCGAGCGTCGTGCGCCCGCCGGGCAGCAACTGGCTCAGGCCCATCCACATCTGCGATGACGGCCCGGCTTCCTTGCCCTGCAGCCGCAGGCAGCGCATGTCGAAGTGGTTCGGGGCTTCATACGGCCGGGCTTGGTCGAAACGCGTGACGTGCATGGCCGTTCCTGCTCAGGGTTGCAGCACGATGCGGTCGGCCGACCCGCCCAGCACCGCGACGTAAGCCGCCTTCGCTTCCGACAGCGGATAGGCCCGCGCGACGGGGAAGGGCCTGAGCGTGCCGCGCTCGAAGCCCTCGCGCATCGCATCGAGCTGCGCCGTGGACGCCACGCAATCCATGCCGAGCGAATCGACGCCGACATAGGTGTGCATGCCGCGGTAGAAGGAAAAGATGTCAAAGGGCACGGCGCGCTCGTGCGTCGCGATGAAGATCTGCGTCGCACCCTTGGCCATCGCGCGGTTGGCCGCCTCGAAGTAGGCGCTGCCGACGGTATTGAAGACGATGTCGGCGCCGCGTCCCTGCGTGAGCTCGCGCACGCAGCCCGCTACGTCCTCGCGGCTGGCGTCGATCACCTCGACCGGTGCGCTGGCAAACCCGGCGAACGGCCCCGGCTTGCGCTGCACGGCGATCACGCGCGCACCGGCCTGCGCCGCGAGCTGGACCGCCGCCTGGCCGACCTTGCCATTGGCCCCGAGCACCAGCACCACCTGCCCCGCTTCCGGCATGCCGCTGCGTCGGAAACCCTCGTAGGCCGTCACGAAGGGAACGCCCACGGCGCCCGCTTCTTCCATCGGCAGGTTGGCCGGCTTGGCGCGCAGGGCCTGGACCGGCAGCTCCAGGAAGCGCGCGTGCGAGCCGTCGCGCGTGATGCCGAGATCGCCGCCCGAGCCATACACATCACGGCCGATCCACTCGCTGGGGCCTTCCACCACCGTGCCGGCGAAATCGCGGCCGGGCGTGCGGGGGAAGACCGCCTGCGGCATCAGGCCCAGCGTCGCCTTGGCGTCGCTCGGGTTCACCGCTGCAGCGTGCACGCGCACCAGGGCGCGGCCCGGACCCACGACGCGCTGCCGCGAAGGCGCGAGTTCGACCTGCAAGGCGTGGATCGATTCGGCGCGGGCCGGCACGCGAACGGCCTGGCCGAGTTGGTCATCGTTCATGCGGGCGTTCATCACGCGAGCTTCAGCATCGCGCGCGCCTCGCGCGGAGTGGCGATGGTGCCGCCCAGCGCCTTGACCATGTCGCGCGCCTTGGCCACCAGTTGCGCGTTGCTCGTGGCGAGGACGCCCTTCTCGAGGTAGATGTTGTCCTCCATGCCCACGCGGACGTGCCCGCCGGCGAGCCATGCCTGCGCCACCATCGGGAACTCCATGCGGCCGATGCCGAACGCCGACCAGAAGGCGCCGGCCGGCAGGATGTCGCGCGCGTAGAGCAGCGTCTGCGGCGCCGGTGCGAAGCCGTACTTCACGCCGGTGACGAGCGTCCACATGCCGGGGCCCTCGAGCGTGCCGTCGGCGATCAGGTCCAGCGCAAGGTGCATGTCGCCGCTGTCGAAGATCTCGAGTTCGGGTTTCACGCCCGCGGCGCGGATCACGGCGGCCATGCGCCGCACGTTGCGCGGCGTGTTGATCACCACGTCGGGCCCGGAGTTCATCGTGTTCAGATCGAGCGAGCACACGTCCGGCCTGAGCTGCGCGATGTGCTCCACGCGCCTTTCCGGCGGCAGCAGCGTCGTGCCGGGGGCGTGGATCTTCGGGTCTTCCTCGCTGGGCACGAAGCGTCCGCCCGGGCCGGTCGTGAGATTGATGATCAGCTCGCGGTTCTCGCGGCGGATGCGGTCCATCACGTCGCGATAGAGGTCGATCTCCATCGACGGCCGCCCGTTCTCCGGGTTGCGCACATGGATGTGCACCTGGGCGGCGCCGGCTTCGCCGGCCGCCAGGCATTCGCTGGCGATCTGCGCCGGCGTGATCGGCAGGTGCGGCGTCTGCTCGGGCTTGACGAGGTTGCCCGTCACCGCGCAGGTGATGACGGTCTTGTGGGCGAAGGGATCGGGAAGCGGCATGGTGCTTTCAGAGGTGGCGGCCGCCGTCGACGACGAGGCGCGTGCCGGTGACGAAGCGAAGGGTGGTGGCGAGGGCCTCGATGGCGGCTGCGACGTCATCGGGCTGGCCGACGCGCTTGAGCGGCGTGCCCTCCGCCGCCTTGGCGTTGAAATCGGGGCCGCGTCCGGGCACGAAGCCCGATTCGACGACGCCGGGCGAGACAGAGACGACGCGGATCGCCGGCGCGAGTGCGCGGGCCAGCGCATCGCCCACGGCGTCGAGCGCCGCCTTGGCGCCGACGTAGGCGAGGTTGCTGCCGGTGCCGGTGAATGCCGCGATCGACGACACGTTGACGACCAGCGCCTCGCCGGTCTGCTTGAGCAGCGGGGCGAACGCGCGGATCGTCGCGAACGCGCCGCGGAAATTCGCCTGCATCAGGCGGTCGATGAGGTCGTCGTCCAGGGCCTCGAGGTCGCCCGCGGGCACCGGCTTCGTGAATCCGGCGGAGTTCACGAGGATGTCGCAGCGTTTCCACCGCGCCTTGACTTCGGCGGCGGCGGCCTTCAGCGATGCGCTGTCGACGATGTCGGCGTGCAGTTCGCCGTGCGCCGGCGAGGTGGGGGCGAGGGCGCGCAGTTGCGCCTGTACCTCGGCACGGTCGCGCCGGTGCAGGAGCACGCAGGTGCAGCCGAGCGCGGCGAGCCGCGCGGCGGTCGCGAAGCCGATCGCGCCGGCGCCGCCGGCGATCACGGCGACCTGGCCGTCCAGTCGGGAAAGCGGTGAGTGGGGCATGTCGTCTTTCAGGGGATCGGCGGCTTCGGGTACACCGTCTCGCCCGGCTGCAGCGTGAAATCGTGCTGCAGGCGGGCCTGCGCGCCTTGCGCGTCGAGCTCGAAGCGCCCGACCAGCGCGCGCGTCACGCCGAACACCGGGTCGGTCTCGAGGCTCTCGTCCGTGTCGGCGAAGACCTGCGTGACCAGCACCTTGTAGCCCGGCTTGCTCACCATGAAATGCAGGTGTGCCGGCCGGTTCGGGTGGCGGCGCTGCGCGCGCAGCAACTCGCCGCAGGGCCCGTCGGTCGGCACGGGATAGCCCGCGGGTACGACGGTGCGAAAGCGATAGCGGCCTTGGGCGTCGGCGACAAAGCGCCCGCGCAGGTTCATGTCGGGCTGTTCGGGATCCTGGTTCTCGTACAGGCCTGCGGGCGAGGCCTGCCACACATCCACCACGGCGTGGGCCAGCACAGCCCCCTGTTCGTCGCGCACGACCCCTTCGACCTCGAGCGGCACGCCGGGGGTGTCGCCGCGGGCGATGCTCTCGCCGGCCGCGCACAGCGGCGCATCGGCTCGCCAGAACGGGCCGAGCAGCGCGGCGACGCTCTCGCCGCCGGGCACGAGGTTGTTCTGCAGTGCGACCACCGTGGACACGCCGAGGAGGTCCGCCGCAAGGACGACTTCGTTCTTCTTGTCGCCGCTCGCCTGGCCGATGCGCACGATGAAATCCAGCGCGTGTTCGAACTCGGCTTCCGTGAGCCGGGTCTCGAGCGCGAAGGCGTGCAGGTGGCGCGTCAGCGAGGCCATCAGCTCGCGCAGCCGCGGGTCGGGGGTGCGCTCGCTGGCGGCCAATACGGCATCGATAACGGTCTCGGGGGCAGTGATCATCGGGTGTGCTCCGGGCGCGATTCTATGCAAACGTTTGCACTGGCGTCAACCAGCGAAATCGCTGGGCTTGTTCTGGCACAATCGAGCAAACGGTTGCAGCCATGTCCTCCCAGCGAACAGTCTCCATCCGCGACGTGGCCCAGGCCGCCGGCGTGCACGTCTCCACCGTGTCGCGCGCGCTCGACCCGCGCCGGCGCGGCAGCGTGAGCGCGGAAGTCACGGAAACGATCGAAGCGGCCGCGCGGCGCCTGGGTTACCGGCCCAACCGGGCGGCCTCGGCGCTGCGCACCGGGCGCACGCACACCATCGGCGTGCTGGTGCCCGACATCACCAACCCGGTGTTCCCGCCGATCCTGGAAGGCATCGAGGCCTGCGCCGCCGCGCGTGGCTTCTTCGTGCTGGTCGCCAACGTCGCGGCGAGCGCGCTGGCCCAGCCGGTGCTCGAGCGCATGCTGGCGCAGCAGGTCGACGGCGTGGTGCTCGCCATCGCCTCGCGCAAGGACCCGCTGGTGGATTTCCTCGTCAGGCAGCGCGTCCCGGCCGTGATGGTGAACCGCGCCGACGAATCGGGCCGGCTGCCCTCGGTGGTGAGCGACGACCGGCTCGCGATGAAGCTCGCCGTCGATCACCTGCTGGACACCGGTTGCAGGCGCATCGCGCACCTCGCGGGTCCGCAGGACCTCCCCACCGGCGCCGGCCGCCTGCACGGGTTCGAGCTGGCGCTGCGGGAGCGCCGCGTGAAGTCCGCCGGTGTCGCGGTGTGCGATTCCTACAGCCGCGAAGCGGGGCGCGCGGCCATGCAGCAGCTTCTTGCCGCGCGTGAGCGGCCCGATGCGGTCGTCTGCTGCAATGACCTGGTGGCGCTCGGCGCCTACGACGCCATCGCCCAGGCCAGGCTGCGCATCCCGAAGGACATCAGCGTCACGGGCCACAACGACATGCCGCTGGTCGACATGGTCGCACCGCCCCTCACGACCATCCGCCTGCCGCATCGCGAACTGGGCTGGCGCGCGGCGCAGCTGCTCTTCGAAGGGCTGGACGGCGACCAGCTGTCCGCCGCGACCGTGGTCCTGCGCCCCGAGCTGGTGGTGCGCGCCTCGACGCGCGCTTCCTGATCGCGATGGATTGGCCGCTCATCACCGACCCGTGGTTCTACGCCGCGGCGGTCCCGGCCGTGCTGCTCATGGGCGTGAGCAAGAGCGGCTTCGGCGCGGGCTTCGGCTCGCTCGCCGTGCCGATGATGGCGCTGGCGATTCCCGTGCCGCAGGCGGCGGCGATCTTCATGCCCATCCTTTTCGCGATGGACGTGATGGGTCTTGCGGCGTTCCGCCGCCATTTCGACTGGGCGCTGATCCGCTTCCTCGTGCCGCTGGGCATCGTCGGTACGCTGGTCGGGGCGCTCTCGTTCCGCTATCTCGATTCGAAAACCGTGGCCGGCATCGTCGGTGTGTTCACGCTGCTGTTCCTCGCGCAGCGCCTCGCGTTCCCGCCGCGGCCGGACAGTGCGCATCCGCCCAGGTGGGCTGGCGCCTTGCTCACGGTCACCTCGGGCTTCACGAGCTTCGTCTCGCATGCGGGCGGCCCGCCGGTCAATGCGTACGTGATCCCGATGCGCCTGTCGCCGCTGGTGTTCACCGCGACGATGGCCGCCTACTTCTTCGTCGTGAACCTGAGCAAGTGGATCCCGTACGCCTGGCTCGGCCTGCTCGACGGACGCAACATGGCGACCTCGCTCGCATTGATGCCGCTCGCGCCGCTGGGGGTGTGGGTCGGCGTGCGGCTCGCGCATCGCATCCAGCCGCGGTTGTTCTACCGGCTGATCTACATCGGCATGTTCCTGACCGGCGTGAAGCTGGTCTACGACGGCTTCAATTA
This sequence comes from Ramlibacter sp. GS1-15, assembly GCF_057785015.1. Lineage (NCBI taxonomy): Bacteria > Pseudomonadati > Pseudomonadota > Betaproteobacteria > Burkholderiales > Comamonadaceae > Ramlibacter > Ramlibacter sp. GS1-15. The sequence goes on along the minus strand of NZ_JBYNTU010000001.1, from coordinate 3,314,999 downwards.
GGGGCGGCGTTCCTCGCCCCAGGTCGGGCCCTCGCCGCCCTCGCGCCGGCGCTGCGCCTGCTCGATGCGCTCCTGCGCCATCTGCTCCTCGAACTGGCGCCGGCCTTCCTTGACCACGGCGATCAGCTTGCTGCGGTTCTTGTAGTGCGGATACATCTCCTCGAACAGCTGCAGGTTGTGCCGGCGGAAGCGCATGGCCTGGCGCCGCGCCTCGCCCGGCGGAACGCCCAGGATCTCGAGCACGCCGCGCCCGGTGCGCAGGCTGGACTCGAACAGCTCGCGATCCACTCGCATCACGCCGCGATCGCGCAGCTTGTTCCAGTGCGTCACGTCGCGGGCGCGCGCCACCAATTCCAGGTGCGGGAAATGCTCGTGCACCAGATCGATGATCGCGAGCGACTGGCCGACGTCGTCGACGGCGATGACGATCACCTTCGCGCTTTCCGCGCCCGCGGTGCGCAGCAGGTCCAGACGAGTGGCGTCGCCGTAGAACACCTTCGAGCCGAAGGCGCGCGCGGCTTCGACCATGTCGGCGTCGTGGTCGAGCACGGTTGACCCGACGCCCTGCGCGGCCAGCACCCGGGCGACGATCTGGCCGTAGCGCCCGAAGCCCGCGATGATCACCGGCGCGTTCTGCGGCTCGCTGATCTCCTCCAGTTGCGGCACGCCGCAATCTGCCCAGCGCGGCAGCAGCCATTTGTCGATGACGACCAGCAGCACGGGGGACACCAGCATCGACACTGCGACGGCGCCGATCAGGAGCGACGACGTTTCGGGCGTCATCACCTTCGCGCCGGCCGCAGCCTGGAACACGACGAAAGCGAATTCGCCGCCCTGCGCGAGCAGCAGCGCAAAGATCGGGCGCTCCTGCAGCGGAATGCCCATGGCGCGGCCGATCGGGTAGATCACCGCGGCCTTCAGGGCCATGAAGCCGATCACGATCGCGGCCATCTGCCAGGGCGATTTCGCCAGCACGCCGAAGTCGATGCTCATGCCCACCGCGATGAAGAAGAGGCCGAGCAACAGGCCCTTGAAGGGCTCGATGTCGGTTTCGAGCTCGCGCTTGAATTCGCTTTCGGCCAGCAGCACGCCGGCGAGGAACGCGCCCAGCGCCATCGACAGACCGGCGAGCTGGCACAGCGCCGCGATCGCGACCACCAGCAGCAGCGAGGCGGCGGTGAAGATCTCCGGCGTGCGGCTCTTGGCGATCCAGCGCAGGAGCGGCCGCAGCGCCAGGCGGCCACCCAGCACGATCACCGCGATCACGCCGACGATGCGCAGCGCCTCGAAGCCGCGGTTGCCGTCGTTGGCATCGGCCACGCCGCCGAGCAGCGGCAAGAGGGCGAGAATCGGGATCGCGGCGACGTCCTGGAACAGCAGGATCGAGAAGGCCGCCTGCCCGCTGGATGTGGGCAAGAGGTTGCGCTCGCCCATCACCTGCAGCGCGATGGCCGTGGACGACAGCGCCAGGCCCAGCGCGGCCACCAGCGCGACGCGCCAGGGCACGCCCAGGGCGATCGCCACCGCACACAGAAGCGCGGCACACGACAGCACCTGCGCCGTGCCCCAACCGAAGATCGGCCGGCGCAGGTTCCACAGGCGCTGCGGCTCCAGCTCCAGGCCCACGAGGAACAGCATCAGGACCACGCCGAACTCGGCGAAGTGCAACATGTCCTCGACATTGCTGACGATGCCGATTCCCCACGGTCCGATGGCAATGCCCGCGGCCAGGTAGCCGATGATCGATCCCAGCCCGACGGCGCGCGCGAGCGGCACGGCGATCACGGCGGCGCTCAGGTACACGAGCGTGTGGGACAGCCAGGCGGGCAAATGGTCCATCAGGGCGTCGGCCGGTCGGTTTCGGGGACGTCGCAGGCGGGGCAGGCGGGCAGGTCCTCGATCTCGGGCCAGTCCGGGTAGGAGCGCAGCCGCTGCTCGAACACCTCCACGTGCTGCGCGATCGCGTCGTCGGAGGCACGGCGCGCGCCGTGCAGCACGAGCGGCGGCAGGAAGCGCATGCCGCACAGCGTCGCGGTCTGCTCGTAGGGCGGCAGGAAGGCGTCGAAGAAGTAGCGGTTGTAGCTTTGCGGGTGGTACGAGCTCTCGGGGCCGCCCGTGGTCGCGACCAGCCACAGGTCCTTGCCCTGCAACGCCGTGCCCAGGTGCCCGTAGGCCCACCCGTACGCGAGCACCTCGTCGAACCACAGTTTCTGCAGCGGCGGCATCGAATACCACTGGATCGGGTGCAGCAGCACGATCAGCTGCGCCTTCGACGCCGCATCCTGTTCGGCGGGAACGTCGATGTCGAAGTCGGGATAGAGGCCGTAGAGGTCCTGGACCTGCACGCCCGGCAGGCCCCGCGCGGTCTCGAGCAGGCGCCGGTTCACCCGCGACTCCCGCCAGTTGGGGTGCGCGGCGAGCACGAGCGTCTTTTTCGAATCTTGTTGGGCCTGCTCATCCATACCGGTAACATAGCGCAAGGCGGAACCCGGAGGTAGCCATCATGCCAGTCGTGGTTGTTGCGAATCCCAAAGGCGGTGTCGGCAAGTCCACGCTCGCGACCAACATCGCGGGCTATTTCGCGAGCCAGGGGCACACGGTGATGCTCGGCGACGCGGACCGGCAGCAGTCCTCGCGATTGTGGCTGGGCCTGCGTCCAGCCGCGGCGCGCACCATCGCGAGCTGGGACGTCGGCGACGACAAGCTCGCCAAGCCGCCGAAGGGAACGAGCCACGTGGTGCTCGACACGCCCGCCGGCCTGTACGGCAAGCCGCTGCAGCGCGTGGTCGAGATCGCCGACAAGGTGATCGTGCCGCTGCAGCCGAGCATCTTCGACATCTACGCCACCCGCCATTTCCTCGACGAGCTGGCCGCGCTGCACAAGGTGAGCAAGAAGCAGGTCGGCATCGTCGGCATGCGGGTGGACCCGCGCACCATCGCGGCCGACAAATTGCACGAGTTCGTCGACGGACTGGGCCTGCCGGTGCTCGGCTACCTGCGCCACACGCAGAACTACATCCACCTGGCCGCGCGCGGGCTCACGCTGTTCGACGTGACGCCGGGGCGGGTCGAGCGCGACCTGGAACAGTGGCAGGCGATCTGTCGCTGGCTCGACAACTGAAGCCTGCACGGCGCGCTACATTGCGCCCATGAAGACCTTCCAGACCCTCGCCGAGTTCGCGCAGCACGTGGGCGAGGAAGTCGCCGTGAGCGATTGGCTGACCATCACCCAGGAGCAGGTGAACCTGTTCGCGCAGGCGACGGGCGACCACCAGTGGATCCACGTGGACGTCGAGCGCGCCAAGCAGGGGCCGTTCGGCGCGCCGATCGCGCACGGGTTCCTCACGCTGTCGCTGCTGCCCAAGCTGGTCGAAAGCTCGCTGGAAGTGCGCGAGGTGCGGATGGGCGTGAACTACGGCCTGAACAAGGTTCGCTTCACCGCGCCCGTGCCGGTGAGCAGCCGCATCCGCGCCCGCGTGAAACTCCTGGCCGCCGAGCCGATCGAGCAGGGCGGCTACCAGGTGACGACGCTGGTCACGATGGAGCGCGAGGGCAGCGACAAGCCCGTCTGCATCGCCGAATCTATTTCGCGCCGCTATCCCTGAACCCGTTCTGCCGCCACGCCTCGAACACCGTCACTGCGACGGCGTTCGAAAGATTGAGGCTGCGCTGGCCGGGGCGCATCGGCAGCTTCAGCCGCTGCGCGGGCGGGAACGACTCGCGCAGCGCGGGTGCGAGGCCGCTCGTTTCGGAGCCGAACACCAGCCAGTCGCCGGGCCGGAAGGCGACGTCGTGCACGTAGCGCGTGCCGCGCGTGGTGAGCGCGAACATGCGCGTGGGATCAAGCTGCGTCGCGGCGAGGAAAGCCGGCCAACCCGCGTGCCGCCTCACGTCGGCGTACTCGTGGTAGTCGAGCCCCGCGCGGCGCATCAGCCGATCCTCCATCGAAAAGCCGAGCGGCTCGATCAGGTGCAGGGCGCAGCCGGTGTTGGCCGCGAGGCGGATCACGTTGCCGGTGTTCGGCGGGATTTCCGGCTGGACCAGGACGATGTTGAACATCAGTGAGCGGGTTCGTCGGTGCGCGCGAGCACGACGGCGGTGACGCGCGCCGCGCCCGCCTCTTTCAGCGCCTGCGCCGCCGCGTGCAGCGAGGCGCCGCTGGTCATCACGTCGTCCACCAGCACCACGCGCTTGCCGCGCACTTCGCCGGCGCGCAGCGGGTCGAGCGCGAAGGCGCCTTTCACGTTGGCCAGGCGCGCCGGGCGGTCGAGCGTCGCCTGCGCCGGCGTGTGGCGGATGCGCAGCAGCAAGGTCGCGTCATGGCGCGCCGGTGCGAGCAGGCGCGCGAGCTGCAGCGACTGGTTGAAGCCCCGCTCGGCCAGGCGTTCGGGCGCCAGCGGGATGGGCAGCACGAAATCGGCATCGTCCAGCGCCGGCTCGACCCAGGGGGTGCTGCGCATCAGGGTCGCGAATACGCGCGCCCAGCCCGCCTGGCCGTGGAACTTGTACTGCCCGATCAGCGAGGACCAGGGGTAGTCGTAGGAGACGGCGGTGTAGCAGGCGTCCAGCGGCGGCGGGTTCGTGAGGCACCGGCCGCATTGCGCCACGCCCGCACCGACCGGCAACGCGCAGCGCAGGCAGCGCGAGCGCGGCTGGGCGAAGCGCGACACGCACGACTCGCACAGCGACCTCGCGGGCCAGGCGCGGCACACGGCGCATTGGCCGGGCAGGGCGCGTTCGATACCGGCGATCAGGCGCTGGAACATGCGGGTCAATATACTCGTTGGCTCCCCATGGCCGATATGCGCCCGCCTTCCATCGACCCCGTCGCGGCGCAGCGCTGGCGGCATGCCGCGCCCGCGCATTCCCCGTGGCTGCACGAGGAAGTGGGCCGCCGCATGGCCGATCGCCTGCAATGGATCCGCCTGCAGCCGCAGGCCTGGGTCGACTGGGAGCCGGTGCGCGGCGGCATGAAGGCGCACGCGCTCGTGGCGGACCGCTACCCGCGCGCGGAATGCTGGGTCGTCGAACACGATGCGCCCCACGCGGCGGCGGCGAAGGCGGCACTCGCGCGTCCGTGGTGGCGCTTTCACGGGCCCGCCGTGCATTTCGGTCCGGCGCCCGACGGCGGCGTGCAGATGCTGTGGGCCAACATGGCCCTGCACATGTCGGCCGACCCGCAGGCGCTGATCGCGCAGTGGCATCGCGCGCTCGCGGTGGACGGTTTCCTGATGTTCTCCTGCTTCGGGCCGGACACCTTGCGCGAGCTGCGCGCGCTGTACGCGCGCCTGGGCTGGACAGCGCCGGCGCACGAGTTCACCGACATGCACGACTGGGGCGACATGCTGGTGCACGGCGGCTTCGCCGAGCCGGTGATGGACATGGAGCGTGTCACGCTCACGTGGGAGACGCCACAGCGCCTGCTGGCCGAATTGCGCGAGCTGGGCGCGAACCTGAACCGTGCGCGGTTCCCGGCGCTGCGCGGGCGCGCCTGGAAGCGCGAGCTGGAAGAGCAGGCCGCCGGGGCGCTGCGCGATGCCGACGGGCGCCTGGCCCTGACCTTCGAGATCGTCTACGGCCACGCCGTGAAACCGCCGCCGCGCGTGCGCGTGGACAGCGAGAGCGCCGTCTCCGTCAGCGACATGCAAGCCTTGCTGCGTTCCGGCCGCCGCGGGCGCTGAAACCGGCCGCCCGCAGCGGGTGGCCCTCGCGGGGCCGCTACAATGGCTGGTTGATTTTGATCAAAGACACGCAACGCCCGTGCCGAAACCGGTCTTTCGTTTCGCCACCGTTCAGGGCCAGGCCATTCACTGGTTCCTGAAGCGCAACTGCTCGGTGACCCCGCAGCAGCTGGCCTGGTTGTATGCCTCGCTGTGCGTCGTCTCGCTCGGAATCGCGGGCGTGTTCTGGTCCATGGGGGCGGTGCTGGTGCTGCCGTTCGCCTGGGTTGAACTTGCCGCCGTCGGGCTGGCTTTTCTCGTGTATGCGAGGCATGCGACCGATGGGGAGAAGATTTCCCTGAAGGGCCGCCAGCTGGTGGTTGAGCTCGAAAACGCCGGCCAGTTGCGCCGCGCCGAGTTCAACCGCGAGTGGGTGCGGGTCGAGCCGGTGGCGGACGACCGATCGCTCATCGAGCTGTCGGGACAGGGCCGGCGGGTGAACGTGGGGCGCTACGTGCGGCCGGAGCTGCGGCCGGTGCTGGCGCAGGAGATCAGAAGGGCCTTGCGGGAAGCGTGAAGGCCGCGTGAGGCGGATCCGGCCGACCGAGGAGTGGCCGGGCGAAAGAATCGAAAAAAGCGAAAGCGAATCAACGAACCATGAAGAGCATTCCCACCAAGCTGGCTTCGCTGCTGCTCGCCCTGGGCGCCCTGAGCCCGGCCGCGCATGCCGCCGTCCAAGACCTGCCCGGCGGCCCTGCGGTGCGCCAGCTCAACCTGCACACCGCCGCCACGCGCATCGCCGTGGAGCAGGGATGGCTTCACTGGTTCATGCTGATCACCTGCCTGGTGATCTTCATCCTGGTGTTCGCGGTGATGTTCTATTCCATCTGGAAGCACCGCAAATCGGTCGGCCACAAGCCCGCCAGCTTCCACGAATCGGTCACGGTCGAGATCGTCTGGACGGTGATCCCCTTCCTGATCGTGATCGGCATGGCGCTGCCCGCCACCAAGGTGCTGGTCGCCTCCAAGGACACCAGCAACGCCGACCTCACCATCAAGGCCACCGGCTACCAGTGGAAATGGGGCTACGACTACCTGAAGGGCGAAGGCGAGGGCGTCTCCTTCCTGTCCACGCTGGACAGCACCCACCGCGAGCTGTCCAACGAAGGCGCGAAGGACGTGCCGGACAACTACCTGCTCAAGGTCGACAACCCGCTGGTGGTGCCGGTCAACAAGAAGGTCCGCATCATCACCACCGCCAACGACGTGATCCACGCCTGGGGCGTGCCCGCGTTCGGCGTGAAGCAGGACGCGATCCCCGGCTTCGTGCGCGACACCTGGTTCCGCAGCGAGAAGACCGGCGACTTCTACGGCCAGTGCTACGAGCTGTGCGGCAAGGAGCACGCCTACATGCCGATCCACGTGAAGGTGCTCTCGGCCGCCGACTACACCGCGTGGGTCGCTGGCGAGCAGAAGAAGATGGCCGCCAAGGCGGACGATCCGAGCAAGGTCTGGACCCTGGCCGACCTGCAGGCCCGCGGGGAAAAGGTCTACAACGGAACCTGCGCCGCCTGCCACCAGGCCAACGGCAAGGGCGCCGGCCCGATCCTGCCGCTGGACGGCTCGCCGGTCGTCAACGACGCCGACAAGACCAAGCAGATCCAGGTGGTGCTCAACGGCCGCAACGCGATGCCGGCGTGGAAGACCTCGCTGTCGGACACCGATATCGCGGCCGTCATCACGTTCACCAAGAACCACTGGTCCAACCACACCGGCCAGATCGTGCAGCCCGCGGAAGTGCTGGCCCAGCGCAAGTGATGCGCGCATAAGACGAATACAGAACACGAGGAAACCCCATGAGCGCAGTTCTCCCCGGCCACGCTGCTGACCACGCGCACGACGAGCACCACGAGCACGCGCCCACCGGCTGGCGCCGCTGGGTCTTCGCGACGAACCACAAGGACATCGGCACGCTGTACCTGCTGTTCGCCTTCACCATGCTGATGATCGGCGGCGTGCTGGCGCTGATGATCCGCACCGAGCTGTTCCAGCCGGGCCTGCAGTTCGTGAACCCCGAACTGTTCAACCAGCTCACCACCATGCACGGCCTGATCATGGTGTTCGGCGCGATCATGCCGGCCTTCGTGGGCTTCGCGAACTGGATGATCCCGCTGCAGATCGGCGCGCCCGACATGGCCTTCGCGCGCATGAACAACTTCAGCTTCTGGCTGATGATCCCGGCGGCGATCATGCTGGTCAGCTCGTTCTTCATGCCGGGCGGCGCGCCCGCTGCGGGCTGGACGCTCTACGCGCCCCTGACGCTGCAGATGGGCCCGTCGATGGACGCCGGCATCTTCGCGATGCACGTGCTGGGCGCCAGCTCGATCATGGGCTCGATCAACATCATCGTCACCATCCTGAACATGCGCGCACCCGGCATGACGCTGATGAAGATGCCGATGTTCTCGTGGACCTGGCTGATCACGGCCTACCTGCTGATCGCAGTGATGCCGGTGCTGGCGGGCGCCATCACGATGACGCTGACCGACCGCCACTTCGGCACGACCTTCTTCAACCCGGCCGGCGGCGGTGACCCGGTGATGTACCAGCACATCTTCTGGTTCTTCGGCCACCCCGAGGTCTACATCATGATCCTGCCGGCCTTCGGCATCATCAGCCAGGTCGTGCCCGCGTTCGCGCGCAAGAGGCTGTTCGGCTACGCCTCGATGGTGTACGCCACCAGCTCCATCGCCATCCTGTCGTTCATCGTGTGGGCGCACCACATGTTCACGACCGGCATGCCGGTGACCGGCCAGCTGTTCTTCATGTACGCGACGATGCTGATCGCGGTGCCCACGGCCGTGAAGATCTTCAACTGGATCGCGACCATGTGGCAGGGCTCGATGACCTTCGAGACGCCGATGCTGTTCGCGGTGGGCTTCATCTTCGTGTTCACGATGGGCGGCTTCACGGGCCTGATCCTCGCGATGGCGCCGATCGACCTGCTGCTGCAGGACACCTACTACGTCGTGGCGCACTTCCACTACGTGCTGGTGGCCGGCTCGCTCTACGCGATGTTCGCCGGCTTCTACTACTGGTCGCCGAAGTGGACGGGCGTGATGTACAACGAGCGCGCCGGCAAGATCCACTTCTGGAGCTCGCTGATCTCCTTCAACCTGACCTTCTTCCCGATGCACTTCCTCGGGCTGGCCGGCATGCCGCGCCGCTATGCCGATTACCCGGCGCAGTTCGCGGATTTCAATGCGGTCGCCTCGATCGGTGCGTTCTGGTTCGGCCTGTCGCAGGTCTACTTCCTGTTCTTCGTGCTGCTGCCGGTGATGCGCGGCAAGGGCCAGCCGGCGCCGCAGCGCCCGTGGAACGATCCCGACGGCAAGGGCGCCGAAGGCCTCGAGTGGGAAGTGCCGTCGCCCGCACCCTTCCATACCTTCGAGACGCCGCCCAAGCTGAACGCCGCCGCCACCCGGATCGTGGGCGGAACGACCGCCGCGCACTGAGCATGACGCCCGAAGAAGAGAAGAAGAAGGCGAACCTGCGGATGGCGCTGATCCTGGCGTCCATCGCGCTGGCCTTCTTCATCGGGTTCATCGTCAAGATGGCCGTGTTCGGGCACTAGAAGACTGCAATGACTTCGCGTCGCGAGAACGTCAGGATGCTGGGCAAGCTGGCCGTGGTCGCGGCCGGCATGTTCGGCTTCGGCTACGCGATGATCCCGCTGTACAAGCAGATGTGCGAGATCACCGGCATCAACATCCTCGCCATCGGCGAGCGCGATGTGCCCGGTGGTGCGAGTGCCACGGCCGGCAACACGCAGGTCGACACCAGCCGCACGATCACGGTGGAGTTCGACGCCAACGCGCACGGCCCGTGGGAGTTCAAGCCGGCGGTGCGCTCGGTGCAGGTCCACCCGGGCGAGCTCACGACGGTGATGTACGAGTTCCAGAACGTGCAGAACCGCCGCATGTCGGCGCAGGCCATCCCGAGCTACGCGCCGCGCAACGCCGCGCCGCATTTCAACAAGGTCGAGTGCTTCTGCTTCCGCCAGTACACGCTCGAAGCGGGCGAGAAGAAGCAGTGGCCGGTGGCCTTCGTGATCGACCCCAAGCTGGCGAAGGACGTCACCACCATCACGCTGTCGTACACGTTCTTCGAGGTCGGCGCGCCCATGCCGGGCGCCCCCGAGAGCGCGGCGCTGGCGCCCGGAGGCGGGAATGCATCATGAATTTCCTGCACACGGTCAAGGCGGTGCTGTGGTCGTTCGTCGGCATCCGCAAGAACAGCGAGTACCAGCAGGACCTGGGCAGGCTCAATCCCTTCGCCGTCATCGCCGTGGCCCTCGTGCTGGTCGCGCTGTTCGTGGTGGGGCTGATCACGCTCGTGCACTGGGTCGCGAAGTGAACACAACGTATTGAAAGAAGATTCGAGGAACGGAGCTGAGATGAGTTCGAACGCCGCCGCAGGCCAAGCGCCTTACTACTACGTCCCCCAGCCGTCGCGCCATCCCGCGTCGGCCGCCGTGGGCCTGCTGATGATCATCTTCAGCGCCGCCCAGTGGATCAACGGCGCCGGCTGGGCCAAATGGCTGCTGCTGGTGGGCTTCCTGTGGCTCTTCACCGTCCTGTTCCAGTGGTTCCGCGACGCCATCGGCGAGAGCGAATCGGGCATGTACGGCCGCAAGATCGACGTGTCCTACCGCTGGAGCATGAGCTGGTTCATCTTCTCGGAGGTGATGTTCTTCGGCGCGTTCTTCACGGCGCTGTGGTGGATGCGCTCGCACTCGGTGCCCGCGCTGGGTGGGGTCGACAACGCGCTGCTGTGGCCCGATTTCAAGGCCGTGTGGCCCTCGGTCGCGCCCGGCACGACGGCGTCGCCCGCCAACATCATCGAGCCGTTCCAGACGATGACACCGTTCTGGCTGCCGACGATCAACACGGCCCTGCTGCTGTCCTCGGGCGTGACCGTGACCATCGCGCACCACCTGCTGCGCGAAGGCAAGCGCGGCCCGACGATCCTGTTCATGTGGATGACCGTGCTGCTGGGCGCCACGTTCGTTTTCGTGCAGGGCTACGAGTACTTCCACGCCTACCACGAGCTGAACCTGAAGCTGACGTCCGGCGCCTACGGGTCCACGTTCTTCATGCTCACGGGCTTCCACGGCTTCCACGTGCTCGTGGGCATGCTGATGCTGCTGTTCATCACGCTGCGCATCATGAAGGGCCACTTCACGCCCGATCGCCACTTCGGCTTCGAAGGCGCGGCCTGGTACTGGCACTTCGTGGACGTGGTGTGGCTCGGCCTCTACACGCTCGTGTACTGGCTGTGAGCCGCGCGGCACCCGCCAGCAAGAAAGCGCCGCGAGGCGCTTTTTTGTTTATTTCGACAGCGGAATGCCGGTGGGCTGGATCCAGCCCAGCTTCCAGGCCACCAGCAGGCAGACGAACAGCACGACCGAAAACCCGATGCGGAAGGCGAGCGCCCGTGCCATCCTGTCGCCCCGGGCCTTGTCGTCCCTGCCGCCGCGCATCATGAAGAACAGCGCCGAGCCGAGGCTGGCGATGATCGCGGCGAACGCGAGGGCGACAAGGACTTTCATCATGGATCGAATTATCCCGTGACACGCTCGCCGCGATTCTGGCTCCTGACCCTCGCCGCGCTGGCGGGCTTGCTGGGCACGCTCGCGCTGGGGCAGTGGCAGTACGGGCGCGGGCGCGACAAGGACGCCCTGCAGGCCGCGATCGACCAACGAGAGCTCATGCCGGCACTCTCGCCGCAGTCGCTCCTCGCGGCGAATCCAGGGCCGTTCATCCATCGCAAGGTGGTCGTGCGGGGAATGTGGGACGCGCCGCACACCGTGTTCCTCGACAACCGCCAGATGCGGGGCCTGCCCGGGTTTTACGTCCTCACGCCGCTGAAGCTCGAAGGCAGCGACCGGGCGGTGCTGGTGCAGCGCGGCTGGGCGCCGCGCAATTTCGAACGGCGGGAACTATTGCCCCCGGTCACGACACCGACCGGCATGGTCGAGGTCGAAGGGCGGATTGCCCCGTCGCCGGCACGGCTGTACGAGTTCCGCGGCAACGAGCATGGGCCGATCCGGCAAAATCTCGACCTGGCGTCGTTCGGCGCCGAAACGGGCCTGAAGCTGCTGCAGGTGACCGTGGTGCAGGCGGGCGGGCCCGGCGAAGGGCTGCTTCGCGACTGGCCGCGGCCGGCCAGCGGCAGCGAACGAAATTACGGTTACGCCCTGCAGTGGTGGGCCCTGAGCGCCCTCATCGCGATCCTCTATGTCTGGTTCCAGTTCATCGTTCCCCGCCGCCAAGCCCAGCCTGCTCGATGAGCCGCTGGGCCTGACGGTGCATTCGCTGCCGCTGCCGCAAGAGGCGGTGGCCGGCGACGCCCGCCGCACCGCCACCGGGCGGCTCAAGATGCTGCTCGTGCTGGCCGTGTGCGCGGCGCCGGTGATCGCTTCCTACTTCACGTATTACGTCATCCACCCGCAGACGGCCCACAGCTTCGGCGAACTCGTCCAGCCGCAGCGGCCCTTGCCCGATGTCACGGCGAACGATCCGGACGGCAAGCCGGTGCCGCTGCCGTCCCTGCGCGGCCAGTGGCTGCTGGTGAGCGTGGCAGGCGGTGACTGCGACTTCGACTGCGAACGCAACCTCTACCTGCAGCGGCAATTGCGCGAATCGCTCGGCAAGGACAAAGACCGCGTGGACTGGGTGTGGCTGGTCGATGATGCCCGGCCGATTCGCGCGCAATTGCAACCGGCGCTCGCGCAGGCGAGGGTGTTGCGTGTCGACGCGGCGCAACTGACGCAATGGCTCGCCCCCGCGCCCGGCCATTCCCTGCACGACCACATCTACCTGGTGGACCCGCAGGGCAACTGGATGATGCGCTTTCCGCCCGGAGGCCAGCGCGAGCTCGACGTTTCCGTGGCGAAGAACATGAAGCGCGACCTCGAGCGGCTGCTGCGGGCTTCCGCTTCGTGGGACCAGCCAGGCCGGTGAACGCCATGCCGACGCAAGCGCTCTACGACTTCTCGCCGGCCCTGCAGGTCATGCTGATGGGCATCGCCGTGGCGACGGGCCCGCTCGCCTGGATGTGGTCGCGCCACCTGAAAGGCGGGGCCGCGCGGCGGCTGCAGGCGCTGACGGTGCTCACGCTGTTCCTCACCTTCGACCTCGTGCTGTTCGGCGCCTTCACGCGCCTCACGGACTCGGGCCTGGGCTGTCCCGACTGGCCGGGCTGCTACGGCAACGCCAGCCCGATCGGCGCCGCGTTGCAGATCGGCGCCGCGCAGGCGCAGATGCCGACGGGGCCGGTCACCCACACGAAGGCGTGGATCGAGATGGTCCACCGATATCTCGCGACGGGCGTGGGGGTGTTGATCATCACCTTGCTCGCCGCGACCTGGTACGAGCGCAAACGCGGTGCCGCCGTCAGTGCCGCCTGGCCCGCGGTCACACTGGCGTGGGTGTGCGTGCAAGGCGCGTTCGGCGCGTTCACCGTCACGCTCAAGCTCCTGCCGGCGATCGTCACGCTGCATTTGCTCGGCGGGATGGTGCTGCTCGCGCTGCTCGTGCGCCAGGCGGTGGCCTACGAACACGCGCGCGCCGGCATGGAGCGCGTCGCGATCGCGCCCGGCCTGCGCGCGGGGCTGATGGCCTGCATCGCGCTGCTCTGGCTCCAGGTCGCGCTCGGCGGCTGGGTCAGCACGAACTACGCGGTGCTGGCCTGCGCGGAGTTCCCGAAATGCCAAGGCGCCTGGTGGCCGGCGATGAACTTCCAGCAGGCCTTCGAGCTCTGGCGGCCGCTGGGCATGACGGGCGCCGGCGAACATGTCGATTTCGCCGCGCTCACGGCGATCCACTACACGCACCGGCTGATGGCGTACGCAGTGTTCGGCGCGATCGCGCTGCTCGCGTGGCAGATGAATCGCGCGGGCGTGCTGGCCCGCCAGGTGGGCTGGCTGGTCGCGATCGCCCTGCTGCAGTTCGCGACGGGCTTGTCGAACGTGGTGCTCGACTGGCCGCTCGCGTCCGCCGTGCTGCACACCGGCGGCGCGGCTGCACTCATCGGGGTGCTCACGTGGGCGGCGTGCGAAAGCCGTGCGTCGACAGTGGCGGTACATGCCGCGCGGGAGGCTTCGGCATGAGCACGATGGTCGCGCCCATGACTTCGCGCTTCGCGCAGTTCTACGCGCTCACCAAGCCGCGCGTGGTGCAATTGATCGTCTTCTGCGCGTTCATCGGCATGGTCCTCGCGGTGCCGGGCCTGCCGACACTCCTGGACTGGCGCCAGATGGCGATCGCGAGCTTCGGCATCTGGCTGGTCGCCGGCGCGGCCGCCGCGTTCAACTGCCTGGTCGAAAAGGGCATCGATGCCAAGATGCGCCGCACGGCCTGGCGCCCGACGGCGAAGGGCGAGCTGGGCGATTGGCAGACGCTGGCTTTCGCCGCCGTGCTGTGCGCGATCGGTTCGTGGGTCCTCTACGTGTGGATCAACCCGCTCACCATGTGGCTCACCTTCGCGACCTTCGTCGGCTACGCTGTGATCTACACCGTGGTCCTCAAGCCGCTCACGCCGCAGAACATCGTGATCGGCGGCGCCTCGGGCGCGATGCCGCCGGTGCTGGGCTGGGCCGCGATGACGGGCGACGTGGGACCGGAAGCGATGATCCTGTTCCTCATCATCTTCCTGTGGACGCCGCCGCACTTCTGGTCGCTCGCGCTCTATCGCGTCGAGGATTACCGCAAGTCCGGGCTGCCCATGCTGCCGGTCACGCATGGCAATGAATTCACGCGCCTGCAGATCCTGCTGTACACGCTGGTGCTGTTCGCGGCGTGCCTGATGCCTTTCGCGTACGGCATGAGTTCGTGGTTCTATCTCGCTGCCGCCGTCATCCTGAGCGCCGGCTTCACGCTGCACGGGTGGCGGCTCTGGCGCGAGTACTCGGACGCGCTCGCGCGCAAGACCTTCCGCTTCTCGCTGATCCACCTGAGCCTGCTTTTTGCCGCGCTGCTGGTGGACCATTACCTGCCCTGACCGGAATCCGCGAATGAACCGCCGCCACCTGCTCCTTTCCGCGTTCGCCGCCTCGCTGGCCGCCTGCGCCCCGTCCAAGCCGAAGTTCAACGCCATCGACCTCACGGGCGCGGATTACGCGAAGGACTTCCACCTGCCCGACACCGAAGGGCGCATGCGCAGCCTGGGGGATTTCAAGGGCAAGCTCGTCGCGCTTTTCTTCGGCTACACGCAGTGCCCCGATGTGTGCCCGACCACCATGACCGAGCTCGCCGAGGCGAAGAAGCTGCTCGGTCCCCAGGGCGACAGGCTGCAGGTGGTGTTCGTGACGGTCGATCCCGAACGCGACGCGCCGCAGGTGCTCAAGGGCTACATGGGCAACTTCGATCCCACGTTCATCGCGCTGCGGCCCACGCCGGAGCAGCTCGCCGCGGTGGCGAAGGACTTCAAGGTCTACTACAAGAAGGCCGAAGGCGCCACGCCCACCAGCTACACCATGGACCATTCCGCGGCGACCTACGTCTACGACACCAAGGGGCAGTTGCGCCTGTACGCGCGCTACGGCGGGGGCGCGCAGGTCCTCGCGTCGGACTTCAAGCTGCTGCTGGACCAAGCGTAGAACCATGGTCGGGCACCTGCTCGGGCGCAAGGGCGCTGCGCGCATCGCACTGATCCCCCCCGAGGTGCTGGAAGCCCTGAACGACGGGCAGGTGCCGACCGTCAACCTCAATGAATTCCTGGCGCTGGACCTGCCGCGCCTGACGCGCAACGTCGCGCGCCACATCGGCCTTGCGGGCGACGAGGAGCGGCTCGCCGACACCTTCGGCATGCTGGGGGCCTTCAGCAAGATCAAGCGGCACGAATATGTCGCGCGAGCGCTCTACGACCTGGTCGCGCCGCGCAACGACCGCGACGCGATCGCCCACGCGCTGGCCACGCACCCCAGCGACGTCGCGCGCTGCTGGGCGGCGCAGTGGGTGATGTTCGCGCCGATGCCGCTGCACGAGAAGCTGCCTGCCGTTCGGCGCTTCGCCGCCGACCCGCATTTCGGCGTGCGCGAGGTCGCGTGGATGGCGGTGCGCGACGAGATCGCCGGCGACATCGACGAAGCCGTGCGCCTGCTGCAGCCGTGGACGCGTGATGCCGATGCCAACATCCGGCGCTTCGCGAGCGAGTCCACGCGTCCGCGCGGCGTCTGGTGCGCGCAGGTCGAGGTCCTCAAGCGCGAACCCTGGCGCGGCCTGCCGCTGATCGAGCCACTCAGAGGCGACGCGAGCCGGTACGTGCAGAACTCGGTGGCGAACTGGCTGAACGACGCGAGCAAGTCGCGGCCCGAGTGGGTGGAAGAGATCTGCGCGCGCTGGGAGCGCGAATCGCGCACACGCGAGACCCAGTACATCGTGCGGCGCGCACGCCGCACGATGGGCGACGCTACTGCGTCTTGATGCCGCGCATCTGGATGATGCCGCCCAGCAGCGCGGTGTCCTGCTTGATGCGGTTCGCGAGTCCTTCGGCCGATGTGCCCGCCACCTGCCAGCCCTGCACGAACAGCTTCTGGCGGACATCGGGCGTGCGCGCGATGTCGGCGATCAGCTTTGACAGCCGGTTGACGATCGGCTTGGGCATGCTGGCCGGAGCGGCTGCCGCCGTCCAGATCTCGAGCTGGAAGCCGCGCGTGACGCCTTGCTCGTCCAGGCTCGGGAACTCGGGCACCAGCGAGCTGCGGCCGCCCGAGGTGACGCCGATCGCCTTGATCTTGCCGCTGCGCACGTGCGGCTGGGCAAGCCCCGGCGGCAACAGCGCGAGCTGGATCTCGTTGGTGATCAGCGCGTTGATCACTTGCGGATTGCCGGGGTAGGGCACGTGCACCGGGTCGATGTTGGTCTTGGTCTTGAGCAGCTCCATGCCGATGTGGCCGACGGTGCCCACGCCGGGCGATCCGTAGCTCCACTTGTTGCCGGCGTTGCGTGCGGCGAGGAAGAACTCCGGCGCCGTGCGGCCTGGCGCGTTCGCGGGCGCCGCGAGCAGCAGCGGCGCCGTGCCGATCAGGCTGATGGGCGCGAGGTCCTTCACCGGATCGTAGGGCGTCGCCGGGTTCAGCAGCTTGGCGATCGTCATGTTGCCGTTGATCATCACGCCGATCGTGTGGTTGTCCGTCGCCTTGGCCACCAGGTCGGCCGCGATGTTGCCGGCTGCGCCCGCGCGGTTCTCGACGATGACTGCCTGCCCGAGCGCCTTGGACAGCGGATCGGCAATGGTGCGCGCGACGAGGTCGGGCGTGGACCCGGCGGGAAAGCCGACGAGCATGCGAACGGTTCGGGTGGGCCAGTTGGCCGGGGCTGCCGCGGCGGCGGTCTTCTGCGCCCAGGCAGAGGTGGCGAGGGTGCCGGCTGCTGCGGCCAGCAGCGTGCGGCGATCGAGGCCTTCGGTCATCGGATTACTTTCGTCCAAATGGATTTTGCGGATGAGCCCGCCATCGTAGCGCGATGCGCTGCGACGTTCAGAAATTGAGCGCGCGGATCAGCTTGCGCGAGTCGGCGGGGATGGCGTTCACGCCGTCGAGCACCCAGCCCAGGCTGCGTTCGCCATCAAGCTGCCGGTCGGGCAGCATCGCCACCGCGACCTGGAACTTGAGCACCAGTCCATTGGGCAGGGCCTGCGACTCGCGCAAGCCGCTGGCGACCAGCTGCTGGGCGCGGCCGTTGGCCTCCGTGGCCGAGGCCGGGGCTTCGAGCAGCACGGCGAAGTGGTGATCGCCGACGCGCGCGGCCAGGTCGATGTCGCGGCTGATGGCCCGCAGCAGCGACGCCGCCACCACCAGCGCGCGCTCGGCGGTGTCGCGGCCGTACTCCGCGACGATGGCGTTGTAGTTGGCGATCCTCACCGTCATGAGCGCGCAGGTGTGCTTGAGCGCGATGCAGCGCTGCAGGGCGGCATCCAGCCGCTGCAGGAGGGTGCGCGCGTGCGCCAGCCCCGTGAGCGCGTCGTTGCGTGACAGCGCGCCTGCCCGCACCAGCGCCTCGCGCCGGCGGCTGCCGCGCAGGCTCAGGGCCCAAAAAAGGATGGGCATCTCCATCGCCGCGCCGATGGTCACGCCATAACGGGTCAGCGGCCCGATCGGGATCAGGTTGAAGGCACGCAGGATCGGGAAGATCGCCATGACCAGCACCGGCAGGAAGCCGAGGGCGATCAGGCGCATGTACGGATCCTCGCCTTGCGTCCAGACCAGGATGACGAGCGCGGCCACCACGACGAGCGACAGCGTGGTGAACGTGATCTGCAGCAGGAACGAGGCCCGCGTGGCGAGCACTGCATCCAGCGCAACGGAGGACAACAGAGCGGCCAACAAGGCCCACACGGTGAGGTCCAAGGCGCGCGAATAGCGCGCCGGCTCCGTGACGGTGCGCGTGAACCAGAGCGCCGCCGCGGCCGAGACGCCCGGGAGTACGAACGTGGCGAGCTCGTTCCACCGCAGCCAGTAGGTCCACACGTGCTGACCGCCGACTCCGAGATAGGCCAGTTGCCCGAGGGCCAGTGCGGCCACGTAGACCGCGTAGACGCCGAAATTGCGGTCGCGGAAGACCAGCCCGTTGGCCGCGGAAACGATCGCAATCAGCAGCGCGAGACTGAAGTAGCCGCCGAGCAGGAACTGCTCCAGCTCGCGCGACGAGAACAAGGTGGACCGGTCGTACACGGCCATCGGGGAAGCGAAATCCACGCGGTTGTGCTCCACCCGCAGCCAATAGCGCACCGGCTTGCCGGATGGACCGGAGAGTTCGAATGCCGGCAGACGCCCCGGCAAGGGCCATTCGGCGACCGGCCGCGTATCGCCTGCTTCCTGCACCACCCAGCGGCCCTCGGCATCGCGGTAGAAGAACTGCACGCGATCGATGCCCGACGAGCCGAGCTCGATATACCAGGGCTGTTCGCCGGAGCTGATCGCGTCGAACTGGAACCAGAGCGCGTCGCCGTCGATGCGGTAGGTCCGGCCGGCGACGACGGCTGTCCACGGGATCGCGTCGCCGGCGGCCTCGAGCGCCTCGGGCGTGGGCTGCAGGGTCTCGTCAATCCAGTAGCGGGCGTGCCCGGCCAGAGGAATGGCACGGTGGTCGGTATTCAGCACCAGGGGTGCGGGCGCCGGCGCGGCACGCGCCGGCTCGACCTGCGCATGGGCGACGACGGCCATCCAGCCCAGGCATAGTGCAAACAACCAGACGCGGATTCTCGTTCCCCTCACGCGGTGGATTGTTGCAGCAACCGCCGGGCTCGGCCACAAAGACAAAGCCCGGCGCTCGGCCGGGCTTCCTGGGGCAGGCGAGATGCCTTACGCGTATTCGGCCAGCGCCTTCTTCATCTTCTTCATCGCGGCCGCCTCGATCTGGCGGATGCGTTCGGCGCTGACGCCGTATTCGGCGGCCAGTTCATGCAGCGTCATGCCGCCCGAGCCGTCGTCGTTCACCTTCAGCCAGCGCTCCTCGACGATGCGCCGGCTGCGTGCATCGAGCTGCTCGAGCGCCGTCGCGATGCCGTCGGTGGCCATCACGTTGCGCTGCTGGGACTCGATCATGGCCGTCGGCTCGTGCGACTGGTCGGCCAGGTAGGCGATCGGGCCGAAGGCCTCCTCGCCGTCGTCGCTGGGCGCCGGGTCGAGCAGCACGTCGCCGCCCGCCATGCGCGCTTCCATCTCGATCACTTCCTCGCGCTTGACGTTCAGCTCCCGGGCCATCACGTCGATCTGCGCGTCGGTCAGCGTCTCGCGGTGCGTCTGGGCATCGGCTTCGTCCTTGAAGCCCTGCTTCATCGAGCGCAGGTTGAAGAACAGCTTGCGCTGGGCCTTGGTGGTGGCCACCTTCACCATGCGCCAGTTCTTCAGGATGTACTCGTGGATCTCTGCCCTGATCCAGTGCAGCGCGTAGCTGACCAGGCGAACGCCCTGATCCGGATCGAACCGCTTCACCGCCTTCATCAGGCCGATGTTGCCTTCCTGGATCAGGTCGCCATGCGCCAGCCCGTAGCCCAGGTACTTGCGCGAGACCGCGACCACCAGGCGCAGGTGCGAAAGCACGAGCTTTCCTGCCGCCTCGAGGTCATTGTTCTGCCGGAACTGGCGGGCGTATTCCTGCTCCTCCTCTTGCGTGAGCATGGGCAGGCGGTTCACCGCCGAGATGTACGCGTCCAGGTTGCCCAGAGACGGAACCACCGACCACGGGCTGGCCATCGCCAGAGCCGTGCCGCCGGGGGCTGCCAGAGAGTTGGACATTCCACAGACTCCTTTCATGTTCGGGATCATATTAGCACTCCCTTGGATAGAGTGCTAAGGAGGAAGTTCAAGACGACCGCACGAAAACTAAGGGTAATCCCGGAGCCTTGACCTGAGGCCGATGCCCGGCATTTCACCGCCCTTCCGCTAGGATCGCGCAACCGGAAGTAACAGGGCAGGAGAGGGATGAAAACAATCATCAACCGGGTCTTCGCGAGGAAGGAAGAGCCAACGCACGCGCCTGAGCCGCATTCAGCCGTGTCCTCCGAACTCACGAACGTCGACCTCGAGAATTACTACCTCCGGATCATTGTCGACTCGCTGCGGCGCATGTTGGTTCCCGCCGATACGGTCGAGGTGGGCGTCAGGCGTGCCGGCGTCGGGCCTTGCGGCCTGACGTCCTTCGCCGGCTACGTGCGGGTCCTCAAGTGGGACGCCGTGGTCACGCCGGTGCTGCTGCAGAACATGCCGGTGATCGATGCGCGCATCCGCAAGGTGGTCGACGCCTCCGTGATCCTCGAGCACACGCATTTCGCCGGGCTCTGGTTCCAGGCGACCAGCGCCACCGAGGGCGCGCCGAAGACGCTGTTGGGCCTACCGGCGGAGACGGCGCGCCAGCCGGACGCCTGAGCTACCAGCGGATGCCGAGCTTGCCGAACAGCTTGGCAAGCACGAACAGCGGCCCGACCCACAGGTACTGAAGGTCCTCGAAGAACGAAGGCTTCTTGCCTTCGATCCGGTGGCCGACGAACTGCGCGATCCACGCGGCGACGAATATGGCGGTCGAGACAGGCAGCAACGCGCCGCCCAGGGATTGCACGATCACGATCGCCGCGACCGACACCAGTGCCATCGTCCCGAAGAACACCCAGGAGCCGATGCGCGCGTAATACACCATGCTCGCGGCGAGGAACGCGTATGCCACCCACGGGTGCAGCGCATACATGAGCCCGACCAGGCTCACCATGATCAGCGGGATCGCCACGCAGTGGATCGCCCCGTTGCGCGGATGGCGGTGACTCTCGCCGTAATGGTCCAGCAGCTGGTCCACAGGCCGCCTCGTGGGCGCGGCGCCGGCGTCGCTCGTCGTGCTCATGGCTGGTCTCCTTTTGGAAGAATGGATGGCAACTCGTTCGAGGAGCGCGCCATGCCAGACCCTAACGATACCGGCATTTTGACCGTGACGACCACTGTCGGTTCGCTGGACGATGCCCGCCGCCTGGCGCGCGAGATCGTCGGGCGGCGATTGGCCGCCTGCGTGCAGCTCGAACCGATCGCCGCTTCCTTCTACCGCTGGGAAGCGCGGCTGTGCGAAGACCCGGAGGTGCGGCTGTCGATCAAGACGCTGCCGCGATTGCGCGACGCGCTGCAGGCGTGCCTGCGCGAACTGCATCCGTACGAGCTGCCGCAGTTCCTGGCCGAAACGCAGCAGGCGAGCGCAGCCTACGCGGACTGGGTGCGGTCGGAAGTGGTCGAAGGCGGTTAGCGCACGACCACGCGCGGCGTCGCGCTGGCCACGCACTCGCCGACCACCGCCGCTTGCGCGAACCCATGGGCGCGGAAGATGCCGAGCACGCGATCGGCTTCCGCGCGCGTGCACGACACGAGCAGGCCGCCGCTGGTCTGCGGGTCGGTGAGCAGCGCCTGCTCGACCGGCGCGAAGCCTTGCGGCAGCTGGATCGCGCTGCCGTAGCCCGCCCAGTTGCGTCCGGATGCACCGGTGATCGAGCCGTCGGCCGCGAGCTGGCGCACGCCTTCCAGGACCGGCACCTTGGCCCAGTCGATCACCACGTCGAGATTCGCGCCGCGCGCGAGTTCGAGCGCATGGCCCGCGAGCCCGAAGCCCGTCACGTCGGTGAGCGCATGCACGCCGTCCAGCGCCGCCAGTTCGGGGCCGGGCGTATTGAGCTTGGTGGTCGTTTCGATCATGCGCCGGTAGCCTTCGGGCGCGAGCTGTTCCTTCTTCAACGCGGCCGACAGGATGCCCACGCCGAGCGGTTTCCCGAGCACCAGCACGTCGCCGGCCCGCGCATCGGCGTTGCGCTTGACGCGCTTCGGATGCACGAGGCCCAGCGCGACCAGGCCGTAGATCGGCTCGACCGAATCGATGGTGTGGCCGCCCGCGATCGGGATGCCCGCGTCCCGGCACACCGATTCGCCGCCTTCGAGGATGCGGCCGATGGTCTGCGTCGACAGGACGCTGATCGGCATGCCGACCAGGGCCAGCGCCATGATGGGCTTGCCGCCCATCGCATACACGTCGGAGATCGCGTTCGTTGCGGCGATGCGGCCGAAGTCGTACGCATCGTCGACGATCGGCATGAAGAAATCGGTGGTCGCGATCAATGCCTGCTCTTCGTTGAGCTGGTAGACGGCCGCGTCGTCGGCGGTCTCGATGCCCACCAGCAGCTCCTTGGGGATCGGCATGCGCGCCGTGCCCTTGAGGATCTCGGACAGGACGCCGGGCGCGATCTTGCAGCCGCAGCCGCCGCCGTGGGAGAGGGACGTGAGCCGCGGCTCGGCGGCGATGGTGGAAAGCGGCGCGTTCATCTCGACTCCTGAAGTTCCTGGACCAGTTGCTGTACCGCCCGGATCTCGGCTTCAGGCGCGAACAGCGGTGCACGCAGCGCGCATTGTGCGCGCAGCCGCGCGAGCCCGAAGTGCGCAGGGTCATCGGTGGCTTGCGTGTCGCGGCAGGTCCCGAGCAGGCGCGCCAGGCCGGCCGCGTCGCCATGTTCGAAATAGCCTTCGTACCCCGTGCCCAGCATGCCCACGTTGCCGGCGACGCGCGAAGCGACCACCGGTGTGCCGCTGCACACGGCTTCCATGATGACGTGGGCACCGCCCTCCATGGCACTCGTGTGCACCAGCACGTGCGCGCGCTGGATCGCGCGCCGGGCTTCTTCGTGGGACAAGGGCCCGAGCCAGCGGTAATTGGGGCAGGCGGCGGCGGTCTGCCGGGCGCGCTGGGCCCACATGTCCTCCTCGGCGCGCCCGATATGGCGGATCTCGATGTCGTCCCTCGCGCGCAGCAACCGTGCCGCATCGAACAGCGTCTGCGGGCTCTTCACGTCGCGCATGTGGCCGACCATGACGGCACGCAGGCGGCTGGGCGTCTTGGCCACTTCCTTGCGCGTGGGCACCGACTGGTAGATCACCCGCGCCTTGCTGCGATGCTGCTCGGGCAGCTCCTCGATGCCCAGTTCCTGCAGCACGACGAGCCGGGCGGCCGCCTCGAGTGAATGCTGCGCCTGCGCGTCCGTGCGGATGTCGCGGTAGAGGTCCGTGCCGGTCAGGACGACGGCGAGCTGCGAAGACCCGCGCGTGCGGGCCCAGGCCTCGATCGCCGGCGCCGAGCGGCGCGCGTGCAAGGCGATCATGAGCTCATCATCATCCGCGCCGGCATCCGGCCAGTCCTTCACGATGCGCACGCGCGCGCAGCAATCTGTCAGGAACGAGGCCCAGCGGCGCGCGGTCTGCCAATTGCCGTTGTTGGCGCCGGCCAGCGCCGGGCTTACGATGACGACCGATGGACGCGACATGGCAGGGTTATAGCGCGGCGCAGCTTTTCCGCACCGGCGGGCGGGAAGAGCTGCGCGCGGCATTGCTCTCGGCGCGGCAGCGCACGCTGCAGCTGGCCGATGCGTACGCCGGGGCACTCCGCCCGCAGGGCTTTCGCGTGCCCTACCGCACCACGCTCAATCCGCCGTTGTGGGAGTGGGGCCATGTGGCCTGGTTCCAGGAGTGGTGGATCGCGCGCAATGCGCAGCGCTCGCGCGGCGCGGCCTGCGATCCCGACCATCCGCGTCCAGCTTCGCGCATGCCCGAAGCCGACGCCATGTACGACTCGAGCCGCGT
Source organism: Ramlibacter sp. GS1-15 (assembly GCF_057785015.1). Lineage (NCBI taxonomy): Bacteria > Pseudomonadati > Pseudomonadota > Betaproteobacteria > Burkholderiales > Comamonadaceae > Ramlibacter > Ramlibacter sp. GS1-15. The sequence goes on along the minus strand of NZ_JBYNTU010000001.1, from coordinate 3,291,179 downwards.
TGCGCACACGCGGCGCTGGGAACTCGCCTTGCCCGACGAACAAACCACCCGGCAGTGGCTTGCGGCGACCTTGGACGAAACATTGGCGCTGCTCGACGCCTTGCCGGCCACTGCCAGCGAGGACGATCTCTATTTCTTTCGCCTCGTCACGCTGCACGAGGAGATGCACGCGGAGGCTTCGGTGTACATGGCCGAGAGCCTCGGCATCCCGGTGCCCGCGTCGGTATTGCGTGCGGCGCCGCGGCTTTCGGGGGGCGGTGCGGCGCTGAAGATTGCGCCGCAGCGGTTCGAGGCCGGCTGGTCCGGGGCGGGCTTCGCGTTCGACAACGAACTGCAGCCGCTCATGGTGGAACTCGATGCGTTCGAGATCGATGCCGAGCCGGTGTCGTGGGCGCGCTTCGACGAGTTCATCCGGGCAGGCGGCTACGCATCGCGCCAGTACTGGGGCGACCCGGGCTGGGCCTGGCTGAAGGCGAACGGCGTTCCGGCCCGCACCGGCGCCGAGGGACCGGCGGTGCACCTCACTGCGTTCGAGGCCGAGGCCTGGTGCCGGTGGGCGGGACGTCGCTTGCCCACCGAATTCGAATGGGAGTGCGCCGCCCTCACGCACCCGGGCTTTTCATGGGGCCACGCCTGGGAATGGACCGCTTCGCCGTTCCTGCCCTATCCGGGCTTCCAGCCTCATCCCTACCGTGACTACTCGGCACCATGGTTCGGCACGCGCCGGGTGCTGCGCGGGGGGTGCCCGGCAACTTCGGCCACGCTGGCCCACCCGCGCTATCGCAACTTCTTCGAGCCGCAGCGCAACGACATCTTTGCGGGCTTTCGCAGCTGCGCCTGAAGAGCCGCGGTGCTTCGGGTCTAATTCCAGGCTTGCCAATCAGGAGAGTTCCCATGAAAAGAGGTATCCGGGCGGTCGCGGCCATGCTGATGCTGGTCGCCGCATTCGCGGTGCAGGCTCAGCAGGTGCTGCGCGTGACGGCGATTCCCGACGAGTCGCCGACCGAGCTCGCGCGCAAGGCCGCGCCGCTCATGAAGTACCTCGAGCAACGGCTGGGCATGAAAGTGGAATACACGCCGGTGAGCGACTACGCCGCATCGGTCGAGGCACTGGCCAACAAGCAGGTGGACCTCGCCTGGTTCGGCGGCTTCACCTTCGTGCAGGCGCAGCAGCGCTCGGGCGGCAAGGCGATTCCGCTGGTGCAGCGCGAGGAAGACACGAAGTTCCGCTCGGTCTTCATCACGGCCGACCCGCAGATCAAGTCCCTGGCCGACCTGAAGGGCCACAACTTCAGCTTCGGTTCGCAGTCCAGCACCTCGGGCCACCTCATGCCGCGCAGCTTCCTGCTCGGCGCGGGCATCGACCCCGACCGCGATTTCAAGCGCGTCGCCTATTCGGGCGCGCATGACGCGACCGTGGCCGCCGTCGCCTCCGGCAAGGTCGATGCTGGCGCCGTGAACATCTCCGTGTGGGAAAAGCTCGTCGCCGACAGGAAAGTCGACCCGGCCAAGGTGCGCGTGTTCTACACGACGCCGCCCTATTACGACTACAACTGGACGGTACACGCCGACATGCCCGTGGCGCTGCGCGAGAAGATCGCGAAAGCCTTCCTCGACCTCGATGCCTCCACGCCGCAAGGCAAGGAGATCCTCGAATTGCAGCGGGCGACGAAGTTCGTGCCGACGCGTGCCGAGAATTACAAGGGCATCGAAGCCGCGGCGGGTAACGCCGGCCTGCTCAAGTGAAGATCACGATCGAGCGGGCCGGTGCCCGCCATCTGGCCGCGCGCAGCAGCGCGCCCGACGCGCTGAAGTCCGTCGACCTGCAGATCGCCGCCGGCGAGCAGGTCGCGGTGATCGGGCCGTCCGGCGCGGGCAAGACCACGCTGTTGCACCTGGTCGCTTGCGCACTCCAGCCGGCGCGAGGCCGCGTGCTGCTCGATGGTGTGAATCCTTGGGATCTGCCGCGCAGCCGCCTGCAGCGCCTGCGTGCCGAGCTGTTCCTGGCCGCGCAGGTGCCGCCCTTGCCGCCGCGCCAGCGCGTCGTCACCGCGGTTCTGGCCGGCCGCCTGCCGCACATGGGGCTGTGGCAAAGCCTGCGCAGCCTGTTCTATCCGGTGGGCATCGCGCAGGCCGATGCGGCGCTCGCGCGTTTCGATCTCTCCGACAAGCTGTTTGCACGGGTCGACCGGTTGTCCGGTGGCGAGCGCCAGCGCGTGGGTCTAGCGCGGGCGGTGATGGCGCAGGCGCGGCTGCTGCTGGTGGATGAGCCGCTTTCCGCCCTCGACCCCACGCGGGCCGAGCAGGCGATGCAGTCGCTCACGCAGGCGGCGAACGAATCCGGCGCGACGCTGGTCGCCACGCTCCACGACGTGCCGATGGCCTTGCGCACGTTCCCGCGGATCGTGGGCCTGCGCGACGGCGCGGTGATGTTCGACCTGCCGGCCGCGCAGGTCACGCCGCAGCGCCTGAATGCGCTGTATGAGCGCAAGCTCGAGGAACTGCAGGGCACCGCGGTGATCGAGGAGGCCCCGGCGCGTGCGCCCGCCCGCCCCGCCATGCACTGTCGCTGACCATGGGCGCGACCCTTGTCCTCACGCCTGAAGCTCGCGACCCCGCGTGGAGCGGTCGCGTGTTCGCGTTGCTTGCCGCAGTTGTCGTGCTGTGGCCGATGCTGGTGTGGACCGAATTCAAGCCCTGGCAGCTGTTCGAGCCCGCGAGCCTCAAACCCACGCTGCGCTTCCTCGCGGACTTCGTGCCGCCGCGCCTCGACCTGCCGTTCCTCGCGATGGTGCTGCGCGAGACCTGGCGAACGGTCGCGATCGCCACGGCGGGCCTGGCGCTGGGCCTGGTGATCGCCTGGCCGCTCACGCTGCTGTCGGTTCGATCGCTGTCCGTGTCCGGCCTGACCGGTCGCATGGCCACGCTGCCCGCGGCGGCGCGTTTCGTCGTGCGTTGGGTGCTGGTGATGCTGCGCAGCGTGCCGGAGCTGATCTGGGCACTCATCTTCGTTCGCGTGGTCGGCCTCGGGGCGACGGCGGGCGTTCTCGCCATCGCGCTCACCTATGGCGGGATGCTGGGCAAGGTGTATGGCGAGATCCTCGAAAGCGGGGACCCGCACGCGACGGCTTCGCTGCTGCGCAACGGCACGGGCCGCCTGCAGGCCTTCTTCTACGGCCTGCTGCCGCAGAACGCCGCGGAGCTCACGAGCTACACGGTCTATCGCTGGGAATGCGCGATCCGCTCGTCGGCCGTGCTCGGCTTCGTCGGTGCCGGGGGGCTCGGGCAGCAGATGGACGCGTCGATGAAGATGTTCAACGGCTCGGAAGTGAGCACGATGCTGCTCGTCTTCATCCTGCTGGTCGCGGGCACGGACCGGCTGAGCGCCTGGCTGCGGAAGGCCCTCGCATGATCGATGCGAAGACCAGCGCCGCCAACGAGGTGTACCGCCTGCCACCGCCGATCTTCGACGCGCGCTGCAAGGCCTGCTGGTTCGTCGTCGCGCTCGTCGTGCTGGTGATCGCCAGCTTCGCCTCGCTCGAGCTGCAGTGGGCGAAGTTCTTCTCGCGGGATGCGGTCGCGCGCATGGGCCGTTTCATCATGGAACTCGCCGTACCGGCGACGGATGCGCGCTTCCTCGCCAAGCTCGGGCCGGCCACGCTCGAGACGCTGGCGATGTCGGTGGTCGGCACCTTGCTCGCGGCCTGCTTCGGGCTGCTGCTGGCGCTGCCGGCCAGCAAGACCTGGCCGGGCGATCCGGCATACGGGCGCGCACCCGCGCGGCTGTTCCTTAACGCGTTGCGCAGCGTGCCGGAACTGATGTGGGCCGCGCTGCTGCTGATCGCCGCCGGGCTGGGACCCTTCGCGGGCACGCTCGCACTGGCGATCCACACGACGGGCGTCCTCGGGCGGCTTTTCGCCGAGGCGATCGAAAACGCCCCCGAGGGGCCGGGCTTCGCGTTGCGCGTGCGCGGCGTGGGCGAAACGCGCGTCTTCCTCTATGCGAGCCTGCCGCTCATCCTGCCGCAGCTCGTGAGCTATACGCTGTACCGCTGGGAGAACAACATCCGCGCCGCCGCCGTGCTCGGCGTCGTGGGCGCGGGCGGGCTCGGGCAGATGCTGGCGTTCCACCTGGGGCTGTTCCAGATGGGCGAGACCAGCTCGATCCTGATCGCGATGACCGCGCTCGTGCTGCTGGTGGACGCGGGCAGCTATCTCGCGCGCCGGGCGCTGACGCGCTGAATCAGGCGAGCAGGGCCAGCGCGAATTCGCGCGCATTGAAGGTTTCGAGATCCTCGAGCTTCTCGCCCACGCCGATGAAGTAGACGGGCACCGGCTTTTCCTGCGCGATCGCGGCCAGCACGCCGCCCTTGGCTGTGCCATCGAGCTTGGTGACGATCAGGCCCGTGAGGCCCAGCGCATCGTCGAAGGACTTGACCTGCGCCAGCGCGTTCTGGCCCGTGTTGCCGTCGATCACCAGCAGCACCTCGTGCGGCGCGCTGGGTTCGGCCTTCTGCACGACCCGCTTGATCTTGCGCAGCTCCTCCATCAAATGCAGTTGCGTCGGCAGGCGTCCTGCGGTGTCGACGAGCACCACGTCCTTGCCCCGCGCGCGGCCGGCCGTGACGGCATCGAAGCTCACGGCGGCCGGATCGCCCCCTTGCTGGCTGACGATCTCCACCGTGTTGCGGTCGGCCCAGATCGCGAGCTGTTCCCGCGCCGCGGCGCGGAAGGTGTCCGCGGCGGCCAACAGCACCGATTCGCCCGAATCGGCGAGATGCTTCGTCAGTTTGCCGATCGACGTCGTCTTGCCGGCGCCGTTGACGCCCGCGACCATGATCACCGTGGGCTCGTGCTCGCCGATGACGAGTTCCTTCTCGAGGGGCTTGAGCAGTTGCGTGAGCGAATCGATCAGGATGTTCTTCGCCTGCACCGGCCGCGACGCGCCGCTTTGCGCGACGCGGCGCTTCACGTCCTCGATCAGGTGCTGCGTCGCCTTCACGCCGGTGTCCGCCATCAGCAGGGCCGTTTCCAGCTCCTCGTAGAACTGGTCGTCGATCTGCGCGCCGGTGAAGACCTCGGAAATCGCCGAGCCGGTCTTGCGCAGGCCCGCGCTGAGCCGATCGAGCCAACTCTTGCGCTCGGGGGCGACCACTTGCGCGACCGGAATCTCGATCGCCTGGACGACCGCCGTGCCAATGAGGCCGCCGGAAGCGGATGCTGGCGGGGATGCTGGCGCCGGGATGGATGGGCTGGGCGTGGCCGCGGGCGCCGGGGTCGCGGCAGGCTTTTTTCGGAAGAAACTGAACATTGCGGCGCTTCTTAGAATCACACGATTCTATGAAACAGCACCTGCAGCGGCTCGCAGCCGCACTCACCTTCGCTGCGTTCGTCCCTTTTTCCTCCTCCATCGCCCAGACGGCTGCCGCGCCCCGCGCCGAGCAGTTCAAGCTGGATAACGGCTTCACCGTGATCGTCAAGCCCGACCACCGTGCACCGACGGCGGTGCAGATGGTGTGGGTGCGCGTGGGTTCGATGGACGAGGTCGACGGCTGGACGGGCCTCGCGCACATCCTCGAGCACATGATGTTCAAGGGCACGAAGGCGCTCAAGCCCGGCGAATTCTCGCGGCGCGTGGCGCAGATCGGCGGCCGCGAGAACGCGTTCACGCAGCACGACGCCACGGGCTACTTCCAGCAGATCCCCGCGAACAGGCTCGAGGAGGTGATGAAGCTCGAGTCGGACCGCTTCGCGAACATGCAGTGGCCCGACGACGAGTTCAAGCACGAACTGGAAGTGGTGAAGGAGGAGCGGCGCTGGCGCACCGACGACCAGCCGCGCGCACGGCTGTGGGAGTCGATCAATGCGGCAACCTGGCAGGCCTCGTCGTATCACTGGCCCGTGATCGGCTGGATGAACGACCTGGATGCGATGCAGCCGCAGGACGCGCGCGACTTCTTCCGGCGGTGGTACGTCCCCGCGAACGCCGTGCTCGTCGTGGGGGGCGACGTCGATCCGGCGCAGGTGAAGCGGCTCGCGCAGAAGTACTACGGCAGCATCCCGGCGCGCGCGGTGCCGGTGCGCAAGCCGCGCGCCGAGCCCGAGCAGGCCGGCGTGCGGCGCGTCGAACTGAAGGCGCCGGCGGACCAGGCGTACGTGGCGCTCGCCTTCAAGGTGCCGCAGCTCACGTCGTTCGAGGCGACGCCGGACAACGACGATGCGCTTGCACTGACGGTGCTGTCGGCGGTGCTCGACGGCTACGCCGGCGCGCGGCTCGATCGTGCACTGACGCAAGGGCCCGACCGCGTCGCGGACAGCGCCGGCTCCGGCAACGGGCTGTGGGGGCGCGGGCCGCAGGTCTTCACGCTCGACGGCGTGCCCGCCAAGGGCAAGACGGCCGAACAGGTCGAGGCGGCCTTGCGCGCGGAGGTCGCGAAGGTCGCGCAGGGCGGCGTGACCGAAGCGGAGCTGAACCGCGTGAAGACGCAATGGGTCGCGAATCAGGTGTACCGGCTCGATTCGATCATGAACCAGGCGCAGGAGCTGGGCAGCCAGTGGGTGATGGGCATGCCGCTCGACGCACAGGAGCGCCTGATCGAGCGCCTGCGCGGCGTGACGGCCGCCCAGGTGCAGGCCGTCGCCGCCAAGTACTTCGGCGACGACCGGCTGACGGTGGGCATCCTGCGTCCGCAGCCGATCGACCCGAACGCGAAACCCCGGCAGCGTCCAGCGGGCGTGCGCGACTGAGGAAGAACGGCATGAACAACAACACGAATTTCTTTCGTCGCACACTCCTTGTCTTTTTCGCGCTTGCACTGTTCGCGGCGCGCGCTTTCGCCGCGATCCCGATCCAGCACTGGACCCAGCCCAGCGGCGCGAACATCTATTTCGTCGAGAGTCCGTCGCTGCCGATGATCGATGTGCGGGTCGATTTCGACGCGGGGGGGCGCCGCGAGCCGGCCGACAAGGCGGGCCTGGCTTCGGTTACGGCGGGCATGACGTCCAAGGGCGTGGCGGCGCATGGCAGCGAGCCGGCACTGGACGAAAACCAGCTCGGCGAAGCCTGGGCCGACCTGGGTGCGGACCTGGGCGAAGGCGCCAGTTCGGATCGCCTGAGCTTCACGCTGCGCACACTGACGTATCCCGACGTCCTGCCGAAAGCGGTGGCGCTCGCCGCGCGCGAACTGGGCGAACCGTCGTTTCCCGAGGACGTGTGGCGCCGGGAGCGCCAGCGCCTGCAGGCCGCGGTGCGCGAGGCCAACACGCGGCCGGGCACCATCGCGGGCAAGGCCTACGCCGCAGCGGTGTACGGCACGCATCCCTACGGCCACGAGATGACGGAGGAGTCGCTCGCGCGCATCGAGGTGGCCGACATGCGGCAGCACTATCGCTTCCTGGAGCCGTGCCGCGCGAAGGTGAGCATCGTCGGCGCGGTCACGCGCCAGCAGGCGGACGAGATCGCGACGCAGCTGCTGTCGCGGCTGCCCGCGGCCGTGGCCGGCAAATGCGAGGCGCTGCCGGCCGTGCCCGAAGTCGCGCCGCTGTCTGCCCCTGCGGTGAAGGAGATCCCCTTCGTATCCGCCCAAGCCCACGTGCTGATGGGCCAGCCCGGGTACAAGCGCAGCGACCCGGATTACTTCGCGATGCTGGTGGGCAACTACGTCCTCGGCGGCAGCGCGCTGGTGTCGCGCCTGCCGATCGAGGTGCGCGAGAAACGCGGCTTGTCGTACTCGGCGAACAGCAGTTTCTCGCCCGGCCTGCACGCCGGCGCGTTCACGGTGAGCCTGCAGACGCGGCCGGACCAGGCGGAGCAGGCACTGAAGGTCGCGCGCGACGTGGTGGCTCGCTTCGTGACCGACGGGCCCACCGAGGCCGAGCTCAGGGCGGCGAAAGGCTTCCTGATCGGCGGCTTCCCGCTGCTGATCGACAGCAACCGCAAATTGCTGGACAACGTGGCGAACATCGCCTGGAACAACCTGCCGCTCGATTACCTGGACACCTGGACGGCGCATGTGCAGGCCGTGACGGCGGCAGACGTGAAGGCCGCCTTCGCCCGCAAGCTCCATCCGGACCGGATGGTGACCGTGATCGTCGGCGCACCGAACGTGCGCTGATCCGTAGTTTTACCTAGACCCCTGTCAAAGTTGACAGGGGTCGGCCACACAGGGCCTGCCGGTCCCGCCAGAATGCCTCCATCGCTGTCACACGATCGGCATTCGCAAAGGGTGCTGGAGGTCCCAAACCAAGAACCAGAAGAGCCGGGCCGTCCCGCAAGGGCGGCCCGGCTTCTCATTGGGCGATCGCTTACAGTGCCGCGATGGCAAGGAACACGGCGCCGCCGCGCGAGGTGCGCATCATCGGCGGCCAATGGAAACGCAGCAAGCTGCCCGTGCGCGACAAGCCGGGCTTGAGGCCCACACCCGACCGCGTGCGGGAGACGCTTTTCAACTGGCTGGGCCCCGACCTCACCGGCTGGCGTTGCATCGACGCCTTCGCGGGGACGGGCGCGCTCGGCTTCGAGGCCGCGTCGCGCGGTGCGGACCGGGTGCTGCTGGTCGAACAGGATCCGGAGCTGGTCGACCTGCTGCGGGCGACCAAGACGCGGCTCCAGGCCGGGGCCGTCGAGGTGCGACGCGCGAACGGATTGTCGGTACTTGCTTCGGTCCCCGGCTGCTTCGACGCGGTGTTTCTCGATCCGCCCTTCGATGCCGACCTGTGGGACAAGGCCTTGCGCGCGGCCGTCCCGGCACTTGCACCGGAAGGCGTGATCTACCTCGAAGCGCCCGCCGAATGGACCAGCACGCAGCTGGAACCGCTGGGCTTGGCCGCGCTGCGACACCTGAAGGCTGGCGCCGTCCACGCGCACCTGTTACGCCCCACTGCATAATGCGGCGCAACATAGCGGTACGCCGCGCGTTGAGGAGAAGGCCATGGGCCAGCCAGTGATCGCCGTCTACCCCGGCACCTTTGACCCGATGACGCTGGGCCACGAGGACGTCATCCGCCGCGCATCGCAATTGTTCGAACGGGTGATCGTCGCCGTCGCGGCCGGCCACCACAAGAAGGCGATGTTCACGCTGGCCGAGCGCATCGACATGGCGCGCGAGGTGGTCAAGCCTTTCCCGCAGATCCAGGTCGAAAGCTTCTCGGGCCTGCTGCGCGACTTCGTGGTCGCGCGCGGCGCCAAGGCAATGGTGCGCGGCCTGCGCGCGGTGACCGACTTCGACTACGAGTTCCAGCTGGCGGGCATGAACCGCAGCCTGATGCCCGAGGTCGAGACCGTGTTCCTCACGCCCAGCGACAAGTACCAGTTCATCAGCAGCACCTTCGTGCGCGAGATCGCCGTGCTCGGCGGCGAGGTCGACAAGTTCGTCTCGCCGATGGTGCAGCAGCGGTTGATGGAGAAGGTGCGCAGCCTGGGCGGGACTTGATCGGGGTCAGGGACCGGTCGCGTCCAGCCAGCGCGCCAGCGTTTCGTTGACCAGAGCCGGCTGCTCCATCGTGAGCATGTGGCCGCAGCGCGCCACGGACACGAGTTGCGCATGCGGCACGAGCGCCGCCACTTCGCTCGCGTGCTCGAACGGAACGAGCGCATCGTCCTCGCCGTGCATCACGAGCACCGGACAGGCCAGCTGCGGCAGGTGCCGGCGCGCATCGGGCCGCACGGACGGATCGCGTTTTCGCGGATCTCGCGCATGTCCTCGCTCTCGGGCCGCGCCGTCGTGCCGAGCAGCGCGAGAGCGGCGACGCGTTGCGGCGCCTGGCGCGCCGCCTCCATCGCGATCATCCCGCCCATCGATGCGCCGCACAGCACGAGCGGGCCGTCGTGCTCCGCGAGCAGCGCCGCCGCCATGTCGGCAATCGTGTAGCGGCGCATGTGGACGTCCGTGACCGAGGGCTTCCATTCACGCAGGCCCTCGAGTTGCGCGCGCCACATCACGGCGTCGCCGGCGAGCCCCGGGATCAGGACGACCCTCGTCATCGGCTGCGCGCGAGCGCGTCGCGGTGCATGCGCGTGAAGAGGTCGCGCTGCGCATGGCTGCCGCCGATCTCGACGAGGCGGGGCAGGGCGCGTCCGAGCTGCCCGGCGGCATGCGCGTGATCGCCGCGCGCATGGGCGAGCAGGCCACGCGCTAGCGGCGCCGCGATCTCCTGCCAGACATCGCCCGGCCGGCGTTCGATGTTGCGCATCAGCAGGTCGGCTTCGGCTCGGCCCGCACGCGCCAGCCCGTAGAGGTATTGCACGTCGAGGAAGGGCAGCACCTGGTCCTGCGTGCGCGTGGCGAGGTGGTCGGCCACATCCTGCCAGCGCTCGCCGACGGCCACGCCCGCCAGCTCCAGCCGTGCGAGCAGCGAGACCGCGTTGACCTGGTCCTGGCTGTAGTCCTTGGCCACGCCCCACACCTGCGTGTCGTACAGGCGCAGCACCTCGTCCTGGTCACGCTGCTCGAGCGCGAACAACGCCTGGTGCCACCAGTTGTGCGTCACCATGAAGGAGTTCAGGCCGGTCCAGGTATCGCTCACGCTTTCCATGAATTCGCGGCCTTCGGCGATGCGGTGCTGCGTGAGCATCACGTGCGCGAGCGCGTGATGCGCCCACGGCTCCCTGCGGCGCATGGCGATCGCACGCCGGGCGCAAGCCTCGGCCCGTTCGAGCTCGTGGCACTGCTCATAGCCGAAGGCCAGCATGCCGTGGAAGAAAGGCACGTCCGAGGCAGCCTTTCGTGCGTGCAGCGCGATGCGCAGCATGCCCGGCAGGTCGCCGACGTTGAACAGGTGGTACTGCCCGAGCTTGAGCGATGCGAGGTCGCGCGGGAACTCCTTCGCCTGCTCCTCGTGCAGCGCGATCGCACGCGGGATGTCGCCGCGGACCCAGGCGTCGATCGCCGCGATGAAGCGCTGCTCGCGTGTCGTCGCCTGATGCGCGGCGGCCTGCGCACGCTTGAGGAACGGATGCGCATGGGCCGGCGCCTCGCGCGATTCGGCGAACATGTGCACGGCCGCGGCGAAGGCTTGCACGATGGGGCTGGGGTCACTGTCCGCTGCGGCGACCACGTTGACCGCACGCGCCTCGCTGGCGATGAAGCCTTCCACGAAATCGTCGACCGCGGCGAGGCTGCGCCCTTCCGCGAGCGTCACCGCGTTGCCGAGGATGTCAGTCCACATGCTCCGCCGCCTGCGATGGCGGTTGCGGCCAAGCCCGTTGCTCGCCGCGAATGACCTCGAACGCGCGCGCGACCTGCAGCACGCCGAGGTCGTCGAAGCGTCGTCCCGCGATCTGCAGGCCGATCGGCAATCCCTGCTTCGTGTAGCCGCAGTTGATCGACGCCGCCGGCTGCTCCGACATGTTGAAAGGCACGGTGAAGCCGATGTGCTCCAGAGGCCGCATCGGGTCGTTGGTGGGCGAGGGCAGTTCGGCCGGAAAGGCCGGCACCGGCGAGGTGGGCGAGATCACGTAATCGAATGCATTGCAGGCCGCGACGGCCTGCACGCGCGTGGCGTGGAACTGGCTGACGGCCTTGAACACCGCCTCGCCGCTCATCCCCGCCGCGCTGTCCGCCCATTCGCGGATGTAGGGCAGCACGCGCGCCTTGCGCTCGGGCGGCAGCGCCTTCATGTCCACGTGCGAGCGCATGCGCCAGAACCAGTCCATGCCGTCGAGCATCGCCTGCGTCATGAAGGGTTTCATCGCGATGACGGTCGCACCCGCACGCTCCATCAGGCGCGCCGCTTGTTCGACGGCGCTGCGGATTTCGGGCTCCACCGCCAGGCCGCAACCCGCCTCGAGCAGCAGGCCGACGCGCAGGCCTTTCAGCTTCCCGGCGCCCTGGTCGAAGGCGCCCCACGCGATCTCGTGGTCGGGCAGGCTCATGCTGTCGCGCGCGTCGGGTCGCGCCAGCACCTGCATGAACCACGCCGCATCGGCGACGCTGCGCGTCATCGGACCGGCGGCGCGTCCCATGTAAGGCGGATCGATCGGAATGCGGCCGAGGCTGGGCTTGAGCGTGAAGATGCCGCACCAGCCCGCGGGCAGACGCAATGAACCCCCGATGTCGGTGCCGATGTGCAGCGGGCCGTAGCCGGCCGCCACGGCCGATCCCGCGCCGGCACTCGATCCGCCGGGCGTCGTGCGCAAGTCCCAGGGGTTGCGTGCGAGCGCGTGGAAGCTCGACAAGCCCGACGACAGCATGCCGTAGTCGGGCATCGTGGTCTTCGCAATGATCACGCCGCCCGACTCGCGCACGCGCGCGGCCGGCGGGGCATCGGCGGCGGCCGGCGCGAGCTCGGTCGCCGCGGTGCCGAGCGGCACCGGGTCGCCCTTGGTCGCGATGTTCTCCTTGATCGTGACCGGCACGCCGTCGAGGGGGCCGAGCGGTTCGCCCCGCATCCAGCGCGCTTCGCTCGCGCGCGCCTGCTCGAGCGCGAGCTCGGGGCGCAACAAGTACAGCGCGTGGATGTGATGTTCCCAGCGCTCGATGTGGCCGAGCACCGATTGCGTGACTTCCACCGGCGACAGCTCGCGCCGGTGGAAGGCTTCGAAGAGCGCCGGCGCGCTCAGCTCGTGCAGCGCACGAGGGTACTTCCGGGGCATTACGCTCACGCCCAGGAGATGGCCGCGAGGTCGTTGCAGAAGATCGGCATGTCCTTCCACAGGCCCTTCACTTCCTTGCGCGCGACGGTGGGGAACTGCGGCTGGTACAGGAAGCAGTTCGCCGCGTCGGCGGCCAGCAGCCGCTGGATCTCGCCGAGCAGCTTGGCGCGCTCCGCCGGGTTCGCGGTGGTCTTGACCTTGTCGTACAGCTGGTTGAACTTCGGGTTGCTGTAGCCCCAGTAGTAGTCCGGCTTGGCGTAGTTGCCCAGGTCGAAGGGCTCGACGTGCGACACGATCGTCAGGTCGTAGTTGTGGCCGTTGCCATAGGTGTTCGCGAGCCATTGCGCCCACTCGACGTTCTGCACCTTCACCGTGATGCCGATTTTGGCGAGCTGCGCGACGATGAACTCGCCGCCCTGGCGCGCATACGGCGGGGGCGGCAGCGTCATCGTGAGTTCCAGCGGCGTCTTCACGCCGGCTTCCGCGAGCAGCTTCTTCGCCTTCTCGGGGTCGTAGGGGTTGACGCCGGTCGTATCGACGAAGCCTTCCGCGCCGGGCACGTAGTGGCTGCCGATGGGCGTGCCGAAGCCGTCGGCCGCCGCCTCGATGAAGCCCTTGCGGTCCACCGCGGCCAGGATCGCGCGGCGCACGCGCACGTCGTCCAGCGGCTTGTGCTTGTTGTTGATCGACATGATGGTCTTCGCGCGCGAGCCGCCGAGGATCACCTGGAACTGCGGGTTGCCCTTGAACTGCGCGACCACGCGCGTGGCGATGCGCGGGAAGGCATCGACGTCGCCCGACAGCACGGCGGCCGCCTGCGCGGCCGGATCGGAGATGAAGCGGAACGTCACCTTGCGCAGCTTCGCCTGCGAGGGATTGCGAAAGCCCTCCCACTTCACGAGCACGGCGGACGATCCCTTGCTCCACGTCTCCAGCCGGTACGGGCCGGTGCCCACCGGCTTCGTCGCGTTGGTGTCGGCACTCTTGGGCTCGACGATCACGGCCGTGGCCTGCCCGAGCAGGAAGGGCAGGTCGGGATCGATCTCCTTGTTCAGCAGCACGACGGTGTGATCGTCCACCACCTGCGTCGTGAGGTTCGCGAAGGTGCGCTTGTCCTTGTTCGTGCTCTTCTCGCCGCCGGCGCGGTCGAACGAGAACTTCACCGCCTGCGCGTTGAACGGCTCGCCGTTCTGGAACTTCACACCACGGCGCAACTTGAAGGTGTAGGTCTTGAGATCGGGCGAGACCTCCCAGCTTTCGGCGAGCAGCGGCGTCACCTTGCCGTCCTGGTTGATCTTGGTCAGCGTCTCCAGGATGTTGTAGTGCACGATCTCCGCGATCGCGGAGGCGGCACCGGCCGTGGGGTCCAGCCCCGGCGGCTCCAGCGCCATGGCCATCACGATCGAATCCTTGCTCCTTTGCGCCAAGGCGGGCAGTGCAAGCGGCAGGCTGGCGACGGCGGCGGACTGGATCAGGGTTCGGCGTTTGATCATGTTTTTCTCCGTGGTGGATGCGGCGCCATCTTATTCCGGCGGCTCAGCCTCGGGGACGGCGTCGAGCAAGGTGCGGGTGTAAGGGTGCTTCGCTTCCCGGAACAGCTGCTCGGGTGGGCCCTGTTCGACGACAACGCCTTCGCGCAGCACGGCGACGTCTTCGCACAGGTGCTGGACGACCGCGAGGTCATGGCTGATCAGCATGTAGGTGATGCCGAATTCGGCCCGCAGGTCCTGCATCAGGTTGAGGACCTGCGCCTGCACCGAGACGTCGAGTGCGCTCACCGGCTCGTCCGCGACGATCAGCCGCGGCCGCGTGATCAGGGCGCGCGCGATCGCGATGCGCTGGCGCTGGCCGCCGGAGAACTCGTGCGGGTATTTGCCCAGGTCGTTGGCGCGCAGGCCGACGGCGGAGATCACCTGCGCCGCGCGCTCGTGCTGCTCGTCGCGCGAGGCCCCTTGCGCGGCCAGCGGCTCGGCGACGATCCGCCCGATGGTCTGGCGGGGATCGAGCGAGCCGTACGGGTCCTGGAACACCATCTGGAAATCGCGCCGCGCGGCTCGCAATTCCTCACGCGGCAGCGCATGGAGGTCGCGCCCGAGCAGCTTCACGCAGCCGGCCGTGGGCTGGTCCAGCGCCATCACGAGCCGCGCCAGCGTGGACTTGCCCGAGCCCGACTCGCCCACGATGCCGAGGCTGCGTCCCGCCTCGATCGTGAAGCTGACGCCATTCAGTGCGTGCACCTTGGCGGGCGGCGCGGTGAGCTTCTCGCGCGGTAGTGTGTACTCGCGCACGAGATGCTCGACCTGCAGCAGCGGCACGCTCATGCGGCGGCTTTCCTGGAAGCTGCGACGGCGTCCAGCCGGATGCAGCGGGCATGGTGCCGCGGCTCCACTTCAAATGGCGGCGGCACCGTGACATGGCACTCGGGGATCGTGAAGGCGCAGCGTCCCGCGAACGGGCAGCCGGGCGGCAGGTCCACGAGTTCGGGCACGGTGCCGGGAATCGTCGCGAGCCGATGCGCCTTGGCCGTGCGCAGGTTCGGCCGCGCGGCGAACAGGCCCAGCGTGTAGGGATGCATGCGGTTGGCGAACACCGAGCGCGTCGGCCCGTCTTCCACCACGCTGCCGCCGTACATCACCAGCATGCGCGCGGCGTTCTGCGCGATCACGCCGAGGTCGTGCGAGATCAGCATCAGCCCCATGCCGCGCTCGGCGACGAGATCGCGGATCAGCTCGAGGATCTGCTTCTGGACCGTGACGTCCAGCGCCGTGGTGGGCTCGTCGGCGATCAGCAGCTGCGGCTCGCAGGCGAGCGCCATCGCGATCGTCACGCGCTGGCGCTGCCCGCCCGAGAACTGGTGCGGGTACGAATCGATGCGGCGCGCGGCATCGGGGATGCCGACCCGGTCCAGCAGTTCGATCGCCTTCTTGCGCGCCTCGGAGGCCGGGAGGCCGCGATGCAGGCGCAGCGGCTCGGCGACCTGCCGGCCCACTGTGTGCACCGGGTTGAGCGCCGTCATCGGCTCCTGGAAGATCATGCCGATGCGGTCGCCCCGGATCGCGCCGAGCTCGCTGTCGCTCTTGGTCGTGAGCTCCTCGCCCTCGAAGCGGATGCTGCCCGTCACCTTGGCGTTCTCGGGCAACAGGCCCATGACGGCCATCACCGTCATCGACTTGCCGCAACCCGATTCGCCGACGATGCCCAGCGTCTCGCCGCGCTCGAGCGAAAAGCTCACGTCGCGCACCGCATAGGCGGGCCCGCGCTGCGTCTGCAGCATCACCGAGAGCTTGTCGACTTCGAGCAGCGCCATCCCTTATCTCTTGCGCGCCAGCCGCGGATCGAAGATGTCGTTCAGGCCGTCGCCCAGCAGGTTCAGGCCCAGCACCGCGAGCGCGATGGCCACGCCCGGGTACACCGCGAGCATCGGCGCCTGGAACATCAGCGTCTGCGCTTCCGACAGCATGCGCCCCCACGAGGGCTGCGGCGGCTGCGTGCCCAGGCCCAGGTACGACAGCGCGGCCTCCGCGAGGATCGCGATGGCGAAGCGGATGGTGGCCTGCACGATCAGCACCGAAGCGATGTTCGGCAGCACGTGCTCCGTGGTGATCGCGAACGGACCCTTGCCGCAGGCGCGCGCCGCCATCACGAACTCGCGCGACCACACGGCGTTCGCGGATGCGCGCGTGATGCGGGCGAAGGTCGGGATGTTGTAGATGCCGATGGCGACGATGGCGTTGACCATGCCCGGGCCGAACACGGCCGTGAGCATGATGGCCGACAGGATCGCGGGAAATGCGAAGCCGAAATCGGCGATGCGCATGATGACTTCTTCCCACCAGCCGCGCCGGGCGGACGCGAGCAGGCCGAACGCCGTGCCGATCACGAGCCCGATGCCGACGGCGATCACGCCGACGGCAATGGAGGCGCGCGAGCCGACGAGCAGCAGCGAGGCGACGTCGCGCCCGTACGCGTCGGTGCCGAACCAGTGTGAGCGGCCGGCCGGCAGGAATCTGGCCGCCATGTCGATCTCGTAGGGCGAGTGGGGCGTCCACACGAACGAGGCCGCGGCGGCGATGACCAGCAGCGTGCTCAGCAGCGCGCCGATCGCGAAACTGCGGCTGGCGAACGCGCGGCGCCAGAAACCGGGGCCGTGCGCGAGCGGGGGCGTGGCGACGGGTAACGCTGCGCTCATATGTCGCTGGCCTTGATCCGGGGATCGATCGCGGCGTACAGCACGTCCACGACGAAGTTCACGATCACCACCATCGCCGCGAGCAGCATCACGGAGTTGCGCACGACGATCAGGTCGCGGTTCGAGATCGACTGGAAGATCAGGCGCCCCAGGCCCGGCAGGTAGAAAACGCTCTCGACCACGATGGTGCCCGCCAGCAGCTCGGCGAACTGCAGGCCCATGACGGTGATCACGGGGATCATCGCGTTGCGCAGCACGTGACCCCATAGCGTGCGCAGGCGCGACGCACCCTTGGCCCGCGCGGTGCGCACGAAGTCCTCGCGCGAGACCTCGAGCACGGCGGAACGCGTGATGCGTGCGAGGATGGCCGACTGCACCACGGCGAGCGCGAGCGCCGGCAGCATGAGCGCCTTGACGCCGCCGAGGATGCCTTCGTCCCAGCCCGGAAAGCCGCCGGCGGCGAACCATTTCAGGTGCACCGAGAACAGCAGGATCAGGAGGATCGCGAACCAGAAGTTCGGGATGGCAATGCCGATCTGCGACAGGCCCATCACGCCGACGTCGCCCAATTTGCCATGCCGCGCGGCGGCGTAGATGCCGGCCGACAGGGCGATGGCCGACGTGAGCGCCATCGCCATCATGGCCAGCGGCACGGTGAGCGTGAGGCGCTCCCACACCAGCTCGGAGACCGGCGTGCTGTACGCATAGCTCAGGCCCAGGTCGCCGTGCAGCATGCCCGTGACCCAATGCCAGTAGCGCTCGATGGCGGGCTGGTCGAGGCCGAGCTTGGTGGCCAGCGCCTGCACGGCTTCGGCCGAGGCGTCGGGCCCCAGCAGCACCTGGGCGGCGTTGCCCGGGAGCACCTCCAGCACCAGGAACACCACGACCGAAGCGCCAACCAGCGTCGCAATCAGGGTGATCAGGCGCTTGACCAGGAAGACGCTCATGAAGCCGGGGATAATGCCAGAACTATGGCATTGATGATCACCGACGAGTGCATCAACTGCGACGTGTGCGAGCCGGAGTGCCCCAACCAGGCGATCTTCCTCGGGCCCGAGATCTACCAGATCGATCCGCACAAGTGCACCGAATGCGTCGGCCACTTCGACGAACCCCAGTGCGTCCAGGTGTGCCCGGTCGACTGCATCCCGATCAACCCGGAATTCACGGAAAGCCGCGAGACGCTCTGGCAGAAGTACCAGCGGCTGACGGCGAAATCCGAGGGCTAGGCGGCGCTCTTCTTTTTCTTCGCCGGCTTCTTCTTTTTCTCGACCGGCGCCTTGGCGGTGAACACTTCCGGCTGGTGCGGCTTGGGCGCGGGTTCTGCCTTGTCCTTGGGAATGTAGGCGGCCACGGGCTTCGCTTCTTCCTGCTGGCGAGCCTTCTCCATCGCGTCGGCGGCCCTGGCCTGGCGCTCGGTTTGCTTGCGCGAGGCGGCGGCTTCGGCCGGGGTCGGTGCGCGCTGGGCCTCCACCGTGGTCGCGCCCGGACAGGGTTGCTCGCTATACGTGCTGCCGCAGCGATAGATCGTCTGCGCGCCGGCCGCAGTGGCCGTGCACGCGAACCATGCGATGAGAAGCTGTCGCTTCATGGGGTTCCCTCCGGTTTCGGTGGCTTCGGTCGCGGCGGTTTGCTCGTGTGTATGAGCAGCGTTGCCTTCTCCATCTCGCCCGCGATGAGCGCGGGCACGGCCTTCAGCGTGCGGGCGATGCATTCCTCCATGGCCGTGCGCTGTTCCGGTGCGGGCTTCTTGAGCACCCAGTTCACGACTTCGGCCTTCACGCCGGGATGGCCGATGCCGATGCGCAGGCGCCAGTAGTCGCCGGTGCCCAGTTGGGCGTGGATGTCGCGCAGGCCGTTGTGGCCCGCGTGGCCGCCGCCCAACTTGAGCTTCGCCTGACCGGGGACGATGTCCAGCTCGTCGTGCACGACAAGGATTTCCTCCGGCTTGATCTTGTAGAAGCGCGCGAGCGCGGCCACCGATCGGCCCGAGAGGTTCATGAACGTCTGCGGCTCGAGCAGCCAGACGGTGTGGCCATGCACATTGGCCCGTGCGACCAGGCCGTGGTAGCCCCGGTCATTGACGAGCGGCACCTTCAGGTCCTGGGCCAGCGCATCGACCCACCAGAAGCCCGCGTTGTGCCGGGTGGCTTCGTATTCCGGGCCGGGATTGCCGAGGCCGACGAAGAGCTTGATCATGGGTGGCGATTATCCGGGGGGCTTTCCCAATGCAAACGGCCCACCGAAGTGGGCCGTGCACCGGTTTCCTGTGAGGGAATTACTTCTTCTTCTTGTCGGCAGCGGCCGGGGCGGCGGCCTTGCCTTCACCCTTGGCGGGAGCGGCGGCGGCCTTGCCTTCACCCGCGGCGGGCGCGGCGGCGGCAGCCGTATCGGCACCCGCGGCAGCTTCGGCCGGCTCTTCGCCGCCGGTCACCACCACCGACACCAGCACCGGGTTCGGCTTGCCACGCGTGACGGCGGTGACGCCCTTGGGCAGGGTGATGTCGTTCAGGTGCAGCGACATGCCCTTCTTCAGGCCCGACAGGTCCACCTCGATGAATTCCGGCAGGTCGGCCGGCAGGCAGGAGATGTCCAGTTCGGACATCACGTGGTTGACCACGCAGCTCTCGAACTTGACGGCCTGCGACTCCTCGGCCTTCACGTAGTGCACCGGCACCTTCATGTGCAGCTTGGTCTTGGCGTCCACGCGCTGGAAGTCGATGTGCACGACCTGCGGCTTGTACGGGTGGTACTGCACGTCACGCAGCAGCACCTTGCCTTCCTTGCCGTTCAGTTCCATGTCCAGGATGGTGGAATGGAAGGTTTCCTTCTTGAGGGCATACCACAGCGCGTTGTGATCGAGCTCGATCAGTTGCGGCTGGCCTTCGCCCCCGTAGACGATGCCGGGCGCACGGCCCGTGTTGCGCAGACGGCGGCTCGCACCCGTTCCCTGCTTGGTACGCTCGAAAGCGACGAATTTCATGGTTCACTCCAATTGGAAAGCCCACCGCGACCAGTGTGGCTTCCGTTTCACAATGCCTTCCGGGGAGGAAGGCGGCTAAAGCCTCAGAACAGGTTCTCCTGTTCCGAGAACAGACTCATCACCGATTCGCCCTTGGCGATACGCTGGATCGTTTCGGCGATCAGGGGCGCCACGGACAGCTGGCGAATCTTGCTGCAGCCGCGGGCGACATCCGACAGCGGGATGGTGTTGGTCACCACCACCTCGTCGAGGGCGGTGCCCTTGGCGAGGCGCTCGATCGCCGGGCCCGAGAAGACCGGGTGCGTGCAGTACGCGTACACGTGCTTGGCGCCGCGCTCCTTGAGCACCTCGGCCGCCTTCACCAGCGTGCCGGCGGTATCGATCATGTCGTCCATGATCACGCAGTTGCGGCCGTCGATCTCACCGATCACGTGCATGACCTCGCTCACGTTGGCGCGCGGACGGCGCTTGTCGATGATCGCGAGGTCGGTGTTCAGCTGCTTGGCCAGCGCGCGGGCGCGCACGACGCCGCCCACGTCGGGCGAGACCACGATCAGGTCCTCGTACTTCTTGCTGCGCACGTCCGACAGCAGCACGGGCGACGCGTAGATGTTGTCGACGGGGATGTCGAAGAAGCCCTGGATCTGGTCGGCGTGCAGGTCCATGGTCAGCACGCGCGAGACGCCCACCGTCTGCAGCAGGTTGGCCACCACCTTCGCGGAGATCGGCACGCGCGACGAACGCGGGCGGCGGTCCTGGCGGGCGTAGCCGAAATAAGGGATGACGGCGCTGATCCGCTCGGCCGAAGCGCGCTTGAGCGCGTCGACCATGATCAGCAGTTCCATCAGGTTCTCGTTGGTCGGCGCGCAGGTGGGCTGGACCACGAAGACGTCGCGGGCGCGCACGTTCGTGTTCACTTCCACCGTCACTTCGCCATCCGAGAAGCGCCCGACCGTCGCCGCGCCGAGCTGGATGCCCAGGTGGCCGGCGATCTCCTGCGCGAGGGCGGGATTGGCGTTCCCGGTGAACACCATGAAATCGGGATGCGGAAGAACCTGCATTGCGGGCGGCTCACTCATAATCTTTGGCAGGGGAGGAAGGACTCGAACCCTCGAATGCCGGAATCAAAATCCGGTGCCTTAACCAACTTGGCGACTCCCCTACACAGGAGGACGGCTGACGTTCAGCCACCCACCGATGAATCGTCGCGGGAAACCCATCCTGCCAGCGGATGGACTTCCAGATTGCTGCATTCCCTCACGAGCCAGCCCTTCGGTGCGTTTCCAAGACGCACCTCTTGCGACAGCAACGCGAACACCGCGCTGCCTGAACCGGTCATTCGGCCTTCCAGGCCTTGCGAGCCCAGCCATTGGAGGGCCTCGCCAACCGCAGGGCACAGGCCCTGCGCGACCGGCTGCAAGTCATTCGTACCGAATGCGAACGGGTTTGCAGCAAAGCCCGAGATTATAGCAGCGGGCGTCGAACGGTTCAGCGCCGCGTCGCGGAAGATCCGCGCGGTCTCCAGTCCCTGGGGCGGTTTGACCACCGCGAAGCGTGCGCGCGGCAGCTCGAGCGGCGCGAGTTTCTCCCCGATCCCTTCCACCCAGGCGTTCGTTCCGCCGAGGAAGAAGGGCACGTCGGCGCCGAGCTGGACACCGAGGGCGGCCAGCTGTCGTGCATCGAGTTGCAGGTTCCAGAGGCGGTTCAGCGCAAGCAGCGTCGTCGCCGCGTCCGATGAGCCGCCACCCATGCCGGCTTCGCTCGGGATGCGCTTGTCGATCGCGATATGCGCGCCCAGCTTCGTGCCGGATGCGGCCTGCAGCGCGCGTGCCGCCCGCAGCACCAGGTCGTCCGCAGGCAAGGGCGTGCCCAGATCCTCGCGGGTGAGCGTGCCGTCACTGTGCAGCTCGAAATGCAGCGTGTCGCACCAGTCGACCAGCATGAAGGCCGACTGGATCAGGTGCATGCCGTCCTCACGCCGGCCCAGCACGTGCAGGAACAGGTTCAGCTTTGCCGGGGCGGGGACGTCGTACAGCGCGTGCACCGGCTCAGCGCTCCAGGATGACCTTCAGGTCGGCCTCGGGTGGAGGATCGAACCGCTTCGCGCTGATCCGCCCCTGCGACAGCTGCGACAGGTCGGCCTTCCAGCCGGGAACGGCCGTGTCGATGCCACGCAGCCAGTCGAAGAGGGCGGCGACGGGCACCGGTGCGCCCCCGACTTGCGTCGTGAGCTCCTCGACCGAGCTGTATTCCTGCGTGCGCGATCCCCACCGCGCCACGGCCTTGCCCGGCTCCCAGTGCAGCACGCCCAGCGTGCCGCCCAACGGTGAAAAGAGCGAGAGTTCGCCCCGCCTGGCGCTGCCGCTGAGTTCGAAGGCCGCGGAGAACGATCCCTCGGGCTTGTCCGGGACCTGCACGGCCAGGCGGCCGACCCACGGACCGAGCACCGCATCGGCAGGCGCGGCGGGTCGCGGCGGCGTCGCGCAAGCGGCCAACAAGCTGGCGACGAGGAGCACCGCCAGCACGGCGGTCCACCAGCGCACCGGCTTCATAGCTTGACGTGCAGGCGCCTGAGGGTTGCCTGCAGCGCCTCGTTATCGCCGTTCAGCAGCAGCCCCTCTTTCCAGATCGACTGCGCGCGTCCCTGCTGGCCCATGCTCCACAACACTTCGCCCAGGTGGGCGGCAATGTCGGCGTCCGGCCGGGCCTTGTACGCACTCTCGAGGATGCGCAGGGCTTCCGCCTTGTTGCCCATGCGGAATTCGACCCAGCCCAGGCTGTCGCTGATGAACGGGTCGTCCGGCGCGAAGCTCAGCGCCTTCTGGATCAGCTCCTTCGCCTCCGGCAGGCGCATGTTGCGTTCGGCGAACGAATAGCCGAGCGCGTTGTACGCGTGGTGGTAATCCGGCTTGGCGGCGATCACCTTGCGCAGCAGCCGTTCCATCTCCGGCAGGTTGCCCATCTTCTCGGCGATCATGGCCTGGTCGTACACCAGGTCCGCATCGAACGGTTCCTTGGCATTGGCCTGCGAAAGCACGTCGAAGGCGGCCTTGTACTGTTTGCTGTCGCGAAGCAGCTGCACTTCGGCCAGCATCTTGATGCGAGCGTCGCCGGGCTCGCGCTCGGGCAGCGCGTGGATCAGCTTGCGGCCTTCCTCCACCTTGCCCTGGCGGGCGAGGATGGAGGCGCGACGCTGCTGCGCGGCGACGAGGTCCTGCGGATCCTGGATCTTGTCCAGCCAGGCGTTGGCCAGCGTGTAGTCCTTGCGCTTTTCCGCCAGGCGCGACAGCGACAAATAGGCCTGCGCTTCGCCGGTGCGACGCTCGTCGGTGGGGCCCTGCGCCCTGGCCAGTTCCAGGTAGCGCTTGAGCGATGCCTCGGCCGCCGCATCCTGGTTGTCCTGGAGCTGCAGCGTGCCCTGGACCAGCCAGGCCTCGGGGTAATCCGGTCGTTGCGACGTCACGGCCTTCACCTGGTCCGCCGCCTCGGCGTAGCGCTGGCTGTCGACCAGCACCCGCGCGTAGGCCATGCGCAGTTCGGGAAGCGGCTTGCCCGCGAGGTACTGCTTGAACAGCGCTTCGGCCTCCGGCTGTTTGGCGTCGACCATCTCGAGCGCCAGCAGGGCCGGGCCTTGGGCTTGCGGATCGACCGCCTGCGCGCGCTTCACCGCGTCCCCGGCGCCTGCGGGGTTGCCGGCCAGCAGGCGCAGGCGCCCCACGGCCGTCCAGGCCGCAGCGGCGGTGTCCTTGTTCTGCAGCGCGTCGGACAACGCTTGTTCAACGACGGCGGCGGCGGCCTTGCGATCGACCGCGCGCGCATACAGGCGCGGCACGCTCACGAGCACCGCGTTGCGCTCGCCCGCCGGCGTCAGCTGGATGGCGGCCCGCAGCGGTTCCGCCGATTCCGGCAGGCGATTGAGCAGCACGAGGATCTGCAGCACGAAGCGGTTGGCCTCCTGCGACTGCGGGAAGGCCTGCTTCCACGCGCGCGCGGCCTGCAGCGCCGCATCGCCCGAGCGGGCCTGCAGGGCGAGTTCGACGGCGCGCTGGTACAGCGCCGGGTCGCCCGTCTTGCGCGCGGCATCGAGCAGGAGCCCCACGCCGGTGGCGGATTCGCCCTCCGTGGCGCTCATCTCGCCGACGAGCAGTTCGTAGAACAGCTGCGCGTCGAGGGCGGATGGCGGGGGGACGGGATCGGGGGTGTCTTCGGCCGCGCAGGCGCCGGCGCCTGCGGCAAGCAGCGCGAACGCCAGCGCGGCCAGGGGGAAACGCTTCATCGACCCATGATAATGCAGCGCCGTCAACGCAGTGCCATGCCCGAACTGCCCGAAGTCGAAGTCACCCGCCGCAGCTTTGCCGACCGGATCGCCGGGGCGCGGATCGAGGCCGTGCGCAGCGGCAAGCCGCTGCGCTGGCCGCTCGGGATCGAGCCCGAGACGCTGGTCGGGCGCGTGGTGCGCGGCGTGCGCCGGCGCGGCAAGTGGCTGCTCGTGGACCTGGACCACGGGCTGCTGCTGCTGCACCTGGGCATGTCGGGCAGCCTCAGCTTCGCGACTACGCAGCCCGCGGCCGGCACGCACGACCACTTCGACCTCGTCACCACGCAAGGCACCCTTCGCCTGAACGATCCGCGCCGCTTCGGGGCGGTGGTCTATGCCCCGCGCGAGGAATCGCCCGAAGGCGCGAAGCTGCTGGGCGGCCTGGGCGTGGAGCCGCTCACGCACGAGTTCGACACCGCCAGCTTCCATGCGCAACTGAAGCGCCGCCAGGCGCCGATCAAGCAGGTGCTGCTCGCGGGCGACGTGGTGGTCGGCGTCGGGAACATCTACGCCTCCGAGGCGCTCTTTCTCGCGGGGATCCGTCCCACGCTGCCGGCCGCGCGCATCAGCCGGCCGCGGGCGGAAAAGCTGCGGCAGGCGATCCGCGACGTGCTGACGCGGGCCGTGGACAAGGGCGGCAGCACGCTGCGGGATTTTTCCAACGCGCGGGGCGAGACGGGCTATTTCCAGCTCGAAGCGATGGTGTACGACCGCGCCGGCGAACCCTGCCGGGTGTGTGGCACGCGCATCAAAAGCATCCGCCAGGGCCAGCGCGCAACGTATTACTGCCCGCATTGCCAGAAATCCTGAGCAGTCCACTGGGGCTGGGTGCTATATTGTTCAGCTAGGGACTTTGCAGTAGTGGCCACTTCCTTCAACGACCAGTTCGACCGCCACGGCGCGTGGCGGCGCGAGTTCGCCTTGCGCCTGAAGCTGCTGTCCGAATGGCTGAAGGATCACGAGCTCCTCGATTCCGCCGTCGAAGAGCGCCTCAAGCGGCTCGAAACGCAGATCCGCTCCGACAAGGTGATGGTCGCCTTCGTCGCCGAGTTCTCGCGCGGCAAGTCCGAGCTGATCAATTCGATCTTCTTCGCCGGCTACAAGCGGCGCATCATGCCGGCCAGCGCGGGCCGCACGACGATGTGTCCGACCGAGCTGGGCTACGACCCCGACGTGCCGCCCTGCCTGCGCCTGTTGCCGATCGAGACGCGCCTGCAGCCGCAGCCGCTGATGGAATGGCGCGCCGTGCCGGACAAGTGGACCCGCATCGACCTGGACGTGAACGACCCGGCGCAGCTCGCGCAGGCCTTCGAGAAGGTCTCCGAAGTGCGCCACGTGGGCAAGGACGAAGCGAAGGCGCTCGGCTTCTGGCACGACGACCGGCCCGAGGACAACCCGATGGTCGGCGCGGACGGCCAGGTGGAAATCCCGCGCTGGCGTCACGCGCTGATCAACATCGCGCACCCGCTGCTCAAGCAGGGGCTGGTGATCCTCGACACGCCGGGCCTCAACGCCATCGGCGCCGAGCCGGAACTGACGGTGAACCTGATCCCGCAGGCCCATGCGGTGGTGTTCATCCTCGCGGCCGACACGGGCGTGACGAAGTCGGACCTCGCGATCTGGCGCGAGCACCTGGTCGCGGAGACCGAGAACGTCGATTCGCGCCTGGTCGTCCTGAACAAGATCGACACGATGTGGGACCAGCTGTCCACGCCGGATCAGATCGAGGCGCAGATCGAGCGCCAGCGTGCGACCTCGGCGGAAGTGCTGGGCCTGCACCCCGGCCAGGTGATCCCGGTGTCGGCGCAGAAGGGCCTGCTCGCCAAAGTCACCCACGATGCCGAGCTGCTGCGGAAAAGCCAGCTGCCGGTGCTCGAGCACGCGCTCGGCCATGGCGTTCTGGGCCAGCGGCAGGACATCCTGCGCGCGGCCGTCGCCACGGGCGTCGGGGAACTGCGCGCCGAGGCCGGGCGTTCGATCCATATCCGCCGCCGCGACCTGGCCGAACAGTTGCTCGAGCTGAAGGGCCTGCGCGGCAAGAACCTGGCGGTCATCCGGCACATGCGCTCGCGCATCCAGCAGGAACAGCGCGATTTCGACGCGAGCGGCGCGCGCATCCACGCCGTGCGCTCGGTGCACACGAAGCTGCTGCGCGACGTGTTCGCGCTGCTCGGCACATCGACGATGAAGGCCGAGATGGCGGAGCTGACGAAGGCGCTGCGCCAGCCCGGAATCAAGCTGGGCGTGCGCAAGGCCTACGCCGCGACCTTCGAGCGGCTGCGCACGGGGCTGCAGAAGGCGCAAGCCATGAGCGCCGAGATCCAGTCCATGCTCACGGGCACCTTCCGCCAGCTCAATGCCGAATACGGCTTCTCGCTGCAGGCGCCGCGCGAGCCCGAACTCGCGCGCTACGAGCGCGACCTCGACCTGGTCGAACGCAGCCACATGCAGTACCTGGGCGTGACCAACGCTTTCCGCCTCGCCCAGCCCGAGTTCGCGGACCGGCTGGTGCGCGCGCTCGCGACGCGCTTGCGCGTGGTGTACGAATCGGCGCTCGGCGAAGTGGAGCTGTGGAACAAGTCCGCGGCCGCCCAGCTCGATGCGCAGCTGCGTGAGCGCCGCCGCAACTTCACGCGCCGGCTGGAGGCCATCGAGCGCATCCAGCAGGCCGCCAGCGGCCTGGACGAGCGCATCGGGGAAATCGGCCTGCAGGAAGCCGCGCTGAACGAGCTCGACGCCAAGCTCACCGAGCTCACCGACCACCTGGTGCAGACGCCGGAACCGGTCACGCAACCGGCGCCTCTCGAGCCCCTCCGCAAGACCGCATGACCGCACTCGTCGCGGGATTCGCCGGCCGCATCGTGCGCTGGCAGCAAAGCCATGGCCGCAGCCACCTGCCGTGGCAGGCGACGCGCGATCCGTACCGCGTGTGGCTGTCGGAGATCATGCTGCAGCAGACGCAGGTGGCGACGGTGCTGGACTACTACGGGCGCTTCCTCGAACGTTTTGCCGACGTGCGGGCGCTGGCGCGCGCGAGCGAGGACGAGGTGCTGTCGCTGTGGAGCGGCCTCGGCTACTACAGCCGCGCGCGCAACCTGCACCGCTGCGCGCAGGAGGTGGTGGCGCGCTTCGGCGGCGAGTTCCCGCGCACCGCGGCGCAACTCGAGACGCTGCCCGGCATCGGCCGCTCCACGGCGGCGGCGATCGCCGCCTTCTGCTTCGGCGAACGTGCGGCCATCCTCGACGGCAACGTCAAGCGCGTGCTCTCGCGCGTGCTGGCGTTCGACGGCGACCTGGCGAGCAGCGCGAACGAGCGTGAACTGTGGTCACACGCGCAGGCGCTGCTGCCCAGGCGCGATCTCGCCGCGACGATGCCCAGCTACACGCAAGGGCTGATGGATCTTGGCGCGACGGTGTGCCTGGCGAGGAATCCCTCGTGCCTTCTCTGCCCCGTGGCGGACCTGTGCAGGGCGCACCGCGAAGGCGACCCGGTGAAATATCCCGTGAAGACGCGCAAACTGAAGCGCACGGCGCAGTCGCTCTGGCTGTTGCGCGCGCAGGACCGCGACGGCGCCGTGTGGCTGCAGAAGCGCCCGTCATCGGGCGTGTGGGCCGGCCTGTACTGCCTGCCGGCGTTCGACAGCCGCGAAGCCCTGGAAGCGGCGGCGCCATCGAAGCTCGAGCTGCGCGAAGAGCCTGCGTTCGTGCACGTGCTCACGCACAAGGATTTGCACCTGCACCCCGTGGGACTGCGGTTGACGCGCAGGCAGCGATTGCCGATCGCGGGGGAGTGGATCGAGGCGGGCGCCTGGCCCGGGCTCGGCCTGCCCGCGCCGATTCGCAGGCTGCTGGAAGCCTAGATCGCGTCCAGCTCCCGGTGGCGCTTCAGCGTCACCCACTTCGGCCCGAACGCCGCGGCCAACCGCTCGACGAGATACACGGAACGGTGCTGCCCGCCGGTGCAGCCGATCGCCACGGTGACGTAGCTGCGGTGATCCCGCGCGAGCGGCTCGAGCCACTGCGCGATGAACTGCTCGATGTGCCGGTACATCTGACCGACCTCCTCGTGCTGTTCGAGGTACTGCACGACGGGAGCGTCGCGGCCGGTGAGGTCCTTGAGCTGCGGCTCGTAATGCGGGTTGGGCAGCATGCGCACGTCGAACACGAAATCCGCATCGACCGGGATGCCGCGCTTGAAGGCGAAGGATTCGAACACCAGCGTCAGGCGCGAGGCCGGCGCCGACAGCAGCGACTTCACGTGCGCCTGCAGCTGCGAATTGCGGATCATGCTGGTGTCGATCACGTGCGCCTGCTCGCGCAGGTCCGACAGCAGCTCGCGCTCGAGCTCGATCGCATCCACCAGCGCATGCTGCTGGTCGAAGTTGCGGGCGACGTCTTCCTGGCCCTGGCCCGACAGCGGGTGCCGCCGCCGCGTCTCGGAAAAGCGGCGCACCAGCGTGTCCGTCGTCGCATCCAGGAACAGCGAACGGATGCTCACGCCCTGCGCCGCGAGCTCGCGCAGCTGCTGCGGCACCAGCGGCAGCGACGTCGCGCTGCGTACGTCCATCGCAATCGCGACGCGGTCGGCGTTGTTCCGCTTCTCCAGCGCGACGAAGTCCCGCAGCAGCTCCGGCGGGAGGTTGTCGACGCAGTAATAGCCGGCATCCTCCAGCGCACGCAGTGCCACCGACTTGCCGGAGCCCGACATGCCGGTGATGAGCACGAGCTCGAGGCTCATCCTGCCCCCGAGAGCATTTCCTTCGCGTGCGCGAGCGTGGTGCCCGACAGGCGCTCGCCGCCCAGCATGCGCGCGATCTCGGCGACGCGATGCTCGCCCAGCACGCCGGTCACGCTGCTGGCCGGGCCTTTCGCATCGCTCTGCTTGGCCACGACGAGGTGGTGGTCCGCACAGGCGGCGACCTGCGGCAGGTGCGTCACGGCCAGGACCTGCCTGTCGCGCCCCAGCTGCTTCATCAGGCGACCCACTGTCTCCGCGACGGCGCCGCCGACACCGGCATCGACCTCGTCGAAGATCAGGGTCTGCGCCGTGCCCAGGCGGCTGGTGGTCACGGCGATCGCCAGCGCGATACGCGACAGCTCGCCGCCGGAAGCGACCTTGCCCACCGGTCGCGGCGTGCTGCCGGCATGGCCGGCGACGAGGAACGCCACCTCCTCCAGGCCGCTCTGCTGCGGCTCGGCGAGTGTCTGCAATTGGACTTCGAAACGGCCACCCTGCATGCCCAGGCCCTGCATCGCCGCGGTCACGGCCTTGGCCAATTGCGGCGCCGCCTTGGTGCGGGCTTTCGAGATGGAACGTGCGGCCGCGAGGTAGGCCGCCTGCGCCTGCTTGTCTGCCTGCTCCAGCGCCGCGAGGTCCGCGGCCGCATCGAGCCTGGCGAGTTCTTCCTTCCACGACGCGAGCAGCGACGGCAGCTCGGGCGGCGTGCGCCGATACCGCCGCGCCAGCGACATCCACAGCGACATGCGCTCGTCCAGCTGCGCGAGCCGTTGCGGATCAAGCTCGGTCTTGCGCAGGTAGGCGTGCAAGGTGTGCGCCGCGTCTTCGACCTGCGCGAGGCTGGAGGCGAGGACTTCCGCGATCTCGCGGAACTGCGGCTCGACATGCTCCTGCGCCGACAGCAGCGACTGCGCCTGCGCCAGCGCGCGCGACGCACTGCCTTCCTCGCCTTCCATCGCCTCGATCGCGCCTTGCGCCGCCTCGATCAGCGATTGCGCGTTCGCGAGCCGCGTGTGGCTGCCATTGAGCTCGTCCCACTCGTCGGTGCCGGGGGCCAGCTTGTCGAGTTCGCCGATCTGCCAGGCGAGCCGCTCGCGCTCGCGCGACAGCGTCTCCTGCGCGGCGCGGGCATCGGCCAAGGTCTTCTGCGCGGCGCGCCACTTCTGCCACGCATCGCGCACGGGCTGGACGTCGACAGCGGCGTAGCCGTCCAGCAGCTCGCGCACGGCATCGGCGCGCGTGAGGCTTTGCCAGGCGTGCTGGCCATGGATGTCGACCAGGCTGTCCGCCAGCTCGCGCAGCTGCGTCGCCGTCGCCGGGCTGCCGTTGATCCAGGCGCGGCTCTTGCCCTGGTTGTCGATGCTGCGCCTCAGCAGCAGTGCGTCTTCCCGCTCGAACCCGGCCTCTTGCAGCCACGGCACGAGCGCGGCCGGCAGGTCGAATTCCGCCGTGATCTCCGCGCGCGCCGCGCCTTCGCGCACGACGCTGCTGTCGGCTCGCGCGCCCAGCGCGAGCTGCAGCGCATCGACCAGGATGGACTTGCCCGCGCCGGTCTCGCCCGTCAGCACGGAAAAGCCGCCAGCGAGCTCCAGTTCGAGCTCGCGCACGATCACGAAATCGCGCAAAGCGATCCGCCTCAACATATCAGGAGTGCCCCTCGTTCCAATGAAGCTTCTTGCGCAAGGTATCGAAGTAGGTCCAGCCGCGCGGGTGAAGGAATCGCACGCGATGCTGTGACCTCTTCACCGTGATCCGGTCGCCGTGCAAGAGCGACGCCAGCGACTGCATGTCGAAATTGGCGCTGGCGTCGCGGCCGGACACCAGCTCGATCGTGACCTCCGACGCATCGGGCAGGACGATGGGCCGGTTGGACAGCGTGTGCGGCGCGATCGGCACCAGCACCCAGCCCGGGGTGGACGGATGCAGCAGCGGGCCGCCGGCGGACAGGGCATACGCCGTCGAGCCGGTGGGCGACGCGACGATCAGGCCGTCGGCGCGCTGGTTGGCGACGAAGTGGCCGTCGACCTCCACGCGAAGCTCCACCATCCCCGAGGTGGCGCCGCGGTTGACGACCACGTCGTTCATCGCCGTGGCCTCGAACACGCAGTCGGTGCCGCGCATCACGCGCGCCTGCATGATGCTGCGGTGGTCCTCCTCGAACTGGCCGGCCAGCATGGGGCCCAGGGCCTCGCGAAAGCCCCCGAGCGGGATGTCGGTGATGAAGCCCAGCCGCCCCTGGTTGATGCCGATCAGCGGCACGCCGTAGCGCGCCAGCTGCCGGCCCATGCCCAGCATCGTGCCGTCGCCCCCCACCACCAGCACCAGGTCGCAGTTGGTGCCGATGCCGGGGACGTCGAGTTCGGTGTAGCCGGCCAGGCCCGAGGCCAGCGCCGTCTCGCGCTCCAGGGCCACGGTGCAGCCTTGCGCCATGACGAATTGCGCGATCTCCTCCAGCGCCGCGCGCGGCGAACCGGCGGACCCCGCCACCGAGGCGTGGTACTTGCCGATCAGGGCGATCTGGCGGAAGACGCATTTCATTCGGAAATTAGAGCATTAAAAGGGGCGCGCTCGCTAGAATTGGCTCGACATGCTCGATGACCGTGCCAAGCTGTTGTTGAAAGCCCTGATCGAGCGCTACATCGCCGAGGGGCAGCCGGTGGGTTCGCGCACCCTGTCGCGCGCCTCCGGGCTGGAGCTTTCGCCCGCCACCATCCGCAACGTGATGGCGGACCTCGAGGAGCTCGGGCTCATCGCCAGCCCCCACACGTCGGCGGGCCGCATCCCGACGGCGCGCGGCTACCGCCTGTTCGTGGACACCATGCTCACGGCCCGCCGCGACGAACTGGCCCACGCGCCCCAGCTGCCGCCCGACCAGCCGCAGCGCGTCATCGCCCATGCGGCACAGCTGCTGTCGAACATGTCGCAGTTCGTCGGCGTGGTGATGGCGCCACGCCGCAGCTCCGTGTTCCGCCACATCGAATTCCTGCGCCTGTCGGACCGCCGCTACCTGGTGATCATCGTCTCGCCCGAGGGCGACGTGCAGAACCGCGTCGTGCACACCGCGCACGACTACACGCAGTCGCAATTGATCGAGGCCTCGAATTTCCTGACCGCCAACTACGCGGGCATGACCATCGAGCAGGTGCGCGAGAAGCTCAAGACCGAGGTCGAGCAGCTGCGCGGCGAGATCGCCGACCTGATGCAGGCGGCGGTTCAGGTCAGCACCGAGGCGATGCGCGAGCAGGACGAGGTGGTGATCTCCGGCGAACGCAACCTGCTCGCCGTTTCGGATTTCAGCCACGACATGAACCACCTGCGCCGCGCCTTCGACCTGTTCGAGCAGAAGACGCAGCTGATGCGGCTGCTGGACATCTCGGAGCAGGCCGCCGGCGTGCGCATCTTCATCGGCGGCGAAAGCCAGGTGGTGCCGATCGAGGAGCTCAGTGTCGTGAGCGCGCCTTACCAGGTGGACGGGCAGGTCGTGGGCACGCTGGGCGTGATCGGCCCCACCCGCATGCCCTACGACCGCATGATCCAGATCGTGGACATCACCTCCAAGCTGGTGAGCAACGCGCTCAGTCACAATAAGGGCCCCGAGGGCCGTTAGCTCAGTTGGTTAGAGCAGGGGACTCATAATCCCTTGGTCGCTGGTTCAAGTCCAGCACGGCCTACCAGTCACCCGCCGTCAGCCGTCACGCGACGGCAGCATCGCCCGCAACACGCCATCGCGCAGCAAGAAGTGGTGGTACAGGGCGGCGGCGGCATGCAGGCCCGCCACCCACAGGATCGCGTCACCCAGCCAGCCGTGCAGCCCGGCGACCTGCTGGCCCAGCGCATGCGATTCCGCCAGCCATGGACCGATGTTTCCGCCCAGCCACGTCAGGGCGTGGCCCTCGAGCCATGCGCCGGCAATGGCCGTGAGCGGCACCAGGAACAACAGCACATAGAGCAGCGCCCGGACGGCCTTCGCCGCCGCGCCCATCCAGCGAGGCATCTCGGGCGGATCGGGCTGCGGGTCGAACGCGCGCCAGCACACGCGCACGAACGACAGCAGGAACACGCTCAGGCCGAGCGTCTCGTGCAGCCGCCGCCCGAATTCGCGCGCATCCGAATAGACGCGCGATTCCGGACCGCCTGGACCGTAGATGAACGCGGCCAGCACGAGGATGGCCGTGAGCCAATGCAAGGACTGGGCGACGGGGCTGTACCTGTTCTTCGTGCTGATCCGTCCGGTCATGGCTTGCAGTCTAGGTCAACACCGCTTCCGCGGTGTTGACGCCGGGCAAACTGTGTATCGCGCGGTCGATGCGGTTGTGCCACGCAGGCTGCGGGTGGACAATCCCGCACGCCTCGCCGGCGCGGCGTGCCACCGGTGGGGAATCAATCGCTCTTGCGCGCCGAGGAGATGGCCATGTTCCGATTGCCCACCCAAGCGTTGCTGTCCTGTGCCGCGGTTGCGGCCCTGTCCTTGTCCGCGCCGGCCTGGGCCGTCCATGGCGGCGAGGGCCTGAAGTGGGGCGATGCACCGCCGGTGCTGCCCAAGGGCGCGAAGCTCGCGGTGCTGCAGGGCGATCCGAGCAAGCCCGGCCCGTTCGTGATGCGCCTGCAGACGCCCGCGGGCTACAAGGTCGCGCCGCACTGGCATTCGCAGACCGAGAACGTCACGGTGATTTCGGGCAGCTTCATGGTCGGCATGGGCGAGAAGTTCGATGCCAAGGCGATGAAGACGATGAAGGCCGCCGATTTCGGGTCCATCCCCGCCAAGCAGCCGCACTACGCGATGGCGAAGACGCCGGCGGTCATCCAGATCCACGGCGAAGGCCCGTTCGACCTGACCTACGTGAACGACAAGGACGATCCGACCAAGGCCAAGTAAGCGTTCGGCCCGATTCGGCCGTGGGCCCGCCACCGGCATACTCGACGGATGAGCATGCTGGCGGTGGGGTTCTGGGGCGCTTACTTCGGCGCGGTGGCGCTGTCCGGCGTCGCCGCGCTGCTGGCGTTCACACGCTCCGCGCGCCGGGTGGCGCTCACCGGGGCGCTGTCCGCTTTCCTGTCGGCCGCCTATGCGCTGGCCTTCCTCGGGTGGGTGCCTTTCGCGGAGGGCGATGCGCTGCTGCGGCTGCAGGCGCATGTTGCGGCTGTCACGGCAGCCGTCCTCGGGCTCATGTTGTTCATGCTGCTCGACTCCTTCCGCACGCCCGCCGGCGTCGCGCGCAGCCGCATCGTGCTGGCCGCGCTGGCCGGCGCGGTGATCGCCGTCGGCTGGCTGCTTCCGGCGCAAGACGCGCTGTGGCTCGCCCTGGCGCTGGAATCGCTGATGGTCTTAGCGGGGCTGGCCGTGTCGCTTCGCAGCGCCTGGGGCGGCGAGCGCGAAGGCCGGCTGGCGCTGGCCGCGCTTCCCTGCATGTCGGTCGCGCTGGCGGGCCTCGACTGGTACGCCTTGCATCCCCGGGACACGCCGTGGCAGGTGCATGCGGCCAGTGCCGTCGCCAGCATCGCGTACCTCCTGTGCATGGCGGCGGCGATGTGGTCGCGCTACGCCTACCTGATCGAAGTCAGCACCGTGATGACGCACGGCCCCAACTTCGACCCGATCACGCGGCTGCCTTCGCACGAGCGTACCGGGCTCGCAGTGGGCGATTCGTTCGGCAGCGACGGACGGCCTTGCGGCGTCATCGTGGTGTCGATCGACAACCTCGGCGTCGTCGAGCAGTTGCATGGACGCGCCGCCTACAACCATGCGCTGTTCGTCTGCGCGTCGAGGCTGCGCAAGCTGGCGCTGCCGGGGGTGGAGCTGGCGCGCGTGCCCGATGACGGCTTCCTGCTGCTGGCGCGCCGTCCGCGGGATGCGCAGCAACTGATCGATCATGCGCTGCGGGTCAAGCGCCGCCTGTCGCGGCCGGTCGTGCTCGGCACGAGCGGCGAATTGCTGCAGCTCGAAACCAGCAACGCGAGCTGGGAGGCGCGTATCGGCATCGGGTTGCTCATGGCGCCGGCCGAGATGCCGCCGCGGCTCGCGATCGCGCAGGCGAGGGCGATGTCGCGCTCGGCCTGGGGCTACGCGAGCAACATCGCCTGGTACGACAACGACGCCGAGCAGATCGCGGAGCTGCCGGTACCGGGCATGGCGGTCCCGCGCACCGGATGATCCGGCACCTGGTCGAGTAGCCATCGCGCGCCGAATCGGCGAAGATCGCGGTCACGGACGCACGCGAAAGGAGACCGCGATGAAGTTCGACTCGTTCCGGCAGTTCTACGCCTATTACCTGACGCAGCACGCGAACCCCGTGTGCCGCACGCTGCATTTCATCGGCTCGACGCTCGTGCTGCTCACGCTCGCGGTCGCAATCGCCACGCGCAACGGCTGGCTGCTGATCGCGCTGCCGTTCATCGGCTACGGCTTCGCCTGGGTCGGCCACTTCGGCTTCGAGAAGAACAA
Organism: Ramlibacter sp. GS1-15; assembly: GCF_057785015.1. Classification (NCBI taxonomy): domain Bacteria; kingdom Pseudomonadati; phylum Pseudomonadota; class Betaproteobacteria; order Burkholderiales; family Comamonadaceae; genus Ramlibacter; species Ramlibacter sp. GS1-15. The sequence goes on along the minus strand of NZ_JBYNTU010000001.1, from coordinate 3,255,917 downwards.
GCCGGCCAGCTTCGGCCACCCGGCCTGGAGCTTCGCCAGCGACTGGGTGATGTGGTGGCAGATGCTGACGGGCAAGGTGCCGTTCTCGGGCACCCTGGCCGCCGCTTGACGCCCTCGTTCAATCCGGCGCGCTACGACCTGCTGTCGATCCGCATCGCGGTCGCGTGCGCGCAGCACGGGTCACTGTCCGCGGCGGCCGCTGCATCCAATCTCGCGCTGGCCGCGGCCAGCCGCCGCTTGCGCGAGCTCGAGGATTCGCTCGGCGCACCGCTGTTCGAGCGCCATCGCCGCGGACTGATCCTCACGCCGGCCGGGCACATCTTCGTGCGCCATGGGCTGGCGCTGCTGCAGGCCGCGGAGCGCCTGGGCGGCGAGCTGCGCGATTTCGGTCAGGGCGTTGCGCGCCACGTGTCGCTCTGCGCCAGCACCGCGGCCATCAACCAGTTCCTGCCGCCGCTGCTCGCGCAGTACGCGAAGTTGCAGCCCGGCGTGCGGGTCGATCTCGAGGAGCAGATGTCGGACATGGTGCCCGGCGCCGTGCGCGAAGGGCGCAGCGACCTGGGCATCTTCGTGGAAGGCGTGGACGCGCGCGGCATCGAAACACGCCTGTTTCGCGAAGACGAGCTGGTGGCGGTGCTGCCGCGCGCGCACCGGCTCGCGAAGTCGCGCCAGCCGCTGTCGTTCGCGCAGCTGCTCGACGAAGACTGGATCAGCCTGAACACCGGCGCCGCCATGTTGCTGGAGCTGCAGCAGGCGGCGCTGGCGGCGAACCGGCCGTTGCGGCTGCGGTTCCAGGTGCGCAGCTTCGACGCCGTGTGTCACCTGGTCGATGCAGGCCTGGGCGTCGCCGTGCTGCCGCGGGCGGCGGCCGAGCCGATCGCGCGCACGATGGCCCTGGTGCTGCGCCCCCTGGCCGAGGCGTGGGCGAAACGCCGCCTGCTGCTGGCGACGCGCGCCGGCCAGCAGGACGAGGCGGTGCGCGCCCTGGCCGGCTTCCTCGCGCAGCCTTCGCCGAATGCGAAGGCACAGCGCCGCAAACGGCAATAGACGGCGTCGGCCCGCAGGCGGACACTGCGCCGCCATGACGCACACGGCAGACAAGACGCAAGGGCCCGCCGCGCTCGCCGGCCTGAAAGTCCTCGAGCTTGGCCAGCTCATCGCGGGCCCGTTCGCGGGCAAGACACTCGGGGACTTCGGCGCCGACGTGATCAAGATCGAGCCGCCCGGCACGGGCGACGCGCTGCGCAACTGGCGCCTGCTCAAGGACGGCACGTCGCTGTGGTGGCAGGTGCAGTCGCGCAACAAGAAGTCGGTCGCGCTCGACCTGAAGGACCCCAAGGCGCAGGAGGCCGTTCGCACGTTGGCGGCCGACGCCGACGTGCTGATCGAGAACTTCCGTCCCGGGCAGATGGAAAGCTGGGGCCTGGGCCCGGACGAACTGCGGGCGCTGAACCCCGGCCTGATCATCCTGCGCATCAGCGGGTACGGGCAGACCGGCCCGTACCGCGAGCGGCCCGGCTTCGGCGTGATCGGCGAGGCGATGGGCGGGCTGCGCCATCTGACCGGCATGCCGGGCGAGGTGCCGGTGCGCGTGGGCATCTCGCTGGGCGACACGCTCGCGGCGCTGCACGGCGTGATCGGCGTGCTGGTCGCGCTGCAGCACCGCCATCGCACGGGGCAGGGCCAGGTCATCGACGTCGCGCTGTACGAGGCCGTGTTCAACTGCATGGAAAGCCTGCTGCCCGAGTACAGCGTGTTCGGCGCGGTGCGCGGGCCGGCCGGCAGCGCGCTGCCCGGCATCGCGCCGAGCAATGCGTACCCGTGCAGCGACGGCTTCGTGCTGATCGCGGGCAACGGCGACAGCATCTTCCGGCGGCTGATGGAACTGATCGGCCGCATGGACCTGGCGAACGATCCGCAGCTCGCGCGCAATTCGGACCGCGTGGCGCGCGTGGCGGAGCTCGATGCCGCGATCGCCGGGTGGACGCGGCGGCGCAGTTTGGCCGAAGCGCTAGCCGCGCTCGCCGCCGCTTCGGTGCCCGCGGGCCGCGTGTACACGATCGCCGACATCGCGGCCGATCCGCACTACCAGGCGCGCGGCATGATCGAGCAGGTCACGCTGGCCGACGGCACGCGCGTGGCGGTGCCGGGCATCGTGCCGAAGCTCTCGGTCACGCCGGGCGCACATCGCCGCAACGCGCCGTCGCTCGGGCAGGACACGCACGAGGTGCTCGCCGCGGCCGGGATCGAGGTTGCGGCATGACGCGCATCTTCTTCAACGAGGTCGCGCCGCGCGATGGCCTGCAGATGGAGCCCGCCTTCGTGCCGACAGCCGAGAAGGTCGCGCTGGTCGATGCGCTGTCGCAATGCGGCTTCGCCAAGGTCGAAGTGACCTCGTTCACCTCGGCCAAGGCGATCCCGATGCTCGCGGATGCGGAGCAGGTGATGGCGGGCATCGGCCGCGTACCGAGCGTGGAGTACACGGTGCTGGTGCCGAACGTGCGCGGCGCCGAACGCGCACTGGAGGTGCGGCCCGACGAACTCAACATCGTGATGTCGATGTCCGAGTCGCACAACCACGCCAACCTGCGCATGTCGCGCGAAGAGAGTTTCGCCAAGCTGGCCGAAGTGATCCGTCTCGCGCAAGGGCGCGTGCCGGTGAACGTGTCGCTCTCGACCGCTTTCGGCTGCCCGTTCGAAGGCGAGGTGCCGCAGGCCGAGGTGATGACCTGGGCCGATCGCTTCGCCGATCTCGGCGTGCGCGGCCTGACGTTCTGCGACACGACCGGCATGGCGCACCCGCTGCAGGTGCGGCGCGTGGCGGAAGAGGCCGTCCGATGTTTCGCCGGCTCGCAGCTCACCTTCCATTTCCACGACACGCGCGGCATGGGCCTGGCGAACCTGATGGCCGCGGTGGAGAGCGGCATCACCCGCTTCGACGCGTCGCTCGGCGGGCTCGGCGGTTGCCCCTACGCGCCGGGCGCGAGCGGGAACATCGCCACGGAAGACGCCGTGCACATGCTCGACGCGATGGGCTATGACACGGGGATCGACCTCGCGCGCCTCATCGACCTCGCGCGTGCGCTGCCGGGCCTCGTGGGGCACGCGGTGCCGGGACAGATCGGCAAGGCAGGGCGCATCCGCGACCTGCATCCCATTCACTGACAGGAGACAAGCATGACATCGATGAATCGCCGGCAGCTTCTGGCCGGTGCGGCGGCAGCGGCCGTCGCCCCTTGGGCCGCGCCGGCCTGGGCGCAAGGCAAGGCCATCACGCTGGTGGTGCCCGCCGCGCCCGGCGGCACCACCGACATTGCCGCGCGCATGCTGGCCGAGCCGCTGGGCAAGGCGCTGGGCGTGACGGTGATCGTGGACAACCGCGCCGGTGGCAACGGCAACATCGCGGGCCAGCTGGTTTCGCGCGCCGCTCCCGACGGCAACACGCTGCTCGTGCAGTACTCGGGCTACCAGTGCATCACGCCGCTGATCCAGCCCGTGTCCGGGTTCGATCCGGGCAAGGACCTCAAGCCCATTGCGCACCTGATCGACGCGCCGCAGGTGCTGGTGACGCGCGCGAATTTCCCCGCATCGAACTTCGCGGAGTTCCTCGCCTACCTCAAGTCGCATCCGGGCAAGGTGAACTACGCGTCCAGCGGCAACGGCTCGCTGCAGCACGTGACGACCGAGTTGATGAAGGACCTGACCAGGACCTTCGCGACGCACATCCCCTACCGCGGCACCGGCCCCGCGCTGACCGACCTGCTCGCGGGCAACGTCGACTTCACCATCACCACACCGCCCCCGCTGCTGGGCCACATCCGCGCCGGCAAGCTCAAGGCGCTGGTGACGACGGGCCGCACGCGTGTGGGCGCGCTGCCCAATGTGCCCACGGCCACCGAAGCGGGCGTGTCGCTGGTGGCATCGTCGTGGTTCGCGGTCTACGGGCCGGCGGCGCTGCCGGCCGACTTGCAGCAGAAGCTCTCGGCGGCGATCGCGAAGGTCGTGCAATCGGAGCAGTTCCGCAAGCTGGCGGAGGATCAGGGCGCCAAGGCGATCGCCATGGACCCGGCGCAGCTCGACGCGCTGGGCGCGAACGAGCGCAACATGTGGAACCGCGTCGTGAAGGTGGCGAACATCCGGGCGGATTGAGCGCCGCGGGCACGTCAGCCCACTCGTGCGAGCACCTGCGCGCGCGATGACTCCAGTAGCCTTTCGGCCGTGGCCGGGTCGGACGCGCAGCGCGCGAGCACGAGCGCGCCGACCAGCTCGGCCAGCAGCGACGTCGCGACCGCGCCCGCATCGGCGACGTGCAGCTCGCGCAACAGGCCTGCGATGGCACTGGCCAGCCGTGCCGATCCCGTTTCGAACGCGCGCCGCGCGTCCTCGTTCATGCGCGGGATGTCGGTGGCCAGCGCGGCGATGGGGCAGCCGCTGTCGCGCCGCTCGCAGTGGGTGAGCGTGAGATAGCGGTTCACGTAGTCGCGCAGCGCCTCGCGCGGCGGCTTGCCGGCCGCGTTCCTTTCGAAACTGGCCAGCAACTCGTCGAACATGCCCTCGATGGCATGGGCGAGCAGGTCCTCCTTGGAATCGAAGTGCGCGTAGAAGCCGCCGTGCGTGAGCCCCGCCGCGCGCATCACCTCGGCGACCGCGACCTTCTCGGGGCCTTCGCGGCGCAGCGCGCGCGCGGCCGAGCGCAGCACCTTCTCGCGCGTCTGCTGCTTGTGTTCAGGTCCGTAGCGCATGGCGTTCCGGTCAGGCCGCGGCTGCCCGCGCCACGGGCGCCACGGGCGCTTCGCGGATGGGCAGGTGGACCAGCGCCGCGCCCACGGCGAGCACGACGTCGATGTACCAGACCCAGTCGTACGAGCCGGTCGCTTCGAAGATACGCCCGCCCAGCCATGCGCCGAGGAAGCCGCCGAACTGGTGGCTGAGCATCACGATGCCGAACAGCGTCGCCATGTTGGCGACCCCGAAGAACTTCGCGACGAGGCCGGCGGTTGGGGGCACCGTGGAGAGATAGGTCAAGCCCATGACAGCCGCGAACAGCAGCACGACGGCCCCCGTCTTCGGCGCGAGCAGGAAGGCCACCACCGCGAGTGCGCGCGCCGCGTACACCAGGGACAGCAGCGACTTCATGCGCCAGCGACCGACGGCCCATCCCATCGCGAGGCTGCCCGCGATGTTGAAGAGGCCTATCAGCGCGAGCGACCAGCCGGCCCACTGCGCGGGCAGGCCGCACAGCGCGATCACGCCCGGCAGGTGGGTGGCGAGGAAGGCGACGTGGAAGCCGCACACGAAGAATCCGGCCGCGAGCAGCACGAAGCTGGGCGTACGGAAGGCCTGCGCGATGGCCTGGCGAGTCGTCAGCGATGTCGCGCCGGCGGCCGGCGCGACGTGGGCCGAATTGCCGCGCAGCACGTATGCCGCGGGCAGGCAGGCCAGGATGAAGAAGCCCAGCACCTGCATCGCCGCCGCCCAGCCCAGGCTGGCCATCAGCGCCGTGGCGATGGGCGCCATCAGGAACTGCCCGAAAGAGCCGCCGGCGTTCACGATGCCCGTCGCGAGCCCGCGCTTGTCCTGCGGGATGAGGCGCGTGGTGGCGGCCATCAGCACCGCCGGCCCGGCCATGCCCGATCCGCCTGCGGCCAGCACGCCGATGGCGAGGATCAGGCCCCATGTGGTCGTCATCAGCGGCGTGATGATCGTGCCGGCGGCGACCAGCACCGCGCCCGCGAGCAGCACCCGCCCCGCCCCGACCTTGTCGGCCATCGCCCCGGCGAAGGGCTGCGTGAGGCCCCACCACAGCTGCCCGAACGCGAAGGCCAGGCTGATACTGCCCAGCCCCAGGCCCGTCGACGTATTCAAGGCCGACAGGAACAGGCCCATGGTCTGGCGCACCCCCATCGTCAGCGCGAAGGTTCCGGCCGCGGCGAGCAGCACGAGCCACAAGGCGGGTCGCCACGCGGGGCGGGAGATGTCCATGGGTTGCGCTCCTCGATGAGATGTCAAGCATCATATAATGGGATGTCCGGCCGTGCAGGACGGGTCTACGGAGCCCCTCCGGCCGGCCTGCTATAATTCCGGGCTCAGCGGCTGTAGCTCAGTTGGATAGAGTACTTGGCTACGAACCAAGGGGTCGTGGGTTCGAATCCTGCCAGCCGCGCCAATTGAATCAATGGGTTAGCTTCGAAAGAGGCTAGCCCATTTTCTATTTGCGCGAGTTTTGCGCGACTTGGATTTCCACCAAGGGGTCTTGGGTCGTCTAGCTCGAGAGAACCCGCGCGATTCGTCGCACGCCGTCATCAGCTTGCGGATGCTCGAAAAATGTCGTATGATAATCATCATGCAAAAGTCCAAGCCCCATGCCCGAGCCGCGGCGAAAGATGCGACGCATGAGCGCATCGTGTCGGCGGCCGCTCGAGCGATTCGCCGCAGCGGTTACGCCGGCACGGGCGTCGCGGACATCATGAAGGAAGCCGGTTTGACTCACGGTGCGTTCTACGCCCACTTCGCTTCACGCGATGCCATGTTGGCGGAAGCGGCGAGCCGCGCTTGCGCGGAATCGGCCGCCGCCGCGTCCGGCGCCGTGGCCAGCGTGCCCACCCAGGAAGCGCTGAAGACGATGCTGCACACCTATCTCTCGCGTGAACATCTCGAGCAGGTCGAGTCCGGATGCCCACTGGCCGCGCTCGGCTCCGAGACCGTGCGTCAGACACCCGAAGTGCGCCGCGCAACGACGCAGCACATCAAGGCGATGGTCGACCTGGTCGCGCGCCAGTCGCCCGACTGGGGGCAGCCAGCCGCCCACGAGCGCGCGCTCCTCACCATTGCCGCCATGGTGGGGACGCTGGTCCTCGCCCGCGCCGTCGACGAGCCCGCACTGTCGGACAGCCTTCGCGAAGCGGCGCTGAAGTACCTCGCCCCCGCCTGAACCATGCTTGCACACCGCCGTTTTCGCCCGTCCGCTTATATGACGCGCATCATGCGAAATGACCACAACCAGGAGCCCACATGAAGGCATTTGTCTTGCAGCGCTACGGAAAGAAGCGCGAATTGCAGAGCATGAAGATGCCGGTGCCGGAACTGCGCGAGGGCGAAGTCCTCGTGCAGGTGCACGCGGCCGGGGTGAACCTGCTGGACTCGAGAATCCGCGACGGCGAGTTCAAGCTCCTGCTGCCCTATCGGCCGCCGCTCATCCTGGGCCATGACGTCGCGGGCGAGGTCGTCAAGGTCGGCGCAGGCGTGCAGCAGTTCAAGTGCGGCGACGAGGTCTATGCGCGCGTGGACGATTTCCGCATCGGCACGTTCGCCGAATTTGTCCCGGTGAAGGAAGCGTCTCTCGCGCTTAAGCCCAAGACGCTCACGATGGAGGAGGCCGCTTCGATCCCGCTGGTGGGGTTGACCGCGTGGCAAGCGCTGGTCGAAAGGGCCGGACCGAAAGAGGGCCAGAAGGTCTTCATCCAGGCGGGCTCGGGTGGTGTCGGTACATTCGCGATCCAGCTGGCCAAGCACCTGGGTGCCACGGTTGCCACGACGACAAGCGCTGCCAACGCCTCGCTCGTGAAAAGCCTTGGCGCGGACGTCGTCGTCGACTACAAGACGCAGGACTTCGAGGATGTTTTGCACGACTACGACGTCGTGCTGAACAGCCAGGACGGCAAGACGCTCGAGAAATCGCTGCGGGTGCTCAAGGCCGGCGGCAAGCTCGTCTCCATTTCCGGCCCGCCCGATCCGCAGTTCGGCAAGGACATTCGCGCGCCCTGGTTCGTGCAGCTGGTCATGCGGCTGTTGAGCGCAAGGGTCCGGCGCAACGCGAAACACCTCGGCGTCGGTTACTCGTTCCTTTTCATGAAGGCGAGCGGGAACCAGCTGCGAGAAATCTCCGGTCTCATTGATGCCAGCGCGATCCGCCCGGTGATCGACCGCGTCTTTCCGTTCGAGCAAACCAATGAAGCCCTGGCTTACGTCGAAACAGGCCGTGCCAAGGGCAAGGTCGTCGTCAAGGTCAGGTGACCTTCAATACCGAGTCGCTCGACCATGGACTGCGCACGCGCGGCATCCGCGTTTGCGTCATCGAGCCCGGGTACACCACGACTGGTTTCGACGCCAACTTCCTGGAACCCGACGCAAAACTCGACGCTGCGGCTGAATGTCACGATCCAAGTCCTCCTCCTCTTTGGGACCGCTGTGCGTTTGCCCGGCGCTATTGCTTCGTTCTCGATGCCTGGCTGTGGATCCATGAGAGAAACGCCGCCACGGGTGCCCTGCGCGCATGTCTTGCCGGGTACACCACGAAATGCGCCTTGACACGCACGGCTTTGTCCATGCCGAACACCGCTTTCAGTTTCCCGTCGGCCAGGTGCAATCCGGCATTCACGGCACTCTCAAGCGCGACGCCCAGTCCCTGCGTTGCCGCATCGAGCGACATCTGGGCACGATCGAAACGCAACGCGAACCGTTCGGGCGCGCGCATCCTCGTGAACTTGGCAAACCAATCCGACCACTGCACGACGCTCACGTTGCTCTGGATGAGCGGCATGTCCTGCAACTGCTCGACGCGCTTCAGGCGCTTCTCGCGGATGAACGCGGGACTGGCCAGTGGCACGATGCGCTCCTCGAAGAGAGGCTCGACGACCAGGTCTCCCCACTGCGGCACGCCGTAGCGGATGTCGATGTCGGCCTGCCCGAGTGCGAAGTCGCTCGGTGTGTGGGCCGCGGAGAGGTTCAGCGAGATGTCGGGGTGAGCTTCCGCGAAGCTGCGAAGACGCGGCATCAGCCAAAGGCTCGCGATTGTCGGCGCGCAGTGCACGTAGAGGCTGTTGGCCACGCCCTGCCGCAGGTCATCCGTCGCCGCGGAAATCGCTGACAGGGCGCCGGCGACCCGCTCGAGGTACTGCTCGCCCGCCGTGCTGAGTCGCACGCCGTGCGCACTTCGCTCGAACAGCCGCACGCCCAGGTGCGACTCCAGGCGCGCAACCTGGTGGCTCACGGCCGATGCCGTCAGGTGCAGTTCGGAGGCGGCGACAGCAAAGCTGCGGCGGCGCGCCACGGCTTCGAAAGCGAGGAGGTTGACGACCGGGGGCAAGGCGGCCATGGGGTTGACCCTGATGTTTGATGACGAACTGTCATCTTAGGCTGAAAAACAATCGCTTGTTGTCTTGTGCGTTGCCGCCGAACATTCGCAGCACACCAAGGAGACAAGCAAATGCTGCTGAAAGACAAGGTCGCCGTGATCACCGGCGGCGCCGGCAAGAACGGCCTGGGCTATGCGACCGCGCGACACATGGCCGCGCAGGGTGCGAAGGTCGTGATCCTCGATCTGACGCGCGCCGAGCCGGCCGCCGCCGCGGTCCAGCTGGGCGAGGGCCACATTGGCCTCGTTGCCGACGTGACCGACAAGAGCGCGTGCGAAGCGGCTGCCGCGGCAGTGCTCAAGCGGTTCGGCCGCATCGACATCCTCGTGAACAACGCAGGCATCACGCAGCCGGTCAAGACACTGGACATCACGGGGGCCGACTACGACCGCATCCTCGACGTCAGCCTGCGCGGCACGCTGTACATGTCGCAGGCGGTGCTGCCTGCGATGCGCACGCAGCAAGCGGGTTCCATCATCTGCATCTCGTCGGTCTCCGCGCAGCGCGGCGGCGGCATCTTCGGCGGCCCGCATTACTCCGCCGCAAAGGCCGGCGTCCTGGGCCTCGCAAGGGCCATGGCGCGCGAATTCGGCGGCGACGGCATCCGCGTCAACAGCATCACGCCCGGCCTGATCGAAACCGACATCACGCAAGGCAAGCTCGACGACGGCCAGAAGGCCGGGATCGTCTCGGGTATCCCGCTCGCGCGCCTCGGCCGCGCGAGCGACGTTGCGGGCGCCTGCGTGTTCCTCGCGAGCGACCTCTCGGCTTATTGCACGGGCATCACCCTCGACGTCAACGGCGGCATGTTGATCCATTGACCGCGCATTTGACCGCGCACTTCCATCCACCTGAGGAGACAAACCATGACAGCATCGAAGAGCGGCTTCACGCGCCGCCAAGTCCTTGGCGCCGCGTCGGCGCTGCCCTTGTTCTCGATCGCCTCGCGCCCAGCGAACGCCGCCGAGTTCACCTACAAGTTCGCCACGGGGCAAGACCCTTCGCACCCGGTCAACAAGCGCGCGCAGGAAGCGATCGATCGCATCCGCACGGCCACCGCCGGACGCCTGGAGATCAAGCTGTTTCCGGCGAACCAGCTCGGCTCGGACACCGACCTGCTCTCGCAAGTGCGCTCAGGCGGTGTCGAGTTCTTCAACCAGGCGAGCGTGGTGCTCTCGACGCTCGTGCCGGCCGCGGGCATCGTGAACACCGGCTTCGCGTTTCACGACTACAGCGAAGTGTGGAAAGCGATGGACGGCCCGCTCGGAACCTACGTTCGCACGCAGATCGAGAAGGCGGGCATCCTGACGATGTCCAAGCCCTGGGACAACGGCTTTCGCCACGTCACGACGTCGACGAAGCCGGTGAAGACGCCCGATGACCTCAAGGGCCTGAAGCTGCGCGTGCCGGCCGCCCCGATGCTGTCGTCTCTCTTCACCGCTCTCGGCGCGAGCCCGACGCCGATCAACTTCAACGAGGTGTATTCCGCGCTGCAGACGAAACTCGTCGAAGGCCAGGAGAACCCGCTCGCCATCATCAGTACCGCGCGCCTGTACGAAGTGCAGAAGTACTGCAGCCTGACCAACCACGTGTGGGACGCGTACTGGATCCTTGGCAATCGCAAGGCTGTCGAACGCCTGCCCAAGGACATCCAGGACATCGTGCGCCGTGAACTGGAAAAGGCCGCGACCGATGAACGCGCGGACATTGCGGCGCTGAGCGTGTCGCTGCGCACCGATCTCGCTTCCAAGGGCGTGCAGATCATCGAGCCCGACAAGAAGGCGTTCAAGGACGCGTTGGCGAAGGGCACGTTCTACAAGGACCTGCGCGCAAAGTTCGGCGACGATGCCTGGAAGCTGCTCCAGGACAGCGTCGGGAGCCTCGGGTGAGCGCCATGCTCCTCGAAGCCCAACCCATCCGGCTCGGCCGCTCGCTGGGCGAGCGCGCCGAGGAGTGGCTCGGCCACTTGATCGAAGCGCCAGCGGCCATCCTGGTCGTCGGTGAAGTCGCAGTGTTGCTCGCGGGTGTCATCGCGCGCTTCATCTTCAACAGCCCGATTCCGTGGGCCGACGAACTGGCATCCATCCTGTTCCTCTGGCTCGCGAACCTCGGTGCGGCAGTGGCGCTGCGGCGTGGTACGCACATGCGTACGACCGCGCTGGTCTCGCGCTGGAGCGAGCGCGCTCAGGCCTGGGCCGAAGTGCTCGCTGTCGCGATCCCGTGCCTGTGGCTCGTGATGCTGATCGGCCCGATGACAGAGTACGCGCGCGACGAATGGGTCGTGCAGACCCCGGCGCTGTCCTGGCCGAACACGGTCCGCGCCGCGGCAGTTCCGGTTGGCTGCGTGTTCATGATCGCGATCTGCCTGCTGCGGCTCGCGCGTCGCAGCTTTGTCGACCTCGTCGCGATCGGAGTCGGCATCGCTGCACTGGCCGGTGCGATGTGGCTCGGCGCGGACTGGCTGCAGGCGATCGGCAACTGGAACCTCGTCATCTTCTTCGCTGTGCTGCTGGGAGCCGGCGTGCTGCTCGGTGTGCCGATTGCCTTTTGCTTCGGGATGGCGACTGTGGCATTCCTGTTGACCGTCACGTCGACTCCGCTGTCGGTGGTGAGCGGTCGCATCGACGAAGGCATGAGTTCGCTGATCCTGCTGGCCGTGCCGCTGTTCATCCTGCTCGGCCACCTCGTCGAGATGACGGGGATGGCCAAGGCAATGGTGGACTTCCTCGCATCGCTCGTCGGCCACGTGCGAGGCGGCCTGAATTACGTGCTGCTGGGCGCGATGCTGCTTGTCTCCGGTATTTCCGGTGCGAAGACCGCGGACATGGCCGCCGTGGCTCCAGTGCTTCTGCCTGAGATGAAAAGGCGCGGCAATGACGAAGGCGAGCTGATCTCGCTGCTCGCTGCATCAGGCGCGATGGCTGAAACGATCCCGCCTTCGTTGGTGCTGATCACGATCGGCTCCGTCGCAGGAGTGTCGATCGCGGCGCTGTTCACCGGCGGCATCCTTCCCGGTGTCGTGCTCGCAGTGCTGCTGGCCGTGCTCGCGCGCTGGCGAAGCGCCGAGATTGCGATTGGCCTCAAGCGCGCGCCGCTGAGCGTCATCGGCAAGACGGTGCTCGTCGCAGTTCCCGCTCTCCTGCTGCCCGTGTTGATCCGCACGGCGGTCGTCGAAGGCGTGGCGACGGCGACGGAGGTGTCGACCATCGGCATCGCGTACGCAGTGCTCGCGGGGCTGTTCATCTATCGCCGCTTCGACTGGCGCCGTCTCTATCCGATGCTCGTGGACACCGCTGCCCTTTCGGGTGCGATCCTGTTCATCATCGGCACCGCCACGGGAATGTCCTGGGCGCTCACGCAATCAGGCTTCTCCCACAGCCTCGCGCAGCTCATGACGAGCGTGCCGGGCGGCAAGTACAGCTTCCTGCTGGTCTCGATCGCGGCGTTCGTGGTTCTGGGCAGCGTTCTGGAAGGCATCCCGGCGATGGTGCTGTTCGCGCCGCTGCTGTTCCCGGTCGCAAAGGCGATCGGTGTTCATGAGGTGCACTACGCGATGGTGATCATCCTGGCGATGGGCATCGGCCTGTTCGCGCCGCCCTTCGGCCTGGGTTACTACGCCGCCTGCACGATCGGCCGCGTGCACCCCGACAAGGCGATGCATCGCATCTGGCCGTACCTCGGCGCGCTGCTCGTCGGCCTGCTGGTCGTCGCCTTCGTCCCCTGGTTCTCGATCGGCCTGCTGGACAAGTGAATCAACTTCCACGAAAGACAACGGACATGCCTGAACTGACCAACACATTGCGCGAAAGCGCATACCGCATCCGGCGCTACGCGCTGCGCATGGGCGAGGTGCAGGGCCAGGGCTACATCGGCCAGGCGCTCGGCTGGGCCGACGTGCTCGCCGTCGCCTACTGCCATGCGATGCGACTGCGCCCCGACGAGCCCGAGTGGGAAGGACGCGACCGCTTCCTGCTCTCGCACGGCCACTATGCGATCGCGCATTACGCAGCGCTCATTGAAGCGGGGATCATTCCCGAATCGGAGCTGGAGACCTACGGCAGCGACGACAGCCGCCTGCCGATGTCCGGCATGGCGACGTACACACCCGGTATGGAGATCTCAGGCGGCTCGCTGGGACAGGGCCTGGTGATCGGAGTGGGCATGGCGCTCGGCCTGAAGCAGAAGCGCAATCCGGCCTTCGTCTACAACTCGATGTCCGACGGCGAACTCGATGAAGGATCGACATGGGAAGCTGCGATGGCGGCCGCGCACCATTCGCTCGACAACCTCATCTGCCTGGTCGACATCAATAACCAGCAGGCGGACGGCCCATCGGGCAAGGTACTGGGCTTCGAGCCGCTCGCCGACAAATGGGCCGCCTTCGGGTGGCACGTCCAGCGCGTATCCGGCAATGACCTTGCCGCGGTGATCGAGGCGTTCGACATCGCCCGCTCGACCAAAGTGAAGAAGCCGCGCGTGATCCTCTTCGACACGCTCATGGGCAAGGGCGTGCCTTTCCTCGAGAAGCGCGAGAAGAACCACTTCATCCGCGTCGATCCGCCCGAGTGGCAGCAAGCGCTTGACATCCTCGAGGAGACCCGGCGCCAATCGCAAACCGAAGGAGCCGCAGCATGAACACCGCTACCGCAGAAAAGAAGCCGCGCCTGACCACGTCGGCCATGATCGCGTCGATCGCGTCGGAGGGCCAGAAGGTGCGGGCCGCACCGTTCGGCAAGGCGCTGGTCGAATACGCCGCCAGCCATCCGGAAGTGGTGGGCCTGACGGCCGACCTCGCGAAGTACACCGACCTCCATCTCTTCGCGCAGGCCTATCCCGACCGCTTCTACCAGATGGGGATGGCCGAGCAGCTCCTCATGGGCGCTGCCGGCGGCATGGCGAAGGAAGGCCTCGTGCCGTTCGCGACCACCTACGCCGTGTTCGGCACGCGCCGCGCGTATGACTTCATCCACCAGGTAATCGCCGAGGAGAACCTGAACGTCAAGATGTGCTGCGCGCTGCCGGGCCTGACCTCGGGGTATGGTCCGAGCCACCAGGCGACGGAGGACATCGCGATGATGCGCGGCATCCCCGGGCTCACGATCGTGGATCCGTGCGATGCGCTCGACATCGAGCAGGCCGTGCCGCAGATTGCGGCGCACAAGGGCCCGGTCTACATGCGGCTCCTGCGCGGACAGGTGCCCGTGGTGCTCGAAGAGGTCGAAGGCTACAGCTTCGAGCTGGGCAAGGCGAAGATCGTGCGCGAAGGCAACGACGTGCTGGTGATCTCGAGCGGCATCCTCACGATGCGGGCACTGGAGGCGGCGGCGGATCTCGCGAATGACAATGTCGGCGTTGCCGTGCTGCACTGCCCGACGATCAAGCCATTGGATGAAGCGGCCATCATCGAAGCCGTGAAGTACAAGCACAGGCTCGTGGTCGTTGCCGAGAACCATTCGGTGATCGGTGGCCTGGGCGAAGCCGTGGCAAGCGCGCTCCTGCGCCATCGGGTGCAGCCGGCGGGCTTCGAGCTTGCGGGATTGCCGGATGCCTTCCTCGACGCCGGCGCCCTGCCGACGCTGCACGATCGTTACGGCATCAGCCGCGAAGCCCTGGCGGGGCGGATCAAGGCGTGGCTGCGGTAGGCACTGCAACGCGCTTTCGTTGCGTGACTTCTGCGCGACTTTTGCGCGACTCCTAAAAGCGCCTATAGGCACTGCGCGACATTTCAACGTTGGGTGGACGCCCGTAAGTCGTTGATTTCACAGACCCCTGTTCAGCGTCTCACAGGCTACGAACCAAGGGGTCGTGGGTTCGAATCCTGCCAGCCGCGCCAATTGAATCAATGGGTTAGCTTCGAAAGAGGCTAGCCCATTTTCTTTTTTGCGTGACTTTTGCGTGACTTGGTTTTGCACCAAGGGGTCGTGTGTCATTGCGGCATCGCGCCGATTCATCCGTCGCTGGACGTCGTGCTGTGGTGGCGGGGAAGGGTCACAACGAACGTGCAGCCGTGGCCGGGCCGGTTCCTGACCGACAGCGTTCCTCCGTCCGCTTCAACGCTCTGTCGCGCGATCGACAAACCCAGTCCAAGTCCGGAGCGATCGGTGTTTCTCTGGGTGAATGGAGAAAACAAACGATCGATGCTGCCGGAAGCGAGGCCGCCGCAATGGTCGCTGACCTCGATGTGAACGGAGGACCCGTATGCGGAGGCCTCTAACGTGACGTCCGTTGCCGGCGCGGTGAATTTGAAGGCGTTCTGCAGCAGATTGCCCAAGGCAGCGAGGATGCGTTCGCGATCTCCGTGCAACTCGACTTCCGGATCGATCGCCGGCACGATCAACGCGCAGCCGCTGGTGGAGGCGTACAGCCTGGCGGCGGATGCGGCGTCCGCGATGAGTTCGTCCAAGCTGTAGATCTCGCGGCTTGCGTCGTCGGTCGCGCCTTCACGCACTTCCTCGACAGCCGAATGAATGAGGCGCGTCATTGACCCGAGGGCGCGCTTGAGGACGCCACCCGTTGCTCCGTTCACGGGCAGGCCACCTGTCTCCAGCGCGGCCAGTGCCAACGTTGCGGACGAAAGAGCGTTCCTCAGCTCGTGCGCGAGAGAGCCGATTCGCCGGCGAAGCGCGAACTCGCGCTGCCGCTCGACGGCGACGTCCTTCTGAAAACTGAATTCGGTCACCGCATCGGCGATCGCGTTGTCGAGACACCGGTTCAGCGTACGGAACTCACCCACTCCGAAAGGAGCATCGCGCTCAACGGCCAGGTCGGTGATGGCCTGGCACAGGTCGCCATAGTCGTGCACCACCTGGTCGACGGTGAAGCCGAGCTCGAGCAATTGCTTGCCGTGCGCAGTCGCACTCACTCCGATCTCGGAGAGACTGGACGCTGCGCCGCCGGCCGCCCCCGAAATTTGCAAACTCTGCTTGTCATCGAGACCTTCTTCGGCTTCAAGCGTCCGCTGCAATTGGTCAAGGAACATCGGTATGCCGTTGCGCATCTGCGCATTCGTGGCGGCACGATGAGCTCTTCGGGCCACTTTGGCCCGGCAGCGTTCGACCAGCTCGGCGCGATTGTTGGCGATGAAGGTGTGCATCATTTCGCGAGTCCAGGGGAAGCACGTCGGAAGATGCCTTGCGATCCCGGCGCGGGTGCGGTGGCACAGGAAAGGCGCCGAGTGCGCGCGCCAGCTAAGGGCACGAGGGTAGCTGGGCTCTCAGGATACGCCGTTGTAGCCGCGCGGGCCATCCTCCGCGGTCGGGCTATACGTACAGAGGGTCATTTGGCGCTGTCATCGCCCATGCTGTCCACCTGGATGCCCATGATCCGCTGGACGCGGCGAGGCCTCGTGATCCGATGTACCGGCGCCTGACGAACCGCTGCGATAGCCACCCCCGCGCTTCTGCTCGCCAAGAGATACCGTGTGGGACGACTCCTCCGCGCTGAATTCATGCGTGTTCCTGTCGACCTTGAACTGGCGTTGCACGAGATCCGGGACTGTTTTCATGATGGGGCCCAACGATGCTCGCATTTTGGGATATCCCGCCGTCTCGTGTCTGTGCGCCATCCCACGCCAGCGGCCGTTCGTATACTGGACTGCGCAGCGCCTTTGCTGCCAGCCCGACCGGCAAGGAGATCGCTATGACACCGGATGTGCGCTCTCAACAGAACAGCTTGCTCGCGGCGCTGCCACGCGATGAGTGGTCGAATTGGGCACGTGCGATCGAACCGATCGAGATGCCGCTGGGCTCGGTGCTTTACGAGTCGGGGGTACAGATGAAGCACGTCTACTTCCCGGTCACGTCCATCGTTTCGCTGCTGCATGTGCTGGCGGACGGCGCGACCGCGGAGATTGCCGTCGTCGGCAACGAAGGGCTAGTCGGCATTGCGGTGTTCATGGGCGGAGAGACCACGCCGAGCCGTGCTGTTGTGCAAAGCGCTGGAACGGGCTATCGCGTGAGCGGACGATTCATCAAAGACGCTTTTGCGCGCTCAACGCCGGTGTTGCACCTGTTCCTGAGGTTTACCCAAGCGCTGATCACGCAAATGGCGCAGACTGCGATCTGCAACCGCCATCACAGTGTGGACCAGCAGTTGTGCCGATGGCTGTTGCTTAGCCTTGACCGCCTTCGCGGGCAGGACCTGGTGATGACACAGGAACTCATTGCCAACATGCTCGGCGTTCGTCGCGAGGGTGTCACCACTGCGGCCGGGCGCTTGCAGCGTGACGGGCTGATCCGCTACCAGCGCGGCCACATTGCCGTTCTGGATCGCGCGGGCCTCGAGCGACGTACCTGCGAGTGCTATGCCGTGGTCAAGGCCGAATACGACAGGCTTCTTCCAAATGAGGTGGCGAGCTAACTGCCCTCGCCATCACCGATGCTGTTGCCGCCTGGCATACGCCAACGCGTCGGCCAACCTGTCGTAGCGGAAGCTCTCATAGGCATATCGCCCGGCAACGTAGGAGACGCCCAGCAACGCCATGGTCTTGCGGTCGGACGCGCCGGGAGGTTGCTCGTCGTCGCGAGCTGCTTGGGTGAACGTTTCGCAGTCTTCCGGCAAGCCGCGAGACGACCTAGCCTTTACCAGGCGCGCGTAGCGCACCGCATCGTCGAGGTTGTCATACCGGTAGCTGCGGAAGCGATATGAGCGACCCACATGGCTGATATCCAGCTCGGCCATCAACCTGCGTCGATCTTCGGTCTCGTCCAGGCGCGCTGACGCGCCTGGATCAAGCCGTCCTCCCTCGGACGTGAAGACGCTTTGTGCGCTCGCATCCGCAGCGTCGCTTGTGACGTCGGACTGGACGGGCGGCAGAATCATGTGGAGCTCCAAAGCCATGGAACAATTCCTGGCGTGAGCAGCATCGCGGATGCAAGGACCAAGGTCTGTGCGCTACCGAACGCAGCTCCCGAGCATTCTTGCGCTCACCCCAATCGTGGAAGCGTCAATGTCCTACGCGCGCAGGGTCAGTCCAAAGCGCATAAGGCGCCGTGAGCAATCCGAATTGGCTGCTGGTGTTGGGGATGCTCCTGTTGGCGATGGTGCTGGTCAACAGCGCCTTGCATCAATTGCCATTGACCAGCCCCATGGTGTATCTGGCAATCGGGTGGATGCTCGGCCCCTCCATCCTCGGTGTTCTGCGTCCCGACCCTGTTGCGCACGCCGTGCTGCTCGAGCGCATTGCCGAAATCGGCCTGCTTGTATCATTGTTCGCGGTGGGCCTTCGTCTGCGGCTCGGCTTACGGGACCGGCGTTGGTGGCTCCCGCTGAAGCTCGCCTTCGCTTCTCTCGGCATCACCGTCGGGCTCGTGGCCGCAGTGGGTGTCGTGCTGCTCCACTTGCCGCTGGGACTGGCCATCTTGTTGGGTGCGATCCTGGCGCCCACGGATCCCGTGCTCGCCTCCGCGCTGCAGCCCGAAAAGGGAGCTGAACCCCATCCGGTGAGCTTCACATTGGCTGCGGAGGGCGCGCTCAATGACGGCGCGGCCTACCCATTCGCCCTATTGGGACTCGCGCTTGCCGGGCTGCTCGAGCGGCCGCTGCTGGACTGGGTGCTTTTCGACTTCCTGTGGTCCACCCTGGGCGGGCTCGCGATCGGTTTCATCCTGGGCGCGCTGGTGGGGAAATCGGTGGTGCTCCTTCGCAGCCGCCATGGCCAGGCGCTTGGCCTCGACGTGTTCCTGGGGCTGGGCCTGATCGGTACGTCCTACGGCCTGGCGCATCTGTTCGCCGCCTCGGGCTTTCTCGCCGTCTTTTCTGCGGGCTTGGCGCTGGCCCGCGTGCGGGAAAGCCCCGCGCCTGGGAGCCCGGCCCTGGAGCCGCCGCACACACCGGCGGGCCATTCCTACGCGACCCTGGCCGGGCATTCCCATCACGCAAGCGAGACGATGCGCGGCTCGGTCGAAGGCTTCAACGAGCAGATGGAGAAGATTTCCGAGATGGGGCTGGTGCTCCTGGTGGGCGCGATGTTGCCGTATGCGTCCGTCACGCCGTCCACGTGGTGGTTCGTTCCCTTGCTGTTCCTCGTGCTGCGGCCCCTGTCTGTGTTGCCCTCTTATATCGGTGAACGTGCAGGTGCGGGGCAGATCGCCCTCGGAAGCTGGTTTGGCATTCGCGGAATCGGTTCGCTGTTCTACCTTCTTCTGGCCTTGCGCACCGGAGTCACCGGCGCTGCGGCAGACACGCTGCTGTCTCTGACGCTCTGGACCATCGCTGCATCCATCGTGCTGCACGGCCTGAGCGCGCGCCCGCTGATGCTCTGGAGCCTGCGCCGGGCCGGGCGGCGCGATGCTGCCGACGAATGAGCGTGCGCGCGAGGCAGCCAGAGCGACCGAACGCTTGCGCCGTGGCGAATCACGTAAAGAGAAACTGTTTGTGCACGCAGGACCACCATGGTCTCGCTGAGCGCACACTGCCTACTGTGAGATTGTCCAGTGCGCCCACCCGTGAATCCATGACGAACGCCGAAACGATAGCGAGCCTGAAGGAGCGTCTGGCGCAAGCCGAGGCGAACGCGGGAAGACTTCGGCAAACCGGTTCTCAGGAGCAGTATCTCGAGGCGCATTTCCTGGCTCAAAGCCTCGAAAACCAACTCGATGCGCTGCTGGCGCGGAAGTATGGTCCGCGCTGAGATGGAACGAAGAGAGCGTGGCGCTTTCGGCGAACCCGCCGGAACGTGGACATCCGCGCATACCTTTGGCGCTGCGATCGTGCTGCTGATCTTTCTCGCCTTGGCGCTGAATTTCTGGCATCGCTGGGTTTGAGAAGCGCGCCTCGGCAGCGTCGCCTGCAATTCGAACAAACCGATTCAAGTTGTCGCCTTGCAGATCTCCGGGGCGGTGCCAACTGATTGATTCATTGGGGCGAGTCACCGTCTCCGAAAGCCAGCATGAAGCCAGCAGAATTTCTTCGCGCGATGGAACACGCCACGGCCCTGACGCGCGCCGGCGATTTGCACTCCGCGACGAGCGCCATCCAGCATGCGCTGGGTGGCATGCCCATGACCATGGAACCCCGAAGCGACGTGATCGACGTGGATGCGCGATGGATACCGGACCTGGACGATCCGCGTTTGCCCGCGGCGCCAGAGCTGTCGGGCAGCCACCACTCGGAGCAATTCATCGCAGGCCGCTTCGGCGTTGGGACTGCCGCACGCGACTACAAACTGTACGTACCTCCCGCTGCAAGCGCGCCGGGAGCCGGCCCGCTTCCCCTGGTGGTCATGCTGCATGGCTGCACGCAAGACCCCGACGACTTTGCAGCGGGCACGCGCATGAACGAAGCAGCGCGAGAGCTCGGCATGTTCGTCCTCTACCCCGCCCAGTCGCGAAAGGCCAATCCGCAAGGATGCTGGAACTGGTTCAAGCACAGCCACCAAACGCGCGGCCGCGGCGAACCGGCGCTGCTCGCCGCCATGGTGCGACACATCGCCAGCCAGTATGCGGTGGATCCGGCCCGCGTCTACGTCGCCGGACTGTCCGCCGGCGGCGCGATGGCCGCGATCCTCGGACAAGCCTATCCCGAGATCTTCGCCGCCATCGGTGTTCACTCCGGCCTGCCCGCGGGCACGGCCCGTGACCTGCCTTCCGCGCTTCAAGCCATGAAGGGCGGCCGGTCACCGGACAAAGGCACGCCGGGTCCGCGAGTTCCAACGATCGTCGTGCACGGCGATGCCGACGATACCGTGCATCCGGACAACGGCTTTCATCTCTACGCGGTCAGCTCGCCGGAAGGAATGCCCGCCGAGATCGAATTGGGTCGGGAGCCCGATAGACGCGAATGGACGCGACACCTGCAGCGCGATGCCGCGGGCAAGGTCGTTGCCGAGTACTGGGTGATCCATGGTGCAGGGCACGCCTGGTCCGGAGGCAGCGCGCGCGGCAGTTACACCGATCCGAAGGGGCCTGACGCGACTGCGGCCATGCTGCGATTCTTCGCGGAGCAGGACCGGAACACAAGCGAATCGCCGGACGGCTGAGTCCGCATCACCTTCAACCCCATACAGTCTTGGTCGCTACTCGTTCAGCCGGGTCAGCTGCTTTCGCCTCATCCGTCAATCTCCGCAGTTTCCGTTCGGCACACACCCAGGCCGACCAGGCACCGGCGTCATGTTTCAGTTGCCCGGGGTGACGTCCCTTGACCGCTTCCCACAGCCGACGCTCTTCCTGCGCGGCAGCCCGCATGACTGACGATGACGTGACGCGCGTCTTGCCGTCCATCGACAGCACGTGAATCTTGCTCATACCTATGCGGTTTCCGCTGTCGATGTGCATGACTCTGAAGAGGCGAACATCGCCTGATACCTCGAGCACGTCCGCAATGGACAACTCTCGGATCGATCGAAGCTCGAATTGATTCATGGGGCGCACCGCCTGTCGAGGCGGTCGAAAATCCGTAGTGAGGAGCGCCATGAGCACGCCGAACGGAAGAGCGCCAGATGGGAACGTGACCCAGTATGCGCCGTCCCGCCAACGTATGTTTCATCTACGGTGAGGGAAGTGCATCCAGGCGTGCCTTGCTCCGGACACGCGGACTTAAGGAACGCCGATGAAACCTGTCGCTCGCTATTCGGCAGGGCGGCGGGCCCGCATCATCCGGCGGGCAGGATGATGGTGAATTTCACCTTGTAACGGTGCTGGCGATTTTCGCGGCGCTCGCGCTCACCTTCTGGCCGGGGTGGGCACGGCTGCTCGCGATGTTTTCGTGACGATGCTCGCGTGGACCTCGCGGCGCTTGCGTGTCTAAACGAAGCGCAGCCGACCAAACACGACATCGCTCTCACGACGCAGTCGGATCGCGTCTTGAACGAGCTCCCGGGACGGCGGCAGGAACTTCCCCGCCGCGAACTCCGACCAGGCTTGTGCGAGCTTGGCTTCTGCCACGCGCGCCGATTTGTCCGACGCATGGCAGTGCAAGCGACTGATGGAGGTGATGGGGGTCATGCAGCATCGTAGGGAGCGCAGACCCTCCGCCATGTAGGACGCGACGCGCAGACGCGGATATCGGCGCGATTCGCGATAGCGATTTGTGTTGCGATCACTACAGTTGGCTGACGGCCGAGCATTGACTCGCGGTGTCCTACGGCGGCGCCGTCCATGAAGGCGCATAAAGAAGTAGCGATGAACCAAAAACATCCACCCTCGATTCCCAAGGAGGACCAGAACACGCATGAGACCAGCGGCGACGAGACGCGGCCCACCGAATCCCATGACCATCAAACCAGCGGTGGAGGACACCGAAGTGGTTCGCGCGGCGCAGGCACGTTTGAGAATTCAGATGGCAAATCGCAGCCCGGACGCGGTCCATCAGCCGGTCGCTCGACCGCGAAGCTGGACCGTGCAACCTCATCTTTCCACAACAAAGCGCGGTTCGGCGGAATCGATTACCATAGGATCGTTGACGTTTCTCAAGAGTCTGCATCTCAGGTTTCTCTTCCCCCACTCCCGCATTTTGTCGGGAAGCCGCAGTCGAATCTCCCTCCGATGATTTCTTGGCGTACGCACGGCGCAGCTCCATGCTGCCCGCAACACTCTTCATCGAAAGATCGACATGACGACAAACCAGACCGGAACTGTGAAATGGTTCAACGAGGGCAAGGGCTACGGCTTCATCGCCCCTGACGACGGCGGCAAGGACCTGTTCGCGCACTTCCGCGAGATACAGGGCGCCGACGGCTACAAGACGCTCGCCGAGAGCGCGCGCGTGCAGTTCGATGTGACGCAAGGCGCCAAGGGGCCGCAGGCTTCCAACATCCGAACGATCGCCTGACTTGAGTTCTCATCTGCTCGCGGCAACGCCACGCAACGCCGGCGCACAGCGCGTCGGCAAATATCTCGTCTCCCCTTTGGTCAAGGCGTTGGAAGACGGCTGGTTTTCCAGCTCGGTCTCGATCCGCTCAGGATCAGGGTCCGCCACCACGGACCGTATGCTGCGCTTGGAGCAGTTCTTCCGGTCGGCCGCCGAGGCGGCCGCCGGCGCGCACGCGGAAGCGCGCCGCTGGATCGACGATTCACGCGCGCCTCGCATGGCGTGCGCGACCTGATCCGGCGAAGCCCAACGACTCGCGGCCGCACGAAGGAAATCCGATGACCGAGCCGCTGCTTCTGACGACCACCCGCGTATCCACGTTCCGCGGTCGCCAACTGCTCACGGCTGCTACCGCGTTCTTCTTCCAACGCGACGATCGCCTTTTCGCGGTCACGAGCCGTCACGTCCTGCACGACGAGCCGTCGGGACACTTTCCCGACCGTATCGAACTCGTGCTTCACGTGGACGCGGTGAACCTGACGCGCACGGTCGTCCTATCGATCCTGCTCTATCATGAAGGGCGAGCCGTTTGGCGACAGGGCGCCGACTCTGGCGGGCCGGTCGATGTCGCTGTGATCGAGATTGACCGCGAGAACCTGCCGCACGAATCGGTGATGCGCGCCTTCGAGCCGCATCACATCCAGCCGCCTTCATCGGAAGTGGAGGCCGGCGCTTCGCTGCGCATCGTCGCATTTCCACTTGGCTTCTACGACACAAGGCACCACCTTCCCGTGGTGCGACACGCCATCGTCGCATCGTCCTTCGGCGTTCGCTTCGAGGGGCAAGGCTACTTCCTGACCGATGGGCGGATGCACCGGGGCACGAGCGGCGCGCCTGTGGTGCTGCGCTGCGGCGCAGGCGCCGGCGAGATTCTGTGGCGTCTGATGGGGATTCACTCGGCCGGCATGGACATGCGCGACCGCGACGCCGCTCAGGACGATACGCTGGGCTTGAACTGCACGTGGTACGCAGACATCCTGATGACACTGACGCAAGCCGATGCCACGTTCAGCGACGCCGAAATGGGGCCGCGTCCTGGTGTGCGCAGTCGGCTCGTCTCACGGCCAACCGGCTGAAGGAAAGATCATGAGCAACTCCAGCAAGCGGGATGAATGGGACCAGCACAACCGCGACGAAGCCAAAGAGCGTGCGGCGCAGCAGGAAGCGGCGGGGCCCACCTACAGGCCCGTGCCGACCGAGCCGTACGCCAGCTTGAGTGGATCGCCCGCATCCCGCGATGCCGACCTGGATGTGGGCGTTCTCATCGAAGAGTACGAGCGTGCCAACGCAGCGGAGCGACTGACGTGGCTTGCTGCGCGCGACCTGGTTGCTGACCGAAGCGGCACAGCAGCCTGGAACGAATGGAGGGATGCTGTCGAGCGGTCGCAGAAGGCCGCGCGTGCGCTCGTCAACTTCGACACCGGGCGCACGACCAGCGCTTGACAGTGCCCCAAGGAGAGATTGATGCCCTTTTACAGCGACGACCAGTCCACGCGCATCCGCCCGGGTGGCCTGCGCTACGAAAGCAAGGCCGCCGGAAGCAGCTTCGCCGGGATGGCTTCCTCGAACATGAGTTGCCTGCTGTGTGGACAGCACCGGCCGCGTTCGCAACTGCGCGCGTTCAAGCTGGCCGGCGCGTCCCAGCACCGCTGCAAGGACGGATGCTGATTCACGGGCAGGCTACCCCCCGTTCGGCCACTGGGGTGTCGGCTACGTCGCCTGCGCGCGCTGGAGCGCAGCATCCATCGCGCGGTGGAGTTCCCGGTACTTCGCATCCGCGATCCGTCGCAGTTCCCGGGCTGTTCTGCGGCCTCAGGCGGCGGCGGGATGCGGGACACGCCTCTGTGATACGCGGCCAACGCGCTGTGGAGTTGTACTTCCGCTTCGATTGCCAGCCTCTCCATCTGCCGCCACTCGTCGGTGATCGCCTTCACGTCGTTCATTCGGTCAGCCTAGAGCTCCGATCCCCGGTTGGCGTCACTCGCGCGAGATTCTCCATGTAGGGAATTTCGGGTGAGCACTTCTAGCTCGGCCGCATGATAGGGTCAAGGTGTACTTCTGCGATCCGCAGAGTCCCTGGCAGCGCGGCACCAACGAGAACACGAATGGACTGCTCAGGCAGTATTTGCCGAAAGGGCTCGACATCTCCGGCTACTCACAGGCCAGTCTCGATGCCATCGCGAGAAAATTGAATGAACGTCCTCGGAAGACTCTGGGCTTCAGGACGCCAGCTGAGATGTTCGACGAATGTGTTGCGTCGACCGGTTGAATCCGCCACCAAAAGCAGACCTGACAGCACGGGAGACTTCGGCGCGTCCGAAGCGACCGCATGTCAGGCGAGCCGCAGGTCGCAGCGATCCCCGATTCCTTCGCGCCAGACGGACACCCGGCTGACCGGCAAACCTGCGGCACGACCGCGTTCGGCGATGAAGCGGCACAGGTTCTCCAGCGTGGGCTTGCCCAGCCCGGAGACGTCGTCGAGCAACTGGTGATCCAGCGCGCCCCGCAGCTGCGCGAGCATGTGCCGCAGCTGCCCCAGGTCCACCACCATTCCGCTCGCATCCGGCTCCCCCGCGACGGCGACTTCGGCCTGATAGGTGTGCCCATGCACGCGTGCGCTGCTTTCGCGCTCAATGTCGCGCTCCAGGGTGTGCGCGGCGTCGAAGAAGAAGCGCTGTGAAACCTCGTACTTCATCGGATCCCCACCATCTTGTGCGTTTGGACGCTCAGGCGCCAGCGTGGGTCCTGCAGGCAGCGCGCGATGGCCCATGCCGTGTTCTCGCGCAGTAACGGGCCGTCCATGGGCTGCAACAGGTGGCGGCCGAACGGCAGCTTCACGAGCGCGTCGAGGTCCAGCTCGTCCTGTGGCACCACGACCTTCAGCTCGTGGCCGACACGCACGCGCAGTTCCGTGCCCGCCTTGGGGCTGACGCAGATCCAGTCCAGGCCCGCGGGCGGCTCGATCGTGCCGTTGGTTTCCAACGCGATTTCGAAACCGCGCGCGTGCAGCGCGCCGATCAGGGCGGCGTCGACCTGCAACAGGGGCTCGCCCCCGGTCAGCACTGCCAGTGGCTTGCCCGGCACCCCCGCCGGCCAGTGCGCCTTCACTGCATCGGCCAGCGTATCCGCGTCCGCGAACTTGCCGCCGCCCGTGCCATCCGTGCCCACGAAATCAGTGTCGCAGAAGCGGCACTGCGCCCCGGCGCGGTCGCTCTCCCTCCCGGACCACAGGTTGCAACCCGCGAACCGGCAGAACACCGCCGCGCGCCCTGCGTTGCCGCCTTCGCCTTGCAGCGTGTAGAAGATCTCCTTGACCGCGTACGTCATGCCGTGCTGCCTTGCTGCCAGGCGGCGTAGCCGCGCGCGCGCAGTTCGCAAGCAGGGCAAGATCCGCAGCCGTGCCCCCACGGATGCATCTCGCCGCGCTCGCCGCGATAGCAGGTGTGCGTGTCCTCCCGGACGATGTCCGTCAGCGCGTCACCGCCCAGGCGCTGCGCCAGCTCCCACGTGGCGGCCTTGTCCAGCCACATCAGCGGCGTCTCGATCATGAAAGGGCGGGCTATGCCCAGCGTCAGCGCCTGCTGCATCGCCTTCATCGTGCCGTCGCGGCAGTCCGGGTAGCCCGAGTAGTCCGTCTCGCACATGCCGCCCACCAGGACGGCCATGCCGCGCCGGTAGCCCAGGGCCGCAGCGAGCGTCAGGAACAGCAGGTTGCGTCCGGGAACGAAGGTGTTGGGCAGGCCGTCGGCCTGCAGCGCGATCTCGGCGTCGCTCGTCAGTGCGGTATCGCTGATGCGCCCGAGTACGTCCACCTGCAGCACGTGGTCTGCGCCGAGCCGTGGCGCCCACTGCGGAAACTGCGCGACGATGCGCTCGCGCACGCGGGCGCGGCAATCGAGTTCGATGCGATGGCGCTGGCCATAGTCGAAACCGACCGTTTCCACGTGCGGGAAGCGGTCCAGGGCCCAGGCCAGGCAGACGGTCGAATCCTGCCCGCCGGAAAAGAGGACGAGTGCGTGTTGGGAATCCATGGGTGTGGGGGGCGGGGTCGGCTTGCGCGGCCCTGGGGCGCCTTCGGCCGCGGCAGCGCCGGCCGATCTGCGGATTATCCCGGGTCGAGTGCGCCCGTGCAGGACCGCGGGCTCTTGGCCCCGCGCTGCGTGTGCGGCTGTTCCATCGTACGACCCCCGGCAGGTGAGCCTCACGGGCGACGGCGAACGGCTCTTCGAGCGGTGCCAGCGCCTGCTCGCGGAGCTTGAGGCAATCGAGGCCGAAGCGTCGGGTACGCGGGCGCAAGCCGCGGGGCTGTTGCGTGTCGATATGCCGATCGTCCTCGGGCACGACTTCCTGCTGCCCGTGCTCGCCCGCATGGCACAGAACCACACCCGGCTCGAACTCGACGTGCGGCTGCAGGACAGCTATACCGACCTGGTGAAGGAAGGGATCGACGCCCTTACTCTCCAGCCCTCGTGCGTATTTCGGCGATTCGCGGCCGGGCAGTCCAACTGCCATCGATAAAACATTTCGTCGCCGCTACACGCTCATTGAGCACGGTCGCACAAGCGCGCAGTTCAGCGGAGCCATGGGTATTCTGGCCTAGTTGCATTGCGAACGGCTAGCCGCTGCGTGCGGCGCCGTACTGCTTCACGATTTCCAGGAAGTGCCGAAGGCGCCCCGGATAGAAGCGTGCCTGCGGATACACCAGGTGCACCGTCAGCGGCGACGCCGACCATCGCGGGACGAGGTGCAGCAGGCGCTTTGCGAGCAAATCCTCCTCGACGATCCAGGCGGAGACGATGCCGACGCCCAGACCGGAGAGAGCGGCCGTTCGCAACGCGTAGAGACTGTCGGTACTGACTCGCGGCCGAATGGCGAAGGTCTCTGACTGCGCGCCCTTGTGCAGCACGACGCGATCGCGGTAATACGTCTGCAACGCAAGCCACGGCAGTTCCTTCAGCGCTGCGGGCTGGCGTATCGCCCTTCGGCCCGCGAGCAACTCCGGAGCAGCGATCACGATGCGGGGCACCTGGAACAGCGGCACGGCCACGACGGTCGGGTCGTCGATCGTGCCCACCTGGATCGCGCAGTCGATCCCCTCCGCGACGAAATCCGGTCGCCGGTCGTGCAGCAGCCACTCCACGTTCAAGCGGGGGAACGAGCGCAGGTATGTTGCGAGCGGTTCCACGAGCCGCGCCTGTCCGAACGCGTGCGGCACCAGCACCCTGAGCGTGCCGACAGGCTCCGCGTGCGTGCCGCGCAGCTCTTCCTGCAGGGACTCCCATTCATCGATCAGCGAGCGCACCAACCGCAGACACCGCTCGCCGTCAGCGGTGAGCTTCAGCGCGTGTGTGGAGCGCTGAAGCAGGCGCACACCGAACAGCCGCTCCAGCGCCTGAAGGCGGCGGCTGATGGTCGGCTGCGTGGTGCCGAGCTGCTCCGCGGCTGCCGACATGCTGCCGCTCTCGACGATGCGCACGAATGTCTGCAGCAGCTCCAGCCGATCGCCCGAGAAGGTGGGTTTCTGTATGCGCATGACGTATAGGTATTGTGCGCGCTGAAGTCTATCCGGCTCTCGTCTGGAAGCGAAAAATCACAGGCATCCACTCCACTCGAAAGGTCGTTCACGATGCTGGTCATTCCTTCTCCGCATGCACAAGGTGCCGGACCACGGGCGCTCTCCACGCCCCTCACCTTGTTGCTTGGCACGGGTGCGGGCATGAGCGTGGCTTCGCTGTACTACAGCCAGCCGATGCTCCCTGCCGTTGCGCATGCACTGCACGCCGGTGAAGGCGCCGCAGGAACCGTTCCCATGCTCACGCAGCTGGGATACGCTGTGGGCATTCTCCTGCTCGCGCCGCTTGGCGACAGGTACGACCGGCGCCACATCATGCTCGTCAAGGCGCTGCTGCTGACGCTCGGCCTGCTGGCGAGCGCCCTCGCGCCGACGATGGCCGCCTTGCTCATGGCCAGCCTGGTCACTGGCCTGGCGGCAACGCTCGCTCAGGATTTCGTGCCCGCCGCCGCCACGCTGGCCCCTTCCCATGCGCGAGGCAAAGTTGTGGGAACCGTGATGACCGGCCTGCTCCTGGGAATCCTGCTGTCCCGGCTCGTGAGTGGCGCGGTCGCTGAGATGGCGGGCTGGCGCCTCATGTTCGGCGCAGCGGCGGCGGGCATTGTCGTGCTCGGCGCCGGCATCTGGCTGGCGGTCCCCTCGTTCGCGCCCACGACGCAGCTCGGCTACAAGGAGCTGCTCGGGTCCATGTTGCATCTGTGGCGTCGCCACGGCGTACTGCGGCGCGCGGCTTACGCGCAGGGGCTGCTGTCGGTCGGCTTCAGCGCCTTCTGGTCCACGCTCGCGCTCATGCTGCATGCGCGTTTCGGGTTCGACAGCGCAGCCGCCGGCGCGTTCGGACTCGCCGGTGCGGCCGGTGCACTCGCGGCGCCTCTTGCGGGCCGGCTCGTCGACCATCGCGGTCCGCGCATCGTGATCTTGCTCGGTGCCGGCATTGCTGCGGTCTCGTTTGCGATCATGGCGCCGATGGATCTCCTGTCGCCCTCCGCGCAGCTTGCGTTGCTGATCGGAAGCGCCATCGGCTTTGACTTCGGTGTGCAAGCCTCGCTTGTTGCGCACCAGAGCATCGTCTACGGCATCGATGCGTCGGCGCGCAGCAGGCTGAACGCCGTCCTGTACACCGCGATGTTCTCCGGAATGGCGACAGGTGCACTGATTGGCAGCGTGGCCCTGACGACGTTCGGCTGGATCGGCGTTGTGGCCGTTGGAACGATCAGCGCCCTGGCGGCCCTGCTGCTGAGGCTAAGCCAGAAGCCGTTGATCGCCCCTGGAGACATGAACCGGCCCGCCACTACCCGCAGCACAGTGCGGGTCTCCTGCCGATTCAGCACCAGGTTCGCTTCCCTCATTAACGACCCCAGGTCGCCGCTCGCGTAGTGGCCCACATCGTGTGCATCGCACGGCCGAGCAGCGCGCAGCCCGCAGGCGAACTGTGCCGCAGGACCGGCGATGATCCGGCTATTCTGGCGCCAGCGGCTTCAGGTCAACGGCGTACGCCCTCTGGGCAAGCGCACGTGCCATCACCTGCGCAGGATCTACCAAAGTGACTTCACTTCGCTCGGATGAGGTCAGCGCCAGCGGGATTTCCGTGCAGCCCAAAATGAGGGTCGAGCATCCGTGTCGGTCCACCAGCGCGTGTGCGACAGACTCGAATCGCTCGCGCGCGAGTTGCAGTTTGCCTGCCTTTACGCCCGAGAAAATGCCTTCCATGAGCATCGCGCGCTCGTCAGGCTTTGGAATGATGCAGCGCACGCCTGCTTCCGCGAATGCGTGATCGTACAGTCTCGATTTGTAAGTGCCTTCTGTAGCGAGCAAGCCAACTTCGCTTACACCTTGGTGGGCAATTGAGAGCACCGTCTCGCGCACGCCGTGAATTAACTGGACGTCGGGAAGGCTCTCCTGCAGGGGCCGATGCCACGCGTGCGCGGTATTGCACGCGATCGCTATTGTCCCAGCGCCGAGGCTCGCGAGCCGCGCGGCTGCGCGCTTCATGCCCACCAACGGGCTCTCCACCGCCCCGTTCGGCTGTTGGAGTGCGGCTACTCGATCAGGCACCGGCACCTGGGCGAGCCAATGTTCAGGAAACGACTGGTCTTTCACCGGTAACCCGGCGGCCGCCAAGAGGTGCGAACATTCTTCGACAAATAGTTGGACGAATCTCGCGCCTGCTGCAGGACCCATTCCGCCGATGATGCCGACGGCCGTGGGAGCGCGGTGAGGTGGCGGAAAGGCTGCTTGCATGGCCGCGATCACACAGCCGGTTTGTCGCTGTGCTGCTTGATGTTGTCTTTCAGCTGGGGTGACATCGGCAGCTGCAGGTTGATGTTGTTCGGCGGAACCGGCGACATGAACCAGCGCGCATACAGACGCTCGAATTCACCGCTGTTCATCATCCCGATGATCACGCGGTCTACCAGCGCCTTGAACTTCGGGTCATCCTTGCGCAACATGCAGGCGTAAGGCTCAACCTGTACTGCATCGCCGACGACAACCCACTCCTTGGGATTCTTGGCGGTGGCGATCAACCCGTAGAGCAACACATCATCCATTGCAAAGGCGGTGGCGCGATTGGCGTCCACGAGCAGCATGGATTCACTGTGGTCCTTGCCGTACACCAGCTGGAAATCCAGACGCTTTTCCTGGTTGAACTTGCGCATGACCAGAGCATTCGTCGTGCCGGTGGTCGTTGCGACTGTCTTTCCTGCAAGGTCGGCGTAGTTGGAGACCCCCGACGTCTTCTTCGTCAGCAGGCGCGTGCCTGTGTAGAAATGGTTCACGGCGAACTGGACGTCTCGGGCGCGCGTGGTGTTATTGGTGGTAGAGCCACATTCGAGATCGACCGTGCCGTTCTGCAGCAACGGGATGCGGTTCTGCGAAGTGACGGGCACGTAGCTCACCTCCAGCGCTGGCCTGTCCAGCGTGCGCTTGATCTCGTTCGCGACGGCGGCAGCGATATCCATCGCAAAGCCAACCGGTTTGCCGGGGCCGACCTCGTAGCTGAACGGAACCGAGGACTCGCGGTACGCCAGCGTGAATTTGCCTGAGTCGGCGATCTTCTTGAGGGTATCTTCGGCAGAGGCGTCGTAGGCAGCAGCCATTGCAATGAGCAGGACCATCAGATAGCGGAAGTACATGGGGCAACCAATTGCGTGTGAATGGGGTGGACAAATCGTAGGAGCGGTGCGGACGCCCGCCTAATACTCTTTGCACGATCGGCCATAACAGCAGGTTATGGCCTTCGGTGTGTAGCCTCCGTTGCTGTCACAATCGTGCACCCGAACCCTCGGAGCGACGGCGATGCGACTGCGGCACATAGAGGTTTTCAATGCCGTGATGCTGACCGGCAGCGTTTCGGATGCAGCAAGGCTGATGAATGTCACGCAACCAGCCGTGAGTCGGACCCTGCAGCACGCCGAAATCCAGCTGGGCATGCCGCTGTTCCACCGGGTCAAAAACCGCCTCGTCCCAACACCGGAAGCGCTGGCGCTCGGTCCTCACGTCGAAAGAGTGTTCGCTGACCTGGACACGGTCCGCCGAGTCGCGTCAACGCTCGCGAGCGGCTCCGCATCCCACGAATTGCAGGTGCTGTCGAGCCTTACGCTCGGGCACGAGGTACTGCCATTGGCTCTCACGCGGTTTCGCGCAAAGCATGCACACGTTCCGGTGTGCTTCAGAACGCTGCACTCGAGTGACATTGTGGGTGCGCTGGCTTTGCAAGAGGCTGACGTGGGATTCGTCTTCGGCGCCGCGGCGCATCCTGCGTTGGTGCAAGAAATAATTGCTCCGGTCCCGCTCGTGTGTGTCGCGCGTCGCGGCGTGCTCCCGTCCAAGTCGCTCGCCGGAATCTCCCTGCGGGAGCTCACGAGCTTCCCTCACATCGGCTTGGACACCCGCGACCCGCTCGGCGTCATGCTGGCGCAGGCCTGGCGCGAAAGTGGGATTGGTGAAACGTCGAACGTGTCCGTGCAGACGTACCAGACCGCGCTTGCTTTGGCACGTCACGGTCATGGCATCGCGATCGTTGACACGTGTACTGCCCTGTCTGCGTCCGAGGACATGGACGTGGTCCCGCTGCTGCCCGTTATGCAAATCCCAGTTTGTGCTGCACGACCCGCTTCGCGCGCAAGTTCAGTCGCAGCGCGCACGTTCATCAAGTCGGTGCAGCAGGTCCTTCACCAAGTGCTGAGTGCAGACCTCACTTCGCGAGATGCCGAACGCGCGGCAGTGCCTCGGAAATTTCGAAGCTGACTGCAACAGCGGACATCGCCACGGTTCCTACGCAAAGCACTTTGCAGTCGCGCGAAGAGCGCTTGCAGCTCGGTCACGCGTGTGGTGGCTGCAATGATCTCGCACCGACCAGGCTCGACCTGGACGATCTCGACCCGATGGCAGGTGCCGACGGCATCGCTCTTTGTTGCACATCAAATCTGCCAATGTTTTGAAGCGCGCTGACATGCCATGTCAATGTCTCGACGAAATCGGTCACCCCTCGCGGGCCTCCTCTTAGCAGGGTGGTATAGGCATGGTTCGTGCTGCCCCTGCGCACGGTTCGA
The DNA here is from genome assembly GCF_057785015.1 of Ramlibacter sp. GS1-15. NCBI lineage: Bacteria > Pseudomonadati > Pseudomonadota > Betaproteobacteria > Burkholderiales > Comamonadaceae > Ramlibacter > Ramlibacter sp. GS1-15. The sequence goes on along the minus strand of NZ_JBYNTU010000001.1, from coordinate 3,222,852 downwards.
TGACAACAAGAATCAGCGAGGGTGCCCGATGGAGCGCCCGGCAATCCGATCAACAGCTTCCAGGACTTCGCCGATGACCGTGTTTTCTCAACGATGGATTGCCGTCGCAGCGCTTGCGTTTGGTTTGCTTGCCTGTGGGGGCGGCGGTGGCGGTGGATCCGGTAGCGCGCAGGGCAGCGGCACGACAAGTGCGAGCAGCGGCACAGGCACGCAAGCCGGCACCACTGGTGGCCAGACCGGTGGAGATAGCGGTGGAAACACCGGCAGTGGCGTATCCAGCCTGTCAGCCAGCGCCGCGATCGTCGCGAAGATGGGCAAGCCTTCGCGCGTGCTCGTGGGCCTGGGGTCGGGCCAATCGATTGCAGACATGCAAGGCCAGGGCATTCGTCCGGACATCATCGATGTCTACCTGGTGGGCGCGGGGCCAGGCTCCTGGCCCTACTGGAACAGCCCCGACGGCGCGTACATCACGTACACCGCGCAGGCCGCCCAGGCCTATGGCGCAACGCCCATGTACACCTTCTACCAGATGGCCCAGAACGGTGACGGCAACCTGAGCGGCATCACCGATGCTGCGTTCATGAACACGTACTGGAGCCAGGCGCGATTGATGTATCAGCGCATTGCTGCCCTGAATGCCCCGGTACTGATCAACCTCGAGCCCGATTTCTGGGGCTACGTGTGGGCGCAGGCACCGAGCCATGATCCCACGCAGATGGCGGCGGTGGTGAACAGCCAACCCGAATGCAGCAGCTTGCCGAATACCGCCGCAGGCATCGGGCAGTGCCTGGTGCAAATGGGCCGCCAGATCGCACCCAAGGCGCTGCTTGGTTTCCCGCCGGCGTTCTGGTCAGGCTCGCCCACTGCGGTGGCTGGCGAAATGCGTGCCGCCGGCGCGCACCTGGCCGATTTCATCGTCGCCCAGACGAGCGATCGTGACGCCGGTTGCCTGGAAGCCGCCACGGTGTCGGAGTGCACGGGCCGCGGCGGCACGTTCTACTGGGACGAGAGCAACGTCAGCACGCCCAATTTCCATCAGTCGCAAAGCAGCTACGCGGACTATCGGGCCGCATTGGCCGCATCGGGTAATGGGCTGCCCATTCTCTGGTGGCAGACGCCGCTGGGTGTGCCTTCCAGCACGCCGGGTGGCACCAACCAGCACTACCGGGACAATCGTGTCGACTACATGTTGCGCCACACGCAGGAGTACGGCGACGGCCATACCTTCGCCATCGTCTTCGGCTCCGGCGGCACCTACCAGACGACGATCAACTCCGATGGCGGCCAGTTCGCGCGCCTGCTGGGTCTGTATCTCGCCGGGGGCAGGGCTGCGTTGCAATAGCCGGCTACATCCCGCGGACCCCGCGGCGCTTTACGGGCTCGATACCGCATAGCACAACGCGGTTCATCCTGCGAAACGGCATTGTGTGGCGTGCAACAGCCACCTACAGTGAGCCCACATCGCCAGACAGGCGAGCCATGACAGGAGACAAACCATGACGAGGCGGCCTGCTTCGATCACCCGGCGCAGCGCCCTTGCGGTGCTCTTCGGTGTAATCGCACTCGGCACGCAGGGCGCGCTCGCTCAGGCCTGGCCGTCCAAGCCGATCCGCATCGTCGTGGGCTTCGCCGCGGGCGGGCCGACCGACGTCGTCGCACGCGCCTTCGCCGAACACGCGGCGCGCACGCTGGGCCAGCCCGTCATCGTCGAGAACAAGCCGGGTGCCAACACGGTCCTTGCCGCGGAGGCGGTGGCGAGCGCCCCGGCGGACGGCTACACGCTGCTGCTCGGCGCGACCAACCACACGATGATCCCGGCGCTGTACAGCGCCCGCGTCAAGTTCGACGCCGTGCGCTCGTTCGCTGCGGTGTGCACGCTCGCGGAGAGCCCGACCGTGCTCGTCGTCGGCCCCGCGATGAAGGTGACGAACCTCGCGTCGTTCATCCAGGCGCTGCAGGCGGCGCCGGGCAAGCGCACCTTCGGCTCGCCCGGCGCGGGCAGTTCGGGGCACTTCGCGGGCGAGCGCTTTGCGCGGCTCACGCGCACGTCGATGAACCACATCCCGTACAAGGGCGCCGCTCCGGCGGTAACGGACCTCATCGGCGGGCAACTGGACAGCTCGTTCGCGACGCTCGGCTCCGTGCTGACGCAAGTGCAGGCCGGGAAACTGACCGCCATCGCCGTAGCCGCTGAAAAGCGTTCGCCCTTCCTGCCGGACGTGCCGACCTTCGACGAAGCCGGCGTGAAGGGCTTCCGCGACGATGCATGGTATGGATTGCTGGCACCCGCAGGCACGCCGCCCGCCGTGCTCGAGGCGCTCGAGAAGGCCGCACGCAGCTTCGCGCGAGCGCCGGCAACCGTCGAGAAGCTGGCGGGCCTGGGCCTGAATGCCCAAAACGTTTGCGGTGCGCCGTTCTCCAACCAGTTGCAGCGCGAGGTCCAGGCGAACAGCCAGCTCGCCAAGGAACTCAACCTCAAACTCGATTGAGACCCACCATGAACCTGTCGACCTTCTCCCGCCGAACCTTCATCGCCGCGTGCGCGCTTGCCGCCGCATCGCTCGCCCACGCGGCCTGGCCCGAGCGGCCCATCACGCTGGTGGTGCCGTATGCGCCCGGCGGTTCGGCAGATGCGCTGGCGCGCGTCCTCGCGGCGAAGATCGGCACGAAGCTGGGGACGAGCGTCGTCGTGGACAACAAGGGCGGCGCGAGCGGCACCATCGGTGCCGCCTACGTCGCGAAGGCCCAGCCCGACGGCTACACGATGCTGTACGACGCGACGCCCTCGTCGATCAACCCGCACCTGTTCGCGACGATGCCGTATGCGCCCACCGCGCTGCAGCCGCTCTCGCTCGTTTCGCTGGCGCCCAACATCGTGATCGTCAAGGCCGACTCTCCGTTCAAGGATCTCAAGGACCTGATCGCCAAGGCGAAGGCGCAGCCCGGCAAGGTGAACTTCGCTTCCGGCGGCAGCGGCACGGTGCAGCGCCTTGCGGCCGAACTGTTCCGCCAGAAGCTGGGCCTCGACATGGTCCACGTGCCCTACAAGAGCGGCGGCCCCGCGATCACCGACGTGATGGGCGGCCAGGTCGACTTCATGTTCAGCACGGTCGCGGCCTCGTCGCCGCTCGTGGCCGCCGGCAAGCTGCGCGCGCTCGCGATCTCTTCGCCGAAGCGCCTGGACAAGCTGCCCAACGTGCCGACGGTGGCCGAGACTGCGATTCCCGGCTTCGAGGTGTACGAGTGGAACGGCGTGTTCGTGCCGGCGGGCACCCCCGCCGACATCGCCTCGAAGCTGCAGAAGGCGGTGGCGGAAGCCCTGCACGACGAAGAGGTGGTGAAGCGCTTCACCGACCTCGGGGCGCAACCGATCGGGTCCACGCCGGCGGAGTTTGCGGACTACCTGAAGAAGGAAGACGCGAAGTGGGGCGAGGTGGTACGCAAGGGCAACATCAAGCTCGACTGATGCGCCGGCTGCCCGCGCGCGCGTGCGACGCGCATATGCACATCTTCGACGCGCGATTCGCGCCGTCGTCGCACTGGACGCGCCGGCCGCCGCACGCGGACGTGGCCGAATACCGCAAGCTGCAGCAGCGCAACGGCACCGAGCGCTGCGTCGTCGTGACGCCGTCCACTTACGGCGTGGACAACGCGTGCACGCTCGACGCGCTCGAGCAGATGGGTGACGGCGCGCGGGGCGTGGCCGTGGTCGACGCGGACGTTTCGCACACCGAGCTCGAACGACTCGCCGCCCACCGTGTCTGCGGCCTGCGGGTCAACTTCGTTTCGCCGCAATCGTGGGGTGAGACCACGCCGCAGATGCTGGAAACGCTGGCACACAAGGCGGCAAGATGGGGCTGGCACATCCAGGTCTTCGCGCATCCGGCGCAGCTGCTTGCGATGGCGCCGCTGCTTGCCGCATTGCCGGTGCCGCTCGTGATCGACCACATGGGGCGCGTCGATCCGCAAGAGGGGACGGCCGGCGCGGCATTCCAGTTGCTCCAGCGCCTGCTCGACGGCGGCAACACCTGGGTCAAGCTCTCCGGCGTCTACATGCGATCGCGCGAGGGCGCGCCTCGGTACGGCGACATGGCTGCGATCGGCGAAGGCCTGGTGCGCCACGCACCCGAGCGCCTCGTTTGGGGCAGCGACTGGCCACACACGACGGAACCGCCGGGGTCCGTGAACGATGACGACCTGGTCGCTGTGCTGCGGTCCTGGTGCGGCGACGCGGGCACGCTTCAGCGCGTCCTGGTCGACAACCCGGCGAGTCTCTACGGCTTCGACTGACTCCTTCAGGGGTGCCACGTCGCCCGCAGCGCGGTCGCGGGCATGGCTCCCAGCACTTCTCCAAGCTGCTTCGCTGCAAGCACCGTCGGGCCCGCATGCCGCGCGAGTACGCTCGCCGTCAACCGCCCGATCGGACCCGCCGTGCTCACCGAACCGAGCACGGTGCCATGCGGCCCGCGCACGGCAGCGGAAACGCTCGCCACATTGGAGTTCCGCTCGCCACGCGTGATGTGGAAACCCCGCCGGCGGATCCGTTCGTAGATGTCGCCCGGCTCCCCGAGCGCGGCCACGATCACGCGCCCGGCCGATCCGCGGTCGAGCGGGAACACCTCGCCGGGGCGGATCTGGCTCTGCACGCCGGCCTGGCCTTCGCAACGCATCAGGCACGCGCGCAGGTTGCCCTCGAACACGAAGAACGACGCGGCCTCGCCGGTCGACGCACTGAGCTGGCGAAGGATGGGCTCGATCGCGGAATCGAGATCGAACTGCGCCTGGTAGCGGGAACCGATCCAGCCCGCTGCAGGTCCCAGGCGCCACGCACCGTCTTCGCGTCTCACCAGAAACCGCGCCGCGGCCAATGTGCGTGCGAGCCGCAGCACCGTCGGCTTGTGCATGCCCGTGCGGCGCGCCAGCTCGGCCAGCGGGAGAAAGAGCTCGTTGCCCTCGAACGCCGTGAGGATGGAGAGCGCACGCGCCACCGCATTCACGCTCTCGTGGCTCACGGTCTTTGCGCCCGCCTCGTCCGTGAGCAGGTGCTTCAAGGCGTCTGCGGGCGGATGGGAATCGGCCTTGCGCGGCATCGACCGGATCGTATCGGAAAGGGGCGGCGCGTTACGCCAGGCGTAACGCATTGCCGCGCACCGGCCCTTGTCCGGATGATCGCGTCCTCGTTTCCCAAGGAGACTCTTTCATGACTCGCATGCAGTGCAGCCGGCGCGCCTTCCTCGCCTCGACCGCGGCCTTGGCCGCCTTCGGCGCGAACGCCCAGGGCGCCTCGGCCCCGGGCCCGATCAAGATGGTGATCCCCTTCGCCGCCGGCGGCGCGACGGACGTGCTCGGCCGCGACCTCGCCAAGGCGATGAGCGCATCACTGGGCCAGACGTTCGTGGTCGAGAACATGGGCGGCGGCGCAGGCGTTCCCGCTTTGCAGAAAGTCACCGGCGCACACGCCGACGGCACGACGCTGCTGTTCGCCGCTTCCGGAAACATCACGGCGCAACCGCTGCTGCAGAAGCCGCGCGTCGACATCCTGAGCCAGCTCGCGCCCGTCGGCATGATCGCCACCGCGCCGCATGTGCTGGTCGTCACGTCGAAGATGCCGTTCAAGACCGTCGCGGAACTCATCGCGTACGCGAAAGCGCATCCCGGCGAACTCAATTTCGGCTCCGCCGGCGTGGGTGGCCTGGCTCATTTGGGAACGGAACTCTTTGCGAGAGCCGCGAAGATCGACATCAAGCACGTGCCGTATCGCGGCGCATCGGCAGCGCTGACGGACCTCGTGTCCGGCCAGATCCACGCAATGTTCGGCACGATGCCGTCCTTCACCGGCATGGTCCACAACGGCTCCATCCGCGCGATCGGCCTCACGGCGCGCACGACCGCCAGCTCGCTCAAGGCGATCCCGCTGATCTCGAGCACGGTGCCTGGCTTCGGCTACAACAGCTGGAACGCGCTCTTCGCGCCGGCCGGGACACCGGCGCCGGTGATCGCGCGCATTTACGCGGCGATGAAGCAGGCCGCGGCCGACCCCGGCGTGATGAAGCGCTTCGACGAGCAAGGCGTCGACATCGAACTCGCGGACGCGGCCGAACTCGCCGAGATGATCCGCAAGGAGAGGGCGACCTGGGACAAGGTCATCCGCGAGGCGCGTATCGACGTGAATTGAGTCGGCGATGAAGTGCCTGTCGCTTGACGACTTCGAGATTGCCGCGCGGCGCCACCTGCCGCGGCCGATCTTTGCCTACCTCTGCGGCGGCGCGGAAGACGATGCGTCGCTGCGCGACAACCGGGCCGCGTTCGCCGAGTACGGATTCGTCACGCGCGTGCTGCGTAATGTTTCCGGCCGAAGCCAGGCCGTGGAGCTCTTCGGGCGGCGCTACTCGTCGCCCTTCGGCATCGCGCCCATGGGCATCAGCGCGTTGAGCGCCTATCGCGGCGACCTCGTCGTTGCTCGCGCCGCCGCGGCCGAAAACGTGCCGATGGTCATGAGCGGCTCGTCGCTGATTCCGCTGGAGGAAGTGATCGCCGCCGCGCCCGACACCTGGTTCCAGGCCTATCTTCCGGGCGAGCCCGCGAAGATCGAAGCCCTGGTCGATCGCGTGATCCGTGCCGGCGTGACGACGCTCGTCCTGACGGTCGACACGGCCGTGCTGGCCAACCGCGAGAACAATGTGCGGGCCGGGTTTTCGACCCCGCTGAGGCCCAGCCTTCGACTCGCGTGGGAAGGCCTCACCCATCCACGATGGACCGTGGGCACGCTGCTGCGAACGCTCGCCAGGCATGGCATGCCGCACTTCGAGAACTCGTACGCGATCCGTGGCGCGCCCATCCTTTCCTCCACGGTGATGCGTGACTTCGGCGCGAAGGACCATCTGAACTGGGAGCACCTGCGCCTTATCCGCAGCCAGTGGAACCGGACGCTCGTGGTCAAGGGGATCATGCATCACGACGATGCGCGCAAGGCACGTGACATGGGCGCGGACGGCATCATCGTGTCCAACCACGGTGGCCGCCAGCTCGATGGCACCACCTCTCCGCTGCGCGTGCTGCCGGAGGTGGTGGCCGCGGTGGGTCCGGACTTCCCGGTGATGATGGACAGTGGCATCCGGCGCGGCACCGACGTGCTCAAGGCGCTCGCGCTTGGCGCGAAGTTCGTGTTCGTCGGGCGTCCGTTCCAGTATGCGGCTGCCGTCGCGGGCGAGGCGGGCGTACGGCATGCCGTACGCATCCTTGCCGACGAAGTCCAGCGCGACCTCGGCTTGCTGGGCCTCACGTCGGTTCGGGAACTTGGGGCTGCGCAGTTGCGGCCGATCGCGCCGCGGCGATAGGAAAGCACGGAGCGGGCATGTCTGCTTCGGGTGGAAAGCAGCCGCAGGGCAAGGTTGCCGCCGGGCGCACACTTGCCCAGAATGCGATATCGTTGCCGCACGCCGAAATGACCTCCACCGCCGAACGCTTTCTCGTCCAATTTCATGCGACCCACACTGGCGCGACAAGCATTGCGCTTGGCGACTTGCCGGTGCGGTGTGGTGGCTCGGCTTACGACAGCTCCTACGACCTGCTGGTCGCGCAGGTGGCGTCCGACGCGACACAAGTCCTTGACGTCGCATGCGGCGATGGCGTCCTGCTCTCGCGGCTGCTCGCTGCCCGCCGCGTGGCCGCGACGGGGATCGACATGAGCTCGGAGGAGCTCGCCCGCGCGGAGCGCAATCTGCAAGGCCGCGCAACGCTCGTGCAGTGCAGGGCGCAGGCACTTCCCTTCGACGACGGTGCTTTCGATGCGGTCATCTCGCACATGGCGTTGATGCTGATGGACGAAACCGAGCAGGTCGTTTCGGGACTCCGAAGAGTCCTGCGGGACGGCGGCCGGCTTGCAGCGGTGGTCGGCGGCCCGTTTCCTCAGAGCGCACCTTTGGCCGCATACAGGGCGCTCGTCGATCCTCACATATCGGCCGCTTCGAATCGCGTATCGATCGGTGACCCGCGTTGGCGCAGCGCCTCCGCCATCGAACTGCTTCTCCGCGACGTCGGATTCGGGGACGTGTCGGTCCGGGACGTCGACGGTGAGCTGCGTCTCATGCCGGCGGAACTCTGGGACTGGTTCATGCTGATGTACGACGCCCACTTCATAGAAACGGCAACACGCGAGTCGATCCGGCCAAACTTCCTTGGCGCAATGGATTCGCATGCCGATTCGGACGGGCGCGTGAGCATCCCAATCCGCTGGATGCTGGTGCTCGCGCGCAGTTGACGGGTTGGTACGTCAGGCCGATCGCGACGCTCACCTCGTTGCGGATGAGCGAGATGAAGTCGTTCTCCGCGGCCCCTTGAAACGAGGCGCGAGCAACTGGTTTCGATCGACAGATTCATCGTTCAGGCGCGTCGCCGGCTGAAGGAAGCGGCGGCCCGGCTGACGGCGGGTACACCCGACCAATGACAGCGACACCAAGCGCCGCACAGACCCCTGTTCACTGTTTCATAGACTACGAACCACGTGGTCAGCCATTCACGACGCGCAGCAAGGTCGTGCGATCGGCGGTCTGACTCACTGAGAAGTACACGTCTGCGTTTGCGCAGTCCGATAAGTAGCTGCGCGCGCTCCTTCCCCGCTGGAGGCTTGCAGAGAGCGCGCGCTAGGTAATGGGGTCCGCTTTCGCTTCATGATTGAACTGCTTCGCTCCGGGAGGATTGGGCAAGCGCCACGGCATCCGCACCGGCGGCAAAGCGCAAGCGCGGCGAGGTGTCGTTCACGGCTTGCCAGACCACTTCGGCCACATCGCTCTCCTTCGTTGTGGCCGATGGTTTGCCGAATGCGTCGAAGATGGGCTGCGCGAAGGGCGCGTATGCCTCGGGAATCAGGCCCTGCATCCGGGCACCGCCGTTCGCGGTGAAGCGAGTCGTGGGGGCGTAGCCGGGCTCGACCAGCTTGACGCGGACATTGAAGGAGGCAAGTTCAAAGGCCACGGAACCGGTGAGGCCCTCGATTGCGGTCTTGCTAGCCGTGTACACGCCCGCCAGCGGCATGGCGGCGAGCGCCACGCTGGAAGTCACGTTCACGATCACGCCGGCCTTGCGCTCCCGGAACTGAGGAATCACCGCTTGCATCATCGCCATGACGCCAAAGGTGTTGGTGTCGAACACTTCGCGAGCGGTCGCCATGGGTGTGGCCTCGAAGGCGCCGACGACGCCTATGCCCGCGTTATTGACCAGCACGTCAATCGGCCCCGCAGCCTGGACCGCTGCGGAGATGCTTTCGGGTTGGGTAACGTCCAGTGCCAGTAGCCGCATCCTGTCCGAGACGGGTAGCAGCCCGGGCCGCGGTTGGCGCATGGTGGCGACCACGTTCCAGCCCTGTGCGTGGAAAAAGCGTGCGGTTTCCAGGCCGTAGCCGGACGAGCAGCCGGTGATCAGAACAGTCTTCATAGCGTTCACTCCGAGGTGGTTGGTTGATGTGAGGTGAACGATATGGCACCATGGCCGGACGATCTACCGCTAGACATCCTGACTTGTTTGGTATTCGTCCAGATCATGAGTGATCCGCTGACCGAAGTAGTCCGACTCCTGCAGCCGCGCGCCGTGCTCGCCAACATCATCAGCGGCAAGGGCAGTTGGGCTGTGCGCTATTGCGAGTACGGGCAGCCAGGCTTTTGCATCATGTTGGAAGGCAGTTGTCTGCTTGCAGTGGATGGGCACGATCCGATCACGCTCAACGAGGGCGATTTCGTCCTCCTGCCGACCACACCGGGCTTCACTCTCTCCAGTTTCGCGCCCGCGCCGCCTGTCTTCATCGATCCCAAGGTCGTTCCGGGTGGTCGAGGCGAACTGCGCCATGGAGAGCCGAAGGGCAAGCCAGACATGCGCTCGCTGGGCGGCGCGTTCATGTTCGAGCGCGCCGACCCAGGCCTGCTCGTGTCCCTGCTGCCGCCTGTGGTTCACGTGCAAGGGTCGAAGCGCCTGATGCAACTGGTGCAGATGGTCGGCGACGAGTACGAGGATCAGAAGCCGGGCAGCGAATACATGCTCTCGCGATTGGCAGGCATGTTGCTCATTGAGGCGATGCGTTCAACGACAGAGGGCAGCGCGCCGCCGGGCCTTCTGCGTGGCCTCGGCGACGAGCGGCTAGCCTCGGCGCTCAATCAAATGCATGCGCAGGTGGGTCGTGCCTGGACCGTCGGCGATCTGGCAGATGCGGCCGCGCTGTCGCGTTCGGCGTTCTACGACCGCTTCACGCGCACGGTCGGCGTTGCGCCGATGGAATACTTGCTAAGGTGGCGCATGGAGCTCGCCAAGCGGCTCCTGCGCGAAGAGGACTTGCCCGTTGCTGAAATCGCCGCACGCGTCGGCTATGGGTCCTCAAGTACGTTCAGCGTAGCTTTCAGCCGGTGCGTGGGGCAGTCGCCGAGCCGCTTCGCGCGCACAAACAATCTTGCCGCCTAGCAACAGGCTGCCTTCAATCACACGTTCAGCAAGCCGGTGGATCTGCCCGCGTTGCTCGCGATACTCGCGTAGCGCAGGAGGTTGTCGTCGGACAAGCTCTGTGACGCGCTCTTTTGTTCTTGGGTCTGTGACACTGTGGCGCCGCTCGATCGAGCGAAGTCTGCTTCCGGTCCGAAGCGGCCGCCCCTGCTCAACAGCGGTGCCTTGTCGATTCCGGTCGGTCTCGATCGTCGTATGGACGGAGCTCCGAGCCCGTGGAGCCCCGACAACCCGAAAGAGCATCCCATGACCAAGACGATCTTCATCAGCCTGGCCGTCAAGAATCTCCCCGCCTCGACCGCCTTCTACCAGGCCCTGGGCTTCGAGCGGAACGCGCACTTCAGCGACGACACGGCCGCCTGCATGCGCTGGAGCGAGTCGATTCAGGTGATGCTGCTCACGCACGCGAAGTGGCGCACGTTCACGCTGCGGCCGTTCCCGGCGGCCGGCACGAGCGGGCTGATGCTTTCGCTGGCGATGGACAGCCGCGACGCCGTCGATGCGATGAACCTCGCCGCAACCGCCAACGGCGGGCAGGCCGACGCGAACCCGGCCGAGGACTTCGGCTTCATGTACTCGCAGGATTTCGCCGACCCCGACGGTCACCTGTGGGCCGCGTTCTGGATGGATCCAGCGGCGACTCCTGCCAACACGTAACGAGCGCTACGGCGCGATCAGGCCGCTGGCCGGGAAGGTGCGTGCGTAGCGGATGCTCCCGACATCCCAGGCGATCGAGAAGCTGCCATCCGCCAGCGCCAGGATTTCCGTGCCGGCCGTCGGAGTCGTGAGCAGGTTGATGCGCGTCTGCGGACCGGCCGGCGTCCCGTCGGCCGCGAAGCGCCGTGCGTAGACGTTCCCGCCCAATTCCAGCCATGCGACGACCGAGCCGCCGTCGGGCAGGCCCGCGATCGCCACGAGCGCGCGGCCGGGCGAGCCCAGGCTGCTCGCGACCTGGGCGGGCAGCGCCACACCGGACGCAGTGATGTGCTGGACGACCACGGGCCCGTCCTGCACCTGTCCCACGATCGCCGCGCCGCCACCGGCGAGCGGGGCCATCGAGCCGCGCGGACCGGCCCCCACATGCCAGCTGAGGCCGGCCACCTGCTCGGGGGCGAGCGGCGCGCCGTCGGGGCCATACGCCCTCGCGCCTCCGACGGTGCCCGCCGACTTGCCCCAGCTGACCACGTAGCCGCCGGTGGTCGTGCCCGTGATGTGCAGGAACCCGGCGCCGTCGGTGGTCGCCTGCTGCGCCGGACCGGCGGCATGGCCGGCTGCGTCGAACCGCTGCGTGTACACGCCTCGGTCACTCGCGGCTCCCGCCGTTGCTTGTTGGAGCGCCCACACGACCACGTACCCGCCGCCCGTGAGCGGTGCGAGCTGCGGGACCGCCGCCGGATTGCCGAGATCGTCCGCGATGCGCGAGAGCGCGACGGCGACGGGACTGCCGATCGGCTGCGCGGCGGCGGTGTACGCCTGCGTGTAGAGCTGGTAGGAGGGCGCGAGCGGATCGCCCACCGTCGCGATCCAGGCCGCCGCGTAGCCGCCGCCCTGCAGCAAGGTGGCACTTCCCGTCGCACTGCCGAAGGCGACCGATGTGGCCGGCCCGACTTGCAGCCCCTCTGCCGAGTACCGCCGCAGCACGTTCGTGCCGCTGGAGACGACTTGCCCGCTCACTTCCCCGCCCCACGGCAGCTGGAACACGGGCGAGCCCATCGGGGACGCGACGGCCGTTTCCACGCCGGGTGCGTTGGCGTCGGACTTCACCTGCACCAACGAGATGTCGTCCACATACGCGAAGCCGTCCCCCGCGTTCTTCCAGACGAACACCAGCGCCTTCGTCGCTCCGGCGGGCGCGGTGAGATCGGCTTGCGCCGTCGCATACGTCGTGGAGCGCAACACGGCGTTCTGGACCGCCAGCCCCGTGCCGGCGTCGTCCGTGAACATCACGCCGAGGTACGCGACGTCGGTGGAGCTGCTCACCTTCGCCTGCGCACTCACGCGGTAGCTGGCGCCGGGCACCACGGTGGCGATCCGCTGGCCGAAACCTCCGGCCCCGGTCCCGACCTGTGCGGCCGCGGGGCCCGACGCAGCCTGGGTGCTGGTCGTCCCGGCATTGCCCCAGTTGTCCCAGCCGGCGAAACCGGTGTCGAAGCTTCCGTTGGCCACCAGGTTGCCCGACGCCGCGGGACCGGGCGCGGCGCCACTCGCGACGCCGAACTCGAACTCATCGGCGTAGGCGAAGCCGGTGCCGGCGTTCTTCCAGACATAGACCAGGGCGCTCACAGCCTCCGGCGGGGCGAGGACTTCGAGCGATGCAGTCGTGTAATCGGTGCTTGTGACCAGCTCGGCGTTCTGCTTGACGGGCTCGCCCGACGCGTCGAGGAAGTTCACTCCGACGTAGACCGTCTCAGGAGCGGCGCTGACCCTGGCCTTTGCCGTGAGCCGATAGGTGACGCCCGGCGCGATGTTCCCGACCGTCTGCCCGGCGCCCCCGGCGCCCGTGCCCACGCTGAGCGCCGACGAGCCGGCGCTCGCCTGCCCAGCGACCACGCTCGCGTTGGCCCAGTTGGTCCAGTCGGTCATGCCGCTCTCGAAGCCGCCGTTGGACAGCAGGTTGCCGGACGCCGCAAGCGCTGGCACGGCCGCCGCGACCACGGTCGGGGGCGCTGCCCTTACACCCTGCTGCGCCGCTGCAAAAGCCTGGACCTGATCCGGCGGGGCCGACGTGGCGGCCACAGGTGTCGCACTCGCGGTCTGCGCGCTGCCACCACCCCCACAACCTGCCACCGCAAGCGCAAGCGCAAGCGCGACCGCGATCGCAGCGACACCGCATCCGCGCCACATGGAGAGCCGTGAAGACGTCGTGCTGCTCATGCTCTTCTTCCTGTTCTGAACGTCGGGAAGCGACACCTTCGCGGGGGCGGCTGATGCGTTCGCCACGGGCGCCGCGGCGCAGAACGTGTCGAGGTGCCTGAGTCTCAGTAGGTTGTCCCGCCGTGCCTGTCGGCGCACACCCGCGATCACTGTCAGGAAAACAATGACAGGGCCTGGCCTCTCGCGCCGCGCGAACTGCAGCTCGCTCCGCCCGCCCTGCATTTCGCGCGCGCGGTTCGCACTTCGTCTCGTCGTAATGGCAGCGTGGCGGCAGCCGGTGCACAGTTCGCATCGATGAAAGGCAGCCGGATGAACCGCCCGCCAATCCTGCGACCACCGACAAAGGAGCCCCTCATGAACCCCATTCAACTCGCACGCTGGCAGTGGGCCGGATACCCGCGCTACCACCGGTCGCGAGCGAATCTGGTGCTTCACATCATCGTGGTGCCGATGTTTGTCGCGGCAAACGTCGTTGCCGCAATTGCGTTGCTCCACGGCTGGTGGCCGACGCTTGCGGGCTGTCTCGCGGCAATGGTCGCGTCCGTCGCGCTACAGGGGCGTGGTCATGCGGACGAGGGCGTATCGCCGGAACCATTCACCGGTCCTCTCAACGCCATTGCCCGCATCTTTCTGGAACAGTGGGTGACTTTCCCGGGCTTCGTGATGACCGGTGCGTGGTGGGCGGCATTGCGAGTCGCATCGAAGGCTCCATGATGGAGGAGGGACACGCAACTTACCGTCCTGTCGATGTCGGCTGGATGACACGGTCCAACCGGGACAGCACCTCGGCGTGCACCCGCGCATCGCCCACGGCGACGATACGGCCGGATGAGAAGTCCCGGCCGCCGCGCCAGTCCGTGATGATCCCACCGGCGGCCTCCACCAGCGGCACGACGGCAGCAATGTCGTGCAGGGCCAGTCCCGATTCGATCACCACGTCCACCAGCCCGGCGGCCAGGCAGGCGTATCCGTAGCAGTCCGTCGAGTACCGCGCGAGGCGTGCGTGGGGCGCGATGCAAGCCCCATCCGCCGGTTCGGTCGCGCACAGCACGGCATCGGCCAGCCGCGCACATGGACGGACCTTCAGTGTGCTGGTCGTTCCCGCCGAGATCCTTCGCGCGCCGCGGACGCTGCCGACGAACCGTTCGCCCAGTGCGGGGTGGTCGATGCCGCCGACCAATGGCTCGTCGCCGTCCCACACGGCGACCAGGGTTCCCCACCAGGGCAGGCCCGCCACGTACGACTTCGTGCCGTCGATCGGGTCGAGGATCCAGCGCAAGCTTTGTGCGCCGCTTCCGCCAGTCGCCGCGTACTCCTCGCCCTCGACACGCTGGCCCGGCGCGCGTAGCGCCAGAAGCTCGCGCATGGCGCGCTCCGCCCATCTGTCGGCCGGCGTCACCGGGTCGAAACCATGCCTTCCCCCTTTGTCGTGCACCGCCAGCGTGCGCCGGAACAGCGGGAGTGTGACGACTGCGGCACTGTCGAGCACCTCGCAGACGAGCGACTCCAGCTGTTCGATGCTCGATTGGGGTGATTGAGGTCTGGCTCGCGCCATGGAAACAGTTCCTGGATCGCTCAGTAGTACTTGCATGTATGAATCGTCGTTCGCGGACTCACTGCCCCGAAATGCCGAGCTTGCAGCGGGATTCCTTCACCGGCATCATCGCGCCCGCGAAGGAATCCCATCTCGCCCGTCCTGCGCTGCAGGAGCTGCAGGAGCTCCACGACATCTCGATGCGGGAGCATGGGCCGCACGGCCGTTCGACACGGATCATCGGCGAAGCCCTCGCTCGCGAGCGCGCCGGTGCCGGTTCGCCTGACACCCGCCCGGTCGAAGCAAAGGGAATGAAGGGGCGCGGGACGCGTGCCCGCCATCGTGACATCGGGCAGTGACGCCATCGTGAATCGGCGGCAAGGCTCAATGCGGATTTCATTGCGTGGCTTCTGCACGACTCGTGCCAACGAACGGGTCAGTTCCTCATCGGCGTGACCGACCGGCAAGGCTCGGTGCAGGCGTGCAATACCCGTTGACTCCGGTCGTGGCGCTGCGCGCCGAGTACGAGCGCTAGAGGCGCCAGGATGAGCTTCTGACAACGCTGGCCCTGCATCGCATGTAGGTTGCATCCTACGCGTCCTTGGCCAATCGGCTGGCTCTGGCGCAGAGCACATCAAGCGAAGCTCCGATGCCTCAGCAGCAACGACGGAGCTCCCATGCAGAACGCTTCCGCGCAGCGAATCCAGGTTCCGAGGATGGGCTGCTGGGCATGGGCAGGCCCGTGCATGCTCGCCGCGGCACCCGTCCTGGCGCAGACATCGCCGCCCTTGCCGCCGCCTGCCGCCGCGGCGGCGGTCTCGGTCGCGGACGCCTTCCGCAAATTGAACGCGGATAGCTGGCTCGCTCGCTCCGTGAGCCTGGGCGATCTGGGCCTCGGGCCGATCGTGCTCGGCAATCCGGAAACTTCGCGCGAGATCGCGTTGCCGGTGCCGCCGAACGTGCCGCTCGCGAACGCGACGCTGCAGATGGATGCGAGCTTCGTGCGCGCGGACGGCGGCCGCACGACGCTCATCCTGTCGCTCGACGGCTTCCCCGCCTCGGCACGGCCCGTGACCACGGAGCGCGGTGACGGCAGCCTGACGCTGGCGGTGGACGGTATGCCGCGCCCGGGCGGCGCCGTGCGCTTCAACGTCGACTGGCGTACGGCGATGACTCGCGAGAATGCCTGCACCGACACCCGCACGCCCGGCAACCTCCTGCGCATCGAGCCGAGCACCCGGCTCACGTACCGCTTCGACGCCGCATCGCTGCAGGACCTGCCGGCCGCGTGGGCGGCGCTCCCCGCCATGCCGGTCGTGCTCGTCACGAGCGGCAAGCTTTCGGCGCAGGCCTACGACGCGGCGTGGCGCGTGGGTGTCGCGCTCGAGCGTGCCGGCAAGCACCCTCGCATCCGCCTGCTGCCCGCCGTGGGCGACGTGGTCGATCTGCAGGGCGCAGTCGTGCCCGCGGTACTCAAGCGCATTCCCGCGTTCGCCGCGATCGCCGAAGGCGGCCGGCGCAAGATCCGCGACGTCGCGGAAATCGGTGCGCTGGTCGCGCTGGGCGGCGTGGGGCCGGTGCAGGCCGACGTCGTGATCGGCGACCGCTCCGCGCCCGGGGTGATCGCGCAAGCGCTCGATGCGTTGCGCGCGCAGCTCCCGGCGGAAGGGATTCCGGCGTTCGACGAATGGCGCGAGCGCGCGCTCGACGGCTGGGCGCGCCAGCTGGCGGCGGGACAGGTGCGCGTGGCCAACGTGTTCGGCCGTCCCGCCATCGTCGTGGCGCAGGATGCCGGAGCCGATGCCGCTGCCGTCTTCACGCAGGCGGCGCAGCAGCCCGGCAACGCGCCGATCAACGTCGGGATCGGCGATGACCCGCGCGCGGACGTTTCGACCGTCTCGCTCAAGGCGCTGGGCGCGAAGCCCGCGACGCTGGACGTGCTGTCGCGCGCGGACTGGACGGCGAATTTCCACATCAGCGCGCTCGCCGCCGAAGGCCGCGGCCCCTCCGCGCTGGTGATCGACGTGGCCGCGGCGCCCGGCGCGGCGCGCTACGCGCCGGTGGCGTCGGTGTTCCTCAACGACGTGCTGCTGGCCGCGCGCGAGCTCGATGCGACGGGCCGGCGCGAACGCATCGTCGCCCCGATCCCGCACTACGCGATCAGTGCCGAGAACCAGGTGCGAGTGTCGTTCGTGCGCCAGCCCGCCAGCGACCGCTGCCGGGAGACGCCGGAAGCGTATCCGGCATCGGTGCTGGCCAGCAGCCATGTCGTGCTCGACAAGATCGACCCCGGGCCGGATTTCAGCGGCCTCATCACGCGGTTTGCGAACGGCGGCCACCTCTACGTGCCCGTGGCGTACCTGCGCGACGCGCAGAACACCTTGCCGCGTGTGATCAGCCTCGCCGCGAGCATGGGCCTGCCGCCGGCGCGCGCGCAGTTCGACGCGGTGGGCGACGAGGGACCGCACCAGGTGAAAGGGCCGTTCCTCGCGCTGGACGTGCCGCTCAAGGACGTGGACAGCGAAGTGAAGGTCCAGGCGGGGCGACTGCACGCATCGGGCTCCGACCGGCCGCTGATGGACGTGGGCGGCCTGCCGCGCGCGGGGATCCTCGAAGTCGCGAAGCAGGGCTCGAATTCCGGCGCGATCTATCGCACGCTGGGTCGTGAAGGTCCTGCGCCCGACCGCGCGTTGCAGCTGTCGCAGGGCAACGTCGCGGTGATCGCGGCGAACGGCGTGCGCGCCGAGATCAACACCTGGGACCCGACGGGCCACGCGATGATCGGCGAGGCGCCCCGCTCGTTCCCGGCGCCGCGGCGGGCCTGGGTGCTGTGGCTCGGGGTGCTGGCGATCCTCGCGGCGGCGGCGGGTTTCGGCTGGTACTTCTGGCGGCGCCGCAGCGCGTCAGGCGGCCTGGGCGTGTGACTGCCCCTGGGCGAGCAGGAAGCACTGATGCGAGCAGTAGTCGACCAGCGAATCGATCTCGGTGGACTTGTCGAACACCGCGTCCACGCCCAGCTGGGCGCACCGCTTGCGCACGCTGGCGTTGATGTAATTGGAGAAGACGACGATCTTCTGCGTGGCGCGGGTACGCTTGATGCACTGCGCCAGGTGGATGCCGCTGCCCTGCTTGAGGAACAAGTCGACGATCACGAGGTCCCACGTGTCCTGGTTCTGTTCAAGCCACGCGAGCGCCTCGTCTTCCGTCGCGCTCATGCCGGCCACGCGCACGCAGGTCAACTCCTCGAGCGTGCCGATGAGGTTTTCGCGAATGGTCGCGTTGTCCTCGATGACAAAGGCTTGCAGATGCACGGGAACTTCAAGGGCAAAGTGGGCGCGGTATTACGTCATCATGAGAGCGTGGCTCTGCTGGCGCGCGGCGGAATTGCCCGCGAACTCGGGTAGGACCAAGCCTACGAATCGATGCAGAAGATGCAGACCGTTGACACGGACATGCAGCAGGCCGAAAGCCTGCTGAAACTGGCGCAGCGCGCGGCGTTCGTCGGCGTGTGGACGCTCGACGTCGCGAGCCGCGCGATCGAATGGTCGGAACAGCTTGCGGCGATCCACGATGCGCCGCCCGGTTTCAAGCCACCGGCGGACGACCCGTTCGGCTTCTATGCACCCGAATGGCGCGACAAGATCGTCGCATTGGTGGACGAATGCGAAAGCACCGGCACGCCCTTCGATGAAGAAATGCAGATCGTCACGCTGCGAGGCCGCCGCGCTTGGGTGCGCACGCTCGGGCAGGCGGTCCTGGACGAGACCGGCGAAGTGATCCGGGTCGAAGGCGCAGTGCAGGAGATCGCGCCGCACGGCTACCGGCCGGGCACCTTGATGCGGCACACGGTGAGCATGGGCGGCGCGATGGGCAGCGGCGAGGCCTTCGCCACCGTCGACCGGCAAGGCCGTTTCACCTACCTCAACGAGCAGGCCGAGCGCCTGATCGGCCGTGCGGCGCGTGAGCTGCTGGGCCGCCCGATCTGGAACTTCTTCCAGAAGACGGTTCGCCTGCGCCTCGAGGAGCAGTTTCGTCGATCGTTCACCACGGGATCGAAGCTGGAAGCGGAAGAGCTGGATGCGCAGCTGGGCAGCCGCATCGAGATGCGGGGCTACCCTTTCGGCGGCGGCATGGCCGTGCACCTGCGCGACGTCACAGCGCGCCACAAGTCGCAGGAGCTTCTCAGGTTGCTGGAAAGCAGCATCGCCCGGCTGAACGACGTGGTGATCATCACCGAGGCCGGACCGTTCGCCGAGCCGGGGCCGCGCATCGTCTTCGTGAACGAGGCGTTCGAGCGCCGCACCGGCTATTCGCCCGAAGAAGTGTTGGGCCGCACGCCCCGGCTGCTGCAGGGACCGGGCACGCAACGCAGCGAGCTCGACAAGATCCGCCGCGCGATGGAGCAATGGCAGCCCGCGCGCGTGGACCTCATCAATTACAAGAAGAGCGGTGAGGCGTTCTGGGTGGATCTGGAGGTCTCGCCGGTGTGGGATGAGGCGCGCAAGCTCACGCACTGGGTGGCGGTGGGCCGCGACATCACGGAGCGCAAGACCGCCGAAGAGAAGATCCAGTACCTCGCGTTCTACGACCCGCTCACACGCCTGCCCAACCGGCAATTGCTGCTCGACCGGTTGCAGCGGGCCCTGTCCGACACCGACCGGCCGCACGAAGGCGCGCTGATGTTCATCGACCTGGACAACTTCAAGGTGCTCAACGACACGCTGGGCCACCAGAAGGGCGACCTGTTGCTGCAGCAGGTCGCCGAGCGCCTGCGCTCCTGCGTGGCGCGGGGCGACACCGTGGCGCGCCTGGGCGGTGACGAATTCGTGATCCTCCTGGAGAACAGCGGGCACAAGCCGTTCGAGCCTGCTGCGGGCGCGCGCGTGGTCAGCGAGCGCATCCTCGCGAGGCTGGGCGAGCCGTACCAGCTCTCGGGCTACCTGCATCACTCGACGTGCAGCATCGGCGTCACGTTGTTCGGCCGTGCGCCGTGGTCGGTGAGCGAGCTGCTCAAGCAGGCCGACCTCGCGATGTACCAGGCCAAGAGCGCGGGGCGCAACACGGTGCGCTTCTTCGACCCCGGCATGCAGGCCGTCGTCACCGCGAACGCGGCGCTCGCGACCGACCTGCGGCAGGCGTGGCGCGAAGCGCAGTTCCTGATCGATTACCAGCCGCAGGTGGGTGCGGACGGGCGCATGACGGGCGTGGAGGCGCTGCTGCGGTGGAAGCATCCGCAGCGCGACATGGTGCCGCCGGCCCACTTCATCCCCACCGCGGAGGAGACGTCGCTGATCGTGCCCATAGGCCGCTGGGTGCTCGAACAGGCTTGCAGGCAGCTGGCCGAGTGGGCGACGAACCCGGCGCGCGCGCACCTGTCGATCGCGGTGAACGTGAGCGTGCGGCAGTTCCGCGACCCGGATTTCGTCGACGAGGTGATGACCGTGATCCGCGACCATGCGATCGCGCCGAACAAGCTCAAGCTCGAGCTGACCGAAAGCCTGCTGGCCGAAGGCATCGAAGTGACGGTCGCGAAGATGGCCAGCCTCAAGGAGATGGGCGTCGCTCTCTCGCTCGACGATTTCGGGATGGGTTACTCGTCGCTGTCCTACCTCAAGCGGCTGCCGCTGGACCAGCTCAAGATCGACCGCGAGTTCGTCAAGGACATCCTCACCGATGCGAACGATGCGGCGATCGCGCGCACCATCATCCATCTGGCGCGCAGCCTCGGCCTGGGCGTGATCGCCGAGGGCGTGGAAACGCCCGAGCAGCGCGCCTTCCTCGCCCATGAAGGCTGCTACGAGTACCAGGGCTATCTGTTCTGCAAGCCGCTGCCGATCGAGGAGCTCGAGGACTTCATGGACTCGCTCGAGCCCTGAACGGCCGGGCGCTCAGTGCGGCGCGATCTGCAGCGGCGCCGTCGCGACCTGGCGCGGCATGCGCAGGCTGATGTGGTCCGCCCCGCGGTCCAGCTCCACACCTTCGGCGAAGGCGAGCGCCTGCACGTCGGACCATTCCAACTGACGATAGGTCGGCTCGTAGGGCAGGCCTTCGTGCTCGTCTTCGCGCGGGCTGATGCGCACCGTGATGAGCGCCGCCGAGCCCTCGACCGTCGCACGGACGTCGACGTGGCAGGGGCCGCCCGCCGCGTCGGTCAGCGTGACCAGCGACGCGATCAGCAGGTGACGCAGTGCGACGCGCGAAACCTGGAACGAGGTTTCCGCGCACTCCGACTCCACGAGGAAACCGCGGAAGTTGAAGTTGCTCGCCAGCAGCTGCAGGCATTCGGCCACGCCGTCGCACAGCTTGATGCCTTCGTCCTCGCCGGGCTGGACCCACGCGGCCACCTTCAGGCAACTTGCGACCGCCTCGCGCGCCAGGCGGTTCAGCTTGGCGATGCTCGAATGGAACTCGGCGGGATCGGGCGACCCGCGATCCAGCTTCGCGTTGAGCACCTCCGCCAGCATGGCGATGGCCTGCAGGTTCACCACCATGTCATGCTTGAGCGCGGGGCCGAGCCGCCGCAGCACGCCGTAGCGTGCGGCCTCGGCGGCGATGCGCGAACGTTTGGTCGAAGCGGCCACCGCCGTGTCGGCCGTTCGTGCCTCGCCCGGGGATGAGTTGGCCGCCGCGGTCATGGCGCGGCTGTTCGCGGGGACATGCTGAGACCTCCTTCGAGTCAGCGGGCATGGTGCCTGATGCGCGCAAGCACTGCCGTGAGGATTGTCCGTGTGCGTGTGTAGGAAAATACCATCGAGCCGCAAGGACTGTTAACACGCACCCGCGGCCGCTGGCTATGCTTGCGGGCATGAACAAGGCGTTTACAAGGGAGCCCGACGCCGGCGACGATGACGACGAAGCGGTAGTGCCGGAGATACCCGCGGGCACGAAGAATTACATCACGCCACAGGGGTACGCGCGGCTGCGCGCCGAGCTGCTCCAGCTCATCGATGACGAGAGGCCGCAGGTCGTCGAGGTCGTGCACTGGGCGGCGAGCAACGGCGACCGCTCGGAGAACGGCGACTACATCTACGGCAAGAAGCGCCTGCGCGAGATCGACCGGCGCATCCGCTTCCTCACCAAGCGCCTGGAGATCGCCGAAGTCGCCGACCCGGCGATCCACCACGGCACCGACCAGGTCTTCTTCGGCGCCACCGTCACGTATGCGGACGAACACGGCGAGGAACGCACGGTGACGATCAAGGGCATCGACGAAGCCGACCACGAGCATGGGGAGGTGAGCTGGATCTCGCCGATCGCCCGGGCTTTGCTCAAGGCGCGCGAAGGCGACGTCGTGAAGCTCGTGACACCCTCGGGCGCCCACGAGATCGAAATCCTGGAGGTGAGGTACCCCGCGTCTTCGCCGGCTTAGCGCCCGGGCTTGACGCGCTGCACGCGCATCACCGAGGGCGTGCGCTTGAGCACGCGCATCGCGTGTTCGAGGTGCGTCTTGTCGCGCACGGCCACCAGGAAGCGCAGGTCCGTGGCGTCCTGGTTCTTCTCGTCGTCCATGTCGACGTGCGTGATGTCGGCTTCGGCATTCGCCAACGCGGCGGCCACGCGCGCGAGCACGCCCTTGCCGTTGGCCACCGTGACGAGCAGATTGGTCTCGAACGGTCGCACCGGCTCGTCCGCCCACTCGACCCCGATGAAGCGCTCGGCGTCCTTGTGCTGCAGGCGCTTGGCCACGGCGCAGTCCTCGCAATGCACGACGAGGCCCTCGCCACGGCCGAGGTAGCCGACGATGCGATCGCCCGGCACCGGGCGGCAACAGGTCGCGAACTGGACCGATGCGTTCTCGCTGCCGTCCAGCGTCACCTCGCCCTGCGAAACATTCTCGTGGGCCGTGTAACGCTCGCGCGTGATGAGCAGCGCGTTCGGCTTTTCACCCATTTCGGAGAGCATGGTCACGAGCCGCTTGGCGACGATCGTGGCGATGCGCTTGCCCAGGCCGATGTCCGTGAGCAGCTCTTCGCGCGTGCGGTTGCCGGTGAAGCGCAGCAGCTTCTCCCAGGTGGCATGGTGTTCCTCGTCGTCGGCCGGCAGGCGTTCCAGGCCTTCGGCGCGCAGCGCCTGCGTGAGCAGCTTCTCGCCCAGCTCCTGCGATTCCGCCTGCGCGAGCGACTTGAGGTGGTGCCGGATCTTCGAGCGCGCGCGGCCCGTACGCACGAAGCCGAGCCAGGCCGGGTTGGGGGTCGAGACCGGCGCCGTCACCACTTCGACCACGTCGCCGTTCTTCAGCTCCGTGCGCAGCGGCACCTGCACGTTGTTGATGCGCGCGGCCACCGTGCGGTCGCCGATGTCGCTGTGGATGGCATAGGCAAAGTCGACCACCGTCGCGCCGCGCGGCAGCGCCATGATCTGGCTCTTGGGCGTGAACACGTACACGGCGTCGGGGAAGAGGTCGATCTTGACGTGGTCCCAGAACTCGGCGGCGTCGCGCGTTTCGTGCTGGATGTCCAGCAGCGACTGCAGCCACTTCGTGCCGAGCCGGTCGGTGGTGTCGGGCTCGAGGTCGCTCGCCTTGTAGAGCCAGTGCGCGGCCACGCCCGATTCGGCCACCACGTGCATCGCTTCCGTGCGCATCTGGAATTCGACGTTCACGCCGGAAGGGCCGACCACGGTCGTGTGCAGTGACTGGTAGCCATTGACCTTCGGGATCGCGATGTGGTCCTTGAACTTGCCCGGCACCGGCTTGTACATCTGGTGCAGCACGCCCAGTGCCTTGTAGCAGTCCAGCACCGTCGGCACGATGATCCGGAAGCCGTAGATGTCGGTCACCTGCGCGAAGCTCAGGTGCTTGTCCTCCATCTTGCGGTAGATCGAGTACAGCGTCTTCTCCCGCCCGGCGATCTCCACCTTCAGCCGGTCCTGCTCGAACGCCTGCTCGACCTCGCGCTGCACCTTCTGGATCAGGTCGCGCCGGCGGCTGCGCGCCTTGGCCACGGCTTTGGACAGGATGGCATGCCGCCAGGGCTGCAGGTAGCGGAAGGCGAGCTCCTGCAGCTCGCGGTAGGTCGCGTTCAGGCCGAGCCGGTGCGCGATGGGCGCGTAGATGTCCAGCGTCTCCGAGGAGATGCGGCGCCATTTCTCGCGCGGCACGTCGTGCAGCGTGCGCATGTTGTGCGTGCGGTCCGCGAGCTTGATCAGGATGACGCGCACGTCGCGCGCCATCGCCAGCAGCATCTTGCGGAACGACTCGGCCTGGCTTTCCTCGCGCGTGTTGAACTGCAGCCGGTCCAGCTTGGTGAGGCCGTCGACCAGGTCCGCCACCGAGGCGCCGAAGCGCTCGATCAGCTGGGGTTTGGTGACCCCGCAGTCCTCGATGGCGTCGTGCAGCAGCGCGGCCATGAGCGCCTGCGCATCGAGCTTCCACTCCGCGCATTGCGAGGCGACGGCGATCGGGTGGGTGATGTAAGGCTCTCCGCTCGCGCGGATCTGGCCCAGATGCGCCTCGTCGGCGAAGCGGTAGGCCTTGCGGACCTGTTCGAATTCCGCCGGCTCCAGGTAATCGAGCCGGGCCGTGAGCGCCGCGAAGCTGGCCGCGGCCGCGTTCACCGCAGCCGGGCTGGGGGCATGCGCGCCCCGGGCCGGGTGCTTGCCCTTGCCCGAGGAGGATTCGAGGACGGCGCTCACACCCCTAATGTAGCGCGCCCAATAAAAAAGCACCGCCGGGCGGTGCTTTGGCAGAGGCGCGGGCGCTTAACCCGGGACCTTTTTCAGCATCTCGAGCCCGATCCTGCCTTCGGCGATCTCGCGCAGGGCGGTGACGCCGGGCTTGTTCTTGGCTTCCACCTTGGGCGCGTGGCCCTGGCTCAGCATGCGGGCGCGGTAGGTCGCGGCCAGCACGAGCTGGAAGCGGTTCGGGATCTTGTTCAGGCAATCTTCGACGGTGATGCGGGCCATGGTATCTCTCTGTCCGGTGTCAGCTGATGTTGAGGGCCTGGAAGGTGTCGGCGCGGGCGCGGCGCTGGGCCGAGTACTTCAGGCGCTGGGCGTGGACGATCGCTTTGAGGTCAAAAAGCGCACGCTCAAATAACTCGTTAATTATAACGAAATCGAATTCCTTCGCTTGCCGCAGTTCTTCGGCGGCGTTCTGCAGGCGCAGCTCGATGGTTTCGGCCGAATCCTCGCCCCGGCGCTCCAGGCGCGAGCGCAGTTCCTCCCAGCTGGGGGGCAGGATGAAGATCAGCACCGCGTTGCTGAAAATCCGCTTGATCTGGGTGGCGCCCTGGCAGTCGATCTCCAGGATCACGTCCGCGCCTTGCGCGATGCGCTCCTCGATCATCTTCTTGGAGGTGCCGTAGCGGGCGCCATGCACATGCGCCCATTCGACGAAGGCGCCGGCCAGCACCATCCTGTCGAACTCCTCGTTGGAGGCGAAGAAATATTCCCGCCCGTGCTTTTCCTGGCCACGCGGCGGCCGTGTCGTGTGCGAGACCGAAGGCAGGACGTGCGAATCGAGCTCGAGCAGCGCCTTGACCAGGCTGGATTTGCCCGCCCCGCTCGGGGCTGCGACGACGAAGAGGTTGCCCGGGTAGTCCATGCTCGATTATCGCTTTGTCGCCCGGACTGCTATTCGATGTTCTGCACCTGCTCGCGCATCTGCTCGATCAGCACCTTCATGTCCACCGAGATGCGCGTGAGTTCCAGCGCCGCCGATTTCGATCCGAGCGTGTTGGCCTCGCGGTGCAGCTCCTGGATCAGGAAATCCAGCCGCTTGCCGATCTCGCCGCCCTTTTTCACCAGCGCCTCGATTTCGTCGATGTGGGACGCCAGGCGCGTGAGCTCCTCGGCGACGTCGATGCGGATGGCGAAGGCCGTCGCTTCGGCAAGCGCGCGGTCCTGCGCCGATTCGGGCACGGCCGCGCCTTCGGCGAGCGACATCGCATCCTTCCAGCGCTCGAGAAAGCGCTGGCGCTGCTGCTCGACCAGCTGCGGCACCATGGGCTGTGCCTGTTTGGCCAGCTCGCGCAGCTGCTTCAGGTGGCCGAGCAACATGGCCGCCAGGCGCGCGCCCTCGCGTTCTCGCGCCGACGCGAGGTCCTGCAGGGCCCGCTGCGCCAATTCGGTGACTTGAGGCCCCCAATCGGTGCCGGCCGTCGCCTCGCCGGCGGACAGGCGCACCGCATCGGCGACCGACAGCGCCGGCGCATCCGGCAGCCAGGCACGCACGTTGTCCTGCAAGGTCGCGAGCCGCTGCAGCATGCGCGGCGTCGGCTCGCGCAATCCCTCGCCGCCGCCCGACTCGAGCTGCGCGCGCACTTCCACCTTCCCGCGCTTGA
Source organism: Ramlibacter sp. GS1-15 (assembly GCF_057785015.1). NCBI lineage: Bacteria > Pseudomonadati > Pseudomonadota > Betaproteobacteria > Burkholderiales > Comamonadaceae > Ramlibacter > Ramlibacter sp. GS1-15. Next base: position 3,196,677 of record NZ_JBYNTU010000001.1, on the reverse strand, counting down.
GGCGCGCGGCGATCATCTCGCGCAGCTGCGGCTCGTGCTGGCGCAGCTCCTCGGAGAGGCGGAACGTGATGTCGAGGAATCGGCTGTTCACCGACCGGACCTCGATCCCGAGCCGGCTTGTTGCGCCGGCGCCCGTTTCGCCCGCGGCGCCGCTCGTTTGCGCGCTGGCGTAACCGGTCATGCTGTAAACTGGCATCGAGAGTGCTCTTCGTGGGTGTTGTATTGGGCGACGGTCTCGTGAAGTATGCGCCGCTGCGGGATAACGAGAATCACCGGGTCGCCCGGTCTGACCCTACATTCTGAATCATGTCCAAGGTCAAGCCCGCGCCGCTGCCGCCGGACACCGTCATCGGTGGTTACCGGATCGTGCGCAAGCTCTCGTCGGGCGGCTTCGGCGTGGTGTACCTCGCCGTGGACAACGAGGGGCAGCAGGTCGCGATCAAGGAATACCTCCCCGCATCGCTGGCCACCCGCGCCCCCGGCGAGCTGCTGCCGCAGGTCGCGCCGGAAAAGCTTTCCCTTTATCGCCTCGGCCTGAAAAGCTTCTTCGAGGAAGGCCGCTCGCTCGCGCAGATCTCGCACGCCTCGGTCGTGAGCGTGCTCAATTTCTTCCGCGAGAACGAAACCGTCTACATGGTGATGAATTACCTGGAGGGCGCCACCCTGCAGGATTTCATCATCACCGCCCGCGAGCTGAAGAAGCAGAAGGTGTTCCGCGAATCGACCATCCGGTCGCTGTTCGACGAGATCCTGCGCGGCCTGCGCATCGTGCACCAGCACAAGATGCTGCACCTGGACATCAAGCCCGCCAACATCTTCATCACCGACGACAACAAGGCGGTGATGATCGATTTCGGCGCCGCGCGCGAGGTGCTGTCCAAGGAAGGCAACTTCATCCGCCCGATGTACACGCCGGGTTTCGCCGCGCCGGAGATGTACCGGCGCGATTCGTCGATGGGCCCGTGGACGGACATCTACGCCATCGGCGCGTGCATCTACGCCTGCATGCAGGGCTACCCGCCCAACGACGCACCGCAGCGCCTGGAGAAGGACCGGCTGGCGCTGGCCCTGTCACGCCTGCGCGGAGTCTATTCGGACAACCTGATCGAAGTTGTAGAGTGGTGCATGTCGCTCGATCCGCTGTCGCGCCCGCAATCCGTCTTCGCGCTGCAGAAGGAGCTTTCGCGCGAGGGCGAGCGCCGCTACACGAAGCTGTCCGTCGGGGAGAAGATGCGCCTGCAGTTCGACAACATGGTGTCCGACACCAAGAAGAGCGTGGCGCGGGCGACCAAGTTCGGCGCCAAGGCCAAGTGAAATGAAATTCTCCGTTTTCCAGATCAGCCGCAAGGGCGGTCGCGAGAAGAACGAGGACCGCATGGGCTATTGCTACACGCGGGAATCGGGCCTGTTCGTGCTGGCCGACGGCATGGGCGGCCACCCGGAGGGCGAGGTCGCCGCGCAGCTCGCACTGCAGACCATCTCGGCGCTCTTCCAGAAGGAAGCGCGTCCCGTCGTGCAGGATGTGCCGGAGTTCCTCTCCACCGCACTGATGACGGCCCACCACCAGATCATCCGGTATGCGAGCGAGAAGGGCATGCTCGACACCCCGCGCACCACGCTGGTTGCCTGCATCGTGCAAGGCACGACGGCCACCTGGGTGCATTGCGGCGATTCGCGCCTGTACGTCACGCGCGACGGCGAGTTGCTGACGCGCACGCGCGACCATTCGTACATCGAGCAGCAGAACGCGGGCGTGATCAAGCTGGACCGCATCAACCGCAACATCCTCTTCACGTGCCTGGGCTCGCCCACCAAACCGGTCTTCGACGTGACCGGGCCGGTGACCCTGCAGCAGGGCGACAAGATCCTGCTGTGCTCGGACGGCCTGTGGAGCAGCGTGCAGGACGACGAGATCGTCGCGCAGCTGTCGACCAAGGCGGTGGCCGATGCCGTGCCCGACCTCGTCGAATCGGCGCTGCGCACCGGCGGCGACCACAGCGACAACGTGACCGTGATCGCGTTCGAATGGGAGACGCCCGACGCGTTCGAATCCACGCACGGCGTCTCCACCGACAGCATCAGCGAAGGCGTGTTCGCCTCCACCATCCAGTCGGGCGTGCTCGACACCCTGGTGGATGACCTCGACGATGCCGCGATCGAACGCTCGATCGCGGAGATCAACGAGGCGATCCGGCGCTCCGCGGCCCGAAAGTCCTAAGCTCCCGTCCCATGACCTACATCCGAAGCGGCGGTCGCGCCGCCGACCAGCTGCGTCCCGTGCGCATCACGCGCGGCTACACCATCCATGCCGAAGGCTCGGTGCTGATCGAATTCGGCAACACGCGCGTGCTGTGCACGGCCTCGGTCGAAGAGAAGGTGCCGCCGCACAAGCGCGGCAGCGGCGAGGGCTGGGTCACCGCCGAATACGGCATGCTGCCGCGTTCGACCCACACGCGCTCCGATCGCGAGGCGGCCAGGGGCAAGCAAAGCGGCCGCACGCAGGAAATCCAGCGCCTGATCGGCCGCTCCATGCGCAACGTGTTCGACCTCAAGCTGCTGGGCGAACGCACCCTCCAGCTCGATTGCGACGTGCTGCAGGCCGACGGCGGTACGCGCACGGCGGCGATCACGGGCGCATTCGTCGCGGCGCAGGATGCGGTGACGAAACTCATGGCGGAAGGCAAGCTCGCCGCGTCGCCGATCCTCGCGCCGGTGGCCGCGATTTCGGTCGGCATCGTCGAGGGCACGCCGCTGCTGGACCTCGAATACATCGAGGACGTGAACTGCGACACCGACATGAACGTGGTGATGACCGGCAAGGGCCATTACGTCGAGGTGCAAGGCACGGCCGAAGGCGCGGCGTTCACGCGCGCCGAGATGGACGAGTTGCTGCGGCTCGCCGAGAAGGGCATCGGCGAATTGATCGAGCTGCAAACCAAGGCATTGAAGGCGTGATCCACCGGATCATTCTGGCGTCCAACAATCCCGGCAAGCTCAGGGAGCTGCAGGCCATGTTCGCGCCGCTGGGCATCGAGCTGGTGGCGCAGAAGGACCTGGGCATCGGCGAAGCCGAGGAGCCGCATCGCACTTTCGTCGAGAACGCGCTGGCCAAGGCCCGCCACGCGTCGCGCGAAGGCAAGTTGCCCGCCATCGCCGACGACGCCGGCCTGTGCGTCGATGCGTTCGGCGGTCTGCCGGGCGTCGACACCGCGTTTTACGCCACGCGGTTCGGCTACGCGAAGGGCGACGCGAACAACGTGCGTGCGCTGCTCGATCAGATGAAGGACGTGACGAACCGGCGCGCGGCGCTGGTGAGCACCCTGGTGGCCATGCGCAGCCCCGAGGACCCCGAGCCGCTCATCGCCGTCGGGCGCGCGATCGGCGAGATCACGCGCGAACCGGTCGGCAGCCACGGGTTCGGGTTCGATCCGGTGATGTTCATCCCCGAATTCGGCAAGACCTTCGCGCAGCTGCCGGTCGAGGTGAAGAACGCCAACAGCCATCGCGGGAAGGCGGCCCGGCAGATGGTGGAGCTCATCCGTCAGGCATGGTTGGCCCCCACGTGACGCGGCAGAGCCGTGTCACTGCCCCCCGAGGGGGCGCAATTCTCCTTGGGGCGGCCCGGCGGAGAATTGGGCTGTGACTTCCACGGCCGACCTCGTCCAGACCTACCTGCGCCCCGGCACATTGCACCTCGGCGCGCAGCCACCGCTGTCGCTCTACGTGCACCTGCCGTGGTGCCTGCGCAAGTGCCCGTATTGCGATTTCAACTCGCACGAGATCGTTTCGGGCGAGATGCCGGAGCAGCGCTACCTCGACGCGCTCGTCGCCGACCTGGAAGCCTCGCTGCCGCTGGTGTGGGGCCGCGAGGTGCACAGCATCTTCATCGGCGGCGGCACGCCCAGCCTGTTCTCGCCCAAGGGCATCGACCGGCTGCTGTCGGACATCCGCGCTCGCCTGAAGCTCGCGCCCGACTGCGAGATCACGCTGGAAGCGAATCCCGGAACGTTCGAGAAGGACCGCTTCCGCGCGTTCCGCTCCGCCGGTGTCACGCGCCTGTCGGTGGGCGTGCAAAGCTTCAACGACACGCACCTGAAGGCGCTGGGCCGCGTGCACGATCGCGCCCAGGCGATCGCCGCGGTGGAGGAGGCGCAGCTCGCGTTCGACACCTTCAACATCGACCTGATGTACGCGTTGCCGGGCCAGGCGATGGAGCAGCTCGAAGACGACCTCACGCAGGCGATCGCGCTCATGCCGCCGCACCTGTCGGTCTATCACCTGACCATCGAGCCGAACACGTATTTCGCCAAGTTCCCGCCGAAGGTGCCCGAGGACGACCTCGCCTATTCGATGCTCGACCGCATCACGGAGATGACCAGCGGTGCGGGATTCGAACGCTACGAAGTCTCGGCCTACGCCAAACCAGGTCACCGTTGCTGGCACAACGTGAACTACTGGCAATTCGGCGATTACCTGGGCATAGGCGCGGGCGCGCACGGCAAATTGAGTTTCCCGCACCGCATCGTGCGGCAGGTGCGCAACCGCGAGCCGAGGCTGTACATGGAGAACGCGCTCGCCGGCAACGCCGTCGCGCAATCCGATGAGGTGCCGCGCGACCAGTTGCCCTTCGAGTTCATGCTCAATGCGCTGCGCCTGCGCGAGGGTTTTGCGCTGTCGCTCTTCACCGAGCGCACGGGCCTCCCGATCACGGCGATCGGGAAGCCCCTGCAGGAGGCCGAGCGCCGCGGCCTGATCGAGCGCGACCTCGCGCATGTGAAGCCGACCCAGCGCGGCTTCGATTTCCTGTCGGACCTGCAGCAGCTGTTCCTCTGATTCCCCGCCTTGCGGCGTCCTAATGCATCTTTTGCATAGGGGTCGTCCCAACCGGCATTTGCCCCGGCGGGCGGCGAAGCCTAGAGTTCGGCCACGCGGCGGGGATGTCACGAGCGTCCGCGGCCGTCGGAGACAACACGAAGGGGAAAACAGCCCATGAACGCCGCCACACCGGTCCTGCACAACCGCGTCGATGCCGTGCTCTCGCTCGCCGCATCGAAACTCGACGCCGCGCGCCTGAAGAAGGTGCAGGCGATCGCCCCCGACTACTTCCGCCGCCTGGCGCCCGAGGACATCGGCGACCGCATGCCCGAGGACCTGCTGGGAGCGCTGCTCTCGCACCTGGAACTTGGCGAAACGCGCAAGCGCGGGGAACTCCGGTTGCGGATCTTCAGCCCGACGCCGGGCGAGAACGGCTGGACGTCGAAGCACTCGATCATCCAGGTCGTCAACGACGACATGCCGTTCCTGGTCGACTCCACGACGCTGGAAACCAACCGGCAGGGCCTGACGCTGCACCTGATCGTGCACCCGATTTTCGCGGTGGAGCGCGACGCACAAGGACGCCTGCAGGACATCATGCCGCGCGCGCAATCGCCGCAGGCGCCGCGCGAGTCGTGGATGCACATCGAGGTCGACCGCCTGATCGACGCCGAGGAGCGCGAGGCGCTCGAAGCGGGCCTGCAGCGCGTCCTGGGCGACGTGCGCAGCGCCGTGCACGACTGGAAACCGATGCTCGCGCGCCTGGGCGTGGCGATCGCGGAACTCGCGAACCCGCCGTCCACCGTGCCCGATGCCGCCGTGGAGGAGGCGCGTGCCTTCCTGCAGTGGCTCGCCGATGGCCACATGACCTTGCTCGGGTACCGCCAGAACGAGCTGATCCGGCAAGGCGGCGACGTCGTCCTGAAACCGGTGGCGGGCAGCGGGCTGGGCCTGTTGCGCGAGAGTGCGCAGGAGAAAACCTCGGCCACCTTCTCTGCCTTGCCGCCGCAGGCGCGTGCCGTGGCGGCCTCGACGCTGCCGCTGCTGGTCGTGACGAAGTCGAACACGCGCTCGACGGTGCATCGGTCCGGCTACACCGATTACGTGGGCATCAAGCGCTACAACGACGCAGGCGAGGTGATCGGCGAGCACCGCTTCATCGGGCTCTTCACTTCCACGGCCTACAGCTCGCGCGTCTCGGAGATTCCGCTGCTGCGCGGCAAGGTGCAGCAGGCGATCGACCGCGCCGGCTTCCCGCCCGGCGGTCACCTTTCCAAGGCGCTGGCCCACGTGCTCGAGACGTATCCGCGCGACGACCTGTTCCAGATCCCGGACGATGACCTGTACGAGACGGCGCTGGGCATCGTCTCGCTCGGCGAGCGGCAGCGGCTGCGCCTGTTCGCGTGGACCGACCCGTTCGAGCGCTTCATCTCCTGCCTGGTGTTCGTTCCGCGCGACGCGTATTCGACGGACCTGCGCATCAAGTTCCAGCGCATCCTCCTGCGCGCCTTCAACGCGAGCAGCGCCGAGTTCGACGTCACGCTGACCGAGCAGGTGCTCGCGCGCATCCACTTCACCGTGCGTACGACGCCGGGCAGGCTGCCGGCGGTCGACGTCAAGGACGTGGAGCGCCAGCTCGCCGCGGCGGCGCGACGCTGGGACGACGACCTGCGGGATGCGCTGGTGCGCCTGGAAGGCGAGGGCGCAGGCATCGGGCTCTACAAACGCTGGTCGTCCGCGTTCCCCGCCGGCTACCGCGAGCGCTTCGCGGCCGCGCAAGCCGTGCCCGACGTGCGCAAGCTCGCGTCGCTGTCCAGCGAGCAGCCGTTCGCGCTGGCGCTGTACCACCGTGACGGGGAGGCCGATGCAGGCGCGCTGGGCCTGAAGGTCTATCGCCTGGGCGCCCCGCTCGTCCTGTCCGACAGCCTGCCCATGCTCGAGCACATGGGCCTGCGCGTGCTGGGCGAGTCGAGCTGGCGCATCGACGGCCTGGCGGGCAGTGAAGGCATCGCGCTGCACGATTTCGAGCTGCAAGCGCGCCTGACGGGTGAGATCGAACCCGAAACGCTGGCGCGACTCTTCGAGGAGGCGCTGGCACGCGTGATGCGCGGCGAGGTCGAGAGCGACGACTTCAACCGGCTCGTGCTGCTCGCGGGACTCTCGGCCGAAGAGGTCGTGATCCTGCGCGCCTACGCGAAGTACCTCAAGCAGATCGGTTTCGCGCAATCGCAAGGCACGATCGCCGCGACGCTGGGCACGCATCCGCGCATCGCCCGCATGCTGGTGGGCCTGTTCAAGCTGCGCTTCGATCCCGCCAAGCGCGACGAGGAAGGGGCAGCGTCCCAGGTGCGTGCGATCGAGCAGGCGCTGGAGAAGGTGAGCAACCTCACCGACGATCGCGTGCTGCGCCAGTTGCTCGCGCTGGTGCAGACCACGCTGCGCACGAACTACTGGCGCACGGGCATCGGGCATTCCGGCGCGCCGGGCCCGCGCCGGCAGTTCCTCAGCTTCAAGTTCGATTCGGCGGCCGTTCCCGGCATGCCGCAGCCCCGGCCGCTGTACGAGATCTTCGTGTACTCGCCTCGCTTCGAGGGCGTGCACCTGCGCGGCGGCAAGGTGGCCCGCGGCGGCCTGCGCTGGTCCGACCGGCCGGACGATTTCCGCACCGAGGTGCTGGGGCTGGTGAAGGCCCAGATGGTGAAGAACACCGTCATCGTGCCGGTGGGCTCCAAGGGCGGCTTCGTGCTGAAGAAGGCGCCGCCGGCCAGCGACCGCGATGCGTTCATGAAGGAAGGCATCGCGTGCTATCAGGAGTACCTGCGCGGGTTGCTCGATCTCACCGACAACCTGGTGGGCGGCAAGGTGGTGCCACCGCCGCAAGTCGTGCGCATCGACGGCGACGATCCCTACCTCGTCGTGGCGGCCGACAAGGGCACCGCGACATTCTCCGATTACGCGAACCAGATCAGTGCCGAATACGGCCACTGGCTGGGCGATGCGTTCGCCTCGGGCGGCAGCATCGGCTACGACCACAAGGTCATGGGCATCACGGCGCGCGGCGCCTGGGAATCGGTGAAGCGCCACTTCCGCGAACTCGGCCTGGACACACAGTCGGCGGACTTCACCGTCGTGGGCATCGGCGACATGTCGGGCGACGTGTTCGGCAACGGCATGCTTCTGTCCAGGCACATCAAGCTGGTGGCCGCGTTCGACCACCGCCACATCTTCATCGACCCGGACCCGGACACGGCGAAGTCCTTCGCCGAGCGCGAGCGCATGTTCAAGCTGCCGCGCTCGTCCTGGGCGGATTACGACACGTCGCTCATCTCCGAAGGCGGTGGCGTGTGGGCGCGATCGGAGAAATCGATTCCCGTGTCGCCGCAGGCCCGTGCCGTGCTGGGCATCGAGGCCCAGTCGCTGAACCCGACGGAGCTGATCTCCGCGATCCTGAAGGCGCCGGTCGACCTGCTCTACAACGGCGGCATCGGCACCTACGTGAAGAGCAGCCACGAGTCGAACAGCGACGTCGGCGATCGGGCCAACGACGCGCTGCGCGTGAACGGCAACCAGTTGCGCTGCAAGGTCGTGGGCGAAGGCGGCAACCTCGGGTTCACGCAGCGCGGGCGCGTCGAGGCGGCGCTGGCCGGCGTGCGGCTGTACACAGACGCGATCGACAACTCCGCCGGCGTCGACACCTCGGACCACGAGGTCAACATCAAGATCCTGCTGGGCCTGGTCGAAGCCGGTGGGAAGCTCACGCCCGAAGAGCGCAACGCGTTCCTGCCCACCATGACCGATGAGGTCGCCGCGCTCGTGCTGCGCGACAACTACTTCCAGACGCAGGCGCTGTCGCTGGGCAGGCGTATCGCGCCGGCAATGCTCGAGGAGCACACGCGCTTCATGCGATTCCTGGAGAAGGAGGGCAAGCTGGATCGCGGCATCGAGTTCCTTCCCGCGGACGACGAGATCGCGCAGCGCCGCCTGAAGGGCCTGGGCCTCACGACGCCGGAGCAGGCCGTGCTGCTCGCATACAGCAAGATGTGGCTGTACGAGGAGGTGCTGGCCTCCGACCTGCCCGAGGACGCCTGGGTGGCCACGGCGCTGCACCGCTACTTCCCGGGGGCGCTGTCGAAGAAATTCGGTGCCTACGTCGACAAGCACCCGTTGCGCCGCGAGATCATTTCGACGCACGTGATCAACAGCATGATCAACCGCGTCGGGCCGACATTCGTGGCCCAGCTCGCCGAGCAGACCGGGGCCGCGCCGGCCCAGGTCGTGCGGGCCTACCTGCTCGCACGCGAATCCTTCGGCAGCGTCGAGCTGTGGCAGCGCATCGAGGCCCTGGACAACCAGGTGCCCGACGAGATGCAAGGGGACATGATCCTCGAGTGGCGGCGCCTCCTCGCGCGGGCGACGACATGGTTCCTGCGCTCACGGCGACTGGCCGAGCCGATGGAGAAAGTCATGCAGCGCCTGGCCCCGGCCGTGCAGGCCTTGCGCGCACGGCTGGAGCCGGAAGCCGCGCAGCACCCGCGCGTCGCCGCGTGGACGACCGCCGGCGTGCCCGCGCCGCTCGCGCAGCAGGTCGGCAGTGCCGAGCGGCTGTTCAGCGCGCTCGACGTGGCGGAGATCGCCGAGGGCGCAGGCAGCACGCTGGCCGTCACGGCGGAGGTGCACTTCGGCGTCGGCGAGCGCCTGGGACTGGAGAAGCTGCGCCAGCAGATCGAGCTGCTGCCCGCCGACAGCCACTGGCAGGCGCTCGCGAAGATCGCGCTGGCGGACGACCTCGCGGCCCTGCATCGCTCGATCGCGCTCGACGCCGTCAAGGGCGGCGACGGCACGGCGGCCGACAAGCTGCAAGGCTGGGAGCAGCGCAACCCGATGGCGTTCGCGCGTGCCAGGCGCCTCGTGGGCGAACTGGCCGAACTCACCGCGCCGGACCTGGCGATGCTGTCGGTGGCACTGCGCGAGCTGCGGAACCTGGTCGACTGACTAGAATCGGCAGGCCAGGAGAGTTGGCAGAGCGGTTGAATGCACCGGTCTTGAAAACCGGCGATGTCGAAAGACATCCGTGAGTTCGAATCTCACACTCTCCGCCATCCGCGCACCGCATTCGCCCGCGCCTTCCACGTGATGCGCCCTTGCGCATCCGTGTCCTCGTCGCAGCGCCGGCGCAGCCTGTCCTTCAGCCGGGCCTGCACTTCGGCGGGCTGGGGCAGCACGCGCTGCCGGATGCTCGAGGCGAGGAGGGTGGTCTCCCAGAGGTCCTCGTAGCTGTCGTAGGTGCCGGTCACCTCGATCACCGTCGTCGCGATGTCGACCAGGCCCGCGGCCGACCACAGGCTGCGCATGTTCTCGATAGTCGCGGATTCGACACTGGGCGGATACAGCACGTCGATGCCGAGGGCGCGCATCTCGTCCTGCATCTTCGCGAGGGGAAAGCCGCCGCCGAGGATGTCCCAGGCGTACGCGCTCACGAGGCCGCCCGGCCGCACCACGCGCGCCATCTCGCCGACGCCGCGCGCGGGCTCGGGGACGAAGAACAGCACGAGCGCCATCACGGCCGCATCGAAACCGGCGTCGCCCACGGGAAGCGCCATCGCGTCGCCCTGCAGGTAGGCGGCGCCGCTCGCGCCGGGTCGCGAGCGCGCGTAATCGAGCTGCCCCGCCGACGGATCGACGCCCGTCACGGCCGCGGGCGCGCAGCGCTCCGCCAGCAGTTGGGTGAACGCGCCGTTGCCGCAGCCCACGTCGACCCAGCGCCAGCCGTGCGGCGCGGCGAGCCAGTCGAGGAAACGTGCGCCGGCCCTGCGGCTCCAGATGCCCATCACGCGTTCGTAGCCCGCGCCGTCCTCGAAGCGGATCGTGTCGGCCATGCCATGCTCCTCACGCGACAGGTCGCGTGCTGCGACTATAGGCAGGCGACGCGTCAGCCGCCAGTCGCCGTGCGCCGGCCGTCCGGGTCCGGTGGCGCGACGATCGCCAGCGCCTGGGCCGCATTGGCGAGGTACAGCGGCACCGGCTCCTTCTCGTCCATCGTCGGCTGCGGCTTCGCGAACGCCGCGTTGCTGTCGGCGATCTCGTCGGCCTGCGCGAGCAGCTCGGCGATGCTGCCCGTGACGGCGTCCCATGAACTGCCAGCGGCGATCTCCTTGAGCAGGCGCGCATGCTCGTCCTGCTGCGCCGGCGTGCGGGCCATCAGCATCTCGATGTCGGCGATGAAGCCTTCCGGCGTGTCGGCCACGCGCACGACGTGGCCGTAGGGTTCGACGATGTCGCGGATCGACGTGCTCACCGACGGACGCCCGCAGGCCATGTACTCGAGCGTCTTGGCCGGGCTGATGTACCGGGTGGAGTCGCCCAGCGAGTATGGCAGCAGGCACACGTCCCACCCGCAGATGAGGCGCGGCAGGTCCTCGTAGCCTTGCTGCCCCAGCCAGTGGATGTTGTCGCGGCGGGGCAGGCGCGCCGCATCGACGTTCACCACCGGGCCGACCATCACGAGGTTCCACTCGGGCCGGGCCCTGGCGATCGCATCGAGCAGCTCGAGGTTGATGCGCTCGTCGATCACCCCGCTGTAGCCCAGTCGGGGACGCGGGATGCCGGCGTGAAGCGGATGGTCCGCGCGCGCGCCCGCGAAGTGCTGCGCATCGACGCCGCTCGGGAAACAGTGCACGTCCGGATGGCGCAGGCGCTTGGCGTGGTACAGGCTGCGCCCGGCCGTGAAGACCAGGTCCGCCCTCTTGAACAAGGCGTTCTCGCGTTGCAGGAGCTGCCGTGGCGCGCCCGGTAGGTGCGCGAGTTCGTCCAGGCAGTCGTACGCGATGCCGCGTGGCTGCAGGCACGACGCGAGCGGCACGGCCATCGGCGTGTAGAACCACACCCAGTAGTCGCGCACGTCGTGCTCGCGGATGCCGGTGGCCAGCAGCTGCTGCAGCACCGGAAGGTGGTCGTCGTGGAAGCCGGGGGCATCGCCCGTCACCCGCGGCTGCCATACCTGCACGCCCGGGGCGGCCTCGAACACTTGGAGTTCGTTGCGCCCCGCGCCGGCCATGGGCTCCTCGACGAAGACCACTCGCCAATGCCGCGCGAGCCGGGTGAGCAGGTGCTGGGGCCGCTGGTAGAGGGAATTCCAGCGCAGGTGCGAGAAGACGACGATCGCCTGCATGCGAGTCCTTCAGGTGCGCGTGCGTGCATGCCGGCTGCGCGGGCGCGACAGCAGGTAGCTGCAAGCCAGCAGCGCGCCGGCGCCCGCCACGATGGCGCCCGATCCCATCGAGCGCGCCATGCTGCCGGCGATCTCGCCGGTGCGCGGTGCGGCCAGTTGCAGGCGGCGCTTGGTCATGCGCGCACCCAGCTCGCCGAGCTGGTCGGCCAGTACGCGTTCCGCCGCCGGCAGGAGCAGCGTCTCCTCATCGGCGACGTGATGCATCACGTTGTTCATCAATTGGTAGAAGGTCTCGTCGAAGCCGGCGGCGGTGGGCTCGAGCTTGCGCAGCTGGTTGATGAGGCGCCGCATCTCGTCGTGCTCCGGCACGCTCTTGCGCACGAACTCCGTGTCGGCGACGGCGCGCAATGCCGGGTAGAAGATTTCCTCTTCGAGCTGCGCGTGGATCTCGAGCGCCACGCATACCTGGTCCGCCAGGCCCTTCTTCACGCGCGGCGAGGCGTCGGCCTCGTACTGGTGGAAGGTCGTGAGCACATGGCTGTGGTCCATGCGGATCATGTTGGTGACGCTGGGGGAGATTCGGCTGAGCAACGAGTCCATGGCGGTCCTTGGCAGCAAGTCCGAACGCCATTGGAAAGCCTCAGCGCTCGGGGCCGTGTCGGACGCGGGCTCGTTCGAAATGCGCTGCGCGGCTGTAGGCAGGTGCCTACCGCGCTTCGTGGCGGCGGCGCTCAGGCTGCGGCGGGAGCGCCGCCTAGCCTGAGAAGCATCGACAACTCATGGGAGATCCGAAATGCCTGTCATCCTCTGGCTTCTGGGCGTGCCGCTCGTCGTCGTCATCCTGCTGATGCTGCTGCACGTGATCTGACGACCCCACCCGCAGCGGACGCGGTCAGGGCTTGCGCCTGGCCTCGTCCAGCTGTTCCTGGTTGCGGCCGGACATGTCGCCGCGATTGCCTTCGGGCACTTCATGGTTGTCCGATTCGGTCGTTTCCTGCGCGCCCTGGTTGGCGTAGGGCTGGCGACCCGAACCGCCCTCCCAGTTGACCTCGCTGCGCGGCCCATGCCGCGCGTGGCCCGCTTCCGGGCCCCGACCCGCGCCTTTGCCCGTCCCTTGACTGCTCATGACGGTCTCCTTGCCGTGTAGCCTTGCGGCAGCACGTACGCCACGCTCGGTTGCGTGCGCAGGGCCGCCAGGCGTTCCAACCAGAATCCGGGATCGACCTGCAGGGATGTGCTGTCGGCGGCCGGCGCGCGGTCGCTGGTCACGGAGCGCACCGCGAGCTGGGTGCTGGCGTTCGCCCACACGATGGCGCCGGTGCGTGCGGACGCGAGCGGGTCGGCGACGAGCCGGCCGGAGGCGAGCACGTCCGGGCCGGCCTGCAATGCGCCGTTGCCCGTGGGATGCCCCTGCGGATCGAAAGCGAAGATGCGCGACTGCACCTTGTCGACGACGACGAAGGGCAGGCCCGCAGCATCCTGCGTGGCCACTGCCCACCGCGCGATGCGCCGCACTTCGGGCGACGCAGCTTCGCGGGCCAGCGCGGTGTCGATTGCCGCGCCCTGCTGCTGCTGCGCGGCCAGCGACGACGCGGCCTGGTCGAAGTACAGACCGAACCCCACCATGGCCATCGCGAGGATGGCGGGAAAGGAGCGGGCGGCGAGCGTGTCGCGGATGTTGCGGGTGGACACGGCGTCCTAGCGTATCGGCCGAGACCGGCCCGTCTGTAGGACGGGGCCGATTTCGGATCAGCTGGTCAGTAGCCGAAGTTCACCTGGGCACTGCTGGTCGAGCTCACGTCCGCCGGCTTCGTCAGCGTGGACCGGCCCGGCGCGGAAGCTTCGATCGTGTATTTGCCAGCCACGGTGGAATCGGGCGTCAGCGTGAGCGTGGTCGTGCCGGCCGCATAAGCGCCCTTGACCGGGGCGGCCATGGGCAGGCGGAAGTGGTAGCTGCCGGCGGTCGCGTCGACGGGCTGGCTCGCCACTTCGATCTGCGGTCCGCCCGTGAGCGCCTGCAGCGCGCGCATCGTGGCATCGGTCACCGCGGTGGTCACGGTGCTGCCGTTGGCCAGCGTGCTGGCCGTCACGGTGCCTGTCACGTCGGCCATCGACGAGGTCGGCAGCACGATCGGCGCCGCAGCCGTGCTCACGACGGTGGTCGTGGTGCCCGCGGGCACGCTGGTGACGACGCCGGTGGCGCGCCCATCCGATGTGATGACCAGCGTGTACGTGCCGGCCGACAGGAACGGGATCGAGAAGTTGCCGCTCGAATCGGGCGTGGTCGCCCGGACTACCGCGCCGTTCTGCTGGGCCGAGATCGTCGTGCTGCTGAGCGCGAGCGTGCTCGTCACGACACCCTGGATGCCCGAGACGATGCGCGGCACGACCGAGATCACGGGCTTGAGCTGGTACTGGCCGGAGCTGCCGGATTTCACGACGGAGCGGCAGGCGTCGAAGTCGAGCACGAGGTCGGCCATCTGGCCGGGGGCGACGTCCGTGTGGACCTGCAGCTTCAGGCCGCTTTGCTGGCCGCTGGGCGTGGACAGGGCGACGACCGACCCGCCCGTGGGCTGCACGGCGTTGGCCGGCGGGTTCGCGTTGCCCGTGTTGGACGCCAGCACGAGACGCACTTGCGAGTAATGGCCGGCCGCGAGCGGCACCGTGCCCAGTTCCTCGAGCACGCCGTTGGTGAGCGAGAGGAGGTCGATGCGGCGCGCCGGCGACAGCGTGAGGTCGGTCCAGCCCGCGTCGGTGTCGGAAGCGGTCGCGCTGGTGTGCACGCTGACCTTTTCCACCGTGACCCAGACGTGGTCCCAGCCGCAGGCGGGCGCGTCGGTCAGGGCGAAACGCATCGAGCCCTGCGCCGCACCGCCATCGCCGCCACCGCCGCAGGCGACCACGCCCGCTGCCACGATGCCGCTCCACACGGCCAGTCCGATCCACTGCAGGTTGCTGCTCTTCTTCATGCGTAATGCCTGGCTGAAGTTGTTGGGGTGGGGCGATGCTCAAGGCTGTGGCTGCGCGCGACGTGAGCAAACGTGACGAGGCGGCTCGATTGACACTGTTTGCAACAGAAGACGCAACGAAATCGCGGAAAAGACAACGGTCCAGGGTGCCAAAAAAAGCGGGCCGCGTGGGCCCGCTGTCTCCCTGGCGAAGACTTCCTTCGCGTTCTATTTCTGCGCCGGCACCGGGGCGGCCGGGTCCGAAGTCTTCGGTGCCGCCGTTACGGATCCCTCGCCCGGCGGCGTGACGACGGTCTCGACTTCGCGCAGCAGCCCGCCACCGGCAACGCTGCCCGATACCGTCCCGTATCCCATCATTCGCGCCTCGCACGCCGACTTGTCCTCGCCGGTCAGCACATTGCAGCGCGCGCGGGCGTTGGCTTCGAACTGGCCGTTCGAGTTGTCGAGCACGCCGCGCTTCTTGTCGGCTTGCGCGTTGCGTGCCTCCTTCATGCAGGTTGCCTGGTCCTCGGCGGTCTTGCCGGCCTTGCATGCCTGGATTTCGGCCTGGTAGCTGCCGCTCTTGTCCAGGGGCGCGCCCTCGGGGAACTGGTTGCCGGCCACCTGCGCCGCCATGGCGGTGACCGCGAACACGGTCATGGCGCCGAAGGAAGCCAGGCTCTTGCGTGACAGCGTCTTGTCGAGTGATCTCATCTTGAAAACTCCTGCGGTGACTCGCCTCGATGCATGCAGTCTAGGGAGCCGGCCAGCGCCTCCATGCCGGAAGAAGCAGCGCGTGGACGGCGGAGCACGGCGAAGCGCCAAGTAGGACGTCCGCCTGCGCGCCCTGTCCCTGCGCACAAGCCCAGCCGTGGGTAGGGAGCGTCCGACGCCGCCATGCGGCTTGCCCGCACGATGAGGCTCCAATGGCGACTACGCCCCGGCCACGGGGTGCGGCCGATATTGCCAATCACCGGCCGTCCCATGCGCGGGTGGCAGGTGGTCGGCAACCCAGAGGGCCGGCCAGCTTCAACAACACGCCGTTCGCGGCAAGGAGTCACTGTATGAACTTCATCATCTGGTTGATCGTGGGTGGTATCGTCGGCTGGATCGCCAGCCTCATCATGCGCACCGACGCGCAGCAGGGCATCCTGCTGAACGTCATCGTCGGGATCGTGGGCGCCTTCCTGGGCGGCTGGCTGATCTCCCCGCTGGTGGGCACCGGCACCATCAACGAAGGTTTCTCGATCGGCTCGTTCATCGTCTCGCTGCTCGGCGCGGTGATCCTGCTGGCGATCGTGAACCTGTTCCGCCGCGGCCGCGTGCGCTGAGCGGCGACGACGCACAAGGATTCCGGCCCTCCGGGGCCGCATGCCCATTTCCGCGTCTGGCCTGACAGGCGCGCCGGCCCTCGGCCCTGCGATGCTTCAGCCTCGCAGGGTTTTCCTTTTTTCTACATAAGCAAATCGAAGAGGGCGCGCGCCACGACCTTCGTCGCCCGGCGCAGATCGTCCAGATCGAGGCGCTCGTCGGCGCGCTTGGCGTTGGACTCGAGCACCGTGCGGGGGCCGGCGCCATAGATCACGCCGGGGATGCCGCGCTCGGCATAGAGGCGCACGTCGGTGTACAGGGGGGTGCCCATCGCCGGGATCGGCTCGCCGAAGACCTGGCTGCCGTGTTTCTGCAGGGCTTCGACCAGCGGTGCGTTGCCCGGCGACGGCTTCATCGAGTGCGCGAGCAGCAGGCGCCTGATGTCGACCCGGATGCCCGGCACGAGCGCGGCCGCATCCTCGATCACGCGCCGGATCGTCGTCTCGACGTTCTCCGGCTTCTCTTCGGGAATCATGCGGCGATCGAGCTTGAACACCACCTTGCCGGGCACGACGTTGGTGTTGGTGCCGCCCTCGATGCGCCCGACGTTCAGGTAGGGATGCGTGATGCCGGGCACGTTCGAATTCACGCGCTTGTAGGCCTCGTTCTGCGCGTACAGCGCGTGCAGGATTCGCACCGCGCCCTGCAGCGCGTCCACGCCGGTGTGCGGCACCGCGGCATGGGCCATGCGCCCGTGCACGGTCACTTCCAGCTGCAGGCAGCCGTTGTGCGCGGTGATCACCTCGTAGCTGAAGCCCGCCGCGATCAGCAGGTCCGGGTTCGTCAGGCCGTGGCGCAACAGCCAGCCCGGCCCGAGCTCGCCGCCGAATTCCTCGTCATAGGTGAAATGCAGTTCGACGACGCCGTTCAGCGTGGCCTTGAGCGACTCCAGCGCGCGCACGGCGAAGGTGAAGGTCGCGAAGTCGCTCTTGCTGACGGCCGCGGCGCGCCCATACAGCTTGCCGTCCACGATCTCGCCGCCGTACGGGTCGTGCGTCCAGCCTTCGCCGGGCGGCACGACGTCGCCATGCGCGTTCAGGGCGATGGTCCGGCCCTCGCCGTAACGCCTGCGCACGATCAGGTTCGTGATCGATTGCATGCCCTGCGCGCGGACCTGGGCCTCGGGCACCGGGTGCTTCTCGACCGCGAAGCCGAGATCGCGCAGCAATTGCGCCGTGCGGTTGGCGTGGGGGGCGTTGTTGCCCGGCGGCGTGTCGGTGGGCACGCGCACCAGTTCCTGAAGGAAGCGCACCTCCTCGTCGAAGTGCGCGTCGACCCAGGCGTCGATCCGCTCGTAGTCGTCGTTCATTGTCGTTCTTGCGCGAGGTCCTCGAGCAGCTGGGCGAAGGCTTCGACGGCAAGCTGCATGTCGTGCGCCGTCGTCGATTCCAGCGGGTTGTGGCTGACGCCCGAGTTCTGGCCGCGCACGAACAGCATCGCCTGCGGCATGACCTCGTGCAGTTTCATCGCGTCGTGGCCGGCGCCGCTGGGCATGCGATGCAGCGGCACGCCCAGGACATCGACGGCGCGCTCCCAGCGCGCCTGCCATGCGGGATCGCTCGGTGCGGCGGCCGCGCGCATCGTTTCTTCCCCATCGAAGCGCACGCCGCGGCGCTCGCCGATGGCCTTCATGCGCGCGAGCACGTCGGCCACCAGCGCGTCGCGCTGCGGGTCGGTGGGCGCGCGCAGATCCAGACTGAACCGGCAGCGGCCGGGCACGACGTTGATCGAGCCACCCGGCACGTCGAGCATGCCGATCGTGCCGACCGAATCGCCATCGCGCGCCGCCCGCTGCTCGATAAAGAGCGCGAGTTCCGCCACCGCGACGGCCGCATCGCGCCGGCGGTCCATCGGCGTGGTGCCCGCGTGGCTGGCCATGCCCGTCGCCTCGCACTGGTAACGCACGCCGCCGTTGATGGACGTGACGATGCCCAGCGGCAGGTCGATTTCGTTCAGCACGGGGCCTTGCTCGATGTGCACCTCGACGAAGCCGAGGTACTGCTTCGCGTCGCGCTTCAATGCCGCGATGGCCGCCATCGTCGCCGGCAGGCCGGCATGGCGCATCGCGTCGCGCATCGTGATGCCGTCGGCGTCCTTCTGGTCCAGCCACGCCGGGTTGAACTGGCCGATCAGCGAGCCGGAGCCGAGGAAGGTGGCCTTGTAGCGCTGGCCTTCCTCCTCGGAAAATCCGATGACCTCGATGCCGAAGGGCAGTCGCCTGCGTGCGCGCGCGAGCTCGCGCACGCAGGCGATCGGCACATAGATGCCCAGGCGGCCGTCGTACTTGCCGCCATTGCGCACCGTGTCGTAGTGCGAGCCGGTGAGGAGTCTGCGACTCCTCACCGTGCCGGTGTCATTGTGGCCCGACCCCACCCCGACCCTCCCCTCTCCAGGGGAGGGCTCCACTGCATGGTAGACGCCGACGACATTGCCCACCGCATCGATGCCCACTTCGTCGAAACCGCATTCCTGCATGTCGGCGACGATGCGTGCGGCCGCGGCGCGATGTGCGTCCGTCAGGTACGTGACCGTGAGCTGGCCTTTTTCCTTGAAGCCCGGATCGCTGAACCCGGCCAGCGCTTCGAGCTTGTCCCAGACGAAGTCGCCCAGCGCGGATTCGATGCCCAACTTGTCGGCGAGGCGCAGTTCCGCGATCCGATGCACGTTGCGCAGGGCCTCGGCCAGCTCGAAATCGACCGGGTTGGCCAGGCGCCGCTCGAAGGTCTCGATGATCTCCTGTCGCGTCAGGCCCGTGCCGCGCGGCCCACGCACGGCCAGGATGAACGGGAAGCCGAACTTCGCGTTGTAATCGGCGTTGAGCTGCTGCAGCTTCGCGAATTCCCCGGGCGTGCAGTGCGACAGGCCCGCGCGGCCCTGCTCATTGACCGATTCGGTCGTCATGGTGCCCGCGACCATCGCCTTGCCTGCAAGCTCCGGGTGCGCGCGCAGCAGCTCGAGCTGCTTCTCGCGACCGGCGTCGCGCACCACCTGCGCCAGTGCGTGCTTCAAATGCGCAAGCGAGCGGAACGGGCCGCGCGCCATGGCTGCCTGCGCCACCCAGGGCGAGTGCTCGTAGATGCCTTCCAGCTGGTCCAGCGTGATCGCCATCTCAATCCTTGAACGGGTGCACGGCTTTCCAGTGCCTGGCGATCTCGATGCGGCGGCACACCCAGACACGGTCGTGCTTCGCGACGTGATCGAGGAAGCGTTGCAGCGCGAGGAAGCGCCCGGGCCGGCCGGCCAGCCGGCAGTGCAGGCCGACGCTCATCATCTTCGGCGCCTGCGCCCCTTCCGCGTACAGCGCGTCGAACGTGTCGCGCAGGTAGGTGAAGAAATCGTCGCCCTGCGCGAAGCCCTGCGGCAGCGAAAACCGCATGTCGTTCGCATCGAGCGTGTACGGCACGACCAGGTGCGGCACGACCGTGCCGTCACTCTTGCGCACCTTCATCCAGAACGGCAGGTCGTCGCCGTAGTAATCGCTGTCGTATTCGAAGCCGCCTTCGTCGGCCACCAGGCGGCGCGTGTTCGGGCTGTCGCGCCCGGTGTACCAGCCGAGCGGCCGCGCGCCGGTCGCGCGCGTGATCGCTTCGATCGCCAGGCGCATGTGTTCGCGCTCCGTCGCCTCGTCCACCTGCTGGTAGTGGATCCAGCGCCAGCCGTGCGCCGCCACCTCGTGGCCCAGGTCGCTGAACGCGGCGGCCACCTCCGAGTGGCGCTGCAGGGCCATGCCGATGCCGAAGACCGTGAGCGGCAAGCCGCGCCTTTCGAACTCCCGCAGGATGCGCCAGACGCCCACGCGCGAACCGTACTCGTAGATGCTCTCCATCGACAGGTGGCGGTCCGGGTAGCTCGCCGGGCTGGACATTTCCGAGAGGAACTGCTCGGAGCCGGCGTCGCCGTGCAGCACGCAGTTCTCGCCGCCTTCCTCGTAATTGAGCACGAACTGCACCGCGAGGCGGGCCTGCCCCGGCCAGCGCGGGTCGGGCGGCGTGCGGCCGTAGCCCGCGAGGTCACGCGGGTAGGGCGCGGTGCTGTCATAAGCCATACACTGTTTCCTTCTGAGCGAAGGATGTTACATGGGCCTGAGCACGCACGTCCTCGACACGATGCACGGCTGTCCCGCGGCGGGCATGGCCGTGGAACTCTATTCGACGTCAGGGGCGAACACGGCGCTGGTCAAGCGCTTCGTGCTCGACGCCGACGGCCGCCACGCGGGCGGTCCGGTACTGGAGGGGGCCAACCTGAAGAAGGGCACGTACCGGCTGGTGTTCGATGTCGCCGGTTACTTCCGCTCGCGCGGGGTCGCGCTGCCCGAGCCGAGCTTCCTCGGCAAGGTGAGCGTCGATTTCGGTATCGCCCAGCCGGCGCAGCACTATCACGTGCCGCTGCTCGTGAGCCCTTTCAGTTATTCGACCTACCGGGGCTCGTGAGGCCGACCGATGAGGCCGACTACATCAGAGCTGGCCTTCGCTCAGCGTGTCCAGCTGGAAACGGCCGCTCTTGTGCCACAGCCAGGTGTCGGTGTAGACCACGTGGCCCATGCGCGTCGGTGCCGGGAAAGGTGCGGCGGCGCGGACGGTGCGTTCGATCTCGGCGACCACTTCGGGGGCGTGCGAGGGCGCGCGCATCCAGGTCAGCGAGCGCACGTTGCCGCGGGCATCGACTTCCACCTGCAGCACGCCGACGGCATAGAGCAGCGGCGGCAACTTGCCCTTGTAGATGCGATCGTGGTTCTTGCTGTACAGGTGCGTGGCCGCGTCCGTGCGGTAGGCGCGCGGCGTCGTCGCCTGCGAGATGTGGGCGGGGGGCGGCAGGGGCGCTTCGGCCGCCTTGGGCGCCTGCACCGGGGCGGGCGCCTTCGCGACGGGCGCGGGCGGAGGCGGCGAAGAGCAGGCAGCCAGCAGGGCGGCCACGACGGCAGCGGGGGCGCCGAGGCGCAGGTGGCGAACGAAGTGCATCGATGTCTCCTTCATCAACAAGCGCGCTCGAATTGGCGCATCCATCATGCGGAATCGATTGAACGGGATATTGATCAGCAAGACGACTGCCGTTACCTTTTGAAATCGAGTTTTGTCGCTCAAGCAGCACACCGCGTACTTCCGCATGAAATTCACGAGCAGGCTCGAACATGAGGACGCGGTGCTGGTCACCGTCTTGTCCACACAGGGCTCGGCGCCGCGCGAAGCGGGCGCCTGGATGCTGGTTTTCCCCGATGCGATCGACGGGACGATCGGCGGCGGGCATGTCGAGCTCGAAGCGATCGCCAAGGCGCGCGCCTTGCTGGCCAGTGGGGGCGTGCCGTTCGAGCGCGGGTACACGCTGGGCCCGAGCCTGGGGCAATGCTGCGGCGGCGCGATGCAGTTGCGCTTCGAGCGCGTGACGCGCGCCGATGCCGCGCCGCTTGCGCAGCGGCTCGCCCCCCGGCGCGAACCCCTGGCGCTGTTCGGCGGCGGCCATGTCGGCCGCGCGATCGTGCAGGCGCTCGCGCCGCTGCCCTTCGCCGTGACCTGGATCGACAGCCGCGACGAAGTCTTTCCGCAGGAAGTGCCCGGCAACGTCGAATGCGAGCACTCCGACCCGGTGCAGGCGGCCGTGCCGCTGCTCGTGCCTGGATCGCGCGTGCTCGTCATGAGTTTCAGCCACGCGGAGGACCTCGACGTCATCGCCGCGTGCCTCAAGCGCCTGCGCGAGCGCGACGACCTGCCTTATGTCGGCCTGATCGGCAGCAAGACCAAGTGGGCGACCTTCCGCCATCGCCTGGAGCAGCGCGGCTTCTCGGGCGGCGAACTCGCGCGCATCACCTGCCCGATCGGCATTCCCGGCATCGCCGGCAAGCAACCCGAAGTGATCGCCGCGAGCGTCGTGGCGCAGATCCTGCAACTCCAAGGCTGATGGAAACCTACCTTCTCGACTGGGCCAACCTGCTGCTGCGATGGGCGCACGTGATCACCGCGATCGCGTGGGTCGGCTCCTCGTTCTATTTCGTCTTCCTCGACTCCAGCCTCGTGCCGCCGGCCGACGAACCCATGCGCAGGGAGGGCGCCACCGGCGAGCTGTGGGCCGTGCACGGCGGCGGCTTCTACCACCCGGTGAAGTACGCCGTGGCCCCGCCGAAGCTGCCGGACCACCTGCACTGGTTCTACTGGGAGAGCTACTCGACCTGGCTCACCGGCTTCGGCCTGTTCACGGTGCTGTACCTGTGGAATGCGGGCACGTTCCTGGTCGACAGGAACCTGTTCGACTGGCCGCCATTCCTCGCCGGCGTCCTGGCCGTCGCGTCGCTGTACGTCTTCTGGTCGGCCTACAACCAGGTGTGCAAGCTGTTCGGCGAACGCGAAAGAGGCGACGCGATCGTCGGTGCCATCGTGCTCGTGCTGGTGGGGGCCGCGGCGTGGCTCGCGTGCCGCGTGTTCCCGGGTCGCGCCGCCTTCCTGCTGGTCGGCGCGATGCTCGCCACGGCGATGAGCGCCAACGTCTTTTTCTGGATCATCCCCGGACAGAAGAAGGTGGTGGCCGCGATCCGGGCGGGCGAGCCGGTGGACCCGATCCACGGCTTTCGCGGCAAGCAGCGCAGCGTGCACAACACGTATTTCACGCTGCCGGTGCTGTTCGCGATGCTGAGCAATCACTACAGCTTCACGTGGTCGCATCCGCACAACTGGCTCGTGCTCCTCGCGATGATGGTCGCGGGGGCGGCGATCCGCCAGTTCTTCGTGCTGCGCCACGGCTTCAAGCTCGGCCGCAACGCGAACCCGCTGCCTTACGCGCTGGCGGGCATCGCCGTGATCGCCGGCGTGCTTGTGTGGCTGCGGCCCGCCACGACGACGCCGGCCGCCGCGCCGCAGTCCGTCACGTACGCCGTCGTGCAGAAGGTCATCGCCCAGCGCTGCTACCAGTGCCATGGCGAGCAGCTGCAGATGAAGAACATCCGCCTGGATTCGCCGGAAGCGCTGAAGGCGCTCGCGGCTCAGGTCTACCAGCAGGCCGTGCTGGCCAAGACCATGCCGCTGAACAACGCGACCGGCATCACCGACGCGGAGCGGGCGGTGATCGGCCGCTGGTTCGAGGCGGGCGCCCCGGCGCCCTGATCCCGGTGCCTCAGTTCCTCAGCGCCGAGTAATTGAGCGGCTCGAAGGCATAACCGCCGCCTTCGGCGCGGATGTGCCCCAGCCCCGGGAACGACAGGTGCGCGGCGCCGACCATCCAGCGCTTGCCCGCCGCTTCGGCGAAAGCCTTCTCGCGCTCGACGATCGCGCGCGGGCTGTCGGAATCGAAGCTGATCGCGATCTTCGGGTTCTCGAACTGCACCGCGGCGACATGCATGAGGTCGCCCCAAAGGATCAGTACCTGGTCACGGCTTTCGATGCGGTAGACCGCGTGCCCCGGCGTGTGGCCGTGCGCGGGGATGGCTGTCACGCCCGGCACGAGCTGCGTCACGCCTTCGAAGGGCTTGAACTTGCCTGCCGCGATGTAGGGACCCACCATGGCCTTCGCCGTGGCGAAGCTGTCACGCTGGTCCTGGGGCGCCTTGTCCACCTCGCTGTCGCTCAGCCAGTAATCCGTGTCGGCCTTGTCGATGCGCAGCACGGCGTTCGGAAAGGTGCGCTTGTTGCCCGCGGCAAGGCCGCCGATGTGATCGCCGTGCATGTGGGTGATGTAGACCTCGTCGACCTGCTCGGGGCGATAGCCGGCGGCGCGCAGGTTGCGCAGCAGCATCGGGCTCGAGCCCATGCCGGTGCCCAGGCCGGTGTCGATCAGCACCAGCTTATTGCCGGTGTTGACGAGGAAGGCGTTGACCGACAGCTCGGGGTGGTCGTCGAGGAAATGCTTCGACAGGGCGGCCGAGAGCTGTTCCTTCGGCGCGCCGGTGAGGAACTGCGTCATCGGCAATTTCGCCGTCGTGTCCAGCAGCGCCGTGACTTCGATATCGCCCACCTTCGTGCGATACCAGCCTGGCGCCTGCCTCTTGGCGGCCGGCGCTTCGGCGTGCGCGGTGAACGTGGCGGACAGCGGGACGGCGAAGGCGATGGCCAGCAGCAGCGATCGGATCATGGGTCAGCTCCTCATGGGCGATTTACAGATCGTCGCACATCTGCGAGTCCCGCCATCGGCCATGGAGAAATTCACGAAAACACGGCGCGGGAAGTGGCATGGCCGAGCCGCGGGCCGCTTCAGCGTGACCATGTTCGCGGTCAGGCGACTCGCCAGCCTGCGCGCGAATGGCTGAGCTTCGTAACGCCTGCCTACACTAACACTCTCGAGCTTACCGGGCTCAGCCATTGCGCCAACCACAATCTCAGCCTTTCCACGGATGTAGGACTGGGATTACATGAACAGGCGAAAGGCTCTAGCATTTCTCGGGGTCGGCGCACTCGCAGGGTGTGGTGGTGGCGGCGGCGGTGCAGGCGCCGGCGCTTCGGACAGCGGCGCCGCGGCGTCCGTTCCCCAGGCCACCGGAGTCCAGCAGACCTCGGCGGCAACAGCGGCAGCGGACCCCGCAACGGCGACCACCGTCGCGGCGACCCCTGCCGTCGCTGCGAGCCCGGCGGCCAACAGGAACATCGCGTGCTGGGGCGACTCGATCACCAACCTGTACGCGTCGCACCTGCAGCAGGTCTTCCCGGACCGGCAGGTCTACAACGGGGGCGTGGTCGGACAGACTTCGGCGCAGATCGACGCGCGGGTGCAGGCCGACACCGACCACAAGGACTGGGTCAGCATCTTCTGGTACGGGCACAACGACTGGTACAAGGACCAGGTTGCAGCCAACCTCGCGGCGTCCATCGCGGCGCTCAAGCCGGGCACGAAATTCATCGTGATGTCCATGCTGACGTGGAGCACCGACCTGCCGGGCTCGACCCAGTACAACGGCGCGGTGCAGGCCGACCTGGCACTCTCTCAGAAGTACCCGGACAACTTCCTCGACATCCGCAGCTACCTCGTGAGCCGGTTCGATCCCAACAACCCGCAGGACGTCATCGACCACGCGAACGACCAGACGCCGTCGTCGCTTCGCTTCGACACGATTCACCTGAACGATGCCGGGTGCGACGTCGTCGCGGCCAAGTTGCGCGAGTTCATTTCGGCAAAGGGCTGGTGACGCCCAGGGAGGCCCCGAGTGCCGCCGCCACACCCACTTCCGCCGGGGCCGGCGAAGTCGCAGGGCTCGTGTCGGGCAGTCGCGAGAAGAGGCTCTTGAAGCGCAGCACCGGGCGCTCGAACAGGAAGTAGCTCGCCGTCGCCGCGGCGATGACGATCGGCACCGTGAGCACGAAGATGTCGGTGCCGAAGTCGTGGCCGAGCACCTTCCTCGACACGTTGGCCGCCAGCATGTGCATCAGGTAGATGCCATAGCTGATGGTGCCGACGTAGACGAGCGGGCGATAGCGCAGGACCGTGTGCAGGTACGTGTCCTCCCTCAGGCAGACGCAGGCCACGAGCACGGCCATGCAGAAACTTCCGACGTGCCACGGCGCATCCATCGCGAGGCACGCGAGCATGCCGAGGGCCGCGATCACCGCGGCCCAGCGATTTCCGAGCAAGCGGTAGATGCCGGCGAAGGTGGACTCGTCGTCCATCAGCACCGCGAACAGCACGCCGAACAGGATCGCCGTCTCGATGCTGCCCATCACCGTTCCGGCGAAACTGCTTCGGCCCATCGCGGCCCCTGCCATTTGCACCAGGAGCAGGGCCGTGACCGGTGCGACCAGCGCCAGCGGGCGAGGCGCGTGCTGCAGCACCAGCACCATGATCACTGGCCAGAGCAGGTAGAACTGTTCCTCGGCGGCCAGGGACCATGCGAAGTAGAAGGTGACCCCTTCGCCGCTGGCGCGCTCGCTTTCCACGAACCAGTTGGCCGTGTAACTGAGGAAGGCGGGCAGGTTCCCCCAGAACTCTTCTCCCTTCGGCGTGCCTCGCAACAGCAAGTAGGCCAGCGTGCAGTAGAGGGCGAGCACCGCGTAGTACAGCGGGAAGATGCGCAGCGTGCGCCTGAGATAGAAGTCCCGCAGCGAGATCGAGCCGCGGCGGCGATATTCGCGCAGCAGCAGCGTGGTCACGAGAAATCCGCTGATCGCGAAGAACAGGTCCACGCCGCGGCGGCCCTGATTCAGGAGGCCGATCGTGTGCTGCGGCGTGGTGTGTACCCAGATCACCGCGATGACACTGAAGGCGCGCAAGGCATCGAGGCCGCCGAAATACCGGCCCGTCCGGAACGCCCGGTACGCGCGCGCTGCTTCGGCCGCGCGGTCCGAAGGCAGCATGCTTCCTGCACGCCGCAACAGCGTCACGCTCGCTGCAGTCAATGCGACCAGCAGGCTTTCCGCAACGATGCTCATGGGGCACTCCTTCGGCTGTCCCGGCAGTATGGGTGGATGTCGTCGTCCACGACCGCCGTATGGCTCGACTGAGTAGGCAGAGCAGTTGCGAACCCGCAACTCGCCAAATGTCTTCCGTTTTTCCTTGAGGCCTCCTCGGATTACGCCGCGGCACAAGTTAACAAGTCGGCTTACGCACGACACGGTAATCCGTCACAGAGGAACCCATGGAGCAGGGTATGCGGCTCGACTGTAAGAAGGCACTTTCCATTCTTACGTTTGTAGGAAACAAACTCAGCCGTTTGTAGTCCACGTCCTACTAACATCGCGCGCTGCTGAGCTCGCCATGTCGGCGGCACGAGTTCCGCTCAGCTCGAGAGGCAGTACGCATGAAACGACGTGAGTTTTCCAAGTTCGCCGCGGCTGGTGCGGTGGTGTCCGGTGCCGCATACGCGGGCCGACGCATCAGGTCCACGCCCGCTCCCACGCCGGTGCCTACTCCGGCACCCGCTCCCGCGCCGGCTCCTGCGCCTGCGCCCGCTCCTACTCCTGCACCCGCGCCTGCGCCCGCGCCTGCGCCCGCACCGGCGCCGGCGCCGGCGCCCGCCGCCGGCGGTCTCGGCTACCCCTTTGGTGCGCGCCTGACGGCCTACGTCGCCGGTGCGCGGCCCAGCCAGGCGAATACCACCATGGACGCGCTGCTGACGAAGCAGTACGACGCGTGGAAGGCCGCTCGCGTGGTCAGCACGCCGAACATCGTGTACGGCGGGTACGTGATCCGCTTTTCCGACCCGAACTACATCACTGTGTCCGAGGGCATGGGCTACGGCATGCTGCTGGCTGTCCTGTTCGCGGGCCATGACCCGAACGCGCAGGCGCTGTTCGACGGCCTGCTCGCCGTCGTGCGCGCGCGTCCGGCCTACGGCGAAGCGGCCTACGTGCCGGAAGGCAAGTACCTGATGGACTGGCGCCTGGCCGCCGACGGCAGTTCCGCCGGGCAAGGCTGGAGCGCGTGCGACGGCGACCTGGACATCGCGATGGCGCTCCTGATGGCCGACAAGCAGTGGGGCAGCAGCGGCAAATGGAACTACCACCAGGAAGCGCTGAACCACATCTCCGGCCTGAAGGCCTGGAACATGGATGCGGCCACGGCGTCGGTGGGCGGCCGTGGCGTGTCGCATGCGGGCTCCGCGCGCATCTCCGACTACATGCTGGGGCACTTCCGCGCGTTCAAGGCCGCGACGGGCGACACGTTCTGGGACCAGGCCATCACCAAGAACCAGGCCACGCTGAACTACCTGCAACAGACCTACTCGCCATCGGCGGGCCTGCTGCCCGACTGGGCCGTGAACGTGACGGGGCCGACGCCTTCGCCTTCGCCCGGCTACATCGGCGACGGCATCGCCCAGGAGGGCGACTACTGGTGGAACTCGTGCCGCGACCCGTGGCGCCTGGCCTCCGATTACCTGCTCTCGGGCGACGCCACGACGAAGACCATCTGCGCGCGCATCGTCAACTTCTTCCAGTCGCAGACCAATGCGGCCGGCGGCGACGTGACCGTCATCGGCACCGGTTACGACCTGTCCGGCAACAAGCTCACCGGCGGCAACAGCGCGGCCTATCACGGGCCCATCATGCTGGGCGCCTGCATCGACAAGACATACCAAGGCTTCCTCGATGCCCTGTGGACCTGGAACGCCAACCACCTCACGACGGGCTATTACGACAGCGAGATCCAGCTGCTGACGATGGTGGCTGCCGCGGGGAACTGGTGGGCGCCCGCCGCCACGGCCGGCACTTCGACCGGCACGACGACGGGCAACACCACCACGCCGGCGCCGACCACGGCCAACGTGCTCACCAACGGCGACTTCGCCAGCGGCATGACGGGCTGGGTGGACTGGGGTAACACGGCCATCGTCGGTGGCGCGCTGCAGGTGGGCACCAACGCGGGCGGCTGCGGCCAGGACATCGCGGCGCGGGTCGTCGCGGGCAAGACCTACAGCCTCACGGGCACGGCCAGCATCACGGCAGCGGCCGAGGGCGTCTTCGTCGGCGTGAAACTGATGGACGCGAGCGGCGCGGCGCTGGTCAGCCAGTCGCAACTGGTGAGCGCCACGGCTCCGACCGCGATCGCGATCACCTTCACGGTGCCTGCGGGTGTGACGAGCGGCAACGTGTTCGTCTGGAAGAACGCGAACAGCGCCTGGGGCGTGGTCGACAACCTGTCGCTGGTCGCGGTCGGTTGATCGTCTGTGGGGTGCGTTGCATGCGCGTGCGCGGCATGTGCATGTAACGCACATTGCTTTCGGGCCGGGCGCTGACACAATCGCCGCGATGGTGACCGATCCCGTGGCGTTGGCGTTTGCAAGATGGGTCGAGGCGCACAAGAAGCACGTGGAGGCGCAGAAGCGCCTGGCCATGGCTCAAAAGCTTGCCCGGTCCATGGGCACGCTGCCGCCCCAGGGGCTCTTCGACGAAGTGAAGGCGATCAAGGCCGAAGCCGATCGCCTGCTCGCGCAGGCGGAGCAGGCGATGCGTGACGGCGGGCGCACCGGGCCCTAGTGTCCCAGCGCCGCGCCCAGCATCAGCATCCCCGCCCCCAGCATCACGGCATCCATCAGGTAGCGGAAGCGCGCCGGGTCCAGCTGGCGGACGTAGCGCTTCGCGATGAAGGCGCCGGCCAGCAACGTGCTGCCCACGATCAGCCCCTGCAGGAAGGTCTCCGTCGGCAGCGCGCCGAAGCTGCGGAAGGCCGCCGCCTTGGCGACGTAGACCCCGATCGAGCTCATGGCTTCCGTGCCGAGGAAGGCGCCTTTCACGAGGCCGTGCATCAGGAAGAAGGGCGTGTTCAGCGGGCCCGTGCTCACGACGATGCCCGTGATGTAGCCGATCACGGCGCCGACGCCGGCGAGCTGCGCCCGCGACAGGCGCCATTGCTGCGCCAGCATCCAGCGGCGCGCCGGCACCATCGCGATGAAGAAGGCGCCGAGCACCGCTTCGACCACGCCCGCGGGCAGCACGAGCAAGGTGCGCGCGCCGAGCGCGGCGGCGGGCATGGCGGTGGCCGAATAGGCGAGGGTGGTGCGCCAGTCCACGTCGCGCCACCAGGCGGCCACGCGCGACGCGTTGGCCAGGATCGAGCCCACGGCCATGATGGGTACGGCCTGTTTCGGCCCGTACACCAGGACCAGCGCGGGCATCAGCATGATCGACGTGCCGAAGCCGACGATGCCGCCCAGCGTGCCGGCCACGAGGCCGAGGATCAGGACGAGCGCGTATTCCATTCGCGCCGCTGAACGGGCATGAATCTGTCAGCAGTGACCACGAGCGGCATTATGGTCGCGCGAAGCTCGCATAGCATCGCGGCCCATGAACGACATCCGCCTCACCCGCCGTGCCCTCAATGCCGGACTGGCCACGAGCCTGCTGCTGCCCGCCGCCCTGTCGCGTGCCGCTTCGCCGTCGGCTCCCGCCACCCGCATCGCCCGGCTCGCCGAGTCCTATCTCGACTCGTACTGCCGCCTGTTCCCGGTCGATGCCACGGAGAACACCGGCGACGAGCGATACGAAGGCCTCTTCACGATCGACATCGCTCCCGCCGCGCGGGAGCGCGAGCGCGCCTTGTACGAGCGCACCCTGGCGCAACTGAAGGCCATCCCGCGCGAGCAGCTCGAGGGACAGGCGGCCCTGACGTACGACCTGCTGGAGTACGAGAACAAGGACAGGCTCGCGCGCCTGGCCTATCCCGCACACCTGGCGCCGGTCGGCCACGTCGACGCCATGCCCGTCAAGCTGTCGCAATGGGCCGGCGGCGAAGCGGCGCAGCCGCTGAAGACCGTCGCCAACTACGACCACTTCCTCACCCGCCTGGCCGGCCTGCCGGCCTGGATCGACCAGGCGATCGCGAACATGAAGCAGGGCATGGCCCAGGGCTTCACGCTGCCACGCGCGCTGGTGGAGCGCACCTTGCCGCAGCTCGATGCGGTGCTGCCCGCCAACGTGGCGGCCAGCCCCTACCTGGCGGGCACGAAAAAATTTCCGGACGCCATCCCCGCGCAGCAGCAGGCGCGCATCGCGGCCGCCTACCGGCGCGTGGTCGAGCGTGAGGTCGTGCCCGCCGTCGCCCGGCTGCGCGAGTTCATGACCCGGACCTACCTGCCGGCCGCACGCACGACGGCGGGCCTGGCCAACGTTCCCGGCGGGCGGGAGTGGTATCCGATGCTGGTGCGCTCCAGCACCACCACGTCCATGACGCCTGCCCAGGTCCACGAGCTTGGCCTGCGCGAGGTGGAGCGCATCCGCGGCGAGATGGGCGCGCTGCGTTCGCGCTTCGGTTTCCAGGGCGATGTCGACGCCTTCATCCAGTGGTTCAACCAGCAGCCGGGTCTGCGGCCGTTCAAGAGCGAAGACGAGGTCATCGCCGCCTACCGTGCGATCAACGAGCGCGTGAAGGCGCAGTTGCCGCGCCTGTTCGAGCGCGCGCCGAAGACGGCGCTGCAGATCCGCGCCATCGAGCCGATCCGCCGCGCCACCGCGTCGGACAATTACGTGCCGCCCGCGTCCGACGGCTCGCGTCCCGGTGTCTTCTACGTGGTGGTGCAAGACCCTGCGGAGTACAAGAAGTCGGGCATGACCGCGCTCTTCCTGCACGAAGGCCAGCCGGGCCACCACTACCAGATGGCGCTGCAGCGCGAGACCGCCCAGACGAAGTACCTGCAGTCGACCTGGTACGACGCGTACGGCGAAGGCTGGGCCCTGTATGCGGAAAGCCTGGGCTACGACCTCGGCGTGTACGACGATCCGCTGGCGCTGATGGGGCGGCTGTTCGCCGAGCTGCACCGCGCGCTGCGCCTGGTCGTGGACACCGGCCTGCACGACAAGGGCTGGTCGCGCGAGCAGACCATCGCCTACCTGCGGGCCAAGGAAGGCTCGACCGAGGAGAGTGCGCGCCGCGCCACCGAACGCTACATGGCCTGGGCCGGCCAGGCGCTCGCGTACAAGGTGGGCGAGCTCAAGATCATCGAGCTGCGCGAACGCGCCCGCCAGGCGCTGGGCGAGCGCTTCGACATCCGGCACTTCCACACGCAGGTGCTCGCCGACGGCTGCCTGCCGCTGGCGCTGCTCGAAGCGAAGATCGACCGCTGGATCGCCGTGCAAAAGGGCTGAGTGACACAATGCGCGGATGGTCACCGACCCCCGCGCCTTCCTCGAGCATCTCTATCGCACCGCCGTGCAGCGCGCCCTGCCGCTGCACAACACCGCACCTTATCTCCCGGCGCCGCCGAAGGGCCGCACCCTCGTGCTCGGCGCCGGCAAGGCGGCCGGGGCGATGGCCCACGCCGTCGAGGCGCTGTGGCCCCGGGACGCGCCGCTCGAGGGGCTCGTCGTCACGCGCTACCACCACACGCCCCCGCGCCCGGAAGGCCTGAAGCAACGCATCGAGATCGTCGAGGCCGCCCACCCGGTGCCCGATGCCGCGGGCCTGCAGGCGGCGCAGCGAATCCTGTCGATGGCGCACGGCCTCACGCCCGATGACCTCGTGCTGTGCCTGATCTCGGGCGGCGGCTCGGCGCTGCTCACGCTGCCCGCCGAAGGCCTGACGCTCGAGGACAAGCAGCGCATCAACCGCGAGCTGCTCGAATCGGGCGCCAGCATCGGAGAGATGAACTGCGTGCGCAAGCACCTGTCGCGCATCAAGGGCGGACGGCTCGCGGCAGCCTGCGCGCCCGCGCGGGTCGTCACGCTCACGATCAGCGACGTGCCGGGCGATGATCCCTCGGTGATCGCGAGCGGTCCGACCGTGCCCGATGCGACGACCTGCGCGGAGGCGGTCGCGATCCTGCAGCGCTACGGCATCGGGGTGCCCGGCGCCGTGATGAGCCTGCTGGAGCAAGGCGCTATGGAAACACCCAAGCCCGGCGACGCCGTGTTCGCGAACAACGAAGTGCACCTGATCGCCACGCCCCGCCAATCGCTGCAGGCGGCGGCGCAGGCGGCGCGCGAGGCGGGCATCGCCGCGCACATCCTGTCGGACGAGATGGAAGGGGAATCGCGCGAAGTCGGCAAGGTGCATGCCGCGTTGGCACGCGCCTGCGCCAATACGGGCGAGCCCTTCGTCGCGCCTTGCGTCATCCTCTCCGGCGGCGAGACCACGGTGACCGTGAAGAAGCTGCCCGAAGGCGTCGCCCGCGGGCGCGGCGGGCGTGCCGGCGAGTTCTGCATGGGCCTGGCGCAGGCACTGCAGGGCCAGGGCGGTGTGTGGGGCCTGGCGGCGGACACGGACGGCATCGACGGTGTCGAGGACAACGCGGGCGCATTCGTCGCGCCCGACACGCTGGCGCGCGCCCGGGCGGCAGGCTGCAAGCTCGACGAGCACCAGGCGCGCAACGATGCCTACGGCTATTTCGGCGCGATCGGCGACCTCGTCTTCACCGGGCCGACCCACACCAACGTGAACGACTTCCGCGCGCTGCTCGTGCTGGGCAACTCGGTCCCGCCGCGCTGAGCCGGCACTTCCTACACCGGAAGACCTCGGGGTCCGACCCCGCGCGAACTGCAGCCTGCGACAGTGCAGTCATGCGCTGGCTGGTGCTCGTCCTGGGCGCCTTGCTCGCGGCCCCGCCGGCCTGGTCCGCGCCCGGGCCGCAGGTCGGCAAGGCATCGATCTATGCGAAGAAGTTCGCCCATCGGAAGATGGCCGACGGCCAGCCCATGAATCCCGACAGGGACAACGCCGCGCACAGGACGCTGCCGCTGGGCACCCGGGCGCTGGTGCGCAACCTCGAGACGGGCAAGAGCGCCGTCGTGACCATCCAGGATCGCGGTCCCTACGTGCGCGGGCGCATCGTCGACCTGTCGCCTGCCACCGCCGAGAAGATCGGTCTCGAGAAGAAGGATGGGCTCGCCGTCGTCGAGCTGACGCCGCTGGACGGCCCAGAAGGGAAGTGAGCGGGCAGCGAATCGGCTCTCTCCTACAACGCGCGGCCCTGCTGTCCGACTTGACCCGGCGGCTGGCTCTGCTGTGATGGACCGATGGGCCGACCCACGACTTCCGACCACGCGGTGACCGCCGCCGCGGCGGTCACCTTGCCGACGCCGCGCCGCCGCTGGTCCGACGGTCCCAATTACGCGTGGTCGCCGGGCACCGAGGATGACTGGGCTGTCGATTCCCAATGGCCCGCCCTCGTCGCGGCGATCTGCGAGGAAGTCGCCGGCGGCACCCACGACCTCACGTGCGAGATCGACCGGCTGCGCATGGAAGGCAAGCTCGCGCACCCGGACGTGCTGGCGCTGCGACGCGCGATCGTCTCGATGCGCGCCACGGGCATGGCCCTGCAGCAGATCGTGCGGCTCGGCGGCGGCCTGTTCAACCTTTCGCCCGATCGCATCGACCTGGGCAGCCTCGTGCGCGCCATGGTGCATGAGCGCCATCGCGAACTGCTGCGCCGCCAGGTGGACGCGAGCCTGGACCTGCGGCCGGCCGAGGTCTGGGTGGATGGCGCCATTGCCGCAGGGCTCGTCCAGACGGGCCTCGAATGGGCACTGAGTTTCAGCCGCAAGGTCCGCCTGAAGGTCGTGCCGGGCGAAGGTGGCGAGCCCGCGCGCCTCGTCATCCGCGGCGCGCTGCCGCACCCGGGCGAGGTGCACGGCAACCGGCGCATGAACGACAACCTGCACTGGGTGCTGCTGCGCCAGCTCGCGGTGTGCGCACGGCTGCCGATCAGCCGCTCGTCGTCGGCTGCGACCGAGTCGGCCGTGATCGAGTTCCCCGCGTCGATTGCGAGCGGCGCGCGGCTTGCCTGAGGCTGTCCTCGAGCTCGCCCTCCAGCGTG
Organism: Ramlibacter sp. GS1-15; assembly: GCF_057785015.1. Taxonomy (NCBI): domain Bacteria; kingdom Pseudomonadati; phylum Pseudomonadota; class Betaproteobacteria; order Burkholderiales; family Comamonadaceae; genus Ramlibacter; species Ramlibacter sp. GS1-15. Next base: position 3,162,224 of record NZ_JBYNTU010000001.1, on the reverse strand, counting down.
CGCGACAGGCGATTTTCGAGCAGGGCCAGCACGGCGGCTTCTTCCGGGCGCAGCGACGCGAGGTTCCCGCTCAGCTCCGCATCGACCTCGCGCTTCACTTGCAGCAGGAGCTGGCCCTGCGCGTACGAATCGAGGATCTCCGGGTGCACGTAGCATTTGCGGCAGATCGTCGGCGTGTTGCCCAGGCGCGCGGCCACGCGCTCGATGGCAGCCTTCACGTTCTTCTTCACCGTGGCCTGTGAATCGATCGCTTCGAACTCCTGCAGGGCGAGCGCGGCCATCACCGTGCCGGCCCAGGTGCGGAAGTCCTTCGCGGTCACGTCCTCGCCGCTGATTTCGCGCAGGTACGCGTTGACGTCGGCGGACGTCACTTCGCGCAGCTCGCCCGCTTCGTCGACGTACTGGAAGAGGCGCTGGCCCGGCAGCTCCTGGCAGGCGCGCACGATCTTCGCCACGCGCCGGTCGCGCAGCTGCAAGCTCCAGCTCTTGCCGCTCTTGCCCTTGAAGCGGAACTTCAGCTGCGCGCCCTCGACGCTCACGTGCGGGTCGCGCAGCGTCGTGAGGCCGTAGCTGCGGTTCTCCCGGGTGTATTCGTCGTTGCCCACGCGGATGAGGGTGGTCTCCAGCAGATGGACAACCGTGGCCAGCACCTTCTCGCGCGGCAGGCCCCTGAGGGCCATGTGCCCGGCGATCCGCTGCCGGATCATCGGCAGCCGCCGCGCGAACTCCAGCATGTGTTCGTACTTCGTGCTCTCGCGCACTTCGCGGAACCGGGGGTGGTAGCGGTACTGCTTGCGGCCCCGGGCGTCGCGGCCCGTGGCCTGCAGATGGCCATTGGCCTTCGGGCAGATCCAGACGTCCGTCCACGCCGGCGGGATCGCCAGCTTGCGGATGCGTTCGAGCGTGCGCTCGTCCTCGACGCGTTCGCCGCTGGGCTTGAGATAGACGAAACCCTCGCCGCGCGCCTGGCGCGTCAACCCCGGGTCGTCGTCGTTGACATGGATGAGGCCGGCCTCCTCGGCGGCTTCCTTGGGATCGTCCACCCGGCCGATGGTGGGGCGCCCGCGCGGCCCGGCCTGTAGGACGTCAACGCCGCCAGGTCGGCGCGCGGGGCGCGAAGTTGTCGTTGAACCAGCGATCGAGCAGGCGCCGCTCGTAATAGAAGCCGCCCGCCGCGCCGGGGTTGGCGTAAGCGCGGTCCAGCGTGCCGAGGTCGCTCAACTGGTCTTCGCCGCTGCCCATGCCCTGGCCCCGCGCTTCCAGCGCCCAACGCAGCTTGATCATCGGCGGCTCGCCGCGCCCGCGGATCACGCGCACCGGGATGCCGCGGCTGTCGGGGCGCAGCGAACCCGCGAGATCGACGTCGAGCACGTCGACATGCAGCACCACGTCGGGCGGCAAGCGCTGCGCGAGACGGCCGAGCTCGTCGTTGATGGCCCGGATCGCCGCGCTCTGCTCCACCATGTCCGAGGAAAAGTCGGTGAAGCGATCGAGCTCGATGAAGCGGACGTCGGCCGTGCCGGCGAAAGCGGCACTGCCGGCGAGCGCCAGCGCGGCCACCAGGGTGCGCGGTCCTTGCACGTCCAGCCCTCGTCAGCGGGCGTAGGCCTGCAAGCCGCCGGCGAAGCGATCGCGGAACCAGCGGCTGAGCATGCGCTGCTCGAAGTACAGCGGTTCGGAGTTGCGCGAGGCGTACAGGTTGCCGGCGAAGTCCATGTCCTTGATGCGCTCTTCGCCAGTGGCCACCGGCCGGCCGTCCACCGCGAGCGTATAGCGCAGCTGCATCTGCGGCCAATCGAAGTCCGCGCGCGCGATCCGGATCCATCCCGTGGCCGTGCGGCGCGACGGCCGGGGCCGCCCGGCGAGGTCCACGTCGGTGACCTGGATGCTGAGCTGCTGGTTCGGCGCCAGCCAGCGCTGGCCGAGATTCTCCAGATGGCGCGCGAGCACGGCCAGGTTGGCCTGCCGCTCGCCCGCCGTGACGCCGGCGTCGGTGAAATGGTCCGGTGCCACGAACTGGACCTGGACCGTCCCCGCGAACGCGGCGGAAGCGGCGAAGGCCAAGATGGCGATCAGGATGCGGGATGCTTTCATGAGAGGGCACCTCCTGCCTTCTAGGATAGCTGCGCCCGGCCGCTGGTTCTCAGCTTTACCTCACAGAAGCAATCCGGCGGCGAGATTGATGCTCAACGCCAGCAGTGTCGCGTTGAAGAGGAACGCCACGATGCAGTGCAGCGTTCCGACCGGTCGCAGCGCCGAGCCGTGGAAGCTGATGTCGGCCGTCTGCGCGGCCGTGCCGATGACGCAGGCGAAGTGGAAGAAGTCTCCATAGCCGGGGTCGCGCGTGCCGGGAAAGAGCAGCGGGTCTTCCGCCCCGACCGCGCGCGCCATGTAGAAGTCATGCGCATAGTGCAGCGCGAACAGCACCTGCGTGAACAGCCACGAGGTGAGGACCGTGAGCGCGGCAAGCCCGACGTGCACGGCCTTCGCGGTGCCATGCAAATCCTTCACCCGCGCGAGCTGCGTGCCGACCGCGAGCAGCACCGCGAGCGTCGACAGCACCACCAGCAGCAGGATCGCGATACGTCCTTCGTCCATGCCCGCGGCTCTTTGGCGGATGCCTTGCACGGGTGTCGTCGCCATGGTCCGCCACGCGAGCAGCAGGTACAGCAGCGCCCCCGCGTTCCAGGCGACGAGCGCCATGACCGGCCGTGACCCGGCGAACAACTCGCGGCCGGCGGCATAGACCAGCGCGCCCAGCACCGCGCAGCCGACCAGCCGCGGGCGGGCGCGCAGCGCACGCAGGAGCGAGACGGGATGCATGGACCGGGCGCGGGGCGCGGCCACGATTCACTCGCACAGGCGCCGGATCTCCGGCGGGATGGCCAGGGCGCGGATGCCGCCGTCCTCGCGGCGGCCGGCGAAGATGCGCACCTCCTCGCATTCCATGAGGGTGTCGCCTTCCCTGGCCACGCGGTAGCGCTGCACGAAACTCTTCGTGCGCCATTCGCCGATCGACGTGTGGAAATAGAGCAGGTCGCCGTAGGTGGCCGTGGCGATGAATTTCGCCCGGGTGTCCACCAGGGGCGTTCCGATCACGCCCATCGTCTTCTCGGTCTCGCTCCAGGGCGGCACGCCGCACTGGATGAAGAAGTTGCGCGAGGCCGCGTCGATCCAGCGGAAGAAGTTCGGGAACCACACGATGCGCGCGGGGTCGCAGTCGCCGAACTCGACCTGCACCGTGTAGACGACTTCCTTCATGCGCTACTTGGCAGGCTGCGGCTCGGCCGGCGTCACGGCCGCATCGGACAGGACGCGCGACGTGCCGCTCCAGTCCATCGTGGCGAGCGCGAGCAGCACCATGCCGCCCGCCAGCGGCGCGGCATACAGCAGCACCGTCGCGAGCGCGTGCAGCGCGTCGGGCAGCTTGTCGATCCAGTAGCGGCCGTACATCGCGAGCAGGAAGGGCGCGACCCACAGGGCCGCGCGCCGGCACACGCCGGCCGCCTCGCCCAGCACCTCGCGCCCGGCCAGCAGGAACAGCGCCGCTGCGACCAGCACCAGCGTGTAGAAGGTGCCCATGATCGGCTGGCCCGACCCGAAGACCTGGCGATTGGGCCAGTACAGCAGGAACGAGAGCACCGCGACACCGAGCACGCCGGCGGTGGTGCGCGCGCGCCAGTCGGCGTGCGCGTCGGTGAAGCTCGCCGGCTGCTTCATCGCGGGCAGCAGCAGCACGCACAGCGGGCCGGCGATCGCGTCGATGAGCAGCGTGGTCTGGTACCCCCAGGCCTCGATCGCCACGCCCTGCCAGCTCGCGGCGAAGGCGATCGCGAGGTTCATCATCGCCATGTAGGCGGTGAACTGCGTGGCCGCGACGCGCGGGTTGGTGACGTCCATCATGATCGCCGAACGGGTGCCGTACATGAGGCCCTGGAACACGGCGTAGGCGAGCACGGCGTACCAGAGCTGCGTGATGAGCTCGGCATCGGGTGCGCCGCCCGGCGGGCGCGGCATCACGTAGCCGTGCTGGTGCAGGATCCACATCAGGTACAGCACCGGCAGGCTCATGAGGGCGAGGTACCACGCCAGCGTGATGCGCCGACCCAGCTTGTCCGACAGCCAGCCGCCCACCACCATGCAGGCCGCCGAGATGATCGAGGTCCAGAGGTTCATCGCGCCGACCTGGTCGTCGTTCATGCCCAGTTCCACGGCGAGGTTCGACTGCAGCGCGAGCCCGAGCGACATCGCGCCGGCCGGCAGCAGCGAGAAGAACACGCCGCGGAAGGCGCCGCTGGTGCCGACGAAGGACTGGAACGACTGCACGGCGAAGGTCCGCATCTCGGCCACGGCCGCGCGCCAGGGACTCACGCCCTCGGGCAATGCGAGGCGGTCGGCCAGCTTCTCCTTCATGGGCAGCACGATGAAGCCGGTGACCATCGCGATCGACCCGGCCACGAAGATGAAGCTGGACTGGAAAGGCACGTAGGCCATCAGGAACAGCACGCCGCTGCCGCCGACGGCCTGGCCGACCGACGCGCCCGCGAACATCAGGCCGTTGGCCAGCCCGCGCTCGTCCTCGGTCAGGGTGTTGACGGCCAGCGAGTCGATCGCGACGTCCTGGATGGCGCCGAAGGTGTTGTGGACCAGCAGGATGGCGGTGAAGATGCCCAGGCCGGCGGGCAGCGGCACCACGATGAGTGCGAGCAGGGTGGCGGCCATCATCACCTGCGTGAACAGGATCCAGCCGCGCCGGTGGCCGAAGCGCCGGGAGCGGAACACGTCCACGAACGGCCCGAACGCCCACTTGAAGGCCCAGGGCAGGTAGAACGAGGCGACGAAGGCCCCGATCTCCGCCGGCCCTACACCCTGGCGGCGCAGCTGGGTGGCGACCGCGGTCGCCGCGAATCCCAGCGGGATGCCTTCCGTGATGTACAGGAGGAAGAACGCGGCCAGGCGGCCGCGGCGGGTGGCGAGGAGGTTTGGCAGGCCCATGGGGCCGCATGTTAATCGGAGGCGGCTAGTAGGCCCCGGCCAGCTCCCGCCGCCAGCGGTCGCGCGGCTCGAGCGGGTAGTGCTTGCGCCCGATGGCATAGGGCGAGGGCGACGGACGGTGCGATGCCCGCACGAATCGCAGCTTGTGGGCCGGCGGCGCATGGCGCACGACCTTGCGAGGCTTGGCCTTCGCGCCGGGCGGTGCGGGGGGGTGCGGCGCCGGCTCGCGCACCGCGGGTTCGCGCAGCGCGATGCGGATGCGCACCGGGGCTTCCTGGGCCTCGGGCATGTCGGCGGGTGCGGGCTCCGCCTGCAAGGGCGTCGGCGCGCTCGCGGCGGGAAGCGGCGTCGGCGCGGTCACCATCGGCAGCGCGGGCGCGGTGGGAGAGGCGACGGGATGGGCGGCGGTCGGCTGGGGCTCCTGTCGCGCAACGAACCAGACACCGCAGAACAGCAGCACGAGCACGCCGAACGCGAACTTCCAGACGAGCGCTTCATCCGACATGCGCTCAAGTGTGGCGGTGCGGCCTGCGGTGCGCCAGTCGGTGGGACCTGCGCGCGCGTGTAGGCTGCGACCCCGCCAGAGCTAGCCCCTCGCCACGCGATCCAGCTTACGATCGGGCCTGCATGGACCACGTCATCCCCTTCCTCATCCACTGGGCGATCACGGCGGTGTCGCTGTGGCTGGCGAGCAAGATCTTCAAGGGCCTGAAGTTCGATGGCGCCGGATCGCTCGTCATCTCGGCGCTGCTGCTCGGATTCGCGAACGCCATCGTGCGGCCGCTGCTCATCTTCTTCACCTTGCCGCTCACGCTGGTCACGTTCGGGCTGTTCCTGCTCGTGATCAACGCGCTCATGCTGCTGCTCGTCGCCTGGATGGTGAAGGGCTTCCGCGTGTCCGGCTTCTGGACCGCCTTCTTCGCCAGCATCTTCGTCTCGCTGCTGTCGCTGGTGATCGGCGCGATCGTGAGCACGCACGACCCGGGGGCGGAGATCCAGATGCCCGACCAGGGGACGGTGTGGCTCTGAACCAGGGCCTGTTAACAGGCCCTAATTCAAGTACTCCGCCGCCGGCATCTGGTTCGGGTCGTTGTTGCCCGGCGCCGGCGCGCAAACGAAGTTCTCGGCGCTGTTCGGGTCGCCGCTGCCCGAGTACTTCGCGACTTGCGGGTAGACGCAGATCGGCCGCGTCATCTGCACGCCGGAGTCCGGCAGGTCGTTGACGTACTTCGTCGCGACGATGCGGCTGGGCGCCACGCCCCTTTCCACCCAGTCCTGCAGGGCGATGAAGATGTCGTGCGCAGCGTCCTGCTGGACCGGCGGGGCGGCGTACACCAGGCCGCTGAAGCGGTTGCCGAAGGCGTTCGGCCCCGGGCCGAAGGCGCAGTGGTACATGCCGGGCACCATGAACAGGCGATAGAAACCCTGCGTCTTGTTCACGGCCGCGCTGCCGTTGTTGCCTTGGGCCGCCACCAGGCGCTGGTAGTAATTGAGCGACTCCTGCGGCGAGATCAGCGGATCCGCCCAACCGTGGTACATGATGAATTTGCCGCCGCGCCCGGCGAACTTCGACAGGTCGGTGCTGTTCGCGTTCAGGTTGGGCGCCAGGATCGAATCGAGCGTGGCCATGTCGCTGTCGAAATTGAAGTTCAGGTAGGTGAAAGCCGGCCCGAACACCCACTTGAAGAGCGAGCCGAAGGGCGTTTCGGCCTGCGTGCCTATGCCCACCCAGCCGAACTGGCCGTCGGCCTCGCTGCCGCGCACCGAGCCAGGGAAGATCAGGTGGCCGGTGACCGGATCGCGCGCACCGGCGTACATCGCGCGTGCCGCGGTGACCTGGTCGGGGGTGAGGCAGGTGCCGTCGGGCGCACCGGGGCATTGCATGACGGCCGGGTCCCAGTGGCAGGTGCGCGGGTCGGTGAGGAAAGGGTCGCTGGCCAGCCCGCCGCTTTGCACGGCGCAGGCCGCGAGGATGGACTTCACCATCGCCTGCGTCTGCCCCGTCGAGGTGTAGAGCGATTGCGGCGTCTTGTGCATGGCCGCGTAGTTCCACAGCACTGCCGTGTGGGTGTGCGTGCGGTTGCCGGCCGGGTCGCCGCCGAGGATGCCGTCGTAGTCGTCGGGGAAGCGCTGCGCCTCCATCAGTGCCTGCTCGCCGCCGGTGGAGCAGCCGTGGAAGTACGACCAGCGCGGGTTCTGGCCGTAGTACATCTGGATCAGCTGCTTGGACACCGTGGTCATCAGGTGGGTCGCGCGCCAGCCCCAGTCGATCCATTTCTGCGGATGGCCGATCAGCGCGTCGCCGTCGCTGTTGCCCGAGGGCGCCGTGCCCATGTCGGTGGTCGCCACCGCGAAGCCGGATTGCAGCGCGGCGACCATCGCCGGCACGCCCAGCGCGATGGTGCCGGCGTAGCCGCCGTTGCCGAAACCCGCGAACCGGTTGTTCCAGGTCGAGGTGGGCATCCACAGCTCGACGTTGATGAAGGAATCGGATGTCGGCGTGAGCACCGCGCTCACTTTGCAGAACGACGGCACGTTGGTGTACGTCACGCCGTCCGGCGCGGTGAACGATGGGCCCGGCACGGTGGTGGCCGCAGTGACCGTGGCGCCGGTCAGCGCGAGGTTGACGACGAGGTTTTCGCAGGTGGCGGCGGCAGCCGGCCACGCCATGGCCAGCGATGCGGCCAGCGCAATGACCCAACGCACGAGCATGCTTGTCTCCCTGTTTTCAGGCTGGAAACCCAAGTCTCCAGGAAGGAGCGATGCGGACGGCGTAGTACCAGCGAGGCTTGTGTTACTCGCTGCAACCGCCGAGAAGCCCCTTGCGCTCGATGAACGCGACCACCTCATCCAGCCCCTGCAGCGTGCGCAGGTTCGTCATCACGTACGGCTTGTCGCGGCGCATGCGCTTCGTGTCCTGCTCCATCACCTCGAGGCTGGCGCCCACGTGCGGCGCGAGGTCGGTCTTGTTGATGACGAACAGGTCGCTCTTGGTGATGCCCGGCCCGCCCTTGCGCGGGATCTTCTCGCCGGCCGCCACGTCGATCACGTAGATCGTCAGGTCCGACAGCTCGGGGCTGAAGGTGGCCGCGAGGTTGTCGCCGCCGCTTTCGACGAAGACGATGTCGGCCTGGGGAAACTGCTCGAGCATGCGGTCGATCGCCTCGAGGTTGATCGACGCGTCCTCGCGAATGGCCGTATGCGGGCAACCGCCCGTTTCCACGCCCATGATGCGCTCGGCCGGCAGCGCGCCGCTGACGGTGAGCAGGCGCTGGTCTTCCTTGGTGTAGATGTCGTTGGTGATGGCGACCAGGTCGTATCTGTCGCGCATGGCCTTGCACAGCTTTTCGAGCAGCGTGGTCTTGCCGGAGCCGACGGGGCCGCCGATGCCGACGCGCAGCGGTGGGAGCTTCTTGGTGCGATTCATGAGCGGAAGAGGCGTGAGTACTGGTTTTCGTGGCGCGAAGACAGGATCGCGAGCATCGGCGTGAAGGTTTGCGGCTCGTCCTGCGCCATGGCGTGCGCCACCGCCTCGGGGATCTCCTGCGCCAGCCGCGCGAGGACGCGCTGCCCGGCGCCCTGGCCGAGCGGCACGACGCGCACCGCCGCCTGCACCATGTTCTCGGCCCAGCCGAAGGCGAAGGCGGCGAGCGCGCTGCCCAGTTCGGCGCCGAACGACGCAGCGGCGATCGCCCACGCGACGGGATAGCAGACAGAGACATGGTCCTTGGGCCCGCCGGGTCTCACGTTCCTCAGCCATTCCATCAACGACTTGCCCATCTGCACCGTCTGCTGCCGCAACTCCGAGGTCTCGCGCGTGCGCAGCATCCAGTCGTTCATCGCATCGATCTGCGCCGGATCCGCGATCACTCGCCTGACCACCACCAGGTCCGCGCGCGCGAGCGCCAGCTGCAGTTGCTGCGCGAGCCATTCGGCCGCCTGTCCCTCGTTCGTGACCCAACCTTCTTCCACCGCGGCCTCGAGTCCTTCGGAATACGAGAAGCCGCCCACCGGCAGCGCGGGCGACGCCAGCCACAGCAGCGGCAGCAGCCCGTCAATGGGGGTGGTCGTGGCCGTGATCGTGCGAGTGTCCATGACCGCCGGCGCCGTACGCGCCGCCTTCGGGTTCGAACGGCGCTTCGGTCTGCGCCACGTCGAGATGCATGTGGCGCAGCATCTGCGCGAGCACGTGGTCGGGTTCGATCTTGAGGTGATCGGGCCTGAGTTCGATCGGCACGTGCCGGTTGCCCAGGTGGTACGCCGCGCGAGTCAGGTCGAAGGGCGAGCCGTGCTCCTTGCACGCCGTGATCATGAGCACCGGTTGGTGGGCCGCGATCACACGGATGAACGAGCCGTCCTCGGCCACCAGCACGTCGCCGCCGCGCACCACGGCGCCGCGCGGCAGGAACGCGCCAACGTGCCGGCCGCTGCTGTCGGTGAAATCGAAGCGGCTCTTCTGGCGCGTGTCCCAGTCGAGCGTGACCGTGGGCGCGCGCTGGATCAGGGCCGGCGCGAGGCCTGCGCCCCGCTGAAGGAGTTTGGTCGCCTGCAGCATTCCTGCATTGTCGTCAAAACAGGAAATACCGCTGCGTCATCGGCAACACCTTCGCCGGCTCGCAGGTGAGCAGTTGCCCGTCGGCGCGCACGGCGTAGGTCTGCGGGTCGATCTCCATCTTCGGCGTGACGCCGTTGTGGACCATGTCGCGCTTGGCGACGCGGCGCTGGTTCCTGGACACGCCGATGGTCTTCGCCAGCCCGTACTTGCTCGCCACGCCCGCATCGAAGGCAGCCTGCGACACGAAGGTGAACGAGCCCTTGGCCACCGCACCGCCGAAGCTGCCGAACATCGGCCGGTAATGCACGGGTTGCGGCGTGGGGATCGACGCGTTCGGGTCGCCCATCGCGGCCATCGCGATGAAGCCGCCCTTGAGCACCAGCGAGGGCTTCACGCCGAAGAAGGCCGGCTTCCAGATCACCAGGTCGGCCCACTTGCCCGGCTCGATGCTGCCGACCTCGTGCGAGATGCCGTGCGCGATCGCCGGGTTGATCGTGTACTTCGCGACGTAGCGCTTGATGCGGAAGTTGTCGTGGCGCGCGCCGTCGCCGGGGAGCTGGCCGCGCTGGACCTTCATCTTGTGCGCCGTCTGCCAGCAGCGCAGGATCACTTCGCCCACACGGCCCATCGCCTGCGAGTCGGAGGAGAACATGCTGATCGCGCCGAGGTCGTGCAGGATGTCCTCGGCGGCGATCGTCTCCTTGCGGATGCGGCTTTCGGCGAAGGCCAGGTCTTCCGCGATCGCGGCATCCAGATGGTGGCACACCATCAGCATGTCGACGTGCTCGTCGAGCGTGTTGACGGTGTAGGGCATGGTCGGGTTGGTCGACGACGGCAGGAAGTTCGCTTCGCCCACCACGCGCAGGATGTCCGGCGCATGGCCGCCGCCCGCGCCTTCGGTGTGGAAGGCGCACAGCGTGCGGCCTTTCGTCGCCGCGATCGTGTTCTCCACGAAGCCCGATTCGTTCAAGGTGTCGCTGTGGATCGCCACCTGCGTGTCGGTGTCCTCGGCGACCGAGAGGCATTGGTCGATGGCCGAGGGCGTCGTGCCCCAGTCCTCGTGCAGCTTCAGGCCGATCGCGCCGGCCTCGATCTGTTCGCGCAATGCGGCCGGCCGGCTCGCGTTGCCCTTGCCGAGGAAGCCCAGGTTCATGGCGAAGCCGTCGGCGGCCTGCAGCATGCGCTCGATGTTCCACGCGCCCGGCGTGCAGGTCGTGGCCAGCGTGCCGGTGGCCGGACCGGTGCCGCCGCCGAACATGGTGGTCACGCCGGAGGCCAGCGCTTCCTCGATCTGCTGCGGGCAGATGAAGTGGATGTGCGCGTCGATACCGCCGGCCGTGACGATCGAGCCTTCGCAGGAAATGATTTCGGTGCCGGGGCCGATGATGATGTCGATGCCCGGCTGCGTGTCGGGGTTGCCCGCCTTGCCGATCGCGGCGATGCGGCCGTCCTTCACGCCGATGTCCGCCTTGACGATGCCCCAGTGGTCGACGATCAGCGCGTTGGTCAGCACGCAATCCATCGCGCCTTCGCTTCGCGCACGCTGGCTCTGCGCCATGCCGTCGCGGATCGTCTTGCCGCCGCCGAACTTCACTTCCTCGCCGTAGCCGCCGGCGCGCAAGGTGTAGTCGTCCTCCACTTCGAGCAGGAGCTCGGTGTCGGCGAGGCGCACGCGGTCACCCTTCGTCGGGCCGAACATCTCGGCGTAGGCGCGCCGTCCAATGGTGGCCATGTTCAGAGTTTCCCTTGCACGAGGCCGCGAAAGCCGTAGATCACGCGGTCGCCCGCGAGATCGACCAGCTCCACCGTGCGCTGCTGGCCGGGCTCGAAGCGCACGGCGGTGCCCGACGCGATGTTCAATCGCATGCCGCGCGCCGCGTCGCGGTCGAACTGCAACGCGCCGTTGGTTTCGAAGAAGTGGTAGTGCGAGCCGACCTGGATCGGCCGGTCGGCGCCGTTCTGCACGACCAGCGTCACGGTGCGGCGGCCCGGGTTGAGCGCGTGGTCCGCGCCGTCGACGAAGATTTCGCCGGGGATCATGCGTGCCTCCTCAGGGAATGGGCTGGTGGACCGTGACGAGCTTCGTGCCGTCGGGGAAGGTGGCCTCGACCTGGATGTCCCCGATCATTTCGGCCACGCCTTCCATCACGTCGTCGCGCGTGAGCACGCTGCGGCCCTCGGCCATCAGCTGCGCGACGGTCCTGCCGTCGCGCGCGCCCTCCATCACGGCCGCGGTGATCAGCGCCACGGCTTCCGGGTAATTGAGCTTCAGGCCGCGGGCCTTGCGGCGTTCCGCGAGCAGCGCCGCGGTGAAGATGAGGAGCTTGTCTCGCTCGCGCGGCGTGAGTTCCATGGGACGTTCCTTGCGGGCCATCTTAGTGCAAACCCCGAGCGCGGCCATACGCCCAACGGCGCATGGACAGGCACGGAAGCTGCAACTCCGCGCCGTGAGCTCGGTCATCCCCATCGTCCCCGGCCCCGACGCGCCGCAGCGCGTGGTGAAGGTGCGGCGCGACTACAACAGCTGGGTGGCGCGCGAGACCATGGAGGACTGGGCGCTGCGCTACACCCCGCAGCGCTTTCGCAGGTGGTCGACCTGGCGCGTGGCGAACACCGCGTTCGGCGCGGCCTCGTTCCTGATCCTGGAGGCGGTGGGCGCGACGCTGCTGGTCCAGTACGGCTTCGTCAACGCGCTGTGGGCGATCGTCGCCACCGGCCTGATCATCTTCCTGGCGGGCTTGCCCATCAGCATCTATGCCGCGCGCTACGGCGTGGACATGGACCTGCTGACGCGCGGCGCCGGCTTCGGCTACATCGGCTCCACGCTCACGTCGCTGATCTACGCCTCCTTCACCTTCATCTTCTTCGCGCTCGAGGCGGCCGTGATGGCCTATGCGCTGGAGCTGGCCACCGGCATCCCGGCGGCCTGGGGCTACCTCGTTTGCGCGTTGGTCGTGATCCCGCTGGTGACGCACGGCGTGTCGGCCATCAGCCGGCTGCAGGTCTGGACCCAGCCGCTCTGGCTGGTGATGCTGGTCGTGCCTTTCGGGTACGTGCTGTCGCGCGATCCCGGTGCGTTCGCCGGGGTCGTGCACTACGCCGGTGAAAAGGGCACGCATCCGGGATTCGACCTGCACTTGTTCGGTGCGGCGCTCACGGTGGGCATCGCGCTGATCACGCAGATGGGCGAGCAGGCGGACTACCTGCGCTTCATGCCGGCGCCGACTGCGACCAACCGCAGGGCGTGGTGGGCGGGCGTGCTCGCGGGCGGGCCGGGCTGGGTGATGGTCGGCGTGGCGAAGATGCTGGGCGGCGCGTTGCTCGCCTATCTCGCGATCACGCACATGGTCCCGGTCGAGCGCGCGGTGGACCCGAGCCAGATGTACCTCGCGGCCTACGAGTACGTCTTCCCGAAATACGGCTGGGCCGTGATCGCGACGGCCGTCTTCGTCGTCGTCTCGCAGCTGAAGATCAACGTGACCAACGCGTACGCGGGATCGCTCGCCTGGTCGAACTTCTTCTCGCGCGTGACGCACAGCCATCCCGGCCGCGTGGTCTGGGTGCTGTTCAACACGCTGATCGCCTTCATGCTGATGGAGATGGACGTCTTCCAGGCGCTGGGCGACGTGCTGGGCCTGTACTCCAACGTCGCGATCGCGTGGATGATGGCCGTGGTCGCGGACCTGGTGGTCAACAAGCCGCTGGGGCTGTCGCCGCCCGGCATCGAATTCAAGCGCGCGCACCTGTACGACGTGAACCCGGTGGGTGTCGGTGCGATGGCGCTCGCGTCGGCCCTGTCGATTCCCGCACACCTGGGGCTGTTCGGCGCGACGGCCCAAGCGTTTTCCTCGTTGATCGCGCTGGGCGTAGCGTTCGTTTCGGCGCCGGCGATCGCGTGGGCGACGAAGGGCAAGTACTACATCGCGCGCGAACAACCGCCAACGGCCCCGGCCTCCGCCGGGGCGACGCAGGTGTGCGTCATCTGCGAGCGCGAGTACGAGGGCCCGGACATGGCGCACTGCCCGGCCTACCAGGGCCCGATCTGCTCGCTGTGCTGCACGCTCGATGCGCGCTGTGGCGACCTGTGCAAGCCGCACGCGAGCCTGTCGGCGCAGTGGTCGGGCGTGCTGCGCGCCCTGCTGCCGCGGCGCACCTGGCCGTTCCTCGACACCGGCCTGGGCCACTTCATCCTGCTGATGCTGATCGTCGTGCCGCTGCTCGCCACGGTGTTCGGCCTGCTGTATCACCAGGAGCCGCGCGCGCTCGCGGCCGACGCGGCCATCGATTCCTTGCGCTCGGGCTTCATCAAGGCCTACGTCGCGCTGGTGGTGATCGCCGGCATCGTCGCCTGGTGGCTGGTGCTCGCGCACAAGAGCCGGCAGGTCGCGCAGGAGGAATCGAACCGGCAGGCGCACCTCCTGATGCGCGAGATCGAATCGCACCGCGAGACCGACGCAGCCCTGCAGCTGGCGAAACGGCAGGCGGAGCAGGCCAACCAGGCGAAGAGCCGCTATATCAGCGCGATCAGCCACGAGCTGCGAACGCCGCTCAACTCCATCCTCGGCTACGCGCAGCTGATGGCCGAGGACGCGGGGGTGCCGCCGCACCGCAAGCAGGCCGTCAGCGTGATCCGCCGCGGCGGCGAGCACCTGCTGTCGCTGATCGAAGGCACGCTGGACATCGCGCGCATCGAGGGCGGCAAGCTCGCGCTTCAGGTGGTGCCGATGCGCTTCGCCGACTGCGTGCACGAGATGGCGGCGCTGTTCGAGCTGCAGGCGGCGGGCAAGGGGCTGGCGTTCCGGTTCGAGCCGCAAGGCAACCTGCCCGAAGTCGTGCGCGCCGACGAGAAGCGGGTGCGGCAGATCCTGATCAACCTGCTGGGCAATGCCATCAAGTTCACGGCACAGGGGCAGGTGACCTTCCGCGTGCGGCATGCGCGCGAGATGGCGTGGATCGCGATCGAGGACACCGGCCCGGGCCTGGCGCGCGAGGAGATCGAGCACGTCTTCGAGCCGTTCGCGCGCGGCGCCAGCGCCGCCCGGTCGGCGCCGGGCGCGGGGCTGGGCCTGACGATCGCGAAGATGCTCACGGACCTGATGGGCGGCGAGCTGAAGGTCGAGAGCACGCCGGGCGCGGGTTCGATCTTCCGCATCAAGCTGTTCCTGCCCGAAATGCACGACGCGGCCTTGCCCGCTCCCTCCCGGCCGAAGCCACCGCGCGGCGGCTACGAGGGTGCGCGCCGCTCCATCCTCGTCGTGGACAACGAGGAGGCCGATCGCGAACTGCTGGTGCACCTGCTGGCGCCTTTGGGCTTCGAACTGCGCACGGCGGCCAACGGGCACGATGCGCTCGACCTGGTGGCCGCGGGCCTGCGCCCCGATGCGATCCTGATGGACCTCGCGATGCCGGGCATCGACGGCTGGGAAACGATCCGGCGCCTGAGGAACCAGTTTCACGTCGAATCGCGCATCGCCGTGGTGTCGGCCAACGCGTTCGACAAGTCGCTCGAGAACGACGCCGGCATTCGCGCCGAGGACTTCATCACCAAGCCCGTGCGCCACAGCGAGCTGCTGGACTGGCTCGAGCGCCAGCTCGGGCTGCGCTGGGTAGCGACGGGTGCGTTTGCGCCGCCAAAGGAATCGGACGCGCCTTGGCATTGGCCGCCGGCCGCGGACGTGACTGCGCTGCGCGAAGCCGCCGCGCTTGGCTACTACCGCGGCGTGATCAACCGGCTCGACGCCATCGAGGCGGGCGAGCCTCGATGCGCCGCGTTCGTGGCCACCATGCGCGAGCTCGCGCGCCGGTTCCAGTTCGAAGCGATGGGCCGGCGCCTGGCCGAGTTCCGGCCGGCGCTGAAGGAGGAAACGCCGTGACGATGAATGCCCCCGCGCGCGACTTCGACCGCGCCGCCGGCGAGGTCGTCCTCATCGTCGACGACGTCCCCGACAACCTGGCGGTGCTGCACGACGCGCTGGACGAATCGGGCTACACCGTGCTGGTCGCGACCAGCGGCGAGGCCGCGCTGCAGCGCGCGTCGCAGGCCGTGCCCGACATCGTGCTGCTCGACGCGATGATGCCGGGCATGGACGGCTTCGAGGTCGCCAAGCGGCTGAAGGCGGGGCCGAACACCACGCATATCCCGATCATCTTCATGACGGGCCTGACCGAGACCGAACACCTGGTCGCGGCGCTCGAAGCCGGCGGCGTGGACTACGTGACCAAGCCGATCAAGCCGAAGGAAGTGCTCGCGCGCATGGGCGTGCACATGCAGGGTGCGCGCCTCGCGCGGCAGCAGCGCAACGCGCTCGACGCCTTCGGCTACGCCACGATCACCGTGCGCGCCTGGGACGGCAAGCTGATGTGGCAGACACCGCTGGCGCGCGAACTGCTCGTCACGTATTTCGGCTCGGCACAGCAGACGCCCGAAGCCGTGGTGCACTGGCTGCAGCGCCACCTCGAAGACGCCGAGCGCCAGATCGAGCCGCCGCGCCTGGCGATGGAATCCGGCGCGCGCCGCCTCACATTCCGTCTGCACCAGCAGACCGGCGACGGCGACTGGCTGATCGTCATGCGCGAGGTCTCGGACAGCGCGGTGATCGAGTCCATGAGCCTGGCGCTCAAGCTGACCGCGCGCGAGGCCGAGGTGCTCTATTGGGTGGTCAAGGGCAAGATCAACCGCGACATCGCCGACATCGTGGGCTCCAGCCCCGCGACGGTGAAGAAACACCTGGAGCGCGTGTTCGCCAAGCTGGGGGTGGAGACGCGCACCGCGGCGGCGGCGATGGCGCTGGGGCGCATCCGGCAACTGCAGCCACAGTTCGAGGCGTGACGCACCGTCAGGCAGAACGACGCGGCATGGCAGGCTTCGCCGCCGGCGCTGACTCCTCGATCGTCCTTGATTCGAAAAGCCGGATGATCGCCGAGGTCCGCTTTTGCACAGGACCCCGTACACGCGTGTACCAATTGAGGACAGACTCTTCGGAAATGCCCAGCGCATCGGCTTCCGCCAACAGGGGCATGTACGGCTTTCCCTCCTCCCGGAGCACGGCGGCCTTGCCATAGAGCAACGAGGCGAGCGTCAGCCGCGCCACCCCGTAGTTCATGACCTTCAACGCTTGCCGCTCGTACTCGATCCCCTCATCGTCCAGTCCCGTCTCGGCGACGTACAGGCCGAGGTCGCCGAGCGACCATGCGTCGCGCGGGTCGCGGAAAACGAGCATGCGCTTCGCAAGGCTGCGGACGAGGTCCGCGTTGTCCGGCAGCGAGAAGTAGTAGATCTGCTGCAGCAGCGAGTTGACGCACGCACGGCGGTAATCGGCGTCGGTGTCGCAGCGGGGAGTGATCACCGAATAAAGCGCATCGAGCGCGAGCTTGGCGTTGCGTGTTTTCTTGTGATACGAGGCGAGTTGGAGCTTGAGCCAGGGGTTGTCCGGATCGATCTTCTGGCCGCGCACGATGGTTGCAAGGGCATCGTCGTACGCGCCCGAGAGGAGGTAGGTTTCCGCGCGCAACGCCAGCGCGTCGGCATTGTCCGGATCGAGTTCGAGGGACTTGTTCACCAAGCTCCGGTATGAATCGAGCGTGCCTGGAACAAACTCTTCCGAAACCACGTGCCCACCTTTGATGGTGATCCGCGCCGCTTCCATCCATCCGGGTGCGGACTTCGGGTTGCCGCGCAGCACCTCTGAAACGAGTGTGGCGGCCTTTTGCAGGTCGGACGAGTTGCCGTAGTAGCCGCCGATCAGCTCGTGGGCTTGGGCGAGCTTTTCCTTTTCGATCCGCGCGGCGTCCGCACCGGCCATGGCGGGTTGTGATGACAAGCCCACGAACATCGCGCACGCAGCAGCAAGCAATGCTTTCATGCTTTCCTCCTCGGCGCCCATCTTACTGGCCGGGCGCGAGCCGACCGCGCCTTCGTACGCCATGCGGCGTATATCGCCGCGCGAACCTCCTGCCTAGGATGACCTTCGTCCACTTCGGGCGTCCCATCGCTTACCCAAGGAGCTTCCCCCATGCAACGTCGCTTCACCCTCCAGGCGCTCACCGCGGCCGTCGCTCTCGCGGCCGTGGGCATGCCTGTCTTCGCCGCCGACACCATCAAGGTCGGCATCCTGCACAGCCTGTCGGGCACGATGGCCATCTCCGAGACGGTGCTCAAGGACACCGCGCTCATGGCGATCGACGAGATCAACGCCAAGGGCGGCGTGCTCGGCAAGAAGCTCGAGCCGGTGGTGGTCGACCCGGCCTCCAACTGGCCGCTGTTCGCCGAGAAGACCAAGCAGTTGCTCACGCAGGACAAGGTCGCCGTGATCTTCGGCTGCTGGACGTCGGTCTCGCGCAAGTCGGTGCTGCCGGTCGTCGAGGAACTCAACGGCCTGCTGTTCTACCCGGTGCAGTACGAGGGCGAGGAGCTGTCGAAGAACGTGTTCTACACGGGCGCGGCGCCCAACCAGCAGGCGATTCCCGCCGTCGAATACCTGATGTCCAAGGAAGGTGGCGGCGCCAAGCGCTTCGTGCTGCTGGGCACCGACTACGTCTATCCGCGCACGACCAACAAGATCCTGCGCGCGTTCCTGCACTCCAAGGGCGTGAAGGACAGCGACATCGACGAGAAGTACACGCCCTTCGGCCACAGCGACTACCAGACGATCGTCGCGGACATCAAGAAGTTCGCCGCCGGCGGCAAGACGGCCGTGATCTCCACGATCAATGGCGACTCCAACGTGCCCTTCTACAAGGAGCTGGGCAATGCCGGCCTGAAGGCCAAGGACGTGCCGGTTGTCGCGTTCTCGGTGGGTGAGGAAGAACTGCGCGGCGTCGACACCAAGCCGCTGGTGGGTCACCTGGCCGCGTGGAACTACTTCATGTCGGTGAAGAACCCGACCAACACCGAGTTCACGAAGAAGTGGGCCGAGTACGCCAAGTCGCACAACATCGCGGGCCACAAGGACAAGCCGCTCACC
This sequence comes from Ramlibacter sp. GS1-15, assembly GCF_057785015.1. NCBI lineage: Bacteria > Pseudomonadati > Pseudomonadota > Betaproteobacteria > Burkholderiales > Comamonadaceae > Ramlibacter > Ramlibacter sp. GS1-15. The sequence continues at coordinate 3,143,711 of NZ_JBYNTU010000001.1, read as the reverse complement.
AACGACCCGATGGAGGCCACCTACATCGGCGTGCACATGTGGGCGCAGGCGGTGGAGAAGGCCAAGTCGACCGACACCGACAAGGTGATCGCCGCGATGGCCGGCCAGACCTTCAAGGCACCGAGCGGCTTCGTCGCGACGATGGACGCGAAGAACCACCACCTGCACAAGCCGGTGTTCATCGGCGAAGTGAAGGCCGACGGCCAGTTCAACGTGGTGTGGAAGACCCCCGGCCCGGTCAAGGCCAAGCCCTGGTCGCCCTTCATCGAAGGCAACGACAAGAAGAAGGACGAGCCGGACGGCAAAACGAAGATCTGACCACCTGCCGGGCGCACGCCCGGCATCTGCGCAATGCCTCGCGTGCGGGGCATTCCACAGATGTTCAAGAGATTCCTGTTCCTGTTGGCGGTTTTCTGCGGCGGTCATGCACTCGCGCTGACGCCGGAAGAAGCCCAAGCCATCGCCATCGGCGAATCCGACGCGCGCATCGAGGCGCTCGCCAAGGCCATTCCGACGGCCGACGACAGGACCGCCGCGTTCCTGCAGGCGCTCGCCGACGACGCAGTGAAAGTCTCCGGCGGCAAGCTCTTCATCGTGCGCGATGGCAAGGGCATCGATCCCATCAGCGGCAAGGATGCGGCTGTCCCCGCCGACGCCGAGGACGTCGTCAGCAACAACCGCCTGCGCGGGGAGATCGATTCGGCGCTCGCCGCATTGAAGCTCTTCTCGAAAGACGAAGGCCTGCGCCTGTCCGCCGTGAAGGAATTGCAGAAGGACCCGGATGAATCGCGGCTGCCCATGATCGAGAAGGCGCTGGCTTCGGAGCAGAACGCGGCGATCCGCGAGCAGCTCGCGCTGGTGCGCGCGGCGGCGCTGCTGTCCAGCAGCGACAAGGCCAAGCGGCTGGAGGCGGCGCGCTTGCTCGGTGCGAGCAACATGGCGTCGACCAAGACACTCCTGATCGAGCGTCTGAAGAGCGAAAGCGAACCCGACGTGAAGGCGGCGCTCGAAGGCTCGCTGCGCGCGGTCGACGCCTCGCTCGCCTGGGGCGACCGCGCGGCGGCGATCTTCTCGGGCATCAGCCTCGGCTCGATCCTGCTGCTGGTGGCGCTGGGCCTGGCGATCACTTACGGCCTGATGGGCGTGATCAACATGGCCCACGGCGAGCTGATGATGATCGGTGCCTACGCCACCTACGTCGTGCAAGGGCTGTTCCGCAAGTACCTGCCCGGCTCGTTCGACTGGTACCTGGTCGCGGCCGTCCCGGTGGCGTTCGCGACCTCGGCCATCGTCGGCGCGATCCTCGAGCGCGGCGTGATCCGCTTTCTCTACGGCCGGCCGCTGGAGACCTTGCTCGCCACCTGGGGCATCAGCCTCGCGCTGCAGCAGCTGGTGCGCACGATCTTCGGCGCGCAGAACGTCGGCGTGGAAAACCCGAGCTGGATGAGCGGCGGCATCGCCCTGATGGGCAACCTGCAACTGCCCTGGAACCGCATCGTGATCATCGCCTTCGCGTTCGCGGTGCTGGTCGCGATGTCGCTGCTGATCTCGCGCACGCGGCTGGGCCTGTTCGTGCGCGGCGTCACGCAGAACCGCCCGATCGCCTCCTGCATGGGCGTGAACACGGCGCGCATCGACACCTATGCCTTCGCGCTCGGCTCGGGCATCGCGGGCCTGGCCGGGTGCGCCCTAAGCCAGGTCGGCAACGTCGGCCCCGACCTCGGGCAAGGCTACATCGTCGATGCATTCATGGTCGTGGTGCTGGGCGGCGTCGGCCAGCTCGCCGGCACGGTGTACGCGGCACTGGGGCTGGGCATCCTGAACAAGTTCCTCGAAGGCTGGGCCGGCGCGGTGCTCGCGAAGATCGCCGTGCTGGTGCTGATCATCGTCTTCATCCAGAAGCGGCCGCAGGGCCTCTTCGCGGTCAAGGGCCGGAGCGCGGAGGCCTGATGGACCGCGCACCGAAACTCGTCGAGCAAACGGAAACGGCGCCGCGGGCCGGTTTGGCGCCCTCGCGTTCCCTGTTCTCGAAAACGGGCTGGACTGTCTTCCTCGTCGCGCTGGTCTGCATCGGCGCCGTTGCCCCCGTGCTGAATCTCGCCGTGCCCGCCGACAGCGTCTTCCACATGAGCGATTACGCCGTGGCGCTGGTCGGCAAGATCATGTGCTACGCGATCTGCGCGCTGGCGATGGACCTGATCTGGGGCTACACCGGCATCCTCTCGCTCGGACACGGCCTGTTCTTCGCGCTGGGCGGCTACGCGATGGGCATGTACCTGATGCGGCAGATCGGGCGCGAGGGCCAGTACAAGAGCGACCTGCCGGACTTCATGGTGTTCCTCGACTGGAAGGCCTTGCCCTGGCACTGGACCTTCTCGGACAGCGTGCCGGCGACGCTGCTGCTGATCGTCGCCGTGCCGGGCCTGCTCGCCCTGGTGTTCGGTTTCTTCGCTTTCCGCTCGCGCATCAAAGGCGTGTACTTCTCGATCATCACGCAGGCACTCACCTACGCGGCGATGCTGCTGTTCTTCCGCAACGAGACCGGCTTCGGCGGCAACAACGGCTTCACCGACTTCAAGCGCATCTTCGGCTTCACGATCACCTCCGAATCCACACGCATGGGCCTGTTCGTCGCCACCGGCGTGACGCTGCTCGCGTTCCTGCTGCTGTCGCGCTGGCTGGTGACGAGCAAGTTCGGGCGCGTGCTGCAGGCGATCCGCGACGCCGAGTCGCGCGTGATGTTCTGCGGCTACTCGCCCGCAGGGTACAAACTGGCGATCTGGACGCTTTCCGCGGTGATGTGCGGTGTCGCCGGGGCGCTGTACGTGCCGCAAGTGGGCATCATCAACCCGAGCGAGATGAGCCCGGCCCAGTCGATCGAGATCGCGATCTGGACGGCGGTGGGCGGGCGCGCGACGCTGGTCGGGCCCATCCTGGGTGCCTTCATCGTCAACGGCGCGAAGAGTTGGCTCACCGTGGCCGCCCCCGAGTTCTGGCTGTATTTCCTCGGGGCCTTGTTCATCGCTGTCACGCTGTTCCTGCCCGAAGGGGTGATGGGGCTGGCGAAGAAGTTCAGGAGGAAGGGCGCATGACACCCGACCTCATGGAGGAGGGGGCGCGCCGAGTCGCGGCTCACGCCGCGGCCCCCGGCAACACCGAATCCGGCGGGCGCGCCGCCGGATTCGCCCGTCCCGTGCGCCATCGCGAGGTCGATGTGTCGCACGGCCGCATCCTGTACCTCGAGGACGTCAGCGTCAGCTTCGACGGCTTCAAGGCCATCAACAAGCTCTCGCTCGACATCGCCCCCGGCGAGCTGCGCTGCATCATCGGCCCCAACGGCGCGGGCAAGACGACGATGATGGACATCATCACCGGCAAGACCCGGCCCGACGAGGGCACGGTGTACTTCGGCAGCACGATCGACCTGCTGCGCCACAAGGAAGCCGAGATCGCGCAGATGGGCATCGGCCGCAAGTTCCAGAAGCCCACGGTGTTCGAGCAGCTCACGGTGTTCGAGAACCTGGAGCTCGCGCTCAAGACGGACAAGGACGTCGTCGCGTCGGTGTTCTTCCGCCTGGCCGGCGAGGACGCCGACCGCGTGGCCGAGGTGCTGCGCACGATCCACCTCGCCGATGCCGTCGATCGGCTGGCCGGCACCTTGAGCCACGGCCAGAAGCAATGGCTGGAAATCGGCATGCTGCTGATGCAGGACCCGAAGCTGCTGCTGCTGGACGAACCGGTGGCCGGCATGACGGACGAGGAGACCGAGCGCACGGCCGAGCTGTTCGTCTCGCTCAAGGGCAAGCACTCGCTGATGGTCGTGGAGCACGACATGAACTTCATCCAGTCGATTTCGGAGAAGGTCACCGTGCTGCACGAAGGCTCGGTGCTCGCAGAAGGCACGCTGGAGCAGGTGCAGTCGGACGAGCGGGTGATCGAGGTCTACCTGGGGCGGTGATGCTTTCAGTCAAGGACGTCAACCAGTACTACGGCGGCTCGCACATCCTGCGCGGGTTGTCCTTCGAGGCGAGGCCCGGCAAGGTCACGGTGCTGCTGGGGCGCAACGGCGTGGGCAAGACGACGCTGCTCAAGTCGCTGATGGGCCTGGTGGCCATCAAGTCCGGCAGCATCGAGTTCGAAGGCAAGCCGATCACCCACCGCACGCCGTACGAGCGCGCACGCGCCGGCATCGGCTACGTGCCGCAGGGACGCGAGATCTTCGCGCGCCTCACGGTGGAAGAGAACCTGCGCATGGGCCTGGCGTACAAGGGCGCGAGCGAGCCGGTGCCGCCGGAGCTGTTCGAGCTCTTTCCCGTGCTCGCGCAGATGCTCAAGCGCCGCGGCGGCGACCTCTCGGGTGGCCAGCAGCAGCAGCTGGCGATCGCGCGGGCCCTGGCCGCGAAGCCGCGCCTGCTGATCCTCGATGAGCCCACCGAAGGCATCCAGCCCAGCATCATCAAGGACATCGGCCGCGTGATCCGCACCCTGGCCGACCGCGGCGACATGGCGATCCTGCTGGTCGAGCAGTACTACGACTTCGCGCGCGAGCTGGCCGACGACTTCCTCGTGATGCAGCGCGGCGAGTTCATCGCGCGCGGCGCGGGCAGCGAGATGGAAGCGCAGGGCGTGCGGGAATTGGTCGCGATCTAGAGCGCCCACAGCCGCGGCGTGACCGGCGCGAGCTGCCACAGCGCCGGCCGCCAGGCCGCGTGAATGGCCCTCAGCAGTTGCATCGAAGGTTCGACCACGGCAGACAGCGCGCGCACGACCACGACGTTCGGCCCGGGCGCCGTCGCACCGGCGATCACGTCAGCGCCGCACCTCGCAATCGCCTCGTTCGCCAGCGCCAGCAGCTCTTCACGCCGTGGGCGCGCGATCGCCTCCCCGCACGCGAAGAACAGCGTGGCGATGCAGCGGCGCCCGGCCAGCCCCAGCGGGCCGTTCATCAGGCGCCCGTCGTTCGCGTCGATGCGTCCGCGTTCGAGCCAGTGCCCTTTCAATTCCAGGTGCTGCAGGAACGAGCCTTTCGCGAAAGGCTGCAGCGCCGCGGGCAGCCCGAGGGCCGTGACGTCCCAGCCGATCATCTCCGCGCCCGGCGCCAGGTCGAGCATCAGATGGTTTTCGCCGATGCAGCCGCTATAGCACAGGGCTTCCAGCGGCAGCCATTCGAGTCGCGCACCCGCGTCCAGCACGATGCGCGTGCGCTGCACCGCCGGCTCGCCTTCGCTGCGGTAAAAGCGGGCGGCGCCCGGCGTGGTGACCAGCCCGTGCGCGCCCGCGCCGGCCTTCAGCGCGATGTCCAGCGTGTCGCCGGCCACCAGGCCCGAAGGCGGATGAACCAGCACGTTGTGGGCGATGCCGTCGCCTTCCGGATAGAGCGTCTGCAGCACGCGCAGCGGCCCTTCGTGCTCGTGCCGCACCAGCGTGCGCGCGCCGTCGCGGCGGTAATCGAGATTCAGGCGAGCGTGCCAGGCCATCCGCGGAGCTTAACCGCGCCGCGCATGAGCTGGACGGGATGAAATCAGGGCCGCAGCAGCGACAGGATCACGGTGAGCTTGTCGTTGGCCCGGTCGCGCAACTGGGCGACTTCATCGAGCAGCTGGCGCGAGACCGCGGGGCCGCGGCGCGCCGTCCATTCCTGCAGGACGGACAGCAGAAGGTTCTCGGCTGCGCGCGCCTGCTCTTCCGCTTCCTGCCAGGCCTGCATCGCCGCCGTCACGTTTTCCGCCATGGGCCGATGTTAACGCAGCGCACATCGGCATCGACTCATCCATTGGCGAAATCCCGACGCCGGTCACGCGAACATCTGCCGGGCCTTGTCCTCGAGTTCGCGCCTTCGCAGCATGATGCGCGGCACGTCGGGGTGCAGGGGGTTGATCTCGCGCAGCGCCCACTTGTAGAAGGCCTGCGCGACCATGATGTGGATGAGGTTCAAGATCTTCATACGGCGAATCGTGCTCGCCGGCTGAGCCTCAACCTGTAGGTGGGTGGCTCGTCCGTTTCCGCCGTTGTGCGACAGCGCGTGTCGGAGAACACGGATGCCGGACTAGTCCGGCAGGCGAGCGGCGTCCTCGAAATACTCGGGATGAGCGCGGCGGATCGCGTCGAGGAAGTCCAAGGGCGAATGGATGTGCACGCGCATCGCCTCGCGTGCCGCGCGTGCGTCACCCGCAATGATCGCGTCGACGATGCGACGGTGATGGTCGATGGCGATGCGCGGGCTGCCCGCAGCCGGGATCGCCAGGTGCCGCACGCGGTTCATGCCGGTGCGCGCGAGCCGCAGCGGCGCCCATGCATGCGGATGGCCCGCGAGGGTGAGGATGGCGTGATGGAACTCCTCGTCGGCCGACAGGTGCCCGACGTAATCGCGCCGTGCCGAGGCCGCGGCCTGGTTCCTCACGATGCGCAGCAGGTCCTTGCGCTGCGCGAGCGGGGCCTTCACGGCCAGCTCCGCCGCACGGCACTCGATCGCCTCGCGCACGAAGATCGCGTCGGCGATTTTTTCGGCGTTCAGCAGCGCGACGAAAGTGCCGCGCTGGGGAATGCTTTCCACCAACCCTTCGTTCGCCAGCTGCCGGAAGGCCTCGCGCACCGGCGCGCGGCTCACCTCGAGCTCGTCCGAGACGGCCTGTTCCGACAAGGCCGTGCCGGGCAACAGCGTGCAGTCCAGGACGGCCGTGCGCAGTGTTTCGTACACGTTGCGTCCCATGTGGCCGCGCCCGGCGGCCGGCGCGAGCGCGCGCAGCGGTGCCGGGAGTACGGGTATTTGCGGACGAGAGCGGGCCATCGAAACCTGATACTAGCATACTAGAATGCCAGAAAAGGAGACGAACGCATGCTGACCAAACGCGAGTTCCTCGGTGCCGTCGGTGCCGCCGCCCTGTCGCCGCTGGCCGCCCGGGCGCAGGCCGACTATCCCAGCAAGCCGATCCGCCTGGTCGTGCCGTTTCCCGCCGGCGGGACCAGCGACGTGATGGCCCGCATGCTCAGCGAAGACCTGGGCAAGCGCCTCGGCCAGCCCATCGTGATCGAAAACCTGGGCGGCGCCGGCGGTGTCGTGGGCACGGCGCGCGCACTGCAACAGCCCGCCGACGGCTACACCCTCATCCAGACCGGCGTCGGCCAGAACGCGGTGGCGCACGGCATGATCAAGACCGTGTCCTACGATTCGGTCAGGGACTTCATCCACCTCACGCAGGTGCACTCCGGGCCCAACGTGCTGGTGGTGCACCCGTCCACGCCGTTCCAGAAGTTCCAGGACTTCCTCGACTACGCGCGGGCCAATCCCGGCAAGCTGAGCTACGGCTACACGCCGGCGGCGTCGGGCCACATGGCCATGGAGCTGTTCAAGCAGACCGCGAAGGTCTACATGGTCGGCATCCCCTACCGCGGCGGCGGTCCGATGATGACCGACATCCTCGGCGGGCAGATCCCGCTGATGTTCATCAACCAGGACGTCGCCTACCAGCACGTGAAGGCCGGCAAGCTGCGCGCGCTGGCCGTGACGAGCCTGCAGCGCAACGTGCTGTACCCCGAGGTGCCCACCATCGACGAGCTCGGCTTCAAGGGCTTCGAGGCGCTGTCGTGGTCCGGCATGTCGGTGGCCAAGGGCACGCCCAAGCCGATCGCCGACAGGATCGAGGCGGCGCTGGTCGCCACCATGCAGTCGCCCGCGATCAAGCAGCGCATGGACTCTCAAGGCTTCGTCGTTCCGCCGCAAGGCTCGGCGTATTACACGAAGTTCGTGGCCGGCGAGATGGATCGCTGGGTGAAGGTGATCAAGGCCGCGGGGATCCAGCCGGAATGACCGAACGCAAGACCTACGAGCAGCTGCGATCGGCGCGCTGGTTCGCGCCGGACGACATGCGGGCGTTCGGCCACCGCTCCCGGGCGATGCAGATGGGCTACGACCCTACCGACTGGCAGGGCAAGCCCGTCATCGCGATCGTCAACACCTGGAGCGACATCAACCAGTGCCACTCGCACTTCCGCGAGCGGGCCGAGGAAGTGAAGCGCGGCATCCTGCAGGCGGGCGGCTTTCCGATCGAGCTGCCGGCGATCTCGCTGTCCGAGCCCTTTGTCAAGCCGACGGCGATGCTCTACCGCAACCTGCTCGCGATCGAGACCGAGGAGCTGCTGCGCTCGCACCCGATCGACGGCGCGGTGCTGATGGGCGGCTGCGACAAGACCACGCCGGGCCTGCTGATGGGCGCGTTCAGCATGGGCCTGCCGTGCATCTACCTGCCCGCCGGCCCGATGCTGCGCGGCAACTGGAAGGGGAACGTGCTGGGCTCCGGCTCCGACACCTGGAAGTACTGGGACGAGCGCCGCGCCGGCAACATCACGCAAACGCAGTGGATGGAGATCGAAGGCGGCATCGCGCGCAGCGCCGGCACCTGCATGGTGATGGGCACGGCCGCGACCATGATGGGCATCGCCGAAGCGATGGGCATGACGTTGCCGGGCGCCTCGAGCATTCCCGCCGTCGACTCCAACCACCGGCGCATGGCCACGCAATGCGGGCGCCGCATCGTCGACATGGTGTGGGAAGACCTCACGCCCGCGAAGATGCTCACGCGCAAGAGTTTCGAGAACGCGATCACCGTGGCGATGGCGGAGGGCTGCTCGACCAACGCGATCATCCACCTGGTCGCGATCTCGCGCCGCGCGGGCAAGGAATGCGCAGTCACGCTCGATGATTTCGATGCGTTCTCGCGCAAGGTGCCCGTCATCGCCAACATCCGGCCCAGCGGCGACAAGTACCTGATGGAGGACTTCTATTACGCCGGCGGCATGCGCGGGTTGATGAAGAACCTCGGCGACCTGCTTCACCTCGATGCGATGACGGTGACCGGCGAGACTCTCGCTGAGAACCTGGAAGGCGCGCAGGTCCATGACGACGACGTGATCCGGCCGCTGTCGAACCCGATCTACAAGGAGGGCGCGCTGGCTGTGCTGCGCGGCAACCTCGCGCCCGATGGCTGCGTGATCAAGCCCAGCGCCTGCAGCCCCGGGCTGCTCACGCACACCGGGCCCGCGCTGGTGTTCGACGACTATCCCTCGCTCAAGAAGGCGGTGGAGGATCCGGATCTGGACGTCACCAAGGACCATGTGCTCGTCCTGCGCAACGCCGGCCCGCAGGGCGGTCCCGGCATGCCCGAGTGGGGGATGCTTCCGATTCCCACCAAGCTGGTGAAGCAGGGCGTGCGCGACATGATGCGCATCAGCGATGCGCGCATGAGCGGCACGAGCTACGGCGCCTGCGTGCTGCACGTCGCGCCCGAGGCCTACGTCGGCGGCAACCTCGCGCTGGTGAAGACCGGCGACACCATCACCGTGGACGTGCCCAATCGCTCGATCCACCTGCATGTGAGCGATGAGGAGCTCGCGCGCCGCCGCGCCGCGTGGAAAGCACCGATGCCGCGGTACGAGCGCGGCTACGGCTACATGTTCTCCAAGCACATCCTGCAGGCCGACCAGGGCTGCGACTTCGACTACCTCGAGACTTCCTTCGGCGCGCCCATCGGCGAGCCGGTGATCTACTGAAAGCCGAACTGCAATGACCGTGATCCTGCAAGCCGGGCCGCTGGTGCCCTGGCTGGAAGAGACGCTCGCCCGCGACTACGAGCTGCTGCCCTTGCACAAGCAGGCCGACCGTGCGGCCTATCTCGCGCAGCACGGCACGCGCGTCGAAGGGCTCGTCACGTCGGCGCGCTTCGGCGCCGATCGCGCCTTGCTCGAGCAGCTGCCCCACCTGCGCGTGATCTCCAGCTTCGGCGTGGGCTACGAGACCATCGCCATCGACTACGCGCACCAGCGCGGCATCCCGGTCGGCTACACGCCCGACGTGCTGAACGACTGCGTCGCCGACACGGCCTTCGGGCTCGTGATCGACGCGGCGCGCCGCTTCAGCGCGGCGGACCGCTACGTGCGCGCAGGCGGCTGGCTCAAGGCGCCCTACCCGCTCACGACCCGGGTGAGCGGCAAGCGCCTGGGCATCGTGGGGCTGGGCCGCATCGGGCGCGTGATCGCCAGGCGGGCCAGCGGCTTCGACATGGACGTGCGCTATCACAACCGGCGAGCCGTGGCCGACGTGGCGTACGGCTACGAGCCCACCTTGCTGGGGCTGGCCGAATGGGCGGATTTCCTCGTCGTGGTCAGTGCCGGGGGCGCCGCCACGCGGCACCTGATCGACACGCGCGTGCTCGATGCGCTCGGGCCCCAGGGCTACCTGGTGAACGTCGCGCGCGGCAGCGTCGTCGACGAGCCCGCGCTGGTGAAGGCCCTGCAGGAAAGGCGCATCGCGGGCGCCGGCCTCGACGTGTACGAGGACGAGCCGAAGGTGCCGCCCGCGCTGTTCGACCTGGACAACGTCGTGCTACTGCCCCACATGGCCAGCGCCACGAACGAGACGCGCCAGGCGATGGCCGAACTCGTCGCGCACAACCTCGCCACCTTCCTGGCCACCGGGCGCGTGCCCGTGGCCGTTCCCGCCAACGCCTAGGAGTCAAGATGCCCGGAACCCCCATCGCGCGTGCGCTCGCCGCGGCCGTGATCGCATTGACGGCCACCGTTGCACAAGCGGAGAGCTGGCCCGCCAAGCCGGTCACCATCGTCGTGCCCTTCGCCGCCGGCGGCGGCACCGACATCGCGACGCGCATCGTCGCGCAGAAGCTTTCGCAGCTGTGGGGCCAGAGCGTGCTCGTCGACAACCGCGGCGGGGCCGGTGGCAACGTCGGGCTCGACGTGGTCGCACGCGCCAAGCCCGACGGCTACACGCTGCTGACCGGCAACATCGGCACGCAGTCGATCAACCCGACGCTGTACAAGAAGCTCTCGTACAACCCGGACACGGCCTTCGTGCCGATCGGCGAGTTCGCCGAGCTGCCGTTCGTGCTGGCCGTGACGAACTCGCTGCCGGCGAGGAACGTCAAGGAGCTCATCGCGCTGGCGAAGGCCTCGCCCGACAAACTGACCTATGCGAGCTCGGGCAGCGGCGGCTCGCCGCACCTGTCGGCCGAGACCTTCAAGATCGCCACCGGCACGAAGATCCTGCACGTGCCCTACAAGGGCGGCGGCGCCGCGATGACCGACCTGATCGCCGGCAACGTGCACATGCTGTTCGCCTCGGTGCTCGAGCTGTCGGCCCACATCAAGTCCGGCAAGTTGAGGGCCCTGGCGATCACCAGCAGGGAGCGCGTCGCGGCGCTGCCCGATGTGCCGACGCTGGAGGAGGCGGGCGTCACCGGCGCCGAGTCGGGCTCGTGGCTGGGCCTGCTCGCACCCGCCGGAACGCCCCGGGAGATCGTCGACAGGATCTCGAAAGACCTGCAGCAGGTGCTCGCCACGCCCGAAGTGAAGGACCAGTTGCTCGCACAGGGCGCTGTGGCGAAGGGCGGCACACCGGCCGACTTCGCCAACCTCATCGCCGCGGACCGCAGGAAGTACGCGCGCATCATCATCGACAACCACCTTTCCGCCGACTGAACGCCATGGCCCTGAACCCCGAAACCAGATCCATGCTCATGGGCGTGAGCGCGGCGACGCTGTGCACGGCGCTGTTCAAGCGCGGCCTGCGCAACCAGTTCATCCAGGACGTGCATCCGCTCAACGCCAGCCTGCCGAACATGGTGGGCGAGGCCTTCACGCTGCGCTACATCCCGGCGCGCGAGGACCTGAACCCGATCACCGTGTTCCAGGATCGCGGCCATCCCCAGCGCAAGGCCGTGGAGGAGTGCCCGCCCGGCGCCGTGATGGTGATCGACAGCCGCAAGAACGCACGCGCCGCCTCGGCCGGGTCGATCCTCGTGACGCGCCTGATGGTGCGCGGCTGCGCGGGCGTGGTCACCGACGGGGGCTTTCGCGATTCGCCCGAGATCGGGCAGCTGCCGTTTCCTTCCTATCACCATCGCCCGAGCGCGCCGACCAACCTCACGATGCACCAGGCGCTGGACATCAACGTGCCGATCGGCTGCGGCGATGTCGCCGTCTTCCCGGGCGACGTCGTGGTGGGCGATCGCGAAGGGGTGGTCGTGCTGCCCGCGCACCTCGCCGACGAGCTCGCGCAGGAAGCGGTGGAGATGACGGCCTTCGAGGATTTCGTCACCGAGGAAGTGACGAAGGGCCGCAGCATCCTCGGCCTGTATCCCGCCACCGACCCGAAGACGAAAGACGATTTCGCGGCTTGGCGCAAGGCGAAGGGGCGTTAGGCGAGGGAAATGGCGCAGACCGTTCCCAGCCGTCGCCGATACACTTCGCGCGGGAGGTCTGGGGCATGCATATCGTCCTTGCGCTGCTCGCCGCGGCGCTGATCGTCTACTTCGTTCATCGGTTCATCGCGTCGCGCACGCCTGCCGGCGCCGCCCAGGACGTGGGTCGCACGGCCAGGGGCCTGGCATTCCTGTCGCACGGCCAGCTCTTTTATCGCGAGGCGGGCGGCGATTTCACCGAACTCGAAAGTCCTTATGCGCGCGAAGCGCTCGAGCGGCGGGAACGCGCCAGGCAGCGACACGGGTGGAAGCAGGGGACGAGCTTCAACATCGCGGCGGGCGGCGGCATGCGCAATTTCGAAGCCCCCGACGCGCCGATCCTCGCGACCTGCGCGGCCTTCGAAAGCTCGGACAGCCTGCTGTATTTCCTGAAGGACAGCACGATCGGCGGCCTGTTCAGGCGCGAAGCCGCTTCGGGCCGGGAGCTGCGCCTGCTGCTCAAACCGGGCCTGCACCTCACGGACCTGAGCGTCTCGCCCGACGGCGCCTTGCTCGCCGCGTCGTCGCAAGCCAGTGGCGGCGTGGCCAACATCGTGTTGTGCGACCGCGAAGGCAACGGGCTTCGCGAGGTGACGGGCGGCGACACCGTCGATTCCGCCCCGGGCTGGATCCCGGGCGTGCCCGGCCGCTTGCTGTTCCAGTCGTCGGGCTTCGCGCGCAACGAGCAGGGCTACATCGTCGCGCAGGGGCCGGCCAGCATCCAGAAACTGGACATGGAGACCGGCTCCGTGTCGCCGATCCTCGATGATCCGCGATTCGATTTCCTGCGCCCGCGCGTGTCGCGCGACGGCCATCTGCACTTCATCCGCCGGCCTTACGAGACGCCCCGCTACGGCGCGCCCAACGTCCTGCTGGACCTGCTGCTGTTCCCGTTCCGGCTCCTGCGCGCCGTGTTCCATTTCCTGAACTTCTTCTCGCTGATGTACAGCCGCAAGCCGCTCACCAGCGCCTCCGGCCCGGCGGTGCAGGCGGACCTGAAGAACATCCTGCTGCAGGGCAAGCGCGTCGACGCCGAGAAGGCGCTGCGCAGCGCACGCCCGGTCCACGGCGTGCCGTCACTCGTTCCCGAAAGCTGGGAGCTCGTCAGGCGCAGCCCGCAGGGCGAAGAACGCGTGCTGGCGCGCAGCGTCGCTTCGTTCGACCTGTCTTCGGACGGCAGCGTGGTCTACACGAACGGGCACGGCGTGTTCGCGATCGAGCCCGATGGTTCCACGCGCCTGGCGCTCAGCGGCCCGGTGGTGAGCGAAGTCGCGGCTTCCGCTGCGTAGCCTGCCCACGCCGTGGGGGAGGGCGTTAGCATCGGCGCATGACACGCCTCGTTGCTGCCGTGCTGGCGAGCGCCTGGTGCGCGGCCGCCGCGCACGCCCAGCAGCAAGCTGCGGGCGGTCCGTTGCCGGCGCTCGTCGCCCAGGCGCGCGGCCAAGGCTGCGGCGGCCATGCGGGCATTGCGGCGCCGCTGCGCGAATCGCCGGCACTCGCACGCGCCGCCCAGCGCATCGAGCAGGGAGAGCCCTCCATTGCCGCGGCGGAAAAGGAAGGCTATCGCGCGCGGCGGGTGTTCAGTGCGCGATTCACTGGCTACGAACGGGCAGCCGACGTGGCGGAGGCCCTGGCGCGGCACCATTGTCCGGCGCTCATCGAGCCGCAGTTCACGGATTTCGCCTTCGTGCGGGAGGGTTCGAGCTGGCTGGTCGTGCTGGCCGGCAGCGTGCAGCTTCCGGCCCTCGCCGATCCGAAAGCCGTCGGCGCGAAGGTGCTCGCCCTCACCAACCAGGCCCGCGCGCAGGCCCGTCGTTGCGGCAACGAATCGTTCGGGCCGGCGCCGCCGCTGCGCGCCAACGCGCTGCTCGAGCGCGCGGCGCAATCGCACGCGCAGGACATGGCGGCGCACCAGTTCATCGAGCATGAGGGGCGCGATGGCAGCACGCCGGCGCAGCGCATCAGCCGCGCCGGTTATGCCTGGCGCAGCATCGGCGAGAACGTCGCGGCCGGGCAGGAAACGCCCGAGGACGTCGTGCAAGGCTGGATCGCCAGCCCCGGCCATTGCGCGAACCTGATGAGTCCCGACTTCACCGAGATGGGCGTGGCCTTCGCCATCAACATGGAGGCGAAGGCGATCGTGTACTGGGCGCAGGAGTTCGGGCGGACCCGATGAGCCCTGCCTGGCAGCGGCACGGGGAGCGCCCCGGGTCAGGCCGGCGAAATCTCCGACTCCAGCGCGCGCTTCACGGCCTCCATCGCGCGGCGGCGCACCGCTTCGTCGATCATTCGCGCGGGGCGCTCGCGCATCACGCGCTTGCGTGATGTCGGCTTCTGGAGTGCCGGCGCTGCCGCCTGCATGCTGTCGCTGCCTGCCACCGCCACGAACTGGTGGCCCTGGTGCCAGCCGGGGGGCAACTCGGGGGTGAAGGCCGACGGGTGCGGGCTGATCGCCGCCACCGCCACCAAGGTCAGGGCCAGCCCGGCCTGGGCCCGGCGCCTGTCGTCCCGCAGTGGCTTCGGATGCGTCCAGACGACGGCCAAAGGCGCCGGCGCGGGTTTCAGGTCATGGAACGCGCGGCACTGCGCGGCCTGTACGAGCGGCCGGGGTCGCATGCCCTCTTCGGGTGTGCGCAGCAAACCGAGCCGCCTGGCCAGGCCGCCCGCGCGCGGATGCCCGGTCAGCACGATGAAGGGCACGGCCATCGACAGCGGCAGCCACATAGGCGCGAGTGCGACCGCAGCCGAGCGCTGCAGCAGCCCGAGCCCCGTTGCGATGGGCAGAAGGATGATGCCGCCCAGGCGGCGGGTGACATCGCCCCAGCGGGGCGCCTCGGCAGCACGCGGTGGCGATTTCCACTCCAGCTTCAGGCCGGTGAGGGCGCCGAAGACATAGATGCAATGGGCGAGCATGCGCAGCGGCGCTTGCAACGACGAGAGCAGCAGTTCGAACAGCGCGCTGCCGACGAACTTCGCCGCGCCACCGAAGGCCGCGGCTTCCTTGCGTGCCAATACGACGCCGGCGCTCAACACCCGCGGCAGCAACAACAACGCGAGCGTCAGCAACCACAAGGACATGTCGCCGGCGCTGCGGCCGCTGCCGCTCAGGCCCAGCACCGTGAAACCGAGCCACAGCGGCGCCACGCCGTACGACAGCGCACCGACCGCGAACATCGCGCGGTGTGCGCCACGCCAGCCCGGCTCGGCGACCAAGCGCAGGTTTTGCAGGTTCCCCTGGCACCAGCGACGATCGCGCTGCAATTCGTCGACCAGGTTGGCAGGGGACTGCTCCCAGCTGCCGCCCAGCTCCGGAACCAGCCAGACCTCGTGGCCCATACGGCCCATCAGTGCCGCCTCGACGAAATCGTGCGACAGGATCTCTCCCGACAGGCCACCGCGGCCCGGCAATCTCGCCAGGGCGCAGTGCCGCATGAAGGGCTCGACACGCAGGATCGCGTTGTGCCCCCAGTAATGCGCATCGCCGAGCTGCCACCAGGCCATGCCGCGCGCGAACAACTGGCCCGTGACGCGGCTGGCGAACCGCTGCGCTCGTGCGTGCAAGGTGGTGGGGTTGGCCACCTGCGGCAAGGTCTGCATGATGCCGGCGCGTGGATGCGCTTCCATCAGCCGCACGAGCCGCACCAGCGTGTCGCCGCTCATCGTGCTGTCGGCGTCGAGGACGACCATGTAGCGGTAGTTGCGACCCCAGCGCCGGCAGAAGTCGGCCACGTTGCCGGCCTTGCGCTTGACGCGCCGCTTGCGCCAGCGGTAGAAGAGGCGCCCGCTGCCGTCGGCCGGTTCACCCAGCATCGCGCACAGGCGCTGCCAGGCGCGCTCCTCGGCCGCGCGAAGGGCCGGATCGGCAGTGTCGGACAGCACGAACACGTCGAACAATTGCAGCGCGCCTGTGGCCGCCAGCGACTCGCAAGTCGCACGCAGCCCTGCGAAGACCGGGCTGATGTCTTCGTTGCAGATCGGCATCACGATGGCAGTGCGCGCCGCCGCATCGATGGGCGTGCGCGGCACGCTCGCCGTTGGCGACAACGGGTCGCCGCGCCACGCGGCCCAAGCGCCCATCACCGCCGTAGCGCATCCCACGCCCACCCAGGCGAACAGCAGCGTCATCAGCGCGGTGCTGGCCCACCACAGCGCATCGGGCTGCGCCGGCGCGGCATCGATGCGCAGGGCCGCGGCGCTGCCCGCCATCGCCACCACCAGCACGAGCAGCATCGCCCGGCGGCGGCGTGCGGCGGCATGCCACGGCGCGCTGCCGTGGTCCGACGTGCGGGGCACGGGCCCAGGCCACAACGCAAACAGCAGGCCGCGCCAGAAGCCGAACCACGGCGACGGCGTCATGGCGCCGCGATTCAGCGTCGGGGCACTGCGGGCGCGAGCAGAAGGAGGTGCGCAGTTCATGTCGTCGTTCATTCAGGTGCCAATGCGTGGGACCAGGTTTCGGACAGGACGCGTGAGCCGCGGCGCAGGAATACGCGCAGCTCTGCGGCCTGCCGCGGGTCGATCCGTTCGAAGTCCAGGCTGACCCGCCAGCCCGGCAATGCCGGATTGGGATAGGCGATGGCGCGCAGGCCGCGCACATTGCCGTTGCCGCTGGCGACGGCTTCCACTTCGCCTTCGCCGAGGCCTTCGAGCCCCGGCCCCGCGAAGTCGAGCTGATACTGCTGGTGGCCGGGTGCGAGCGCGCCATCGTGCCAGCCGTGCCCGCGGCGGCTTTGCACCACCCGGGCCCCAGGCGGCAGCGGCTGCTGGTCGGACACCGTCAGGCGCCAGCTGAACTCGACCGGCTCGCCCGGCGCAGGCAGCCGGTCGGGGAACCACCAGGCGCCGATGTTGTCGTGCGTCTCGTCGGCGGTATGGAACTGCAGCAGCTCCACGCGGCCGGGGCCCCAATCGCCGATCGGCTCGATCCATGCGCTCGGCCGCAGGTCGTAACGCGCCTCGAGATCGTGGTAGCTGCTGAACGCGCGATCGCGCTGCATCAGGCCGAAACCGCGCAACGACCGCATCGCAAAACTCGTGGTGAAGACGCCGCCAGGATTGGACAGCGGACGCCAGAGCCATTCGCCGTCGCCGCTGGCCACCTGCAGGCCGTCGGAGTCGTGCACTTCGGGGCGATAGTCGCCGCTCAGGGGTTGGTTCTCGCCGCCGAGGAACATGCTCGTCAGCGGCGCGATGCCCAGTCGCACCACCGGCTCGCGCAACGTCAGCCGCGCCCGGATCTCGACGGTCGTCGCCGAGGCGCCGGGTTTCACCACGAACGCATATGCGCCCGTCACCCGGGGCGATTCGAGCAGGGCGAAGACGCGCACCACGCTGGCCCCGGCCGAGGGGCGCACCACCCAGAAGGTCGTGAAGGCGGGGAACTCCTCGTTGCTCCCGCCCACCGTGTCGACCGCGAGCCCGCGTGCGGATACGCCGTAGCGCAAGGCCGGCGCGACCAGCCGGAAGTAGCTGGCACCGAGAAAGGCGAGCACTTCGTTGCTGCGCCGCGGCTCGCCGATCCAGCGGTTCAGGCGCCAGCCCGCGACACCGCCGCCGGCGCCGTTTTCGAACGCGCCTGCGGGCACGTGGATGGGCTGCACCGCGTCACCCACCACCTCGAACATTTCCACCGGCCGTGTGAAGCTGCGGCCGAGCGGAAAGTATTGCAACTCGAAGGGCGTGCCGCTGCTGCGCCACGTGGAGAACTCCGGGCGAAACCGCTGCTTGCGGTACGCGTCGTAGCTCATGGCGGCCAGCTTTGCGTCCACGGCAGCCGGTTGCCGATACGGCGCACGCGAAAGCCGGTCGGCCTCGCGCGCCACGTCGTCAAATCCGAATGAAAGCGCACGCCCCGGCGCGAGCGCCAATAACGCCAACGCCCAAAGCGCACCGCCCCGGAACGCATTCATTCCGAATGCGAATGGTCGCTGCATCTCAACAATCGAGTTTCTTCCTGAACCAGCAATTGTCGCTGCTGTGCCCGCGTCCAGGAGCTCAGCAACGCGATGGACATGCGGAACCCGCACGCCCGGCTGACGGCCTGTTGCAAATGACGGCACCTTGTTCTCCCATATGCATGGGCACGGGCCTAGAGTTTTGGCGTGCCGACCAACTCCGATTGCAAGAGAGGTGACGCCATGGATCGCAGGGAACTCATCGTCGCGGCCACATTGCTGCCGCTGGCCGCTTGCACCACCACGCGAGGGTCGCCGAACGACGCAGCCGCCAAGAAGCGCGACATCGACGCGGGTGTCGATCGTGCGCTGACCGACCTCACCGCGCAGGTGCCGGGCTCGCGCGAGCTGCTTGCGCGCGCGCAGGGGGTGCTCGTGTTCCCGCGCGTGATCAGCGCGGGCCTCGGCATCGGCGGCTCGCTGGGCGAGGGCGCATTGCGCAAGGGGCGCTCCACTGTTGCCTACTACAGGATGGCGGGCGGCTCCATTGGCCTCATCGCGGGCGCGCAATCGCGCGCGCTGTTCCTCCTGTTCATGACGCAGGAGGCATTGTCGAAATTCGAGAACAGCAGCGGATGGACGGCGGGCGCGGATGCATCCGTCGCATTCCTGGATGCCGGCGCTGACGCGCAGGTCACCACCAAGACCATTCAGCAGCCGGTGATCGGCTACGCGCTGACGAATGCCGGCTTGATGGCGAACCTGAGTATCGACGGCACGAAGATCACGCGCATGGAGCTCTGAGGCGGCTGACGCTCGGCTCGAATTCGCCGGGCGCGGCGTCAGTCGTTTCAACGCGGATCATGTCCGACCAGGGCCTGCACTCGTTGCCAGTGCTCCCCCTCCCAGTACACGCGTCCGCAGAGTTCGCACGTGCCGAATCGCCCGTACAGCTCGCGCACCTGCGGCGGCAAACGGTGTTCCACCTGCGCCTTGTCGATGGCGCGCAGCGCCGCACCGCAGTGCGGGCAGCGCGTGAACGGCCGGGCGCTGCGCGCCAGCTGAAGCCGGTCGAAGACCTCGCGCAGCTGCTGCTGCGGCCGCAGCGCGTGCACGTAGCAGCCATGCGTGATGCTTCGCCGCTTGAGCAGGTCGCGATCGCGCGTCAGCACGATGCGGCCCTGCGACAGCGCGATGCGCTCGATCTCGTCGTCGGCAAAGCCGTTGTCGTGCAGCGTGTCGAAACCCATCACCCGCAGCAGGCGGGCGAGGGCGCCGAGGTGGGTATCCGCCACGAAGCGCGTGTCGCGCAGCGGCTGTTCGCGCAGGCGCAGCAGCGGCGTGACGTCGAACGCTTCGAACTTCGGGTACACGGCCACACGGTCGCCCTCGCGCAGCAGCGCGCCGAAGCCGACCGATGCGCCGTTGAGCAGGATCAGCTCGACCTCGGTGTGCGGCACGCCGAGCGCCTCGATCATGTGCTTGGTGGTGGCCGCGCGGGCGCAGGGCACGGTGAACTCGCGCCGCCGCCGAGCGGGCGCGAGGAAATCGTTCAGCTCCTCGTAGAAGCGGAAAGTCGCCGTCACCATGCCAGCAGATCGCACTGGAGGCGCCCCGGCCCCCAGCGCCGAATGTGGGCCTGCCGCGGTGAAAGATCAACCCCTACCCAGGTCGGGCCTGCAGCTGTCAGGGCTCCGGCGCGGAGGGGAAGGACACGCTGGCGGCCAGACCCACGCCTGAAGGGGCGGATTCCAGCGTGACGCTCGCGCCGTGCGAGCGGGCGATCTCGCGCACGATCGCCAGCCCGAGGCCGCAACCATCCGAAACCGTGTTCTGCAGGCGGTAGAAGCGCTCGAACACGTTTTCCCTTTCCGCTTCGGGAATGCCGGGACCGTCGTCCTCGACACACAGGACCGTGTCGGTTTCGCCGCGGCGCACGTACACCGTCACGGTGCCGCCGCGCGGGGCGTAGCGCAGCGCGTTGTCCACGAGATTGGCCGCCAGCTCGCCCAGCAAATGGCCTTGCCCCATGACGGGCGCCACCTCGCACTGCGCCTCGAACCCCAGGTCGATGCCGCGCTCCTGCGCCAGCCACGCTTCCTTTTCGATGACCGACGTCAACAGCTTGACCAGGTCGACGGGCCGGGCTTCTTCGCGGCTGTCCATCCCGGCTTCGGCGGCGCTGAAGGACAACAGTTGCTGGACCAGCCGCATGCCGTGGTGGACGCTCGCCTGGATCGCACGCAGCGCTTCCTCGCGGGCTGCGGGTTCGCCATGTCGCAGCGCGTACGACACCTGCGTGTTCAGCAGGGTCAGCGGCGTGCGCAGCTGGTGCGACGCATCGGCGATGAAGCGGCTGTGCGCCGACATATGCCGGTCCAGGCGTCGCGCGTAGTCGTTCACCGCCGCGACCAGGGGCTGCAACTCCGCCGGGACCGCCTTTTCGTCCAGCGCCTCCACCGATCCGGGCTCGCGTGCCAGCATGCGGTCGCGCAGGCTGAGGATCGGCCGCATCGCGCGGCGCAGCCCCAGGCCCAGGAGCACGGCCACCAGCAGCACCACCAGGAGGTGGCGGCGCACGGCGGCATACCAGATCTCGCGCGCCATGGCGTCGCGCCCTTCCAGGGTCTGGCCCACTTCGACCAGCACGCTCGAGGGGTGCGAGGCCATGAACAGCGGTTGCGAATACGCGACCACGTGGATCGGGCGGTCGCGCAGTTCCGCATCGAAATAGGCGGCTTCCTCGCTGCGCGGCCGCCGGGGCGGCAGCGGCAGGTCGTAGTAGCCGGTCAGGAGCACGTCGCTGTCCGAGGTGGCGCGATAGAAGACCCGGTCGTGGCTCGGGGACGCGAAGAGTTCCAGCGCCGCCGGCGGCACCACGACCTGCAGCGCGCCATCCTCGACCCGCACCTGCTCGCCGATCACGCGGGCGGCGCCCAGCAACATGCGTTCCTGGACGATGCGCGCGGTTTCCACGGCCGCGTGGTAGGACACCAGCGCGTCCAGGCCGGCCACCAGCACGAGGGGCAGCAGCAGCCAGAGCAGCAGCTGCGTCCTCAGGCTCCTAAATGCCGCCATGCCTCAGCAGGTAACCCAGCCCGCGCAACGTGACGATCGCCGCGTCGCAGCCTTCCATCTTCTTGCGCAGGCGGTGGACGTAGATCTCGATCGCATCGGGCGAGGCCTCGTCCTCCAGCGTGTAGAGCGTTTCGGCCAGCGCGTTCTTGCTCACGGTCTTGCCCAGGTTCATCGTCAGCGCCTCCAGCACCGCGTGTTCGCGCGGCGTCAGCGCCAGCGCGGCGCCGCGCACGGAGAACAGGCGGGTGTTGGTGTCGTACGCCAGCTCGCCGCAGACGATCACCGGGCTCTTGTGGCGCGCCCGCCGGCGCAGCAGCACGCGAATGCGCGCCTCGAGCTCGACGACTTCGAAGGGCTTGACCATGTAGTCGTCGGCACCGCCGTCCAGCGAGCCGACGCGGCCTTCCACGGTGTTCTTCGCCGTCAGCACCAGCACCGGCGTTTCCTCGTCGCGCTTGCGCAGGCGGCGCAGCACCTCCTCGCCCTCCATGCGCGGCAGGGCGAGGTCCAGGATCACCAGGTCGTATTTCTGGCTGCGCAGCCGCTCGTTGGCGTCCTCGCCGTCGTAGGCGCACTCGACGGCGTAGCGGTCGCGCTGCAGGGTGCGCGCGAGCCATTGCGACAACTCTCGGTTGTCTTCGACGAGGAGGATTCGCACGCCGGCAATTATCCGCGCGAGCCGCGGACCGCAGCCTTGCGACCCATCATTCGGCCTGGATGTGCTTGTCTTTCACCACTTTGGACCATCGTGCCGTCTCCGCCGTCACGAACGTGGCGAACTGCTCGGGCGTGCCGCCGCCGACGATGTTTCCGGGACCCTGGATGGCCTCGGCCACGTCGGGCTCCTTCAGCGCACGGTTGGCCGCGTCGTTGAGCTTCGCGATGATGGCCTTGGGCGTCTTCGCCGGTGCGACCAGGCCGAACCAGTTCGACATGCTCAGGTTCTTCATGCCCAGCTCGCCGAGCGTCGGGACGTCGGGAAGCTGCGACAGGCGCTTGTCGTTCGCGACGGCGAGCGCGCGCATCTTGTGCTCCTTGATATGGGGCAGGACGGCGGGCGCCATGTCGAACATGAAGCTCACCTGGCCGCCCAGCAGGTCCGTCGTGGCCGGGCCGCCGCCCTTGTAGGGCACGTGCGTCATGTGCACGCCGGTGGCATCCGAAAGCAGCTCGCCGGCCAGGTGGTAGGCACCGCCCACGCCCGCCGAAGCGAACGTGACCCGGTCCGGATGGGTCTTGCCGTAGCTCACGAGGTCCTGGAAGCTCTTGAAGGGCGAGTTCTCCGGCACCACCATCACGAGCGGGCCGCGCTCGATCAGGACGATCGGTGCCAGGTCCGTGGCCGGATCGAACGGGATCCTGGCCATCATGGCCTTGTTCACCGACAGGGGCGCGAAGTTGCCGATGCCGAAGGTGTAGCCGTCCGGCGCCGCCTTGGCAATCATGTCGGTGCCGATGTTGCCGCCGCCGCCGGCCTTGTTCACGACGACGATCGTCTGGCCCAGGGTTTTCTGCATCTTCGCGGCCAGCATGCGGGCGCGCGTGTCGCTGCTGCCGCCCGGCGCATAAGGCACGACGAAGGTCAGGGTCTTGTTCGGAAAGTTGGCCGCGTCATCGGCGTGCGCGACGGCGCCGGTCAGGGCCAGGCACGCGGTCGCCAACAGGCGGGTCATGGGAAATACTTTCATGGTGCTTTCCTGTTCGAATGATTTCAAAAAAACGGGACGCGCCGCACGGGGCGCGTCCCGAAGACGGTGGGCTCGCCAACCTTGGAATACGCGCGGCCCACGCCGGGGGGAACGTCGTCAGAACTTGTAGCGCATGCCCAGGCCCAGCTCGGTTTGCGACGTGAAGCCGTTCGCCTGCGAGGCCTTGTAGGTGCCGGTCGTGCTCAGGCGGTCGGCCGCCAGGTAGAACTCGGTCTGCTTGTCCAGGTGGTAGAAGATCGAGCCGTACAGCGTCTTGCGCTTGCCGGTCGCGACGCCCTTGATGCCGCTGGTGTCGGCGAACGCGTTCTTCACGTACGTGCCGTTGGTGCCCGCGTTCTTCGCGCTCATGACCTGGTAGCCGAGTTCGTAATCCCACACCTTCGAAGGCGCGAACTTGGCCGACAGCGTCCAGGCGTTGTCGTGGCGATCCCCGAAGCCGCCGCCCTGCTGGGCGGTGTAGTGGTAGTAGCCGGCGTTCAGGCGCACGACCGGCGTCACGCGCACGTTGCCGCCGATCGACTGGCTGCGATGGCGCAGCCCGGCGACGTCGGCCTGGGTGGCGAAGCCGGCGACCGTGAAGTTGGGGCCGTTGTAGGCCAGCGAACCCGTCACCGTGTGATTGGAATTGGTCGGGTCTTCCTGCTTGCCGGCGAACTGGTAGGCCAGGCCGGAAACCACGTTGCCCCATTCCTTCTTCCAGACCACGCCGCGGTCGTAGCGGGTGCCGGTCGCGCTGCCGGCGTAGAAGATCAGCTGCTTGAAGTTGTTGTTGTTGGTGTAGCCGCCTTCGTCCAGGCCCGCCTTGTCCGGGCCGTAGGGATCGCCGTACACGCCGGACGCGGCCGGATCGCGCGCGAGCGCGTTCTGGCGGCCGAACGTGAGCTTGCCCAGCGACTTGCTTTCCAGGCCGAGCCACGCGTCGCGGTTGAACAGCACGCCGTCGGTGTCCATGTTGCCGGTCTGCGATTCGAACTCGCTTTCGAGCTTGAAGATCGCCTTCAGGTCGTCCGGGCCGCCGGTCGAGTGCGAACCGGTCAGGCCCCAGCGGTTGCCGCTGAACCAGGCGACGCCCGGCGAGAATGCCTTGTCACCGGCCTTGTCCGCGTGGTTCTTCGAGAACAGCGTGATGTCGATCAGGCCGTACAGGGTCGCCGTGTTGGCGCCGCTGGAGACCGACAGGCCCTGTCCCGGCGTCGCCTGCGCGGCGACCGTGCTGGTGTTGCTCTGCTTCGCCTGCTCCGCGGCGGCCTGCGCCTGCTCGAGAGCCGCTTGTGCCGCGCGCGCGGCCGCCTGCGCCTGCGCCGCCGCCGCTTGCGCCTGCGCCAGCGCCTGTTGCAGCTCCTGCGTGGTCTGCGCCTGGCCCGCGACGGAGGCGAGCCCCAGGGCGCCCGCCAAGATCAGTTTCTTCCTCGTCATCTGTGCGTCTCCAAGAGAGTTGATTGAGGGCGCGCCCCGCGCGCCCGGGTGTCCCGTGGCCGTCGGCCGACGAGACCCGCGCGAATCTAGGGAAGCCCAGCTTTCGATCCGCTTTCGATGCGCGAATGCGATCGGCCGTGTGATCGCGAGCCCACACCGCACCCGAGGGATTGCCCGCAGACGGCGCGGCTGAAAGCGGGCCGAAAGATTCATTGCTGTACGCTCGGGAGGGACCCACCATCGGCTGCGGGCGCGCGAGACGCCCATCGAAGAGGAGACAACCATGGGCCGCGCTTTTCGAATGCTCGCCGGCGTGCTTGCGGCGGGGGCCGTGCTGCTCGCATGGCCGCTGGCCGCCGTGGCCGCGGAGAAGACCACCCTGATCGTGGCCGGCTCGGACAAGCAGATCTACCTGCCCGCGACGCTGGCCCAGCGCCTGGGCTTCTTTCGCGAGCAGGGCCTGGACGTGGAACTGCAGACCGAAACGTCGGGCGTGAGCGCGACCGACATGTTGCTCGCCGGCGCAGCGCACGGCGTGATCGGGGGCTACGACCACACGATCGACTTGCAGGCCAAGGGCAAGTCGGTGCAGTCGCTGGTGCAGTTCACGATCGCGCCGGGCGAGGTGGAACTGGTGGCTTCGCGCGCGTCGGCCGAGATCCGCTCGCCGGCCGACTGGGCCGGTCGCAACCTGGGCGTGACCGGTCTGGGCTCGTCCACCAGTGTCCTCACGCGGTACCTGGCGTTGCTGCACGGTGTCAGGCCCGCCGACCTCAGGCTGATCCCCGTGGGCGGCGGGGCGACCTTCATCGAGGCGATGCGCCGCGGCCGGATCGACGCCGGCATGACCACGGAGCCCACGGCGTCACGGCTGATCGGCTCGGGCCAGGCGAAGCTGCTGGTGGACCTGCGCACGCCCGAGGCCACGCAGAAGGCACTGGGGGGCCTCTATCCCCTCGCGTGCCTGTACGTGCGCACGGACTGGCTGGTGCAGCATCGGGAACAGGCGCAGAAGCTGGCGAATGCGCTGGTGAAGGCCCTGCGGTTCATCAGCACGCACACGGCGGCGCAGATCGCCGCGGAACTGCCGGTCGAGTACTTCGCCGGCGAGAGGGACGTGTACGTCCAGTCGCTGGCCCAGAGCAAATCGATGTTCACGCCCGACGGCGTGATGCCGCCCGCCGGCCCCGCGTCGGTGCTGCGCGTGCTTTCGGCAGTCAACAGCTACGTGCACTACAGGACCATCGACCTGTCGCAGACCTACACGACGGAGTTCGTCAACGCGGCGCGGTGACCGGGGCAACGCCGCTGACGTATCCTCGGGCCCGTCATGCGCGTTCTCCTGATCGAAGACGATCCCGTGCTGGGCGGCGTGATGGTTCGCAGCCTGGCCGCCGCCGGGCACCGCGTCGACCTGGCGACCAACATCGAAGACGCAGGCCACTGGTGGCGCGTGCAGTCGTTCGACGCCGTCCTGCTGGACCTGAACCTGCCGCAGCGCGATCACGCGCGGGCCAGCATGGGCAGCGGCCTCACGATCCTGCGGGCGGCGCGTGCGCGCGGTGACCGCACGCCGGTCCTGATCCTCACGGCGCGCGACCGGACCGAAGAGCGCATTGCCGGGCTCGACGCGGGCGCCGACGATTACCTGGGCAAGCCCTTCGACCTGGGCGAGGTCGAGGCGCGCCTGCGGGCGCTTGCGCGCCGCGCACACGCGACCGATGACCGCGTCGCGGTCGGCCAGTTGTTGCTCGACCGGCTCGCGCGCCGATTCTTTCTGGCCGGCGAGTCGTGGGACCTGCCGGCGCGCGAGTTCGAGGTCCTGCGGGAACTCATGACGCCCCCCGGGCGCGTGGTCAGCAAGCGCGAGTTGTCCCTCAAGCTCTCCGATGCGCACGACGCGCTGGGCGACAACGCGCTCGAATCGTTCATCTCCCGGCTGCGCCGCAAGCTCGCGGGCTCGGGCGCGGCGATCCGCACCTTGCGGGGCCTGGGCTACGTGCTCGAGGAGGAGGCGTGACGGCCAAGCCGAGCCTGCAGCGCCGCATTGCGCAGCACGTCCTGGTGCCGCTCGTGTTCACCTGGGCGGTGGGCGCGGCCATCGCCTTCGGCATCGCCGAGCATTTCGCGGTGCAGGCGTTCGACCGCGCCCTGCTGGACGACGCCTACGAGCTCGCTTCGCACGTGCGGGCGGACCGCGGCCGGCTCGAGCTCGTGTTGACCGCGCAGGAGATGAACGCGCTGTTGTTCGACCAGACCGAAACGCAGTACTTTGCCGTGCTGCGAACGGACGGCTCGCTCATCGCGGGGCACGCGGGACTGCATCCGGCGCTGCTGGCGAAAGGCGGCGAGCACGAATTCCGGGACTTCCTGCTCGAAGGCAGGCCCGTGCGTGCCGTGAGCCTGCGCGGCGACCAGCCGCAGCCGTTCATCGTCGTCATGGCCCAGACCACGACCAGCCGCACGCACCTGGTGGGTCGCCTTCTGGTGTACTCGGCCCTTCCGCAGGCCATGCTGCTGGTCGTGCTCGCCTGGTGGCTGCGCCGGCGCATCCGCGGCGACCTGGCGCCGCTCACCGGCCTGCAGGAGACGATCGAGCTGCGTCATGCCGCCGACCTCTCGCCACTGCCCCCGGCGGTGCGCGAGGCGAGCTCGAGTGACGTCGAGCGGATCGCGCAGGCGATCGATTCGCTGTTCGCGCGGCTGGCCTCGGCCCTGCGCGGCCAGCGCGAATTCGCCGGAAATGTCGCCCACGAGCTGCGCACGCCGCTCGCCGGCATCCGTGCCCAGGCGGCCTTCGCGCTCGCGCAGCAGGACCCCCAGGTCTGGCGCGAGCAGCTGGCAGGCATCGCCCAGGGCGAGCAGCGCGCCACGCGCCTGGTCGACCAGTTGCTGGCGCTCGCGCGCGCCGGCGAGGACCCGGCCACCGTGGACATGGAGCCGCTGGAGCTGCAGGCGCTCGCGCGCGACGTCCTGCTGCGCTTCATGCCGAAGGCGCGCGCGCAAGGTGTGGATCTCGGCGGTGAAGGCATGGACGAAGTCGTGCTCGTGCGCAGCAACCGGGCGCTGCTCGAAGGCATCCTCAACAACCTGCTGGACAACGCGTTGCGCTACGGCACGAACCGGCCCGAGCCGCGCGTGACGGTCGCGATCGCGCGCACCGCGCAAGGGGTCGAACTGGCCGTCACCGACAACGGCGAGGGCCTGCCGGCGGGTGACGCCGGGCAGCTGACGGCGCGCTGGGCGCAAGGCGAGCAGGGTCACCGTGCCGGCGAAGGCGCCGGCCTCGGCCTGGCGATCGTCGCGCGCTACGCGCAGCTGCTGGGCGCGCATTTCGCATTGCAACCCGCGCCGACCGGCGGATTGCGCGCAAGCCTCGTGCTGCCGGCCAGCGACTGAACGGCGCACCAGCCGGCGCAGGTCAGGCTCCGATCAGGTGACCTGCACTAGTGTTCTGTCGCTCCTGCGGCAATCACGCCCGCCCGCAGCGCGCGCGACTTGAACAACCCCGTCTCCCTCACGATCACCGGCCGGCACGCCGCACGGCACGACACGCATCCGGCTGCCGTCGCGGCGGCCGCGATGGCCGCGTTCGCCGCCTGCTGGCTGGCCATCCTCGCGGCTTCGAGCCTCGTGCCGCCGGTGGACAACATCGAGCAGCTGGTGTGGATGCGCGCCTTGCAGTGGGGCTATTCCAAGCATCCGCCGCTGCCGACTTTCCTGCTCTGGTGCGCCGCCCAGTTCTTCGGCGCGTCCAAGTGGACGACCTACGTGCTGGGCGCGGCCATGACCCTGGGCGGCTTCCTGATCCTGTGGCGATTGCTGCTCGAACTGCGCGGCCCCACCTATGCGGCCATCGCGATCCTCGCCGTCCTGTGCATCACCTTCTACAACGGTCGCCTGTACTACTACAACCACAACACCGTTCTGATGCCGCTGGTCGTTGCCAGCGCCGCCTTGTGCTGGCGCGCGTTCGAGCGACGCGAGTTGCGCTGGTGGATCGCGCTGGGGGTCGTGCTGGGCCTGGGCGCCTTGGCCAAATACCAGATTGCCATTGCCGTCGCGTCCCTGGCGTGCTTCTGGTGCACGCAGCGCGGATGGCGCGACCCGGTGCACCGCACGGGCGCCCTCGCCGCCGCGCTCGTCGCGCTGATCGTCGTCACGCCGCATGTCCTGTGGCTGCGCGAAAACGGTTTCGGCCCGATCGACTACGGCGTTCGGCTCTCCTTGGACGGTGACCTGCCTGCGCCGATGCGCGCATTCGCCGCGTTGAACTGGTTGGCCGACGAGTTGCTCAACCGCGCCGCACCGGCATTCGCGGTGCTGGCTCTGGTGTACGGGCTCTTTCGCGCCCGGCGCACGCGTGCCGTCCCGGCGCTTGCGTCCGCCGCACGAACACGCGATCGAGTGGCTCGGGCGCTGCTGCTGTCCTGGGGCGTCGTTCCCCTGGCCTCGGTCCCGATCCTCACGCTGGCCTGCGGCGTCGATCCGCAGGCGGAGTGGGGCACGGCCTTCCTGGCGTTCGCCGTGCCCTGCGCGATGGAGCTGCGCCCGCAGGCGGCGTGGAATGCCGTTTCCCTGCGCGGCGCGCTGAAGGTCTTCGCGGTCGTGCAGGTGCTGCTGGCCGCGCAGACCGTGCTGACATCGCCGATCGGCGTGCCGGCGCTCATGAACACGCACTGGCGCGCTTTCCCCGTCGACAAGTTGAAGGATGAAGTGGCCGACGCCGCGCGCGCGCGGCTTGGCGGACGCATCACCGTGGTGGCGGGGCCGCTCGGCGAAGCAGGGGCGCTGGCGCTGGAGCTTCCCGAGCACCCCGCCGTGCTGGTCGATGGTCAGTACGACGAGAGTCCGGGCGTGGACGAAGGGCTGGTCGCCGCGTGCGGCGCGCTGGAGCTCTCGCACGAGATGGAAGACGATGCGCGACCCGTCGGGCCGGACTTCCGCGATCTGTACTGGCGCGTCCGGTTGCCCGATCCGGCCGCCGGGATCTGCAATGTCCCGCAACCGATGCGGCAGGACCTGCTGCTTTCGTCGTCGAGGGTCGCCCGGCGCTGACCAGGCGCGCCGGGCCCCTCGAATCATCAGAACACGTACTTCATTCCGACGCTCACGCCTTGCAGGTGGGCGCCCGCCCAGCAGCGCGGTCCATTGCCGTTCGGATCGAAGCCCGAGGTGTCGGGGTTGCTCGCATCGTGACAATCGGTGGTGACGCTACGGCCGCCCGCACCCAGGTCGTAATGGGCATCGGGATGGTTCTTCGTCGTCGCGTAGTCGACGTACCAGCCGAAGTTCCTGTCCACCTGGTGCTTCCAGGCCACCGTGAACATGTTGGCCGAGTTGTCGGGGTTCGCGCCGCCGGCCGTGTTGTGCGTTCCCGGATCGCCCGGCGAGCGGCCGGCGTGGGCCCAGCCGAAGTGCACGCTGTCCTGCGCGCCGATTTCCTGGCTCAGGGCGAACCAGGTGCCTTTGCGCGTGCGCTCGTTCTGGAACATCAGGTAGTCGGGGAGCTTGCGCTTGAGGCTCTCGTAAATCCCGCTGATGGTCGTGCCTGTCGAGCTGAAGCGGTACTGCGCGCCCACTTTCCAGGCCGACTCGTCGGCAACGTCGTTCGCGTCGAACGTGGGCAGGTCGCTCGTGCGGTTCACCTGCCGGTGCATCTCGTACGCCGCGGTCGCGTAGAGGCCGCCCGTGCGGTAGGCCGCGCTCACGCTGTATGCGGTGCCGAACGAGCCGTCGTTGCAGGCCACGGGTGTGCCGCCGCTGCCGGGCACGTTGCCGCCTGCGCAGTCGCCTTCGCCGGCCGCGAGGTTGCTGTTGTCGCTCGCGCGGCTCTGGCCGGGCGAGACGAGCGCGTTGACGGTGAAGCCGCTCCAGTCCGGCGACTCCCACCAGACGGCGTGGTCCAGGCGCGTGCCGAACTCGACGCGGTTGTCGCCGCCCGTGTTGCCCATGATGACCGAGTAGTCGCCCCACATGCCGGAGAACGGGTTCATCGCCGACGTCGAGTTCTTGTAGGGCGCGTCGGTCTTGCCGACCTTGACCGCGCCCCAGGCGGGCGACGCCAAGCCGATGTAGCTGTTGCGCGAGGTGAGCGCGCCTTTCACCGCGCTGCTCTGGTTGCTGTTCGACTGGCTGTAGCCGGATGTCGAGGACACGTCGATCTGCGTTTCGAGCTGCCAGACGAACTGCGCGGGGAACGCGCCCAGCGACTGGTGCCCGCGAAGGCCGACATACGAGCTGTTGCTCGAGATGTCGGCCAGCCAGCCCCGCTTGCCGGCCGGCGTGCTGCCGTCGTCGGCCACGAATCCCGCGAGGCCCTTGGTGGCCGAATCGAGCGACAGGTCCAGGTTGCCGTACAGCTGCACCTCGCCGCCGCGCGTGAGGAACACGACGCCGTTGCCGGCCTTGCGCTCGAGGAAGCTGCCGCCGTCGGAGGGCGACGCTGCCGCCGGAGCCTGCGCCTGGGGCGCCATCGTGTCGACGCGCGCCTTGAGCGCCTCGATCTGCTTTTGCAGCATTTCGATCTGCTGCTTCATGTCCTGCGCGGTCTGCGCGGCCGCCAGGCCCGGAACGACGCCTGCGGCGACGGCACAAGCCGCGGCGATGAGAGTCTTTTTCACCAGTTTCCTTTCGTCGATGTGCCCGCACGCATCGGAGGTGTGCGAAACGCGAGCGCCGCATGTGTAAGTCCGCGCGCGATCTGCTCGACTTGATCGCAATCAAGAACGCGGGATTGCCCTGAGCGACAAAACACTTCGAAAAAAAAGATGCGCGCGAAACATCGAAAACACGATCCGAAGTCAGGTGCAGATCAGGGTCGATGGAAAAAACTCGGGAGCGGCGCGGCAGGTTCCGCATGAACAGGAGAGACCATGAAAGCAGCGATTCGGCTGATGAACCTCCTGGTCAGGCAATGTGGCCGGGCCATCCTGTTCGTCGTCATCAGCGGTGGCGTGCACGCCGCGGGCTCGTGGCTGGACCATCCGGTGAACGACACCGCCACCGGCATCTGGAGCCGGCGCAACCAGCACGTGCTGCAGGAGCTGGCGGTGATCGGGGTCGCCGGTGGCGCGCTCTGGGAAGGTGCGGACACGAGGTGGGGTCGCACGTTCTGGCAGTCGGCCGATTCCATCCTGTTGGGCCAGGCGAGCTATGCCGCCGTGAATGCGGCAACCGGCCGGCTGCGGCCCAGCCAGAGCCCGGACCCGAATGAGTGGTTCAAGCATGGCCACAGCTTTCCCAGCGGCGAGGTGACCCTCGTCAGCTCGGCCGTTGCTCCCTTCGTCTTCGAGTACGGCGCCGAACATCCAGCCGTCTATGTGCTGGAACTGCTTCCCGCGTATGACGCCGTGGCGCGCGTCAAGTCGAGGGCCCACTGGCAAAGCGACGTGATCGCAGGCTGGGCCCTGGGCACCGGCGTGGGCTACTACATGCATGCGCGGGCGATTCCCTTGACCGTGCAGGTGTTGCCGCGCGGGCTCTCGATCGGCTGGCGGCATCGGTTCTGAACGCAACTCGGGGCACATCGCGCATGCGGGACTTCATACAGGCATTCGGCGGCATGGTGGGCGTCGCGCTGATCGTGATCGTCGTCGCGGCCGTGGCACTCGGACTGGATTGGCTGCGGGTGAAGCTGGGCGAAAAGCGACGTGGCGGGGCCAAGGACGGAGCGCCGCGCTGATTGGCGGCGGCTACGATTCGCCGATGCTGAAGCGCATTCGACAGGGCATTCGCCAACTCGGCCCGGGACTCATCACCGGTGCTGCGGACGATGATCCCAGTGGCATCGCCACCTACTCGCAGGCCGGTGCGCAGTTCGGGTTCGGCATGCTGTGGACCGTGGTGTTCACGCTGCCGCTCATGGCGGCGATCCAGGTCGTCAGCGCCCGCATCGGTTACGTGACCGGGCACGGCCTGGCCGCGAACATCAAGCGTGCCTTCCCGCGGCCGGTGTTGCTCGCGGTGGTCGGCCTGCTGGTCGTCGCGAACACGCTGAACATCGCCGCCGACTTCGCCGCGATGGCCGAAGCCCTGGCCCTGATCGCGGGCGGCTCGACGCACGTGTATGCGATCACCTTCGGCCTGGCCAGCCTCGTGCTGCAGGTCTTCCTGCGGTACTCCACGTACGTGCGCTGGCTGAAGTGGCTGACGCTGGCGCTGCTCTCGTACGTGGCGGTCGTGTTCTTCGTGCACCTGGACCCGGCGCAGGTCGCGGTGCTGGTGCTGCATCCGCGCATCGATTGGGGCAAGGATGCGCTGCTCATGATCGTCGCCGTGTTCGGCACCACCATCAGCCCCTACCTGTTCTTCTGGCAGGCGGCGCAGGAGATGGAGGACAGGCGCGAAGGCCCCGGCGAGCCGCACACGCCGCGCGAGGTGCGGCGGCATTTGCGACGCATCAAGTGGGACACCAACATCGGGATGACGTTCTCCAACCTGATCGCCTTCTTCATCATCCTGTCGACCGCGGCGACGCTGCACGCGGCGGGCGTGACGAACATCGAGACCTCCGCGCAGGCGGCGCAGGCGCTGCGGCCCATCGCCGGCGACCACGCGTTCCTGCTGTTCGCGATGGGCATCATCGGCACCGGCATGCTGGCCGTGCCCGTGCTCGCGGGCTCGGCCGCCTACGCCGTGGCCGAGGCCGCCGGGTGGGAGGGCAGCCTGAGCCTGCGCCTCGAAAAGGGCGAAGGGCAGGGCTTCTACGCGGTGGTCGCGGCCGCCATGGTGGGCGGCGTGATCCTCTGCTTCTCGCCGATGAGCGCCGTGCAGGAACTGTTCTGGTCGGCGGTGCTCAACGGCATCGTGGCCGTGCCGATCATGGCCGTGATGATGCTGCTGGCCAGCCGCCCCGACGTCATGGCCGGGCACGCCATCGGCCGGCGCCTGCGCTCGCTGGGTTGGGCCGCCACCGGGGTCATGGCGACCGCCGTGGTCGCCATGCTCGTCACGGCGGTGTGAGCCAACGGGCCGGATCGCCTGCAGAACCGGAACCTGCCGCGCGCAGAAGCCGCCGGAAGGTCGGACACTCGCTGTGGCTCGCGGCCGGGCAGCGGGCGGCATGGCGCAATCCCTTGCTCATCGCGACCAGGCGCCGGACCATCGCGTCGAGCTCGTCGGCCTTGGTCGAGAGCATGCGGCGGTCGATGTTCGGCTTTCCGTCGGGGCAGAACATCGTCCGGATCTCGTCGAGCGTGAAGCCGGCCGTCTTGCCCAGCGCGATGAGCGCGAGCTGGTCGAGCACGCGCGGCTCGAAGCGCCGGCGCAGCCCCTGCCGCCCGACGGAGGCGATCAAGCCCTTCTCCTCGTAGAAGCGCAGCGTCGATGCCGCGAGCCCCGATCTCCTGGCCACTTCCGCGATATCCATCCACAATCCCTTGACTTCAAGTCAACTTGAACTCGTATCCTGCAGAACCCTCAACGAGTCGTCAACCAGGAACGCCATGCCCCACACCCTCGCCTCCTTCGCGGCACAGGTCCGCGACGTCCTGCAGAAGCAGAACTCTCCCGCCGGCCGCGACAAGGTCGCCGCGCTGCTGCGCGACGTCCTGCAGGACCGTGCATTCGTCGACAGCCTCTTCGACGAGGGCTCTCCGGAACGCAAGGTGATGTACGAAGACCCGCAGCTGGGCTTCTGCATCCTCGCGCACCGCTACACCGGCGCGAAGGACGGCCCGCCGCACGACCACGGGGGATCCTGGGCCATTTACGGCCAGGCCGACGGCGAGACCGTGATGAGTGACTGGCAGCCGTTGGAGGCGGCAGTGGCCGGCCAGCCGCGCAAGGTGAAGAAGCTGCGCGAGTACACGATGTCGCCGGGCGACGCGCATGTCTACAACGAGCAGGACGTGCACGCGCCGAGCCGTGCCGGCCCGACCCGCCTGATCCGCATCGAAGGAAGGAACCTCGAGGGCGTGGCGCGCGGCAGGTATCAGGCCGTGCAGGCTTGAGCGGGCGCTCGCGCAGTCCGCTTCCCTGAACCGGTCAGGGCTGCAGCGACAGCGTGTAGCCCCAGGAGTCCAGCCGGTGCGGGATCGCGTTGAAGGCCAGCGTGATGCGCGCTGCGCCGAGGTTACGCGGCACCTCGTGCAACAGGTAGCTCGGGAACAGCAGCAGGTCGCCCGGCTGCGGCGGCGGGGCGACCCACTTGTCGGCGTTGAAGGCACCGGCGCGCGTGCCGGCGTGCGTGTTGCGCAGCGTGAACTCGCTGGCGCCCAGCCCGCGCTGGAAGACGGTGCGGGCCGAGTCGTCGCATTCAGTGAGGTAGACCACGCCCGAGACGAAACTGTTCGCGTGGTTGTGCAGCGCCTGCTGCCCGCCAGGTCCCAGGACATTGACCCACATCTCCTTGACCAGCCAGCGCAGCTCCTCGCCCAGCAGCTGCTCGCCGAAGGCCTGGACATGCGGGCCCAGGCGTTCGACCAGCGTGTCCAGCGCCGGGTGCTCGCCGGGGCCCAGCAGGCGCGAGTGCGCGAGCTGCATGGACTTGTCGTTGCCTACGTCCGCGACCGCCGCCAGTGCCTGCGCGAGCGCACCGGCCTGCGCGGCATCGATGACGCCGCGAACGCGGCCGACGGGGATGGGAAAGAGCCCGAAGATCTCGGTAGCCATGGTGCGCGCTCAGGCCGCCATCGCCGCGAGGCGGGCGATCGTCCAGTACGACGCCACGCCGCCGATCGCATACAGCGCCGCCTGCCGGGCCGGCTCCAGCCGCGGGAGCCGGCGCACGGCCAGCATCACCAGGCCGCAGGCCGCCACGACCAGCAGCTGGCCGCCTTCGACACCGAGGTTGAACGTGAGCAGCGCGATGTTCGCGTGCCGTGCCGGCAGGCCGATCTCGGCCAGCGCGCCGGCGAACCCCAGTCCGTGCACCAGGCCGAAGAGGAAAGCCACCAGCGCGGGCCAGCGGCACGTGAGCGTGTCTTCGCGTTTGAGCGCCTCCACGGCGACCAGCATGATCGACAGCGCAATCGTCGCTTCCACCGGTGGCGGCCGCAGGCTCAACGCCCCCAGCGCGCTCGCGGCCAAAGTGATGCTGTGGGCGAGCGTGAAGGCGGTGATGGTGGCCAGCAGCCGGCGCTGGAAGCCCACGAGGAACAGCAGGCTGATCACGAACAGCAGGTGGTCGAAGCCGCTGAGGATGTGCTCGACCCCCAGCAGCGCGTACGTGACGGCGACGTCCCCGGCGGCGCGCGTGTCCTCGGCCCCGCCGTACAGGCGCACCGTCGGGCGCCGTGAAGTCAAGGTGTAGGCGCGCTCCTCGCCGCTCTTCCAGCGGATCGTGATGATGGCCGCCGAGTAGCTGCGGCCCAGCCCCTGCACTTCGAGCTCGCCCTGCAGGCCCCGGGCGCAATCGAGCGTACGGTTTTCCTCGACGGTGCAGCCCTCGGGCCAATGCACCGTGAGTTCGGCGTCGATCGGCTGGCCTTGCGCGGGCACGCCCCAGGACCAGAGCAATTGCCCGCCGGGCATCTCGCGCATCGTCATCTCGGCCGTGGTCATTTCGTGCGCGCGCGCCACGCCGCCCTGCAGCAACAGGACGAGCGCGAGGCCGGCGGCGGCAAGCCAGCGCGGCACGTTCATGCGCCGCCCCCGTCGCGCACGCGGTACTTGCGCGCCAGCGCCTTCACGGCCTGCGCGGTGAGCTTGCCGGCCGTGTCGTCCTTCCAGTCCTGGTAGACGGCGTCGCGCACCTCGCCGTAGCTGGCCGTGCGGCCGGGCGTGCGTTCCTGCAGGCGCACCGCCCGCAGGCCGGTGGCACTCTCGAGGACCGTCCACGTGCCGGGCGGCAGGGCCTCCAGGGCGCGGGTGAACGGTTCGCCATAGGCATCGATCACCGTCTCGCGCGGGCGTTGCCTGAAGCTGCGCAGGCCGGCTTCGAGCGCCGGTGTGCCCTGGCCATTGAGGGCGGCGGCGAACTTGCGCAGGCTCTCGGGCGGCGTGTCGCCGGCCGGCACGGCCTCCTCGAACGTGAGGCGCGCGGGCACGTCGTAGCGCTTGCGATTGCCCTCGAACCAGGCGGACAGGCGCGCTTCGTCGATGGGGGGCAGCACGATGCCCGCCTGCACCACGTTGAGCGCCTTGAAGATGACGCGCTCGCGCATGGCCGGATCGCCCTTGTCCAGGCCGAGGGCCAGGCCTTCGCGGTACAGGATCTCGTTGTCGAGCCAGCGGCCGATGAACTGCCGCATTTCGGCGGCGGTGGGTTCGCGCCGCGCAGCGGTCACGAAGGTGTCGTGCGCCTCCTTGCGCACCGCGGCGGGCACGACGATGTCGCGCTCACCGCCACGCACCGCCGTGAGCGCGGCGTCGGCCGCGAAGATCGATGCGCCGAGCACGACGAAGTGGAACAGCGGCTCGCGCAGCAGCTTGGCGAGCCAGGGCGGGGTGGGCAGGTGATGCGGCAGGGTCATGGGCGGGAAGCGGTCGAAATAAGCGCAGGCTCGGCTTCGGGCGCGGCGGCGCGCTGCGCCTCGCGTACGCGCGCGAGCACCTGCTGCGCGAGCGGGTAGTTGCTGGCCCGCAGGTCGCGCGCGAGGCCAGCCAGTGCATCGGACGCCGGCTGGAACTCGGGGCTGGCCGTGAGCAGGTCCAGCAGCGGCGGCCCGAGCCGGTCCAGCATCACACGCGGGTCGGGATCGGGGCGCACCTGCAGGCCGAGCGCCAGGTACCTCGCGCGGGCGCGCCAGTACGCGACGAGCCCGTCGCGCGCGGGATCACGCGCGGCCAGCGCGCCCGCGGGCACCTCGGGCAGCAGGTGCAGCAACGCTTGCAGGCGCTCGCGCGGCGCGGCCTCGGGGGCGTAATCGGTGCGCGCGGCGCGGTGGGCGACGATGGGCAGGTCGTCGGTGTTGGCAGGCGCATCCCCCGCGAGCTGACGCAGGCCCGCGGCATCGGCCAGCACGGCGCCCAGCACCGCATAGGCGCTGTCCACGTGCGCGAGCCCGAGCTGCGTGGCGAGGTTCGGGGCCGGGGCCGCGAGGCGTCGGCGCACTTCGTCCAGCCGCCACACCGGCCTATCGGGCCGGGCGACCAGCCCGATCACCGGCGAGTCCAGGCCGTTGCTCGCGAGCACGGCGATCGCGTGCGGGTAGACCTGCAGGTACGCGGCCACGACGCTGCGCAGCGTGCCCAGGTCCATCTGGTGCAGCGCGAGCCACTGGCAGAACACGCCACCGGGCGCGAGCCGCTCGCGGATGGCACGGAAATGTTCCACCGTGTACAGGCTGCCTGCACCGCTGCGCGCCGGATGGAACAGGTCGGACACGATCACGTCGTAGCGCTCGTCGTCGGCCTGGACCCAGCGGCGCGCGTCCGCGGTGACGATGTCCACGGGATGCGCGGCGCGCGGTGCGGCAGGGCGCAGCATGAACAGCTGGGAGGCCCGCACGACTTCCGGCAGCAGTTCGACCGCGCGCACCTGCACGCGCGGGTCGAGCGCCGCGGCATGCGCCGTGTAGCCGGTGCCCAGCCCGAGAAACAGCGCGCGCGACGGTCCCCCGTGCAGCAGCAGCGGCAGCTGCGCCAGGCGCACTTCGACCTGGCCGCCCGCCGTGCTGCCTTCCTGCACGCGGTTGTTGATGTGCGGCCGCGCGACATCGTCGGCATCGGCCACCACGCTGACCGCCGCCATCGGGCCTTCGCGCTCGAACAGCACACGTCCGCCCTCGGGCACATCGACGAAATGCAGCGGCGGACCGAGCAGCGCCAACGCACCGGCGAGGGCGACCAGCACCGCGCCATGCGGGCGTTGCCAGCTGCGCGCAGAGCACAGTGCAACGTATGCGGCGGCTATCAACGCGAGCACCAGCCGCGCACCCAGCAGCGGCACGAGCCCCGCACCGACCAGCGCCGGCGCCAGCGCCGCGCCCAGCGTGTTGAGGCCCACGGCCCGCCCGAGCGGCCAGCCCTCGGCCTGGGCCTGCCGGCACAGGAGCGGGAACAACGCCCCCATCACCAGCGAAGGCGGCACCAGGGCCACGGCGCCGGCGAGCGCTTCACCCAGCAGCGCCGCGCCCAGCCCCGGCCCGAACCACTGCGTGGGCCAGGCCACGAGCCGGTCGGCCCAGAACAGGCCGATGCCGCCGGCCAGTGCCGCCGCGGCGAGCCACAGCAGCAGCCGGTCGATCCACCGCGGCCAGGACCGCGGCGCGGCCGCGGCGCGCCGCCACATCGCCGCCCCCGCTGCCGTGCCGAGAAGGAAGAGGGCGAGGAGCACGGCGTAGGTGTAGACGGTGTTCTCGCACACCTGGGCCAGCACGCGCAAGGCGAGCACCTCGATGCCGATGCCCAGCAACCCGGTCAGCAGCAGGCGCCAGCCCGTGGCGCCCAGGGCGAATCGCGCGGGTGGCGACTGCACCGGCACCTCGATGCGCGAGCGGCCCCACAGCAGCAGCGCGATCAGCGCGCACAGCAGGTTGACGGCGGCGAAGCCGGCGGCGGTGGCGCGCAGCCCCGCACCGGGCAAGGCGACGAACACGGCCAACAGCAGCCCGAGCAGCGCACCGGCCGTGTTGGCGGCGTAAAGCATCGGCAGCGGCACGCCGGTGCCGCGCAGCTGGCGCTCGAGCGCCGGCAGCGTGGCGCCCATGGCCAGCGTCGCCGGCAACAGCAGCACCAGCGGCACGAACAGCGCGCAGGCAGCGTGCAGCCAGGGCGCGGGTTGCGGCCCGATCCAGCGCGCCATGGGGCCCGCCAACGTCGGCAGGAGCAGGACCAGCACGAGGCCCCACACGCCGACCACCGCCTCCAGCGCGGCGTACCAGGTCGCCGGACGCGTGCTGCGCTCGATGCGTGCGGCCAGCCCCCAGGCGCCCCCGGCCAGCCCGGCAAAGAAGGCGCCCAGCACCGCGAGCACCGAAATCATTTCATGGCCGAGCGCGACGCCGAAGCGGGCGGTCCACGCCAGTTGCCAGGTTAGGCCGCAAGCGCCGGAGAGAACGAGCAGCAGCATCGGCGCGGCGAGCCGCGCGCGCGCGGGGCGGGCCATGTCGGGTGCCGGCATGGCGCCCGGATGCAAGACGGAAGAACGATTCAAAAGCAAAGCCCGGACAGCGTCCGGGTCCGACGACAAAGCGGATCCGTCCACGCCCGGGCGGGCGCGGACGGGCTGGCGGCGTTCAGCGTGCGCCGGCGACCGTGGCGCTGCCGTTCACCTGAACGAAGACCGGGTTGCTGTAGAACCACAGATCGGCCCAGGCGGCGACGTCGAAGCTGGAGTACTTCACGCCGTTGACCGTGCGCAGGTGCGACGGGCAGGCCGCGTCCGTGCACGGGATCGTGCCGGCGACGGACTGGTCGTTGGGCGACACCTTGAAGTCGAGGATCGGGTTGCCGTCGGCATCGGTCTCGTTCGGTGTGGCCGGCGGCAGGTTGGTGCCGCGCAGGCGGAAATACTGCGACTGGGTCACGCCCGAGACCTTGTAGCTCATCACCTTCACGCCGCCGTCCAGGGCCGTCCAGCTCGCCGCGTTGAAGACCTTCTTGATCTTCGTGCTGTCGTTGCGCGCGCCGCCGGTGTTGTTGTTCGGCGTGAGCAGGCCCGTGGAGAGGTTGGGCACGACGGTGCCCTTGTAGTTGGCATCGGTGGGCGCGAGGTACCCGGTCACGTTGCCGCCGATCAGGTCGACGTGGTCCAGCACCGGCGCGTTCAGCGGCTGGATCACGTTGATCTGCTGGAGCGACGGGTTGGGGAAGCTGTAGGGCGAGTTGTTGGTGCCCTGCGGGTCGCGCACGGCAATACCCACCATCAGCTCGGCGCCCTGGCGTACGACGAGCTTCTCGCCCATGGTCGCGCAGCCGTCGATGCGCACCTCGCCGCCCTTGGCGACCGCGTTGGCCGCAGCCTTTTCCACCAGCTGCTTGAAGGCGCTGGAGGGCACGGCGGGATTGCGCGTGCACACCACGAAGGCCAGGCGGTCGATCAGGTCGCCGCTGGTCGCCCAGGCGTTGCCCGAGCGCAGGCCGTCGATGATGCCCTCGGCCGCGAGGTTGTTCGTGCCCTTGCGCACCATCACGTGCGTCTTCTGGAACTCGCCGGGCTGGAAGTCCTGGGTGCTCTCGCGCTGGTCCGGGCCGAAGCTGCCGCGGTTGTGGTAGTCGGAGCTGGCGAAGAACCACCAGTTGCGGCCTTCACCCAGCAGCGCATCCCACACGCCGCCGATCTGCGCCGCGTAGATGCCGGTGCCGCCATAGGTGCCGCCGCCCACCGAGTTCGGGAAGCCGCCAGCCACGCCGCCGACGACGGTGGGGCCGTATTCGCCGCGATTCATCGCCGCCTGGTGGCCGGGCATGGACTCGAAGCCGAAGGCGATCTGCGGGCCGGCGTTGTTGAAGTCGCGCAGGTGCTCGATGTTGTAGCCGTTGTTGCCCGTGGCGTTGTACGGGCCCGGGCGCTCCAGGTGCGCCGGCACGAAGTAGGAAGTGGTCGGCGCCTTGGCGGCCATCCACCTGATGCCCTCCAGCGTCTTGGTGTGGCCCAGGTCCGGGGTGGTCGAGCTGTTCGTGCCCTTGATCTTGGCCGCGGTGGGGTCCATCAGGCTGTTGTTGGCGCTGCCCGGCACCGAGCAGTCCCACTGGTTTTCCGCTCCGCGGCTGGTGTCGCTGTCGCTGCGGTCGAAGCAGTACTCGTACTGCGCCATCAGCGAAGCATCGCCGGCGACGCCGGCATTCGGCCAGGGCAGTTGTCCCGTGAGCACGGTGGTCGAGATGTGCTCGTGGCCCGGCGCGTTCTGCTCGACGCCGATCCACACGGGCTTCTGGCGCGCGCGGCCCTCGGCTTCGGCCACCGGGTACTGGAACTCCTTGATCTCCTGCCAGCGCCACATGGCCTTGGAGGAAACGCCGTTGATCGTGGACGACGGATTGTTGTTGCCCTTGATGTCCGCCACGCCGTTCGGCAGGGTGGCTTGCCAGGCCTGGTTCGGGCCTTTGCCGGCCGACGCCGGCTGGCCACCCGTGGGGTACGTGGCGGGCGGCCACGGGCCGGTGCTGCTGGATGTCAGGCCCAGCGCAGGCACGACCGGCTCGATCGGGTCTTCCGCCAGCGTGCAGTTGCGGGCGCTGCTGCCTCCGTGGTCGGCCTGCACGAAC
The DNA here is from genome assembly GCF_057785015.1 of Ramlibacter sp. GS1-15. Lineage (NCBI taxonomy): Bacteria > Pseudomonadati > Pseudomonadota > Betaproteobacteria > Burkholderiales > Comamonadaceae > Ramlibacter > Ramlibacter sp. GS1-15. The sequence continues at coordinate 3,102,272 of NZ_JBYNTU010000001.1, read as the reverse complement.
CAGTCGAGGTTCCAGGTGCCGACCGACTTGGCGATCAGCTTCTTCATCGACAGCGTGCCGTCCGAGCAGGTCGTGTGGTTGTGGAAGTCGCCGGTCACGTAGGTGCCGGCGGCCTTGTCCCTGGCCTTGTCCGCGGCGGATGCGGGCGAGTGCGGGGCAAGGGCGGCCGCGCCGACCAGGGCGCAGGCGGCCAGGGCGATCTCGCCGCGGGTGAAGTTCTTCGTCATCGTGTTTTCCTTCTTGAGGGTTCGTGGGCGCCGGTCAGCTGGCGAGCTGGTCGCCCAGCAGGCGGTAGGTGCCGTTGACGTTGACCACCTTGGTGCTGAAGGGCACGGAGGTGCTGTCGGCATCCGCATTCACGATCGTGCCGGTCAGCGTGCACACGTTGTTGGCGTCGCAGCCCGTCAGCTGCGCATCGGTGAGCGTCACCTGCGGGAACAGCGAGTGCTGGGCCGACGCGCCCAGCGCCGCGGCCTCCTGATTCAAGGCGTCGATGACCTGGGCCTTCGTCATGCCGCTATCGAGATACGCGTCGTCGAAGGCATCCGCATTGGTGGAGCTGGTGAGGCCGCCCTGGGTGGCGAGTTGCGCGAGCACGGTCGCGTAGGTGGTGGTGCCTGCGTTGCTGGCTGCCGGGGTGCTGCCACCGCCGCCGCAGGCGGTGAGCGCTGCCGCCGTGACGAGACCGGCCAGGGCGCGCAGATCGATGTTCTTCATGGGACTCTTCTCCGTGTCAGTGGGGGTACTTGCGCGGCAGCGGCACCGGAGCGGGCGGCTGCGCGACGGACGGGAGTCTGCGCACGCGCCGTTGCAACGCGATGACAGCCCGGTGACGCTGGAGCGTCACGCGCATGTCACGCCTGCGCCATAGAGTTGTGCACCGTGATCGCCCTTGCCCCGCGACTGGCGACGGTCGCCTGCTTCCTTGTTCTCGTGGCCGGCGGCGACCGCGCCTGTGCCGCCGACGGCGGCACTCCCGTTGCCTGCACGACGCCCCAGGCAGGCTTCGGCGCCGCGCAACTGCGCTGCGAAATCGCGCCATCGGTTCAGGCACAGGTGCTGCGTTTCCGCGCCGCGTTCCAGGGTGTGCACGACGACTCCACCGCCGGATTCGGCGCCAGCCTCGACGGCCGGCCGGTCACGTGCAGCGTGGGCAGCCGGCCCCGCATCGAGGGCGACGGCGACGGCGACACGCTCTCCTGCACATTCGCCGTGCCCGCGGCTGCGGCGGCACGCGAGCTGCGCATCCAGCTCGTGTGGCACCACGCGGAGCCTGTGGCCTACGCGCTGCGGCGCGACTGAACGCACACCGGGACTTCCACGCCTCTTTCCAGCTGAAGCAGAGCTCGGTGGAGCGGAGCTGACAGGGGCCATCGACCCTCGCCGACGGTGCCGACGTCCGTCACTGGCCCAGCATGGGGCGATGCGCGCCGTATTCGTGACCGATCAGAAGCAGGAGTGGTTCGAGATACCGGACGCCGCCGTCGTGACGGCGCGCCACTACCTGGCGCAAACCGACACGGGCCGCGACGCTGGCGTGCGGGTGCTGAACCTGTGCCGCACCGGCCGCTACCAGGGACGCGGCTACTACGTGTCGCTCCTCGCCGAGGCCCGCGGCCAGCGGCCGCTTCCCGAAGTCAAGACCGTGGAGGACCTGAAGTCCGAAGCCCGCGTGCAGGCGCTGTCGCAGCAGCTCGACCCGCTGGTGCAGGAGACGCTGCATCACGACGAGAGCGACCGCTTCGAGCTCGATGTCTACTTCGGGAAGGACCCGGCGCAACGCCACCAGGTCGTGGCGGACAAGCTGTTCGCGAGCGTGCGCGCGCCGCTGCTGCGCGCCCTGTTTGCCCGCGCCGACGGGCGCTGGCGCCTGGACGCCGTCCAGGCCATCGGCCTCGCCGACATTCCGCCGCAGCACCGTGCATTCCTGCTGGAAGCCGCGAAGGCATTCATTGCCGCGGCGCCGGCGCCCCCGCCGAAGCGCACCGGCACGGGCCGGCCGCGGCTGGCCATCCTGTGGGACCCGGACGAGCCGCACAAGCCGTCCAACGAGGAAGCCCTGCGGCGGCTCGTGCGGACTGCGCCGCTGGTGGGACTTGAGGCCGAGCTCATCGGCCCGGATGCGATGGACCGCCTGCCGGAATTCGACGGCCTGTTCAATCGCGCCAGCCCCGAAGTCAACGGCGTCATCTACGAGTTCGTGCGCCGGGCCGAATCGCTGGGCATGCCGGTCGTCGACGATCCCGAGTCCATCCTCAAGTGCCTGAACAAGGTGTACATGCACGAGCTGATGAGCCGGCATCGCATCGCCACGCCCAGGACGCTGACGGTCCACCGCGGGAACCTCGACCAGGTCGTGCCCACGCTGGGCGTGCCGTGCGTGCTCAAGCTGCCGGACAGCGGCTTCGGCCTGGACGTGGTGAAGATCGAATCGGAAGACGACCTGCGGCGCGAGGCCGAGCGCTTCTTCAGGGTGTCGGAACTCATCGTCGCGCAGGAGTGGCTCCCGACCGGCTTCGACTGGCGGGTCGGCGTCTACGACCGGCGCCCGCTGTTCGTCGCCAAGTACTTCATGGCGCCCGGCTACTGGAAGATCATCGAGGTCGCCGAAGGGCAGCCGATGGTCGAGGGCAAGACGGTGGCGATGTCGGTGGGCGAGGCGCCCGAACAGGTGATCAACACGGCCGTGCGCGCCGCCAACCTGATCGGCCGCGGCCTGTATGGGGTGGACCTGAAGCAGGTGGACGACCGCGTCCTGCTCATCGAGGTCAACTGCAATCCGAACATCGACGCGGGCAACGAAGACCAGGTACTGGGCGAGGCGCTCTACCGCGAAATCCTTGGCGTGTTCGCGCGCCGCATCGCGGAGCGAAGAGGCGAATGGAATTCGGCGTAAGCAACGGCAGCCTCCAGCAGCAGCGCACCGGCTGCCTCGTGGTCGGTGTGTACGAGGGGCGCAAGCTTTCGCCGGCGGCGATGGAGCTCGATGCCGCATCGGATCGGGCCTTCACCGAGGCCGTCGGAAGCGGCGACCTCGAGGGCGAGCTCGGCACGACGCTGCTGCTGCGCGACGTTCCGAAGGTGGCCGCCGAACGGGTGCTTCTCGTCGGCCTGGGCCGCGAGCGCGAATTCCGCGAGACCAGTTATCGCACGGCGCTCTCCTCGGCGATGAAGACGCTGCAGACCACGGGCGCCGCGGAGGCGACGGTCTGCCTGAACGAGCTCCCCGTGAAGGGCCGCGACGCCGCATGGAAGATCGAGCAGGCGGTGCTCGCCGTCATGGAGGGGGCATACCGCTTCGACAGGTTGAAGAGCAAGCCGCCGCAAGGCAAGCGCGCCCTGAAGAAGGTGGTCTTCCGCGCCGCGGATCGCCCGCAGGCGAGCGCCGGCGCGGCGGCGATCGATCGCGCCGTGGCGATCGCCGAGGGCATCACGCTCGCCCGGGATCTCGGCAACATGCCCAGCAATATCTGCACCCCGACGTACCTCGCCGGGCAGGCGCGGGAGGTCGGCCAGCGCCACGGCTTCAAGGTCGAGGTCCTCGAGCGGGAAGACATGAGGACGCTGGGCATGGGCGCGTTCCTCGCGGTGGCGCGCGGCAGCCGCGAGCCGCCGAAGTTCATCGTCATGGAGTACCACGGCGGCGCCGGCGAGGCGCCGCCGGTGGTGCTCGTCGGCAAGGGCATCACGTTCGACACCGGGGGCATCTCCATCAAGCCCGCGCCCGAGATGGACGAGATGAAATTCGACATGTGCGGCGCGGCGAGCGTATTCGGCGCGCTGCGCGCCGCCGCGCTCATGAAGCTGCCGCTCAACGTCGTCGGCATCATCCCGGCCACCGAGAACATGCCCGGCGGCGACGCGATCAAGCCGGGTGACATCGTCACCACGATGTCCGGCCTGACCGTGGAAATCCTCGATACGGACGCGGAAGGGCGCCTGGTCCTGGGCGACGCCCTCACCTATGCGGAGAAGTACAAGCCCGCGGTCGTCGTCGACATCGCGACGCTCACCGGCGAGATCGTGAGCGCCCTCGGCGACATCGCCACCGGCCTGTTCTCCAACAGCGACGCGCTGGCGCGCGAAGTCCTCGAAGCGGGCGAAAGCGCGTGGGACCGCGCCTGGCACATGCCGCTCTGGGACGAGTACCAGGAGGCGCTCAAGTCGAACTTCGCGGATTTGCCGAACACCGGCTCCGGCGTCGACTCCGCGGTGACCGCGGCTTGTTTCCTCTCGCGGTTCACCACGCGCTATCCGTGGGCACACCTCGACATCGCGGGAACGGCATCGAGGAGCGGTGCGGACAAGGGCGCGACGGGCAGACCCGTGGCGCTTCTTGCGCATTTCCTCGCGCGGCGGGCGGAACGGATTTCCTCGCGCGGCGATTCCGGGTCTGCCCACGCTGTCGGGACAGCGTGACATGCGTCAGGGTGCGAGGAGGACGACCGGGGCTTCGCCGGCCTGCAGCAGGTCGAGCGCTTCGGCGGCGGCCTTGCTCAGGTCGATGATGCGGCCACGCGTGTGGGGGCCGCGGTCGTTGATGCGAACGAGCACCTCCCGCCCATTCTGCGTGTTGCGCACCAGCACACGAGTGCCGAACGCAAGCGTGCGGTGAGCGGCGGTCAGCGCGTTCATGTCGAAACGCTCACCGCTCGCCGTGCGCTTGCCATCGAAGCCGGGCCCGTACCAGGAGGCCTTCCCGCGGCCGAGCTCGGCGCCGGGCGCCTGCATCGGTGCGCCTGAATCCGGATTCGGTCGAGCGAGATCCGGCCGCGTGGAGCAGCCGGCGAGAACGCTCGCGAGGACGATCAGCAGGCAGCCCGGCAGCCTCACTCGTCCACCCTCGCGCGCCCGGCCTTCACCTGCGAGCGGATCGCCTTGCCCTGCAGGCGCCGCTGCTTCGAGCCGTAAGTCGGCCTGGTCGGCCGCCGCAGGGTGGGCGTCTGCGAAGCCTGCGCGACCAGTTCCTCCAGGCGGGCCATGGCCAGGGCCTTGTTCTGTTCCTGGCTGCGAGCGGACTGCGCCTTCAGGATGAGGACGCCCTCCCTGGTCACGCGCCGGCCGGGCATGGCGAGCAGCCTCTCCTTCACGTCGGCCGGCAGCGACGAGGCGCGGATGTCGTAGCGCAGGTGGACGGCCGTGGACACCTTGTTCACGTTCTGCCCGCCCGGGCCCTGGGCGCGCATGGCAGTGAACTCGACTTCCTCGGGACGGATGAGGGGCGGCATGGGCTGGCGCAAGCCTACCCGATCGGCGTGCCGCCCCGTGCCGAACCCTCCTGCGGAGCATGCCCCGGTCATCCCTGCAAATATCGCATTGCGATACGCGTCGTACGCGGTTCCCCGAATGCGCGCTGCGCCGCCGCTGCCAAAATACATTTGGACAAATTCGACAGGGCGCCACGACCATGGAAGTCACCCACAACCTCGCGTTCGGCTTCTCGCATGCGCTGACGCTCCACAACCTGATGTACTGCGCCATCGGCTGCATGGTCGGCACCTTGGTCGGGCTGTTGCCGGGCCTGGGGCCGCTGGCGACGATCAGCATCCTGCTGCCGCTCACCTACGCGATTCCCACGGGCGGCGCGCTGATCATGCTGGCCGGCATCTACTACGGCGCCCAGTACGGCGACAGCGTCAGCGCGATCACGATGAAGATCCCGCACGCCAGCTCGATCGTGGCCTGCATCGACGGCTACCAGATGACGCTCAAGGGCAAGACGGGCCTGGCCCTGTTCACCGCGGGCATCTCCAGCTTCATCGGCGGCACGGTGGCCATCGTCGTGCTCGCGTGGTTCGCGCCGAAACTGGGGGAAATCGCGTTCCTGTTCGGCCCGGCCGACTACTGCGCGCTGATGGTGGTGGGATTCGTGTGCGTGAGCTTCGTCACGACGGGCTCGCTGCTCAACGGCTTCTCGATGTGCCTGATCGGCGTGCTGCTCGGCCAGATCGGCACCGACGTGAACAGCGGCATGCAGCGCTACACGATGGACATGCCGTTCCTCGCCGACGGCGTGGGCGTGGTGAGCGTCGCGCTCGGCTGCTTCGGCATCGCGGAGATCACCAAGAACCTGGACAACCGGGAAGAGCGCTCGCCGTTCAGCGGCACGATCCACCTGATCCCCACATGGGCCGAATTCAAGCGGATCATTCCCAGTGCGCTGCGCGGCAGCATGGTCGGCTCGTTCATGGGCATCCTGCCGGGCGGCGGGACCGTGATCGCGCAGTTCGCCGCCTATGCCATGGAGCGCAAGGCGAGCAAGTACGCGCACGAGATCGGCCATGGCGCGATCGAGGGCGTGGCCGGGCAGGCCGCGGCCGACGAATCCGCGGCCCGCACCAGCTTCATCCCGCTGATGTCGATCGGCATCCCCGAGAACGCCGTGATGGCGCTGATGATGGCCGCGTTCATCATCAAGGGCATCCAGCCCGGCCCGAACATGATCGCCAGCCACCCGGACCTGTTCTGGGGCCTGGTCGCCTCCATGTGGATCGGCAACTGCTTCCTGGTCGTGCTGAACGTCCCGCTGGTGCGTTACCTGCTGTCGATCTTCAAGGTGCCGTACAACGTCCTGTTCCCCGGCATCCTGTTCTTCTGCTGCATCGGCACCTACAGCGTCAACAACAACATCAACGACGTCTTCATCACCGCCACCTTCGGCCTGCTGGGCTACGTCATGATGCGGCTCGATCTCGAGCCCGCGCCGCTGATGCTGGGATTCATCCTGGGGCCGATGCTGGAAGAGAACTTCCGGCGCGCGCTGCTGCTCAGCCGCGGGAGTTTCGGGACCTTCGTCGAGCGCCCCATCAGCGGCACCCTGATGGGGATCGTCGCGCTGTTCATCGCGTGGCAGTTGACCAAATTCATCCGGACCGTGCGCCGCGGCGCGCCCGTCGCCGCAACCCGCCCGCATTTGAGCGACGCAGGGGGCTGACGTTGGCCGGAGAATCGAGGCATGGCCCTGGACCTGCTGTCGGCGCGGGACGTCGCGATCCTCACGGAAGTGGCGATGATCATCGCGGGCGTCTGGTTCGCGGCGTTCGTGCGCAAGGCCATCCTGGAAATCCTCGCAACCGGCGCCTGGCCGACCTCCGAACCGGATCCACCGGCCCATTCATGACCTGAGTCCCTTGCATACTTCGCGGGATGCAGGCACTCGAACAGATCCTGGCGATGTTCGCCGCCGCCATGCTGCTGGCCGCGGCGGCGCGGCGCGTCGGCGCGCCCTATCCGGTGTTCCTCGCGCTGGGCGGCGCGCTGCTGGCGTTCGTGCCCGGCGTGCCCACCCTCGACTTTCCGGCGGAACTGGTGCTGGCCCTGTTCGTCGCTCCCGTCCTGCTGGATGCGGCGTACGACGCGTCCCTGCGCGACCTGCGCGACAACTGGGCGCCGGTCACCGGGCTCGTCGTGATCGCGGTGGGCCTGACCACGGCTTGCGTCGCGGTGGTGGCCCACGCGCTGATCCCCGACATGCCGTGGGCCGCGGCGGTCGCGCTGGGGGCGATCGTCGCGCCGCCCGATGCGGTCGCCGCGACCGCCGTGTTGCGGGCGCTGCAACCACCGCACCGCATCCTCACCATCCTCGAAGGCGAAAGCCTGTTGAACGATGCGAGTGCGCTGCTGATCTATCGGCTGGCCGTGGGCGCGGTCGCGGCCGGCAGCTTCTCGGTGCGATCCGTCGCGCCGACGTTCCTGCTCGGGGTGCTGGGCAGTCTCGTCGCCGGCCCGGTGCTGGGCTGGCTGATGCAGCGCATGCTGAGCCGGGTGCAGCATGTGCCGACGGCCATCATCCTGCAGTTCGTGGGCACCTTCACCGTGTGGCTGATCGCCGAGCAGGCGGGACTCTCCGGCGTGCTGACCACCGTGTGCTTCGCGGCGACGCTGGCCCGCACCGCGCCGGCCGAGATCCCGGCGCGCATCCGCATTCCCACCAACGCCGTCTGGGCCACGGTGATCTTCGCGCTGAACATCTTCGCGTTCATCTTCATCGGACTGCAGATCCGGCCCATCGTGGTGGACCTGGCCCCTGCCGAACGCGATCGCTACGTCGTCGTGGCCGCCGCCGTGCTGGCCACCGTGATCGTCGTGCGCATCGCCTGGCAGATGTCGTTCAACGCCGTCGTGCGATGGAAGCACCGGCGTTTCGGTTTCCATCCGCCGCGGCCGATGTTGCGGCCCACGGTCGGCAGCGGCCTGGTGATTTCCTGGGCGGGCATGCGCGGCATCGTCACGCTCGCGGCGGCGATCGCGCTGCCGGCGGGTTTTCCGTCGCGCGACCTCATCGTGCTCGTGGCGTTCTCGGTGGTGCTCGGCACCTTGCTGATCCAGGGGCTCACGCTGAAGGCGCTGCTGCGCGCGCTGAACCTGCACGACGGCGACCCGGTCGCCGGCGAGTTGCGCACCGCCCGCGGACGGGTGCTGGAGGCTGCGCTCGATGCGCTGCCCCGCGGCGCGTCAGCCGCAGTCGATCTCGTCCGCAAGGACTTCAAGATCCGCATGGCCGAGGCCAGCGCCACCGCGGGCCGCCTGGAGCCCGCGACCGGCGCCTACGAGGCGGCGTATGGAGCCGCGTTGCAGTCGGCGCGCGGCGCGCTGCTGGCGATGCGAAGCAGCGGCGAGATCGGCGACGATGCCTTTCACGTCATCGAGAACGAGCTGGACGGCATGGAGGTCTCCGATCCGCTGCGCGGCGCCAATGCGGACGAGACCTGAGCGCGCGTGACGGTTGCGGGGCCGGGGCGCACCGTGCATCATCCACCCACTTCACGAAGGACGTCCATGCCGGTCCTCGTTCGTCCCGCCGTCGCTGCCGAGCTGCAGCGAGCGCAAGAGCTCGTCGTGCGCAGCATCAATGACCTGACCGTGCGTCACGGGTTCGGGGCCATGGCCAGCTCGCGGCCGCCGGGGTTTCAGTCGTTCAGCCTGGATGACGATCCAGGCGGCGTGTGGGTGGCCGAGGACGACGGGGAAATCGTCGGCTTCGCCCTCAGCTGGGTGTGCGGTTCGCTGTGGTTCCTGGCCGAGCTTTTCGTCGCGCCGGGCCAGCAGGGGCAGGGGGTGGGCAGCGCGTTGCTCGCCCGGACTTTCGAACACGCGACGAAGGCAGGCGCCACCAACAGGAGCCTCATCACCTTCACCTTCAACGTCGTGTCGCAGGGGCTGTACATCCGCCACGGATTGCAGCCGCGCATGCCGGTCTATTTCTTCAGTGCCCCGCGCGAGGACCTGATGTCCCTTGCAGCGGGGCACGAACTGCGCACCACGCGCCTGGAGCCCACCGAAGCGCATCTTGCGGAACTGGTGCGGCTCGATCACGCCACGTTGGGCGTATCGCGCGAGAAGCATCATCGTTTCCTGCTCGGCGACGCCGGCATGCGCGGCGTCCTCTTTCACGACGCGGGCGAATGCATCGGTTATGGCTACACGTCGGCGACCGGCCATGTGGGTCCGCTCGCGGTTGCCTCGGCGCAGCGCATGGACGATGCGTTCGGAACGGCGCTGGGCCTGGCTGCCGCCAGGGGCGCTGGCCAGGTGTCGGCGTTCGTTCCCGGCGTCAGTGCGGCGGCGCGCATGGCGGCGAGACACCGCATGCGGATCACGTATCCGATGGTGCTCCTGTCGGAGCGGGAATTCGGCGACTGGACCCGCTACCTGCCGCGCAACCCCGGGTTCATGTAGCGTTCGCTTCAGCCCCGGCGCGCCGCCTCGATCGCGGCGATGTCGATCTTTCCCATCCCCATCATGGCCTCGAAGGCGCGCTTGGCCGCGGCGGGATCGGGATCGGTGATCGCCGCCGTGAGCGCGCGTGGCGTGATCTGCCACGACAAGCCCCACTTGTCCTTGCACCAGCCGCAGGCGCTCGCCTGGCCGCCGTTGCCGACGATCGCATTCCACAGGCGATCGGTTTCGGCCTGGTCGTCCGTCGCCACCTGGAACGAGAAAGCCTCGCTGTGCTTGAACGCCGGCCCGCCGTTCAAGGCGAGGCAGGGAATGCCCATCACGGTGAACTCGACCGTCAGCACATCGCCTTGCTTGCCGGAGGGATAGTCGCCGGGCGAGCGATGGACGGCGGTCACGGCGCTGTCGGGAAATGTCTTGGCATAGAACTGCGCGGCTTCCAGGGCCGTGCCGTCGTACCAGAGACAGATCGTGTTCTTGCTGGGCACATTGCTCTCCTGTTCAAGGAACGTGCGGGCATCGTAGCCGACCGCCAGCCCATCAAGTTGACCCGCACTGGCCCGTGCTCGATGATGACCGGGCTCACGGACCAATAGGATGCACCGGCCCAATGACTGAAGTCGAAATCCTCGCGTTCGACGTCTTCGGCACGGTCGTCGACTGGCATGGCAGCATCGCGCGCGAGATCGCGTCGCTGCACCCGCAGGTCGACGCCGACGCCTTCGCCCTCGCGTGGCGTGCCGGCTACCGGCCCGCGATGGCGCGCGTGATGTCGGGCGAGCTGGGCTGGACCTTGATCGACGACCTGCACCGCATGATCCTCGACGGGATCCTGCCGCAGTTCGGGCTGGCGCACCTCGACGAACGGGATCGGCGGCATCTCAATCGCGTGTGGCACCGGCTCGATCCCTGGCCCGATTCCGTCGAAGCCTTGCAGCGGCTGAAGCGGAAGTACATCGTCTGCACCTTGTCCAACGGCAACATCGGCCTGCTCACGCGCATGGCCAGGCGCGCCGGCCTGCCGTGGGACTGTGTGCTCTCCGCCGAAGTGTTCAGGGCGTACAAGCCGGACCCGGCCACCTATCTCGGCGTGGCGCGCGTGTTCGATGTGCCGCCGGAGCGCGTGATGCTGGTGGCGGCCCACCACGACGACCTGGCCGGCGCGCGCGCCTGCGGGCTGCGGACGGCGTACGTGGAGCGGCCCTTGGAGTTCGGGCCGGCGCAGCCGAAGGACGTCAGCCCGCGCGCGGAGAACGACCTGCATGGTCGCGACCTGCTGGAGATCGCCAGCCGGCTGGGTTGTTGAGGGCCCGGCGGCCGGCGCTACTTCGCACCGAACCAGATCACCACCCCGTCGTCCTCCACGGTGATCTTCTGCGGCTGGAAACCGAGCGAATCGGGCACTGCAAGCTCGTTGCGGGAGAACCGGTGCAGGACGACCTCGGCCACCGCGCCGCGCACGACGCTGTCCAGCAGCGCCTGCCACTGCTGGCCGGCTTCCTGCGGAAGGCCGGGCGAGCGCACCCCCAGGATCTCGATCTCGTGGGCGCGCAGCGTCTGGTCGGCCGGCTCATAGCGCACGGCAAACGCCAGATCGATTTCGAAAGCAAGAAGGCGCCTGGTCGAAAGGTCGCTCATCCGGGTGGGAACGGTGGCGCCGAGGCGCTGGCGCGCCGGCAGCAGCTGCAGGCGAGGCGCATCCACCTGCACGTCCAGCAGGCCCGGCAAGGCAAAGCGCACCGGGAACCGGGCCGCCATCGCCTTGCGGAGCTCGTCCGCGGAAATCTTCTGGTGGGGGATGCCGGCTTCGTCGTCGGCCAGCACGCGCGCAGCGGGCCAGCACGCCAGTGCCGCGATCAGGAGGCGTCGATGCATGGCCCATTGTGCGCAGTGGAGGCGGCCAGCTGCACTAGGCCCGCGACAGCCGGCGCCCGCCCTGCGCCTGCGCGCGCGGCAAGCTGGCGCCGACCAGCGCCGCGGCCAAGGTGATGAACCACGAGTAGTACACCCAGAGCAGGAAGGCCAGCAGGGGTGCGAAAGCGCCGTAGACCGTGCGGTAGGTGGGCACGTTGGCGAGGTAGATCGCGAAGCCGCGCTTGCCGAACTCGAAGGCGATGCCGGCGAGCAGGCCGCCTGCGATCGCATTGCGCCAGCGCACGGCGGTGTGCGGCACGAAGCGGAACAGGCAGCTGAAGCCGGCGGCGCCCAGCACCACGGGCCCCAGGTTCAGCGCATGCGGCACCCAGGCGGGTCGCGTCGTCACGAGCGCACCGGACGCCGCCAGCAGATAGGAGGTGGCCCACAGGCTCGCGCCGATGATCATGGGGCCCGCGAGCAGCATCGCAAGGTACAGGGCCAGGCGCCGCAGGACCGGGCGCGGCTTCCTGGCCTGCCAGATCCGGTTGAGCGTGCTCTCCACACCCAGGAGCAGCGCCAGGGCCGACACCAGCAGCGCCGCGAAACCCGCGAGCGTGAGCCCGCTGGCATTGCCCGTGAACTGCGCCAGGTACTTCAGGACGGCCTTGGTGATGTCGGCCGGCAGCAGGCCGCGCAGCAGGTGGTCGCGGATCGCGTCACCGAGAGCGCGCAAGGCCGGGATGCGCGCGAACAGCGCGAAGCTCACCGCCAGCAGCGGCACCAGCGACAGCGCCGTCGTGAAGGCGAGGGCGCCCGCCGACTGCGCGAGGCGTTCTTCCCGGCTGCGCCGGACGATCAGGCTGACCAGGCCGCCCTGGTTCCGGTTGGTATGGGCCACGGCAGGCAATATAGCCGCGCCCCGGCCCCGGCCGGACTTCAGGCGGGGGCGTGCCCGCCGAGCCGGCGAGTCAGGTCGGCCGCCGCCTTGCGCACGGCCTGCACGAACTGGGGCCGCTTGCGGGACGTCGGCATCGTGAGCGTGACCGCCCCCGCGAGTTGCCCGCCGGGGCCGAATACGGGCGCGGAGATCCCGCTCAGGTCCCGCACCCGGTCGCCATCGAGTTCGGCGTAGCCCTGCCGGCGGATCGCTTCGTACGTCGCCCCCTTCGCCCCACCGAACGCGCTGAGCACGCGGCCACCGGCACCGCGGTCCAGGGGCAGCAGGTCGCCTGCCTTGGTGTGGTCGCGCACGAGATGCGGCGAGTCGACGCGGTAGAGGCAAAGGCGATCCTCGCCCTGCCGCACGTGGAATGCGGCGCTTTCCCGCGTCCTGGCCACGAGGTCGCGCAAGACGGGCACGACCTCCGATTCCATCGAGAACGAGCGCGTGTAGACGGCATTGAGCCGGGCCACTTCCGGGCCCAGTGCGTACTGGCCATCCGCCTTGCGCACGACGAGGTGCGCGTGTTCTAGCGAAGCGAGCAGGCGCAGGACCGTGCTCTTGTAGAGCCTGCTGCGATCCGCGAGCTCCCCGAGCGTCAGCGCGGCCTCGCCGGCGCGGAACGCGGCCAGCAGCGACAGCGCCCGGTCCACGGCCGCAACGCCGCCCGGCGCGGAATTCTCGTCGGCGATCGACGGCTCGAGGGCTCTTTTCGGCATGCAGTCTTGACGGCGCCACCGCGCCCACCTATCATTTTCAGAACATCATTCTATTCTACAGAATGATGCCGATCAAGCAAGCCCCGAACCTGGAGACAAACCCATGAATCCGCTCCGCCGCCGCGCGGCCCTGTGCACCCTGGTCGCCTGCGCCGCGGCACCTGTCGCTTCCCTCGCGCAGGCGCGGTATGGCAGCGAACCCATCAAGTTGATCGTTCCCTTCCCGCCGGGCGGCGGCACCGACACGGTGTCGCGCCTGCTGGCCGACAAGATCCGCATCGCGACCGGCTGGAACATCGTGGTCGACAACAAGGCCGGTGCGGGCGGAAATATCGGCATGGATGCCGTGGCGAAGAGCAAGGCCGACGGGTCCACGCTGGGCATGGGCCAGACGGCCAACCTCGCGATCAATCCCGGGCTCTATCCGAAGATGCCGTACGACGCACGCAAGGATTTCGTGCCGGTTGCCGTGGTGGCGACCCAGCCTGTGGTGCTCGTCGTTCGTGCCGATGCGCCCTACAGGACCCTCTCGGAGCTCGTCGCGGCGGCCAGGCTGAAGCCCGGGTCGCTGACCATGGCTTCGGCAGGCAGCGGCACGGTGGGGCACCTGACCGGTGAGCTGTTTGCCAGGCAAGCGGGCTTCCAGCATGTCCATGTCCCCTACAAGGGCGCAGGCCCGGCGACGACCGACCTGCTCGGCGGCCAGGTGACCTACTACTTCGCCACGCCGCAGGCGGTCGCAGGCTTCGTCAAGGCGGGCAAGCTGCGGGCCCTGGCGGTGAGTTCGAATAAGCGCCTTCCGATCCTGCCCGACACCCCCACGATCGCGGAATCGGGGTACAAGGGATTCGAGACCAGCGACTGGAAGATGCTCGTCGCGCCGGCCGGCACACCCGCAGACATCGTGAACCGCCTGGACGCCGAAGTGCAGAAGGTGCTCGCGAAACCCGAAACGATCTCGCAACTGCTCGCCGAAGGCAGCTTGCCCGGCTCCGGCAGCCCCCAGCAGGCCGCCCAGCTCCTGAAGAACGAACAGCAGCGCTGGGCCGCCGTCGTGCGCGAGGCGAAGGTCAAGGTGGACTGATGGGAGCCCCACTGCGCGCCATACGCGTGCTGGACCTCACGAACGTGCTCGCCGGCCCGTTCTGCTGCCATCAGCTGGCGCACATGGGCGCCGACGTCATCAAGGTCGAATCGCTCGCAGGAGGCGACCTCGCGCGCCAGCTGGGCGCCGACGTGGAACTCAGTCGCGCGAACATGGGCGTGTCGTTCCTCGCGCAGAACCCGGGCAAGCGTTCGCTGACGCTGAACCTCAAGAGCGCAGCCGGCAAGGAGGTCTTCCGCCGCCTGGTGCGCACTGCGCACGTGGTGGTGGAGAACTTCCGCCCGGGCGTGATGGACCGGCTGGGCGTGGGCTTCGAAGCCTTGCGTCAGGAGAACCCCACGCTCGTCTACTGCGCGATTTCCGGCTTCGGCCAGGACGGCCCGCTGCGCGACCTGCCCGCCTACGACCAGATCATCCAGGGCATGTCCGGCGTGATGAGCATCACCGGCAGCCCCGAGGCCGCGCCGCTTCGCGTGGGCTATCCCGTCTCGGACACCATCGGCGGCATGACGGCGGCGTTCGCGATCGCCGCTGCCCTGGCCGACCGCGATCGCACCGAGCCGGTGTTCATCGACGTGTCCATGCTCGAAGCGACGATGGCGACCATGGGCTGGGCGGTCTCCAATTTCCTGGTGGCCGGGCGCGAGCCCCAGCCCATGGGCAACGACAACGTCACCGCCAGCCCCTCGGGCGCATTCCGCACCGGCGACGGCCTGATCAACATCGCGGCGAACAAGCAGGAGCAGTTCGAGGAAGTCTGCCGCGTCGTCGGCCGGCCCGAGTGGATTGGCCACCCGCATTTCGCCGACCGCCACTCGCGCCTGCAACATCGCGACGAACTGAAGGCGCTGCTCGAAGAGGCGCTCTCCACCCGCTCCACCGAGGAATGGTGGCAGCACCTGAATGCGGCGGGCGTGCCGGCCGGTCCCGTGTACACGGTGCCGCAGGCCCTGCGGCATCCGCAGGTCGCCGACCGGGGAATGGTCGCCACGTACCGCGACGTGCCGGGCGTCGGGCGCGACGTGCGGATCGTGCGCACGGGATTCAAGCTGAATGGACAGGCACCCGAGGTGCAGCGCCCGCCGCCGCAACTCGGCGAGCACACGGAGGCGATCCTCGAGGAACTGGGCTTCGAGGCGGCGACCGTGCAGTCGCTCAAGGAGCAGAAAGTCGTATGAGCACGCAGAACACCGCAAGCGCCGGGCAGGCCGTGAGCGACTGGTGGCGCACGTCGATCATCGACATGGCACCCGGCGTGATTCGCTACCGCGGATATCCGATCGAGCAACTGATCGGCCGCGTCAGCCTGGCGCACATGATCTGGCTCATGACCCGCGGCGACCTGCCGACCGACGAGCAGGCCTTCCTGCTCGATGCCGCGCTGATGGCGGCCGTCGACCACGGTCCGCAGGCGCCCAGCATCGCGATCTCGCGGATGGCCAGCACCTGCGGCGTCGGCCTGAACAACGCGATGGCCTCGGCCGTGAATGTGCTGGGCGACGTGCATGGAGGCGCCGGCGAGCAGGCGGTGGATCTCTACCAGTCCATCGCGGCGCGCCTGGACGCAGGCGAATGCATCGAGGCCGCCGTGAGCGCCGGGCTCGACGAGGCGATCGAAAGCCACGGCAAGTTCGTCTCCGGGTTCGGGCACCGCTTCCATCCGGTGGACCCGCGCGCCCCGCGCCTGCTGGAACTCGTGGACCAGGCGGCGGCGGCGGGCTCGGTCAGCGGACGCTATGCCCGGATCGGCCGGGCCGTGGAGGCGGCGCTCGCACAGCGCAAGGGCGGCAAACGGATTCCCATGAACATCGACGGTGCGACGGCCGTGATCTACGCCGAGCTCGGGTTTCCCGCGCCGCTGGCACGAGGTCTTTTCTGCCTCTCGCGCTCGGTCGGCATCCTCGCGCACGCGTGGGAGCAGATGCAACAGGGAGGCCGCAACAAGGGGCCGATCCCGCGGCAGTACCTCTGGACCTACGACGGGCCGCCCGAAAGACCCGTGCCTACCACCCCAGCCCGAACCGCAAGGCCAGCATGACGCCGGTCCCGCAGACGATCGTGCCGAACAGGCTGCCTCGCCAGACGTAGAACGCCAGGCCCGCGAGGGCGCCGAAGATCCGTGCGTCGCGCCAGGTGTCGATCAAGTGGCCCTGTGTGATCACCAGTTCCGGGGCCACGACCGCGGCCAGGGCCGCGGTGGGCGCATAGCGAAGCCCCTCGCGCAGCCAGCGCGGCATCGGCAGGTCCTGCTTCGGCAGCAGGAAGAACGAGCGGCACAGCAGCGTGATGACGGCCATGCCGAGCGCGGTGAAGAAGATCTCCCACGGGTTCACGGCCTGTCTCCCGCGCCAGCGGCGCGCGCATGATCGACCAGCACGCCCACCGCCACCGCCGCCGCGATCGCGACGACGATGTTCAACTTCAGCGGGAGTGCGTAGGCCGCCACCGCCGCGCAGGCCGCCACGACGGCGGCCACCCAGCTCGACGGGTTGCGCAGTTGCGTGCAGGTCAGCGCCAGCAGCGCCATCGTTCCCGCGAAGCCGAGGCCCCACGAGGCCGGGATGCCGTGGCCTGCGACGATCCCGGTGATGATGGACAGCTGCCACACACCGTAGGTCACCAGGGCGCTGCCCAGGAAGTAATCCTCGTGCGCGTGGCCGGGCGCGTGCTCGGGAAAACGCCGGATGAACAGCGCGAAGTTCGTGTCGCCCGTCAGGTAACTGAGCGCGATGCGCTTCGGCCGCGGCAGGTGGGCGAAGTAGGGGCGGTAGTGGAAGCTGAACGCCATGAACCGCAGGCTGACGCACAGCGTGGTGGCCCAGACCACCCACATCGGCGCATCCGCCGCGATCAGCGGCAACGACGCGATCTGGGCGGAGCCGGCGTACACCAGCAGGGACATGAAGACGGCGAGCGGCACGCCCATCCCGCTCTTCGCCATGGCGACGCCGGCGACGACGCCCCACGCGGCGATGCCGATCGCCATCGGCACGGCATCGCGGGCTCCTTCGCGAACCAGGGGCCGGCGTGCGATGGCCAGCGCCTCGGCGCGCCATGTTGCGGCACAGGATCTCAGAGACAACGCTTCTCCCCTGTCGAGCCTTCGAAACAGTTCATTGCCCAGCCAGCCCGCGCACCCGCGCGTCATAGCATGGCCTCATCCACCGGAAAGGATCGCTCCCATGAGCAAACGCACACGCTACGCCGACAACAGCAAGCGACGGCAGCCCATCCAGCAGCAACGCGCGCAAGCAGCGCTGCAGATGCGCAACCAGAAGAAAGCCGCCAAGGCCGGCGAGCAGGAGGATACCCAGGAGCGCCCGGCGGAACGGACAAGCCGCTGACGACCTGCTCCTCACGGGATCAGCAGGGCAGCGACGAAGATGCCGATCATCATGAAGGCCAGGACGAATTTCGCCAGCATTCCGGCCAGCAGCCCCAGCCAGGTGGCGATGCCGACGCGAAGGGCCTGGCCATGGTGGCGGCGCGCGACGAACTCGCCCACGGCGGCGCCCACCAGCGGCATGAAGAGGACGCCGACCAGCCCCATGAAGATGCCCGCCACGGTGCCGAGCGCGGCACCGGCCACCGCCTGCCGGCTGGCGCCGGCACGCCGGGCGCCCAGCATCGCGGCGACATAGTCCATCAGCAGCGCCAGCACGGTCAACACGGCGACGGCCCCCAGGGCCCAGGCGCCGACGCGCTGGAAGTCGTCGATCCAGGCGGCGAGCGCGATGCCGGCGAAGACGAGGAGGGGGCCCGGCAACGCGGGCAGCACGATGCCGGCCAGACCGGCGATCATCAGCGCGATGCTGAGGAACCAGAGGAGGGTGTCGTTCACTGCGGCCCGAATCATGCCATCTGACGCGTGCAGTGCGCGCATGTGGGATCGCCCGCTGCTCAGCCGCAGGGCCACCCCTACAATCCGCCATGCTCATTGAACCCATGCTGTCCCGGTTGGTGGTGGCCCGCGACCTGGCGGAAGCGCTGAAAGTGGCGCTGCGCGATTTCGTCGCGCTGCACGGCGCCGAGATGGGCGACGTGCAACTGGTCGGCCGTGACGAAGACCTGGTCATCGTGGAGGCACGCGGCGTGAGCCGCGAGTTCCTGGAGACCTTCCGGCGCGTGTCCGTGAAGTCGGGCAGCGTGTGCGGGCGGGCCGCGCGCGATCGCGCACCGATCTACATTCCGGACGTCGGTGTCGACGCGGAGTTCGCGCCGTACAGGGATTTCGCGGCGACCGTCCCGTTCAAGACCGTCCTGTCGTGTCCGCTGCTCGCGCCCGACGGCGGGCTGGTCGGAATGATCTCGGCGCTGTCCGCCCATCGCTTCGCGCCCACACCCCTGGAGCTCGAGGCGGCCCGCCGCTACTGCGTCGAGTTGTCGGCCGTGATCGGGCAATTCTTCGGTGCGCCGAACTTGCCGGAATGGGCCGAGCAAAGGTCCGCGGCGCTGCTCGCGACCACGCCACTGCGTGCCCGCAAGGTGGCGAACGCCAGGTAGCCGGGGCTCAGGCCCGCAGCGACTTCAGCACGTTCTCCGGCGTCGCCGGCGCATCCATCGCCACCGGCGCGCCATCTCCACGCGCCTGGGCGACCGCGTCGCGGATCGCCTCCCACACGCTGATCGCGAGCATGAACGGCGGCTCGCCGACGGCCTTGCTGCCGCCCACGTTGTCCTCGCGGTTCGCCTCGGGCCACAGGCGGATCTCGAAATGCGCGGGCACGTCGCCGGTCGCGGGAATCTTGTACGTGCTCGGCGCGTGCGTGGTGAGCAGGCCCTTGTCGTTCCACACGAGCTGCTCGGTGGTGAGCCAGCCCACGCCCTGGATGAAGCCGCCTTCGATCTGGCCGATGTCGATGGCCGGGTTCACCGAGGTGCCGACGTCGTGCAGGATGTCCACTTTCAGCACGCGCGACTCGCCGGTGAGCGTGTCGATCGCGACCTCGCTGCAGGCCGCGCCATAGGCGAAGTAATAGAACGGCCGGCCCGTCAGCGTCGCCTTGTCGTAGTGGATCTTGGGTGTGCGGTAGAAGCCGTCGCTCCACAGCTGGATGCGGTTGGCGTAGGCGGCCTTCACCACCTCGTCGAAGGAGCGCGTCGTCGTCGGCGAGATCACCTGGCCGCCCGCGAAGCGCACCGCGCCGGCGCCGCAGTGGTCGAGGCCCGAGACGAAAGCGGCGAGGTTGTCGCGCACGTTGCGCGCGGCGTACTGGGCGGCGCGGCCGTTGAGGTCGGTGCCGCTCGATGCCGCGGTGGCCGATGCATTCGGCACCTTGCTGGTATCGGCCGCGGTGGAACGCACCCGCTCGAACGGCACGCCCAGCTCGTCCGCCACGACCTGCGCGATCTTGGTGTTCAGGCCCTGGCCCATCTCGGTGCCGCCGTGGTTCACCTGCACGCTGCCGTCGGTATACACGTGCACCAGCGCGCCCGCCTGGTTGAAGAAGGTCGCCGTGAAGCTGATGCCGAACTTCACCGGCGTGATCGCGAGACCGCGCTTGATGACCGGGCTGGCCGCGTTCCACTGCGCGATCCGCTCGCGTCGCGCACGATAGTGCGAATGCGCTTCGAGGTTGGAAATGAGCGGCTCGAGGATGTTGTCCTCGACCTTCATCCGGTAGTGCGTGACGTTGCGCTCCTCGACGCCGTAGAGGTTGCGCTTGCGCACGTCCAGCGGGTCCATGCCGAGCGCACACGCGATGTCGGCCAGGATCGCTTCGATCAGGATCACGCCCTGCGGGCCGCCGAAGCCGCGGAAAGCCGTGTGGCTCTGGATGTTGGTCTTGCAGCGGCAGGAGACGATCTCCACATCTGACAAAAAGTACGCGTTGTCGGTGTGGAAGACGGCGCGGTCCGCGACGGGCCCCGACAGGTCGGCCGAGAAGCCGCAGTTGGCCATCATCGTGAGCTTGAGCGCGGTGATGCGGCCCGTGTCGTCGAAGCCCGCTTCCCAGTCGTAGGCAAAGGGATGCCGCTTGCCGGTGACCAGGAAGTCGTCGTCGCGGTCCAGCCGCATCTTTACCGGCCGCCCGCACTTCTTCGCGGCGAGCGCGGCCCACACGGCGAGATGGCCGGCCTGCGTCTCCTTGCCGCCGAAGCCGCCGCCCATGCGCCGGCATTCCACGGTGACGGCGTTGTTCTCGATGCCTAGGGCGTGCGCCACCCAGTGCTGCACCTCGCCGGGATGCTGCGTGCTGGAATGGATGTGCCAGCCGGCTTGCTCCTGCGGGAGCGCGTACGCGACCTGGCCCTCGAGGTAGAAATGCTCCTGGCCGCCGACCTCGAGCTGGCCTGTCAGACGCCGCGGCGATGCCGCGAGCGCCGCGTCCGGGTCGCCGCGCCGCACCGTGACCGGCGGCAGCACATAGCTTTGCTTCGCATGCGCCTCGCGCGGCGAGAGGATCGCGGGCAGCGGCTCGATCTCCACCTGGACCTTGCGCGCGGCGCGGCGCGCATCCATCACGGTCTCGGCCACGACGATGCCGATCACCTGTCCGACATGGTTCACCTCGTCCACCGCGAGGATGGGTTCGTCGTGCACGAAAGTGGCAAGGAACGGGTCGCCCGGGATGTCGCGCGCGAGCACGACGTCGCGCACGCCCGGCATCGCGAGCGCCGCGCGCACGTCGACGCTGCGCAACTTGCCGTGCGCCACCTGGGACATCACCGGCGCGGCGTGCAGCGTGCCCTTGATCTCGGCGATGTCGTCGATGTAGGTGGCCGTGCCCATCACGTGTGCGCGCGCGCTTTCGTGCGCGACCGGCGCGGCCATCGCGGGCACATGCCGCGCCGGTGCGTGCGGCGACACGGTGGCGGGCGCCAGGTTGCGCTCGCCCGCATCGGCCGCCCCCGCGGGCCCGCCGCCCGTGGCCGATGTGAACTCGCTGGCGTTCTTGTCGCGCACGTTCATGCCGGCTCCTCGAGCACGAACTGCTCCAGGTTGAGGTGGTCGAGCCCCTGGCTCTCGAGCCAGAACCGCTGCACCAGGTTGCCCAGCACCTCGCGGCGGTACGCGGACGATGCGCGCATGTCGGAGATGGGCGAGAACTCGGTGCGCAGTTCGCGTGCCATGGCCATCGCCGTGGCTTGCGACCACTGCTTGCCCACAGAAAGGGATTCCGTCTGCTTCGCGCGCGCCGGGACGGGGGCGACCCCGCCGGCTCCGATGGAGATGCGTGCGATCCTGTCGTTTTCCAGTTGCAGATGGATCGCCAGGCACACGGCGCTGATGTCGTCGTCGAAGCGCTTGGACACCTTGTAGACGCGCAGGAACTCGCCCATGGCGGGACGGGGCACCTTGATCCACGCCAGCACCTCGTCGGGCGCGAGCACGTTCTGGCGGTAACCGGTGTAGAAATCCTCGACCGGCATCTCGCGCTGGCCGCGCACGCTCTGCAGCACCACATGCGCGCCCAGCGCGATCAACAGCGGCATCGAATCGCCGATGGGCGAGCCGTTCGCGACGTTGCCGCCCAGCGTGCCGGCATTGCGCACCGGCAGGCCGGCGAAGCGGGCGGCGAAGGCCTTGAGCTGCGGCCGCTCGTCGACGAGCGCCGCATAGGCATCCTGCAGCGTCACGGCCGCGCCGATGGCGAGGTAGTCGTCATGGCGCTCGAGGCGGCGCAGTTCGGCCACGCGCGTGACGTCCAGCACCTGCGGCAGGCGCTGGTGCATCTTGGTGACCCACAGCCCCACGTCGGTGCAACCGGCGACGATCTGGGCGTGCGGATGCCCGGCGCGCAATTCGAGAAGCTCGGACAAGGTGGCGGGAAGCAGGTAAGAGTCGTCCCTGTCTGCGCCGGGCCTTCGCACCCGCTGGAGCTGTGCCAGCAGCGCGCCCTCGTCGATCGCATCGGCCGGCCAATGCTTCATCGTCTGCGCCGCATCCAGGATCGGCCGGTAGCCGGTGCAGCGGCACAGGTTCCCCGAAAGTTCCTCCTGCGCCAGCTCGCGCGTGATGGTTTCGCCGCGGCGCACGTGGTTCTGGTACATCCCGAACAGGCTCATCACGAACCCCGGAGTGCAGAAGCCGCATTGCGAGCCGTGGCAGGCGACCATCGCCTCCTGCGCGGGATGCAGCGAGCCGTCGCGGTTGGCGATGTCCTCCACCGTCCAGAGCGCGAGGCCGTCGACGGAGTGCGCGAGGCGGATGCAGCTGTCGATCGCCCGGTACTCGACGCGCGCGCCGTCGTCGCTCGCCTCGCCCAGCACCACGGTGCAGGCGCCGCAATCGCCTTCGCCGCAGCCTTCCTTGGTGCCGGTGCACCCCAGGTCCTCGCGCAGCACCTCGAGCAGCGTGCGGTCGGGTGGTACATTGGGCAGCGCCACGACTGCGCCGCGGCGGATGAAGCGGATCGTTCGGGTTTCCATGTTGCGATGCCAGTATGGTCGAAAATCGGGCCATGCACGAGAAGGAGAAGAGCGGTTGAGCACGCCCCGCCTGGAGCTGGAGCACATCACGAAGCGTTATCCCGCCGTCGTCGCGAACGACGGCGTGTCGCTCACGGTGCTGCCCGGCGAAACGCATGCCGTGCTGGGTGAGAACGGCGCCGGCAAATCGACGCTGATGAAGATCATCTACGGCGCGGTGAAACCCGACGCCGGCACCATCCGCTTCAACGGCCAGCCGGTCGCGGTGCGCAACCCGCACGAGGCGAGGGCGCTGGGCATCAGCATGGTGTTCCAGCATTTCAGCCTGTTCGACACGCTGACGGTGGCCGAGAACGTGTGGCTGGGCCTGCAGAAGACGCTCACCCTCGCGCAGGTCACGCGCGACATCGAGGCCAAGGCCGCCGAATACGGCCTGGACGTGAACCCCTCGCGCCATGTGCACACGCTGTCGGTGGGCGAGATGCAGCGGGTGGAGATCATCCGCGCGCTGCTCACGAACCCGCAGCTGTTGATCCTCGACGAGCCGACCTCGGTGCTGACGCCGCAGGCGGTGGAGAAGCTCTTCGCCGTGCTGAAGAAGCTGGCCTCGCAAGGCTGCTCCATCCTCTACATCAGCCACAAGCTGCACGAGATCCGCGAGCTGTGCTCGGCCTGCACCGTCATGCGCGGTGGCAGGGTCACCGGCGAGTGCGACCCCCGCCGCGAAACCAACGCGTCGCTGTCGCGCCTGATGATCGGCGCCGAGCCGCCGGCGCTGGAACATCATGACCGCCAGCCGGGCGAGCCGGTGCTGCGCGTGAACGACCTGCGCCTGAAAAGTGCCGACCAGTTCGGCGTGGACCTCGAGGGCCTCTCGATGGAGGTGCGCGCGGGCGAGGTCGTGGGCATCGCGGGCGTCTCCGGGAACGGCCAGCAGGAGCTGCTGCTCGCCCTGTCCGGCGAGGACGCGCGCGCGCCCGCCGAGGCGATCCAGGTGTTCGGCAAGCCCGCCGGCCGCATGGGCCCCGCGCAGCGCCGCGCGCTCGGCCTGCATTTCGTGCCCGAGGAGCGGCTCGGGCGCGGCGCGGTACCGACCCTGCCGCTCGCGCACAACCTGATGCTCACGCGCACGGAGGCCGTGCACGCGAGCGGCTGGATCGACGTGAAGGCGCTCAGGCAGCAGGCGCAGGACATCATCGCGCGCTTCAACGTGAAGGCGGGCGGGCCGAATGCGGCGGCGCAGTCGCTCTCGGGCGGCAACCTGCAGAAGTTCATCGTCGGGCGCGAGATCGACGCCAAGCCCAGGCTCCTGATCGTTTCCCAGCCGACCTGGGGCGTGGACGTCGGTGCCGCGGCGCAGATCCGCGGCGAGCTGCTGGCCCTGCGCGATGCGGGCTGCGCCGTGCTGGTGGTCAGCGAGGAACTCGAGGAGCTGTTCGAGATCTGCGACCGCCTGTACGTGATCGCGAAGGGCCGCCTGTCGCCGCCGATCGCGCGGCGCGAGGCGACGGTCCAGCGCATCGGCGAGTGGATGAGCGGCTTGTGGGAAGCGCAGCATGCTGAGGCTTGAGCCGCGGCCGGAGCCTTCGCGCTTCTGGAGCATCGCGTCGCCCCTGCTGGCGCTCGCGCTCACGGTGGTCATCGGCATCGTGCTGTTCGCGGCCCTGGGCAAGGACCCGGTGCGCGGGCTGCAGGTGTTCTTCTGGGAGCCGGTCAAGTCGTCCTACGCGATCGGCGAGCTGATGGTGAAGGTGACGCCGCTGCTGGTCATCGCGCTGGGGCTGGCGGTGTGCTTCCGCTCCAACGTGTGGAACATCGGCGCCGAAGGCCAGTACGTGATCGGCGCCGTTTTCGCGGGCGGTGTGGCGCTGATGGCCGGCAAGGAGACGACGCGCCTGATCGTCGTCGCGATCGTGCTCGCGGGCATCGCCGGCGGCATGGTGTGGGCGGGCATCGTCGCCTTCCTGCGCGACCGGTTCAACGCCAACGAGATCCTCGTCAGCCTGATGCTGGTGTACGTCGCCGAGCAGCTGCTCAATTACATGGTGTTCGGCCCGTGGAAGGACCCGCAGGGCTACAACTTCCCGCAGAGCAAGACCTTCGAGGCGGTGACTCAGATTCCGCGCCTGATGCCCGGCTCGCGCGTGAGCATCGGGCTCGTGATCGCGCTCGTCGGCGTGGCGGCGATGTGGGTCTTCCTGTTCCGGACGCGCGCCGGTTTCGCGCAGCAGGTCGGGGGCCTGGCGCCGCACGCCGCGCGCTACGCGGGCTTCTCCTCGCGCCGCGCGCTGTGGACGGCGCTGCTCGTGTCCGGCGGCGCCGCGGGGCTGGCCGGCGCCCTGCAGGTGGCGGGCCCGATCGGCCAGCTCACGCCTTATGTGCCCGAGGGCTACGGCTTCGCCGCGATCATCGTGACCTTCGTGGGGCGGCTGCACCCGGTCGGCACCGTGTTCTCCGCGATCCTCATGAGCATGTTCTACATCGGCGGCGAGCTGGCGCAGTCGCGCCTGGGCCTGCCGAAGTCCCTGACCGGCGTGTTCCAGGGCCTGCTGCTGTTCACGCTGCTGGCCTGCGACACCTTGATTGCCTATCGAGTGAAATGGACGCGTACGCCCTCCTGATCGCCGCCACCCTCAACGCCGGCACGGTGCTCGCCCTGGCCGCGCTCGGCCTGTTGGTCAACGAGAAGGCCGGCATCGTCAACCTCGGCGCCGAGGGCATGATGCTGTGCGCCGCCATTGCCGGTTTCGCGACCGTGGTGCACACGGGCAACGACTGGCTCGGATTTGCGGCCGGCATGGCCGCTGGCGCGGTCCTTGCTGCAGCATTTGCCGTGCTCGTCATCTGGCTCAACACGAACCAATACGCGACCGGCCTCGCCCTCAGCCTGTTCGGCGCGGGCTTTTCGGCGTTCGCGGGCATCAAGTACGTGCAGGAGAAACTGCCCGAGCGCCCGCACTTCGACATCCCGTTCCTTGCCGACATCCCGCTGGTCGGCCCGGCGCTGTTCCGCCAGCACCCGATGGTGTACTTCGCGATCGCGCTGGTCGTCGCGCTGGTCTGGTTCCTCGACCGTTCGCGCGCCGGGCTGGTGCTGCGCTCGCTGGGCGAATCGCCCTCGTCGGCGCACGCGCTCGGCTACCCGGTGCGCTGGATCCGCTTCGCGGCCGTGGTCGCGGGCGGTGCGCTGTGCGGCCTGGCCGGCGCGTACCTGTCGGTGATCTACACGCCGCTGTGGGTCGAGGGCATGGTCGCGGGCAAGGGCTGGATCGCGCTGGCGCTGACCACCTTCGGCACCTGGCGGCCGCTGCGCGTGCTGCTCGGCGCCTACCTCTTCGGCGGCGTGACGATGCTGCAGTTCCATCTGCAGGGCACGGGCGTGGACATCGCCAGCCAGTTCCTCACCATGCTGCCCTACGTCGCGACCATCGTCGTGCTGGCGCTGATCTCGCGCAACCCGGCGTGGATCCGCATCAACATGCCGGCCTCGCTTGGAAAACCGTTCTATCCCGGCTCATAATCGCCGCCTACGCATCTACCTCCCGGAGAAGAAGCACTCATGGACCTGAAGAAACGATCGATGCTGAAACTCGCGGCCCTGTCGGCACTCGCCGCGGGCGCGCTGGTCGGCTGCAGCAAGAGCGAGGCCCCCGCGCCGGCTCCCACCGCTGCGGCGCCCGCCGCTTCCGCCGCCGCACCGAAGGCCGAGCCGCTCAAGATCGCGTTCGCCTACGTCGGCCCGGTGGGCGACGGCGGCTGGACCTTCGCGCACGACAACGGGCGCAAGGCGGTCGAGAAGGAATTCGGCGACAAGGTGCAGACCAGCTTCGTCGAGAAGGTGCCCGAGGCGGCGGACGCCGAGCGCGTCTTCCGCGACATGGTGGGGCAGGGCAACAAGCTGATCTTCGGCACCACGTTCGGCTACATGGAGCCGATGCTGAAGGTGGCCAAGGACACCCCCCAGGTGAAGTTCGAGCATGCCACCGGCTACAAGAGCGCCGAGAACATGCGCGCCTACGACAGCCGCACGTACGAAGGTGCGTACATGGCCGGCGTGATCGCGGGCAAGATGACCAAGACCAACGTGCTGGGCGTGGTCGGCTCGATCCCGATCCCGGAGGTCGTGCGCAACATCAACAGCTTCACGCTGGGCGCGCAGTCGGTCAACCCCAAGGTCAAGACGCGCGTGGTGTGGGTGGGTGACTGGTTCAATCCGCCGAAGGAAACCGACGCGGCCACGTCGCTGATCAACGGCGGCGCCGACGTGCTGATGCAGAACACCGATTCGTCGGCCGTGCTGCAGACGGCGGAAAAGCTCGGCAAGCGCGCGTTCGGCTGGGACAGCGACATGTCCAGCTACGGCCCGAAGGCGCACCTGGGTTCGGCCATCATCAACTGGGGCCCGTACTACATCTCCACGGTGAAGTCGGTGCTCGACGGCAGCTGGAAGACCTCGCCCACCAAGATCTGGTGGGGCGTCAAGGAAGGTGCGATCGATTTCGTCTCGGTCGCGGCCGACGTGCCGGATGAAGCGAAGCAGAACCTCGAGAAGGTCAAGGCCGGCCTCAAGGACGGCAGCTTCGTGATCTGGAAGGGCCCGATCACCGACAACGCCGGCAAGGTCGTGCTCGAGAAGGACAAGGTCGCCGACGACGAATGGCTGGGCGGCATCAACTTCTTCGTCAAGGGCGTCGAAGGCAAGGTGCCCGGCGGCGAGAAGAAGTAATCACGAACGCAAGGCAACTGCGATTTGGAAAGCCGCCCGGAGAGGCGGCTTTTTTTTGCTCCCGATCTTCAGACCGGGTCCACCGACACGCGAACGCGCAGCGTGGGCCCGGGCTGCTCCTGCCGGAAGGTCGAGTACATCTGGCCGCGGTACTCGTAATCCACGCGGTAGCCGGTCAGGCGCTGCTGCAGGTCCTGCACGGTGCGGCAGGTCGTGACCTGGCGCGGAGCCTGTTCGTACGCTTCGGTGCGGCCGCGGTTCGCCAGGTTGTCACCTGCCAGCGCGCCGACCACCGCGCCCACGGCGGTCGCCGCTTCGCGGCCGTGACCGCGGCCGACCTGGTTGCCGAGCAGCGCACCGGCGACCCCGCCGATCACCACGCCGCCGTAGTCGCGCGACGCCACAGGGCGCACTTCGTTCACCCACTGGTTCGAGCACTCGTTGCGCGGCACGGCAACGGTTTCGTACTGCGGCTCCACGCCGCGCACGCGCGCCTGGTCGATGAACGTTTCCGCGTGCGAGATGGCGGCCAGGGCGGCGAGACCGGCAAAGACAGCTGCTTTCTTCATTCGAGGCTCCTTGTTGCGATGAGGCATCTTGGTCCGCCGTGGCTGAACAGGAACTGAATGGAATCCAGTGCGATGATGGCCGCATGACACGAGCTGCCGTCGACCTGGTCGTCATCCATGAACACCCCGAGTGGCAAAAGCCCCTCTTTGCCGCCCTGGCGGCGCGCGGCGTGCGCTTCGAAGCGTTCGACGTGACGCGCGCCGCCTTCACCAACGAGGACGCGCCCCGCGCCCGCCTGTATTTCAACCAGGCGAGCCCCAGCGCCTACGTGCGCGGCAACACGCGCGCCGTGCCGCTGGCGCTGGCCTACATGCGTTCGCTCGAACGCATGGGCGCGCGTGTGCTGAACGGTGCCGATGTGTTCGCGCTGGAGTTGAGCAAGAGTGCCCAGGCCACGCTGCTGCGCACGCTGGACATCGCGACGCCGTTTTCGATCACGTTCAACGAGCCGTCGGCGCTGCGGCCTTACGCGGACCGGCTCCAGTGGCCCGCCGTCCTCAAACCGGACCAGGGCGGCAGCGGTGCGCGCATCCAGGTCGTGGAGTCGATCGAACAGGTCGAGGAGATCTTCCGGCGCGATCCCGCCTACTGGTTGCCCGACAACCTGTTCCTGTTGCAGGAATACCTGCAGCATGATCCGGCGCAGGGCATCGTGCGCCTGGAGTTCCTGGGCGGCGAGCTGCTGTACGCGATGCGGGTGAAGACCCACGGCCGTTTCAACCTGTGCCCGTCACCGGTGTGCAACCCGGACGAGGGCGGCGGCGTGTGCGAGCTGCCGCAGCCGGAAGCCGTCGCCGCCCCGCCCGTGGAGTTCTACGCCTACCCGGAGGTGCCCGCGGCCGCAGTGCAGGCCGCGAAGCGCATCGTGCAAGCGGCGGGGCTCGACGTCGGCGGAATCGAGTACCTCGAGACGCCCGATGGCCGGCGGGTGTTCTACGACATCAACGCGAATTCGAACCTGCGCCCGTCGGTGGCGGCCGAGTTCGGGTTCGATCCCTTCGAGCGCGTCGTCGATTTCCTGGCCGGGCATCTGGGCTGAAAAAAAGCCGCCCTCGCGGGGCGGCTTTTTCCTGGGTGCCGACGAGCTTACTTGGTCGTCGTGCTGCCGGACGTCGTCGCGCCCGTGGAGCCGCTCGTGCCGGTGCTGCTCGTGGTCGAGGACGAGGAGGGCGGCACCGTGCTCGACGAGGACGAAGACGGCGACGAGGTGCTCGAGCCCGATGCGCCCATGCCGGACGTCGACGTCGAGCCGGAGCTCGGCGCGCTCGCACTGCCGCTCACCGAACCTGCCGACGATCCCATGCCCGATGCCGTGCCGGAGGCGGTGCCAGTCGAGCTGCAAGCGGCGAGCGCGGCGACGCACGCGGCGGTGAGGAGAACTTTCATCATGATCCACTCCATTCTGGATGTTGAACACATGCGCCGGACACAGGATGGGCCCGAACACGAGCTGAGCGTGCCCGGGGCGAGCCCCATCCGGCATTGCCGCAGCGCTTGGCCTCGCGTCGGACGTCGCCGCGCGTGCCCGTCGGCCATGTCGGGCCAACGGTGCAGGGCCCGCTCAGGCTGCGACGTCCGCGCCTTCAGGTTGGAGTTCGCTGCGCACCTCACGCACACCGGCCATCTGGCTCAGCTCATTCACCAGGCGGTCGGACTCCATGCGCGAGGCATGGCCGCGCAGGATCACGCAGCCGTCGACCACCTGCACCACGATGGCCTTCGGATGGTCGATCACGTGGCCCAATTTCGCGCGCACACGCTCGTGCAGCTGGTGATCGCTGCCCGGCTCCTGCGAGGTCTCGCGGTCCATTCGTCCGGTCGCCATGACACCCCGGGCCTGGTCCATCGCGTGCCTGCGCTGGTCCCGGGCCGCATCGGCGATGTCGTGGCCGGCCGAAACGAACTTGTCGTGCACGAGTGCGCGGCGCTGGCCGCCACCGCGCGGGTCGAGGTAATACATCGCGATGGCGCCGACTGCGGCGCCCGCGGCGAACGAAAGCGGGTGCTTGACCATGGTGTTCTCCTTGTGCTGCTGAGTTTGCGGACGAGTGCCTCCCACCCACTTTGCACAGCCGGATCGTGAAGTCTGTCGGACGATATCGACTGAAACCCTGTCGCGCAAAGCCGCGCCGGGCCGCACAATCGCGCCATGGCGGTCATGGACCCGATCAGCGCCTCGGCTACTTTCCAGCAGCCGGACCTGCTCGCAGCCATTGCCCAGGCAACCGACGACGCGATCTTCGCGAAGGACACCGAAGGCCGCTATCGTTTCGCCAACCGCGCCACGCTCGCGGCGTTCGGCCGGGAGGAATCCGAAGTGCTGGGCCGCTGCGATGCGGAACTGGTCAGCGATCCCGAGACGGCGACTCGCCTGATGGCCAACGACCGCATCGTGCTGGGCGGCCAGTCGCTGGAATTCGAGGAGCTGATCCGGCTGCGCAACGGCGCCGTGCGCTGCTGGCTGTCGCGCAAGATGCCGCTGTACGACGCGTCGGGCCAGGTGGTGGGCCTGCTCGGCATCTCGCGCGACATCACGCTGCGCAAGGAGGCGCAGTCGCGCGCGGAGGCCGACCGCGTCAAGCTCCGGATGGCGATGCAGGCGGCGGGCCTGGTCACCGCGGAAATCGACTACCGCACCAACCAGAACCACATCTCGGGTGAGCTCGCGCGGCTGCTGGAGATCGGCGACCATCCGATGACGGTGCCGCGCCAGCTGATCTTCGACCGCGTGCACCCGGAAGACCGCGAGCGCTACGTGCGGGCGATCGCACGCACGCTGGATCCCCGGGGCAACGGCTACCTGTCGATCAAGGTGCGCACGCTCCCGCCCAGCGGCAACGTGCGCTGGATGCACATCGCGCTGCAGGTGACCTTCTCGATGATCGACGGCGAGATGAAGCCCGATCGCGGCATTTGCGCGGCGGCGGACGTGACCACCGAAATGGTCGCCGAGCGCAAGGCGCGGGCTGCCCAGCGCATGATCGAGGCCGTCATCGAGAACGCGGGCGCCCTGGTCTATGCGAAGGACCTCGAGGGCCGTTTCATCCTGTCGAACCAGGCGTGGCGGTGCCTGCACGACCTGACGCCCGAGCAGGCCGCGCAGCAGGTGACCGACGTGCAGGTCTTCGGCCCCGCGGTCGCCGGGAAATTGCGCGAGAACGACCGGCGTGTGATCGAGCGCGGCGAGCCGATGGTCTTTCAGGAGCGGGCCATCGTGCGTGGCCGCACCGTCGTGTACCGCTCGCACAAGTTCCCGCTGTTCGACGACGCGGGCCAGGTGTACGCGGTGTGCGGCGTGTCCACCGACATCACCGACGTGATCGAGGCCGACCGTCGCAAGGACGAGTTCATCGCGACGCTCGCGCACGAATTGCGCAACCCGCTCGCGCCCATCCGCAACGGCCTGGAGATCCTCAAGCGCACGCCCGAGATGCCGGCGCAGGCCTCGAAGGTGCGCGACATGATGGACCGCCAGCTCTCGCACCTGGTGCGGCTGGTGGACGACCTGCTCGACGTTTCGCGCATCACGCGCGACAAGCTCGAGATGCGGATGCAGCCGCTCACGCTGCAGGAGATCGTGGAGCACGCGCTCGAAGCGAGCCGCCCCGCGATCGACGCCGCGCAGCACGAACTGGCGGTGGACCTGCCCGCGCGGCCCGTGCCGGTTGAAGGCGACCTCACGCGCCTGGCGCAGGTGGTGAGCAACCTGTTGAACAACGCGGCCAAATACACGCCGCTGCGTGGGCGCATCGAAGTCTCCGCCCGCATCGAAGGCGACCAGGTCGCGCTGGCCGTGCGCGACAACGGCGCCGGCATCGGCGCCGAGATGCTGCCGCACGTCTTCGACCTGTTCGCGCAGGTGGACCGCACGATCCACAAGGCGCAAGGCGGCCTCGGCATCGGCCTGTGGCTGGTGAAGAAGCTGGTGGACCTGCACCATGGCAGCATCCAGGCGACCAGCGAAGGCCCCGGCCAGGGCAGCACGTTCACCCTGCGGCTGCCGGTTCGCAAGGAGTGAGTCACAGCATGCCGCGCAGCATGCGGCGAACGCCCATCATCCCCAGCGCGAACACGAACAGCGGCAGCAGCCAGTCGCCATCGGCGGCCGGCGCGGGCGCCGGTGGGGGCACCGGCGAGGGCAGGCCGGTCGTCGAGAACGGGTTCATCAAGGCGGCGCCGGCGCTGTCGACGGCGGCGCCCCCCTCGGTCTGCGTCATCCGCTCAGAGGCTCGTGATGCAGTTGGGCGGCAACGGATTCTTCTTCGTGGGCGCGGGGAACGACCGCTCCGCCGGGTCGGGCGTGAGGTGGATGCTGTCGTTGAACGTCGTGTCCGTCAGGACGGTATTCGAGTAGCTCACGGCCATGAGGCACAGCTTCTTGCTGGTGGAGACGCACTTCAGGACGGCGTCCGCGGGTGCCGGGTCGGGCGGGCCGGCCACGAGCTCCCCGGTGATCGAGCCGTTCTTGAGCGAGGTGAAGTTACCGCTGGCGCTCACCGACTGGTCCGGTACCTGGTACGGCTGGCCCTGCGGCGTGTTGCTGCCGCCATTGAAGCATTGGTAGGTCGCCGACGCATCGCTCGTGAGCACGTAGTCCGCTGTGACGGTGTCGCCCAGGCCGGACTCCTTGAAGTCCACGACCAGCGAGCCAGCCGCGTTCACGGTGGCCGAAGCCGAGTTGAAATGAGCGCTCACGGCCCACGCCGTCGACAAAGCCGTGGCGATGGCGGCCGAGGCCGCCAATTTGCGGTACGCATGCATGTCTCTTCCCTCCATTCGGGAATCGATTTCCCGTGCGCCGCGCAGACCCATTCCGCGTCGGCGTGTGGAGTCTGGACAGCGCGGCCCTCACATCAAGCTGAGACTCGGGTGTGGGAAGGAAGGATTGCAAGGGCCATGTATCCCTTGCCGCTCGTTGCGAAACCTCCCGGATGAAACCGGGACATGCCACCTACTTGTTCGTCGCCGCGCCCGTGCTCCTGGACGACTGCGCGCTGGCGGTGCTGCGATGATGGACGGTGCGCCTGACGGTCGTGCGCTTGACCGTTTTGCGCGTGTGCCTGGTGGTGACGACAGGGGTGGCCGAGGCGTCGGAAACACGCGTCGCGGCCTGGTCCCCTGCGGACCATGCCGCGTCAGCGCCCAGCGTGAGCATCAACGAAAACGACAGTACGGCGGCGGTTTGGGAGTTCATGCGGGTTCTCCTCCGAGGACGAGCTCCCACCAATGTCGCGCGCGAAGCAGGGCGTCGCGGTCAGCGAACCTTGCCTGACACTGTAGGCTGCCGCGAACTCTGCAGCACGACGCGTTCGCGGTCGGCGGAGAGCCCGGCACGCACGGTCGCCCGCCGCTCGGCGGGAAGCGCGTCGAACCACGAGAGCGTGTCGTGCACCGTCCGCACCAAGGGGCGGAAGCTGAGGCCGGCCGCCAGCGCGCGGCGTATGTCCACGCGCATCATGCCGGCCAACTCGCCTTCCGCCGGCACCCACGCGGGCAGGTCGCTCCAGGGCGTGACCTCGTGCTGCGCGAGGACGTCGGCGGGCACCCACGTGAACGTCGCATCGGACGGAACAACCGCCCGGAGTGCATCGAGCAAGGCGCCCATCGTGAGCGTGCCGGCCGGCCCGGTCGCGTTGAACACGCCGGTGGCCCGCTGTTCGCCGACGCGGATCGTCCACTCGGCGAGGTCGCGTGTGTCGATGAACTGCACGGGATCGGCTGGCGAGCCGGGCGCGAGGACTTCGCCGCCCCGCCGCACGCGCAGCGGCCAGTAGGTGAAACGGTCGGTGTTGTCGCCCGGGCCGACGATCAGGCCGGGCCGGATGATCGAGCTCGTCGAGGGGAAACGCTGCTGCACCTCGCGTTCGCACAGGGCCTTCAGGGGCCCGTACAGCCGGAAGCCCGACGCGCGGATCGACTCGATCGTTTCGGCATACGCGTCGGCTCCCGCGTAGCGTGCCGTCGGCGTTTCTTCCGTGACCGGACGGCGCATGTCGGCATAGACCGAGATCGTCGAGATGAAGATGTAGTGCGCGACCCGTCCTTGCAGCAGCTCCGTCGCATCGCGTGCCCACGCGGGCAGGGACGTGGGGTTGTCGATGCACAGGTCCCATTCCCTTCCGCGCAGCGACTGCAGGTCGCCGGTGGACCGGTCGCCGTGCAGTTGCTCGACGCCGTGCAGGTCTTCGGGAAGCGCGGCCCGGCCGCGATTGAACAAGGTGACTTCGTGGCCGCGCTGCAGCGCGTAGCGGACCTGGTGCGGCCCGGTGAGGCCGCTGCCGCCGAGGATGAGGATTCGCATCGTTCAGCCTCGCCGTGCAACCAGGCCCTGGGCGACGCTGCCCATGGCCAGGCCCACCAGGTCGGTGAACCAGTCGAGCCATTCGCCGGACCGGGTTTCCGTGAACAGCTGCGCGATCTCGATCGCCCCGCCGTAGGCGGCGAGGGCGACCAGGACCTGCGGCCGCCGCTGCGGCCAGCACATCGCGCCCAGGACGGCGAGAGTCGCGAACGCGAGCGCGTGATTCGACTTGTCCCAGCCGGTCGTCGGCAGGTGAACGCTGGCCGGAACCAGTGCGAACACACCGACGACGACGGCCGTGGTCCAGAACAAGGCCAGCAGGACAATGCGCGGGGGGCGCAGGCTGAAGCTGCGGCTGGAAGAATCGGAAGGCATGGGGCGTATTTTGCCCCGGCCCGGCGCTACACCGTCGCGTGCTGCCGCGCGATCAACTGCGTCATCGCACGGTTGAATGCGGGGATGTCGGCGGGCTTGCGGCTGGAGACCCAGTTGCCGTCGGCGACGACTTCCTCGTCCAGCCAGGTACCGCCCGCGTTGCGGATGTCGTCCTGCAGCGAAGGCCAGCTGGTGAGCGTGCGGCCTTTCACGAGGCCGGCGGACACCAGCAGCCACGGCCCGTGGCAGATCACCGCGACCGGCTTCTTCGCTTCGTCCATCGCCTGGACGAACTCGCGCGCGGCGCGGTTCATGCGGATCATGTCGGCATTCATCACGCCACCGGGCAGCAGCACCGCGTCGAAGTCGTCGGGATTGGCTTCCTCGAAGGTCATGTCGACCTCGAACCTGTCGCCCGGCTTGTCGTGGTGCATGCCCTCGATGTGGCCGTGCCCCGCCGAAACGAGCTTCGTGTCCGCGCCCGCCTGCTGCAGCGCCTTGCGCGGCTCGGTCATCTCGACCTGCTCGAAGCCGGTGCATGCGAGGATGGCGACGGACACACCATGAAGGTCCTTGCTGGCCATGCTGAGTCTCCTTTCCTTGAACCAGCAGATACCTTAGGCCGGCGAAGGCGCGGCGGCTGTCGGCGTCGGCCCTCGCCTGCGCGTAGGAACTCGCGGCTCAAGCGGGCGTGCCGTATGCTTGCCGCATGGCTGCCATCCTCCCGAACATCCCCGCCGAGCGGCTGCCGCAGCTGCTCGCGCGCATGCCCAAGGCCGAACTGCACATCCACATCGAAGGCTCGCTCGAGCCCGAGCTGATCTTCGAGATGAGCCGTCGCAACGGCATCGCGATTCCCTACAAGAGCGTCGAGGAACTGCGGCGCGCCTACGCCTTCACCAACCTGCAGAGTTTCCTGGACATCTACTACGCCGGCGCGAGCGTGCTGATCGAGGAGCAGGACTTCTTCGACATGGCCTGGGCCTACCTGCAACGCGCGAAGGCCGACAACGTCGTGCATGCGGAGATCTTCTTCGACCCGCAGACCCATACGGCACGCGGCGTCAGCATGGAAACGGTGCTCAAGGGCCTGCATCGCGCCACGGTCGAAGGCGCGGCGAAGCTCGGCGTCGACTCCTCGCTGATCCTCTGCTTCCTGCGCCACCTGAGCGAAGAGGAGGCCTTCGAAACGCTCGAGCAGGCCGTTCCGTACCTCGACAAGTTCATCGGCGTCGGCCTGGATTCGAGCGAAGTGGGCCACCCGCCCGAAAAGTTCGCGCGTGTGTTCGCGCGTTGCCGCGAGCTCGGGCTGCGGCTCGTCGCCCATGCCGGCGAGGAGGGGCCGCCCGCCTACGTGTGGAGCGCGCTCGACGTGCTGAAGGTCGAACGCATCGACCATGGGGTGCAATCGACCCGGGACCCGCAACTGATGAAGCGGCTCGCGGTGGACCGCATCCCGCTCACGGTGTGCCCGTTGTCGAACCAGAAGCTGTGCGTGTTCCCCAACCTGGCGGACCACAACATCGGCGAGCTGCTGGCCGCGGGGCTGGTCGCCACCATCAACTCCGACGATCCGGCGTACTTCGGCGGCTACATGAACGAGAACTTCGTGAAGACGTTCGCCTCCACGGGCCTGGACGCGCAGCACGCGTACCAGCTCGCGAAGAACAGCTTCGAGGCGAGCTTCATCGACGCCACGGCGAAGAAGAAGTACGCGGACCGGCTCGACGAGGTGTTTGCGGCGGCGTGACCATGCACTGGAGCCTGCTGGTCGCCGCGCTTGCGGTTCCTGCCGAAGCCACGCCGGCAGTGAACGCCGCGATGGCCGACGTGGCGCGCCGCTTCGAGATGAAGCCGCGCCTGGTGGAGCTGGAGCGCGTCACCTGGCGCGACGGCAGCCTCGGCTGTCCGCGCCCGGACATGGCGTACACGCAGGCGCTGGTGCCGGGATGGCGCATCGTGCTCGCCGCCGGCAGCCGTTCGTTCGAATACCACGCGAGCGAAGGCGGGCGCGTCGTGCATTGCCCCGCAGCGCGCGCCCAGCCGCCCCTGCCGGATTCGAAGAGCTGATAGGCCGTCAGCCGGCGGTCACATGCTCCCGCGCCATCGCGCGGGCAGGGATCTCCAGCGTGACCTGCGAGTTGGCGATGCGTGCGGTGCCGTCGCGGCCCGGGACCACGGTGCGGCCGTCCTCCAGCCGGTACTCGATCTTGCCGGTCGACTGCCAGAGATCGCTGGTGGGAAATGACGGATCGGGCGCGAGACGGTCATAGGCGCAGACCTTGTAGCTGGCGCCGTCGGAGCCCCGGGCGGTGAAGCTGTCGAGCAATTGAAGTCGCAAGTCCATCTGCAATCCTCCTGAAGTGCCGGTTGGAGCCGCGGGCGTGCGGGCAGTTCAGCTCGTCAAAAAAGAGAAGGGCTGCTTGCGCAGCCCTTCCTTGACGGCAGTTTCCCCTTGCGCTTACGGGTCGATGCGCACGATCGTCGGCGCGGGCAGGCCGCTCGCGCCGCCGTACACGATCGAGCCGAGGTACTTCGTCCCGCTCGCGAGGCCGCTGGTCGAGACGGTCACCGTGCCGGACCCGCCGGTCACGGCCGTGGCGGGCGCGCTCACGGTCATGTTGCCCGCATCGGTGCTGCCCAGCACCCAGTGGAACAGGTTGAAGTTCACGCTCGTGGCCGGCACGGCATAGCCGATGACGCGCACGACGTAAGTGCCCGCCGCGGGGTCGCGCAGGCTCACTTCTTCCGATGCCGTTGGGCCACCGCTCGAGCCGACCAGCGTGCCGTTGCGATAGACCTCCATGTCGAGGTCGGTCCCCGCCAGGTTCACGTCACTGTCGAACAGCGAGAAGCGCGCATAGGTGGTTCCGGCGGGAACCACCACGCTGTACTCCACGACCGCACCGGTGGCGACGGCGCCCGGCAAGCGGGTGGCGGCGATGAGCCCGCGCGGCGCGACGCTGAACGGGCCGTCGTAGCCGAAGGTCACTGGATAGCTGCCGTTCACCTCCGCGGGCGCGGCGAGCGCGACCGGTCGCGCGACGATGGGCACGCGCACCTTGTGCGTTCCGTCGCTCCACGTGAGCTGGCCCCCCGCGTACGACTGCAGGGTCGCCGACGTGCGCGTGAACGTGACGGTGAAGCTCTGGGTCTGGCCGGGCGCGATCGTCAGGCTGGGCGGATTCACGCTGGTGGTGAAGCCGGCCATGCCGCTGATGGAGGGGGTGTAGGTCGCGGCGGCGTTGCCCACGTTGGTGACACGCCGCGTGACGCTCTGCACGCCAGCCAGGCTGCCGATCGCGATCGAGGGGACGTTCATGTTCACCGGCTGGACCACCGGCACGCCGGCGGAGGTGCAGAACGACACCGGCAGGCCCGTGCCGCACAGGAACCCGAGCCAGTCGGCGAAGTTCGAGTCGAACACCAGGCCGGGGTCGGTCGCCGCCATCGGCCTCACGTGGCCCGCGCCCTGGCGGAAGATCACCAGCGGGTTCGTGTTCGGCCCGTCGAGCACGTCGGTCGCGCTCGTCATCAGCGCGGACTTGATCATCATCGGCGACCAGTCGCGATGCAGTTCCTTGAAGAGCGCCGCGATGCCGGCGATGTGCGGGCTGGACATCGACGTGCCGCTGTACAGGTCGAAGCTGCGGCCCGAGTTGCCGGGCGGCGCGACGGCGGCGAGGATGTCCTGGCCGGGCGCGATGATGTCCGGCTTCAACAGGTTGCCGGCGCCGGCCTGCAGCGGGCCGCGCGACGAGAAGGAGGCCGTGAACGGTGCGGGCGCCGAGGTGTCGACGACGGCCTGCGAGAGGGTGGCGGTCGGATTCGCCGTCGCGGCGTAAGCCTTGACCGCCGCGCGGTAGGTGTCGGCCAGATGCACCGTGGGCACCGAGTGGTAGTCGGCGTTGAGCGAGTTCGTGCTCGTGTTCACGAGCACCATGCCGACGCCGCCCGCTTGCTTCACCGCGAGGCTCTTGTTCACGCGGGCGGTCACGCCGCGGTCGCACACGACGATCTTGCCGGCGATCTTGGCGGGGTCGAGCACGGGCACGCCGCCGTTGTCCCCGGCCGCGTAGCACAGGCGCACCATCGTCGCGTCGGCGCCGGGCAGGCCGGCCACGGTCGCGTCGATCATGGGTGCGGTCACTTGGGCGGGCGACAGCGATGCGCCGGAGTAGACGGCGCCATTGCCGAGCGTCACCGTCGCGGTCGTCACGCGGTTGTGCGTGCCCGCCGCCACGGTGGTGAGCCACGGGCCGGGGTGCGCGGTGGTGCTCGACGTCGGGCCGTCGTTGCCGGCCGAGGTGGCGACGAACACGCCGGCGTCCGCGGCGTACATGAACGCGATTTCCACCGGGTCGCGGAAGTTCGTGCGGGTGCCGCCGATGGAGAAGTTGATGACGTCGACGCCGTCGGCCACCGCCTGGTCGATCGCCGCGACGCTGTCGGAGTTGAAGCAGCCTCCGCCCAGTTCGGTCGTCGACCAGCAGACCTTGTAGGTCGCGATGCGCGCGCGCGGCGCCATGCCGCTGATCGCGCCGAAGGGTGCGGCCGGGCCGGTGACCGTCACGCCGGAGTTGCCGCCGGCCGTGCTCGACGTGTGCGTGCCGTGCCCGCCGAAGTCGCGCGGCGAGTTGTATTCGTACGGGAAGGCTTCGGCCACGCCCGCGTTGCCGCCCCAGCCGGCGTTGTAGTAGCGCGCGCCGATGAGCTTCTGGTTGCAGTTGTCGCCGGTGAACGCGTCGCCGGGCGTGCACTTGCCGTGCCAGCCGGGCAGCTGCTGGTAATCCAGCTTGCCGTCCTTGGTCGCGTTGCCGTTCGTGCCGACGCGGTCGGTGAAGCTGTCGCTTTCGGGCCAGATGCCCGAATCGACCATGCCGATGACCACGCCTTCGCCCTTGGCGCCGGTGATCTTCCAGAAGCCGTTGTCGCCGCTCAGGCCCAGGAAGCCGGGGGTGGATGACGTGTCCATGGCGCGTGCTTCGTCCTTGGAGACGGCGAGCACACCCTTCATCGCGGCGAGCTGCTGTGCCTGCTCGTCCGTGAGTTCCGCGGCGAAACCGTTGAAGACGAAGCCGTAGCTGTAGAGCTTCTTCGCCGCGCCCACGCTGCGCATCGCCGCATCATGCTTCGGGGCGAGGTAGGCCATGTAGTTGATGACGGCCGGCGAGTTCGGGTCGATCTTCTGGCCCTTGCGCGGCTTGGTCGCCTGCAGCCCCTGGAGGCCGCCTGTGTAGGCGGTCACCGGGGCATCGGCGAGCTGCACGATATAGGCCTTGTTGGTCAATGGTGGGAACGATTTGGCTGAGCTGGCAAGATGTTCCCGTCTGTAACGAGCACGGGGCTTGCCGTATGCTGCGCGGATGCTCAACGCTCGCATCCTGCGCATCGCGCTCGCGTCGCTGGCGCTCCTGCTGCTCGTCGCGGCGGCGGCGCTCGGCACCTATGTCTGGCGCAGCTTTCCCGTACTGGATGGCGAACTGCGCGTCAGCGGCCTGGCGGCGCCGGTGCAGGTG
This sequence comes from Ramlibacter sp. GS1-15, assembly GCF_057785015.1. Lineage (NCBI taxonomy): Bacteria > Pseudomonadati > Pseudomonadota > Betaproteobacteria > Burkholderiales > Comamonadaceae > Ramlibacter > Ramlibacter sp. GS1-15. Next base: position 3,062,109 of record NZ_JBYNTU010000001.1, on the reverse strand, counting down.
CGGCGCGACGCCGCGGACGTCACGCACATCGAGGCGCAGAGCGTGGCCGATGCCTACTTCGCGATGGGCTACGTGCATGCGCAGGAGCGCGGCTGGCAGCTCGAATTCAACCGGCGCGTGATGCATGGCGAGCTGAGCGAAGTGTTCGGGCCCGCAACGCTGGACACCGACCGCCTGTTGCGGCGCCTGGGCATCCTGCGGGCCGCGCAGGCGCAATGGGAAGGGCTGCCGCAGGAGGCGCGCGACCTGATCACCGCGTATGCGAACGGCATCAACGCCTTTCACGCGACCAGCCGGCAGGCACTGCCCCCGGAGTTCCATGTGCTCGGCGTGAAGCCCGGCGAATGGAAGCCGCAGGACACCGTGGGATGGGCCCTGATGATGGCGCTGGACCTGGGCGGCAACTGGGGCACCGAGTTCGCGCGCCTCTCGGCCTTGCAGCGCATCGACACCGAACACCTGTGGCAGTTGATGCCGCCTTATCCCGGCGAATCGCCGGCGACGCGCGTGGACCTGGCCCGGCTCTATCGCACCCTGGGCGTGTACCGCAACGACGGCACGGTGCGCACGTCGCAGGCCGCGCCCACCGATCTCGACGCGTGGCGCGAGGGGCTGGGCCATCTCGAGGGCATCGGCTCGAACAACTGGGTCGTGAGCGGCACCCACACGGCCAGCGGCAAGCCGCTGGTCGCCAACGATCCGCACCTGGGCCTGTCGGCGCCCGCCATCTGGTATTTCGCCGCGGTCAAGGTCGCGGCCGGGCCCGGTGGCAAACCCATGGACGTGATCGGCGCCACGCTGCCCGGCGCACCCTCGGTGGTGCTCGGCCGCACGGCGGGCGTGTCCTGGGGCTTCACCAACACGGGTCCCGACGTGCAGGACCTCTACCTCGAGCAGATCGACCCGTCCAACCCGAAGCGCTATCGCACGCCCAGCGGCTGGGCCGAGTTCCAGGAGCGCGAGGAGACGATCCGCGTGAAGGGCCAGCCCGACGAGAAGATCGTCGTGCGCAGCACGCGCCACGGCCCGGTGCTGAGCGACGGCAACGCGACCTACCAGGACGTGGTCGACACGAGCCGCTACGCGCTGGCGCTGCGCTGGTCCGCGCTCGATGCGGACAACCGCACCGTGCTCGCCAGCATGCAAGCGAACCTGGCCCAGAACGTGGACGAGTTGCTCGCCGCCTTCGCGACCTACCACTCGCCGATGCAGAACCTCGTCGCGGCCGATACGCGCGGCAGGACCGTGTACCGCGCGATCGGCGTCGCGCCGCTGCGCGCCGCCGACAACGACATCCGCGGCATGGCGCCCGCGCCCGGCTGGGAGGCACGGTACGACTGGACCGGCTGGATTCCCGCGGCGCGATTGCCGCAGGTGGACGACGAAGCCATCGCCGCGAAGGGCTGGCATGCCACGGCCAACCAGCGCATCCATCCGGCGGACTACCCGTTCTTCCTCGGCGCGGACTGGATCACGCCCGAGCGCTTCGACCGCATCGAGACGCTGCTGGCCGCCACGCCGAAGCACGATGCGCAATCGGTGCGCAACGTGCAGGCCGACACGCTGTCCCTCGCCACCCAGCGCCTGCTGCCGGTGCTGCTGCGCACCTCGAGCAACCATCCGCAGGCGCAAGCTGCGCTGGCGCAGCTGAAAGCATTCGACGGCAACATGCGCGCCGACGATGCCGCGCCGCTGGTGTTCGCCGTGTGGGCCGACGAGATCACGCGTGCCCTCGTCGGCGGCAAGCTGGGCGAGGGCAAGCTGAAGTCGCTCTACGGCAAGCGCACCTTCCGCGCCGGCCTCGAACGCATGCTGCTCGACAAGGATGTGGGCGCGTTCTGGTGTGCGCCGCTCAGCTGCGAGGTGCAGGCGACGCAGGCGCTCGACCGTGCGCTCGACCGCATCGTTGGCCAGCAGGGCAGCGACGTCGCGTCATGGCGCTGGGGCAAGGCGCATCCGGCGCTCTCCGGACACCGGCCATTCACCAACGTGGCGCAGTTCGCGCGTTTCTTCGACGTGCAGGTCGAAACGGGGGGCGATCCGTGGACCGTCAACGCCGCGCAATACTGGGTGAACATGGAGAGGCTGCCGTTCGCCACGCGCCATGCGCCCAGCCTGCGCGCGATCTACGACCTGGCCGATCCGGAAAGGTCGCAATTCATCTACCAGACCGGCCAGAGCGGGCTGGTGTTCAGCAGCCGCTACCGCGACATGAAGGGCGACTGGGCGCAGGTGCGCTACCGCCCGCTGCAATTGAAGCCCACGCGCTGGGCGCACGAATCGGTGCTGGTGCCGGCCAGCTAGAATCGCGGCTGAAGCGCGGCGCCCCGGCCGCGCTTCGCACTTGGAATCCCGGGGCCATGTCGAGGCACACCATGTACAAAAACCTCGCCGCCGCGCTGGCCGTGGCTGCTACGTTTGTCTTTTCTCCCGCGCAATCGCAGACCCCGCTGAAGGTCGGTTTCGTTTACGTCGCGCCCGTGACGGACACGGGCTGGGTGCATCAGCACGACGAGGGCCGCCAGGCGGTGGAGGCCGCATTCGGCGGCAAGGTCAAGACCACCTACGTCGAGAACGTGCCCGAAGGCCCGGACGCCGAGCGCGTGATCCGCGACCTGGCGCGGCAGGGGCACCAATTGATCTTCACGCCGAGCTTCGGCTACATGGAGCCGACGCTGAAAGTCGCCAAGGACTTCCCCGACGTGAAGTTCGAGTCGATCACCGGCTACAAGACCGCGCCCAACGTGGCCGCCGCCAACGCGCGCTACTACGAGGGCCGCTATCTTGCCGGCATCGTCGCGGGCCGCATGACGAAGACGAACCTGGCCGGCTACGTGGCCGGCTTCCCGATCCCCGAGGTGCTGCAAGGCATCAACGCCTTCACGCTCGGGATGCGGTCCGTCAACCCGAAGGCGCAGGTCAAGGTCGTGTGGTTGAACGCGTGGTTCGATCCGACGCGCGAACGCGACGCGGCGATGACGCTCATGAACGAGGGCGCGGACGTGCTCACCTTGCACACGGCGTCCGACGCCGTGATGCGCGCTGCGCAGGAGCGCAGCAGGATGGCCATCGCCTATCACTCCGACATGCGCAAGGCCGCGCCCGACGCGCAGATCGCCGCCGTGACGCACCACTGGGGCGACTACTACGTCGCGCGCACGAAGGCCGTGCTCGACGGCACCTGGAAGAGCGGCAACGTCTGGGGCGGCGTGAAGGAAGGGATGATCCGCATCGAAGGCTTCGGGCCGAAAGTGCCGAAGGCCGTGCAGGACGAAGCGCTTGCGCGCCAGAAGGACATCGCGTCGGGCAAGTTGAAGCCGTTCGGCGCCTTGACCGACGAGCAGATCCTGAACATGAACTACCTTGTGGAAGGTGTGATCGGGAAGCTGCCGAAATGAGTTGAGGGGTTCGCGGCATGGGACACCCGGCCTGACGGGCACCGCCTGGCGCGAGCGCCCACGACACTCAAATTCCCCGTCGTGCCAAGATATCGGCCATGCAAGCCTTCCGCGCCGCCGTCCTGCGCTTCGCCGACGACCGCAGCGCCGTCTACGAGGAAGACGGCCTGCTGGTCATCGGACCCGACGCCGCGGGGCGTCAGGTCGTGCGAGCGGTCGGCGCGTGGAATGCGCTGGCGCCCAGCTTCGCCGGCGTCGCCATCGAAGACCTGCGCGGGCGCATCATCGCGCCGGGCTTCATCGACCTGCACATCCACTTCCCGCAGCTCGACGTGATCGGCTCGCCGGCCGAGGGCCTGCTGCCCTGGCTGGAGAACTACACCTTCCCGCACGAATCGCGCTTCGTCGATCCGGCGCATGCGCGCGAGCTCGCGAGCTTCTTCATCGACGAGCTGCTGCGACACGGCGTGACGAGCGCGCTCGCGTTCGCGACCTCGCATCCGTCGTCGGTCGACGCGCTGCTCGCCGAAGCGCAGGGCCGCAACATGCGCCTGATCGCGGGCAAGGTGCTGCAGGACCGGCATTCGCCGGACGGCGTGCGCGACGAGACCGAGCAGTCGCTCGTCGACACCGAAGCGTTGATCCGCCGCTGGCACGGCGTCGATCGCCTCGGCTACGCGATCACGCCGCGCTTCGCGCCGAGCTGCAGCGATGCGCAGTTGCGCGGCGCCGGCGAGCTCGCGGCGAAGCATCCCGACGTGTGGATCCAGTCGCACGTGGCCGAGAACCGCGACGAGATCGCCTGGGCGCGCCAGCTCTTCCCCGATTCGCGCAGCTACCTCGCGGTGTACGACGGCTTCGGCCTGATGCGCGAGCGCTCGATCTACGCGCACTGCATCTACCTCGACGACGAAGACCGCCGGCTGATGCGATCGACCGGCGCGGCGGCCGCCGTCAGCCCCACCAGCAACCTGTTCCTGGGCAGCGGCTTCTTCGATTACGAGGCGGCCGAGCGCGTCGGATTCAAGTACGGGCTGGCCAGCGACGTGGGAGGGGGCACCAGCTTCTCGCCGTTCCACACGATGCTCGCGGCGTATTACGTGGGACGCGAGGGCCAGACCAAGCCCGGCCTTTCCCTTTCGCCGCAGGATCTGTGGTGGCAGCACACGGCCGGTGCGGCCCTGGCGCTGGGGCTCGAAGGCGTGATCGGCAACCTCACGCCGGGGTGCGAAGCCGATTTCATCGTCATCGACCCGAAGGCGACGCCGCTGCTCGCCCGCCGCACCTCGCTCGCCGCGACGCTCGACGAGCTGCTGTTCTCGCTGATCGTGCTGGGCGACGACCGCGTGATCGAACGCGCGGTGATCGCGGGGGCGGCCTAGGGCTCCAGCGGCATCACGGGCCGCCCTAAGTCGCAGGTGCATCCGCAGAGGCGACTTGCCCCAGGAACCTGGCGATCTCGGTGTTCACCGGGTCGGGATGGCCGCACCTCTTCGAAAAGCAGGGAGCGCCGGTTATACGCCGTCGCTCGGGGGGCGGCAAGGCGCGTCCACCTAGAATAGCCGGCAGGAGCGCAGCATGACGATCAAGAGTGACAAGTGGATCCGCAGGATGGCCGAGGAACATGGCCTGATCGAGCCGTTCGAGCCCGGGCAGGTTCGCGCGGTGGACGGCCGCAAGGTGATCAGCTACGGCACTTCGAGCTACGGCTACGACATCCGCTGCGCGCCCGAGTTCAAGGTGTTCACCAACATCCACAGCACGGTGGTGGACCCGAAGAACTTCGACGAGAAGAGCTTCGTCGATTTCCACGACGACGTCTGCATCATCCCGCCCAACAGCTTCGCGCTCGCCCGCACGCTGGAGTACTTCCGCATCCCGCGCAACGTGCTCACGATCTGCCTGGGCAAGAGCACCTACGCGCGCTGCGGCATCATCGTCAACGTCACGCCCTTCGAACCCGAATGGGAAGGTTACGTCACGCTGGAGTTCTCCAACACCACGCCGCTGCCCGCGAAGATCTACGCCGGAGAAGGCTGCGCGCAGGTGCTGTTCTTCGAGAGCGACGAAGTCTGCGAAACCAGCTACAAGGACCGCGGCGGCAAGTACCAAGGACAGCAGGGCGTCACGCTGCCCAAGGCGTGAGCGCCTACACGCGGCCCCGCATCTCCACGGCCGTGAAGCTCACCTCCGTGTAGACCGTGCGGCCGGGGCGCTGGGCGCGCAGCTGGTCGATCTCCCCCTGCAGCTCCGCGATGCGGCGGAGATAGCCGGCCAGCAGGCCGGTCGAGAACAGGTCGAGGTCGAAGTCGCGCTGCAGGCGCACGGCCTCGCGCAACGCCAGGGCCGAACGCAGGTTGATGTGCCCGGGCGCGAGCAGTTCGTCATCGACCAGCTCGCGCACGTCGTGCTCGGGCAGGCCGGCGATGCGCGCGAAATCGGGAATCGACATCACGCCGGTGTCGTCGGGGCGAAGGTGCTCCGTCGTGCTGTTCATGGCCGGCTCTCCTGGTGCTTGCGTGGCTCGAAACGGCTCTCCCTGGCGAGCGCCTCGAACAGTTCGCGCTCGCGGGCGGTCAGCGTCCCTGGAATGTCGATGTGCACGACGGCGTAAAGGTTCCCGCGGCCCGCGCCGCTGCCCAGCCCACGCCCGCGCAGCCTGAGCTTCTGGGCCGAATGCGTGCCCGGCGGCACGGTGAGCAGCACGTCGCCGTCGAGCGTCGTCACGGGGACTTCGGCGCCCAGCGCGGCCTCCCACGGCGCGAGTGCCAGGTCGAAGTAGAGGTCCTTGCCATCGACGCGGTAACGTGGGTCGGGCTTCAGTTCCAGGTGCACGTAGATGTCGCCGTTGGGCCCGCCGTTGCGGCCCGGCCCGCCTTGTCCGCGCAGCCGCAGCTTCTGCCCGCTGGTCACGCCAGCAGGCACCGTGACATGCAGCGTCTGCGGCCCTTCCGGGCGCTGCAGCTGCAACTCCAGGGTGGTGCCGCGGTGGGCATCCTCGATGCTGATCGCGGCCGCGATGTCGTAGTCCTGGCCCGGGCGGGGCCTGGGCTGGCGTTCGTGGCCGCGCCGTCCGCGCGCCAGCGCATCCAGCAGGTCGCCCAGGTCCAGGTCGCCAAGGCCCTGCTCGAAGTCGCCGCCCGCGAAGTGCTCGCGCCAGTCGCGCGGCGCCGTGAACTCCTCGCCTGCGGGGCGCTGGCCCAGCGCATCGTAGGCGGCGCGCTTCTCGGGATCCTTCAGGGTCTCGTAGGCCTCGCCGACTTCCTTGAACCGCTCCTCCGCCCCGGGTTCCTTGGAAACGTCGGGGTGGTACTTGCGCGCGAGGCGCCGGTAAGCCTTGCGGATCGCATCCGCATCGGCCTGCCGCGGCACCTCGAGGGTGGCGTAGTAGTCCTTGAATTTCATGGCTGGGACGGCTGGCGCGCGAGTGTGGGGCACTCATGATAGGGACTCCACCCCAGCGCCGCCATCCTCTCACCCCTGCTGAGCAGCGTTCACGCTCGCCAGCGGATTCGGCGATGGCTCGCCGACCTTGCTGAGTGTGTTGCGGTCCGTGTGATGGAAGGGTTCGGCCCGGCCCTGGATCTGCAGCACGGTGTCCTGGTCGTAGGACCAGGTGCCGTCCGGATTGAACACGACCGTGATGCGCCACTCCTGCGTGGTGAACGCATGCTCGAGAAACGGGTTGGACACGATCCCGTTCACGAGGCTGCCGCGCGTCGCCACGAGTTCGAAACGGTCCGCGTCGGCGGTGGCGCGGCCGCTCGCCATCGCGATCTGGCCGCGAGGGATCGCGAGCGTGAGCATCACGGTCCCGGTGGCCGGCTCCCACAGCCAGAAGCCGACCTGGTCGTGGTACGCCTTGGTCTGGCCCGGCTTGTGGATGAACGTGTGATAGCGCAGGCCGTAGAGCACTTGCGGGCCGTTGGTCTGCGGATCGATGGGCTGCAGTTCGTAGTGCTCGACGTAGACCTGCGTTTTCGGCCCCTGCGCCTTGGGTTTGACATCCACGCCCTTTTCGCCGCGCCACAGGCCGGCCATCCTGCGCAAGGGGCCGAGGTGGGCCAGCGTGTTCCCGTCCAGATCGGATGGCTCGGTGTAGATGTCTTCGGGAAAGATGGCCATGAGAGGTCCCCTGGTTTTCGAAGCGGTTCAGCGAAACAGCGCGTTCAGCTCCGACCCGCTCGCCGCACCGGCGAAGCCGTCGAACTTTCCGTCTTGGGCGATCAGCTGCGCCGCGCGCATGAAACCACCCCAGGCGCTGCGCGCGAGCGCACCGCCCACGCTGATGCGCCGCACGCCCAGGGCTTCGGCGTCGCGCACGGTGAGCTCGCTGGTGGTGCCGATCAGCAGGTTCACCGGTTTCGGCGCGACGGCGGACACCACGGCAGCGATCTGCTCGCCCGTCCTGATGCCCGGCGCGTACAGGCAATCCGCCCCCGCCTGCGCATAGGCCTTGAGGCGGCGTATCGTGTCGTCGAGATCGGGCCGGCCCACGATGAAGTTCTCGGCGCGTCCGATCAGCATCGTCTCGCCGCCGGCCTCGTCGATCGCCGCCCGCGCCGCGCGCAGGCGCTCGACGCTGGTGGCGATGTCGCGCAGCGGCTGCGCCGCGTCGCCGGTGGAGTCCTCGATGGACACGCCCGCCACCCCGGTGTCCACCGCGAGGCGCACGTTGCGCGCGACACCGGCGGCATCGGCCGCGAAGCCCGATTCGAAATCGGCGTTCACCGGCAGGCTGGTCGCTTCGACCATCTCGCGCAGGTGCACGAGCACTTCTTCCAGCGTCATCTGCCCGTCGGCCTTCCCGTGTCGCCAGGCCACGCCGGAGCTGGTGGTGGCCAAGGCCTTGAACCCGAGCCGTTCGAGGTATTTCGCGCTGCCCGCATCCCAGGGGTTCGGGATCACGAAACAGCCGGACTCGTGCAGTTGCCGGAACGCGCGGCGGCGGGCGGAGATGTCTTGCGGGGAGGGCATGCGGATCGTCCTTCCTGATGCTGGAACGGCGATTCTGCGCCGGTCCGGTATAGTCCGCCCCCAACAAGATCAGGGGGATTTCCATGCGGGGAGGAGTGCTTGCCGTGGCCGCAACGGTCTGCGGCATGGTCGGTGGGTGCGCGTCGGTCACACAGGGCACCACGCAAGCCGTGTCGGTCACGGCAGTCTGCGAAGGCCGCATCGTGCTCGATGCTCGCTGCGAAGTCGCCAACGACAAGGGCCGCTGGATTCTCAAGACACCCGGCAGCGTCGTCGTGCAGAAAGCGTACGGCGAACTCGTGGCGGTGTGCCGCAAGGACGAGGCGGCCGGCACCGCGAAGTTCGTGTCCAAGGCGAACGACGGCGCGTGGGGCAACGTCCTCGCGGGCGGCCTGATCGGCTACGCCATCGATTCCAGCAGCGGCGCCGGCTTCAACTACCCGTCCGAGCTGCCCGTCGTGCTCACGCCGCCTTGCCCGGCGTCCTGATTTCCATCACTACCAAGAGGAGAAGAAGATGAAAGTGCGATTCCTGAAACTCGCCTGCGCCATCGCGGGCGCCGCCGTGCTGCTGAACCTGGGCGGCTGTGCGACATCGGCCACCTCGCAGGCCATGACGGTGAAGCCCGGTACGACGGCCGCCGTGAACCCGAAGCTCAAGGGCCTGGTCGCCGTCGCCGATGTGGCCGGCGGCAAGGACACGAACCCGCTGTGGACCTCCCAGGTCGACAACGCCGGCTTCAAGAAGGCGCTGGAGGACAGCCTGAACATCGCGGGTTACCTGGCGGCCGATCCGGCGAAAGCGCAGTACAAGGTCTCGGCCGATCTCAAGTCGCTCGACCAGCCCTTCATCGGCATCACGTTCGACGTGAAGTCGCACGTCGATTACAAGGTGACCGGGCCCAAGGGTGCGACGCCGATCAAGGTCGACGCAACCGGCACCGCCACGCCTTCGGACGCGTTCATCGGCGTCGAGCGGCTGCGCATCGCGAACGAGCGCTCGGTGCTGGAGAACGTCAGGGAGTTCATCAACCAGCTCGCGAAGTTCGCGGACTGAGGACCCCTTACAGCAGGGGCGCCGTCGAATGCGGTGAATCCCGGCCCGCGCTTCCCTGCGCGGGGAAGGGCTGGTCGGCTTCGAGCGGCGCCGCGCGCGAGGACCACAGGCCCGAGCGGATCGATCCCTGCCAGGCCCGGTCGGGGTTCGAGGTGATCGACCCGACGTAATACAGGTCCGCCAGGGCCCGCGCGACGACGGGCTCGTCGACACCGAGCCTGTCCCGCAATTCCGGCAGGCTCGCGGGCCCCAGCGCCAATTCGCGCGAGACCAGCAGGTGGACGTCGCTAATGAGCTTGGGGTCCACGCGCGGGGGGCGGCGGAAGAAGATGGCGCAGTCGCGGTAGCGTTCCGGCAGCAGGCCGCGCGCCGTCCGCGTCGTGTATTGCCACATCAACTCGGCCAGGGGGAAGCTCAGGAAGTTGAGGGGAACCTGGACTGCCTTGCGCGCACGGTGTTTCCACTCGGCTTTCTCGAAGCTGCTTTCGGTCGCCGTGGGCGAAATCGCCACGTCGCCCTTCATGTCCACCACGGCCAGCAATTCGGCGCCGGCGCGCAGCTCGAACAATGCCTTTCCGACCGTGTCATGGTTCGCGAGCAGATGGGCAGCGGTCCAGTAGGCGACCTTGCTCGCATGCAGGCGCAGGTCGAGGTCGCCCAACACGCGCAGCAAGGTGTCCGGCCTTTGCAGTTCGAACAGGCGATGCGGTTTCGGGGCGAGCGGCGCCGGGGCGGCGAACGCGACCGGTCGCGACGTGGCGTCGATCACGACGGGTGCGGTCCGGCCGGAAGCATCGGTGCAGAGCACGCGAACGTGGTGGCCCTGCACGCTGCTGATTCGCGCACCGGCGATCAGCCAGGCATCCGCACCCTCCGTACCGCCGAAGAGCCAGCGCGCCTTGCGAAAGCCCGCCGCGACGTCGCGGATGGCGTCCTGCTCGCGCGCGTTGAATCCAGCAAGGCCCAGGCGCAATACGGCCGTTTCCATTCGGTTGTCCGCAGTAACCTTTTCTTCTAAGCCCCCATTGGAGCCGACGGCCTGCGCTTCGGCAACCGCTTTATGAGCCAGTGACGTATCGGTGCCACAGGTCTAATTGCAGACACCGTAGCGGTAATACGCAGTCCCCGTGCGCACCAGCGGCTCGTTGTCGTAGATGTTGTAGTAGCCGATCCAGTCGCCACTGCCGCGCGCGAAGGCGTAGCAGTTCAGGCAGGCCGCGTTGGCGCGGTATTCGCCGGTGTAGCCCTCGAGGTCCACGTGGGTGTAGTTGTTGGCGAAGTACGGATCGCAGGCGGGGGGTGTGACAGCAGTGGTCTTGCTCACGGAGCCCGAGAGCGCACTCTCGGTGCCGCTCGAATTCACGGCGCTCACCTTGTAGTAGTACGTCGTGTTGGCGGTGAGGCCGTTGCTCGAATAGCTCGCACCCGCCAGGGGCGAGCTCGTGAGCCGGGTGTAGGTGCAGGTGGAGCAGGTGGCGCGATAGACGTGGTAGCCGGTCGCGCCGTTGACGGGTGACCAGACGAGGTTCACACGGTTGTTGGTGCGCTCCTGCGCGGTGAGCCCCGCGGGCGTGCCGAAGCCGCCCGTGAGGGTGGAGGTCCAGCCGGTGTAGCCGCCGGCCAGGCGCGTGAGCATCGCGCGCACGGCGGTGACCTGCGCGCCTTTCTTCGTCGCATAGTTCTGGTTGCCGCTCGTGTTCTGGTCGTAGTCGACGTTGTAGCCCCACCAGTCCCAGCAGCCGTCCGGGTTGTTGCGGTCCTGGTAGACCCCGTTGTAGTCGTACGTGCGCGTCGTCGTCTGCGGGTACAGCACGATGATGTTGTTGGTGTCGGCCCATTCGTTGTAGCCGGCCTGGCTCACGTAGGTCGTGCCGATCTGCTCGGTGCTCTGCTGGCAGCCATGGAAGGCGACGTGCACCCGGCAGGGCTGGCCGGCGGCGCAGGCGGCGGGCACGTACACCCGGCCCGTCGTGGACATGCTGATCGTGTTCGCGCTCGCGAAATCGGTCTGGTAGAACTCGAGCAGCTGGCCTCCCAGCGTGGAGGCCTTCGCGTTCAATTTGCCGTAGAAGTGCGCCAGCATCTCGCCGGCCGCGTCGATGCCGCAGTTGTTCATGTACGGGTCGGCAGTGGTCGAACACGACGCGTGCGACGAGTTGTTCGTCACCATCGCGTGGCCCGCGTTCTGGTCATTCTTGTAGAAGATGTTCTGCGCCGCGATGTAGTTGGCGTAGTAGTTGTAGAGCACGTTGACGGAGGTGCTCTGCTTCACCACGCCGTCGTTGTAGCCCGAGTAGATCCACACCTTCTGCCTGGCCATGTTCGACACCGGATCGATGCGGCCGTCCGCGGCGAAGGTGCCGGTGAGGTTGACCATCGGCGTGAGGTCGGGCGCCGTGATGCGGTTGGCGCAGTAGTAGTAGGCGGTGAAGAGGTTGTTCGAATACGCCTGGCCCGGCTTGGGGATCTGCGCGCAGCCGTACGGGCCGCCCGCGACGATGCCCACGCCCTTGACGATGGATGACCACGCGACGCCGAACTGGCCCGCCATGAACCCGCCCGAGGAGATGCCGGAGACCGTGGTCTCATCCAGCTTCACGTTGTAGGAACCGAGGCTGACGACGGCCCCGGCGCTGGAAGCGGCGGCCCCGAATGCGAAGGCGGCCAGCAGGGAAGCAAAGCGGCGCATGCACTGTCTCCTTTGTTGTAGGGAACGGTGCGCGTTTGTACGCCGTTTGTTTGTGGTGTGGCGCGGACTCGCTTACGCGGGATTACCTAGGGAGTAACGCTGGACGCAAGCGCCGTGCGGGCGGCCGCGAGGTCCCAGCCGGCCCAGCCGCAGCTCTTGAACAGCACGGGACCGCGCACTGCGCTCGGACCGGCCAGCACGTCGCGCAGCGTCGGCAAGCCGGCGACATCGAGCCCCGCCTGGATCAGGTCGCCGGCCTCGTGGACGGCTTCCGGCGAGTCGACGACCATGGTGCCGTGCTGCGCGCAATGCAGGCAGACCTCGGGCGCGATCTCCACCATCCGCGGCGTGAAGGCGCCCACCGCCGCGACGAAGGTTCGCTCGCTCGGGAGGGCTCGCAGCACGATATGCCTCGCCGGCGTGCAGGTCACGACCAGCGGGCAGTCGCGCGCTGCCGCATCGGCATCCGCCACGACCTGCGCCTGCGCGCCGAGTGCACGCGCGTGGTCGGCCAGCGCTTGCGCGCTCGCCGCGCTGCGCGAAGCCACGCGCACCTCACGCACGCCGAGCACGTCGATGAACGCTTCCACATGGGCACGCCCTTGCGCGCCGGCGCCGACGACCAGCAACGGTCCGTGCCGGTCAGGCGCGAGTTGCAGGGCCGCGAGCGCCGACACCGCGGCCGTGCGACGCGCCGTCACGGTCGGACCATCCAGCACCAGGCGGCGCTCGCCGGTCGCCACATCGAACACGACCACGTCGCCCTGGATCGTCGGCCGCGGGGTGCCGGCATTGCCCGGCGTGAACGTGATCAGCTTCGCGATCGCCACCTGCCCATCCGCCGCGGGCATGACGAACAGGCTGGCGCCGCCGGCGAGCGGCTGCACGAGGCGCTGCGGCACCTGCACCGACGCATCGGCCAGCACGGCGCGCAGCTGGGTGATCAGCTCCTGCCAGGGCAGGCGCGCGGCGGTTCGCGCGGCGTCGAGGAGCAAGGCGGACATGCGCCGATTTTGTCCTACGGCGCGGGGCGAGCCCCGCGTCCTAGCATGTCGATCATGCTCCCGCCGCTGCTCGACAAGACCGAACGTACCTCCTCCGATCGATGGCTCTGGGCACTGCTCGGTGCGCTGGTGGTGGGGCAGGTCGTCGCCCTCTGGCTGCTCTGCCAGCAGCAGGTCGACAAGGCCGAGGTGCGCGAAGCCACACTGCGTGCCCAACGGGTGGCGATGCAGGACGAGTGCGCGCCGAAGAACGGGCTCGCGACCTGCATGCCGCCGGACCTGCGGCGACAACAGGTCAACGACGTCAACGCGATCATGGCCGCGCTGCGCTGACCGACACGCACATTCCCTTCAGGCCGACAGCCCTGCACGACCCGGGCCGACCGGGAACGGCCGAGCCGGTCCCTACATTCGAGGCATGAACCATGCCGTCGCCCATCCGAACGGGGCCTGGGACAGCCTGCCGCCGTCGCTCGAGCCGGGCGACGAAGCTCCGCTGCAGGACGAGGCGCGCTACTGCCCGATCCGATTGCTCTCGGCCTTCGCGCTGCTGATGGCGGGGCATGGGCGCTGCGTGAACACCTCGATGATGCTCGGCGACCGCGAGTACGCCATGTGGCAGCTGGCCCGCGCGCACACCGTGGCCGATCCCGAACTGCGCGAGGTCGCCGCGCGCCTGTTCGCGTATTTCGACGATGAGCACGCGCCGGTGCCGGTCGGTCTGCAGCCCTGACTCAGAGCTCCGCGCCTTCGACGAGGAAGCGGACGCGCCGTACGCCCTGCCACTCGTCGGCGTCGAGCCGGAAGGCGATCTTGACGCGCGATGGCAGCGGCTCCGTGTGGCCGAACCAGATCGCGTCGACCGGCTGGCCCTGGTGGCGCAGCTTCAGCTGCAGGTGCTTGTCGCCCACGAGCCGCTGCGACACGACTTCGACTTCCTCGCTGAACATCGGTGGCGCGAAGCCCTGGCCCCACACCGCGTGGTGCAGCGTGTCGACCAGGTCGGCGCGCCGGTACTCGGGGGCGAGCGGGCCGTCGGTGTCGAGCCGGCGCATCAGCGTGGCCGCATCGAGCCATTCCTGCGCGACCTGCGCGAAGGCCTGCTCGAACACGTCCAGGTGCTCTTCGTGGATCGTGCAGCCCGCGGCCATCGCGTGGCCGCCGAAGCGCAGCAGCACGCCGGGGTGGCGCTTGGCCACGAGGTCCAGCGCGTCGCGCAGGTGAAAGCCCGGGATCGAGCGCCCCGAGCCCTTGAGTTCATGCTCCTTGCCGTCGGCCTGGCTGGCGGCGAAGACGAAGGTCGGGCGATGCCACTTGTCCTTGACGCGCGAGGCGACGATGCCGACCACGCCTTCGTGGAAATCCGGGTCGAACACGCAGATCGCGGCCGGCGGCTCCTCGCTGTCGTCGAAGAGCTGGTCGACGATTTCCATCGCCGCGTCGCGCATGCCGCCTTCCAGCTCGCGCCGCTCTCGGTTGATCGCGTCGAGCCTCTTCGCGAGCTCCTCGCCGCGCGCCGCATCGTCGGTCGTGAGGCATTCGATGCCCAGCGTCATGTCCGCCAGGCGCCCGGCCGCGTTGATGCGCGGCCCGAGAGCGAAGCCGAAATCGAACGTGGTCGCGGCCTTCGCATCGCGCGCCGCCGCCGCGAACAGCGCCGCCAGGCCGCAAGGCAGGGCCCCCGCGCGGATGCGCTTCAGGCCCTGCGCCACCAGCCTGCGGTTGTTCGCATCGAGCTTCACCACGTCGGCCACCGTGCCGAGCGCGACCAGCGGCAGCAGCGCATCGAGCTTGGGCTGGGTCGCGCTGTCGAAGGTGCCCCGGTTGCGCAGTTCCGAGCGCAGCGCCATCAGCACGTAGAACATCACGCCGACGCCCGCGATCGACTTGCTCTCGAATGTGCAGCCGGGCTGGTTGGGGTTCACGATCACCGCTGCCGCGGGCAGTTGCGGGCCGGGCAGGTGGTGGTCGGTCACCAGCACCTGCAGGCCCAGCGCGTTCGCGGTCGCAACGCCCTCGACGCTGGCGATGCCGTTGTCCACGGTGACCAGCAGCTCGCCGCCGCGCTCCTTCACGCGCTCGGCGATCGGGGGCGTGAGGCCGTAGCCGTCGACGACGCGGTCGGGCACGAGGTAGTCCACGTGAGGCGCGCCGAGCAGCTTCAGGCCCCGCATCGCCACTGCGCAGGCCGTGGCACCGTCGCAGTCGTAATCGGCGACGATGCAGATCCTCTTTTTCGCGGCGATGGCATCGGCCAGCAGCACGGCCGCTTCCTGCAGGCCCTTCATGCCGGCCGGCGGCAGCAGGCGCGCCAGGCCGTCGTCGAGTTCGTCGGCCATGAGCACGCCGCGCGCGGCATAGAGCTTCGCGAGCAGCGGATGCACGCCGGCCTGCTCCAGCGCCCAGGCGGCGCGCGGCGGGATGTCGCGGGTGATGATCTTCATAAGGAGTCGAGTGCGCCGGCGACGCGGCCGCCGCGCAGGGTTGCCGCGAGTTTGCCGAAGAATCCGCCGCCCGTGCCGGCCCAGGTGCGCGCATTGCGTTCGCCGCACAACGTCAGCGCGACATGTTTCCCGCGGGCTAGCGCCTGGAGAAGGCCCGCGCACTCGCGCGCATCGATCTGCTGCCACGCGGCGGCCCACGCGCGCCAGTCCTGCCGCATCGCCGCATCGCGCAGGTCGTGCGCGATGGCGGGCCCCGCCGTCGCCGCAGGCAAGGGCGATGGCGGCAGGGCGCCGGTGCCGCTCACCCAGAACGAGTTCACGGGCTTCAGGCCGCCGCGCGTGCGCTGGTCGTTGATGTCGTGCGTGTACAGCAGCATCTGCATTTCCTGCTGGAGGCGGCGGATGGTCCTGGCACGATCGCCGCGCGGCAGCCACGGATCGACCACGCGGCCGATGACGCGCGCCAGCGACGCGGAAGGGAAATCGCGGAACACCTCACCGCGCGCGAGCCACAGCGTCGGCGCGTCGTACTCGAGGGCGATGCCGTCCTGCCCGAAGTAGGGCTGCATTGCCGAAAGAAAGGCCCGCGATTCCTCTGCCGAGAGCTGCAGGTCCTGGGGGTGCGCCATGGCGATGTGGTCGCGGCCCACTTCCCAGTGGCACGGCGTGATCCACGCCCAGGCGCTGCCCTGCGTCTCGCGCCCCGCCTGTGCGACCTGCGACGCGGCCCAGGGGATGCAGCCGTCGGGCGCGGCCAGGCCGAGTTCGCGGGCCAGCACGCGCTCGTGCGGAGGCGACAGCGTGTGCTCGTCGCCTTCGTCGGCCTGCGCGGGCTTCAGGCGGGCGAGCAGCTTGGCGAGGTGGGGCAGTTCCAGGGTCCGGCGGGCCGCCATGCAGCCTTCGTCGCCGCTGGCGGCGAAGGGGATGAGCAAGTGGGCACCGTCCGACATGGCCGCTATTCTCTGCGATGAGACAATCCCGCCCGTGAGAATCCCCTACGAACTTGCGCTGGGCTGGCGCTACACGCGCGCGGGCCGCGCCACGCGGCGCAACGGCTTCATCTCCTTCATCTCGGGCGTGTCGATGCTCGGGATCGCGCTCGGCGTCGCGGCGTTGATCATCGTGCTGTCGGTGATGAACGGCTTCCAGAAGGAAGTGCGCGACCGCATGCTGGGCGTGGTCTCGCATGTGGAGATCTACGGGCCGGGCGGTGCGCCGCTGGCCGACGTCGACAAAACCATGCAGGACGCGCGGCGCAATCCGGACGTGGTCGGCGCGGCGCCCTTCGTCGCGGCCCAGGCGCTGCTCGCGCGCGGCGAGGACATGCGGGGCGCCATCGTGCGCGGCATCGACCCGGCACGCGAAGGGGAGGTCACCGACCTGGCGGCGAGCACGCACCAGGTGCTGGCGCGCCTGCAGCCAGGGCAGTTCGGCATCGTGCTCGGCTCGGAGCTCGCCCGCAACCTGGGCGTGCGCGAGGGCGACCCGGTGACGCTGATCGCGCCGGGCGGGCAGGTGACGCCGGCGGGCGTGGTGCCCCGCCTGAAGCAGATGACGGTGGTCGGCACCTTCGACTCCGGGCATTACGAGTACGACAGCGGCCTGGCGATGATCCACCTCGATGACGCGATGCGCATCTACCGGCTCGAGGCGCCGACCGGCGTGCGCCTGAAGCTGAAGGACCTGCAGCGCGCGCCCGAAGTGGCCGCCGAACTGGCGGACACGCTGCCCGGCCGCCCGCTGGTGCGCGACTGGACGCAGCAGAACCGCAGCTGGTTCGCGGCCGTGCAGGTCGAAAAGCGCATGATGTTCATCATCCTCACGCTGATCGTCGCCGTGGCGGCGTTCAACCTCGTGAGCACGCTGGTGATGACCGTCACCGACAAGCGCGCCGACATCGCGATCCTGCGCACGCTGGGCGCTTCGCCCGCCAGCATCATGGGCATCTTCGTCGTGCAGGGCGCGGCCGTGGGCGTGATCGGCACGCTGGCCGGCCTGTTCCTGGGCCTGCTGGTCGCCTTCAACATCGACGTGATCGTGCCCTTCATCGAGCACCTGTTGCACGTGAGTTTCCTGCCGCGCGACATCTACCTGATCTCGCGCATGCCCAGCGACCCGCAGCAATCGGACATCATGCCCATCGCCGTGATCTCGCTCGTGCTCGCCTTCGTCGCGACCGTCTACCCGAGCTGGCGCGCCAGCCGGGTCAACCCGGCCGAGGCGCTGCGCTATGAGTGAGGCTGCCGTTCTCCAGGCCGAAGGCATCACCAAGCGTTTCCACGAAGGCGAGATCGACGTCGAGGTGCTGCGCGGCATCGACCTGACGGTGCACGCGGGCGAGACCGTGGCGATCGTCGGCGCGTCGGGTTCGGGCAAGAGCACGCTCCTGCACCTGATGGGCGGCCTGGACACGCCCACCAGCGGCACCGTACGCCTGATGGGGCAGGCCTTCTCGCAGCTCGACGCCGCGCAACAGGGTCAGCTGCGCAACCGGCACCTCGGCTTCGTCTACCAGTTCCATCACCTGCTGCCCGAATTCACGGCGCTGGACAACGTGGCGATGCCGCTGCGCATCCGGCGCCTGGAGCCGCAGGAGTGCGCGCGGCAGGCGCAGGAGATGCTTGCCGCCGTCGGCCTCGGACACCGGGTGAAGCACCGGCCCGCCGAACTGTCCGGCGGCGAGCGCCAGCGCGTCGCGATTGCGCGTGCGCTCGTCACGCACCCGGCCTGCGTGATGGCCGACGAGCCCACCGGCAACCTCGACCGGAGCACGGCCGACGTGGTGTTCGACATGATGATCGAGCTCGCGCGCAAGCGCGGGACGGCGTTCATCCTGGTGACGCACGACGACCAGCTCGCACGCCGCTGCGGCCGGATGTTGCATCTGGCCGAAGGAAGACTCGCGGCCTCCAGCTGAACGACTTACGATGCGGGTGGCGGGATCCCCGCCGAGGAGAGCGCCATGGTCGATTCGCAGACCGCCCCGTATGCCGCCCTGTTGCTGCGGTTGTGCCTTGCTGCGATGTTCCTCGCGCATGCGCTGCTGAAGATCCGCGTCTTCACGATTCCCGGCACGGTGAAATTCTTCGAATCGCTCGGCCTGCCGGGCTGGTTCGCCTACGCCACGCTCGCTGCCGAACTCGCCGGTACGGCTTGCCTCCTGCTGGGGATCTGGCCCCGCTACGTGGCGCTGCTGCTCGTGCCGCTGATCCTCGGCACCATCGCGACCGTGCACGGCAAGAACGGATGGCTGTTCAGCAACAAGGACGGCGGCTGGGAATACCCGGCGTTCTGGGCCGCCGCGCTGGTCGCTCTCTTTCTTCTGGGCGACGGGACGGCGGCACTGCTGCCATCCCCGGCACTGCCGCACTGAGGGGTCTTGACGCTGTGTTGCGTCAAAGGATCCGGTTGAACCAGAACACCGACAGCGCGGCCGACAGCAGCGCGAGGGCGGCGGCCGCCATCGCGAAGAGGGCCGAGATCTCCGTCTCCTTCTTCTCGACGGTGAGCTTGGAGCTGAGCGCGTCGTAGACCTTCTTCAGGTCCTGCGCGGTGCCGGCGTAGAAGTACTCGGCATTGGTTTTCTGCGCGATCGCCTTGAGCGTCTCCTCGTCCAGCCGCACGCGCATCGACCAGCCCTCGAAACCGATCGTCTCGCCTTCCACGGTGCCGATGCCGACGGTGTAGACGCGCACGCCGCGATCGGCCGCGAGCTTGGCGGCATCGAGCGGATCGACGCCGGTGGTGCGCTGGCCGTCGGTGAGCATGATGATCGCCGCCGAGGTGTACGAGCCCGGCGCGACCGGCTGGCGGTCCTTCTGCGGCTTCTTCTCGTCGTCCAGCGAGAAGCCCTTCTGGCGGTCGCGCCCGGTCTGCAGCGACTCCAGGGCGATGCCGTCGTCGGGGAACAGCGTCGCCAGCGAGATCACGATCGCGTTGCCGGTGGCCGTGGCACGCTGCAGCTGGAAGCGGTCGATCGCCGTGACCAGGTCTTCACGGTTGGTCGTCGGCAGCTGCGCGACCTGCGCCGAGCCGGCGAAGGCGACGATGCCGACCTTGACATTGCGCGGCAGCTCGCCGATGAAGGACTTCGCCGCGTTCTGCGCCGCCACGAGGCGGCTGGGCAGCACGTCGGTCGCGCGCATGCTGCCCGACACGTCCATCGCCAGGATGATGGTCTGCTGGTTCGACGGCAGCGTCACCACCGCGACCGGGCGCGCCGCGGCCAGCAGCATCGCCGCCATCGCGAACAGGAAGAGCAGCGGCGGGATGTGGCGCTTGAAGCTCTGGCGCGCGCCCATCGCGTCCTTCACGATGGACAGCGAGGCGTAGCGCAGCGCGACCTTCTTGCGCCGGCGCATCAGCCAGACGTACAGCAGCACGAGCAGCGGCAGGGCGGCCGCCAGCCAGAGGAATTGGGGCCAGAGGAAATTCATCATGCCACCTGCAGGTGTGCCGGCAGGCCGCCGCCCGCGGCCAGGCGTGCGCGGCGCTTGCGCATGTCGGCGAAACGCACGACAGCATCGACCAGGTCGCCGTCGGTGGACAGCTCCAGCGCGTCGACACCGGCCTTGACGAAAGCCTCGCGCAGCTCGGCTTCGCGCTGCGCGGCAATGCGCGCGAAGCGCGTGCGAAAGCCCTTGTCGTGCGTGTCCACGAGCAGCTGCTCGCCGGTTTCCGAATCGCGCATCGTGATCATCCCGAGGTCGGGCAGGTCGAGCTCGAGCGGGTCGATCACGCGCACGGCCACCACTTCGTGCCGCTGCGCGAGCATGGCCAGCGGCCTTTCCCAGCCGGGCTCGCTGATGAAGTCGGAAATGATGAAGATGGTGGAGCGGCGCTTCACGAGCGACGCGGCGGCTTCCAGCAGGCCGCGCAACCGGGTCGTGCCCTGCGCCGCCGCGACGGGTCGCTTCTGGATCGTGTCGATCAGGTGGAGCACATGGCGGCGCCCGCCGCGCGTCGGGATCACGCTGTCCACGCCCGAACCGTAGAGCATCGCGCCGACGCGGTTGCCGTGCCGCGTGAGCAGGCGCGCGAGCACGGCGACGAACTCGGCCGAGAGGCCGCGCTTGCGCTGCTCGCCCGAGCCGAAGTCCACGGATGGGCTGAGGTCCACCAGGAACCACGCAGCCATCTCGCGATCTTCCGTGAATTCGCGCACGTGCGGGATTTGCAGGCGGGCGGTGACGTTCCAGTCAATGTGGCGCACGTCGTCGTGGTGCTGGTACTCGCGCAGGTCCGCGAGGTCCAGGCCGGCGCCGCGCAGGAGCGTGCGGTAATCGCCTTGCAGCAGGCCGTCCAGGCGCCGGATGACCGTCCACTCCAGCCGCTTGAGGACGTTCTCGGCAGAGGGACGGGCAGCGAGGGACGAGGCGCCGCCCGGTGCCTCGTCGGCAGTCTTCGTCCCTTTACGCCACCAGCTTTTCATGTTCCAGCGGTCTCGGCGGAGCCGGGATCTTGGCCATGATCTTGCTCACCAGCGCGTCGGGCGAGAGGCCCTCCGACAGCGCCTCGTACGAGAGGACGATGCGGTGGCGCAGCACGTCGGCCACGAGGTCGCTCATGTCCTCCGGCAACACGTACGTGCGGCCGCGCAGCATGGCCAGCGCGCGGGCGCCTTCGGTGAGGTTGATCGTGGCGCGCGGGCTGGCGCCGAAGGTGATGTACCTGCGCAGGTCCTTCAGGCCGTGACGCTCGGGCGTGCGGGTCGCGGAGACCAGTCGCACCGCATACTGCACCAGCGACGGGTCGACGTACACGCGGCGGCATTCGCCCTGCAGCTGCGCGAGCTGCTCGGTCGTCGCGACGGAAGACACCGTGACGGCCGGGCCGGTGACGCGCTCGACGATCACGAACTCCTCCTCGTCCGTCGGATAATCGACCAGCACCTTCATCATGAAGCGGTCCACCTGCGCCTCGGGCAGCGGGTAGGTGCCTTCGGTCTCGATCGGGTTCTGCGTCGCCATCACCAGGAACGGGTTCGGCACCTTGTGCGTTTCGCCGGCGATCGTCACCTGGCGTTCCTGCATCACTTCGAGCAGCGCGCTCTGCACCTTGGCCGGCGCGCGGTTGATTTCGTCGGCCAGCAGGAGATTGGTGAACACCGGGCCCAGCGCCGTG
This sequence comes from Ramlibacter sp. GS1-15, assembly GCF_057785015.1. Lineage (NCBI taxonomy): Bacteria > Pseudomonadati > Pseudomonadota > Betaproteobacteria > Burkholderiales > Comamonadaceae > Ramlibacter > Ramlibacter sp. GS1-15. The sequence continues at coordinate 3,040,418 of NZ_JBYNTU010000001.1, read as the reverse complement.
CTGAACTCGCCGGTCTTCTGGTTGTAGATGCGCGTGCCGACCAGGTCGGCCGGCACGAGGTCGGGCGTGAACTGGATGCGCTTGAACTGGCCGCGCATGGTCTGCGCGAGCGTCTTCACCGTCAGCGTCTTCGCCAGGCCCGGCACGCCTTCGACCAGCAGGTGGCCCTGCGCGAGCATGGCGACCATCACGCGCTCCAGAAAGCGGTCCTGTCCCACCACCACGCGCTTGACCTCGTACAGGATCTGTTCCATGAGCTGGGCGGTGTCGCTGTCCTGGCGGGTCGTCGAATTCATGTCTGGGCTCTAAAACGGCGAAAGGCCGGCCGCGGTGGCGGCGTTCTCGATGGGCACGGCGAAGCCGATGCCGATGAAGGTGCGGGCGGGCGTGGGGTTGAGGATCGCGGTGACGATGCCGACCACCTCGCCGTCCATCGTGACGAGCGGCCCGCCGGAATTGCCGGGGTTGGCGGCCGCGTCGAACTGGATGAGGTTGTCCATCTCCTGCTTGCCTTCGGGCGAGCGGAAGGAGCGCTTCAGGCCCGACACGATGCCGCCCGAGGCCGAGGGGCCGATGCCGAACGGGAAACCGATGGCGGCGACCTTGTCGCCCGGCGCGAGGTCGCCGGTCGAGCGCATGGTGGCGGCGATCAGGTCATCGGGAATCTTCTGGGCCTGCAGCACGGCGAGGTCGTTCTCGGGCTGCACGCCGGTGATGGAGGCGTCGGCCTCGAGGCCGTCAAAGAAGGTCACCTTCACATGGTCGGCGCCCGAAATGACGTGCAGGTTGGTGAGGATCACGCCCTTGTCGATGATGACGACGCCCGTACCGACGCCCTGCTCGATTTCCTCGTCGTCATCCTTGCCGTTGCTCTCGCTTTCGAGCGCGGGGCCGAGCGCCTTGGGCTTGGCTTTCAGGCCCTGGTGCGCCTTGTCGATCGCATCGCGCACCCGGCTTTTCTTCACGTAGCTGACCACGCGCACGACCGAGGGGCGGACGTTCTCGTAGGCCTTCGCGTACTCGGACGGGAGCACCTGCGTTTCCATCGTCTTGAGCACGGCCTTGTTGATGTCCTCCTGCGTGATGCGGCGCGGCGCGGGCTTGAGCGCGAGCGTGAGGCTCAGCGCCAGCAGCGTCGCGAGCAGCAGGATCGCCGCCCACAGCAGGCGCGGGCTGGAGAGGTCGATGCGACGGGGTTTCGCGACGGCGACGGCCGCAGGCTCCTGCGCGACGTCGGCCGCCGTGGAAGGCGGCGGGTCGCCCGCCGGGCGCTGGGACCGGCTGGAGCTGTAGAGGGCAGGCCTGCGCATGGGAAACAGGAGTCGAAACGCACGGTATCACGGTTTGGCGCGCTCTGCACGTAGGACGTAGCCCGTTCGGGCATCATCCCGCCATGCCTTTCTGGGTCGATACGCACTGCCACCTGGATGCGCCGGAATTCACGCCCGACCGGGGCGAAGTGCGCGAGCGCGCGCGGCGCGCCGGCGTGGCGCACTGCGTCATCCCCGCCGTGGCGGTCGCCAACTTTTCCGCGGTGCGCGAACTCGCCCACGCGGGCGGCGACAGCTACGGGCTGGGAATCCACCCGATCTGCACGCCCGGCGCAGCGGATGAGGAGCTGGCGCGGCTGGATGAGGCGCTCGCCGCTGCGCGCGACGACTCCCGCCTCGTCGCGGTGGGCGAAATCGGGCTCGACTATTTCCTGCCGCAGCTCGATGGCGAGCGGCAGGAATTCTTTTATCGGGAGCAGCTGGCGCTCGCGCAGCGGCACGGCCTGCCGGTGATCGTCCATGTGCGACGTTCCGCCGACCAGCTGCTCAAGCACCTGCGCCGCATTCCGGTGCGCGGCATCGCGCACGCCTTCAACGGCAGCCTGCAGCAGGCGCAGGAGTTCGCGCGGCTTGGCTTCAAGCTCGGGTTCGGCGGTACCCTGACCTTCGAGCGCGCACAGCAGATCCGCCGGCTCGCGGTGGAGCTGCCGCTCGACGCCATCGTCCTCGAAACCGATTCGCCCGACATCCCGCCGCACTGGTTGTACCGCACGGCCGACGAGCGCGCGGCCGGCGCGCCGCAAGGCCGCAACGAGCCCGGCGAGCTGCCGAAGATCGCGAAGGTGCTGGCGCAGTTGCGCGGGATCGGCGAAGAGGAACTGGCGCACGCGGCGATGCGCAATGCGATCGAGGCTCTGCCGAAACTCGGCCCTTTGCTGTCAGGGTCGTCATCCCGGACCTGATCCGGGATCCGGTAGACATAATCGCCGCCAGTGAAGAAATCCGCGCCGTCCCTTCCCGAAGTCAATTTCTCCGATTACGGCGACGTGCGCTACCTGCACCTCGGCACCGAGTGGGTGCAGGGCTCGATGCGGCTGGACAAGCCGTTCGACATCCACCTCGATTACGTGCAGCGCATGATGGCCTGGCTGCTGTTCGTCGATCCGGATTCGGTGGCCACGCGCCACGCGATGCAGCTCGGGCTCGGTGCGGGCTCGCTCACCAAATTCTGCTGGCGCAAGCTGCGCATGAAGACGACCGCGATCGAGCTGAACCCGCAGGTGATCGCGGCATGCCGGCTGTGGTTCAAATTGCCCGCGGACGACGCGCGCCTGTCGGTGATCCTCGGCGACGCAGCGGAAGTCGCGGCGCACGAGCACTGGCGCGGCCGGGTCGACGCGCTGCAGGTGGATCTCTATGACCAGGAAGCGGCCGCGCCCGTGCTGGACTCCAAGGCGTTCTACGCCGATTGCCGCAGGTTGCTGACCGAGGACGGTTGCATGACGGTGAACCTGTTCGGCCGTTCCTCCAGCTACGACGAGAGCCTGCGCAAGATCGTGACGGTGTTCGGCGAGGAGTGCGTCTGGGCGTTCCGCCCGACGCGCGAGGGCAACACGATCGTGCTGGCGCTGCGCGAGGCGCAGCATCCCGAGCGCGGCGAGCTTGCCCGCCGTGCGGAAACCATCGAAACTCGCTGGGGCCTTCCGGCGCGCAAATGGTTGCGCGTGTTCAAGCCGGTCGGACCCCTGCGCACACGATGACCGCCGCCGCCAAAGCCCGCCCTTCCTCCCGCAGCGTCCCTCAGGGCCCGCTGCACTGGCGTTCGCTCGTCGAGTGGCTGGAACATGACGGCGTGATCAGCGCCGAGGAAGCGAAGCGCACGATCGCCCGCTGCTCGCAGGCCGAGAGCGCGCAGCACCCGCTCGTGCGCCTCGCGGCGGTCGCGATCGCGCGCGCGGCCGACGGCAAGCCGCTGGACATCGAGATGCTCACGCAATGGCTCGCGCAGCGCTCGGGCCTGGACTACCTGCGCATCGACCCGCTCAAGGTGGACGTGGGCAAGGTCGCCGACACGATGAGCGCGGGTTATGCTGAGCGCCACCGCGTGCTGCCGGTGCAGGTCACCTCGGGCGAAGTGGTGGTCGCCACGGCCGATCCCTTCCTCACCGACTGGATCGACGAGGTCGAGCGGCAGTCGCGCCGCACGGTTCGGCGCGTGCTGGCCAACCCGCAGGACATCCATCGCTACACCGCCGAATTTTTCGCGCTCGCGAAATCCGTCCGCGCGGCGCAGAAGGCGGGCGGGAACGCGGGCGCGGCCAGCTTCGAGCAGCTGGTCGAGCTGGGCAAGAACAACAAGCAGCTCGACGCCAACGACCAGGGCGTGGTGCAGGTCGTGGACTGGTTGTGGACCTACGCCTTCGACCAGCGCGCGAGCGACATCCACCTGGAGCCGCGGCGCGAGCAGGGCGTGATCCGCTTCCGCATCGACGGCGTGCTGCATCCGGTCTACCAGATGCCGCTGGCGGTGCTCAACGCGATGACCGCGCGCATCAAGCTGCTCGGGCGCATGGACGTGGTCGAGAAGCGCCGCCCGCAGGACGGACGCATCAAGACGCGCAACCCGCGCGGCGACGAGATCGAGATGCGCCTGTCGACGCTGCCGACGGCTTTCGGCGAAAAGATGGTGATGCGCATCTTCGACCCCGACACGGCGGTGAAGGACCTCGACGCGCTCGGCTTCTCGCAGCACGATGCGCAGCGCTGGGAGCAGCTGGTCAGGCGGCCGCACGGCATCGTGCTCGTCACGGGCCCCACGGGTTCGGGCAAGACCAGCACGCTCTATTCGACGCTCAAGCGCATCGCGACGGAAGAGGTGAACGTGAGCACGGTGGAGGACCCGATCGAAATGATCGAGCCCGCCTTCAACCAGACCCAGGTGCAGTCGCAGCTCGATTTCGGCTTTGCCGAAGGCCTGCGCGCGCTGATGCGGCAGGACCCGGACATCATCATGGTCGGCGAGATCCGCGACCTCGAAACCGCCGAGATGGCCGTGCAGGCCGCGCTCACCGGCCACCTCGTGTTCTCCACGCTGCACACGAACGATGCCCCCTCGGCCATCACGCGCCTGCTCGAGCTGGGCATCCCCGGGTACCTGCTCAACGCGACAGTGACCGGCGTGCTTGCGCAGCGCCTGGTGCGCACGCTGTGCAAGCAGTGCCGCGAGCCCGACGGCACCGCCACGCGCGCGCAGCTGGACACGCTGGTGAAGCCGTGGAAGGTGACGGGCGCCTGGCAGCCCTACAAACCCGTGGGCTGCGTCGACTGCCGCATGACGGGTTTCCTCGGCCGCATGGGCCTGTACGAGTTGCTCACGGTGAGCGAAGCGTTCAAGGAAAAAGTGATCGCCGATCCGTCCATCGACGCACTGCGCCGGCAGGCCGTGGCCGACGGCATGCGGCCGCTGCGCCTGGCGGGGGCGTTGCGCATCGCGGAGGGGCTCACGACGCTCGAGGAGGTGCTGACGGCGACACCGCCGCTCGAGTGAGGTCTTCCGGCTGTAGGTGAAAGCCACAGCAGGCGCCGGCCGCCCTGCCAACCACAATCGCGGCACCGTACTTGTCCTGACGAGGAGAACGACACGTGAGAATCAAGAGTCAGCGCGACTTCTTTTCCGGCCTCATGTTCCTGGCGGTCGGGATCGCGTTTGCATGGGGCGCCACCACCTACAACATCGGCGAGGCCGCGCGCATGGGGCCGGGCTACTTCCCGCTGATGCTGGGCATCGTGCTCGCCGGGCTGGGCGGCTTCATCATCTTCGAATCGCTGGTCGTCGAAACCGAGGACGGCGAGCCGATCGGCCAGTGGGCGTGGAAGCCGCTCGGCTTCGTGGTCGCCGCCAACCTGCTGTTCGGCGTGCTGCTGGGCGGCTTGCCGAGCATCCGGTTGCCGTACATGGGCATGGTCGCCGCGATCGTCGGCCTGACCTTCGTGTCCTCGCTCGCGGGCGACAGGTTCAAGTTCAAGGAGGTGGCGATCCTGTCGATCGTCCTGTGCGTCGGCAGCTGGCTCGCCTTCATCGTGCTGCTCAAGCTGCAGCTCCCGGTGTGGCCCGCGTTCATCTCCGGTTGAAAGGCAGACCATGGACCTCTTTTCCAACCTCGCGACCGGCTTCGGCGTCGCCGCCACTCCGATCAACCTGCTGTATTGCTTCATCGGCTGCCTGCTGGGCACGCTGATCGGCGTGCTGCCCGGCATCGGCCCGGTCGCCACCATCGCGATGCTGTTGCCGGCCACCTACGCGCTGCCGCCGGTGTCGGCGCTGATCATGCTGGCGGGCATCTACTACGGCGCGCAGTACGGCGGGTCCACCACCGCGATCCTCGTGAACCTGCCGGGCGAATCGTCGTCGGTGGTCACCTGCATCGACGGCTACCAGATGGCGCGCCAGGGCCGCGCCGGCCCGGCGCTCGCGGCCGCGGGCCTGGGCTCGTTCTTCGCCGGCTGCGTCGGCACCCTGATCCTCGCCGCGTTCGCGCCGCCGCTGACGGAGCTCGCGTTCAAGTTCGGCCCGGCCGAATACTTCTCGCTGATGATCCTGGGCCTGATCGGCGCGGTGGTGCTGGCCTCGGGCTCGTTGATCAAGGCGATCGCGATGATCGTGCTGGGCCTGCTGCTCGGGCTGGTGGGCACGGACGTGAACTCGGGCGTGGCGCGCTATTCGTTCGACATCCCGGAGCTCACGGACGGCATCGGATTCGTCGTGGTGGCGATGGGCGTGTTCGGCTACGGCGAGATCATCAGCAATCTGTCGGTGCCCGAGGAGCGCCGCGAGGTCTTCACGTCCAAGGTGCAGGGCCTGTGGCCCACCAAGGCGGACTTCAAGGCGATGGTGCCGGCCGTGCTGCGCGGCACCGCGCTGGGATCGATGCTGGGCATCCTGCCCGGCGGCGGCGCGCTGCTCGCCTCGTTCGCGTCCTATGCGTTCGAGAAGAAGATGCCGTCGAAACCGGGCGAGATCGAGTTCGGCAAGGGCAACATCCGCGGCGTCGCCTCGCCGGAGTCGGCCAACAACGCCGGCGCGCAGACCTCGTTCATCCCGCTGCTCACGCTGGGCATCCCGCCCAACGCCGTGATGGCGCTGATGGTCGGCGCGATGACCATCCACAACATCCAGCCCGGCCCGCAGGTGATGACCAGCAACCCGCAGCTGTTCTGGGGCCTGATCGCCTCGATGTGGCTGGGCAACCTGATGCTGATCGTCCTGAACCTCCCGCTGATCGGCATGTGGATCAAGCTGCTCACGGTGCCGTACCGCTGGCTGTTTCCGGCGATCGTGCTGTTCTGCGCGATGGGCGTGTACTCGACCAACAACAACACCTTCGACGTGTGGATGGTCGGCGCCTTCGGCGTCATCGGCTACCTGTTCATCAAGCTCGGGTGCGAACCCGCCCCGCTGCTGCTCGGCTTCATTCTCGGCCCGATGATGGAGGAGAACCTGCGGCGCGCGCTGCTGCTCTCGCGCGGCGACTGGGGCGTGTTCGTCACGCGGCCGCTCTCCGCGGGCCTGCTGACCGGCGCACTCGCGCTGCTGGTGATCGTGGCGCTGCCCTCGATCAAGGCCAAGCGCGAAGAGGCGTTCGTGGAAGACTGAGGCGAGCATCGCGAAACGAGACGGCGCCCGCGGGCGCCGTTTTTCTTCCGGTCATCGGTGTTTGCGAGAATGGGGCCTCCATGCTTCCGAAGACCCACCCGCAGCGCATGGCGCTGCACAACGAGATCCACGCGCGGCCCCCCGAAGGAATGACGCCGCCACTGGCGATCTCGCATATCGTGATGGTGGCCGATGCGCAGCGCCGCGCGGCCAGCCGCGAACACCTGGCCGCGCTGCTGCGCGACCACCACCTGCCGCAGCCCGATGCGCACAGCTCGCACGTGCGGATGGACCTCGGCGGGTTCCGGCTGCGCTGGGAGCTGCACACGGAATTCGTGACCTGGACCTTCTCGCGGGCCACCGACGCGGAGGGCTTCGGCGAGCGCGAGCCCGCCACGGCGATCGAGGCGGTGCCGCAGGAGTGGCTGGCACGCCTGCCGGGCGAGCTGATCGCGAGCCTGCACCTGTGGGTGCTGCCCGCGCGCGAATCGGCGAGCACCACGCTGGTCAAGCACGTCCTGCACGAGGACACGCTGGTCGCCTCGACGGTCGCGGACGGGCATGCCGAGGTCTACACCGATTTCGCCTTGCATGCCGACGGCTTCTCGCGCATGGTGGTGCTGGCCGGCAGCATGACCCCGCGCCGGCTCGGGCGCCTCGTGCAGCGGCTGATCGAGATCGACACCTACCGCATGGCGGCGCTGCTCGGCCTGCCGGCGGCGCGCGAGAGTGCGGCGGTGCTGGCCACGGCCGAACTGGACCTGGCGGAGCTGGCCGAATCGATCCGCGCCGCGGGCCGGCACGAGGAGCCGAAGCTGCTCGACCGGCTGACCAAGCTGGCCGGTGAGGTGGAAAGCCAGTACGCCGCGACGCACTCGCGCTTTTCCGCGAGCGCCGCGTACTTCGAGCTGGTCGACCGGCGCATCGCCGACATCGGCGAATCACGCCTGGCCGGCCTGCAGACCATAGGCGAATTCGTCGACCGTCGCCTGTCGCCGGCGCGGGCGACCTGCGCCTGGGTGGTGCGGCGGCAGGATGCCTTGTCGCAGCGCGTCTCGCGCATCAGCAACCTGCTGCGCACGCGCGTCGAGATCGAGCAGCAGCAAAGCAGCCAGGCCTTGCTCGCGACCATGAACAAGCGCCAGGGCCTGCAGCTGCAACTGCAGGCGACGGTGGAGGGCCTGTCGGTCGCCGCGATCACCTACTACATCGTCGGGCTGGTGAGCTACCTCGCGAAAGGCGCGCACGCCATCGGCTGGCCGTTCAGCGCGGAAAGCACGGCGGCCGTGGCCATCCCGATCGTCGCGTTCTCGGTGTGGTGGTCGCTGCGCCGGCTGCACCGGAAGGTGTTCCACGATTGACGCCCGATAGCAAGGGCCGCCTGGGCAGCGGGCTGGTGATGGCCCTGGCGGGCTCGATCGCCTTCAGCGGCAAGGCCATCATCGTCAAGCTTGCGTACCGCTACGACGTGGACGCCGTGACGGTGATCATGCTGCGCATGCTGTTCGCACTGCCTTTCTTCGTTGCGATGGCGTGGTGGGCGAGCCGCGGCAAGCCTGCGCTCACGCGGCGCGACTGGCTCGGCGTGCTGGGCCTGGGCGTGTCGGGTTACTACCTCGCGAGTTTCCTCGACTTCGTCGGCCTGCAGTACATCACGGCTTCGCTCGAGCGGCTGATCCTGTACCTCAACCCGACGCTGGTGATGCTGCTCGGCTGGTTCCTGTATCGCCGCACCTTCACGCGGCGCCAGGTGGCCGGCATGGCCGTCAGCTACACCGGCGTGGCGCTGGTGTTCGGGCACGAGGTGCGGCTCGAAGGCGCGAACGTGGCGCTGGGCGCGCTGCTCGTGCTGGCCAGCACCGTCAGCTACGCGATCTACCTGGTCTACAGCGGCCAGCTGGTGCAGCGCATCGGCTCGCTGCGGCTGGTGGGCCTCGCCACCAGCGTCGCCTGCATCTGCTGCATCGTGCAGTTCCTGCTGCTGCGGCCGGTCGGCGTGGCGCTCTCGGTCGCGCCGCAGGTGCTCTGGCTGTCGGTCCTCAACGCGAGCCTGTGCACGGCCGTGCCCGTGCTGCTGGTGATGATGGCGATCGAGCGCATCGGCCCGTCGCTCGCCGCGCAGTCGGGCATGGTCGGCCCGATTTCCACCATCCTCATGGGCGTGCTGATCCTGGGCGAGCCGTTCACCGCCTGGATCGCGGCGGGCAGCGTGCTGGTGATCGCGGGGATCTTCGTGTTCTCGCGCAGCGCCTAGCGGCAGGACGCTAGCGCACCTGGCGCAGGCGCTGCGCGACGCTCACCGACGGCTTTCCTGCATACCGATCGAGCCGGTTGCCCATGGCCGCCTCCAGGTAGTCCAGTCGTTGCTGCGCCGGCGGGTGCGTGGACATCTGCAAGGCGAACAGGCCGTCGTCGTCGGGCACCGAGCGCAACTGCAGCAGGACCGAGGGCAGGCCATAAGGATCGAAGCCCGAGCGCGCGGCCATCGTCACGCCACCGACGTCGGCGCTGAACTCGTCGTCGCGGTCCAGGCCCTTCGAGTACACATCGCGGACCATGCCGGTGAGGGCGCCGCCGAGGGCGTCGGCTGCGGCGCCCTGGCGCGCCAGCAGGGCCTGCGCGCTCATGCCGACCAGGCCGGCCCGGGCCCGTACGCGCAGGGCATTCAGGTGATGCCTCTCGGTCACGTGGGTGATCTCGTGCGCGAGGATGCCCGCGAGCTCGGCCTCGTCGACCCGGTCCACCAGGCCCTTGGTCACCAGCACGTAGCCGCCGGGCGCGGCGAAGGCGTTGAAGCCCGGGTCGTCGATCACGGCGAACTGCCAGGCCAGGTGCGGCCGGCCGGACTGCAGGCTGATCCAGCGGCCCAGCTGGTTGACATAGCGCTGCAGCTTCATGTCGGGGTGCAGGGGCTTGCTGCCCAGCAGCACCGCGGCCATGTTGCGGCCGATCTCGATCTCCTTGGGCTCGTCGATGTTCTCCATCGACTGCGCGAGCAGCTTGACCAGCTCCAGGACATCCGGTTTGGCGCCGGATGGCGCCAGCGCGTTCGTCACCGGATTCGCGGGCAACGCGGATTTCGCGCCGAGCACGGAGTTCAGGATGCCCAGGCCCTTGCTGAAGTCCTGCGCCATGGCCGGCGCGAACAAGGTCGCCGCGACCACGGCGCACAGGGCGCCGCGCACCAGGGAGCGGGAGGCGAGGCGGCGCGTCATTGGGCGGACTCCGTGTTGCCGGCCGTGGCCGGTGCGGAACCGGGCCTGGGCGTGGAGGGCAGGTCGGGCACCCGCACCGCTGCCAGCGAGGACGATTGCGCGAAGCGCCGTGCCTGGTCTTCGCTCTGGCGCAGGCCTTCCATCTGCGTCACGGCCGGCAGGTTGGGCTGGGCATTGGCCAGGTCCTCGGCACTCAGGCCGCGGATGCCCACGGTGGCCGTCGGTGTGGTGATGGGCGATGCGCCGCGCTTCGAGAACAGGCCGGTGACGGCGCGCAGCATGCCGGCGCCGCCCGAGGCGATGCTGCCGGCCGTCCCGCTGGCCGGGCCCAGGTCGAACATGTGGACCCAACCGCTGGGGCCGCCGCTGGTGGTGACCTTGACCCATGGCCCCTGACGCTCGGTCAGGCGCTGCACCTGCGTCTGGGCCGCCAGCGGCGCCAGCACCTTGGCACTCTCGCCCGGGCCGTCGCGCAATTCGGTGGCCCGCTTGATCGTGGCCGGCTCTCCCTGGGCCTGCGCCACGCCCATCGTGCCGGCGATCACCAGCGCCGCCAGGCCCGCCCTCGTCAGGGCCTTGCATCCTGCACGTATCATGTTTCTGCCGATTGAATTTCGAAAGCAGGAATTGTCATGGACTTGGGTATTGCGGGCAAATGGGCGCTGGTGTGCGGCGCGAGCAAGGGACTGGGTTTCGGATGCGCGCAGGCGCTCGCCCGCGAGGGAGCGAACGTGCTGCTCGTCGCCCGCGGTGAGGAAGCGCTCGCAGAAGCTGTGAAGAAGCTCACCGCCGACGCGTTGCGCCCGAAAGACGCGCTGGTGCAATCCGTGGCGGCCGACATCACCACGCCCGAAGGGCGGGCGAAGGTCTTCGCCCTGCGGCGTGACTTCGACATCGTGGTGACCAATGCGGGCGGGCCGCCGCCCGGCGACTTCCGCGACTGGGACCGCGAGGCCTGGATCAAGGCCGTGGATGCGAACATGCTCACGCCCATCGAGTTGATCAAGGCGACCGTGGACGGCATGGCCGCGCGCGGCTTCGGGCGCATCGTGAATATCACGTCGAGTGCGGTGAAGGCGCCGATCGACATCCTCGGCCTGTCCAACGGCGCGCGCAGCGGCCTCACCGGCTTCGTCGCGGGCGTGGCGCGCACGAGCAAGCTCGCCTCGGCCAACGTGACGATCAACAACCTGTTGCCCGGCGCCTTCGACACCGACCGCCTGCGCGGCACGATGGAAGGTGCGGCCAAGAAGACGGGCAAGCCGATCGAGGAGATCGCCCAACTTCGCCGCAAGACGATCCCGGCGCTGCGCTTCGGCACGGCCGAGGAGTTCGGCGCCACCTGCGCGTTCCTGTGCAGCGCGCACGCGAGCTACATCACCGGACAGAACCTGCTGATCGATGGCGGCGCTTACCCCGGCACCTATTGACGTCCTCGCCCTCGGCGAGGCGATGGTGGAGTTCAACCAGACGGGCGAGGGCGGCGGCCGGCAGTACCTGCAAGGCTTCGGCGGCGACACGTCGAACTTCGCCATCGCCGCCGCGCGGCAGGGTGCGCGCGCCGGCTACATCTCGGCGCTGGGCGACGACAGCCATGGCCGCATGCTGCGCGAGCTGTGGTCGCGCGAAGGCGTAGACCATTCGCACGTGGCGACCGATCCTGCGGCCTTCACCGGGATCTACTTCGTCACGCACGGCCCCAAGGGGCACGAGTTCAGCTTCCTGCGGGCCGGCTCGGCCGCGAGCCGCATGACGCCCGCCCAATTGCCGCGCGCCGCGATCGAATCGGCGAAGGTGCTGCACCTGTCGGGCATCAGCCTGGCGATCTCGGCCTCGGCATGCGATACGTGCGAGGCGGCCGTCGACATCGCGCGCGCGGCCGGCGTGAAGGTGTCCTTCGACACCAACCTGCGGCTCAAGCTCTGGCCGCTGGACCGGGCGCGGGCGGTGATGACCGACGTCATGCGCCGCTGCGACATCTGCCTGCCCAGCCTCGACGACATCACGGCGATCACCGGCATCACGGAGCCGGAGGCCCTGGTCGATCACTGCCTCTCGCTGGGCGCGCAGGTCGTCGCGCTGAAGCTGGGGTCGCAAGGGGCGCTCGTCGCGAATGCGCAGGAGCGGCACCGCATCGCGCCGCATCCGTGCAAGCCGGTGGACGCGACCGGCGCGGGCGACACCTTCGGCGGTGCGTTCGTCGCGCGGCTGATCGCCGGCGACGATCTGCGCAGCGCGGGCCGCTACGCGGCGGCGGCGGCCGCGCTGTCGACCGAAGGTTACGGGGCGGTCGATCCGATCCCGCGCGCACAGCAGGTGCGCGCGGCGCTGGTCACTCCACCTTCGCGCCCGACTCCTTGACGATCTTCGCCCACTTCGCCGTCTCGCTGCGGATGAAGGCGTCCAGCTGCTGCGGCGTCATGTCGCCGGCAGTGACGCCCTGGTCGGCGAACTTGGCCTCGACGTCCTTGGCCTGCAGCGCCGCCTGCAGTTCCTTGTGCATGCGCTCGATCACGGGCGCGGGCGTGCCGTGCGGGGCCATCAAGGCGAACCACGTCGTCATCTCGTAGCCCGGCACGCCGGCTTCGGCGAGTGTCGGCACGCCGGGATAGGCGTTCGAGCGCTTCGCCGAGGTCACCGCGAGAGCGCGCACCTTGCCCGCGCGCACGTGCGGCGCGGCCGAGGGGCTGGTCTCCAGCGCCATCTGGATCTGCCCGGCGACCAGGTCGGCCATCATCGGTGCGCCGCCCTTGTAGGGCACGTGCGTGATCTGCGTGCCGGTCATCGAGCGGAACAGCTCGCCGGCGAGGTGCTCGGTGCTGCCGGGGCCGGCCGAGCCGAAGTTGACCTTGCCGGGGTTGGCCTTGACGTACGCGATCAGCTCCTGCACGTTCCTCGCGGGCACCGAGGGGTGCACGATGAGCACGTTGGGCACGGAGCCCACGAGGCCGACCGGCGCCAGGTCGCGCGTGAACTCGTAGGGCAGGCTCTTGTACAGGCCCGGTGCGATCGCGTGGGCGATCGTCGCGAGGAAGAAGGTGTTGCCGTCGGCCGGCGCATGCGCTGCCACGTTGGCGCCCAGCGTGCCGCCCGCACCGGCCTTGTTCTCGATGATGACCGGCTGGCCGAGCGCGGTGGAGAGCTTCTGGCCGACGATGCGCGCCAGGATGTCGGTCGTGCCGCCGGCCGCGAACGGGACGATGAGCGTGACCGGCTTGCTGGGCCACGCGTCGGCGGCCTGGGCGTTCCCCAGCCCCGCGGCCAGGCCGGCGCAGGCGAGGGCACAGAGGATGGCGCGGCGTGCGCGGTTCAGGGATGGCATGGTGTCTCCTTCATGGGTTGAGAGTTGGATCAATCGTTGCCGACTTGCAGCCGGCTTGGCAGGCGTTTCTCGAGGGCGTGCTTCGCGAGCGCCGCGGTGCGATACGCACCGTGCGCGAACTTGCCCCAGGGCAGCGTGACGAACAGGGCCAGCACGACCCCGAGGTGGATCGCGAGTGCGAGCGGCATCGCAGCCGTGTGGCGCAGGACAAGCAGGGCGAAGCCCGTGCCGCTGGTCAGCAGCAGCAACGCGATGAAGCCGCGGTCCATCGGTCGTTGCTGTGCGTCGCCATGCATCGGGTGACGAGCGAAGTTCAGCCACAGCAGGCCGGCCGGCCCGGCGAGCAGGCCGAGGCCGCCCAGGCTGCCCAGCACGACGGGCCAGCTCGCGAGCGGATACGGCGCATGCAGGCCGAGCACGAAATGCTCGAAGGTCGCCACGCAGGTCGCCGCGAAACACAGCAGGAAACCGTAGAACGTGAGATGGTGGAAGTGCCGGCGCGCGAGCGAATAGCGGTCGTCCGCGTTGTTGCAGCCGTCGCCATGCCCGCCGTCGAGGTAAGTGAGGCGGGCGACGTCGCGCGCCGTCTCCGCGGCGGCCGGTGCGCGGGCCTTGGCCAGCAGCGGCCCTTGTGCGCCGGGCAGATCGCGCGCAGGCGAGATGTCGCGCCAGAAGCGCCGCACGCCGACGCCCAGCGCCACCAGCGCGAAGACGAACACCAGCCCGAACAGCGTGGCCATGAAGTTGTGCGGGAACACGGCATAGAAGTTCGCGCCGTGCGATTGGGTCAAGCCTTCGCCCGCCAGCAGCACCGCGAGCACGAGGAACAGCGCCAGGCCGCCGGCGAGCGCCAGCGCCGTCGCCAGGCCCGCGCGGCGGTACAGGGCGGCGAACGGCGCCGGCCACGCGTAGTCTTCGTAGGTGCGGGCCCGCACCTTGGCCATTGCCTGCGGGAACACCACCGCGAATTCGTGCGGCGGCGCGTACTGGCAGGCATGCAGGCACGCACCGCAGTTGTGGCACAGGTTGGCCAGGTAGTGGATGTCCGCGCGGCCGAACTCGAGCCGGCGCGTCATCGCCGGGAACACCGCGCAGAAGCCTTCGCAGTAGCGGCAGGCATTGCAGATCTGGAGCTGGCGCGCGGCTTCGGTTTCGGCCGGGCCGATGGGCGCCGTGCCCGCCGCCAGCGAGGCGGCTTCGCGCGTGAGCGCCTCAAGCTGCCGCATGCGACGCCTCCCTGCGCGCGGCGTGCGCTGCGCGTTCGCCCGCGATGCGGCCGAAGGCGGTGCCTATGCTCATGCCGACGCCCGCCGTGTAGCCGCGGCCGAGTACGTTGCCGGCCATCATCTCGCCCGCGACGAAGAGGTTGTCGCTGGGTTGCCCGCCGAAGTGCACGGCGGCGTGTTCGTTGGTCTTCAAGCCGAGATAGGTGAAAGTGATGCCGGGCCGCAGCGCGTACCCGTAGAAGGGCGGCGTGGCTATGGGCCGCGCCCAGTGCGATTTCGCAGGCGCGAGTCCCTCGGTCGCGCAATCGTCCAGCACGGTGTGGTCGAAAGTGCCGGGTCGGCAGGCGGCGTTGAATTCCGACACCGTCCGCATGAACGCCTCTTCGGACAGGCCGAGCTGGCGCGCGAGCTGCGGCAGCGTGTCGGCCTTCTCGCCCGGGAACACCGGCGGCATGAAGCGGCCGATCGCCTGGCTGTCGATGACGCAGTAGCCGATCTGCCCCTGCTGCTGCGCGACCAGCCGGCCCCAGATCGCATAGCGCTTGGGCCAGAAATCCTCGCCCTCGTCATAGAAGCGCTGCCCATTGCGATTGACCATGATGCCGAGCGACACGCAGTCCACCCGGGTGACGATGCCGCCGTCGTACAGCGGCGCCCGCGCGTCGATCGCCACGCAATGCGCCTGGGTGGGATCGCCGACGATGTCCGCGCCGGCGGCCATCATCCGCCGCAGCAGCACGCCCTGGTTGAAGCGCGTGCCGCGGATCAGGAAGTTGTCGGCGGGCCATTCGTCCCACTCATTCTGTCCCCAGGCCTCGCGCAGCCATTCGCGGTTCGACTCGAAGCCGCCGGCGGCCAGCACGCAGGCGCGGGCCTCGATGCGCTCGCTGCCGATGCGCGCGGCGACGAAGCGGCCGTCGTCGATCTCGATCGCCTCGACCGGCGCGTCATAGCGCACCTGCACGCCCAGCGCCTGCGCGCTGCGGTAGTACGCATTGACCAGCGCCTTGCCGCCGCCCATGAAGAACGCGTTCGTGCGTGACAGGTGCAGCGTGCCCGACAGCGAGGGCTGGAAGCGCACGCCGTGCCGCGCCATCCAGGGCCGGCAGGTCGAGGAGGCGCGGATGACCAGGCGCGCGAGCTTCTCGTCGGTGGCGCCGCCGGTGACCTTGCGCAGGTCCTGCCAGAATTCCTCTTCGGGATAGGCGTCCTGCAGCACGTCCTGCGGCGCCTCGTGCATGCAGCGCAGGTTGCGCGTGTGCTGCGAATTGCCGCCGCGCCATTCGCGCGGTGCGGCCTCCAGCATCAGCACGCTCGCGCCGGCCTCGCGCGCGGTGAGCGCGGCGCACAGCGCGGCGTTGCCGCCGCCGACCACGAGCACGTCGATCATCGTTTCTGGGTCTTGGGCACCAGGCCCGTCGCGCGGATCACGTCCGCATTGGCGGGCGAAGACAGGAAGTCGAGGAAGCGTTTCGCTTCGTCCTGGTGGGCACTCGATGCCACGACGGCCGCGGAGAACGGCGTCACGTACTGCACTTCCTGGGGCAGGTCGCCGACGATCTCGATGCCCGCCACGGGCTGCAGCTCGCTGCGCTGCTGGCAGCCGAAGTCCGCTTCCTTCTTCGCCACGATCTCGCCCACGGGCGTGGCCGGAATCTTGTGGCCCTTGGGCCGCACCTGCTCGCCGATGCCGAGCTTGTCGAGCATCTCGCGCTCGATGTATTCGCCGCTCGCGCTGTCGGACCAGGCGACCGAACGCGCGGCCAGCAGCGCGGCCTTCAGGCCTTCGACGGTATGGATGTCGGGCTTGGCGGCGCCCTGCGGCACCGCGCAGGCGATGGTGGAATCGGCCAGCGCCACCTTGCTGCCGGGCACGAGCTGGCCCGTGGCCATCAGCTTGTCGAGCGCGTCGCCGACCATGATCACCACGTCGATCGGCTCGTGGCGCGAGAGGCGCGCCGGGATCGCGTTGTGGGTCTGGCCCATCGACGGGCCCCATTCGGAGCGGACCTCGTGACCGGGCTCCTTCTGCCACTGCTGCACGAGCTGCTTGTAGGCGGCGGCGAACCCGCCGGAGGAAGCGACCACGAGCGGGTCGGCGAAAGCGGCGCCGGCCAGCGAGAGCGCGGCGGCGGCGAGAAGGCGGGCCAGGGTAGTGCGTGCGGACATGGACGGTTTCCGGGGGGTGGGGAGCGCGGATGATCGCGCCCGGCGGTTGCTGCAACAAGTGCAATGTTCAATACAATTGTTGCGTGTCACGCATCAATTTCGACCTGCAGCAGCTCCAGGCCTTCGTGGCCGTGGCCGACAAGGGCAGCTTCCGGGCGGCGGCCGACCACCTGCACCTGTCCGCACCGGCGCTCGGGCGGCGGGTCGACCGGCTCGAGGAACTGCTCGGCGCGCGCCTGTTCACGCGCACGACGCGCGACGTGCGTCTGACACGCGTCGGCGAGGCGTTCCTCGAGAGGGCACGCGCCGCGCTCGACGACCTCGAATCGGCCGTGCTGGGCATCCACGAGATCTCGGCGCGCCATGCCGGCCGGGTGACCATCGCCTGCCTGCCCACGGCCGCCGTGACCTTCATGCCGCAGGCCATCCAGTCGTTCTGCGCCGCCATGCCGCGCGTGCGCATCCGCGTGATGGACGAGGGCATGAACGAGGTCGCGGCCGCCGTGGTCTCGGGCGAGGCCGACTTCGCCTTCGGCTTCGCGGGCGCACCCGACGCGGCGCTGCAGTTCGAATCCCTCTGGCGGGACCCGTACGTGCTCGCGATCCGCCGCGACAGCCCGCTCGCGCGCAAGCGCACGCTCAAGCTGGCCGACCTGTCCGGCCAGCCCTGGCTTTCGGTCGCGCGGACCAGCCGCAACCGGCAGGTACTCGACGATTACTTCACCGCATCCGGCCGTTCACCGCAGGCCTGGCTCGAGGTGGGCCATGTCGCCACGCTGCTGGCGATGGTGGAAGCGGGCCTCGGCGTCGGCATCGTGCCGTCGATGGCCTTGCCGCCCAGCCACCGATCGGTGGCCGCCGTGAAGCTGGCCGACGTTCATCTCGCGCGCGAGATCGGGCTGCTCACACTGCACGGCCGCCGGCTCACGCCGGTGGCGCAGCGCTTCTACGACCATCTCAGGAAGCTGCTGGCGCGGAACACGGCGCGTTGATGCGTTCAGCTTTTTCGGGACGACACGACGATCCCGCCGACGATCAGCACGAACGCCAGCGCGTGATACACGCGCGGCGGCTCGCCCAGGAATGCGGTGGACATCACCGCGGCGAAGAGCGGCGTGAGGTTGGAGAAGAAGCCGGCGATCGTGGGCCCGACGCGCTGCACACCCAGTCCCCAGCTGCGGTACGCGATCACGGCCGGGAAGATCGCGACATACGTCAGCGCCGCCGCGAGCGGCCAGCCCCATTCGATGTGGGTGTCGCCCGTCATCCATTCGCCGGCCGCGAACAGGGCCGACCAGCCCAGGCCCAGTGTCATCTGGGCCATGAGGAACGCGGCCCAGTCGCGGCGGATTTCGGGCGGGTCGCCCGGGCGGATCAACAGCCAGCTGTAGAAGGCCCACGCCAGCGTGGCGAGCAGCACGTAGAAGTCGCCCGGCACCAGCCGCACCTGCGCCAGCTCTTCCCAGTCGCCGCGGCTGAGCACCACCAGCACGCCGCCGATGGACAGCACGGCGCCGATCATCTGCCGTGGCGTGATCCGCTGGCCGAAGAACAGCGCGCCCACGATCAGCATCCAGATCGGCACGCTCGCGGCGACCAGCGTCACGTTCAGCGGCGTAGAGGTCTTGAGCGCGAGGTACTGCAGCGCGTTGTAGCAGCCCACGCCGAGCAGACCCAGGAGGGCGAAGCGCTTCCAGTGCGGCCACAGCGGGCTGTCCCTGCGCACGACCCAGCCGGCGAGCGGCAGCAGGATGAGGAAGGCCAGCGCCCAGCGCAGCAGGTTCAGCGTGATCGGCGGAACGAGCCCCATGACGAGCCGGCCAACCACCGCATTGCCCGCCCAAAGCAGTGGCGGGATTGTCAATAACGCGGCGGTGCGAAGGTCAAGTCTGGAGTCCATGCGAGGGCGCCACTTTAGCCGTACGATGGCGCCGCTTTCTTTAAAGAGGACAACAACATGACTCGCGCCATCCAGATCGAACAAGTCGGCGGTCCCGAAGTCCTGAAACTCGTCGACGTCACGGTCGGCGAGCCCGGTCCCGGCGAGATCCGTATCCGCCACAAGGCCATCGGCCTGAACTTCATCGACGTGTACCACCGCACCGGGCTGTACAAGCTGCCGCTGCCGGCCGGCATCGGCGGCGAAGGCGCCGGCATCATCGAAGCGGTGGGCGAGGGCGTCACTCACCTCAAGGCGGGCGACCGTGCGGCCTACGCGAGCAGCACGCCCGGCTCGTACAGCGAGGTCCGCGTGATGGCAGCCAGGCACGTCTGCAAATTGCCCGACGCGATCGACTTCGACACCGCGGCGGCCATGATGCTCAAGGGCCTGACGGCGCAGTACCTGCTCAAGCGCACGCCCCTGGGCCAGCTGCAGGCGGGCGACCAGATCCTGTTCCATGCGGCGGCGGGCGGCGTCGGCCTGATCGCGTGCCAGTGGGGCAAAGCGCTTGGCTACGAGGTGATCGGCACCGCCGGCAGCGACGAGAAGTGCCGGCTGGCGAAGGAGAACGGCGCCGCGCACATGATCAACTACAACAAGGAGGACTTCCTCGCGCGCGTCAAGGAAATCACCGCGGGCCGCGGGGTGAAGGTGGTGTTCGACTCGGTCGGCAAGAACACCTGGGACAAGTCGCTCGATTGCCTGCGCCCGCTCGGACTGATGGCGAGCTTCGGCAATTCTTCCGGCCCTGTTCCGCCGTTCGCGCCCGGCATCCTCGGCCCGAAGGGCTCGATCTATGTGACGCGCCAGACGCTGTTCACGCATATCGCGACGCGCGAAGCGACGCAGCAGATGGCCGACGACCTGTTCGACGTGGTGGCGAGCGGCAAGGTGAAGATCCGCATCGGCCAGCGCTACAAGCTGGAGGACGCGCAGCAGGCGCATCGCGACCTCGAGGCGCGCAAGACCACGGGTTCGACCATCTTTACATTGTGAGCCTGCGGGCGCCGGCAGTCGCAGGGCGACTGCTGGGTGAAGGATTCACGCGGGAGGCGGCCCGGGTGTTGTCGCAATCCGCGATGTGACGTGCGCGCCGCAGCGCGTTCCTACAAGTGCTGATGACGAGGGACGGCACACTGCCCGGCCGTAGCGCGCTAGAGTGGGATGCATGACGTTTCGTGCCTACATCGTGGAGGATAGCCCGGTAATCCGCGACAACCTCATCGAAACCCTGCAGGAACTTGCCATGGTCGAGCCTGTCGGCACGGCCGAGACCGAGGAAGAAGGCAAGCAGTGGCTGACCGAGCACGACGGCTACTGGGACCTCGCAATCATCGACCTGTTCCTCAAGCACGGCAACGGGCTCAACATCCTTGAAGCGTGCCGCGCACGCAGCCCCGCGCAGAAGATGGTCGTGCTGTCGAACCACGCGAGCAACGACATCCGCTGGCGCTGTGTACAGCTCGGCGCCGACGCGGTGTTCGACAAATCGACCGAGCTCGACGAACTGGTGAATTACTGCGTGTCGGTGCGCACCGAGCACTGAGGACGCGTCACTTCGGCACCAGCATCGCGCCGTCGGGCGCGCCCTCTTGCTGGCGCAGGCGGCTGGGCGCGAGCGCGCCGGCCGAGTCGAGGATCGGGTACGCGATCGAGCAGATGTGCGAGTTGATGCGCTTCAGGTCGCTGATCAGGTCGATGTGCAGCGAGCTCGTTTCGATGCTCTGCACCGTGTTGCCCGTCAGCCGGGTGAGGTGCGTGGCCGCGTAGGCGCGCTCCAGGTCGCGAAAGCGCGCCTTCTCTTCGAGGAGCTTTTGCGCGTCGCGCACCGAGCCGTTGAGGAACACGCTCATGCCCAGGCGCAGGTTGTCGATCAGGCGCGCGTGCAGCTCGCAGATTTCGGCCATCCCCGCGTCCGAGAAGCTGCGACCCTTCTTGATCTTCTTGTCCTCGATGTCGATGATGATCCGCTCGATGATGTCGCCGACCTGCTCCATGTTGATCGTGAAGCTGATAATGTCCGTCCAGCGGCGGCTTTCCTCCTCGCCCAGCGCCTCGCGGGAGATCTTGGTCAGGTAGTACTTGATGGCGGAGTAGAGCTCGTCGACGTCGTCGTCCAGCTTGCGCAGTTCTTCGGCCAGCCGCAGGTCGTTGGTCTTGATCACGGTGAGCATGCCCACCAACATGGTCTCGACGACGTCGGCCTGGTGCAGCGCCTCACGCGCCGCGCAGGAGATGGCGAGCGACGGCGTGGCCAGCGCGGAGACGTCGAGGTGGTGCGGGCGGCCCGCCACCAGCGCACGGTCCGGCTTGGGCAGCCAGCGTTCGACCCAGCGCGCGACCGATTGCGTGAAGCCGATGAACAACAGCGAGGCCACCAGGTTGAAGCACAGGTGCGCGAGCACCACCACCGTGGCGGCGTCGTGGATGTAGGGCCGCGCGTGCGTGAGCCACAAGCCCGCGAAAGGCGCCAGCACGAGCACGCCGATCGCCTTGAACACCAGGTTGCCCACCGGCACCTGGCGCACCTCGATGCTGGAGTGCGAGGTGGTCAGCACGGCGAGCAGGCCGCTGCCCAGGTTGGCACCCAGCACGAGCCCCATCGCGGAATCCAGCGGCACCAGGCCGGAGGCCGTCATGGTCGCCGTGAGCAGAACGATGGCCAGGCTCGAGTAGGCGATCAGGGCGAGGAAAGCGCCCACGGTGATCTCCAGCAGCAGGTCGTGGGAGATCGAGCCGAGCAGTTCCTTCACGGCCGGCGACTGCGTCATGATCTGCGTGGATTGCGCGATCAGCCGCAGCGCGAGCAGCATCAGGCCCAGCCCGATCAGGATGCGGCCCACCCGGCCGACCGGCGTTGCCTGCCGAGAGACATAGAGCACCACGCCGATGAAGATGAACAACGGCGACAGCCACGACAGGTCGAACGAGAACACGACCGTCATCAGGCTCGTGCCGACGTCCGCGCCGAGCATGATGGCCAGCGCCATCGCCAGCGAGACCAGGCCCTGCCCGACGAACGAGGAGATGATCAGCGCCGTGGCGGTGCTCGATTGCAGGAGCGCGGTGACGCCGAGCCCCGAGATGGCGGCGGCCCAGCGGTTCGCCACGCTGTGTGCCAGGACGTTGCGGAGGTTGGCGCCGAAGACCCGAAGGATGCCGGCGCGTACGAGTTGTGTCCCCCAGACCAGCAGCGCGATGGCCGCCAGCAGATTCAACAAATGCTTCATCTCTGCGGGTCAACTATACGCCCCGCCGCGCGCCTGTGGGTTAACCCGAGCGCCGCACCCGAAAGAGTTCGTCGAGGATCAGGCAGGCCGCGCCGATCGTGATCGCGCTGTCGGCAACGTTGAAGGCGGGGAAGTAGTAGACGGTGCCCCAGTGGACCTGGATGAAGTCCACGACGTAGCCATGCACGAGACGGTCGACGACGTTGCCGATCGCGCCGCCCAGGATGCAGGCCAGGGCGAACGAGAAGAGCCTCTGCCCCGCATGCCGGCGCAGCAGCCAGATGATGAACACCGCGGCCGCGATCCCGATCGCCGTAAAGAACCAGCGCTGCCAGCCCGAGGCCGAATGCAGGAACGAGAATGCCGCGCCGGTGTTGTGGGCCCGCACGACGTCGAAGAAGCTGGTGACGTAGGTGGTGTCGCCGAGCCGGTAGTAGCCGAGGATCAGGACCTTCGTGAACTGGTCGACGATGAACACGCCGGCGGCCAGCAGCAACCACGGCAGCCAGGACAGGGAGGCGTCGCCCGAATTGCCGCGCACCATCAGGCGAACTTCCTCGCTTCGCCTTCGCCGAACAGGTTGGCGACGCAGCGCCCGCAGATCAGCGGGTGCGCGGGATCGATGCCCACGTCCTCGCGCCAGTGCCAGCAGCGCTCGCACTTGACGCCCAGTGACGGCTCGACGCGCACGTTCATTTGCTCGCCGGCATCGACCGCCGCCTTCGACGTGATGAAGACGAACCGCAGGTCGTCCTCCAGGCTCGCCAGCGCTTCGAAGAGCTCCGGATGCTGGTGCATCGGCACGGTGACTTCCACGTTGGCCTGCAGCGACGAGCCGACCCGGCCCGCCTCGCGCAAGGTCTCGATCTCCTTGTTCACCATCTCGCGCGCGGCGCGGATGCGAGTCCACTTGTCCAGGAGGGCGGGTTCGGTGTCCCCGAATTCCCAGTAGGTCTCGAAGAAGATCGACTCCGAGTTGCCATAGAGCTTCCACGCCTCTTCGGCGGTGAAGGACAGGAACGGCGCCATCCAGCGCAGCATGGCGTGGGTGATGTGCCAGAGGGCCGTCTGCGCGCTGCGGCGCGCGAGCGACTTCGGCGCCGTCGTGTAGAGCCGGTCCTTCAGGGCGTCCAGGTAGAACGCGCCCAGGTCCTCGGAGCAGTACACCTGCAGCTTGGCCACGACCGGATGGAACTCATAGACCTCGAAGTGGTCCAGAACGTCCGCCTGGAACTGCGCCGCGCGGGTGATCGCGTACCGGTCGATCTCGAGCATGTCGCCGAAGGCCACGGCATCACCGGCCGGATCGAAATCGCTGGTGTTGGCCAGCAGGAAGCGCAGCGTGTTGCGGATGCGGCGATAGGCATCGACCACGCGGGCGAGGATCTTGTCGTCACCCGCGATGTCGCCCGAGTAATCCGAAGCGGCGACCCACAGGCGGATGATCTCGGCGCCCAGCTTCTTCGTCGTCTCCTGCGGATCGACGCCGTTGCCGAGCGACTTGCTCATCTTGCGGCCCTGCGCATCGACCGTGAAGCCGTGCGTGAGCAGGCCGCGGTACGGCGCGCGACCGTACATCGCGCAGGCCGTGAGCAGCGAGGAGTGGAACCAGCCGCGGTGCTGGTCGTGGCCTTCGAGGTACAGGTCCGCTTCCGGGCCGGTCTCGTGGCCGGCGCCCGCGTGCGACTTCTTCAGCACCGTGGTGTGCGTGGTGCCCGAATCGAACCACACCTCGAGGATGTCGCTCGACTTGGTGTAATGGGGCGCGTCGGCGGCCGCGCCCACCCTGGCGAGGATTTCCTCGGTGCTGGCCTTGCTCCACGCCTCGACGCCGCCGGCTTCGACCATCTCGGCCGCGATGTCCATGATCTCCATGGTTTTCGGGTGCAGCTCGCCCGAATCCTTGTGCAGGAAGAAGGGGATGGGTACGCCCCAGCTGCGCTGGCGCGAGATGCACCAGTCGGGCCGGCCCGCGATCATGTCGTGCAGACGCTGCTTGCCGTTTTCCGGGAAGAAGCCGGTTTCCTCGATCGCGTCGAGCGCCATCTGGCGCAGCGTCTTGGGCGCCTTGTCCTTGGTGAAGACGCCTTCGCCCTCGTCCATGCGGATGAACCACTGCGCCGCGGCGCGGTAGATCACCGGCGTCTTGTGGCGCCAGCAGTGCGGATAGCTGTGCGTGATCGTCTCGGTGGCGAACAGGCGATTCGCTTCCTTGATCTTCTCGATGATCACCGGCACGGCCTTCCAGATGTTCTGGCCGCCGAACAGCGGGAAATCGGGTGCGTAGGAGCCGTTGCCTTGCACCGGGTTCAGGATCTCGTCGTACTTCAGGCCGTGCGCGATGCAGGAATTGAAGTCGTCGATGCCGTAGGCGGGCGAGGAGTGGACGATACCCGTGCCATCCTCGGCGGTCGCATAGTCCGCCAGGTACACCGGCGACAGGCGTTTGTAGCCCGGATCGGCGTCATAGAGCGGATGGCGGAATTTCAGCCCGGCGAGCGCTTCGCCTTCGACGGTGGACAGCACCTTGCCGTGCAGGTTGTAGCGCTTGAGGACGGCCTCGACCAGCGACTCGGCCACGATGATCATCCCGCGCGGCGTGTCGACCAGCGCGTAGATGATCTGCGGGTTCAGGTTCAGCGCCTGGTTGGCGGGGAGGGTCCACGCGGTCGTCGTCCAGATCACCGCGAAGATGTCCTTCTTCGGCGCGGTGTCGAGCCCGAATGCATCCAGCACCTTCCGGGGCTGGTCGGCGAGGAAGCCCACGTCCAGCGTCTGCGACTTCTTGTCGGCGTACTCGATCTCGAACTCCGCCAGCGAGGAGCCGCAGTCGAAGCACCAGTACACGGGCTTGAGGCCGCGGTACACGAAGCCGCGCTCGATCACGCGCTTGAACGCGCGGATCTCCTCCGCCTCGTTCACGAAATCCATCGTGCGGTACGGATGCTCCCAGTCGCCCAGCACGCCCAGGCGCTTGAAGTCGCCCATCTGGATCGCGATCTGCTCGGTCGCGTAGGCGCGGCTCCTGGCCTGCATCTCGTCGCGCGACAGGTTGCGGCCGTACTTCTTCTCGATGGCGTTCTCGATCGGCAGGCCGTGACAGTCCCAGCCCGGAATGTAGGCGGCGTCCAGCCCCTTGAGCTGGCGCGCCTTGACGATCATGTCCTTCAGGATCTTGTTGACCGCGTGACCCATGTGGATCTGCCCGTTCGCGTAGGGCGGGCCGTCGTGCAGCACGAACTTCTCGTGCTGGCAGCGGGCGGCGCGCAGCTTCTGGTAGATCCCCTTGTCCTCCCACTCCTTCACCCAGGCGGGTTCGCGCTTGGGCAGGTCGCCGCGCATCGGGAACGGCGTATCGGGCAGGTTGAGCGTGGCGCGGTAATCGGTCTTGTCTGTCATGGGAGCCTCGAAAGCGGTGAAGGGTTGTCATGCCGGACTCGATCCGGCATCCGGTGTCTTGACGACACGGTCACCGCCTTAAATTCGGTCGCGCGTGGTCTGGCGCCGCGTGGACGCGAAGAACGCACGCGCTTCTTCGACGTCGCGCGCGATGCCGTGCTTCAGGGCATCGAGGCCGTCGTATTTGAGCTCGTCGTGCAGCTTGTGCAGCAGTTCCACGCGGATGATTTTGCCATAGCCCCCCTCGGCGCCGAGCTCCTGCGGCCAATCGAAGCAGTGCGTCTCCAGCAGCACGCGGCCGCCGTTCGCATCCGTGGGGTCGAGCGAGGGACGGATGCCCAGGTTCGCCACGCCGTCCAGGGGCTGGGCCGAGAGGCCATGAACCTGCACGGCGAAGATGCCGCCGGCCGCCGGCTTCCAGTGCGAGAAGCGCAGGTTCACGGTCTTGAAGCCGAGTTCGCGGCCGAGCTTGCGACCGTGCACCACGTGGCCGCTGATGCTGTAGGGACGGCCGAGCAGGGCGGCCACGCCGGCCATGTCGCCGCGCGCCAGCGCCTCGCGCACGGCGGAACTGGACACGCGCAGGCCGTGCACCTCGTAGCTGTTCATGCGTGCGACGTCGAAGCCCTTGGCCGCACCGGCCGAATCGAGCATCGCGTAGTCGCCCGCGCGTTTGGCGCCGAAACGGAAGTCGTCGCCGACCAGCACGTACTTCGCGCCCAGGCCCTTCACGAGCACGTTGTCGATGAACGCTTCGGGAACCTGCGACGACAGCCGCGCATCGAACTGAAGGACCACGCACTGGTCGACCCCACAGCGCGCGAGTTCGGTGAGCTTGTCGCGCAAGGTGGCGACGCGGGCGGGCGCGAGTTCGGGCTTGCGCGCGATCCTGGCGAAGAAGTCGCGCGGATGCGGCTCGAAGGTCAGCACGCAGCTGGCCACGCCGCGGTGCCGGGCTTCGTTGATCAGCAGCGCGAGCATGGCCTGGTGCCCGCGGTGCACGCCGTCGAAGTTGCCGATCGTCACCGCGGAGGCTTTCGCGATGCCGGGGTGGTGGAAGCCGCGGAAGATCTGCATCGGCCCGGACAGGTTTGGTATCTTTTTGATAGCAGACCGTGGCCGTCCCGCCACGGGCCGCAAGGTTGCGGGTGCACGGGAGGTCACGGAAACAGGTTATATTGTGCTGTAGAGCGCGCTGGCGCGTGATCGCGTGGTTCCTTTGACCTAAGAGGAGCGGTATCTTGAAGGTCTTGAAGTTGTCGGCCCAGGGCTTGCCCCAGTCGTGGATTTCACTGGAGCAGGCCGTGCTGCACTACGCCGCCGGCGAGGTGCGCTGGGAGGTGGGCGCGCGCGTCGCGCTCTTCCGCGGGGGCCACAACGCCGTCACCGGGCTGCAGTCGCAAATCGGCGTGTCCAGCATCATCGGCACCAAGGGCGTGCCGAACATCAACCCGTTCGACCTGAAGCCGGGCCTGACCAACGGCAAGCTCTTCGCGCGCGACCGCAACGTCTGCGCCTATTGTGGCGACCATTTCCACGAGGAAGAGCTCACCCGCGAGCACATCATCCCCTTTGCGCAGAACGGCAAGGACCACTGGATGAACGTGGTGACCGCCTGCCGGGCCTGCAACCACCGCAAGGGCAGCCGCACGCCCGAGCAGGCGCGCATGTCGCTGTTGTATGCGCCCTACGTTCCCAGCCTCTGGGAGGACTTCATCCTGCGCAACCGCCGCATCCTGGCGGACCAGATGGAGTTCCTGATGGCGCACCTGCCCAAGAACTCCCGGCTGCACTCCTGATCAGGCAAAAACCCCGGCCGTGTCCTGCATCCGGGCGGAGACCTCGCCCAGGTGGTGCAAGGTATCGCCGAAGGTCAGCTCCAGTTGCGTGAGCTTCTTGAAATAGTGGCTGCCGACGTATTCGTCGGTCACGCCGATGCCGCCGTGCAGCTGCACCGAGTTCTGGCCGATGAAGCGCATCGCGACACCGAGCTGGTACTTCGCGCGGGCCATCGCGCGCCGGCGCTCGTCGGCCGGCGCATTCAGCTTGAGACTGGCGTAGTAACTCATGGAACGCGCCAGTTCGAGCTGCATCTTCATGTCGGCGACGCGGTGGCGCAGCGCCTGGAAGGTGGCGAGCGTCACGCCGAACTGCTTGCGCGTGTTGAGGTACTCCACGGTGACATCCATGGTCTTGTCGAGCACGCCCACGGCTTCGGCACACAGGGCGGCGATGCCGACGTCCACTGCGTACTCGAGCGCGGCCAGGCCATCGGTCGTGATCAGGGTCGCCGTTGCACCCTGGAACTTCACCTCGGCGGCGCGGCTGCCGTCCTGCGTGCCGTAGCCTCGCGTCGTGACGCCGCTCGCCTGGCGCTCCACCAGGAACAGCGCGATCTTCCCGCCGGCGGTCGCGGGCACGATGAAGGCGTCCGCCTGGTCGCCCGCGGGCACGATGCTCTTCGCGCCGGTGACGGTCCACGCGCCGCCCGCTTGCGCAGCCTGCGTTGCGCAGGCGTCCAGGCGCCAGCGCGCCTTCTGCTCGACTTGCGCAAGCACCACGAGCGCATCACCCGATGCGATCTTCGGCAGCCACGCCGCCTTCACGTCGGCCGGTGCGTAGGCGCCGAGCGTCGCGCCTGCGATCAGCGCATGC
Organism: Ramlibacter sp. GS1-15; assembly: GCF_057785015.1. NCBI lineage: Bacteria > Pseudomonadati > Pseudomonadota > Betaproteobacteria > Burkholderiales > Comamonadaceae > Ramlibacter > Ramlibacter sp. GS1-15. The sequence continues at coordinate 3,012,336 of NZ_JBYNTU010000001.1, read as the reverse complement.
GCCAACGGCTCCATCACGATGCCACGCCCGAGTTCTTCCATGACCACCATGCCTTCGACCGGGCCCATGCCCATGCCGCTGAAGTCGTCGGGGACGTACAGGCCGGTGAGGCCGAGCTGGGCCAGCTCGCCGTACACGCCGCGGTCGAACCCGCCCGCCTTCACGATCGCGCGGCGACGCTCGAACCCGTAGCCCTTGTCCACCCAGCGGCGGACGGCATCACGCAGCTGTGCTTGATCATCGGAGAATTCGAAATCCATCTTCTTTACCTCGCTTTAGCGACTTGCTGGAGCCCCCTCCCGGAGGGGGCTCGGGGGAGCGGTGTATTCGCGCATTGCGCAGGTTGTTTGAGGCTCAGCCGAGAACGACCTGCGCGACGATGTTCCGCTGGACCTCGTTGGACCCGCCGTAGATCGTCGTCTTGCGCATGTTGAAATAGGTCGGCGCGAGCGGCGCGGCATACGCGGCGCCCACGTAATCGCCTTGCCAGCCCGCCTCCATCGCTTCCTGGATGAAGGGCAGGGCGAAGGGGCCGACGGCCAGCATCATCAGTTCGCTGTAGCGCTGCTGGATCTCACTGCCCTTGATCTTCAGCAGGCCGGCGATGTCCAGCGGGTTCTTGCCCGATTTCTCGGCCGACAGGACGCGCAGCACCAGCATCTCCAGCGCCACGACGTCCACTTCGAGCTTCGCGATCTCGTCACGGAAGCGCTGGTCGTCCCAGACGCCTTCGGATTTGGCGATGCGCTTGAGGCGTTCGAGCTCGCGCTTGGCGCGGTTGACGTCGGCGATGTTGGTGCGCTCGTGCGACAGCAGGTGCTTGGCATAGGTCCAGCCCTTGTTCTCCTCGCCGATCAGGTTCTCGGCCGGCACCTCGACGTTGTCGAAGAACACCTCGTTCACTTCGTGGCCGCCGTCGAGCATGATGATCGGCCGCACCGACACGCCGGGCGACTTCATGTCGATCAGCAGGAAGGAGATGCCGGTCTGCGGCTTGCCTTCGTTGCTGGTGCGCACGAGGCAGAAGATCCACTCGCCGTACTGCGCGAGCGTGGTCCAGGTTTTCTGCCCGTTGACGATGTACTTGTCGCCCTTGCGCTCGGCCCGGGTCTTCAGCGACGCCAGGTCCGAGCCGGAACCCGGCTCGCTGTAGCCCTGGCTCCACCACACCTCGCCGCTGGCGATGCCGGGCAGGAAGCGCTTCTGCTGCTCGGGCGAGCCGAAGGCCATGATCACCGGGGCGACCATCACCGGTCCGAACGGGATCACGCGCGGCGCGCCGGCCAGCGCGCACTCTTCCTCGAACAGGTGCTTCTGCACCGCGGTCCAGCCGGGGCCGCCGAATTCCTTGGGCCAGCCGTAGCCCAGCCAGCCCTTCTTGCCGAGGATGCGGGCCCATTTCTGGTGGTCCTCGCGCGTCAGGTGCAGTGCGTTGTGGACCTTGTGCGCGATGTCCTTGGGCAGGTTCTCGCGCACCCAGGCGCGGACCTCTTCGCGGAACTTCTGTTCCTCGGGGGTGAATGCCAGATCCATGTGGTGTGTCTCCAGTGGGCGAGCCCGAAATCAGCGCCGATTATTAGCACGGTCGTGCTTTTCGCGGTGTCCGGACCGCGACATGGCAGGGATAATCCCGCCCGCGATGAAGAACATTGTGATCCTGATTTCCGGCGGCGGCTCGAACATGGCGGCGATCGTGCGGGCGGCGCAGCGCGACAACTGGCGCCAGGTGCATGACGCGCAGGTCGCGGCCGTGATCAGCAACCGGCCCGATGCGGGCGGGCTCGCCATCGCGCGCGAGGCCGGCATCGCGACCGAGGTGGTGGAACACCGGAAGTTCGAATCGCGCGAGGCCTTCGATGCCGAACTCGCGCGCGCCATCGATGGCCACCAGCCCTCGCTCGTCGTCCTGGCGGGCTTCATGCGCATCCTCACACCCGGGTTCGTCTCGAAGTACGAGGGGCGGCTCATCAATATCCATCCCTCGTTGCTGCCCGCGTTCCCCGGGCTGCACACTCACCAGCGCGCGATCGACGCCGGGTGCAAGGTCGCGGGGGCGACGGTGCACCAGGTCACCCACGAACTCGACTTCGGGCCGATCCTCGAGCAGGCCGTCGTGCCGGTGCTGCCGGGCGACGACGCCCAAAGGCTGGCCGCGCGCGTGCTGACGCAGGAGCACATCATCTACCCGCGGGCGGTCGCGGCGCTGCTGCCCACGCTGTAATTCGATGCATCCCAAAGCCCTGCTGGACGCCTGCTCCGAACTGGTCGGCCGTGTGTTGAAGTTCGAACATCCCGCCGACGCGGTGGTGTCGCGCTATTTCCGCGAGCATCGCTCGCTGGGCCCGCGCGAGCGCGCGACGCTGGCCGAAACCGTGTACACGGTCCTGCGCAAGAAGCTGCTGTTCGACCATTTCGCGCCGTCCGGCTCCGGCCCGCGCGAGCGGCGCCTGGCCATCCTGGGCTTCCACGGCCCGCGCGACTTCCTCAAGAGCGCCCTGACCGAGCAGGAGCGCCGCTGGCTGGACCAATGCGACGCGATCGATCCCGAGGATTTGCTCGAGCGCCATCGCCACAACCTGCCCGATTGGCTGGTCGAGCCCCTGAAGGCGCAGCTCGGCGACGAGTTCTGGGACTTCGTCGACGCGGTGAACCAGCCGGCGCCGCTGGACCTGCGCGTGAACGTGCTCACCGACAAGCGCGACGACGTGCGCCACGAGCTCGAACTGGCCGGCATCAAGGCGCAGCCCACGCCGTACTCACCCTGGGGGCTGCGTCTGAAGGACAAGCCCGCGATCAACAAGCTGGACGCGTTCGCGCGCGGGGCGGTCGAGGTGCAGGACGAGGGCTCGCAACTGCTGGCGCCGCTGCTCGACGCCCGGCGCGGCGAGATGGTCGTGGACTTCTGCGCCGGCGCCGGCGGCAAGACGCTGGCGCTGGGCGCCGCGATGCGCAACACCGGCCGGCTCTACGCCTTCGACACCTCGGCGCACCGCCTCGACGCGCTGAAGCCTCGCCTGGCCCGCAGCAAGCTCTCCAACGTGTATCCGGCGGCGATCGCCAACGAGCGCGACGAGCGCATCAAGCGCCTGGCCGGCAAGATCGACCGGGTGATCGTCGACGCACCGTGCTCGGGGCTGGGAACCTTGCGCCGCAATCCGGACCTCAAGTGGAGGCAGTCGCCCGAAGGCGTGCGCGAGATGACCGTGAAGCAGGCCGCGATCCTGGCCAGCGCCGCGCGGCTGCTCAAACCCGGTGGGCGGCTGGTGTACGCCACCTGCAGCGTGCTGCCGCAGGAAAACGAGGAGATCGCCGCGGCGTTCGGCGCCGCCCATAACGACTTCCGCCCCTTGCCGGCCGCCGAAGTGCTCGGGCAACTGAGGGTCGGCAGCGAAGTAACCCTGTGCTCCGGCGGAGAGCAAGGCCAGCAGTACCTCCGGCTCTGGCCGCACCGCCACGCCACGGACGGTTTCTTCGCCGCCCTGTGGGTGAAAATTTGACGTGCGTCACTGAAATGCCTCGCATTTCAGATAAAGGGCTTGCATTTGAACCCCCGGCCTTAAAATGGGCGGTTGGCAGCGGGCGCGCCCCCTGCACTTGTTTGACTTACGTTTAGAGAGATCTCCCACCCATGATGCTTCCCGACTGGCCCGTGCTGAACGCGGCGATCGACTGGCTCGCGAACGGCCTGTGGCACCTGTCCTGGTGGCAGATCGTGCTGTACACGCTCGCCACGACGCACATCACGATCGCGTCCGTGACGATCTTCCTGCACCGCGCGCAGGCGCACCGCGCGATGGACCTGCATGCCATCCCGTCGCACTTCTTCCGCTTCTGGCTGTGGCTGGGCACCGGGATGGTGACCAAGGAGTGGGTCGCGATCCACCGCAAGCACCACGCCAAGTGCGAAACCGCGGACGATCCGCACAGTCCGCAGACGCGCGGCATCGATACCGTGCTGTGGCGCGGCGCCGAGCTGTATCGCGCGGAAGCGAAGAACCAGGAAACCATGGCCAAGTTCGGCCATGGCACGCCCAACGACTGGATCGAGCGCAACCTCTACACCCGCTACAGCTGGCAAGGCGTGGGCCTGATGCTGATCCTGAACGTCGCCCTGTTCGGCGCGATCGGCCTGACCGTGTGGGCCGTGCAGATGCTGTGGATCCCGATCACCGCCGCCGGCATCATCAACGGCATCGGCCATTACTGGGGCTACCGCAATTTCGAAGCGCCCGACGCCAGCACGAACATCTCGCCGTGGGGCGTGATCATCGGCGGCGAGGAGCTGCACAACAACCACCACACGTACCCGACCTCGGCCAGGTTCTCGGTCAAGAAGTACGAGTTCGACATCGGCTGGGTGTACATCAGCGCGTTGAGCAAGCTGGGCCTGGCGACCGTCAAGAAGGTGCCGCCGAAGCTCCAGCTGGGCGCGATCAAGCCGGTCGCGGACGAGAAGACGCTGGAAGCGCTGATCGCCAACCGCTACGAAGTGATGGCCGCCTACGCCCGCGAGATGAAGCGCGTGTGCCGCTCCGAGATCACCGCGCTGAAGGAGAAGCAGGCCGATTTCACCGTGCTCAAGTCGGCCAAGCGCTGGCTGCACCGTGACGAGGATCGGGTGCCCGCCGCCGCCCTGCCGCATGTGCAGCAGGTCCGCGCCGCGCACCCGGTGATCGACAAGATGGTCGCCATGCGCGAGGAGCTGCGCCAGATGTGGCTCAACACCTCGCAGTCGCGCGAGCAGCTGGCCGCCGACCTGCAGGCCTGGTGCCGTCGCGCCGAGGAAAGCGGCATTGCGCAATTGCAGCAGTTCTCGATGCGACTGCGCGCCGCGCACGCCTGAGAAGCAAGCTCCCAGTGAAGAGCCCCGCAACGCGGGGCTTTTTTCGTTGTGACATTCATTTACGCGATCGGCGTCGTCGAAACGTGCCGGCTGACGTTAAAAAGGCTCATCCATTCATCCAAACAGAGGAGCCGACATGATGACCCGCCTTGCCCTTGCCGCCGTCCTGGCCACCTGCGCCTTCAGCGCTGGTGCGCAGTCCCCCAACGCGTCGGACACGGCTCGTGCTGCCGTCGCGGCGGCCCGCTGCCACGATTGCGCGACGGTGCAGAAGGTGCATTCCGTCAAGCGCAAGGGTGAGGGCGGTGCGGTGGGCATGATCGGCGGCGCGGTGGTCGGCGGCTTGCTGGGCCACCAGGTCGGTGGCGGCACCGGCAAGACGATCGCGACCGTCGGCGGCGCTGCGGCCGGCGCATACGCGGGCAACGAGGTGCAGAAGTCGGTGAATTCGACGACCGTGTGGGTGACCACGGTGAAGATGAAGGACGGCTCGACCCGGACCTTCGAACAAGCCAAGCAGCCGACGTGGAAGGCCGGCGAGCACGTGCACGTGAAGGACGGCGTCCTCTCGCCCGCCTGAAGGGGAAATCCCGACACACTTGTCACTCCCACCCGGGGTGGCGTCGCTCCTAGGATGGTCCTCACCATCAACACCGAAGGAGCGACGAATGACGACACACACCACCGCCACGCGTGAAAAGTGGCTGGACGCGCGGCTGGCGCTGCTGAAGGCGGAAAAGGAACACACGCGGCGCAGCGACGAGCTCGCGCGCCAGCGCCAGGCCTTGCCGTGGGTCCGCGTGGACAAGGACTACCGCTTCGAGACCGACTCGGGCAAGGCCACGCTGAAGGACCTGTTCCAGGGACGCTCGCAGCTGCTGGTCTACCACTTCATGTTCGGGCCCGACTACACCGCGGGCTGCCCTTCCTGCTCCGCCATCGCCGACGGCTTCAACGGCTTCGTCGTGCACCTCGCCAACCACGACGTGACGCTGGGCTGCGTCTCGCGCGCGCCGCTGGCGAAGCTGCAGGCGTTCAAGGGGCGCATGGGCTGGACGTTCCCGTGGGCGTCTTCGCTCGGCAGCGACTTCAACTACGACTTCGGCGTGGCGTTCACCGAGGAGCAGCAGCGTCAGGGCGGCATCGACTACAACTACAGCCGCGGCAGCGTGAGCTCGCGCAAGGACGACATCGATGCGGTGCAGGCGGCCCAGGCCGCGCCCGCGAGCCCGGCGAACGATTTCCAGACGCAGATCGCGTCGAGCGTGGGCGTGGACTGGCCCACCTATATCCGCGAGACCCCCGGCATGAGCGCCTTCGTGCTCGAGGATGGCGTCGTGTACCACACGTATTCGACCTATGCGCGAGGCCTGGACGGCCTGTGGGGCATGTACCAGTGGCTCGACCGCGCCCCGCTCGGCCGCAACGAGCAGGGCATCTGGTGGCGCCGCCACGACGAGTACGCGAACGCGGCGCGGCGATGAAAGCGGACCGGACAGCGCACGGGCTTTTCCTCGGCCTTTCGGCACTGCTCTTTGCCGCCAGCGCGACGGCGACGATCGCCTGGTCGTCCTCCGCATCGGCCATGGCGGGCATGCCGATGCCGGGAGAGTCGTGGGCCGGGACGGCGGCCTCGTTCGTCGGCATGTGGGTCGCGATGATGCCGGCCATGATGTTGCCCTCGCTGATGCCGGCGCTGTGGCGTTACAGGCGGGCCATCGGCGCAGCCGGCGAAGCGCGCGGCGACGTGCTCACCGGGCTCGTCGGCGCGGGGTACTTCCTCGTGTGGACGGCGCTCGGCGTCATGCTTCTTCCGGTCGGGGTCGCCCTCTCGGACGCGCAGATGCTGTGCTCCCCGCTGGCGCGTGCCGTTCCCGTCGGGGCGGGCGCCACGGTCCTGGTGGCGGGTGCGCTGCAGTTCACGCGATGGAAAGCCCACCTGCTGGCTTGCTGCCGCGAGGCGCCGGGACGCGGCGCGGCACTGCCGGCGAATGCCGGCGCCGCATGGCGCTACGGTCTGCGCCTCGGAGTGCACTGCACCGTCTGCTGCGCCGGCCTGACGGCGACCCTGCTCGTGATCGGCGTGATGGACCTGCGCGCAATGGCAGCCGTCGCCGCCGCCATCACCTTCGAACGCCTCGCGCCTGCGGGCTGGCGCCCCGCGCTGGTGGTCGGCCTGGTCGGCCTCGCGGCCGGGATCTGGCTGATCGCCCAATGAAAAGGGCTCCGCGCGGGAGCCCTTTTTCCTGCCGCAAGCGAGTTGCTTACTTCAGCTTCGTCTCTTTGTACTCGACGTGCTTGCGCGCCTTCGGGTCGAACTTCATGATCGACATCTTCTCGGGCATCGTCTTCTTGTTCTTGCTCGTGGTGTAGAAATGGCCGGTGCCCGCGGTGGACTCCAGCTTGATCTTCTCGCGACCGCCTTTGCTTGCCATGGTGATGCTCCTTGATTAGGCCTGGCCGCGGGCGCGCAGGTCCGCCAGCACGGCATCGATCCCGTTCTTGTCGATCAGGCGCAGCGCGGCGCCGGAAACACGCAGGCGCACCCAGCGGTTCTCGCTCTCGACCCAGAAACGGCGATATTGCAGGTTCGGCATGAACCGGCGCTTGGTCTTGTTGTTGGCGTGGGAAACGTTGTTCCCGACCATCGGGCCCTTGCCCGTGACTTCACATACGCGTGCCATGAAGCACTCCGATTTCTTCGTAGACGGCGGTCCGTGACCGGAGCGCCTCACCTCGCCAGCAGGGTGGCGGTAACCCATGATTGGACGGCCCGAAAGCAGCCAAGCCGATGATTATAGCCAATCGCGCAGCCCTGGGCCGCGGCGAAGGCCAGGACCCAGTTGTGACATTCATTTACCCGCGCCGGGTCGTCCGAACTGCCGAGCTCGCGTTAAAAGCTCATCCGTTCCACACACACGAGAGGAGTTGAAATGAACAGCCGGATCACCTTGGCCGCCGTCGTACCCGTTGTCCTGGCCTGCATGGCGTGCGGTGGCGGAGGCGCAGGCCAGTCCGCCAGCGCGTCGCCGGCTGCCCAGGCCCCGATCGGGGCGGGCACCAACACTGCCGCCGCACCGGCCGCCCAGGCGGCGGTCATGCCGGCTTCCCACGCCCCGGCCGCACCGGCGCGTCGCGCTTCGACCGCTCATGCTCCGACCGCCCACCCCGCGACGGCCAACGCGGCGGTCTCTCCGACCACTCGCGTCGCGGGCTCCTCCGCGTGCCTGGACTGCGCGACCGTCATGGAGGTGCAATCCGTCAAACACAAGGGCGACGGCGGAGCCGTGGGCATGATCGGTGGCGCGGTGGTCGGCGGCTTGCTGGGCCACCAGGTCGGCGGCGGCACCGGCAAGACCCTCGCCACCGTGGGTGGTGCGGCCGCGGGTGCCTTCGCGGGCAACGAAGTCCAGAAGCAGGTGAATTCCAAGACGGTGTGGGTCACCACGGTCAGGTTGAAAGACGGATCGACCCAGACGTTCGAACAGGAAGCCCAGCCCGTATGGAAGGCCGGCCAGTCCGTGCACGTCAGGCAAGGCGCACTCCAGGCGCTCTGAGCCGCTCTGGCGCCGAAAAGGAAAAAGCCCCGCATCGCGGGGCTTTTTCGCTGGAACCGCAGTTCGGGTGTCAGCCTTGCTGCTCCAGGAACCGCTGGGCATCCAGCGCCGCCATGCAGCCCGTGCCCGCGCTGGTGATCGCCTGGCGGTACACATGGTCCTGCACGTCGCCGGCGGCGAACACGCCCGGGACGCTGGTCATTGTCGCCATGCCGTTCATCCCCGATTTCGTGATGATGTAGCCGTCCTTCATCTCGAGCTGGCCCTTGAAGATCTCGGTGTTGGGCGAATGGCCGATCGCGATGAAGCAGCCCTGCAGCATCAGATCCTCGGTCGCGCCGGTGTTCACGTCCTTCAGCCGCACGCCGGTCACGCCCGTCGCGTCGCCCAGCACTTCGTCGAGTGTCTTGAACAGCTTCAGCTCGATCTTGCCTTCCTTGACCTTCTCGGCCACCTTGTCGACGAGGATCGGCTCGGCGCGGAACTTGTCGCGCCGGTGCACGAGGTACACCTTGCTCGCGATGTTGGAGAGGTACAGCGCCTCTTCGACGGCGGTGTTGCCGCCGCCGATCACGCAGGTGGTCTGGCCGCGGTAGAAGAACCCGTCGCAGGTGGCGCAGGCCGACACGCCCTTGCCCATGAAGGCCTGCTCCGAGTCCAGGCCCAGGTAGCGGGCCGACGCACCGGTCGCGATGATCAGCGCGTCGCAGGTGTACTCGCCGCTGTCGCCCTTGAGCGTGAACGGCCGCTTGCCGAAGTCGACCGTATGGATGTGGTCGAACACGATCTGCGTCTTGAAGCGCTCGGCATGTTCGAGGAAGCGCTGCATCAGCTCGGGGCCCTGCACACCGTGCACATCGGCCGGCCAGTTGTCGACGTCGGTCGTGGTCATGAGCTGCCCGCCCTGGGCGATGCCGGTGATGAGCACGGGATCGAGGTTCGCGCGCGCGGCGTACACCGCGGCGGTGTATCCGGCGGGGCCCGAACCGAGGATCAGGACTTTGGCGTGGAGCGTGGTTGGCATTTGTGAAAAACCCGTGTGATATAGAGCACGGACCGTGTACAGTTCGGGCCGTGGTTGCAAGTATCAACCCCGCTGTGCAGCGGGCGTGCTTGCGGCTTTCAATCGCAGCGATTGTAAGAAGCCATCGCAGCCGTGCTCGCAGAAGGGATCAGATGACATGTCCATGCTGTCGAACCTCGAACTGATTCGCCGGGTGCCGCTGTTCGCGCTGCTGACGGCGAACCAGGCCGAGGCGGTGGCGGACGCCGTCGTCAAGCGCCGGTTCAAGCGCGGCGAGATCGTCGTCGAGCAGGGCGAAAAATCCAACACGCTGTTCATCATCCTGACCGGGCGCGTGCGTGTCGTCACCTCGGACAAGCGCGGGCGCGAAGTGATCCTCGCCACGCTGAGCCCGGGCGACTACATCGGGGAGATGAGCCTCATCGACAACGAGCCGCATTCGGCGACCGTCCGTGCCGAGGTGCAGACCGACATGCTGGCGCTCGGCCGCGCCGAGTTCGCGCGCTGCCTGCCCGAGAACAGCTCGATGGCGTACGCCATCATGAAGGGCCTCGTGCAGCGCCTGCGGCAGGCGGACCGCAAGATCGAATCGCTGGCGCTGATGGACGTGTACGGTCGCGTCGCGCGCGCGCTGCTGGAGTTCGCCTCGCCCGACAAGGACGGCCAGCCGACCATTCGCGAGCGCATCTCGCGCCAGGACATCGCCAAGATGGTCGGCGCCTCGCGCGAGATGGTCAGCCGCGTGATGAAGGACCTCGAGGACCGCGGCTTCATCGAGACACGCGAGGACGGGTCCATGCTGATCAAGGACCGGCTCACCACCTTGGGATGACGGGCTGACGCAACACCCCGCTGGATGCCGGGAGGTATCCGGCACGACAATGCGGTGTTGATGACCTATTCGCTGAATACCCTGACAGACACGCAGTCGCCGACCGCAGGCAAGCAGGCCGGCGTCGGCCGCTTTGCCCATGAGTTCGCGCTGGTGGCCGGCCTGGCCGCGATCGTGTTCTGGCTGCTGGCCCTCCTGAGCTATTCGCCCTTCGATGCCGCGTTCTCCACGTCCGGCGCGGGCGGCGGCGTGCACAACTGGGGCGGGCGCCTGGGCGCAGGGCTCGCCGATGCGAGCTACTTCCTGCTGGGGTTCTCGTCCTGGTGGTGTTTCGCCGCGGCGGTGCGCACCTGGCTCGCCACGCTGGCGCGCTGGACCCGCGGTGAACACCAGCGCGAGGAAAAGCGCCTCACGCGCACGCGCCTCGCGTTCTGGGTCGGCCTGGCGGTGCTGCTGGCCGCGAGCTGCGCGCTGGAGTGGTCGCGCCTGTACCGTTTCGAAGGCCAGTTGCCCGACCATGCCGGCGGCGCGCTGGGCTACCTGGTCGGCCCGGCGGGCGTGAAGTGGCTGGGCTTCACGGGCTCGGGCCTGGTGTTCGTCGCCCTGGTCGTGCTCGGCATGGCCGTGGTGTTCCGCTTCTCCTGGAGCGAGGTCGCGGAAAACATCGGTGCGCGCATCGACACCTTCATCGAATCGCGCCGCGAAAAGCGTGAAGTGGCGCAGGACATCGCCATGGGCCAGGCGGCCGCCCGCCAGCGCGAAGAGGTCGTCGAAGTCGAGCGCGTCGAGATCGCCGAGCACCACCCCGCACCGGTGCTGATCGAGCCGGTCATGATCGAAGTGCCGAAGAGCGAGCGAGTCGTCAAGGAGCGCCAGAAGCCGCTGTTCTCGGAACTGCCGGACTCGAAGTTGCCTCAGGTCGACCTGCTCGACAGCGCCAACGCGCGCCAGGAATCGGTCTCGGCCGAGACGCTGGAGATGACCTCGCGCCTGATCGAGAAGAAGCTGAAGGACTTCGGCGTCGACGTGCGCGTCGTGCTGGCGCAGCCCGGCCCGGTGATCACGCGCTACGAAATCGAACCCGCCACCGGCGTGAAAGGCTCGCAAGTCGTCAACCTCGCGAAGGACCTCGCACGATCGCTGTCCCTGGTGTCCATCCGCGTGATCGAGACGATCCCCGGCAAGAACTACATGGCGCTCGAACTGCCGAACGCCAAGCGCCAGTCGATCCGCCTCTCGGAAATCCTCGGCTCGCAGGTCTACAACGAGGCGAAGTCGATGCTGACGATGGGCCTGGGCAAGGACATCGTCGGCAACCCCGTGGTGGCGGACCTGGCGAAGATGCCGCACGTGCTGGTCGCCGGCACCACGGGCTCGGGCAAGTCGGTCGGTATCAACGCGATGGTGCTGTCGCTGCTGTACAAGGCCGAGGCGCGCGACGTGCGCCTGTTGATGATCGACCCGAAGATGCTGGAGATGTCTGTCTACGAAGGCATCCCGCACCTGCTGGCGCCGGTGGTCACCGACATGCGCCAGGCGGCCAACGGCTTGAACTGGTGCGTCGGCGAGATGGAGCGGCGCTACCGGCTCATGTCCAAGATGGGCGTGCGCAACCTCGCGGGCTACAACGTCAAGATCGATGACGCGAAGGCCAGGGGCCAGTCGATTCCCGATCCGTTCGCGCTGGGCGGCGAGGAGAGCCAGGTGCCGCTCGACCGGCTGCCGCACATCGTGGTGGTGATCGACGAGCTGGCCGACCTGATGATGGTCGTGGGCAAGAAGATCGAGGAGCTGATCGCACGTCTGGCGCAAAAGGCGCGCGCGGCCGGCATCCACCTGATCCTTGCGACGCAGCGTCCGAGCGTCGACGTGATCACGGGCCTGATCAAGGCCAACATCCCGACGCGCATCGCCTTCCAGGTCTCCAGCAAGATCGACAGCCGCACCATCCTCGACCAGATGGGCGCGGAGGCGCTGCTCGGCATGGGCGACATGTTGTACCTGCCTTCGGGCACGGGCTTCCCGGTCCGCGTGCACGGCGCTTTCGTCAGCGACGACGAGGTGCATCGCGTCGTCGCGTACCTGAAGGAGCAGGGCGAGCCGAACTACATCGAGGGCGTGCTCGAAGGCGGCACCGTGGATGACGACGGCGAGCTGCTGGGCGGAGAAGGCGGCGGCGGGGGCGGCGAGAAGGACCCGATGTACGACGAAGCCGTGGCCATCGTCGTCAAGGAGCGCCGCAGCAGCATTTCCTACATCCAGCGCAAACTGAAGATCGGCTACAACCGCGCGGCACGCATCGTCGAGGACATGGAAAAGGCCGGCATCGTGGGCGCCATGAGTTCCAAGGGCGAGCGTGAAGTGCTGGCTCCCAACCGCGAGTAACGCCGGGTTACGAGGTCAACACAACCGTCGGCATGCGCTGACGAAGGCGTTGCCGGGCGCACGCGACAATGGGCCCATGAAGAACAGGATTCTTGCCACGCTCCTTGCCGTCGCAGCGATGGCGGCGCACGCCAGCGGCCTCGACGCGCTCGAAGGGTTCCTCAAGACCGTCAAGAGCGGGCGCGCGTCGTTCACCCAGGTGGTCATGTCGCCGGCACGCGAAGGCCAGCCCGCCAGGACGCGCACCTCGAGCGGCACCTTCGAATTCGCGCGGCCGAACCACTTCCGCTTCGACTACAAGAGGCCCTTCGAGCAGGTCATCGTCGCGGATGGCCAGACGCTGTGGCTGTACGACGCGGACCTGAACCAGGTCACCGCCCGCAAGCAGGAGGCGGTGCTCGCGTCCACCCCGGCCGCGCTGATCGCATCGGCGTCGAGCACGGCGGCGCTGGCGCGTGATTTCAAGCTCGAAGCCGCGCCGGACAAGGACGGCCTGCAATGGGCGGTCGCGACGCCGAAGGACCGCGAGGGCCAGTTGAACACGATGCGTGTGGGCTTTCGCGGCAACGCCCTCGCGCAACTCGAGATCGTCGACGGCTTCGGCCAGCGTTCCGTGATCACGTTCGACACGATGGAGCCGAACGTCGCGATTGCGGCGGAGCGCTTCCGCTTCAAGCCGCCGCAGGGCGCGCAGGTCGTAAGGCAATAGGGCTAGCGGATCAGCCCCTTGAGGGCCTCGCCCAGCCCCTTCTTGCCCAGTTGCTTGTCGAGCTGCTGCCCGAGCTGTTTCTGCACCTGCTGCTTGGCGAGGTCCGTCGCGAGCGCGCCATATTCGACGTGGTAGGTGGGATTGTCCAAGGGCCCGGTCAGCCGCACGGGGACGGTCAACCCGTTGAGGTCGGCAAGGTCCTTGCCTTCCTGCCCCTTGGTGCTGTTGACGATGGTGACCTTCGCCAGGTAGTCGATCTGATCGCGGACCAGGTCGATGTTGCCCGCGCCGCCCGCGCGCAGGAAGGGGGACTTGGCCGACAAGTCGTCGTTATGCGCCACGCCGTTGGTGATCCTGAACGACGCCGACAATTCGGAAAAGTCGGTTTTCTCGGCCTTGTCGGCGGCGGTCACGGCATCCTGCTTGCCGCCCGAGATCATCGCCTTGGCCTGCCGCAACGACTTGGCCAGGTTGATGCCCTTCACGGCGCCGTCGTGCAGGCTCATGCTGGCCGATCCGTTCAACGACTGCCGCGCGGCCATCACCGTGCTGCCTGCGGCACTGACGTCCAGCATGACCTGGCCGCGTCCCTCCAGAATGTCCTTCTGCGCGTAGTCCTTCATCAGCGGGCCGATGGCGACGTTCGTCATGTTTTGCTTCAGTGCCACCCGGTTGCCGTCGGCCTGCGCCGAGAGTGAGCCGACCAGATTGCCGCCATAAAGGCTGGCCGACAACGGGTTCACGTCCAGCCGCCCCTTGCTCGCCACCAGTTTGGCAATGACGTTGCTGAATTTGAGGTTGCGCGCCTGCAGGGACCCGATCCGCATGTCGCCCTTGAGGTCGAGACCGCGCAGGAACGAGAAGTCGATCGGCGCGGCGTGACCGGCAGGCCCCGGCGCCGCAGGCGCGGGCGTGGCCGCGGGCTGGGCGGGTGAGGCTTGCGGGAGGTAGCGGTCGATGTTGAGGCGATCGATCGCGACGTCGAAGGCGGCGGCAAGCGGGGAGAAACGCGCCACCTCGAGCTTGCCTTGCACCGCGCTGTCCTCGATGCGGGTGGACCAGCTGGACGCGGCTTGCGACCTGCCCCAGTCGGCATGAACCGATGCATCCAGCGGCAGCTTGAGCTGCTTCATGGGCAATTGCGGATGCGTGACCTGCAGTTCCCCGGTGAGCCGGGGCAGGTCGACCACCTGTTTTTCCAGGTTGGCCTCGGCCGCGCCCGCGATGTGCCCCTGCGTGGCGAGCGGGCCCTGCTTCAGGCTCCACTGCGCATCGAGCTTGCCTGCGCTCACATGGTCTCCCACCGTCGCGACGTGCGGCAGGTCGACTTTCGCCTCGAGTGCGTCCGGCCCGAGCTGTCCCGTCGCCGTCAATACAAGCGCTTCGACCTGGATGCCATGGGCAGCGTCGCCCAGGCCCGCCTCCCTGGCACTGGCAGCGAGGTTGAGTTGCTGGAACCCGAAGAGATCGCCCTTGACCTTCAAGTCGAGCTTTTCCACGGCGTACTGTCTGCGCGCGAGGTCATAGCGATAGTTCCCGCCGAGGTCGACGGCGACGGCCAGCCTCGGCTGCTCGCTAGCGATCCTGAAGGCCAGTTCCACGGGCCCGCTCGCCGACTGCGCGAGGCGGCCGGTCTTCACGCCGAGGTCGTTCAGCTGGATGGTGCGGCCCGCCTTCTGGTCTTCGAAGAGGACCGCCGAACGCGTGATGCCGACGCCGGCGACGTCGAACGTGATCGGCGTGCCTTCCGCTGCCGTCGTGCGCTCCTTGTCGGCCTCTTTCCCGCGGGGCAACAGGTCGTCGAAGTTGAACGTGCCGTCCTTCTTGCGCACGATGTGCGCGCGCACGCCGTCCAGCTCGATACGGTCGACGACGAGTTGCCGCTGCAGGAGGGGCAGGACGCGCACCGACACGCGTGCGTTCGCGACGCCGGCGAATTCCTGGGTCGAACTGCGCTCGCTGAGAGTGGCCTTGCCCAGTGTGACGCCGACCGAGGGGTAGAACGAGAGCGCGAGGTCGCCATCGATCCTGAGGTCGCGCTGCTTCTCGTCGTGGACGGCCTGGGTGAGCTTCTGCTTGGCCCAGGCGGGATCGAAACGCCATGCGATCGCCGCCAGGCCGACCACCAGCAGCACCAGCACGGCCAGGAGCACCAGACCGGCGAACTTGAGCGTCCTCATCCATCTCTCCACGCGTGGCCAGGGTCAGGCGATTTTCCATGCAAACGGGTTCGCCAGCTCGCATGGCCCACAGGCGCTCCGCATGCGAGCTTTCGCTCGCATGAAACCGGCGATGCACGCGTGATCAGGACGCCGGCACGGACGGTGCCACCAGCACCCACCCCTCAGGACAGGCGGCCACATTCGGGTAGTAGGCGCCGGCACTTGGGCAGTAGTAGTACCACGGCTGCACGTAGACCGGCGCTGCAGCGGCGTACCACGGATACCAGACCCCCCCGACAACGAACAATCCGCCCAGGTGCCGGCCATGGAAGCCATGCCCGAAATGGCCGTCGTGCCTGAATGCCCCATGTCGTGGAAAGTGACCGGCGTCGCCATTGAAATGCGAGCCGCCCACGTGCACGCCCCCCATATGTCCGCCACCCGCGTGCGCTTGGGGGACGGCATGCGCGGATGCAAATGCCAGTGACGCCGCGGCGGCGAACACGGCGAGTCGAAGAATCTTCATGGCGACCTCCTGACGGAAACACCAATCGGGCAGGGCTCGAGAGCCTGCGGTCACGCGGTTGGAGTGCTGCCGCCACCTGAAGGTTGCACTGGCTCGCGCCCATTCAGCGGCGATCCGTTGTTGAGTAATGGCCCCGCGCTGCTTGGCTCTGCGGCGTCGAAGCAGGGATCAGATCTCCCGCGCGATCTTCTCCAGTTCCTTCTTCTCGATGAATTCGTCCATGCGCGAGACGAGCCGCCACCATTCGCTGCCGTCCTCGCGATAGATGCGCATCGCGCCGGCGCGCACGAGGATCTTGCGCAGCTCGTCGTCCTCGAAGCCGCCCAGGTGACGGCGCAGGGTTTCGAACGAGCGGTCGATGAAGGCCTTGTGCGAGAGCAGGGCACGGGCCGTTTCTTCGGCCATGAATTCGGTGCGATGCTGCTCGCGCGACAGCTTCAACTGGTTGTCGAACTGCTGCCGGTTGAGCAGCCAGCTGATGCCGCCGCCCACGAGGGCGCCGAGCAGGGCGGAAAGGGCGGACCAAGCGGGAGCTTCCATGAGGGGGCCGATCGATTCAGCCGGACTATATTCGAGCCGTGGCCAAATCTCCGCCCCCGCAGTTCCAGCCTCTCGCCGAGCGCCTGCGCCCCAAGACCCTGGGCGAGGTGATCGGCCAGCAGCACCTGCTGGGCGAAGGCATGCCGCTGCGCATCGCCTTCGAGTCGGGCCAGCCGCACAGCTGCATCCTGTGGGGGCCGCCCGGCACGGGCAAGACGACCATCGCGCGGCTGATGGCCGAATCGTTCGACGCGCAATTCATCCAGATCAGCGCGGTGCTGGGGGGCGTGAAGGACATCCGCGATGCGGTCGAAGCGGCCACGCGGGCCCGCGACGGGCTCGCGCAGCAGCGCACGATCGTGTTCGTCGACGAGGTGCACCGCTTCAACAAGAGCCAGCAGGACGCCTTCCTGCCGCACGTGGAGTCGGGCCTGTTCACGTTCATCGGCGCGACCACGGAGAACCCGTCCTTCGAGGTGAATTCGGCGCTGCTGTCGCGCGCCGCCGTGTACGTCCTGCAGCCGCTCACGGAAGACGACCTGAAGCAGATCGTCGCCAAGGCGCAGGCGATCGGCGCGGTGCCGCCGATCGAACAGGCCGCCCTCGATCGGCTCGTCGCCTACGCCGACGGCGACGCCCGGCGATTGCTGAACACGCTGGAGACGCTCGCGGTCGCCGCGCAGAAGGAGAAGCTCGGCGAAGTGACGGATGCCTGGCTGCTCAAGGTGCTGGGCGAGCGCATGCGGCGCTACGACAAGGGCGGCGAGCAGTTCTACGACACGATCAGCGCCTTGCACAAGTCGGTGCGCGGCTCGGACCCGGACGCGTCGCTTTACTGGCTGATGCGCATGCTCGACGGCGGTGCGGACCCGCGCTACATGGCGCGCCGCATGATCCGCATGGCGGCCGAGGACATCGGCCTGGCGGACCCGCGCGCGCTGCGGCTTGCGCTCGACGCCGCGGAGGTGTACGAGCGCCTCGGCTCGCCCGAAGGCGAGCTGGCCCTGGCCGAATGCGTGATCTACCTGGCGATGGCGCCGAAGTCCAATGCGGTTTACGTGGCCTTCAACGAAGCCAAGGCATTGATCGCGAAGGACGGCACGCGTCCCGTGCCGCTGCATCTGCGCAACGCGCCGACGAAACTGATGAAGGACCTCGCTTACGGCCGCGGCTACCGCTATGCACACGAGGAGGAGGGCGGCTTCGCGGCGGGTGAGGACTACTTCCCGGAAGGCATGGAGCCGCCCGGGTTCTACCGGCCGGTGGACCGGGGCCTCGAGATCCGCATCGGGGAGCGCTTGCGCGAACTGAGGGAACGCAACGAACAAGGGAAAACCCGGGACCGCTGAAGCCCGGGAGCGCGCAAGGTCCGTAGCTACAATCGCGCGGCAAACCCGCCCATGCGCACCCTGGCGGGTTTTTTGCTAATTGGATCCGGGCCCACGAGGCCGCATTCCACCGGAGAACGTGTCTATGGAAATCCTGCTGCAGCAGATCATCAACGGTCTGGTCCTTGGCAGCATGTATGCCCTGGTGGCCCTGGGCTACACCATGGTGTACGGCATCATCAACCTGATCAACTTCGCCCATGGCGAGGTGCTGATGGTCGGTGCCGTCACCAGCTGGTGGATCATCACCAACGTGCAGGACGTCATGCCCGGCATGCCCGGGTGGGTCCTCCTCGTCGTGGCGCTGGTGCTCTCGTGCGTCGTCGCGTCGATCCTCAACTTCACGATCGAGAAGGTCGCGTACCGGCCGCTGCGCAACAGCCCGAAGCTTGCACCGCTGATCACCGCCATCGGCATGTCCATCCTGCTGCAGACGCTGGCGATGATCATCTGGAAGCCGAACTACAAGGCCTATCCCACCCTGCTGCCGCCCAAGCCCTTCGAGATCGGCGGTGCGGTGATCACGTCCACCCAGGTGATGATCCTGGGGCTGACGGCGGTTTCCCTCGCGGTGCTGATGTACCTGGTCAACTACACCAAGCTCGGTCGCGCGATGCGCGCGACGGCCGAGAACCCGCGCGTCGCGGCGCTCATGGGCGTCAAGCCCGACACGGTGATCTCGGCGACCTTCGTCATCGGTGCGGTGCTCGCGACCATCGCCGGCGTGATGTACGCGTCGAACTACGGAACGGTGCAGCACACGATGGGTTTCCTGCCCGGCCTGAAGGCCTTCACCGCCGCGGTGTTCGGCGGCATCGGCAACCTCGCGGGCGCGGTGGTCGGCGGCATTCTGCTCGGCCTGATCGAGTCGATCGGGTCCGGCTACATCGGCACGCTCACGGGCGGGGTGCTGGGAAGCAACTACTCCGACATCTTCGCCTTCATCGTGCTGATCGTGATGCTCACGCTGCGTCCTTCGGGCCTGCTGGGCGAACGCGTCGCGGACCGCGCCTGAGGATGCAGCCATGAACGACTTCATCAACCGCCAGAACAAGTACGTGGTCTACGCGGTGGGCGCCGTCGCGCTCATCGTGCTGCCGCTGATCCTGCAGTACGCCGGCAACTTCTGGGTGCGCATCGCCGACTTCGCGTTGCTGTACGTGCTGCTGGCGCTCGGCCTGAACATCGTCGTCGGCTACGCGGGCCTGCTGGACCTGGGCTATGTCGCGTTCTTCGCGATCGGGGCCTACATGTATGCGCTGCTCGCGTCGCCGCACCTGACGGAGAACTTCCCCTGGATCGCCGCGTACTTCCCCGAAGGGCTGCACATGCCGCTGTACATCTGCATCCCGGCGGGCGCGGTGCTGGCCGGCCTGCTGGGCATCCTGCTCGGCGCGCCGACGCTGAAGCTGCGCGGCGACTACCTCGCGATCGTCACCCTCGGTTTCGGCGAGATCATCCGGGTCTTCCTGAACAACCTGGACCAGCCGGTCAACGTCACGAACGGGCCGAAGGGCGTCGGGCAGATCGATTCGATCCATTTCTTCAACCAGAGCCTGGGTCGGCGCTGGGACCTCTTCGGCTTCGACATCGAGTCGGTGACGAACTACTACTACCTGTTCCTGGTGCTGGTAGTGGTGTCGGTCATCATCTGCCATCGCCTGGAGCTCTCGCGCATCGGCCGCGCATGGATGGCCATCCGCGAGGACGAGATCGCCGCCAAGGCCATGGGCATCAACACCCGCAACATGAAGCTGCTGGCCTTCGGCATGGGCGCGACCTTCGGCGGCGTCTCGGGCTCGATGTTCGCGGCCTTCCAGGGCTTCGTTTCGCCCGAGTCGTTCAGCCTGACCGAATCGATCATGATCGTTGCCATGGTGGTGTTGGGCGGCATCGGCCATTTGCCGGGAGTCATCGTGGGCGCGGTGCTGCTTTCGTCGCTGCCGGAGGCCTTGCGCTGGGTCTCGGGCTACCTCGACCTGCAGGCGGCGACCGGCGGTCGCCTCGATCCCGCCATCCTGCGGCAGTTGCTCATCGCGCTGGCGATGATCATCGTGATGCTGCTGCGCCCGCGCGGCCTGTGGCCGACGCCGGAACACGGCAAGGCGCTGCCGCAGCAGCCGGCCAAGTGAGGAAGGACGACATGGCAGACACCGTTCTTCGCGTCACCGGCATCTCCAAGCGCTTCGGCGGTTTGCAGGCCCTGTCGGACGTGGGCCTCACGATCCAGCGCGGGCAGGTCTACGGCCTGATCGGGCCGAACGGCGCTGGCAAGACGACCTTCTTCAACGTCATCACGGGCCTGTACACGCCCGACAGCGGCACCTTCGAGCTCGCGGGCAAGCCCTACACGCCGAGCGCGGTCCATGAAGTCGCGCGGGCCGGCATCGCGCGCACCTTCCAGAACATCCGCCTGTTCGCCGAGATGACGGCGCTCGAGAACGTGATGGTGGGCCGCCATATCCGGACGCAGTCGGGCCTGGTCGGCGCGATCCTGCGCACGAAATCGTTCCGCGACGAGGAAGCGGCGATCGCAAAGCGTGCGCAGGAGCTGCTCGACTACGTCGGCATCGGCAAGTTCACCGACTACAAGGCACGCACGCTGTCGTATGGCGACCAGCGGCGGCTGGAGATCGCGCGCGCGCTGGCGACCGACCCGCAGCTGATCGCGCTGGACGAGCCGGCCGCGGGCATGAACGCCACCGAGAAGGTGGTGCTGCGCGAGCTGATCGACCGCATCCGCAAGGACAACCGCACGATCCTTCTGATCGAACACGACGTGAAGCTGGTGATGGGCCTGTGCGACCGCGTCACCGTGCTCGACTATGGCAAGGCGATCGCGGAAGGAACACCCGCCGACGTGCAGAAGGACCAGAAGGTGATCGAGGCCTACCTCGGCTACAGCCATGCGCACGGCGGCGAGGCCGCCGCCACGGGAGAAGGGAAATGAGCCAGACGCTGCTCAAAGTGACTGGCTTGCGCGTCGCCTACGGCGGCATCCAGGCCGTGAAGGGTGTGGACTTCGAGGTGCGCGAGGGCGAACTGGTGTCGCTGATCGGCTCCAACGGCGCCGGCAAGACCACCACGATGAAGGCCATCACCGGCACGCTGCCGTTCGCGGGCGGCGACATCGAATACATGGGCCGCAGCATCAAGGGCAAGGGCGCGTGGGACCTGGTGAAGCAGGGCCTGGCGATGGTGCCCGAAGGCCGCGGCGTCTTCACGCGCATGTCGATCACCGAGAACCTGCAGATGGGCGCGCACATCCGCAGCGACAAGGACGGCATCGCGGCGGACATGGACAGGATCTTCTCGACCTTTCCCCGCCTGAAGGAGCGCGCGACGCAGCTCGCCGGCACGCTCTCGGGCGGTGAGCAGCAGATGCTCGCCATGGGCCGCGCGCTCATGAGCCGGCCCAAGGTGCTGCTGATGGACGAACCGTCGATGGGCCTGTCGCCGATCATGGTCGACAAGATCTTCGAGGTGGTGCGCGAGGTGTATGCGCAAGGCGTCACCGTGCTGCTGGTCGAGCAGAACGCCGCGCGCGCGCTGGAAATCGCCGACCGCGGCTACGTGATGGAGTCGGGCCTGATCACGATGAGCGGCAACGCCAGGACGATGCTGGACGACCCGAAGGTGCGCGCCGCATACCTGGGCGAGTGAGCCCTCAGTAGCGGTACTGCAGCCCGAGGTTCGTGGAGCGCACGGGCCCGCCGGGAAGGCGCAGGTCGTAGCGGCCCCATTCGAAGGTCGCCGACAGGCGCGGCGTGAAGTCCCAGCTGACCCCGCCGCCGAACGACAGCCCGAAACCTGCGGCGTCCGGCCCGGCCGCGGCGGCGTTGCCCATCACGGATGTATCGGAAGAGCGGCTGTAGGTGGTGCCCACTTTCCCGTACACGCCGAAGGACGACAGGTGGGCGCGCCCCACCAGGCTGAGGTTCAGGCCCTGCGCGCGCGCTTCGCCTATTGGACGCAGCAGGGGCCCGGTGTCGACATAACCGACTTCCGCGCCCCAGTGCGAACCGAGCATGCGTCCCGCATAGATTTGCGCGGATTGGTCCCGGCTCTGGCAGAGCAACAGGGTTGCCGGGCAATTCGAGGAGGTGAGGCCGCGCCCCAGGCTCAGCCCGAGATAACCCTTGGCTCCCGGCAGCGCGTACCCGTAGGGCGTCGTGAAGGTCGCGGCCCCCGGGTCCGGCACCTGGGCGATGCCGCTGTCCGCGAAGGCCAAGGCGAGAACCGATACCGAGAAGCTCCTGCCGACGATGCCCATGGTGCGTCTCCTTCTTCCCTACTGTCGAGCCAATGTAGGGAGGCGCCGGCCGCGTCCGTGTCGGACAAACCGCACACGCGTTGTAGGAAGCTCAGCTTGGACTTAATCGACCTTGGCGCCGGAGAGCTTCACTACTTTTTCATATTTCGCGAGCTCGGCCCGCATGAACCGGCCGAACTCGTCCGGCGAGTTCCACACCGGCTCGGCCAGCAACAACGCGAATTTCTGCCTGGCTTCCGGCGATTGCAGCGCAGCAACGAAGGCCGCGTTGTATTTGGCCACCAGATCGCGCGGCATCCCGGCCGGGCCGACCAGGCCCCACCAGGTGTCGATCGCGAAACCCTTGATCGTGTCCGCCACCGGCGGCACGTCCGGCAGTTGCGCCGAGCGCGTGAGCGTC
This sequence comes from Ramlibacter sp. GS1-15, assembly GCF_057785015.1. Classification (NCBI taxonomy): domain Bacteria; kingdom Pseudomonadati; phylum Pseudomonadota; class Betaproteobacteria; order Burkholderiales; family Comamonadaceae; genus Ramlibacter; species Ramlibacter sp. GS1-15. The sequence goes on along the minus strand of NZ_JBYNTU010000001.1, from coordinate 2,989,697 downwards.
GTCACGGCCAATGCCTTCAGCTTGCCGGCACGGATGTTCGGCGCGGCGGTCGCGAGGTTGTCGAAGTTGAAATCGACTTGTCCCGAGAGCAGTGCAAGCTGCGCCGGGTTGCCGCCGTTGAAGGGGATGTGCACGGCGAAGATGCCGGCGCCCTGCTTGAACATCTCGCCGGCGAGGTGCCCGGCGCTGCCGTTGCCGCCGCTGCCGTAATTGAGCTTGCCCGGATTCGCCTTCGCATAGGCGATCAGGTCGGCCAGCGTGTTGATGCGCAGGCGCGATGCCGTGCCGGCGTTCATCACGAGCACGTTGGGCACGCGGACCATCTGCGTGATCGGTGTGAAGTCGCGCGCCGCGTCGTACGGCATCTTCGAGAAGAGCCACGGGTTGATCGCGTGCGTCGCCACGGCCGCGATGCCGATCGTCGTGCCGTCCGGCGCCGACTTGGCAATGAGGTCCGCGCCGATGTTGCCGCCGCCGCCCGGCTTGTTCTCGATGATCACCGTTCCGAGCGAATCCTTCACGCGCTCGGCCAGGATGCGCGCGGTGGCGTCGATGGGGCCGCCGGCCGCGTAAGGCACGACGATGCGGATCGGACGCCCTTGGGCGAAGGCGAGAGGGGCGGCCACGGCGCTCGCCGCGCCCAGGAGGAATGGTCTGCGTTGGATCATGCGCGGATCAGGCGGTCGTGCCGTGCTTGTCGGCTTCGGTCGTGAAGGCGTCGGCGTAGAACTCCTCCGGCGGGAGCTTGGCCAGTTCGCTGTACTCCTTGCGCGCGGAGTCGACGACGATCGGCGCGCCGCACGCGTACACCTGGAACCCCGAGAGGTCGGGGAAGTCCTCCATCACGGCCCGGTGCACGAAACCCGTGCGGCCCGTCCAGTTGTCCTCGGGCAGGGCATTGGAGATCACCGGCACGTATTTCAGGTTCGGCATCGCGGCGAGCTGCGCCTGCACCCAGTCGTCGAGGTACAGGTCCGCCGGGCGGCGGCCGCCCCAGTAAAGCGTGATCGGCCGCTGGATGCCCCTGAACTGCATGTGCTCGATCAGTGCCTTGATCGGCGCGAAGCCCGTACCGGAAGCGAGCAGCACCATCGGCTTGTCCGAATCCTCGCGCAGGTAGAAGCTGCCGAACGGCCCTTCCAGCCGCATGATCTCCTTCTCCTTCATCGCGGTGAACACGTGGTCGGTGAATTTGCCGCCCGGCATGTGGCGGATGTGGAGTTCGACGACGGGCGCCGTGGTGCCCGCGCCCGTGGCCTGCATCTGGTTGTGCGGCGCGTTCGCCATCGAGTAGCTGCGGCGCGAGCCGTCGCGCAGGATGAATTCGACGTACTGGCCCGCGTGGTAGCGCAGCGTGTCGTTGGCGGGCAATTGCATGCGCACCACCATCACGTCGTGCGAGCGCTTTTCCAGCGACAGCACGCGCGAGGGCATCTTGCGCACGGGGAAGGCGCTCTCGTCGGTGACCTGCTTCGACTCGAGGACCAGGTCGGTCTGCGGCACGCCGCAGCAGGTGAGGATGTAGCCGGCGGCCGCTTCCTCGGGACTGAGGGCTTTCGTTTGATGCACGCCGTGCACGACCACGCCCTCGAGCTTCTTGCATTTGCACGAGCCGCAGGCGCCATCCTTGCAGCCGTAGGGCATGCCGATGCCCTGGCGGATCGCCGCGAGCAGGATCGCCTCGCCGGCATCGACCTCGAACGCGCGGCCGCTGGGCTGCACGGTCACTTTGAAAGGGCCCGCCGCGGCGGAAGCGCTTGTCATCTTTGGTTATCCTCGGCCGGTCTCGATTTGTCCCACTATCGATTTTGCCTTCAATTCAAAGCCCCCTTGGCGCCTTGCCGTCGCGCTTCCGGCGCGAGCGCGTGCTCATCGTGGGTTGCGGTGACGTCGGCTTGCGCGCCGCCAGGGCTTTGCGCGGTCGCGTGCAGCTCCGTGCGCTGACTTCGACGGCGGCGCGCGCACCGGCTTTGCGCGAGGCGGGGATCGTGCCGCTCGCGGGCAACCTCGATGAGGTGGCCACATTGCGCCGGCTCGCGGGCATCGCGACGCGCGTCGTGCACCTCGCTCCGCCGGCGATCCTGCATTCGGGCGCGTGGTGGCGCGACTTCCGCACCCACGCGCTCGTGCGGGCGCTCGCGCTGCGCAGCGTTCCCCGCACCCTGGTCTACGCCTCCACCAGCGGCGTGTACGGCGATTGCGGCGGTGCGCTCGTCACCGAGTCCCGCCCGCCCGCACCGCGCACGCCGCGCGCGCAACGCCGGCTCGACGCCGAGCGGCTGGTGCGCCACTTCGGCCGGCGCACGGGCACGCGCGTTTCGCTGCTGCGAGTGCCGGGCATCTACGCGCCGGACCGGCCCGGCGGCCCGCGCGAGCGGCTGCAGCAAGGCGCGCCCGTGTTGCGTGACGAAGACGATGTGTATACGAACCACGTGCACGCCGACGACCTGGCGCGCATCGCCATCGCGGCGCTGTGGCGCGGTGCGCCGCAGCGCGTGTACAACGCCAACGACGACACGCAGCTGAAGGTGGGGCAGTACTACGACCTGGTGGCCGACCTGTACGGCCTGCCGCGCCCACGGCGCGTGCCACGCAGCGCCGCGGAGCAGGAGCTCTCGCTCAACTCGCTCGGGTTCATGAACGAGTCTCGAAGAATGTCCAACGTGCGCATCAAGCGCGAGCTGCGAGTACGATTGAACTACCCGACCGTAGCGCCGGGACTGATGTGAGCCCAACAGCCGTGTGCTGTATTGCCCAAGCGCGCGGGTAATTTTTCCCAGTCCCGAACACGCATATGGCCTACATGCCGGGTGGCATGCAAACCTATCCTTCGTATGCGGGCGATCGACTCGCAATCAGGGGCAGGAATCATCGTGGGCAACTCCAATACGTTGAGAGAGACGGCGCAGTCCGTGGTCGTAGCGATGGCGCTGCTGGGCTCGCTTGCCTGCCCCGCTGCCGCCAGGGCCGGCAGCATCGGCGTGACGGTGAACGCCACCATCCTCAAGCACGCGAGCCTTCAGGTGCTCGCGCAACCTTCTTCAGTGTCGGTCACACCGCTCGACATCGCGCGCGGATATGTCGACGTACCGGCACCGGCCCGTGTGGTGATCAAGAGCAACACGCCGGACTACATGCTCGTGTTCGCGGGCGAGGGCGAATTCGTCCGCCAGGTCCGCGTCAGCGGACTGGGTGCGGACGTGCAGATGGGCCCAGGCGGCGGCGTGGTCACGCGCAGCACTCCGGGCCGCGGCATGATGAGTACCGTGCTCGACCTCGAGTTCCGCTTCGAGCTGGCCAAGGACGCCCGGCAGGGCGTGTATCCCTGGCCGATCCAGATGTCAGTCGTGCCGCTCTAGGGGCTTCAATCGGCAGAGCACTGCCGGCAATTCCACGAAAGTCTCCGCGGTATCCGGAATCACGAGCTCGAACGGGCATGGCCTGTCCTCGACGAGCGCGTTCGCGGCATAGGTTCCCGGCGCCAGGTTCTCCAGGTAGAACTCGCCCGCCTTCCCTGTCTCGACAGTCAGCGTCTTGCCGTTGGCGCGGAGCGTGATTTCCTGGTAGACGACCGGCTTGGGCCCGCTCTCGCCCTGGTATTTCAGGACGCCGCTGAACGCCTGGATCTTCTTCGCCGCGAAATCGATGATCGCACCGCCGCGTGCCCAGGGTGATACCTTCTTCGAGGTCGCCGCGACCTCGTATTCGATCGGCACGGATTCGGGCGCGATCGAGACGTCGTTGTCGTGATAGGAGTTCAAGGTCGGCACGAGCAGCTTTCCTTCCGCATTGGTCCGGCCCATTTCCTGGGCAGCCACCAGGACCTTCACGCCAGGCAGCTTGCCGACCTTGACGATCCCGAAACCGTCGACCAAGGGCCGGCCCATCGCCGCCTCACCGCCCACGTAGGCGACGCCACCGGCGACGGACAGGCGCTCGATGGTGGACTGCCGGCCTTGCGGCGACCGCTGCGTGTCGTATTCGGCGCGCAGGATCGCGGCGGGCGCGTTGTACTGGGCCTGTGTGAGAAGCGTCGTGCTGCTGCCGCCTGCATCCGCTGCGTGTCCGGTGGTGATCTGGTAGCCCAGGCCTTCGCCGATCGGCTGGTTCCTGGTGAACTGCACGACTTCCGAATGGCGATCGGCCTCGCGGCGGACATTGGTGGTCGCCGTGTAGTAGCGATCCAGGAAGAAGGTCAGCCCGACAAAAGCTTCCGTCCTGCTCGTCGTGTCGCGAGTGCGGGTCAGGCTGGCGATGAGCGACACCCGGCCGGACACGAGGGACCTCGTATAGGAGATGGCGGAAACGCGTTGCCTGGCCAGCCCGACGAAGACGAAAGGCTGGCCGACGGCTGAAGGGTCGCCAGCCCGGGTCGGGTCAGTCACAACCGCCGAATGGCTCAGCGAGATGCTGCCGCCTTGGGCCGGCAGGTTGTAGCCCAAGGTGACGTTGCCCTCGTATTTGCGGTTCGTCACAGTGGGCGGATCGCCCAGCACGGCATAGTCGCCCCGGTCCCGCCGCAGGGTGAGACCGACGTTCCAGCTCGGGGCCTGGTAGTTGTAGCCGACCAACCCGGCCGTGCCATGCCGGCCCGCCACGCTGCTGGCGGCGGCAGCCATGCTGAGAACGCCCCAAGGGCCGAGCACGAGCGTCGCCGACGGGCCGCCGTTGAGGAACTTCTGTGCCCCTTCCGCCCGGACGCCCAGCGTGAGTGCGTTGGTGAGACCGTAGCGGTGGAACATCGAAAACGCGGCCGGGCCGTAGAGATTGCTCTCCACGCCGTAGCGGCGCCGGAACGCGCCGACGTTATAGCTGTACTCGTGCAGACCCCGCTGCAAAGGGCTGTCGCTGAAGTAGAACGAATAGTCGAGTGCCTGGGTGCGGCCGAACGCGTCGCGCACGATCACCTGTACGTTGCGTGCCCCGCTGTACGCCAGGATGTCGTTGAGCTGGAACTGGCCGGGGTTGACGTTCTCGGAGCGGATCTTCTGGCCGTCCATGTACACGTCGAGCTGGCTCGGCAGCGCCACCTGCCCGCTGATCGTCTGTGTGGGGAACTGCACGAGGTAAGGGTTCAAGCCGTACAGCTTGGAGACGCTGAAGCCGCCCAGGTTGACGCCGTTGCTCAACTCGCGCGAAGGCGTGAAGAAGTCGCCGGCCACCCAGCGACGCAGGTCTTCCCGATCGTCGCGCGTCACGTTCGACATCAGCCGGACGAACTTGTGTGCACCGTCCGGCGACTGCACGGTGGCACCGTTCGTCACGAACAAGTAATCGCCCTGGCGCCAGCCGGCCTCCGCGGTTGCCGCCCAGGTGGTGCGCGGGAGGGCACTGCCGCCTGCATAGTCCAGCGCGTAATTGAAGAAGCCGCTGTTCTCGCGCGGCACGAAGCCGCGGCCGGAGCCCGGCGGCGACCCGAACTGGCGCACCGGCAGCAGCTGCGGATCCGCCGTGATGGCGAACGTCAACCGGCGTGGATCGAAGCTGTAGGTGACGCCGCCGATCGACTTCAGGGATATGTATCGCTCGCCTTCCAGCGTCGTTGCCATGCCGGGCAGGGGAGCCTTGAAGCCGAGCTCCTGGAGATCGCTGTCCTTGACGAGGAAGTCGCCGTCCCCCGTGCGGCTCACGAACAGGTCACCCTTGTCCTGGCCGTTCAAGCTCACGCGCAGCACCATCGCTTCCGCCCGCGCACCGGCGCCGAGTTCGGCGGTAGGGACCGCTTGCGCGAGCGCCGGGACATGCGTCGCCAGGCAGCAGAGCGCCGCGACCGCGACGCTCTTAAGGACAGTTCGCACGGCTGACGTCCAGCTTGCGAGTGCGACTGAGCTTGTCGGTCTTCAGCTCCATCGTGATCGCCGCAAGGCGGCGGCACGTTTCGGCAGGGATGGTCGCGGTAAAAGCCTTGGTGGTCCCCGCCAGCAGATAGCGGTCGGCCAAAGTCAACGTATAGAGCTCCTGGCCATCGGGCCCGATCCCCTTGAGATGGATGCCTTCGATGACCTGGTGGCGGTTGCCCGTGTTCTTGACCGACAAGTTCAAGGCGCCTTTGTCGAGCGACACGACCGTGAGTTCCGCCTCGTCCAATGCCTGCTGCGGCTCCACGAAGATCGGCGCGCCGAATCTCAGCAGCACATTGACGTGCGGCCCGGCGACATTGGTGCCGGCGCGGTTCGGGTTCGGCAGCTCCTGAATGAAAACGCGGTAGGTCTTTTCGACTGGCACGACCGGCTTTTTGGCGCCGACCCGAACGATCGCCTCCTCACCGGGTTCCACGCCCAGGATCTTGGGGAAGAAGATGAGATCCGGCGTCTCGGTGTAGCGGTCCGCCCCGCTCGCGTCCTGGGTCCACTCCATTGCTTCGAGCTGGAAGCTGATCTTCTCCTTGCTGTCGTTGCGCACCGTGAGGGCACCGCTCCTGACGGCGGCCCCGAGTTCCAGGCGGATCGGGCCAACCGAGAACTCGGCCGCAAGAGCCGGGGCGCAAACAAGGAAGAGGCCGGCAAAGCCGGCCGCAGCCCAGGATTTCAATCGTTTCGGCAGGTAATGCATGAGCCGGGTGTCTCCGAACGGCAGCACATCCTGTTAAGGAGTTACCGTAAGCGTGACGGTGTCGCTGTAGTTCCCGGCGGAAACGTTCTGATAGCTGGTGCCCAGAACCGTGCCGGTGAAGGTGAAGGTGGCGTACGTGTTGTTGCCGGGTCCGGGCAGATTCCCCGGCAGCGTGATGCTGTAGGGGATGAAATCCGTTCCGTTGGTCATGCGGCGCGAGCCACTGAAATGCAAGCCGTTGTCGGCACTGAAGACCATCGTCTTGCTGGTCGCGCAGTCGCCCACCTTGTCTGCATTGAGCGTGGCGGCCGCGACCGGGACCGTGACGTTGGCAGCGCTCGCAGGGTTCAAGGTGCCGAAACTCAGCGCCAGTCCTTTGGCTTGAAAAAGGCAGGTGCTGCCACTCGCGAAAGCCGGCGAGGCGCCAAGTCCTGCGGCCGCGAGCAATGCGACGAGCGCGATCCTTGCCCAGCTGCGCCGCATCGCTCAACTGCCTGCGAGATCAGGGCGCGACGGTCAGCGAGACGGTTTCGGCATAGGGACCGACCGTCTTGTTCTGGTAGTTGGCCGCGGTGATCGTGCCGCCGAGAACCACCGTGAGGTCCTGGCCCGCGCCGAACCCGGTGCCCGTGCCCGTGCTACCCGAGGTGAAGGCCAGGGTGTACGTCATCGTATCGGCGGCGGCGGTGCCGCTGCCGGTCAAAGTGCGCGAACCCACGCCGCCGGTGGCGGTGACGGTTGCCCCCGTTCCCTTGGTGCACCTGTACGTCACGCTGGCACTCCCGGTCGCATCGGCGGTGCCGGAAGGATCGATCGCGCCGAAGGCCAGCACCGGGGTCTGGCCGGTGTTGAACTTGCAGATGCCCGTCACGGACGCGGTGACGCTCACGGACTGGGTATCCGCCGCGGCGATGCCGGCGGCCAAAGTGAGGGAGAGGGCGGCGGCGATCTTCGCCATGCGGGTACGGGTCATTTCAGAGCTCCAAAACTGAATACTTAGTGATCTGCGCCGAGTAACAATCTTCCTTGAATGAAACGCGGGGCGAGATGTGTCAAAAGGCAACGTTACTGTAACACTTGAAGTGTAAGAAGGCAACCGATAGTAGCTCATCCGATGTCGCTCTTTTGAAAAACCCGTGAAATTATCACGATTTATCGACTCTCGATGACCTCTTCAGGGCGTTTTTGTTCAGCAGTTCAATGTTACAAATTGTCGATAAACTGCACCTAAACGGGGAGTTCTGCGAGAGAACGTCTTCTTGGATCCCCCAATTCGATTTCGGTGAAATAGGTCACAGCCCTGCTTTCTAAGCCCTGCAATACCCAATTCGGTGGATAGCATCCTCTTACATACGCGCTACACTTGATACAAGTGTAAAAAACTGCATAGGATGAGGAGAAGGGCATGACGCACGTAGCGCAAGCCGCTGTGGGGCATGGCGCCATGGGCAAGGGAGGCCCGTGGTGAGCGGTCTCTCAGCCGAGCTTGGGGCCGGGGGCGCCGCCGCTTGGACGCTGGTGTGCGCGCTGGCTGCCTGCATCTTTCTGGTGCTGACCAAGGGCCGTCACGGCAGATTCACTTTCGACAGCAGTGTCGGCGTCCAGAAGCTTCATATGCAGCCCACCCCGCGCGTCGGGGGCATCGCGATTTACGCGGGCCTGCTGGTGGGTTGGGCCGTGGTTCCCAACGCGCAGGCGAAGCAGATCCTGGGGGTGATCCTTTTTGCCGGCATCCCCGCGCTCGCATGTGGCCTGCTGGAAGATGTGACCAAGAAGGTCGGGGTCATTCCGCGCCTGCTCGCCACGATCTGCAGCGGCTGGGTCGCCTGCATGCTCACCGGCGTGGCATTGAACCGGTTGGAGGTCCCCGCGCTGGATACCGTGGTTGCGTGGTCCCCGTTGGCCATTGCCTTCACCGCCTGCTCGGTCGGCGGCGTGGCCAACGCGATCAACATCGTCGACGGCCTGCATGGGCTGGCGAGCGGCATCGCCATCATCGCCCTCCTGGCGCTGGGCGCCATCGCAGGACATGCGGGCGACACCGCGCTGCTGCTCGCGTGCGTGCTCGTTGCCGCCGCCGTCGCGGGCTTCGGCCTCGTGAACTTCCCCTGGGGAAAGCTCTTCATGGGTGATGGCGGCGCCTACTTCGTCGGGTTCGCGCTTGCATGGCTGGCCGTGCTGCTCCCGATGCGGAATCCCGGAGTGTCCGTATGGGCCGCGCTTCTGATCTGCGCCTATCCGATCACTGAAGTCCTCTACAGCATCGTGCGCCGTTACCTGGGTGGGCAGTCACCCGGGCACCCTGACAGCGCGCACCTGCACAGCCTGATCAAGAGCCGGGTGATTGCCCGCAAGCTCGCCGGCACAAGGCAAGGCTTCCAGAATGCGGCCGTTTCCCCGATCGTCTGGTTCTTTTCCGCGTCACCGGCGCTTGCCGCAATCACCGTCTTCGACCAACCCGTGTTGCTGGTGTGCGCCAATGCGGCATCGGTGCTCCTCTATCACGTCAGCTACAGGTGGTTGCGCGCGCGGGCCGCAGCCGACGCCTTGGGCGCCCCGAGCCGGATCGCGATTGTGGGCACGGTGGGAGTCCCGGCGGCGTACGGCGGATTCGAAACGCTCGTGGAAAACCTGGTGCGCGCCCACCAGGCGAAAGGCCTGCGCTCGCGCCTTGTTGTGTATTGCAGCTCGAAGAACTACCGCGTGCGGCCCAGGGCGTACATGGGCGCGCGGCTGCATTACCTGCCCCTGAGCGCCAACGGCGCATCCAGCGTCCTGTACGACGTACTCTCGTTGGTGTCCGCGGTCTGGCGCAACTGCGACGTGATCCTGCTCCTTGGCGTGTCGGGCGCGATCGCGCTCCCCTTGGTGCGTCTTGTCTCGACCGCCCGCATCGTGACCAACATCGACGGCGTCGAGTGGCGTCGCGCGAAGTGGAAGGGCTTTTCCCGGTGGTTCCTGCGGATCTCGGAGCGCATGGCGGTCCGCTGGTCGCATGAGGTCATCGCCGACAACGCCGGCATCGCCCTGCATGCCAAGCAGATGTACGGACGGGATTGCCGCGTGATCGCCTATGGCGGCGATCACGCCGTGGCTGCAGACGCCAAGCCCTGCGAAGGCCTGCCGCAACGCTACATGCTGGCCCTGTGCCGGATCGAGCCCGAGAACAACCCCGAAATGATCCTCGAGGCGTTCGCGGTGCGGCCGGAAACGGACCTGGTTTTCATCGGCAACTGGAACGCCAGCGCGTTCGGCCAGAAACTGAGGCAGCGCTTCGCGTACCATCCGCACCTGCACATGCTCGATCCGATCTACGACGTGGGCGTGCTGCGCACCGTCCGCAGCGGGGCGAGCCTGTATCTGCATGGCCACTCGGCGGGCGGCACCAACCCGTCACTGGTCGAAATGATGCACTTCGGCGTGCCGGTGCTCGCGTTCGATTGCATCTACAACCGCAAGGCGACCGATGACGCGGCGGTTTTTTTCAGGAACCCGGTCTCGCTGCGTGCAGCAGTCGATTCGATGACTCCTGCGCGCGGCGAAGCGGTCGGCGCGCAATTGCAGCAGATCGCCCGTCAGCGTTACACGTGGGACGCGGTGGCCCGCGAGTATTTCAAGTTGCTCGAGGAGACTCCCGCGCCGGCCGATGCGGCCGGGCGCATCGTCACCCGGGTCGTGGCGCAGAACGATTCGATGATCGACCCGGATGAATTTCCGGCGACCGTCATTCAAGGACGCGCCCACGCGAAATAGAAATCGCCGTTCCCAGCTGCCTTCTATGCTTCCCCGGGATTCCTGGCTTCGGGGCACGGAAGGCGGTGCTGAACGAGCGCTCGCCAACGGAAGTCGATCAACCCCGCCCACTCGTGGATGACCGCCTTGCTGCGGGACCAGCCAATGCGGCTTGGCAGCCACGGGTTCTCGGAGTGACCGGACCACGGCGGACCTGAGACAGCAGGCGTTGCCTTTACGGCGTAGTACCCGAACCACGCGAGCGCTCTGGGCATGTGCGCTTCATCGGTGACGACGAACACCGAATCGACCCTCCTGCTTGCGAGCAGGCACGCCGAGCAGGCGGTGTTCTGTTCCGTGTTGATGGAGGAAGATTCGGGCCAGAGGTTGTGCGTGCCGGCAGCGCGCAGGGCCTTGAAGTAGTGGCCCGCATTGCGCCCAGAGACAATCAGCGGCAGGCGAGTCGCGCGTTGTAGCGTAGCGGCCGCTGGCACGCGGTCAAGATGGTCTCCGGTGAGAAGAATGAGGGCACCTTCGGAGCCTTTGGCAACGCCGTGTTCCTCGCCATGCCAGTGTCGTCAGGACCAAATTTGAGCCGGCTTCCGTGCTCGCGATGTACAAGATGCCGAGAAAAAGTGCTGCCACGAACGCGAGCCGCCTGTGCTTGCCCCGTGATCGGTTGCGCTCAGCATGCCCGTCTGCGACTTCGACTCTTTCCAATCTCGGAGTACCAGATTACTTAACGGCGACCAGATGCAAGGCTCTGCGAAGGCCATTGACAAATTCGCGTTGTGAGAACGTGCTCGCCCTCAAGCGGGCAGCAGCAGACATTTGCAGGCATAAGCCCTCGTCGCTGGCTAGTTCCTGCACTTTCTCCGCGAGCGTGTCGATTTGACGGCAATCAACAAGGAATCCTTCCACGCCGTCCGTGACCAGCTCTACAGGGCCGCCAACCGGCGGGGCGATCACGGGGATACCGAACGCCATTGCTTCGAGCAGTGTGAGGCCGAACGTCTCGACCCATTCGCCAGGCCGGGAGAGGTTCAGCACGAGGCTGGCTCGGGCATAGTGGGTTGCCGGATCATCCGTGCGTGGATGCACGGTCAGGTTTGGGGGAGCGCCCAAATCCGCAAAGTACCGTTTCGTCGTGTGCTCGTCGTCGTTGGCAACCAAGTCGAAGTGGATGTCTGCGCACGCCTTGAACCGTTTGGCCAATTCGACCAGTTCGGGGATTCCTTTGTAATCGCGCAGCGAAGCCAACATCAGGATTCGAAAGCATCCGCTGCGGCGGTGATGGTATGGCGTTTCTTGCCCACGGCAGGTGAGCGTCTCATCGAGCGCGTTGTAGACCGTCGTCGCAGGCACTGACGATATAGGCAGGCAATTGCGATGGAAGTCCGACACGTAGATCAGATAGTCCGCAGTGTGACGCGCGATCGTAGTCAGAAACCAGCGCAAAGGCGCAGGGCTGAGAGAAAGCTCGTGCAGGTGATAGACGACGGGTCGATCCGTCAGGCGGCCATAAAGCGCAGCCCCAAACGGCAGGAGCGTGTTGACGTACACCACGGCATCAGGCCGAATATCCCGATCCCGCACCAACGCCAGAAATAGTGCAGCCTGGCTCAATAAATAGGTGAACAACGTTCCTACACGGTAGGGCGTGCGGCGATACCAGTAACGCGTCGTCAGTATCGCGCTCTTGTCCAGCCAGCCTGAACCGTCGGAACCGATGAAGAGCCTGTCAGTTTGATGCTCACATAACGCGGCTATGGCGGAAGCGAGGACTTTGGGGCTTCCGGATCGATCATTCAAGAGGTGAGCGAAGACGATGCCGCGCGTCATTTCCGATCCAGTCCAAGACGTGCGCGCCTGCGAGTGATGACCTGAGTTACTAACGCAGAAATGGCCGTCTCGGGCGGCCCGTCATTTTCGAGTACGACCATGTGACCTGATGTGGCGAGATCGCGGTATGCTGCGTTGATTTCTGCGATTCGTTCGAGAGAAAGCTCCTGCTTGCGTTCGCGCACGATCTGGGGCGACACTTCAACAAAAAAGGCCGTGTGCGGCATAGGAAGGATCCACAGACCGAGTTTCCTGATCCACCGTGGCAGCTCGACGCGCGAGCGGCCTTGATCGGCCACCATGTCGAAGAAGTACCTGTCATAGATGACGAGTTCGCGCCGGACCAACGCGGGCCGGATCTTCGTGAAGTAACCCCACACGTAGTCAAGCGAATAGTAGGAGAGCCTGAGCAAGGAGCCGGCGAAGCCAGAAGGCTTGCCTCTGTGCGGTTCCGCGTAGTTCTCGTCGACGACCTCGATGGCGCCGCTTCTTTTTAGGAGCGCTGCGATTCGCGGCAAAGCCGCGGGACGGAAATGTCCGGAGCCGGAGGCGCTATAAGGAAACAAGACGCGCAGTCTCTTGCCTGCGTGCTCCAATACAGTCGTCTTGCCGGAGCCATCCGGACCGCTCAACGACACGAATTCGCCTTTCGGTCGAAGCAAGTGACGGACGCGTGAATAGACGAAGTGCAACAAGTGACCAACATGGAAGAAGGGAGACCGCGCAGCTTGTTTGAGCAGGACCAAAAACAACTCGGGCCGGGAAATCCGCTCCATATCCGGCGCGAAGCCCGCATTGCAGATATGCGCCACTACGCGTTGCGCGCGAGCTGTCCCGAGTAGCGGCGCGAGAATCGCGCGCACCTTGTCTTGCTCCTCGATACAGGTCCGCCGGAATCCCTCGTGGTATCTCGCGGGTAGCTCGGCGTCAAGAAGGTAACCGAACAGCCATTTATCGAGGAACATGTACAGCGGCTCGGCCACGTAGAAATCACGATAGCGGCACCGGGTGGCCAGGATGTCTTTGCCAGCAAGGAGCCTGACTCCGTATAGTTCCGAGTCGAAAAAGCAATCGATCTTCAATTCCTGCACTTCACCTTCCGTGTCGTCTTGCAGCAGGATGTAGTACTGGTCGAAGCGTTCGTCGGAGAATTGGTGATAGAGCACTGCTGCTCCGTCTTGCACAAGCATGGCGATCGCCCTGCGGCTGGCATCTCGGTGCGACCGTTGCGCCAGGATGTCGATATCGCGTGTGTCCACTTGGTGCGGCAAGTTTTCGTAGTTGCGTAACAGGCAGTAGTTGACGCCAGCTTCCTCGTAACATGCAAATAGGCGCGACAGGAGCCGGGATTTGGCCGGCGCGGTAGACGATGCGTTCATATCTCGGGCGTGCTCCTTGTCTGCATTCGCAATTTTTGGCGCAGAAACTTGGGGCTGAGGAGCACAACAGCCACGCCGAGCAGAAGCATTCGCACGTACTGCCGCCGGAGATAGCAGAAGCCAACCTGCTTGTAGAGAAACGCTGCGACGTCTACGCGCAGGTTGTTCAATTTCCGAAATCGAGGAATTGACTGCAAGAATTCTTGATACGATCGCTCGGGGAGATTTCTCCGCCGGCGCAGCAAGCAATCCTTGATCCAGCGCATTTTGTCCTGCATCCGGAAAACGTTGGCCGTCGAAAGGGAGCCGACGGTCTTGCGATAGTGGAAGAGCGGTTCGGGGATGGTGACGAAGTACCTACCGTCGCGGCCGAAGTCGGCCATACGACACCACAGGTCAACGTCTTCGCTGAAATCCTGATAGCGCACTTTCCCTGGGGCAAAACCCTGCAATCGGTAGCCGCCAACGGCTAGCGCTGTCGACCGCAAAAAGAGTGTGGTCGGCAAAACGAACACCAGTTTGCCTTTCGCGAACACATGGAAGAACTGCTCGCGCGTGGTAATCCCTACTTTCTGGACGCCGATCGCGCGGCCTTCGGAATTGATAAAGGTCGAGTAGGTCGAAACACCGAGGATGTTCGGATCTGATATCGCGACTTCTACCTGACGTGCCACCAGGGTCGGGAGGGCTACGTCGTCCGCGTCGAGGAACAGTATCCATTCTGTGCGGGCCTCGAGCAGGCCGGTCTGGCGCGCGTGAGCGATGCCGCCATTTCGTGCCAGCTTAATCAGTCGAATGCGCGGATCCCCCGCCTGGATTTCAGCCACCACCGCTGCGGTGCGATCAGTCGAGGCATCGTCGATTACGAGAATTTCCAAGTTGCCGTATGTTTGCTCACACAGGCTCACCAGGGCAGCGCGAACGTAGGCTTCCGCGTTGTAAGCGCACACCACGGCCGTAACAGGCGGCGTGGGCCTATGCATGTGCAGCGGCAGCCGGTGCTGCGATATCGTAGATCCGCTCGTAGCCGTGGCCGAGAGCCTGGTAAGCGAATCTGGCGAGCGCAAGCTCCTGCGCTCGGGCCGCCAGGCGACTCCGCCAGCCCTCATCCTGGTGCAGCTGCCGTAGCGCGCCTGCAAGACCTTGAATGAAATGGCTCTTGCGCTCCAATGGAACCGTGACGCCGGCCTCAACACCGACCGTGCGCCCTATTGCGTCACCTTCCAGGCAAACGATAGGCAATCCCGTCAACATTGCCTGGAGAACCACAGTCGCCAATCCGTGGTGATAGCAGGGATAGAGGAAAACATCGGCTGAGCCCAAAGCCTGAACCAGGCCCGCCATTGAAAGCCGCCCACAAAACTGGACGCGATCTTGTAGGTCGTTCTTCCGGACCCGAGCTTCCAGTTCATCGCGCAGCGGTCCATCGCCGATCACCACCAACCGCGCGTCGCGGGTGCTGCAGGCAAACTCGCAGAACGCATCGACTGCATGACGGGCGCCCTTCCAGTGCACAAGCTCGCCTGCGTACATGATCGTGAATGATTCGCTGCGTCGGAAGTCAGTCTTCATGCGTGCAAAGCGGATATTCGGATGGATACCCGTTTGCACATAAGGATGAACCTTCTTTCGATAGCGAGCCGCTACGTGCTCCGGTGTGTGGGAAAGAATGACTGTTGCATTGCGTCCAGTGGCGCGCACCAACGGATCGAAGTGGCGGAAGCAGAAATGGATACCAGTGCGAAATGCCTCCTTGATCCGCACAACCGGAGGAAGCGTACGGCTAATGAGCGGGTGGATACGTTCGCTGCCTACGGGACCCCAGATGAACGGAAGACCGAGGAACGCGAGCCCGGAAGGCAGCCAGTCCATGCCGCCGGTGAGATGGTGCACCAGGTCCACGGGGTTGGACCGAACGAAGCGTCGAGCTTCGAAAAATGACCCGATCTGCCAGTGGTAGTAGTAAACGAGGAAGAGACGCTTGCCCTTCTTGTACCACCTGGTCCATCCGGGTAGGTCGTAGTAGATGAAGTGCAGTGAGGCAGGTCTGTCGCCCGAGACAAAGGCCGCATCGTGCGCGGCTTTGTTGTTCGCTCGCGTTAGGACCCAGACTTCATTGCTCTTTGCCAGCTCCAGGACGAGACTCCAGCCGATTTCGCCTTCACTGCCGCGGCCAGGTTCGCACGCATAGGCGGACACAAGTATCTTTCGCATCACACTCTCTGGAGCGCAGTTCGGGCTTGCGGCTCTTCGATCGCAAGGCCGCGTTCATGCGAGACTGCACCGCTCGTGTCAGTTCTCCGGAAGTGATGCCCGACGCGGATGAGCATTAGTCCATACCAGAAGAGCTGCACGTTCCACGCCGAAGTTGCAAAGAGCAGGAGCCAAAGGACGACGATCGGTAAGGTCGATCTGCTCACGAACCGAAATACGAAGGCAAAAAGAAAAAGCACCGTCCCCACTAAGCCAAAGGAAATGACGTAGCCGGGATAAAAGCCGGCCATAACTGCGTCGCCCGCGCCGATCAACTCCCCTTGTATGTAAGCTCTGATCCCATCGATCCCAGCACCAAACCAGAACGTAAGCTGTTCGGCCGAAAGCTTTTGGTGGTAAATGAGCAAGGGCAAGATACGAAGCGACGCGCTCTGATCGGCATCCGCGATCTTGTCGATGTCCAGACTCGGCAATGCGGCCAAAAAGGTTAGGGCGCGTTGCCCCGAGATCGAGTCGACGGAGCTGAATACCGGCCACAGCAACCAAAGCATGACCAATGCAGCGATGATCCACCGTCTCGATAGTGAGAGCACGATGGCAACCGGCGCAGCCAACATCGCGAAAGCACTTCCTGTGAGCCACACGCAAACAAGGCATGCAGTTAGCAACCGCTTGTGAGTGCGCAAGAGTTCTAACGGTCGGCCGCTTTTGCCATCCGTGCGAGCCAACATCAAGTACGCCAGTAGCGTAATCGACAGAAAGCGTCCGGCGTGCGAAGGCTCGACGGCGAGTGAGTTGTAGCTCCAGAGACCTTTCGAGAGAATTTCATTGGGCACCGGCAGGCCGGCTAGCGACGCGAACAGTTGCAGTAGGGCGACTGCGGTATACAAATAGATCAGTCTTCGCAGCGTGACCAGTACCAGCTCCCGGCTGATCCGCCCGGATCGAAGTGCTCCGGCCACAGCCAGATACGAGCAGGCAAAGAGGGTCGTGTATGCGACGGTAGTGAGGTTGCCCGTACCGCCGCGAAGCAGAGATACGCCGCAGCTGTATAGGATTGCCGTGGAGGCCCACATCACGTCTCGCAGCACTCGAAGACGAGAAATGAAGATAAGAGGCGGGGTCAGCATAGAAAGCGCGATGACCAGGAAGTTTCTCTGGTCGTCGCCAACCACCGGCGCGAGGGCTGTCGCATAGACGCACAGCGTCACCAGAAAAATCAACTGAGACTTTGTAAGACTGCTCATATTCGTAGCAGGCGGATCGAGGCATGCAAGCGTGCGCAATGCCTGCTGCGCCATCTGACCAGAACGCAGCAAACCGGTGGACGCGAGCGACGCTTCATCCGCGTTCCGAAAGAAAATACTTCACGCGAACCAGACCGAGCACGGCGCTCTGCGAAAGGCGAAGCAAAAAACGGCGAAGTGGATCATATCGGGCATAGCACTGGTGGTAGTGCCGACGGCTGCGCATCCATTCTTTTACCCGACGCGTCGGGTTTCCCTTGGCCGATGACATGTGCGCGTGCACTGCCCTAAGCTCTGGTGCATAGGCAATTTCCCGCGCGGCATTCCGGACTTGCGCGCCGAGAATCGCTTCTTCGCAATACAGAAAAACGCGCTCATCCAAATACCCGATCGATTCAAGGAAGGAGCTGCGTATAAGCAGGCATGAGCCGCTAACCTTCTCGATCCGGCGACCACGTTGTACGCGTTGCGACGGAGGTCGGTAGCCGAGGCGGGAAACAACCGTCCAGACCGGCCAGAACAATTCCTCGAGAAACCCAAGTTCGTACATCGGGTTTTCGTTAATCCCGGCCAAGTTGTACATCGCCGAAGCGGCAACCGCGTAGCGGTCATGGCTCATCAGCTTGGCTGCCAATTGGGCAACGTACTTTCGGTCTGTGATGCGGACATCCGGATTCACGATCAACACCGCCTGACAGCCAAGTCCGATTGCCAACCGTGCGCCGATATTGTTTCCTGCCGAATAACCGCCGTTCACTTCGTTCTGGACGAAAATCGCGCGCAAGGCGTGATCAACGACTGCCGGAACTGCATTTGAGCTGGTTAGGATGCTCGCGTCGCCCATCTTCTGACGCATACTGGACAGCATCGCCTCTCGACTTGACGCGAGCGAAGCGTTATCAACGACGATGGTCCGCAGGTCGACGTCCTCTTGCACGAGAAGACCGTCGAGACACTCGGGCAGATCCTCGTTGCTGTTGTAGGTCACGACGATAGCTGCGATGCGGGGTAGGTCGATCATGATCGAGCGCTTCTAACGGACAGCTCAATCGCCCGCGTCATTCGGCTGACCATCACGCAGGGGCTCTTTTGTACCGGTACCAGTCAGCATCAAGCTGCTCCTTTTGCGACGAAGACATACTGGATCGCAATTAGCTCGTCGAAAAGCCCACCGCTCAGGTGCGATAAGAGTCTCCATTTGCCGCCGATCTGGGGGGAGGCGGTTTCGATCCGAAGTCCCGCGCGCTCGATCAGTTCGAGCGCGGTCGAGTAAGTGAAAAAGCGCAGATGCGTGCGGTCCATGATTCCTGCATCGCGGTACTCCCATTTTCCGCGCAGCACCAGCGGCAGAAAAACACTCCAATGCCTCACATTGGGTAGCGATATCACTACCTTGCCACCGGGCCGCAACAGTGAGGTCAGTTCGCCGAGAGTGCGCCACGGATCCTTGACGTGCTCCAGCACGTCGGCGCAGACGATGAAATCAAATCCGTCGCTGCCCCAGCGAGGACGCAACGACGAAAGATCGAAAGAGTCTAAATCTGCGCAAACGACGCCGCTGAGGTGTTGTTCGGCCTCTGCCGCGGCTGCGCTGGAAAGTTCCAGGCCAAAGACCTGCTGCGCACGGCCGCTTTCCTTGAGATGCGCACCGAAGTGTCCAGCGCCGCATCCGACGTCCAAAATTCGATGTTGCCCCTGCGGAATCTTTGAGGAAAGCGCTTTCCGCTGGTTGCGATAGTACGAAAAATTCGCCATGGCTTCTTGATTCATTGCATCGCCAGTCAGTGACTCGCTGGGGCGATCAGTAAAAACTTCGCTCCGCTTTGCCAAGAAACGCCTCTATGTCGACGTTAAGCAGGTCCGGCATGGCCTTTTGTATCTTCGCATCGCTCCATAGCCACCACTGAATTTTTAGAAGTCTGCCAATCGTCTCTTCGGCAAAGCGATACCGGACGACACGGGCGGGATTGCCGGCCACAACCGCGTAGGCTGGAACATCTTTAGTCACGACGGCACCTGCACCGATGACGGCGCCGTCACCCACTTTGACTCCAGAGAAAATTGACGCATCAGTTCCTATCCATACGTCATTTCCGATGACAACATCGCCTTTGGTTTTGGGGTGTCCCTTGATACCCCGTGCGCTGTCCCAGAGGACGCTGAACGGGTAGGTCGTGACCCAGTCGGAGCGATGCTCTCCACCAAGAAAGATCTTCACCCCGGCGGCAATGGAGCAGAAAGCGCCGATTTCTAGTGTTGCTCCCTCGTGCCAAGTGCGAACGGTAAGGTCACCGTATGTTCCCCGGCCGATCTTGTATTGCGGAAATTTTTCCGCCAACCCACGCTCGCGCGCTGGTCGGATCGCGGCCAGGAGCTTGGCGGCCAAGGCTCTCAGCGTTCTTGCACTCATGATGCACGGGCCCGAACAGGCAGCAACTGCCGAAGAATCAACTTGTACAAGCTTGAATCCTTGTAAATCGCGAGTGACAGCAACAAGCCGGCAGCTCCCAATTTCACGGGAAGCGGCGCTTCGGTAAGACACACGCCTAAACTTGCGGAGACAAGGAAGAAGGGGAATGCCGACATAGCGACTGATTGAATGAAAACACCATTCAGACGCAGCAGAAGTGCCGTATCCAGTGCTACGCGAACAGTCCATGCCACGGCGGCGCCCACGACAGCCAAAGAATGAATGCCGTACCAAAGCAAGGCGAAATACACCGGAATTTCGAACAAAAAGATCAGAGTGACCTTTTTGGGACTCTCTGTCGCTAAAAATCGAGCGTGATGCGGAACGGCTAGCGAATTGATCCACACGCCTACCAATATCAGTTCACCCACGCCTCGGCTTTCCTGCGCCAGTTCCCGGCCGACCCATAGAACAAGGAAAGGGTGAAACGCGACTAGCCCGACAATCACAACGGGCGTCATTACAGCCAGCAGCATGGCCGCTGCGCGACTAGCCAGCGCTTTACCCTCTGCGCTGTCGAGAGAGGCCGCTTTGGGAAACAGTGCTGACGAGACACTTCCAGATATGACCAACCCTTTCGAAACCAGGTCATAAGGCACTGTGTAATGCGTGACCGCGCGGGCGCCGCTGACAGAAGCGATGATGAGCCGATCGATCGTCACCAGAAGCGGGGCCATGGCGTTCATCACGGAAATCCAGCCGCCATATCCTGCCATCTCCCGAAGATGAGGCCTGTGAATCGAAGGACCGCCGAATATAGGAACGTGCCGCCTGCACTGCGCGAACAGAATCAAGTTGGTAATCGCCCTCGAAAGGAGAATCGCCGGTACTAGGTACCAGAGTTCCACGTGGCCAGTCATGGCGAGAGCCAATGGAACGAGTTGCACCAGCAGGTTCCCGACCGTCTGGGTGAGATTCGCTTCGTAGAAGCGAAATCGCGCCTGAAGCGCCCCGAACAACACGCTGCCGGGAAGGACAAGCGGGAGCGCGAACGCTAGCCAGAGCACGGCCGTTTCCGCCTCTGCCCGCAACGCCGGAGACATTTTGAACTGCGAGGCAAGCAAATAGCGCGAGACGGCATACAGAGCGATGCTTCCCAGTGCCGCCAGTACAAAGGAGGCTACAAGCCCAGTCCATACCACTTGGCTCCGGTCGACGTCGGTGCCATGTGCGAGTCGCGCGACGCGCTGCGTCACGGCGCGACCAAAACCAAAATCCACAAAGGCGAAATACCCTAGTAATGACCAAATAACGGCTAACACCCCGAACCGCTCCACCCCGATATAGCGAAGGTAGGGCGGGACTGTGATCAACGCGATCACCAGCGGCACAACTGCACCCGCCAGATTGGTAAGTGTGTGCTTTCCAATGCTCATTGCGATGAGATGCGCTGTCGCGACAAGCCATAGTCCAACAGCACCGCGTGGTCTTCTTCGCGGTCCCAGCCTGCAATCGACTCGCCACCCGCGGGGGCTCGCTCGACGTAACGCAAGGACTGTGTGAGTAGATACGCGACGAGGCACACGTCGACCAGATCTGAGCGCAAGTCCTTGTGTGTGTCGACAACCTGCTGCCGCGCCTTCTCGTAGCGTCGCGCTGGTTTCTGCCCGAGTGAAGTTGTCGCGTTCAGGACGAAGTGAGCGATGTCATGACCCGGCAGTGAACCGTCCGATGCGTATTCCCAATCGAAGACGTACAGCCCGTGCTCGCAAGAAAATGTATTCCAGGGCGTGAAGTCGCCATGGCACATCGAGGTCACGACGATTTGATCGGGCTGCGATGAGAAAAAGTCCAGCGCGCGCAGCATGCGCTCTTGCCAAGCTGGGGGCAAGCGTTCAAGCACACGATCCACACGCTCGCGATATTCGGCCTCGACCATACGCAAGGCGCACACCGCGCCTTGCGTTGTTTGCGACAGGCTCCGCACGAAGCTCACATGCTCTGCAGTCAGTTCGGTTGCCGATCGGCTTGCCGGTGTCTTTAACGTGTCTGTCACCAAGATCGTGGCGTCCTGCACACGGCCCGCGTGGAGCACGCGCGGAACAGCGACTCCGCGTATCGAGGTGGATTCGAGCTTTCGCAGCACGGAAGCCTCGTGCATCAAAAGCATCCCAACATCCGGGTTACGCGAGATCTTGGCGAACGCGAGGATCCCGCCACTGTTATCCATGATCTGCACGGCGACCTTCCGGTGGGGGCTGTCGGTGCCTGTGAAGAAGGCGAATTTGACGGTATTGCTGCTGCCGATCAGCCGTGCCAACTCCTCACCCGCCGAGATGTAGACCTTGCGCCTCGCCCAGAGGTGCTGAAGATGCGCGCGACTCAGCCATGACGCGATCGCCTTGATGCAGCGCGCCGACTGCAGCACCGGTTGGAACAATGCCAGCCCGCTAGCCGCGAGCTGTCCTGTCTCCAGCGGGAGCAGCCACCAGCGCGCGTTCGAGCGCGCGCCGATCAATGCATAAGGTGCAGCGCCGCCCACCGGCGTGTTCGAAACTTCTATGCCTACAGCGGCGAGGTCCTGCAAGGCGGCCGTGAAGACCGGGTGGGCGAGCGGGGCGGGGAGGGTCGCATCCAGCGCGCCGGACGCGCTATTGCCCATAGCGGTAGTCGCGGTACTTGTATCCACCGTACTTGTAGCTGTAGCTGCCGTAGTGGCGGCGGCTCAGGTCGACGGCGTTGAAGAGAACGCCCGTCACGGACTGCCCGGCGTGCGCCAGTCGCTTGGCGCATTCGGTCAATTCGCCCAGCTGGCTCTGCTCGGCGCGCGCGACGAGCAGCAGCGTGCCGGCATGCGCCGCCACCGACAGCGTGTCGGCGGCCGCCAGCACCGGGGCGGTGTCGATGATCACCAGATCGTACGCGGCGCTCAGTTTGTTCAGCACGTTGGCGAAATGGCCGCTCATGAGCAATTCGGCCGGATTGGGCGGCAACGTGCCCGTGGTGATCACGTCCACATTCGGTACCAAGTTCTTCCGCAGGGCCGCCTCCGGCTCAATACTGCCCGCGATCAATTCGGACAGGCCGCCACCGCGCGAAACGCCGAAATAGAGATTGAGGTAACCCTTGCGGAGGTCCGCGTCGATCAGGAGCACGCGCTTGCCAGCGCTTGCCAACACCGCCGCGAAATTGACGGACACGAAGCTCTTTCCGACCCCGGGTGTCGCCCCGGTGATCAGGACGCGGTTGTTCCTGGCCTCCAGCATCGCGAACTGAAGCGCCGTGCGCAGGCTGCGCAAGCTCTCCACAGCGATGTCGTTCGGATCCGCCTGCGCGAGCACGTGCACGCCGGGCTGGCGTTCCGCGACTTGCCGCGCCATGGCCAGCTGCGGCGCGCTGAGCGGGATGCTGCTGTACACGTTCAGGCCGGTGTGCGCCTCGATCTCGTGCGAGCTGCGGATTCCGCGGAAGAACGCCGCCCGCGCGAGTGCCGCGACCACTCCCGCGACAAGGCCTGCGACCAGCGCGAGTGCGAGCGTCAGGGCACGCTTCGGCTTGATCGGGTTTTCCGGCATCGCCGCCGGATCGACCAGGCGCACGTTGCCCACCTTGCCCTCGCGGATCAATTCAAGCTGCAGGGCATTATTCTGAAGCTGCACGTACAGGTCGTTATTGACCTTGACGTCGCGTTCCAGTCGCAGCGCGTCCTGCTGGAGATTGGGCAGCGACTTGATGCGGGAGTTCAGCTTGGCGATCTCTCCCTGCCAGCCGGCGATTTGCTCGTCGAGGGTTTTGACGCTCGGATGATCCGGTGTGAAGCGCGCGATCAATTCACGCCGCTTCTGCTGCGCTTCCATCAGCTTGCCCTGCAGGTCCACGCTTTGGCCCAGGATCAACTTCGCCTCATCGTCCAGCGGCGCGACCGTGCCTTTTTCGTTGCGGTACTTGCTGAACGCGTCTTCGGATTGCTGCAGCTGCTTCTTGAATTCGGGCAGTTGCGCATTCAGGAACGTCAGCGTCTTCTGGGCCTCTGCGGCCTTGCGCTGGACGTTCTGCTGTACATACTGTTGGCCGATCTCGTTGAGGATGCGAACCAGCTTGCCGCGATCCACGTCCTGGAGTCGGGCGTCGATCACGCCCGACTGCTTGCCCTTTTCCTCCAGCTTGAGGTTTTGCTGCAGGGTCTCGATCATGTCCAGCCGCGACTGACGGACCAGCGAGAATTCCGCTCCGGGCTTGCCCTGCAGGCTCGTCACCAGGAGCTTGATCGGTCCCTCGGGCGTCTGTTCCACCAGCGGCATGCCAATCGTGCCCTCGAGCGGCTGCTTCAGATCGGGATGCATGAGCGTGTACTTGCCGGCGGCACGCGCCACGAGGACAAAGCGCGAATGCTCCATCGAAGCGGGGACATCGAACGCGCTGACCTTGAGGGACTCGCTGCCGCTGACCCACCCGCCGAACCCGAGCAAGCCGGGATTCGAAAGGTCCTTCGCACGCCGCGCAAGCCAGTCACCCACGATCGGGAGATAGTTGGGGCGAGCCTCGATGTACAGCAACGTGCTGTCGACGGCCTGGCCGATGATCATCCGCGAGCGGATGATTTCCATTTCCGCCGTCGCGGGTGTCTTCACGTCGAACAGGCTGGCCGTTTCGCCGAGGAAACCTTTGGCCGAGTTCGGGGAATCCTCGACCTGGATCAGCAAGTTGGATTCGTAGACGGGCTTGGCCAGGAAGGCATACGCACCGCCGATCGTGACCGCGACTGCGGCGATGGCCGCGATCATCCATCGACTGTCGACGATGATGTCCCAGTACTCGGAGAGGTTGATTTGATCGTCGTCGTTCGCGACAGCGGGAACTTGTTTGACCGCGAACTGGTTCTGGAGCAGATGGTGGGGGGCGTTCATGGCTCGTGGTCACATGCGTTGGATGCGATGCACCCAATCGTTGACGCCCCGGTCGATCAACGACAGGGCGCGGCGAAAGGCAGCTTCGGGTTGGCGGTACGGGTCCGGGATGTCTTGCTTGGCGAATTCGCCCAGCCTGAACACTCGGCCCTTCACTTGCGGGAACAGGCCTTCCAACTGGCGGCGCTGCCCCGCGTCCATGACGAAGATGATCTCCGACTCGAGGCACATCTGCCGGTTGATCTGGGTGCCGCGATGCCCGCTGATGTCGATTCCGCGTTCGTGCATCAGCCGCTGCGCCACGTCGTCTGCGGGCATGCCGATCAATGCTCCGAGCCCGGCGGAACGCACTGTTGCCTGAGGCAATGCGGTAGCAAGCAGGCCCTGCGCCATCGGGCTGCGGCAGATGTTGCCCTCGCACAGGACGAGAATTGCCATCATGGGTTCACGATCTGCCGCGTGGTGTTCAACACACTCGCCGAGGGCAGGATGAGGGAGATGACGCGGTTCCAGTTCACGAGCGGGACCGGATCGATGTACACCACGTCGCGCGCTTGCAGCGGGAAAGTTTCCGCAAGAGCCAACGCGCTCGGCGCACTCGCGTTCAAGTGAAAGATCGCTGGGGAACCGCCCTGAGACGTATTGCGGATCACGTAGATCTGGCCGGTATTGGCGGTGTTCAGGTTCGGCCCGCCCGCTTCGCCGAGTGCCTCGTTCAGCGTCAGGCGGCCGTTGCGCATCGGCAGCGCCGACGGCCGCTGGATTTCGCCCATGACGAACACCTTGCGCTCGTCCCGGCTGCGCACGGTCACGAGGTCGCCGCTTTCCAGCAGGATCTGGTTGGGATTCACACCCATGTCCTGCAGCTGCATCAGGTCGATGACGGTCGTCTGGTTGTTGCGCGTCAACGTGACGAAGGAGCGATCGCCCGTGGGTGTGATTCCGCCGGCGCGGTTGATGGCTTCCGGCAGAGTCATGGGTACGTCCGTGAAGATCTGCGTGCCGGGGGTGCGCACCTCGCCTTCGACGTAAGCGCGGCGGCTGCGGAAGGAAGTGATGCGCACCGTCACCTGCGGCTCCTTGATCACACGCCGGATCCGGCTCGCAATGAGATCGGCCGCTTCGCTTTCGCCCAGTCCGGCCAGCTTGACGCGGCCGGCATAGGGGTACGAGATGAAGCCCTGGCTGTCCACGATGAAGCCGGGTGCGCTGCTGATTCCGGTCGGGTCGGCTTGCTGGCTGATCACCGTGCCGGCCATCGGCAGCAGTTCAGGGTGGTCGTAGACCACCACGTTCACGATGTCGCTCGGCCCGATCGCATAGGGCTTGGGTTCGGCAAACAGCTTCGCGATATCGGCGGGCGCGGTGCGCGGACGGGACTGCTGTTGCGCCTGGACCAACGCGGGCGTGATCGGCGTGATCACCCCTTGCGGGGGATTGTTCGCATCGGTGGGCACGTATTCGCCCAGTGCGATGCTCGAGCGATCCTTGGGGGCTGCGTAGTCGAACCCAGGCGTGGTCACGACCGCGCAGCCGTGCAGGACCAGGACGCCGAGTGAAAGTGCAAACAGGCGGCACGCAGCCGCCGTCCTCTTCGAAACCATTGAATTACTGTCCCGTTTTGTAAATCTTTGTCAGCGAGACTGTACCGCGTAGCTCAACAAGGCCCACCCGGATGGATATGTAACAGCCGGGTTGCGGACCAATGTCACATGCCAGCCGACCTCGAGGTCGGCCGGCATCCCATCAAGCGCCAGTGATCGGCTTCAGAGTCACCGTACCGACAAGGCTGCCGTTGAGCGTCAGCTGACCGCCCGCGCTCACGCCGACGGTGACGCTCGAGTTCGCGGACGATGCGGCCCCCAGCACGAGCGCGACAGGCCGCGACGTCGCGGTGCCGTTGGCGACAGCACCTGCGGTGCCAACGTTCAGGTTGCAGGGGTTCACCGTAACCGTGCTTCCCACCTTCAGGGTACCCACCGTGCCGTTGATCGCCGTGACTGCGAAGTGGCAGGAACCGAAGGTCGTCGTGCCGGTAGCCGTGCCGGTACTCGTCGCGATCGAGAACGCGGGCGAAGCGCCCGTGCTCGTGAATTGCACCGTGGTCGCCGTGGAGGTGCCGAACTCCGTCACGCCGGACGGGAAGGGGAAAGCCGTGTTGGCGACCGCAGGCGCTGTCGTCGAATTTGTCGCAAGAGTGGTATCGCTGGCCGCAACCTCCGCGGGCTGGTCGCCGCCACCTCCGCCACATGCGGACAAAAGTGCCGCCGTCATCACGACCGCAACTGCATTCGCCAACCGATGCCCCATCTCTGTTTCTCCAAAAGTAACGATAAGAAGCATAATGTAACTGTCCTCGCATATGCGCGTAAAGCGATAAATCAGTGACGCTCCTCACGATAAAACGTGCCCAACTCGCGTTTTTGGCCTTCGCGGCATTGCCTGCGCACGCAGTCGACACGAACCTGGTCCCATCTGGTTACACCGGGCTGGGCATGACGCCGACGGCGCGGATTCTGGACTGGGGTCAGGCCGCCGCGAGTTATGAGCCGCAAGTGGCTGGATATCCAGCTCGCCTGGCGGGGCACGACATGGCCTTGGGATTCGGGCTGCTGCCCAACCTGGAAGTCGTCGGCCGGCTGGCCACCAGTTCCTTCCGTGAAAACTGCTTCACGACCGCCTGCGGTGTGCGGCACCTGGTCGCCTCGGCCAAGGTGGGCATCCCGCTCGACCGGAACAAGCAATGGTTCGTCGGCGCGGGGGCCGTCGACGTGGGAGGCGCGACCAACTTCTTTCGTTCCTACTATGGCGTCCTGACCTACGACAACGGACCGTTCCAGGCCAGTGCGGGCGCAGCACGCAGGTCGGGTACGGGAAACGCGGGCTCAAGGTCGCCCCTCGATGGCGCGTTCGGCTCGATGGCCTGGCAGCCCTTTCCGCTGATTCGCGGACAGGTCGAGATCAGCGGACGCAACGCGTGGGCAGGCGTGCGCGCCTTCGCGCCGGCGGCGTGGCTTCCCTCGGGGTGGAGCCTGTCGGCCGGTGCCAACGCGAGGCTGAATGACAACACGCTCACCAAACGCAGGTGGTGGGACGTTGCCCTGTCCGTGCCGCTGTACAGGACTCCGCAGATGCCGCGTTCACCGGAGGCCGCGCGTCCCTCGTCGGTCACAATGGCCGCGCCGACAGAGCAGCCGCGAGCTGAGCCCGCACGGGCTGAGCAGCCCCTGCCGGCGCGCGAACTGGTTGCGGAAGCCACGGAACCCACCGATGACCGATTGCGCGGGCTGGCCGCGGCGCTCGAAGCGCGGGGATTCGAAGACATCTCCGTCGGCCGCATGCCGGACCGGACGATCGCCGTGCGCGTGAACAACGGCAGCTTCAGGCGCAATACCGTCGATGGACTGGGCGCCGCCCTGGGTGTCGTTGCCCGCCAACTCTCGTCCCTAAAATCGGGCTATCGGCTGATCCTCACGCAGCGGCAGATCCCGTTCGTCGCGGTGACCGGGCAAGCCGACTGCCTGAAGCAATGGATCGATGGCCCGGCGAACACGTGCACGGCGGGTGAAGTGTCGACGCCGGCGTCGGCCAACGTCGACAGCTTGCATGACGGTGTGGCATGGGTGGTCACGGGACAGAAGCCGGCGTGGCAAACCGTGCGGGTGAAGGTCGGCCCCGTGCTGAGGACCAAGGTGGGCACGGAGGTGGGCGCCCTCGACGTGGACGTCGGCGCCAACATCGATGCCGAGCTTCCGCTATGGCGAGGCGCGAGCGTCGATTGGGGAGTCAACGCGCCGATCGCGCATTCGCGCAACTATGAACCCAATGCAGTCTTCGGCAGCCTGCGTATTCGGCCCGGCACCGAACGCCTTGCTTTCACGCAAACGCTGCCGCTTCGCTTCGTGGGGTCGATCGCGGGCCCGGTGCAGGTGCAACTGACGGCTGGGCGCATCGGCACGTACTACGACGGCGTGCTGGGCTCGGCGCGCTGGGAGCCCGGCGAGGGACGGCACCGGCTGTCGGCCACTGCAGGCGCATTCCGCAACAACCAGTACGAAGGCGGCTTGGGCCCGTTGGGCACATTGCGCCGGGCCTATCCGGCTTATGCGAGTTATCGCTACAGCGCCCTGTCCACCCGCACCGACCTCGAAGCCACTGCGGGTCAATTCATGAACAACGATCGCGGCGTGCAGCTCGGCATGCGCCAGTGGTTCAACGACGTATCCATCGGCTTCTACTACAAGAGGACGCGGGACAACGGCGGCAGTTCGGCGCACCAGTTCCTGGGGTTCGAAGTGTCGCTGCGACTCGGACCGCGCCAGGATTGGCGGCCCACGTCGCATGTGCAGGTGGGCGGCCCTGATCGCTTCGCGCACTCCGTCGAAACCGTCATCCGCGAGCGCACGAACGCACTGCGGCTGGGGCGCGGAATGCAAGCTCCCACGAGCGACCTGAATACCGTGAACAACCTGGACCGCTCGGGGCTCGCGTACTTCGAGGACAACCTCCCGCGCATTCGCGAGGCCGCGCGCTACTGATCACCCGCGTGCAGGGGCTGGTGCCGGAGGCCGGAATCGAACCGGCACGGGTTTTACCCCGGGGGATTTTGAGTCCCCTGCGTCTACCAATTTCACCACTCCGGCACAGTCTGAGGGGCAATCGAAAATTATGGCACAGTGACCCTCATGACTCCGTCCACTTCTTACCCGACGATCGAGGACGCGATCGGCAAAACCCCCCTTGTGGCCTTGCAACGCATCGGCGCCGCCGAAAATCGCGAGCGCGGCAACGTCATCCTCGGCAAGCTCGAAGGCAACAACCCCGCAGGTTCCGTGAAGGACCGGCCGGCCCTGTCGATGATCAAGCGCGCGGAAGAACGCGGCGAGATCAAGCCCGGCGACACGCTGATCGAAGCGACTTCCGGCAACACCGGCATCGCCCTGGCGATGGCGGCGGCGATTCGCGGCTACCGCATGCTGCTGATCATGCCGGAGGACCTGTCGGTCGAGCGCGCGCAGACCATGAAGGCGTTCGGTGCCGAGCTGATCCTCACGCCCAAGAGCGGCGGCATGGAATATGCGCGCGACCTGGCCGAGAACATGCAGCGCGAAGGCAAGGGCCGCGTGCTCGACCAGTTCGCCAATGCCGACAATCCGCGGATCCACTACGAGACCACGGGGCCCGAGCTGTGGGACCAGACGAAGGGGCGGATCACGCACTTCGTGAGCGCGATGGGGACGACGGGCACCATCACCGGCGTCTCGCGGTTCCTGAAAGAAAAGAACCCGGCGATCCGCATCATCGGCGCGCAGCCGAGCGAGGGCTCGCGCATCCCGGGCATTCGCAAGTGGCCACAGGAGTACTTGCCGAAGATCTACGATCCCGACACGGTCGACGAGCTGGTCTCGGTCTCGCAAAGCGACGCCGAGGAGATGTGCCGGCGCCTCGCGCGCGAGGAGGGCATCTTCGGCGGCATCTCCGCCGCCGGCGCATGCTGGGTCGCCCAGCAGATCGCGGCGCAGGTGCGCGATGCGACCATCGTGTTCGTGGTGTGCGACCGCGGCGACCGTTACCTCTCCACGGGCGTTTTCCCCGCGTGATGCAGCACGAGTGGCGTTACTGCCCGAACTGCGCGAATCCGCTGCAGGCCGTGGTGCAGCTGGAGGACGGCGGCGAGAAGTCGCGCCTGCGCTGCACGGCCTGCGCCTGGACGCACTGGAACAACCCGACGCCGGTGCTCGCCGCCGTGGTCGAGTATCAAGGGCATATCCTGCTCGCACGCAACGCGGCCTGGCAGGGTCGCCGCTTCGCGCTGATCACCGGTTTCATGGAGGCGGGCGAGACGCCGCAGCAAGGCATCGCGCGCGAGATCAAGGAGGAGACGAATCTGGATGCACGCGAGATTCATCTCATCGGCGTGTACGAGTTCTTCCGCATGAACCAGGTCATCATCGCGTACCACGCGGTCGCGGAAGGCGAGGTGCGCCTCTCGCCTGAGCTTGCGGAATACAAACTCTTCGCGTACGACGACGTGATGTGCTGGCCGGCGGGCACCGGCTACGCGCTCGCGGACTGGCTGCGTAGCCGCGGGCACGAACCGAAATTCATGGACATGCGATGAACATCGACAAGGAAATCGATACGAAGGGGCTCAACTGCCCGTTGCCGATCCTGAAGGCGAAGAAGGCGCTGGCCGATATGCAATCCGGCCAGCTGCTCAAGGTGGTGGCCACCGACGCGGGCTCGCTGCGCGACTTCCAGGCCTTCGCCAAGCAGACCGGCAATGAACTGGTGGAACAGCAGACGATCGGCAGCGAGTACGTGCACGTGCTGCGCCGCCGCTGACAAGTCAGCGGCTCTTCAGGAATTCCTGGAACCCGGGCCCGACCTCCGGATGCCGCAGCGCGAAGTCGACGGTCGCCTCCAGGAATCCCAGCTTGCTGCCGCAGTCGTAGCGCTTGCCTTGGTACTGGTAGGCGTGCACGCCCTCGGTATCGATCAGCTTGGCGATACCGTCCGTGAGCTGGATCTCGCCGCCTTGTCCACGCGGATTGTTGCGGATGTGTTCGAACACTGCGGGCGTGAGGATGTAGCGGCCCGACACGCCCATCCGTGAGGGCGCTTCCTTGGGGGAGGGCTTCTCCACCATCTTCTGCACGCGCATGAGCCGCTCGCCGGCGGGCTGGCCCGCCACGATGCCGTAGCGCTTGACGTGTTCGGCGGGGACTTCCTGCACGGCCAGCAAACTTGTCGCCTTTTCGCGGAAAACGTTGACCATTTGTGCCAGCACGCCGGGCCCGCCGTCCGGGCCGCACATCAGGTCGTCGGCCAGCAGCACGGCAAAAGGTTCGTCTCCGACCAGGGGCTGCGCGCAGAGAACGGCATGTCCCAGCCCCAGCGCCCGCGGCTGGCGCACGTAAGAGCAGTCCATGTCCTCGGGGACCGAGCGCACCAGCTGCAGCAGGTCGTGCTTGCCGTTGGCTTGCAGCTCGTTCTCGAGTTCGTAGGCCGTGTCGAAGTGGTCCTCGATGGCACGCTTGTTGCGGCCCGTGACGAAGATCATGTGGCGGATGCCGGCCGCGTAGGCCTCTTCGACGGCGTACTGGATGAGGGGCTTGTCAACGATGGGCAGCATCTCCTTGGGCTGCGCCTTGGTCGCGGGAAGGAAGCGGGTACCCAGGCCAGCTACGGGGAACACCGCCTTACGGATTTCTGTGAATTTATTCATGGACGACACAAATGTTTACAGCTAAAGTCTGCCGCACTTTCGGGGGAACGCCCCGAGTATCCGGCTGAAGTTCAGCGGGTACCTGTAAGACAAGGACGCAACCGGGTGGACATCCTGCTTCTCGAACAGCTGGTGCCTGAAGCGCTGGCGTGGCTCGAGGCCCGCCACTCCGTCGAGACGCGACCGGATCTCGCGCTTGATACTAGCGCCTTACGCAGGGCGGTCTACAACGCCCACGCAGTAGTTCTTCCGCGCAAAGTACAGGTCACGCGCGAATTCCTCGATTTCGCGCCCGTGCTCAAAGCGGTGGCGCGCATGCACGCCGGCACCGACAACACGGACCTGGAAGCTTGCCGGGATCGCCGGGTGCGTGTCATCCAGGCCACCACGGCCAACGTCCGCTCGAACGCGGAATATCTCCTCGCGTCCTTGCTGCTGCTGTTCAGGCGCGGGATCGGCTCGTCGCTGATCGGCGACCGGCATGCCAGCATCCGCATGGGGCGCGAGCTCAACGGCAGCATCATCGGCATCTTCGGCCTGGCGCCGACGGCACACACACTGGCGCTGATGCTGCATGCGCTGGGCGCCAAGCTCGTGGGTTACGACCCGGCCGTCCACCACACGGCGCCGATCTGGAGCCGCCTGAATATCCAGCCGCTCGCGCTGACGGACGTGCTGGCGCAAGCCGATGCGGTCTCGGTGCAGATGATGTACGCCTCGCGGTACCAGGGCTTCATCAACGACAAGGTGCTCGCGCACTGCAAGCCGGGCCAGGTGTGGGTGGGGACCAGCCGCTCGCAGTTGTTCGATGTCGATGCGCTCGCGAACGCGCTGACGGATGGCCGCATCGAGGCCTGCATGCTCGACGGCGCGGAGTCGGGCTTTGCTTCGCGGGGCACCCCGCTGCACGACTTGTCCAACCTGTTCCTCACGCCGCGCATCGGTTCGCACACGCGGGAGTCGCGCCTGCGCGCGAGCTGGTACGTGGCCCACCGTATCCACGAAACGCTCGCCGCTCCCCGCGTGAGCGCGCTCGACCAGCTCGGCAGCGGGCCGGCGGCGCTGGAGAACGGCACGCCGCAGTTCATCGTCCGCTGACGATCACCCCAGTCGCGCGAGCTGGTCCTGAACCTTGTCGAGTGTTGCCGTGAAGTCGGCGATGCGCTTGCGCTCCTGCTCGATCACCGCGGGCGGCGCCTTGGCCACGAATGCCTCGTTGGCCAGCTTGCCTGTCGCCTTCGCGAGTTCGCCACGCAGCCGATCGGCTTCCTTGGCCAGGCGCACCTTCTCGGCCGCGACGTCGATTTCCATGTAGAGGCACAGGCGCGTGGCACCGACCACTGCCACCGGCGCGGCTTTCGCGGCGGCGGCCCAGGAAGCCGCGTCGTCGAACAGCTTCACCTCGGACAGGCGGGACAGCGCCTGCAGCACTGGCGCGACCTCGCGGATGAAGGCGGCGTCTTCCGGCGATCCGGCGACCACGTAGGCGGGAAGCCGGGTCGAAGGCGAGACGTTCATCTCGCCCCGCAGGTTGCGGCAGGCGTCCACGATCGCCTTCAACCTGGCGGCATGGGTCTCGGCCTGCGGATCGATCGCGGCCGCATTGCTCTCCGGGTAGGGCGCGACGCTGATCGTTTCGCCTTCCTTGCCGGCCACGCGGGCCACCACTTGCCAGAGCTCCTCGGTGATGAACGGAATCACGGGGTGGGCCAGGCGCAGGATCGCCTCCAGCACCCGGATCAGCGTGCGGCGCGTGCCGCGCTGCTGCGCGGCATCGCCCACCTGAATCTGCACTTTGGCGATCTCCAGGTACCAGTCGCAGAACTCGTCCCAGACGAACTGGTAGATCGTGTTGGCGACGTTGTCGAGGCGATATTCGGCGAAGCCTTTGGCGACATCGGCTTCTGTGCGCTGCAGGAGCGAAATGATCCAGCGGTCGGCCGCCGTGCGCGTCGCGCCTTCTTCGGCGAGGTCCTGGCCCTCGCAGTTCATCAGCACGAAGCGCGACGCATTCCAGAGCTTGTTGCAGAAGTTGCGGTAGCCCTCGCAGCGCTTGGTGTCGAAATTGATGTTGCGCCCGAGGCTCGCGTAGCTGGCCATCGTGAAGCGCAGCGCGTCGGCGCCGTAGGCCGGCATGCCTTGCGGGTATTCCTTGCGAACGCGGGCGGCGACCTTGGGCGCGGTTTCCGGCTTGCGCAGGCCCACGGTCGACTTCTGCACCAGCGTCTCGAGGTCCGCGCCCTGGATCAGGTCCACCGGGTCGACGACGTTGCCCTCGGATTTCGACATCTTCTTGCCGTCGTGGTCGCGCACCATGCCGTGGATGTACACGTTGCGGAACGGCACGCGCCCGGTGAAGTGGGTCGTCATCATGATCATGCGCGCGACCCAGAAGAAGATGATCTCGTAGCCGGTCACGAGCACCG
Source organism: Ramlibacter sp. GS1-15 (assembly GCF_057785015.1). Classification (NCBI taxonomy): domain Bacteria; kingdom Pseudomonadati; phylum Pseudomonadota; class Betaproteobacteria; order Burkholderiales; family Comamonadaceae; genus Ramlibacter; species Ramlibacter sp. GS1-15. The sequence goes on along the minus strand of NZ_JBYNTU010000001.1, from coordinate 2,955,760 downwards.
AGGAGGGCAGGTACAGGTCCATGTCCTCGGTCTGCTCCGGCCAGCCGAGCGTCGAGAAGGGCACGAGCGCCGAGGAGTACCAGGTGTCCAGCACGTCCTCGTCGCGGCGAAGCTTCTTGCCGGGCGCCTGCGCCTGCGCTTCGGCCTCGCTGCGCGCGACGTAGATGTTGCCCTGCTCGTCGTACCACGCGGGAATCTGATGGCCCCACCAGAGCTGGCGCGAGATGCACCAGTCCTGGATATTGTTCATCCACTGGTTGTAGGTGTTGACCCAGTTGTCCGGCACGAAACGCACGGCGCCGGACTGCACGGCATCGATCGCCTTCTGCGCGATCGACTTGCCCGCCGGGTCCTTGTCGCTCACCTTGCTCACGGCGACGAACCACTGGTCCGTGAGCATCGGCTCGACGACCTGGCTGGTGCGCGCGCAGCGCGGCACCATGAGTTTGTGCTTCTTCGTCTCGGCGAGCAGGCCCTGCGCCTCGAGGTCGGCCACCACGGCCTTGCGCGCGGCGAAGCGGTCCATGCCGCGGTACTTCACCGGCGCGTTCTCGTTGATCTTCGCGTCCAGCGTCAGCACGCCGATCATGGGCAGCTTGTGCCGCTGGCCGACGGCGTAGTCGTTGTAGTCGTGCGCGGGGGTGACCTTCACGACACCCGTGCCGAATTCGCGGTCCACGTAGTCGTCCGCGACGATCGGAATGTCGCGGTCACACAGCGGCAGCTTGACGGTCTTGCCGACCAGGTGCTGGTAGCGCTGGTCTTCCGGGTGGACCATCACCGCGACGTCACCGAGCATCGTTTCGGGACGCGTGGTTGCCACCGTGAGCGCACCCGAGCCGTCGCTGAGCGGATAGCGGATGTGCCAGAGGAAGCCATCTTCCTCCTCGCTCTCGACTTCGAGGTCGCTCACCGCGGACTTCAGTTCCGGGTCCCAGTTCACCAGGCGCTTGCCGCGGTAGATCAGGCCCTGCTCGTACAGCCGCACGAAGGTTTCGGTGACGATGGTCGAGAGGTTCTCGTCCATCGTGAAGTACTCGTGCGACCAGTCCACGCTGGCGCCCAGGCGGCGCATCTGCGAGGTGATGATGTTGCCGGACTTCTCCTTCCACTCCCACACCTTCGCGACGAAGTTCTTGCGCCCGAGGTCGTGGCGCGAGAGCTTCTGGTCCTGCAGCTGGCGCTCCACGACGATCTGCGTGGCGATGCCCGCGTGGTCGGTGCCCGGCACCCAGACCGTGTTGAAGCCCCGCATACGGTGGTAGCGCGTGAGGCTGTCCATGATCGTCTGGTTGAACGCGTGCCCCATGTGCAGCGTTCCCGTGACGTTGGGCGGCGGCAGCTGGATCGAGAAGGCCGGCTCGCCCGCGCGCGCTTCACCGGTGCCGCGCCAGCCCGCCTTGGCGAAGCCGCGCTGCTCCCACCACGGCCCCCAGCGCGCCTCGATGGCGGCGGGTTCGAAGGATTTGGAAAGCTGGCCGAGGCCCGGCTGGGCGGTTTGATCGTTCATGAGCCCCGTAATTTTATCGGGGCGGGGCTCTCCGCTCAGGCAGTGGGCCGGTCAGCCAGCATGTGGCGTGCGGCATTCACGCATTCGGCCAGCACACCGCTGTCACCCACCTGGTTGGCCAGCAGCAGGATCAGCCGGGCGTTGAGCAGCTGCGACTGCTCGGGCGTGAGGCCGGCATGGGCATCGAGCAGGCGCTCGTAGAAGCCGTCGGCGTCCTGCAGGTTCGACTCGGTCTTCACGCCTGCACCTCCGATGTCCCGAGGCAACGGCTCACGGCATCCACCAACGCTGCATCGACCGATTCGCCCGTGGCCGCCACATAGGCGTCGGGCCGCACGAGCGCCCACACGTGTCCGTACACGTGGCACGCGCCTTTCAGGTGTCCTTCGGCGTCGTGCACATGCTCGACCACTTGGGGGTGTTCGTTGCTGCCGAGCACCTGGATCGCCAGTACGGGCGCGAGGTCGGTCAGGGCCCGCACGCGCTCGAGCGATTCAGCCCCGATCTCGCCGAACAGCAGCAGCAACAGCCGACCTTCGGCCCAGCGCAGCAGCTCGCTCACTGTGCCGGCCGACCCGTCCGCCCAATGGAACTGGACGTTCTGCACCGGCAACCCCCCACCGTCGCAACAGGCGCGAGACTTCGTGTACGGGTTGGCAACGGCCATGCGGCCGGTGTTCACGAAATGGCGCGCGAACGGGTACTGGCGCGCCAGGCCCAGCGCCGCGTCCCGAAAGAGCTTTTCGACCGCGCTGGCGGGCCGCAGGAAACGCGCGGTGCGGTTCGTGACCAACACGTTCTGCCGTGCCGCCTCGTGGCGCTCGTCGTGGTAGGTGTCGAGCAGGGCGGGTGCCGCGCAGCCCTTGAGCACGGCGGCCAGCTTCCACGCCAGGTTCTCGGCATCCGCGATGCCGGTGTTGCCGCCGCGCGCGCCGAAGGGACTGACGACCTTGGCGGCGTCGCCCATGAAGAACACGCGGCCGTGTCGCATCCGGTCGATGCACTCGCTCTTGTACGCGTAGGGCCCGACCCAGACGATTTCGAGCTCGCAGTCGGCGCCGAAGTGGCGCGCGAGCCGCTCGCGCACCACGTCCTCGCGGCTGACTTCATCAGGGTCCGCGTCAGGCGCCATCTGGTAGTCGATGCGCCACACCTCGTCGCCCATGGGGTGCTGCCACACGGCGCGGTCTTCGTTGAACGGCGCTTCCACCCACGTGTGGCGCTCCGTCGCATGCGGCGCGTCCGCGCGGAACCGCACGTCGGCGATGCACCAGCGGTCATCGCCCTTCTTCGCCGTCACCGAGGCGCCGACCCATTTGCGGAAGGGCGTGTGCGAGCCGGTCGCGTCGATCACATGGTCGGCCTGCATGGTGTACTCGCCCTGCGGCGTGGAGACGCGCAAGGTGGCCCCATCGTTGTCCTGCTCGAACCCGACGACCCGGCTGCGCCAGCGCATGTCCACGTGCCCGAGCTCGCGGATGCGGTCGACCAGGAACGCCTCGACGTAGAACTGCTGGATGTTGATGAAGGGCGGCTGGCAGGACAGGTTGTAATTGCTCTGCTGGCGCAGGTCGAACGAATACACCTCGTCCTTGCCGGCAAACGTGCGGCCCACGCTCCAGCGGATGCCCTTGGCCGCGATGCGGTCGTAGATACCGAGCCGCTCGAAGATCTCGAGCGAGCGCTGCGTGTAGCAGATGCCGCGCGACGACGCGCCCTTCACGCCCACCGTGTTGTCTTCGTCGAGCAGCACGCAGTCGATGCCGTACGTCGCCAGGCTGCAGGCCATGGTCAGGCCCGTGAGCCCGCCGCCGCAGATCACGATGGGGTAGCGGCCCGGGGTGCCGGGAGCCAGTTCCGGTGGCGGCGTGAACTCGTACTCGGGCAGCACGTAGCCCGAGCCTTGCGCGAACTCGTAGCCGTTGGTGAACGCGGCCCGAGCGTAGACCGCACTCATTTCCGGACGAACTCGGGCCGGTCGTTGCGCTGCGGCTTCAGTGGCTCGGCCGCTTTGCCGGCGGCGCGTTCGCGGCGCCATTGCTCCTTGCGTGCCGTCCATTCCGCCAGGCGCGCGTGCGCCGTCTTGCTCTCCTGGAGCATCTGGAACTCGTCGGCGAGCTGGGCCGTGAGCTCCAGCCGCACGCCGTTCGGGTCGAAGAAATAGATGCTGTGGAAGATGTGGTGGTCGGTGATGCCCAGCACGTCGATCCCGTTGGCTTCCAGCCGTGCCTTCATGTCCTTCAGCGCCTGCACCGAGTCGACGCGGAAAGAAATGTGGTTCACCCACTTTGGCGTGTTGGGCGAGGGCTCGCACGCCTGGTCATCGCCCAGGTCGAAGAAGGCGATGAACGAGCCGTCCTGCAGGCGGAAGAAAAAGTGCGTGTAAGGACAGTACTCGCCCGTGCTCGGCACGTAATCGCTCTGGATGATGTGGTAGAGCGGCAGGCCGAGGATGTCTTCGTAGAAATGGCGAGTCTCTTCCGCATCCTTCGCGCGGTATGCGTAATGGTGGAGCTGGTGGATCGGCGGCGGGGGCGGCAGCGCGGCAGGGTTCGGGTCCTTCAGGACGGCGGCCATGGCATCTTCCTCAATTTACTATTGCGTAACGCGTTTACTATAGCGTAATCGCACTTGCCTCGCGCCCGGGAGCTGATCCATACTATCGCCAGCGATCAGCGATAGATAATTCCGATAGGGTGGATAGCGGGCCCCAATTGGACGCGCGCATCACCGCCGCGCTACCCTCGTCGCGCTTTCCCCATCAACCACCAGGAGATCACCATGGCAGCACTCAAAGGCTCCAGGACGGAAGAAAACCTGAAGGCCGCCTTCGCGGGCGAGTCGCAGGCCAACCGCCGCTACCTGTATTTCGCAAACAAGGCCGACGTCGAAGGGCAGAACGACGTGGCGGCGCTGTTCCGCTCCACGGCCGAAGGCGAGACGGGCCATGCGCACGGCCACCTCGAGTGGCTCGAGCAGGTCGGTGACCCTGCGACGGGCCTGCCCATCGGCTCGACGCGCGACAACCTGAAGGCCGCCGTCGCCGGCGAGACCCACGAGTACACCGACATGTACCCGGGCATGGCCAAGACGGCGCGCGACGAAGGCTTCGACGAGATCGCCGACTGGTTCGAGACGCTCGCCAAGGCCGAGCGTTCGCACGCGAACCGCTACACCAAGGCGCTGAACGAGCTGGCCGACTGAAAGCCCGGACGATGGCGCGTGAAGGCAACCTGGAGGCGCCCACGCGCCATCCCATCGACTGGAAGAGCGAGCAGTACTACGACGAGACCGCGACGCTCAAGGAACTCGAGCGCATCTTCGAGATTTGCCATGGCTGCCGCCGCTGCGTGAGCCTGTGCAATTCATTCCCCACGTTGTTCGACCTGGTCGACGAGGGCAAGACGGGCGAGGTGGACGGGGTCGCCAAGCAGGACTACTGGAAGGTGGTCGACCAGTGCTACCTCTGCGACCTGTGCTACATGACCAAGTGCCCCTACGTGCCGCCGCACGAATGGAACGTGGACTTTCCGCACACGATGCTGCGCGCCAAGGCGATCAAGTTCAAGAAGGGCGAGATCGACTTCGGGCCCAGGCTGCTGTCCTCCACCGACGTGCACGGGCAGCTCGCGGGCATTCCGGTGGTGACGCAAGTGGTCAACGCGGTCAACTCGACGAAGCCGGCGCGTGCGGTGATCGAAAAGACGCTCGAGGTCGACCGCCATGCGTGGCTGCCGGCGCTCGCGACGCGGCGATTCCGCAGCGCAGCGCCCAAATCCAAGGACGTGCCGGTCAAGGACGGCGAGCGCACGCCCGGCAAGGTCGCGATCTTCTCGACCTGCTACGTGAACTACAACGAGCCCGGCATCGGCCTGGACCTGATCAAGGTCCTCGAGCACAACGAGATCCCGTACGAGGTCGTGCACAAGGAGAAGTGCTGCAGCATGCCCAAGCTCGAACTCGGCGACCTGGATTCGGTCGACGAGAGCAAGCGCGCGAACATCCCGGTGCTGGCCCGGTACGCGCGCGAGGGGTGGGCCATCATCACGCCGGTGCCGAGCTGCACGCTGATGTTCAAGCAGGAAATCCCGCTGATGTATCCCGGCGATGCCGACGTGCAGGCGGTCAAGGAAGCGATGTGGGATCCCTTCGAGTACCTCACGTCGCGCCGCCGCGACGGCCTGCTCAAGACCGATTTCACCCGGCCGCTTGGCAAGGTGAGCTACCAGGTGCCGTGTCACCAGCGCGTGCAGAACATCGGCAGGAAGACCGAGGAGCTTCTCAAGATGATTCCCGGCACGCAGGTCCACACGAACGAACGATGCTCGGGGCATGCCGGCACCTATGGTGTGAAACTGGGCACGCACCAGGTTGCCATGAAGATCGGCAAGCCGCTGTTCAAGCGCATGGCCGATCACCCGGCGGGCGGCGAACCCGACTACATCAGCTCCGACTGCGCGCTGGCCGGCCACCACATCGGCCAGGGCTTCGCGGTGAACGGCCTGGGCGACCCGAAGCTGCAGCATCCGATTTCGCTCGTGCGCATGGCGTACGGCTTGAAGTGAGGCGGCGATGCAGTTGACCGGCAAGATCACGCCCGACAGCCTGATGACCCTCGAGGCCTACAGCAAGTGGCGAAAGTCGCACAAGGCCGAGGTGATCGCCCACCGCAAGTTGCGCAGCGTGCAGCTGGGCGACCATGTGACGGCGCAGTTCGAGAGCGAGCTGTCGATCCGCTACCAGATCCAGGAGATGCTGCGCATCGAGAAGATATTCGAAGAGGAAGGCATCGCCGACGAGATCGCCGCCTATGCGCCGCTCATGCCGGACGGCACGAACTGGAAGGCGACGATGATGATCGAGTACCCGGACGTGAACGAGCGCAAGCGCGAACTTGCCCGTCTGATCGGCATCGAGGACCGCATGTTCGTCGAAGTGGAAGGACACAGCCGCGTCTATGCGATCGCCGACGAGGACCTCGATCGCGAGAACGACGAGAAGACTTCCGCCGTGCACTTCCTGCGTTTTGAATTCACGCGGTCGATGATCGATGCGATCAAGGCCGGCGCGGGCGCGAAGCTCGGGTGCGACCACACGAACTACCCGGCGCACGTGCAGATCGCGCCGGAGACGCTGGCGTCGCTCGCCGGCGACCTGAGGTAATCAGGCCGGTGAGAAGAGGTCCACCCGGTCGGTGATGATCCCGTCGGTGCCCAGCGCGATCAGCCGCTGCGCCACCCAGTCGTCGTTCACCGTGTAGCTCAGACACTTCAGGCCCGCGCCTTGCACGCGAGCGACGGTCGACGGCTCCCACAACGCGTGGTTGCAGACGACGGCCACGCATTCCAGCGCCATCGCCCTTTCGAACCAGCCGGGCTGCAGGGTGTCCAGCAGCAGGCCGCGCGGCAGGTGCGCCGCCGTGGAAAGCGCACCTTCCAGGGCTTCCGGCTTGAACGACGTCAGCAGCGGCGGCACCGGCGCGTTGTTCCACAGGCGCGCTGCATGGCGTGCGATCACTTCGCCGGTCGCGCGCTCCGCGCCCGGGGTCGGCTTGATCTCGATGTTGAGCATGTAGCCGTTCGCGAGGCAGAAGCGCGAGACGTTCTCCAGCGTGGGGAGCGGCTCGCCCGCATACATGCGCGAATGCCAGCCGCCCGCATCGAGCTTCGCGAGCTCGCTCCAGGGGTGGTGGCCGCCGATGTTGCTCGGCGCCGGCCCGAAGATCTCCTTCGCGTTGGTCGTGCGGTCGAGCGTCGCGTCGTGCATCAGGAAGGGCACACCGTCGGCGGCGAGCTTCGCGTCGCACTCGAACATGCGCCAGCCGTACTGCGCGCCGAGGCGGAAAGCGGCGAGCGTGTTTTCCGGCGCCAGCCGGCCGGCGCCGCGGTGCGCGATCCAGCGGGGATAGGGCCAGGCGTCCATCGTCAGATTCGCTTGCCGGTGCCGGCGTCGAACCAGTGCACGCGCCCTTCGCGCGGGCGCACGTGGATGATTTCGTCGGCTCTCGGCGCCGCGAGGCCTTCCTCGGTGCGGACGATCACCGCTTCGTCGCCGATGCGGCCGTAGATCAATCGCTCCGCGCCCAGCAGTTCCACCGTGTCCACGCGCATTGCCCAGCCGTGGTCGCCGATATCCATGTGCTCGGGCCGAATGCCCAGGACCGCGCCGTCGCGCCGGCCCGTGGGCGCGTTCTTCAGCAGGTTCATCGGGGGCGAGCCGATGAAGCTCGCCACGAAAGTCGTCGCGGGCTCGTGGTAGACCTCCTCGGGCGTGCCGAACTGCTCCATCCGGCCGGCGTTCATGACGATCATCCGTTGCGCCAGTGTCATCGCCTCGACCTGGTCGTGCGTGACGAACAGCGAGGTGATGCCCAGTTCGCGGTGCAACTTCTGGATCTCGATGCGGGTCTGCGCGCGCAGCTTCGCGTCCAGGTTGGACAGCGGCTCGTCGAACAGGAACACCTGGGGCGCGCGCACGATCGCGCGGCCCATCGCGACGCGCTGGCGCTGGCCGCCCGAGAGCTGCCGCGGCTTGCGATCGAGCAGGTGCGACAGCTCCAGGATCTTGGCGGCTTCGTCCACGCGCTTCTTGATCTCGTCGGCCGGCATCTTGCGGATTTTCAGGCCGTACGCCATGTTCTCGTACACGCTCATGTGCGGATAGAGCGCGTAGTTCTGGAACACCATGGCGATGTCACGGTCCGCCGGCTCCACGTCGTTGACGACGCGCCCGCCGATATCGATCTGCCCGGCGGAAACCTCCTCAAGCCCCGCCACCATGCGCAGCAGCGTCGACTTGCCGCAGCCCGAGGGGCCGACGATGACGACGAACTCGCCGTCGGCGACCTCGGCGTTGACGCCGTGGATGACCTGCAACGCCTGCTTGCCCTTGCCGTAGCGCTTGATGACGTCCTTGAACTGGATGGCTGCCATTTACTTTTCCGTGTCCACGAGGCCCTTGACGAACCACTTCTGCATCAGCATGACGACCGCCGCGGGCGGCAGCATCGCGAGCACCGCCGTGGCCATCACCACGTTCCACTCGACCTGCGCGTCGCCGCCGGAGATCATCTGCTTGATGCCCATGACGACCGGGTACATGTGCTCCTCGGTCGTGACGAGCAGGGGCCAGAGGTACTGGTTCCAGCCGTAGATGAACTGGATGACGAACAGCGCCGCGGTGCTGGTGGCCGACAGCGGCAGCAGCACGTCGAAGAAAAAGCGCAGCGGTCCGGCGCCGTCCATGCGCGCGGCCTCGGCAAGTTCGTCGGGCACGGTGAGGAAGAACTGCCGGTACAGGAAGGTCGCCGTGGCGGAGGCGATCAAGGGGATCGTCAGCCCCGCATAGCTGTTCAGCATGCCCAGGTCCGACACGACCTTGTAGGTGGGCGCGATCCGCACCTCCACCGGCAGCATCAGCGTGATGAAGATCGCCCAGAAAAACAGCATCCGGAACGGGAAGCGGAAATAGACGATCGCGAACGCCGACAACAGCGAGATGGCGATCTTGCCGACGGCGATCGCGATCGCCATGACGAAGCTCACCGTCATCATGCGGCCGACGGGCGCGTGCGAGCCATTGCCGGTGCGCTCGCCCAGCAGCGCCGCCCGGTAGTTCTCGACCATGTTGTGGCCCGGTGCGAGGGACATGGGCACCTGCACCGCGTCCTGGGTCGTGTGCGTGGACGCGATCAGCGCGAGGAACAGCGGAAACGCGATGACCACGACGCCGAGGATCAGCACCGCGTGCGTGAGGAACGCGATGAAGCGGTTGCGCTCGACCATCAGTAATTCACCTTCTTTTCGACGAAGCGGAACTGGATGACGGTCAGGACGACCACGATCGTCATGAGCACGGCCGATTGCGCCGCCGAGCCGCCCAGGTCCATCGCCTTGAAGCCGTCGAAATACACCTTGTAGACAAGGATCGCCGTTTCCTTGCCGGGACCGCCGTGGGTCGCGGCGTCGATGATGCCGAACGTGTCGAAGAACGCGTACACGATGTTGATCACCAGCAGGAAGAACGTCGTGGGCGAAAGCAGCGGGAACTGGATCGTCCAGAAGCGCCGCCACGGCCCCGCGCCATCGATGGCGGCGGCTTCGATCAGCGAGCGCGGGATGCTTTGCAGGCCGGCGACGAAGAACAGGAAGTTGTAGGAAATCTGCTTCCACACCGCGGCCATGACCACCATCGCCATCGCGTGGTCGGACCGCAGCAGCGGGTCCCAGGCGATGCCGGCATTGCGCAGGTAGTAAGCGATGATGCCGATGCTGGGCGAGAACAGGAACAGCCAGAGCACGCCGGCCACGGCTGGTGCGACCGCGTACGGCCAGATCAGCAAGGTTCGGTACACCAGCGCGGCGCGCACGACCCGGTCGGCGAACACCGCGAGCAGCAGCGAGAGCGCGATGCCGAAGAACGCGACCAGGATCGAGAACTCCGCCGTCACGCGGAACGACTCGACGTAGGTCTCGTCGTTGAACAGGTTCCTGAAGTTCTCCAGGCCGATCCACTGCACCGAAGTGCCGAAGGCGTCCTGCTGCTGGAGCGCCTGCACCAGCGTCTGGCCCGCGGGCCAGAAAAAGAAGATCGCGATGATGACGACCTGCGGCGCCAGCAGCACCCAGGGCAGCCACGCCGACTTGAATGTGACCCTCTTCTCCATGCGCTCAATTATCGATTACAGAAATGCTTGCACCAAACGTACCTCTCCCCCGCTTGGCGGGGGAGAGGGCAGGGTGAGGGGGTGTCGTCAGTGCCGCCGCCGGCGAACAAAGGCTCTAGCCTTTGTTCGCCTTCTGGAAGCGCTCGAGCAGTTCGTTCCCGCGCTTGACGATCGAGTCCAGAGCTTCCTTGGCCGTCTTCTTGCCGGCCCAGACCTGTTCGAGTTCCTCGTCCTCGATGGCGCGGATCTGCACGTAATTGCCCAGGCGGATGCCGCGCGACTTGTCGGTGGTCTTGCGGATCATCTGGTTCACGGCGGTATCCGTGCCGGGGTTCTGCTTGTAGAAGCCGGATTCCTCGGTCAGCTTGAACGCGGCCATCGTGATCGGCAGGTAGCCCGTCTTCTTGTGGAAGTTCGACTGCACCTCAGGCTGCGACAGGTAGTTGAAGAACTCCGCAACGCCCTTGTACTCCTGGGGCTTCTTGCCGGACATGACCCACAGGCTGGCCCCACCGATGACGGTGTTCTGCGGCGCGCCGGGCACGTCGGGGTAGTAGGGCAGGGTGGACACCGCGTACTTGAATTTCGCGTTCTTCGATACGTTGCCGTAGAAGCCCGAGGACGTGGTGATCATCGCGCACTCACCCGAAATGAACGTGGCTTCCGGAATGTTGGCGCGCCCCTTGTAGATGAACAGGCCGGTCTTGGCCATGTTCGCCAGGTTCTCGATGTGGCGCACATGCAGCGGCGAGTTCGCCACCAGGCGGGCGTCGGGGCCGTCAAGGCCGTTGCGCTTGGTGGCCAGCAGCGTGTTGTGCCAGGTCGAGAAGCTCTCGAGCTGGGTCCAGCCCTGCCACGCGATGGTGAGCGGGCACTTGTGGCCGCTGGCCTTGAGCTTGGCGGCAGCGAGCGCCACCTCCGGCCAGGTCTTGGGCAGGTTGTTCGTGTCCAGTCCCGCCTTTTCGAAGGCGTCCTTGTTCACGTAGAACACGGTCGTGGAGCTGTTGAAGGGAAAGCTGAGCATCTGGCCGTTCGGCGCCGTGTAGTAGCTGGCCACCGCCGGGACATAGACGCCCGGGTCGAACTTCTTGCCCGCATCGGCCATGACCTTGTAGACGGGAACGATCGCGCCCTTGGAGGCCATCATCGTGGCCGTGCCCACCTCGAACACCTGCAGGATGTGCGGCGCATTGCCGGCGCGGAAAGCGGCGATCGCGGCCGTCATCGACTCGTCGTAGCCACCCTTGAACACCGGCACGACCTTGTAGTCCTTCTGCTTCGAATTGAAGTCGGCCGCCAGTGCGTTGACCGTTTCCTGGTTCACGGCGGTCATCGAATGCCACCACTGGATCTCGGTCTGGGCGTGCGCCGCGAAGGCCGCCGAAACCGCGAGGATGAACGCGGAAAGCTTGTATTTCATGTGAGGGAACTCCTGGGAATGTGCGCCTGAACGTTGTCGCGGCGCGGACTCTACCGTGCTTGTGTGACGGCGATTAGAGCGGCAGGCCACACCTGTGGGCAAGCGGGTTTCCCATGAGCGGCACAGGCGTTTGCTGCGCTGCGGTAACATCTTCGTTTAGCTGCGCCTCCGAGAATGAACGCCCCCACCACGCTCAACCAATTGATCGCAGCGGCCGAAGGCGACGCGCCGCGCCTGCGCGAGATCCCCTACAACTACACCTCGTTCTCGGACCGCGAGATCGTCATCCGGCTGCTCGGCTCGCGCGCGTGGGACGTGCTCAATCGCCTGCGCGAGGAACGGCGCACCGGGCGCTCGGCCCGCATGCTGTACGAGGTGATGGGCGACATCTGGGTGGTCCAGCGCAATCCCTACCTGCAGGACGACCTGCTGGACAACCCCGGGCGGCGCAAGCTCCTGGTCGATGCGCTGCACCACCGCCTGCACGAGATCGAGAAGCGCCGCTCACCCGACGCGGACCGCGAGCGCGATGCGCTCGTGGGCGAACTGCTCGAGAACGCGCGCCGCGCCGTGGGCGAATTCGACACGAGCTTCCGCGAGGTGGCCGACCTGCGCCGGCAGGCGACCAAGGCGCTGCGCCGCTACACGGCCAAGGACAACATCAAGTTCGACGGCCTCTCGCGCGTGTCGCACGTGACCGATGCCACCGACTGGCGTGTCGAGTACCCCTTCGTCGTGCTCACGCCCGATACCGAGGCGGAGATGGCGGGCCTGGTGAAGGGCTGCATCGAGCTGGGCCTGACGATCATCCCGCGCGGCGGCGGCACCGGCTACACCGGTGGCGCCGTGCCGCTGTCGTGGAAGAGCGCGGTGATCAACACCGAGAAGCTCGAGGCGATGACCGAAGTCGAAATGACTTCGGTTCCCGGCCACGCGCAACCCGTGCCGACGATCTGGACCGAAGCCGGCGTGGTGACGCAGCGAGTCGCCGATGCGGCCGAGCGTGCCGGCTTCGTCTTCGCGGTGGACCCGACCTCGGCCGAGGCGTCGTGCATCGGCGGCAACATCGCGATGAACGCGGGCGGCAAGAAAGCGGTGCTGTGGGGCACGGCGCTGGACAACCTCATGTCCTGGCGCATGGTGACGCCCGACGCGCAGTGGCTGGAAGTCGTGCGCATGGACCACAACCTCGGCAAGATCCACGATGCCGAGGTCGCGCGCTTCGAGCTGCGCTACTTCCAGGCCGACGGCAGGACGCCTGTGCGCACCGAAAAGCTCGAGATTCCCGGCCACACGTTCCGCAAGGAAGGCCTGGGCAAGGACGTCACGGACAAGTTCCTGTCGGGCCTGCCGGGCATCCAGAAGGAAGGCTGCGACGGCCTGATCACCTCGGCGCGCTGGGTGGTGCACCGCATGCCCGCGCACACGCGCACCGTGTGCCTCGAATTCTTCGGCAACGCCAAGGACGCGGTGCCCTCGATCGTCGAGATCAAGGACTTCATGTTCGCCGAGCAGAAGCGCAGCGGCGTGCTGCTCGCGGGCCTCGAGCACCTGGACGACCGCTACCTGCGCGCCGTCGGCTACTCGACCAAGTCGAAACGTGCCGTGCTGCCGAAGATGGTGCTGGTGGGCGACATCGTCGGCGACGACGCGGACGACGTGGCACGCGTCACGTCCGAAGTCGTACGCATCGCGAACTCGCGCAGCGGCGAAGGCTTCGTCGCCATCAGCCCCGAGGCGCGCAAGAAGTTCTGGCTGGACCGCAAGCGCACGGCGGCGATCAGCAAGCACACCAACGCGTTCAAGATCAACGAGGACGTGGTGATCCCGCTGCCCCGCATGGCGGAATACACGGACGGCATCGAGCGGATCAACATCGAGCTGTCGCTGGGCAACAAGATCCAGCTGGCCGATGAACTGGAAGCTTTCTTCACGCGCGGCAACCTGCCGCTCGGCAAGGGCGACGATGCCAGCGAGATCCCGTCGGCGGAACTGCTGGAAGACCGCGTACAGCAGGCGCTGGCCGTGATCCGCGAGGTGCGCGCGCAATGGCAGTTGTGGCTGGCCGACGTCGACAAGCTCTTTGCGCAGCTGCAGGACCACTCGCTGCGCGCGAGCTGGAAGACGCAGATCCGCGCGCCGCTGCAGCAGATCTTCGCGGGCAACGCGTTCATCCCGCTGCTGGCGGAAGTCAACGCGATCCACAAGCGCGTGCTCAAGGGCCGTGTGTGGGTGGCGCTGCACATGCACGCCGGCGACGGCAACGTGCACACCAACATCCCGGTCAACAGCGACGACTACCAGATGCTGCAGACCGCGCATGCGGCGGTGAAGCGCATCATGCTGCTGGCGCGCTCGCTCAATGGCGTGATCTCCGGCGAGCACGGCATCGGCATCACCAAGCTGGAGTTCCTGACCGACGACGAGCTCAAGCCCTTCGCGGACTACAAGCAGCAGGTCGACCCGGAAGGGCGCTTCAACAAGGGCAAGCTGTTGCGCCATTCGGTCGCCGACACCGACACCTCCGTGTACGCCGACCTGACCAACGCGTACACGCCGTCCTTCGGCCTGATGGGCCACGAGTCGCTCATCATGCAGCAGAGCGACATCGGCGCGATCAGCGATTCGATCAAGGACTGCCTGCGCTGCGGCAAGTGCAAGCCGGTTTGCGCGACGCACGTGCCGCGCTCGAACCTGCTGTACAGCCCGCGCAACAAGATCCTCGCGACTTCGCTGCTGGTCGAGGCGTTCCTGTACGAGGAGCAGACGCGCCGCGGCGTCTCCATCAAGCACTGGGAGGAGTTCGAGGACGTCTCGGACCATTGCACGGTCTGCCACAAGTGCGCCTCGCCGTGCCCGGTGAAGATCGACTTCGGCGACGTGTCGATGAACATGCGCAACCTGCTGCGCAAGATGGGCCAGAAGAGCTTCCGCCCGGCCAATGCCGCGGCCATGTTCATGCTCAACGCGACGAACCCGGACACGATCCGCCTCGTGCGCAGCGCCATGGTGGGCGTGGGCTTCAAGGCGCAGCGCTTCGCCAACGGCCTGCTGCGCGGCCTCGCCCGCAAGCAGGTCACGCGTCCGCCCGCCACCGACGGCGGCCCGCCGCCGGTCAAGGAGCAGGTGATCCACTTCGTCAACAAGAAGCTGCCCGGGGGGCTGCCGAAGAAGACGGCGCGGGCGCTGCTGGACATCGAGGACAAGGATTACGTCCCGATCATCCGCGACCCGAAGGCGACCACGCCGGAAACCGAAGCGGTCTTCTACTTCCCGGGCTGCGGCTCGGAACGCCTGTTCTCGCAGGTGGGCCTGGCGACGCAGGCGATGCTGTGGCACGCCGGCGTGCAGACCGTGCTGCCGCCCGGGTACCTGTGCTGCGGCTATCCGCAGCGCGGCTCGGGCCAGTTCGACAAGGCCGAGAAGATCATCACCGACAACCGGGTGCTGTTCCACCGGGTGGCGAACACGCTGAACTACCTGGACATCAAGACCGTGGTGGTGTCCTGCGGCACGTGCTACGACCAGCTCCAGGGCTACGAGTTCGAGAAGATCTTCCCCGGGTGCCGCATCATCGACATCCACGAGTACCTGCTGGAAAAGAAGATCACGCTTCCCGCGACGCAGGCTTACATGTTCCACGACCCCTGCCACTCGCCGATGAAGCTGCAGGACCCGATGAAGACGGTGAAGGCGCTGGTCGGCCCCGACGTGCGCAAGTCCGAGCGCTGCTGCGGCGAATCGGGCACCTTCGGCATCACGCGGCCCGACATCTCTACGCAGGTGCGCTTCCGCAAGGAAGAAGAGATCCGCAAGGACGAGGCGGCCCTGCGCGCGAGCGGCAAGGTCGGCGAGAAGGACAACATCAAGATCCTCACCAGCTGCCCCAGCTGCCTGCAGGGCCTGAGCCGTTACAGCCACGACCTGCAGAACGGCCTGCTGGAGGCCGACTACATCGTCGTCGAGATGGCCCGGCACATCCTGGGCGAAAACTGGATGCCCGATTACGTGCACGCCGCCAACGCGGGCGGCATCGAGCGGGTGCTGGTGTGAGCTTCGTCGCCGGCTGCCCGCTGTGCGATGCCGCCGGCGGCCACGTGGTGTTCCAGGGCGCCAGGTTCCGCCTGGTCCGCGCGGACGAAGAGGGCTTCCCCGCCTTCTATCGCGTGGTCTGGAATGACCATGTTGCGGAGTTCTCGGATCTCGCGGCAGCGGACCGCGCCCTGTGCATGGAGGCCGTGGCGCGGGTCGAGCGCGTGCTGCGCGAGCACCTGGCGCCCACCAAGATCAACCTCGCCGCGCTCGGGAACATGGTGCCGCACCTGCACTGGCACGTGATCGCGCGCTTCGACTGGGACAGCCGCTTTCCCGCGCCGGTCTGGGCGCCCGTGCAGCGCGCAGCCGACGTTGCGCGCATCGGTGCGGTCGAGGCCCTCCGTCCGGCACTCGAGAACGCGCTCACCCGAACACTGGCCTCCGCATCCTGACATCCTCCGGGCGTGCATCCGCACGGTGGACTGCCACTGCCTGCGGGGAAGCGCAGGGTAGTGAGCCGGGCCACAACCGTGTATAACCTCGCGGGAAGGGTATCCAGAGGAAACAAAAAGTGTGCGGAGGAAAGGCCATGGCCCCCCAGTACCGAAAACCGCCCGCAGGCTGCATCCTGCTGGGTGCCTGGCTGCTGGTGGCCACAACGACAGCGATGGCGCAAGCCGCCGGCGAGGTCGAGTTTTCACGGGGCGTCGGGTTCGCCCAGACTCCCGGGCAGACGCCGCGCACGCTCGGCCGCGGCCTGCAATTGAAGGAAGGTGACCGCCTCACGACGTCGGAAGGCGGCTCCGCGATCATCAAGTTGCAGGACGGCACGCGCATGACGGTGCGCCCGGGTTCCGAGCTGGTCCTCACCCAATACAAGTTCAAGGAGAACGCGCCCGACAACGGCATGCTCATGCAGCTGGTGCGCGGGGGCTTCCGCGCGGTGACGGGCCTGATCTCCAAGAGTTCGCCGAGCGCGGCGCGCGTGCAGACCAGCACCGCCACGATCGGCATCCGCGGCACCGACTTCGACGCGCGCCTGTGCGCGAAGGACTGCGGCCAGGAATCGCAGCAGATCAACGCGTCGGCCCGGCCCGCGGCGGTGCAGGCCAGCGCCAGGATCGTCACGCTGCGCGGCGAGGTGTATGCGACGGACACGCCCGGGCACCGCCGGCGCGTCGTCGAAGGTGGCGCCCTCTACCCCGGCGACCTGGTGGAGACCACGCCGGGCTCGCAGGCCGTGCTGGCCTTCCGCGACGACAGCCGGATGACGCTGGGTTCCGGGACGCGCTTTCGCATCGACAATTTCGTCTACGACGAGAGCAATGCTTCCGAGGGGCGCTTCCTCGTTTCGGTGCTGCGCGGCACGGTGCGCGCGCTCACGGGCCTGATCGCCAAGGCCAACAACCGCAACGTCGGCTTCACCACGGCCACGGCCACCATCGGCATCCGCGGCACGGGCCTGGACATCGGCTGCTTCGGCGCTTGCGCGAACGAGGCGGGCGCCAACGAAGCGGGGCTCACGCTCTACGCGTGGCTCGGCTCGATCGACGTCACGCCCCAAGGCACCACGGCGCTGCAGGTGCTGCAGGCCGGCCAGGGCCTGTTCATCTCGCCGCAAGGCATCCGGCCGGTTTCCGCCGAGCCGCCGATGGAGGGCCCGCGGCCCGATACCGTGGACGTGCCGCCGAAGCTGTTCGCCACCTCGCCGGTCTCCGACGACCAGGAGGGCTTGTTCGTGTTCGTGCGCGACGGCCACATCGAGGTGGCCACCGCCAGCGAGGTGCTGGAGCTGGGCAAGGGCGAGGTCGGTTTTGCGGGCGGCAACGGCAACACCGCGCGGCCGAGCCTGATCCCGAAGTTCATCGACTTCGACAGGCTGCCGATGCCCAACGTGAAGAACCCGCTTCTCGTGAGCGTCCTGGGCGAAGCAGGCATCAGGGGCGCGAGCCAGTGCAAGTGATTTACTGCCGGTGACAAGACGTAAGCCGGATGCCACAATCGCCCGCATCCAGCTGAACAACAAGAGGGGCGAATCGATGCTGAAAGGGTCTCGCGCGGGACTGTTCGCGCTGGCGGCGCTCGCGGCTGCGTGCGCGGCACTCGCCCAGTCCCCGCCGCCTGCCGCTCCCCAGGCGCCGATCGCGTCCGTGCCGCCGCCGGTCTTCCCGATCAAGGGCTTCAAGGTCACGGGTGACAACCCGCTGGGCGAGGCCGACACGCAGCGCGTGCTCACGCCTTACGTGCGCAACGATGCGAGCCTGGAAACGTTGCAGCAGGCGGCCGGCGCGCTCGAGAAGGAACTGCGCGAGAAAGGCTACGGCCTGCATCGCGTGGCACTGCCGCCGCAGGAGATCGGCAGTGCCGTGACGCTCGCCGTCGTGAAGTTCGCGATCGGCAAGGTCGGCATCGAGGGCCGCAGCATCTACGACGAGGCGAACGTGCGCCGCACGGTGCCCGAACTGCGGGAAAGCGGCACGCCCAACTTCAGCACGCTCGCGATCCAGACCGCGATCGCCAACGAGAACCCGAACAAGCAGGTCCAGGTCGCCCTGAAGGAATCGGAGGAGCCCGACCGGATCGACGCGACGATCAAGGTCGCCGAGCGCAAGCCCTGGGAGTTCGGCGTCGGCCTGTCCAATGCCGGAACGGCGAATTCGGGCCGCGACCGGTTCACGGTCTCGGGGTCGCACTCGAACGTCTGGAACCTCGACCACCAGTTCGTGGGCGCGTACACCACCTCGCTGCAGCGTCCCGGTGACGTCAAGCAGCTCGGCCTCACCTACCGGGTGCCGCTCTATGCCGCGGGTGGCGTGGCCGGTGCGACCTACACGCGCTCGGACGTGGTCGGCAACTTCGGCACATTCAGTTCCACCGGCGCGGGCCACACCTTCGGCCTGAACTACACGCAGTACCTCGCGCCGCAGGGCGGCCGCCGCAGCTATGTCACGCTCGGCATCGAGGACAAGCTGTTCAAGGCCACCGAGATCGACCGCCAGCCCGTCCCCGGCGCCGTCGACCGCCGCAGCGACCCGATGACGCTCGGCTATACGGCGCGCATGGAAGCCGATGCCTACGTGTACGGCTATGACGTGTCGCTTGCCGTGAACACCGGCCTGGGCGCGCACGACGACCTGGCGTCCTACCAGGCCGAGGGCCCGCGCATCACGACCGTGCACTGGAAGGCGCTGCGCGGCAACGTCAGCTACGTAGCGCCGTTCGCGCAGGGCTGGCTGCTCAGCGCGCGCGGCAGCTGGCAGGCCAGCCCCGACGTGCTGATCTCCGGCGAACAATTCGGCCTCGGCGGCCTGGGCAGCGTGCGCGGCACGGACATCGACCGCCCGATCACCGGCGACAGCGGCCTGGCCGCGACGGTGGAAGTGCAGACGCCGGAATTGGCACAAGGCTTGCGCCTGCTGGGCTTCGTCGATGCGGGCTGGCTGGCGAACCACAAGGCCAACTGCGCGAACCGGTTGTCGAGCGACCACCTGGCCAGTGCCGGTGTCGGCCTGCGTTACGCGCAAGGTCCTTTCGCGCTCTCGATGGACTATGGCCGCATCGTCCTGGGCAGCCGCGTCGGGCTCGCGTTCAACTCGGCGGCGCCCAAGCGGGGCGACGACCGCTTCTACGTCAGCGCGCAAGTGCGCTTCTGATCCGCGTGATGCGAGGGGCCCGGCCTAGAATCGAGCCATGGCCGGCCTTGCTTCCGATACCCCGACACCCCTTTCGATGACCTTGCACGGCCGCTCGCGCGTGCTCGAGATCGCGTTCTCCGACGGACGCGAATTCCGCATCCCGTTCGAGCTGATGCGCACCCACTCGCCGTCGGCGGAGGTCCAAGGCCACGGGCCGGGCCAGGAGGTGCTCCAGACGGGAAAGCGCGACGTGGACATCGTCGCGCTTGCGCCGGTGGGGAATTACGCGGTGCAACCGACGTTCTCCGACGGCCACGACAGCGGCATCTTTTCCTGGGACTACCTCTACTTCCTCGGCTCGAAGCAGGACGAACTGTGGGCCGACTACCAGCGGCGCCTCGCGGAAGCGGGCGTGGACCGCGATGCGCCCATGCTCGAGAAGCCCGGGCATGGCTGCGCGCACTGAGAAAGCCATGAGCGAAACGGACTTCGGTTTCCAGAAAGTCGACGAGCGCGAGAAGGCGCGACGGGTACGCGGCGTGTTCGACTCCGTCGCGCCCCGGTACGACGTGATGAACGACCTCATGTCGATGGGCCTGCATCGGGCGTGGAAGGCCTACACGGTGATGGTCGCGAACGTGCAGCCCGGCGCGCAGGTGCTCGACATCGCCGGCGGCACGGGCGATCTCGCGCTGGCGTTCGCGAAGAGGGCCGGCACGACCGGCCGGGTGGTCCACACCGACATCAACGAGGCGATGCTGCGCACCGGGCGCGACCGCCTGATCGATGCAGGCGTCGTGCTGCCGACCCTCGTGTGCGACGCCGAGAAGCTGCCGTTCGCCGACGCGTCGTTCGACGTGGTGAGCGTGGCTTTCGGCCTGCGCAACATGACGCACAAGGACATCGCGCTCGCCGAGATGAATCGCGTGCTCAAGCCGCGCGGCAAGCTCCTGGTGCTGGAGTTCTCGAAGGTGGCGCCGCCGCTCGCCAAGCCGTACGACTGGTACTCGTTCAAGGTGCTGCCGCTGCTGGGCCGATGGGTGGCCAAGGACGAAGCGAGCTACCGGTACCTCGCCGAGTCGATCCGCATGCACCCGGGCCAGGAGGAACTCAAGGCCATGATGCGCAAAGCCGGCTTCGGCCACGTGGATTACCACAACCTCACTGGCGGAGTGGTGGCGCTTCATGTTGGAATCAAGGTATGAAGTTCTGGATAGCGGTGGTCGCGATGCTCATGGCCCTGGTCTCGTTGCAGGCGGAGGCCGCGCGGCGTCTCGGCGGCGGCTCGTCCATCGGCAAGCAGTCGCCGAACGTCACGCAGCGCGAGGCGACGCGCACCGCTCCTGCACCCAACCAGGCCGCACCGGTCGCGCCCGCGCCGCAACGCTCCTGGAGCGGGATGCTCGGCGGGATCGCCGCGGGCCTCGGGCTGGCCTGGCTGGCGCACGCCATGGGCTTCGATGAGGCCTTCGGCCAGTTGCTCGTGGTCCTGCTGGCGGCGATGCTCGCGATGACGCTGATCGGCTGGTTCGCCCGTTCGCGCCGGAACTCGGGGAACGCCTATGCGTATGGCGGCCCCGCGCCCGCCGATTCGGCGCTTCCGCCGCGCCAGTACAGCCCCGACAAGGTCGGCAACGATGCGTCGGCCCGCCCGTGGGAGCGCGGTGGGCTGCAGATCGGCTCGGCCGTCGCCCCGCACTCGACCTGGGGCATCCCCGCCGGCTTCGATGCCGAGGGCTTCGTTGCCGCTGCCAAGCGCAACTTCATCACTTTGCAGGGCGCCTGGGATCGCGCAGACCTGGCCGTGCTCCGCTCGATGATGACCGACGAGATGCTCGGCGAAATCCGGTCGCAGCTCGCCGAACGCGAGCGCCAGCTGGCCGGCCAGTCGAACCACACCGACGTCGTGATGCTCGAGGCGCAGTTGCTCGGCATCGAGGACCTGGGCGCCGACTACATGGCGAGCGTGGAGTTCTCCGGGATGATCCGCGAGGACGCGTCGGCAGGCCCCAGCCCGTTCCGCGAGGTCTGGAACATGACCAAGCCGAAAGACGGCGCCAGCGGCTGGCTGGTCGCGGGCGTGCAAGCGCTCCAGTGATAATCCGGGGCCATGGCCGGCCCCTTTCCATTCCTGGATGAATTCTTCGACAACGCCGCGCGTGCGCTGCAGCCGCCCGCGTGGGCCGTCGAGGAGATGCAGCGCCGCCTCGTGCTGCTGGTCAACCATGTGCTGATGCAGGAGGCCGAGGCGCAGGCGCGGCTCGCGCGGCAGGCCGGCAAGGTGCTGCAGGCGCACTGGCGCGCGTTCTCGCTGCGCGTGGCGCCCACGCGGGCGGGCCTGCTCGAACTGGTGCCGCCCTCGGACGCGGCCGCCGACCTCACGCTTACCTTGACCGAGGAGTCGCCGCTGCAGCTCGCGCGCAGCGCGCTGGTCGGCGACAAGCCGCCGGTGCACATCGCGGGCGACGTGCAGTTCGCCGCCGAGATCAACTGGATGGTCGACAACGTGCGCTGGGACCTCGAGGAAGACCTCGCGCGCCTGGTCGGCGACGCGCCGGCGCACGCCATGGGCGACGCGGGCCGGCGGCTGGTGGCGGCGTTGCGCGAGTTCGTCGCTAAGGCTCGATGAGGCACTACTTCCGCGCCATCTTCATCCTCTGGGTCGTGCTGCGCTACGGCCTGGACGAGCTGGCGCTCACGAGTTTCCAGCGCCCGCTCCTGAGCCGGGTGGCGCGCGTGCTCGCCTTCGGGCGCGACCTGCGCGCGCCGCGGGGCCAGCGCCTGCGGCAGGCGCTGGAGCACCTCGGGCCGATCTTCGTGAAGTTCGGCCAGGTGCTGTCCACGCGGCGCGACCTGCTGCCGGCGGACATCGCCGACGAGCTCGCGCTGCTTCAGGACCGGGTGCCGCCGTTCCCGACCGAGGTCGCGATCGCGACGATCGAGCGTGCGTTCCGCCGGCCCGTCGATTCGGTCTTCACGAGCTTCGAGCGCGAGCCCGTCGCCAGCGCCTCGATCGCCCAGGTGCACTTCGCGACCATGCGCGACCGCCGCGGAAAATTGCAGGAAGTGGCGGTGAAGGTGCTGCGCCCGGGCATGCTGCCGGTGATCGAGAAGGACCTGAGCCTCATGCGCATGATGGCCGGCTGGATCGAGCACCTGTCCGAGGACGGCCGGCGCCTGAAGCCGCGCGAGGTGGTCGCCGAATTCGACCGCTACCTGCACGATGAGCTGGACCTGGTGCGCGAGGCGGCCAACGCCGCGCAACTGCGCCGGAACATGACGGGGCTGAACCTGGTGATGATCCCCGAGATGTACTGGGACCTGTGCCAGCCCGAGGTGATCGTGATGGAACGCATGCACGGCGTTCCGATCAGCCAGACCGAAAAGCTGGTTCAGGCCGGCGTGAACCTCAAGCAGCTGGCGCGCGACGGGGTGACGATCTTCTTCACCCAGGTGTTTCGCGACGGGTTCTTCCACGCCGACATGCACCCGGGCAACATCCAGATCAGCCTGGAGCCGGGCACCTTCGGCCGCTACATCTCGCTGGACTTCGGCATCATGGGCACGCTGACGGAGTTCGACAAGGAGTATCTGGCGCAGAACTTCACCGCGTTCTTCCGCCGCGACTACAAGCGGGTGGCTGAACTGCACATCGAGTCGGGCTGGGTGCCGCCCGGCACGCGGGTGGAGGAGCTCGAGGCCGCCGTGCGCACGGTCTGCGAGCCGTACTTCGACCGGCCGCTCAAGGAAATCTCGCTGGGCATGGTGCTGATGCGCCTGTTCCAGATGTCGCGGCGCTTCAACGTCGAGATCCAGCCGCAGCTGGTGCTGCTGCAGAAGACGCTGTTGAACATCGAAGGTCTGGGCCGCCAGCTCGACCCCGAGCTGGACCTGTGGGCGACCGCCAAGCCTTTCCTCGAGCGCTGGATGACCGAGCAGCTCGGCCCGCAGAAATTCATCGCCGAATTGCGCGACCAGGCGCCGCGCTACGCCAAGCTGCTGCCGGAGCTGCCGCACCTGCTGCACAAGTACCTGCGCGAACGCTCGTCGGAGGTCCGCCACGACTGGCGCGACATGCTCGACGAGCTCAAGCGGACGAACCGAATGCTGCAAACGCTGATCTATGGGGGTGTGGGCTTCGCCGTGGGGCTGATCGTGGTCCAGATCCTGCTTCACTGGCGCGGAATCTGAGAGGGGCTCGGGCATAATCCCGCGCCAACACATCCGGGGCCGGGGCCAATGAACTACACGCTCATCACCTTTGTCGTGCTGTACCTCGTGGGTACGCTGGCGATCGGGGTCTGGGCCGGCACGCGGATCAAGAACACCTCGGACTTCGCGATCGCGGGCCGCAGCCTGCCGCTGATCATGGTCGTCACCACGACCTTCGCCACCTGGTTCGGCGCCGAAACCGTGATGGGCATCCCGGCCAAATTCGTGCAGGGGGGCCTGAATTCCATCGTCGAGGACCCGTTCGGCGCGGGCACCTGCCTGGTCCTGGTCGGCCTGTTCTTCGCGGCCAAGCTGTACAAGCAGAACCTGCTCACGATCGGCGACTTCTACCGCAAGCGCTTCGGCCGCGGCGTGGAGGTGTTCTGCTCCGCGGCGATCATCCTGTCCTACCTCGGCTGGGTCGCCGCGCAGATCACCGCCCTGGGCCTGGTGTTCTCGGTGCTCACGAATGGTGCGATGTCCGAGACCATGGGCATGATCGTCGGCACGATGGCGGTGCTGGTCTACGTGGTGATCGGCGGTTTCCTGGCCGTCGCCTGGACCGACTTCATCCAGATGATCGTGCTGGTGATCGGCCTGTCGATCATCGCGCTGTTCTCGGCCAACCTCGCCGGCGGCGCCGACAAGGTCCTGACGATGGTGCAATCCAAGGACCTGTGGAACTTCCTGCCGCCGCCGTCCTTCAGCGACATCGCCTTCTTCATCGGCGCGGGCCTGACGATGATGCTCGGCTCGATCCCGCAGCAGGACGTCTTCCAGCGCGTGATGTCGGCCAGGAGCGCCAGCACGGCCCGCAACGGCGCCGTGATCGGCGGCGCGAGCTACATCCTGTTCGCCTTCGTGCCGATGTTCATCGTCGCCAGCGCCGTCGTCGTGATGGGCGACAGCGCGATGGAGATGGCCAAGAACGACTACCAGCGCGTGCTGCCCACCTTCGTGCTGACCAAGATGCCGCTGGTGATGCAGATCCTGTTCTTCGGCGCGCTGCTCTCGGCCATCAAGAGCACGTCGTCGGCGACGCTGCTGGCGCCTTCCACCAGCTTCGTCGAGAACATCCTCAAGAACCTGCGGCCCCACATGAGCGACCGCCAGCAGCTGCTCGCGATGCGGGTGACCATCGTGGTCTTCACCGGCACGGTGCTGGCCTATGCGGTGGCGATGAAGGGCACGCCGATCTACGACCTGGTCTCGGCCGCCTACCAGGTGACGCTGGTCGGCGCGTTCGTGCCGTTGGTGACCGGCCTGTACTGGAAGCGCGCGACGACGCAGGGCGCGATCGTCTCGCTGGCCGCGGGCATCGCGGTGTGGATCCTGTTCTTCCCGCAGGTCGGCGGCGAACAGCTCTCGAAGATGTTCCCGGGCCAGCTGGCGGGCCTGATCGCGGCTTTTGCCGGGATGATCCTCGGCTCGCTCGCGCCGCAGGTCCTGCGCAACCGGCACGAGCCGCGTGCGCCCGTCGCCAGCCTGCAGACCCATTGAAATCCGGGCGGTCCCCTATAATTTAGGGCTTTGCACCGCAGCAACAGCCCCTAAGCAACTCTTCGGACATCGCCATGCCGATCTACGCCTACAAGTGCGCGTCCTGTGGCTTTGCCAAGGACGTCCTGCAGAAAGTCTCCGACACGCCGCTTTCCACCTGCCCGGAATGCGGTGCGCAAGCGTTCAACAAGCAGATCACCGCCGCAGGCTTCCAGCTCAAGGGGTCCGGCTGGTATGCGACCGATTTCCGCGGCGGCTCCGGCAAGTCCGGCGACAAGGCGGCCGAGCCCGCCAAGACGGAATCCAAACCCGCCGACAGCGCCCCGAAGTCCGACACGCCCTCGGCAGCGGGCGGATGCGGCGCATCCTGCGCCTGCCACTGAGCGCGGGCTGACCCGGCACGACCCCCATGTCCGCCCTGCGCAAATGGTTCGTCGCCGGTTTGCTGGCCATCGTCCCGATCGCGGTGACGCTGGCCGTGCTGCGCTGGATCGTCGGCACGCTGGACAGCACGCTGCTGATCCTGCCCGCGGCCTGGCAGCCCGATCGGCTGATCGGCTATCACATCCCCGGCTTCGGCGTGCTGCTCACGCTGGCCATCCTGCTGGTCGTCGGCGCGATCGTCAGCAACTTCCTGGGCCGCAAGCTCGTGGAGATCGGCGACCGGCTGGTCACCCGCATCCCGGTCGTGCGTTCGATCTATTCGAGCGTCAAGCAGGTTTCCGACACGCTGTTCTCCCCCAGCGGCAATGCCTTTCGCACGGCGGTGCTGGTGCAATGGCCGCGGCCGGACGTCTGGACCATCGGCTTCGTCACGGGCGCACCGGGCGGTGATGTCGCCAATTACCTCGTGGGCGACTACGTGAGCGTCTACGTGCCCACCACGCCGAACCCCACCGGCGGGTATTTCGTGATGCTGCGCAAGAGCGACTGCATCGAGCTCAAGATGTCCGTGGACGAGGCGCTGAAGTACGTCATCTCGATGGGCGTCGTCGCGCCCGCCCTCCACAACGACAATCACTGACGCGCCGCCTCCACGGCAGCGTCTTTCCCCCAAGGAAGGTACCCCCATGCAACTTCGCACCACCTATTGCGGCCTTGTGACCGAAGCCCTCATGGGCCAGACCGTGACCCTGTGTGGCTGGGTCAATCGCCGTCGCGACCATGGCGGCGTGATCTTCGTCGACCTGCGCGACCGCGAAGGCTACGTGCAGGTCGTGTGCGACCCGGACCGGGCCGAGACCTTCAAGGTCGCCGAGGGCCTGCGCAACGAGTTCTGCGTGCAGGTCAAGGGCGTGGTGCGCGCACGGCCGGAAGGCACGGTGAACGAACACCTCAAGAGCGGCAGGATCGAAGTGCTGGCGCACGAACTCGTGGTGCTGAACCCGTCGGTCACGCCGCCGTTCCAGCTGGACGACGAGAACCTGTCCGAGACCACGCGCCTGACGCACCGCGTGCTGGACCTGCGCCGCCCGACGATGCAGCGCAACCTGATGCTGCGCTACAAGGTGACGATGGAGGTGCGCAAGTTCCTCGACGCCAACGGCTTCATCGACATCGAGACGCCGATGCTCACGAAGTCCACGCCCGAAGGCGCGCGCGACTACCTCGTGCCCTCGCGCGTGCACGACGGCATGTTCTTCGCGCTGCCGCAGTCGCCGCAGCTCTTCAAGCAGCTGCTGATGGTGGCCGGCTACGACCGCTACTACCAGATCACCAAGTGCTTCCGCGACGAGGACCTGCGCGCCGACCGCCAGCCCGAGTTCACGCAGATCGACGTCGAGACCTCCTTCATGCTCGAGGAGGAGATCCGCGAGATGTTCGAGGGCATGATCCGCAGCACCTTCCAGAACGTGCTGGGCATCGACATCGGCGCCTTCCCGGTGATGAAGCACGCCGACGCGATGCGCCTGTACGGATCGGACAAACCGGACCTGCGCGTGAAGCTCGAATTCACCGAGCTCACCGACGCGATGAAGGACGTCGAGTTCAAGGTGTTCTCCGGCCCCGCGAATTCGGCCGACGGCCGGGTGGCGGCGCTGCGGGTGCCGAAGGGCGGCGAGATGAGCCGTGGCGAGATCGACGGCTACACGGAGTTCGTGAAGATCTACGGCGCCAAGGGCCTCGCCTGGATCAAGGTCAACGAGGTGGCGAAGGGCCGTGACGGCCTGCAGTCGCCGATCGTGAAGAACCTGCACGACAAGGCCATCGCCGAGATCCTCTCGCGCACCGGCGCCCGGGACGGCGACCTGATCTTCTTCGGCGCGGACAAGGCGAAGGTGGTCAACGACGCGCTCGGCGCGCTGCGCGTCAAGGTGGGCCACAGCGAGTTCGGCAAGTCGCACGGCCTGATCGAAGGCGAATGGCGGCCGCTGTGGGTCATCGACTTCCCGATGTTCGAGTTCGACGACGAAGGCCAGCGCTGGGTGGCGGTGCACCACCCGTTCACCTCGCCGAAGGACGGCCACGAGGACTGGCTCGAAACCGATCCGGGGCGCTGCCTGGCGAAGGCCTACGATGCCGTGCTCAACGGCATCGAACTGGGCGGCGGCTCGGTGCGTATCCACCGCGAGGACGTGCAGAGCAAGGTGTTCCGCGCGCTGAAGATCAGCGCCGAGGAAGCCAAGCTCAAGTTCGGCTTCCTGCTGGACGCGCTGCAATACGGCGCGCCCCCGCACGGCGGCATCGCCATCGGCCTCGACCGCTTCGTGATGCTGATGTCCGGCGCCGAGAGCCTGCGCGACGTGATCGCCTTCCCGAAGACGCAGCGCGCGCAGGACCTGCTCACGCAGGCGCCGGGGCCGGTGGACGAGAAGCAGCTGCGCGAGCTGCACATCCGGCTGCGGAACGTTCAGGCGGCGTAACGCCAGTCGGGCAGAATGAAAGGGCGCTTCGGCGCCCTTGGTCATTCATGGAAACCCGGCCCTTCAAGATTCCCCAGTCCGTGCTGGTGGTCATCCACACGCCCTCGTTGCAGGTGCTGCTGATCAATCGCGCGGACATGCCCAACTATTGGCAGTCCGTCACTGGCGCGAAGGACTTCGAGCAGGAGTCCTTCACGGCGACGGCCGTGCGCGAGGTCTTCGAGGAGACGGGCATCCGCGCCGACCAGGGCCGGCTCACCGACTGGGGCCTGGAGAACGTCTACGACATCTACCCGCGCTGGCAGCATCGCTACGCGCCGGGCGTGATGCGCAACACCGAGCACGTCTTCGGCCTGTGTGTGCCGGAGGGCACGCCTGTCACGCTGAACCCGCGCGAGCACACGGCCTTCAAGTGGCTGCCGTGGCGGGAGGCGGCCGACGCCTGCTTTTCGCCGTCCAACGCCGAAGCGATCCTGATGCTGCCAGAATTTGCGGCATGAGCCCCCACGCTCTGCACTTCGTGTCGCCGCTGCCCCCCGAGGGGGCCTCAGCCTCCTTGAGGCGGCTCGGCGGAGGCTGAATGGCTGAGAGCTTCCGGGTCGCGACCTACAACATCCACAAGGGCGTGCAGGGCCTGGGGCTCGCGCGGCGGCTCGAGATCCACAACATCGGCCACGCGGTGGAGCAGCTCGATGCCGACCTCGTGTGCCTGCAGGAAGTGCGCAAGCTGCACCGGCGCGAGGAGCGCTATTTCACGCGCTGGCCCGAGCTGCCGCAGCACGAGTTCCTCGCGCCCGAGGGCTACGAAGCCGTGTACCAGACCAATGCCACCACGCGCCATGGCGAGCACGGCAACGCGCTGCTGTCGCGCTGGCCGGTGGTGGCGCTGTGCCACGAGGACATGTCGGACCACCGCTTCGAGCAGCGTGGGCTCCTGCATGTGCAGGTGCGCGTGCGCCGGCGCATCGTGCATGTGATCGTGGTGCACCTGGGCTTGATCGCCGGCAGCCGCGTCCGCCAGGTGGCGCAGCTGGCCCGGTACATCAAGCGCGAGATCCCGAAACGCGAGCCGGTCATCGTCGCCGGTGACTTCAACGATTGGGGCGGCAAGCTGCGCTCGGCCATGAACGACGCGGGCCTGCGCGACTTCGAGGGCGAGCGGCTGTGGACTTACCCATCGCGCTTGCCGCTCACGCAGCTCGATTACGTCTACGCCCGCGGCATGAAGCCGATCGCCGTGGAGATTCCCAAGGGCCGCATCTGGTGGCGCATGTCGGACCATTTGCCCCTCATCGCGGAGTTCAGGCTCTAGCCATGCCCGCGTCGCTGCCCCCGCTTCGCATCGGCCACGAGCTGCGTTTGCTGCAGGGCGCGACGGAATTCTTTCCGGCGCTGGTCGCGGCGATCGACGCGGCCCTGGCGGAGGTGCGTCTCGAAACCTACATCTTCGATTTCCAGGGCGGCGGCGTGGAGGTCGCGTACGCGCTGGAGCGCGCCGCGCGGCGGGGCGTCAGCGTGAAGGTGGTGGTCGACGGCTTCGGCACGCCACCGCTGCCGCCGGTCTGGGCGATGCGCTTCCTCGGCGCCGGCGTCGACTGGCGCGTGTACTCGCCGCTCGGGCGTTTCGGCGTACTCAATCTCGGCAGCTGGCGGCGGCTGCACCGCAAGCTGTGCCTGGTGGACGGGCGCATCGGGTTTTGCGGCGGCATCAACATCCTCGACGACCTTTACGACCAGGTCGGCCCGACGCAGCTCCCGCCACGCCTGGATTTTTCCGTGCAGGTGACGGGCCCGCTCGTCGAGCAGATCGAAGAGACCATGCAGCGCCTGTGGCTGCGCATGCAGGCGATGCGCGACATCCGCGACGTGCGCCTGACCGGCGCGCTGCAATCCTTGCGCGCTTCGGGCCGCGCGCCGGCGCCCCCACTGGAAATGCTGCCGACGCTCGACGGCCGTGGCGCGCGCGCCGCGCTCGTCCTGCGCGACAACCTGCGCAACCGCACGCGCATCGAGCGCGCGTACCGGCGTGCGATCGGCCACGCGCGCGAGGAGGTGGTCATCGCCAATGCGTATTTCGTGCCGGGCCGCAAGATGCGCGACGCGCTGGTGACGGCCGCGCGCCGGGGCGTGAAGGTGAAGCTGCTGCTGCAGGGCCGCTACGAATCGTTCATGCAGTTCTACGCGGCCCGATCGGTGTATGGCACGCTGCTGCGCGCGGGCGTGCAGATCCACGAATACTCGCCGAGCTTCCTGCACGCGAAGGTCGCGGTGATCGACGCCCGCTGGGCGACCGTGGGCTCGACCAACCTGGATCCCCTGAGCCTGCTGCTGGCACGCGAGGCCAATGTCGTCGTCGAGGACAGGGCGTTCGCGGGGGTCTTGCGCGAGAAGCTGATGAAGGCCATCGCGCAGGCCGGCCGGGTCGTCGATCCGCAGGCGTACATGCAGCGCCCGCTGACGCATCGCGCGCTCGAATGGGTCGCGCTGACCGCGACGCGGCTGGTGCTCTTCGTGCAGGGCAAGCGCTACCTCTAGCCGCCATGGACCTCGTCGTGCAAAGGCCCGAAGGCCTGTACTGCCCGCCCGGCGATTTCCACATCGACCCGTGGCGGCCGGTGGCGCGCGCCGTCATCACGCACGCGCATTCCGATCACGCGCGCTTCGGCAACGGGCACTACCTGGCTTCGGTGCAATCCGAAGGCGTGCTGCGCGCGCGGCTGGGCGACATCACCCTGCAGACGCTGGCGTACGGCGAGCGCATCGTGCACAACGGCGTCGCCTTGTCCCTGCATCCGGCCGGGCATGTGCTCGGCTCGGCGCAGGTGCGGCTCGAACACGAGGGGCAGGTGTGGGTCGCGAGCGGCGACTACAAGGTGGCGCCCGACCGAACGTGCGCGCCTTTCGAGCCGGTGCGCTGCGACGTCTTCATCACCGAATCGACCTTCGGCCTGCCGATCTACCGCTGGTGCGAGGACGACGAGATCTTCGGGACGATCAACGCCTGGTGGGCCCGCAACGTGGAGCACCAGCGCGCCAGCGTGCTCACCTGCTACAGCTTCGGCAAGGCGCAGCGCATCCTCTCGGGCGTCGACCCGTCGATCGGGCCGATCATCGTGCACGGCGCGGTGGACCCGCTCAACCGCGCCTACCGCGAGGCCGGCGTCGACCTGCCCGAGACGCACTCGGTCCTGCACGTCGCGCGGGGCGACATCAAGCGTTCGCTCGTCATCTGCCCGCCCAGCGCGGCCGCGAGTCCGTGGATGCGCCGCTTCGGCGCGGACGCGCAGCTCGCCTTCGCGAGCGGCTGGATGCAGGTGCGCGGCAACCGGCGGCGAGGTGGCTACGACCGCGGCTTCGTGTTGTCGGACCACGCCGACTGGCCGGGCCTGCTGCAGGCCATCACCGCGAGCGGTGCCCGGCGCGTGATCGTCACGCATGGCAGCTCCGGCGCCATGGTGCGTTACCTGGCGGAACAGGGGCTGCAGGCCGAGGCGTTCGACACCGAGTACGGCGACGACGTGATCGAGGCCGATGCGGCGGCGAGCGAGGAGAAACCGGCATGAGGGTGGTCGTGCTCGGCGGGTACGGGAACTTCGGCGCGCGCGTGTGCCGGGCGCTGAAGGCCGACAACGCCATCGATCTGGTCATCGCGGGCCGCGATCCCGCTCGCGCGGACGTGGTGCTCGATGTGCGCGCGGGCACGCTGGCCGGGGACTTGCGCAGGCTCGGCGCCGACCTCGTCGTCCACACGGCAGGCCCGTTCCAGGGACAGGACTACACCGTCGCGCGGGCCTGTGCGCAGGCGGGCGCGCACTACATCGACCTGGCGGACGGCCGGCGTTTCGTCTGCGACTTCGCGGGCACACTCGACCCCTTGTTTCGCGAGGCGGGCCGCACGGCGATCGCGGGCGCGAGCACGGTTCCCGCGCTGTCCAGCGCCGTCGTCGACGCCGCGCGACAGCGGGTCGATGCGATCGCCGCCATCGATGTGTGCATCGCGCCCGCGCAGCGCGCGCCCCGGGGCGTGGCGACGCTGGAAGGCGTCCTGAGCTATTGCGGCGCGCCGATCCAGGTCTGGCGTGAGGGACGCTGGCAAATGCTCGACGGCTGGGCCGACCCGCAGCGCGTGCGCTTCGCCCGCCTGAAGACCCGGCGAGGCGCGCTGTGCGACATTCCCGATCTCGAACTCTTCCCCGCCCGCTATCCGGGCGTGCAGGACGTGATGTTTCGCGCAGCGCTCGAAGTGGGCATGACGCAATCGGCATTCGCGTTCATCGCCCGCCTGCGGCAGCGTGGCTGGATCGCGCGGCCCCAGGCGCTCGCTGCCTGGCTGCACCGGGCCGGCCGACTGGTGGATTGGCTGGGCACAGCCGACGGAGGCATGGTCGTGCGCGTGCGCGATGGCGCCGCCTCGGGCGGGAAGACGTGGGCATGGCACATCACCGCGCCCCAGCATCACGGGCCCGAGATTCCGTGCATGGCCGCCATCCTGCTGGCGCGCAAGCTCGCGCGGGGCGATCGCCTTCCTGTGGGCGCCATGCCGTGCATGGGCCTGCTCACGCTGCAGGAGTTCGAGCCCGAGTTCGCGAAATGGGGCATGACCAGCGAATGGCAGCAGGAGCCGGCCGATGCCGCATGAACGGTTCGAGTTCCGCATGCCGGCTCCGGCCGAGGTCGTGTTCGACGCGTTCCACTATCACGTCTGGCGCGCGCGCTGGGATTCGCTCGTGGAGGCGACGCATGTGATCGGCGGTGCCGAGTGCCCGTACGTCGGCGCCGTGACCGAGAACGCGGGCGGCGGCATCCTGCGCGGCCTCGCCATGAAGACGCAGTTCATCTCGTTCGACCGGCCCCACGTTGCCGCGGCTTCGATGCGGGGCGAGTCCTTTCCGTTCCGCCGCTGGGCCGCATCCATGCGTCACAAGCCGCTGCCGGACGGGACGTCGATCATGACCTACACGTACTCGTTCGAGGTCCAGCCCGGTGTGCTGCGCTGGGTCGTCGAGCCGGTCACGAAGTGGATCTTCGATTGGCAGACGCGCAGGCGGTTCGCCCGCATGCGTGCCTTCCTCCAGGACCATGCGGCAGAAGTCGCGGATTGGCAGGGGGGACGCCGCCCATGAAGCGCTTCGCCCAGCTCTTCGCCGAACTCGACGAGACCACGTCGACCAATGCGAAGGTCGAGGCGCTCACACGTTATTTCGACGAGGCACCGGCCCCCGACGCGGCCTGGGCGGTGTACTTCCTCGCCGGCGGCAAGCCGCGCCAGGTAGTGCCGATGGGCACGCTGGGCGCGCTGGCGTGCGAGATGGCGGGCATTCCCGAATGGCTGTTCGGCGCGAGCTACGAACAGGTGGGCGATCTCGCGGAGACCATCGCGCTCGTGCTGCCGCAGGGCGGCGAGACGTCCGATGTCGGCCTCGCGGAATGGGTGGAGCAGCGGCTCCTGCCCTTGCGGGGCCAGCCCTTCGAGGAGATCGCGCCGCGCATCCGGGCGTACTGGCGCGAGCTCGACACACCGGGGCGCTTCCTGCTCACGAAGCTGATCGGCGGCGCGTTCCGTGTCGGCGTGAGCAAGCTGCTGGTGCAGCGCGCGCTGGCGCAGCATGGCGGCGTCGACGTGAAGCGCGTCGCGCAGCGCATGATGGGCTACACCGATGGCAAGATGGCGCCATCGCCGGAACGCTATCTCGCGCTGATCTCGCAATCCCAGGAAGCGGCCGGCGAATCGCGCGACATCGGGCAGCCGTACCCGTTCTTCCTGGCACACCAGCTCGATTTGCCGCCGGAGCTGTTCAAGTCCCGGCTCGGCGCCGTGGAGGACTGGATGGTCGAATGGAAGTACGACGGCATCCGCGGGCAGGTGATCAAGCGCGAAGGGCAGGTGTGGATCTGGACGCGCGGCGAGGAGCTGGCGACCGAACGCTTCCCGGAGATCGTCGCCGTCGCCCAGCGCCTGCCGAACGGCACGGTCATCGACGGCGAGATACTGGTGTGGAACGAAGCGGCCAACCGGCCGGCGCCGTTCTCCGTCCTGCAGCAGCGCATCGGCCGCAAGAACCTCACGAAGAAGATCCTCGAGGAGGCGCCGGTGAGCTTCATGGCCTACGACCTGATCGAGCACGAAGGCGAGGACATCCGGGCGCTGCCGCAGCGCGAGCGGCGGGCGCGGCTCGAGGCGTTGCTCGCGGGCCAAGCCATCCGCATCTCCCCGGTCGAGACGGCGCCTTCGTGGCTCGAGTTCGCCCGCATGCGGGAACGCTCGCGCGAGCTCGGCGTCGAGGGCTTCATGCTCAAGCGCCTCGATGCCGCGTACGGCACCGGCCGCACCAAGGCCGAAGGCCTGTGGTGGAAATGGAAGATCGAGCCGATGACCGCCGATTGTGTGCTGGTCTATGCGCAGCCGGGCTCCGGCCGCCGCTCCTCGGTGCACACCGACTACACCTTCGCCGTGTGGAATCGCGCGCCGGCGGGCAAGGCGGAAGCCGACGCGGTGGTGGATGCGATCGCCCGCAAGGAGGCGCCGAAAGAGGGCGACCTGCAGCTCGTGCCTTTCGCGAAGGCCTACTCCGGCCTCACCGACGAGGAGTTCCGGCAGGTCGACGCGCTGATCCGCAAGAACACCGTGGAAAAATTCGGGCCGGTGCGCAGCGTGAAGCCGATGCTGGTGTTCGAGCTGGGCTTCGAGGGGATCAATCGCAGCACGAGACACCGCAGCGGCATCGCGGTGCGCTTCCCGCGCATGCTGCGCATCCGTTTCGACAAGCCGCTGCACGAGGCCAACACGCTGGCCGACCTGGAAGCCCTGCTGGGCCTGTGACTGCTGGGGTTGATGGCCTTGGTGCTACCATAGACCGATCGCTATGAAGGCCGATCCTTCCGCCAACCTCACCACGCAAGCCGAAGACGCGGGCACGCCCGTGTCGGTGAAGATTCGCGAGCGCATCCTGGCCGCGCGCAAACGCTTCCATTCCAACGACAACATCGCCCAGTTCATCGAGCCGGGCGAGCTCGAGCAGCTGCTCGACGAGGTGGAAGGAAAGATGCAGTCCGTGCTGGACAGCATGGTCATCGACACGCAGAGCGATCACAACACCAACGACACCGCGCGCCGCATGGCGAAGATGTACCTCGGCGAGGTGTTCAAGGGCCGCTACGTGAAGTCGCCGGCCATCACCGAGTTTCCCAACGCCGAGCACCTGAACGAGCTGATGATCGTCGGCCCGATCACCGTGCGCAGCGCCTGCAGCCACCATTTCGTGCCGGTGATCGGCAAGCTGTGGATCGGCATCATGCCCAACGAGCACACCAACGTGATCGGCCTGTCGAAGTACGCGCGCCTCGCCGAGTGGGTGATGGGCCGCCCGCAGATCCAGGAAGAGGCGGTGGTCCAGCTGGCCGACCTGATCATGGAGAAGACCCAGCCGGACGGGCTCGCGGTCGTGATGGAGGCCAGCCACTACTGCATGGCGTGGCGCGGCGTGAAGGACCTCGACAGCAAGATGATCAACTCGGTCATGCGCGGCGTCTTCCTCAAGAACGCGGCGCTGCGCCGGGAATTCCTCTCGTTGATTCCGAACAAGGGCTGACCATGCTCGTTCGTCTTCTCTATTGCAGTCGTGCCGTGGACACGTCGCCGGACGCGATCGAAGCCA
This sequence comes from Ramlibacter sp. GS1-15, assembly GCF_057785015.1. Classification (NCBI taxonomy): domain Bacteria; kingdom Pseudomonadati; phylum Pseudomonadota; class Betaproteobacteria; order Burkholderiales; family Comamonadaceae; genus Ramlibacter; species Ramlibacter sp. GS1-15. The sequence continues at coordinate 2,920,264 of NZ_JBYNTU010000001.1, read as the reverse complement.
TCCTCGCGCAGTCGCGCCAGCACAACCCGGTGAGCGGCATCACCGGCATCCTGTGCTACGGCGGCGACGTGTTCCTGCAGGCCATCGAAGGCGGGCGCATGCAGGTGAGCGAGCTGTTCGGCCACATCATGAAGGACCCGCGCCACAAGGACGTCGCGCTGCTGCACTACGAGGAAATCTCCGAGCGCCGCTTCGGCGGCTGGAGCATGGGCCAGGTGAACGTGTCCAAGGTCAATTACTCGATCCTGCTCAAGTACTCCGAGAAGCCCGAGCTCGACCCGTACTCGGTGTCCGGCCACGTCTCGCTCGCGCTGCTGGAGGACCTGATGGCCAGCGCGCAGATCTGCGGGCGCACCTAGCCGACCATGAGCACGGTGCGCGTGAGCCGGCGCACGCTCGCCTGGGGCGAATGCGACCCGGCCGGGATCATCTTCTACCCGAACTACTACCGCTGGATGGACGAAGCCACCTGGGCGATGTTCGCCGCCGTGGGGTTCGGTGCCGAGCGGATGCGCGCCGAGCATTTCTCGCTGCCCCTGGTCGATTCGCGCTGCGAGTTCCTGTCCTCGCCGTCGTTCGGGGACGAGGTCGAGATCCGTTCGCACATCTCGAAGTGGGGCCGCAGCTCCTTCAGCCTCGCCCATGAGTTCGTGAGCGCGAACGATGGCCGCACGCTGGCGCGCGGCAGCGAAGCGCGCGTGTGGTGCCGCTACGAGACCGGGCCGGGCAGCCCCCTCAGGAGCGTGCCCATCCCCGATGCTGTGCGCGCGGCCCTGGGAGCGCCTGACGCGTGAGCGACACGACGCCCACCCTCGTGGGCTGCGATTTCTCGAGCACCCCGACGCGTCGCAAGCCGATCGTCCTGGCGTTCGGCTCGTTCACCCGGAATGTCGTCGTTCTCCAGAAGCTGGACCGCCTCGAATCGCTGAAAGCCTTCGGTGAATGGGTGAAAGCGCCGGGCGAGTGGATCGCCGGCTTCGACTTTCCCTTCGGCCTGCCGCGCGAGCTGGTCGAACACCTGGGCTGGCCCGTGACCTGGCGCGAGTGCATCGCGCACTACGCCTCGCTCACGCGCGAGGACATCCGCAACACTTTCGCGGCGTTCTGCGACGCGCGGCCCGCAGGCGGCAAGTTCGCGCATCGCGCCTTCGACAAGCTCGCCGGCTCGAGCCCCTCGATGAAATGGGTCAACCCGCCGGTGGCCTACATGTTGCACGCCGCGCTGCCGCTGCTCGTCGAAGCCGGTGTGCACATGCCGGGCCTGCATGAGGGCGACCCGCGTCGCGTCGCCCTCGAGGCGTACCCCGGCCTGCTCGCGCGCGAGCTCATCGGCCGGCGCAGCTACAAGAGCGACGAGAAGGCCAAGCACACGGCCGAGCGGCTGATCGCCCGCAAGGACCTCGTCACCCGGCTGGAACACGGCGACACGCGCCTGGCCTTGCGCCTGAAACTCACGCATGCCCAGCGCGACGCGCTCGTGGAAGATGCCAGCGGCGACAGCCTGGACGCCGTGCTGTGCATGGTGCAAGCCGCGTGGTCGGCGCGCCAGGGCCCGCCGGGCTGGGGATTGCCGGCGGACCTCGACCCGCTGGAAGGCTGGATCGTCACCTGCTGAGCACGATCGGGCGCGCACGCGCATCGATTCGCGGCATCATGGCAGCTCGTGATCACCGGAGCCGAACCATGGACGAAGAAGAGTTGAACATCAGCATCCGCAAGTTCCTCAAGATGGTGGGCGTGAGCTCGCAGCGCGAGATCGAGCATGCGGTGTCGCGGGCGATGCAGGACCGCTCCATCGCGGGCACCGGGAACCTGCCGGCCACGATGACCCTGGACATCCCGGGCCTGAAGCTCAACGTGAAGTTCGACGGCGAAATCAGGCTGGACTGACCGTCACAACGCCGCCTTCATGGCCGCCGCGAACCGGGACATCTCGTCACGCGAGATGTCCGAGACGGCCCAGAAGCGCATGCCCGACTGTTCCCATTCGGCGAGCTGGTAGCCCTGGCGTGCGCCCGGGGACGCCGACGAGGCTGGGGCGCCGTCGCGCGCGGGCAGCACGAAGAGGTTGATCGTGTGCCCGCGGCGGCGATACACGAGGGCGGCCACGGGCCGATCCTGCAGGTAGTCCAGGCGCCCGCCCACGAGCGGGAAGCCCTGTTCCGCGAGGTCGACCACCGGAGGGGCGAAATCCAGCCTGCCGGTGAACCACGGCTTGACGGTGTGCTGGTCCGTCGAGGCGACGTCGGTCAGGTGACTGGCCATGAGCGAGCGCACGTGGCTGGCCACCACCTGCTGTTCGATCTCCTGGTCGCTGGTCGCGGCGCCGCGGTAGGTCATGACCGAGACGGCCAGCAGCGCGCCGCAGGCGAAGCTCGCGCCCACCGGCACCCACCGCGTCCACGACGCGCGCAGGCGTTCGATGAGCCCGGGCGTGGGGGAGGCCTGCGAAACCATGTGACGGATGCGGCGCTCCAGCCCCGGCGGTGCCTTGTAGCGCGTCATGTTCTGCCTGACCTCCACCGGCAGTTCGGCCATGGGCGGATCGCCCCTCTCTTCGGGCGTCATCGATGTTCTCCCAGGCAATGCTGCAGCTGCCGGCGCGCGCGCGACAGGCGGGACATCACCGTGCCCTTCGGGATGTCCAGGACGCGTGCGATGTCCTCGTAACTCAGCTCCTCCATTTCGCGCAGCACCAGCACCTCGCGAAACGCGATCGGCAGGCTGGCCAGCGCCGCCGTCACCTGGGCGCGTTCGACTTTCTGGATCAACAGCGTCTCCGGTGTCTGCGGCCGCTCGTGCTCGTCCAGCAGCGGGGCGTCCGCGTCGTGGACGCCCGATTCGAATTCATGCGCGCGCTTTTGCTGCGCGAACCACGAGTAGCAGCAGTTGCGCACGATGCCCAGCAGCCAGGGGCGCGGGTCGTCGCCGCGGAAGCTGCCGAAGTAGCGGAACGCACGCAGGTACGCGTCCTGCACCACGTCCTCGGCGACATGCTCGTCGCGCAACAGCCAGCGCGCGAGGCTGTACGCCGCATCCAGGCAGGGAAGTACCTCGGCTTCAAATCGGCGGTCGGAATCGTTCAAGTCGCGTCACCTGATATTCCCCTTACCTGGGGCGCCGCGCTTTTATTCCCGCGGCCGCCGTAATTTTTTCGCCGGGAATATCCGCCGCGTGCGGCAGGTATGGACGGCATGAAGATGCTCGCCACACGATACCTCACCGCGGCCGCCTTGGCCACGGCCGCCTGCCTGGCCCACGCGCAAGGCGATGCCGCCATCGGCAAGACGCTCTATGCCGCGCGCTGCGCGGCGTGCCACTCCCTCGACTACAACGCCGTCGGGCCGACGCACAAGAACCTGATCGGCCGGCGTGCCGGCACCGTCCCGGATTTCGCCTATTCCGCGGCGCTGAAGAACTCGTCGGTGGTGTGGGGCGAGGCGACGCTGGGCCGCTGGCTCGCCGACCCGGAGAAATTCATCCCCGGCCAGAAGATGTTCGTCTCCGTGCCCGACGAGCAGGAACGCGCGCACATCGTCGCCTACCTGCTGCAGGCCGGCAGCCCGCAACCATCGACCCCCCGCAAACCTGGAGAGTGAAGTGAAGGATCGACGCGAACTTCTGAAGCTGGTCGCTTTCGGCGGCGGCGCTGTTTACGTTTCGGGCCTCGCCGGATGCGCCGCGGCGCACGGTGCGGCCGCCCCGGACGATTTCTATTTCGTGCAGCTGTCGGACAGCCACTGGGGCTTTTCGGGGCCGCCCAACCCGGACGCGGCGAACACCTTGCGCAAGGCCGTGGCCAGCGTGAATTCGCTGAAGGAGCCGCCGGAGTTCGTGGTGTTCACGGGTGACCTCACCCACACGACCGACGATCCGCGCGAACGCCGGCGCCGCATGGCGCAGTTCAAGGAGATCGTCTCGGCCCTGCAAGTCAAGCGGGTGCACTTCATGCCCGGCGAGCACGACGCCTCGCTGGACCGCGGCGCCGCCTTCCGGGAATTCTTCGGCGAGACGCACTACTCCTTCGACCACAAGGGCGTGCACTTCGTCGCGATCGACAACGTGTCCGATCCCGGCGCACGCATCGGCGAGGAGCAGCTCGCCTGGCTGAAGTCGGATCTCGAAAAGCTGCCCGGCAGGGACACGCCCATCGTCGTGCTCACGCATCGGCCGCTGTTCGACCTGGTGCCCAAGTGGGATTGGGCCACGCGCGACGGCGCGCAGGCGATGGACATCCTCATGGCCTACCCGCGGGTCACCGTGTTCTACGGCCACATCCACCAGGAGCACCACCACATGACGGGGCACATCGCGCATCACTCGGCGAAGTCGCTGATCTTCCCTTTGCCCGCACCCGGCAGCCAGCCGGAGCGCACGCCGCTGCCATGGGATCCGTCGCAGCCGGATCGCGGCCTGGGCTTTCGCGAGATCGAGGCCGAGCCGAAGACGGCGAAGTACGAGATCCACGAGTTCGGTGTGACGAAGGTGGCCTGAGATGAAAGCGCTCACACGACGTGATTGGCTGGCACGCGCGCTAGGGCTGGCTGCGCTCCCGGCGGTAGCGGTCCTGGCGCGCACCGGCCATGCGCAATCGGCGGACTCCCAGGTGGTCAAGGTGGTGGCCGAGCGTTTCAAGTACACGCCGCGCGAGTTCCGCGTGAAGGCGGGGCAGCCCGTGGTGATCGAGTTCACCTCGCTCGATTTCGTGCACGGCTTCAGCATGCCCGACCTGAATGTGCGTGCCGACCTGCCGCCAGGCAGGGTGACGCGCGTGCGGCTCGCGCCCGCCAAGGCGGGCACCTACGATTTCCTGTGCGACAACTTCTGCGGCGACGGCCACGAGGAAATGCACGGCCGCATGATCGTGGAGGCCTGAGCGACCGCTGGTGCGGCGAGCAGGTCAGAGATGCCAGGCGGAGCGGTGCGTGGGGCGCAGGTGCAGGCGCTGCACCGGTCCTCGTGCCAGCGCAGGAACTGGCGGTACGGCTTCGGCCCATGAGCTCGTGGCTCGACGAGCGGTCGCTTCGTCGGGGAATGCCGCGAGCCAGACGAACGCGAACACATCTTCGCGCACGGGCAGGCGGGGAAATTCGTTCGGACCCGGATGCGTGACGAACACCCCGAAGGGGACGGCACCGGCTCGCGAGAAGAAGGCAGGAAGCGCCGCGCGCGCCGCCTCGGTCGCAACGGCAACATCGTCCGCCATCGGCAGGACCACCGCGGCAAACACGCCGGGCGCCGCGGGCGTTGCGCCCACCGGTGCTCGCGACGACGCACCCCGCATCGCATCCGGCGCGATCGGCTGCAGCAGCAGCACGTCGTCGCTGTCGATCATCGTCGCGTTCGCGGCGTCGCGATGGGCCGCCCACACCGGGCCGCCGTAGAAGACGGCGAGCGCCGGCGCGCGCATCGCCAGGTTCTCGAAACCGCGCCACCACACGAAGTGGTCAGGACGGTCCAGGTCGGTGAACGTGCCGAGGACCTGCAGGCCGGCCGCCTCCTGCGTCTCGACGAACTCGCGCTCGAACAGCGTGACGAGCCTGTCGCGCTGCCCGGGATGGAGGGTGTACTGCCGCAATTCGACGATAGCCGTGTTCATCTGCGCTCCTTGGGATCGCGCAGTGTCGACTCGCGGGCTGTCGCGGATTGGCAGGATGGTGGGCTCAGGCCCGCTGCAGCGCCTGCAGCGCATCCGCGTCCACCCGGTACATGCGCAGCAGCGGCGAGGGCTTCAGCGCGCCGGCGCGTTCGAGCACCCGCTCCACCGGCAGCTTGATCCCGCTGATGTGCAGGGCGATGCCGTGCTGTTCCAGCATCGCGCGCAGCTGCATGAAGACTTCCACCCCGGTCGCGTCGATCCGGTTGATCGGCTGCGCGAAGAGCACGACATGCTTCGTGTCGGGATGGGTGGCGATGTGGTCCACCAGCGTTTCCTCGAACGACGTGGCCGAGGCGAAATCCAGCTCGCCGTCCATGCGCATCGCGTACACGTGTTCGCCCAGCGGCTCCAGCTTCCACAGGTGCCGGTCGCGCAGGCTGCCGTCCGGGTGCAGGCCGACTTCGATGATGCGCGGGTGCAGCCGCAGGTACAGGAAGTGCGCCAGGCCCATCAGGACGCCCGTCAGCACGCCCCAGTAGATGCGCGGCGCGGCCAGCAGCGTCGCCGCGAAGGTGACGAACGAGATCACGGCTTCGATCCGGTCGATGCGCCACAGGCCCACGAACGTGCGCGGCTTCACGAGGCCGAGCACCGCCGCGACCACCACGGCGGCCAGCACGGCGCGCGGCACGTGGTGCAGCACCGGCGTGAAGAAGAGCAGCACGATCGCCACGAAGATCGTCGCGGCCACGGTCGCCCAGCCCGTCTTCGCGCCGGCGTAGAGCGTGATCGCCGAACGCGAGAACGAGGTGCTGGTCGGAAAGCTCGCGCACAGGGCCGAGGCGATCTTGCCCAGGCCCTGGCCTACCAGGTCCTGGCTGGCGTCCCAGCGCTTGCCGTCGCGCTGGCTTTCGATCTTGGCGCTGGCCGCCATCTCCAGCGAGCTCACGAGCGCGATCACCAGCGCGGGCATGAGGATCTCGCGCAAGGTGCCCCAGGCCGGCAGCCCGGGCCAGTACAGCGAGGGAAAGCCCGAGGGCAGCTCGCCGACGACCCGGCCGGGGGCCGAATAGCCACCCCACCTCGAAATCGCGGCCGCGGCAAGCAGCACCAGCAGCACCATCGGCACGCGTGGCATGAAGCGCTTGCCAAGAAGGAAAAGCGCCAGGCTCACCGCGCCGAAGGCCAGCGACTGCAGATCGAACTGCGGGTGATCGAGCAACGTGCGCACGCCGCCCTGGAGCCCGAGCAGCGCCGGCACCTGCGACAGGATGATCAGCAGCGCCGCGGCCTGGCTGAAGCCCGCGAGGATGGGCGAGCTCACGAGGTTCAGCACCCAGGCCGACTTGCTCGCGCCGAGCGCGAGCTGCACACCGCCCGAAAGCAGGGCCAGCCAGACGGCGAGGGCGATCCACTGCGGCGATTCGGGCACGGCCAGGCCGGCGAGCGACGCGCCGACCAGCACGCTCGACAAGGCCGAAGGGCCGACCGACAGGCGCGTGGACGCGCTGAACAGCACGGAGGCCAGCGCCGGCAGGAAGGACGCGTAGAGGCCCGCGATCAGCGGCATGCCCGCCAGCCCCGCATAGGCAACCGACTGCGGCACCATGACCAGCGCCACCGTGATCGCCGCGGCCGCCTCGTTGCGCGCGAGCGCGGGCGTGAGGCGAGGCCATTGGAGGAAGGGGAGCCAGCGGATGGCGCGGGTCATCTGCAGAGTATGTCATCCCCGACAATGGGCCCGTGATCGACGCACCGCCCGCGCAGCTCTCGCCCGCCGAGCAATGGCTCGCGCGGCGCGGCTGGGACCCGTTCCCGTTCCAGCGCGAGGTGTGGGAGGCGATCGGCGAAGGCCGCAGCGGCATGTTGCACGCCACGACCGGGTCGGGCAAGACCTATGCCGTGTGGCTCGGGATGCTCGACCAGATGCTCGCACGTTACGGGCATCAACGCGGCGCGCAACCCCTGCGGGCGATCTGGCTGACGCCGATGCGCGCGCTGGCGGCCGACACCACGCGCGCCATCTCCGAACCGCTGCGTGCGCTCGCGCCCGAATGGACCATCGGCCAGCGCACCGGCGACACGCCCAGCGCCGAGCGGGCGCGCCAGGACCGGCGATTTCCCACCGCGCTGGTGACCACGCCCGAGTCCTTGAGCCTGATGCTCACGCGCGAACATGCGCGCGCCGAACTGGAATCGGTCGACTACGTCATCGTCGACGAGTGGCATGAACTGGTGGGCAGCAAGCGCGGCGTGCAGGCGCAGCTCGCGCTCGCACGGCTGGCGCGCTTCAACCCGAAGCTGGTGGTCTGGGGCCTGTCGGCGACGCTGGGCAACCTGGGCGAAGCGATGGACGTGCTGGCCCGCCCCAGCGTCGCGGCGGGCGCGCCCGAGCCGCGCCTCGTGCGCGGGCGCATCGACAAGTCCCTCGTGATCGACACGCTGATCCCGCACGATCCCGGCAAGTATTCCTGGGCCGGGCACCTGGGTGCGCAGATGCAGCAACCGGTGGCCGAGGAGCTCGAGAAATCGTCGACCACGCTGGTCTTCACCAACGTGCGCTCGCAGGCGGAGATCTGGTACCAGCTGCTGCTGGAAGCCAGGCCCGAATGGGCCGGGCAGATCGCGCTGCACCACGGCTCCCTCGACAGAGCCACCCGCGAATGGGTGGAGCAGGGCTTGAAAGAGGGCTCCCTGCGCGCGGTGGTCGCGACCTCGTCGCTGGACCTCGGCGTGGACTTCCTGCCGGTCGAGCGCGTGCTGCAGATCGGCTCGGCCAAGGGCATCGCCCGGATGCTGCAGCGCGCCGGGCGCAGCGGGCACGCCCCGGGCCGCACCAGCCGCATCACGCTCGTGCCGACCAACACGCTGGAGATCATCGAAGGCGCGGCCGCTCGCGCGGCGGCGAAGGCGGGTCATGTCGAAGACCGCAGTGCGCCGAACAAGCCGCTCGACGTGCTCGTGCAGCACATCGTCACGGTCGCCTTGGGCGGCGGGTTCCGGGAGGACGCGCTGTTCGAGGAAGTGCGGGCCGCGTGGTCCTACCGCGAGCTCACGCGCGAGGAATTCGACTGGGCGCTGGCCTTCTGCGCGCGCGGCGGGACCAGCCTGACGGCCTATCCCGAATACCACCGCATCGCGCAGAACGAGGAGGGCGTGTGGCACGTGCCGGATCGCGGCATCGCGAAACGGCATCGCCTCTCCGTCGGCACCATCGTGAGCGACGCCGCGATGCAGGTGAAGTGGATGAGCGGCGGCAACATCGGCACGATCGAGGAAGGCTTCATCGCGCGGCTGCGGCCGGGCGACCACTTCTTCTTCGCGGGCAAGCTGCTCGAATTCGTGCGCGTGCGGGAGATGGCCGCGTACGTGAAGAAGGCCACGCGCAAGAAGGGAACCGTGCCCACCTGGCAGGGCAGCAAGATGGCGCTCTCGGCCGAACTGGGCGACGCGGTGCAGGAGATGATGCTGCGCGCCGCGCAAGGCGACTTCTCCGAGCCGGAATTGGTCGCGGCGCGGCCGATGCTCGAGACGCAAGCTCGCCTGTCGCACATCCCGACGCCGGGTACGGTGCTCGTGGAGACCTTCCGATCGCGCGAGGGCTGGCACCTGTACATCTACCCCTTTGCGGGACGGCACGTGCACCTGGGTCTGGCGAGCCTGCTCGCGTGGCGCCTGTCCCTGGACAAGCCCAACACCTTCAGCATCTCGGTCAACGACTACGGCTTCGAGCTCGTGAGCGCGGAGGAGTTCGACATCGCCCCTGTCACGGGCAAGGAGGTGTTCAGGACCGAGCACCTGCTGCACGATGTGCTCGCGTCGCTCAACTCCACCGAGCTCGCGCAGCGGCGCTTCCGCGAGATCGCGCGCGTGGCGGGCCTCGTGTTCACCGGCTATCCGGGACAGCCCAAGAGCACGAGGCAGCTGCAGGCCTCGAGCGGCCTGTTCTTCGAGGTGTTCCGCAAATACGATCCGGGCAACCTGCTGCTGACGCAGGCACAGCAGGAGGTGCTGGGGCAGGAGCTGGAGATCTCGCGCCTCACCGCCACGCTCGAGCGCATCAATGCCCGCCAGCTGGACGTGGTGCGCCTGCGGCACCCCAGTCCCATGAGCCTGCCGCTGATGGTCGAGCGCTTCCGCGAGCAGCTCACGACGGAGCAGCTGTCGACGCGCCTGGACCGGATCCTGCGGGAGATGGAGCGTGATTCCTGATCACGTCGTGCACGAAGCGCAGCTTGTTCATCGCCTCGGGTGACAACGCGAACGGGTAGGCGTCCTCGTGCCCGAGGCTGCGGTTGAGGCTGTTCAGCAGCAGCGTCAACGGCACCCATTTCTCGACCATCGCGTCGAACTCGCCCGGGCCGGTGTCGAACGGGTTGATCATCTCCTCGGCTTCGTCGTCGCCCGGCAGCGCGATCGCGGTGTTGTACGCCGCGGCGGTTTCGAGCAGGTCCACCATGTGCAGGTAGTGGGCCCAGGTCTCGGCCCAGTCCTCCCACGGATGCGAGGTCGCGTAGGCGCTGACGTATTTCGCTTCCCAGCCGCTGGCCGCACCGCCGCCCGCTGCGTAATAGCGTTGCAAGGCCTGCGCATAGTCCTGCGTCTCGTCGCCGAACACCGCGCGAAAGCGCCCGAGCCGCTCGGCGTCCCGGGCGACCAGGCGGTCCCAGTAGAAGTGGCCCGACTCGTGCCGCAGGTGCCCGAGCAGGGTGCGATACGGCTCGTGCATGGCCACGCGCCGGCGCACGCGCTCGGCATCGTCCGCCTCCGCGATGTTGAGCGTGATCACGCCGCTGGCGTGGCCCGTCATCACCGGACGGCCGGGCGTGTCGGCGAGGAACTCGAACACCGGCCCGTCCCGCTCGCCGTCGGGCGGAGCCACCGAGACGAGCCCGAGCTTGGCCAGCGTGTAGAACAGGCGCCGCTTGGCGACCTCGATCCGATACCAGCGCTGCACGTTGTCGGCGACCGACAGGTCCGGCAGCACGCGCGTCTGCCGGCACGACACGCACAGCGGGTTCGCGTCGCCGTCCCGCACGGCGAAGTTGCACGCCTGGTACTGCGTCTGGTTGTAGCAGTGGCGGTACAGCGGCGCATCGCTGCGCTTCGCGTGCGCACGCCGGCGCCACAGTCCGCCGCCCTGGGGCGCGGGCTCGATGGCGCACAGCGCCAGCCGGTCAGGCAGGAACGCGAGCGCGCTGCCGCATTGCAGGCACGTCACGTTCTCGAAGAAGACGGGGTGGCCGCAATGGTCGCAGTGGAAGGTCCGCATCGCGACCCCGCGGCCCCGTGGGCGACCGTTACGGACGCACGCTCAGGTTGTTCTCGACCCGGCGCACCCCCTTGGTGTTGCGGGCGATGTTCTCGGCCTGCTGCTTCTCGGCCGCGGACTTCGCGAAGCCCGACAGCTGCACGGTGCCGTTCAGCGTCTCGACCTTGATCGCGGCGGCGTCCACGGTCTTGTCTTCGACGAATTTCGCCTTCACGGCCGTGGTGATGGCGGTGTCGTCGACGTACGTGCCCGCGGTTTCCTGGCCGCGCATGACCGAGCAGCCCGTGCCGGCCAGGGTGGCACCGGCGAGGACCGCGATGGCGAGGGCTCTTGTGTAGTTCATGGTTTCTCCTTTGAGGTTGTTCGGTGCCCAGGCTCACAAGCTCGCCGGTCTGCGGCACCACGCCTACCGGCTCGCGTCTCCCATTCCTTACGCCTCCTCGTCCCAGTCGGTGCCGGACATCGCGGACATCACGACGCCGGCGAGCTGGGGCGATTTCGCGAGCGCGACCAGCACCCCGGTGACGGAGATCAGCCGCCACGGCCGCGCGACCATGAAGATCGCGCCGGCCGCCGCGGCGATCGAGAGGAACGCCGCCGGGTGCTGGCGCGCATAGCTCGCCAGCGCCGGCTTGGCCATCTGCACGCCCATGCGGGCGGGGTGATGGCGCCAGTAACTTTTCGCGGCGCGCTTCACGCGCCTGAACCAGCCGCCGCCGCCCGATGCCGCTGCGGCCTGGGCGGCTTCCCATTGCTCGCCGTCCGGCTGCACGTGCTGCGCGGCCCGCGCGGTGCGGTCCTTGCGGGCCTCCTTGCGATAGACGTGCTCGATGATCGCCAGGCGCGAGCGTGCGAGCCGGTCGCTCGCACCGCTCACGAAGCCGCTCCCATCGTGCGCAGCGCCTGCGCGTCGGCGTCGAGCTGCGCGCGCAGCTCGGTGAACGCCGTGGACGGCAGCGGCTTGCGCGCGACGAGGAAGGCTGCGATCGCGCCCACCAGCGGCACGGCCGGCACCACGACCAGTGCCCAGTGGTATTCGCCGGTCGCGCCGATCATGCAGGCGACGCCCGCCAGGATCAGGAAGATCAGCAGCCCGATGGCGGCCACGCCCCAGGCGACGGCACGCCGCGCGACCTGTACGCCCACGGTCGAAGCCTCTTCCTGCGCCAGCGCTGCGTAGCCCGCGACATGGTCCATGACCAGTTCCGGGCGGGTGATGAGCACGGAGAAAATCGGGTGGACCATGGGCATGGCGCGCTCCTTCAGTGCGGCCGGGTCAGTAGCGCGTGCGGCTGGAGCGGCGCATCGCGATGACGAGGCCGGCCACGGCGGCCCCGATGGCGGCGGCGATCAGCGCCGATTTCACGGGCTCCTCGGCGATGTAGCGGGTCGTGGCCTGTGCGTATTCGCCGACGCTGCTGGCGCCGCGGTTCGCGACGTCCTTCACGTTGTCGCGCAGGTCGCGCATGCGCGCGCTCGCCTTCTCGGCGGCCAGGCTCGCGTACTCGCGCGTGCTGTCCAGGGCCTGCGACGCGAGGCCGCGGGCCTCGTCGGCATAGCCGCCTACATCGGCGCGGACGGAACGGGTACTTGTCATGGTGGTGTCCTCTCGTTGTTGAAGAAATCCGGCCGGGCTAGGGCTTGCGGCCAAGGCTGATGACGAACGCGACCACGGCCATCACGATGAAGACGAAGAAGAGGATCTTCGCGATCTCGACAGCGCCGGCGGCAATGCCGCCGAAGCCGAACAGCGCGGCGATCAATGCGATCACGAGGAACACGATGGCGTAGTGAAGCATCTGGAACTCCTTCCTTCGGGCGCGCGGCCCGTCGCTCGAAGGCGAGCGCACTGCGCACCTTCGACCCACAGCGTATGTGCGCTACGGCCGTGCTGTGGGCCAGCCACAAGCGTGTGTATTTGTCGGCAGGCGCGAGCGCGTCCTGTAGGAACCGGCCGACGCCGCGATGGGCAAAATCGGAAGCAGTTTGTCAGGCCGCCTGCGCGGTGACCGTTGCAGGCAGCACGGCGGCGATGCGGGTGCCGCTGCCCACTGCAGACTTGATCGTCAGCCGCCCGCCGGACGCTTCGACGCGGTGGCGCATGCCCGCCAGGCCATGCGTGGAGGCCCTCGTGTGCGACGGGTCGAACCCCTTGCCGTCGTCGTGGATCTCGATTTCGACGTGGCCGCGGTAGTTGCGCAGGCTGATCTCCACGTGCGTGGCCTCCGCGTATTTGCCGACATTGGTGAGGGACTCCTGCACCAGCCGGTACACCGTGAGCTGCCGGCCCGGGTCGAGCTCCACGTGTTCGAGGTTCGTCGCGACCTCGATGCCGGAGCGCTCCGAGAACTCGCGCGCCAGGATCTCCAGCGAGGCGTTGAGGCCCAGGTTCGACAACGACGACGGCCGCAGGTCCTCGATGATGCGGCGCTTCAGCGCGATGCCGCTGTTCAGGGCCTCGGTCAGGTGCTGCAGGCGCTGCGTCACCTCGGGCGCGGCCTGCGGGCCCAGGCGGGACTTGAGACGTGCCACATCGAGCTTCGCCGCCGTGAGCAGCGCGCCGAGTTCGTCGTGCAGCTCCCGCGCGAGGTGGCCGCGCTCTTCTTCGCGCACGTTCTGCAGGTGCGTCGCGAGTTCGGCCAGCGATGCGGTGCGGTCACGCACCTGGCGCTCGAGCAGGTCGCGCTCGAGCTGCAGCGCGTCCTGCTGGCGCTCGCCCGCTTCCTTCAGCGCCGTGGTCCCCCGCAGGTACAGGTAGAACGCGAACAGCGCGGCCGCCGTCACCAGCGCGATGCCGACGCGCGAAAGCTGCAGCGCGCGGCGCACCTGCTCCTGGCTCGCCTCGACGCGGCTGCTCGCGAGCTCGATCAGTTTCGTGGCCTCGGCACGGATGGCATCCATGTGCTCCTTGCCCACATCGGTCATCAGCACGAACTTCCACGCGTCCTCGTTGCCCTGTTTGCGCATGCGCACGGAGAGGTCCATCTCGGCGAGCTTGCGCTGCACGTTCAACTGCAGGTTGTTGAGGATCTGCGCCTCGTCGCTGGCCTGCGGGTAGAAGGCGCGCAGGGTGTCGATCTGCCTGCCGATGTCGGCCACCGCCGCGTTGTAGGGCTCGAGGTAGCGCGCATCGCCCGTGAGCAGATAGCCGCGCGATCCGGTTTCGGCATCGAGAGTAAGCTGCAGGACGCGATTGAGCGTGCCGCGGATGCGCGAGGCGGCCGCGATGTCGTCCAGCGCCTTGTTCGACTGCAGGAAGCCGGTTTCGTTGATGCCCACCAGGAACAGCGCGGCCAGCAGCGCGAGCACCAGGTTGACCGAGGATCGGGAGATTGCGAACCTGCGCATGGCATTCACTCCTTGTTGCTCTTGTTGTGCATAAAATCAGCGCAGGCCTGAACGGCCCCTCCAGGGGTTGCGCCAATTGAACGGAAGGCAGGAACAGCCATGATCAGAGTCGGGATTGTCGATGACCATGCCATCGTGCGACAGGGCCTCAAGCAATTCTTTTCCGAGCAGGTGGACCTGCGCGTCGTGGGGGAAGCGGCCAGCGGGCGCGAGGCGATCGACCTCGTGCGCAACACCGAGATGGACGTGCTCGTGATGGACCTTTCCATGCCGGGACAAAGCGGCATCGATGCATTGGGGATGATCCGCGCCAAGGCGCCGGATGTCGGCATCCTCATCCTTTCCGGGTATCCCGAAGAACATTACGCGATGAACCTCATCCGGCAGGGCGCGAGCGGCTACCTCAACAAGGAATGCGAGCCGATGGAGATCGTCAACGCGATCCGCACCATCGCCCTCGGCCGCCGCTACATCTCGCCCGCCGTCGCGGAGCTGCTCGCGCAGCAGCTCAACCGCAAGGAGGGCGGCGCCCCCCACGAGCAGCTGTCGGAACGCGAGTTCCAGGTCTTCCTCAAGCTCGCCAAGGGCGAAACCGCCGGCGAAATCGCCAAGGCGCTGTCGCTGTCGGTGAAGACCGTGAGCACGTACCGCACGCGGCTCATGGAGAAAATGAATCTGGCCTCGAACAGCGACCTGACCTACTACGCGCTGAAGAACAAGCTGATCGATTGATGCCTCAAGCACGCGGCTGCGGGGCATCGTGCAGCGCGATGCAGTACTCGACGAGGGCGTCGATCTCATTGGATTTGTCGAACACGGCGTCGGCACCGAGCTGCTCGCAGCGCGTGCGCATGTCCGCGGTCGCGTAGTTGCTGAGGACGACCACATGGCGGCCGGGGTCGCGATCGCGGCAGGCTTCCAGTACGCCCAGGCCGCTGCCTTGCTTCAGGAACAGGTCCACGATGGCGAGGTCCCACCGGCCTTCATGCCGGGCGAGCCATTGCCTGGCATCGTTTTCCGTCTCGGCCCAGCCCAGCGACTCGATGGAGGCCAGCTCCTCGAGTGCGCCGATCAGGTTCTCGCGGATGGTGGCGTTGTCTTCGACGATGTAGGTTCGCAATTGCACGGGTGAACTGCAGCGACATGGGCTGCTGCTCGGATGTCGGTCAGTGTGTCCCTCCCACTGAGCCGATGATTGTGCCAGCCGCTCCACGCGGGCGCCGTAGGAAGTTTCCTACGCCGTAAGGCAGCGACTACAGGGTCTCCCAAGCGTCACTGACCGGCCTCGCTGCCCGACGCCGCGCAGACTGGCACGATCATGGACACCGCCGCGCATCATCCCCTGTTCCGCGGCCGCCCCCGGTGGGCGAAGGTGCTGGTCGTGCTGCTCGCCATCGTCGTGGCATTGGTGCTGCTGGTGGTGTTCTTTCCGTGGGACCAGCTGCGAGGTCCCGTCAATCGCTACGTCAGCGAACGCACCGGCCGCCACTTCGCAATCACGCGCCGGCTCGACGTCCAGCTGGGCCGCACGACGCGCATCCTGGCCGACGGCATCGAGTTCGCGAATCCGGACTGGGCGAAGGACCCGTACCTGGTGAGGGCCGAAAGCGGCGAGATCGACATCCGCCTGTGGCCGCTGATCGCGCATCGCCGGTTCGTGCTGCCGCGCATCGCGCTGCGCAAGCCCGAACTCGGCCTGCAGGTGGAGCCCGATGGGCGGCGCAGCTGGGCGCTCGGCAAGGACACCGGCAACAGGCGCAACGTGCCCGACATCGGCGCGCTGGAGGTTGATGAAGGCACCCTGCATTTCATCGCGCCGGCGCACGAGGCCGACATCCGCACCGATTTCGCGATCGACGCGACGCGCCGCGCCGGCGGCGATCCGCTGCCGCTGCAATTCAGCGCGAAGGGGACATGGCAGAAGGAGCCGTTCACGGCCAAGGGCCGCACGGGCAACATCCTGTACCTGAGTGCGCCCCTGCAGACCCCCTTCCCGATCGAGATCGATGCGAGCGCGGGCGCGACTCGCCTCGTGGCGCGCGGCAACATCGCCAGCCTCGCCACGATCGAAGGCGCCGATGCCGTGGTCGACCTGCAGGGCAGGAACCTCGCGGACCTGTACAAACTGCTCGGCGTCGTGTTGCCCGATACGCCGCACTACACGGTGCACGGCAAGGTGGCCAAGCAGGGCGAGGTCTGGCACGTGCAGGACATCCGCGGCAAGCTCGGGTCCAGCGACATCGCCGGCGAGCTGTCGTTCGACAAGGCGAAGCAGGTGCCGCACCTGGCGGGACAGCTGAAATCGCAGCTCCTCGATTTCAATGACCTCGCCCCGCTGGTGGGGCTCGAGGAAAGGCCGCGCGGGCCGAAGGTGGAGAAGGTCGCCGATGCGCAGGCGAAGGCTGAAACCGGCAACCCGCGCGCGAAGGCGAAGAAGCCGCCGCGCGACCCGGATCGCAAGGTGCTGCCGAACAAGCCGATCGACCTCGCGCGGCTCAAGGCGATGAACGCGGAAGTCAGTTATGCCGCGGCGAAGATCACGAACCTGCAGCACTTGCCGCTGGAACGCGGCAGCGTGCGCGTGCGGCTGGAAAACGGCGTGCTGAACCTCGAGCCCTTGGACCTCGGTTTTGCCGGCGGCTCGCTGCGCGGGCGCCTGCGCATCGACGGCCACGGCAATCCCGCCGTGGTGGAGACCAAGCTCGCGGCGCGCGGGCTCGACCTGCGAAAGCTGATTCGCGATGCGCAGGTGACGAAGAACAGCTTCGGCCGCATCTACGGCGACATCGACCTGAAAGGGCGCGGCAACAGCGCGGCGCAGATGCTGGGCGGCTCCAGCGGCAACGTGGCCCTCATCATGGGGCAGGGGCAGATCAGCAACCTGCTGCTGGAGCTGATGGGGCTGGACGGGCGCGAAATCCTGAAATTCCTCATGGGGGGCGACAAGGACGTGCGGGTGCGCTGCGGCGCCACGTCGTTCGACGTGAAGGACGGCCACATGACGACACGTGCCGTCGTGCTCGACACGACGGACACCGTGGTCTACGGCAAGGGCACGGCGAACTTCGCGAACGAACAACTGGACCTGTGGCTCTATCCCTACCCGAAGGACAAGAGCATCCTCAGCCTGCGCTCGCCGATCAACATCGGCGGCACCTTCGGCGCGCCGAAAATCTCGCCCGACAAGAAGGCCTTGATGGGGCGCGGCGCGGCCGCCCTCGCGCTCGGCGCCGTGAACCCGCTGCTGGCGCTGGCCGCGACGATCGAGACCGGCCCCGGGGAAGACGCGCCCTGCGGCGCGATCCTGCAGGAGGCGGCCAACCCGAAGAGCGACTTGCGCGGTACCACCGAGGCGATGGCCAAGCAGCAGGAGGAAACCCAGCGCATGGGCATCATGGGGCTGGGCGCGCCGAAGAAGAAGAACGAGCCGAACATCGAGAACCCGCTGCCCGCTCCCGCGCCCGCTCCCACGAAGTAGACTGGCTTCCTCATTCGAGTGTACGGGTCCGCATGAAGGTTCCTTTCGACGAGGCGGTGCGACGCGCGGCCGCGCAGCTGGAGGCCGCGGGTGCGAGCGAGGCGATGGCCGTGAGCACGGCGCTTGCGCTGGTGCGCGCCGAGGCGCAAGGCATCGCATCGCACGGGCTCGCACGTGTCGCGCAATACGCGATGCACCTGCGCCTGGGCCGCGTCAATGGCGAGGCCGAAGCGGCGATCGCGCGCGAGCACGGCGCGGCCCTGCTGGTCGATGCGAAAGAGGGCCTGGCGTTCCCCGCGTGCGAACTGGCGATCGCACGAGGCATCCAGGTCGCGAAGAAGTTCGGCGTGTGCTTTGCGGGTGTGACGAACAGTCATCACGCGGGTGTGCTCGTCGACCATTTGCGTCCGGCCGCGGCCGCTGGACTGGTCGGGCTCGGCTTCGCCAATTCGCCCGCCGCGATGCCCGCTGCGGGTGGCAAGCATGCGATCTTCGGTACCAACCCGCTCGCCGCGATCTTCCCGCGCAACGGTCGTGATCCGCTGATGATCGACCTGTCGCTGTCGGAAGTCGCGCGCGGCAGGATCGCCGTCGCGGCGAAGAAGGGCGAGCCGATCCCCGCGGGCTGGGGGCTCGACAAGGACGGACGGCCCACGACCGATGCGAAGGCGGCGCTCGAAGGCTCGATGCTGCCGGTCGGCGGCACGAAGGGTGCGATGCTCGCGCTCGTCGTCGAGATCCTCGTCACGGCGCTCACGGGCGCGCATCTCGGATTCGAGGCGACTTGTTTCTTCGTCGATGAAGGCAACCGTCCGCGCATCGGGCAGGCGTTCCTGCTGATCGACCCCGGCGCGCTCGCGGGCCGGGAGGTCTACGACGAACGCATCGAAACGCTGATCGGCGAGATGCTGGTGGATGAGGGCGTGCGGCTGGCAGGAGACAGAAGGCTCGCGCTGGAACGCAAGGCGCGCCAGGACGGCATCGAACTGCCCCCGGGCCTGTGACGACTCAGCGGCGCGAGCACACCTCGCACCGCATGTTCCGCGACACCCGCACCTCGCTCCACGCCATCGCGCGGCCGTCCAGCATCTGCAGGCGCCCCGCGAGCGATTCGCCGGTCTGCGCGAGCAGCTTGAGCGCCTCGGCGGCCTGCATGGCGCCGACGATGCCGACCAGGGGCGCGAACACGCCCATCGTCGCGCAGCGCGTCTCTTCGAAATCGGCGGACGGCGGAAAGACGCAGGCATAGCAGGGCGACTTCTCGTCGCGGACGTCGAAGACGGACAGCTGCCCGTCCATGCGGATCGCCGCGCCCGAGACGAGCGGCTTGCGGTGCGCGACGCACGCCGCATTGATCGCATGGCGCGTCGCGAAGTTGTCGCAGCAGTCGATGACCACATCGGCCTGCGGCACGAGCTCATCCAGCAGTTGCGCATCGGCGCGCGCCACCACGGGCTTGACCAGCACCTCGGGGTTGATGGCCGCGACGCCTTCCTGCGCCGAGAGGGCCTTGGGCTGGCCCACGCGCGCCATGTTGTGCGCGATCTGGCGCTGCAGGTTGGTGAGGTCCACGCTGTCGTGGTCGACCAGCGTGATGCGCCCGACGCCTGCCGTGCCCAGGTACAGCGCCACCGGCGAGCCCAGCCCCCCCGCGCCGATCACGAGCGCATGCGAGGCCATGATGCGCTCCTGGCCTTCCACGCCGATCTCCTCCAGCAGGATGTGGCGCGAATAGCGAAGGAGTTGCTCGTCGGTCATGCGCCGATTGTGGAGCAAACAAAAGAGCCGGCGGGCGCCGGCTCTTCCGTCGGGGGAAGGACGGTCAGTTGTCCTTCTTCTCCAGCTTGCTCTCGACCACCTGCGTCTTGCTCACGAGCACCGGTCGGCCCTTGAGCTGGTTGATCGCCTGCACGAGCTGGAAGTCCTTGTCGGTGCCGTACTCGGGGATCTTGCGATCGATCGGGCCCTTCTTGGCTTCCTCCTCGGCCTTCTTGCGCGCTTCCTCGCGCATCCTTTCGATCGCCGGGTCCTTCACTTCCGCGCCCTGGCCGCTCGAGAGGTGCTTCTCGAGGTCCGCCTCGCGGGTGCGCAGCAACGAGAAGACGTTGCCTTCCTGCGTCTCGTCGACCATCACGTCGGGCACGATGCCCTTGGCCTGGATCGAGCGGCCGCTCGGCGTGTAGTAGCGCGCCGTGGTGATCTTCAGGCCCGTGTCGGGGCCGAGCGGGCGCACGGTCTGCACCGAGCCCTTGCCGAAGGTCTGGCTGCCCAGGATTGTGGCGCGGTGGTGGTCCTGCAGGGCGCCGGCCACGATCTCGCTCGCCGAGGCGGAGCCTTCGTTGACCAGCACGACCAGCGGCACGGTCTTGAGCGCGGCGGGCAGGCGGCGCAGCGGGTCGGCCCCGGCGTGGCGCTGGTAGTACTCGGGCGCGGCCTTGTAGGTGAACTTGCTCTCGGCCAGCTGGCCGTTGGTGGACACCACCGTCACGTTCTCGGGCAGGAACGCCGAGGAGATCGCGACGGCCGCGTCGAGCAGGCCGCCCGGGTCGTTGCGCAGGTCGAGCACCATGCCCTTGATGTTCGGGTCCTGGCGGTACATCTCCTCGACCTTCTTGACGAAGTCGTCGACGGTGCGTTCCTGGAACTGCGACAGGCGGATCCAGCCGTAGCCGGGCTCGATCACCTTGGCCTTGACGGACTGCGTGCGGATTTCCTCGCGCGTGATCGTGACCGGGAAGCTGCGGTTCTCTTCCTTGCGGAAGATCGTGAGCATCACCTTCGTGCCCGGCTCGCCGCGCATCTTCTTCACGGCCTCGGACAGCGTCAGGCCCTTGACGGCGCTGTCGTCGATCTTGGTGATCAGGTCATTGGGCTTGAGGCCCGCGCGGAAGGCGGGCGAGCCCTCGATCGGCGAAACGACCTTCACCAGGCCGTCTTCCTGCGAGATCTCGATGCCGACGCCGACGAAGCGGCCCGACGTGCCTTCCTTGAATTCCTTGAAGGACTTCTTGTCGAAATACTGCGAGTGCGGATCCAGGCTGGCCACCATGCCGGCGATCGCGTCCTGGATGAGCTTGTGCTCGTCGACCGGCTCCACGTAGTCGGTCTTGATCATGCCGAAGACCGCGGCCATCTGCTGCAGCTCCTCGAGCGGCAGCGGCGTGAGCGACCCGCGAGCCACCGTCTGCAACGACACGGTCGTCAGCGCGCCGGCTACTGCGCCTACGGAAATCCAGCCGGCAATCTTCAATTTGTGGCTCATTGGGAAGGGTCCAGTCCTCTCGTCGTCGGGAAAATATACACCTGGGAAGACGATATGACGCAATCGTTACCCCGGGGTTCCCGGCATGTTCGCCAGAGTGCGTGCAAAAGTCCCGGGATTGGTTCCCGATCGGGCCCCGTCCCTTCGGACTAGGCCGCGGCTTTGCCCTGGTTCGCGACGGCCGCCGCGGCCTTCGCCACCGCCTCCTCGTCGCCCAGGTAGTAGTGGCGAATCGGCTTCAGGTCGCGATCCAGTTCGTACACCAGCGGGATGCCGTTGGGGATGTTCAGGCCGACGATGTCGCTGTCGGAAATGCCATCCAGGTATTTCACGAGGGCGCGCATCGAGTTGCCGTGGGCCGAGACCAGCACCCGCTTGCCGGCGCGGATGGCGGGGGCCATGGCCTCGTTCCAGAAGGGCAGCACGCGCGCTACAGTGTCCTTCAGGCACTCGGTCAAGGGAAACTGCGAATCGGGCAGGCTCGCGTAGCGGCGGTCCTTGCGCTCGCTGCGCGGGTCGTCCGCGTCCAGCGCCGGCGGTGGCGTGTCGTAGCTGCGGCGCCAGACCAGCACCTGCTCGTCACCGTACTTCCTGGCCGTCTCGGCCTTGTTCAGGCCTTGCAGCGCCCCGTAATGGCGCTCGTTCAGGCGCCACGAGTGCATCACCGGCAGCCACGTGCGGTCCAGTTCGTCCAGGCAGTGCCACAAGGTGTGCGTGGCGCGCTTGAGGACGCTCGTGTAGCACAGGTCGAAATCCCAGCCCTGCTCGCGCAGCAGCCGGCCGGCGGCCTTGGCCTGGTCGATGCCGGTCTTCGTGAGGGGGACGTCGGTCCAGCCGGTGAATCGGTTCTCGAGATTCCAGGTCGATTCGCCGTGGCGGATCAGCACGAGCTTGTACATGGTGGGGGACTTGGCCTTGGGAATGCCGGGCAAAACCATGCATTTTAGAATCCCGGGTTGCCCGCGGGAATTCGACAAGGAACCGAAGTGAAATTTGTGATCGACAACTGGATGCTCATCGCGGTCGCGCTCGTCGCCGGCGCCATGCTGCTGTGGCCCGTGATCCAGGGTGCCACGGCCAGGGGCGTGAGCACGAACGAAGCCGTGCAATTGATCAACCGCGAGCGGGCCGTGGTGGTCGACGTGTGCGAGCCCGAGGAGTTCGCGCAAGGGCACATCGGCGGGGCGCGCAACGTGCCCCTGGCGCAGCTGGCCGAGCGCCTGCCCCAGGTGGTCAAGAACAAATCGTTGCCGCTGATCCTGGTGTGCGGCACTGGCACACGCGCGCAAAAGGCGCTGGGCACCGCCAGGAAACTCGGTTACGAGCAGGCCCAAGCCCTGGCCGGCGGGCTGAAAGCGTGGAAAGACGCTAACCTTCCTGTCGAGAAGGCGTGAATTGGAGCCCATGCAGCCCGTCAAGATGTACACCACCGCGGTTTGCCCCTACTGCATCCGCGCCAAGCAGATCCTCAAGTCCAAGGGCGTTGACGCCATCGACGAGATCCGTGTCGACCTCAGCCCGCAGGAGCGCTCCAGGATGATGGAGATCACCGGCCGGCGCACCGTCCCGCAGATCTTCATCGGCGAAACCCATGTGGGCGGCTGCGACGACCTCGTCGCGCTCGACCAGCGCGGCGGGCTCGAGCCTTTGCTTCGGGGATAATCGGCGTCTACGCCGAAATCCGGCCCGCTTCCGGCCTTGCCGAGGCGGGCCTTTGTTCATCGAAAGAAAGCCATGGCTGAACAGCAACAAGACCCCGTCTTCCAGATCCAGCGCGTCTACCTGAAGGAAGCGTCCCTGGAACAGCCCAATTCGCCCGCGATCCTGCTCGAGCAGGAGCAGCCGGCCGTCGAAATCCAGCTTGGCGTCGAAGCCCAGCCGGCCGCCGACGGCGTGTGGGAAGTGTGCGTCACCGCCACCGTGACCACCAAGATCAAGGACAAGACGGTGTTCCTGGTCGAGGCCAAGCAGGCCGGCATCTTCGAGATCCGCAACCTGCCGCAGGACCAGATGGGCCCGATCCTGGGCATCGCCTGCCCGCAGATCGTGTACCCGTACCTGCGCGCCACCGTGGCCGACATCGTCACGCGCGCCGGCTTCCCGCCGGTGCACCTGGCCGAACTCAATTTCCAGTCGATGTACGAGCAGCAGCAACAGTCGCAGCTCGCGCAGCAGGAAGCGGCCCAGCCGTCGTCGATCATCACCACGGCCTGAGGCCGCGATGAAGATCGCCGTGTTCGGGGCCGGGGCCTGGGGCACGGCCCTGGCGGTGAACGCGGCGGCCCGCCACGAGCTCGTGCTGTGGGCGCGGGATGGCGGGCAGGCGCAGGCGCTCCAGCGCGAGCGCGAGAATCGCCGCTATCTCCCGGGCATCCCGCTGCCGGGGGGCATCCGCGTCGAATCCGGCACGTCCATCCCCGCGCTGGCGTCCGCGAGCGACCTGGCCGTGATCGCCACCCCGATGGCCGGATTGCGCGAGATGCTGCAGCAGCTTGCGGCGCAGCCGAAGCCCGTGGCGTGGCTGTGCAAGGGTTTCGAGAGCTCCGGCGTGGAGGGTTCGCTCGGCCACGAGGTGCAAGCCCAGGTTGCGCCTTCGCTGCAGGCCGGCGTGCTGAGCGGGCCCAGCTTCGCCGATGAGGTCGCGCGTGGCCGTCCCACGGCCCTGGTCGCGGCGAGCGTGCACGAAGGCGTGCGCGACCTGCTCGTTTCGGCTTTCCACGGGCAGGGCCTGCGCGTCTACGCGAACGACGACATCACGGGCGTCGAGGTGGGCGGCGCGGTGAAGAACGTGCTGGCCATCGCCACCGGCCTGTGCGACGGGCTCGGGCTCGGACTGAACGCGCGTGCGGCGCTCATCACGCGCGGCCTGGCGGAGATGACGCGCCTGGGCGTGGCGCTGGGTGCGCGCGCCGAGACGTTCATGGGCCTGTCGGGGCTGGGCGATCTCGTCCTCACCGCCACCGGCGACCTCAGCCGCAACCGGCGCGTCGGCCTGCTGCTGGCGCAAGGGCAGTCGCTCGCGCAGGCGACGGCCTCGCTCGGTCACGTAGCGGAAGGTGTGCATTGCGCGCGCGCCGTGGTCGCGCGTGGCGAGCGGCTCGGCGTCGACATGCCGATCTCGCGCGCGGTGGTCGGGCTCCTGTCGGGACAGCTCAAGCCGCAGGACGCCGTGGCCGAGCTGATGGCACGCGAGCCGGTGCCGGAAACCCGCTAGGCAAACTTTCAGCGCTTGCGGTAGCCTGCCCCTTCGAACAACACGAAGGAGCCCACCCCATGCGCCACCCCTTGCTGATTGCCGCCATCGCGGCTGCCACGCTCGCTGCCTGCGCGACGAAGGCGATGGACGACAAGTCCATGAGTTTCTTCATCACCAGCGTCAACCCGGGCCAAGGGGGTGACCTCGGCGGCCTCGAAGGCGCCGACTCGTACTGCCAGAAGCTCGCGACTGCAGCGGGGGTGGGCAACAAGACCTGGCACGCGTACCTGAGCACCGATGGATCGGACGGCAAGCCGCAGGTCAACGCGCGCGACCGCATCGGCCAAGGACCCTGGTACAACGCCAGGGGCGTGCTCATCGCGTCCAACCTCGACGAGTTGCACGGCACCGGCAACAGGATCGACAAGCAGAACGGCCTGAACGAGAAGGGCGGCATCGTCAACGGATCGGGCGACTCGCCCAACACGCACGACATCATGACCGGCTCCACGCCCGACGGCCGCGCCATCGCCGGCGCCACGTGCAGCAACTGGACCGCAGGCTCCGGGAACACGGCGATGGTGGGCCACTTCGACCGCAAGGGCACCAATCCCGACCCGGTCGCGAACGCGTCCTGGAACTCCTCGCACAAGACCCGCGGCTGCAGCCTGCCGGAGCTGGCCGTGAGCGGCAGCGGCGGCCTGCTCTACTGCTTCGCCGTCAAGTGATCTTCGCAAGGGCCGCCTCCAGGGCGGTCCCGCTTCCGGGCCGCGTCACGCGCTCGACCTCGCGCCCGTCCTTCATGAAGATGAGCGTCGGCCACAGCTTCACGCCGAACGACCGGCCCAGCGGCCGGCCCGGCCCGTCTTCCACCTTGATGTGCTTCACGCCTTCGTGCCGCGTCATTGCGGCGCGAATGAGCGGCTGGGCCCCCCGGCACCAGCCGCACCAGGAGGTGCCGAACTCGAGCACCACCGGCCCCGGCAGGGCGTCGACCTCGTCGCGGGAGGGGGCGTCGGCCGTGTAGCTTTCCATCATGATCGTCACTGTGCCACAGGCCCGCCAGCCGCAGGGCCGATGGGGCGATCGCGATGCCGCTATGCTCTGCCAATGACTTCCGTTTCCCCTGAGCTGCAGGCGTTGGCCGCCACGGCGGATGAAGACGCTGCACGCGCACTGCGCGAAGACGTCGGGGCGGGCGACCTCACGGCGTCGCTCGTCGAACCGGGCCGGCGCGCGTCGGCCCGCGTGCTCGCGCGCGAAGCTGCCGTCGTGTGTGGACGCCCCTGGGTCGAGGCGACCCTGCGCCAGGTCGATCCGGCGCTGCATCCGCGCTGGCTGGTCGACGAAGGCCAGCGCTGCGCCGCCAATGATTTCGTGCTCGAGATCGAAGGCCCGGCGCGATCGCTGCTCACGGCCGAGCGCGCCGCGCTGAACTTCCTGCAGCTGCTCAGCGCCGTGGCGACGAAGACGGCCACCTACGTCGAAGCGGTGCGAGGCACGCGCGCGCAGATCGTCGATACCCGCAAAACGCTGCCGGGCCTGCGCCTGGCGCAGAAATACGCGGTGCGCGTGGGCGGGGGGACGAACCACCGCATCGGCCTGTTCGATGCGGTGCTGATCAAGGAGAACCATATCGCGGCCGCCGGCGGCGTCACGGCCGCGCTGGCGGCCGCGCGCGTGGCGGCCGGGGCGAAGTTCGTGGAAATCGAGGTCGAAACGCTGGCCCAGCTACAGGAAGCCTTGGCAGCGGGCGCGAAAATGGTCCTGCTGGACAACATGCCGCTCGCGAGCTTGCATGAGGCCGTGCGCATCAACGCCGGCCGGGCGATCCTGGAGATCTCCGGCGGGGTCACACTCGAGAGCGTGCGCGCCCTTGCCGAAACCGGCGTCGACCGCATTTCCATCGGGGCGCTCACGAAAGACGTGAAGGCGACCGACTACTCGATGCGCTTCAGCGGAATCTGACGAGAACGATATGGCTGCCGTCATCCCCATCAAGGACGTCGAATACGAACACCCGCTGCCGGCGGGCACCTGCGACACGCGCTTCGCGTGGGCGCGGGTGCCGGTCGAGCCGTCGCCCGGCGAGCGTGCGCAGCTGAAGGACAAGATCCGCCGGCTGCTGAAGGAGCGCAATGCGGTGATGGTGTCGCACTACTACGTGCACCCCGACCTGCAGGACCTGGCCGAGGAGACCGGCGGCATCGTCTCCGATTCGCTGGAAATGGCGCGCTTCGGCCGTGACCACCCGGCCAGCACGCTGATCGTCTCGGGCGTGCGCTTCATGGGCGAGACCTCGAAGATCCTGTCGCCGCACAAGCGCGTGCTGATGCCCGACCTCGACGCGACCTGCTCGCTCGACCTCGGCTGCCCGGCCGACGAGTTCTCCGCCTTCTGCGACCAGCACCCGGATCGCACCGTGGTCGTGTACGCGAACACCAGCGCCGCGGTGAAGGCGCGATCGGACTGGCTCGTCACCTCGAGCTGCGCGGTGGACATCGTGCGCGCGCTGGCCGAGAAGGGCCACAAGATCCTGTGGGCGCCCGACAAGCACCTGGGCCACTACATCCAGCGCGAGACCGGTGCGGACATGGTGTTCTGGAACGGCTCGTGCATCGTGCACGACGAGTTCAAGTCCTTCGAGCTGGAGGCGCTCAAGCGCGAGCACCCGGGCGCGAAAGTGCTGGTGCACCCGGAGTCGCCGGCCGAAGTGGTCGCGCTGGCGGACGCGGTGGGCTCGACCTCGGGCATCCTGAAGGCCGCGCGCGAGATGGACGCGAAGGAGTTCATCGTCGCCACGGACAACGGGATGATGCACAAGTTGCGCACGCTGAACCCGGGCAAGGTCTTCTACGAGGCACCGACGGCCGGCAACAGCGCGACGTGCAAGAGCTGTGCGCATTGCCCGTGGATGGCGATGAACGGTCTGGCGGGCCTGGCCCATGTGCTTGAGACCGGCATCAACGAAATCTTCGTGGACGAGTCCATCGTCGACCGCGCGCGCGTGCCGATCGACCGCATGCTGGCCTTCACGGCGGCGCTGAAGAACGGCCAGCCGGCCGGGGCGCTGGTGCCCAACATCGGCGCGGCTTGAAATTTCCCGGGTGATCTGTCGAAATGCGGCCTCGCGGGCCGACATTGTCCGGACGCGCCACGGTGGCGCGCTCCCGATACCGAGGAGCTTTCGATGGAATACATGTTGCTGATCCACGCCGACCCGAAGGGGTGGGAATCGCTGACCGAGACCCAGCGTGCGCAAGGCCTGGCCGCCTATGGCGCGTTCACCGAAGCGCTGCGCAAGGCCGAGGTGCTGCGCGGCTCGAACCGCCTGCGGCCCGCGGAAACCGCGACGACCGTCCGCGTGCGCGACGGCAAGACTGAAGTGCTCAACGGCCCGTTCATCGAAACACGCGAACAGCTCGGGGGTTACTTCCTGATCGAGGTGCCCGATCTCGACAACGCGCTCTCGTGGGCGGCGCGCTGCCCCGGCGCGAGCCACGGCTGCGTCGAGGTGCGGCCCGTGTGGGCGATGTGACGCTGGCCGCTGCGGGCGCGGCCGAAGGCGCGGCGCGCCGCAGCTACGGCAAGCTCGTCGCGATCCTGTCGGCGCGCACGGGCGACGTCGCCGGCGCGGAGGACGCGTTGTCCGAGGCGTTCGGCGCGGCGCTCGCCGACTGGCCACAGCGCGGCGTTCCTTCCAACCCCGAAGCGTGGCTGCTGACGGTCGCACGGCGACGCCTGGTCGACCACGTGCGCCGCAAGCTGCACGACGAAGACGCCGCGCAACACTTCATGCTGTTGGACGAACTCGCCGAGCCGGCCGACGCGAACGCGCTGCCGGACCGCCGGCTCGAACTGCTGTTCGCGTGCGCGCATCCCGGCATCGATCGCGGCGCACGCGCCCCGCTGATGCTGCAGACCGTGCTCGGCTTCGATGCCGGCACGATCGCGTCGGCCTTCCTGGTCTCGCCCGCGACGATGAGCCAGCGCCTCGTGCGCGCGAAAACGAAGATCCGGCAGGCCGGCATCGGCTTTCGCGTGCCGGAGAAAGCCGAGCTGCCCGAGCGCCTGGACGCGGTGCTGGAAGCGATCTATGCGGCGTACGCCGAAGGCTGGACCGACGCCGAAGGCGCGGACCCGCAGCGGCGCAACCTCGCGGAAGAAGCGATCTGGCTCGGCCGGCTCATCGCGGCGCTGCTGCCCGATGAGCCCGAAGCATTGGGGCTGCTGGCGCTCATGCTGCACGCGCATGCGCGGCGTGCCGCACGGCGCGACGCGGAGGGCGAGTACGTGCCCATCGCGGCGCAGGACGTGGCGCGCTGGGACGCCGCGATGATCGGCGAGGCCGAGTCGCTGCTGCATCGCGCCAACGCGCTCTGCATGCCGGGGCGCTTGCAGCTCGAGGCCGCGCTGCAGTCCGCGCACAGCGTGCGCCGCACCGGCGCCGCCGTGCCATGGAACGCCATCGTGGGCCTTTACGACGCGCTGTATGCGCTGACCGGCTCCCCGGTCACGGCGCTCAATCGCGCCGTGGCGGCCGCGGAGGTCGAAGGCCCGGCAGCCGCATTGCGCGCGGTCGATGCGCTCGCGGGCGATGCGCGCCTGGCGAATTACCAGCCCTACTGGGCCGCGCGCGCCGAACTGCTCGCGCGTACAGGCGATCGCACGCGAGCGCTGGAGGCGTACGAGCGCGCGATCGGCCTCGAACGCGACCCGACGGTGCGACGCTTCCTGCAGCGGCGGGCGGCCGCATGCGCGGCTCGGTGAACGGGCCGCGCGCAGGCGCTCAGGGGAAAGCCGGGATGTCCGGCTCGGAGCCTTCGAGCTGGGCCTCCGGGTGCAGGTCGCGCAGGCGCGCCTCGATCTGGCCGGCCCGCCAGATGTTCACGTCCACCATCAGCAGGATCTTGCCGTTCTCGATCTCCTTGGCGAAACGCTGCAGGCGCTTGCTGGGGATGGAAACGCCGATCATGCTGGAGGTCCAGATGCCGAAGAGCGCGCCGGCGATGGCGAGGGCGGCGGCGATGCCCCATTGCGGCTGGTTACCGACGATCGGGTAGTACACCGCCACGAGCACGCCCAGCAGGCCGCCGATGGCGGCGCCGACGAGCATGCCGACCTGGGCCGAACGCAGCACGTCCGAGGTCTGCAGCACGCTGGCCACATGCAACCCCCTCATGTCCTGGTCCTCGCGGCCGACGAAGTGCATGTGGCGCACGTCGACGTAGGCCAGCAGGAGGTCATCCATCGTGGCCAGCGCGCTCGGCACGTCCGGCAGCAACCAATAAATACGTTTGCGCATGATCAACTCCCGTTGGAAAAACCCTCAATGCGATGCGGCGGGCTGCGTGCTTGCCGGAGCGAAGAACGCGCCGCGCGTGTCGAACGTGTAGCGCGCTTCCAGCGCGCCGATCCCGAGCAGCACGATCAGCAGCAGCGGCGGGACCACGATGGCGTACACGAGCGCGAGCCTCTCCCACAACATGTGCATGAACACGGACACGATCAGGCCGGCCTTCAGCAGCATGAAGATCACGATCAGCGACCAGCGGAGCAGGCCCGTGAAGTGGAAGTAATCCACGAGGTAGGACGCGGTGCTGAGCACGAACAGCAATCCCCAGATCTTGAAGTAGATCCCCAGCGGGTGCTGCTGGTGCTCGTGCTGGACGGGGGGGTGCGACTCCTGTGCGTGTTCCATGTGCCGATCCCTCGCTACCAGAGGTAGAAGAAAGCGAAGATGAAGACCCAGACCAGGTCGACGAAGTGCCAGTACAGGCCCATGATCTCGACGATCTCGTAATTGCCCTTGCGGCCGGTGAGGAAACCCGGGCGCTGCCGGTCCAGGTCGCCGCGTCGCACCTTGGTCGCCACGATGATGAGGAAGATCACGCCGATCGTCACATGCGTGCCGTGAAAGCCCGTGATCATGAAGAAGCACGACCCGAACTGGGCTGCCCCCCACGGGTTGGCCCAGGGGCGCACGCCTTCGAGGATCAGCTTGGTCCACTCGAAAGCCTGCATGCCCACGAAGCTCGCGCCCAGGGCCGCGGTGGCCAGCAGCAGCCAGAACGTCGTCTTGCGGTCGCGCCGGTACCCGTAGTTGACGGCCAGCGCCATCGTGCCGCTGCTGCTGATCAGGATGAACGTCATGATCGCGATCAGCAGGAGCGGCACGCTGTGGCCGAACACCGTGAGGCCGAACACCTCGCTGGGATTGGGCCAGGGCACCCGGGTCGACTGCCGCACGGCCATGTACGAGACCAGGAAGCTGCCGAAGATGAACGTGTCGCTCAGCAGGAAGATCCACATCATCGGCTTGCCCCACGGCACGCCCTTGAAGACCCGCTGGTCGGAGGACACGTCGGAGACCACGCTTTGCCAGCGCGACCCCGCAGGCGCCCCTGCCGTGGCGCCGCCTGCCTCGTACTTCGTCATGAGGTCCGCGGTACCGGCGGCTTCGTTGGGCGTCATGAGCTGTTCTCCATCACCAGGTTGCCGTCGACGAGCAGATCGCCAATCCCAGGTCGCTCGACACGAGCAGCGCGAACAGCACCACCCAGACGGCGAGCAGGTAGTGCCAGTACGTCGCGCACAATTCGACGGCGAGCCTGATGGCCGCCGGATCCGGTGCACGCCGCGCGGCGCCCGATGCGCGCGCCCAGGCCACCAACCCGCCGAGCACATGCAGGCCGTGGACGCCGGTCAAAAGATAGAAGAACGCGGTGGCGGCACTCGCCGACACGAAGTAGCCGGCATCGTGAAGCTGCTTCCAGACCAGGAGCTGGCCGGCCAGGAAGGCCATCGTCAGCAGCCCGCTCAGCCGCAGGCGTTCGCGCATCCTGTCCCACTGGGCGCGACGTGCGGCACGCACCGTCCACTCCATGGCGAGACTGGCACCGACCAGGACGGCGGTGTTCACCATCAGCAGCCGCGGTTGCGGCAACGGCGCCCAGTCCGCGAAGCTCAGGCGCATCGAGTACGCGCTGATGAAGAGCGCGAACAGCGAGGTCGCGACGGCGAGGAACACCCACAAGGCCGTCTTCGCGGCGGGCCGCTCCGATGGGCCGCCGGCCAGTTCGTGCACCGCGACGCTTCCCTGCCAGGGCTGCACGTTCACGGTCTGGCGGAACAGCCAGAGCACGATGGCGCCCATCAGCAATGAGAGCAGCACCAGGCCGATCGTCATGATTTCACCCACGCTTCGTTCGCCACCTCCGACGGCGCGACGTTCTGGGGAATGAAGTCGGCTTTGGTCCACGGCGTGCCGTAGTCGTAGGCCCAGCGATAGACGACCGGCAGCTCCTTGCCGAAATTGCCGTGCGTGGGCGGGGTATGGGCCGTCTGCCACTCCAGCGTGGTGGCGTGCCACGGGTTGTCGCCGGCCGGCCGGCCCTTGAAATAGCTGGAGATGAGGTTGTAGAAGAACACGATCTGCGCGGCCCCGACGACGAAGGCCGCGATCGAGATCGCCGCGTTCAGCGACTGCGCCGATTCCGGGATGAAGTTGGTCCCGGCGATCGCGTAGTAGCGGCGGGGCACCCCCATGAAGCCCAGGTAGTGCATCGGGTAGTAGATCGCGTAGCTGCCCACGAAGGTGATCCAGAAGTGGATCCTGCCCAGCGTGTCGTCCAGCATGCGGCCGGTGACCTTGGGGTACCAGTGGTAGATGGCCCCGAACACCACGAGGATCGGCGCGATCGCCATGACCATGTGGAAATGCGCGACGACGAACATGGTGTCCGACAGCGGCAGGTCCACCACCACGTTGCCCAGGAACAGGCCGGTGAGGCCGCCGTTGACGAAGGTGAAGATGAACCCGATCGCGAACAGCATCGGCACGGTGAAGTGGATGTTGCCGCGCCACAGGGTCAGCACCCAGTTGTAGACCTTGATGGCCGTGGGAATCGCGATGAGCAGCGTCGTCGTCGCGAAGAAGAAGCCGAAATACGGGTTCATGCCGCTCACGTACATGTGGTGGGCCCACACGACGAAGCTCAGGCCGCCGATCACCAGGATCGCCCAGACCATCATGCGGTAGCCGAAGATGTTCTTGCGCGCGTGCGTGGCGATCAGGTCGGACACGATGCCGAAGGCGGGCAGCGCGACGATGTACACCTCGGGGTGGCCGAAGAACCAGAACAGGTGCTGGAACAGCAGCGGGTTGCCCCCGGAGTAGTTGAGCTGGTGCCCTTTGGAGACGAGCGCGGGCATGAAGAAGCTGGTGCCCAGCGTGAGGTCCAGCAGCATCATGATGCAGCTGACGAACAGGGCCGGGAACGCCAGCAGCGCGAGGATGGTGGCCATGAAGATGCCCCACACCGTCAGCGGCAGGCGCATCATCGTCATGCCGCGCGTGCGGGCCTGCAGCACCGTCACCACATAGTTGAGACCCCCCATCGTGAAGCCGACGATGAACACGCACAGCGACAGCAGCATCAGGATGATGCCCAGGTGCGACCCGGGCGTGCCATCCAGGATGGCCTGTGGCGGGTAGAGCGTCCAGCCCGCGCCGGTGGGCCCGCCGGGCACGAAGAAGCTGGCGACCAGCAGCAGCACCGCCGCCAGGTACACCCAGTAGCTGAGCATGTTGACGTAGGGGAAGACCATGTCGCGCGCCCCTACCATCAGCGGGATCAGGTAGTTGCCGAAGCCCCCCAGGAACAGCGCCGTCAGCAGGTAGACCACCATGATCATCCCGTGCATGCTGACGAACTGCAGGTAGTTGGTCGGGGTGATGAAGGCGAAGCGGTTCGGGAAGCCGAGCTGCAGGCGCATCAGCCACGACAGCACCAGCGCCACCAGCCCGATGCCGATCGCCGTGACGGCGTACTGCACGGCGATCACCTTCGCGTCCTGGCTCCAGACGTACTTGCCGATGAACGTCTTCGGGTGGTAGAGCTCGACCTCGCCGACTTCCGCAGGCGGTGCGAAGTTCGTTTCGTCGTGGGCAACGTAGCCAGCCATCGCCGCTCCTCAGCGCGAGTTGATGTAGGAGAGCACGTCGCCGATCGCCGCGTCGTCCGCGAGCGTCTCGGCGAACAGCGCCATCTGGCCGCCCTGGACGTCCTGCGGGTGCGCGCCGCGGACGCCGCTCTTGAAATTCTTCAGCTGCCTCGCGAGGTACCAGTCGCTCATGCCCTTCAGCCGCGGGGCGTTGGTCGCGGCGATGCCCTGGCCGCTCTCGCCATGGCAGGCGGCGCAGGTCGCATACCGCTGGCGGCCGTGGTCCGCATTGCCCTTGATCGTCGACGCGGTGCGCACGTCCGGCAGCGTCGCGATGTAGGCCGCGACGTTCGCGATGGCGGCGTCGTCGGGGAGCGTGGCCGCCATCGGCGCCATCATCTTGCCGAATACGTCCTGCTCGTGCGCGCCGCGCACGCCCTGTTTGAACTGCCTCAGTTGCCTCTCCAGGTACCAGGGGAGCTGCCCGCTCAGCCTCGGCGCATTCATCGCGACGTTGCCTTCGCCGTTCGCGCCGTGGCAGCCCGCGCACACCGCGAACAGCGCCTTGCCGGCCGCAGCATCGCCGGGCGGCCGCGCGCTCGCCTGCGCAAAAGTCTGCTGGCGATCCAGCCACGCCTGGAATGCCGCGGGCTCATCCACCACCATCCGGCCACGCATGGCGAAGTGGCCGATCCCGCAGAGTTCCTCGCACAGCACGTCGAACGAGCCCGCTCGCGTCGGCGTGAACCAGATGTGCGTGACCAGGCCCGGCACGAAGTCCATCTTCACGCGCATCTGGGCCACGGTGAAGTTGTGCAGCACGTCCTTCGAGCGAAGCAGCAGCTTGACCGGTTTGCCGAGCGGCAGGTGCAGTTCGGGGCTCGCCACCAGCAGGTCGTCGCGACCGTTCGCGTCATCCGGGTTCATCCCGAACGGGTTCGAATCGCTCACGTAGCGGGCATCCACCGTGCCGAGCTTGCCGTCGCGGCCCGGCAGGCGGTAACTCCAGTTCCACTGCTGCGCGACGGCCTCCACGACGTACGCGTCTTCGGGCACGTTGACGAACTTCGCCCAGACGATCAGGCCCGGGGCCAGCATGGCGGCCACGCCGACGGCCGTCACGATCAACAGCCGCCATTCGAGCTTCTTGTTTTCCGGCTCGTAGGCGGCGCGTGATTCCCGGCGATGCCGGTAACGGATCAGCGACCAGGCCATGAAGCCGGTGACGGCGAGGAACACGAACCCCGTGACCCAGAAGGTGATGCTGATCGTGCCGTCGATGGTCCCCCAGTTCGAGGCGATCGGCGTGAAGTACCAGGGGCTCAGGAAATGGAATGCGACCGAGCCCAGCGCCAGCAGGATCAGGACGACGGCGATGGGCATGGCTCAGGACTCCGAGCCTGTCCTCTTCAGCCTCCAGTACAACAGGGCGGCCGCACTTCCGAACACCACGTGCGCGGCCATCGTGTCCGCACCCCGCAGGTCATACAGCCAGGGAAAGATGTTGACCAACACCAGCTCGAAATTGAACAGGTAGAGCACCATGCCCATGATCCCGCCCGAAACCCCGGCGCGGGTCGGGTTCGAGTCGAGTTCGAGCTGCGAGAGCACTGCGGCCGTCACGAGGCCCCAGACGATGCCGAGCGCGTAATGCGTGACCAGCGCGATGGCGACCACGCCGAGGCTGAAGCCGTAGCCGGAGGCCGGCGGGCTCGCGGGACCGAAGAAGATCGGCGCGATCATGTGCGAGGTTCGCCACGGACCGTCCAGGTTGAAGATGGCGGACCAGATCAGGTCCAGCACCATCAGGATGGCACCGGCCGCGAAACCGGCAACCGCCCCGGCGCTCCAGTCCGTGGCACGCCAGTGCCCGGTACGCAAACCCACGAGAGTGTCCATGATGGCCTCCCTTGCGCGCGACGCGCATTGCGCATGCTGTTCCCCGATGTCGTACCGGGGCCATGCCGGGGTTTTGTACACCCGATTGCGCATGAGCGCAATCAGACGGGCCTGCAAGTCGACTTCACTGCGCTCGTGCTCATCCTGAGCGAACGTGACGATTCACGATCGTCTTCATCGACCGCTAGTGCGGTGCCAGTGTCGTGGGTTGCGCGTCCTCGGCCATCTGCGGGTAGTCGCGCGAGAAATGCAGGCCGCGACTTTCGTGGCGCGATTGCGCGGACTTCACGATCAGCTCTGCAACCGTGACCAGGTTGCGCAGCTCCAGCAGGTCGCGCGTGACGTGGAAGTTCGCGTAGAACTCCTGGATCTCGGCCTGCAGCAGCCGGATGCGGTGCTCGGCCCGCTCCAGCCGCTTGTTCGTGCGCACGATGCCCACGTAGTCCCACATGAAGCGGCGCAGCTCGTCCCAGTTGTGGGAGATCACCACCGATTCGTCGGCATCCGTGACGCGGCTTTCGTCCCAGGGCGGCAGCTGCGGCGGCAGGGGCAGGCGGTTGGCCAGGACGTCCTTGGAGGCCGAGCGCGCGAAGACCATGCATTCGACCAGCGAATTGCTGGCGAGGCGATTGGCGCCGTGCAGGCCGGTGTACGCCGTCTCGCCGATCGCATGCAGGCCCACGAGGTCCGTGCGGCCCTGCAGGTCGGTGTGCACGCCGCCGCAGGTGTAGTGCGCGGCCGGCACGACGGGGATTGGCTGCTTGGTAATGTCGATGCCCAGCTCGAGGCAGCGCGCGTAGATGTTCGGGAAATGCTCGCGGATGAATCCGGCCGGCTGGTGCGAGATGTCGAGGTACACGCAGTCGAGG
The DNA here is from genome assembly GCF_057785015.1 of Ramlibacter sp. GS1-15. NCBI lineage: Bacteria > Pseudomonadati > Pseudomonadota > Betaproteobacteria > Burkholderiales > Comamonadaceae > Ramlibacter > Ramlibacter sp. GS1-15. The sequence goes on along the minus strand of NZ_JBYNTU010000001.1, from coordinate 2,884,395 downwards.
CCGTGCTTCTTCATCTCGAAGTCGATCGCACGCGCGACGATGTCGCGCGGCGCCAGTTCGGCGCGCGCATCGTGCTGCGGCATGAAGCGCGTGCCATCCGGCAGCAGCAGTTTGCCGCCCTCGCCGCGCACCGCTTCCGTGATCAGGAAGGACTTGACCAGCGGGTGGTACAGGCAGGTCGGGTGGAACTGGATGAACTCCATGTTCGTCACCCGGCAGCCCGCGCGCCAGGCGGCGGCGATCCCGTCGCCCGTCGCCGTGTCGGGGTTGGTCGTGTACAGGTACACCTTGCCCGCGCCGCCGGTGGCCAGGATGGTCTGCGGCGCGCGGAAGGTCACGACCTCGTCGGCGTCCTCGTCCAGCGCGTACAGGCCCAGGCAGCGCTGCGGCTCGTCGGCCGACATGCCGAGCTTGCGCGTGGTGATCAGGTCGACCAGCATGTGCCGCTCGAACACCCTGATGTTCGGCGTGCGCTTCACGTGTTCGATCAGCGTCTGCTGCACGGCCGCGCCCGTGGCGTCCGTCACGTGCACGATGCGGCGGGCGCTGTGGCCGCCTTCGCGCGTGAGGTGCAGGTGGCCGTTCTCCTGCGAGAAGGGGACGCCCAGCTCGCGCAGCCAGGCGATGCTCTCGGGCGCGTGTTCGACCACGAAGCGCGTCGCATCGAGCTGCGACAGGCCCGCACCGGCGACCAGCGTGTCGTCGACGTGCGACTGGAAGCTGTCGTCCTCCGCCATCACGGCGGCGATGCCGCCCTGGGCCCAGCCGCTGGAGCCGTCGCTCATCGCGCGCTTGGTGATGATCGCCACGCGATGGGTGGGCGCGAGCTGCATGGCGGCGGTCAGGCCCGCGAGGCCGCTGCCGACGATCAGGACGTCGAAATCTCTCATGTTCATGGGTCAGGCCGGCTGGTAGGCGAGCCGCACGTAGATGGGCGCGTAGGCCTCGGCCTGGGTCACCTCGATCAGCGTCTCCTTGGCGAGCTCCAGCATCGCGATGAAGGTGACGATCAGCACGGGCACGCCGCGCGTGGTGTCGAACAGGTTCTCGAACTCGACGAACTTGCGGCCCTGCAGCTTGCGCAGCACGATCGACATGTGTTCGCGCACCGACAGCTCTTCCCGCGTGATCTTGTGGTGCTGCACCAGCTTCGCGCGCTTCAGGATGTCGCGCCAGGCTTCCTGCAGGTCGATCACGTTGACGTCGGGAAAGCGCGGCTGGATCGCCTGCTCGATGTAGACCTGCGCGCGCAGCACGTCGCGGCCCATCTGCGGCACTTCGTTCAGGCGGGCGGCGGCCAGCTTCATCTGCTCGTATTCGAGGAGGCGGCGCACCAGCTCGGCCCGCGGGTCTTCCGCTTCCTCGCCGTCGGCGGTCTTCTTCGGCGGCAGCAGCATGCGCGACTTGATCTCGATCAGCATCGCCGCCATCAGCAGGTACTCGGCGGCGAGTTCGAGGTTGCGCGTGCGGATCTCCTCCACGTACACCAGGTACTGGCGCGTCACGCCCGCCATCGGGATGTCGAGGATGTTGAAGTTCTGCTTGCGGATCAGGTAGAGCAGCAGGTCCAGCGGACCTTCGAACGCCTCGAGGAAGACCTCCAGCGCGTCCGGCGGGATGTACAGGTCCGTCGGCAGGGCGAACAGCGGTTCGCCATAGAGCTTCGCCAGTGCCACCTGGTCGATCACTTCCGGCATGGATTCGAGCACGGGTTCCGGCGCATCCGGCAATACCGCCTCGCCGGCCGTGTCGCTCATTGCTTCGGTTCCGTCTGGTAGACGTAGGGCTTCTGCGCGACCTGCGCGGCGCGGAACTCCGCCCAGGCCTCGCGGTTCACCTGCTTGTCCCACCAGATGGCGCGCCCGTTGCGCTGCTGCGCCTCGAGATCGGGCTTCCTGCGCTTCAGGTCGGAGATGAACTGGGTGATCTCCGAGTTGTAGTCGGGGCGGCGGAAAATGCGTTGCAGAATGGACATACCCTGTCTTCGGATGAACCCTTTGGTCGGAATTTTACCGGTCCGCCTCGTGCGTGCGCTCCTGATGACAATTTCCACATTCGTCGCCGGATTCCTGCTCTCCGCCTGCGACCCCCAGCGCGTCGCGAAGCTGGAGGAGGGCGTCGCCACCGAGGCCGACGTGCGCGCCCAGTTCGGCGAGCCCGAGAACGTGTGGGCGGCTCCCGACGGCGGCCGCACGCTCGAGTACAACCGGCGGCCGGAGGGCCGCACCAACTACATGATCACCATCGGCGCGGATGGCAGGATGAGCTCGCTGCGGCAGGTGCTCAATCCCTTCAGCTTCCGCCAGGTCGTGGCGGGCCTCACCGGGCAGGACGTGCGTCGGATGCTCGGCAAACCGGCGAAGGTCACCCCTTTTCCGCTGAAGAACGAGACGGCCTGGGACTGGCGCTATACCGATCCCGATCCGCCCAATGGGGCCATGATCTTCACCGTGTGGTTCGACGCGAACGGCCGGGTGGTTCGCAGCGGGTCGGCGCCGGAGCTGCGCGAGCCCGAGCACAGGTAACCACGGCTACGCGGTGACCTCGGGCGAAGGGATATTGCCCCGCAGTTCCACTCCGAAGCCCGAGCGCTCGATCACTTCCTGCGGTTGCTCGTGCAGGTTCTCCAGGTGCAGCGTGCCGCCGCGCAGCAGCACCGCCTTGTGCAACTGGCGCAGCGAATCCAGCCCCGAGGTGTCCAGGTGCACGAGGTGCGAGGCATCGAGGATCACCACCGGCTCCTTCGGCCCGTTTTCCACGGCCTGGACCACCTCGTCGATCTTCGCCACCGCGCCGAAGAAGAGCGAGCCGTACAGCTCGTACTGGATCACCGCACCTTCGCGCCGCACCAGTTCCACCGAGAACAGGGAACTCATCTTGCGGACGAACAGGCCGCACGCGGTGAGCAGGCCCACCTGCACGGCCACCGTGAGGTCGAAAACGACAGTGAGGAAGAAGGTCCCGAGCATCAGGACGCGGTAATGCGTGCTGTATTTCTTCAGGTGCGCGAACTCCTCCCACTCGCCCATGTTGAACGCCACGAAGAGGAGGATGCCCGCGAGCACCGACAGCGGCACCAGCAGCGCCAGCGGCGCGGCCGCCAGCACGATGACCGCGAGGGTGATCGAGTGGACGATGCCGGCGACGGGCGTGCTCGCGCCGGCGCGGATGTTCGTCACCGTGCGCGCGATCGTGCCGGTGGCCGGCATGCCGCCGAAGAAAGGCGTGAGGAAGTTCGCGACCCCTTGGGCCATCAGCTCCTGATTCGGGTCGTGCCGTGGGGCCGTGGTGAGCTGGTCCGCCACGCGCGCGCACAGCAGCGACTCGATCGCGCCCAGCGCGGCGATGGTCAGCGTGGGCGTCACGAGCAGCTTCACGGTCGCCCACGAGAACTCGGGCAGCACGAAGGCGGGCAGGCCTTTCGGGATGCTGCCGAAGCGCGTGCCGATGGTCTCCACCGGCAGCTGGAAGAACCAGGCGATCAGGGTGAGAGTGATCAGCGCCACCACGGGGCCCGGCACGCGCCGGTTGAACATGATCGCGCTGTGCACGCCCGGCAGGTCACTGGCGGCGTGGATCGGCGAGTGCTCGGCCCAGAGCCGCGGCCAGAGGAACAGGCCGAGAAAACAGACCGCGCCCAGTGCGAAGGAGTAAGGATTGAACGTGCCGATGTGTTGCGCCATTACGCCGATCTGCGTGAAGAAGTCGGCCGGCATCTTCGGAATCGCCAGGCCCAGCCAGTCCTTGATCTGCGACACCGCAATCAGCACGGCGATGCCGTTGGTGAAGCCGATCACGATGCTCACCGGCACGTAGCGCACCAGACGCCCGAGCCGGAAGAAGCCGGCGACGAACAGCAGCACGCCGGCGCAGCTCGTGGCGATCAGCAGGTTGGCCAGGCCGAAGCGCTCCAGGATGCCGTAGACGATGACGATGAACGCGCCGGCCGGCCCGCCGATCTGCACGTTCGAGCCGCCGAGCCCGGCGATCACCAGGCCGGCGATGATCGCGGTCCACAGGCCGGCTTCGGGCTTGAGCCCCGAAGCGATGGCGAAGGCCATGGCGAGCGGCAGTGCGACGATGCCGACGGTGACGCCGGCGCCGAGGTCGTGCAGGAAACGGTCGCGGTGATAGCCGCTTAACGCGTCCACGATGCGTGGACGAAAGGCGAACGAGAAATTCAAGGAAGGCTCCGGAGAAGTCGAACGGAACGCGATCAGCGTCGGTTCGACCCCGGCGGCCCGCAGTGATGCAGGCGCGTGATGAAGCGCTTGCGGCGGGAGAGGGACAGCGGCGCGGTGGCCATGGGCGAAGTGTACGCCCGCGCGGCGGCGATCCTCAGGGCTTCTCGTCGCCGCCCGGCATGACGGCGCTCGCCGCGCTGCCCACGGCCTTCACGGTTCCGACCGTCGCATCGACGGCGAGGCCCACGCCGGTCGCGGCGACGCCGACGGCGGTGCTGGCGACCGTGACCACGGCGCAGCCGCTCGCCAGGACTGACGACAGGAGAAGAAGCGCGGGGATGCGGATACTGCCAAGCATCGGCCCACTGTAGCAGGGCCGTATGAGGTCAGCGGACCCGCATGCCCGGCTGCGCACCCGTGAATGGTTCCAGGACGTAAATGCCCGGATTCGATTTCTCGTCGGCGTGGCTGGCCGCCAACACCATGCCCTCGCTCACGCCGAATTTCATCTTGCGCGGTGCGAGGTTGGCGACCAGCACCGTGAGCTTGCCCACCAGCTGTTCCGGCTTGTAGGCCGACGCGATCCCCGAGAACACGTTGCGCATGCGGCCTTCGCCGGCATCCAGCGTGAGCTGCAGCAGCTTGGTCGAGCCTTCGACGGCCCTGCACTCGACGATCTTCGCGATGCGCAGGTCGACCTTCGCGAAGTCGTCGATCGTGATCTCGGGCGCGAGCTCCTCGCCGCCCGGCACCACCTTCACTTCGGCCGGCGGCTCGAACAGCGCATCCAGCAGCTTCATGTCCACGCGCTGCATCAGGTGCTTGTAGTCGCCGACGACGTGGCCCGCGCCCATCGGCTGCGCGGCATTGCTCCAATCGAGCGCAGCGCATTGCAGGAACTTCTCGGCCTGCGCGGCCAGCTGGGGCAGCACGGGTTTCAGGCACGCGGTCAGGACCTTGAAGGCTTCCAGGCACTCGCTGCAGACGGCCGCAGCTTCGGAAGTGCCGCCTTCCTTCACCAGCTTCCAGGGGGCCGCGGCGTCGAAGCGCAGGTTCACCTCGTCGGCGAAGGCCATGATCTCGCGCAGGGCCTTGCCGTATTCGCGCGTCTCGTACAGCGTCTTGACGCTCTCCACCAGCTGCGCAGCCTTCGGGACCTCGGCCTTCACCAGCTCGCCGCCCGGCACGAACTTCACGGCGCGGCTGGCGATGTTGACGTACTTGCCGATCAGGTCCGCATTCACGCGCGCGACGAAGTCGTCGGGATTGAAATCGACGTCCTCGACCTTGCCGTTGAGCTTGGCGGCGATGTAGTAGCGCAGCCACTCGGGGTTCATGCCCAGCGACAGGTACTTGAGCGGGTCGATGCCGGTGCCGCGGCTCTTGGACATCTTCTCGCCGCTGACGGTGATGAAGCCGTGCACGTTGACCTGCGAAGGCACCTTGCGATCCGAGAACTTCAGCATCGCCGGCCAGAACAGCGTGTGGAAGTACACGATGTCCTTGCCGATGAAGTGCACCTGCTCGACCTGCGGGTCGGCGATGAAGTCGTCGAACGAAGCGCTCGTGCGCGATGCCTCGTGCCAGTGGTTCTTCGCCTGGCCCTTGTCGAAGTGGTTCTTCAGCGAAGCCAGGTAGCCGATCGGCGCGTCCAGCCACACGTAGAAGTACTTGCCCGGCGCATCGGGGATCTCGATGCCGAAATAGGGCGCGTCGCGGCTGATGTCCCAGTCGGCCATGCCGGCTTCGAACCACTCGCCGGCCTTCTTCGCCATCTCCGGCTGCAATTTGCCGTCCTGCGTCCACGACTTGAGGTAGTCGACGACCTTCGGGTCCGACAGCTTGAAGAAGAAGTGCTCCGAGCTGCGCAGCTCGGGCCGCGCGCCCGTCAGCACGGAATAGGGCTCGATCAGTTCCGTGGGCGAATAGACGCTGGAGCAGACCTCGCACGAATCGCCGTACTGGTCCTTCGAATGGCACACCGGGCATTCGCCCTTGATGTAGCGGTCGGGCAGGAACATGCCCTTGACCGGGTCGTAGAACTGCTCGATCGTGCGCGTGGCGATCATCCCGCCGGCTTTCAGGCGCTTGTAGATGCCTTGCGCCAGCTCCGTGTTCTCGGGACTGTCGGTCGAATGCCAGTTGTCGAAGCGGATGTGGAAGCCGTCGAGGTATTCCTTGCGGCCGGCCGCAATCTCCGCGACGAACTGCTGCGGCGTCTTCCCGGCCCTTTCGGCCGCAATCATGATGGGCGCGCCGTGCGCGTCGTCCGCGCCCACGAAGTGCACCATGTTCCCCTGCATTCGTTGGTGCCGCACCCAGATGTCGGCCTGGATGTACTCCATGATGTGGCCGATGTGGAACTTGCCGTTGGCGTACGGCAAGGCGGTGGTGACGAAGAGCTTGCGCTGGGGCATTTTCAACTTCTTGTGGGCGAACCGACGATTTTAGTTGGGTGGGCGGTCCACGGACGTCGGGTGGCCGGATCACTCCATGTCCCCCACCGCGATCGGGGAGCACCACGAGCGCATCCTGCTCACGCCGGTGAGGCGGCCCTTCACCCGGAAGTAAAGGAGGAGGTCGCAACGGCGGCGTAGGCCGCCGTTGCGGTGGGGGACATGGAGGGTGGAGGGCCGCCTCGCCGGCGTGAGCCGTCAACGCCGAATCGTTAAACTGCCAAGTGAAGGACAAACATGGCAACCCAAGAGCAACTGCTGGCGGCGCTTTCGACCGTCATCGACCCGAACACGGGCAAGGATTTCGTTTCCACGAAGCAGGTGAAGAACCTGCAGGTGGCGGGCGGAGAGGTGTCGTTCGACGTCGAACTCGGCTACCCGGCGAAAAGCCAGATCCCGCAATTGCGCAGCGCGCTCGTCGCGGCCGCCAGGTCGGTGGCGGGGGTGAGCAACGTCTCGGCGAACCTCGCTACCAAAGTCATCGCCCACTCGGTCCAGCGTGGCGTGCAGCTGATGCCGAACGTCAAGAACATCATCGCCGTCGCCTCGGGCAAGGGCGGGGTGGGCAAGAGCACGACAGCGGCGAACCTCGCGCTGGCGCTGGCGGCGGAAGGCGCGCAGGTCGGGCTGCTCGATGCCGACATCTACGGTCCGAGCCAGCCGATGATGATGGGCATCGAGGGGCGTCCGGTCAGCGACGACGGCAAGACCATGGAGCCGATGGAGAACTACGGCGTGCAGGTCATGTCGATCGGCTTCCTCGTGAACCCCGACGAGGCGATGATCTGGCGCGGCCCGATGGCCACGCAGGCGCTTGAGCAGCTCTTGCGCCAGACCAACTGGCGCGAGCTCGACTACCTGATCGTCGACCTGCCGCCCGGCACCGGCGACATCCAGCTCACGCTGTCACAGCGCGTGCCGATGACGGGCGCGGTGATCGTCACCACGCCGCAGGACATCGCGCTGCTGGACGCACGCAAGGGCATCAAGATGTTCGAGAAGGTCGGCGTGCCGATCCTGGGCATCGTCGAGAACATGGCCGTGCACGTGTGCAGCAACTGCGGCCATGCCGAACACATCTTCGGCGAGGGCGGTGGCAAGCGGCTCGCCGAGCAGTACGGCACCGACTACCTCGGCGGCCTGCCGCTGGACATCCGGATCCGCCTGCAGGCCGACAGCGGCAAGCCGACGGTCGTTTCCGAGCCGGACAGCGAAGTCGCGAACATCTACAAGGCGGTCGCGCGCCAGGTGGCGGTGAAGATCGCGCAGAAGGCGAAGGACTTCTCGGCGAAGTTCCCGACGATCACGGTGTCGAAGAACACCTGACGGCGTGCAGCCCGCGCGATGAGCAACGTTCTGGCTTCGATGCGCTACCTGGTGGCGCTCAGCGAGCACAAGCACTACGGGCGGGCGGCGGCCGCGTGCCACATCACGCAGCCGGCGCTGTCGAATGCGATGCGCACGCTGGAGCAGCAGTTCGGCATCGTCATCGTCAAGCGCGGGCGCACGTATGCCGGGCTCACGCCCGAGGGCGAGCGCGTGCTGGCCACGGCCCAGCGCATCCTGCGCGAATACGGGCTGTTGCAGCAGGAGCTCAGCAGCGAGGCGAACCGGCCGCGCGGGCCGATCCGGATGGGCGCGGTGCCCAGTGCCGTCCCGGTGCTCGCACGCTTCGCGGCGCTGCTGCAGGCGCGCCATCCGGGCATCGTGCCGGTGGTGCTGTCGCTCAGCTCGCAGGAGCTGGAGGCGGGCCTGGAGACGTTGTCGCTGGACCTCGCGCTGGGCTACACCGAGCGGATGTCGATGACGCGCAACGCGCAGCTCACGGCCTGGCCGCAATACACCGAGCATTACTTCATGCTGAGGCGCGCCGCCAAACCGCACAGGGACGGCCTGCAGATCGGCGCGAAGATCAAGTGGAAGGACGCGGCGCAGTACCCGATGGCCATGCTCACCCCGGAGATGCACAACCGCACCATCATCGACAGTGCCTTCGTGACTGCGGGCGCGTCGGTCAAACCCGCGTTCGAGACCAATTCCATCCTCGCGCTGGCGCTGAGCGTGGTGGAGGGCAAGGTATGCACGGTCATGCCGGGCGCGCTGGTGGGCACCGTGAGGAATTACCGGGAGCTCGAAGCCTTGCCGCTCACCTCGCCCGACGTCCGGACCCCCATCGGTTTCATGGCCCAGGCGGGCGTGCGCGCCTCTCGCGCACTCGACGCGGCGATCGTCATGGCCCAGGACGCCGCCTGGCTGAGGCACGCGGCCGCGCATTCCGGGCTGCTGGTGGCCTGAGCTACTTCATTCGCCGGCATCGCGATGTTGCGGTGCGGCATTCATGCGCTGAATGGCTGCATGCATACATTCAATTTGACGGTCCTTGGGGGCGGTGCCGACACTAGGTGCACTTTTCAACCGATCGCGAACGATGAATCACCCCGGAACCAGCAGCGAAGTGAAGGCCGTGGCGCTGGCCACCGCCGATGAACTGCGCCAGCGCATCCGCCGCAAGAGCCAGCTGAAAGGCCGCCAGCCCGACGATGTCTCGCTCGAAGAGGTCAGGGCCCTGATCGGCCCCCGGCCCGCCGCCGGCCATCGGCGCGACCTGCTGATCGAGAACCTGCACCTCCTGAACGACGCCTGGCGCGGCCTGCACGACCGCCACCTGGTGGCCTTGGCCAAGGAAATGAACCTGCCGATGGCGGAGGTCTTCGAAGTCGCGACCTTCTACCATCACTTCGAGGTGCTGCGCGAAGGCGACACGCCGGCGCAGCTCACCGTTCGCGTGTGCGACGGCCTCTCGTGCGAGATGGCCGGGGCGCACAAATTGCTCGAAACGCTGCCGAGCCTGCTCGGCGGCGACGTTCGCGTCGTCGCGGCGCCGTGCATCGGCCGCTGCGAACAGGCGCCCGCCGTCGCGGTCGGCCAGCAGGCCGTGCCCCATGCCACGACCGAGAAGGTCGTGCGCTGTGTCGCAGGGGATGCGCCGGCGGTGCCGCAGCACGTGGGCTATGCCGAGTACCGTGCCCAGGGCGGCTACGCGCTGGCTTCGGCCGTCGTGCACGGCGACGACGATCCCGAGCGCATCCTGAAGGCGATGGAAGACTCGGGCCTGCGCGGCCTGGGGGGCGCCGGTTTCCCGGCAGGGCGCAAGTGGCGCATCGTGCGCGGCCAGGCTGCGCCGCGCCTGATGGCGGTGAACATCGACGAGGGCGAGCCCGGCACCTTCAAGGACCGCGTGTACCTCGAGCGCGACCCGCACCGCTTCCTCGAAGGCATGCTGATCGCCGCGCACGTGGTCGGCACCGAGGCGATCTACATCTACCTGCGCGACGAGTACCACGATGCGCGCAAGCTGCTGCAGGCGGAGCTCGCGGCGCTGCAGGCCGACCCGCCGTGCCCGCTGCCGCACATCGAGCTGCGCCGTGGCGCCGGCGCCTACATCTGCGGCGAAGAGTCCGCGATGATCGAGAGCATCGAAGGCAAGCGGGGCGAGCCGCGCATGCGCCCGCCGTACATCGCTCAGGTGGGCCTGTTCGGCCGCCCGACGCTGGAGCACAACTTCGAGACGCTCTACTGGGTGCGCGACATCGTCGAGAAGGGCCCGCAGTGGTTCTCCAGCCACGGCCGCAACGGCCGCAAGGGCCTGCGCAGCTTCAGCGTGAGCGGGCGCGTGAAGAACCCCGGCATGAAGTTCGCACCGGCCGGCATCACGCTGCGCGAACTGGTCGACGAATACTGCGGCGGCATGCAGGACGGGCACGAGCTCTATGCCTACCTGCCCGGCGGCGCCTCGGGCGGCATCCTGCCCGCGAGCCTGGCCGATATCCCGCTGGATTTCGACACCCTCCAGCCCTACGGCTGTTTCATCGGCTCCGCGGCCGTCATCGTGCTGTCGCAGCAGGACAAGGCGCGCGACGCCGCGCTGAACATGATGCGCTTCTTCGCCCACGAGAGCTGCGGGCAGTGCACGCCTTGCCGCGTGGGCACCGCCAAGTCGGCGCTGCTGATGGAAGCGTCCCAGTGGAACAACGAGGTGCTCGAGGACCTGTCGCAGGTCATGGCCGACGCCTCCATCTGCGGCCTCGGGCAGGCCGCTCCCAACCCGATTCGCTGCGTGCAGAAATACTTCCCCCATGAAATCGCGTGACCTGCCCCTGATCGACTTCGAACTGGACGGCCGCACCGTCCAGGCGCTGGAAGGCGAAACCATCCTCAAGGCGGCCGAGCGCTGCGGCGTGGACATCCCGCGCCTGTGCTTCAAGGACGGCTACCGTCCCGACGGCAATTGCCGCTCCTGCGTGGTCGAGATCGACGGCGAACGCACGCTCGCCCCGAGCTGCTGCCGCGCCGTCACGCCCGGCATGAAGGTGAAGGCCACCAGCGAGCGCGCCGTCAAGAGTCAGAAGATGGTGCTCGAGATGCTGCTCGCGGACATGCCGGACCGCGGCTACAAGTGGAACGACGAGATCGGCGCGGCCGGCGAGCACGGCGAGCTGAGCCTGTGGGCCGACCGCATGGGCGTTGAACCGCGCGCCGAGCTGAAGGCGCTGCGCCGCACCGAACCTGCGCCCGACGTGAGCCACCCCGCCATGGCGGTGAACCTGGACGCCTGCATCCAGTGCACGCGCTGCGTGCGCGCCTGCCGCGAGGAGCAGGTCAACGACGTGATCGGCTACGCGATGCGCGGCGCGTCCAGCCAGATCGTGTTCGACCTGGCCGACCCGATGGGCGAGAGCTCCTGCGTCGCCTGCGGCGAATGCGTGCAGGCCTGCCCCACCGGCGCGCTCATGCCCAAGACGCACATCGGCCCGCAGGTGGTGGACCGCAAGGTCGACTCGGTCTGCCCGTTCTGCGGTGTGGGCTGCCTGATCACCTACAACGTGCGCGACGAGAAGATCGTCAGCGTCGATGGCCGCGACGGCCCGGCCAACCACAACCGCCTGTGCGTGAAGGGGCGCTTCGGCTTCGACTACGTGGAGCACCCGCAACGCCTGACCCGACCGCTGATCCGCAAGCCCGGCGTGCCGAAGAACTACGAGGACGCGCCCCGCCCGGGTCACTGGAGCGAGGCCTTCCGCGAAGCGACCTGGGAAGAGGCGCTGGCGTTCGCCGCCGGCGGCCTCAAGCGCCTGCGCGACACGCACGGCAAGAAATCGCTGGCGGGCTTCGGCTCGGCCAAGGGCAGCAACGAAGAGGCCTACCTGTTCCAGAAGCTCGTGCGCACGGGCTTCGGCAGCAACAACGTCGACCACTGCACGCGCCTGTGCCACGCCTCGTCGGTGGCGGCGCTGCTGGAAGGCGTGGGCTCCGGCGCGGTGAGCAACCAGGTGAACGACGTCGAGCATGCGGACATGATCTTCGTGATCGGCTCGAACCCGACGGCCAACCATCCGGTCGCGGCGACCTGGATGAAGAATGCGGCCAAGCGCGGCGCCAAGATCGTCCTGGCCGACCCGCGCGTGACCGACATCGGCCGCCATGCCTGGCGCACCATGCAGTTCAAGCCGGACACCGACGTGGCCATGCTGAACGCGATGATCCACACGGTGATCGAGGAGGGCCTGGTCGACCAGCAGTTCATTCGCGAGCGTGCCAGCAACTACGAGGCGCTGCGCGACAACGTGAAGGGCTACAGCCCCGAGGCGATGGAGCCGATCTGCGGCATTCCGGCGCAGACGATCCGCGAAGTGGCGCGCGAGTTCGCGAAGGCCAAGGGCTCGATGATCCTGTGGGGCATGGGCGTGAGCCAGCACGTGCACGGCACCGACAACGCGCGCTGCCTGATCGCGCTCGTCACCGTCACGGGCCAGATCGGCAAGCCGGGCAGCGGCCTGCATCCGCTGCGCGGCCAGAACAACGTGCAGGGCGCGAGCGACGCGGGCCTGATCCCGATGATGTTCCCCAATTACCAGCGCGTGGACAATACCAAGGTCCACGAGTGGTTCGAGAACTTCTGGGGCACGAAGCTCGACGACCAGCCGGGCTACACGGTGGTGGAGATCATGGACAAGGCGCTGGCCGACGACAGCGACCCGCACAAGATCCGCGGCATGTACATCATGGGCGAGAACCCCGCGATGAGCGACCCGGACCTGAACCATGCGCGTCATGCGCTCGCCTCGCTCGAGCACATGGTGGTGCAGGACATCTTCATGACCGAAACGGCGTGGCTGGCGGACGTGGTGCTGCCCGCCTCGGCCTGGCCCGAGAAGACCGGCACGGTGACCAACACCGACCGGATGGTGCAGCTCGGCAAGCGCGCGCTCAATCCGCCCGGCGATGCGAAGCCGGACCTGTGGATCATCCAGGAACTCGCGAAGCGCATCGGCTGCGACTGGAACTACGAAGGCGAGGAATGCGGCGTGGCCGCGGTCTACGACGAGATGCGCCAGGCGATGCACGAGGCGATCAATGGCGTGACCTGGGATCGCCTGCAGCGCGAATCGAGCGTGACCTACCCCTGCCTGTCGGAAGACGATCCGGGCCAGCCCATCGTGTTCACGCAGAACTTCCCGACGCCGGATGGCCGCGTGAAGCTCGTGCCGGCGGACATCATCCCCGCCAACGAGCGCCCCGACGCCGAATACCCGTTCGTGCTGATCACCGGGCGTCAGCTCGAGCATTGGCACACGGGCAGCATGACGCGTCGTGCGACGGTGCTCGATGCGATCGAGCCGATGGCCACGGCCTCGATGAACAGCAGCGACCTGCAGGCGCTGGGCTTGTCGGCCGGCGACGTGATCACGGTGCGTTCGCGCCGCGGCGAGGTGGCCATCCACCTGCGGCGCGACGACGGCACGCCCAACGGCGCGGTGTTCATCCCGTTCGCCTACTACGAGGCGGCCGCCAACCAGCTCACGAACCCGGCGCTCGACCCGTACGGCAAGATCCCCGAGTTCAAGTACTGCGCCGTGCAGATCCTGCGCGGCGGAACGCCCCGCCCGCCGGCGGGTTATGGCAGCGGCCCCGGCGCCTGAAGTAAAGTGGGCGCATGGAGCGCCCGAGCGTCGAAGTTGCGGTGGTGATGCGTCGCGAGCGCATCGCCAATCGCTGGCAGCCGTGGCGCTGGACGCTGGCCGATGTGGTGCCGCAGGAGGCGGCTTTCGGTACGGCCCCGCGCCTGCTGCTGAAGAACGAGGCCGAGGAGCGCTGGCTTCATCCGGGGTTCACGGTTGAACTTTTCCGCGACGACGTCGAGGGTTACTACCTCAACGTCACGACGGCGGCGCCGGCGTGGTTCGTCCTGTGGCGCATGGAAGAAGAGGTGAGCGTCGCGGACGAGCCGATCGCGCGGCCCGCGATGGTGACGCTGAGCTACCACGATGCGGGCCGCTGGCTCGACGCGCAGGAGATCGTGGAGCAGGTGCCCGCGCCGCCCGACATCGTCGAATGGCTGCGCGAGTTCACCGAAGCCCATTACGTGCCCGAGCCGCGCAAGCGCAAGCGGCCGGAGAGCTTCCAGCGCCTGGAAGACCGCTTCGGCAACCCCGCGTCGGTGACGACGACCAAGAAGTTCGGCGGAGGCAGCGATGGCGGATGATGGATTCCTGTCGCGCTGGTCGAAGCTGAAGACCCAAGCGCGTGAGGACAGGGCCGAGGAGCCGCCGCAGGCGATCGAAGCGCCCGCGGCCACACCTGCGCCGGTCGTTGCCGCGCCTGTCCAGCCGGCCGAGCCTGAGAATCCACCGCCCACGCTCGAAGACACCCGGTCCCTCACCTTCGATTCCGACTTCAGGCGCTTCATCGCCCCCGATGTCGCGCCCGAGGTGAAGAACGCCGCGGTGAAGAAGCTCTTCGCGGACCCGCGCTTCAACGTGCGCGACGCGATGGACGTCTACGCCGACGACTACTCGAAGCCCGACCCGCTGCCCGACTCCATGCTCCGCAAGCTGGCCAGCGCGCAGTTCCTCAAGCTGTTCCAGGAGGAGGACACCGCGGAAAACGCGGATGACGCGGAAAAGCAATCCGTGGCACAGTCCCAGACGCATGCCGACCCTGATCTGCGATTGCAACAAGACGATGCCCCTGCAGGCGAAGACGCTGGGCACGCCCTTGAACCAGGACCTGACCCTGCACACGATGCTGTGCCGCCGCGAGGCGGGAGCGTTCCAGAAGGCGATCCAGGGTAGCGAGGAGGTCGTCGTCGCCTGCACGCAGGAGCAACGGCTTTTCACCGAACTCGCGCAGCAGACCGAAGGCGCGGTCGCCCCGGTCAAGTTCGTGAACATCCGCGAGACCGGCGGCTGGAGCCGCGATGCGGCGCAGGCCATGCCCAAGATCGCGGCGCTGCTCGCGGCGGCGCACCTGCCCGATCCGCAGCCGGTGCCCACCGTGAGCTACAAGAGCGACGGCCGGCTGCTGGTGATCGGGTCCCTCGATGAATGCGAGAAGGTCGCGGCGCTCGTGAGCGACGTGCTGGACGTGACGATCCTCTCGCAAGGCGGAACGGGCGGACAGGCGCGGCGCTGGCCGCAGCTTGCGGGCCGCATCGACAGCATCAAAGGCTGGCTGGGCGCTTTCGAGCTGCGCTTCACGCGCGACAACCCCATCGACCTGGACCTGTGCACGCGCTGCAATGCGTGCATCACGGCCTGTCCCGAGGATGCGATCGGGCTCGACTACCAGATCGACCTGGCCAAGTGCGCGTCCCATCGCGAATGCGTGAAGGTGTGCGAAGCCGTGGGCGCGATCGATTTCGAGCGCGCTGCCCAAGCCGAGTCCGAGACCTTCGACCAGGTGCTCGACCTGCGCGCGCAACCGGCGTTCCTGCAACACGCCAAGCCCCAAGGTTATTTCCACGCGCCAAAGGGCGTGGACCTCGCGATGCTGGTGGAGCTGCGCGACCTGGTCGGCGAATTCGAGAAGCCGAAGTTCTTCGACTACAAGGCCAAGCTCTGCGCCCACAGCCGCAACGAGCAGGTGGGCTGCCATGCCTGCATCGACATCTGTTCGGCCGAGGCGATCAGCAGCGACAAGCATCGCCAGCAGGTCAAGGTGAACCCGAACCTGTGTGTGGGCTGCGGCGCGTGCGCGACGGTCTGCCCGACGGGCGCGATCTCGTACGCCTATCCGCAGGCGGGCGAGCAGGCCGTCAGGTTGAAGACCCTGATTTCGACGTATGCGCGTGCGGGCGGGCGGAAGGCCGTCGTGCTGCTGCACAGCCAGGAACGCGGGCAGGCCCTGATCGAGGAGCTCGGTCGCGCCGCGCAGCTCGGTGTCGCGCACGGCGTGCCGGCGAACGTGATCCCCGTGCCGCTGTGGCACGCGGCGAGTGCCGGCATCGACCTGTGGCTGGCGGCGATCGCCTATGGCGCGGCGCAGGTCGCGGTGCTGATGACCGGCGAAGAGGCGCCCCAGTACCGCGACGCCTTGCGTGACCAGATGGCCGTCGCGCAAACGATCCTGAACGGGCTGGGCTACGCCGGGACGCATTTCACACTGGTCGAGGCGAAGCACTTGAGCGACCTCGACCAGGAACTGCGCCTGCTTGCCGCGCGCGATGCAGAGGTCCCTGCCGAGCGCGCGGGCTTCGCGGTCCCCGCCGAAAAGCGCACGGCACTCGAGCTCGCGCTCGATCACCTGGTCGCGGGCGCGAAGAACGCCGTGGATGCGATAGCGTTGCCGGCTGCTTCGCCTTTCGGTGCCGTGGCCGTCGACAAGGACAAGTGCACCCTCTGCATGAGCTGCGTCGGCGCCTGTCCCGCGAGTGCGCTGCAGGACAACCCGTCGGCGCCGCAGCTGCGCTTCGTCGAGAAGAACTGCGTGCAGTGCGGGTTGTGCGTGCAGACCTGCCCCGAAGACGCGATCACGCTGGTGCCGCGATTGCTGGCCACGCCCGCGCGCAAGGAAGCTCGCGTCCTCAATGAAACCAGGCCGTACGCCTGCATTCGTTGCGGCAAGCCTTTCGGCACTCTCAAGGGCATCGAGGCGATGATCGGCAAACTCGCCGGCCACGCGATGTTCCAGGGCCCGGCGCTCGAGCGGTTGAAGATGTGCGGCGACTGCCGCGTGATCGACATCTACTCCGCGCGGGACGAAGTGAAGATCACCGACCTATGAGTGAACGCATCCCGGTCACGTCGGCGCTCGACGAGGAGATGGCACGCGCCGAGGTGTACGGGTTGCTCGCGCAGCTCTATTACGCGCCGGCCGGGCACGAGCTGATGGAAGCGATCCGCCTGGCCCCGACCGAAGCGCCCGCCGCCGGCGCCTTCCTAGAGGAGCCGTGGCGCGAGTTCGTCGGCGCCGCGCGGGCCATGGGCGATGCGCAGGTCGCAGGCGAGTACGACGCGCTGTTCGGAGGCGTCGGCAGGCCCGAGCTCTATCTCTACGGCTCGCACTACCTCAGCGGCTTCCTGAACGAAAAGCCGCTGGCCCGCCTGCGCACCGAACTCGCGGCGCTCGGCCTCGAGCGCGACGAGGCGATGCCCGAGACCGAGGACCACTTCGCCTACCTGTGCGAGGTGATGCGCTACCTGGTGGCCGGTGACGACGTGGCTGTCGCGAACCTGACGACACAGCGCGAGTTCTTCTCGGCGCACATCCAGCCCTGGGCCCACGAGATGTGCGAAGCCATCGCGGCTCATCCGAAAGCCAGGTTCTACGCTGCGCTCGCCGGCTTCACCCGCGCCTTCCTCAACGTCGAGGCGCAGGGGTTCGACATGCTCGCCTGATGCACTGCAACATCGAATGCGTGCGGACGCATGCTTTCGATGTTCGGGCTTGCCCGGGTGTTGGCATGCTTGCGGCAGCCCCTGTGCGGAGATACAGTCGGCTGGCGAACCCATGCACGCCAATGCATATGCGCGTGCATCAAGGAGAACGACGAATGAGCCAGCCGAATCGCAAGTTGTCGCGCCGGACCTTGTTCGCGGGCGTTGGGACTGCGGGGGCCGTTGCAGCGGCAGCCACGCTGTTGCCTCGCACCGTGCAACAGCCGTCCGAAACCGTCGCCGAGCCGCAACCCGCTCCCGAAAGGGGCGGCGGCTACCGGGTCACGGAACACGTCAAGCGTTACTACAAGAGCACGCTGATCTGACTCCCCGCAGGAGACATCCATGTTGCTGACCAAAAAGCCGGGTGGCGCCCACGGGCGCGCATCCGATGCCGGGCGCTCGCCCTTCGTCCACAGCCTGCAGCGCGGCCTGGCGCAGGCGATTCCCACGATGGACCGCCGTGCATTCCTGCGCCGCTCGGGCCTCGGGGTCGGCGTGGGTATCGCCGCGTCGCAGCTGTCGCTGGTGAAAAAAGCGCGTGCCGCCGACGGCCGGCCCGATGTCGTGGGTAAGGGCAAGATCGAGGTGAAGCGCACCGTCTGCAGCCACTGCTCGGTGGGCTGCGCGATCGACGCCGTGGTCGAGAACGGCGTGTGGGTGCGGCAGGAGCCGGTGTTCGATTCGCCGATCAACCTGGGTGCGCATTGCGCCAAGGGCGCGGCGATCCGCGAGCACGGCCATGGCGAATACCGCCTGCGCTATCCGATGAAGCTGGTCAACGGCAAGTACGAGCGCATCTCCTGGGACCAGGCGTACAACGAGATCGCGCAGCGCATGCTGGACATCCGCAAGCAGAGCGGCCCCGACGCCGTGTTCTGGGTCGGCTCGTCCAAGCACAGCAACGAGCAGTCCTACCTGCTGCGCAAGTTCGTCAGCCTCTGGGGCAGCAACAACTGCGATCACCAGGCGCGCATCTGCCACTCCACCACGGTCGCGGGCGTCGCGAACACGTGGGGCTACGGCGCGATGACGAATTCGTACAACGACCTGCAGAACGCCAGGTGCGCGATGTACATCGGCTCCAACGCGGCCGAGGCGCACCCGGTCTCGATGCTGCACATGCTCCACTCGAAGGAGAACGGCTGCAAGCTGATCGTGGTCGATCCGCGCTTCACGCGCACGGCCGCCAAGGCCGACGAGTACGTGCGCATCCGCTCGGGCTCGGACATCCCGTTCCTGTTCGGGATGCTGTATCACATCTTCAAGAACAACTGGGCCGACGAGAAGTACATCCACGACCGTGTGTACGGCATGGACGAAGTGAAGAAGGACGTGATGGCCAAGTGGACGCCGGACAAGGTCGAAGAGGCCTGCGGCGTGCCCGAAGCGCGCGTCTACCAGATCGCCGAGATGATGGCCAAGAACAAGCCGTCGACGGTGGTGTGGTGCATGGGCCAGACCCAGCACACCACAGGCAACGCGATCGTGCGCGCCTCGTGCATCCTGCAGCTGGCGCTGGGCAACATCGGCGTGCCCGGCGGCGGCGCCAACATCTTCCGCGGCCACGACAACGTGCAGGGCGCCACCGACGTGGGCCCCAACCCCGATTCGCTGCCCGGCTACTACGGCATCGTCGAAGGCTCCTGGAAGCATTTCGCCAAGGCCTGGGGCGTGGACTTCGAGTGGCTGAAGAAGCAGTTCGCCTCGCCGGCGATGATGTCCAAGCCGGGCATCACGGTGTCGCGCTGGATCGACGGCGTGCTCGAGAAGAACGAGCTGATCGACCAGGACTCGAACCTGCGAGCGCTGGTGTTCTGGGGTCACGCGCCGAACTCGCAGACGCGCGGCCTGGAAATGAAGCGGGCGATGGACAAGCTCGACCTGCTGGTCGTGATCGATCCGTACCCGTCGGCCACCGCCGCGATGGCCGCGATGCCGGGCAAGCCCGAAGACCTCAACCCGAACCGTGCGGTGTACCTGCTGCCCGCCGCCACGCAGTTCGAGACCAGCGGCTCGGTCACGGCGTCGAACCGCTCGCTGCAGTGGCGCGAGAAGGTGATCGACCCGCTCTGGGAAAGCCGCAGCGACCAGATGATCATGCACCAGCTGGCCGAGAAGTTCGGCTTCGCCAAGGAGCTGTCCAAGAACTACAAGATGCAGAAGGTCAAGGGCATGGACGAGCCGCTGCCCGACGACATCCTGCGCGAGATCAACATCACCTGCTGGTCCATCGGCTACACGGGCCAGAGCCCCGAGCGGCTGAAGGCGCACATGAAGAACATGGCGGCCTTCGACGTGAAGACGCTGCGCTGCAAGGGCAACGTCAAGGACCAGGAGACGGGCTACGACCTCACGGGCGACTACTTCGGCCTGCCGTGGCCGTGCTACGGCACGCCGCAGCTGAAGCACCCCGGCACGCACGTCCTGTACAACACGGCGCAGCACGTGATGGACGGCGGCGGCAACTTCCGCGCGAACTTCGGCGTGGAGCGCAACGGCGTGAACCTGCTCGCCGAGGACGGCTCGTTCTCCAAGGGCGCCGAGATCCAGACCGGCTATCCCGAGTTCGACCACGTCCTGATGAAGAAGCTGGGCTGGTGGGATGAACTGACGGACGCCGAGAAGGTCGCGGCCGAGGGCAAGAACTGGAAGACCGACATGTCGGGCGGGATCATCCGTGTCGTCATGAAGAACCACGGCTGCCACCCGTTCGGCAATGCCAAGGCGCGGGCCGTGGTGTGGAACTTCCCGGATGGCGTGCCGCAGCACCGCGAGCCGCTGTACAGCACCCGGCCGGATCTCGTCGCCAAGTACCCGACGCACGACGACAAGAAGGCGTTCTGGCGGCTGCCGACGCTCTACAAGACCATCCAGGAGAAGAACGTCCAGGACAAGGTGGCCGAGAAGTTCCCGCTGATCCTCACGTCCGGCCGCCTGACGGAATACGAAGGCGGTGGCGAGGAGACGCGCTCCAATCCGTGGCTCGCGGAGCTGCAGCAGGAGTCCTTCGTCGAGATCAACCCGAAGGCGGCGGCCGAGCGCGGCATCCGTAACGGCGACCGCGTGTGGCTGCTGACGCCGACCGGCGCACGCCTGAACGTGCAGGCGCTGGTCACCGAGCGTGTCGGGCCGGACACCTGCTGGATGCCGTTCCACTTCTCGGGGCGCTGGCAGGGCACGGACCTGCTGCCCTACTACCCGAACGGCGCCCACCCGGTCGTGCGCGGCGAGGCCGTCAACACCGCCACCACCTACGGCTACGACAGCGTGACGATGATGCAAGAGACGAAGACGACGATCTGCAACGTTGAGAGGGCCTGACCATGGCGCGCATGAAATTCATCTGCGACTCGGAGCGCTGCATCGAGTGCAACAGTTGCGTCACGGCCTGCAAGAACGAGCACGAGGTGCCGTGGGGCGTGAACCGCCGTCGCGTGGTCACGCTGAACGACGGCGTTCCCGGCGAACGCTCGATCTCCGTGGCCTGCATGCACTGCTCCGACGCACCCTGCATGGCGGTGTGCCCCGTGCAGTGCTTCTACCGCACCGACGAGGGCGTGGTGCTGCACGACAAGGACGTGTGCATCGGCTGCGGCTACTGCAGCTATGCGTGCCCGTTCGGTGCGCCGCAGTTCCCGTCGGAAGGCCAGTTCGGCGTGCGCGGCAAGATGGACAAGTGCACCTTCTGCGCCGGCGGGCCGGAGACCAACGGCTCCGAAGCGGAGTTCGAGAAGTACGGGCGCAACCGCCTCGCCGAAGGCAAGCTTCCGGCCTGCGCCGAGATGTGTTCCACCAAGGCGCTGCTGGGCGGCGACGGCGATGTGGTCGCGGACATCTTCCGCAACCGCGTCGTCAAGCGCGGCAAGGGCGCCGAGGCCTGGGGCTGGGGCACCGCCTACGGCTCGAAACAGGCCGGCCAGCCGGGAGGCCAGAAGTCATGAGCAGGCGCGTCATCTACATCGTCTGGCCGCTCGCGCTGATCGCCGCGTGCACCGAGCAGCCGCAGACCATCAGCAGCAACGCGCGCGCGGACACGGCGGCCTTCCAGGGCGGCTCGGCCTTCACCGTGCCGGGCTGGAAGCCGGGCGACAAGACCAGCTGGGAATCGCAGATGAAGACCCGGCTGCAAATGGGCCAGAACGACTACAACAAGGTGCCCTGATGCGGGCCGCGCGATCGCTTCTCTGTGCGGTGATGTTCGCCAGCGGCCTCGCGCTGGCGCAGCAACCCGCCGCCCCCAGGCATGACGAGCCGCCGCCGGCGCCGTCGCTGGGTGGCATCCAGGGCCAGAACATCCTCGAGGTCAAGCCCGAGGTGAAGCCGGACGCGAGCTCCGACCCCAACTACCTCAAGCAGAACAACGCCGAGCGCAACCGCGTCCAGCCCGGCAACAACGCGCCGATGTACCGCGACATCCAGCGCGGCGCCGAAGGCTTCACCAATTATCCGAAGGACAAGTACCCCGAAATGGGTGTGCTGATCCAGGCGCCGGTGCAGTACCCGGGCAGCGCTTACGTCACGGCCGGCGAGGCCTGGCGCGAGGTGCGCAACAACTGGATCGTGCCGTACGGCGGCGCGCTGATCGTCATCTTCGCGCTGGCCCTCGCGATCTTCTACTTCACGCGCGGCCGCATCGGCCACCATGACGCGGTCGGTGGCGGTGGCATGCGCATCGAGCGCTTCACGCCCTTCGAGCGCGCAGCGCACTGGACCAACGCCATCGCCTTCAGCGTGCTGGCGATCTCGGGCATCGTGATGGCCTTCGGGCGCTTCTTCATGCTGCCGGTGCTGGGGCGCCAGCTCTACGGCCCGCTCACCTATTTCCTCAAGACGCTGCACAACTTCTTCGGCCCGCTGTTCACGGTATCGATCATCATCGTGATCATCACGTTCATCAAGGACGAGTTCCCGAGGCGGGGCGACATGAACTGGATGCTCAAGCTCGGCGGCGTATTCAACAAGGAAGGCGGCGAGCCGCCCACCCACCGCTTCAACGCGGGCGAGAAGGTGGTGTTCTGGATCGGCGCGATCGTGCTGGGCTTCTTCGTGGTGAGTTCGGGCCTGTCGCTCGACAAGCTGCTGCCCATCGAGTACACGCGCCAGACCATGCAGTGGTCGCACATGTTCCATGCCACGGCGGCCGTGCTGATGATCTGTGTGCTGGGCTTCCACGCCTACCTCGGCACCGCCGGCGTGCGCGGCGCCTACACCGCGATGCGCCATGGCTATGTGGACGAGGCGTGGGCACAGGAACACCACGGCTACTGGTACGAGGACATCAAGTCCGGCAAGATCCCCGCCCAACGCAGCCAGCCGCTCGTCGCTGCGGCGCCCGAGGAGAAGAGCGCATGAAGAAGACCTTGTTGGCCCTGGCGGCGATGGCCGTCACCCTGGGCACGATGGCGAAACTGCCGCCGCCCGACGATGCCGCCAAGGCCAAGGCCGCCGAGACCGCGGCCAAGGCGGCGTGGCAATCCAAGGTGGATGCCTATCAGCTGTGCAAGTCCCAGGACAAGATCGCAGCCAAGTACGGCAAGCACAACGGCAAGGAGGCTTCGAAGAGCGCCATGCCGGTGGCCGCCACGCCTGCCGCCTCCGCCGCGTCGGGCGCTGCTTCGGCAGCGTCGGGCTCCACGCCCACGCCCGCCGTCGCGTCCGCGCCGCCGCCTTGCGCCGATCCCGGCCCGTTCGCATACAACCCGCCGGACCAGAAACCGCTGGAAACGTCGGGCGCGCATTCGCCTTCGGGCACGGCCGCGAGCCCGCCCAGCGTCAAGCCCAATTCGGCGGAGATGGGCGGCAAGAAGTAGGTTCCGGCCGGAGGCGGGGAATAATCGCCTCATGGCATTGCCTTTCCTCACCCACGCCAGCGCGCCGCTCACGTGCGCGGTCGAGGTCGTCGACGAGTACGGCGAGCGCGGCACCACGTCGATTCCCGCCGAGCGCCCGCTGACGGTGTATGTCGACCGGCGCGAGCTTGTGACGCTGATGACTCTCGGTGCCCATCCCGAGTGGCTGGTGCTGGGCTACCTGCGCAACCAGCGGCTGGTGCGTTCGCTCGACGAAATCGAGTCGATCACCGTGGACTGGGAGGTCGGGGCCGCGGCCGTGAAAACGCGCCGCGGCATCGCCAAGCTCAAGGAGCGTACCTCGCGACGCGTCATCACGACAGGCTGTGGGCAGGGCAGCGTGTTCGGCGGCCTCATGGACGAGATCGAATCCGTCCGCCTGCCCGAGGCGACGATCACGCAGGCGCAGCTCTATGGCCTGGTGAACGCGATCCGGCTGCAGGAGAGCACGTACAAATCGGCGGGCTCGGTGCACGGCTGTGCCTTGTTCCAGGGCGAGACCATGCTGCTGTTTGTGGAGGACGTCGGCCGGCACAAC
Source organism: Ramlibacter sp. GS1-15 (assembly GCF_057785015.1). Classification (NCBI taxonomy): domain Bacteria; kingdom Pseudomonadati; phylum Pseudomonadota; class Betaproteobacteria; order Burkholderiales; family Comamonadaceae; genus Ramlibacter; species Ramlibacter sp. GS1-15. Next base: position 2,860,650 of record NZ_JBYNTU010000001.1, on the reverse strand, counting down.
GCGATCGACACCATCGCCGGCTGGATGTGGCTGCAGGACGCTGCGATGCCCACGCACGACAAGGTGTTCTACACGACGGGTCGCCTGACGAGCGAGATGATCATCAAGTCCGCGCAGATGGGCGTGCCCATCGTCGTCTCGCGCAGCGGCATCACGCAGATGGGCCACCAGGTCGCACAGCAATTGGGCCTGTGTGCGATCGGCCGCGCGACCAACAAGCGCTTCCTCTGCTACGCCGGCGCGCATCGGCTGCAACTGCAGCCGGAACTCGCCGGGCCGAAGCTGCGCGCAGTGGCATGATCCCGCCGATGGCGGACGCTGCTTCCCGATTGCCCCTTCACACCTGGATACACGAAGGCCTGCGCGCCGGCGTGCTGCTGCGCCCGCGCGTCGGCGCGGCGCAGCCCGCACCCTGGCAGGTCTTCGCGGTCGTCGTGCTCTGGTCGCTGCTGGACATCGGCCTCGGCTGGTTCGAGGTCGCGGGCGACGTGCAGTTCGACGTGCGTGGCTGGCTCGCGCCATGGTGGACCACGGGCGCGATGCTGCTGATGGCGTGGTGGGCGCTGCCCCCGGCGCAGGAGGATGCAGGCCGGCCGCGCGGGCTGGCGGCCTGGTTCGCCCTGTGGTTCACGGCGATGGCGCCGGCCACCCTGGTGTCGCAGCTGATCAGCATCGCGCAGGCGCAGGACATGCTGCCCGAAAGGCTCCAGAGCGGGCCCGCCGCATGGACCCTTTACGCGCTGCTGTGGGTCTGGTTGCTCGCCGTCCTCGTGCGGCTGTCGTTGGCGTTCGGCCTCACCCCCAGGCGCAACGTGGCGCTGGCCGCGGGCCTGGTCGGGCTCTTCGCGATCGCGACCGTGGAATTCCCCGACCGGCCCTGGCAGGCGGATGCTTCGGAGCTGGCGCAGGAAGGCCCACCGCGCCTGGAGCTCTCGCAGGAAACCTTCGAGACGCAGCAGGGCGTGTGGCGGCAGGCCCTCGCGAGCCTCGCGCCGCAGCGGCCGGGCGTGATCGACGTCTACGGCATCGTCTTCGCGCCCTATGCCGACGATGACGTCTTCCTGCGCGAGAGCACGATGGTCAGGCAGGTGCTGCAGGACCGGTTCGATGCCGGCGGCCGCGTGCTCCAGCTCGCGAACCACGCGACGACGGCCGACTCCCTGCCGTGGGCGACGCCGCTGAACCTCGAGCGTGCGATCGGCGCCGTGGCCGGCAAGATGGACCGCGAGCACGATGTGCTGTTCGTCTATCTCACGTCGCACGGGGCGCAGGATTTCCAGCTCGCGGCATCGAATCCGCCGCTGGCCGTGGATACGGTCAGCCCGGGCGAACTGCGCCAGGCGCTGGACAACGCTGGCATCCGCAACCGCGTGATCGTCATCTCGGCCTGTTTCGCGGGCGGCTGGGTCGGCCCGATCGCGGACGACCACACGCTGGTGATGACCGCGGCCGACGCGACCCACACCTCGTTCGGCTGCGGCTCGGGCTCGGAGCTCACCTTCTTCGGCCGTGCGGTGTTCGACGAGCAGTTGCGCCGCACGCACTCGCTGGAGCAGGCGTTCGCCGCGGCGGTGCCCGTGATCAGGAAGCGCGAAGAGGAAGCGGGCAAGGCCGACGGTTTTTCCAATCCGCAGATCCTCGTGGGCGAGGGGATCCGCCCGGTGCTGAAAGCCCTGGAGCAGCGGCTCGATGCCCACTGATGCCATGCCTAATCGGCGCATGAGAATTGGAAGCTAAGCTGCGCCCATGACCTCCGCCTGGCAGCTCGGTTGGCGCACGCTGGTGCGCGACATGCGCGCTGGCGAGCTGCGCCTGCTGATCATCGCCGTGACCTTGGCGGTCGCGGCCCTGACGGCGGTGGGATTCTTCGCCGACCGGCTCAAGGGCGGGCTCGCGCGCGATGCACGCCAGCTGCTCGGCGGCGATGCCCTCGTCATCAGCGACAGGCCCACGCCGCCCTCGTTCGTCGCGAAGGCGCGCGAGCTCGGGTTGCGCACCGTTACGACCGAGACCTTTCCCACGATGGCACGCGCGTCCGAAGCCAGGGGCGGTGCCGCGCGGCTGGTTGCGCTGAAGGCGGTGCCGCCGTCCTATCCCTTGCGCGGGCGGCTCGGTGTGGCGACGCAGCCGGAAAGCGAGGAGGAGCCGGCGCAGGGCGTCCCGCCGCCTGGCGAGGCCTGGGTCGACCCTTCGCTGCTCGAATCCCTGGAGCTGTCGGTCGGCGACGAGATCCTGCTGGGCGATTCACGCATGCGCATCGGCCGGATCATCACGCGCGAGCCCGATCGCGAGGTGGGCTTCCTCGGCTTCGCGCCCCGCGTGATGATCAACGACGCGGACCTGCCGGCCAGCCACCTGATCCTGCCGGCCAGCCGGGTCGCTTACCGCTTTGCCGTCGCCGGGCCCGATGCGGCAGTGGGTCGCTTCACGAAATGGGCGGACGCCGAGGCGAAGAAGCCCGAGGTTCGCGGCGTGCGCGTGGAGTCGTTCGAAAGCGGGCGTCCCGAGATGCGGCAGACGCTGGATCGCGCCGAGAAATTCCTGAACCTGGTCGCACTGCTCGCCGCGCTGCTCAGCGCCGTCGCCGTCGCCCTCGCGGCGCGCGGGTTCGCCTCGAGGCACCTGGACGACTGCGCGATGCTGCGCGTGCTGGGCCAGAGCCAGCGAAGGATCGCGTGGGCCTACACGATCGAGTTCGGCATCGTCGGGATTGCCGCGAGCGTCGTCGGCGTCGTGCTCGGGCTGGGGGTGCACTTCGTCTTCATCCGCCTCCTGGCGGGCCTGGTGTCGTCCGGCCTGCCCGCGCCGGGCGTGTGGCCGGGCCTGTTCGGCCTGGGCATGGGCCTGACGCTGCTGTTCGCCTTCGGCCTGCCACCGGTGCTGCAGCTCGCGCAGGTGCCGCCGCTGCGAGTGATCCGGCGCGATGTGGGCAACCTCAAGCCCGCATCGATCCTGGTGCTCGCCGTCGGCGTGGCCGGGTTCGCCGCGCTGCTGCTGGGCGCGAGCAGCGACATCGTGCTGGGCGGCATGGCCGTCGGTGGCTTCGCCGGCGCGGTGGTGCTGTTCGCGCTCCTGAGCTGGATCGCGGTGAAGCTGCTGCGCGTGTCCGTGAACGAGGCGACGGCGCCGCGCTGGCTGGTGCTCGCGACGCGCCAGATCTCCGCGCGGCCCGCCTACGCCGTGGTGCAGGTGAGTGCGCTGGCCGTGGGCCTGCTCGCGCTGGTGCTGCTGGTGCTGCTGCGCACGGACCTGATCGCGAGCTGGCGGCAGGCCACGCCGCCCGATGCGCCGAACCGGTTCGTGATCAACGTGATGCCGGAGCAGGCCCAGGACTTCCAGGCGGCGCTGGGGTCGGCCGGCGTGGACAAGTACGACTGGTTCCCCATGATCCGCGGGCGCCTGGTCGCCGTGAACGGCCGCAGCGTCACACCCGACGACTACGCGGAAGACCGCGCGAAACGGCTGGTGGACCGCGAATTCAACCTGTCGACCACGCCCGTGAAACCCGTGCACAACGAAGTCGTCGCGGGGCGATGGACCGAGAACGAGGAGGGCGCGGTGAGCGTCGAGGAAGGCATCGCGAAGACGCTGGGCCTGCGGCTGGGCGACAGCTTGCGCTTCGACATCGGCGGCATCACCACCGACGCGAAGATCACGTCGCTGCGCAAGGTCGACTGGAGTTCCATGCGTGCCAACTTCTTCGTGATCTACCCGGTCAAGGAACTCAGGGACGTGCCGGTGACGTACATGACGGCGTTCCGCGCGCCGCCGCGTCGCGGCTTCGACAACGAGCTGGTCAAGCGCTTCCCGAACATCACGGACGTCGACATGACCGCGACCATCAACCAGGTGCAGGGCGTGCTGGACAAGGTGATCCGCGCCGTCGAATTCCTGTTCGGCTTCACGCTGGCCGCGGGCGTGGCGGTGCTGTTCGCGGCCGTGACGGCCACGCGCGAGGAGCGCGCGCGCGAGTTCGCGATCATGCGTGCCGTCGGTGCCAGCGGCGCGCTGCTGCGGAAGGTGCAAAGGGCCGAGCTCGTGGGTGTCGGCCTGCTCGCCGGGTTCCTGGCCAGCGTGGTGGCGAGTGTGGTCGGCTGGGGCATGGCCCGTTACGCGTTCGGTTTCGACTGGACCGCCTCGGGCTGGGTGCCCCTGTTCGGCGCCATCGCGGGGGCTGTGCTCGCGCTCGCTGCGGGCTGGTGGGGACTGCGCGAGGTGCTCAATCGCCCCGTCGTGGAAACCTTGCGTCGCGCGGCCGAATAGCGGGAGCCTGGGTGGCGGAGAAACGGGCCTGCGTTGGGCCGAGAAGGGGCTGGAGGCTAGGCGCGGGAACGGGTCAATACTCGATGTATTGACCCGTTTTCGTAACGACGCATACGGCCCCTTATCGGCCCAACCCTCCGGGCCATCCACCAGAAACGCGTCATGCGTTGTTACGGGCTCCTTATGTGGATCGACCACACTGCCTCGCCCGCGCCTAGCCTGACGCGTTTCTGGTGGCGGCGCTGGCCCGTTTCTCCGCCACCCAGGCTCCTGCGCGAAAATCGGGGGGATGCAAACCCCTTTCGAGTGGATCGGCGGCGAAGAGAAGGTGAAACTGCTCGTCGAACGCTTTTACGACCTGATGGACCTGGAGCCGGCGTACGTGGACTTGCGCGCGACGCACGGCAGCGAGCTTGCCCGTGCGCGGCAGAACCTGTTCTGGTTCCTGTGCGGCTGGCTCGGCGGGCCCGACTACTACATCGAGCGCTTCGGCCACCCGCGCCTGCGCGCGCGGCACATGCCGTTCGCGATCGGCATCAAGGAGCGCGACCAGTGGCTTGCCTGCATGGACCAGGCGATGGGCGAAGTCGATGTGGACGCGCCCCTGCGTGAGCGGCTGCGCGAGAGCTTCTCGCAGACCGCCGACTGGATGAGGAACACGCCGGGCTAGGCCCCCGGAATAGACGGGCGCAGCAGCACCACCAAGGCCCCTGCGCCGCCTTCATCGGCTCGCGCCTGCACGAAGGCGAGCACCTCGTCCTTCTGCATCAGCCAGCTTTGCACCTTGCCTTTGAGCACGGGCGTCTTGCCGGGCGAGCCCAGCCCCTTGCCGTGCACGACGCGCACGCAGCGCCAGCCGCGCTTGCCGGCTTCGCGCAGGAACGCGGCGAGCGCCCCGCGCGCCTCGTCGCGCCGCAGGCCGTGAAGATCGATCTCGCCCTGGATGCTCCAGCCGCCGCGGCGCAATTTGCGCGTCACGTCGGCACCGACGCCCGGCCGGCGAAAGCTCAGCGCCTCGTCGATATCCAGCAGGGTCGTCGCGTCGAATTCGTCGCTGAGCGCCTCCTGCAGCACGCGCTGCTCGTCGAGACGCTGCTGCACGGGCACAGGCAGCGGCTGCTCGGGGGCGAGGTGCACGCGCCGGTGCTTGGCGTGGTGTTCGCGCAGCGGCTTCACGTCGCCGGCTGCGCGCACGAACAAGGTCCGCTCCGCGTGCGCCTTGTGTTCCGCCTCCTGGCGCGCCTGCTCCTGCGTCGCCGCGAACAGGCGCTCCTCGGCGAGCTTCTTGCCGATGGCGTGCAGGTCCTGGAGCGACTTCAGTTTCATTTCAGGGAAGGCCAGTCAAAGAAGGCCCTTTTCGGCCATCGAGAGGGCTTGACCCGGCGCGACGATCACGTGATCGAGCACGCGCACGTCGATCAGGGCCAGCGCGCCTTTCAGCGTCTGGGTGAGCGCCTCGTCCGCGCGCGACGGCTGCACCGTCCCGCTCGGGTGGTTGTGCGCGAGCACGACCGCCGCCGCCTCGAGCTGCAACGCGCGCTGCACGACCTCGCGCGGGTAGACGCTGGTTTGTGTCAGCGTGCCGCGGAAGAGTTCCTCCATGGCGATGAGCCGGTTCTGCGCGTCGAGGAACAGCACGGCGAACACCTCGTGCGGCTTGCGCGCCAGGTGCATCTGCAGATAGTGCTTCACCGCATCGGGTGAACCGAAGACCTCGCGCTCCTTCAGCTGCTGCGCGAGGGCGCGGCGCGCAAGTTCCATCACGGCGACCAGCTCGGCCCGCTTGGCGGGCCCGCCCAGGCCATTGATGCGCTTCAGGTCCTCGGCCGCAGTGTGCAAAAGTCCCGCGATTCCGCCGAAAGTTCCGAGAACTTCATCTGCCATCTGCAGCACGCCCTTGTCCTTCGTGCCGGTGCGCAGGAGCAGGGCGAGCAGCTCGGAGTCGCTGAGCGCACCGGCGCCGCGCGCGAGCAGCTTCTCGCGCGGGCGGGCGTCGGCGGGAAGGGTCTTGAGCGACATCGGGGCGTGGACCAAGGCCAGGTTTCTACAATAGGAACCAGTTTATCGGGACTTCCATGGTTTCCACCCCGCACCGGATCGAGCGCGGCTCCTTCCTCACCTTGCATTACCGGCTGTCCGGCCCGGAAGGCGACATCATCAACACCTTCGCGGACAAGCCGGCCACGCTCACGCTGGGCACGGGCGAACTGTCGCCGGCCGTCGAGGAGCGCCTGATCGGCCTGGAGGAGGGCACGCACGCGGTGATCGACATTCCGGCCGGCGCCGCCTTCGGCGAGCGCAACCCGGACATGGTGCAGTGGGTCGCACGCAGGTTGCTCAACGAGCTGGGCGACGCGCACGAGCAGTACCACGTCGGCGAAGTCGTGCAGTTCCCGACGCCCGACGGCCTGTCCAGTTATGCGGGCCACGTGAAGCAGGTCGAGGAGGACGCCGTGCTGTTCGACTTCAACCACCCGCTCGCAGGCCAGCCCGTCACCTTCGAAGTCAAAGTGATCGGCGTGCTATGACCCTGGCCAAAGAGATCGTGCTCGCCGAGCCGCGCGGTTTCTGCGCGGGGGTCGATCGCGCCATCGAGATCGTCGAGCGCGCGCTCGCGAAGTTCGGTGCGCCGATCTACGTGCGCCACGAGATCGTGCACAACACCTTCGTGGTGAACGACCTCAAGGCCCAGGGCGCGATCTTCATCGAGGACCTGGCCGAGGTTCCGCCCGGTGCGACGCTGATCTTCTCGGCCCACGGCGTGAGCAAGGCCGTGGAAGAAGAGGCGAAGCGGCGCGGCTTCAACGTGTTCGACGCCACCTGCCCGCTCGTGACCAAGGTGCACGTGGAGGTCGCCAAGCTGGCGAAGGAAGGCTACGAGTTCATCATGATCGGCCACAAGGGACACCCCGAGGTCGAAGGCACGATGGGCCAGCTCGATCACGGCATCCACCTGGTCGAGGACGTGGCGGATGTGGCGCATGTGCAGCCTGCGCAGGCCGAGAAGCTCGCGGTCGTCACGCAGACCACGCTTTCCGTCGATGACGCAGCCGAAATCACGGCCGCGGTGAAGGCCCGCTTCCCGAGCATCCGCGAGCCGAAGCAGCAGGACATCTGCTATGCCACCCAGAACCGGCAGGACGCGGTGAAGATGATGGCGCGGCAGGTGGACGTGGTGATCGTCGTGGGCAGCCCGACCAGCTCGAACAGCAACCGCCTGGCGGAACTCGCGCGCAAGCTGGGCGTGCCGGCATACATGGTCGACAGCATCGACGACCTGAAGGCCGAATGGCTCGAAGGCAAGGAGCGCGTCGGCCTCACGGCCGGTGCGTCGGCGCCCGAGGTGCTGGTCAAGGCCGTGGTGCGCAGGATCCGCTCGCTGGGAGCGGTGTCGGTGCGCAGGATGGACGGTATCGAGGAGACGGTGAAGTTCCCGCTGCCCAAGGGCCTCAAACTGTGAACCGCGCCGAGATCGAGCGCGCGGCCCATCGCTTCGCGCGCGATCACGCGCACTTCATCCGCCGCACGCCCCTGTGGAAACTGCCCGGCCGCGCGCTCGGCGTGCCATGCGAGGAGGTCTGGCTCAAGCTCGAACACCTGCAGGCCAGCGGCAGCTTCAAGGCCCGCGGCATGCTCAATCGCCTGCTCTCGCACCCCATTCCGGCCAGCGGCGTGATCGTCGCGTCGGGCGGCAACGCGGGCATCGCCACGGCGGCGGCCGCGAAAGAGCTGGGCGTGAAATGCGAGGTCTTCGTGCCGACGGTGTCCAGTCCCGCTAAGCAGCAGAAGCTGCGCGAGCTCGGCGCCGAAGTGGTCGTCACGGGCAGCGTGTACGCCGAAGCGCTCGAGGCGTGCCTCGCGCGCCAGCAGAAAACGGGCGCGCTGCTCACGCATGCGTACGACCAGCCCGAGGTGGTGACCGGCGCCGGCACGATCGCCCAGGAGATCGAGGAGCAGGGCGGGGCGGTGCCCGATGCCGTGCTCGTGAGCGTCGGCGGCGGCGGGCTGGTCGCCGGCATCGCCTCGTGGTTCGAGGACCGCGCGCGCGTCGTCGCCCTGGAGCCCGAACTCGCGCCGACGCTGTACCGCGCGCGTGAAGCCGGCCGGCCGGTCGACGTCGCCGTGAGCGGCATAGCGGCCGATTCACTGGGCGCCAAGCGCGTCGGCACGCTGGCGTGGGAGATCGCGCAGCGCTGGGTCAGGGAATCGCACCTGCTGCCCGACGAGGCGATCCGCGATGCGCAGTCGGCGCTCTGGAAACAGTTCAAGCTCGCCGTCGAACCGGCGGCAGCCTTGCCTCTGGCGGCCCTGCGCGCGGGCATCGCGGCCGATGTTCAGCGGCCCTGCCTTGTGATCTGCGGCGCGAACCTCGATCCTGCCACTTTAGGCTGACATTCGGTCCCAGCAAAGATGACATTTGCCATTGTTGAGCTGCCCTACGAAAATTTGCGTGGGGAGGTTCAACATGCTTCTAAAGAGAATATCGATCCGCAATTTCCGCGCGATCCGACAAGCTGAGATTGAAGTGGGAGCGCAGCTTGCGCTGATCGGCGGAAACGGTACCGGAAAGTCTACGGTTCTGCGCGCCTTGGACAAGTTCTATGGCCCATCGGCATCCATGGAAATGGATGATTTTTTTGCGCGTCGGCCGGCGGAAACAGTCATTTCACTGACCTTCACGGCCTTCAGCGCAGAAGAGCGAGGGCGCTTTGGCAGCCGAATTCACAATGACGAGATGACTGTCGCTCGCGTGTTCGATCCGGAATTAGGACGCGCCTCTGGCAGCTACTTCGGCGTGACGTCTCAACATCAAGAGTTCGCGAGGATTCGGTCGCTTGCGACAGGTGAGAAGAGACCCGCCTACACTCAACTCCGCGAAGCCGGTGGAATCTACGCTGATTTGCCTCCACCGGCCCGCGCCGCCGCCGACATAGAGGCTCAGATGTCAGAGTGGGAGGCTAGGCATTCAGAGCATTGCCAATTGCTTCGCGACGATGGCAGATTCTTCGGATTCACGAATGTCGCAAACGGCGCGCTCCAACGATCTACCGCATTCGTATTCATTCCCGCTGTTCGTGATGTTTCGGCGGATGCGCAGGACTCGAAGGGTGCGGTGGTTGCACGACTCCTTGAGCTAGTAGTCAAGAATGTAGTGCAGCAGCGGCAAGACTTTAGGGAATGGAAGAACAGGGTATCCGAAGAATATAAAGCCATCACCAACCCCGATGCGCTCCCTGAGCTCGGAAATCTTGGCGATGACCTGACTTCGACCTTGCAGGCGTACTACCGCGAATCGGCGGTGGAACTAAATTGGAGGCCAGCGGAAGAATTTGCCGTTCCCTTGCCAGCTGCCGATGTTCAACTTGGTGAAGGCGGCTTTGTCGGTCCTGTGAATCGCAAAGGCCACGGGCTGCAGCGGGCACTTATTTTGACCTTGCTGCAGCACCTGGCGAGAGCCGTGGCGACCGCAACTCCGGCGGAAAACGGCAACGACGCGATCGGCGGCGGCGAGGCATTGCCGGGATTGATTCTTGCCATCGAAGAGCCTGAGCTATACCAACACCCACAAAAGCAGCGACACTTTGCGCGGGTGCTTTCGGAGCTCAGCTCGGGGAAGTTGCCCGGGGTGGCTGCGTGCACTCAGGTGCTATTCGCATCTCATAGCCCATTATTTGTCGCCATGGACCGATTCGACGAGATTCGCCTAGCGCGTCGAATTAACCATGAAGGGGCCAATTGCAAGGAATGTGCCTTTACCGAATCCAGCTTAGCGACAGTCACTGAGCGCCTCAGAGCCGCGTATCCGGAGCGCGCTCAGCAGCTTACGCCCGAAGGCCTTCGGGCACGCTTGCACATCATCGGCCCCGAGCTTGCGGAAGGGTTCTTCGCCGAAGCAGTTGTTCTTGTTGAAGGCCTAGGAGACAAAGCCGCTATCACAGCCGCGGCGAGCCTGCGAGGAGTCGATCTTCTTGCTCGAGGGATTGCAGTCGTTGCCGCCGACGGAAAGTCAAACATGGATCGTCCGTATCTGATTTTTCGGGAATTCGGTATTCCCGTCTACGCCATTTGGGATTGCGATCGCGAGGAGAAAGAGATCAACAAGGCGCTTCAACGCGTGTGCGGCGTCCCAGAAGATCAACTTTCACCGGCGAGAACGATCGTTGCGAGGGCCTATGCTTCGTTCGAGGACAGGTTGGAAACGACATTGAAAGCCGAAATTGGCGAGCATCAATTTCATTCCACGTGCGAGGCGATTCGTGCCGAATATGGAATTCCCGAAACCCGAGATCTCCTGAAGTCGGCTTTTGCTGTACGCGAGTTGCTGATGCGTGCAGCCGCCGAGGAATGCCGGTCGCAGACGTTGGACTCAATCGTCACCGAAATAATCAGAATTTCACCGGAACTCGCTTGATCTTCGCTTGAGCGATCAAAGAACTACTGCATCCTGTCCCGGCCATAATCGCCCGCATGCCTTCCTTTGCCGACCTGCGCCTGTCCACGCCGCGCTTGCAGCTGCGGCCCTTCCGCCACGCCGACGCGCCCGACCTGTTCGCCTTCTACTCCGATCCGCAGGTGTATCGCTACATCCCGGTCGGCGGCTGGAATCACGTCGACGAGGCGCACCAGCGCATCGCGCGCGACATCAACATGATGGCCTCGGGCGATCTCCTGCGGCTCGCGGTGGAGCGGTCCGACGACGGACGCGTGATCGGCGAGATCTTGCTGTTCAATTTCGCGAAGGAGAGCCGGCGCGCGGACCTGGGCTACGCGCTCGCGCGCGAGGTGTGGGGCTGCGGCTATGCCGGTGAGGCGGTCGCGCCGCTGGTGCAGTTCGGCTTCAGCGACCTGGACCTGAACCGGCTCGACGCCGTGATCGACCCGCGCAACGCTGCCTCGGCCCGTGTGCTCGAGCGCCTGGGCTTTCGCCACGAGGGCACGCGGCGCGAGCACGCCATCATGCGCGGCGAAGTGGTCGACAGCAGCGTGTACGGCCTGTTGCGCCGCGACTGGGAGGCCGGGAGGCCGAAGGCGTGAGCTTCGTCGCGAAGCCGCTCACGGCCGCCAACTGGCCGGACCTCGAGGCGATCTTCCATGCGCGCGGCTGCTCGGTGGCGCGCCATTGCTGGTGCATGTACTACCGCAAGAGCGGGCGCAGCGATGGGTTCACCAGGGAGCGCGCGGCACGCAATCGCGCCGAGCTGAAGGCGCTCGCGGATGACGGCAGGCAGGTCGGGCTCATCGGCTACCAGGGCGGCGTGCCCGTCGGCTGGGTGTCGTTCGGTCCGCGCGAGGACTTCTCCAAGCTCGCGCGCTCGCCGGTGATGGGGCCGGTGGACGACCAGCCGGTGTGGTCCGTCATCTGCTTCGTGGTGCCTTCCGAGTACCGCAAACAGGGCGTCGCGAAACAGCTGCTCGATGCCGCCGTCGCGTACTGCCGCAGGAAGAAGGTGAAGCTGGTGGAAGCCTACCCGGTCGACCGCGAAGGACGCAGCGCGGACACCAGCATGTGGTTCGGCGCGAAGTCCATGTACGACGCGGCCGGCTTCGAGGAGGTCGCGCGCCGCAAACCCGAGCGGCCCGTCGTGCGGCTGCACCTCGCGCGATGACGCGCATCGCCTTCGAGCGGCCCGACCAGCCGGAGGTGGTCGCGCTCATCGACGAGCTCGATGCCTACCAGAAGCCGCTCTACCCGCCGGAAAGCCACCACGGGATCGCCATCGATGCGCTGATGCGGCCCAACGTGCTGTTCGCCGTCGCGCGCACCGGCGAAGGCGCGGCCGTCGCCTGCGGCGCGGCGGTCGTGAACGACGGCTGGGCGGAGCTCAAGCGCATGTTCGTGCGGCCGGCGCTGCGCGGGCGCGGCATCGCGCAACGGCTCCTCGCCTGTCTCGAGGCCGCAGCGCGCGAGCGGGATGTGGCTCTCATGCGGCTGGAAACGGGCGTTTCGCAGCCCGAGGCGTTGCGCCTCTACGAGCGCGCAGGCTACCGGCTGCGTGGCCCCTTCGGCGGCTACGGGCCCGATCCCCTGAGCGTGTTCATGGAGAAGCCGCTGCGGGCTTAAGATTCGGCGCGAGGAGACCAGCGCATGCGTTTTCGGGTTCTCGCCATCGCACTGTGCGCCGTCGTGGCGGGTTGCACGACCACGTCGCTGACCGGGCTCGACCGAGGCGACAAGGCGCGCACGGAAGTCATCGCGACCGAACGCGCCTTCGCGAAAACCATGGCCGATCGCGACCTGGAAGCCTTCGGCACGTTCCTCTCCGACGAGACCGTGTTCTTCTCCGGGCCGGCGCCGCTGCACGGCAAACAGGCCGTGCTCGATTACTGGTCGCGCTTCTACGCTACGCCGGCGGCGCCGTTCTCGTGGGAGCCCGCGCGGGTCGAGGTGCTCGAAAGCGGGACACTCGCGCTCAGCACGGGGCCGGTGCGCGATCCGGAAGGCAAACTGATCGGTTGCTTCAATTCGATCTGGCGGCAGGAAGCGCCGGGCCGGTGGAAGATCGTCTTCGACCGGGGCAGCGGTCCGCTGGAATGCGAGACCCGGTGACGATGCCATGAACGGGCGTGCCCGCGTCGCGGAATAATCGCGCCATGGAAACCAAATGGCTCGAGGATTTCGTGAGCCTCGCCGAAACCCGCAGCTTCAGCCGCTCCGCGCAGCTGCGGCACGTGACGCAACCCGCGTTCTCGCGCCGCATCCAGGCGCTGGAAGCCTGGGCCGGCACCGACCTCGTCGACCGCAGCTCGTACCCCACGCGCCTCACGCCCGCGGGTGAGACGCTCTACTCGCAGTCGCTGGAGATGCTGCAGGCGCTGCAAAGCACGCGCGCCATGTTGCGAGGGCACGCCTCGGCGGGGCAGGACGTGATCGAGTTCGCCGTGCCTCACACGCTGGCCTTCACGTTCTTTCCGGCGTGGGTGTCCACGGTGCGCGAGAAGTTCGGGCCGATCAAGAGCCGGCTGATCGCGCTGAACGTGCACGACGCCGTGATGCGCCTGGTGGAAGGCAGCTGCGACATCTTCATCGGCTACTACCACTCGTCGCAGCCGTTCCAGCTCGATGCCGACCGCTACGAGATGGTCACCCTGGGGCAGGAGACGCTCGCGCCCTATTGCAAGCCCGATGCGCAGGGCGAGCCGATGTTCAAGCTGCCCGGGCGCGCCGCGCAGCCGCTGCCGTACCTGGGATATGCGCCGGGCGCCTACCTCGGGCGCGTCGCCGACCTGATCCTCAAGCAGTCGCCGGTGGCCATCCACCTCGATCGCATGTACGAGACCGACATGGCCGAAGGCCTGAAGGTGATGGCGCTCGAAGGCCACGGCGTCGCCTTCCTGCCGTCCAGCGCCGTCAAGAAGGAGCTGCGTTCGCGCCGGCTGGTGAGCGCCGCGGCTGGGCTGCAAGGGCTGGAGATGGCGATGGACGTGCGCGCTTATCGGGAGAAACCCGTAGGCAAGGAGCAGCCCAAGGGAACGGCGCAGGCGCTGTGGGACTACCTGCGCAAGACCAACGCGTGAGGACGCGTTATAAATTTTCTGCATAGTCCAGCGCCCATCAGGCATTGGCGTCCGCGCGCTTCATCGCCTACAGTTCGCGCCACCGTGAAAGCACCCTCCCGCATCGAGCACGATTTCCTGGGCGAAAAGCGCATCCCCGCCGATGCGTACTGGGGCGTGCACACCGCGCGCGCGGTCGAGAACTTCCCGATCTCGGGCACGCCGCTGTCGGCGATGCCGGCGCTCATCCGTGCATTCGGCCACGTGAAGAAGGCGGCGGCGCGCGCCAACCTGCAACTCGGTGTGCTGGACGACAAGCGCGCCGGCGCCATCTGCCAAGCCTGCGACCTGCTCGTCGGCGGGCGCTGCCACGACCAGTTCGTGGTGGACGTGATCCAGGGCGGGGCGGGCACGTCCACCAACATGAACGCCAACGAGGTGATCGCCAACCTCGCGCTCGAGACGATGGGGCTCGAGAAGGGCCGCTACGACGCGCTCCACCCGAACGATCACGTCAACGCCTCGCAGAGCACCAACGACGTGTACCCGACGGCGGTGCGGCTGGCCCTGTGGACGGCCATCGACGACCTGCTGAACGCGATGGCCTACCTGCGCGCCGGTTTCGACGCCAAGGCCAGGGAATTCGCCGACGTCCTGAAGATCGGGCGCACCCAGTTGCAGGACGCCGTACCCATGACGCTGGGCCAGGAGTTCTCGACCTACGCGGTGATGATCGAGGAGGACGAAGCGCGGCTGCGCGAAGCGCGCGCGCTGATCCAGGAAGTGAACCTGGGCGCCACCGCGATCGGCACCGGCATCAATGCGCCGCCCGGCTACTCCGCGCTCGCGATCCGGCTGCTCGCCGAAGGATCGGGCATCCCGGTCGTGCCCTCGCACAACCTGGTGGAGGCCACGCAGGACACCGGCGCGTTCGTGCAGCTTTCGGGCGTGCTCAAGCGCGTGGCGACCAAGCTGTCGAAGACCTGCAACGACCTGCGCCTGCTCTCCAGCGGCCCGCAGGCGGGCTTTGCGGACATCAAGTTGCCGCCGCGCCAGGCGGGCTCGTCGATCATGCCGGGCAAGGTGAACCCGGTGATCCCCGAGGTGGTGAACCAGGTGGCGTTCGAGGTGATCGGCAACGACGTGACGGTCACCCTGGCTTCCGAAGCCGGCCAGCTGCAGCTCAATGCCTTCGAGCCCATCATGGGGTGGAGCCTCTTCAAGAGCATCACGCACCTCGCGAATGCGTGCCGCACCTTGCAGGATCACTGCGTGGCGGGCATCGAAGCCAATCGCGACGTGCTGGCCAGGCGCGTGCGCGAATCGGTGACGCTGGTGACGGCGCTCAATCCGATCATCGGCTACGAGAAGGCGGCACTGATCGCGAAGACCGCGATCGCCACCGGCCAGCCCATCGACGTCGTCGCGCAGGAGCTCGGCATCATGACGCGCGAGGAGATGGACGCGCTGCTCGTGCCCGAGAAGCTGACGCAGCCCTTGCGACTTGCCGATCCGAACGGCAAGGCAGGCACGGGGCCTGCTTGAGCAAGGTATCGTTCAGGGTAATCCCGCAACACCAGATCCCTAGAATTTCGTTGTGATTCCATCACCGTTTCATCACAGGAGACCCGCATGAAGAAACAACTGTTGGCCCTCGCTGTCGGCGCGCTCGCCGTCGGCGGCGCCTTCGCGCAGACGAACGACACCGTCGCCAAGGTCAAGCAGACCGGCCAGATCACCATGGGCGTGCGCGATTCGTCGGGCGCGCTGTCGTACACGCTGGGCGACGGCAAGTACGCGGGCTACCACGTCGAGATCTGCCAGAAGATCGTCACGGCGCTGTCCAAGCAGGTCGGCAAGCCCATCGACATCAAGTACCAGCCCGTCACTTCGCAGAACCGCATCCCGCTGGTGCAGAACGGCACCGTGGACATCGAGTGCGGCTCCACCACCAACAACCTGGCGCGCCAGAAGGACGTGGACTTCCTGCACACGACCTACGTCGAGGAAGTGCGCATCGCCACCAAGGCCAGTTCGGGCATCAACGCCATCAAGGACCTGACCGGCAAGACGGTGGCGACCACCACCGGCACGACCTCGGTGCAGCTGCTGCGCAAGCACGAGCGCGCCAACGGCGTCGACTTCAAGGAAGTCTTCGGCAAGGACCACGCCGACAGCTTCCTGCTGCTCGAGTCGGGCCGCGCCGATGCGTTCGTGATGGACGGCCAGATCCTGGCCGGCAACATCGCCAACGCGAAGAACCCGGCCGACTTCAAGATCGTCGGCGAGCCGATCAGCGTCGAGCCGATCGCGATCATGGTCCGCAAGGGCGACACGCTGAAGAAGCTGGGCGACCAGGTGATCGACCAGATGGCCAAGAGCGGCGAGCTGGCCAAGCTCTACGACAAGTGGTTCATGCAGCCGATCCCGCCGAAGAACGCCAAATTGAACCTGCCGGCCAGTGCGGCGACCAAGGCGGCCTGGCAGAACCCGAACGACAAGCCGGTCGAGGACTACCAGAAGAAGTCCTGATCGGGGCAGCGGACGAAGGACGGAAACCCCGCCTCGGGCTTGCCCCGGCGGGGTTTCTGCTTTAAGGTTGAAACGGACGAGCTGCGCCTTGCGCGTGGCCCGAAAAAACAAATGCCACACGAGGGGCCGCCCCAGGAGGGGAATCGCGCATGAGCTGGGATTGGGAAGTTTTCTGCCGCAACACGACCGACAACGTGGTCGAGCCCACCTGCTGGGCCAAGGGCGCGGACATCACGTATTTCGAGTGGATGATCCACGCGTGGGGCTGGACGCTGGCCGTCGCGGGCTGTGCCTGGGTGATCGCGATCGTCGTCGGCTTCCTGGTGGGCACTGCGCGCACCCTGCCGAACAGCCCCGTACTCTCGCGCCTGGCGAACGGGTGGGTCGAGTTGTTCCGCAACGTCCCCATCCTCGTGCAACTGTTCCTGTGGTACTTCGTGGTGCCCAAGGCCTTCCCGTTCTTCCAGCAGGTGCCGGGGTTCCTGCTGGTGATCTTCGCGCTCGGCTTCTTCACTTCCGCGCGCATCGCCGAACAGGTGCGCGCCGGCATCCAGTCGCTGCCGCGCGGGCAGCGCTACGCGGGCATGGCGATGGGTTTCACCACCGCGCAGACCTATCGCTACGTGATCCTGCCGATGGCCTTTCGCATCATCGTGCCGCCGCTCACCAGCGAATCGATGAACCTGCTGAAGAACTCGTCGGTCGCCTTCGCCGTGTCGATCGCGGAGCTCACCTGGTTCGCCACGCAGGCGCAGGAGGAAACCTCGCGCGGCATCGAGATCTACCTGGGCGTGACGGCGCTGTATGCGCTGTCCGCCTTCGCCGTGAACCGCGTGTTCGCGCTGGTCGAGCGCCGCATGCGCATCCCGGGCTTCATCGTCGCCGGCACCGGCGGGGGAGGCCACTGAGATGGGCAATCTCGACCTCACCTGGATCAGCTGGGACGTCATCAGCAAGTTCGTCGCGACGGGCTTCTGGTTCTCGCTCGAGCTCACCGCCATTTCCACGCTGGGCGGCATCATCTTCGGCACGCTGCTCGCGCTGATGCGGCTGTCGGGCAAGACGGCGCTGGTGATGCCGGCCACCTTCTACGTCAACGGCATGCGCTCCATCCCGCTGGTGATGGTGATCCTGTGGTTCTACCTGCTGGTGCCGCTGATCATCGGCCGGCCGATCGGCGCGGAGTATTCGGCCATCATCACCTTCATCGCGTTCGAGGCCGCGTACTTCTCCGAGATCATGCGCGCGGGCATCCAGTCGATCCCGCGCGGGCAGGTCTACGCCGGCCAGGCGCTGGGTATGACCTACGCGCAGCAGATGCGGCTGATCATCCTGCCGCAGGCCTTCCGCAACATGCTGCCCGTGCTGCTGACGCAGACCATCATCCTGTTCCAGGACACCTCCCTGGTCTACGCCATCAGTGCGTACGATCTCCTGAAGGGCTTCCAGAACGCGGGCAAGATCTACGGCCGCACCGAAGAGGCCTACCTCATGGCCGCCATCGTCTATTTCGTCCTCTGCTCCGCGTTGTCCTTCCTCGTGAAGCGACTGCAGCAGAAGATCGCCATCATCCGTTAAGGCACCGGAGAAGAACCATGTCCTCCATGATCGAAATCAAGAACGTCTCCAAGTGGTACGGCCCGGTGCAGGTGCTGACGGACTGCTCGGTCAACATCAACAAGGGCGACGTCGTCGTCGTCTGCGGCCCATCGGGCTCGGGCAAGTCCACGCTCATCAAGACCGTCAATGCGCTGGAGCCGTTCCAGAAGGGCGAGATCTTCGTCGACGGCATCGCCGTGCATGACTCGAAAACGGACCTGCCCAAATTGCGCAGCCGCGTCGGCATGGTGTTCCAGCACTTCGAGCTGTTCCCGCACCTGTCGGTGACGGAGAACCTCACCATCGCGCAGGTGAAGGTGCTGGGCCGCTCGCTGGACGAGGCCCGCGCGCGCGGCCTGAAAATGCTCGACCGCGTGGGCCTCACGGCGCACAAGGACAAGTTCCCCGGCCAGCTCTCGGGCGGCCAGCAGCAGCGCGTGGCCATCGCTCGTGCGCTGTCGATGGACCCGATCGTGATGCTGTTCGACGAACCCACGTCCGCGCTCGACCCCGAGATGGTCGGTGAGGTGCTCGACGTGATGGTGGGTCTGGCCAAGGAAGGCATGACGATGATGGTCGTCACGCACGAGATGGGCTTCGCGCGCAAGGTGGCCAGCCGCGTGATCTTCATCGACGTCGGCGGCCGCATCCTCGAGGACTGCAGCAAGGACGAGTTCTTCGGCAATCCCGATGCGCGCCAGCCGCGCACGAAGGATTTCCTGAACAAGATCCTGGCGCACTGACGCCGCAGCGGTCTGGGACAATACGTCCCATGACCGACCAGATCACGATCACGCGCCCCGACGACTGGCACGTCCACGTGCGGGACGGCGACGCGCTGAAAACCGTGGTGCCGCACACGGCCGCGCAATTCGGCCGCGCGATCATCATGCCGAACCTCAAGCCGCCCGTCACGACGGCGGCGCAGGCCGAGGCCTACCGGCAGCGCATCCTCGCCGCGGTGCCGCCGCGCTTCGCCTTCGAGCCGCTGATGACGCTGTACCTCACGGACAACCTGCCGCCCGAAGAGATCAAGCGTGCCAAGGCCGCCGGCGTCGTCGCGGTGAAGCTCTATCCCGCCGGCGCGACGACCAACAGCGACGCGGGCGTGACGGACATCCGCAAGACCTACAGGACGCTCGAGGCGATGCAGAACCTCGGCCTGCTGCTGCTGGTGCACGGCGAGGTGACGTCGCCCGAGGTCGACGTGTTCGACCGCGAGGCCGTCTTCATCGAGCAGCAGCTGATCCCGCTGCGGCGCGATTTCCCGGAGCTCAGGATCGTGATGGAGCACATCACGACGAAGGATGCGGCGCAGTACGTGCGCGATGCGGACAAGCACCTGGGCGCGACGATCACGGCCCACCACCTGCTCTACAACCGCAACGCGATCTTCACGGGCGGCATCCGGCCGCATTACTACTGCCTGCCGGTGCTCAAGCGCGAGGTGCACCGCGTGGCGCTCGTCGAAGCCGCCACCGGCGGCAGCCCGAAGTTCTTCCTGGGCACCGACAGCGCGCCGCACCCGGCGCACCTGAAGGAACATGCGCTCGGCTGCGCCGGCTGCTACACGGCGCATGCCGCGATCGAGCTGTACGCCGAGGCGTTCGACCAGGCCGGCGCGCTCGACAAGCTGGAAGCCTTCGCGAGTTTCCACGGCCCCGATTTCTACGGCCTGCCGCGCAACGGCGACCGCATCACGCTGCGACGCGAGACGTGGACCGTGCCGGAGAGCTTCGCCTTCGGCGAGGCCAGGCTCAAGCCGCTGGGGGCGGGCGAGACGCTGCAATGGCGACTGGCCTAGGCAGGGGCGCGTTGGTGAATCCGAAGCCTCGCGTTGCCTTGCTGATCGATGCCGACAACGCGCCGGCGTCCAAGATCGATTTGATCCTGAACGAGTTGTCGACGTTCGGCGAAACCAGCATCCGGCGCGCGTACGGCAACTGGAAAAAGGCAGAGCTGAAGGGCTGGGAGGACGCGCTGCACGAGCACGCGATTCGCCCGATGCAGCAGTTCGATTACTCGAAAGGAAAGAACGCGAGCGACATGGCCATGGTCATCGATGCGCTCGATCTGCTGTACACGGACGCCCCGGACGCGTTCGGGATCGTGTCCTCGGACGCAGATTTCACGCCGCTGGTGATGCACCTTCGGGCGAAAGGTGCGGCCGTCTACGGCTTCGGTGCTCGCAAGACGCCCGAGCCGTTCGTCAACGCCTGCTCGCGTTTCCTTTTTCTGGACAAGCTGGAGCCTGGCACCGACCTTGGCGCCGAGTCGGCGCCCACATCGCCTTTGCGAGTGCCGACCGCGCAGTTGAAGCAGGACACCAAGCTCGTGATGCTGCTGCGCAATGCCGTCCAGGCGGCCGCTGACGACGAAGGGTGGGCGCGGGTCGGCGCCGTCGGACAACAGATCGCCAACCAGGCGTCGTTCGACTCGCGCAATTACGGCTACGCCACGTTGACCAAGCTCCTGGCGGCGACTCAGCTCTTCGAGATGGCCGACGAGGGAAAATCGACCGTGGCAGTACGCGACAAGCGCTTCAAGGCCACGCGCCATTGAGGCGGCGCCATGCTCGAAGGCATCGACTGGACCGCGCCCTGGTTCGAACCTTGGCGCGAGGTCGGCGAGCCCGTGTTGCGGGCGTGGCAATGGCAACCCTTGCCCGAGGCGCTCAACGTGTCGGCGGGCGCGCCGGTGCGCTTCGTGCCTCAATCGGAACTGCGGGAGAGCGAGACCTACGAGAGCTTCATCTTCCGCACGCGCACCTGCCCCACGCGCGAGAACGCGCACGACTTCTTCAACGGGCTGGCATGGCTGAAGTTCCCCCAGCTCAAGTCGCGATTGAACGAGCTGCAGGCACAGGAGATCGCGCGCGCGGGTATCGGTGCCAAGCGCGGGCCCGTGCGTGATGCGATCACCGTGCTGGACGAGAACGGGGCGTTCCTCGATGCGCCGCCAGCGCTGTGGGACGCGCTGCTCGCGCGCGAATGGCGGCGCCTGTTCGTGGAGCTGCGCCCGCTCTGGCGCGAGGCACGGCTCGTGATCTTCGGGCATGCGCTGCTGGAGAAGCTGCTCGCGCCGCGCAAGGACCTCACGGCGCATGTCTGGTGCGGCGAGCCGGCCTTCACCGCGACGCGCCTGGCGGACAAGCCGTTCGCGCCGCTGCCGCTGATGGGCATCCCGCTCTGGTGCCCCGGCAACGATGATTTTTCCTTCTATGATGATCCTCTGGTTTTCCGGGTGCCCGGGCGCAGAACGCACGACAACAAGCCCCGGCACCGCCCCGCGCCTTGAACGGCCGCATCGGGCCCCCATCTGGGCCGCGGGGTGAACTGCCCTTTGGAGAAACATCCTTGGCCAAACGCATCTTCCTGTTCCTGGTCACCAACCTCGCCGTCGTGGTGGTGCTGGGCATCGTCGCTTCCCTGCTCGGCGTCAACCGCTACCTGACGGCGCAAGGCATGAACTTCGGCGCGCTGCTCGCGTTCGCGTTCGTGATGGGTTTCGGCGGCGCGATCATCTCGCTGCTCATGTCCAAGCCGATCGCCAAGTGGTCGTCCGGCGTGCAGGTGATCACCGGAAACGAAGGCGCCGACGAGGCCTGGATCGTGAACACCGTGCGCAAGCTCGCCGACAAGGCCGGCATCGGCATGCCCGAGGTCGGCGTCTTCCAGGGCGAACCCAACGCCTTCGCGACCGGTGCGTTCAAGAACAGCGCGCTGGTCGCGGTGTCCACCGGCCTGCTGCAGGGCATGACGCGCGAGGAGGTGGAGGCGGTGATCGGCCACGAGATCTCGCACGTCGCGAACGGCGACATGGTGACCATGACGCTCATCCAGGGTGTGATGAACACCTTCGTCGTGTTCCTGTCGCGCGTGATCGGCTACGTGGTCGACGGCTGGCTCAGCCGCAGCGACGAGCGTCGCGGCCCCGGCATCGGCTACTACGTCACCACCGTCGTGCTGGACATCGTGCTCGGATTCCTGGCGGCGATCATCGTCGCGTGGTTCTCGCGCCAGCGCGAGTTCCGTGCCGACCGCGGCTCGACGGTCCTGCTCGGCAACAAGCAGCCGATGATCCACGCCCTGGCGCGCCTGGGCGGCATGGTGCCGGGCGAGCTGCCCAAGAGCCTGCAAAGCATGGGCATCACCTCGGGTGTGGGCAAGCTGTTTTCGACCCATCCCCCCATCGAGGAACGCATCGCCGCGCTGCAGACCGCGTAAACCGGGCTCCTGATCTTTACCCGACAGCAACACGACAGCGTCAACTCGCAGGCACTCCCGCCGTTGGAGGTGAACCAACCTGGAAAGCGGGAGATTCCATGCGCGCTCATCCTTCTCGAATCGCCGCGGCAGCCGTCGGTGCGGCCGGCTTGCTGATGCTCGGCGGTTGCGTCGTGTATCCGGCCGACCCGTACTACGCCGCGCCTGGTTACGCCTACGGCGCGCAAGGCCCGGTGGTGGTCGCGCCGACGGCGCCGCCGCCGCTCGTGGCCGAAACCTACGGTGTCGCGCCGTACCCCGGTGCGATCTGGATCGGCGGCTACTGGGGCTGGAGTGGCGGCCGCCACGTCTGGACGCCCGGTCGCTGGGAATCGCCGCGGCCGGGCTACCACTGGGTGCCGCGCCGCTGGGACCGCGGGCAGAACGGCTGGGTCCAGCACGGCGGGCACTGGGAACGTCACTAGTTCATTGCTGCTGATGCCGCGAGGCTGGTCGCCACCGCCTCGCCCACCTTGATGCCGTCCACGCCCGCGGACAGGATCCCGCCGGCGTAGCCCGCCCCCTCGCCGGCGGGGTACAGGCCTTTCACGTTCAGGCTCTGGAAGTCCTCCCCGCGCGTGATGCGCACGGGCGACGAGGTGCGCGTCTCCACGCCGGTGAGCACCGCGTCGGGCATATCGAACCCGCGCAGCTTGCGCCCGAACGCGGGCAGCGCCTCGCGCATGGCCTCGATGGCGAAGGCGGGCAGGGCCGCGTGCAGGTCGCCCAGCTTCACGCCCGGCTTGTACGAGGGGATCACGCCGCCGAACTCGCCCGACGCCCGGCCCGCGACGAAGTCGCCCACGAGCTGCCCCGGCGCATCGTAGTTCCCGCCCCCCAGCACGTAGGCGCGCGATTCGAGCTCGCGCTGCAGGACGACACCCGCGAGCGGCCCGCCCGGGTAGTCGCGCTCGGGCTCGATGCCGACGACGATGCCGGCGTTGGCATTGCGCTCGTTGCGCGAATATTGGCTCATGCCGTTGGTGACGACGCGCTGCGGCTCCGACGTCGCGGCCACCACCGTGCCGCCCGGACACATGCAGAAGCTGTAGACCGATCGTCCGTTGCTCGCGTGGTGCACCAGCTTGTAGTCGGCTGCGCCCAGCAGCGGATGGCCCGCGTGCCGGCCCCAGCGGGCGCGATCGACCACGCCTTGCGGATGCTCGATGCGAAAGCCGATCGAGAAGGGCTTGGCCTCCATGTACACGCCGCGCGCGTGCAGCGCCTCGAAGGTGTCGCGCGAGCTGTGCCCCAGCGCCAGAACGACATGGTCGGCGCGCAACTCGCTCACGCTGCCGGTCGCCTGGTCGAGCACCGTGAGGCCGCGCACCTGGCCGCTTTCGACGAGCACGTCGGTCACGCGCTGCTGGAAGCGGATCTCGCCGCCCAGCCGCACGATTTCCTCGCGCATGTTCTCGACCACTTTCACCAGCTTGAAGGTGCCGATGTGCGGGTGCGCCACATACAGGATTTCCTCGGGCGCCCCGGCCTTCACGAACTCCATCATCACCTTGCGGCCGAGGTGGCGCGGGTCCTTGATCTGGCTGTAGAGTTTGCCGTCGGAAAACGTCCCGGCGCCGCCTTCGCCGAACTGCACGTTGCTCTCGGGCTGCAGCTCGCGCTTGCGCCACAGTCCCCAGGTGTCCTTGGTGCGCTCGCGAACGGTCTTGCCGCGCTCGAGGACGATCGGCCGAAAGCCCATCTGCGCGAGCACCAGGGCCGCGAAGATGCCGCAGGGGCCGAACCCGACGACGACGGGCCGGGATGCGGGCGAGGCCTTGGCCAGCACCGGCGGGCGCCACGCCATGTCGGGCGTGCGCGCAAGGTGCGGCGTGCCCTCCAGCTGTTCCAGCAGCGCCGTTTCGCTGGCGACTTCCACGTCGACGATGTAGACCGCGAAGAGCTCGGCCTTGCGGGCGTCGAAGCTGCGCTTGAAGACTTGCAGCCGCGTGATCTGCGACGGTGGCGCCTTCAGCACGCGCGCCGCGGCTTCGCGCAGCGCCGCTTCGGGGTGGACGCCTTCCTCGGCCGGCAATTCGGCCAGGGGCAGCTTGATTTCGGAGATGCGGATCATGGGGCTTCCGGCGCGTGTCGAGCGCGCAATTGAAGTGCGCGGGATAATACCCCCCGTGAAGCCCGCCAGGCCGTCGCTGGTGTTCGCGAGAACACTGGAGGAACGTCCGGACTGCACAGGGCAGCGTAGCAGGTAACTCCTGTCCGCCGTGAGGCGAGGATCAGAGCAACAGAGACGAGTCTTCGCGCCGCAAGGCACGAAGGGTGAAACGGGCAATCTCTACGCGCAGCAATACCAAATAGGTGGACGATGATGCGGCCCGCGGAGTCCACGGGTAGGTAGCACCGAGCCGGCGGAGCGATCCCCGGCCCAGAGGAATGACGGTCACGCCCGGCAACGGGTGCACAGAATCCGGCGTACGGCGGACTTCACACTTTTCCGATCGCATGCGGCGTACGATTTCCGCATGCTTCCCGAATCGATGCTCGCGATGGCCGCGGACACGGACGCGCACCGGCTGGTGCCGGTGCGCAAGCCGCTGCCCGAGCTGGGCGAGCGCGACGTGCTCGTGCGCGTGCTGGCCTGCGGCGTGTGCCGCACCGACCTGCACGTGATCGATGCCGAGCTGCCGCCGCACAAGCCGGGCGTGGTGCCCGGGCACGAGGTGGTGGGCGAAGTGGTCGCGGCGGGCTCCGCGGCGACGCGCTTCGAGCCCGGCGATCGCATCGGCATTCCCTGGCTCGGCCACACCTGCGGCCATTGCGACTTCTGCCGCATGCAGCGCGAGAACCTGTGCGACGCGCCGCAGTTCACCGGCTACGACCGCGACGGCGGTTATGCGCAGTACTGCGCGGCCGACGAGCGCTTCTGCTTCGCGCTGCCTCCTGCTTACGACGACCTGCATGCCGCGCCGCTGCTGTGCGCCGGCCTGATCGGCTTTCGCACCTGGCGCATCGGCGGCGGCGCGGCAGCCAGGCGCATCGGCCTCTGGGGCTTCGGCGCGGCGGCGCACATCGTGTGCCAGCTTGCCGTCGCGCAGGGGCAGGAGGTCCATGCGTTCACGCGGCGCGGCGACGCGGTGGGCCAGGCCTTCGCGCGCGAGCTCGGCGCCGTGTGGGCCGGGGCCAGCGACGAACCCCCGCCGCGAGAGCTCGATGCCAGCCTCATCTTCGCGCCCGCCGGCGCGCTCGTGCCCGCGGCGCTCGCCGTCACGCGCAAGGGCGGAGCGGTCGTTTGCGGTGGCATCCACATGAGCCCGATCCCGTCGTTCGAGTATTCGCTGCTGTGGGGCGAGCGCGAACTGAAGTCCGTCGCGAATCTCACGCGCGAGGACGGCGAATCCTTCTTTCGCCTGCTCGTCGACGCGCCGGTGACGACGCACGTGCAGCCGTTTGCGCTGCGCGACGCGAACGAGGCGATCGCCGCCGTCCGGGCGGGCACACTCCGGGGTGCGGCCGTGCTCGTGCCGTAGAGAGGGCATCCATGCTTGTTTCGTCGCGGGTACGCCGGACGGCGGCCATCGCTCTGCTGGCCGGCATCCTGTCCTGGGCCGCCTGCGCCCAGCAAGCGCATCCCTCCGGCATTCCCGTCGATCTGGTCGTGCCGTCGCCGCCGCGGCCCATCAGCGCGGAGGGAAAGCAGCACCTCGTCTACGAGCTGCACATGACCAACTTCGGGCGCGCCGAGCTGACGCTGGAGCGCATCGACGTCCTGTCGGGCGACGGCCGTTCGGTGTTGGCAACCTACACCGGCGAGGCGCTCGAGGGTGTGCTGCTGCGGCCCGGTGTGCCCGCGCCAGCCGGCAAGCGTGTGATCGGCCCTGGGCTGCGCGCCGTGGCTTTCATCGACGTGGTCGCTCCCGCGTCGACCTTGGCGCCCCAACGCCTGCATCATCGCCTCACCTTCCAGCCGGTAACGCCGCCGAACGCGCCGGTGCAGAGCATCTCCGAAGGCGGCGTGGTGGAGGTGGGGGCGACCGCGGCAGCGCTCGGCCCGCCGCTGGCCGGACCGGGCTGGCTGGCGCTGCACGGCCTGTCCAACGAATCCACGCACCGCCGCACGCTGCTGGCGATCGACGGGCGGGCGCGCATCGCCCAGCGCTTCGCCGTCGACTGGACGCGCATCGCGGCGGACGGCCAGGTATTCCACGGTGACCCCTCGAACAACGCCAACTGGTCGCCGTACGGCGCCGCGGTCCTGGCGGTCGCGGACGGGCGCGTGGTCGAAGTGCAGGACGGCATCCCGGAAAACGACCCCACCGCCTCCACCAAGGCGGTTCCGATCACGCTCACCACCGTCGGCGGCAACTTCGTCATCCTGGACATCGGAGGCGGCCGCTACGCGTTCTACGCGCACCTGCAGCCGGGATCGCTCTGCGTCCGGGTCGGCGACCGCGTGCGCCGGGGGCAGGTACTCGCTCGGCTGGGCAATTCCGGCCAGTCGGATGCGCCGCACCTGCATCTGCACATCGTCGATGCGCCGTCGCCGCTTGCGGCCGAAGGCCTGCCCATGGTGTTCGAGCGCTTCGCGATCCAGGGCCGTGTGCCGACGCTGAAGGTGCTCACCGACGGCACCGGCTGGAAGCCGCCAGGTGGGGCGCAGGAAGTTGCCAACGAGATGCCGGTCGAGAATGCGGTCGTGGAATTTCCCGCGGCGGCGGGCGCGCAGGACTGCACAGGGAAATGAGCGTCCGCTCTTAACGGCAGGTCGCGGCGCCGCCGGCCTTCAGCGCGAGCGCACGTTCCTCGGTCGCGGGATGGCTGCTGAGCATGGTCGCGAGCCGGGGCGCGCGCGCACCGGCGCTGCGTTCGAGCGCGAGCAGCAGGTCCGCCATCGGTGAGGTCGGCAAGCCCTGCCTGCGCATCAACGCGACGGCGAAGCAGTCGGCTTCGGTCTCGTGTTCGCGGCGGTAGGCGAGGCCCGTCAGTGCCGAGCCCGCCACGGACGCGAGGGTCGACACATCGCCCAGCGCCAGCCCGAGCCCGACGTTCAGCACGGCCTGTTCCACGACAAGCCGCGTCGTGTGGCGATGGACCACGTGCCCGATCTCGTGCGCGAGCACGCCGAGCAGCGCGTCGTCGGGCCGTGCTAGCCGTTGCGCCTCCTCGACGATCGCGTCGGTCATCACGATGGTGCCGCCCGGCAGCGCGAACGCGTTGGCCGGCATGCCCGAGCGGAACTGCAGCGAGTACGGCGGTGCGTAGCCGCGATAGCGTTGCAGGCCCGGATCGACGCCGCGCACGAGGTCGTCGAACCGTGCGCGCAGTTGCTGCTGGCGTTCCGTCGGCAGCCGGCTCGGCTTGAGCCAGCTTGCGTCCAGATCGCCCATCGCGCGCTGGGCCAGGCCGACTTCCCAGGCCAGCGGCACTTCGCGCGTGAGCTGGGTCGCCGCCCACGGCGTGCCCCAGCGGTAGAAGGCCCACAGACCCATCGCCGCCGCGGCCAGCACGATGACGAACACCCGCCAGCGTGTCTGCATGCGCTGGGCAAGCGTGGGCCGTCCGCCCGCGGCGTCGAATTCGGCGCGCCATGCGGCGGGATCGTCGATCTCGAGCACGCCGGCCTCGTGCAGGTCGACGGTGACAGTGCGCGGTGACCGCCCGGCGCTCCAGGCCTCGGGCCATTCGATGTCGCGCGCCGCGAACGTCGCTTGGCGCGCCCTGCCGTCGATGGCGGTGACGGTGAGCTCGGGGCCGCCCTTCGCGGCTGCGAGCGCGACGAGCACCGGCCGCGCCTGGCTGCTGCGGCCGTCGAACCAGCGTCCGCGGATGGGCGTTGCCGTCATGCGCGCGTCAGCCGACGAGGTCCAGGCCGACCGCATCGGCGATCGCGTCGCCCACGCCGCCTTGCTGCTGGCGCGCGAGCTGCCCCGCGAGCTGGTCCAGGCCGCCCTTCACGTGCAGCGTGACCGATTCCGTCTTCATGCGATGCTCGCTCACGCGGGCGAAGGGGCGCCAGAACCCGAGCGTGACGAGTGTGAGCACGATGTTGCGCACGCGCACGCCGACGTAACGCCACGGCTTCAGCTTGCACCTGAACCGCGCGATGCGGCTCACGCCGACGTTGTTCCACACGAGCTGGAACATGCGCGCCTCGCGGTAGGCGCGCGCGGGCGAGGAGCCCAGGATCAGCGCGAAGAGGATGGCGAGCGGGATCAGCACGAACAACATGGCGATCTTCCCCGAATCCGGCGCCGCGCCGCGCAGGCCGCCCCCACTGCCCGCCAGCGCCAGGAACAGGCCCGTGAGCAGCGCGATCACCACGACCATGGACACCGCGAACACGGCGATCGTGGCCATCCAGATGCGCACGAAGTCCGCATACACGGGTTTCCAGCGGCCGGTCTCGCCGCCGATGTGCGCGCGCAGCACCAGCAGGCTCTTGTAGTTGTATTCGAGCCGGACCACGCACAGGATGGTGATGACGAGCCCCGCGGCTGCGAGCAGCCAGAGCACGGCGGGCACGTGCGGCAGCCGCGGTGCGCGGCCGGGCGCTGCGTCCGGCAGGGGGCCGAGCATCGCGCCGAACGCGAAGGTGATGGCGATCCAGACGGCCGCAATGCCGAACACCGGCCAGCTCGCCTTGTAGACCTCGCCCCAGGTGGGCGAGAACTGCAGGCGCAGCCCGCGCCAGCGCGTGGCGCTCAGGCGAAAGCGCATGCCGCTCGCCCAGAAGTAGGGCGCCATCGCCGCGCCGGCCAGCATCAACAGGGAGGCGGCCGTGTCCTGCCCGGTCCCGGCGGCGATCTTGAACGCCGCGTACAGCGCGACGAGGATCAGGAAGCCGAACACCATCTTGCGCTGCTGCGCGGTGAACTCCAGCGGGCTGCCGGCCACGTCGGTGTGGCCGAAGAAATACTGCGCGGTGCGGCGGCGCGCGAACGGCGTGTAAAGGCCCAGGGTCACGATCGTGAGCAGCACGTTCACGATCCACACGCGGAAATATTCGCCACCGGTGCCGGTGAAGCGCAATTCGAAGGCCTCGATACCGGCCCGCGGCTGGTTCGTATTCATCTTTCCCGTCCTCCCCTCAGAGTCGGGACCAGTTTAGCCGCTAGGCTGCGAGTCCGAGCGACTCGATCCGCTGCACGTGCGCCAGCAGCGAGCGCTGTGCCACCGGCCACATGCGCGGGGGCACGTCGTCGTAGGCGAGCTCCACCCATTCCTCCATCGAACCGGCCGGCTTCGCGCGCATTGCGGCGACGATCTTCGCCTCTCGCTGCAGGCGGTGTGCCTTCAGGTGCGCGATCGCTAGGGGCGCGAAGCCGAGCACCCAGCCGTGCGCGGGCAGGATGAACTCGATGCCGTCCTGCGCGCAGGCGGCCGCGAGCTTGTCCAGCGACTCGAGGTAGGCCGTCATATCGCCGTCGGGTGGGTCGATCACCGTGGTGCTGCCGTTCAGGATGTGGTCGCCCGAGAAGAGCAGGGCATCCTCCACGAGCACGAGGCAGGTGTGGTTGGCGGCATGGCCGGGCGTGTGGATCGCGCGCAGCGTGTGGCGCACGCCGCCACCCTCGACGAACACCTCCTCGCCGTCGGCAAGCTCCCGGTCGGGCCGGAACTTGCTGGCGGGACGCGCGGTCGGTTTCGACGCCTGTCCCAGGATGGGCGGCTTCTTCGCGCACAGCGCCTGCAAAGGCCGCGCCCCCGGCGAATGGTCCGGGTGCGAGTGCGTACACACGATCAGGCGGATGTCGCCGCCCGCGGTGCGCCACAGGCGCTCGATGTGTTCGGGATCGTGAGGCCCCGGATCGATCGCGATGTAACCCGTGGCCGGATCGCCCACGAGATAGCTGTTGGTGCCGGGGCCGGTCATCACACCGGGGTTGGGCGCCGTCACGCGCGTGACGTTCTTCAGCAGCGGCACCGGCTGGTCGGCGCGCCAGTCGAGGTGGTGCACGAGCTGGCCGTCGGGGCTGACGAGCGCGAGCTCGCCATAGGCCATGTCGTGCTCCATGAAGCGTGCGTCCGCGCCTTTCAGGAATCCCGCGCGCGGGCAGCTGCTCCACAGCGGCTTCTCGCCGGCGCAGGCGGCGAGCACGTCGTCGACCTTGGCGAACTTCGCCAGCCGCTCCAGCGTGCGGATGGTCGGGAAGATCATGAAGAAGCTGCCTTGCTCATGACGCTTGAGCGCATCGGCCGGGCGCACCCACACGGGTTCGAACTGCTCCGCCTCGTCGGCGACCGGCACCTGGCCTTCCGGCATGCGGGCGACCAGGAACGAAACGTCGAAGCGGCGCGGCAGGTCGCGGTCGGTGATCCAGTGCGCGAGCACGAACAGGCGGCTCGCATCGAGCGTGAGGCCGAGCTCCTCGAAGCTCTCGCGCACGGCCGCCGCCGCGGGCGTCTCCCCCGGCTCCATCACGCCGCCCGGAAAGACGTACGCGCCGGGCGCGAAGCTCGCCGTGGCCGACCGGCGCGTCATCAGCACTTCGAGGCCCTGCGGCGTGTCGCGCAGCAGCAGGACGGTCGCGGCCGGCCGCGTCGGGGCGGGCTCGCGCTGGGGATGCAGCAACTGGGTGGCTCGGACCATGCGGAAGATTATGGGCCTGCATGCGAAATCTCTTCGATAATCACCCCATGCGCATTCGCTTCACCAAGATGCAGGGCGCGGGCAACGACTTCGTCGTGCTCGACGAGACCCGGGGGCCGCTGGGCCTGAAGCCCGCGCAATACAAGTGGCTGGCCGACCGGCACTTCGGTGTCGGCGCCGACCAGGTGCTGTCGGTGCGGCCTTCGCCCGGCGCGGGGCTCGACTTCGAATACGTGATCCACAACGCCGATGGCGGCGAGGTGGAGCAGTGCGGCAACGGCGCGCGCTGCTTCGTGCGCTACGTGCGCGAGAAGGGCCTCACGCAGAAGGACCAGGTGCGCGTGCGCACGCTCTCCGGGGTGATCGAGCCGCGTCTGAATCCCGACGGCCGCGTGACCGTGGACATGGGCCCGCCGGTGTTCGACTTGCCGCAAGTACCGTTCGATGCCTCGGGGCTGACGGCGCACAAGTCCGGTCCCTGGGAGCAGTGGCACCTGGCGCTGGGCACCAGCCCCGGCTCTCCGATCGTCTCGGTGGCTGTCCTGTCGATGGGCAACCCGCATGCCGTGCAGGAAGTGCCCGATGTCGACGCGGCGCCAGTACGCATTCAGGGCCCGGCGATCGAAAACCATCCGCGCTTTCCCAAGCGCGTCAATGCGGGCTTCATGCAGATCGAGGACCGCACGCGCATCCGCCTGCGCGTGTGGGAACGCGGCGCGGGCGAGACGCTGGCCTGCGGCACCGGCGCGTGCGCGGCCGTGGTGGCCGGCATCCGCCTCGGCAAGCTCGATCGCAAGGTCGATGTCGAGACGCGCGGCGGCCTGCTCACGATCGAGTGGGATGGGCAGGGCGCCGTCTTCATGACCGGGCCGGCCGTCACCGTGTTCGAAGGCGAGATCGAGGTCCCCGACACACCATGAACGAGAACACCATGAACCCGATCACCGAGGACGACATCGCGAACTACCTCGCGAACACGCCGGACTTCTTCGAGCGCCATGCGCAGATGCTCGCGGCCGTTCAGCTCACCAGCCCCCACGGCAATCGCGCCGTGAGCCTGCAGGAGCGGCAGGCGGAGATGTTGCGCGAGAAGATCAAGGCGCTGGAACACCGCATCATGGACATGGTGCGGCACGGCAACGAGAACATGATCATCGCCGATCGCCTGCAGCGCTGGTCGCGCAACCTGTTCACGGTGCAGTCGGGTCGGGCACTGCCGGCGACGATCGCCGCCGAGATCCAGTCGCAGTTCATGGTGCCGCAGGTGGCCATCAAGGTCTGGGATGTCGACGCGAAGTACGGCAGCGAATCTTTCGCCCAGGGAGTCGGCGAGGACGCGAAAAGCTTCGCTTCGTCGCTCACGCAGCCTTACTGCGGCGTGAACTCCGGCTTCGAGGCGGTTCAGTGGCTGCAGGACCCGGCGACGGCGATGTCGGTCGCGCTGATTCCGCTGCGCGATGGCGCCGCCGGCTCGGCCAGCCCCGCGTTCGGCATGCTGGTGCTGGCCTCGCCCGATCCGCAGCGTTTCGCGAGCGGCATGGGCACGGACTTCCTCGAGCGCATCGCCGACCTCTCGAGCGCCGCGCTGTCGCGGTTGCGCAAGGGCTGACACGGTGGGCGACAACGCACTGGTCGAGCGCTATCTCGAGCATGTGCGTGTCGAAAAGCGCCTGGCGCAGCGCACGGTCGAACTCTATGCACTCGACCTGCGGAAGCTCCAGGAGAACGCGACCGCCGCAGCCATCGATCTGCTGCGCGTGCAGAACGCGCATGTGCGCCGCTGGGTCGCGCAGATGCACGGCGCGGGCCGCAGCGGGCGCGGCATCGCGCTGATCCTCTCGGGCTGGCGCGGCTTCTATGCGTGGCTCGGCAAACAGGGGCTGATTGCCAGCAATCCCGTGGTCGACGTGCGCGCCCCCAAGGCGCCCAAGCCGCTGCCGAAGGCGCTGAGCGTCGACGACGCCGTCCAGCTCGCGGAATTCCAGGATGCCAGGGCCGATCCCTGGCTGGAGGCGCGCGACGCGGCGATGGTGGAACTGCTGTACGGCTGCGGCATGCGGGTGGGCGAACTCGTCGGGCTCGACATCGCGGCCAGCGCGCAAGCTCGCGGCTGGGTTGACCTGGAAGCGGGTGAGGCGCACGTTCTCGGCAAGGGCAGCAAGCGGCGCAGCATGCCGGTGGGCGCCAAGGCCGCGCAGGCGCTGCGCGAGTGGCTGGCCGTGCGGGGCCCGCACGAATCGCCGGCGCTCTTCGTCGGCCGGCACGGCACGCGCCTCACGGCGCAGAGCATCTGGCAGCGCCTGAAGCGCCGCAGCCTGGTCGCGGGACTCGCCACGCCCGTGCACCCGCACATGTTGCGGCACTCGTTCGCGAGCCACGTCCTGCAATCGAGCGGCGACCTGCGGGCGGTGCAGGAGCTGCTCGGGCACGCGAACATCACGACCACGCAGGTCTACACGCGGCTGGATTTCCAGCATCTCGCCAAGGCGTACGACGCCGCGCATCCGCGGGCGCAACGCAAGAAGTAGCCTCAGGAAGTCAGGGTAAAGACGGCCCGCTTGCTCTCGGGCGAGACGTTCGCGAGCAGGGCCTCGAGCCGCTCGACCACCTGCCTCGCATCGGCGCGCTGCGTGGGGACGATGGTCTGCGCGACGCGCACCTGCGCCACCCAGTCGAGCGGCTTGTTCTTGAACGGCATCAGGCAGCGTGCGACGATGCGCGGCCCTTCGGATGCCGCATCTTCCACCGTGAGCGGGCCTTCGATCAGCATGCCGAAGCGCAGTTCGCCCAGGCGGGCGACGGCGTCGATGTCGCGGGCGGCGGCGAGCAGGCGGCCGGCCACCTGCAGGGGCAGTTCCTCCGCCGAGCGCGGTCCGTACATGCGGCGGATGGGGTCCGCGTTGACGATGTCGATCACGAGCACGGCGCTCTGGTACTTCAGCCTGGACGAGCGCGCCATCATGCGTCCCAGGCCCTGCTCGAACATGATCGCGTTGACCAGGCCGGTGGCCGGATCCAGCTTGTCGAAACCGTGGATGCGGCGGATGTGTTCGCGCTTGTGCTGGCTGCGCAGGATCAGGATCAGCAGCACCAGCGGCAGCTCCAGGACCATGCCGAGCTGCATGCCATGCGTGCTCCAGAAGCCGATCGGGATCAGGCCGGCGGTACGCGCCAGCGGGAAGATCGAGCCGATCGCCACGGGCAGCGAAGCCGCGAGCAGCCAGCCGGCCCAGCGGTCACCGCGGCGAGCGGCCCAGATCACCGCCGCGAGCCCCAGCGTGCCCGACGCGGCGATGTACGACACCATGAGGCGGATGCGCAAGGACGGTTCGACCAAGGCAATGCCCGCGGCCGCGGCAATCGACAGGAACCCCGAGGCGAGCAGCACGAAATGGAACAGCCGCGACCGCTGCGGCATCGAGACCACCTCGGAGAAGAACCACTGGAGCGAGCCCACGGCAACGACCGGCAGCGCGAGCGCCGAGTAGTCGTTCCACCGCGGCCACTGCGGCCACAGGTCCAGCCCCGCCACGCCGGTGAGCGAGGCCTGCGTGACCGCCATCAGGGCCACGCTGAGGGCATACAGGCCGTACGAACGGTCCCGCAGCGAAATGGCGCTGAGCGCGGCCAGCACGACCGCCAGCCCCGCCAGCCCGAAGTAGATGCCCAGGACGAGCGAGGTCTGCTGCGCGTCGCGCAGCAGGTGGCTTTCGCTCACGAACTCGATCGGCGCGCTGAAGCTGTGGGTGTTCTGCACCCGCACCAGGTACTCCTGCGTGCCGGCTCCCAGCGGCAACAGGGGGAAGCGGTGGGGCACCGGCCATTGCTCCACGGCGATCCTGTCGCCGGCGGCGTCGCCCCATCCGCCGCCGCCTTCGAGGCTGTACAACGTGACCTGGTCGACCGAGGGATAAGGCACCTGCAGGTACCAGCGCTCCGTCCCCGGAACCGCCACCGTGAATCGCAGCCAGAGGGTCTTGCGGGTCGAAAGGCGGTAGATCGTGCCCTCCTGGGTGGGGCTCCAGTGCACGGCGGAACCGTCGGCCACGTCCTCGGGGGTCGCGCGGCCCTCGGGATCGACCCAGGCCAGGCCTGACTCGCCCAGCGACACCGGCTGGTGGGCGTTGTCCAGTTGCAACGTGGGCGCCGCATGCGCGCAGCCGATGGCCACCATGCCCAGCATGGCCGCGAGCATCCAGCAGCGCAGCGCGTTTCGCATCTCCTCCGACTCCTTGGCCCGAGAATAACGCCAATGAAGACCATTCGACTCAGGGAAGGCAAGGAGCGGTCGCTCCTGCGACAACATCCTTGGATCTTCGATTCGGCCGTCGCGCGCGGCGGCGGCGACCCGGGCGAGACCGTCCGCATCGAATCGGGCAACGGCGAATTCCTCGCCTGGGCGGCATTCAGCCCGCACTCCAAGATCCGCGCTCGCGCATGGAGCTTCGACGAGAAGCAGCGCGTCGACGCGGGCTTCATCGCCGGCCTGTGCCAGAAGGCGGTGCGCGCGCGCGAGCGGTTCGCGATCGCGAGCGACGGCATGCGCCTGGTCCACGGCGAGTCCGACGGCCTGCCGGGCCTGGTGGTCGATCGCTACGGCGACACGCTGGTCGCGCAGTTCCAGTCGGCCGGCGCCGAGCGCTGGAAGGGCGTGATCGTCGACGCGCTGCTGGCCGCGACGGGCCTCGCGAAGATCTACGAGCGCTCGGACACCAGCGCCCGCTCGCTCGAGGGCCTGGCGCCCGCGACGGGCTGGCTGCGCGGGGAGGGGCCGACCGGGGTCACGATCCGCGAACACTCCTGGACATTCACGCTGGACGTTGCCACCGGCCACAAGACCGGCTTCTACCTCGACCAGCGCGACAGCCGCCGCAAGTTCGCCGACTACACGCAGCGCCTGAAGTTCCGGCGCGTGCTCAATTGCTATTGCTACACCGGCGGCTTCAGCATCGCGGCCCTGGCGGGCGGCGCGGCGCACGTGACCTCGATCGACTCGTCGGGCCCGGCCCTGGAGCGCGCCCGCGCGCACGTCGCGCTGAACAGCTTCGAAGCGTCGCGGGTCGACTTCATCGACGCCGACGTCAACGCGTCGCTGCGCCGCTTCGGCGAGGAGGGGCGCACGTTCGATGCGATCGTGCTCGACCCGCCCAAGCTCGCGCCCACGGCCGCGCATGCCGAGCGGGCGGCGCGGGCGTACAAGGACATCAACCGGCTGGCGCTCAAGATCCTGGAGCCGGGCGGCGTGCTGTTCACGTACTCGTGTTCCGGCGGCATCAGCGCCGACCTGTTCCACAAGATCGTCGCCTCGGCGGGCACGGACGCGCGCGTGGACGGCTACATCGCCGAGCGGCTCGGCGGCGCCCCCGACCACCCGATGACGCTCGCCTTCCCGGAAGGGGAATACCTCAAGGGCCTTGTGATATTGCGAAAAGCCTAAACTTCCGCACCATGAGCCTCATTCCCGCCACCATCCTCACGGGCTTCCTCGGCTCGGGCAAGACGACCCTCCTCAAGCGCGTGCTCGAGGAATCCCACGGGCAGAAGATCGCCGTGATCGAGAACGAGTTCGGCGAGGAGAACATCGACAGCGACATCCTCGTGACCGACACGAAGGAGCAGATCGTGCAGATGAGCAACGGCTGCATCTGCTGCACGATCCGCGAAGACCTGCGCGCCACCTTGCAGCTGCTCGCCGCCAAGAAGCGCAAGGGCATGCTCGATTTCGAGCGCGTGGTGATCGAGACGACGGGCCTGGCGGACCCCGGCCCGGTCGCCCAGACCTTCTTCATGGATGACGAGATCGCCGAGACCTACCTGCTCGACTCGATCATCACGCTGGTGGACGCCAAGCACGCGGACCGGCAGCTCGATGAGCGGCAGGAGGCGCGCCGGCAGGTGGGCTTCGCCGACCAGATCTTCATCAGCAAGACCGACCTCGTCGCCAAGGACGAAGTGGATGCCCTGATCCACCGCCTGAAGCACATGAACCCGCGCGCGCCGATGAAGCCGGTGCATTTCGGCGACGTCCCGATCGCGGAGGTCCTGGACCTGCGCGGCTTCAACCTGAACGCGAAGCTGGACATCGACCCGGACTTCCTGAAGGAAGACGAGCACGAACACGCGCATCACGAGCACGATCATGATCATGAGCATGGCGAGCACTGCGACCATCCGCACCATCACCACGTGGACGACGATGTCAAGAGCTTCGTGTTCAAGGCGGACCGCCCCTTCGATCCCGCGAAGCTCGAGGACTTCCTCGGCGCGATCGTGAACATCTACGGCCCGCGCATGCTGCGCTACAAGGGCGTGCTCTCCATGAAGGGCACGGAGCGCAAGGTGATCTTCCAGGGCGTGCACCAGCTCATGGGCAGCGACCTGGGGCCGCAGTGGCAGCCCGGGGAGGACCGGGTGAGCAAGATGGTATTCATCGGGATCGACCTGCCGCGCGACATCTTCATGCAGGGCCTGCAGCAGTGCCTGGCCTGAGCCTGGACTAGGCCGAGAAAAGGGCTCGGACGCCCGCTCTTTTGCTGTAGGCTAGCGCCTTCCAAAAAGAAGTGAGGGCGGGCCCGATGATTGTCTCGATTCTGCAACTGATGGCCTTGCCCTTTGGCGGGCTGTCGGCGCGGGCCGAGGGTGAAAACCCCAACCGTGAGGGCCGGTCCGAGGGCAATCGGGGTATAACTCGCGCTGATGAACGCGATCGGTCGCAACCAAGAGGAAACACCGCGGACGGGCGGCATCTCCATGCCGTGGGCGCGGATGCGAGGAGACGGGAAGTGAAGCCTCAACCCAAGGCCAAGGCCAAACCGGCGGCGAAAGCCAAGCCGGCGGCCAAGGCAGCCACCAAAGCGGCCAAACCGGCGAGCAAGGCGGCGGCCAAGAAGGCGCCTGCCAGGCCGGCCGCGAAAGCGGCGGCCAAGAAGCCCGCGGCCAAGGCCCCCGTGAAGAAAACTCCAGCGAAGAAAGCACCTGCCAAGGCGGCCAAGCCTGCGGCAAAGAAGGCGGCAAAGAAGGCGGCGCCGGCGCCCAAGGCCAAACCAGCGGTGAAAGCCGTTGCGAAGCCCCAGCCGAAGGCGACTCCCGCAAAAACGACGAAGGCGAGCGCCCCGGCGCCAGCCCCCGCACCCGTGACGGCGCCCTCGCGCGCCATGCCGCCCCGACAGGCGGCGAGCGCCGAGCCGGCACGGGCCACGAAACCCTCGGCGCGGCTTGCGCAGATCACGGTGCCCTCGATGGCGCAAACCGTGTCCGCCTCGACCGCCCCGAAAGCAAGTTACACCCAAACGATGTCCCCCGTGCTGAACCCGCCGCCCCTGGTAGCGATCAAGAAAGACCCGAAGCTCGCCAACAACTGGAAGGCGAAGACGGCCGAGGAGCTCACCGACGAGGAAGTCCTCGCGATGCCCGACTCGGAGTACATGAACGACAAGCAGATGGCGTTCTTCCGCCTGAAGCTGTTGAAGCTGAAAGAGGACATCCTCAACAGCGCCGGCGAAACGACCGAGCACCTGCGCGAGGACACGGTGATCGTGCCGGACCCGGCCGACCGCGCCACCATCGAGGAAGAACACGCGCTGGAGCTGCGCACGCGCGACCGCGAGCGCAAGCTGCTGAAGAAGATCGAGCAGTCGATCGCGCGCATCGATGCGGGCGACTATGGCTACTGCGACGAGACCGGCGAGCCGATCGGCGTGGGCCGCCTGCTCGCGCGCCCGACCGCCACCTTGTCGCTCGAGGCGCAGCAGCGCCGCGAGTTGAAGCAGAAGATGTTCGGGGACTGATCCCCCGGCGTCCCGCACTCCCGCAGTACCTCCATCCGCACCACCTCCACGATGTCGAAAGACGAAGGATCCGGCTTGCTGTCGAAGGTGGTGAAGTTCGTCAAGAACCCGACGACGAACTGGGCCGACCTCGACTCGGCGGACAGCGACCGCGAAAGCTCGTACTCCAAGCAGATGCTCAAGGAGATGATCGAGCGCAAGCGGCGCAACGACTTCGT
The DNA here is from genome assembly GCF_057785015.1 of Ramlibacter sp. GS1-15. Taxonomy (NCBI): domain Bacteria; kingdom Pseudomonadati; phylum Pseudomonadota; class Betaproteobacteria; order Burkholderiales; family Comamonadaceae; genus Ramlibacter; species Ramlibacter sp. GS1-15. The sequence goes on along the minus strand of NZ_JBYNTU010000001.1, from coordinate 2,821,946 downwards.
CCGCAAGCGCGAGTTCGACATGCTGCGCAAGATGCGCCGCTCCGAGGTGATGGCGGGGCAGGATCCCGGCGCGCGCCCCTCGTTCTTCCAGAGCTCGATGCCGTCCAAGCCCGATGACCGGGCGACGACGCTGAAGAAGATCGACGAGATCGAGGCGCAGATGTCCATGCAGTGGTGGAAGACCAAGCACGGCGACGCCTCGAGCCGCCTGGCCACCGTTGCCGGCGGCCTCTCCGCCACGCCACCGACGATGCCGGCTGCCCTGCGTGGGTCCGCGGCCGTGCCGCCCGAGCGCGGGCCGTCCACCGCCTACAGCAAGACCGATCCGCAGCCGCTGCGTACGAACTTCGCTGCGGAGGAAAAGACCCTGCCGGTCGACCTGGACCCGATGCTCGATTCGGTCGCGCCGGAGCTGATGCAGCCGCCGGCTCCGCCGCCTCCGACGGTCGCGAGTCCCCTGAGGCCGCGCGAGGCGGCGTCCGCGCCGCCTGCGCCCGTGCCGCCGAAGTCGCCGCCGCTGTCGCAGTTGGGGCCGCTGTCGCAGTTGCTGGCCGTCCCGCAGTCGACGCCCGCGGGCCCGGCGTCCGATCCCGGCACCCCCTCGGGCTTTTCCGGCTCGAAGCTGTTCGCCATCGACGTCGAGGAGTTCGCGCACGACCCGGAACTGGAAGAGGCCGCCATCCGCTTCGCCAATGGCGACGATGCCGGCGCCGAAGCGGGCCTGCAGGACGTGCTCGCGCCCACCGGCCAGCGCATCGACCACGACGAAACCTGGCTCACGCTCTTCGACCTCTATCGCGCCACGGGCCGGCAGGATCGCTTCGAGACGGCCGCGATCGATTTTGCCGGGCGCTTCGGCCGCTCGGCACCGCAGTGGTTCTCGATCCCCGAAGCGGTCGGCCGCATGACCGCACCCGCCGCCGCGCCCGCCGGCAACGCCGCGGCCAACTGGACCTCGCCCGCCACGCTCGGGACGCAATCGATCGCGGCGATGAACGCCGCGCTGGCGAAGGTGCCGGCGCCGTGGAAACTGTCCTGGGCCAAGCTCAATGTGATCGACGAAGCGGCCATCGAGCCGATGGCCAGGCAGTTCACGCAGTGGGCGGCGCAGCCGGTGCAACTGCGGTTCATGGGTTTCGAGAACCTGGAGAAGGTGCTCCGGGAAGCCACGCCTTCGGGAGACAAGAGCGTCAACCCGGCGTGGTGGAAACTGCGCATGGAAGTGCTGCGCGTGATGCACCGGCCCGACGAGTTCGAACTGGTCGCGCTCGACTACTGCGTGACGTACGAAGTGTCTCCGCCTTCCTGGGAGAGCGCGCGCTGCGAATACAAGCCGCTGCAGGCGGACGGCAGCTTTGTCGCCGGCCAAACCTTCGTCGGCGAGGCGTTCCGCGATTCCCTGTCGTCGAGCCTCGGTTACAGCGACACCGCCGCCGCCGGCCTGACTTCCCAGATGTCCAACATCTCGACGGTGGAGCTCGCGGGCCAGATCCTCGGCGATGCCACCGAAGCGCTGGAAATGCTCGAGGCGAAGACGCTGGGCGCCGACATCGTCGTGATCACCTGCACCCGGCTCATCCGGATCGACTTCACCGCCGCCGGTACGCTGCTCAACTGGGTGACCGCGCGCCAGCTGGAAGGACGGCAGGTGCAATTCGTCGAGGTGCACCGGCTGGTCGCCGCGTTCTTCAACGTGATCGGCATCAGCGAGCACGCCCGCGTGATCGCCCGCGCCGACTGAAACGTCCCGCGCGCCGGCTTGCATTCGGCGCTGTCGTCCCCAAGTCGACGCGATGGAACAATTTCACGGTACGACCATCGTCAGCGTGCGGCGCCAGGACGCCGACGGCCGCTGGCAGGTGGCGATCGGCGGCGATGGCCAGGTGACCCTGGGCAACGTGGTGGTCAAAGGCTCGGCGCGCAAGGTCCGCAAGCTCTACCACGACAAGGTGCTCGCCGGCTTTGCCGGCGCCACGGCCGACGCGTTCACGCTGTTCGAACGGTTCGAGGCCAAGCTGGAAAAGCACCAGGGCCACCTCGTGCGCTCGGCCATCGAGCTCACCAAGGACTGGCGCACCGACCGCGTGCTGCGGCGGCTCGAGGCGATGCTGGCCGTGGCCGATCGCGATGCCTCGCTCATCATCACCGGCAACGGCGACGTGCTCGAGCCCGAATACGGAATCATCGCCATCGGCTCCGGCGGGCCGTATGCCCAGGCCGCCGCCAAGGCATTGCTGGACAACACCCGGCTGCAGGCCCATGAGATCGTGAAGAAATCGCTGGAGATCGCCGGCGAGCTGTGCATCTACACGAACATGAACCACACGATCGAAACGCTGGGGTCGGCATGAGCTCCATGACCCCCCAGGAGATCGTCTCCGAACTGGACCGCCACATCGTCGGCCAGCACGAAGCCAAGCGCGCGGTGGCGATCGCCTTGCGCAACCGCTGGCGCCGCCAGCAGGTCGACGAGAAGCTGCGTACCGAGATCACGCCCAAGAACATCCTGATGATCGGCCCGACGGGCGTGGGCAAGACCGAGATCGCGCGGCGCCTCGCGCGGCTGGCGGACGCACCCTTCATCAAGGTGGAAGCCACGAAATTCACCGAGGTCGGCTACGTCGGCAAGGACGTCGATTCGATCGTGCGCGACCTCGCGGAGATGGCCGTGAAGCAGACGCGCGTGGGCGAGATGCGCAAGGTCCGCTCGCGCGCCGAAGACGCCGCGGAGGACCGCATCCTCGACGTGCTCGTGCCGCCGGCGCGCTTCGGCGAATCCAGCGGCGACAACACGGCGCGCCAGACCTTCCGCAAGAAGCTGCGCGAGCACCTGCTCGATGACACGGAGATCGAGATCGACGTCGCCGAGCAGCGCCAGCAGCTGGAAATCCTCGGGCCCGCGGGCATGGAGGACATGGCCGAGCAGCTGCGCGGCGTGTTCCAGCAGTTCGGCGGCGCGAAACGGCAACGGCGCAAGCTCAGGATCGGCGAGGCGATGAGGCTGCTGGTCGACGAGGAAGCCGCCAAGCTCGTGAACGAGGACGAGATCCGGGCGCAGGCCATCCAGAACGCCGAGCAGAACGGCATCGTCTTCATCGACGAGATCGACAAGGTCGCGACGCGCAGCGAAGTGCAGGGTGCCGACGTGTCGCGCCAGGGCGTGCAGCGCGACCTGCTGCCGCTGGTCGAAGGCACCACCGTGTCGACCAAGTACGGGCCCATCAAGACCGACCACATCCTCTTCATCGCGAGCGGCGCGTTCCACCTCTCCAAGCCCAGCGACCTGATCCCGGAACTGCAGGGGCGCCTGCCGATCCGGGTGGAGTTGAAGTCGCTGTCGGTGGAAGACTTCGAGGCGATCCTCACGCAGACGCATGCGTCGCTCGTGAAGCAGTACGAGGCGCTGCTGGCCACCGAAGGCGTGACGCTCGAATTCGCGCCCGATGCGATCACGCGGATCGCGGCGATCGCGTACGACGTGAACGAGCGCACCGAGAACATCGGCGCGCGGCGTTTGGCCACCGTGATGGAGCGCCTGCTGGAGGACGTGAGCTTCGACGCGACGCGGCTGGTGGACAAGCACGTGGTCATCGACGGTGCGTACGTCGATACGCGGCTGAAGGACCTGAGCCGCGACGAGGACCTTTCCCGCTACATCCTCTGAGTTTCCCCGAGCCGTTCGGCAGCCGCGAGCTTGGGTTCCCGCACAATGCGGACATGGAAACGCAAGCACCCCTTCCCGTCACCGGCCGCACGCTCGCCGGCACCACCGCCGTCGAACTGCGCGCCGGCAACGCGCTCTGGCGAGCCGACCTGGACCCGGCCCTGGGTGGCGCGGGCGACGCGCCGACACCGCACCAGCTGCTCGATTCCGCACTGACGGCCTGCACCATGCTCACGTTGCAGCTCTACGCGAAGCGCAAGGGCTATCCGCTCCAGGGGGTGGACGTGCAGGTGCAACGCAATGAATCGGGCGGCGTGTACCGCATCGCACGACAGGTCGCCGTGCACGGCCCGCTGGACGAAGCGCAGCGCGCCGACCTGCTGCGCGTGGCCAACGCGTGCCCGATCCACAAGGCGCTCAGCGGCCGCTTCGAAGTCACCACCGACCTGGCGGCGGCCGACGCCTGAAGTCCAGAGGCAGGCGTCGTGATCGACAAGATCGCCCCCTCCATCGCCGAAGCGCTCGCGGGTGTCCGCGACGGCGCCACCGTGCTGATCGGCGGCTTCGGCACCGCCGGCATTCCGTCGGAGCTCATCGATGGGCTGATCGAGCAGGGGGCACGCGAGCTCACGGTGGTCAACAACAACGCCGGCAACGGCGAAACCGGCCTGGCTGCGCTGCTGAAGGCGGGCCGCGTGCGCAAGATCGTGTGCAGCTTCCCGCGCCAGGCCGACAGCCAGGTGTTCGACGGGCTGTACCGCAGCGGCAGGATCGAACTCGAGCTGGTGCCGCAAGGCAATCTTGCCGAACGGCTGCGCGCCGCCGGCGCAGGCATCGGCGCCTTCTTCACGCCCACCGGATACGGCACGCCACTGGCCGAAGGCAAGGAGACCCGCATGATCGACGGCAAGCCCTATGTGCTCGAGTACCCGATCCACGGCGACCTCGCGCTGATCAAAGCCGAGCGCGGCGACCGCTGGGGCAATCTCCAGTACCGCAAGGCGGCGCGCAACTTCGGCCCGGTGATGGCGACGGCGGCGCAACGCACGGTGGCCAGCGTGCACGAGATCGTCGAGCTGGGTGCGATGGACCCGGAGGCCATCGTCACGCCCGGCATCTTCGTGCACCGCATCGTGCGCGTTCCCCGCGTCGCCACGCAGGCGGGCGGCGTCCGGCAGGCAGCATGACCATGGCATACGAGAAGCGAACCAAGGACCAGCTGGCGCAGCGCGTCGCGCGCGACATCCACGAGGGCGCCTGTGTGAACCTGGGCATCGGCATGCCGACGCTGGTGGCGAACCACCTGCCGGCCGGCATCGAGGTGCTGCTGCACAGCGAGAACGGCATTCTCGGCATGGGCCCGGCACCCGCGGCCGGTGACGAGGATTTCGACCTCATCAACGCCGGCAAGCAGCCTGTGACCCTGCTGCCCGGCGGCGCGTACTTCCACCACGCGGACAGCTTCGCGATGATGCGCGGCGGCCACCTGGACATCTGCGTGCTGGGGGCCTTCCAGGTCTCGGCGACGGGGGACCTCGCGAACTGGCACACGGGTGAGAAGGACGCGATTCCCGCGGTGGGCGGCGCCATGGACCTGGCCGTCGGCGCCCGGCAGACCTGGGTGATGATGGACCTGCTCACCAGGAAGGGCGAGAGCAAGCTGGTGGATCGTTGCGACTATCCGCTGACCGGCATCGCCTGCGTCAAGCGCGTGTACACCGACCTCGCCACCTTCGAATGCACGCCGCAGGGATTGCGCTTGATCGATGTCGTCGACGGCTTGCCCCCGGCCGAACTGGAACGCATGGTCGGCTTGCCGTTCGCGATGGCGGGTGACCCGGCTACATAATTTAACCAGGCGGCTCTCTTCTGAGGATTCACTTCCACTGCCTCAGCTAAGTCGTTCATTCAGAACGATTTTTCCTCGTTGACCGGGCGCAAAGCCCGCTCTAAGTCCTTGATTTCATTGCGAAAACCGGGCTTCGCCCGGCTTGCGTTGCTGCTTTTTCCTGCTACAGTGCAAAAAAGTGCAATGAAGTGGGAAAAGGTGCCTTGGTGCGCCGTTTCCGGCTTCGGTAAAGGTAGCAAGGACTTACCAAGGTGTTCCAGGGCGCTTCGTCACTCACTCTCGATGCCAAGGGCCGGCTATCCGTCCCGACGCGTCATCGTGATGTGCTGGCCGCCACGGCGGGGAACCAGGTCACCATCACCAAGCACCCGCATGGCTGTTTGATGATCTTTCCGCGTCCGGAATGGGAAAAATTCCGCGACCGTATCGCTGCGTTACCGATGGATGCGCAGTGGTGGAAGAGAATCTTCCTTGGCAACGCGATGGACGGGGAACTCGACGGCACGGGCCGTGTGCTGGTCTCTCCCGAACTGCGGGCCGCGGCGGGCATCGAGAAGGAAACCATGCTGCTGGGCATGGGCACCTACTTCGAGCTCTGGGACAAGACGAAATACGAAGCCAAGGAAGCGGAGGCGATGCAGGGCGCGATGCCCGACGTCTTCAAGGATTTTTCTTTCTGAGCGCAGGCGGTGGACGCATGGAATCACACCACCGTCTTGTTGAACGAAGCAGTCGCCGCCCTTTCGGCCGACGCATTCACCAAGCCGGGACAAACCTATGTCGACGCGACGTTCGGCAGGGGCGGGCACTCGCGCGCGATCCTTTCGCGCATGGACGAGAGCTCGCGGCTGATCGCGTTCGACAAGGACCCGGAGGCCGTGGCCGCGGCCAATGCGATCGAGGACGAGCGTTTCGAGATCCGCCACGGCAGCTTCGCGGCGATCTCGGAGCTCGAGGGTTCGAGCATCGCCGGCATCCTGATGGACCTGGGCGTGAGCTCGCCGCAGATCGACAACCCCGCGCGGGGTTTTTCTTTTCGCTCGGAAGGACCGCTCGACATGCGCATGGACACCACGCGCGGACAGAGCGCGGCCGACTGGCTGGCCACGGCGGACGCAAGCCGCATCGCGGAGGTGATACGTGACTTTGGCGAAGAACGGTTTGCTGTTCAGGTTGCAAAGGCGATTGTTTCTCGCCGACAGGAGCGGGGCCCGGTTCGAACGACACGGGAACTGGCCGAGCTCGTGGCTGGCGCGGTCAAGACCCGCGAGGCGGGCCAGGACCCTGCGACGCGCACATTTCAGGCTCTTCGGATTTTCGTCAACGCCGAGCTTGAAGAGCTCGGCCAGGCGCTAGAGGCGAGCCTGCATGCGCTGCAACCCGGAGGTCGACTCGTGGTGATCAGCTTCCATTCGCTGGAAGACCGCATCGTCAAGCAGTTCATCGCGCGGCATTCGCGCGAGGTGGTCGATCGCCGCGCGCTTTTCGCCAGGCCCCAGCCGATGAAGCTGAAGGCGCTCGGGCGTGTGCGCCCGCTGCCGGAAGAAGTGCAGGCCAATCCGCGTGCGCGCAGCGCGATCATGCGTGTGGCCGAAAGGACCGAGGCATGAGGCGCGCGGCCGCTCCGAAGCCTCATACCGCAGTGCGCAGCACGGAGGTTTCTCCATGACGCGGCTGAACCTGGTCCTGCTGGTGGCCGTGCTGGCGAGCGCACTGTTCCTCGTGCGCACGCAGTACGAGTCACGCCGCCTGTATGCCGAGCTGGACAAGGCGACCAGCGATGCGCGCCGGCTCGAGATCGAGCACGAGAAGCTCGAATTCGAGAAACGCGCCCAGGCCACCTCGCTGCGCGTGGAGAAGCTCGCCAAGGAGCAGCTGCAGATGCGCACGGCCACGCCCGCGATCACGCAGTACGTGAAGGGTGCGAGCGGAGGTCAGCCATGAGCCGCAGTGTGATCTACACATCCAGCCCCTTGCTCGCGAGCCGGACGCCCGTGTGGCGCAGCAAGTTCATCGTCGGTGCCATCGCCGTGGGCTTTGTCGCGCTCGCGGGGCGTGCGGCGTGGATCCAGGTGTTCGGCAACGAGTTCTTCCAGAAGCAGGGCGAGGTGCGCTTCGCCCGCACGCTGGAGCTGCCCGCCAACCGCGGCCGCATCCTCGATCGCAACGGGCTGCTGCTCGCGATCAGCGTGCCCGCCCCCAGCATCTGGGCTTCGCCCGAGGATCTGGACCGCGACAAGGCCAAGCTGGCGCAGCTCGCCAGGCTGCTCGACATGCCGATGTCCGAGCTGGAGAAGAAGCTGCGCGACGAGGACAAGACCTTCGTGTGGCTCAAGCGCCAGGTCGACGACTCGGTCGCGCAGAAAGTCGCCGCGCTGAACATCCGCGGCGTCTTCCAGCGCAAGGAATACAAGCGCGAATACCCGGAGGGCGAAGCGGCGGCGCACGTCGTGGGCTTCACGAACGTCGAGGACCATGGCCAGGAAGGCATGGAGCTCGCGTTCGACAAGGACCTCGCGGGCAAGGCGGGTTCGCGCCGCGTGATCAAGGATCGCCTGGGCCACATCGTCGAGGACGTGGGCGAGCAGGTGCCGCCGGTGGACGGGCGCGACCTGCAGCTGTCGGTGGACAGCAAGATCCAGTTCTTCGCGTACCAGAAACTGCGCGACGCGGTGGTCGAGAACAAGGCCAAGGCAGGCAGCGTCGTCGTGCTGGACGCACTCACGGGCGAAGTGCTCGCGCTCGCCAACTACCCGAGCTATTCGCCGGGCAAGCGCCACAACCTCCTGGGCGAGCAGCTGCGCAACCGCGCGCTCACCGACGTGTTCGAGCCCGGCTCGACGATGAAGCCGTTCACCGTCGCGCTCGCACTGGAGAACAAGCTGGTCACGCCGCAGACCGTGATCCCGACGGCGCCGGGCTGGATCATGATGGGCGGCATGAAGATCTCCGACGCGCACCCGCACGGCGCGCTGACGGTGCAGGAGGTCATCCAGAAGTCGAGCAACATCGGCACGCTCAAGATCGCGCTGCAGATGCAGCCGCGGCAGATGTGGGAGCTGTTCACGCAGGTCGGCTTCGGCCAGAAGCCGCAGATCACGTTCCCCGGCGCGGTGACGGGGCGCCTGCGCCCCTACAAGACCTGGAAGCCGGTCGAGCAGGCCACGATGTCCTACGGCTACGGCCTGTCGGCGTCGCTGTTCCAGATGGCACGTTCGTACACGGTGTGGGCGCATGACGGCCAGATCATCCCGGCGACGCTGCTCAAGAGCGCCGAGCCCGCCATGGGCGTGCAGGTGTTTTCCGAAGGCACCGTGAAGGAAATCCGCACGATGCTGCAGATGGCCGCGGGCCCGGGCGGCACCGGCCCGAAGGCGCAGACGCTCGGCTACTCGGTCGGCGGCAAGTCGGGCACGGCCTACAAGCAGGTCGGCAAGGGCTACGTCACCAACAAGTACCGCTCGTGGTTCGTGGGCATCGCGCCGATCGAGAAGCCGCGCATCGTCGTGGCCGTGATGGTCGACGAGCCCTCGGCCGGCAAGTACTTCGGCGGCGATGTCGCCGCGCCCGTGTTCAGCGCCACCGTCCAGCAGACGCTGCGGATGATGGGCGTGCAGCCCGACATGAACGTGAAGCCGCAGATCGTGGTGAACGCGGTGGAGGAGTCGTTCTGATGCTCGAGATGCGCAGCGCCCAGGAAGCCGCGCAGTGGCTGCGCACGCGCGTCACCGGGCAGCTTCATTGCGACAGCCGCCAGGTGAAGCCGGGTGACGGCTTCATCGCATGGCCCGGCGCCGCGACCGACGGCCGCAAGCACGTGCCGCAGGCCCTCGCGCAAGGCGCGGCCGCGTGCCTGGTCGAGCGCGAAGGGGTGGAGAGTTTCGGTTTCGACTCGGAAGCGATCGCCTCGTACGCGCGGCTCAAGCCCGCGACGGGACCGATCGCGGCCGACTACTACGGCCATCCCACCGACCGGCTCGATGTGCTCGCGGTGACAGGCACGAACGGCAAGACCTCCACGTCGTGGTGGCTCGCGCAGGCGCTGTCGAACGTCGGCATCCCGTGCGGCGTGGTCGGCACGCTCGGGATCGGCCGGCCGCCGCAGGTCGACTTCGTCGGCCTCACGACGCCCGATCCCGTGCTGCTGCAAGGCCAGTTCCGCCGATTCGTCGATGCGGGCGTGAAGGCCTGTGCGATCGAAGCGTCGTCGGTCGGCATCGTCGAGCGGCGCCTGGACGGCACGCGCATCCGCGTCGCGCTGTTCACGAACTTCACGCAGGACCACCTGGACTACCACCGCACGATGGAGGACTACTGGGAGGCGAAGGCGGAGCTGTTCCGCTGGCCCGGCGCAAGGGCCGCGGTGGTGAACGTCGATGACGACAACGGGCGCGAGTTGGCGCGCTCGCTCCAGGGCTCGTCGCTCGAGGTCTGGACGGTTTCGTGCCTCGAGCCGGCGTGCATCGAGGCGAAGGACATCGGCTATGGCGAGGCGGGCCTGCGCTTCGACGTGTGCGAAGGCGAGGCGCGCGTTCCCCTCGCCACCAGCGTCATCGGCCAGTACAACGTCTCGAACCTGCTGGGCGTGATTGCCGCGATGCGCGCCATGGGCGTGCCCCTTGCCGATGCCGTGCGCGCCTGCGGCAGCCTGCTCCCGGTGCCCGGCCGCATGGAGCGGCTGGCGCAACGCGGCCAGCCGCTGGTCGCCGTCGATTACGCGCACACGCCCGATGCCCTGGACAAGGCGCTCACCGCGCTGCGTCCGCTCGCGCAAGAGCGCGGCGGTGAACTCTGGTGCGTCTTCGGCTGCGGGGGCGATCGCGATGCGACCAAGCGCCCGCTGATGGCGGCGGTGGTCGAGAAGGATGCCGACCACGTGGTCGTGACCAGCGACAACCCCCGCTCCGAGAAGCCCGAGAACATCATCAGCCAGATCCTGCTGGGCCTGTCGCATGCGCAATGCGTGCAGGTGCAGGCGGACCGCGCCAAGGCGATTGCGGAAACCATCGCGCAGGCGGGGCCGAAGGACGTGGTGCTCATCGCCGGCAAAGGCCACGAGGACTACCAGGAGGTCGCGGGCGTGAAGCACCCGTTCTCCGACCGCGAGCACGCGCAGCGCGCGCTCGACGCGAGGGGCGCGGCATGAGCGCGACGATGATGACGCTCGCGCAGGCGCTGTCCTGGATCGCCGGTGGCAAGCTGGCAGGCGACGGCAACGTCGCCATCGCCCGTGTGCACAGCGACACGCGCACGCTGCAGCCGGGCGACCTGTTCGTGGCGCTCCGGGGTGAGCGCTTCGACGCGAACGATTTCCTGGCCGATGCGAAGGCCCGAGGTGCGATTGCGGCCATCGCGCATCGCGGCCGCCTGCCTCAGGGCCTGCCGGGCATCGAGGTCGACGACACGAAGCTCGCGCTGGGCCAGCTCGCCGCCGGCTGGCGTTCGCAGTTCACGCTGCCGCTCATCGCGGTGACGGGCAGCAACGGCAAGACCACCGTGACGCAGATGATCGCCTCCATCCTGCGCGCGTGGCAGCCGCAGAACATGCTCGCCACGCAGGGCAACCTGAACAACGACATCGGCCTGCCGCTCACGCTGCTGCGCCTGCGGGCGGAGCACAAGGTCGGCGTGATCGAGCTCGGGATGAACCACCCGGGCGAAATCGCGTACCTCGCGAACATCGCCAGGCCCACCGTCGCGCTGGTGAACAACGCGCAGCGCGAACACCAGGAATTCATGGCCACGGTCGAAGCCGTCGCGCGCGAGAACGGCTCGGTGCTGTCCGCGCTGGGGCCCACGGGCGTGGCGGTGTTCCCCGCGGGCGAGGAATTCACGGCGCTGTGGAAGCAGATCGCAGGCAAGCGCCCCTGCATGACTTTCGGCGCCGAAGATTCGGGCGCCGACATCGTTCTGGCCGGGACTGAATGGCAAGAGGGCCACTGGCAGGTGCGCGTGCAAACGCCCGCCGGCCCGGTGGGCTACCGACTCCATATCGCCGGCCGCCATAACGTGCGCAACTCGCAGGCGGCCGCGGCCTGCGCGCTCGCGGCCGGCGTGCCGCTGCAGGCGATCGCGCAAGGTCTGGAGAGCTTCGAGCCGGTGAAGGGCCGCTCGCGGGCGGTGGCGCTGTCGATCGCCGGGCGTGCGATCACGATGGTGGACGACACTTACAACGCCAATCCGGATTCCGTGCGCGCCGCCATCGACGTGCTCGCGGAACTGCCGGCGCCGCGCCTGGCGGTGCTGGGCGACATGGGCGAAGTGGGCACGCAGGGGCCGCAGTTCCACGCGGAGGTCGGCGAGCACGCGCGTGCACGCGGGATCGACCGGCTCTTCACGCTGGGCGACCAGTCGGTCGCGATGAAGGGCCGTCACTTCGCCGACGTCGACGCGCTCAACGCCGCGGTGCTGGGCGAACTCGGCTCGGCCGCGAGCGTGCTCGTGAAGGGCTCGCGTTTCATGAAGATGGAGCGCGTCGTCGAAGCCATCGTGCAGCGCGCGCAGCAGGAACAACAACGAGGGGGAAATTCGAATGCTGCTTAGCCTCGCGAGCTGGCTGCAGAACATGGGGCCCGAGTTCGGGTTCCTGCGCGTGTTCCAGTACATCACGTTCCGCGCGGTGATGGCGGCCATGACAGCGCTGCTGATCGGCCTGATGGCCGGCCCGCCCGTGATCCGCCAGCTGACGTCGCTCAAGATCGGCCAGCCGGTGCGCGGCTACGGCATGGAGACGCACCTCGTGAAGAGCGGCACGCCGACGATGGGCGGCGTGCTGATCCTGATCGCGATCGCGGTCTCGACACTGCTGTGGTTCGACTGGACGAACCGCTTCGTGTGGATCGTGCTCGCCGTCACGGTCGGCTTCGGCGCGATCGGCTGGGTGGACGATTGGCGCAAGGTCGTGCGCAAGGACCCGGAAGGCATGCGTTCGCGCGAGAAGTACTTCTGGCAGTCGCTGATCGGCCTGGTCGCCGCGCTGTACCTGGTGTTCAGCATTTCGGAAAGCTCCAACTGGCGCGTGCTGCAGCTGTTCTACACCTGGGTCGCTTCGGGCTTCGACGTGAACCTGCCGCCCAAGGCCGGCCTGCTGGTGCCGTTCGTCAAGGAGATCAGCTACCCGCTGGGCGTGTTCGGCTTCGTGATCCTCACCTATATCGTCATCGTCGGCTCGAGCAATGCCGTGAACCTGACGGACGGCCTCGATGGCCTGGCGATCATGCCGGTGGTGATGGTCGGCTCGGCGCTGGGCGTGTTCGCCTACGTGACGGGCAGCGCCGTCTATTCGAAGTACCTGTTCTTCCCGCACATCCCGGGTTCGGGCGAGCTGCTGATCTTCTGCGCGGCGATCGCGGGCTCGGGGCTCGCGTTCCTCTGGTTCAACGCGTACCCGGCGCAGGTGTTCATGGGCGACGTCGGCGCCCTGGCGCTCGGCGGCGCGCTCGGCACGATCGCCGTGATCGTGCGGCAGGAGATCGTGCTCGCGATCATGGGCGGCATCTTCGTGGTCGAGGCCATCTCCGTGATGATCCAGGTGACGTATTTCAAGTACACGAAGAAGAAGTACGGCCAGGGCCGGCGCATCCTGCTGATGGCGCCGCTGCACCACCACTTCGAGAAGAGCGGATGGACCGAGACGCAGGTCGTCGTGCGGTTCTGGATCATCACCATGCTGTTGTGCCTCGTCGGCCTGTCCACCCTGAAACTCAGATGAACGGCCAACACGTCCTCGTCCTCGGCCTCGGCGCCTCCGGCTTTGCGATGGCGCGCTGGTGCGTCCGCGAAGGCGCCCGCGTCACCGTGGCCGACACGCGCGCGGACCCGCCGCAACTCGCGGCCTTGCGCGAGCACCTGCCACAGGTCAACTTCATCGCCGGAGAGTTCAGCGAGTCATTGCTCGACGGCGTGCAGGCCGTGTTCCGCAGCCCGGGGCTGGCGCCGGAGCAGGCCGCGCCCGTGACCAGCGCCGCGCAGGCGCAGGGCCTGCCCGTGGGCGGCGAGCTGAGCCTCTTCGCCGATGCACTCGCGCGGCTGAAGGAAGAACAGGGTTACGCGCCGGCCGTGCTCGCGGTGACCGGCACGAACGGCAAGACGACGGTGACGTCGCTGACCGGGCAACTGGTCGAGCGCAGCGGCCGCACGGTGGCCGTGGCGGGCAACATCGGCCCGACGCTGCTGGAGACGCTCGCGCAGAAGATCGATGCGCAGGCGCTGCCGCAGACGTGGGTGGTCGAGCTTTCCAGCTTCCAGCTGGATGTCGCGGGCGACTTCGAGCCGACCGTCGCGGTCGTGCTGAACGTCACCCAGGACCACCTCGACTGGCACGGCACCATGGAAGCCTACGCTGCCGCCAAGGCACGCGTGTTCGGCAAGTCCGCGGTGATGGTGCTCAATCGCGAGGACCCGCTCGTGATGAAAATGCTGCCCGAGCCGGTGCGGCTCAAGGGCGGCAAGTATGAACAGCGCGAGCACGTCACTTTCGGTGGTGACATGCCGCAGCGGCCGGGCGATTTCGGCATCGAGGTCGTCAACGGCATGGCCTGGCTGGTGCGCGCGCTGGAAGCCGACGAAACGCAGAAGCACCGCAAGGGCGAAGAACAGGAATTGCATTTCCAGCGCCTCATGCCGGCCGACGCGCTTCGCATCCGCGGCCGCCACAACGCCGTGAACGCGCTGGCGGCGCTCGCGCTGGCGACCGGTGCCGGCTGCCAGCTCGGCCCGATGCTCTTTGGCTTGCGCGAATACCGTGGCGAGCCGCATCGCGTCGAGCCGGTCGGTATCGTGAACGGCGTCGAATATTTCGACGACAGCAAGGGCACGAACGTCGGCGCGACCGTGGCCGCGTTGCAGGGGCTCGGTGCCGACCGCAAGGTCATCGTGATCCTCGGTGGGGACGGCAAGGGCCAGGACTTCTCGCCCTTGGCCGATCCGGTCTCGCGCTATGCGCGCGCCGCCGTGCTGATTGGCCGCGACGCGCCGATGATCCGCTCGGTGCTGGAAAACAGCGGCGTGAGCCTGATCGCAGCCGGCTCCATGGAAGAAGCGGTCAAGCTCGCGACGCAGCGGGCCCACGCGGGCGATGCGGTGCTGATGTCGCCGGCCTGTGCGAGCTTCGACATGTTCCGCAACTACCCGCATCGCGCCGAGGTGTTCCGCGCGGCCGTGCGTGCGGTGGCGGATGACGCGGGCGTGGACGTGGAGGTGCAGTCGTGAACGCGATCGCCGCCGGTTTCGGGCGCCTGTTCGGCGGCTCTCCGGGCACGCGGCCGTCGGTCACGGTGCGCCCCGTCCCCGTGCACGCGATCGACCAGGCGATCGTCTGGGTGACGGTCGGCCTGCTGGCGTTCGGTCTGGTGATGGTCTATTCCGCATCGGTGGCGCTGCCCGACAACCCGCGCTTCGCGAACTACGCGCACGGCCACTTCCTGTACCGGCACGCGATCTTCATCGGCGTGTCGTTCATCGCCGCCCTCGTCGCGTTCCAGGTTCCGGTCGCCACGTGGGAGAGGGTGGCGCCCTGGCTGTTCATCGTGTCCCTGCTGCTGCTGATGGTCGTGCTCATTCCGCACATCGGCAAGGGCGTGAACGGCGCGCGCCGCTGGGTCGGTTTCGGCCTCATGAGCTTCCAGCCCTCCGAACTCGCCAAGTTCGCGACGCTGCTTTACGCCGCGGACTACATGGTGCGCAAGATGGAAGTGAAGGAGCGGTTCTTCCGCGCGGTGCTGCCGATGGCCGCGGCGGTCGCGGTGGTCGGCCTGCTGCTGCTCGCCGAACCCGACATGGGCGCCTTCATGGTGATCGCGGTGATCGCGATGGGCATCCTGTTCCTCGGCGGCGTCAACGCGCGCATGTTCTTCCTGATCGCGGCCGTGGTGACCGTGTCGTTCATGCTGATGATCGCGCTGTCGGACTGGCGGCGAGAGCGCATCTTCGCCTACCTCGATCCGTGGAACGAGAAATACACGCTGGGCAAGGGCTACCAGCTGTCGCACTCGCTGATCGCGATCGGCCGCGGCGAGATCTTCGGCGTCGGCCTGGGCGGCAGTGTCGAGAAGTTGCACTGGCTGCCCGAGGCCCACACCGATTTCCTGCTCGCCGTGATCGGCGAGGAGTTCGGCCTGGTGGGCGTGCTCACGATCGTCGTCGCCTTCCTCTGGATGACGCGCCGCATCATGCACATCGGCCGCCAGGCGATCGCGCTCGACCGCGTGTTCGCGGGGCTGGTGGCGCAGGGCGTCGGCGTGTGGATGGGATTCCAGGCCTTCATCAACATGGGCGTGAACCTCGGCGCGTTGCCGACCAAGGGCCTGACCTTGCCGCTCATGAGTTACGGCGGCTCGGCGATCCTGATGAACCTCATCGCGCTCGCGGTGGTGTTGCGCATCGACTACGAGAACAAGGTGCTCATGAGGGGAGGGCGCGCATGAACCAGCGTTGCGCGCTCGTCATGGCCGGCGGCACCGGCGGCCACATCTTCCCGGGCCTGGCGGTGGCGGAAGCCTTGCGCGCGCGTTCGTGGCGCGTGCACTGGCTGGGCGGCGGCGCCGGCACCATGGAAAGCCAGCTCGTGCCGCCGCGCGGCTTTGCTTTCGAGAGCATCGACTTCGGCGGTGTGCGCGGCAAAGGCCTGAAGACCATCGTGCTGCTGCCGCTGCGCCTGCTCAAGGCCTTCGCGCAGAGCATCGCGGTGGTGCGGCGCGTGAAGCCCGACGTGGTGATCGGCCTGGGCGGCTACATCACCTTTCCGGCGGGCATGATGAGCGTGCTGCTCGGCAAACCGCTGGTGCTGCACGAACAGAACTCGATCGCGGGCATGGCGAACAAGGTGCTCGCCGGCGTCGCCGACCGCGTGTTCAGCGCGTTTCCGAACGTGCTGAAGAAGGCGCAGTGGGTGGGCAACCCGCTGCGTGCCCCCTTCCTCGAGCAGCCCGGCCCGACGGAGCGCATGGGCAACCGCACCGGGCCCTTGAAGCTGCTCGTCGTCGGCGGCAGCCTCGGCGCGAAGGCGCTCAACGACATCGTGCCCAAGGCGATCGCCTTGCTGCCGGCCGAAGCCCGGCCCGTCGTGCTGCATCAAAGCGGCGCGAAGCAGATCGACGAATTGCGCGCCAACTACGCGGCGGCCAGCGTGCGGGCCGAGCTCACGCCCTTCATCGACGACACGGCGCAGGCCTATGCCGACGCCGATCTCATCGTGTGCCGCGCCGGCGCGAGCACCGTGACCGAGATCGCTGCCGTGGGCGCCGCCGCCGTGTTCGTTCCTTTCCCCGCCGCGGTCGACGACCACCAGACGACCAACGCGAAATTCCTCGTCGACGCCGGCGGTGGCTGGCTCGTACAGCAGCGGGAGCTGACGCCCGAGTGGCTGGCCAACCTGCTGCGCACCGTCGAACGTCCTGAACTCATTCGCCGCGCACTCGCGGCCAAGTCCATGCAGAAGATCAACGCCACGCAGGAAGTCGTGGCCGCGTGCGAGGAACTCGCGAAATGAAGCACGCGATCAAACACATTCATTTCGTGGGTGTGGGCGGCGCCGGCATGTCCGGCATCGCCGAGGTGCTGCGCAACCTCGGCTACGCCGTCTCCGGCTCGGACCTTTCGGACAGCGCGACGCTGCGCCGCCTCAACGGCCTGGGCATCCGCACCTTCGTCGGCCATGACGCGAACCACATCGCGGGCGCCGATGCCGTCGTGACGTCCACGGCCGTTCAGGGCGACAACCCGGAAGTGGTCGCCGCTCGCGCGCGCAAGATCCCGGTGGTGCCGCGCGCGATGATGCTGGCGGAGCTGATGCGCCTGAAGCAGGGCATTGCCATCGCCGGCACGCACGGCAAGACCACGACGACGAGCCTGGTCGCCAGCGTGCTCGCCGAGGGCGGGCTGGACCCCACTTTCGTGATCGGCGGCCGCCTGAACAGCGCGGGCGCCAATGCCAAGCTGGGCGGCGGCGACTACATCGTGGTCGAGGCCGACGAGTCCGACGCCTCGTTCCTGAACTTGATGCCGGTGATGGCGGTGGTGACCAACATCGACGCCGACCATATGGAAACGTACGGGCACGACTTCCGAAAGCTCGAGCGCGCCTTCCTCGACTTCCTGCACCGCATGCCGTTCTACGGCACCGCGATCCTGTGCATCGACGACCCGGCCGTGCGCGGCATCTCGCTGGACGTGCAGTGCCCGGTCACGAGCTACGGCACGAGCGAGGACGCGCAGGTGCGGGCCGTCAACGTGCGCGCCGACGGCCCGCAGATGAAGTTCACGGCGCAGCGGCGCAACGGGATCACGCTGCCCGACCTGGACATCACGCTCAACCTCGCCGGCCACCACAACGTGCTCAATGCGCTGGCGGCGATCGCGGTTGCGGTGGAGTTGAACGTCCCGGACGCGGCGGTGCAGAAGGCACTGGCGGAGTTCCACGGCGTCGGCCGCCGCTTCCAGCGCTACGGCGATGTGCCGGTGCGCGGCGGCAAAGGCAGGTTCACCGTGATCGAGGACTACGGCCATCACCCGGTGGAGATCGCGGCGACGCTCGCTGCGGCGCGCGGCGCGTTCCCGGGACGGCGGCTCGTGCTGGCGTTCCAGCCGCACCGCTACACGCGCACGCGCGACTGCTTCGAGGATTTCGTGAAGGTGGTCGGGCAGGCCGATGCGGTGCTGCTGGCCGAGGTGTATTCGGCGGGCGAGGAGCCCATCGTCGCGGCCGATGGCCGTTCGCTCGCGCGCGCGGTGCGTGTCGCGGGCAAGGTCGAGCCGGTGTTCGTCGACGACATCGCGGCCATGCCCGAGGCGGTCTTCGAGATCGCGCGCGACGGCGACGTGGTGATGTGCATGGGCGCGGGCTCGATCGGCGGTGTGCCCGCCAAACTGGTGGAAATGGGAGGCAGCGCATGACTGCCCTGATGGAAAAGATCGACGTGAAGGCGCTGGGCAAGGTGGCCGTGCTGATGGGCGGCCGCTCGGCCGAGCGCGAGGTCTCGCTGATGTCGGGCAGCGGCGTGCTCAAGGCGCTGCAGTCCAAGGGCGTGGACGCGCACGCGTTCGACCCGGCCGAGCGCGACCTGGTGGAGCTCAAGCGCAAGGGCTTCAAGCGCTGCTTCATCGCGCTGCACGGCCGCTTCGGCGAGGACGGCACGGTGCAAGGCGCGCTGGAGCTGCTGGGCATTCCATACACCGGGTCCGGCGTGATGGCGTCGGCCATCTCGATCGACAAGGTGATGACCAAGCGCGTGTGGCTGGCCGAAGGCATCCCGACGCCGAAGTTCATCTTGCTCAAGCGCGGCTCGTACACGCGCGAGCAGGTGCGCACCGTGCCCGACGACCTCGGCCTGCCTCTCATCGTGAAGCCCGCGCGCGAGGGCTCGTCCATCGGCGTGGCGAAGGTGCAAGGCTATTCCGACATGGCTGGCGCCGTCGAAGCCGCGGCAGCGCTCGACGCCGACGTGCTGTGCGAGGAGTACATCACCGGCGACGAGGTGACCTGCCCGATCCTGGGCACCGGCGACACCGCCCACGCCCTGCCGGTGATCCGCATCGTCGCTCCCGAAGGCAATTACGACTACCAGAACAAGTACTTCACCGACGACACGAAGTACCTGGTGCCCTGCGGCCTGCCCGAGGGCGAGGAGCAGGCGATCCAGGAGCTGGTGGTCAAGGCCTACCGCGTGCTCGGCTGCCGTGGCTGGGGCCGCATCGACGTGATGATCGACGGCAAGACGCGCAAGCCTTATCTGCTGGAGATCAACACCTCGCCCGGCATGACCGGCCATTCGCTGGTGCCGATGTCGGCGCGTGCCGCCGGCATCAGCTACGAGGACCTGTGCCTGATGCTGCTCGCCTCGGCGTCGCTGGACCAGGAAGCGAAGGGGGCAGCTGCGAAATGAAGGCTTCCGCCATGTCCATGCCGTTCGACGTGAAGCTGATGAACATCGCCGCGACGGCGCTGTTCGCGCTCGGCTTCGTGTTGATCCTGGCGGCGGGGACATGGTGGGCCGTGCGGCATCCCTTGTTCGCCATCGCCGGCATCACGGTGCAGGGCGAAGTGGCGCACAACAGCGTGCCGACGCTGCGCGCGAACGTCACGCCGCAGCTCGCGGGCAACTTCTTCACCATCAACCTGGCCGCCGCGCGCCAGGCCTTCGAGAGCGTGCCCTGGGTGCGGCAGGCGATCGTGAAGCGCGAGTTTCCCAACCGTTTGCGCGTGCTGCTGCAGGAGCACCATGCCGTGGCGCTCTGGGGCAGCGACACGGACCCGAAGCTGCTGGGCGACGGCGGCGAGGTCTTCGAAGCGAACGTGGGCGACGTCGAGCAGGACGACCTGCCGCGGCTCGCCGGCCCGGACGACCAGGCCGAACAGGTGCTGGCCATGTACCGCGCCGTCAAGCCCCTGTTCGATCCGCTCGACCTCGCGGTGCAGGCGCTCACGCTGACGCCGCGCGGCAACTGGCAGGCGGAACTGGACAACGGCGGCACGGTGGAGCTGGGCCGCGGCACGACGGCGGAAGTGACTGCGCGCACGCAGCGCTTCGTGCAGACCCTGACGCAGGTGGCGTCGCGCTACGGCCGCACGCCCGGAGCACTGGTGTCCGCGGACCTGCGCTACGGCGAAGGCTATGCATTGCATCTGAGGGGCGTCGCGACCAAGGACGTCGAGGCGGCGAAGAAATGAACGAGGGGCGACTCGCTTAAAAGAATGGCAAAGGAATACAAGGACCTGGTCGTGGGACTGGACATCGGCACCGCCAAAGTGATGGCGGTGGTGGCCGAAGTCCTGCCCGGCGGAGAGCTCAAGCTGGCGGGCCTGGGCGTGGCCGCGTCCAACGGGCTGAAGCGGGGCGTCGTGGTGAACATCGACGCCACGGTCCAGAGCATCCAGCAGGCGCTGAAGGAAGCCGAGCTGATGGCCGACTGCAAGATCACGCGCGTCTACACCGGCATCACCGGCAGCCACATCCGCGGACTCAACTCGAGCGGCATGGTGGCGGTGAAGGACCGCGAGGTGACGCCCGCCGACGTGGCGCGGGTCGTCGAGACCGCGCGCGCGATCAACATCTCGACCGACCAGCGGCTGCTGCTGGTGGAGCCGCAGGAATTCGTGATCGACGGCCAGGACGTCAAGGAGCCGATCGGCATGAGCGGCATCCGGCTCGAGGCCAAGGTGCACATCGTCACCGGCGCGCAGAGCGCGGCCGAGAACATCATCAAGTGCGTGCGGCGCTGCGGGCTGGAGGTCGAGCAGCTGCTGCTCAACCCGCTCGCGTCCAGCGTGGCGGTGCTGACGGAAGACGAGCGCGAGCTCGGGGTTGCGGTGGTCGACATCGGCGCGGGCACGACCGATGTGGCCATCTTCACCGGTGGCTCGATCCGCCACACGGCGGTGATCCCGATCGCCGGCGACCTGATCACGAGCGACATCGCGATGGCGCTGCGCACGCCGACCAAGGACGCCGAGGACATCAAGGTCGAGAGCGGCTTCGCCAAGCAGCTGCTGGCCGACCCCGAGCAGCAGGTCGAGGTGCCCGGGCTGGGCGACCGGGGCCCGCGCATGCTGTCCAAGCAGGCGCTGGCCGGCGTGATCGAACCCCGCGTCGAGGAGATCTTCTCGCTGGTGCAGCAGGTGATCCGCGAGTCGGGTTACGAGGAGGTGCTGTCCTCGGGCGTGGTGATCACGGGCGGCAGCGCCGTGATGCCGGGCATGGTGGAACTGGGCGAGGACATCTTCCTGAAGCCCGTGCGCCGCGGCATCCCGAAGTACACCGGCGCGCTCGCCGACATGATCGCGCAGCCGCGCGCCGCGACGGTGATGGGCCAGCTCGAGGAAGCGCGCCTGGCGCGCCTGCGCGGCTACAAGGTCGCGCAGAAGAACGGTTCGATGAAGACGGCGTTCGGCCGCTTCAAGGATTTCATCGTGGGGAACTTCTGACCATGCACCCGAACCTTCCCACACGACGACGGCGACGATGTCGGTGCACCGGTCCTCCACTCGCGCGTTAACGGATTCAACAACAAATCAGCAAATGGCAACTGCAACGGATAGGAGAAAGCGATGAGCATCGAAATGATCGAAGTCGAAGAGTTCCACCAGGGCACGCAGATCAAGGTGATCGGTGTCGGGGGCGGCGGCGGCAATGCGGTCGAGCACATGATCGGCCGCGCCGTGCAAGGCGTGGAGTTCATCTGCGCGAACACGGACGCCCAGGCGCTGGCGCGCAGCGCGGCCCACAAGACCATCCAGCTCGGCGCGAGCGGGCTGGGTGCGGGCAGCAAGCCCGAGAAGGGCCGCGAGGCGGCGCAGGCGGCCGAGGACGCGATCCGCGAGGCGATCAACGGCGCGCACATGCTGTTCATCACCGCGGGCATGGGCGGCGGCACGGGCACGGGTGCCGCGCCGGTGATCGCGCGCGTGGCCAAGGAGATGGGCATCCTCACCGTCGGCGTGGTGACCAAGCCCTTCGACTGGGAAGGCGGCCGCCGCATGACCAACGCCGACAACGGCCTGCAGGAGCTCGAGGCCAACGTCGATTCGCTGATCGTGGTGCTCAACGAGAAGCTGCTGGAAGTGCTGGGCGACGACGTCACGCAGGACGAGGCGTTCGCGCACGCCAACGACGTGCTGAAGAACGCCGTCGGCGGCATCGCGGAAATCATCAACGACTACGGCCACATCAACGTCGACTTCGAGGACGTGCGCACGGTGATGGGCGAGCCGGGCAAGGCCATGATGGGCACCGCGATCGCGGACGGCCCGGACCGCGCGCGCATCGCCGCCGAACAGGCCGTGGCCTGCCCGCTGCTCGAAGGCATCGACCTGTCGGGCGCCAAGGGCGTGCTGGTGCTGGTCACGGCGTCGAAGGGCAGCCTGAAGCTGTCCGAGTCGAAGCTGGCGATGAACACGATCCGCGCCTACGCGTCGCCGGATGCGCACGTGATCTACGGCGCCGCCTACGACGAGAGCCTGGGCGACCAGATCCGCGTCACGGTGGTGGCCACCGGCCTGTCGCGCGCCGGCCAGCAGCGCCGCACGGCCCCGCCGCTGCAGGTGCTGCGCACCGGCACCGACAACGTGCCGTTCAACGTGCCGACGGTGAACAACGCGGTGGCCGGCCCGGGTGCGATTCACATGCGCGAGCAGCAGGTGCCGCAGCCCGCCGACTACGGCAACATGGCCGTGCCCAGCGTCTGGCGCACCAACCGCACGCAGGCCGCCGCGAAGGTCGACGCGCTGTCCTCGGGCGGCATGGACGACTTCGAGATCCCGGCCTTCCTGCGCAAGCAGGCCGACTGAAGGAACAAGAACTCCAGAGATCCGAAGAGTGTTCTCCAAGGGAGTGCTTGGGGGTGGCGCGCGCAAGCGGGCCACCCGTTTTTCTCACGCGTCGGCCATCGAGTCCGAGCTGTTTCAGGAGGGTCCATGCGGGCATCGCTCTTTTGCGTCGTCGCCTCGGCGCTACTTATCGCGGGTTGCGCGTCGCAGCCGGTGGCGCTCTCGCCCAAGGTGCAGCAAAGCATCGAGTCCGTCCAGGTCGTGCTGTTCGTGCCGGACGAGAACCTCGAAATCGCGGTGACGCCCGGCAACGCCGGCAGCACGGGCCTGCTGGGCGCGCTGATCGTGGCGGCGATCGATGAAGCGCGGCGCAAGAAGGCCGCGGAAACCGCGCAGGCCGTCGTGCAAGCCAGCAGCGAGTTCGGGTTCGCCAACCGCATGTCCGCGCAACTCACCGCGGAATTCGCGCGCGTGCCATGGCCGCGGCTGCACGGTCCGGTCCAACTCGAGCAGATCGATTCGAGTTCGCAGCGGCGCATCGTGTACGACACCAGCCGCGCGCCGGCGGTGCTGATGGCGGACATCAGCTACAAGCTGCTCGATGCGCGGCTGGTCGTGACGGCTAACGTGCAGATCTTCCCGAAGTCGCCCAAGCTCATGCCGCTGCGCAGCCGGCCGGTGGAAGGTGACCCGCTGAACGAAGGCAACGCGCTGTACCGTCGCTCCTTCTCTTTCAGGTCGGACCGGATCGCGCCCGAGCAGATCAGGAATACCCTCAACGAGGGACTCGCGAATGTCGCGTGGCAGGTTGCGGCCGACATGGCGCACGTCGCGGGCTCGCAGGACACGATTCGCACGACGGCTCTGGCGCCGCGCTTTCCGGCCGCCGCGCGCAACCCTGCCGGCACCCCGCCGAACATGGTGGCCGCGGCGCCAGCCACAGGGGTCCCGGGTCCGGTGCTCCCGCCGCCATCGCAGTCGCAACCGCAACGCGTCGTGGCGAACAGCGAGTGGCAAGGTGCGTGGACGGGATCACTGCGCTGCGGTGCCTACCTGGGAAGTGCCACCGCGCGGGTCGCGAACCGCGGTGGCTGGACCGTGCCCGCGCACCTCACCGTCGATGGCCAGAGCGCCAGGCTCGAACGGGGCGATGCCACCTATGGCGAGGTCCTGACGGGCGAAATCATCGGTGCGATGGCGCAGCTCCAGGGTCAGGGCAGGATGAGTCAGCCGGCCAATGCCGTGCCCTGGCGCACGCAGGTGCTGGGCCGCTTCATGGCGGGCGATGCCGGCGGCACGCCGCGTTTCGAAGGGGCGGCGCGCATCTACGCAGCGGACGGAGCGCAAGTGCGCGACTGCAAGCTCGAACTGGCGCCGGCGAAGTCTTGACGGCTCGCGTCCCTCAAGGAAAGCTGTGATGGGGCCTTTACCGCGGCTTCAAGTGCGCCAGGCGCTGTCCACCTAGAATCTCGCCATGCTCCAGCAACGCACGCTCAAGACCCTGACCCGCGCCGTCGGCGTGGGGCTGCACAGCGGGCAACGCGTGGAACTGACGCTGCGTCCCGCCCAACCGGACACGGGCATCGTGTTCCGGCGCGTGGACCTGCCGATCCCCGTCGATATCCCCGTGTCTGCGTATTCGGTCACGGATACGCGGCTGGCCTCCACGATCTCCAACGGCGGGGCCAAGGTCCACACGGTGGAACACCTGATGTCCGCCTGCGTCGGCCTGGGCATCGACAATCTCTACATCGACATCTCCGGCGAGGAGGTTCCAATCCTCGACGGCTCCTCTGCCTCGTTCGTCTTCCTGCTGCAGAGCGCGGGCATCGAATTCCAGAACGCCCCGCGCCGTTTCCTGCGCGTGCTCAAGCCCGTCGAGGTGCGCGAAGGCGAGGGCGACAACCTCAAATGGGTGCGGCTGGAGCCGTACCACGGCTACAAGCTCACTTTCGAGATCGAGTTCAATCACCGCGTGGTCAGCTCCACCGGGCAGAAGGTCGAGTTCGACCTGGGGAGCGGCAACTACGCCCGCGACATCGCCCGCGCCCGCACCTTCGGCTTCACGCGCGATGTCGAGACGATGCGCTCCAAGGGCCTGAGCCTGGGCGGCGGCATGGACAACGCGATCGTCGTGGACGACTACCGCGTCCTGAACAGCGAAGGCCTGCGCTACGACGACGAGTTCGTGAAGCACAAGATGCTCGACGCCATGGGCGACCTGTATTGCGTCGGCAAGCCCATGCTCGCGGCCTACAGCGCGTTCCGCTCCGGCCACGCATTGAACAACAAGCTGCTGCGCGAACTGCTCGCCCAGCCGGACGCCTTCGAGATCGTCACCTTCGCCGACGAGAAGCTCGCGCCGTCCGGCTTCGCGCGACCCGCCCGCGCCTGGTAGTCCCATGGCGGTCTTCCGCGCGCTGATGCTGCTGTTGCTGGTGGCGTCAGCCGTCTCGTTCGGGTTCTACGCCGCCACGGGGCAGATGCGATATCGCGTGCTGGGCTTGCGCGTGCTCATCACGGCGCTCGTCGCCGGCTTCATCTTTTTTGCCGTGTTGATGGCCGAGCGGATCGCCTGAGAATGGGAGCGAGTTCGGCCGCGTTAGACGCGGCGGCGCAAGGCAACAGCGAAGTTCAATTGGGGTCAGAGTCCAAATTCGCGGCCTGCTTTGCAGGCCATGATGCATCGCGTCGCGATGCTGCGAAATTGGTCTCTGCCCCCAATTGAACCGGTACAGCAGGACGGCTGCCGGGCACCGCCTGACGCGAGCCACCCCGGCGCCCAAATAAACACGAAAGACACTGGATCGCGGGGTCAAGCCCGCGATGACGCCTCAGTAGTTGCGCCCGCCACGATAGGCGCCGGTCGTGCGCCGACCGAGCGCAACAACTTCGGCCAGGCGTGCCCGCGAGGCGCCCACATGCGCATGAGTGATCGCCAGCCCCAGCGCATCGGCGGCATCCTTGCCCGGCAAGCCCGGGAGCTTGAGCAGGCGCTTGACCATCTCCTGCACCTGCGCCTTCGCGGCCTTGCCGTGGCCGGCGACGGCCTGCTTCATCTGCAGCGCCGTGTACTCGGCGACCGAGAGGTTGCACGACACCAGCGCGGTGACACAGGCGCCGCGGGCCTGGCCGAGGAGCAGTGTGGACTGGGGGTTGACGTTGACGAACACGATCTCGATCGCCGCAGCATCGGGCTGATAGCGAGCCTTGACTTCGCCGATGCCGTCGAACAGCGCCTTCAGCCGCGCCGGCAGGTCACCGCGCTCGACATGAGCCGTCGTGATGGTGCCGCTGGCGACGTAATGAAGGGATGAGCCCGATACATCGATCACGCCGAATCCCGTAGTCTGCAGGCCGGGGTCGATGCCGAGGATGCGCATGGCCCAAGTCTAACCAGAACAACGATGACGTCGATCCTTCGTACTACCTTTCTCCTCCTCGCCGCCGCGCTCGTTTCCACGGCGACCTTCGCAGCGGAGTCCCGCACGCCTCCAGCGATGCAGCTGGGCGACGATGTGCGGCCGCTCGCCTACGAGCTCTCGCTCACCCTCGATCCGCGCGCCGAGAGCGCACCGGGCCATGTCGAGATCGACATCGAGCTGAAGCGCCCGCTCGACTTCTTCTGGATGAACGGCCGCCAGCTGGACGTGCGCAAAGCGCAGGTCACCGTCGCCGGCGAGGTGCTGCCCGCCCAGGTCACGGCCGGCGGCGACAACTTCATCGGCCTCGCGTTCCCGAAGGCGCTGCCGAAGGGGCATGCCCGGCTCGCCATCGACTACACGGCGGCGATCTCGCCGAAGGAGACGCGCGGCCTGTTCCGGCAGCAGGACCAGGGCGAGTGGTACGCCTACACGCAGTTCGAATCCGACAGCGCGCGGCGTGCGATGCCCTGCTTCGACGAGCCGCACTGGAAGACGCCGTGGACCGTGACGCTGGCGGTGCGCCGCGAGCATGTCGCCGTGTCCAACACGCCGGTGGCCGCCGAGCGCGAACTGCCCGGCGGGATGAAGGAAGTGCGCTTCGCCACCACGCTGCCGCTGCCCACCTACCTCGTCGCTTTCGCCACGGGGCCGTTCGACGTGGTCGATGGCGGCACGGCCGGCGCGAAGAAGACGCGGCTGCGCTACCTCGTGCCCAAGGGCCATGGCGCGCAGGTGGGTTACGCCCGCCAGTCGACACCGAAGCTGCTCGAGATGCTCGAGGACTATTTCGGAACGCCGTATCCCTTCGAGAAACTCGACAGTGTCGGCATTCCCGTCACCGTGCAGTTCAGCGCGATGGAGAACCCCGGGATGATCACGTACCGCACCTCCGTGCTCGCCGCCCGGCCCGGCATGGAGGACGAGCGCTTCCAGGAAACGTATGCGTCGGTCGGTTCCCACGAAATGGCGCACCAGTGGTTCGGCGACCTCGTGACCATGCAATGGTGGGACGACGTGTGGCTGAACGAGTCGTTCGCGACCTGGATGTCCCGCAAGATCGTCGCGCGCTACAAGCCGGAGTGGGAAACGGGCAGCCGGCGCCAGCACGAGCGCCACACCGCCTTCGAGGTGGATCGCCTGGCCAGCGCGCGCCAGGTGAGGCAGGCCGTCCATGCGGAGGCCGACCTGATCAACGCGTTCGACCGCATCACCTACGAGAAGGGCGGAGCGGTGCTGTCCATGTTCGAGGAGTGGCTGGGCGAGAAATCCTTCCGCGACGGCGTGCGCGCCTACCTGAAGGAGCATGCGTAC
This sequence comes from Ramlibacter sp. GS1-15, assembly GCF_057785015.1. Classification (NCBI taxonomy): domain Bacteria; kingdom Pseudomonadati; phylum Pseudomonadota; class Betaproteobacteria; order Burkholderiales; family Comamonadaceae; genus Ramlibacter; species Ramlibacter sp. GS1-15. The sequence goes on along the minus strand of NZ_JBYNTU010000001.1, from coordinate 2,794,437 downwards.
GGCAACGCGACGGCGCTGGACTTTTTCGCGGCCATGTCCAAAGCCGATCCGACCGTCGGCCAGGCCTTCTCCAGCTTCGTCTCGCAACCCGGCCTGCCGCTGGTCGACTTCCAGCTCGATTGCACGGGTGCGCAGCCCGCGGTCACGCTGCGCCAGCAGCGGCTGCTGCCCGCACAGCCCGACGCCCCGCGCGACCAGCGCTGGATCGTGCCCGTGTGCCTGCGCCACGAAGGCGCGAGCGAAGCGACCTGCACCATGCTGCGGGAATCCACGCAGCGGATCGCGCTGGCCAAGGCCAGCCAGTGCCCGGCGTGGGTGCTGCCGAACCCCGGCGGCTCCGGTTACTACCTGGGCCGGCCGGATGCGCGCTCGCTGCAGGCGCTGTCGGGCGTCGCGCTGGGCCCGCAGGAAGCCGTGGCGCTCGTGACGGATGAGGCATTGCTCGCGACATCGGCCGCCCTGCCTTACGCGCGCGTGCTCGAACTGGCGTCCCGGCTGGCCGCGTCCGATCGTCCCGAGGTCGCCACCGCGGCAGCGGCGGCGGCCGAGGAGATCGAGCATTCCCTCCATGGCACCGCCGAACGTGCCGTGCTCGCGAAGTGGGTGCGCGAGAACCTGGGGGCGCGCGCCACGCAAGTCGGCTGGCTGCCGCGTGCGGGCGATTCGGACGCGATGCTCAAGCTGCGCGCGCAGTTGCTGCCGCTGGTCGCCGATGTCGGCGGCGATGCGGCACTGAAGTCGCAGGCGCGTTCGCTCGCGCTGGCCTGGCTGGCGGGCCAGCGCCAGCCGCTGGGCTCTGCCTACCGCGCCGTGCTGCGGACGGCGGCGCGCGACGCCGACAACGCAACGTTCGAGGCGTTCATCGACGCGGCCCGAAAAGCGAGCGACAGCGCCACCCGCACCGACATCTACGCGGCGCTCGGCCATGTGCGCGAGCCGTCGCTGCGCCTGCGCGCGTTCGATCACGCGCTCACGCAGGCGGCCGATCCGCGGGAAGGAATGTCCGTCTTCTCCTCCGCGGGGACGGAGCCAGCCAGTGCCGACGCGCTGCTCGCCTTTGCACGCGAGCGTCGAGCCGATTTTGCGGCTCGCCTGCCGGAGGACTCGCTCGCGCGCATGCCCCGCTGGCACGGGGCGCTCTGTTCGGCCGCGGGACGCGAAGCCGTGAAATCGCTGTACGAGTCGTCGCAGGTGCGAGGCATCCAGCGCAACCTGGCGCAGGCGCTGGAGACGATCGACATCTGCGTGCGCAACCGGGCGGTGCAGACCGCCGCCATGCACTAGGCGCCGAAGTACCAGCGCACCGAGTGGAAGAAGATCGGTGCCGCGAAGCACAGGGCGTCCACGCGGTCGAGCAGGCCGTTGGCGCCCGTCACCGACAGGCTGCGCTGGCCCCACGCGGTGACGCCGCGATCGCGCTTGAGGGCCTTCATCACCAGGTGCCCCATCGAGCCGGCGACGCAGGCGATGAAGCCCAGCGCCAGCGCCTGCCCTGGCTTGAAGGGGGTGATGAAGGACATCAGCCCGCCGACGAAGCTGCCCAGGACCATGCCCAGGAACCACGAGTACCAGTTGAAGCTGCTGCTGACGGCGGGAATGCTCGGCTTGCGATTCAGGTGGCGCGTGAGCAGGTGTTGCACGACCATGCACGCCTGCACGACGAAAACGAGGAAGAACACGAGGAACGCGCTCTTGCCCTCGTAGTCGCGGAACTCGAGCAGCATCAGCGCGGGCACGTGGCTCATGCCGTAGATGCAGACCATGATGCCCCACTGCAGCTTGGCGTTGCGTTCCAGGAAGCGTTGCGTGTCGCCACCCAGCGCGCTCGCGACGGGCACCGCGAGGAACACGTACACCGGGATGAACACGGTGAACAGGTTGAAGTGGCGCGTCGCCACCAGCCAGAACTGGATCGGCAGCACGACGAAGAAGGCGAGCACCAGCGCGCGGTGGTCACCGCGCCGCGTGGGCGACAGCGTGATGAACTCGCGCAGCGCAAGGAAGGAGATCAGGGCGAACAGGATGTCGGCGACGAGGGTGCCGGCCGCCCACGCGATCCAGAACACGACCACCATCGCCCAGGACGTGCGCATCAGCGCGCGGAAATCCTTGAGCTCCGCGTGCCAGCGCTCGTCGTGCGCGGCGCCCCGCTCGCGGAACGTCATGAGGAACGCCGTGACGCTCACGAGCGTGAGCAGCCCGAAGATCACGATGAACAGCAGCGCGACCTGCTGAGGGGGCGTGAGGCTGCGCAGGAAGGAGTTCATGCGTCCCGCAGGGCAATGACCGCTTGCCGCGCACGATCGAGGAAGTCGCGCCGCTCTTCGCCCGGCTCGAGCGCGATCGGCGCGCCGAAGGTGACCGAGCACAGGATGGGCACCGGCACCACTTCGCCCTTGGGCATCACCCTCTGGATGTTGTCGATCCAGGCGGGCACCAGCACCACCTGCGGAAATTTCAGCGCGAGGTTGTACAGGCCCGCCTTGAACGGCTGCGGCTCTTCCGCGTTGCCGCGCGTGCCTTCGGGAAAGATGATCAGCGAATCGCCGCGCTCGAGAGCGTCGGTGAGCGGCTGCAGCGGGTCCTCGCCTTCCTTCCTCTCGCGATCCACGTACACGGCGTTGAACACCGCGGTGGTGATCCACTGCTTGAGCCTGGACTTCGTCCAGTAATCCCTGGCCGCGATCGGCCGGGTGATCGCGCGCAGTTCCTCGGGCAGGGCGGCCCAGATCATCACCAGGTCCGCATGGCTCTGGTGATTGGCGAAGTAGATGCGCTGTTCGGCCTTCGGGGGGCAGCCGTACCAGCGGGCCTGCGCACCGGTCAGCAGGCGCACGAGCCCCAGCAGGGCGAGGCTCGTGATCTTCGCCAGCATGTCAGTGCCGCCCGGCCGCCCGAAGGCGCTGACGCGCCCCCTCGGGGGGCCACTCGCGCAGCGAGTGTGGGGGCCCTTTCATCAGGGCAGCTCGGCCCCGCGCATGCGGGCGACGATGGTCCACGCACGGGCGCCCAGGTAACCCGAGTTGGGCAGTTTCTCGAAATACTTCGGGCGCGGCAGCATGACCGCGAGCCGCGCGGCCTCGTAAGCCGTGAGCTGCGATGCACTCTTGCGGTAGTAGTGGCGCGCCGCCGCTTCGGCGCCGAACACGCCTTCGCCCCATTCGACGCTGTTCAGGTAGATCTCGAGGATGCGCTCCTTGCTCATCATCTTCTCGAGCGCGTAGGTGAGCACGATCTCCTGGCCCTTGCGCAGCAGCGTGCGTTCGCCCGACAGCAGCAGGTTCTTGGCGAGCTGCTGGGTGATGGTCGAGCCGCCGACGATCTTGATCGGCCGCAGCGGCCGGGCCGGCGCGTTGGTCTTCACGCGTGCCTGCTGCTTCGCCGCGCGCTCCTCGGCTTTCTGGTTGCGTTCCCACGCCTTCTCGATGGCCTCCCAGTCGACGCCGTCGTGGTTGGCGAAGGAATCGTCTTCCGACGCGATCACGGCACGCTTCAGGTTCTCGGAGATCTGCGGGTAGGGCACCCACTCCTGCGCCCAGCGCAGGTGCCCCTTGTCGCGGGTGATGCGGAACGCTTCCGAGCGCTGGAACGCGGTGGATTGCGGATCGACCGTCGCCGCGAAGGCGATGCGTGCAACGAAGAACACCTCCAGCGCGCAGCCGGCGAGCACGACGAGCGCGATCCAGCGGGCCAGTGCCTTCATGCGAGCGTGGCGCGCAGTTCGGCAAGCACCGGCGCGGAGGGCGGGCGCACGCCGCGCCAGAGCAGGAACGCCTCCGCCGCCTGCTCGACCAGCATGCCCAGGCCGTCCCGTGCCACGGCGCCATGCTCCTGCGCCCAGGTCACGAAGCCGGCGGCCGCGGGGCCGTACATCAGGTCGCAGGCGTAGGCATGCGGCTTGAGCACGCCGCCCACGACCGGCACGGCTGCGCCGCTCATGCTGCTGGCGGTGGCATTGATGACGACATCGAACGCGCCGGCGATCGAGAGATCCGACGCGGACACCTCGACGCCGTGCTGGCCGGCCAGCGCTCCATGTCGCCCGACCAGCGCCTGCGCCTTGTCCCGCGTGCGATTCGCGACGACGATGCGGCGCGCCTTGGCCTCGATCAACGGGCCCAGCACGCCGGCAGCCGCGCCTCCGGCGCCGACGAGCAGCACGTCGCGCCCGGCGAGCTCGACGCCTGCATTGCGCTGGATGTCGTTCACCAGCCCGATCCCGTCGGTGTTGTCGCCGAGCAGTTCGTCGGCGTCGAAGCGCAATGTGTTGCTGGCCTGCGCGAGCGCCGCACGAGGGGTGAGCCGCGTCACCAGCGCGGGCGACTCGAACTTGAACGGCACCGTGACATTGCAGCCCTTGCCGCCTTCGGCGCGAAACGCGCGCACGGCCTCGGCGAAGCCGCCCAGGGGGACCAGCCGCTTCTCGTAACGCAATTGCTGCCCGGTGAGTTCGGCGAAGCGCGCGTGGATCCACGGCGACTTGCTGTGCTCCACGGGATTGCCCATGACGCAATACCTGTCCATGTTGTCTTCAGCGACCGACCAGCTGGGTCTCGAGCGTGCCGTCGCGCGCAAAAGTGAAAGTCTGGATGAAAGCCAGCCGGTTGTAGCCCGATTTCACGAGCTTGGCCTGCACTTTCGCCGGCACCGTGCCGAACGGCCCCGCGTCGCGCGCGATCGCCTGGGCCCGCCGGTCCAGCGTCGGGCTGCCCGATGAGCGCTCGACCACCGCGTCGGTGACCTGGCCGTTGAAGCCCACCGTGAGCTGCACCACGAGCTGGCCATACAGCGGCCGGCCGGCAGCCTGCGGGAAATTGCGCGTGCCCTTGTCCTCGATCTTGCGGCGCAGCGCATCGTAGTAGATCGCGAAGACTTCCTCGCGCGTCGAGGGCGTGACGTAGCGCTTGCGCGGGCGGGCGTTCTCCTCCTGGATGCGCCGCTCGATCTCCGCGAGCAGCTTGAGCTGCCGCCGCCGGCGCTCCTCGAACGCCGCGCGGTCCACCGGCTTCGACTGCGCGAGCTCCGGCGGCTTCATGGAAAGGATTTCCTGCTTCTTCTGCGCGAGGAGCACGGTCTGCTGCTGGAGCATCTGGAATTCCGCCTGGCGCTGCATGTCCTCGGCCGAGTCGCCGAACTCGGTGAGTGCGGAAGGCGGCAGCGGGGACGTGGCCCGGCCCTTCTCGGTGTCGCCGCCGCCGGCGAGCGACGCCTGCGCGATGGCGTGCGCCTTGTCCGGCCGCTCGTTGGCGTTGGCGTTGACCAGGATCACCTCCAGCGGTGAATCCTCGAAGACACGGTTGAAGCCCTCCGGGTCCACGAAACGGAACGTGAGGAGGGCGGCATGCACGGCCAGCGAGACGCCGAGCGCGATCTGCAGGGAACTGAACTGACGCAGCTTCACGAGCCGGGATTGTCGCTGTTTACGGCTGGGCTGTCCTCTGTTTCGTTCACGTCGACGGCAATGGCGATCGGCCCGGCGACGGCTTCCTCCTCGCCTTCCTCCTCCATGTCCACCGGCTCGGCCGGCAGGTCCAGCCGCTGGGTGACCGTGCCCTTCACGTCGAGCGTGATCAGGTCGATTTCGCCCAGCTTCACGCGGGCGTGCGCGCCGCGCGGCAGCTCGGCGCCGCCCAGCACCGGCAGCACCAGCGGGATGTCGTCCGCGCGCACCAGGCCTTCCTTGAACAGCGCGCCGACGATCTCGCCGATGCCGTGCTGCTCCAGGTACTTGAGCGTCCAGTAGCGTTCCATCGTCGCCTGGTGACTGTTGTATGCCGTATACGCCGCGTCGAAGGCGGAGATGATCGAGAACAGCTCCGCGTCCTTGGGCTTGAACGGCGCGGCCAGGGCCGCCGTGCGCCCGTGCCGTGCCGCCGCGATGATCTGCCACTGGTTCACGAGGTCGGTGTAACGGCGCAACGGCGAGGTGCTCCAGGCGTAGCTCTTCACGCCGATGCCGGCGTGCGGCAGCGCCTTGGTCCCCATGCGAACCTTCACGCCGGGTGCGAGGCTGGCCTGGCTGCGGTAGATCGCCGGCACGCCCAGCTCCGCGAGCCATTGGCCCCAGGTGCTGTTGGCGAGGATCATCGCCTCGGCCACGATCAGGTCGAGCGGCGCGCCCCGCCGGCGCACGGTGATCTCGACGCGCTCCTCGCCGGTGGGCTCCGGCCCGTCGAGCCCGACCAGGCGGAAGTTGTAGTCCGGCCGGTTGAAGTTCTCCGGCTTGCCGCGCACGACCTCGCGCTGCGCCTTCAGCTGCAGCGCGAGCCGGTGCAGGAACGACAGCGGCGCGTGCAGGCCCGCGACCGGATGGTTGTCGCCCGCGTGCGACGCCGCGAGCCAGTCCTCGGTCACGGCGGCATCGAGCACGTCGTGGCGCAGGTTGATCGTGATCGGCACCCGCTCGAGGCGGGTCTCGGTGGACTTCAGCACCAGCGTCTGCTCGTCGAACGTGGCGTACAGCGAGACGGAAGGGCATTCCACGCCTTCCTGCAGCGTGTATGCCTGCACGACGTCGTCGGGCAGCATGGTGATCTTGTGGCCCGGCATGTAGACCGTCGACAGGCGCTGCCGGGCGGCCGCGTCGATCGGCGTGCCGGGCTGGATCGCGAGGCCGGGCGCGGCGATGTGGACGCCGACCACGACGGAACCGGTGCCCAGCCCTTGCACGGAAAGCGCGTCGTCGATTTCCGTGGTGCTCGAGTCGTCGATCGAGAAGGCCTGCACCGGCGCGAGCGGCAGCTCTTCGCGAATCGCCGCAGCGGCCAGCGGCGGGAAGGCCGTGCCTTTCGGGAAGTTGTCGAACAGGAAGCGTTTCCAGTGGAACTGGTAGGCCGACGTGATCGCGCCCGCGCGTTGCAGCAGCGTGAGCGGCGAAAGCTGCGCCTGGCGCGACGCCTCGACCACGGCCTTGTATTCGGGGGCGTTCTTGTCCGGCTTGAACAGGATGCGATAGAGCTGTTCGCGGATCGGCGCCGGGCAATCGCCGGCCACCAGCTCGCCGGCCCAGGCCGCGATCTGCGCCTGCACCTGCTTCTTCTTCTCGATCGCGACCAGCGCCTGCTGCACGATTTCGGCGGGCGCCTTGCGGAAGCGCCCGCGGCCCAGGCGCCGGAAGTAATGCGGCGCGTCGAACAGGCGAAAGAGGGCGGCCGCCTGCTGCCCGAGGGTGGGCTTGTCGCTGAAGTATTCCCGCGCGAGATCGCCGAAGCCGAACTCCTCGTCGGGCGCGAATTCCCAGGCCAGGTCCAGCTCGATGGATGGGGCGAGCTCCTGCGCCTCACGAATCAACTCGGCGGGCGCGGGCTTCTCGAAGCGCAGCAGAACGCTCGCCGCCTTGACCTTGACGCGCTTGCCGCTGTCGAGCTCCACCTGCGCCGACGACTCCGCCTCGGACAACACCCGGCCGGCCTGGAACTTCCCGGCTTCCTCGAACAGAACGAACATGGGCGCGATTGTCCCATGCGGGCGGCTCAGTCCAGGCCCAGGAACCCCAGCACTTCGGCGATGTGGTCGTCGAAGTCCGACAGTGCGTGGTCGCTGCCTTCGAGCAGCTTGATGCGGCTGCCGGCGTGGTGCGCGGTCATCTCGCGCCAGTCCAGCACCTCGTCGCCCTTCGCGATCACCGCGAAATAGTTCTCGGGATGGCGCAGCCGCCCCGGCTCGAGTGCGCGCAATTCATCGACGTACTCGGGCGCGAAGTGGAAATGTTCCGCCGGGTCGTGCCACGCGGTCTGCTCGCCGATGTACTGCGCCAGGTCCCGCGCGGGATCGACGGCCGGATTGAGCAGCACCGCCCGGCATTCGCAGGCCTGGGCGACAGCGCTTGCGTAGAACCCGCCGAGCGAGGAGCCGATCACGCCCATGCGGTCGCGCGGCCACGCCGCGATGCCCGCCATCACCAGGGCCATCGCGGCCTTGGGCGAGGGCGGCAGTTGCGGACACCACCAGGTGACCGAAGGATGGCGCGCCTGCACCCGGGCCGCGACTTTCCGCGCCTTGGTGGAATGGGGCGACGAGCGGAAGCCGTGCAGGTACAACAGGTGCGTAACAGGAGGCATGGGCATGGCGAGCCATGATGCCATCGCGCGATAATGCCGGGCCATGTCCGCCGTCTTCGAACAGCCATCCGTCCGGCACCGCCTCGCGCCGATGCTGGAGGGCTTCGACGGCCCGCTGGCCTTCGCCGTCTTCCTGCTTGCCTGCGCCGGGCTGCTGACCATGTACTCGGCGGGCTACGACTTCGGCTCGCGCTTTGCAGACCACGGCCGCAACATGGCGCTGGCCGGCCTGATCATGTTCGTCGTGGCGCAGGTCCCGCCGCAGCGCCTGATGCGCTTTGCCGTTCCCCTGTACACGGTCGGCGTCGCGCTGCTCATCGCCGTCGCGGTGTTCGGCATCACCAAGAAGGGCGCCAAGCGCTGGGTGAACATCGGCGTGGTGATCCAGCCCAGCGAGATCCTCAAGATCGCCATGCCGCTGATGCTGGCGTGGTGGTTCCAGAAGCGCGAAGGGCAGTTGCGGCCGCTCGATTTCGTGGTGGCCGCCGTGCTGCTGCTCATCCCCGTGGGCCTGATCGTGAAACAGCCCGACCTCGGCACCGCGATCCTCGTGCTGGTCGCCGGTCTGTCCGTGATCTTCTTCGCGGGCCTGTCGTGGAAGCTGATCCTGCCGCCGGTGATCCTGGGGCTCGTCGCGGCCGTGCTGCTGATCGCGTTCGAAGGGCGCCTGTGCGCCGAAGGCGTGCGCTGGCCGGTCCTGCACGACTACCAGCAGCAGCGCATCTGCACGCTGCTCGATCCCAGCACCGACCCGCTCGGCAAGGGCTTCCACATCATCCAGGGGATGATCGCGATCGGTTCGGGCGGCGTCTTCGGCAAGGGATTCATGCAGGGCACGCAGACCCACCTGGACTTCATCCCCGAACGCACGACCGACTTCATCTTCGCCGGGTTCTCCGAGGAGTTCGGGCTGGTCGGCAACCTGCTGCTGATCGCCGGCTTCGCGTTCCTGATCCTGCGCGGACTCGCGATCGCGCTCGAAGCCTCGACGGTGTTCTCGCGCCTGCTGGCCGGCTCGATCACCATGATCTTCTTCACGTACGCCTTCGTGAACATGGGCATGGTGAGCGGTATCCTGCCCGTGGTCGGTGTGCCGCTGCCTTTCATCAGCTATGGCGGCACGGCGATGGTCACGCTGGGCATGGGCCTGGGCATCCTGATGTCCATCGCCAAGAGCAAGCGGCTCGTCCAGACCTGAGGCGCGCCATGTTTCCGGTCGGCGTGGTCGGCGTGGGCAACATGGGCGGCGGCATGGCGGCCCGTCTCCTCGATCTGGGCTGGCCGGTGCGCGTGCATGACATCGATCGCGCCAAGGTCGACGCGTTGGCTGCCGCGGGTGCGACCGCCTGTGCCGACGCGACGGATGTCGCACGCGAAGCGCGCACGGTCATCGTGTGCGTGGTCGATGCGGCTCAGGCCCGCGACGTGCTGTTCGGCGAGCGGGGTGCCGTGCAGGCGCTCGCTGCCGGCAGCGCCGTGATGCTGTGCCCGACCATCGCACCGGAGGATGTGGAACGCATCGCAGGCAAGCTGGCCGCGCTCGGCATCGCCGCCATCGATGCGCCGATGTCCGGCGGTCCGGCGCGGGCCCGCGACGGCTCGATGAGCCTGATGGTCGCGTGCGCGCAAGCGGTCTTCGAGGCTCATCGCGAACTCGTGGCCGCCTTGAGCAGCAAAGTGTTCCGCATCAGCGAGCGGCCGGGCGACGGCGCGCGGACGAAGCTGGTGAACAACCTGCTGGCCGGCATCAACCTCGCCGGCGCGGCCGAGACCATGGCGCTGGCGCAACGCTTGGGACTCGATCTCCCCACCACGCTCGACGTGATCGCCCAGTCGAGCGGCCAGAGCTGGATCGGCAGCGACCGCATGCGCCGCGCCATCGACGGCGACTGGGAGCCGCGCGCGCACATGACCCTGCTCGCGAAGGACACGCGGCTCGCGGTCGAAGCCGCGCGGGCGGCCGGTTTCGACGGGCCGCTCGGGCCGGTGGCGCGCGACCTCTTCGCGCGAGCCCTCGACAACGGGATGGCGGATCTCGATGACGCCGCCCTCTTCAGGCTGCTGTCGCAACGCTAGACTCGTCGGGTCATGGCGCCCCCACGAACCACCATCCTGATCGTCGAGGACGACGACGCCATCCGCAGCAACGTCATCCGGCTGTTGAAGCTGGAAGGCTACGCGATCGATTCGGCGACGAACGGCAGGCAGGGACTGGCGAGGGCGAGGGCCGTGCGGCCCCAGGTCATCATCACGGACATCGGCATGCCCGAGATGGACGGCTTCGAGCTGCTCGACGCGATCCGCGCGGACCAGGACCTGGGCGCCACGTCCGTCATGCTGCTCACGGCGCTGGACGACCGCGCCAGCATGCGCCGCGGCATGACGTCAGGCGCCGACGATTACCTCGCCAAGCCCTTCACGCGGGTCGAGCTGCTCGATGCGCTGGCCGGCCTGCTGAAAAAGCGCGGCCGCATCGAGGCCAGCATCGAATCGGCGGTGAAGGCCCGCGAGGAACACCTGCGCCGAGCCTTCACCGAGAGCCTGGGCGGCCGTGCGATGACGGACAAGTTCGGGCTCGAGGCGCCATCCGGCGCGATCGCCGAGACGGCGCTCGAGGCGACGGTGCTGTTCTCCGACATCCGCGGCTTCACGTCGCTGGCCGAGAAACTCAGTTCCCGCGAGGTCGCGGAGCTGCTCACCGAGTACTTCGGCCGCGTGTGCGAGCCGGTGCTGAAAAACGGCGGGCGCCACCTGCGCTTCATCGGCGACGGGCTGATGGCGGTGTTCTCCGACACGATGGGGGGCGCGTCGCCCTTGCCGGCCAGCCGGCGCGCGATTTCGGCGGCGCTGGGGATGACGCTTGCCACGCACGAGTTCCGCTCGTGGCTGTCGTGGCGATTCGCGAAGCGCGGGCTGCCGGCGTTCGCGATCGGCGTCGGCCTGCATGCGGGCGAGGTGACGATCTGCCGGCTCGGCACCACGCAGAACAAGGAGACCACGCCGATCGGCGATACCGTGAACCTGGCGGCACGGCTGGAATCGACGAGCAAGGAACTGGGCTGGACCGTGGTCGCGAGCACCACGGTGCTGAAGGCCGCCGGCGAAGGCGTGCTCACCGGCGGCATCACCTCGCTCGAAGTGCGTGGCCGCAACGAATTCGTCGAAGTCGCCGAGATCGTCGGGCTGGAAGCGAACCAGCAGGACATCCGCCACGGGATGGCGACGCTCACCGAGCGTGCGCAGGAGGTGCGCGAAGCGGTGCAGATCAATTCCGAGATCACGGCGCGTGCCGTCAAAGGCGCGCTCCAGTCGAAACTCTCCGCATTCATGGACCACCGCTTCGAGCCGGGCGGCGAGCCTTTGCGCCTGAAAGGCTACCGGCTCACGCGCAAGATCGGCTCGGGCGGCATGACCGAAGTGTTCCTCGCCGTGCGCGAATCGGACCTGCTGCCCGTGGTGCTGAAGGTGCTCGATGCGAGCGGGAAGGCCACCAGCGAGCACCTGTCGCGATTCATCCAGGAGTACGCGCTGCTGTCGCGCATCGAGCACCCGAGCGTGATCCGCATCTACGACCAGGGCTTCACGGACGACCACGCCTACATCGCGATGGAGTACTTCGAGCGCGGCGACCTGCGCGCCGAAATCCAGGCGGGCATGACCCAGGACCGGGTGCTGGAGATCGTGCGCCAGGTGGCGCAGGCGCTCGATGCGATCCACGCCTGCGGGATCATCCACCGCGACCTCAAGCCCGAAAACATCATGCGCCGGCCCGACGGCAGCGTGGCGCTGGCCGACTTCGGCATCGCCAAGTCGATGATGCAGCAGGAAAACCTCGCCTTCACGCAGACGCGCCACGGCGACGTGGTCGGCACGCCCTTCTACCTGAGTCCGGAGCAGGCATCGGGCCAGGCGATCACGACCGTGTCGGACCTGTACAGCCTGGGCGTGATGATGTTCGAGATGCTCATGGGCGAGCGGCCCTTCCGCGCCGAATCGCTCGACCTGCTGCTGGCCCGCCATCTCTCGGCGCCGACGCCGAGCCTGCCCTCGCAGCACGCGGCTCTGCAGCCGATCATCGATACGCTCATGGCCAAGAAACCGGAAGAGCGCTACCCATCCGCGCGCGCGCTGCTGCAAGCCCTGGACGACCGCGACCATGCCCGGACGGTCGTGCAGCGCAAGCACTGATCCCGCCGAACTCCTAGAATGCCTCGATGATCTCCCGCGAACCCACCCTCGAGCGGCTGGCCACGGCCCAGCGGCTGCTGCTGGATCCCTTCGGCCTCAATGAAACCCACCTGGCGCGCGCGCTGGCGGAAATCACGACCCACGCCGTGGACGATGCCGACCTGTACTTCCAGTACACGCGCAGCGAGGGCTGGAGCCTGGAAGAGGGCATCGTCAAGACCGGCAGCTTCAGCATCGACCAGGGCGTGGGCGTTCGTGCGATCTCCGGCGAGAAGACGGCCTTCGCCTACTCGGACGACATCTCGGAAGCCTCGCTGCTCGATGCGGCGCGCACGGTGCGCAGCATCGCGGCCGCGGGCGGCGATGGCCGCGCGCGCGTCGGCGAAAAGAAGATCGCCGGCGGCCGCTCGCTCTACCACGGGCTGGACCCGATCGCGACGCTGGACAGCACGGCCAAGGTGCAATTGCTCGAGCGCGCCGAGAAGAAGGCCCGCGCCAAGGACCCGCGCGTCGTGCAGGTGATGGCGGGCCTGGCCAGCGAATACGACGTGGTGATGGTCGCGCGGGCGGACGGGACGCTCGCCGCGGACGTGCGGCCGCTGGTGCGGCTGTCGGTCACCGTGATCGCGGAGGAGGGCGGCCGCCGCGAGGTCGGCACCGGCGGCGGTGGCGGGCGTTTCGGGCTGGCGTACTTCGACGAGGCGCGCATCGACGAGTACGTGAACGACGCCGTGAACGCGGCGCTGACGAACCTCGAGTCGCGTCCCGCCCCGGCGGGCGAGATGACCGTGGTGCTCGGGCCGGGCTGGCCCGGCATCCTGTTGCACGAGGCCATCGGCCATGGCCTGGAAGGCGACTTCAACCGCAAGGGCTCGAGCGCGTTCTCCGGCCGCATCGGCAAGCGCGTGGCGGCCAAGGGCGTCACGGTGCTCGACGACGGCACGATCAGCGACCGGCGCGGGTCACTGAACGTCGACGACGAAGGGAACGCCACGCAGCGCACCGTGCTGATCGAGGACGGCATCCTGCGCGGCTACATGCAGGATTCGCTCAACGCGCGGCTCATGGGCGTGGCGCCCACGGGCAACGGCCGGCGCGAAAGCTATGCGCACATCCCGATGCCGCGCATGACGAACACCTACATGCTCGGCGGGGACAAGTCGCCACAGGAAATCGTCGCGAGCATCAAGAAGGGCCTGTACGCCACCAACTTCGGCGGCGGCCAGGTCGACATCACGTCGGGCAAGTTCGTGTTCTCGGCAAGCGAGGCGTACTGGGTCGAGGACGGCAAGATCCAGTATCCGGTGAAGGGGGCGACCATCGTGGGCAACGGGCCGGACGCGCTCACGCGCGTGACGATGATCGGCAACGACATGCAGCTCGATTCCGGCGTGGGCACCTGCGGCAAGGAAGGGCAGAGCGTGCCGGTGGGGGTGGGACAGCCCACGCTGCGCATCGACGGGCTGACGGTGGGCGGGACGGCCTGACACGCAAGCCATGAACCGGGAAACGAGGCCCAACTCGCGCCTGCGCATCGATCCCGTCACCAACCTGCCGAGCATCAACTCGTTCGGCGAGCTCTCGAATTTCCTGCGCAGTGCCGTTGCCGACGAGGACAGCCGGCTGCTGTCCGAAAGCATGGCGCAGGTGTCCGTGCCCATCGAGGCGATCATCGCGGCGCTGCGCGTCAACCGCATTCGAGCCGGCATTGCACCGATGCTGGTGGACCTGCTCACGGCCCTGCGCGGGCACCGCAACCTCGTCGTCAACCTCGGCCTGCCCTGGCGCGGGCTGTACGAATACGCCTCTTACCTGCAGGCGCTGAACAACTTCCGTGTCCTGATCGGGCAATGGCTGCTGGCCGGCGGCCCCAGCAGCACGGAGCTGCTGCTCACCGCGGAGGATTTCGAACTGGTCGCGTGGCGCACGCTCGGCGAAGGCATGCTGATGATCGACATGTACGAGCAGTGGCTGGCGAGCGAGCAGGACGCGTCCACGCTCGGCTCGCTGGACAAGCCCCGGGTCGAACGCGCCATTCAGTGGTGGAAGAAGCTGCGCCTCTAGGAACCGCAATGCTTTGTGCTACATTGCATCCCATGCACACGCGCTTCGCGTTTTTCTTTGGCTATTTTTGGTATCTCCTGTCCGCCGGCGGAAGAGAGAACTGAACGCACCCGAAGACAAGCGCGCAGACACTCGAAAAACCGCCGGAACCCCCGGCGGTTTTTTATTGCCCGAAACACTTTCACCTCGAGGAGCCCCACCGATGAACCCCAAACCCGCCGATCACGATGCCTGGCATGCCCATCCCGTCGACAAGACCAGCGCCACCGACGACCAGCGCATCAAGGACATCACCGTGCTGCCGCCGCCCGAGCATCTGATCCGCTTCTTCCCGATCCGCGGCACGGCCGTGGAGCGCCTGATCAGCGACACGCGGCGCGCCATCCACAACATCATGGCGGGCGAGGACGACCGGCTGCTGGTGGTGATCGGGCCGTGTTCGATCCACGACCCCGCCGCGGCGCTCGATTACGCGCGGCGCCTCAAGGAGGTGCGCAGCCGCTACGCGGGCACGCTCGAGATCGTCATGCGCGTGTATTTCGAGAAGCCGCGCACGACGGTGGGGTGGAAGGGCCTGATCAACGACCCGTACCTCGACGAGAGCTTCCGCATCGACGAAGGCCTGCGCATCGCGCGCCAGCTCCTGATCGAGATCAACCGGCTCGGCCTGCCGGCCGGCAGCGAGTTCCTCGACGTGATCTCGCCCCAGTACATCGGTGACCTGATCGCTTGGGGCGCCATCGGCGCGCGCACGACCGAAAGCCAGGTGCACCGCGAACTCGCCTCGGGCCTGTCGGCGCCGATCGGCTTCAAGAACGGGACCGACGGCAACATCCGGATCGCCACCGACGCGATCCAGGCGGCCGCGCGCGGCCACCACTTCCTGTCCGTCCACAAGAACGGCCAGGTGGCGATCGTGCAGACCAACGGCAACCGCGACTGCCACGTGATCCTGCGCGGCGGCAAGGCGCCGAACTACGACGCGGCGAGCGTCGCGGCCGCGGTGAAGGACCTGCAGGCCGCCAAGCTGCCGCCGGTGCTGATGGTCGATTGCAGCCACGCGAACAGCAGCAAGCAGCACGAGAAGCAACTCGACGTGGCGCGCGACGTCGCGGGCCAGATCGCGGGCGGCTCGCGCTCGGTCTTCGGCGTGATGATCGAAAGCCACCTGCATGCCGGTGCGCAGAAGTTCACGCCCGGCAAGGACGACCCGAAGGCGCTCGAGTACGGCAAGAGCATCACGGATGCCTGCCTGGGCTGGGATGATTCGCTGCGCGCGCTGGAGGTCCTGTCGGACGCCGTGAAGCGCCGCCGCGGCTAGGCGCGCGCGGCCAGCGCCGCGAGCAGCTTGGCGTGAATGCCGCCGAAGCCGCCGTTGCTCATGCAAAGCACCTGGTCGCCGGGGCGCGCGGCCTCGACCACGAGCTGCACGAGCTTGTCGATGCTGTCGGCCACTCGCGCCCTCGCGCCCATCGGGGCGAGCGCTTCGGCCGCATCCCAGTCGAGCCCGCCCGAATGGCAGAACGCGAGGTCCGCCTGCTCCAGGCTCCAGGGCAGCTGCGATTTCATCGCGCCGAGTTTCATCGTGTTGCTGCGCGGCTCGAACACGGCAAGGATGCGCGCCTTGCCGACCTTGCGCCGCAGGCCGTCGACCGTGGTGCGGATGGCCGTGGGGTGATGCGCGAAATCGTCGTACACGGTGATGCCCGCCACCTCGCCCCGCACTTCCATCCGGCGCTTGACGCTCCGGAACTGCGCCAGTGCGGCGGCGGACGCTTGCGGTGACACGCCGACATGCTCGGCGGCGGCGATCGCCGCCAGCGCATTGAGCTGGTTGTGCACGCCGGTCATGTCCCATTGCACGCGTGCCGCCTCCTTGCCGCGCAGCATCACGCGGAAATCGTGCGGCTCGCCCTCGGCCGTGAAGTCGTCGGTGGTGGCGCCGAAACTGCGTACTTCGCTCCAGCATCCCATGTGCAGCACGCGCGCGAGGCTTTCCTCCAGCCCGTTGGCGACGACGCGCCCCTTGGACGGCACGGTGCGCACGAGGTGATGGAACTGGCGCTCGATCGCCGCGAGGTCGTCGAAGATGTCGGCGTGGTCGAACTCGAGGTTGTTCAGCACGGCGGTGCGGGGCCGGTAGTGCACGAACTTGCTGCGCTTGTCGAAGAAGGCGGTGTCGTATTCGTCGGCCTCGATGACGAAGTGCGCGCCTTGCCCGAGCCGCGCCGAGATGCCGAAGTTGCTCGGTACGCCGCCGACCAGGAAACCCGGTTTCAGGCCCGCGTGCTCGAGGATCCACGCGAGCATCGACGTGGTGGTCGTCTTGCCGTGCGTGCCGGCGACCGCCAGCACATGGCGTCCCTGCAGCACGTTCTCCGACAGCCACTGCGGGCCGCTCGTGTACGCGAGCCCCTCGTCCAGGATCGCTTCCATCAACGGGTAGCGCGGCGTGCCGTCGGCCTGGCGCGCGCGTGAGACGACGTTGCCGATCACCCAGGCGTCCGGTTTCAGGGAGAGCTGGTCGGCTCCGTAACCTTCGATCAGTTCGATGCCGAGCGCGCGCAGCTGGTCGCTCATCGGCGGGTAGACACCGGCGTCGCAACCCGTAACTTTGTGCCCGGCCTCGCGGGCGAGCGCGGCCACGCCTCCCATGAAGGTGCCGCAGATGCCGAGAATGTGGATGTGCATCCGCCGATTATCGGCGGCAGCCCCCGCTCACTTCGGGAAGCGCTCGCGCAGTTTCACTTTCCAGAACTTGCCGGTCGAGGTGCGCGGGATCGCGTCGATGAACTCGTAGCGTTCGGGCAGCTGCCACTTGGCGAAGCCGTGCGCGAGCAGGTGGGCATCGAACTGCTTCGTGTCCGCGTCCTTGCCGGGTTTCAGCACCACGCAAGCCAAGGGCCGCTCGCTCCATTTCTCGTCGGGGATGGCGATCACGGCTGCTTCGGCGACGGCAGGGTGAGCCATCAGCGCATTCTCCAGGTCCACCGAACTGATCCACTCGCCGCCGGACTTGATCAGGTCCTTGGTGCGGTCGGTGATGCGCACGAAGCCGAGCGGATCGACCGACGCGACGTCGCCCGTGCGCAGCCAGCCGTCGTCGCTGAACTTGTCGCGCGCGACGGGCACCTCGTGGTACGAGCCGGTGATGAAAGGTCCGCGCACCTGGATCTCGCCGACGCTCTTGCCGTCCCACGCCTGTTCGCCCGCGTCGCCCCATACGCGCAGGTCCACCAGGGGCACGGGCACGCCGGCCATCGCGGCGCGGCGGTATTTCTCGTCGGCGCTCGCATCGCGCAATTCCGCACGCGGGTAGGAGATCGTGCAGACCGGCGAGGTCTCCGTCATGCCCCAGCCCTGCATGATCCAGATGCCGTGCTTGTCGAAGGCGCGGATCAGCGCTTCGGGCACCGCCGCGCCGCCGACCAGCGAGCGCATGCCTTTGGGCAGTTTCCAGCGTCCGTGGTTGGGCGAGCCCTCGGCCTGGGCGGCATCGTAGGTCTGGATCAGCGTGAGCCAGATGGTGGGCATGCCCAGCGCCAGCGTCGGCGGCTCGAGCTGCATCAGGTCCAGGACGTCGTCGGGATGCAGGTGCGGGCCGGGGAACACCAGTTTCACGCCCAGGTTCACTGCGCCGTACGGGATGCCCCAGCTGTTCGCGTGGAACATCGGCGTGACCGGCAGGACCACGTCGGTGCCGCGCAGGCCCCAGAAATCCGCGAGGCTCGCCACCAGTGTGTGCAGGACCGTGGAGCGGTGCGAGTACACGACGCCCTTGGGCCGGCCGGTCGTGCCCGACGTGTAGCACATCGCCACAGGGTCGTTCTCGTCGTGCGGCGCGTATTCGAAACTGTCCGGGTCGGCGCTCGCGAGCAGGGCTTCGTAGTCCTCCAGGTCCGCCGGCACAGGACCGCCGGAGAACGGGAACACGATCACGCGCTCGAAGCGGTGCAGGTGCGCCAACTGCTTGTACAGGGGCAGCAGCACGTCGTCGACCACGAGGAAGCGGTCGTTCGCGTTGCCCGCGATCCAGCCGATCTCGTCAGGCGAGAGCCGCAGGTTCAAGGTGTGCATCACGCCGCCGGCCGCCGGGATGCCGAAGTAGCACTCCAGGTGCGCGTGGTGGTTCCAGCACAGCGTCGCGACGCGATCCCCCTTCTTCAGGCCCAGCGATTGCAGGGCCGCCGCCCACGCCCGCGTTCGCCGGTAGAACTCGCCATAGGTGTGCCGGCGCAGGCTCTTGTCCGGCAGGCGCGAGACGATTTCGTTGCCGGCGAACAGCTTTCCCGCGCGCTCGAGCAGGTGGTTGAGCGACAGCGGCACATCCATCATCGTGGCCTTCATGGGCAGTCTCCTTTTCTCTTTCGAGCCACTGTAGGGGTCATGGCCATCCGCGGCAATGCAGAATGTCCTGCAATGGACGCGAAAACCGAGATCGCGCAGGCCGCTGCGCGGCTGGTCGTGGAAGAAGGGCTGGAGTGGGGCGCCGCCAAGCGGCGGGCCGTGAAGCAACTGGGCCTGCCGGCCCGCACGGCGCTGCCGGACAACGAGCTGGTCGAGGACGCGGTGCGCGAGTACATCTCGATCTTCTGTGCGGATACCCAGCCTCGCGAACTCGCCGCGTTGCGAAAGCTGGCGCTGGTGTGGATGGACCGGCTGGCGCAGTTCCGGCCCTACCTGGGCGGTGCGGTCTGGCACGGCACGGCCACGCACCTGTCGGACATCTATATCCAGCTCTTCTGTGACGATCCCAAGTCGGCCGAACTGGCGCTGATCGACAACAACGTGGACTACGAGGCGCGCATCGTGACCGGCTTCAACGGCGAGCCGGTCGAGGCCTTGAGCTTGTCGAGTGTGAGCCGCGACCTGGGCGAAGTGATCGGCGTGCATCTCCTCATTTATGACCATGACGATGTGCGCGGCGCCCTGAAGCCGGACTCGCGCGGCCGTCCGCCCCGGGGCGACGCGGCCGCTGTCCGCGCATTGGTGGAGAATGCGCAACCATGACGACGGATGCGATCCCTTCCCCTGCCGACGCTCGCCGCCGCACGCTCCTGCTGGCGGGCATCGGGGCAGCCGCCGCGGTTGCAGGCGGGGCAGTGGCGATCTGGCAGTTCAAGGGCGGCGAGGGCCCGGGCCGCGTCGATCCGTCGCTGTGGGCCGCCAGCTTCGACGCTCCCGCAGGTGGCCCGATCGCGATGCAAGCCTTCCGTGGCAAGCCGCTGGTGCTGAATTTCTGGGCCACCTGGTGTCCGCCCTGCGTGGAAGAGATGCCTCTTCTGGACGCGTTCTGGCGGCAAAACGCAGGCAAAAACCTGCAAGTCGTCGGTCTGGCCATCGACCAGCCAAGCGCGGTGCGGGCTTTCCTGCAGCGCACGCCTGTCGGCTATCCGATCGGGCTTGCCGGATTGGGCGGTACGGAACTGACGAAGGCCCTCGGCAATGAAAGCGGCGGCCTTCCCTTTACGGTCGCTATCGGCGCGGGAGGCGACATCGTCCAGCGTAGAATAGGTCGCGTTGTCCCGGCTGACCTGACGCGCTGGGCGCAGCTGGCCAACTAGTTTGCAGGCTGGTGGCTGTCAAGCCCAGCCGTAAAAATAAGTGAAAAAAGCGGGCAGAAACGAAAAGTAAGCGGATTTTGCTGTAAATTCGCGTTCCTTTCGTAGCTTAGCGGGTTGGGACCATGGACCTCAGGAAACTCAAGACACTGATCGATCTCGTGTCGGAGTCGAACGTGTCGGAGCTGGAGATCACCGAGGCCGAGGGCAAGGTCCGCATCGTCAAGGGTGGGGGCGTCGTCCAGCAGGTGGCGGTGCCGATGGCCGCTCCGGCCGCGAACGCACCCGTTGCCGCGGCGCCGGCCCTGGCCGCCGCTCCGGTGCCCGCCGCGCCCGCCGCGCCGACGGGCCACATGGTGAAGTCGCCGATGGTCGGCACCTTCTACCGTTCCGCCAGCCCCGGGGCCAAGCCCTTCGTGGAAGTCGGCTCGCAGGTGAAGGAAGGCGACACGATCTGCATCATCGAGGCGATGAAGATCCTCAACGAGATCGAGGCCGACAAGGCCGGCACCGTCACCCAGATCCTCGTGGAGAACGGCCAGGCCGTGGAGTACGGGCAGCCCCTCTTCGTCATCGAATAAGCGGGCTCCATGTTCAAGAAGATCCTGGTCGCCAATCGCGGCGAAATCGCCCTGCGGATTCAGCGCGCCTGCCGCGAGCTTGGCATCCGCGCGGTGATGGTCTATTCCGAGGCCGACCGCGAAGCGAAATACGTGAAGCTGGCGGAAGAGGCCGTGTGCATCGGCCCCGCGCCGTCGCCGCAAAGCTATCTCAACATGCCGGCGATCATTTCGGCGGCGGAAGTGACGGACGCGGAAGCGATCCACCCGGGCTACGGCTTCCTGTCGGAAAACGCGGACTTCGCCGAGCGCGTCGAGAAGAGCGGTTTCCAGTTCATCGGCCCCACGCCCGAGTCGATCCGCATCATGGGCGACAAGGTCTCGGCCAAGCAGGCGATGATCAAGGCGGGCGTGCCTTGCGTGCCGGGCTCCGAAGGCGAACTGCCCGACAGCCCGGTGGAAATCCGGCGCCTGGCCAAGGCCGTCGGTTATCCGGTGATCATCAAGGCCGCGGGCGGCGGCGGCGGGCGCGGCATGCGCGTCGTGCATACGGAAGCGGCGCTCGTCAACGCGGTGCAGATGACGAAGGCGGAGGCGCAGGCGGCCTTCGGCAATCCAGCCGTCTACATGGAGAAATTCCTCCAGAACCCGCGCCACATCGAGATCCAGATCCTCGCCGACAAGTACAAGAATGCCGTCTACCTGGGCGAGCGCGACTGCTCGATGCAGCGCCGCCACCAGAAGGTGATGGAGGAGGCGCCGGCGCCCGGCATCCCGCGCAAGCTCATCGAGAAAATCGGCGAGCGCTGCGTGGCCGCCTGCAAGCGCATCGGCTACCGCGGGGCCGGCACGTTCGAGTTCCTGTACGAGGACGGCGAGTTCTATTTCATCGAGATGAACACGCGGGTGCAGGTCGAGCACCCGGTCACGGAGCTGATCACCGGCATCGACATCGTGAAGACGCAGATCATGGTGGCCGCGGGCGAGAAGCTGCCGTTCACGCAGCGGGAGGTCCAGCTGCACGGCCATGCCATCGAGTGCCGGGTCAACGCCGAGGACCCGTACAAGTTCGTGCCCTCGCCGGGCCGGATCACGATGTGGCACGCGCCGGGCGGGCCGGGCGTGCGCGTCGATTCGCACGTGTACACGAACTACTTCGTGCCGCCGAACTACGACTCGATGATCGGCAAGATCATCGTGCACGGCGATTCGCGCGAGGAGGCCCTCGCGCGCATGCGCACGGCGCTGCTGGAGACGGTGGTCGAAGGCATCAACACCAACATACCGCTGCACCGCGAACTGCTGGTGGACGCGCGCTTCATGGAAGGCGGCACCAACATCCATTACCTCGAGGAGTGGCTCTCGCATCACAAGCGCTGAGCCCTGACCCTGATGTTCGAGCTGCGGCTGCTGTGCCCCGAAGAGCGGATCGAACCCGTGAGCGATGCGCTCGATGCCCTCGACGCACTGAGCGTTTCGGTCGAGGACGCCGACGCGCAGACCGATGCGGAACAAGCGCTCTTCGGCGAACCGGGCCTGCCGCCGCCCAAGGAAGGCTGGCAGCGCTCGCGCGTGCTGGCGCTCTTCGAAAAGGAAGAGGCGGCGCAGCACGCCGCGCTGGTCCTGCGGGCCCAGGACTTCTTCGAGGGCTGCGAGGTGCTGGGCGTGGACAGCGTGCCCGACCAGGACTGGGTGCGCCTGACGCAATCGCAGTTCGCGCCCGTCCCGATCACGGAAGAATTCTGGATCGTCCCGACCTGGCATGAGCCGCCCGCGCAGGCGAAGCAGGTGATCCGGCTCGATCCAGGGCTGGCGTTCGGCACCGGCACGCATCCGACCACGCGCATGTGCCTGCGCTGGATCGCGCAGCACCCGCCCGCGGGCCAGCGAGTGCTCGACTACGGCTGCGGCTCGGGCATCCTTGCGATCGGCGCGGCACGCTTCGGGGCTGGCGAAGTCGACGCGGTGGACATCGACCCGGCGGCGGTCGAATCGACGGTCGCCAATGCGCTGGCGAACGGCGTGCACCTCAATGCGGGCCTGCCGGACCGGGCGGCGGGCTCCTACGATCTCGTGCTCGCGAACATCCTCGCGATGCCGCTGAAGGTGCTCGCACCACTGCTCACGTCGCACGTCGCCGCCGGCGGCTCGCTGGTGCTCGCCGGCATCCTCGAGCGCCAGGCCGACGAGCTGAAGCAGGCTTATGCACCGTACCTGCGGCTGGAAATCGCCGATGCCGAAGAGGGCTGGATCCTCATGACCGCCCGCCGCTGACCGCCCGGGGCGGCTGGCTGCGGCTGTCTACAATCGTCCGCTGATGAGCCTGATCACGCGCTGCCCTGCCTGCGGGACGATGTTCAAGGTCGTCGCCGACCAGCTCAAGATTTCCGAGGGCTGGGTGCGCTGCGGCCATTGCGCGGAGATCTTCGACGCCACAGCGGACCTGCGCGAGGAATCGGCCGTCGAGCCCCCCGCCGCTCCCGCCGCACGCGCACCGATCGAGCCGGCTGCACGCGGCGCGCCCGCCGAGGCCGCACCTTCTTCCGAATTCGAATCCTCGTTGCACAGCGAAGTCGACGACAGCGTGCTCGACGGCACGCCCGACCCGCGCGAGATCGACGAGCAGGTGCAGGCGCTGCTGGAGCACCCGCTCGACCGGCCTTTCGAATTGCGGCGCGCCGACCCGGCCGGCGCGGAGTTCATCGGGCCCCACGGCCTGAGCCGACCCGCGCCGCTCGAGCGTGAGCCCGAGCTGCAGGACCTGTCCTTCGTGCGGCAGGCGCGGCGCAAGGAGTCCTGGGGCCGGCCGGCCGTGCGCGTCACGCTCGTGCTGCTGCTCGTGGTGCTTGCGGGTTTGCTGGCGGGCCAGGTCGCATTCCGCGATCGCGATCGCCTCGCCGTGTCGGCGCCGCGGCTGCGCCCGTGGCTCGTGCGGATGTGCGACGTCATGCGCTGCCGCCTGGGGCCGCCGCAGCAGATCGACGCGATCGCGATCGAGACGTCCTCGTTCAACAAGCTGCGCGGCGACACCTACCGCCTGAACGTCACACTCAGGAACATTGCGCCCAACGAGGTGGCGATGCCCGCGCTCGAACTCACGCTCACCGATTCGCAGGACCAGCCGGTCGTGCGCCGCGTGCTGCAGCCGGCCGAGATCGCCCCGGGCCGGCCGTCCCTGGCCACGGGCGACTGGGCCACGTCGGTCGCGGTGGCCGTCGATGGCGCCGCCGTGGCCAATCGCGTGGCGGGCTACCGGCTGCTTGCTTTTTACCCCTGAATCCTTCGAAAGACCTTCCATGTCGGCCTTGATCTGCGGCTCGCTCGCCTTCGACACCATCATGACCTTCCACGGCCGCTTCGCCGAGCAGATCCTGCCCGACCAGCTGCACATCCTGAACGTCTCCTTCCTCGTGCCGCAACTGCGGCGCGATTTCGGCGGCTGCGCGGGCAATATCGCCTACAGCCTGAAGCGCCTGGGCGGCACGCCGCTGCCGATGGCCACGGTGGGCAGCGACGGGCGCGACTACGTCGCACGCATCAAGGAATTGGGCATCAGCACCGAGTTCGTGCGCGAGGTCGAGGGCAGTTACACCGCGCAGGCAATGATCATGACCGACGTGGACAACAACCAGATCACCGCCTTCCACCCCGGCGCGATGACGCAGGCGCACGTCACGCGCGTCGAGGCCCGGCCGGACATCAAGCTCGGGATGATCTCGCCGGACGGACGCGACGCGATGCTGCAGCACGCGCAGCAGTTCAAGGCGGCGGGCATTCCGTTCGTGTTCGATCCGGGGCAGGGCCTGCCGATGTTCGACGGCCGCGAGCTCGCGCAGTTCGTCGACGCGGCGACCTGGGTCACGGTGAACGATTACGAAGGCAAGATGCTCTCGGAGCGCACGGGATGGTCCAGCGCCGAGATCTCGCGCCGCGTGCAGGGCCTGGTCGTCACGCTCGGGGCCGAAGGCTGCGAGATCTGGATCGGCGGGAAGAAGACCCACGTGCCGGGCGTGAAAGCGGCCGAGGTGGTCGACCCGACCGGCTGCGGCGACGCCTGGCGCGGGGCGCTGCTGTTCGGCCTGGAGCAGGGCTGGTCGCTGGCGCGCTGCGCCGAGCTGGGCAACCGCGTCGGCGCGGTGAAGATCGCCAGCCGCGGCCCGCAGAACTGGACGATCTGACTCAGCCCCTGGCCAGGGTCACGCCGCCGTCGACGACGATCGTCTCGCCCACCACGTAGTCACCCGCGCGCGAGGCGAGATAGATCGCCGCGCCGGCCATGTCCTCGTCGCTGCCGATGCGGCCTGCGGGCACGTGCTGCGCCACCACGTCGCCGTGGTCGCGCGCCTCCTTGTTCATCTCGGATGCGAACGGGCCGGGGGCGATGCCGCTCACGACGATGTTGTCCTTGACGAGGCGCAGCGACATGCGGCGGGTGAGGTGGATCAGCCCCGCCTTGCTCGCGGTATAGGAATACGTTTCCCACTGGTTGACGGAGATGCCGTCGATCGACGCGATGTTGATCACCTTGGCCGGCCGGGACCGGGCCGCCTGTTTCAGCAGGCCGTGCAGCGCCTGCGTGAGGAAGAACGGCGCCTTCATGTTCAGGTCCACGACCTTGTCCCAGCCCTTCTCGGGAAAGGTGTCGAAGCTTTCGCCCCACGCGGCACCCGCGTTGTTGACCAGGATGTCGAGCGACTTCTCGCGCGCTGCATAAGCGGCGGCCAGGCCCCTCGCGCCCTCCACCGTGGAAACGTCGGCGGGCAGGGAGAAGCACGGGCCGAAAGCCGAGAGCTCCTTCGCCGCCGCATCGCACGCGTCCGCCTTGCGCGACGAGATGTACACCTTCGCGCCTTGCGCGAGGAAGCCCTTGGCGATCATGCGGCCGATGCCGCGCGAGCCGCCGGTGACGAGGGCCGTGCGGCCCTGGAGGGTGAAGAGGTCGGTCATGGGAAGTCCTTGCGTCGGTGATGCGCAAGGTTAGCGGCCCGCGGGCCGCTTCCCAATCACATGGATGACAGTGCGCCGTCGCGGGCTGCGCGGGACCCGCCGGCCGAGCGCGCGCGGCGCCGCTCCATGAAGGCGTGGATCTCGCCGACCACGCCCTTGCGGAAGGCCAGCACGCAGACCACGAAGATCGCGCCGATGATGACCGTGACCCACTCGCCGACCTTGTCGGCCAGCGTGTCCTGCAGCGCGATCACGATGCCGGCACCGATCACCGGGCCGAGGAAGGTGCCGACGCCGCCGAGCAGGTTCATCAGGATCACTTCGCCGGACATCTGCCAGGTCACGTCCGACAGCGTGGCGAAGCCCATCACCAGGCACTTGAGCGAGCCGGCCAGCCCGGCCAGCGCGGCGGACAACACGAAGGCCAGCAGCTTGTAGCGGTCCACCTGGTAGCCCAGCGAGATGGCACGCGGCTCGTTTTCCCGGACCATCTTCAGCACCTGGCCGAAGGGCGAGGTGACGATGCGCATGATGCCGAAGAAGCAGAGCACCACGACGGCAACGATCACGTAATAGAACGTGGTATCGCTCTCGAGCGGCAGCACGCCGAAGAGCTTGCCGCGCGGCACACCCTGCAGGCCGTCCTCGCCGCCGGTGAAGGAGGCCTGCAGGCAGATGAAGAACACCATCTGCGCCAGCGCGAGCGTGATCATCGCGAAGTAGATGCCCTGGCGGCGGATCGCCACCAGCCCGAACACCAAGCCGATCAGGGCCGCCACGGCGGTGCCGGCCAGCACCGCAAGCTCGGGCGTCCAGCCCTGCGACTTCACGCAATAGCCCGTGACATAGGCCGCGAAACCGAAGAACGCGGCGTGCCCGAACGAGAGCAGGCCCGTGAAGCCGAGCAGCAGGTTGAACGCGCAGGCGAAGAGGGCGAAGCACAGCAGCTTCATCACGAAGACCGGGTACAGCCCGATCAACGGCGCGGCCAGCAGCAGCGCGAGCAGCGCGGCATAGGTGATGCGGACGGAATTGCGCTGCATTTCAGGCTTCCTTGCCGAACAGGCCCGCGGGGCGCAGGATGAGCACGATCACCATCACGACGAAAACGACGACGTTGGAAGCCTCGGGGTAGAACACGCGAGTCAAGCCTTCGATCACGCCCAGCCCCAGGCCGGTGACGACCGAGCCGATGATCGAGCCCATGCCGCCGATCACCACCACCGCGAACACGACGATGATGAGGTTGGAGCCCATCAACGGCGTGACCTGGATGATGGGAGCTGCCAGCACACCGGCCATCGCGGCGAGCGCTGCACCCGCGCCGTACGTGAGCATGACCATCACCGGCACGTTGACGCCGAAGGCCTGGACCAGCCGCGCGTTTTCCGTGCCGGCGCGCAGGTAGGCGCCCAGGCGCGTGCGCTCGATCAGGAACCAGGTGCCGACGCAGACCACGATCGAGGCGAGCACCACGAACGCGCGGTAGTTCGGCAGGACCATGAAGCCGAGGTTGGTGGCGCCCGAGAGCAGCTCCGGCACCGGATAAGACTGGCCCGACGCGCCGAACTGGTAGCGGAACACGCCTTCCAGGATGAGCGCCAGGCCGAAGGTGAGCAGCAGGCCGTACAAGGGATCGAGCCCATACAGCCGCTTCAGGAAGGCCCGCTCGATCACCACGCCCAGCGCGCCGACGATGAGGGGAGACAGGACCAGCGCGAACCAGAAGTTCACGCCGAACTGGTCCAGCATGATCCACGCACCGAACGCGCCCAGCATGTAGAGCGCGCCGTGCGCGAAGTTCACGATGTCCAGCAGGCCGAAGATGACGGCCAGGCCCAGGCTCAGCATGGCATAGAACGCGCCGTTCACCAGCCCGAGCACCAGTTGCCCGAGGAAGGCTTGCAGCGGGATTCCGAAGATTTCCATGAAGGCCTGGTCCTTGCCGTGTCAGCTTACTTCTTGAACGCCGAGCACTTGGACTCGGCTGGCGTCGTGAATGCCTGGTCGCCCGGGACCTTGGCCACGAGCTTGTAGTAATCCCACGGCGTGGTCGATTCCTTCTGGCCCTTCACCTGGAACAGGTACATGTCGTGGATCATGCGGCCGTCGGCGCGGATCTGGCCCTTGTTGTAGAAGTCGTCGATCTTCATCGACTTGAGCGTCTGCATGACCTTGTCGGAATCGGTCGTGCCGGCCTGCTGCACGGCCTTCAGGTAGTTCATGGTCACCGAGTAGTCGGCGGCCTGCAGGCTCGAGGGCATGCGCTTGTATTTGTCGAAGAAGCGCTTGGCGAACTTGCGGCTCGCGTCGTCCTGGTTCCAGTACCAGCTGTCGGCCAGCTGCAGGCCTTCGGTGTTGTTCAGGCCCAGCGAGTGCACGTCGTTGATGAACACCAGCAGGCCGGCGACCTTCATCGTCTTCGTGATGCCGAATTCCTTGGCCGCCTTCATCGCATTGGTGAAGTCGCCGCCGGCGTTGGCCATCGCGAGGATCTGCGCCTTGGACGCCTGCGCCTGCAGCAGGAAGGACGAGAAGTCGGATGCGTTGAGCGGGTGCTTCACCGAGCCGACCACCGTACCGCCGTTTTCCTTGACGACCTTCGAGGCGTCGGCTTCGAGCGAGTAGCCGAACGCGTAGTCGGCGGTGAGGAAATACCAGGTCTTCAGGCCGGACTTGATCAGCGCCGAGCCGGCCACCTTCGCGAGCGACACCGTGTCGTATGCGTAGTGCACGGTGTAGGGGTTGCAGTCCTCGTTCGTGAGGCGTGCCGAACCCGCGCCGATGACGAGGAAGGGACGCTTCTTCTCGGCCGCGACCTTGGACATCGCGATCGCGGTGCCCGAGCTCGTGCCGCCCACCAGCATCGCGAGGTTCTCCTTGTCCATCCACTCGCGCGCCTTCGAGCTGGCCACGTCGGCCTTGTTCTGATGGTCGGCGGACAGCACTTCGATCGGGCGTCCCAGCACCTTGCCGCCGAAGTCCTGCACGGCCCACTTCACCATCTCCACGCCCGCGGGGCCGTCGATGTCGGCGTACAGGCTCGACATGTCGGTGATCATGCCGATGCGCACCGGCCCGGAATTGCTCTGCGCGAAGGCGCTCACGGTGCCGAGGCCGATGGCCATGGCCGCGACGAGGCTCTTGAGTTTCATGGGAAGTCTCCTTTGGAAGTAAGTTGTGGTGTCAGACGCCGAGGAACTCCTGCAGCATGGCCGTGTTGTCCTTCAGCTCGCCCTGCGCGAACTGCTTGACGATCTTGCCGTGCTCCATGACGTAGAACCGGTCCGCCAGCGGCGCCGCGAAGCGGAAGTTCTGTTCGACCAGCACCACCGTGTAGCCCTTGGCCTTGATGGTGCGGATCATCTCCGCCAGCCGCTGCACGATCACCGGCGCCAGGCCCTCTGAGATCTCGTCCAGCAGCAGCAGGCGCGCGCCGGTGCGCAGGATGCGGGCCACGGCCAGCATCTGCTGTTCGCCGCCCGACAGGCGCGTGCCCGGGCTGCCGGCGCGCTCCTTCAGGTTCGGGAACATCTCGTACAGCTCGGCGATGCTCATGCCGCCGTTGCCGATGACCGGGGGCAGCATCAGGTTCTCTTCGGCCGACAGGCTGGCGAAGATGCCGCGCTCTTCGGGGCAATAGCCCACGCCCAGGCGCGCCACCTTGTGCGGCGCCAGCTTGATCGATTCGGTGCCGTTGATGCGGATCGAGCCGGTGCGCTTGCCGACCAGGCCCATGATCGCGCGCATGGTGGTGGTGCGGCCGGCGCCGTTGCGGCCCAGCAGGCACACCACCTCGCCCTCGCGCACATGCAGATCCACGCCATGCAGGATGTGCGATTCGCCGTACCAGGCGTTCAGGTCCTCGATGCTCAGGAGCTCCTTGGCAGCCATCAGTGGGCTCCCTGCAGCTCGTTCGTGGTCGAGCCCATGTAGGCTTCGATCACCTGCGGGTTCTTCGAGACCTCCGCATACGGGCCGTCGGCGATCACCGCGCCGCGCTGCAGCACCGTGATGCGGTCGGCGATCGAGGACACGACGTTCATGTTGTGTTCGACCATGAGGATGGTGCGCCCGGCCGAGACCTTCTTGATCAACTCGGTCACGCGGTGCACGTCCTCGTGGCCCATGCCCTGCGTCGGCTCGTCCAGCAGCATCAGGTCGGGCTCGAGCGCCATCGTCGTCGCGAGTTCCAGCGCGCGCTTGCGGCCGTACGGCAGGTTCACCGTCAGCTCCTGCGCAAAGTTCCGCAGGTCGACGGCCTCGAGCAGTTCTTCGGCACGCGCGTGCAGCGGATGCAGCGACTTCTCGGGCTTCCAGAAATGGAACGAGGTCCCGAGGTTGCGCTGCAGCGCCGCGCGAACGTTCTCCAGCACCGTCATGTGCGGGAACACCGCGGAGATCTGGAAGGAGCGCACGATGCCCCGGCGCGCGGTCTGCGCCGGCTTCTCGTGCGTGATGTCGTCGCCGCGGTAGGTGATCGTGCCGCGCGTGGGCGGCAGGAACTTCGTCAGCAGGTTGAAGAAGGTCGTCTTGCCGGCGCCATTGGGGCCGATCAAGGCATGGATGTCGCCGCGCCGCACCTGCAGGTCGACGTTGTTGACCGCCACGAAGCCCTTGAACTCCTTGGTCAGTCCTTTCGTCTCGAGAATGATCTCGCCCGGCAACACGCCCTCCTCGTCACAAGTGGGCGAATGCTAGGGACGCGTGTTGCAGTGCGGTAGGGGGTAAAACCTTAGGTAGTTTTGCTGCGTGGAAAGGCTGTCGGAAGGCTGACTCGGGCGCTCACATGTTGCGGCGGTACTGGCCGCCGACTTCGAAGAGGGCGTTGGTGATCTGGCCGAGGGAGCAGACGCGCACCGCATCCA
Organism: Ramlibacter sp. GS1-15; assembly: GCF_057785015.1. Lineage (NCBI taxonomy): Bacteria > Pseudomonadati > Pseudomonadota > Betaproteobacteria > Burkholderiales > Comamonadaceae > Ramlibacter > Ramlibacter sp. GS1-15. The sequence goes on along the minus strand of NZ_JBYNTU010000001.1, from coordinate 2,764,189 downwards.
TCAGCACCTCGAAGACGTTGCGGTTGTCGATCACCGCCTGCTGCAGGCGCTTGAGCATCGCCGGCGCTTCCTTGGCATTGCGCGCATGGAAGTCCTGCAGGCGCTTCAGCTGTCCCTGCTTCTCCTCGTCGGTCGAGCGGGCCAGCTCGAGCTTCTCCAGCACGGCGTCGCCATGCGGATTGCGGAAGGTGTTCACGCCGATGATGGGCAGCTCGCCCGTGTGCTTGAGCATCTCGTAGTGCAGGCTCTCGTCCTGGATGCGCCCGCGCTGGTAGCCGGTTTCCATCGCGCCGAGCACGCCGCCGCGCTCGGCGATGCGTTCGAACTCGGCCAGCACCGCTTCTTCGACGAGCTCGGTCAGCTCGTCGATGATGAAGGCGCCCTGGTTGGGGTTCTCGTTCTTCGCCAGGCCCCATTCGCGGTTGATGATCAGCTGGATGGCCATCGCGCGGCGCACGCTGTCCTCCGTCGGCGTGGTGATGGCCTCGTCGAAGGCGTTGGTGTGCAGCGAGTTGCAGTTGTCGTAGATCGCGATCAGCGCCTGCAGCGTGGTGCGGATGTCGTTGAACTGGATCTCCTGCGCGTGCAGCGAGCGTCCCGAAGTCTGGATGTGGTACTTGAGCTTCTGGCTGCGCTCGTTGGCGCCGTACTTCTCCTTCATCGCCACGGCCCAGATGCGGCGCGCCACGCGGCCCATCACCGTGTACTCCGGGTCCATCCCGTTGGAGAAGAAGAACGACAGGTTGGGCGCGAAGTCGTCGATGTGCATGCCGCGCGCGAGGTAGGCCTCGACGAACGTGAAGCCGTTCGACAGCGTGAACGCGAGCTGGCTGATCGGGTTCGCGCCCGCCTCGGCGATGTGGTAGCCCGAGATCGACACCGAATAGAAGTTGCGCACGTTGTGGTGCACGAAGTACTCGGCGATGTCGCCCATGACCTTGAGCGAGAACTCGGTGGAGAAGATGCAGGTGTTCTGGCCCTGGTCTTCCTTCAGGATGTCGGCCTGCACGGTACCGCGCACATTGGCCAGCACCCACTCGCGGATCTTGGCGGCCTCGGTATCGGTCGGCTCGCGCCCGTTGTCGGCCTTGAATTTCTCGATGTTCTGGTCGATCGCCGTGTTCATGAACATCGCGAGGATCGTCGGCGCCGGGCCATTGATCGTCATCGACACCGAGGTGCTCGGATTGCACAGATCGAACCCTGAATACAGCACCTTCATGTCGTCCAGCGTCGCGATCGACACGCCGGAGTTGCCGACCTTGCCGTAGATGTCGGGACGCAGGTCCGGGTCGTTGCCGTACAGCGTGACCGAGTCGAACGCCGTGGACAGGCGCTTGGCCGGCATGCCTTCCGAGAGCAGCTTGAAGCGGCGGTTGGTGCGGAACGCGTCGCCCTCGCCGGCGAACATGCGCGTGGGGTCCTCGTTCTCGCGCTTGAAGGCGAAGGTGCCCGCCGTGTACGGGAAGCTGCCCGGCACGTTCTCCAGCATCAGCCACTTGAGGATCTCGCCGTGGTCCTCGTACTGGGGCAGGGCGACCTTGCGGATGGTGGTGCCGGAGAGCGACTTCGTGGTGAGCGCCGTGCGGATCTCCTTGTCGCGGATCTTCACGACGTACTCGTCGCCCGCGTAGGCCTGCTGCATCGTCGGCCATTGCGCGAGCAGCTTCTTCGCCGAGGGATCGATCTGCTGGTCGCGCTGCAGGGCCAGGTCTTCGGCGGCTTCGGCAGCGCGCGGCTTGTCGGGCTTGGTCGAGCGCAGCATGTCCGCCGCGGCGCGCAGTTGCTGGATCTCGCGGGCGATCTTCGCCTGCTCGCGGGCGCGCTTCTTGTACGAGCGCACCGTCTCGGAGATTTCGGCGAGATAGCGCGTGCGGGCCGGGGGAACGACGGGCGTCTGGTTGGTGCTGTGGCGCACGCTCACCGGCGGCAGCCGGCCTTCCTTCAGCGGCAGCCCGAGCTGCGCGAGGCGCGGCTTCATCGCCTGGTAGAGCGCCGTCACGCCGTCGTCGTTGAAACGCGCGGCCATGGTGCCGAACACGGGCATCTCGTCGGGGCTCTGGCGGAAGGCTTCCTTGTTGCGCTGGACCTGCTTGCTCACGTCGCGCAGCGCGTCGGCCGCACCCTTGCGGTCGAACTTGTTGATCGCGACGAACTCGGCGAAGTCCAGCATGTCGATCTTCTCGAGCTGGCTCGCCGCGCCGAACTCCGGCGTCATCACGTAGACGGGCACATCGACCAGCGGCACGATGGCCGCGTCGCCCTGGCCGATGCCGGACGTCTCGACCAGCACCAGGTCGAAGCCGGCGGCCTTGCAGGCGGCGATCACGTCGGGAAGGGCTGCGGAGATCTCGCTGCCGAAGTCGCGCGTGGCGAGCGAGCGCATGTACACGCGCGCACCCTGCTGCCAAGGGCCGATGGCGTTCATGCGGATGCGGTCGCCCAGCAGCGCGCCGCCGCTCTTGCGCCGCGACGGGTCGATCGAGATCACGGCGATGCGCAGCCGGTCTTCCTGGTCGAGCCGGATGCGGCGGATGATCTCGTCGGTCAGCGACGACTTGCCGGCACCGCCCGTGCCGGTGATCCCGACCACCGGGATCTTGCGCTCGCTCGCTGCGGCCTTGACGCCTTGCATCAATTTCGCATCCGCGCGGCCGCCCTCGATCGCCGTGATCAGCTGCGCCAGCGCGCGCCAATTCATCTCGCCATGGCCCTGGATCGCCTTGACGTCCTTCGGCGCGAACCCCGCGATGTCCTTGTCGCAGCGCATCACCATCTCGCCGATCATTCCCTGCAGACCCATGCGCTGGCCGTCCTCGGGGCTGTAGATGCGCGAGACGCCGTAGGCATGCAACTCGCGGATTTCCGGCGGCACGATGACGCCGCCGCCGCCACCGAACACCTGCACGTGTTCGCCGCCGCGTTGCTTGAGCAGGTCGACCATGTACTTGAAGTACTCGACGTGACCGCCCTGGTAGGAGCTGATCGCGATGCCTTGCACGTCTTCCTGCAGGGCGGCGGTGACGACGTCGTCGACGCTGCGGTTGTGGCCGAGGTGGATCACCTCCGCACCCATGTTCTGCAGGATGCGGCGCATGATGTTGATCGCCGCGTCGTGCCCGTCGAACAGGCTCGCGGCGGTGACGAAGCGCACCTTGTGGGTCGGTCGATAGCTGGCCAGCGCCTTGAATTCGGCGGAGAGGTCGGTCATGGAAGCTCCCGGGATTGCCGTACCTTACTTGACGTTTACGTAAACGTCAACGTGGGCGGATCCGGCCGCCCTGCGGCATCATTGCCGTGCCAGGAGTTTGGCAGCAACGAGGAGACAAAGGACATGGAACGACGAAAGTTCGTGAGCGGCGCCGCGGCCGCTGCGGCCGGTGCCGGCCTGGCGGCCTGCGCCACCGGCAACACCCAATCGGCGGCGGTTCGCACACCATTCACCGTCCAGGGGGCTTACGTCCCGATCGTCGGGGCCAGCGAAGTGTTCCCGGTCCGGCGGATCTACTGCATCGGGCGCAATTACCGCGCGCACTCGATCGAGATGGGCTCCAATCCGGATCGCGAGCCGCCGTTCTTCTTCCAGAAGCCGACCGACGCGATCCAGCACGTGCCGGCCGGCACGGTAGCCGACCACCCGTACCCGCCGCTGACGAAGAACTACCACTACGAGGCCGAACTCGTGGCGGCGATCGGCAAGGGCGGCAAGGACATTCCTGTCGCGCAGGCGCTGGAGCACGTGTACGGCTACACGCTCGGCCTGGACATGACGCGCCGCGACCTGCAGCGCAAGATGGGCGACGAGAAGAAGCCCTGGGAGATCGGCAAGAGCTTCGACCATTCGGCGGTGCTCGGGGCGATCCACCCTGCCGGGCAGATCGGCCATTTCCCCAAGGGCGCGATCTGGCTGAAGGTGAACGGCCAACTCAAGCAGAACGCCGACCTGTCGCAGATGATCTGGTCGGTCGCCGAGCAGATCAGCAACCTGTCGCAGGCCAACGAACTCTTTCCCGGTGACATCATCTACTCCGGCACGCCCGAAAATGTCGGTCCGGTCGTGCGCGGCGACGTCATCGAGATGCACATCGACCGGCTGCCTAACCTGAGCGTCAGAATCGTGTGAATCCGCTGCAGCTATTCGACCCGGCCTCGAGCACCTACACCTACATCGTTTTCGACGAGGTGTCGCACGAGGCGCTGATCATCGATCCGGTCGATGAGCAGGTCGGACGCGATCTCGCGGTACTCGGGCAGCATCGACTGGATCTGGTGTGGGCGGTGGAGACGCACGCGCACGCCGACCACATCACGAGTGCGGGCCTGCTGGCCGAGGAAACCGGCGCGCAAACGGCGGCGCCGGAAGGCTGCGGTATCGGCACCGCCGCCGTGCAGCTGAAGCATGGCGACACATTGCGGTTCGGCCGCGAGGAACTGCACGCCCTGCATACGCCGGGCCACACCGCCGGCAGCATGAGCTACACGTGGCGAGGCAACGTCTTCACGGGGGACACCTTGTTGATCAATGGGTGCGGGCGCACCGATTTCCAGTCGGGCAGCGCCGCGCAGCTCTATCGCAGCATCACGGAAGTGCTGTTCGCCTTGCCCGACGACACGATTGTCTGGCCGGCCCACGACTACAACGGCCGCACGCATTCCACCATCGGCCAGGAGAAAAGGACCAATGCCCGGGTGGCCGGAAAGACGCTGGCAGAATTCAAGGCGATCATGGAACAGCTGAATTTGCCCAGGCCCCGGCGCATGGACGAGGCCGTGCCCGCGAACCAGAGTTCGGGCATTCGCCACGACGCGGAGGGCGCGGGCACCCCGGTGCCGAAGGCCGTGCAGGGCTATGCGGGCGATATCCCGCCGGATGTGGCGTTCGACTGGTGGCGCAAGGGCGAGGGCGTCCTGATCGACATCCGGACCGACGCCGAACGCGAGTGGGTGGGGTTCATTCCCGGCGCCGCCGCGATCGAGTGGAAGCACTGGCCCGGCATGGCGATCAATGCGGCCTTCGACGAGCAGGTGAAGGCGGCCGTGCCGCCGGGCAAGAAGGCCCTGATGCTGTGCCGCAGCGGCGTGCGCTCCATTTCGGCGGCCAAGCGTGCGACGGAACTGGGGATCGAGTCGTACAACGTGCTCGAAGGCTTCGAGGGCGACAAGGACGAGAAGGGTCAGCGCGGCCAGCTCGGCGGCTGGCGCAAGCGCGGCCTGCCCTGGCGGCAAGGCTGATCGCACACACAAGAGGAAAGAGGACAGATGGCAGTGAACCTGGCCGCGCCGAAGGCCGCGGAACTGAAACCCGTGCCCGGCGTGCGCATCGGCGTGGCCGAAGCCGGCATCCGCAAGGCGAACCGCAAGGACCTCACGGTGGTGCTGATCGACGAGGGGGCCTCGGTGGCGGGCGTTTTCACTCAAAACCGCTTCTGCGCCGCGCCCGTGCAAGTGTGCCGGGATCATCTCGCGGATGGCGCGATCCGCGCGATGGTGATCAACACCGGCAACGCGAACGCCGGCACCGGCGAGGACGGGCTCGCGCGGGCGCGCCGCATGTGCTCGGCGCTCGCGCAGCACCTGAAGCTCGATGCCCGGCAGGTGTTGCCGTTCTCGACCGGCGTGATCATGGAGCCGCTGCCGATCGAACGCATCGAAGCCGGCCTGCCCGCCGCGATCGCCGACGCGGCGGCGGACCATTGGCTGCGGGCGGCCGAAGGCATCATGACCACCGACACGGTGCCTAAGGCCTTCAGCCGGCAGGTGGAGATCGACGGCGCGCGCGTGACGATCACCGGCGTGAGCAAGGGCGCCGGCATGATCCGCCCGAACATGGCGACGATGCTGGGCTTCCTGGCGACGGACGCGAAGGTCGCGCAGCCGCTGATGCGGCAGTTGGCCCTGGACCTGGCCGAGGGCTCGTTCAACCGCGTGACCGTCGATGGCGACACCTCGACCAACGATTCCTTCGTCGTGATCGCGACGAACAAGACGGGTCCGGCGATCACGTCCTTCGAGTCCGCGGCGGGCGGGTTGCTGCGCGAGGCGATGCTCGACGTGGCGCGCTCGCTCGCGCAGGCGATCGTGCGCGACGGCGAAGGCGCAACCAAGTTCATCACGGTGCGTGTCGAGGGCGGCAAGACCGCTGCCGAGTGCCGGCAGGTCGCTTACGCGATCGCGCATTCGCCGCTGGTGAAGACGGCTTTCTTCGCGAGCGATCCGAACCTGGGCCGCATCCTCGCGGCGGTCGGCTACGCGGGGATCACGGACCTGGACCAGACGAAAATCGATCTTTACCTCGACGACGTGCATGTCGCCGTGAACGGCGGACGCCATCCCTCGTACCGCGAGGAGGACGGGCAACGCGTGATGAAGAAGAGCGAGATCGTGGTGCGCGTCGTGCTCGGGCGCGGGGCCGCGAGCGACACGGTCTGGACCTGCGATCTCAGCCACGACTACGTGAGCATCAACGCCGATTACCGCTCCTGACGATGAACGAGAAGTTCGAGCACCTCATCGAGCGCGCATCGGAGCTGATCGCGCGCCTCGAGGCGATCCTGCCGCAACCGCTGTCGGCGCCCGACTGGAATGCCGCGATCGCCTGGCGTTATCGCAAACGCGCCTCCGGCCACGGCGTGCTGGAGCCCGTGCGGCACGTCGCCGGGATCCGCCTGTCGGATCTCAAGGAGATCGATCCGCAGAAGGAAAAGATCCAGCGCAACACGCTGCAGTTCGTCCAGGGACAGCCGGCGAACAACGTGCTGCTCACCGGCGCGCGCGGCACGGGCAAGTCCTCCCTGATCAAGGCGTGCCTCAACGAGTACGCCTCGCAGGGACTGCGCCTCATCGAGGTCGACAAGGCCGACATGGTGGACCTGCCGGACATCGTGGACATCGTCGCTTCGCGTCCCGAGAAGTTCATGGTCTTCTGCGACGACCTGAGTTTCGAGGAGGGCGAGCCGGGCTACAAGGCGCTGAAGTCGATCCTGGACGGCTCGGTCGCGGCCGCCACGCCGAACGTGCTGATCTACGCGACCAGCAACCGCCGGCACCTCCTGCCCGAGTACATGAAGGAGAACCTCACCTACCAGCACACCGAGGATGGCGAGGTCCACCCCGGCGAGGTGGTCGAAGAGAAGATTTCGCTGTCCGAGCGCTTTGGCCTGTGGGTGAGCTTCTATCCCTTCAGCCAGGACGAGTACCTCACCATCGTCGCGCAATGGCTGTCGGCGTTCGGCGTGGGCGCCGGGGAGATCGAGGCCGCCCGGCCCGACGCGCTGGTGTGGGCGCTGGAGCGCGCGTCGCGCAGCGGCCGCGTCGCCTACCAGTTCGCCCGCGACTATGCGGGGCGCAACGTCCGGTGACGATCCTCGTTGCCGACGGCGACCGACCGCGCGAAGGCGGTCCCGATCGCAAGGAGGTCGAAGTTGCCGTGGGCGTGCTGATCCGCAAGGACGGCGCGTTCCTGCTCACGTCCCGGCCCGAGGGCAAGGTCTATGCAGGCTACTGGGAGTTTCCCGGCGGCAAGGTCGAAGCGGGCGAGACCATCGAGCAGGCGCTGCGGCGCGAGCTGATCGAGGAGATCGGCGTCACGATCGGGGCCGTGCACCCATGGCGCGTCGAACGGGTCGATTACCCGCATGCGCTCGTGCGCCTGAATTTCTGCAAGGTCTACGAATGGGAAGGGCAGCTGCACATGCACGAGGGCCAGAGCGCCGCGTGGCAGCAACTGCCCGTGGATGTGAAGCCGGTGCTGCCCGGGACCGTGCCGGTGCTGCAGTGGTTTGCGCAGGAGCGGGGCTTCGCAGGCCCCACGCATCACTGAAGCTTCGGGTCGCCGAAGTTCCGGTCGTCGGGCGGCGTTTCCTCGGGCACCCGGAAATTCTCGGCCGCCCACGCACCGAAATCGATGTTCTTGCAGCGCTCGCAGCAAAAGGGCCGATAGGGATTGCTGGGCGCGAAGATGCTGTCGCCGCCGCAAGTGGGGCAGCGGACCACCCTCGGCTTCTTCGCCGGATCCTGTGTCGCCATGGCGGTTCGATTCAGGAGCAGAGCGTGAGTTCGAACTGTGCGTCCTCGTTGCACGGCTGGAGCCGGTCGGACGCTTCCTGGCGCATGAGGCGCACCGAGACCATGAGCCGGTTGCCGCTGATCTCCGGGACGAGTCCGAGCGCCGGGTCGATGCGCAGGCGCAGCAGCTGGAACGAGCGGCCTTGCGGCAGGTTCTGCTGCAGCTGCCCGCCGGCCGCGAGCACCTTCTGGGGCGTGCCCGAGTCGCGCAGCAGCTTCAGCAACATGTGCACCGATTCGGCGAGCGGCGCCAGCGTCGATGCCCAGCGTTCGAGATCGGCCTGGCGCTGTGCGGCGTCGCGATGCTGCCAGGCGTAGTAGCCGGGCAGGTCGAATTCGCAGGTGCCGCCGGGAATGTTGACGCGGCTGCGGATGCTCATGAGCCACTCGTTCTCGGTGAGCGACTGGCCCGCCTTGCCCGGAATGGTGTTGAGCGCGTTGAACGAGCGATCGAGCCGGCCGATCGCCTCGTCGAGCACGGCTTCCGAGACATTGGGATTGCCGCGATAGCCCGCCAGGGCGGTGCGCTGGCGGTCGAGGTCCTTCATCACTTCGGCTTTCAGGTCCGCGCGCGCGGCGACATCCATGACCTCGAAGATGGTCGCGAGCGCGTAGTGATGATCGATCGGATGCTCGCGCGGCACCAGCTCGCCGAGCCGGCGGAACAGGTGCTCGAGGCGCAGGTACGTACGGATTCGTTCGTTGAACGGATATTCGTAGAGGATCACGCGGGCGATGATAGCCCGAAGCGTTGCGCAGCCTGACCCACTTCGCCCGCGAGCTGCTCGAGGGACAACCCTTCGTTACAGATCACCAGGTCCGCGGCGGCCAGGCGCTGCGCGCGCGTGGCCTGGGCCGCGATGATCGCGCGCACGGCGTCTTCGGCCAGGTTGCTCCGCTGCATCACGCGCGCGACCTGAGTCTCGATGGAGCAGTCGATCACGAGCACGCGGTCGACCTGCTGTCGCCACCGCCCCGATTCCACCAGCAGCGGGATGTCGAAGACGATGCAGGGCGATCGGGCTGCGAGTGCGGCTTCGACCTGCCGCGCGCTTTCCGCGCCGACGAGCGGATGCACGATATCCTCGAGCAGCTTGCGCGCCTGCGGATTCGCGTAGGCATGGGCGCGCATGCGCTCGCGGTCGAGCGCGCCTTCTGGTGTGATGAACTCGGCGCCGAACCTGGCTGCGATCGCGGCGATCGCCGCGCCGCCCGCGGCCGTGGTCGTGCGCGAGATGGCGTCGGCGTCGATGGTCGCCGCGCCGAGCCGGGCGAGCATGGCGAGCACGGTGCTCTTGCCGCTGCCGATGCCGCCCGTGAGGCCCACGCGCCAGGCGGTCATGGTCAAAGTCCGATGGCGGAGAGGATCGAGGCAGGGCCGAAGATCATCGCCGTCAGCCCCGCCGCGGCGAGGAACGGGCCGAAGGGCACGTAGCCGCCCTCGCGCAATCCGCTGGAGAACTTCATCGCGATGCCGATGATCGCGCCGATCACGGAAGCCATGAGGATGATGGGGATGAGTGCCTGCCAGCCGAACCAGGCGCCGAGCGCCGCGAACAGCTTGAAGTCGCCATAGCCCATGCCTTCCTTGCCGGTGAGCAGCCTGAAGGCGTGATAGACGAGCCAGAGCGACAGATAACCCGCTACTGCGCCCCACAGCGCCTGGGTCAGGGGCAGCGGAGTGAAGCGCAGCGTCGCGGCCAGCAGGCCGGCCCACAACAGCGGCAAAGTGATGTCGTCCGGCAGGAGTGTCGTGTCCCAGTCGATGAAGGCGAGCGCCACGATGGCCGCCGAAAAGAGGCACCAGGCACCCGCCTGGGCCGTCACGCCCCAGCGGTGGACCGCGAAGAAGAAGAGGGCGCCGGTCGCGAGTTCGACCAGCGGGTAGCGCGGCCCGATCGCGGTGCCGCACTGGGAACACTTGCCGCGCAACGCCAGATAGCTCAGGACCGGGATGTTCTCGTACCACCGGATCACGTGGCCGCATTTCGGGCAACGCGAACGCGGGCGCATGAGGTCGAGCGCCTCACCTTGGGGCGGGGCCGTGCCGGCCAGCTCGGCGCATTCGGCGGCCCATTGCCGCTCCAGCATCTTCGGCAGCCGGTGGATCACCACGTTGAGGAAGCTGCCCACGAGCAGCCCGAAGACGCCGCCCAGGGCGGCGTCCACCAGGGGCGACACGATCATCAGACGACTTGGCCCAGCTTGAAGATAGGCAGGTACATGGAAACGACGATACCGCCGATGATGGTCCCCAGGAAGACGATGATGATAGGCTCCATGAGGCTCGACAGACCCGCGACCATGTCGTCGACCTCGGCTTCGTAGAAGTCGGCGGCCTTGCCCAGCATGTGGTCCAGCGCGCCGGACTCCTCGCCGATCGCGCACATCTGCAGCACCATGTTCGGGAAAACGTTCGCGTTCGTCATCGCAGCCGTCAGGCTGGTGCCGGTGGCGACCTCCGTCTGGATCTTCTCGGTGGCGGTGAGGTAGACGTGGTTGCCTGAAGCGCCGCCCACGGAATCGAGCGCCTCCACGAGCGGCACGCCCGCGGCGAACATGGTCGAGAGCGTTCGCGTCCAGCGCGCGATCACCGACTTGTAGATCAGGTCGCCGAAGACCGGAAGCTTGAGCAGCAGGCGATCCATGAAGATCTGCATCTTCTCGTTGCGCTTCCAGGCCTGGAAGAAGAAGTACAGGCCACCGCCGACGCCGCCGAAGATCAGCCACCACCACTTCACGAAGAACTCGCTCATGCCGATCACGAACAGCGTGGGCGCGGGCAGGTCGGCGCCGAAGGACGTGAACACCTCCTTGAACGCCGGGATCACGAAGATCATGATGACCGACACGACGACGAAGGCCACGACCAGCACGGAGGTCGGGTACATCAGCGCCGACTTGATCTTGGACTTGATGGCCTCGGTCTTTTCCATGTAGACCGCCAGCCGGTCCAGCAGCGTCTCCAGGATACCGGCGGCTTCGCCGGCCTCGACCAGGTTGCAGTACAGGTTGTCGAAGTACAGCGGGTACTTGCGGAAAGCTCCCGAAAGCGACGTGCCGGTCTCGACGTCGGTGCGCACGTCATTGAGCAGCTTGGCCACGCTCGGGTTGGAGTTGCCGCGGCCGACGATGTCGAAGGCCTGTAGCAGCGGCACGCCCGCCTTCATCATCGTCGCGAGCTGGCGCGTGAAGATGGCGATGTCCTTCGGCTTGATCTTCGCACCTGCGCGCATCTTGCGCTTCTTGACCTTGGCGGGCGTGATGCCCTGCCGGCGCAGGAAGGACATGACCTGGTTTTCGCCGGCCGCGCGGGTTTCTCCGCGCACGGCCTTGCCATTGCGGTCGCGGCCTTCCCATTCGAAGACGAACTCGGTGACTTTTGCGGCTGCAGTTGCCATACGCGACTCCTCTGACTCCTCACCTACACATTCGTGCAGCCCAGCACCTCTTCGAGCGAGGTGACGCCGAGCCTGACCTTGCTGAGGCCCGACTGCCGCAGGCTCTTCACGCCTTCGGCCTCGGCCTGCCTCGCGATGTCCAGTGCGCTGCCATCCGCGAGGATGATGCGCTGGATTTCCTCGCTGATCGGCATCACCTGGTAGATGCCGACGCGACCCTTGTAGCCGTTGTTGCACGCCGAGCAGCCCACCGGGCGATAAGGCGTCCAGGTGCCGTCGACGTCTTCTTCCTTGAAGCCGGCGTCCAGCAGCGTTTCGTGCGGAATGTCGGCCGGCGCCTTGCAATTGGGGCACAGGCGCCGCGCCAGGCGCTGCGCGGTGATCAGGATCACGCTCGACGCGATGTTGAACGGCTGGATGCCCATGTTGCGCATGCGCGTGAGCGTGGTGGGCGCGTCGTTGGTGTGCAGCGTCGAGAGCACCAGGTGGCCGGTCTGCGCCGCCTTGATGGCGATGTCGGCCGTCTCGAGGTCGCGGATTTCACCCACCATGATCACGTCCGGGTCCTGGCGCAGGAAGGACTTGAGCGCCGCCGCGAAGGTCAGGCCGGCCTTGTCGTTGACGTTGACCTGGTTGACCCCGGGCAGGTTGATTTCGGACGGGTCCTCGGCCGTCGAGATGTTCACGCCCGGCTTGTTCAGGATGTTCAGGCAGGTGTAGAGCGACACCGTCTTGCCCGAACCCGTCGGGCCGGTGACCAGGATCATCCCGTAGGGCCGGCCGATGGCATCCAGCAGGCGGGTCTTCTCTTCCACCTCGTAACCCAGCGCGTCGATACCGAGCTTGGCGCTGGACGGGTCGAGGATACGGATCACGATCTTCTCGCCGAAGAGCGTCGGCAAGGTGCTCACGCGGAAATCGATCACGCGATCGGGCCCGACCTTGAGCTTCATCTTGCCGTCCTGCGGCACGCGCTTCTCCGAGATGTCCATCTTGGAGATCACCTTGATGCGCGAAGCCAGCTTTTCCTTGATCGCGACCGGCGGCGACGCGATCTCGCGCAGCTCGCCGTCGATGCGGAAGCGCACGCGGTACGTGAACTCGTAGGGTTCGAAGTGCAGGTCCGACGCGCGCATGGAGAACGCGTCGAGCAGCATCTTCTGCAGGAACTTGACGACCGGAGCGTCCTCGACTTCGGATGTCGCGGCCTCGGTTTCCTCGTTCGCCGTCTCGATCGACGATTCGTCGAACTCGAAATCCTCGCCGACGATGCTCTCCATCGCCTCGCTCGCCGTGGTCGCGTTGGCCTCGACCATCTTCGTGAGCTTGTCGTACTCGGCGATGATCCAGTCCACGCCCATCTGCGTGGAGAACTTGATCTTCTCGGCGGCCTGCTGGTCGGACGGGTCGGCGGTGGCAACGATCAGGCGGTTGTTGCGCTTGGCGAGCACGACCACGCGCAATGCCTGGCACAACTTGGTGTCGAGCAGGTTCCTGGGCAGGCGTTGGGGGTCCACCGCGGACAGATCCAGCAGCGGCGCGCCGAACGCCGTGGACATCGTGTGGGCGAGGTCTGCGGCGGACACGGCACCCGAGCCCACCAGCTCGGCAATGAAGCTCGCGCGGTTCGCCTGGGCCTTGCGCGAAATGTCTTCGGCGGACTTCTGGCCGAGCTTTCCTGCAGAGATCAGGGCCCGGGCCAGGCCCGGCAGCGCCATCTTGGAGGGTTCGGTAATGACGGAATCGACAGCGGCCATGGGCGATGTAGGCAGTCAAAAGCCTGCTTCACCAAGCTCAGCAGGGGCTGCTGGATCATCGCCGATTGACCCGGGGCTGTAAATCTTTGCAGCCCGCGTATCTGTAACGCAGTTGGTACGAAGACACGCGGGGAAGTACGGAGGGAAAAACTGGTCGGGGTGAGAGGATTCGAACCTCCGGCCTCTACGTCCCGAACGTAGCGCTCTACCAGGCTAAGCTACACCCCGTCTGCTCGACTCGTCCGGCAGTCCCGATGGGCATCAGGCGCGGCGCGAAAGCAGTTGAGCCGCCAATTGTAGCAGGCCCTCGCTGTACGAATTCACCGGCAGGTGACGAGCCGCATCCATCGCGCGTGCCGCCTCCGCCGCGGCCGCCTCGCGCGTCACCTCCAGCGCACCCGTGGAACGCACGATCGCGACGATCGCATCGAGTTCCTCCGCACCGCCGGTCTCGATCGCGTGCCGGACCAGCGCGGACTGCTCGCGCGTGCCGCGTTGCATGGCAGCGATCAGTGGCAGCGTGGCCTTGCCCTCGCGCAGGTCGTCGCCCAGGTTCTTTCCCATCTCGTCGGCGTCGCCGTCGTAATCGAGCACGTCGTCGATCACCTGGAACGCGGTGCCCAGGGCCTGGCCATACGTCGCGCAAGCATCTTCGAGTTGCGCGTCCGCGCCGGCGAGCACGGCGCCCAGGCGCGCGCTGGCCTCGAACAGCTTCGCCGTCTTGGAACGGATGACGCGCAGGTAGGCCGCTTCGTCCAGGCCCGCGTCGTGCATGTTCATCAGCTGGAGCACTTCGCCCTCGGCGATCACGTTGGTGGCGTCGGCCAGGATCTCCATGATGCGCATCTGGCCCGCCCCGACCATCATCTGGAACGCGCGCGAATAGAGGAAGTCGCCCACCAGCACGCTCGCCGGGTTGCCGAAACGCTCGTTCGCCGTCTCGCGTCCGCGCCGCATCGTGGACTCGTCGACGACGTCGTCGTGGAGCAGCGTCGCGGTGTGGATGAACTCGACCACCGCCGCGAGGTTGAAGCGCTGCTCGCTTCGGCAGTCCAGGGCGCCGCACACGAGCAGCAGCAGGGCCGGGCGCAGGCGCTTGCCCCCGGCGCTGATGATGTATCGGCTGACCTCGCCGACCAGCGGCACGCCCGAATCGAGCCGCCGCGCGATCACGGCATCCACCTCGGCCATGTCTTTGGCGATCAGGGAGAGCACGGAGGCGGTGCTGGCGGAAGAGGCGGTCACGGTGCACCGATTATAGGAAGCGGGTTGCACCCCCTCGGGCCCACCGGAGGCGGTCCGGTGAGTAACTGCAAACTATGCTATCATCGCGGGCTCTCCGGGAATCCGCCTGGGGAGACTCATTTTCTCGAGGTCAACATGTACGCGGTCATAAAAACCGGGGGCAAGCAGTATCGCGTTGCTTCCGGCGAAAAAATCAAAGTAGAACAGATTGCTGCGGACGTAGGCCAGGAAATCGTGATCGACCAGGTGCTCGCCGTCATCGACGGCGACAGCCACAAGGTCGGCACTCCCCTGGTGTCCGGTGCGACTGTCAAAGCCACCATCCTGGCCCATGGCCAGCACGACAAGGTGCGCATCTTCAAGATGCGCCGTCGCAAGCACTACCAGAAGCGCCAGGGCCATCGCCAGCAGTTCACGGAACTGCAAATCGGCGCAATCGCCGTTTAAGGAGCAGGACACATGGCACAGAAAAAAGGCGGCGGCTCTACGCGCAACGGGCGGGATTCCCAGCCCAAGATGCTCGGCGTGAAGGCGTTCGGCGGTGAGCTGATCAGCGCCGGCTCCATCATCGTGCGCCAGCGCGGCACCAAGTTCCATCCCGGAACGAACGTCGGCATCGGCCGCGACCACTCGCTGTTCGCGCTGGTCGACGGCCACGTGAAGTTCCAGACCAAGGGTGCGCTGAACAAGCACACCGTCAGCGTCGAGCCGGCGTAAGCCCCAGGTCTTCAACCGAAGGCCCTGCGCAAACACGCAGGGCCTTTTTGTTTTAATCGACGATCATGAAATTCGTGGACGAAGCCTTCATCGACATCGCCGCCGGCGATGGCGGGAACGGCTGCGTCTCGTTCCGGCACGAGAAGTACAAGGAGTTCGGCGGCCCGAACGGCGGTGACGGAGGCCGCGGCGGCCACGTGTACGCCTTCGCGGACCCAAACCTCAATACCCTGGTCGATTACCGCTATTCGCGCCGCCACGAGGCCAGGCGCGGCGAGCACGGCATGGGTTCGGACATGTTCGGCGCGGCCGGCGACGACATCGTGCTGAAGATGCCCGTGGGCACGATCATCAGCGATGCCGAGTCCGGCGAGGTGCTCTACGAGCTGCTCCAGCCCGGCGAGATGGTGATGATCGCCAAGGGCGGCGACGGCGGCTTCGGCAACATGCGGTTCAAGAGCTCGATCAACCGTGCGCCGCGCCAGAAGACGCCCGGCTGGCCCGGCGAGAAGAAGCAACTGAAGCTCGAGCTGAAGGTGCTGGCCGACGTCGGCCTGCTCGGCATGCCCAATGCCGGCAAGTCCACGCTGATTTCGGCGATCTCGAACGCCCGGCCGAAGATCGCGGACTACCCCTTCACCACGCTTCACCCGAACCTCGGGGTCGTGCGTGTGGGGCCGGAGCAGAGTTTCGTCGTCGCCGACGTGCCGGGCCTGATCGAAGGCGCGGCCGAGGGCGCGGGCCTGGGCCACCAGTTCCTGCGCCACCTGCAGCGCACGCGCTTGCTCCTGCACCTCGTCGACATCGCGCCTTTCGACGAAGGTGTGGACCCCGTGGCACAGGCCAAGGCCATCGTCGCCGAGCTGAAGAAGTACGACCCGGCCCTGTACGAGAAGCCCCGCTGGCTCGTGTTGAACAAGGTCGACATGATCCCGGCCGACGAGCGCGAGGCGCGCGTGAGGGATTTCGTCAAGCGCTTCAAGTACAAGGGCCCGGTGTTCCAGATTTCGGCGCTCACGCACGAGGGCTGCGACACGCTCGTCAAGTCCGTGTTCGAGCATGTGCATGCACTCCAGCTCTCGGAGCAGCCGCCGGTCGAAGTCGACCCGCGCTTCACCGATGCCTGATCAAGCCCGGTCCCAGTCCCCCGTGCTGCGCGACGCGCGGCGCATCGTCGTCAAGGTCGGCTCCAGCCTGGTGACGAACGAAGGCCGCGGCCTCGACGAGCAGGCCATCGGGGAATGGTGCCGCCAACTCGCCGCACTGGCCCGTGAGGGGCGCGAGGTGATCATGGTGTCCAGCGGCGCGATCGCCGAAGGCATGAAGCGCCTGGGCTGGACCACCCGACCGCACGACGTCAGCGAATTGCAGGCTGCCGCCGCCGTCGGGCAGATGGGACTCGCGCAGATGTACGAGACCAAGCTGCGCGAGCAGGGCATGGGCTCGGCCCAGGTGCTGCTCACGCATGCGGACCTGGCCGATCGCGAGCGCTACCTCAATGCACGATCGACGCTGCTCACGCTGCTGCGCCTGAACGTCGTGCCGGTGATCAACGAGAACGACACGGTGGTCAACGACGAGATCAAGTTCGGCGACAACGACACGCTGGGCGCGCTCGTGGCGAACCTCGTCGAAGCCGACGCGCTCGTGATCCTCACGGACCAGAAGGGCCTGTACACGGGCGACCCGCGCAAGGACCTGGGTGCGACTTTCGTGCACGAGGCGCGCGCCGGCGATCCTGCGCTGGAGGCGATGGCCGGCGGGGCGGGATCGACCATCGGCAAGGGCGGCATGATCACGAAGGTACTGGCCGCCAGGCGCGCGGCCGGATCGGGCGCTTCCACCGTGATCGCGTGGGGCCGGGAGCGTGATTGCCTGCTGCGTCTCGCGCGCGGGGAGGCGATCGGCACCCTGCTGGTCGCGCCCACGCAAAAGAGCCAGGCCCGCAAGCGCTGGATGGCAGACCACCTTCAGCTGCGCGGTGCCGTCACGGTGGATGAGGGCGCGGCCGAAAAGGTGCGCGCCGAAGGCAAGAGCCTGCTGCCGATCGGCATGACCGCGGTGGAGGGCGAGTTCTCGCGTGGCGACGTGATCGCGGTGCGCGACCCGGCCGGCCGCGAGATCGCCCGGGGCCTCGCGAACTACGCGAGCGCGGAAGCGCGGCTGCTATGCCGCAAGCCTTCGGCCGAAATCGAGAAGCTGCTGGGGTACGTGGCGGAGCCGGAGATGATCCACCGCACGAACCTCGTGGTCACGCGCTAGTGCCACAGCGCTAAGGCGCGCCCCGGCCACCGAGCATCCGGTCCGGCGTCGCGCCCAGATTGCGGACGATCTGGGCGGCCGACGTCCCGCTCGGGGAATGACCGAGCAGACGCCGGCGCGCGCCACTGTGCGCACGTGCACGGCTTCGAGGCCTTCCTTGAGCGACTTCCAGTCGCCTTCCACGGCACGCCAGCCCTGGCCGGGCGTGTGGCGCGCGAAGACACGGTATTCGCCGCGGTCGCAGAGGATGCCTTCGTACATCGCGTTGACGGCGCCCGAACGGCTTTGCGCGACGACGACGTAGCGCACGACGCGGTCCGCGCCGAGGCCGACCGACGCGGGATCGATGCCCCACCGCAGTGCGGAGCCGCCCATGTCGATCGGGACCAGTCCTTCGGTTCGCACGGGGGGCGGAGGCGGCACATGCAGCTCGCGCCAATCGGGACCGCGCGGCACGAGTTGCGCGAAGGCCGCCGAGCCGAGCGACGCTGCGATGAACGCAACGGCGCTACGGCGCATGCTTGTCCTTGGCGCGGTTCTGCAGCGCGGCGTCCGCTTGCGGATCCGGCTCGAACGTCGCGCCGGGCGGCAGCTCGAACCCCGCCGCCGGCATGTGCTCCGGCGCGTGATCGTGCTCATGCTCGCGGGCCCGCATGCCGCTGCGCAGGTAGCGGTTGCGGTGGTCGTGCCGCGGCACGTAGCGCGCGAGCTCCGTCAACGCCATCTCGTACACGCCGCGCTTGAATTCGACGACGACGTCCAGCGGCACCCAGTACTCGTTCCAGCGCCAGGCGTCGAACTCCGGATGGTTGGTGGCGCGCAGGTTCAGGTTCCAGTCGTGGCCGATCAACTGGAGCAGGTACCAGATCTGTTTCTGGCCCTTGTAGTGCCCGCGCGCGTCGCGGCGGATGTACCGGTCCGGCACCTCGTAGCGCAACCAGTCGCGGGTGCGGGCGATGATTCGCACGTGTTCGGGCATGAGCCCGATCTCCTCGTGCAATTCCCGGAACATCGCCTGCTCCGGGGTTTCGCCCCGGTCGATGCCGCCCTGCGGAAACTGCCAGCTGTGGGTGCGAATGCGCTTGCCCCAGAACACCTGGTTTTTCTGGTTGAGCAGGATGATGCCGACGTTGGGCCGAAAGCCGTCCCGGTCAAGCATAATCAAACCCCGATTCTTAAACTGAGTTCATTATGCACGGCGCCACGCGGCGCCGCCACGGGCTCAGCGGCAGTGGTTACCCGCTCCACAACTCGAATGAAAGCCTCCCAGTTCCTCATTTCCACCCAGAAGGAAGCCCCCGCCGACGCCGAAGTGACCAGCCACAAGCTGATGATGCGAGCCGGCATGATCAAGAAGCTCGGCGCCGGCATCTACACCTGGATGCCCATGGGCCTGCGCGTCGTCCGCAAGATCGAAGCGATCGTGCGCGAGGAGATGAACCGCGCCGGGGCCGTGGAGCTGCTGATGCCGGTGATCCAGCCGGCGGAGTTCTGGCAGGAAACCGGCCGCTGGGACAAGATGGGCCCCGAACTGCTGCGGCTGAAGGACCGGCACGAGCGCGATTTCATCGTGCAGCCGACCAGCGAGGAAGTCGTGACGGATGTCGCACGGCAGGAGCTGCGAAGCTACAAGCAGCTGCCGAAGAACCTGTACCACATCCAGACGAAGTTCCGCGACGAGCGCCGGCCGCGCTTCGGCGTGATGCGCAGCCGCGAGTTCATCATGAAGGACGCGTACAGCTTCGACCGCGACGAGACCGGCGCGAAGCAAAGCTACCAGGTGATGGCGAAAGCGTACCGCGCGATCTTCGACCGCTTCGGCTTGCGCTACCGCGCCGTCGCGGCGGACAGCGGCGCGATCGGCGGCGACCTCTCGGAGGAATTCCAGGTGATCGCCGCGACGGGTGAGGATGCGATCGTCTACAGCCCGGCGAGCGATTACGCGGCCAACATGGAAAAGGCCGAGGCGCTCGCTCCTGCGGGGCCGCGTCCGGAGGCACGTCGGGCCATGCAGAAAACGCCCACACCGGGCAAGAGCACGTGCGAGGACGTGGCGGCGCTGCTGGGCGTGCCGCTGCAGACGACGGTGAAATCCATCGTGCTCGCCACCGATGAATTGAACGAGCGTGGTGAAGTGGCCAAGACGCAGGTGTGGCTGTTGCTGCTGCGCGGCGACCATGACCTGAACGAAGTCAAGGCGGGCAAGGTGCCGGGCCTGAAGAACGGTTTCCGCTTCGCGACCGTCGGCGAGATCGTGGACCACTTCGGCACGAAGCCGGGCTACCTCGGCCCGATCGGCCTGAAGAAGCCGGTGAGGATCGTCGCCGACCGCGAAGTCGCGGTCATGGCCGACTGGATCTGTGGCGCCAACGAGGAAGACTTCCACACCACCGGCGTGAACTGGGGCCGCGACCTGCCCGAGCCCGATCTCGTGGCCGACATCCGCAACGTGGTCGAAGGCGATCCCTCGCCGGACGGCAAGGGTAAGCTCGCGATCGAACGCGGCATCGAGGTCGGCCATATCTTCTTCCTCGGTGCCAAGTACAGCGCGCCGATGAACGCCACCTTCCTCGATGAAAGCGGCAAGCCGCAGCTGATGCAGATGGGGTGCTACGGCATCGGCATCACGCGCCTGCCCGCGGCGGCGATCGAGCAGAACAACGACGAGCGCGGGATCATCTGGCCGGACGCGATCGCGCCGTTCACCGTAGTGGTCTGCCCGATCGGCATGGACCGCAGCGCCGACGTGAAGGCGGCCGCGGAGAAGCTGCACGGGGAACTGCTCGCGGCCGGTGTCGACGCCATCCTGGACGATCGGGGCGAGCGCCCCGGCGCGATGTTCGCCGACTGGGAATTGATCGGGGTGCCGCACCGCGTGGTCATCTCCGATCGCGGGCTGAAGGAAGGCGTAGTCGAATACCAGCATCGCCGCGATACCGCGACGAATGGGACGGCGACCAAGGTGGCGGCGAGCGAAGCGTTCGGCTTCGTGAAGGGCCGCTTGCAGGCGTGATCGGCCGCCGCGCCTGCCTTCGCGCGGCACCGTTCGCGCTCCTCGCGCCGGCGCGGATGGCACTCGCCGGCGCGCAGGTCGAGGAGCCCATCGCCGAGAGTGCGCTCACCGGCTTGCGCTCCGCGATCGCGGGCGATCCTGTCGAATTCCATCGCATCCCGCAACCTTATTTTTCTGACACCGACGCACGCCTGTCCTACCTGCGCTGGCTCGGCGCGATGAGCAAACGGCTCGTGCGCTGGATGGACTGGGAGCAGCGGCGCGACTTCCTGCAGACCGTCTGGTACGAAGCCCGCCGTGCGAGCCTGGAGCCGGCGCTCGTCATGGGGTTGATCCAGGTCGAGAGCAACTTCAACAAGTTCGCCTTGAGCCGGGTCGGCGCGCGCGGCTACATGCAGGTGATGCCGTTCTGGCCGCGCCTGATCGCAGGCACCGATCCCTCGGTGCTGTTCCACATGCAGACCAACCTGCGCTTCGGCTGCGTGATCCTGCGCTACTACCTGCGCGATCGCGAGGGCGGCGACCTGTTCATGGCGCTGGGTCGCTACAACGGCAGCCGTGGCCAGGCGCAGTACCCGCGCGCCGTGCTCGCTGCGCGCCGCGCATGGGAGTGGAAGGACGCTACTGGATGAAGCCGACCTTGCCCTTGCCCGACGCGGGTTTGGGCAGGTCGTCCACCAGGATCTCGCCGCGCGATTCAAGCCGCGCATTGCCGAACCCGGTCATCAGCGCGCGGCGCATGTCGCGCGGTGCGAGCTCCGCGAGCTGGTCCAGCACGTCGTCGCGCGGCTGCGGCTCGAAGTGCCCGCCCCAGCCATGTTCGCGGCGGATCGCCATGTAGAGATTGCGTGCGATCACGCGCGCCATGTCGAGGGAGGGAGCCTCGACCTCGAACACGTTCATCCGGTTCAGGATGGGCTCGGGAATCATCCGGTCGTCGTTGGCCGTCATGATCCAGATCACCTGGCTCGCGTCGATCGCGACTTCGGCGAATTCGTCCATGAAGGCGCCGGCGGTGTCGTGCTCCAGCAGCGAGTACATCGCGCCCAGCGGGTCGTACTGCGCGTCGGCGCTGGCCTTGTCGATTTCGTCGATGACGATCACCGGGTTCGCGTACTGGCCATCGACCAGCGCTTCGAACACCTTGCCCGGCTTCGCACCCTTCCACTGCGATGATGCCCCGGAGAGCAGCCAGCCCGCAGTCATGGAACTCATGGGCACGAGGTTCATGCCGGTGCCGAGCAATTCGGCGAGCTTGCGCGCGAAGTGCGTCTTGCCGATGCCCGGCGGGCCGAGCAGCAGCATCGGCGTGACTTCCAGCCCGTCGCGCGAATCCTGCGACAGCGCGACGTGGCGCCTCACGTCATCGAGCGCCTCGGTGAAGTTGGGCAGTTCCTCGTAGAGGTGCGCCATGTCCGGGAGCCCACTGGGCTTGACCTGGAAGCGCTCCGGCCCGCGCTCGAGCATGCGCTCGTAGGTGGTGCGAAGGCTTTCGTGGTCGCGCGGCGGCAGCTTGGCCAGCTTGCGTTCGACCTCGTGCGGGCGGAACACGTCGCGCAGGTTCGCGATCGGCAGCTTGAAGGACGATGATTGATGAGGAACGAGACTGCGTGTTTCCATGACCACCTCCGCTGTCCATTCCAGCATAAGGTGTGCCGCTCATCAACAGATGGCCGTGGAAGCTCGAGGTATTGTCAGTTCCTGCCGACAGGAACAGCAGCCGCATGCGGCGGCTGCCAATGCGCGATCAGGCGGTGGTACCGAGGACCTGCTGCAGTTCGCCGCTCTGGTACATCTCCATCATGATGTCCGAGCCGCCGACGAATTCGCCCCGCACATAGAGCTGCGGGATCGTCGGCCAGTTGCTGTACTCCTTGATGCCCTGGCGGATCTCGTCGTCCTCGAGCACGTTCACGGTGGTGACCGCCTTCGGGTCCACGCCGCAGGCCTTGAGGATCTGGATCGCGCGGCCCGAGAAGCCGCACATGGGAAAGCTGGCGCTGCCCTTCATGAACAGCAGGATGTCGTTGCCCTTGACCAGTTGGGCTATGCGTTCTTGCACGTCGCTCATACGAATCTCCGAATTGGGGAACATTATCCCAGTTAGGGCCACGTGCCGCCCGAGCAGCGCTCGATACCCGCAAGGTCCCTGCGGCTGGCCACGCGGGCGAAACCGGCCGACCGCAGCAGCTCCCGCACGGGCGTTGCCTGGTCCCAGCCGTGTTCGAGCAGCAGCCAGCCGCCGGGCGCGAGCCGCGCCGGCGCCTGTGCGACGATCCGGCGAATGTCGGCCAGGCCGTCGGCGCCCGAGACGAGGGCGGACGCGGGCTCGTGGCTCAGCGCGGGCAGGTGCGGGTCGCGCTCCGCGATATAGGGAGGATTGGAGACGATCAGGTCGAAGCGGCCTTCAGCACTGTCGAGCCAGGACGCCTGTCGGAACTTCACATCGAGGGCGAGGCGATGCGCGTTCGCGCGGGCCACGTCGAGTGCGGCGGCGCTCGCATCCGTGGCTTCGGCGACGGCCTGCGGGCGGGCCTTCTTGATCGCCAGCGCGATCGCGCCGCTGCCCGTGCCGAGATCGACGATGCGCGGCGCTTCGAGGGCCTGCGCGATCTCGATCGCCCAGTCCACCAGCGTCTCCGTGTCCGGCCGCGGCACCAGCACGCGCGGATCGACCTGCAGGTCCAGGCCGTGGAATTCCTTGTGGCCGACGATGTAGGCGAGCGGCTCGCCCGCGGCGCGCCGCTCGCAGGCGGCGACGTATGCGTCCCGTGCCGGCGCAGGCACGTCGTCCGTGTCGTGCGCGAGCAGCCAGCCGCGGTCGGTTTCGCTGCGGCCGAGTGCGTGCAGGAGGAGCAACTGCGCATCGAGCCGCTCGAGGCCCAGTGCGGCCGCGGCCGAAAGCGCTTGCGCCACGTTCATGCGAGGCCCAGTTCCTCGAGCTGTTCGGCCTTGCGCGCGAGCAGCAGCGCCTCGATGACTTCGTCGAGCTCGCCTTCCATGACCATCGCCAGCTTGTACAGCGTGAGGTTGATGCGGTGGTCGGTGAGCCGCCCCTGCGGGAAGTTATAGGTGCGGATGCGGTCGCTGCGGTCGCCGCTGCCGATCAGGCCCTTGCGGGTGGCGGCTTCCTTGGCGGCGCGCTCGGACCGCTCCTTCTCCTGGATGCGCGCGGCCAGCACCTGCATCGCCTTGGCCTTGTTGCGATGCTGCGACCGGTCGTCCTGGCATTCGGCGACGATGCCGGTCGGGATGTGCGTGATGCGGACGGCCGAATCGGTCTTGTTGATGTGCTGGCCGCCCGCGCCGGAGGCGCGAAAGGTGTCGATGCGCAGGTCGGCCGGGTTGATCTGCACGGCCTGCGCTTCGTCGGGCTCGGGCAAGGCGGCCACGGTGCAGGCGCTGGTGTGGATGCGGCCCTGCGTTTCGGTCGTGGGCACGCGCTGGACGCGGTGGCCGCCCGATTCGAATTTGAGCTTGCCGTAGGCGCCCTCGCCCATCACGCGGACCACGACCTCCTTGAAGCCGCCGACTTCGCCCGGGCTCTCGCTCATGAGCTCGGTGCGCCAGCCCTGGCGCTCGGCGTACTTCGTGTACATGCGCAGCAGGTCGCCGGCGAAGAGCGCCGCCTCGTCGCCGCCCGTGCCCGCGCGGATTTCGAGGAAGCTGTTGCGCGCGTCGTCCGGGTCCTTCGGGATCAACAGGCGCTGCAAGTCGTCCTCGAGTTGCGGCAGCTCCGCTTCGATCGCCGCGATCTCCTCGCGCGCCATCTCCGCCATCTCGGCGTCGCCTTCCATGTCGCGTGCCGCGGCGAGGTCGCTCTCGCGCTGCAGGTACTGGTTGTACCGGTCCGCGATCTCGCTCACTTCCGCATGCTCGCGCGTGAGCGCGCGGTAGCGCTCCATGTCGTTCGCGATCTCCGGCTGCTGCAGGAAGAAATCAAGTTCCTGCAGGCGGACGGGGTAGCGTTCGAGTTGCTGGCGGAGGAAGGGTTTCAACGAGCTAGCGCTCTTTGCGAAGGAAGAAGTGCTGGATCGCGCTCATCGCGCGTTCGCGCGAGGCGGGATCGGCGCTGTGAAGTTCGGCCATCGCGCCGTGCAGCATCTTCTGCGTGAGGCCCTTGGACATGGCCTCGAGCACCGCGTCGACGTTGTCGCCGCGGGCGATCAGCTTTCGGGCGCGCGCGAGTTCGGCGGCACGCCACTCGTCGGCCTGCGCGTTGAGCTGCAGGATCAGGGGCACGTTGCCCCGCTGGTCCAGCCAGTGCAGGAAGCTCTGGACACCGGCGTCGATGATCGCTTCGGCCTGCGCGACGGCGGCCTCACGGTTCTCGCGCCCGGTCTGGACGACGGCGGCGAGGTCATCCACCGTGTACAGGTACACGTCCTCGAGCGCCTTCACTTCCGGCTCGATGTCGCGGGGTACGGCGAGGTCCACCATGAACATCGGCCGGTGCCGGCGTGCTTTCACCGCGCGTTCCACCGCGCCCAGGCCGATGATCGGCAGCGTGCTCGCGGTGCAGCTGATGACCGCGTCGAATTCGTGCAGGCGCGCCGGCAAGTCCGCCAGGCGCATCACTTCGGCGCCGAAGCGCGTCGCGAGCTTCTCGCCGCGCTCCAGCGTGCGGTTGGCGATCGCCATGCCCCTGGGCTCGCGCGCGGCAAAGTGCGTGGCGGCCAGCTCGATCATCTCGCCGGCGCCGACGAAGAGCACGCGGATCTTGTGCAGGTCCTCGAACAGCTGGCTGGCCAGGCGCACGGCGGCGGCGGCCATGCTGATCGAATGGGCGCCGATCTCGGTGGAGGTCCGCACCTCCTTGGCCACGGCGAACGAGCGCTGGAACAGCTGGTTCAGGGTGGTGCCCAGCGCGCCGGCCTGGTCGGCCACGCGCACGGCGTCCTTCATCTGGCCGAGGATCTGCGCTTCGCCCAGCACCATCGAATCGAGGCCGCTGGCGACACGGAACGCGTGACGGGCCGCATGCGCGTCCTTGAGGGTGTACGCGTGCGAGCGCAGCAGGTGGGGCGAGACGCCGCCGGAATGCGCGAGCCAGTCGAAAGTGCGCTCGATATCGCTGTGCTCCCCGGCACAATAGATTTCGGTGCGGTTGCAGGTGGACAGGATCGCGGCCTCCGGCTTGCGGGCCAGCGCGTCGCGCAGGGCGCCCAAGGTGGGCTCGAGCTGGTCGATGGCGTAGGCGAACCGCCCGCGCAGGTCGAGCGGCGCGGTGGTGTGATTGATGCCCAGGGTCCAGACCGCCATGGCCGTGATTATAAAATTTGTCGAAATTTCAAGCACTTGCGGTACCGCAAATGCCCCCCGGTTGACATGCTGCTGCACTTTGTTGGTTTCGTCGCGCCGGCGTTCTTCGTCTCACTGGCCGTGGTTTTTGGCGCACGGCTGGTCATGGGCGGGGCGCCGCCGTTGCCCTGGTGGACGCAGTTCGGGATCAATTTCACGGTCGGCATCGCGGTGCTGGCCGCAGGCCTGTGGCACTTCGGGGTCGACGGCAAGATGGCGACCTATGCCGCGCTGGTCGTCACCGTCGCCTCCGCCCAATGGCTGGGCAGCCGCGCCTGGAAACCTTGAGTTCGTGCGCGCAGGACGCACAATGATTCCATGACGACCGCCCAAAGACAGCAAATCACCCCCCAGCTGCGGCAGTGGATCATCGAGCAGGCCCAGGCTGGCCACAGCGCCGAGTCGGTCCTGAAGTCGATGCTGGCCTCCGGCTGGAGCGAGGACGTGGCCATCGAAGCCATGGAAAGCACCTTGCGTGGGCACCTCGAACAGCAGGCAGTGGCTCAGGGCCTGCCGCCGGCGGCGCGCGTCCCCGAGCCGCCACTGGATGAATCGCCCTTGTACATCGATGCGGGCGACCGCCGCGTGAGCGTGCTGCAGGCCATGTACAACCCGCGGGTCATCGTGTTCGGCGACCTGCTCTCAAGCCAGGAATGCGACGAGCTCATCGCCCTCGCGACGCCGCGGCTGGCCCGTTCGCTCACGGTGGCGACGAAGACCGGCGGCGAGGAGGTCAATGCCGACCGGACGAGCAACGGCATGTTCTTCCAGCGCGGCGAG
The DNA here is from genome assembly GCF_057785015.1 of Ramlibacter sp. GS1-15. Classification (NCBI taxonomy): domain Bacteria; kingdom Pseudomonadati; phylum Pseudomonadota; class Betaproteobacteria; order Burkholderiales; family Comamonadaceae; genus Ramlibacter; species Ramlibacter sp. GS1-15. Next base: position 2,737,649 of record NZ_JBYNTU010000001.1, on the reverse strand, counting down.
AACGAGCTCGTGCGGCGCATCGAGGCGCGGATCGCGCGCCTCCTGGGCTGGCCGGAGGAAAACGGCGAGGGCCTGCAGGTGCTGCACTACACGCCCGGCACCGAATACAAGCCGCACTACGACTATTTCGACCCGAAGGAGCCCGGCACGCCGACGATCCTGCGCCGCGGCGGGCAACGCGTCGCCACGGTGATCATGTACCTGCATGAGCCGGAAAAGGGCGGTGGCACGAGCTTCCCCGACGTCCACATGGAAGTCGCACCCAAGCGCGGCAACGCCGTGTTCTTCAGCTACGAGAGGGCGCATCCGTCCACGAAGACGCTGCATGGTGGCGCGCCGGTGCTCGCAGGGGAAAAGTGGATCGCGACCAAGTGGCTGCGCGAGCGGCGGTTCGAGTGAAACGCTGCGAATGAGGGTGCGCGCCAACGGCATCGCCATCGAAGTCGAGGACACGGGGCCGGCGGATCGCCCGGCGGTCCTGCTGGTCATGGGCCTGGGCATGCAGCTGGTCGCGTGGCCCGATGCCTTCGTCGACGCGCTGGTCGATGCAGGCTTTCGCGTCGTGCGCTTCGACAACCGCGACGTCGGCTTGTCGCAGCATTTCGACCACCTGGGCGTTCCCAACATCGTGTGGGAAAGCTTCAAGCACCGCTTCGGCCTCGCCGTGCATGCGCCTTACAGCGTGCAGGACATGGCGGCCGACACGCTCGGCGTGCTGGATGCGCTGGGCATAGCGCATGCGCACGTGGTCGGCGTGAGCATGGGCGGCATGGTGGCGCAACGCGTCGCCCTGGCCGCGCCGCAACGTGTGCTGTCGCTCGCGAGCATCATGAGCTCGAGCGGCGCGCGCTACCTGCCGGGCCCGAAGCCGCAGGTGATGCAGGCCTTGCTGTCCCGCCCCGAGGGCCGCGGCGAGGCTGCCATCGTCGAGCACTATGTGCGCTTCTTCCGCGTGGTCGGCAGCCCGGGTTTCCCGATGGACGAGGCACAGCTGCGCGAGCGGATCCTCCTGTCGACCCGCCGCAGCCATCACCCGGCCGGCACCTTGCGCCAGATCACCGCCGTCGCGGCCGACACCCGCCGCGCCGACGAACTGCCTCGTATCAAGTCGCCCACGCTCGTGCTTCACGGACGGGCCGACCCGCTGGTGCCCTTGGCCTGCGGGCACGACACGGCACGGCGCATCGGCCGCGCGAAATTCCACGTCATCGACGGCATGGGGCACGATCTGGTGCCGGGCGTGGTCCAACACCTGCTCGAATACCTGGTGCCCCACCTGCAAGCCGCGTCATGAACACGCCCGAACAGTCACAACTCGGCAAGCCCGCGACTTACGCGGACCACTACGATCCGTCGCTGCTGTACCCGATCGCGCGTGAGCCCAAGCGGCGCGAGATCGGCCTGTCCGGCGCGCTGCCGTTCTTCGGTGCCGACCTCTGGACGGCCTACGAGTTGTCGTGGCTCACGCTGCGCGGCAAACCGCAGGTGGCCATCGCCCACGTCACCGTGCCGTGCGAGACGCCCAACATCGTCGAGAGCAAGTCCTTCAAGCTGTACCTGAACAGTTTCAGCAACACGCCGTTCGCCGGCAGCGACGAGGTGCGCGAGCGCATCCGCGCCGACGTGAGCGAGGCCGTATGGCGCGGTGCCGCGACGCGATCCAGCGTCGGCGTGCGCATCCTGATGCCCGAGGAGTTCGATGCCGAACCGATTCACGAACTGGATGGCCTGAGCCTGGACCGGCTGGACATCGAGTGCACGCAATACACGCCGGCACCGGGGTTGCTGAAGGCCGCCGTCGGTGAACAGCCGGTGCAGGAGACGCTCGTGAGCAACCTGCTGAAGAGCAACTGCCTCGTGACCGGGCAGCCCGACTGGGGCAGCGTGCAGGTGAGCTACAGCGGGCCGCAGATCGACCAGGGGTCACTGCTGCAGTACCTCGTGAGCTTTCGCAACCACAACGAGTTCCACGAGCAATGCGTGGAGCGGATCTTCATCGACCTGTGGACGCGCTGCCGCCCGACCCGGCTTGCGGTGTATGCGCGCTACACGCGGCGCGGCGGACTGGACATCAACCCGTTCCGCAGCAGCCACCCGATGGCAGCGCCGAAGAACGTGCGCACCGCGCGGCAGTAATCAGCCCCGTTCGAAGAATGACGGCAGGGGAGTGAGCGGCGGGAAGTCCCCCGCGCGCTTGTCCTTGCCCGCGGCGATCGCCTCCTGCACGTGCGCCGTGCTCCAGACCGCGCCTTGCACCCAGCCCATCTGCTTCAGTGCATCGTCGACGCCATGATCGCGTGCGTAGTGGATGACCTGCTTCGTGCCCCATATCGCGACCGGCGGCTTGGCCGCGATCTCGTTCGCGCATTGCATCGCGGCGGCGAGCATCGCTTCCTGCGACTCGAACACCTCGTTGACCAGCCCGCAGGCCAGCGCCCGCTGTGCGCCCAGCCGGCGGCCGGTGTAGGCCAGCTCCTTCACGATGCCCAGCGGCACGAGTTTGGGCAGCCGCTGCAGCGTACCGACATCGGCGACCATGCCGATGTTGATCTCCTGGATGCAGAAGAACGCGTCGGCCGTCGCGTAGCGGATGCAGCAGGCCGTCACGAGGTCCACCGCGCCGCCGATGCAGCCGCCATGGATCGCGGCGATCACCGGGATGCGCAGCGTCTCGAGCTTGCTGAACGTCGCCTGCAGTTCGGCCACGACGTCGGCCACGGCGGCGCGTCCTTCCGGCGTGCGGTCGTCGAGCAGCGCGTCGCCGAAAGTGTCCAGCGCCATGCCGGCCGAGAAATGCTTGCCGGTGGACGAGATCACGAGCGCGCGGGCCGTGCCCTCGCGATGCAGGCGGGCCAGGACTTCGTCGAGTTCACGCCAGAACGCCGGGCCCATCGTGTTGAGGGCCTGCGGGCGGTTCAGGACCAGGTGCGCGACGTGGTCCTGCTCGGTGAGGGAAAAGCACTCCATGGACGCTCCTTGCGAGGAGCATCGAATGTAGCGCGCGCGGGCTCGCTCAGCGCACGGCGGCCGGTTGCCAGTCGCAGCGCAGGCGCCCCTGCCGGTGCGCCTTCAGGCGCCAGGCGACGTACAGGCTCGGGGCGGCCGTGGCCAGCGCGCACAGCGGCATGCTCCACAGCGCGTCGAAGGCGAACGCCGGCAGCCAGCCCACCCAGCCCATCACCCACAGCGTGAGCATCGCGTCCCAGGTCTGGTATTCCACGGGATGGTCGTTGCGATGCGCGACGTGCCACTTCTTGATGCGCTGCAGTTCATCGAGACTCATGATCCCTCCGGATGGGCCGCCTGTAAGTTCGGAGTAAGTTCAATGTAAGTTCCGCGTAAGCGGTCGTCAAGCTCTCTGCAGCAGCAGCTCGAATTGATCGAAGGCGTGCGGCACGGCCAGGCCGACCGCGCGCCGGCCTGGTCGCGCAGCCTGCCTCAGCCCTGGCGCTGGAACAGCACCAGCCGTGCTTCGCGGGTCACGTCGGCCTTGCGGGCCACGATGTCCACGTCGTACTTGGTGCCCGGCATCGGATACGGCGTGCGGAAGCTGAACTCGAAGAAGCCGCGCGCGTCCGCCTGGACGGTGTCGTTGAACACCTGCTGCGCCACACCGAACTGGCCGACCACCGGCGGCGCCGCCTGCACGCGCACCTGCACGTTGGCGAACGGCGCCGTGCGGCCCTGCACGCGGGCCACATCGCCCTGGATCGTGCCGTTGTTCGGGTGGCTGACGATCTCGATCGGGATGTTGGCCGGCGCCATCGCGACCAGCGGGTGGTCGAGGTTGACCGACGCGATGCGATCGCCCCAGCGCAGGTTACCGACCACCGCGCCGTTCGGGTTCAGCTGCTCGCCTCGGCGGACGGTGTAGGTACCTTCATAGAAACCGGGGCGCACTTCGCGCAGTGGCACGTTGTTGTCGATGCCCGGCAGGTCGACGTAGGCCCGGCTCGCGCCCGGGGCGCCTTCGATCGCGAAGCGCAGCACGGTGCCCGGCTCGGGGCTGTCCACCGGCGGCGCGGTGAAGCGCGTGATGCGCAGCTCCTGCGGTTGCGGCGGCAGCTGGGCCGTCGCCAGGTTGTCCGGCACGTTGTACTGCGCCACCGCCGTGCGGTTGCCGCTGCGCAGGATGGCGCGGATCGGCGCGCCCGGCTCGATGCTGTCGCTGCGCGTGATCACATATCGCCCCACGTACAGGCCGCGCTCGACTTCGCGCAGCGGGATCGGATCGCGCACGCCGCGGATGCGCACCATCGCCTGGGCGCGGGGCGTGCCTTCCATGCGGAAGCGCAGGCGCGAACCAGGCAGCAGGCCGGCGTCGCTGCGCACTTCGAGCGACTGCACCTCGGGCGCGACCTGCGCGAAGGCTGCCGTGGGCAGCGTGGAAAGCGTGACGGCTGCCGGGGCCAGCAGGAACATGGCGGCGACCGTGCTTCGCAGTTGGGCTTTCATGAGGGGCTCCTTTCCAGGAAGTCGATACACCTAGTTAACGGCGCTGCTCGGCCTTGGTTTGTAGGCAGGGCCGGGCTGCCGGGGTAGGACTCGCCTGCGCGCACCGCCTTCGATACGATGCGCGCCATGGAGAACCTGGACGATTGCCTGAAGTGGCTCGACAGCCTCGAGCGTGCCCCGTCAGTGACGGCGACGGGCGCCTGGCCTCTGTCGGCTGTGCTCGAGCATCTCGCGCAGAGCATCGAGATGAGCATGGAGGGTTTTCCGCAGTCCAGGGGTGCGCTGTTCCAGAACACGGTGGGCAAGGCTGCCTTCAGCGTGTTCCGGCTGCGCGGGCGCATGAACCATGGCCTGGCGGAGGCCATTCCCGGCGCGCCCGCCCTGTCAGGCGGTGCCGACTGGCGGCCCGCAGCGCAGCGCCTGCGTTCGTCGATCACGCGATTCGATGGGTACACGGGCCCGCTCAAGCCGCACTTCGCCTATGGCTTGCTGTCGAAGGAGGACTTCGCCCTGGCGCATCGCCTGCACATCGCGAACCACCGGGACGAGATCGTCACCGGCGCCTGAGCGTCAGAACAGGTCGAGGGTGGGCTCGCTGGCGCGATGTGCGCGGGCCGGCGCGATTTCGTCCGGCGCTTGCCGCTGCGCTTTCGCGAGCTTGCCCACGCGCACGCCGAGCAGGCGCAGCTTGCGCGAGAGGTCCACGCGCTTGAGGCACTGGCCCGCGACCTTGCGGATCGTGGGGCCGTCGGCGGTGAAGTATTCGATCGTGCTGTCGCGCGTGGCGATGCGGAAGTCGTCGTAGCGCAACTTGATGCCGATCGTCTTGCCGACGTAGCCCTTGCGCTGCAGGTCTTCGGCGACCTTCATGCACAGGTCGGTGAAGATGGCGCCGAGTTCCGCCTTGTCGCGCGCGGGATGCAGGTCGCGGTCGAAGGTGGTTTCGCGGCTCATGGAAACCGGCTCGCTCTCGGTGACCACCGGGCGGTCGTCGCGGCCCCACGCCGCCTCGTGCATCCAGGCGCCGTAGGACGGGCCGAAGTTGTCCACGAGCCATTCGCGGTCGGCCTTCGCGATGTCGCCGATGGTGTGCAGGTGCAATTTGTGCAGCTTCACCTCCGACTTCGGCCCGATCCCGTTGATCTTGCGCACCGGCAGCGGCCAGATTCTTTCCTGCACGTCCCGCTCGTACAGCACGGTGATCCCGTTGGGCTTGTTGAACTCGCTCGCCATCTTCGCGATCAGCTTGTTCGGCGCGACACCGATCGAGCAGGTGAGGCCCGTGCGCTCGAAGATGGCTTTCTGGATCAGCCGCGCGAGCACGCGGCCGCCCTCGCGCTGCCCGCCCGGCACTCCCGTGAAATCGACGTAGACCTCGTCGATGCCGCGGTCCTCGATCACCGGCGCGATCTCCGCGATGGTGGACTTGAACGCACGCGAGTACCGGCGCACCTCGTCGAAATCCACCGGCAGCACGATGGCCTGCGGGCACAGCTTGGCCGCCTTCATCATGCCCATCGCGGAACCGACGCCGAACTGGCGGGCCGGGTAGGTCGCGGTTGTGATCACGCCCCGGCCGACGTAGTCCTTCAGCAGCGGGAAGGCTTCGGCAGGGACCTCCGCGAGCGGCCGGCCGGCAAAGCGCTCGCGCACCATCTCGTCGACGCGCCGCCGCCCGCCGCCGATCACCACGGGCAGGCCCTTGAGCTGCGGGTAGCGAAGCAGCTCGACGGACGCGAAGAACGCGTCCATGTCCAGGTGCGCGATGCGGCGGATGGGCGTCACGCCAGCGATTTTGCCCGGCGCCCGTCCGCTCCCCGTCCCTTGTGCGGCAGATCACTGACGGATTCCGGGCGCGTGCCGAAAATGCGCGGTTCAGAGGAGCGCGGAGGTGGGCATGAAACCCTGGCTGAAATGGACCTCGGGCGTCATCGGCGGCCTGGTGGTGCTGGTCCTTGCAGCGGCGGCCGTCGGCTGGCAGATGGCCGATGCGAGGATGACGCGCAGGATCGAGATTGCGCCGCAGCCGGTCGCGTACGCCGAGGACAGGCAAACGCTGGAGCGCGGGCGTTACCTGTTCGAGTCGCGCGGTTGCGCCGACTGCCACGGCGCCAACGGGGCCGGCCACCTGTTCATCGACGACGGGGCCCTGAGGGTCGCGGGGCCGAACATCACGAGCGACGGCGTGACGGCGCGCTACCAGCCGGCCGACTGGGAGCGCACGATCCGCCACGGCGTGAAGCCCAGTGGCCGGCCGCTCATGGTCATGCCCAGTGAAGACTACAACCGGCTCACCGATGCGGACCTGGCGGCGATCGTCTCGTACGTGAAGCACCTGCCGCCGCAGCAGGGCGGCGAGGCCGTCCTGCAGTTGCCGCCCCCCGTGCGCATCCTCTACGGCTTCGGCGCGATCAAGGATGCGGCCGCGAAGATCGATCACAGCCTGCCGCCTGCGCAGCCGGTGGAGGCGGGCGTCAACGTGCGGCACGGCGCCTACGTGGCCAACATGTGCATCGGCTGCCACGGCGAGCATCTCTCGGGCGGCAAGATCCCGGGCGGTCCGCCCGCGTGGCCTGCGGCCGCCAACCTCACTCCGGGCGAAGGCTCGGTGATGACCCGCTACAAGGACCCAGCCGCGTTCATCGGCATGCTGCGCTCGGGCAAGCGTCCGGACGGCAGCGCGATCCAGGTGATGCCGTTCGGCGCGTTGTCCAAACTGAGCGATGTCGACGCCCAGGCGCTGCATGCCTACCTGCAGACCGTCCCGCCGCGGCCCGCAGGCGGCCGCTGATCAGCGGCGCTTCATCAGGATGCTGCGGTCCACCTTATTGATGTCGGTGCGGCCGCAGAAAGCCATGGAGAGGTCCAGCTCCTTCTGGATGATCTGCAGGGCCTTCAGCACGCCTTCCTCGCCCATCGCGCCCAGGCCGTAGATGAACGAGCGGCCGATGTAGGTGCCCCTGGCGCCCAGCGCCATCGCCTTGAGCACGTGCTGGCCGGAGCGGATGCCGCCGTCCATGTGCACCTCGATCCGGTTGCCCACGGCATCGACCACATCGGGCAACGCATTGATCGACGACTCGGCGCCATCGAGCTGGCGGCCGCCGTGGTTGGAGACGATGATCGCGTCGGCGCCGGTTTCCACGGCGAGCTTCGCGTCCTCGACATCCTGGATGCCTTTGAGGATCAGCTTGCCGCCCCAGCGGCTCTTGATCCACTCGACGTCCTTCCACGTGAGCGCCGGGTCGAACTGTCGGGCCGTCCATTCGGACAGCGAGCCCATGTCCGACACGCCCTTCACGTGGCCGACGATGTTGCCGAAATCGCGCCGCTTCGTGCCCAGCATGTGCCAGCACCAGTAGGGTTTCGTCGCGAGGTTCACCAGGTTGCGCAGCGTCGGCTTGGGCGGCGTGGAGAGGCCGTTCTTCAGGTCCTTGTGGCGCTGCCCGAGGATCTGCAGGTCCAGCGTCAGCACCAGCGCCGAGCAGTTGGCCGCCTTGGCGCGGTCGATCAGGCTGTTGATGAAGTCGCGGTCGCGCATCACGTACAGCTGGAACCAGAACGGGTGGCCGTCGGTGCCCCGGGCGACGTCCTCGATCGAGCAGATGCTCATGGTCGACAGCGTGAACGGCACGCCGAATTGCTTGGCCGCGCGCGCCGCGAGGATCTCGCCGTCGGCGTGCTGCATGCCGGTCAGGCCCACCGGCGCCAGCGCCACCGGCATGGCGACGTCCTGGCCGACCATCTTCGTGCGCGTGGTGCGCTTGTCGATATCCACCGCCACGCGCTGGCGGAACAGCCAGTTGTCGAAATCCGCCTCGTTCGCGCGGTAGGTGCTGCCGGTCCACGAGCCCACGTCGGCGTAGTCGTAGAACATGCGCGGGACGCGTTGCTGCGCGAGCACGCGCAAATCTTCGATGCAGGTGATGACGGGCACGGTGAATGTCTCCTCTTCCGTGCCTCGAATGCTACCGGCTCGCGCGAGGGCCGCGCGTGAGCGAAATTTCCGGCGGGCGGAAATTTGCTCAATCGACTGTGAAATCAGGACAGCCGGCTGCGATGCCGCGCGATTTGCGCGTGCACCTGCGCCGGCGCCGTGCCGCCCAACAGGTTGCGCGCATCGAGCGAGCCGCGCAGCGACAGATGGTCGTAGACGTCCTTGCCAATCTCGGGATGGAACTGCTGCAGCACCGCCAGCGGCAGCTCCGAAAGATCCACGTTATGCGACAGCGCGGCCTTCACGGCCTTGGCGACGACTTCGTGCGCGTCGCGGAAGGGCAGGCCCTTCTTCACCAGGTAGTCCGCGAGGTCCGTGGCCGTGGCGTAGCCTTTCAGCGCAGCCTGCTCCATGGCCGTCGCGTTCACGGTGATCCCGGCCATCATCTCCACGAAGATGCGCAGCGTGTCGCGCAAGGTATCCACCGTGTCGAACAGCGGCTCCTTGTCCTCCTGGTTGTCCTTGTTGTAGGCGAGCGGCTGGCCCTTCATCAGCATGAGCAGGCCCATCAGGTGGCCCACCACGCGGCCCGTCTTGCCGCGCGCGGTCTCGGCGACGTCCGGGTTCTTCTTCTGCGGCATGATCGACGAACCGGTCGTGAAGCGGTCGGCGATGCGGATGAAGCCGAAGTTCTGGCTCATCCACAGCACGATCTCTTCCGACAGGCGGCTCACGTGGACCATCGCGATCGAGGCGGCCGAGGTGAACTCGATGGCGAAATCGCGGTCGCTCACCGCATCCAGCGAGTTCTGGCACACGCCGTCCATGCCCAGGCCCTTCGCGACCATCTCGCGATCGAGCGGGTAGCTGGTGCCGGCCAGCGCCGCCGCGCCCAGCGGCAGCTGGTTCACGCGCTTTCGCACTTCGGCCATGCGCTGCGCGTCGCGCGCGAACATCTCCACGTAGGCGAGCATGTGGTGCCCGAAGGTGACCGGCTGCGCGACCTGCAGGTGCGTGAAGCCGGGCATCACGGTGTCGGCGTGCGTGTCGGCGAGCTCGACCAGCGCCTTCTGCAGTTCGACCAACAGCGTCGAGATCCCATCGATCTCGCCGCGCAGCCACAGCCGGATGTCCGTCGCGACCTGGTCGTTGCGGCTGCGGCCGGTGTGCAGGCGCTTGCCGGCGTCGCCCACCAGTTGTGTCAGGCGCGCCTCGATGTTCAGGTGGACGTCTTCCAGCTCCAGCTTCCATTCGAAGCGGCCGGACTCGATCTCCTGCACGATCTGCGCCATGCCTTTCTCGATCGCGGCGAGGTCTTCGGCCGAAATGATCTTGCGCGCCGCCAGCATGCGGGCATGGGCGAGCGAGCCGTCGATGTCGGCGCGCCACATGCGCTGGTCGAAGCCCACGCTCGCCGTATAGCGCTGCACCAGCTCGCTCATCGGCTCGGAAAACAGGGCGGACCACCCCTCGGACTTCTTTTCGAGTTGACTCATTCGGATGCTGGGGATTGGTGTTGGCGGCGGGTTCACCAATAATGGGCCTGGGACAGCCCATCTCGATGAACGATTCGCAAATTCTATCGACCTTCCAGGACCCGTTCCCCCGGCCGGTCGCGCCTGCGCGGGCGCTGGTGTTCGACGCCTGCCACCTGGGCGTGATCCTGCGCGCCGTGCTGTTCGTCGAAACCGTCATGGCGATCGGGGCCATGTTCGGCGCGGCCTCGCCCCAGGACTGGCTGTTGCGCATGTCCGTGCTGAGCGCCGCCGCCCTGGCGGCCGTGCTGGCCTGGCTCGTGATCGCCTGCGCGCTCAAGACCGTGCTGGAGGCGCTGCCCGCGCCCGCGCAGCATGCCTTCGGCATCGTGCTCGGCGCCGTCGTCGGCCTGTTCGGTTGCGGCCTGGTGGGGGCGATCGGCTTCACCGACCGGCCGCCCTGGGTCGCCTGCGCGTTCACCGGGGCGCTGCTGGCCGCCGCCCTCGTGATCGCGCTCGTGTTCCGGGCCAAGGCCCGCACGCCGGCCGATACCGCCGCACGCCTGTCCGAGCTGCAGGCGCGCATCCGGCCGCACTTCCTGTTCAACACCCTGAACAGCGCGATCGCCCTGGTTCGGGAGGATCCCGCGCGCGCGGAGGCCATCCTCGAGGACCTCAGCGACCTGTTCCGCCACGCGCTGGTCGATCCGGGCGAATCGGTCACGGTCGCCGACGAGATCGCACTGGCCCGGCGATATCTGGATATCGAGCAGGTGCGCTTCGGCGAGCGGCTGCGGATCGAATGGGCGATCGACCCGCAGGCCGGCACCGCGCGCGTGCCGCCGCTCGTGCTGCAGCCGCTGGTCGAGAACGCGGTGAAGCACGGGGTCGAGCCCAGCGATGCCGGCGCCCAGGTGCGGGTGTCGACCAAGCGCCGCGGCGACACCGTCGTGATCAAGGTGACCAACACCGTTCCGTCCGGCCAGGGCCGCCCCGGGCATGGCGTCGCGCAGGCGAACGTGCGCGAGCGCCTGCGCCTGCTGCACGACGTGCAATGCCGGTTCCAGGCGATCCTCAAGGACGGCGTGTACCAGGTCCGCATGGAGGTGCCGGCATGAGCACGAGCCTTCAGTTGTTGATCGTCGACGACGAGCCGCTGGCGCGCTCGCGCCTGCGAACCCTGGTGGGAAGCTGTGAAGGCGTCGATGTCGCAGGCGAGGCGGCCAGTGCGGCCCAGGCGATGGAGCAGCTCGGGCGCAAGGCCTTCGACGCCGTCCTGCTGGACGTGCAGATGCCGGGCGCCGACGGGCTGAACCTCGCGCGGGCGCTGCGCGAATCGGCGCATCCGCCGGCGATCGTCTTCGTGACGGCGCACGCGGAGCATGCGGTCGCGGCCTTCGAGGTGGAGGCCGTGGATTACCTGACCAAGCCGGTGCGGCTCGAGCGGCTGCAGGCTGCGCTGGAAAAGGTCGAGCGGCGCGTGCGGGCCGCGGCACCCGCACCCGATCCCGAGGTGCTGCTGATCCAGGACCGCGGCCGCACGGAGCGCGTACCGGTGCCGGAAGTGCTCTACCTGAAGGCTGAACTCAAGTACGTGACGGTGCGCACCGCGAACCGCAGCTACATCCTCGATGCTTCGCTGGCGGAACTCGAGGAGCGGCACCCGGGGCTCTTCCTGCGCGTGCATCGCAACGCGCTCGTGGCGCGCCGCGCGGTGCGGGCACTCGAAAAGCACTACGACCCCGAGGAGGGCGAGGGCTGGGCCGTGCGCCTGACCGGCATCGACGAAGTGGTCGCGGTGTCGCGGCGGCAATTGAGCGCGGTGCGCGAAGCGCTGGCGTCGTGACACCATGATGCGAACACCGAGCATCGCGCTCGCCATCCTGGCCAGCCTGCTGAGCGTGGCGATGCTGCGCTGGGCCAGCGCCTTCTTCATCCCGCTGATGGTCGGCCTGCTGCTCAGCTACGCGCTGTCTCCGGTGGTGGAAGCATTGCAGCGCGTCCGGGTGCCGCGCTCGATCAGCGCGGGCGTCCTGATCATCGGCCTGCTGGGGGTCGCCGCCGGATCGCTGTACTCGTTCAGCGACGATATCAATACGCTGATCGACTCGCTGCCCGCGGCCAGCACGAAGCTGCGGACGGAGATCCGCTCCCGGCTGTCGGGTGGGTCGGCCCTCAACACGGTGCAGAAGGCCGCGCAGCAGCTCGAGCAGGCGACGCAGGAGGCCGGGCCCAACGCGCCACCGGCCCGCGGCGTGCAGCGGGTGATCGTGGAGAAGCCGCGGTTCGACCTGCGCGAACACCTGTGGACCGGCACCGTCGGCCTGGTGGGCCTGGTCGGGCAGGTCGTGGTGGTCAGCTTCCTCACCTTCTTCCTGCTGCTGTCGGGCGACACCTTCCGTCGCAAGCTGGTGAAGCTGGCGGGCGAGAACTTCGCCGCCCGGAAAATCACCGTGCAGACGCTCGATGACATCACGGGGCAGATCCAGCGCTACCTGCTGGTGCAGTTGCTCGCCAGCATCATCGTCGGCATCGCGACCGGGCTGTCATTCTGGGCGCTGGGCCTGAACCACGCGGGTGCGTGGGCGTTCTTCAGCGCGCTGCTGAACCTGATTCCGTATGTCGGCGCGGCAGTCCTGACGGGCGCGTCGGGCCTCGGCGCGTTCATGCAGTTCGGCGACCTGCGCCATGTCGCTTACGTGGTCGGCGCTTCGCTCGCGATCCATACCGTGGTGGGAAACCTGCTCGTGCCCCTGTGGACCAGCCGCGCCGGCCGCATGAACCCGGTGGCCGTCTTCATCGGCGTGCTCGCCTGGGGCTGGCTGTGGGGCGTGTGGGGGCTGCTGCTGGGCATCCCGATCCTGATGATGGTGAAGTCCGTGTGCGACCGCGTGGAGCCGCTCCGGGGGCTCGGCGAGCTGCTCGGGGAGTAGTTCTATCCGGTATTGCGCAACCCCGCCGCGATCCCGTTGATCGAGATGTGGATGCCGCGCCGCGAGCGGTCGTCCAGCTCGCCTTCGCGATAGCGCCGCACCAGTTCCACCTGCAGGTGGTGCAGCGGATCGATGTAGGGGAAGCGGTGGCGGATCGAGCGCGCGAGCGCCGGGTTGCCCGCCAGGCGCTGCTTGTCCCCCGTGATCATCTGCAGGGCGTCGACGGTGCGGTGCCACTCGGCCTCGATAAGGGCGAAGATGCGCTTGCGCAGCTTGGCATCGCCGACCAGCTCGGCGTAGCGCGAGGCCAGCGCCAGGTCGCTCTTGGCCAGCACCATGTCCATGTTGGACAGCAGCGCGCGGAAGAACGGCCATTGCTTGTTCATCTTCTGCAGCAGGGCCAGGTGCTCGCGCTTCGATTCGCCCAGGAACCCGTGCACGGCCGAGCCGAACCCGTACCAGCCCGGCAAGGTCAGGCGGCACTGGCCCCAGCTGAAGCTCCAGGGAATCGCGCGCAAGTCCTCGATGCGCTGCGTGGACTTGCGCGATGCCGGGCGCGAGCCGATGTTCAGCTCCGCGATCTCGCGGATCGGGGTCGAGCCGAAGAAGTATTCGGTGAAGCCGGGCGTTTCGTAGACCAGTGTGCGGTAGGCCTGCATGCTCGCTTGCGACAGCGATTCCGCGGCCAGCAGGAATTCCTTGGGCGCGCTTTTGGAAGGCTGCAGCAGCGTGGCTTCCAGCGTCGCCGCCACCAGCGTCTCGAGGTTGCGCCGGCCGATCTCCGGGTTGGCGTACTTCGAACCGATCACCTCCCCCTGTTCGGTGAGGCGGATCTGCCCGCGCACGGTCCCGGGCGGCTGGGCGAGGATGGCCTGGTAGCTGGGACCGCCGCCACGGCCCACCGTGCCGCCGCGGCCGTGGAACATGCGCAGCTGGATGTTGTGGCTGTTCGCGAGCTGATCGAAGAGTTGGACCAGCGCCGTGCCGGCGCGATACAGCTCCCAGTTGCTGGTGAAGATGCCGCCGTCCTTGTTGCTGTCGCTGTAGCCCAGCATGATGTCCTGCTCCGCACCCGAGCGCTGCACCAGCTTCGCCACACCCGGCAGGCCGTAGAACTCGCGCATGATGCGCGGGGCGGCGCGCAGGTCGCCGATCGTCTCGAACAGGGGGACCACGATCAGGTCGGCCGTGCCTTGATCGTCCAGCGTGCCGCGCATGAGGCCCACTTCCTTCTGTAAGAGGAGGACTTCGAGCAGGTCGGAGACCTCTTCGGTGTGGCTGATGATGTAGTGGCGGATGGCCTGCGACCCGAAGCGCCTGCGCAGCGCGAGCGCCGCCTCGAAAATGGCCAACTCCTTTTGCGCCAGTTCGCTGTAGTCCGCGCCGATCACGCGCAGCGGGCGGGCGTCGCACAGCAGCTTCACGAGCAGGGCGCGCCGGGCCTGTTCTTCCAGCTTGCCGTAGTGCGGCTCGATGCGGGCACGTGCGAGCAGTTCGGCGACGACGGCTTCATGCTGGTCGGAGCTCTGGCGCAGGTCCACGGTCGCGAGATGGAAGCCGAACACCTCCACGGCGCGCAGCAACGGATGCAGCCGCTGCTGCACGATCGCGTCGCCGTGGTGCGACATCAACGATGTCTCGACCGTGCGCAAGTCGGCGAGGAACTCCTCGGCGTGTGCGTACGGGTTCTGCGGCGGCACGGCATGGCGCGCCGCCTCGCCGCCGGTCAGCTCCTTCAGCGTGGCGGCCAGCCGGGAATAGATGCCCGTGAGCGCCCGTCGGTAAGGCTCGTCGAGGCGATGCTCCGTCATGTCGGGCGAGCGGTCGGCCAGCGCGCGCATCTCGGGCGTGACCTGCACCAGCAGCGCCGATTGGGACAGGTCGCCGCCCAGGTAGTGCACTTCGGTCAGGTAGTGGCGCAGCGCCACTTCGCATTGCCGGCGCAGCGCATAGTCCAGCGTCGCGGACGTGACGAACGGGTTGCCGTCGCGGTCGCCGCCGATCCACTGGCCCATTCGCAGGAAGTTCGCGACCGGCTGCTGGCCGAGTTCGCGCTCGATGTGGGCGTACAGCTTGGGGATCTCGCGCAGGAAGGTCGCTTCGTAGTACGAGAGCGCGTTCTCGATCTCGTCGGCCACCGACAGCTTGGTGGCGCGCAACAGGCGCGTCTGCCACAGCTGCAGCACGCGCGCGCGGATCTGCGATTCGTTCGCCGCCAGCTCGCGCGGCGCGAGCGCGTCTTTCGGCAATGCGCGGGCCTTGATCTCGTCGCGTGCGGTGAGCAGGTTGGCGATCATGCGCTCGGCATCGAGGATGCTCTTGCGCTGCACTTCGGTCGGGTGCGCGGTGAGCACGGGCGAGACATAGCTGTGCGCCAGCGTCTGGGCCACGGCCCGCGGCGTGATGCCCGCCCAGCGCAGGCGCGACAGCGCCACCTCGATGCTGCCTTCCTGCTGGTCGCCGGCGCGTTCGTGGATCATGCGGCGGCGGATGTGGTGCCGGTCCTCGGCCAGGTTGGCGAGGTGCGAAAAGTAGGTGAAAGCGCGGATGACGCTCACCGTCTGGTCGCCCGACAGCGACTTGAGGATCGCCTTCAGCGAGCGGTCCGCCTCGTGGTCGGCATCGCGCCGGAACGCCACCGACAGCTTGCGGATGCGCTCGACCAGCTCGAACGCCTCGACGCCTTCCTGCTCGCGGATGACGTCGCCGAGAATGCGGCCGAGCAGGCGGATGTCCTCGATCAGGGGCTTTTCATTCTCGCGCGCGCGGCGCGAAGGCGTGCTCGAGGTCGGCTCGGCGGGAGTCGGCGGCATGGCTTCCAGTCTCGGGGGTGCCCAGAATTTAGGCAAGCTGCATGCTAGCATCGACCCGAGAATGACGAAGATGACCCCGGTCAAGTTGGTGATCGCCACGCGCGAAAGTCGCCTCGCCTTGTGGCAGGCCGAACACGTCAAGGGCCTGCTCGAAGGGCGCGGGCACGAGGTCTCGCTCCTGGGCATGACCACGCGCGGCGACCAGATCCTGGACCGATCGCTCAGCAAGGTCGGCGGCAAGGGCCTCTTCGTGAAGGAGCTCGAAGTCGCGCTCGAGGAGGGCCGGGCCGACCTGGCCGTGCATTCGCTCAAGGACGTGCCGATGGAGCTGCCCGAGGGCTTCGGGCTGGCCTGCGTGATGGAGCGCGAGGACCCGCGCGATGCCTTCGTGTCCAACCGGTACGCGTCACTCGACGACCTTCCGCAAGGCGCGGTCGTGGGCACCTCGAGCCTGCGCCGCGTGGTGCTGCTGCGCTCGCTGCGGCCGGACCTGAAGATCGAGCCGCTGCGCGGCAATCTCGACACCCGCCTGCGCAAGCTGGACGAGGGCCAGTACGACGCGATCGTGCTCGCTGCAGCGGGGCTGAAGCGCCTGGCGCTCGCGAACCGCATCAAACAGGTTTTCGAGACGGATGCGATGCTGCCTGCGGCGGGGCAGGGCGCTCTGGGCATCGAAGTGCGAGCGCACCGGCGCGACCTGTTCGACGCGCTCGAGCCGCTGGCGCACCATGCGACCTGGCTGGCGGTGGCGGCCGAGCGCGAGGTCAGCCGCGCGATGGGCGGCAGCTGCTCGATGCCGCTGGCGGCCCACGCCACGTTCTCGGGCGAGTACCTGCAACTGCGAGCGGCCTGGGGCGACGCCGAGAAGCCGGGCCCGCTGGTGCGCGCGCAGTCTGCGGCCGCCGTGGCCGATCTCGCGCAGGCGGTGCAGCTCGGCGCCGATGTCGCGGCGCGCCTGCGGGCCGCCGGCGCTCACTAGAGAGCTCGCCGTGCGCGTGATCGTCACCCGGCCGGCGACGGAAGCGGCGGAGTGGGTTCGTGGCCTGGACGCCCACGGCTTCGAGGCCGTGCCCTTGCCCCTGATCGAAATCCGGGGCGCGAGCGATGCGGCGCCGCTTCACGGCGTCTGGTCACGCATCGGCCGCTATCGCGCCGTGATGTTCGTCAGCGCCAATGCCGTGCGTGCGTTCTTCGCGGCGCGCCCGGCCGGGCTACCGTTCCGGCCGCGCGCCTGGGCAACGGGGTCGGGCACGCGCGCTGCCTTGCAGACTGCCGGCGTGGCGGATATCGATGCGCCGGCTGCCGACGCGCTTCAATTCGACTCCGAAGCCCTGTGGGAGATCGTGCAGCCGCAGTGCGGGCGCGGCGACCACGTGCTCATCGTTCGCGGCGGCGAATCGGGACTGGAAGGCGTGATGGGCCGTGACTGGCTGGCCGAGCGATTGGCTGCTCATGGCGTGCAGGTCGACCAGGTCCTGGCATATGTGCGCGCCCGTCCATCCTTGACGCCGGCGGACCGCGAGCTCGCTGCCTCGGCCGCGCGGGACGGCAGCGTGTGGCTTCTCAGCAGTTCTCAAGCGATCGCGAACCTCTGCGAGTGCCTGCCTGGCGTGGACTGGTCGGCCGCACGTGCCGTCGCCACGCATCCGCGCATTGCAGAGGCGGCGCGCGCTGCCGGCTTCGGTGTTGTTTGCGTGTCACGACCGCCGATGGAGGCAGTGATCGGCGTCCTAGAATCGCTCGGATGAGTTCCGAGCCGCAAGACCCGCCCCTCGCTTCGAGCCAGGCTCCGGTCGCGGAGCCGGCGGGCGCGCCGGGCGCCGTCGTCATCCCTCGCGCGCTGATGTACGCGCTGATCGTCATCGCTGCCGTGTCGCTCGTGGTGAGCGGCATCCTGTGGCAGAAGCTGTCGAACATCCAGGAGCAGCTCGCGCGACAGAGCCAGGAGTCCGGCAACACCGCCACCGAGGCGCGCCTGCTTGCGAAACAAGCGCAGGACCTCGCCCGGGAAACGGCGGCGCGCCAGGCCGTGCTCGACACGCGGCTGGCGGAGGTCGCGTTGCAGCGCAGCCAGATCGAAGAACTGGTCCAGAGCTTGTCCCGATCGCGCGACGAGAACATGCTGGTGGACGTCGAATCGGGCCTGAAGCTCGCGCAGCAGCAGGCGCAAGTGACCGGCAGTGCCGAACCCTTGCTCGCGGCCCTGCGCAGCGCCGACCAGCGGCTTGAGCGCGGCGGCCAGCCCCGTCTGGCCCGTGTGCGTTCGGCGGTGCTGCGCGACATCGATCGCATCAAGTCGGCACCGGCGAGCGACGTGCCCACCCTGCTGGCGCGCATCGACGAGATCGCGCGCCAGATCGACGAGCTGCCGCTGGCCAACGCCGTCGCATCGCCGCCCGCTGCGGCGCAGCGCAAGGACGCGCCTGCCAGGCCTTCGTGGTGGGCGCGGATCCTCGCCGACATTCGCGACGAGGCCCGCAGCCTGGTGCGCGTGAGCCGCGTCGATGAACCCGAGGCGGTGCTGCTCGCGCCGGACCAGGGCTTCTTCGTGCGCGAGAACCTCAAGTTGAAGCTGCTCAATGCGCGCCTCGAAGTGCTGTCGCGGCAGATGGATTCGGCGCGCGCCGACCTCACTTCCTGCGGCGCGGCGCTGCGCAAGTACTTCGACCCGAATTCGCGCAAGGTGCAGGGCGTGCAGGCGCAACTGCAGCAGGTGCAATCGCAACTGCGCTCGGTGGAACTGCCGCGCATCGACGAAACCCTCGCGGTGCTCGCTACCGCCGTCGCGGGGAAATAGGCCGGATGCGCGCTGCCCTGTGGCTATTGGCCCTGTTCGGCGTCGCCGTGGCGATCGCCTTGTTCGCCGGCAACAACCAGGGGACGGTGACCCTGTTCTGGCCGCCGTGGCGCGTAGATCTTTCGCTCAACCTCGTGTTGGTGGCGCTCCTCGCCGCGTTCGTGCTCCTTTACGCCGCACTCGGTGCCCTGGCCGCGCTGTTCGATATGCCGCGCCAGGCGCTGCGCTGGCGCACCCAGCAAAAGGAGCGCGCCATGCACGCGTCGATGCTCGACGCGATCTCCCACCTGCTGGCCGGCCGCTTCATCCGTGCCCGCAAGGCGGCCGAGGCGGCCCTGGGCCAGGAACAATCCCTGGCCACGGGCGGACAGCCCCCGGCCAACGGGGCCCAGCTGCGCACTCTGGCCCACCTGCTGGCCGCCGAGAGCGCGCAATCGCTGCAGGACCGGAACGCGCGCGAGGAGCACCTCAAGCAGGCGCTCGAAGCGGGCACGGGCCGCGACGCGCAGGAGACCCGTGAAGGGGCGCTGATGCGGGCGGCGCGCTGGTCCCTCGATGACCGCGACCCCGAAGGCGCGATGGGCTGGCTGAAGGAATTGCCGCAAGGCGCGGCGCGCCGGACCCTGGCGCTTCGAACCAAGCTCAAGGCCGCGCGGCTCGCACGCCAGACGGCCGATGCGCTCGAGACGGCGCGGCTGCTCTCCAAGCACCGCGCTTTTTCGCAGGCGGCCGCCCAGAGCATCGTCCGCGGCCTCGCGATCGACCTGCTCAATGGCGCGCACGACGCGCAGCAGTTGCAACGCACCTGGCTGTCGCTCGAGCCGGCCGAACGCGCCATGCCGGAGCTCGCGATCCATGCGGCGCAACGCCTCATCGCCTTGGGCGGGGATGCGCAGGTCGCGCGCGAATGGCTGCTGCCCGTCTGGGACAGGCAGCACCTGCTCGGCGAGTCGCTCAAGGTGAAGCTGGTGCGCGCGCTGGAGACGGGGCTGGACAGCATCGACGCCGACTGGCTCGCGCGCATCGAGGGCGCGCAGCGCGCCAACCCGCGTGACGCCACGCTGCAGTACCTGGCCGGCGTCGCCTGCATGAAGAGGCAGCTGTGGGGCAAGGCGCAGCAGCTGATGGGACACGCGGCCATGGGCTTGCAGGACCCGCGCCTGCACCGCAATGCCTGGCGCGCGGTGGCGCAATTGGCGGAACAGCGCGGCGACCTGGAAACCGCCGCGCAGGCCTGGAAGCGCGCCGCCACCGATTGACGGCGCGCGTCTCGCTTACTGCAGCGGCAGGTGCTGCTGCTCGAATGGCAGCTTGAGTTCGCTCAGGTCGCGGCGCGTCTCGACCAGCACCAGCGGGCCTTCGTCGATCACCACGATGGGCGGGCGCTCGCGCGGAACGTGCACGGGCTTCGGTTCCGCAGCGATGGCGGCCTGAACGGCGGCGATCTTCCCGGCGTCCGAATTCACCCATTGCAGGCCCGAGCTTTCGGCGACCTGCTGCAGCTGGTCGACCGGCAGCTGGAAGGGCGTGACCTTCGGCAGCCGGCGCGAAGGCGCCGGGGCCTGCGTCGCCGCCGCCGGGGCTGCCGCTTGTTGCTCGACCGGCTGCGTTGCCGCGATCACTTCCTCGTCCGACACGAAGCCGGTCGGGTACCGTGGGCGGCGCTCCTCGGCGCTCTCCGGCGCGACTGCGCCCTCGTCGGCCACCGGGGCGGCGCCTTCCTCGCGCGGACCGCGTTCGCGGCGGTCACGCCCGTACCGGTCGCGCGAGCGGCGCTCACGGCGCTCGTCACCATCTTCGCGACGCGCTTCGGGCTGCGCCTCGGTGGTCGTGCCCGGCAGCGGCTGCTGGTCGCCCAGCATCAGTTCCGGCGCGGGCGCCGGCTGCTGCTCGCGTGGACCGCGCTCGCGCTGCCGCTCACGGCCGCCGCGCTCGCGCCGGCCCTCGCCGCGTTCCCCGCGCTCGCCGCGTTCGCCGCGTTCTCCGCGCGGCTGCTGCTGCCGCTGCTCGCTCGCGCCCTCGGCCTGTTGGCCTTGCGCTTCGGGTTCGCGCCGCTCGCGTTGCGGCTGGCGCTCGCGCCGCTGCTGCTCGTCACGGCGCTGCTGTTGCTGCGGCTGGCCCTCAGCGCCCTCGACGCGTTCGCGCCGTTGCTGTTCGCCGCCGCGCCCGCGGCCACGATCGCCCCGCCGGCCACGCTCGCCGCGCTCGCCGCGTTCACCACGCTGCTCGCCACGGCCTTCGCGCCGCTCTTCCTTCTTCGCTTCCTGCACCGGCGCCACCGGCGCCGGGACGGGCGCGGGAGCACCCAGGCCGAACAGGTTCTTGATCCACGCGGCAAAGCCGGACTCGGCAGGCACCGCCGGCGCCGGGGCGGGCGAGGGCGCAGGCGCCGCCTTCGCCACCGGTTGCACCGGCTGCTTCACGGGCTCGGGCCGCGGCACCGGCATCGGTGCGGGAGCATCGGGCAGCACGCCCTTGATCACGGGCTCCTGCCTGTTCGTGCGCTCGTGCGAGCGGCGCGTGACCTCGGTCGGGTCCTCGAACTCCTCGGCCATGTGGTAGCTGGCCTGCAGGTTGTCCAGGCGCGGGTCGTCGTGCTTCAGGCGCTCCAGCTTGTAGTGCGGCGTCTCGAGCGTCTTGTTCGGCACCATCAGCACGTTGATGCGCTGCTTCAGCTCGATCTTCGCGATCTCGGTGCGCTTTTCGTTCAGCAGGAAGGACGCGACCTCCACCGGCACCTGCACGTGCACGGCGGCCGTGCCGTCCTTCATCGATTCTTCCTGGATGACGCGCAGGATCTGCAGCGCGGAGCTTTCCGTGTCGCGGATGTGGCCGTGGCCGCCGCAGCGCGGGCAGGGGATCGATGCACCTTCCGATAGGGCCGGGCGCAGGCGCTGGCGGCTCATCTCCATCAGGCCGAACTTGCTGATCGTGCCGAACTGCACGCGGGCGCGGTCCTGGCGCAGCGCGTCGCGCAGGCGGTTCTCCACCTCGCGGCGGTTTTTCGACTCTTCCATGTCGATGAAGTCGATGACGATCAGGCCGCCCAGGTCGCGCAGGCGCATCTGGCGCGCCACTTCGTCGGCGGCTTCGAGGTTGGTGCGCGTGGCGGTCTCCTCGATGTCGCCGCCCTTGATGGCGCGCGCGGAGTTGACGTCGATGGACACCAGCGCCTCGGTGTGGTCGATCACGATCACGCCGCCGGAAGGCAGTTTCACTTCACGGGCGTAGGCGGATTCGATCTGGTGTTCGATCTGGAAACGCGAGAACAGCGGTGCGTCGTCGCGGTAGCGCTTCACCTTCGCCGCATGCTCGGGCATGACGTGCGACATGAACTGCTGCGCCTGTTCGTAGATGTCGTCGGTGTCGATGAGGATGTCGCCGACGTCGCTGTTGAAGTAGTCGCGGATGCAGCGGATGACGAGGCTGGATTCCTGGTAGATCAGGAACGCGCCCTTGCCGCCCTTGGCTGCGCCCTCGATGGCGGTCCACAGCTTCAGCAGGTAGTTCAGGTCCCATTGCAGTTCGGCGGCGCTGCGGCCGATGCCTGCCGTGCGCGCGATGATGGACATGCCGTTCGGGTACTGCAGCTGGTCCATCGCCTCCTTGAGCTCGGCCCGGTCGTCGCCCTCGATGCGGCGCGAGACGCCGCCGCCGCGCGGGTTGTTCGGCATCAGCACGACGTAGCGGCCGGCCAGCGAAATGAACGACGTCAGCGCGGCCCCCTTGTTGCCGCGTTCTTCCTTCTCGACCTGGACCAGGATTTCCTGGCCTTCCTTGATCACGTCGTTGATGCGCGCCTGCGACGGCGACACGTTGCCCTGGAAGTAGGACTTGGAGATTTCCTTGAACGGCAGGAAGCCGTGGCGGTCTTCGCCGTAGTCGACGAAGCAGGCTTCCAGCGACGGCTCGACGCGCGTGACGACGGCCTTGTAGATGTTGCCCTTGCGCTGCTCGCGCCCTTCGATCTCGATTTCGTAGTCGAGGAGCTTCTGCCCGTCGACGATGGCCAGGCGGCGTTCTTCAGCCTGCGTGGCGTTGATCAGCATGCGTTTCATGCGTGTCTTTCTCAAACATCAACCGCTCCATGGCGGAGCAACGATGCCGGAGGACGACGCTTCGAAACGACGGGAATTGCCGGAGGGCGGCCTTCAGGCGAGCGGTGGGCTCGACCTGCGGCGCCAGGGCACGTGGATGGGGGCGAGAAGGACGAAGCGCGGGCGCATCGCCGGCAATGCGGCGATGGGGATGCGCTTCGTGGGGTAGGAAGGCGCCCATGCGGCGGCCGGCGGGAGGCTTGTGAGCCACCGCCAGCAGGCCATGATGAACGCGATCAGCACGTTGTTCTCGCTTTGGTCCGTTCGCAAGCCGGAAGTGGCTCACGAAGCTGGTATTCCGTATCGGTGTTTCAAAGTGTCGGTCTCACCCGCGGCGACATGCAGCGGCGGCATCGACCTCCAGCGTGGCCGGTGGCTGCGCGTGGACTAAACTCCAAGGCAAATCAACCACTTACAGCACTACGCTAGTGAAACGCATTATAGGGGGGAGCAAGCTCCCTGCCAACGCGCAGGTGAAATGGCTGGAGGTGGGCGAGGAGTCGGCCGGGCAGCGCCTCGATAACTTCCTGATACGCGAGCTCAAGGGCGTGCCCAAGACGCACGTCTACCGCATCATCCGCAGCGGCGAAGTGCGCGTGAACAAGGGCCGGGCCTCCGCCGATACGCGCATCGAGAACGGCGACGTGGTGCGCGTGCCACCGGTGCGTGTCTCGACCGAAACGGCGCCGCGACCCGCCCCGGCGCGCGACTTCCCTGTGCTGTTCGAGGACGACCACCTCATGGCGATCGACAAGCCGGCCGGCGTGGCCGTGCATGGCGGCAGTGGCGTGAGTTTCGGCGTGATCGAGCAGCTGCGCCAGGCGCGGCCCACGGCGAAGATGCTGGAGCTCGTGCACCGGCTCGACCGTGAGACCTCCGGCATCCTCCTGGTGGCCAAGCGCCGCTCGGCGCTCACGAACCTGCAGGACCAGTTCCGTGACCGCGAAACCGGCAAGACCTACCTGGCCCTCGTGAACGGCGCCTGGCCGGCCAACAAGAAGGTGATCGACCTGCCGCTGCACAAGTACCTGCAGGCGGATGGCGAGCGCCGGGTGAAAGTGGTCGCCAGGGACGACCCGGATGGCATGCGCGCGATCACGCTCGTGAAAGTGTCGCGCAAGCTCGAAGGTTTCACGCTGCTCGAAGTCACCATCAAAACCGGCCGCACCCACCAGATCCGGGTGCACCTCGCCGCCTCCGGCCACCCGATCGCGGGCGACGACAAGTACGGCGACTTCGAGCTCAACAAGACGCTGCAGAAGGAAGGCCTCAGGCGCATGTTCCTTCATGCGTGCCGGTTACAGTTCAACCATCCCGCGAGCGGCGAGCGCATCGAATTGCTGGCGCCGCTGCCGCCGGATCTTTCGAAATTCGTGTCCCATGTCCACCCCGAGGCCGCGCCGCTTTGACCTGATCGCGTTTGATTGGGACGGCACCCTGTTCGATTCCACGAAGATCATCATCCGCTGCATCCAGCGCGCCGTCGCCGATGTCGGCGGCACCGTGCCGAGCGACAAGGCGGCCGCCTACGTGATCGGCATGGGCCTGATGCAGGCGCTCGCGCACGCGGCCCCCGACGTGCCGGAAGAGAAGTACCCCGAACTCGGCGCGCGCTACCGCCATCACTACACGACGCACCAGAACGACCTGAGCCTGTTCGACGGCGTGCTGCCCATGCTGGACGAGCTGAAGATGCGGCACCACTGGCTGGCGGTGGCGACCGGCAAATCGCGCCGGGGACTCGACGACGCCCTGCAGCAGTCGCAATTGAAAGGCGTGTTCGACGGCTCGCGCACCGCCGATGAAACCGCCGGCAAGCCGCATCCGCGCATGCTTCACGAGCTGATGCGCGAGTTCGGCACCGAGCCCCAACGCACGCTAATGATCGGCGACACGACCCACGACCTGCAGATGGCGGTGAACGCCGGCTGCGCCTGCGTCGGCGTGAGCTACGGCGCGCACGAGCCCGGCGAGTTCGACTCGTTGAATCCGCTGTTCGTCGCCCATTCCGTCGGCGACCTGCACCGCTGGCTGGCGGAGAACGCATGAGCGAAACGGCTGCCATTGCGCTGTGCAACTCGGCCGAGCTCGTCGACGGCGGCGAGGCCGTGCCCTTCGACGTCGCCTATGGCGGGCAGACCTGTCGCGCATTCGCGATCCGCTACGAGGGCCGCGTGCATGCCTACCTCAATCGTTGCGCGCACGTGGCCATGGAAATGGACTGGCAGCCGAACCGCTTCTTCGACGACAGCGGCCGCTGGCTGCTGTGCGGCACGCACGGCGCGGCGTACCGGCCGGATACCGGCGCCTGCGCGGGCGGCCCCTGCCGCGGCGGGCTCGTGAAGATCGAGCTCAGCGAAGAAGGTGGCGTGGTGCGCTGGCATACTGACTACAACCTCACACCCGTCGAGTTCTGAACCGACGAAAGAACGAATATGGACGAACCGCAAGCCCCGGGCTTCCCGCCGGAACCCCCTCCGATTCCATCGCCCGCTCCCGCCTCCAATTGGGAGCGCGCCACGTTCGAGAAGCTGATGCTCGCGACGCTTGCGGAGCAGCGCTCGGCACGCGTCTGGCGCACCGTGCGCAGCCTGGGCTGGCTGTTGTTCTTCGCCGTGCTCCTGTGGGCGTTGCTGCACAAGGGCGGGCCGAGCACGGACAAGACCACGGCCCACACGGCGGTGATCGAAATCAAGGGCGAGATCGCCTCGGGTGGCGATGCCAGCGCGGAGACCGTCACGGCCGCCATGCGCACCGCCTTCGAGGACAGTGGCGCGCAAGGCATCGTGCTGCTGATCAATTCGCCCGGGGGCAGCCCCGTGCAGGCCGGGATCATCTACGACGAGATCAAGCGCCTGAAGGCCAAGTACAAGAAACCGGTCTACGCGGTGGTCGAAGAGTCCTGCGCGTCGGCCGCGTATTACCTCGCGACGGCGAGCGATCGCATCTTCGTCGACAAGGCCAGCATCGTCGGCAGCATCGGCGTGCTCATGGACGGGTTCGGCTTCACGGGCCTGATGGACAAGCTCGGCGTCGAGCGTCGCCTGCTCACGGCCGGCGAGAACAAGGGCTTTCTCGATCCGTTCAGCCCGCAGACCGACAAGCAGCGCGCCTTCGCCCAGCAGATGCTCGACCAGGTGCACAAGCAGTTCATCGACGCGGTGAAGGCCGGCCGCGGCAAGCGCCTGAAGGATTCGCCCGAACTCTTCAGCGGCCTGTTCTGGACCGGCCAGCAGGCCGTCGACATGGGCTTGGCGGACCAGCTGGGCAACATCGACTACGTGGCCCGCGAGGTCATCAAGGCGGAAGAGCTGGTCGACTACACGCGGCGCGAGAACGTGGCTGAGCGACTGGCGAAGAAGTTCGGCGCGGCCATCGGCGAAGGCGCGATCCACGCGCTGCACGCCGTCCCGGCACTGCGCTGATCGCGGTCTCAGCGCCCGATCGCGAACACGGCCGGAATGTCGTTCGCGACCGGGCAGTCGCGCCGCCGCCAATCGGCGACGCGCGCGCTGCGGATCGCTGCACCGGGCAAGGTCAGTCCGCTCGCGACGGCCAGCCTCGTGGCCGGCTGCAAGGTGTCGCACAGCGCCTTCCACAAAGCTGCGTTGCGATAAGGCGCTTCGATGAAGAGCTGTGTCTGGCCTTGTTTCGACGCGAGGGCTTCCAGTTCGCGCACGCGCTGCGCACGCGGCCCCGCCTCCTGCGGCACATAGCCGACGAACGCGAAGTTCTGGCCGTTCAGGCCGCTGGCCGCGAGGGCGAGCAGGAGCGACACCGGCCCGACCAGCGGCACGACATCGATGCCCAGGTCGTGCGCGCTGCGCACAACCGATGAACCGGGATCGGCGACGGCCGGCGTGCCCGCTTCGCTCAGCAGGCCGACGTCGTGGCCTTGCAGTGCCGGCGCCAGCAGCGCGGACGCGTCGAAGGGCGCGGCGTGGTCGCCCCTTTTGTGGACTTCGCGCGGAAGCTCCACGATCTGCTGATCCCGCAAGGGTGCGGACAGGCCATGGACCTCGCCGATGCGCTTGAGATACGCACGCGCCGTCTTCGCGTTCTCGCAGATCCAGTGCGTGATGGTGGCGGCTCGCGCGATCGTCGCATCGGGCAGGACCTCGGCAAGGGGCACCGCTGTGGTACAGCCGAAATCGAGCGGCGCCGGAACGAGATAAAGGCGACCCCGCGCGGCGGTCACAGCAGCTGCACCCCGGCGGCGCGCAGCAGGCGGGACGTGCGAATCAGCGGCAGGCCCACCAGCGCGCTCGGGTCGTCGTTCTCGATGGATTCCAGCAGGACGATGCCCAGGCCCTCGCTGCGCGCGCTTCCGGCGCAGTCGTAGGGCTTCTCCGCCCGCAGGTACGCCTCGATCTCTTCGTCCCCCAGGTTGCGGAAGGTCACGCGCACCGGTGCGAGATCGACCTGCTCGAAGCCCGTGGCCCGGCACACCACGGCCACCGCGGTGTGAAACACGACGACTTGCCCGCGCATGCGCCGCAGCTGCTGGATCGCGCGCTCGTGCGTGCCGGGCTTGCCGAGCGGCTCGCCGCCGAGGTCCGCCACCTGGTCGGAGCCGATCACCACTGCGTCGGGATGGCGGGCCGCGACGGCCCGCGCCTTCTCCAGAGCCAGCCGAAGCGCGATCTCGCGCGGGCTTTCGCCCGCCTGGGGCGTTTCGTCCACGTCGGGCAGGTCGATCCCGAACGGGACCTTGAGGCGCGACAGCAGCTCGCGGCGATAAGGCGAGCTCGAACCCAGCACGACGCGTCGGGTCAAGGGCGGTTGGGGCGGCGGCATGGCGCGATTCTCTTACACTGGAACGCATGCCGAGGCTGTTCTCTCCGCGCCATCTCGACGTCAGATCCTTCGCCGAAGAAGCGGGTGAACTCGCGGGCGAAGAGCCCCTGCGCGTTCACGCCCGGCTGCTGTCGGAGACGCAGGGGCGCGGTGCCGAGACGCCGGTCACGTGGTCGGCCAGCGCCGAAGTCCGCAATCCGCAGCACGTGCAGCCGCAGGTCTGGCTGCACCTGAAGGCCGGCACGACCTTGTCCCTCACGTGCCAGCGCTGCCTCATGCCGGTGGACGTGCCCGTCGCGGTCGACCGGTCGTTCCGTTTTGTCGGCGACGAGGAGACGGCGGCCGCCGAAGACGACCAGTCCGAGGAAGACGTGCTCGCGCTGAGCCGCAATTTCGACCTGGTCCAGCTGGTCGAAGACGAGCTGCTGATGGACATGCCGCTCGCGCCGCGGCACGAGACCTGCCCGCCGGTGCACCTGGAAATCGCCGACGAGAACTTCGAGGGCTCATCGGCGCGCCACGAGAACCCGTTCGCCGTCCTGGGGCGGCTCAAGACGCCCTCCGGTCGGGACGAATAGATTTGGCTATAATGGTGGGCTTCGCACCCTGCGGCCGGAGGCTGCGCGTGCCCTCGTCCCACCCTATTGACCTGCCTTGCGCCCAGCGCGGGGCCACCCCGAACAGGAGCCCACCATGGCCGTCCAGCAGAACAAGAAGTCGCCGTCCAAGCGCGGCATGCACCGCTCGCACAACGCGCTCACCACGCCCGGCATCGCGATCGAGCCCACCACGGGCGAGACGCACCTGCGCCACCACATCAGCCCCACGGGCTTTTATCGTGGCCGCAAGGTCCTCAAGACCAAGAACGAAGCCTGACGCGCACCGAACCTCGATGAAGGCCCGCCTGCTGCGCAGCGCGGGCCTTTGTTTTGCCAAGCTGTAAAGTTCAGCCATGACGATCCTGGCAGTCGATTGCATGGGAGGCGATCACGGTCCGCGCGTGACGCTCGCCGCTTGCCGGCAATTCCTGGAACAAGAACCCGGCGCGCAATTGCTGCTCGTCGGCCAGCCCGACGCGCTCGCCGCATGGGACCATCCGCGCGGGCAGGTCGTTCCCGCGAGCGAAGTCGTCGCGATGGACGATCCGGTCGAGATCGCGCTGCGCAAGAAGAAGGATTCGTCCATGCGCGTGGCGATCCAGCAGGTGAAGGACGGCAAGGCGCAGGCGGCGGTGTCGGCGGGCAACACCGGCGCGCTGATGGCGCTGGCGCGCTACCTGCTCAAGACCGTCGAAGGCATCGACCGGCCGGCCATCGCCTATCCGCTGCCCAATGCGAAGGGTGGCGCCACCACGGTGCTGGACCTGGGCGCGAACGTCGATTGCACCGAGCAGCACCTGCTGCAGTTCGCCGTGATGGGGTCTGCGTTGGTCTCTGCGTTGAAGCACGTGGACGCGCCAACGGTCGGCCTGCTCAATATTGGCGAGGAAGTGATCAAGGGCAGCGAGGTGATCAAGCGCGCCGGCGAGCTGCTGCGTTCGGCGGCGGCCAGCGGCGACCTCAATTTCCACGGCAACGTCGAAGGCAACGACATCTTCAAGGGCACCACCGACATCGTCGTGTGCGATGGCTTCGTGGGCAACGTGGCGCTCAAGACCAGCGAAGGCCTCGCCTCGATGATCGGCGGGTTCCTCAAACAGGAATTCTCGCGCAGCATCTTCACGAAGCTGGCGGCGCTCGTCGCCTATCCGGTGCTGTCCGCCTTCAAGGACCGGGTCGACTACCGCCGCTACAACGGCGCCGCGCTGCTTGGCCTGCGTGGCCTTGTCTTCAAGAGCCATGGTTCCGCCGATGCGTTTGCTTTCGAGCAGGCGCTGGTCCGCGCGTATGATGCGGCCCGAAACAACTTGCTCGATCGCGTCCAGGCCCGCATCGCCCACGCCCGCCCGCTGCTCGCGGCCGGCGAACCCGATGTCCAGCCCGCCGATGCAGTGACCTTCTGATGCAACGCTATTCCCGAATCGCCGGCACGGGCAGCTACCTGCCGCCCCGGCGCGTGACCAACGACCAGCTCGCCGCGGAACTCGCCGCCAAGGGCATCGAGACCTCCGACGAGTGGATCGTCGAGCGCACCGGCATCCGCGCCCGCCATTTCGCCGACGCCGGCGTCACGACGAGCGACCTCGGCGCGAATGCCGCGCGCCATGCCATCGAAGCGGCGGGCCTGAAGCCGCAGGACATCGACCTCATCATCGTCGCGACTTCGACGCCGGACATGGTGTTCCCGTCGGCGGCCTGCATCATGCAGAACAAGCTGGGCATCGCGGGCTGCCCGGCGCTCGACGTGCAAGCCGTGTGCAGCGGCTTCGTGTACGCGCTGACCATCGCCGATTCGATGATCCGCACCGGCTCGGCCAGCAAGGCGCTGGTCGTCGGCGCCGAAGTGTTCTCCCGCATCCTGGACTTCAACGACCGCACGACCTGCGTGCTGTTCGGCGACGGCGCCGGCGCCGTGGTGCTGGAGGCGTCCGACACGCCCGGCATCCTCGCGAGCGACCTGCATGCCGACGGCAAGCATGTCGGCATCCTGTGCGTGCCCGGCACGGTGTCCGGCGGCCAGGTGTTGGGCGACCCGCTGCTCAAGATGGACGGGCAGGCCGTGTTCAAGCTCGCCGTCGGCGTGCTTGAAGATGCGGCGCGCGCCACGCTCGAGAAAGCCGGCCGCAAGGATTCCGACATCGACTGGCTGATCCCGCACCAGGCGAACATCCGCATCATGCAGAGTACGGCGAAGAAGCTGAAACTGCCGATGGACAAGCTCGTCGTCACCGTGGACCAGCACGGCAACACATCGGCGGCCTCGATCCCGCTGGCCCTCGACGCGGCCGTGCGCGGCGGCAAGGTGAAGAAGGGCGACACGCTGATGCTCGAAGGCGTCGGCGGCGGCTTCACCTGGGGCGCCGTGCTGCTCGATTTCTGACCGCGATACCCGACGCGCCTTGCCGGCGCGCACATCCCTTATGAAACCGTTCGCTTTCGTCTTTCCCGGCCAGGGTTCGCAATCCGTCGGCATGCTCGATGCCTGGGGCGAGCATCCGGAAGTCATCGCCACGCTGCGCGAAGCCTCGGACGCCCTTGGCGAGGACGTCGGCCGGTTGATCCACGACGGCCCCAAGGAATCCCTGGCGCTCACCACCAACACGCAACCGGTGATGCTGGTCGCGGGGGTGGCAGCGTACCGCGTCTGGCGCGCCGAGGGAGGCGCCGAGCCGGCCCTGATGGCGGGCCATTCGCTGGGCGAGTATTCCGCGCTCGTGTGCGCCGGTGCGCTGGCGCTCGCGGATGCGGCACCGCTCGTGCGCTTCCGCGCGCAGGAGATGCAGGAAGCGGTGCCCGTCGGCACCGGCGCCATGGCCGCGATCCTGGGCCTGGATGCGCAGAAGGTGATCGAAGGCTGCGCTCAGGCGCAACGGCAGGCCTCGGGCGAGGTGGTCGAAGCCGTGAACTTCAACGATCCCGCGCAGACCGTG
The DNA here is from genome assembly GCF_057785015.1 of Ramlibacter sp. GS1-15. Lineage (NCBI taxonomy): Bacteria > Pseudomonadati > Pseudomonadota > Betaproteobacteria > Burkholderiales > Comamonadaceae > Ramlibacter > Ramlibacter sp. GS1-15. Next base: position 2,706,816 of record NZ_JBYNTU010000001.1, on the reverse strand, counting down.
ATCGCCGGCAGCAAGGCGGGCGTCGACAAGGCCTGCGAAGTGCTGAAGTCCATGGGTGCGAAGCGCGCACTGCCGCTGTCGGTGTCGGCGCCCTTCCATTCGAGCCTGATGAAGCCCGCCGCGGAGAAGCTCAGGGCGAGGCTCGCGGCAACCCCGTTCGCGAGCCCGCGCATCCCGGTCGTCAACAACATCGAGGTGAAGGTGGAGACCGATCCCGATCGCATCCGCGGCGCACTGTACGAACAAGCCTTCGGCCCGGTGCGCTGGGTCGAATGCATCCAGGCGATCAAGGCGCGCGGCGTCACCAGCGTCGTCGAATGCGGACCCGGCAAGGTGCTTGCCGGCATGTGCAAGCGCATCGATCCGGAAGTCACCGGCCTCGCGCTGTACGATCGCGCGACTCTCGCCGAGGTGAAAGGGGCGCTCGCATGATGGCAAAGCTCGAAGGACAGGTCGCACTCGTCACGGGTGCCTCGCGCGGCATTGGCGCGTCCATCGCCCATGAACTCGCGCAGCGCGGCGTGAAGGTGGTCGGCACGGCCACCTCGGCCGAGGGCGCCGCGAAAGTGACGCAAGCCCTTTCGCAATTCGCCGGCTGCAAGGGCGCGGTGCTGGACGTGAACGACGCTGCGGCAGCCGAGGCGCTGGTCGACTCGATCGCGAAGGAGCAGGGCGGCCTGCACATCCTCGTCAACAACGCGGGCATCACGCGCGACATGCTCGCGATGCGCCTCAAGGACGAAGACTGGGATGCGGTGCTGGACACCAATCTCAAGGCCGTCTTCCGCATGAGCCGGGCGGTGATGCGCACCATGATGAAACAGCGCTATGGCCGGATCGTGAACATCACGTCCGTGGTCGGCGCTTCGGGCAATCCCGGCCAGGCCAACTACGCCGCAGCGAAGGCCGGAGTCGCCGGCATGACCCGCGCCCTGGCACGCGAACTCGGCAGCCGAAGCATCACCGTGAATTGCGTGGCGCCCGGCTTCATCGAGACCGACATGACGGCCGTGCTTCCCGAAGAGCAGCAGAAAGCGCTGCTCGCGCAGATTCCGCTGGGACATCTCGGCAAGCCGGCCGACATCGCCTACGCCGTGGCGTTCCTGGCCTCGCCGCAGGCCGGCTACGTGACGGGCCAGGAAATCCACGTCAACGGCGGCATGTTCATGGCCTGAAGCTGCCTCGGCGGGGAGCCACGGGCCTCAACCCGCCAAAAGCTAGAATTGACGATTCATTCACAACCCCCTGAGGGAACCCAATGAGCGATATCGAAGCACGTGTCAAGAAAATCATCGCCGAGCAGCTCGGCGTGGAGGAGTCCCAGGTGACCAGCGAGAAGTCGTTCGTCGCCGACCTGGGCGCTGACTCGCTCGACACCGTGGAACTCGTGATGGCGCTCGAGGACGAGTTCGGCATCGAGATCCCGGACGAGGACGCCGAGAAGATCACGACGGTGCAGAACGCCATCGACTACGCCAACGCCCACCAGAAGGCCTGACCCCCAAGATGCTTCGCCGCCGTGTCGTCGTCACCGGACTCGGGTGCGTGAGCCCCGTGGGCAACACCGTTGCCGAGTCCTGGGAGAGCCTGTTGGCCGGCAAGCCCGGCATCGACCTCATCACGCAGTTCGACGCGGCCAATTTCGCGTGCCGCTTCGCGGGTGAGGTCAAGGGATTCAACATCGCCGACTACATCCCGGAGAAGGAGGCGCGCCACATGGACCGCTTCATCCATCTCGGGTACGCGGCGGCGGTGCAGGCGGTGCAGGACAGCGGCCTGCCCACCGGCGACGCGCTCAAGGGCGAAACGGCCGAGCGCATCGGCTGCAACATCGGCGCGGGCATCGGCGGCCTGCCGATGATCGAGGAGACGCATGCCGAGCTGGTGAACCGCGGCCCGCGGCGCATCTCGCCGTTCTTCGTGCCGGCGTCGATCATCAACATGATCTCGGGCCACGTCTCGATCAAATACGGCTTCAAGGGCCCGAACATATCCGTCGTGACGGCCTGCACCACCGGCCTGCACGCGATCGGCCTGTCCGCGCGCCTGATCGAATCGGGCGATGCCGACGTGATGGTCGCCGGCGGCTCCGAATCGGCCGTCTCGCCGCTGGGCATCGGCGGCTTCGCTTCGGCGCGCGCGCTGTCCACGCGCAACGACGACCCGAAGACGGCGTCCCGTCCCTGGGACAAGGACCGCGACGGCTTCGTGCTGGGCGAGGGCGGCGGCGTCATGGTGCTCGAGGAGCTGGAGCACGCGAAGGCTCGCGGCGCGAAGATCTACGCCGAACTGGTCGGCTTCGGCATGAGCGGCGACGCGTACCACATGACCGCGCCCGATGTCGACGGCCCGCGCCGCTCGATGGTCAATGCGCTGCGCAACGCGGGCGTGAATGCGGACCAGGTCCAGTACCTGAACGCGCACGGCACGTCCACGCCGCTGGGCGACATCAACGAGACGAACGCGATCAAGGCGGCGTTCGGCGATGCGGCGAAGAAGCTCGTCGTGAATTCGACGAAGTCGATGACCGGCCACCTGCTCGGCGGCGCCGGCGGCATCGAATCGGTGTTCACGGCACTCGCGGTGCATCACCAGAAGAGCCCGCCCACCATCAACATCTTCAACCAGGATCCCGAGTGCGACCTGGACTACTGCGCCAACGCCGCGCGCGACATGAAGATCGACTACGCCGTGAAGAACAACTTCGGCTTCGGCGGCACCAACGGCACGCTGGTGTTCAAGCGCTTCCAGTAAAGCGCCTTCCTGTCCATGCATAGCGCCCCGGCGGTGAATTACCCGGCGGGGCGTGCCCTGTTCGCAGGCGTTGCCGCGCTCGCCCTCTGGTCGGCCGGCGCTGTCGCCGTGGCGGCCTGGGCCGTCCAGGTGGACAGCGGGCCGGTTGTCCTCGCACTGGCGGGCGCTTGCGTCCTCGGAGCCGGCGCGATCGCCGGGCGTGCGTGGCTGCGCTCGCCCGTGGGCACGCTAGCGTGGGACGGGGAAAGCTGGACCTTGGCGGGAGCGGACGGGACGCACGCCGGCACGCCCGAAGTCGCGCTGGACGCGCAGCGGCTGCTCCTGTTGCGCTGGCGGGCGGCAGGGCGGGGCGGATGCTGGCTCTGGCTCGAGCGCAGCGCGCTTCCGGCCCGCTGGGACGACCTGCGGCGTGCGGTATATTCGCGCCCCAGCCCGCAAGCGCTGCCCGGCGCGCCAGGCGAGGGCGACGCGAAACCATGACAAGAACGCCGCCCGCTGCGACGCCCGCGCCGGCCGCCACCGACCTGATGCTCGTCGAGCGCACGGTGGCCGGGGACCAGCGCGCCTTCGAGCTGCTGGTGGTGAAGTACCAGCGCCGGATCGAGCGCCTCATAGGCCGGATGGTGCGTGACCAGGACCTGATCCAGGACATCGCCCAGGAAACCTTCATCCGGGCGTACCGGGCGCTCGCCCAGTTCCGCGGGGATGCGCAGTTCTATACCTGGCTGTACCGGATCGCCGTCAATACGGCGAAGAAGGCGCTGGTCGACCTCAAGCGCGACCCGCTGGTCTCCGAGACCGCCTTGAGGGGCGGGGGTGACGAGGAAGATGAAACTTCCGCCATGGAGAACGAACTAACCAGCGCGGAGACGCCGGAGACGGTGCTGGCCGCCAAGGAAATCGCCGCCACGGTGAACTCGGCCATGGAAGCCCTGCCCGAGGAACTGCGCCAGGCCGTGACCCTGCGCGAGATCGAGGGTTTGAGCTACGAAGAGATCGCGGAAGTGATGAATTGCCCGATCGGCACCGTCCGGTCCCGGATCTTCCGGGCCCGGGAGGCGATCTCGGCGAAGGTCAAGCCCTTGCTGGAGAACCAGTCGGGCAAGCGCTGGTGAGTGATGTGGATTCGGCGGAGCGGATGATGGAACAGATCGACAAGCGTGAAGTGATTTCGGCACTGGCCGACGGACAGTTGCACGGTGATGCGTTCGCCCGGGGTGTGGAGCTGGCCGCCACGGACGCTGCGGCGCGCGAGGCATGGCACGCGTATCACCTGATCGGGGACGTGCTGCGTTCGGGCGAACTGGCGCGTTGCGCCCCGCCGGACCAGTTCCTGGGGCGCCTGCAGGAGCGCCTGCGCGGCGAGCAAGTCGTGGCCGAGACGAATGTCCTGCCCGTGACGCGCGCACCGCGTGAAGCGGCCAACGATGGCGTCTTCCGATGGAAGCTCGTGGCGGGCGTGGCCTCGGTGGCAGCCGTGTCCGCGTTCGCGTGGACGGTCATCGCGGGCGCACCCCGGCCCGATCGGGGGCAGGTGGCTGCCGCGCCGTTGTCTCCGCCCGCCGGCACGGTGCTCACAGGCACATCGCGGGGCGTGATGATCCGCGACCCGCGCCTGGACGAATTCCTCGCGGCGCACCGCCAGCTCGGCGGCGGGGCGGTCGCGCCAGCGGGCTACCTCCGGAACGCGACGTTCGACGGCCAGGGCCGCTGATGCCAGCGCCCGTGGCCCGGACGCTCCCGTCCAAACGCACTTTCGCGCGCGGCCTGGTCGCCGTCGGCCTGGGCCTCCAGTTCGGCTGGGTACGGGGGCAGCCGGCCTCCGCGCCCGCGCGCTCCGGCGAACGCAGCGTGAGCGAGTGGCTCATGCGCATGCACGAAGCCTCCAGGCTGCGCAGCTACGCGGGAACCTTCGTCGTGTCGTCGAACGGCGGCGGCATGTCCAGCGCCCGCATCTGGCATGCATGGAATGGCGGGGTGCAGGTCGAGCGCGTGGAGTCGCTGACGGGCGCGCCGCGCTCCGTGTTCCGCCGCAACGAGCAGGTCGTCACCTTTTACCCGGACGCGCATCTCGTGCGTACCGAGAGGCGCGAGTCGCTCGGCGTCTTCACCAACCTGCTCAAGTCGAGCGACAGCTCGATCCCCGATTTCTACGTCGCCCGCCGCATGGGCACCGATCGCGTCGCCGGTTTCGAGGCCGACGTCGTGCAGCTGGCGCCGCGCGACAACCTGCGCTTCGGCTACCGCATCTGGAGCGAGAAGAAGTCGGGCCTGGTCGTGAAACTGCAGACCATCGATGCGGACGGCAGCGTGCTCGAGCAGTCGGCGTTCTCCGAACTCACGCTCGATGCGCCCGTGCGGGCCGACAGGCTCACGCAGATGATGGCCGCGCCCGCGGGCTGGCGTGTGGAGAACGCCGACGTGGTGAAGACCACCGCCGAATCCGAAGGCTGGCAGCTCAAGGCGCCGCCGGCAGGCTTCAAGCCCATCAGTTGCTACAAGCGCCCGGTGGGCGGCGGCCCGGCGCCCGAAGGCACCATGCAATGGATCTTCTCGGATGGGCTCGCGGCAGTCTCGCTCTTCATCGAGCCGTACGACGCCCGCCGGCACGCCCAGGAAGGGCTGTTCGCGAGCGGCGCCACGCAGACGCTCACGCAACGCGTGCAGGACTGGTGGCTGACGGTTGTGGGCGAGGTGCCCGCCTCGACGCTGCGCGCCTTCGCGCAAGGCCTCGAACGCCGCAAATAAGCCCACAATCCCAAGCGTTCATCCTCATTCGAAAGGTCGACATGCCCAGAACCGATTGGAAACAGTTGCGCGCCTGGAGCACGGCGCTCGCCTTCGCGCTCGCTGCCAACCTGGCGCTCGTGCCCGCGCAGCCCGCGTTCGCGCAGCCGGGGCGCAACCTTCCCGATTTCGCCGACCTCGTCGACCAGGTCGCGCCCGCCGTCGTCGGCATCCGCACGCTGGAGCGCACGCGTCCGGGCGTGCCGGGCAACATGGACGAGGAGATGCAGGAGTTCTTCCGGCGCTTCTTCGGCCAGCCGATGCCCAACGTGCCGAACGCGCCGCGCCGCCCGAACCGCCCCCAGCCGGAGGAGCAGGAGCGGGAGCAGCCGCGCGGCCTGGGCTCGGGTTTCATCCTCTCGTCCGACGGCTTCGTGATGACCAACGCGCACGTCGTCGAAGGGGCGGACGAAGTGGTGGTCACGCTCACCGACAAGCGCGAGATGAAGGCCAAGATCATCGGCCTGGACAAGCGCACCGATGTCGCCGTCGTGAAGATCGAGGCCACGGGCCTGCCGGTGATGAGGGCCGGCGACGTGAGCAAGCTGCGTGTGGGCGAATGGGTGCTCGCCATCGGCTCGCCTTTCGGCCTGGAAAGCAGTGTGACGGCCGGCATCGTGAGCGCGAAGCAGCGGGACACGGGCGACTACCTGCCGCTGATCCAGACCGACGTGGCCATCAATCCGGGCAACTCGGGCGGCCCGCTGATCAACATGCGCGGCGAGGTGGTGGGCATCAACAGCCAGATCTATTCGCGCTCGGGCGGCTACATGGGCATCTCGTTCGCGATCCCCATCGACGAGGCCATCCGCGTGAGCGAACAGCTGCGCGCCACCGGCCGTGTCACCCGTGGGCGCATCGGCGTGTCCATCGACCAGGTCAGCCGCGACGTCGCGGAATCGATCGGGCTCGGCCGGCCGATGGGCGCACTGATCCGCAGCGTCGAAAGCGGCTCGCCGGCGGACAAGGCGGGGCTGGAGCCGGGCGACATCATCACGAAGTTCAACGGCAACTCCATCGAACGGGCGAACGAGCTGCAGCGCATGGTCGGGAACACGAAGCCTGGCACGCGCGCCACGCTGACGATCTTCCGCAAAGGGGCTGCGCGCGACCTGCCGGTCACGGTCGCCGAGTTCGAACCCGAAAAGCCGGTGCGGGCCGCTTCGGCGCCCAAGGAGGAAAAACCCAAGCCCTCCTCGCCGGGGGCGCAATCCATCGGCCTGCAGGTGAGTGACCTGACGGAAGCGCAAAAGAAGGAGCTCAAGGTCAAGGGTGGGGTGAAGGTCGAAGCGGCGAGCGAAGGCGCGGCGCGCGCAGGCATCCGCGAGGGCGACGTGATCGTGCAGATCGGAAATGTCGACGTGAGCAGTGTTCGCGAGTTCGAGGCCGTGCTGGCGAAGACGGACAAGAGCAAGCCGATTCCCGTGTTGCTGCGGCGAGGCGAGCTGGCCACCTATCTGGTGATCCGTCCCGCGCGCTGAGCGGCCCTGGCGTGAAAGCCCCAACCCGGACTCGGGTTTGGGGCTTTTTTTGCGGCAGCCGGTCGTCCAAATGAGACGCGGCAAAAATTTTTTTCAGGACGGCTGGGCTGGCTTCAAAGTTTGCGTCCGCTAACTTTCGCCTCAAGCACCTGCCTTTTTCGATAGAATCCACCGGCCCGAGTCGCCATTCGGCGTATATCGCAGGCCTTGCGAACCACCATGCGGGAACCGCAGCTCAGATTCACAGATCGCCCACAAGTTGTCCCAGAGCTTGCTCCCGAAAATTGTTGATAACCTGTGATCAAAGTGCTTGTTGCTGGTCTGCAACGACGGTTGGCGGCCGTCCCTGCGGCTGTACGCCCCGGGCTTTTTGCCTACAATGAAGCTCCAACTATCGCAGTTGCCATAGATTGTTGGTTCAGGGCGCGTCGCCATTCGACGCGCCCTTTTTTCTTGTCCTTCGCCGTTTGAATTCAATCACTTAAGCGTTCCCGTTGATGAATCACATCAGAAACTTCTCGATCATCGCGCACATCGATCACGGCAAATCGACGCTCGCGGATCGCCTGATCCAGCGCTGTGGCGGCTTGTCGGATCGCGAGATGGAAGAGCAAGTGCTCGACTCGATGGAGCTCGAGAGGGAGCGTGGGATAACCATCAAGGCGCAGACCGCTGCACTGCGTTATCAGGCACGCGACGGACGCGTCTACAACCTCAATCTGATCGACACGCCCGGCCATGTCGACTTCTCGTACGAGGTCTCGCGTTCGCTGTCCGCGTGCGAGGGCGCACTGCTCGTTGTCGACGCGAGCCAGGGTGTCGAGGCGCAGACGGTCGCCAACTGCTACACGGCCCTCGACCTGGGCGTCGAGGTCCTGCCGGTCCTGAACAAGATGGACCTGCCGCAGGCCGACCCGGAAAACGCCAAGCGCGAGATCGAGGACGTGATCGGCATCGACGCGTCCAACGCCATTCCCTGCTCGGCCAAGACCGGCATGGGCATCGACGACATCCTGGAGGCGATCGTCGCCAACATCCCGGCGCCCCGCGGCAATCCGCTGGCGCCGCTGCGCGCCATGATCATCGACAGCTGGTTCGACAGCTACGTCGGCGTCGTGATGCTCGTGCGCGTGGTGGACGGCCGCCTCGCCAAAGGTGAGCGCATCAAGCTGATGGCCACCGACGCGGCGTACGAGGCCAACCAGCTCGGCGTCTTCACGCCCGCCAACCAGCCGCGCGATTCGCTGGAGGCGGGCGAGGTCGGCTACGTGATCGCCGGCATCAAGGAGCTGCAGGCGGCCAAGGTCGGCGACACGGTGACGCTCGAGAAGAAGCTGCCGAACAACGCGGGCAGCGCCACCGAGCCGCTGCCGGGCTTCAAGCAGATCCAGCCGCAGGTGTTCGCGGGCCTGTACCCGACCGAGGCGAATCAGTACGACTCGCTGCGCGATGCGCTGGAAAAGCTCAAGCTGAACGACTCGTCCTTGCATTACGAGCCGGAGGTGAGCCAGGCGCTCGGCTTCGGCTTCCGCTGCGGCTTCCTCGGCCTGCTGCACATGGAGATCGTGCAGGAGCGCCTGGAACGCGAATTCGACCAGGATCTCATCACCACCGCGCCGTCCGTCGTCTATGAAGTCGTCAAGGGCGACGGCGAGGTGATCATGGTCGAGAACCCCGCCAAGATGCCGGACCAGGGCCGCATCCAGGAGATCCGCGAACCGATCGTCACGGTGCACCTGTACATGCCGCAGGAATACGTCGGACCGGTGATGACGCTGGCCAACCAGAAGCGCGGCGTGCAGCTGAACATGGCCTACCACGGCAAGCAGGTGATGCTCACGTACGACCTGCCGCTCGGCGAGATCGTGCTGGACTTCTTCGACAAGCTGAAGTCCGTGAGCCGCGGCTACGCGTCCATGGACTACACGTTCAAGGAGTTCCGTGCCTCGGACGTGGTGAAGGTCGACATCCTGCTGAACGGCGACAAGGTCGACGCGCTGTCTATCATCGTGCACCGCAGCCAGGCTCCCTACCGCGCGCGGGCGGTGGTGGCGAAGATGCGCGAGATCATCAGCCGCCAGATGTTCGACGTGGCGATCCAGGCGGCCATCGGGGCGAATATCATCGCGCGCGAAACCGTCAAGGCGCTGCGCAAGAACGTGCTGGCAAAATGCTACGGCGGCGACATCACCCGCAAGCGCAAGCTCCTCGAAAAACAAAAGGCAGGCAAGAAGCGAATGAAGCAGATCGGTTCCGTCGAAGTCCCGCAGGAAGCCTTCCTCGCCATCCTCCAGGTCGAGGAATAAGGCGATGCAGCTCCTGACCGCCGCGATCCTCGCGGCTTTCGTCGGCTACGCAGGCGCGTGGTACTTCGGATTCCTCGAGGGCAACTTCGCGCTGCTCCTTTTCCTGGCCACCGTCGTCACCGGCCTGTACTGGCTGGCCGAACGCTTCTATTTTCTGCCCAGGCGCCGCGAGGTCGCCTCCGAGCTGGAGGCCAAGGCGGAAGTTCGGCGCGCGAGCCTCTCGGCGCAGGGCATCCGCGCCGAGGACGGCGAGATGGTCGCGCAGGCCAGGCAACGGGTGCTCATGCAGCCCTGGTGGCTGGATTGGACGGCGGGCCTGTTTCCCGTGATCCTCGCCGTCTTCGTCCTGCGCTCGTTCCTCTTCGAGCCTTTCAAGATCCCTTCCGGCTCGATGATCCCGACGCTCCTGGTGGGCGACCTGATCCTGGTGAACAAGTTCGCCTACGGCGTGCGCCTGCCGGTGCTGAACACCAAGCTCACCGAGGGCACGCCGCCGCAGCGCGGAGACGTGATGGTTTTTCGCTACCCGCCCAAGCCGAGCCTGGACTACATCAAGCGCGTGGTCGGCGTCCCCGGCGACGAGGTCGCGTACTTGAACAAGCGCCTCACGGTCAACGGGCTGCCCGTGAGCAAGCAGCCGGTGGCCGACTACTTCGACGAGGACTCGATGGCGTACTTCAAGCAGTACGAGGAGGTGCTCGGAGGCAAGCGCCATCGCATCCTGAACGACGACAACCGGCCCGCGTTCATCCCGGGCGTGGAGAACTTCCCATTCAAGGAGAATTGCCGCTACAGTGTCGAGGGCGTCGTGTGCAAGGTGCCGCCGGGACACTATTTCATGATGGGCGACAACCGCGATAATTCGCTCGACTCGCGCTACTGGGGGTTCGTCCCGGACCGGAACATCGTCGGCAAGGCGTTCTTCATCTGGATGAATTTCGGCAGTTTCAGGCGCATCGGGTCATTCGAGTAGTCGCCCAGGGTCAAGGGCGCTGAGGAGTGGGAATGGAGATGAAATCAAGAGCGGGGCAGTCGGGTGTGTCCTTCATCACCCTGCTGTTCATCGCGGGCGTGCTCGCCTGCGTCGGGGTGGTGGGCGCGCAGGTGTTGCCGACGGCCGTCGAATACCAGGCGATCCTCAAGGCCGCCCAGAAGTCGTCCGACGGAGCCACTGTCGCCGATGTGCGAAAGATTTTCCAGAATGCGGCGGACATCGACAACATCACATCGATCGAGCCGAAGGACCTCGTGGTCACCAAGGACGGCGACTATGTCGTCGTGAGCTTCGCGTACAACAAGGAAATCCACCTGTTCGGGCCGGCGTTCCTGCTGCTCAAGTACGCCGGGCAGTCCAAGCACGCCAGGTAAGTCGCCCAGCACGCGTGGATGGCCAGCTCGCCCAGTTGCAGGAAAGGCTGCAACACCGGTTTCGCGACCCGAAGCTGCTCGAGCGGGCGCTGACGCACCGCAGCTATTCCAGCGACCACAACGAGCGCCTCGAATTCCTCGGCGATTCGGTCCTGAACCTCGCCGTGGCCAGCCTGCTGTACCAACGCCTGAGCGCGCTGCCGGAGGGCGACCTCTCGCGCGTGCGCGCCAACCTCGTCAAGCAGGACACGCTGCACCGCCTGGCGGTGCAATTGAAGCTGTCCGACGTCATCCGCCTGGGCGAAGGCGAAGCGCGTTCCGGCGGGGAACGGCGTCCCTCGATCCTCGCCGACTCGCTGGAGGCCCTCATCGGCGCCGTGCACCTCGACGCCGGCTATGCCACAGCCGAGGCGCTGGTCCATCGGCTGTACCGGGATGTCGAGATCAACCCGGGCATGGCCCAGGCCGCCAAGGACCCGAAGACGGAACTGCAGGAGTGGCTGCAGGGGCGCAAAATGAAGCTGCCGGTGTATCGCGTGGCCGCCACGCTGGGGGCCGCGCACAAGCAGACCTTCGACGTCGAGTGCGAGATTCCCGAACTGGGCGTGGTCGAGCGCGGCATCGGCGCATCGCGGCGGGCCGGCGAGCAGGCTGCCGCCGCCGCTGCCTTGCTGACGCTCAAATCGAAGCACAAATGAGCCCCACATGACCGAGGCCGCCCCGCAGCGCTGCGGACTGATCGCCATCGTCGGCAAGCCCAACGTCGGCAAGTCGACGCTGCTCAACGCGCTGGTCGGCCAGAAGATCAGCATCACCTCGCGCAAGGCGCAGACCACGCGCCACCGGATCACGGGCATCCGCACGATCGGTGCCACGCAGTTCGTGTTCGTCGACACGCCGGGTTTCCAGACCCGCCATGGCACGGCGCTCAATCGCGCGCTCAACAAGGCCGTGACGGGCGCCGTGTCCGACGTCGACCTCGTGCTGTTCGTGGTGGAAGCGGGCCATTTCACGCCCGCCGACGCGAAGGTGCTCGGCCTGCTCCAGCCGGGCATCCCGGTGGTCCTGGTCGCGAACAAGCTCGACACGGTGAAGCGCCGCGCCGAACTCGCGCCGTGGCTGCAGGACGTGGCCCAGCGCCACGCGTTCGCCGACATCGTGCCCATGGCGGCCAAGAACGCGAAGGACATCGAGCGCCTGTTCCCGGTCTGCGAGAAGTACCTGCCCGAGCAACCCTGGTTCTATGGCGAGGACGAGCTCACGGACCGCAGCGAACGGTTCCTCGCCGGCGAAACGGTGCGCGAGAAGCTGTTCCGTCTCACGGGCGACGAGCTGCCCTACACCTCCACGGTCGTCATCGAGAAGTTCGAGGAGGAGCCGAGCCCGAAATTCAACCGGCTGGTGCGCATCTCGGCCACCATCGTCGTCGAGCGGGATGGCCACAAGGCGATGGTGATCGGCGAGAACGGTGAGCGGCTCAAGCGCATCGGCACCGAGGCGCGCCAGGAACTCGAGAAGCTCATGGACTGCAAGGTGTTCCTCGAGCTGTGGGTGAAGGTGCGTTCCGGCTGGGCGGACGACGAAGCGCGCGTGCGCAGCTTCGGCTACGAATAGCCCGGCAGTCCGATGGCCACCAAGCGAATCTCGGACGAGCCGGCGTTCGTGCTTCACCGCTATGACTGGAGTGAATCCAGCCTGATCCTCGAGGTCTTCACGCGCCATCATGGTCGCGTGGCGCTCGTCGCGAAAGGCGCCAAGCGCCCCAGTTCCAGTTTTCGCCCGGTCCTGCTGCCGCTGCAGCCGTTGCACGTCGCGTTCGGTGGCGACGCGGAGATCCGCACGCTCAAGGGCGCCGAGTGGGTCGGCGGGCAGGTGATGCCCACCGGCGACGCGCTCCTGTCGGGCTATTACCTGAACGAGCTGGTCCTGCGGCTGCTGGCGCGCGACGATCCGCATCCCCAGCTGTTCGACGCGTATGCGGCGGCCGTCGCCGTGCTCGGCTCCGAACACGGCGACGCGCTGGAGCCGGCGCTGCGCGCCTTCGAGCTGCTGCTGCTGCGGGAAATCGGTCTGCTGCCAACGCTCGATGCCCAGACGCTCACGTTCACCCCGCTTGACGTGGACGCGCGCTATGCGCTCGTTGCCGAAGCCGGCCTGATCGCGGTCGGGGAGGACGACGAGCGGCCGGCCCTCACCGGGGCGCAGTGGCTCGCGTTGCAGCGGGCGCTGGACAATCCGGCGCCGTTCCAGGCGACCGCGCGCGAGGCGGCACCCGTCAATGCCGAGCTCAAGCCGCAGCTGCGCGCGCTGCTGCACTACCATTGCGGGGTCGGTACGCTGCGCACGCGCCAGCTGATGATCGACCTGCAATCGCTATGAACACCCCTCGCACCGCGCTGTCCGTGAACCTCAACAAGGTGGCGCTCGTGCGCAATACGCGGCATTTGGGCATCCCGAGCGTCACGCACGCCGCCGTGCTGTGCCTGCACGCCGGTGCGCACGGCATCACCGTGCATCCGCGTCCCGACGGCCGCCACATACGCGCCGAGGACGTGCGCGACCTGCACGAGCTGCTCAAGGCCTGGCCGCAAGCCGAGTTCAACATCGAGGGCAACCCCTTCCATAACCTGATGGACTTCGTGCGCGAGTTCCGGCCGCACCAGTGCACGCTGGTGCCCGACGCCGAGGGCCAGTTCACGAGCGACCACGGCTGGGACATGCCCGCGGACGCGAAGCGGCTGAAGACCATCGTCGACGAGGCGCATGCACTGGGTGTGCGCGTCAGCCTGTTCATGGACCCGGTGCCGCGGGCCATGCAGGCTGTGAAGGACATCGGCGCCGACCGGATCGAGCTCTATACCGAAGGCTACGCGCGCGCATTCGGCACGTCGAACCAAGACCAGGTGCTGCGTGCCTACGCGAACACGGCGCAGGCGGCGCTCGACTGCGGCCTGGGCGTCAACGCGGGCCATGACCTGAATCGCGACAACCTCACCACGTTCCTGCGCGTGGTGCCGGGCGTCGGCGAAGTCTCGATCGGCCACGCCTTCATTGCCGATGCGCTCGAGCTCGGCTACGAGGCGACCACGCGCGCCTACCTGGCGAGCATCGCCCGCGCATTCGACGGCGCATGATCTTCGGGATAGGCACCGACATCTGCGACGTGCGGCGCATCCGCGCCTCGCTCGAGCGGCACGGCGACCGGTTCCCGCAGCGCGTGCTGTCCGCGGGCGAGATCAAGGTCTGGCAATTCCGCAGTGCCCGTTGGCCCGACCGCGGCATCCGCTACCTCGCGACGCGCTTTTCGGCGAAGGAAGCCTTCAGCAAGGCGGTGGGCCTGGGCATGCGCATGCCGATGGCCTGGCGCCTGTGCGAGATCGCCAACGAGCGCAGCGGCAAGCCCTACATCCTCCTGCACGGCGGCCTGAAGGACTGGTTCGAGGCCCAGGGCCTCGTCGCACACGTCACCGTGACCGATGAATCCGATTACGCGGCGAGCTTCGTCGTGGTGGAAAAGAAAGAACAGCAATGACCCAGCACGCCCCCATCATCCTGGACATCGCGGGCACGCAGCTCACGGATGCCGACCGCTCGCGCATCGAGAACCCGCTGACCGGCGGTCTCATCCTTTTCACGCGCAACTGGCAGGACCGGGCGCAGCTCACGCAGCTGTGCGCGGACATCAAGGCGGTCCGCGAGGACGTGATCATCTGCGTGGACCACGAGGGCGGGCGCGTGCAGCGTTTCCGCACCGACGGCTTCACGCACATCGCCCCGATGCGCACGTTCGGCGAGCTGTGGATGAAGGACGCGATGGCGGCGACCAACGCAGCCACCGCCGCCGGTTTCGTGCTCGGGGCGGAACTGCGCGCCTGCGGCGTCGATTTCAGCTTCACGCCGGTGCTGGACCTCGACTTCGGGGGCAGCACCGTGATCGGCGACCGCGCCTTCCATCGCGATCCGCGCGTCGTCGGGTTGCTTGCCAAGAGCCTGATGCACGGCCTGCTGAAAGCGGGCGTGGCGAACTGCGGCAAGCACTTCCCGGGACACGGCTTCGTCAAGGCCGATTCGCACACGGACATTCCCGTCGACAACCGCAGCCTGAAGGCGATCCTGGCCGACGACGCCGCGCCATACCGCTGGCTCAGCACCGTGCTGACCTGCGTCATGCCGGCGCACGTCGTCTATACGAAGGTCGATGCGCGCCCGGCGGGGTTCTCCGACCGCTGGCTCAACGACATCCTGCGCGGCGACCTGGGTTTCCAGGGCGCCGTGGTGAGCGACGACCTGAGCATGGAAGGCGCACGCCTGATCGACGGAAAGCGCGTGAGCTATTCCGAAGCCGCCGTCGTCGCGCTGCAGGCCGGCTGCGACCTCGTGCCGCTGTGCAACCAGTCGGTGCAGAGCGAGGGCGGCGCGGCGATCGACGAATTGCTCGCGGGCCTCGCGCAAGCGCGCGACAAGGGCCAGTGGCAGCCCAGCGAAGCGAGCGAAGGGCGCCGCCTCTCGCTGCTGCCGCGTTCACCCGCCTTGAGCTGGGACGCCCTCATGGGCGACCCGGACTACATGCACGCGCTGGACCTGCTCCCCTGAAAGCTGGTCAAGGCAGGGGATAGGCCCACTGCACCAGCGAGATCCCGCCGAACGTCGTCGCGCCGAAGTTCGACATGCCGTGCCGCGCCAGGAACCATGCCAGCTCCTCGCTCGGCTCGACCCCCATCGAGCGCAGGTAACGGTAGAAAGGGCCATTGACCGGGTCGACCGGCTTCGTGTGCGACACCATGATCGCGTCGACGATCGCCATCGGGCGCTGCGGTCCCAGCACGTGATGGAAAGCGATGTCCACGCCGTACCCGGAAACCGCCGCACGCAGGTCCTCCTCCAGCAGTCGCACCGCTTCGGCGCCGAGCAACGGCATCATGGACTCCACATAGTTCGTGTGGCGCAGGAACCATGACGGGTTGTGTCGCGTGATCAGCCAGCTCGCGTGCGATTGCGGCGACAGCGAGGGCTGGCAGATCGCGAGCCCGTGGTCGTGGGCGATGGTGAACATCCGGTCGACGTCCGCCCTATCGCGGAACTCGATATCCTCGTCCACGAGGAAGAAGCGCTCGTAGCCGTCGAAACCGAGCCCGGGCTGCTCGAAGCGCGCTTGCGCGAACGCATCCCATTTGCTCACGCCGCCGGTCAGCACGTATTCGGCTTGCCGGTCGCTCGCGTCGGGCGCCTCGTAACACGAAAGCGCGCAGTCCCAGCTGCGATGCGCAGGCAGCGGATAGAGCCGGCGATGCAGCGACCGCGCGCCGCACCGGAAAAACACCAGGTTGCGCCGGCGCTGCGCGGGAAGCGGCGTGTGCAACCGGAGCGGAACGGCTGCCGCGACCTGCGGAGGCACGTTCCGGGCCAAGCGCGTCAGCCCTCGCGTCGCAGCGCCGGGAACAGGATCACGTCGCGAATGCTGGGGCTGTCGGTGAGCAGCATGATCAGCCGGTCGATGCCGACACCACAGCCGCCGGTGGGCGGCATGCCGTATTCGAGCGCGCGCACGAAGTCGTGGTCGTAGAACATCGCCTCGTCGTCACCCGCGTCCTTCGCATTCACCTGCGCGGCAAAGCGCGCAGCCTGGTCCTCGGCGTCGTTCAGCTCCGAGAAGCCGTTGGCGATCTCGCGGCCGGTGATGTAGAGCTCGAAGCGCTCCGTCACTTCCGGCCGGTAGTCGTTGGCGCGCGCGAGCGGCGAGATCTCGGTCGGATGCTCCATGATGAAGGTGGGCTGCCAGAGCTGCTCCTCGACCTTCTCCTCGAAGTACATGACCTGCAGCGCGGCCAGCGAGCGCTTCGAGAGCCGGTCCTTCTCCTCGCTCAGGCCCAGCTTGCGCAGTGCGTCGACCAACCAGTCGCGGTTGCCGACGTTGTCGCCGGCATCGGTGTACTTGCCGATCGCCTCGACGATCGTGAGTCGGTCGAAGGGCGTCGCGAGGTCCACCGGCTTGCCGCCGTACGTGAGCTGCAGCGTGCCCACGGCCTTCTGCGCGGCGTCGCGGACCAGGCTTTCGGTGAAGTCCATCAGGTCCAGGTAGTTCCAGTACGCCGCATAGAACTCCAGCATCGTGAACTCGGGGTTGTGGCGCACCGAGATGCCTTCGTTGCGGAAGTTGCGGTTGATCTCGAACACGCGCTCGAAGCCGCCGACCACGAGGCGCTTGAGGTAAAGCTCCGGTGCGATGCGCAGGTACATCGCCTGGTCCAGCGCGTTGTGGTGCGTGATGAACGGTTTGGCGTTCGCGCCGCCCGGGATCGGGTGCAGCATCGGCGTTTCGACCTCGAGAAAACCGTTTCCGGACATGAATTCGCGGATGCCGCTCACCGCCTTGCTGCGGGCCACGAAGCGGTCGCGCGCTGCCGGGTCCATCATCAGGTCCACGTAGCGCTGGCGGTACTTCAGCTCCTGGTCGGCGACGCCGTGGAACTTGTCCGGCATGGGCCGCAGGTTCTTCGTGAGCAGGCGGATCCTGGTCGCGTGCAGCGAGAGCTCGCCCGTCTTCGTCTTGAACAGCGTGCCTTCCGCGCCGATGATGTCGCCCAGGTCCCAGTGCTTGAACGCGGCATAGGCTTCTTCGCCGACGGCATCGCGCGTCACGTAGATCTGGAAACGGCCGGTCGCGTCCTGGAGGGTCGCGAAGCTCGCCTTGCCCATGACGCGCTTGAGCATCATGCGTCCGCCGACGCTGGCGACGATGGCTTCCTTCTCCAGCTGCTCGGCCGCTTTCGCGCCATGGTGCTCGTGCAAAGCAGCCGCGCGATGGCCCGGCTTGAAGTCGTTCGGGAAGGCGACGCCCTGGCCCGCCTTCTGCGCCTCGCGCAGGGCCTTGAGCTTCTCGCGGCGCTCGGCGATCAGCTGGTTTTCATCCTGGGGCGGGGTGGGGCGGTCTTGTTCGGACATAAGCCCTCTATTCTAGTTTTTCGGCCCAGCGGGGCCGGATCAGTGCGCGACGCCCTCCCGGCGCAGCACCTTGAGCGCCGTGAGCGCCATGATCCGCAGGTCCAGCGCGAGCGACGCATGCTCCAGGTACCAGGCGTCGTACGCCACCTTGTCGGTAATCGGGATCTCGTCGCGCCCGTTGACCTGCGCCCAGCCGGTGAGGCCCGGCCGCAGCTGGTGCACGCCGCGCTGCGCGCGCAGTTCGATCAAGTCATGCTGGTTGAACAGCGCCGGTCGCGGCCCGACGATGCTCATGTCGCCCGCGAGGATGCTCCACAGCTGCGGCAGCTCGTCGAGGCTGCTCCGGCGCAGGAAGCTGCCGATCGGCGTGAGCCAGCGCTCGGGCGATTCGAGCAGGTGCGTCGCGACCTGCGGCGTGTCGATGCGCATGCTGCGGAACTTGGGCATGCGGAAGGTGCGGTTGTCGCGGCCGATGCGGTCGGACCAGTACAGGACCGGACCGGGAGAGGTGAGCTTGACGGCGAGCGCCACCAGCGCGATCGGAATGGCGAGCACGATCAGGGCCGCGAGCGAAAGGACGATGTCGATTGCGCGCTTCATCGGTCCGTCCTTCGCTGCGCCACGGCGCTCGCGATGCCCTCGAGCGTGGCCTGCGGGGGGTGCCAGCCAAGCAAGCGGCGCACCTTGGAGGCGTCGACTTCCAGCGAGGCGCACAGGCTCTCGGCCATGCGCCGGCGGCCGGCCAGCGATGCGGCCCCCATCAGCAAGGCCGGCGGAACCGGCCACAGTCGCGCGGGCTGGCCAAGCCCGCGTGCGATCGCGCGGACGATCTCCGGCGTGGATACGCGATCGCCGTCGGCGACGAGAAACAGCTCGTTGGCCGCGGCGGCATGTGTGGCCGCCAGGAGCAGGGCCTCGCTCAGGGCGTCGACCCCGACGAGGCTGCGGCGGTTATGCACTGCGGCCAGCGGCAGCGGCAACCCGCGTGCGACTGCACCTACCAGCCGCGCGAAATTCCCGGGCGCTGCGGGACCGTACACAAGCGGCGGGCGCACGATCGTCCACGAGGTCGCCGAATCCGCGAGCTCGCGCTGCACCGCCTGCTCGGCGCGCAATTTGCTCCGCGCATAAGGCTCGACCGGCGCCGGCGCATCGGCTTCGGTGAAAGGCCGCGCATGCGTCACATTGCCGTTCACGCCGATGGAGCTGACCAGCACGAGGCGGCCTACACCGCTTGCGCGCGCGGCGCTGGCGACCGTGCTCGCCGCGAGCACGTTGGGCTCGAAATCCGCGTCCAGGCCGCCGCGGTGCGCGCGCGCCGCGAGATGGATCACGCTCGAGGCGCTCTGCATCGCCGCGGCGAGCCGGCGCGCGTCCGCATAACCGGGTACCGTGACCATCGCGCTTTCTGAACGCGAGATCGTCACGACCTCGTGTCCGCGCTGCCGTAGCAGGGCCACCAGCGTGCGGCCGACGAAACCGCCCGCCCCCGTCACGACGATGCGTTGTGCTGGCCCCGTCACAGCAGCGACGCGTAAAGGTCCATCAAGCCGCGCTTCATGGACGCGATGCCGAATTCGTCGCGCACCCACGTCCTCGCGGCCGCGCCGAGCCGCAGCCGCAGCGCCTCGTCGTTCGCGAGCCGGTCGATCGCCGCCGCGAGCGCGTCCACGTCGCGCGCCGGCACCGTCAGGCTGGTGGCGCCGTCGCGATTGAGGTAGTTCACGCCGTTGCCCAGCTCGCAGACGATGGTCGGCTTGCCGCAGGCCATCGCTTCGGCGCTCGCGATGCCGAAGGCTTCGGAGCGCTCGATCGAGGGCAGGCAGAAGAAATCGCAGCGCTGCATGGCGGCCGTAAGGCTGGCGTTGCCGACCTCGCCCATGAACAGCACGCGGTCGCCCAGCCCGAGGTCGCCGGCCTGCCGCATCAGCGACTCGGTCAGAGAGCCGGTGCCGATCATCACCAGCACCGTCTCGCTGCGCACGCGCGCCATCGCCTCGAGCAGGTAACCGTAGCCCTTGTAGTACACGTGACGTCCCACCGTGAGCATCACGGGTCGGCCGCGCGCGAAGGCGTCGATCTGTGCGTGCTCCTCGGGGGCGGCTTCGACATCCAGCCGGCTGAAGTCGATGCCGATCGGCACCTTCACGATCTTCGCGGCCAAGTCGATCTGGTGCAGCTGTGCGGAGCTTTCGTAGTGGCGCGGCGTGAAGACGACGATGCGGTCGGCCCGGCGCAGGGCCGCCAGTTGCACGGGCCGGTACACCTTCAGCAGCGCCTGCTGGCGCACGATATCGCTGTGCCACGTCATCACGACCGGCACGTCGCGACCACACGCCAAAGCGGCCAGGTCGGCCCACGGGTTGGGTGCATGGACGTGCAGGAGGTTGCAACGGCCGCTGCGCAGTTCCCGCCGCACGTGCGGGATCACGCCCGGACTGAAGGGGACGGTCGCCTTCAGCCGGCCGAAGGATTTCGCGACGAGCACGCGATACGGCGGCGGGTCCAGGCTCGCATCGGAAGGCAGTGTGCCCGCCACCAGCGTGCCTTCCACCTCGGGCAGCAGCGCGCGCAGGACCGTGTCCACATGGGCCTCGACGCCGGCGTAGGGCGGAGGCACGAATTTGGCGACGTGGATCGGTCGGACAGCGGTCACAGCGGCGGCTGGTTGCGGATGGACGATGCGTGCGCGAGGTAGCGCATCAGGAGGAAATAGCGGTTCGGCCCGAGGGCCCGCAGCGCGAGCTTGAAGCCCAGCGTGATGAGGCGGACCTGCCAGCCGTGGCGGCCCAGGTCGCCCGCCGTCATGCGCTGGGCCTTGCCGATCGAAGGCCCGACGAGGCCCTTGGCCCGGGCGAACCGCAGGAGAGCCGAGCCGGGTTCGAACGGATCCTCGTCGAGCGGGAAGCCGTAGGCCTTGTTCGCATAGAGCCGGCGCAGCGTGGGCGAGACGTAGTCGCCGGAAGGGAAGTAGTCCCAGCCGTACTCGATCCGGGAGAACTCGTCGTAGCCGGCAGCGAGCAGGTCGGCCGCGTAAGCGTCGAGCAGCTGCTCCAGGTCGCGGCGCTCGCCCTCCTTGAAGCGCGACTGGCGCTTGGCGACGGTTTGCGGCGCGTGCGGGTCGAAGCTGCTGAAGTGGTACAGGCGCAGCGGCGTGGACCCGTTCACCAGATAGCGGTCGCCGCCCCTGGAGAGCACCCGCTCGTGAAGGTTCCACTGGGCCATGTTGACGCCCGGGTCCCTCAGGATCCGGCAGCCTTCGAAGTAGCACGGCGCGAGGTTGACCCATTTCTGGTCCACGAACACGCCGCTTTGCGTTTCGTGGAAGCCGTCGCTGAGGCACCGATCGGACCACCAGCGCAGGAAGCGCCTGGCCTCGTCGCACGCACGCACGGCGATGAAGCCCAGGTTGAACACGCCGACGCGGAGGAACTCGATGTCGTCTGGCCGGTGGCCGTCGAGGATGGGTGTGGTCGAGGCTGGCGTGACGACCATGGTCCCTTCGCGCAACGCCTCGAAGACCGGGTCGAGCCGCTCATACGCGACCATGTCCGGATCGATGTACATCGCCGTCTCGTACCGTTCGAGCAGCAGCGACAGGCAGTGCGGCTTCACGTTGGTGCTCAGCTCGATGACGTCGAAACGCAGCGCGTGGGCGGGAAAATTCGGCAGCCCGATGTCTTCGACCCAGGTGAGGCTCAGGCCCGGGAAGCGCGCGGCGAAAGCGTCGTCGCGGCGGTCGACCAGGACGATGTGGAAATCGTGGTCCGGGTGGTGGGCCTTGAACGAGCGCTCCAGCACCAGCGCCTGCGCGAAGTAGTTGCGGGCGCAGATGGTGAAGGCGGCGTGTGCGGCTTGTGGGCCAGAGCGTGCGAACACGGCGGCAGGAATGTCGCTCATGAGATGGGCAGCGTTTCCAGCAGCTTCGCCGGCGCACCTGCAATCACCGATCCAGCGGGAAAGGATTTCGTGACGACCGAATTGGCCCCGACGACGCAATAGTCTCCGAGCGTCACACCGCCCAGGACGCAGACACGAATGCCGAGAAAACAGTGGCGCCCGATGCGCACGGGCCCTCGGGGCACGAGGGGCTGCTTCGTTGGAGGCATCGGTCCCGGAGTGGTGCCGTGGTTATGGTCGGAGATGAAGACCTGCTCGCTCAGCAGGCAACCCTCCCCGATGGAAACCTGATCGATGGCGGTAATCATAACGTGGCGTCCAATGCGGGTGTGGTCGCCAATCTCGATGCGCGGCTCGAAACGAGCGGGTCCCCACCTGTGAAAGGCGGCAATCCAGCCATGCGCCTGGACGACGACATCTTCACCAATAGAGATGCCGCGCGCACCCTCGATACGCCGGGGCAGCATGACGACACTGCCGCTTCCCAGCGTAGCCAGACCCGGAGGTCGCGGGTACAGGGCCAGGGCGATGGTTTTGAGCAGGTGCATTTGTCTTTTTGGTCTCCCCCGGGTAGCTGCGCGCGAGTCTATCCGGAATGCGGCGCTCCTCGCGAGGTGGCGCGCTACACGCGAACTGCATGAGCACTGCTAGGGCGACGAGCACCCTGTCGATGCAATGAAACTGAAGCTGTCGCCCGGATGGCGACGTTCCCAAAAGGCAGCAGGAAAGACGGCGTGCAGCACGTCCACGTCAAGACCGGAGAACTGGGGGATGCTTTGAATCGCGCCCCTTTGGCGCATGGGCGCCGGTACTGCACCAATTGTGGGTACACTGCTCGACGCTTTCGCACGTCGCCGTACCTGATGGTGGGCGGAGCACGCGATTGCCGTCCTCAATGCCCGCCGCCTACCGTCGCACATGAGAATCCTTTGGTTGTCGGTGACTCCATCCCTCTATTCGGGAAGCGGAGTCGCACACAAAGGAGGCGGCTGGATCGAGTCGCTCGAGCGCCTGGTTCGCACCGCATCGGAAATCCAGCTTGGGGTCGCATTTGAACATGTTGACGCTGAGTTCCGGACGGAGAGGGACGGGGTGGCGTACTACCCGATCCGCATCAACCGCGGTGCGGCGAACCGTGTGCTCACGCGTCTCCATTTTGCGCAGGAAGAGCGCAATCTCATCGCGTGGTGCTTACGGATCATTGACGATTTCCGCCCGGACGTCATCCACGTATTCGGGGCCGAATGGTCTTTCGGCCTCGTGGCGCAGCATACGCCGGTTCCAGTGGTGATCCACATGCAAGGTTCGCTGCCTGCATACTTCAACGCGCGGCTGCCCCCTGGTTTCAGCACGCTGGATGTTCTTCGCCGCCTGGTTGCGAGGCCCATCAGCCTGTTGAGATACGCGGCCAACGACCTCCTGTTCAAGCAGAGGGCGGAGCGCGAAAAAAGGGTGCTTACCGGCTGCAGATACTTCATGGGCAGGACGGAGTGGGATCGTGCCATTGTCGCCCTCTACCAGCCTCTGGCGCGCTACTTCCACTGCGATGAAATGCTTCGGCCCGAATACCATGCAGCAAGCGGGACTTGGACCGATTCCGCGGGGGGCAAGCTCCGGATTGTCTCGGTCATTTCCATCCCTTTATACAAGGGCTTGGACCTTGTCCTGAAGACTGCCAGCCTGCTGAAGCGGCGTGCCTCCATCGAATTCGAGTGGAAGATCTATGGCGTCGACGATGCAGCTTTGCAGGAAGCTGTCACCGGCATCCGTGCGAGCGAAGCCGGTGTACAACTGATGGGTGTCGCTTCAGCCAGTCACATCAGAGCCGCGCTATGTGAAGCAAGTGTGTACGTGCATCCGTCCTATATCGACAACAGTCCGAACAGTGTCTGCGAGGCGCAGATGATCGGCGTTCCTGTCGTCGCATGCAATGTCGGTGGTGTCGGATCACTGGTCGAGCACGGTCTGAGTGGATTCCTTGTCCCGGCCAACGATCCGCACATGCTTGCGTTCAGGCTCCTAGAGTTGTCGCGGGACTCAGACCTTCGTCGTCGCTTGAGTTCGGAAGCGCACCGGAGGGCCAGGGAACGCCACGCGCCTGCGAAGATTCTCGCCGAGCTGATCGGCATCTACCAGGAAGTGTTGGCTGATTCCCGGGCCAATTCATCGAGCTGAGGGGTTCGGCCGCAGAAAGCGCCCATCTCGAGAAAGTTCCTCGTCGTACTGCGTCGCAATGATGAGCGGTGTTTTTCCGGCTGCGACGAGCCCTTGGTCGTGTTCCGATAGTTGGGAATGCAGACTTGGTGCAGCCGCGAGTGTTCTTTGAGCGCGGGCATCATCGACCTTCCACCAAGAACTTTCTCACGCGGCCGACGATACGCTCAGCGGCATGGCCATCTCCGTAAGGATTGATGCGACCCGACATGGACGCATAGGCACGCGGATCGTCGAGCAGTTCGTTGACGGCTTGCACAATTCTGGCAGCCTTGGCACCCACAAGGCGCGCGGTTCCCGCTGCAACGGCCTCGGGCCGCTCGGTGGTGTCGCGCATGACCAGCACGGGCTTGCCCAGGGTGGGCGCTTCCTCCTGGATCCCGCCGCTGTCGGTCAGGATAATGCTGCAGTTCATCATCAGGTAGACAAAGGAAAGATAGTCCTGTGGCGGAGCCAGGTGAATGTTGGGTACAGCGCGTAGCGCCGCCTCCACCGGACCCTTCACGTTGGGATTGAGGTGCACGGCATAGACGATCTGCAGGTCCTGGCGGCGTGATAGAGCCAGCAAAGCGTCGCAGATTTCGCGCATGCCTTCGCCGAAATTCTCGCGGCGGTGCCCAGTCACCAGCAGGAGTTTCTTGTCAGCGCGCAGATAAGAAAATCGCTCCCGTAGCGGTAGGCTCAGGGTCGGCTCCAGGCGCAGGCGCTCGGCGGTCTCCGACAGGGCATCAATCACCGTATTCCCTGTAACTTCGATGGTCGCGGGATCGACAGCTTCGGCCAGCAGGTTTTTCCCTGAAGCCTCGGTCGGCGCGAAGTGCAGTTTCGCCATCAGCCCCGTTAGACGACGGTTCAACTCCTCCGGCCACGGGGAGCCCAGGTTGCCGGTTCGCAAGCCTGCCTCTACATGCGCCACCGGCACGCGGTTGTAGAAGCATGCCAGCGAGGCCATGGCCGTTGTCGTGGTATCGCCGTGCACCAGCGCCAAGTCGGGCCGCCACTCGCGCAGCACGGCGGACATCCCTTCCAGGATGCGGGCAGAAAGCGCTTCCAGTGTCTGGGACGCGGACATGAGGTTCAGGTCAAACTCGGGCGCAATATCGAAGAGTGACAGCACCTGGTCCACCATCGAGCGGTGCTGCGCAGTCACGCAGACCTTTGTCTCCCATTCCGTCTGCCTGCGAAACGCCCGCACCACCGGCGCCATCTTGATCGCCTCGGGACGCGTGCCGAAGACGATGAGTACCCTATTCATTGTTCCTGCCTCTCCTGCGCGGCGCGTTGAAACCACCGTAGACGATTCTAGATGGGCATGCTCCTCTGCCCGCACAGCTTGCCCGGCGCACGTGTTCTGACTTTCCCCGGACACGTGACAGTTTCAGGCGGAAAGTCAGGTGCATTCCGGCCTCCCTGCTAAAGTGCGCCGTCTTCACCAGTCCTCACCCCGCTCGCAATGCCCCCCCTGGCCCAGCGAATCCTTTACCGCCTCTCAAACCGGGGGCCCTTGACCCGGCTGGCCCGTGGTGCGCTCTGGAGTTCCGCCTCCAATGCTGTCACGCTGGCGATCGGGGTTGCAGCGACTATCGTGGTAGCACGGATCCTGGGCAGTACGGGCTTCGGGCAATTGAGCATGTTGCGCAGCACCGTCGAAACGGCCGCCCTGGTGGCGGGCATGGGATTGGGCGTCACGGCCAACCGGTACGTCGCCCTTCACCGAGAGAAAGCGCCCGAGGCAGCGGGCGAAATCGTGGGCACGTCCACACGGATCGCGTGGACAGCCGCAGCCCTCGTTGCCTGCGGAATGGCGATATTCGCCGGCCCCTTGGCAGCCTTGCTTCATGATCCAGCCCTGGCGCAGCCGCTGCGCGTCGCAGCGGCGCTCGTGCTGTTTACTACCGTAACCGGCGCGAGTTCGGGCATCCTGCTCGGACTCGAGGCGTTCAAGTCGCAGGCCTACGTGTCAGCTATGGTGGCTATCCTCTCTGCTCCGCTCCTCGTCGCGGGCTCTCTGCTGGCGGGGGTCACCGGTGCCCTCGCCGGGCTGGCTCTTGCTTCCGCCGTCGGCTTGCTCCTTACCATAAAGACTGTGAACTCAGTAGTCCGAAGGAGCGGGATTCGACCGAGATTTGCATGGAACGAGGAGCAGAAGAGGACTTTGCGCGAATTCACCGTCCCCGCGCTACTCGGCGGTCTGATGGTCGTTCCCGTCTTCTGGGCTGGTAACGTGATGCTCTCGAGTTCGCCTGGCGGGTACCAGGAAGTCGGAGTCTTCGCAGCCGCGAACCAGTGGCGCCAGGCCGTCTTGTTGTTACCCAATATCCTGGCCTCGGCGTCACTACCTATCTTGAGCAACCTGATCGGCGCCGGAGACGGGCACAGCTTTCGCAGAATGCTCCGCACCAACATCGGCTTGGCCTTGGCTGCAACAGTGCCGGTGTCCGTAGTGCTCGCGATGTTGGCTCCGCGGATCCTGAAACTGTACGGACCTGCGTTCGTGCAAGGTGCGGGCACCTTGGCGTTGCTCCTTCTGTCCGCCGTGTTCTCCGCCGTCGCCAATGCCATCGGGCAGGTGATCGCGAGCACAGGACGCATGTGGCTGGCCATGGGCTTGAATGCCTGCTGGGCAGCCGTGTTCCTGGTGGTAGGGTGGGTGCTGTGCGAACGATACGGAGCACTCGGGCTCGCGGCAGCCTATGCGCTTTCCTATACAACTCATCTGGCCCTCTCGATGGCGCTCATTCGCCCTGTGCTCCCCTCCTCAGGAGAGGCGGACCCACTTCCGACCGTTGACAGCAAGGCATGAGCTTGCCGCATAGATTGGCACGCCGCTGCGTCAGGTTAGCTGAGACATGATTCCGAAGATCATCCATTTCGTGTGGGTCGGACCCGCTCCAAAACCCGAGCTTGTCGAGAAGTGCATCAGAAGCTGGCGGTTCAAGCTGCCCGACTACCAGATCATGGAGTGGGGCAATGCCAGCCTCGACTCCATCGACAACCGGTACGCCAGGGAGGCCTTTGCCTGGAAGAAGTGGGCGTTCGTTTCCGACTACCTGCGGCTCCATGCCCTGCAAAAGTACGGGGGCTTCTACTTTGATTCTGACCTTGAGGTCACGCAAGACATCGGTGAATTCCGTCGCCATCGATTCGTGACTGGCTTTGAGAAATACGACGTGTACATTTCCCCGGTAACCGCCTTCATGGGGGCCGTAGCCGGGAGTGAGATCGTTACGGACCTCCTGAGCGAATACTCCAATGAATCCTTCATTCGGGCGGACGGCTCCCTGAACGAAAGGACGAATACAGACCGGATCTCCGCCTACTTCATGCGCAAATTCGGCTTGTCGCGTCCGTTCAAAGGGGACCAGGTTACGTGGCTCTCGAACGAAGACGTGATCTATCCCTACTGGTACTTCTGCACGCCCGAGGAGGGCAAGCCGAACTACTCCATCCATCACTTCAATGGGTCCTGGGTGGACCGGTTTTCGAGGAGAGTCCTGCTTCGGACACCCAAAGGAAATGTGTCACTTGTCCTAGACAGGGGGGCTTCGGAGAGATACCCGTGCAAGGCGAACGAGGAGCTGCTGTTCGGGTTACCTGTCAGCAATCGCCTGAAAATAGTGGTGTACCGGACGAGGCAAGCCCCGCTCGCCTAGCAGGACCTGCAGCGGCGATAGGCCGTCATGTGGATCAATGCACTAGCCGTCGGCACGTTCGGCTACGTTGCTTCTTGTGTGACGGGCAGCACGCCAGAGGTCTCGTCGGTCAGCTGGGCGCCCGAAACCAGCTGTCGCAGGAGCTGCTTCATTTGCGCCACGTCGTTGTGCCGGAGTGCGGCATCCAGCTCGCACAGCGTTTTCGCAAGGGCTGGCCAGCCGACAAAATCTTCCCTGGCCCGCATGATTCGTGGGTGCGCCGTCGGCATCGGGTTTTCGCCAATCAGGAGCTCCTCGTACAGCTTCTCACCCGGTCGCAGGCCTGTGATCGTCACCGCGACATCGCCGTCGGGATGCCCCGCGTCCCGGACGGAGAAGCCCGAAAGCTGGATCATCCGGCGCGCGAGTTCGAGGATATTGACCGGCTCGCCCATGTCCAGGACGAAGACTTCCCCCCCTTCGGCCATCGCGCCGGCTTGCAGCACGAGCTGCACGGCCTCCGTGATCGTCATGAAATATCGGGTGACTTCCGGGTGCGTTACCGTGAGGGGCCCGCCCATTTCGAGTTGCCGGCGGAAGAGGGGAACGACGCTGCCGCTCGACCCGAGGACGTTCCCGAAGCGGACCATCGAGAATCGCGTGCTGCAGGCGATGGCGGTACGCGGGAGCGCATGCGCCATATCGAAAGCGGGGAAGGAGGCGGTTTGCGAATGCGCCAAGGCCTGGAAGATGAGTTCCGCGACCCGTTTGCTGGCCCCCATCACGTTGGTAGGACGCACGGCCTTGTCCGTCGAAATCAGCACGCATTGGCTCACGCCGGCCTCGATCGCAGCGCGGGCGACGTTCAAAGTGCCGAACACGTTGTTTGCGACGCCCTCCACCGGGTTGTGCTCCACTATCGGCACATGCTTGTAGGCGGCGGCGTGGTAGACCGCATCCGGTTTCCATGTGCGGCACACTTGCGAAACGCGGGCGAAGTTCGTTACGCTGCCCAGCAATGCGAGGACCTTCACATCCAGGCCGCTGCGCGCAATGAATGCGTTCAGCTCTTCGTGCACGGTGTACAGGCCGAACTCGCTGTGGTCCAGCAGCAAGAGCTGCTTCGGTTCCTCGCGCAAGATCTGCCGGCACAGCTCGCTGCCGATGCTGCCGGCCGCGCCGGTCACGAGCACCACTTTGCCCGCGCAGTTGCGCGTGAGCAGCTCGCGGTCCGGCTCGATCGGCGCGCGCCCGAGCAGGTCTTCGATGTCCAGTTCGCGGAAATCGCGCACGGAGACCCGCCCGCTTGCCAAATCCTGCAGGCCGGGAATCGTGCGGATGTGGATCGGCAAGCCCGCGAGACTCTCGATGATCCCGTTGCGGCGCTGGCGCGTCGCGCTGGGAATCGCCAGCAGGATGTCCGTGATGCCCAGGCGCTCCACCAGCATCGGAAGGTCCGTGGGCGCATACACGCGCGACTCGTTGATCGTGCGGCCCACCTTGGCGGGATCGTCGTCGACGAAGCCGAGCAACGCGAATTCGCGTGTGCTCGCCATCGCCGCGGCCGTCTGGATGCCCGCGCTGCCGGCGCCATAGATGATCAGCCGGTGCTGGGGGCGATGGCGTGCCGAGAGCAGCAGGCGCGCCAGCGTGCGGCTCAGGCCGACCAGCACGCCGAAGAGGATCGGTTGCGAGATGGCGACCGTCCGCGGCAGGTTGTCGTAGCCGCGGGACTGCAGGAACAGCACGCAGGCGAACAACAGGACAGCGTACAGGCTTACAGCCTTCACCAGGGCGCCCAGGGCGGCCAGGCCCGTGTAGCGGAAGATCGCGCGGTACAGGCCGAAGCGCATGAACATGGGAAGCGCGAGCGCGGGCGCCAGCGCGTACATGATCCACTGGTTGCCCCGCGGCCAGTTGGGCGCATCGAAGCGCAGCGTGTACGCCACCCACGTGGCGACGACGGCCAGCGCGAGATCGAGCACAATCACCACCAAACGCTTGGCAGTTCGCGGCCACTCCAGAATCTTCTTTCTCATCGTTGTGCTACGTCGCGATCCCTGTCTTCGCCAGCACGTCGCTGACCAGCTCGAGCCTGACCAACGGATTATCCAGCTCCATCAGCCTTTGCTTGAGCGCCAGGGGCAGGGGGAGCAACTCGCACCAGCGGTTCGCGACCCAGCCGCAATCGTCCAGGTGCCAAGGCGGCTGCAAGGGCAATTGGCCGGCATCGCCGCCCGCCTTCAGTTCGAGCGAATGGATCAATTGCCGCAGCGCCGTCGCGGCGACCTGCAGGTCGGCGGGGATGGCGACGCTGACGTCATCGGGCAGGCGCTCGACGTCCGCGATCCACAGGCCATGTTTGAGCTGGTCGTGCGAGGTGA
Organism: Ramlibacter sp. GS1-15; assembly: GCF_057785015.1. NCBI lineage: Bacteria > Pseudomonadati > Pseudomonadota > Betaproteobacteria > Burkholderiales > Comamonadaceae > Ramlibacter > Ramlibacter sp. GS1-15. Next base: position 2,677,048 of record NZ_JBYNTU010000001.1, on the reverse strand, counting down.
TGCGAAAACGCTGCGCGCCGGTGACCCGGATCATCATCAGTCCCGGCCGCGGCGCTTCGTACTCGCCGATCGTCGCCAGCGTGCCGACGCCGGAGAACGCCTCGCTCGAGCCGGGCTGCCGCACCTCGGAGCCTTGCGTGAGCGACACCACGCCGAACGGCGCGCCCGCCTTGTGGCACTTCCCGATCATGTCCAGGTAGCGCACCTCGAAGATCCTCAGTGGCAGGACTCCGCCGGGGAAAAGGACTGTGCTGAGGGGAAATAGCGGCAGCGAATGCAGCGTGAGGGCGGACGACATGGAAATCCCGGCTTGGCCGCTATCATCCCACGACCCCCAGCCCCCCGAGCCCGATGGCCTACCAAATCATTTCGTTCCTGCTGGATGTCGCCGCCGGCCTGCTCGGCGGCGCCTGCCTGCTGCGCCTGTACATGCAATACCAGCGGATCCCCTTCGGCAATCCCGTGGGCCGATTCGTCTTCGCGCTGACGGACTGGCTGGTGCTGCCGCTGCGCAAGGTGCTGCCCGCCATCCGCAAGATCGACACCGCCAGTGCCGTTGCGGTGTACCTGGTCGAACTGGCCCAGTTCGCGTTGCTGTGGCTGCTGGCCGGTCGCGACGGCGGGCTCGAGATGCTGCCCGTGCTGGCGGTTTTCGGCGTGGCCCGGCTCGTGATCTCGGGGCTCACCGGCCTCGTGATCGTGTATGCCATCCTGTCGTGGGTGCAGGCGGATTCACCGATCGTGGACGTGATCGACCGGCTCTGCGCGCCGGTGCTGCGTCCCTGGCGCAAGCTGGTGCCGCTGGTGGGCGGCATCGACCTCTCGCCGCTGGTGTTCCTGGTGGTGCTGCAGGTGCTCGCGATCGTGCTCGCCTACCTGCAGGCTGCCGTCTTGCGCTAGTCGACCGCGTCGGCCGGCTGCCGTTGCAGCATGGCCAGAGCGTTCGCCACGTTCTTGCGCAGCTCGCGCCGGTCGCAGATGAAGTCCACCGCGCCTTTCTGCTGCAGGAACTCCGCCCGCTGGAAGCCTTCGGGTAGCGTCACGCGCACGGTGGATTCGATCACGCGCGGGCCGGCGAAGCCGATCAGCGCCTTCGGTTCGGCGATCACCACGTCGCCCACGAACGCGAAGCCCGCGCTCACCCCGCCCATCGTCGGGTCGGTCAGCACGCTGACATAAGGCAGGCCCTTCTTCGCGAGCCGCGTGAGCGCGGCGTTGGTCTTGGCCATCTGCATCAGCGACAACAGGCCTTCCTGCATGCGCGCGCCGCCGGTGGCGGTGAAGCAGACGAAGGGGACCTTCTGCTCGATCGCGGTCTCGACGCCGCGCACGAAGCGCTCGCCGACCACCGAACCCATGCTGCCGCCCATGAAGTCGAACTCGAACGCGGCCGCAACGAGCGGGATGCTGTGCACCGCACCGCCCATGACCACGAGCGCGTCGGTTTCCTGCGTGTTCTCCAGGGCTTCCTTGAGGCGCTCGGGATAGCGGCGGCTGTCCTTGAACTTCAGCGCGTCCACCGGCAGTACCTCCTGGCCGATCTCGTACCGGCCTTCACCGTCGAGGAACGAATTCAGGCGTGCTCGGGCCCCGATGCGGTGATGGTGCCCGCAGGTGGGGCAGACATTCAGGTTCTGCTCAAGGTCCGTCTTGTACAGGACGGTGTCGCAGCTCGGGCACTTGATCCACAGGCCCTCGGGCACCTGCCGGCGGTCGGCGGGGTCGGTCTGCTGAATCTTGGGCGGGAGCAGTTTTTCGAGCCAGCTCATGGGCGGTCCTCTTTCAGGCGGAAGCGCGATTATCGTCCAGCGCCGAGCGGATCTCGCGCAGGAACCCGGACACGGCAGTAACGACTTCGGAACGCGGTAACTCCTCGGCCAGCTGGATGATCTTCGAGCCGATCACCACCGCGTCGGCGACGCGGCCGATGGCCTTGGCCGTGGCGGCATCGCGGATGCCGAAGCCGACGCCGACGGGAATTTTCACGTGCGTACGGATGCGGGGCAGCATGCGCTCCACGGCGCCGGTATCCAGGTGGCCCGCGCCCGTCACCCCTTTGAGCGAAACGTAGTACACGTAGCCGCTGGCCACGCGCGCGACTTCCTCCATCCGTTGGTCCGTGCTGGTGGGGGCGAGCAGGAAGATCAGGTCCATGCCGCGCGCACGCAGCCTGGCGGCGAACTCCACGCATTCCTCGGGCGGGTAGTCGACGACCAGGATGCCGTCGACACCGGCATCCGCCGCGTCACGGACGAACGCGTCGGCGCCATGCCTCTGGTCGTAGCGTTCGACCGGGTTGGCATAGCCCATGAGCACGACGGGCGTCTTGGCGTCGCGTTCACGGAAGCTGCGAACCATCTGCAGCACCTGCGTCATGCCTATGCCCAAGGCCAAGGCCCTCTCGCCGGCGCGCTGGACCACGGGACCGTCTGCCATCGGGTCGGAGAAGGGCACGCCGAGTTCGATCACGTCCGCGCCCGCCTCGACCATGCCGTGCATCAGCTGCGGCGTGATGTCAGCGTAGGGAAAGCCGGCGGTGATGTAGGGAATGAGGGCCTTGCGCTTTTGCTCGCGCAGGGTCGCGAAGGTCGTGGCGATGCGGCTCATTTCGACTCCCCGCCCTTGACCTTCAGGCCGCGCATCGAGGGGCGGTCGTAGAAGTCGACGCCCGCGAGGTCCGCCACCGTGCCGATGTCCTTGTCACCGCGCCCCGAGAGGTTCACCAGGATGCTCTGGTTCGGTTTCATCGTCTTCGCGAGCTTCATCGCGTACGCGATCGCGTGGCTCGACTCGAGCGCGGGAATGATGCCTTCCGTCCGGCACAGGTAGTGGAACGCATCGAGCGCTTCCTTGTCCGTGATGCCGACGTATTCCGCGCGCCCGGTGTCCTTCAGCCACGCGTGCTCGGGGCCGACACCGGGGTAATCCAGGCCGGCGCTGACGCTGTGCGTCTCGGTGATCTGGCCGTTCTCGTCCTGCAGGACATAGGTGCGGTTGCCGTGCAGTACGCCCGGCGATCCACGCTGCAGCGAGGCGGCGTGCTTGGGCGTGTCCAGGCCTTCACCCGCGGCTTCGACGCCAATCAGGCGCGTGGCCGCGAGGGGGATGTACGGGTAGAAGATGCCCATCGCGTTGCTGCCGCCGCCGACGCAGGCGATCACCACGTCGGGTTGCCCGCCGGTCATCTCCGGCATCTGGCTCAGGCATTCGTTGCCGATCACGCTCTGGAAATCGCGCACCATCATCGGGTAAGGATGCGGGCCCGCCACCGTGCCGATGATGTAGAAGGTGTTCTCGACGTTCGTGACCCAGTCGCGCATTGCCTCGTTCAGCGCGTCCTTCAGCGTCTTGCTGCCGGATTCGACCGGAACGACCGTGGCCCCGAGCAGGTTCATGCGGTAGACGTTCGGGCTCTGGCGCTTGACGTCCTCGCTGCCCATGTAGACCACGCACTCGAGGCCGTAGCGCGCGCAGATGGTGGCCGTCGCAACGCCATGCTGGCCCGCGCCGGTTTCGGCGATCACACGCGGCTTGCCCATGCGCTTGGCGAGCAGCGCCTGGCCGATCACGTTGTTGATCTTGTGCGCACCCGTGTGGTTCAGGTCTTCGCGCTTGAGGTAGATCTGCGCGCCGCCCATTTCGCGGCTCATGCGCTGGGCATGGTAGATTGGGGACGGACGGCCCACGAAGTGCGCCAGCTCATAGTTGAACTCGGCGACGAACTCGGGGTCGTGCTGGTATTTCGCGTACGCCTCACGCAGTTGAGCGATCGCGTGCGTGAGCGTCTCGCTCACGAAACTGCCGCCGTAAGGCCCGAAATGGCCGGCAGCGTCAGGTTGCTGGGAAGATGGAATGGGGGGCATCGGGAGACTTCGCAAGAAGCGCGTCGGCGGCACGCACCGCCGCGACGAACTGGACGATCTTTTCCGGGTCCTTGATCCCCTTGGAGATTTCGACCCCGGAGCTCACATCAACGGCCAGCGACTTGGATCGTGGCCGCACTTGCGCAATGCCATCGGCCACGTTTGCAGGTGTCAACCCACCAGACAAGACGAGGTGAGCGTTGACGCTTGGAGGAAGACGTGACCAATCGAAGGCTTTCCCGGCGCCGCCATAGCCCTCGACATGCGCGTCCAGCAGGATCGCGCGGGCTGCGTGGTGCTCGTGGGCGAATTTTACCAAGTCGAAAGGCGTGCCATCGAGCGGGATGCGGGCGGCGCGCATGTACGGGTGCCGGCCGTTGCCGGTGGAGGCCAGGCACCGCCCGGGCGTTTCGTCGCCGTGGAACTGCACCAGCGCGTTGGGCAGGTGTTGCAGGCACTCCAGCACGCGCTGCGGACTCTCATTGACGAACAGCAGCACCGGCGTGACGAACACCGGCAAGCGCGAAGCCAGCTCCACGGCTCGCTCGATCGGGACGTGCCGCGGGCTCTTCGGGTACTGGATGAAGCCGACCGCGTCCGCGCCCGCCTCGACGGCCGCGTCAACGTCCTGCTCGCGCGTGAGGCCGCAGATCTTGATGCGAGTACGCGGGGGGACGGTCATGGCAGCCAATCATACGCAGCGGTGCGGCTCGGCAGTCCCCACTTCGCCTCGTACACCGGCCCCAGGAAATACAGGCCATCGGGCGAGAAGGTCGGCGCCGCGGCATCGCGGTCGCGCGCTTCGATCACCTCCTGCATCCAGTCCGGCGGATGCAGGCCCTGGCCCACCGCAACGAGGCAACCCATGATGTTGCGGATCATGTGGTGCAGGAAGGCGTCGGCCTCGAAGTCGAAGCGCCAGTACGCGCCGCGCCGTGCGATCGAAGCGCGCGCCAGTGTCTTGACCGGGCTGCGTGCCTGGCATTCGGAAGCGCGAAACGAGGTGAAGTCGTGGGTGCCGAGCAGGTGCGCCGCGGCCCGTTCCATCGCGCCCTGGTCGAGCGGCCGGAAGACCCAGCCGACGCGGCCGGCATCGACGCTCGGTCGCACCGGCGATTCGAGCAGCACGTACGCATAGCGCCGCGCGTTTGCGCTCGCACGCGAATGGAATTCGTCGGGCACGGGTTGCGCCCATTGCACGGCGATGTCCGGCGGCAGGAAGCGGTTGGTGCCGCGCACCCACGAGAAATCCTCGCGCTGCAACCCGGTGTCGAAATGCACGACCTGCATCAGCGCGTGCACGCCGGCGTCAGTGCGTCCGGCGCACACCGTGGAGACGGGCTGCGTGGCGAACTCGGACAAGGCGAGTTCCAGCTTGTCCTGCACGGTGCGACCCGAAGGCTGGCTCTGCCAGCCCTCATAGGCCTGTCCGTGGTAACTGACGCCCAGAGCGATCCTCATGGGCCCGCCTGAATGGAGGATTCGCTCAGCCGATCTCGGCGAGGAACTTCTGCGCCTTGGACTTGAGTTCGCCCGAGGCTTCGGCGATCACTTCCTGCGCGAGGCTGCGGGCGCCGTCCGGGTCGCCGATCGCGTTGAATTCCTGCGCGAGGGCCAGCTTGGTGGCGAGCGGATCGCTGCTGGAGTCTTCGAACCCGCCCATCGAGAGGGGCGATCCGGCCGTGGACGGCGACTCGGTATCGGGCTCGGTCGACGCCACTGGGGCGGCGGGCGCGGCGGCCTTCGGCTTGTCCAGGTCGAGCGAGAGGGCGCCCAAGTCGAATTCGATCATGCCGCCGCCGGCAGCGGCTGCCGGGGCCGCAGCGGCCGGCGCGGGCGCCGGTGCCGGGTTGCGCGGCGTGACGTCGAATTTCAGGCTGTTCTCGTCAAGCACCAGGTCGGGCGCGGCGAGCTTTGCGGGCTGGGTGGCAGCTTGCGCCGTCGTCGGAGCGCCGAAGTCCATGTCGAGCGAAGGCATGGCTGGGGGCTCGTCGCGCTGGATCGATTGCGTGCGCGCGTAGCTGCCGGTCGCAGCCGCAGCGGCCTGGACCGGTGCGGGAGCGGCGGGCCCTTCATCCCCCAGGGAGAAATCGAGGTCGAGGTCGATGTCGCTCGCGACCGGCGGCGGAAGCGGCACGGGCACCGTCTGCGTCTGGATCGTGGAGCCGAACTTGGCCGGCGCCACGGGGCTTGCCGAACCCGCAGTCGGCTGGCCGCCCGGGCGGTACAGCGAGTTGGGCGGATCGAGCTCCTGGCCAAGTTCGCAGACGCGATCCCATTCGGGGCCTTCGCCGTGCGTGACGCCGTAGGCTTCGGTCGCGACCAGTTCGAACGCCTTGGCGTCGCGCCGCTTCGCGTAGATCTCGAGCAGCTTCGCGTGGATCGCGACGCGCTGGGGTTGCGTGCGCAGCGCTTCCTTGAGGATTTCCTCGGCCTGCAGGTCGCGGCCGTAGGCCAGGTAGACATCCGCTTCGGCCACGGGGTCGACATCACCGGCCGCGTCGAGCTGGCTGGGCGAGTAGACCATCGAGGAGCCGGTCGCGCTGCCTTCGTTGGTGTCGATGCGCTGGCCGCCGCTCGCGCCGAAGAACGAATCGGGCTGCAGGCGGCTTTCGAGGAACGAGCTGTCGACCTGGGCCGTCTTCCTGCGCTGCTGGACCTTGTACAGGCCGAGACCGGCCCCCAATGCGAGGACCAGGCCGCCCACGCCCAAAAGCAGCGAATTGTCGAGCAGATCGTCGAGGAAGCTCGGCTCCGGCGGCGGAGCCTTCGGTTTGGCGACCGGCTTGGCGGGCGCAACGGCAAGCGCCGACGCCTTCGGGGCGACGGAGGAAGCGGCAGTCACGACGGCGCTGGCCACGGGAGCGGGGGCGGAGGCGACGGATGATGCTGCAGCGACTGCCGCGCTCGCCACGGGGGTGGCGGGAGCCGCCGCAGAAGCAGCAGCGGCGATCACCGGCGCTGCTGCGGAACTGGAGGCCGGCTTCGCGGCAGAAGCCGCGATCGGTGCCGGCGTGGTGACTGCGGGCGTTGCGGCGGGCTTGGCGGCGCTCGCGGGCGCGCCGATGGGCAACGCAACGCCGGCCTTGGCCGCACTCGCGGAGGCGGCCGGCGTGGTACCGGTGCCGAGCTTGCTCAGGTCATTGATGTTCTTGTTCAGTTCGGCGACGCGTGTGGCCGAGTCTTGTGCGGCGTGCTCGCGGGCGATCTTCTCTTCGGGCCCGGATTTGCCTTGTGCCGCGGCCTTCGACAGCGTCAGCTTGTCGGGTGCAGCTGCCGTGGGCTTCTTCTCCTCGACCTGCGCGGTGATCTTGCCGGACGACTGCCGTTCGGCCGCAGCGACCCTCGTGGAGGGCACGCTTTCAGCGAGGCGGCGGCGGAACTCGTTGAAGTCGCGGCTTTGCGCGACCAGTGTCTGCTTCGCGTCGTCGGGCGGAACGAGCGCAGCCTGCTCGGTGCTGGGCATCTCCAGCACGGCGCCGGCGCGCAGCCGGTTGACGTTGCCATCCGCAAATGCATCGGGATTGGCACGCAGCATCGCGACGAGCATCTGGTCCAGCGAAACCGCCGGCGGCTTGTTCGCCGCAGCGATCTTGCCGGCCGTGTCGCCGCTCTGCACGGTGACCTGCTTGCCGTCACCGGACGGTGTTGGGGCGGCAGCGGGGGCTGCCGCGGGAGCGCGGGCAGTGGCGGCCGTCGCACGCGAGGAGGAGGTGGTGGTGCGCGCGGCCGTGGACGGCTGCGACGCGCGCGGCGCCGCGGGTGTGGCCTGCGCCATCATGGGCTGCTGTTCCTGCCGCAGGGCCGGCGGGTCGAACAACATCGTGTAGTCGCGCAGCACATGGCCGGAGGACCACCTGCTGTCCAGCAGGAGGTCGACGAACGGATCAGTGACGGCGCGCGGACTGGTGAGGCGCAGGAAGTAACGCCCGTCAGGCCGCTTCTCGAGCGAGACCTTCACGTCGGACAGCGCGGGGCTGTATTCGAGGCCCGCCGACTTGAACGCCTCCGGCGAGGCCACGGAGGCGCGCAACGAGGCGATCTCGTCCGCGTTGATGTCGGGGATGTCGATCTCCGCGTTCAGCGGCTCGCCCAGCGCGGAATGGACGGTGATGCGACCCATGGCCAGGGCGCTCGCATCCGAGGCCCAGCTGCCGAGCACGACGGCGGCGGCGAAGGCCGCGGCCGTAGCGCGCCAGTGCGGCTTGCCCATGGATGTGTGCGTCCCTATTGCCTGGCCGGCAGGCAATGTTTTTCTCTTCATGCGAACCAACGCCTCGACGCTGTACTTGCTAAAAAGGACCATAACATCAATGTCTTAGGCTGACAAGCTGAGACAAGTTTTTAACTTCCGAGCCTAGACGCGATTCATGGTTACCACGCACAGTCTCGTTGTGACGCGACAACGGCCTGTAACCAGGGATTACAGGCCGTTGTTTTAGGCTTCGACGAAATTATGCGTCGAGCAGGATGCGCAGCATGCGGCGCAGCGGCTCGGCCGCGCCCCACAGCAGCTGGTCGCCGATGGTGAAGGCGCCCAGGTAGTCCGGCCCCATCGCGAGCTTGCGCAGGCGTCCCACGGGGATGGACAGCGTGCCCGTCAACGCGACCGGCGTGAGGCCCTTCAGCGTCGCCTCGCGCGTGTTGGGCACGACCTTCACCCACTCGTTGTCGGCGGCGATCATCGCCTCGATGTCGGCGAGCGGCACGTCCTTCTTCAGCTTGAAGGTGAGGGCCTGGCTGTGGCAGCGCATCGCGCCCACGCGCACGCAGAAGCCGTCGACCGGCACGCCGGCCGTCCCGAATCCCGGGCCTTGCCCGAGGATCTTGTTCGTCTCCGCGCCGGCCTTCCACTCCTCGCGCGACACGCCGTCGCCGAGGTCCTTGTCGATCCAGGGGATGAGCGATCCCGCGAGCGGCACGCCGAAGTGCTCGGTCTCGCTCGCCGACATGGCTTGCTGGCGCGCGAGCACCTTGCGATCGATCTCGAGGATGGCGGACTTGGGGTCGTCCAGCAGCGCTCGCACTTCGCCGTTGAGCGTGCCGAACTGCGTGAGCAGCTCGCGCATGTGCTGCGCGCCACCGCCCGACGCCGCCTGGTACGTCATGCTCGACATCCATTCGACCAGGCCCGCCTTGTACAGCGCGCCCACGCCCATCAGCATGCAGCTCACGGTGCAATTGCCGCCGATCCAGTTCTTGCCGCCCTTGGACAGCGCGTTCCTGATGACCGGCAGGTTCACCGGGTCGAGGACGATGACGGCGTCGTCCTTCATGCGCAGCGTCGAGGCCGCATCGATCCAGTGGCCGTTCCAGCCCGCGGCGCGCAGCTTGGGGAACACCTCGGTGGTGTAGTCGCCGCCCTGTGCGGTGATGACGATGTCGCACTTCTTCAGCGCGTCGATGTCGAAGGCGTCCTTCAGGCCCTTCTCGTTCTTCGCCTGCGCCGGCGCCTTGCCACCCGCGTTGGACGTCGAGAAGAACACCGGCTCGATCAGCCGGAAGTCGCCCTCGGCCTCCATGCGGTCCATGAGGACCGAGCCGACCATGCCGCGCCAGCCGACGAGGCCAACCAGCGGTTGTTGTGCCTTGAGAGTCATCGTCATCGCCCTTTCGGTTTGCCTGTTGTCCCCGGCTCGTCTGGGGCCGGGGAGGGCGCACGACGAACCGGAGCTTGCTAGCTCTTGGTAATCGTCTTTTTGGTGATGGCGGCCACGACGGCATCGCCCATTTGCCGGGTGCCGACCTTGGTGGTGCCTTCGGACCAGATGTCCGCCGTGCGCAATCCCTGGGCGAGCACCGACTTGACCGCGGACTCGATGCGGTCGGCGGCTTCGGGCTGGTTGAGGGAGAAACGGAGCATCATGGCTGCGGACAGTATTGTAGCCAAAGGATTGGCGATCCCCTTGCCCGCGATGTCCGGCGCGCTGCCGTGGCTCGGCTCGTACAGGCCCCGGTTCGACGCATTCAGGCTCGCCGAGGGAAGCATGCCGATCGATCCGGTGAGCATCGCCGCTTCGTCCGACAGGATGTCGCCGAACATGTTGCCGGTCACCACCACGTCGAACTTCTTGGGCGCGCGCACCAATTGCATGGCCGCGTTGTCGACGTACATGTGGTCCAGTTCCACGTCGGGGTACTGCCTGCCGACCTCGGTGACCACGTCTTTCCACAGCTGGAAAGTCTCCAGCACGTTGGCTTTGTCGACGCTCGTCACGCGCTTGCTGCGCTTGCGCGCGGCCTGGAAAGCGACGTGCGCGATGCGCTCGATCTCGGGGCGCGTGTAGCGCATCGTGTCGAAGGCCTCCTCCGCGCCGGGGAAGTGGCCGTCCACCGCCGTGCGGCGGCCGCGCGGCTGGCCGAAATAGATGTCGCCCGTCAGCTCGCGAATGATCAGGATGTCCAGACCGGCGATCAGTTCGGGCTTGAGGCTCGAGGCGTCCACCAGTTGCTCGTGGCAGATCGCCGGGCGGAAGTTCGCGAACAGGCCCAGGTTCTTGCGCAGGCCCAGGATCGCCTGCTCGGGGCGGAACTGCCGCTCGAGCCTGTCGTATTTCCAGTCGCCCACCGCGCCGAACAGGATGGCGTCGGCTTCCTTCGCGAGCTTGAGCGTGGATTCGGGCAGCGGATGCCCGTGCGCCTCATAAGCGGCGCCGCCGACCGGTGCCGTTTCCATTTCGAACTTCAGGTCGAGGACATCGAGCACCTTGACGGCTTCCGCCACGATTTCGGTGCCGATGCCGTCGCCCGGCATGACTGCAATCTTCATGAATTCGCTTTCAGTGCTGGAGCGTGTGCGCGAGCCAGGGCTTGGTGGCAAGGCGCCGGGCCTCGAACGCCTGAATTTCATCCTTGTGGCGCAGCGTGAGGCCGATATCGTCGAGGCCGTTCAACAGGCAGTGCTTGCGGAAGGGCTGCACGTCGAAGGGCATCGTGTCGCCCTGCGGGGTGGCGACAACCTGGCGCTCGAGATCGACCGTGAGCTCGTAGCCCGGAAACGCGTTCACCTCGTCGAACAGGCGCGACACCTGCGCCTCGGGCAGCACGATCGGCAGCAGGCCGTTCTTGAAGCAGTTGTTGAAGAAGATGTCGGCGTAGCTCGGCGCGATGATCGCGCGGAAGCCGTATTGGTCCAGAGCCCAGGGCGCATGCTCGCGCGAGGAGCCGCAGCCGAAGTTCTTGCGCGCGAGCAGGATCGAGGCGCCCTGGTAGCGCGGCTGGTTCAGCACGAAGTCCGGATTGGGCTTGCGCTCTTCCTGCGGCTTGCCGACCCAGCCCGGGTCGAGGTAGCGCCACTCGTCGAAGAGGTTGGGGCCGAAGCCGGTCTTGCGGATCGACTTGAGGAACTGCTTGGGGATGATCGCGTCCGTATCGACGTTCTCGCGATCCATGGGGGCGGCAAGCCCCTTGTGCACGGTGAATTGCTTCATTTCTTCGATGCCGCGCCTTCGATCTTGTCGCCGACCTTCTGCACGTCCTGGCCGAAGCCCCTCATGGTGTTGCACCCCGCGAGGATGATGGCAGTGGCAAGCAGGGCGAGGATCGATTTCATGCGGCTCTCCTAAAGAGTTGCGTCAGGCGAACTGACGGACGTCGACGAAGTGGCCATGCACCGCCGCGGCGGCGGCCATGGCCGGGCTGACCAGGTGGGTGCGGCCGCCGGCACCCTGGCGGCCTTCGAAATTGCGGTTGCTGGTGGAGGCGCAGCGCTCGCCGGGCTCGAGGCGGTCGGCGTTCATCGCCAGGCACATCGAGCAGCCGGGCTCGCGCCACTCGAAGCCGGCGGCCTTGAAGATCTCGTGCAGGCCCTCGCGCTCGGCCTGGTCCTTCACCACGCCGGAGCCGGGCACGACCATCGCGAGCTTGACGTTCTTCGCGACTTTCTGTCCCAGCTTGCGGACCACGGCGGCGGCCTCGCGCAGGTCCTCGATGCGGCTGTTGGTGCACGAGCCGATGAACACCTTGTCCACGAAGATGTCCGACATCGGCTTGCCCGGGGGCAGGCCCATGTAGGTGAGCGCGCGTTCGATGCCGCCGCGCCGGGTCGCATCCTTCTCGCGCTCGGGATCGGGCACGCGCCCGTCGATGCCCATCACCATCTCGGGCGACGTGCCCCAGGTGACCTGCGGCAGGATCTTCGTCGCGTCGAGTTCCACCACGGTATCGAATTTCGCGTCAGGATCGGTGTGCAGCGTCTTCCAGTACGCGACCGCCTGGTCCCACTCGACGCCGGTCGGCGCCAGCGGGCGGCCCTTGAGGTAGTCGATCGTCTTGTCGTCCACGGCCACGAGGCCCGCGCGCGCGCCGGCCTCGATCGCCATGTTGCACACCGTCATGCGGCCTTCCATCGTGAGCGAGCGGATCGTGGAGCCGCCGAACTCGATGGTGTAGCCGGTGCCGCCGGCCGTGCCGATGCGGCCGATGATGGCGAGCACGACGTCCTTCGCCGTGACGCCGCGGGCAAGCGGACCCTCCACCTTCACCAGCATGTTCTTCGCCTTCTTGGCGAGCAGCGTCTGCGTGGCCATCACGTGCTCGACCTCGCTCGTGCCGATGCCGTGCGCGAGCGCGCCGAACGCGCCATGCGTGGACGTGTGCGAATCGCCGCAGACCACCGTCATGCCGGGCAAGGTCGCGCCTTCTTCCGGGCCGATCACGTGCACGATGCCCTGGCGCCTGGACAGGAACGGGAAGTACGCGGCGGCGCCGAACTCCGCGATGTTCTTGTCCAGCGTGGTGACCTGCTCCTTGCTCACCGGGTCGTCGATTCCTTCGTAGCCGCGCTCCCAGCCGGTGGTCGGCGTGTTGTGGTCGGCGGTCGCGACGATCGAGCTGATGCGCCAGACCTTGCGGCCGGCCTCGCGCAGGCCTTCGAATGCCTGCGGGCTCGTCACCTCGTGCACCAGATGGCGATCGATGTACAGGATGGCTGTGCCGTCGTCCTCGGTGCGGACCACGTGCTCGTCCCAGATCTTGTCGTAGAGGGTTCGTCCCATGCTCACGTCTTTCCAGTGTGGATTCTATTCAAGCAGTCTCGAGCGGCTCGGTTGCCCCGGCGCGTGCCTGCAGGTGTTCGACCAGCGTGCGTGCAGTGAGCGGCAACGCGTCGAAATCGCGCGCGACCAGGTTGATCTCGCGCACTGCCCAGTCGTCGGTCAGGCGCACGCAGGCGAGGTCGCCGACGCCGCGCATCAGCTCGAACGCGCGGCGCGGCATGACGCCGACACCCAGGCCGTTGTGGATCATGCGGCACATCGCATCCAGGCCCGTGACCTGGATGCGCAGGCGCACCGTGCGGCCCGCCGCGGCAGCCGCTTCGCGCATCGCCACGTAGATCGAGCTGTTCGAGTGCAGGCCGACGTGGTCGAAGGCGAGCGTGTCGTCGAACGCCAGCTCCCTCTCTTGGGCGAGCGGATGCCGGCGCGGCGCGACCAGCACGAGCTCGTCACGGCGGTACGGCCGCTGCGCCAGCGTGGCGCCCAGCGCCAGGCCCTGCGTGTTGCACACGCCCAGGTCGGCGGCGCCTTCATGCACCGCGCGCGCGACTTCGCTCGACAAATGCTCCTGCAGGTCGATCTTCACCTGCGGGTGTTCGCGCGCGAACGTGCCCAGGTCCTCGGGCAGGAACTGCACGATCGCCGAGATGTTGGCGTGCATGCGCACGTGGCCGCGCACGCCGTCGGCGTATTCGGAGAGCTCCGCCTGCATCTTCTCCAGGCCGAACAGTACCGAGCGGGCGTGATGCAGCAGCGTCTGGCCGGCCGGCGTGAGGTTCACGCCGCGCGTGTGGCGATAGAGCAGCGGTGTCTCGAGTGCGGCTTCCAGGTCCGACAGGCGCTTGCTCACTGCCGATGCGGCGATGAACTCGCGCTCGGCCGCCTTGCCGATCGAGCCGAGCTCGCACACCGCCACGAAGAGCTGCAGCGAGGTGAGGTCGACCTTGCGGACGAAGGAGCGGTCGGAAGATGGCATCGTGGCTGACGATGGAAGATCGCCATTTTCCCTCTAAAGACGGCTGCCGGTCATCGCGGTTTGCGATGGCCGCGTTCGGAAACGGAAAAGCCCGCCGAAGCGGGCTTCCTGCCGGGGTGGGCGTGAAGATCAGCGCTGGACGATGGGCTTCACGTCGCGCTTGGGCGAACCCGTGTACAGCTGGCGCGGGCGGCCGATCTTGTACTCGGGGTCGCTGATCATCTCGTTGAGCTGCGCGATCCAGCCGACGGTGCGGGCCAGCGCGAAGATGGCCGTGAACAGCGACACCGGGATGCCGATGGCGCGCTGCACGATGCCCGAATAGAAATCGACGTTCGGGTAGAGCTTGCGCGAGACGAAGTATTCGTCCTCCAGCGCGACCTTTTCCAGCGCCATCGCGAGCTTGAACAGCGGATCGTCGTGCAGGCCCAGCTCGTTCAGCACCTCATGGCAGGTTTCGCGCATCAGCTTGGCACGGGGGTCGTAGTTCTTGTACACGCGGTGGCCGAAGCCCATCAGCTTGATGCCGCTGTTCTTGTCCTTCACCTTCGCGACGAACTCGCCGATCTTCGCAACGCCACCCATTTTCTGGATGTCCTCGAGCATGTTCAGCGCGGCCTCGTTGGCCCCGCCGTGCGCCGGGCCCCACAGGCAGGCGACACCCGCGGCGATCGCCGCGAACGGGTTGGTGCCCGACGAGCCGCACAGGCGCACCGTGGAGGTGGACGCGTTCTGCTCGTGGTCCGCGTGCAGGATGAAGATCCGGTCCATCGCGCGCACCAGCACGTCGTTGGGCTGGTATTCCTCGCACGGCGTCGCGAACATCATGCGCATGAAGTTCGACGTGTAGCTCAGGTCGTTCTTCGGGTACATGTACGGCTGGCCGGCGCTGTACTTGTAGGCCATCGCCACCAGCGTCGGCATCTTGGCGATCAGGCGGATCGCCGCGATCTCGCGGTGCTCGGGATTGTTGATGTCCGTGCTGTCGTGATAGAAGGCCGAGAGCGCGCCGACCAGGCCCGTCATGACGGCCATCGGGTGCGCGTCGCGCCGGAACCCGCGCAGGAAGAACTGCATCTGCTCGTTGACCATCGTGTGCATGGTCACGGTGCGCGTGAACTTCTGCTTCTGCTCGGCGTTCGGCAGCTCGCCGTACAGCAGCAGGTAGCAGGTCTCGAGGAAGTCGCACTGCGTCGCGAGCTGCTCGATGGGGTAGCCGCGGTACAGCAGCTCGCCCTTGTCGCCATCGATGTAGGTGATGGCGGACTGGCAGGCGGCCGTGGAGAGAAAGCCCGGGTCGTAGGTGAACATCCCGGTCTGCGCGTAGAGCTTGCGGATGTCGATCACATCCGGGCCGATGCTGCCGGAATAGACGGGCAGCTCGACGCTGGGGCTGCCGCTGGAGAACGACAGGGTGGCTTTGGTGTCGGCGAGTTTCATGACGTGTTTCCTAACGAGATTGCCCGGTTCGCGGCGATGTTCTCAGCATCCCCAGCATTTGTCTGATGTCGGTCCTGTCCAGCCCGCCCCCGGGCTCCTTGCGTGCCAGCAGGAGGTCCAGCAGGTCGTTGTCGGCCAGCTCCATCAATTCGGCCAGCGCCCGCGCCTGCCCCACCGTGAGGCTCGCGCCATGGCGCTCGAAGAACCGCTCGACGAACAGGTCATTTTCCAGCAATCCACGGCGGCATCGCCACCTGAGCTTGCTCAGTTCCCTTTCGCCGATCGGTTCGTGGTCATTCACACGGCCCGCCGCACCATCAGTTCCTTGATCTTGCCGATCGCCATCGTCGGGTTCAGTCCCTTCGGGCACACGTCCACGCAGTTCATGATGGTGTGGCAACGGAAGAGGCGATACGGGTCCTCGAGGTTGTCCAGGCGCTCGTTCGTCGCTTCGTCGCGGCTGTCGGCGATGAAGCGGTAGGCCTGCAGCAGGCCGGCCGGGCCGACGAACTTGTCGGGGTTCCACCAGAAGCTCGGGCAGCTGGTCGAGCAGCTCGCGCACAGGATGCACTCGTACAGGCCGTTGAGCTCCTCGCGCTCTTCGGGCGACTGCAGGCGCTCCTTCTCGGGCGGGATGTTGTCGTTGATGAGGTAGGGCTTGATCGAGTGGTATTGCTTGAAGAAGTCCGTCATGTCGACGATCAGGTCGCGCACGACGGGCAGGCCCGGCAGGGGCTTCAGCACGATCGGGTCCTTCAGCGTGAGCATGTTGGTCAGGCACGCCAGGCCGTTCTTGCCGTTGATGTTCATCGCGTCCGAGCCGCACACGCCTTCGCGGCAGGAGCGGCGGAACGAAATCGACGGGTCCTTCGCCTTGAGCTTCATCAGGGCGTCCAGCAGCATGCGCTCGTTGCCCTCGAGCTCGATCTCCACCGTCTGCATGTACGGCTTGGCGTCCTTCTCGGGGTCGTAACGGTAGATCTGGAAAGTGCGCTTTTGCATGATCGGATGTTTCTAATTTAGTCGCTGGCGAGGTACGTACTAGAACGTACGGATCTTGGGCGGCACGGACTCGACGGTGAGCGGCTTGAGCTTCACGGGCTTGTAGGCGAGGCGGCTGCCCTGGCTGTACCACAGCGTGTGCTTGAGCCAGTTCGCGTCGTCGCGGCCGAGCGGGGCGACCGGATCGTCGGCCGGCCGCTCGTAATCGTTGACGGTGTGCGCGCCGCGGCATTCCTTGCGGGCGGCAGCCGAGGTCATCGTGGCCTGCGCGCACTCGATGAGGTTCTCTACCTCCAGCGCCTCGACGCGCGCCGTGTTGAACACGCGCGACTTGTCCTTGAGGGCAATGGCGCCGACCCGCTCGCGGATCTGCGCGATCCTGCGCACGCCTTCGTCCATGCTGGCCTGCGTGCGAAACACGCCGGCGTGCTTCTGCATCGTGGCGCGGATGTCGTTGGCGACGTCCTGCGCGTACTCGCCGCCGGACGCGCTCTCGAGCCGATTGAGGCGCTCCAGCGTGCGCTCGGCGGCATCCGCGGGGATCGCCTTGTGCGACTTGGTGCGGCTCGCGAAATCGACGATGTGGTTGCCCGCCGCGCGGCCGAACACCAGCAGGTCCAGCAGCGAGTTCGTGCCCAGGCGGTTGGCGCCGTGCACGCTGACGCACGAGCATTCGCCCACCGCGTACAGGCCGTTGATCACGGCGTTGTCGTCGCCGCCGCGCTGCGTCACGACCTGGCCGTGGATGTTCGTCGGGACGCCGCCCATCTGGTAGTGGATGGTGGGCACGACCGGGATCGGCTCCTTGGTCACGTCGACGTTGGCGAAGTTGATCCCGATCTCGTACACCGACGGCAGGCGCTTGTGCACCGTCTCGGCGCCGAGGTGGGTCATGTCGAGGTTGATGTAATCCTTGTTCGGCCCGCAGCCCCGGCCTTCCTTGATTTCCTGGTCCATGCAGCGTGAAACGAAGTCGCGCGGCGCGAGATCCTTCAGCGTGGGCGCGTAACGCTCCATGAAGCGCTCGCCATTGGAATTGCGCAATATCGCGCCTTCGCCGCGGCAGCCTTCGGTGAGCAGCACGCCCGCACCGGCCACGCCGGTCGGGTGGAACTGCCAGAACTCCATGTCTTCGAGCGGGATGCCCGCGCGCGCCGCCATGCCCAGGCCGTCGCCGGTGTTGATGAAGGCATTGGTCGAAGCCGCGAAGATGCGGCCCGCGCCGCCGGTGGCCAGCAGCACGGTCTTGGCTTCGAGGATGTACAGGTCGCCCGTCTCCATCTCCAGCGCCGTCACGCCGACCACGTCGCCTTCCGCGTCGCGGATCAGGTCGAGCGCCATCCACTCGACGAAGAAGCTGGTCTTGGCCTTGACGTTCTGCTGGTACAGCGTGTGCAGCATCGCGTGGCCGGTGCGGTCCGCGGCGGCGCAGGCGCGCTGCACGGGCTTCTCGCCGTAGTTCGCGGTGTGGCCGCCGAAGGGACGCTGGTAGATGGTGCCGTCGGGATTGCGGTCGAACGGCATGCCCATGTGCTCGAGGTCGTACACGACGTTCGGCGCTTCGCGGCACATGAACTCGATCGCGTCCTGGTCGCCGAGCCAGTCGGAGCCCTTGACCGTGTCGTAGAAGTGGTAGTGCCAGTTGTCCTCGGACATGTTGCCGAGCGAGGCGCCGATGCCGCCTTGCGCGGCGACCGTGTGCGAACGCGTCGGGAAGACCTTGGACAGGACGGCGACGTTGAGGCCGGCGCGCGCGAGCTGCAGCGACGCGCGCATCCCGGAGCCGCCGGCCCCCACGATGACGACGTCGAACTTGCGGCGGGCGATGTTGGAGGAGGTGTATGTCATGTTGTTAGACCCGCCAGAGCACCTGCACGGCCCAGCCGGCACAGCCCACGAGGTAGACGATCACGAAGAACTGCAGCACGAGTCGCACGCCCACGGGCTTGATGTAGTCCATCAGCACGTCGCGCATGCCGACCCACACGTGATAGAGCAGGCCGACGATCGTGGCGAAGGTGAGCATCTTCATGCCCTGGCCGGCGAAGAGGCCGGCCCACTTGTCGTAGCCGATGGGGCCGCTGGTGAGGAGGAAGCGGGCGAGCACGACGAGCGTGAAGATCGCCATCAGCGCCGCCGTGACGCGTTGCGCGAGCCAGTCGCGGGTGCCGTAGTGGGCGCCGACGACCGTGCGCCGGGAGCCGTAGTTCACTGCCATGTTTCTTGTCTCCGTCTTCGATCAGTACAGGCCGAACAGCTTCGCGCCGAGGATCACCGTGAGCAGCAGGCTCGCGATGAGGGTGAACTGCGCGGACTTGGCGCCGATTTCCTTGGTCACCGCCTTGTGGCTCACGTCCATCCACAGGTGGCGCAGGCCGGCGATGAAGTGCTGCAGGTAGGCCCAGACGAGAGCGAGCGCGACGAGCTTGAGGAACCAGCCCGGCGCGAACCCGATGCCGTTGGCGAAGGCGCTGCGGAACTTGGCGAAGGAAATCTCGGAGGAGACCGAGGTGTCGAACATCCAGATGATGAAGGGCATCAGGACGAACATCAGCACGCCGCTGATGCGATGCAGGATCGAGACCCAGCCCGCGGCGGGCAGGCGGTAGGTGGTCAGGTCGGTGAAGGCGTTGATGTTTCGGAACTCGGGGCGCTTCTTGGCAAGCTCGGTCATGAGGGCGCTTTCATTTATGCGGCGAATCGGGCCAATCCAAAATTTTATGGCATCGCAACAAACCGATACGCTGCTCGGCAATTATTCGCGCCGTGCCTGACGCGAAGCGGACAGTTCAACTCAGTTCGTTGCGGTAGTGGTGGGTGTCCGTGCGATAGAGGCCGCGCCGCAGTTCCATGGGCGCGTCGTTGTAGGTGAAGGCCAGGCGCTCGACGCTGAGAAGGGGCGAGCCTTGCTCCACTTTCAATAGCATCGCAGCCTGGGCGTCGGCGGCGACCGCCCGGATCTTTTCCTCGGCGCGGACCATGCGCACGCCGAACTCCACTTCGAACATCGCGTAGGTCGGGCCCGGGTACTGCGCCATCTGTTCGGCGGTGATTCCCTTGAACGCGGCGCCGGGCAGCCACAGGTCCTCGAGGATGGTGGGCACGTCGCCGAAGGCGAGGACGCGCCGCGCCTGCACGACGGTGTCGCCGGTGCGCAGCGCGAGCAGCCGCGCGATCTCGGCGGACGCGCGCACGCGCTTGCACTCGAGGATGTTGCGATGGGCCGGGCCTTCGCTGTCCAGGTCGCCCTCGTCGGGCATCAGCCGCAGGAACCGGTACTGCACATGGTGCTCGGCGTGCGTGGCGACGAAGGTCCCCTTGCCCTGGCGGCGCACCACCAGGTTCTCGGCCGCGAGCTCGTCGATGGCCTTGCGCACCGTGCCCTGGCTCACGCGATAGCGCGCCGCCAGGTCCATCTCGCTGGGGATGGACTCGCCGGGCTTCCACTCGCCGGACTGCAGGCTTTGCAGGATCAGGCCCTTGATCTGCTGGTACAGCGGGCTGAAGGCGGGCGTGGCCGTCGGGTCGTCGGCGGGGAGCGTCGAAGTGGCCATGAAGGTCCTTGCAATCGAGGCAATGATATCTTATATAAGATACAAGACAAATTGACGTTTCAGGGTTTTCGCGGGTAAACTCCGCGCCTGCCGCAGCGCTCCCGAGCGCGCATCCGGCGCCCTCGCGACGCCGAGCGAATCCAGCAACTTCCATTCGGAGAACCCCATGAGCAAGAAGCCCGTCCGCGTTGCCGTCACCGGCGCCGCAGGCCAAATCGGTTACGCCCTGCTGTTCCGCATCGCCTCGGGCGAAATGCTCGGCAAGGACCAGCCCGTCATCCTCCAGCTGCTCGAGATCCCGGACGAGAAGGCCCAGAAGGCGCTCAAGGGCGTGATGATGGAGCTGGAAGACTGCGCCTTCCCGCTGCTCGTCGGCATGGAAGCGCACAGCGACCCGATGACCGCGTTCAAGGACACCGATTACGCGCTGCTCGTGGGCGCCCGCCCGCGCGGCCCCGGCATGGAGCGCAAGGACCTGCTGTCGGCCAACGCGCAGATCTTCACGGCCCAGGGCAAGGCGCTCGACAAGGTGGCCTCGCGCAACGTGAAGGTGCTGGTGGTCGGCAACCCCGCGAACACCAACGCCTACATCGCCATGAAGAGCGCGCCCTCGCTGCCGCGCAAGAACTTCACCGCCATGCTGCGCCTGGACCACAACCGCGCGCTGTCGCAGATCGCCGCCAAGACCGGCAAGCCGGTGGCCTCGATCGAGAAGCTCACGGTATGGGGCAACCACTCGCCCACGATGTACGCCGACTACCGCTTCGCGACGATCGACGGCAAGTCCGTCAAGGACATGATCAACGACGACGCGTGGAACCGCGACGTGTTCCTGCCTACCGTGGGCAAGCGCGGCGCCGCGATCATCGAGGCGCGCGGCCTGTCGTCGGCGGCATCGGCTGCCAACGCGGCCATCGACCATATGCGCGACTGGGCGCTGGGCTCCAACGGCAAGTGGGTCACGATGGGCATCGCGTCGGACGGCCAGTACGGCATCCCGAAGGACATCATCTTCGGCTTCCCGGTCACCACCGACAAGGGCGAATACAAGCTGGTCGAAGGCCTGCCGATCGACGCGTTCTCGCAGGAGCGCATCAACGTCACGCTGAAGGAACTGCAGGAAGAACAGCAGGGCGTGGCTCACCTGCTGTAAATCCCTGACGAGAACGATGGCCGACTGGAACCCCGCGCTGTACCGCCGCTTCGAGGACGAGCGGACGCGTCCGGCCCGGGAGCTCCTGGCGCGCGTGCCGCTGGAGGCGGCACGCCTCGTCTATGACCTCGGCTGCGGCCCGGGCAACTCGACCGAGCTGCTCGTGCAACGCTTCGAAGGCGCGCGCGTGGTTGGCGTCGACAACTCCCCGGCGATGGTCGAGAGCGCGAGCAAGCGCCTGCCGGGTGTCGAGTTCGAGCTGGGCGACATCGCCAGCTGGAAGCCCGCGCAGGCGCCGGACCTGATCTACTCCAACGCCACGCTGCAGTGGCTGTCGGACCATCGCTCGCTGATCCCGCGCCTCTTCTCGCTGCTAGCCCCGGGCGGCGTGCTTGCCGTGCAAATGCCGGACAACCTGCAGGAGCCGTCGCACCGCGCGATGCGCGAGGTGGCCGCACAGGCGCCGTGGGCCGGCGTGATCGGCGACGCGGCCAAGGTGCGTGAGGCGATTCTGCCGGTGGGCGGCTACTACGACCTGCTGGTGAAGGATGCGGCGCAGGTCGACGTCTGGCACACCGTCTACCAGCACCCGATGGCCTCGCCCGCGGCCATCGTCGAGTGGCTGAGCAGCACGGGCCTGCGGCCCTTCGTCGATCCGCTGCCGTCCGACCTTCGCGCGAGCTTCGTCGCGCAGTACGAGCAGTGCATCGCACGCGACTACGCCGTGCGTGCCGACGGGAAATTGCTGCTCGCCTTCCCGCGCCTGTTCTTCGTGGCGCAGAAGAAGTCATGAGCGTGCATCCGCGGGAAGCGCTGCTGGGTGCGCAGGCGGGTGCCATCGCGTTGCCGGTGTGCGATCACTACAGTGGCGTCGAGGCGCGCATGCGCAAGAGCCTGCAGTTGCAGGCCGAGATGATCGAGGAGTTCGGCGCCTGCGTCTTCGACGTGACGCTCGATTGCGAGGACGGCGCACCGGTCGGTGCCGAAGCGGAACATGCGGCCCTGGTCGTCGAGCTCGCGCTGGCCGCAAGTGACAAGGCGCGCGTCGCGGTGCGGGTGCATCCGGTCGATCACCCCGCGTTCGGGCAGGACGTCGCGATCGTCGCCGGCCAGGCCGGCGGCAAGCTCGCGCACATCATGCTGCCGAAGGTCGAGCGCGTGGAGGATATCGAGTGCGCCGTCCAGGCGATGGATGCGGTCGGCGCCAGCGGATTGCCGGTGCACGCATTGATCGAATCGGCCGCCGCCGTGCATCGCGCCTTCGACATCGCGGCGCATCCGCGCGTGCAGTCGCTCAGTTTCGGCCTGATGGATTTCGTCTCCGCTCATGGTGGCGCGATTCCGTCCGAAGGCATGGGCATCGAAGGCCAGTTCACGCACCCGCTCGTGGTGCGCGCGAAGCTGGAAATATCTTCCGCTTGCCATGCCCATGGCAAGGTGCCGTCGCACGGCGTCGTGACGGAATTCAAGGATTCGCAGGCGCTGGGCCGCGCGGCGCGCCGGGCCGCGCGCGAATTCGGCTATACACGCATGTGGAGCATCCACCCGGACCAGATCCGGCCGATCCTGGAGGCCTTCGCCCCCGAGGCGAAGGAGATCGACACCGCAGCACGGATCCTCGTCGACGCGCAAGCCGCCGACTGGGCGCCGATCAGCCATGCGGGGAAACTGGAGGACAGGGCAAGCTACCGTTACTACTGGCAGGTGCTGGAGAGGGCGCACCGGACCGGAAGGCAGCTCCCGCAAGACGTACTGGGCTGGTTCGCCGCCCAGAGTGCAAGCACAAACAGGAGATCAACATGAGGAGCCTTGTCATTTCCGTCGCGATCGCGCTCACGCCGGCGCTCGCACTCGCCCAGAGCCCCGCGCCCGGCAAGCCCGCGCCCGGCATGAACAAGAAGCTGGCCCGCTCGGCGCAGAAGGCCGTCGAGGAAGTCACCCCGATCGACACCGACCCGAACATCAAGCTGACCGACACCGACATCGAGACCGCGAAGCGCGTGTATGTCGGCGACATCCCGTGCGAGCTCGGCGCGAAGGTCACGATCAAGCCGCTCAAGCGCGAAGGCTTCTTCATGGTCAGCACGAAGAACTACCGCTTCGCCATGCACCCGGTCGAAAGCCGCACCGGTGCGATCCGCCTCGAAGACGCCAAGCGCGGTGCCATGTGGCTGCAATTGGGCAACAAGTCGATGCTCATGAGCCAGAAGCTCGGGCAGCGCCTGGCCGACGAGTGCCAGAGCCCCGAGCAGATCACCTATGCCGAGAAGCTCAAGGCGAACCCGATGCCGAGCATCCTCGACGCGGCGCCTGCCGACGGCGCGACCAAGCAGCCGGGCAGCTGATCGCCGCGAATCCAAGAACCCCGAACGGAGAAAGAACCATGTTGCAAGCCTATCGCGAACACGTCGCCGAACGCGCGGCCCTGGGCATCCCGCCGCTGCCGCTGTCGGCCAGGCAGACCGCCGAACTGATCGAGCTGCTGAAGAAGCCGCCGGCGGGTGAGGCCGACGTCCTGGTCGACCTGATCACGCATCGCGTGCCCGCGGGCGTGGACGATGCCGCGAAGGTGAAGGCGAGCTACCTCGCCGCCGTCGCGCACGGCGGCGAGAAATGCCCGGTCATCAGCCGCGAGAAGGCCACGCAACTGCTGGGCACCATGCTCGGGGGCTACAACATCAGCCCGCTGATCGACCTGCTGGATGACAAGGAAGTCGGCGCGGTCGCGGCGGAGGGCCTGAAGAAGACGCTGCTGATGTTCGACCAGTTCCACGACGTGCAGGAGAAGGCGGCCAAGGGCAATGCCAACGCGAAGGCCGTGTTGCAAAGCTGGGCCGACGCCGAGTGGTTCACCTCGCGTCCCGAGCTGCCGAAGTCGCTCGAGGTCACCGTGTTCAAGGTGACCGGCGAGACCAACACCGACGACCTCTCGCCCGCGCCCGACGCGTGGAGCCGCCCCGACATCCCGCTGCACGCGCTGGCGATGCTGAAGAACCCGCGTCCCGGCATCACGCCCGAGGAAGAGGGCAAGCGCGGCCCGGTCAAGTTCATCGAGCAGCTCAAGGCCAAGGGGCACCCCGTCGCCTACGTCGGCGACGTGGTCGGCACCGGCTCGTCGCGCAAGTCGGCCACCAACAGCGTGCTGTGGTGGACCGGCGAGGACATCCCGTTCGTGCCGAACAAGCGCTTCGGCGGCGTGTGCCTGGGCTCCAAGATCGCGCCGATCTTCTACAACACGATGGAAGACGCGGGCGCGCTGCCGGTCGAGCTCGACGTGAGCAGGATGGAGATGGGCGACGTCATCGAACTGCGTCCCTACGAAGGCAAGGCGCTGAAGAACGGCGAAGTGATCGCCGAGTTCAAGGTCAAGAGCGACGTGCTGTTCGACGAAGTGCGCGCCGGCGGCCGCATCCCGCTGATCATCGGCCGGGGCCTGACGGCCAAGGCGCGCGAGGCGCTCGGGCTGCCGCCTTCCACGCTGTTCCGCCTGCCACAGGCGCCGAAGGACACCGGCAAGGGCTTCACGCTTGCGCAGAAGATGGTCGGCCGCGCCTGCGGCCTGCCGGAAGGTCAGGGCATCCGTCCCGGCACGTACTGCGAGCCCAAGATGACGTCCGTCGGTTCGCAGGACACGACGGGCCCGATGACGCGCGACGAGCTGAAGGACCTCGCGTGCCTGGGCTTCTCGGCCGACCTGGTGATGCAGTCGTTCTGCCACACGGCGGCGTACCCCAAGCCGGTGGACGTGAAGATGCACCATGAGCTGCCCGACTTCATCTCCACGCGCGGCGGCGTCTCGCTGCGCCCGGGCGACGGCGTGATCCACTCGTGGCTGAACCGCATGCTGCTGCCCGACACCGTCGGCACGGGCGGGGACTCGCACACGCGCTTCCCGATCGGCATTTCCTTCCCGGCGGGTTCGGGCCTCGTCGCCTTTGCCGCGGCGACCGGCGTGATGCCGCTGGACATGCCGGAATCGGTGCTGGTGCGCTTCAAGGGCAAGATGCAGCCCGGCGTCACGCTGCGTGACCTCGTGAACGCGATCCCGCTGTACGCGATCAAGCAGGGCCTGCTCACGGTCGAGAAGAAGGGCAAGAAGAACATCTTCTCCGGCCGCATCCTCGAGATCGAAGGCCTGCCGGACCTGAAGGTCGAACAGGCGTTCGAGCTCTCCGACGCGTCCGCCGAGCGCTCCGCCGCCGGTTGCACGGTGAAGCTGAACAAGGAACCGATCATCGAATACGTCAACAGCAACATCACGCTGATGAAGTGGATGATCGCCAACGGCTACGCCGACGCCCGCACGCTGGGCCGCCGCATCGCGGCGCAGGAAGCCTGGGTGAAGAACCCGCAGCTGCTCGAGGCGGACAAGGACGCCGAGTACGCCGCCGTGATCGAGATCGATCTCGCCCAAGTCCACGAGCCGATCGTCGCGTGCCCGAACGACCCGGACGACGTGAAGACGCTGTCCGAAGTCGCGGGCGCGAAGATCGACGAGGTGTTCATCGGCTCGTGCATGACCAACATCGGCCACTTCCGCGCGGCATCGAAGCTGCTGGAAGGCAAGCGCGACATCCCGGTGAAGCTGTGGGTTGCACCGCCGACGAAGATGGATGCCCACCAGCTGACGGAAGAAGGCCATTACGGCGTGCTCGGCGTCGCCGGTGCCCGCATGGAGATGCCCGGCTGCTCGCTGTGCATGGGCAACCAGGCGCAGGTGCGCGAGGGCGCGACGGTGATGTCCACGTCCACGCGGAATTTCCCGAACCGCCTGGGCAAGAACACCAACGTGTACCTCGGCTCGGCCGAACTCGCCGCCATCTGTTCGCGCCTTGGTCGCATCCCGACCAAGGACGAATACATGGCCGACATCGGCGTGATCAACGCCAACGGCGACAAGATCTACAAGTACATGAATTTCGACCAGATGGCCGACTTCAAGGACGTGGCGGACAAGGTGGCGGCGTAAAGCTGCTGTCCCGAACGAAAAAGCGGCCGGCCGGCCGCTTTTTTTTTGCCTCAGTGCATCTCCAGTTCGCGATGCTCGCCGATCTCGGGCTGCCTGCCCGTCACCGCGGCCTTGGCCAGCTTGTACAGCTGCGCCGTCTTGCTCTCCTTGATGTCCCAGTACTCGGCGTGCACGATGCGCACCTGCACGAGTTCAAGGTCGGGGTCGCGCGCACCCCCCGGAAACCACGCGCGCGACAGCGCGTTGAACAGCTGCTGCTTCTGGTGCAGGTCCTCGCTGATGCTCGCGCGGCCCGTGATCGAGACGTAGGTGTCCTTCTGCGGGTCGGCATATGCGACGTTCACGTTGCCGTCCTCGCGCAGCCGCTTGCCCAGCTCGGTCTTCTTCGACACGAAGAAGTGCAGCATCATGTCCGGCTCGAGCGACTTGTTGAGCGTGGTGAGGGGATGCGCGTGCAGGCTGCCATCGGCGTGGCGATGCGTGAGCATCCCGTAGTGCATGTGCTTGATCAGTTCCCACAGCCGCTTGTGCGGGTCGGGTGAGAGGGCCATGGCGGTCTCCTTCGGTTGGAGACCATACTGGCCCGCACAGCTCGGGCCGGTCGTCGTCTGCCTGCGGGCTTCCTTGTCCGACCCGGCCGACAGCGGCTGCGTTCAGGTCGCCGCCGCGAGCTGCCGCAGAGCCTGCGCCGTCGCTTCGTCCGCAGGGAAGAAGGTTTCCAGCGCGAGTTCCTGCAGCGTCACGTCGATCGGCGTGCCGAAGATCGTGGTCGTGCTGATGAAGTTGAGCGTTCCTGCCGGCGTGCGAAAGCGGAAGGGCATCGCCACACCCAGCAACTCGCCCTCGATGTTTTCGTCGCTCCCTTCGGCGACGGGATAGGCGCGCAGCTCCTCGAGCAAGGCTGCCAGCTCGCTGTCGCCGGTCGCGTGGATCTGCTGGCGCAGGCGCTCGAAGATGTGCGCGCGCCACTGCACGAGATTGGCGATCTTCGACGCGAGCCCTTGGGGATGCAGCGACAGGCGCAGCACGTTCACCGGCGCCTGCAGCAGCGAGGCATCGGCGCCTTCCATCAGGTGCGGCAGCGTGCGGTTGGCGGCGACCAGGTTCCAGTGGCGATCGACGGCCAGCGCAGGGTAGGGCTCGTGGCTCTTGAGGATCAGTTCGACGGCCCGCCGTGCCGGGGCGAGAGCCGGGTCGTCGAGCGAGCGCTGGCGATACATCGGTGCGTAGCCGGCCGCAACCAGCAGCGCATTGCGTTCGCGCAGGGGCACGTCGAGCCGCTCGGCCAGCCGCAGGACCATCTCGCGGCTGGGAAGCGAGCGGCCCGTCTCGACGAAGCTCAGGTGCCGCGTGGAGATCTCGGCTTCCTGCGCCAGGTCCAGTTGCGACAGGCGTCGGCGCTGGCGCCAGTCACGCAGGTAATCGCCGAAGGCGCGCGGCGCGGCGCGGACGGCAATCGAAGGCGAGGTGTTCATGGCGCGGATGGTAGTGCGACCGCGCGGGCGGGCCATTACGTCGCGCGTAATCGACCCAAAGCGCGCGGCGCCGAATCATCACGTCGTTTTCAACGAAAGGAGCTGTGATGTCGATGTTCGAATCCCCCCGCTTCCTGCGCAACGTGCTGTTGGCCGATGCCGCGTCCTGCCTGGCTACGGGAGCGCTGCAGGTCGCTTTCGCGCAGCCGCTGGCGGACCTGACGCAACTGCCCGCGGGCCTGCTGCAGGGGACCGGCTGGTTCCTGCTCGCGTATGCGGCGCTTGCGGCCGTGATCGCCACCCGCCAGCCGATCCCGCGCGGTTTCGTCTGGCTCTTCGTCGCCGGCAACTTCGCCTGGGCGGCGGGCTGCACAGCGCTACTGGTGGCGCGGCCCACCGCGCCGAGCCTGCTCGGGCAGGCCTGGGTGATCGCGCAGGCCGCGACGGTAGTGGTGCTGGCCGAATTGCAGTGGACGGGCCTGCGCCGCAGCACGCCCCCGGGCTGGGCCTGACGCCGCATCGGGGATGGGCTTTCTTGTATGCTGTGGCGAACCACAACCACAGGCACACCAGAGAGAAAGCCCCCGATGACCCGCGTCTTCAATTTCAGCCCCGGACCTGCCACCCTGCCGGAAGCCGTGCTGCGCCAGGCCGCCGACGAGATGCTCGACTGGCACGGCAGCGGCATGTCAGTCATGGAGATGAGCCACCGCGGGAAGGAGTTCATCGCAATCCACGCCGAGGCCGAGGCGCTGGCGAGGGAACTGCTGGGCATCCCACAGAACTACAAGGTGCTGTTCATGCAGGGTGGCGCCATCGGCGAGAACGCGATCGTGCCGCTCAACCTGATCGGCAGGAACGGCAAGGCGGACTACGTCGTGACCGGCGAGTGGTCGAAGAAGTCGGCCAAGGAAGCGCAGAAGTACGGCACCGTGAACATCGCGGCCTCCGGCGAAGCGAGCAAGTTCACCGCGATCCCGAAGCGCTCCGACTGGAAGCTCGATCCGCAAGCCTCCTACGTCCACATCTGCTCGAACGAGACCATCGGCGGCGTGCAGTACCACTGGCTGCCCGATGTCGGCAACGTGCCGCTGGTGGCGGACATGTCCTCCGACATCATGTCGCGTCCGATCGACGTGAGCCGCTACGGCCTGATCTATGCCGGCGCCCAGAAGAACATGGGGCCCTCGGGCGTGACACTCGTGATCGTGCGCGAGGACCTGCTCGGGCACGCACTGCCGGCGTGCCCCTCGGCCTTCGACTACAAGATCCAGGCCGATGCGGACTCGATGTACAACACGCCGCCGACCTACGCCATCTACATCGCGGGCCTCGTGTTCAAGTACATCAAGCAGCACGGTGGCCTGAAGGCGATGGAGGAACACAACCAGGCCAAGGCGAAGATCCTCTACGACTACCTCGACGAGAGCAAGTTCTACCGCAACCCCGTCGCGAAGGAAGACCGCTCGCTGATGAACGTGCCCTTCAAGCTGAAGGATGACGCGCTGGACGAGGCGTTCCTCAAAGGCGCGCAGGCCAGGGGCATGATCCAGCTCAAGGGCCACCGAGTGGTGGGTGGCATGCGCGCCTCGATCTATAACGCGATGCCGATCGAAGGCGTGAAGGCGCTGGTCGCGTACATGAAGGACTTCGAGGCCCAGCATGCCTGAAGGGCAAGGCTTGAGGCCGTTCCGTGTGCTGGTCCTGAACCAGGTCTCCGAGAACGGCCTCAAGCGCTTGCCCGCCGGGCAGTATGTGGTGGGCAAGGACCTCGCCGACCCCGACGCCGTGCTGGTGCGCTCCGCGGACATGCACGCGATGGAGATCCCGGCCAGCGTGAAGGCGATCGCGCGCGCGGGCGCGGGCACCAACAACATCCCCGTGAAGGCGATGAACGCGCGCGGCGTGCCGGTGTTCAATGCGCCCGGCGCCAACGCCAACGCCGTGAAGGAACTGGTGCTGGCCGGCATGCTGATGGCCGCGCGCAACCTGGCGCCGGCGCTGCGCTTCGTCGGCGGTCTCGATGCGCGGTCCAAGGACCTCGACAAGGTGGTCGAAGAGGGCAAGAAGACTTTCGCGGGCTTCGAGCTCGCCGGGCAGACGCTCGGCATCGTGGGCCTCGGCAAGGTGGGCTGCCTCGTGGCCGACGCCGCGATCCGGCTCGGGATGAACGTGCTCGGGCATGACCCCGAGATCACCGTCGACGCGGCGTGGAGCCTGCCCGCGCAGGTGAAGAAGGCGGGCAGCGTGTCCGAGGTGATGCGCAATGCCGGCTTCATCTCGCTGCACGTGCCGCTGGTCGAGGCCACCCGCGACCTGGTGAACGCGAAGAACCTGGCGCTCGTGAAGCCCGGCGCGGTGCTGCTCAATTTCTCGCGCGAAGGCGTGGTGAACGACGCGGCCGTGCTCGCGGCGCTCGATGCGGGCCAGCTCTCCTGGTACGTCTGCGATTTTCCCGGAGGCTCGATCCTCGCCCATCCCAAGGTGATCGCGCTGCCTCATCTCGGTGCATCGACGCGCGAAGCGGAAGAGAACTGCGCGATCATGGTCGCCGACCAGCTGCGCGACTACCTGGAGAACGGCAACATCGCCAACGCCGTCAACTTTCCCCAGGTGGTCATGGCGCGCGAATCGAAATTCCGCGTCGCGATCGCCAACGCCAACGTGCCCAACATGCTGGGGCAGATCTCGACCACGATGGCGCAGGCGGGCCTGAACATCCACAACATGGTCAACAAGTCGCGCGGCGACATGGCGTACACGCTGGTGGATGTGGACAGTGCCGTCAGCGACGCGGTCATCGCACAACTCAAGGGAATCGAAGGCGTGCTCGCGGTGCGCTACCTGCCCGAGTAGAAGGCATCGTCATACCAAGGGTGCTTTCCGGGGGCAAAATGATCGCCTTCCAAGAGCAATAACACCGAGGTCCAGGATGCCCCACGCCTTCGAACACACCCTCCAGTCGTTCAAGCTCGGCGCCGGCAAGTCCGGTCGCTTCTTCTCCCTGCCCGAGCTCACCAAGCAGTTCCCCAAGATCAACCGCCTGCCGGTCTCGATGCGCATCGTGCTCGAGTCCGTGCTGCGCAACTGCGACGGCAAGAAGGTCACGGCCGAGCACGTGCGGCAGGTCGCGAACTGGTTCCCCAACGCGGACCGCACGGAAGAGATCCCCTTCGTCGTCGCCCGCGTCGTGCTGCAGGACTTCACCGGCGTGCCGCTGCTGGCGGACCTGGCGGCCATGCGAAGCACGGCCGCGTTGCTCGGCAGGAAGGCGTCGCAGGTCGAGCCGCTGGTGCCGGTCGACCTGGTGGTCGACCACTCGATCATGGTCGACCACTACGGCCACAAGGATTCGCTGGACCTCAACATGAAGCTCGAGTTCCAGCGCAACCGCGAGCGCTACGAGTTCATGAAATGGGGCATGCAGGCCTTCAAGACCTTCCAGGTCGTGCCCCCCGGCTTCGGCATCGTGCACCAGGTGAACCTGGAGTACCTCGCGCGCGGCGTGCACGTCACGGACAGGGGCGTCTTCTACCCCGACACGCTGGTCGGCACCGACAGCCACACGACGATGATCAACGGCATCGGCGTGGTGGGCTGGGGCGTGGGCGGCATCGAGGCCGAAGCGGCCATGCTCGGCCAGCCCGTGTACATGCTCACGCCCGACGTGGTCGGCTTCGAGTTGAAGGGCAAGCTGCGCGAGGGCTGCACGTCCACCGATCTCGTGCTCACGGTCACCGAGCTCCTGCGCAGGCACAAGGTGGTGGGCAAGTTCGTCGAGTTCTTCGGCGAGGGCACGCGCACGCTGGCCGTGCCCGACCGCGCGACCATCGGCAACATGGCGCCCGAATACGGCGCCACCATGGGCTTCTTCCCGATCGACGACAAGACGATCGATTACTACAAGGGCACGGGCCGCACCAAGGAGCAGATCGCCGCGGTGGAGGCCTACTTCAAGGCGCAGGGCCTGTTCGGCGTGCCGCTGGCGGGCGAGATCGATTACTCGCAGGTCGTCACGCTCGACCTCGGCGAAGTCACGCCCAGCCTGTCGGGCCCCAAGCGGCCGCAGGATCGGATCGAGATCGGCAGCGTGAAGAGCCGGTTCATCGATCTGTTCAGCAAGTCGGCCTCGGACAACGGCTTCAACAAGCCGGCCGGGACGCTGCAGTCGCGCCATCTCATCCACCCGGGCGGCGAGGCACCGGACCCGAAGGTTCCCACGAACCCGCCCGTCAAACCCGCGGCCCCGGTGTTCGAGGCCGAAATGGAAGCCAACAAGTCCACGCTCGCTTCGGCGCAGTTCGAGGCGCCTTCGGCCCCGGCCGTGCAGCAGGACATCGCGATCGGCAATGGCGACGTGCTGATCGCCGCGATCACGAGCTGCACGAACACCTCCAACCCGAGCGTGATGCTGGCGGCCGGCCTGCTGGCGAAGAAGGCCGTGGAAGCGGGCCTGCGCGTGAAGCCGCACATCAAGACATCGCTGGCCCCCGGCTCGCGCATCGTCACCGAGTACCTCCAGAAGTCGGGCCTGATCCCTTACCTGGAGAAGCTCGGGTTCTCCGTGGTGGGTTACGGCTGCACGACCTGCATCGGCAATTCGGGCGACCTCGCGCCGGAGATCAACGAGGCGATCACCAAGAGCGACCTGGTCTGCGCGGCGGTGCTTTCCGGCAACCGCAACTTCGAGGCGCGCATCCACCCGAACATCAAGGCCAACTTCCTCGCGAGCCCGCCGCTGGTGGTGGCCTACGCCATCGCGGGCACCGTGCTCAAGGACCTGATGACCGAGCCCGTCGGCAAGGGCCACGGCGGCGAGGACGTGTGGCTGGGCGATATCTGGCCGACCAGCGACGAAGTGCACAAGCTCCTGAAATACGCGCTCCATGGTGACGCGTACCGCGAGAACTACGCGAAGGTGAAGGCCGAGCCGGGCGCGCTGTGGCAGGGCATCCACGGCGTCAGCGGCGAGACCTACACCTGGCCGAAGAGCACCTACATCGCGCAGCCGCCGTTCTTCGCCGAGTTCAAGCTCGATGCGAAGGGCGAGCCGGGCGGCGCGCAGGAAATCGAAGTGCGCAATGCCCGCATCATGGCGCTCTTCGGCGATTCGATCACCACCGACCACATCTCGCCCGCCGGCTCGATCAAGGAGAGCTCGCCCGCCGGGCAGTGGCTGCTCGCGCACGGCGTGATGAAGCCGGACTTCAACAGCTACGGCTCGCGGCGCGGCAACCACGAGGTGATGATGCGCGGCACCTTCGCGAACGTGCGGATCAAGAACCTGATGATCCCCGCGCGCGCGGACGGCTCGCGCGAGGAAGGCGGCCTCACCCTCTACCGCGACGCGCAGGGCCAGGCCGAGAAGATGTTCATCTACGACGCGGCGATGAAGTACATGGCCGAGGGCCGGCCCACGGTGATCTTCGCGGGCGAGGAATACGGCACCGGCTCGTCGCGCGACTGGGCGGCGAAGGGAACGCAGCTGCTGGGCATCCGCGCCGTGATCGCGCGCAGCTTCGAGCGCATCCACCGCAGCAACCTCGTGGGCATGGGCGTGCTGCCGCTGCAGTTCCAGGGCAGCGACACCTGGCAGTCGCTGCGGCTGGATGGCAGCGAGCTGGTCGACATCTTCCCGGACCCGCAGTTGCGCCCGCAGAGCGCCGCACGCGTGGTGATCACGCGCGCCGACGGGTCCCGGCAGGAGATCGCGGTGACGCTGCGCATCGACACGCCGATCGAGGTGGACTACTACAAGCACGGCGGGATCCTGCCTTTCGTCCTGCGGCAGTTGCTCGCGCCGTGACTTCCACGGGCGTCACTCGCGTCCTGCGCGCCAGCACTTCGCGCGTCACCGGTTCGGTGATGGAGGAGCTGTTCGCCGCGCGCGACCGCATCGTCC
The DNA here is from genome assembly GCF_057785015.1 of Ramlibacter sp. GS1-15. Lineage (NCBI taxonomy): Bacteria > Pseudomonadati > Pseudomonadota > Betaproteobacteria > Burkholderiales > Comamonadaceae > Ramlibacter > Ramlibacter sp. GS1-15. The sequence goes on along the minus strand of NZ_JBYNTU010000001.1, from coordinate 2,643,718 downwards.
AGGAGCGCATCGAGGGCTTGAGGGCCTCGCTCATGTACTCGAGCGGCTGGTTCCTCCTGTGGCTGGAAGGCGGCGACGAGGCCGTGGACATGGTGCTCAAGCGCTCGTCGAAGCACCGGCGCCTGCACGCCAAGCCTCGCGTGATCCATCGCAGCCGGGGCATCGCGACGCTGGACGAGCCGCTGACCGTGATGACCACGCAGTGGCCCGAGACGCCGGACAACTTCGGGCTGCGAATCGATGCGGTGGAGCACGCCCGGCCGGCCCTCGAGCCGGGCGAGATGTGGCGTCGGCTCGCCGAGCCCTGTGCCCTCGCGGACGCCGAGCCGACGCGGCGCGTCGCACTGGTCGGCGCGGACGACACGCATCCGCTGGACTTCGTGCGCCAGCTGGCGGACCGCTTCCGCTCGCCCGTGGTGTACCAGCGCTTCGCGAGTTCCGAACTCGGTACGCGCGATGTCGGCACGGCCTACGTGGACCTGCCGGTCGACGGCGCGCCGACGCGGGTACAGGTGCTGGGCCGCCGGGCGCTCGTCAACCGCATGGTGCGCGAATCGCTCAAGCGGGTGCACAAGCTGGCCGTATGGCTCGGGCCGCATCCTGGCACGGCCGTGGAGCTGGTGGACAGTGTCGCGGGATTCATGCACGCGTCGCCGGGCGTGCCGGAGATCGACCTGGTGGGCCACCGCCCCGAGACGGCGCGCAGCGTGCGCGAGTACCTGTGCCGCCAATTGGGCCGCACGGTCCCGGGCCGCGCGGTCGAAGCGACGGAAGCGCACCTGCTCGAGGTGCTGTTCGCCCCCGCGCTTCCGCGGGCCACTTAGGGGCGGGTGCCCGGGCGGGCAGAATCCGCCCATGACTCTTCGACTCGTCATCGCCGGCGGCGGCATCGGTGGCCTCGCCGCGGCCTTGGCCTGCCGGCGGTCGGGGTGCGACGTCCGCGTCTTCGAGCAGTCGCCGGTCCTCGGCGAAGTCGGCGCCGGCATCCAGCTGGGTCCCAACGTGACGCGCGTGCTCGCGTCGTGGGGCCTGGGCGATGCACTCAGGCGTGTGGCCGCGCAGCCGCGATCGCTCGTCGTGGCGGACGCCGCGCGCGGCCACGAGTTGGCGCGCATGCGATTGGCCGAGGCCATGGTGGAGCGCTATGGCGCGCCGTACCTGACCATCCATCGCGCCGACCTGCAGCAATTGCTTTGCGATGCCGCGCGGGACGCCGCCGCCGTGCTGGAGCTGGGCACACCTGCCATGCAGGTCGATGCGGACGCGCTCGTCGCCGCCGACGGCGTGTGGAGCACGCTGCGCGCACAGGTCGTCGACGACGGGCCGGCCCTGCCCAGCGGCCATATCGCCTATCGCGGGCTCGTGGACCAGGCGCAATTGCCCGCGCCCCTGCGGCGCGAGGACGTCCAGCTGTGGCTCGGCCGGTCCACGCACGTCGTCGCCTATCCGGTGCGGCGCGGCGAACAAATGAACATCGTCGCGCTCGTCGAGGCTCCAGGCCGCGCCGCGTCGCAGGACTGGGACCAGGGCGGGGTCGCCGGCGAACTGCTGCGCGCGATGGGCGGCATCGCCCCCGGGCTGCGCGCACTGGTGGACGCGATCCCGTCGTGGCGCGTGTGGAGCCTGCACGATCGCCCGCCCGTGGCCGGCCCGCACGCGATGGCGCGCGGGCGCATCGCGCTGCTGGGTGACGCGGCGCATCCGATGCTGCCGTACCTCGCACAGGGCGCGGGCATGGCGATCGAAGACGCCGATGTGCTCGGCCGGGTGCTGGCCGACGCCTCGCCGGACACGGTGCCGGATGCCTTCGCGCGCTATGCGCAGGCGCGCTGGCGCCGCTGCGCGCAGGTGCAGGCGGCGGCGCGCCGCAACGCGAGGATCTTCCATGCCAGCGGGCCGCTCCGCTGGGGACGCGACGCGGCGATGCGCGTACTGGGCGAGCGGCTGCTCGACCAGCCCTGGCTGTACGCGCGCTAAAGGTCGGTGCGCAGCTTCCAGATCTCCGGGAACAGCACCACGTCCAGCATCTTGCGCAGGTAGCTCACGCCGCCGGTGCCGCCGGTGCCGCGCTTGAAGCCGATGATGCGCTCCACGGTGGTGACGTGGCGGAAGCGCCAGAGGCGGAAGGCGTCCTCGAGGTCGGTGAGTTCCTCGCCCAGCTGGTACAGGTCGAAGTACTTGTCGTTCTCGCGATAGACCGTGAGCCACGCCTGTTCCACCTGCGCGTTCTCGACATAGGGTTGCGTCCAGTCGCGCTCGGTATGCGATGGCGGGACCGGCAGGCCGCGTGCGGCGAGCAGGCGCAGCGCCTCGTCGTAGAGCGAGGGCGATTCGAAATAGGAGCCGACCTGCGCGTGCAGGTCGGGCCGGTGCTCGTGCGGCTTGAGCATCGCGGCGTTCTTGTTGCCCAGCGCGAACTCGACGCAGCGGTACTGCACGCTCTGGAAGCCGCTGGAGTTGCCGAGATAAGGCCGGATCGCGCTGTATTCGGGCGGCGTCATGGTCGCCAGCACGTCCCACGCGTGCACCAACTGCTCCATGATGCGCGAGACGCGCGCGAGCATCTTGAAGGCGCTGCCCAGTTCGTCGCGCGCCACGCACGAGATCGCCGCGCGCAATTCGTGCAGCATCAATTTCATCCACAGTTCGCTGGTCTGGTGCTGGATGATGAACAGCATCTCGTTGTGGTCGGGCGAGAGCGGCCGCTGCGCGGCCAGGATCTTGTCCAGCTGCAGGTAATCGCCATAGCTCATGGCCTGGCTGAAATCGGTGTGCGCGCTTTCGGCGCGCACGATGTCCTCGGGCTTGTGGGCCATCAGGTCACCGCCTGTTTCTGGTTGAACTCGGGCCGGCGCCACTCTCCGGATTCGAACACCTGCCGCAGGTGTTCGACGGCGTTCCACACGTCCTGGAACGTCGTGTACATCGGCGTGAAGCCGAATCGCAGGATATCGGGCGCACGGAAGTCGCCGATCACGCCGCGCGCGATCAGGGCCTGGACGATCGCATACGCGCCTTCGCCGCGCGCCAGGCAGACCTGGGAGCCGCGGCGCGCAGGATCGCGCGGCGTGACGATGGCCAGGCCCTGTCCGGCGCAGCGTTCTTCGACCAGCGCCATGAACAGCCGGGTGAGCGCGAGCGACTTGACGCGCAAGGCTTCGATGCCACCGAGCGGCTGCGCGGCCAGGAACGCATCGAGCCCGCATTCGAGCGCCGTCATCGACAGCACCGGCTGCGTGCCGCACAGGTAGCGCGCGATGCCCGGCGCGGGCCGGTACCCGGGCGTGAACTCGAAGGGCGCGGCATGGCCCCACCAGCCGGCGAGCGGCTGCTCGAAGTCCTCGCGATGCCGCGGATGCACCCACACGAAGGCCGGAGCGCCCGGGCCGCCGTTCAGGTACTTGTAGCCGCAGCCGATCGCGAAGTCCGCGTCGGCCGCAGGCAGGTCGAGCGGCACGGCGCCCGCGCTGTGGCACAGGTCCCAGACCGCCAGCGCGCCCACGGCGTGCGCGGCGTGCGTGACCGCGCGCAGGTCGTGCATCGCGCCGGTGCGGTAATTGACATGCGTGAGCATCAGCACGGCGACGTCGGCTTGCAGCGCGGGCAGGGCCTGCTCGTCGTCGACCAGCCGCAGTTCGCAGCCGCGCTCGCGGCACAGTGCCTGCGCGATGTAGAGGTCCGTCGGGAAGTTGCTGCGCTCGCTGAGGATCACGTTGCGCGAGGGGTCGCGCGTTCGTGCGATCGTGATCGCGGCACTCAGCACCTTGTAGAGGTTGATCGACGTGGTGTCGGTCGCGACGACTTCGTTGGGCCGTGCGCCGACCAACTGCGCGATCTTGTCGCCCACGCGGCGCGGCATCTCGTACCAGCCGGCTTCGTTCCAGGACCGGATCAGTCCCTGGCCCCATTCCTGGTTCACCGCGCGCGCGATGCGATCGGGGACCGATTTCGGCATCGCGCCCAGCGAATTGCCGTCGAAGTAGATCACGCCTTCGGGCACGATGAAAAGATCGCGCAAGCTGCGCAGCGGGTCCCTCGCGTCCAGCGCGCGGCAGTCCTCCAGCGTCGTCATAGCTGCCTCAGCACCGCGCGCACGGGCGACGCGTCCGCGGTCACGAGTTTCAGGGGCAGGGCGATCAGCTCGTAATCGCCTTCGGGCACGTCGTCGAGCACGAGGTTCTCCAGCACGCGAAGATCGAGCCGGCGGATCGCCTGATGGCTGTCCAGGGTCTTGCTCGCCGCGGGGTCGATGCTCGCGGTGTCGATGCCGACCAGCTTTACGCCGCGTGCGGCGAGCTTCTCGATCGTGTCCGGCGCATACGCCGCCAGGTGTTCGTCCCAGCGGTCGACGGGCGCGTGCTCGTAAGTGCGCACGAGCACGCGCGGCGGCAAGCCGTGCACCGCATGCTCGAGGTGGTGCCACTCGATGAGCGGCCCGCAGCCGATGGCATGGATGACGCGGCACGGGCCCAGGTAAGGGGCGAGCTCGACATGGCCGATCGTCGTGCCTTCGTTGTCGTAATGAAGCGGCGCGTCGGCATGCGCGCCCACGTGGGGCGAGAGCGCGATGCGACTGACGTTCACCGGGCAGCCGGGTGCGAGTTGCGCGGTCCACTCCTGCGAGTAAGGCGTGTCGCCGGGAAACACCGGCGAGCCCGGCGCCACCGCAGGGGAAATGTCCCAGATCCTTTTCATGCGGCGGAGTGTGAACCGCCTCAGAACATCGTGGTGTCGGTTAATTCCAACAGGCCGTGCCGTGCCCGTGCCCGGTTGCAAGCGTCGCTGCCGGTCTGGAGTTCGTGGCAGGGCGAGGGCCGCCATTCGTAGATCGCGCAGCTCGCGCTTTGGCCGATGGTTCCGACGAGCGCGGCGCAACGCGGGCGCGCGTAATCGGTGCCCCGCATCCTGCATTGGGAGGAGGTCACTTCGACGGCGAGGCCCTCGGGCACGCGACCGCCCAGCGACTCGAGCTCCTCGGCCGCGAAGTCGACGCGGAAGCTCGCGCAGCAGGCCCCGCATTCGAGGCAAGGGTGTACCCGGTCAACCGCCATGCACGTCAACGGCCGCGCCGGCGCTTGCGTTGCAGGCGAACTGTACGTCGATACAGTGAATCGTCAACCAGGAGGAAACCATGGAACTTCAGGCGGCACGCCAGATTATCGATACGCTCGCGCAGGGCATCCATCCGGTCACGGGCGAAGTGATGCCCGAGGACAGCCCCTACAACGCACCACCGGTGATCCGCGCGCTGTTTGCGGTGTCGCAAGCGCTCGACGGCGGGCCCATTGCGGCCCCGAAGCCGCGCCGCGACTTGCCGCCCAACGCAGGCAAAGCCTGGCTGCCGGCGGAAGACGGCCAGCTCGAGACGGCTTTCGCCGCCGGCGTCGACGTGAAGCAGATTGCCGACGAACTCGGTCGCACGACCTGGGCCATCGAGGCGCGCCTGGTGAAGCTCGGCAAGCTGCCGCCCAAGCCGGGGATGCGGGTGACGGCGCCGGTGAACTGATCGCATGGCGGACGGGGTGCGCGCGTAAAGTGGGGCAAGGAACAAGCCACGCACCCGATGACGCCTTATCTCGACCTCGACGGTGACTCCGGCATCGCGGCTTTCGAAATCGGCGACACCTGGATCCAGGTGGAGTTCAAGGACGGCGGGTGCTATCTCTACGACGGCGTCAAGCCCGGCGTGGCGCATGTCAAGGAGATGTCTCACCTCGCACCCTCCGGAAGGGGCCTGAATACCTACATCAACCGACATGTCCGCGACAACTTCCGCAGAAGGCTCCGGTAAGTCTCAGACCTTCCCGAGCAGCAGGTACTCCATCAGCGCCTTCTGCACGTGCATGCGGTTCTCGGCTTCGTCCCACACGACCGACTGCGGACCGTCGATGACTTCGGCTTCGACTTCCTCGCCGCGGTGCGCGGGCAGGCAGTGCATGAAGAGCGCATCGGTCTTGGCCGCGCGCATCATCTCCCGGTCCACGCACCAGTCGGCGAAGGCCTTGCGGCGCACTTCGTTTTCGGCCTCGTAGCCCATGCTGGTCCACACATCGGTGGTCACGAGGTCGGCGCCGGCGCAGGCCTGCATCGGGTCCTTGAAGACCTTGTAGCTCTGTTCGCTGCGGATGCCGGCCAGGGCCTGGTCGACTTCGTAGCCCAGGGGCGTGGAGACATGCACCGTGAAACCGAGCAGGTCGGCCGCCTGCAACCACGTGTTGGCCATGTTGTTGCCGTCGCCGACCCATGCCACGACGCGGCCTTCGATCGAGCCGCGCTGCTCGATGAAGGTGAAGATGTCCGCGAGCACCTGGCAGGGATGGAACTCGTTCGTCAGGCCGTTGATCACCGGTACGCGCGAGTGCGCGGCGAAGCGCTCGATCTTCTCCTGCCCATAGGTGCGGATCATCACGAGGTCGACCATGCGGCTGATCACGCGCGCCGTGTCCTCGATCGGCTCGGCGCGGCCCAGTTGCGTGTCGCCCGTGGTGAGGTTCAGCACGCTGCCGCCCAGCTGGTACATGCCGGCCTCGAAGCTCACGCGCGTGCGCGTCGAGGCCTTCTCGAAGATCATCGCCAGCGTGCGGTCCACCAGGGGGTGGTACTTCTCGTAGTTCTTGAACTTGCGCTTGATCTCGGTCGCGCGCTGGAAGACCCACGCGTATTCGTCGGCCGTGAAGTCCGAGAACTGCAGGTAATGCTTGATCGGTTCCATGGTCACTCGCCCAGGAAGTGTTTCACGATGGGTGCCAGCCGCGCGACGATCTCGTCCGCGTCGGCTGGCGTGAGGATGAGTGCGGGCACCAGGCGGATCACGTTGTCCGCGGTCACGCTGATCAGCAGGCCATTGTCCGCCGCGCGCTGTGTCAGCACGCCGCAGGGCTTGCCCAGCTCGATGCCGATCATCAGGCCCTGGCCGCGGATTTCGGTCACGCCTTGCAGGCCGCCGAGCTCGCGCTCCAGTGCGGCCTTCAGGTGCGCACCGACCTTGGCCGCGTTCTCGAGCAAGCCTTCTTCTTCCATGATGCGGATCGTCTCGACACCCGCGCGCATGGCGAGCGGATTGCCGCCGAAGGTCGTGCCGTGGTTGCCCGGCTGGAAGATGTTGGCGGCCTTCGGCCCGGCGACCACCGCGCCCACGGGCACGCCCGAGCCCAGGCCCTTGGCGAGCGGCATCACGTCCGGCACGATGCCGGCCCACTGGTGCGCGAACCACTTGCCGGTGCGGCCCATGCCGCATTGCACCTCGTCGATCATCAGCAGCCAGTCGCGCTGGGTGCACAGCTCGCGCACCTGCTGCAGGTACTCGACGCGCATCGGGTTGACGCCGCCTTCGCCCTGGATGGTCTCGAAGAACACCGCGACGATGTTCCTGTTGCCCTCCGTCTTCGCCTTCAGGGCGGCGAAGTCGTTCAGCGGCACACGCACGAAGCCTTCGACCAGCGGGCCGAAGCCTTTCTGCACCTTCTCGTTGCCGGTGGCGGAAAGGGTGGCGATGCTGCGGCCATGGAAGGCCTTCTCGTACACCACGATCTCCGGCCGCTCGATGCCGCGGTCGTGACCGTACTTGCGCGCGAGCTTGAGCGCGGCCTCGTTGGCCTCCAGCCCCGTCGAGCAGAAGAAGGCGTTGGTCATGCCGGCCAGCTCGGCCAGCCTGGCCGCGAGCTTCTCCTGGTTCGGCACGTGGTAGTAGTTGGACGTGTGGATCAGCTTCGCGACCTGGTCCTGCAGCGCCGGCACGAGCTTCGGGTGCCCGTGGCCGAGCGTGTTCACCGCGATGCCGGCCAGCGCGTCGAGGTATTCGCGGCCGTTCACATCCCACACTCGCACGCCTCGGCCGTGCGACAGCGCGATCGGCAGCCGGCCGTAGGTGTTCATGGTGTGGGGCGATGCAGCCTCGATCATCGAAACGTTCCTTTCACAGGTCCAGAAAAGAAAATCGGCTCAACGAGGAGCCGCTGAGGCCCAATTCTAGGCACACGGCTTGCTGCGGTTGGATGACGATTCCGCATCACTGCGATGCACCGGCGCCGCATGACGGCGGCCGGATAGAAGTCTTATATAAGATACAATAATTGTTGCGCTGCAGCACTCGGGCGATCCCCTTGGAGGCAACGCATTGCGATCCTTCTACCGATGGTCTCGAGCAGCGCGAAAGAACTCTTCATCATGGGCGTGACCCGCGACGGGCGCACGTTCCGCCCCAGCGACTGGGCCGAGCGCCTTGCGGGCGTGATGAGTCCTTTCCGCCCGGGCGGCGCGCAGCCAGGCAGCCATCTCAGCTATTCGCCCTGGTGCGTACCCACGGTCGTCAACGGCATCAAATGCGTGGTGGTCAACACCGCCTTGCGCCAGGCCGAGCCCATGGCCTGGGACTTCGTCGTGAACTTCGGCAAGGACAACAACCTGGAGATGGGCGAGGCCTGCCTCATCCCCGAGCCCGCGAAGAAATAGCGGGCGACGTCGAGCAGCGGATCAACGACCGCTCGAGTCCAGCACGGAGAACTCGCCCGCCAGGGTGGCCGCCACGGACAGACCGGAGGCGTCGCCGGCCTGGACGGGCACCGAACGTTCGGGCTGCCCATCCGGCCACAGGACGCTCACGACCGACGCCGCAACCAAAGCGGCGCCCGCCCAAAACGCAAACCGCAGGGTCGCTCGTTTCGACAGGGGAGCGGACACGGCGTTCTTGCCGAGAGCTTCGTTTGCTGAAATCATGGGGTTCGTCATGGCTTCCTCCGCCGGGTGGGTTGGACCGGTTCACCTTAGGCGCGCGGTCCGGGCCCGAACGACGAGACCCCGAATGAACCCCGAACTTGCCGCGAAAGATGCCGAGGCCGTGCTTCGATTCGCGGGCTTCGAGATCGACCTGGACCGCGGCGAACTTCGCGTGGCGGGCAAGCCGGCGGCGTTGCGACCCAAGAGCTTCGAGCTGCTGGTCCTGCTGGCCCGGCATCCGGGACGCCTGATGACCAGGGAAGAACTCGTCGACGCCCTGTGGCCCGACGTGATCGTGACCGCCGACTCCCTCGTGCAGTGCATCAGCGAGTTGCGCGCAGCCTTGGGCGGGCGCGGCCAGTCACTCATCCGCACGCTGCCGCGGCGCGGCTACATGCTCGACGCCCAGCCCGTCGGCGCCAGCGAGGCCGGGCCGGTCTCAGTGGTCGCGGTGGGGTCCGTGCGCCGCTGGCTGGTCCCGGCCGTCGTCTCCGGTGCGGCAGCACTCCTGGCGGCCGGCATCTGGTACAGGTGGTACGCAAATCCGCTCGACAACACGGCCGCAGCGACTGCCCAGCACCGGTCGATCGCGGTCTTGCCCTTCAAGAACCTCAGCGGGGACCCCGCGCAGGACTATTTCGCTGAAGGCGTCACGACCGACGTGACCGGCGCTTTGTCGGCGTTCCCCAGGACCCTGGTCGTCGACGAGGCATCAACGCGGGTCTATCGCGGGGAAAGCCTGAACCTGCCCCGCATTGGCCGGGAGCTGAACGTTCGCTACGTCGTGGTCGGGGAGGTGCGGCGCGCCGGCTCCGACGTGCATATCGACGCGCGGTTGCTGGCGGTGGATACCGGTGCCGTGCTCTGGAGCGATGCGCTCGACTACTCCGGCGATCGAGCCTGGAGCTGGCGGCTCGACATCGGGCCGCGCGTGGCCCAGGCCCTCAACCTGCGCCTGGACGAGACGGCGCTGGAGCGTCCGTCGGTCGGCCCGCACGACGCCATGGAGCACACGATGCGGGGAATGGCCACGCTGAGGCGCGGCACACAACGCCCGGACTACGAAGCCGCTGCCCGGGAGTTTCGGGCAGCGCTGAAGCTCGCGCCGGACTTCTCGTCGGCCTGGGCGGGCCTGAGTCTCGCGTTGACCGAGCCGATCTTTCAGCGCATGGTCCCGCAGCCTTTGCCGCAGTTGCGCGAGGCTGAAGAAGCGGCCGACCAGGCCATGGGGTTCGACGTGAACAACCCGGTGGCGCACTTCGCCCATGCGCAGGTCCTGATCCTGAGAGGCCGCCTGGAATCCGCCCTGGAAGCCTTTCAGCGCTGCGTCGCGCTGAACCCGAGCGACGCGTCGGCCTACGGACGCATTGGCGTGGTCCTGATCGAGCTGGGGCGTGCCGGCGAGGCCATCGCGCCGGCCGAGGTGACCCTGCGCTTGAGCCCCAAGGATCCGAAGCGCGCCGCTTATGCCCACTTCACGATGGGCATGGCGCTGTTCCATCTTGGGCACGACGACGAGGCCTACGCGGAAATGCAGAAGATGGCGGCCGCCAATCCGCGCATCGGCTTTTCCTATCAATGGATGGCGGCGATCGACGCCTTGCACGGACGCGATGCCGCCGCCAAGGAAAACCTCGCCCATTACATGCAGCTGATCCCGATCCACACCATCAGCGGCCTGAAGGCCACCGAGCGATCGAAGAATCCGGTCTTCGTGCAGCAGCGCGAGCGCTTCTACGAAGGGCTGCGCAAGGCCGGGCTGCCGGAGTGAGGGCCTGGCGGGCAACAAAAAAGCCGTCTTGCGACGGCTTCTTGCTTTTGCTGGCAGCGCACCCGTTTCAAACGGCGCCGGCTCGAAAGCCTGCGGGCTGTGACCTGATGGGGACCGTCAGGCGGCGGCTTGCGCCAGGGCTTTCACCTTGGCGGCCAGGCGGCTCTTGTCGCGAGCGGCCTTGTTCTTGTGGAAGACCTGCTTGTCGGCCACGGTGTCGATGATGCTCTGCGCCTTGGCGAAAGCTTCAGCAGCCTTGGTCTTGTCGCCGGCGGCGGCGGCCTTCTCGACGTTCTTCACCGCGGTGCGGTATTTGGAGCGCAGGGACGTGTTCGCAGCGTTGAGCTTGACGTCCTGGCGCGCGCGCTTGCGACCCGACGCGAGGCGCGGGTTCTTCTTCTTGGGTTTTCCAGAAGCCATGAATGTGTTTCCTTGTGTCTGAGGATGATGCCAGCAAAGCCCACCATTATAGCCGTCACTGCCGTCCGGTGCCGAGGGCGGGCGGGCTCGCGCGGCTACACTCGCCCGCACCCGATGAGCCTCTTCAAAGCCGCTTCCACCGTCTCGCTGCTCACCCTCGCTTCCCGCATCACGGGCCTCGTGCGCGACCTGCTCATGGCGGCCACCTTCGGGGCGAGCGGATTGACCGACGCATTCAACGTCGCGTTCCGCATTCCCAACCTGTTTCGCCGCCTGTTCGCCGAAGGCGCCTTCAGCCAGGCCTTCGTGCCGGCCCTGGCGCATTCCAAGGAGACCGACGGCGAGGCCGCCACGCAGCGCCTGATCGACGGTGTTGCCACGGCGCTCGCGTGGGCGCTGGTCGCGACCTGCGTCGTCGGCGTGGCGGCCGCACCCGCGCTGGTCTGGGCGCTCGCGAGCGGCTTCAAGAACACGCCGCACAGTTTCGACGCCGCGGTGTTCATGACGCGCTGGATGTTCCCGTACATCGCGTTCATGTCGCTGGTCGCGCTGTCGGCAGGCATCCTGAACACGTGGAAACATTTCGCGGTGCCGGCGGCGACGCCTGTGCTGCTCAACGTGGCGATGATCCTCGCCGCGTGGCTGGGCGCGCCGTGGTTCCGCAGCCTGGGCATCGAGCCGATCTACGCGATGGCCGGCGGCGTGATCCTGGGCGGCGTGCTGCAGCTGGGCGTGCAGGTTCCCGCCTTGATCCGCATGGGCCTGCTGCCGCGCATCGGCACGAGCTGGGCGGCGCTGAAGCAGGCGCTCGCCGAGCCGGGCGTGCGCCGCGTCGCGTCCATGATGGCGCCGGCGCTGCTGGGCGTGAGCGTCTCGCAGATCTCGCTGATGATCAACACGCAGATCGCGTCCTGGCTGGGGCCCGGCAACGTGACCTGGCTCGATTACGCCGGACGGCTGATGGAGTTCCCGACGGCGCTGCTCGGTGTGGCGCTCGGCGTGGTGTTGATGCCCCAGCTCGCCGGCGCACGCGCGAGCGGCGAGACGCTGCGGTATTCGTCGATGCTGGACTGGGGACTGCGGCTGGTGGTGCTGCTCGCCGTGCCCAGCTCGCTGGCGCTGGTCGTGTTCAACGTGCCGCTGATCGCGACCCTGTTCCACTACGGTGCCTTCAAGGACACCGACGTGCTCCAGGTCGCGCGGGCGCTCGCCGGCTATGGCGCGGGCCTCGTGGGCCTCGTCGCGATCAAGGTGCTCGCGCCCGGTTTCTACGCGAGCCAGGACATGAAGACGCCGGTGCGCATCGCGATCGTCGTGCTGGTCGTCACGCAGTTGCTGAACATCGCGCTCGTGCCGTGGCTGCGGCAGGCCGGCCTGGCGCTGTCGATCAGCCTCGGCGCGATGCTCAACGCGGGCTGGCTGCTGGTCGGCCTGATGAAACGCGGCAGCTACAAGCCATCGCCGGGCTGGGGGCGTTTCCTGCTCCAGGTGACCGCGGCCACGGCGCTCGTGACGGTTTTCCTCATGTGGTCGGCCGCATCGTTCCAATGGATCGCCTTGCGATCGCAACCGCTCGCGCGCGTGGGCCTGCTCGCCGGCGTCCTGGCCGCTTCGGCCGCCATCTACTTCGGCGCGCTCTGGGCCGCGGGCCTGAAACTGCGGCAATTTCTCTCGCACTGAGCCATTCGGCGCGGGCTCGCGGCTTGACGCGTCGGGAGCGTCGCATTACAAAGTCCGCATGCTCCTGAATTTCACGGCGCCGACGTCCCTCGAGTACTTCAGCGCACTGGTGCAGAGCGACGACGAGTTCCCGTTGCTGGAGGCGGCCTGCAGCATCGCGCAGGACGAGTATCCCGAACTCGACGTGCAGCAGGTGCTCGGCGAAGTCGACCAGCTGCTCGCGCGCCTGAAGCGCCGCCTGCCCGCCGATGCGGCCGCGTTGCAGCGCCTGCGCGCGCTGAACCAGTTCTTCTTCCGCGACCTGAGCTTCGGCGGCAATGTCAACGACTACTGCGACCCCGACAACAGCTACCTGAACGTCGTGCTGCGCACGCGCCGCGGCAACCAGATCGCGCTGGCCGTGCTGTGGATCGAGCTCGCGCAAGGCCTGGGCCTGCACGCGCGCGGCGTGTGCTTCCCCGGCCACTTCATGGTCAAGGTGAACCTCCCCAAGGGCCAGGTGGTGATCGATCCTTTCAGCGGGCAGTCGCTCTCGCGCGAGGAACTGGAGGAAAGGCTCGAACCCTACAAGCGCCGCAGCGGCCTCATCGACGAGTTCGAGGTTCCGCTGGGCCTGTACCTGCAGGCTGCGCCGGCGCGCGACATCATCGCGCGCATGCTGCGCAACCTGAAGGAGATCCACCAGGCGCAGGAAGACTGGCAGCGGCTCATCGCGGTGGAAGACCGCCTGCTGGTGCTGCTGCCCGAAGCCTGGGCCGAGTACCGCGATCGCGGCCTGGCCCACGCTGAGCAGGGCCACAGCCAGCTCGCCGTCGTCGATCTCGAGACCTACCTCATTCACGCGCAGGACGCGCTCGACATCGACGCCATCGCGGACCGCGTGGCCGATCTGCGAAGAGAGAAGAGCTAACGCTTCAAGAATTGCGGCACTTGCGTGCGCTGGGCCGCCACGCGCAGCGTGGGGGCCAGCCGGGTGCCGCGTATGGACGATTCCTGCGCCGGCATCGGCGTCACCGGGCCTGCCGCGACATGGGTCGCGACCGCGGGCGACACCACGGGTCGGAGCCAATCGAAGACGGGTTGCCATTGCGCGAGGTCCGCGGCCGCCTGCGCGGCCGGCAGGTCGAACAAGGTGAGGCCACGCTCGATGCTGCGCGGGTACAGCTGCGTTTCGCGCAGGCTGCCCAGGAACGGCACGCCGATCGCTTCGGCCCACTGCTGCAACACCTCCGCGCCGTTGGTGCGGCCGTTGATGCGCATGCCGACCGCGCCGATCCGGCAGCGGCCGCTGGCCAGGCGCGGCAGGGCCGCAAGCTCGGCATGGCATTGCGCGGCCGATTCACGGTCGAACATCGAGGCACCCACGGGCATCACGATCGCATCGGCGAACATGACGGTGCGCGCCAGCTCGAAGCCGTGCAGGCCGCCGGGCGTATCGAGCACGACGTGGCTGATGCCGGCAGGCACCTTGAGCATGTTCTGGTCCATGGCCCAGGGCGCGATGGGGGGCAGGGACGCGGGACGGCGCCGCAACCAGGCGCGGCTGGACTGCTGCTTGTCGACGTCGCCGAGCATGACGGCATGACCGAGCTGCGCGCACCACGCGGCCACGTGGGCGGCGAAGGTGCTTTTGCCGCTCCCGCCCTTGCGGTTGACGACGGCGATGACGGGCATCGGGCTCCTCCTCTATGGGAGGCCCAGTCTCCTATCAAATGAGGGAGCCGTCCACAAAACGAGATGTTGCCAATTGTTTGTGCTAGCGGTTTTGTAGCGTCCAGACGTCAGACGGGCGTCCCGCGAGGCCCAAGGCGTGCCATGCCCGCCGCAATTGCGTGTCCGAGGAAAAGCCCGCGAGTTCGGCGGCCTCCGTCACGCCCTGGCCCGATTCGAGGGCGGCCTGCGCGAGCGCGAGGCGGATGCGGCGCAGGTACGCAAGGGGCGCCGTGCCCGCATGTTCGACGAACAGGCGCGTGAGGTGCCGCGGCGACGTGCGGCCCACTTCGGCCATGCGCGCGACGCTCCACTCGCGCTGGGGCTCCGCGCAGACCGCGTCCTGCACGCGGTGCAGTACCGGGTGCATGTGGTCGCGATGGGCGAGGAAGGGCGAGAGTTCCGGGTCCTGCGGCCCGCGCCTGAGGCCCACGACCATGGTCTGCGCCACGCGCGAGGCGAGCGGCGCGCCGCACTCCTGCGCGATCAGTTGCAGGGCGAGGTCGATGCCCGGTGGTGACGCCGGCGCTGGAGGCGACCGGGTCGTCGAGCACGAACACGCGATTGGCGACGACCTCGCAGCGCGGCGCGATCGCGCGCAGTTCGTCGAGATGGTGATGGTGCGTCGTTGCGCGCCGGCCATCCAGCAGGCCCGCATGCGCCGCGATGAGCGAGCCGGCGCACACGGTGACCACTCGCAGGCCGTCGTGACCCGGCGTGAGGCCGCGCAGCCAGTGCAGCGTTTCGGCGGCACCGGCCTGCCTGGCGTCGAAGCGGCGGCCCGGCATGCCCACGAGCACGATCCATGCGTTGCGAGGCGGTGTTTCCGGCAACGGCTCGACGCCCGCCACGGCGATGCCCACCGACGTGCGCGGCGCCTCGATCGGCCCGACGAAGCGCAGGTCGAAGCGCGGTGCGTGCCCGCCTTCGGCGAGGCACTGGTTGGCGATGCGGAAGGCCTCGGCCGGCCCGGCCCAGTCCAGCACCAGGCTGCCGGGCAGCAGCAGGAACAGGACGGGGATCGGCGGCTTCGTCACGCCGCGGGCGCCATCCGTTCGACGGCTTGCGGCACCGTGCAGATCGTGGCGAAGCGATCCTTCAGCACGGTGGCCGTGCGCTGCCGGATGTCGCCGCAGGAAAGTATCGAGCCGTCCTCGTTCTTCATGTCGAAGGTCAGTGTCGCTTCGGTCACGTAATCGACCGCGAAGCCCAGGTCCGACGCGTGGCGCGTGGTCGTCTCGCAGCACTGTTCGGTGCGGATGCCGCTCACGACGAGGCGCTGCACGCCGTTCTGCGTGAGCCAGACGTCCAGGCCCGTGCCCACCAGTGCGCTGTGGCGCGACTTGTGGAAGGTCGCGGCCGGCTGCACCTCGCGCAGGCCTTCGAGCGGGCGCACGTGGCCGGATTCGAGCGCGAAGGGGTTCGCGGCGGTCGCCGGTCCGGCGACGTGGAAGACGCGCACGATCGGCACGCCATGCCGCTGCGCGCCTTCGATCAGCGCGTTCTGCGCCTCGAGATAGGCCGGCAGCTCGCGCTCGGTGAAAAACGGGCGGTGGCGGAAGGATTCCTGGATGTCGATCAGGAGCAGGGCGGATTTCATGGGGTCACCTCGGGTTGCGATGGGACGGATCATGCCTTTGCAAATCCGGACCGGCCATTCGGCGCCGGACCAGTTTCGATCAATTCAGGACATGCCCGGCGGGCGCCGCGCCAGGCCCGCGAGCGCCACCCCGGCGAAGCCCGCGCCGCACCAGAACGTCACCGACGCGCCCCATTGGTCCCACAGCCATCCGGCCAGCGCACTCGCTGCCAGCAGCGCCACACCGCTCACCAGGTTGAAGAAGCCGAACCCCGTGCCGCGCAGGTCGGGCGGGGCCGATCCCGCGACCATTGCCGAGAGCAGGCCTTGCGTCATCGCCATGTGCAGGCCCCACAAGGCGATGCCGGCCCACAGCAGCGGCCCCTGGCCGGCCATCGCCAGCAAGGCGTCGGAGGCGACCAGCACGAGCAGGCCACCCGCCAGCAGCACGCGATGGCTCATGCGGTCGGCGAGTTTGCCGAACGGGTACGCGCCCACGGAATACACGACGTTCATCGCGATCAGGACCAGCGGCACCAGCGCGAGTGCCAGCCCGCCCTGCTGCGCGCGAAGGACGAGGAACGCCTCGGAGAAGCGGGCCAGCGTGAAGACGCCCCCCACGACCACCACCCACCAGTAGGCCGGCCCCATGCGGCGCAGGTTCTCGCGCTTGACCGGGAATTCGCGCTTGCCGCCCAGCGTGGCGTCGGGTTCGCGGACACCGAACACCAGCAGCGACACCGACAGCACGGCCGGGATCACGGCGATCCAGAACACGGCGCGGAAATCGTTGGCCCACAGCAGCATCAGGCCCATGGCCAGCAGCGGTCCGATGAAGGCGCCCACCGTGTCCAGCGCCTGCCGCAGGCCGAAGGCGGCGCCGCGGATCGAAGGGGGCGTGACGTCGGCGATCAGCGCGTCGCGCGGCGCGCCGCGGATGCCCTTGCCGACGCGGTCCGACAGTCGGGCGACCAGCACCAGCCCGGCGCTGTTCGCGAGCGCGAACAGCGGCTTGGACACCGCCGCCAGCCCGTAGCCGAGCACCGCCAGGGGCTTGCGCCGGCCGATGTAGTCGCTGAGCACCCCCGAGAAGACCTTGGCGATCAGGGCGGTGGCTTCCGCCAGCCCCTCGATCACCCCCACGGCGAGTACGCTGGTGCCCAGCGTCGTCACCATGAACACCGGCAGCAGGCTGTGGATCAGCTCGGACGAGGTGTCCATCAGCAGGCTGACGAAGCCCAGCGCCCAGACGGCGACCGGCATGCGGGGGGTGTTCGTGGCGAGCGGCGATAATTTCGTCATGAATTCGAATGCTTCGGGCCAACCGGGCACCCTCAGCTACGAGCAGTCGGGCGTCAATTACGAGCTCATCGACCCGCTCAAGGTGGCCGCGCAGCGCGCTGCCGCCGCCACCGCCGGGCACCTGGCCGCCCACGGCTTCTCCGAGGTGAAGGCCTCGCGCGGCGAATCCGCGTACGTCGTGGACGTCGGGCCCTTCTACCTCGCTTCCATCGTCGAGTGCCTCGGTTCCAAGGCGCTGGTCGCCGACGAGATGCAGCAGCTGACGGGCAAGAGCTACTACGACAGTATCGCCCAGGACACCATCGCGATGGCGGTGAACGACCTGATCACCGTGGGCGCGACGCCGCTGGTGATTCAGGCCTACTGGGCCGCGGGCGGTTCCGACTGGTTCGGCGATGCGCAGCGATCGAACGCGCTGGTCGAAGGCTGGAAGAAGGCCTGCGAAGTCTGCGGCGTGGCCTGGGGCGGCGGCGAGACGCCGGCGCTGGCGGGCATCGTCGAGGGCGGGCGCATCGACCTCGCGGCCTCGTGCACGGGTCTCATCAACCCGAAGGAGCGCCTGTCGGTCGGCGACAAGCTCGCGGCGGGCGACGCGATCGTGCTGCTGGCATCCAGCGGCATCCACGCCAACGGCCTGAGCCTGGCGCGCAAGCTGGTCGAGCGGCTGCCTCAAGGCTACCTGACGAAGCTGGCCGACGGGTCCACCTACGGCGAGGCGCTGCTCGCGCCGACGGTGCTCTATTCGCCGGTGACCGAAGCCCTCTACAAGGCCGGCATCACGCCGCATTACTGCGCGAACATCACGGGCCACGGCTGGCGCAAGCTCCTGCGCCATCCCGCGCAGCTCACGTACCGCATCGACCGGGTGCCCCCGGTGCCGCCGGTGCTGTCGTTCATCCAGCAGCAGGCCAAACAGGACGACCGCGAGGCCTACAGCACGCTGAACATGGGTGCGGGATTCGCACTGTTCGTCGACGCGAAGGACGCGCAGTGGACCGTCGATGTCGCGCGCGGCTGCGGCATCGAGGCGATCGTCGCCGGCCGACTCGAAGCCGGCCCCAAGCAGTTGCTGATCGAGCCGCTCTCGATCCGCTTCGGCGACGACGACCTGCAACTGCGCTGACCCCGAACGGATGCAACTGACGCCCACCCAGAAACGCGCCGCCACCTGGCTGCTGTTCGCGTTGCTGGCGGTGTTCGCGCTGCGCGCGCTCGGGCCGGTGCTCACGCCCTTCATCGTGGGGGCGGTCTTCGCCTACATCCTGGCGCCGCTGGTGGAGCGCCTGTGCGAGGTGAGCGGCAACCGCCTGCCGCGCGTGCTCGCCGTGGTCGTGGTCGAACTGCTGCTGGTGCTCGCGCTCACGCTGCTGGTGCTGTTGGTCGTCCCGGTCTTCTACAAGGAGCTGCCGCAGATCCGCGAGCAGCTGCCCACCGTGTTCGACAAGCTCGACAGCACGCTGGGCCCCTGGCTGAAGGAGCTGGGCATTCGCGTGGCGCTGGACCTCGGCAGCCTGAAGGCGCAGGCGATCGGGTACCTGAACGCGAACTACAGTGACGCCATGGCGTCGCTCTTTTCGTCGCTGCGCCTGGGCGGCAGCGTCGCGGCGGTGGTGGTCGCGAACCTGTTGCTGATCCCGGTGGCGCTCTTCTACCTGTTGCTGGACTGGAAGACCTTCGTGGCCCGCCTCTTCGAGCTCGTGCCGCCCGCCGCGCGGCCGCGGGTCGATTCGTTCACCAGCGAATGCGACGCCGTGCTGGGCCAGTACCTGCGCGGCCAGCTGATGGTGATGCTCACGATGGCGGTGTACTACAGCACGGGCCTCGCGCTCTTCGGGCTCGATCTCGCGCTGCCGATCGGCGTGTTCACGGGACTGGCCATGTTCGTGCCTTATGTCGGCTTCGGCATCGGCCTGATCCTGGCGCTCCTCGCGGGCCTGTTGCAGTTCGCGTCGGCCAAGGCCTTCATCATGGTCGCGGCCGTGTACGGCAGCGGGCAGATCGTCGAAGGCTTCTTCCTCACGCCGCGGCTGGTGGGCGAGCGCATCGGCCTGCACCCGCTCGCCGTGATCTTCGCGCTGCTGGCGTTCGGGCAGTTGTTCGGGTTCGTCGGCGTGCTGGTCGCGCTCCCGGCCAGCGCCGTGCTGCTGGTGGCCATCCGGCGCCTGCGCGCGGGCTACATGGGCAGCAGGCTGTACCAGGGGTGAGGTCGATGAAGCAGATTGCGCTCGACATCGGCATCGCCGCGCCGCCTTCGCTGGCGAACTTCTTCGCCGGGCCGAACGAGGCGGCGGTGAAACACCTGTTGCTCTGGGTCGGAAGCCCCACGCGCTCGCCCGTGCCCACCTACCTGTGGGGCGCGAGCGGCAGCGGCAAGACGCACCTGCTGAAGGCGGTGGAGGAGGCCTTGCGCGAGCAGGGCGCGACCGCCGGCTGGCTCGACGCCGGCGTGCTCGAGCCGCCCCCGTTCGACGAGCGCTGGGCCGTCGTGCTGCTGGACGAGGTGCATCTCTACACGGCCGTGCAGCAGCACGCGGCCTTCAACTGGTTCGTGAACGCACAGACGTTGCAGCGCGGCGTGCTCGCCGCCGGCACCGTGCCTCCCGCGGACCTCAAATTGCGTGAGGACCTGCGCACGCGCCTGGGCTGGGGCCATGTCTTCCGGCTGCAGGTGCTCAGCGAACCGGAGCGCCGCGCCGTGCTGCGCCAGGCTGCCGACGAGCGCGGCGTCTTCCTTTCCGACGAAGTCATGGATTACATGCTCACGCGTTTTTCGCGCGACCTCGCGAGCCTGATGCAGTTGCTCGGGCAGCTCGATGGCTACGCCCTGCAGACCAAGCGCGCCATCACCATTCCGCTGATCAAGGCGATGCTGGAGGACGAGTGAAGCCCGGGCACAAGCGCATCGCGCTGTTCGACCTCGACCACACGCTGCTGCCGATCGATTCGGATTTCACCTGGGGCGTGTTCACGCAGACGATCGGGTGGACCGACCCGGTGGAGTTCAAGCGGCGCAACGACGAGTTCTACGAGCATTACAAGGCCGGCACGCTGGACGTCCACGAGTACGTGCGCTTCGCGACCGACGCCGTGCGCAGGAAGGGCTCGAAAGCCGCGGCCGAGGCGCACCAGCGCTTCATGGCCGAAGTCATCGCCCCCGAGATCCGGCCCGAGGCGCTGAAGCTCGTGGAGCAGCATCGCGCTGCCGGTGACGAGGTGGTGATCGTCACGGCCACCAACGAATTCGTCACGGCGCCGATCGCGAAGGCCTTCGGCATCGAGGAGCTGATCGCGGTGAAGCTCGCGCTGGACGGCGACGGCTGGATCACCGGCGAGATCGATGGCGTGCCGTCGCTGCGCGAAGGCAAGGTGCACCGCGTCGCCGAATGGCTGCAGGCCCGGGGGCTGGGCTGGGAAGACGCCGAGATCACCTTCTACTCCGATTCGATCAACGACCTGCCGCTGCTCGAGCAGGTCGATCACCCGGTCGCCACCAATCCGGACGAGAAACTGCGCGCCGTCGCCGTGCAGCGCGGCTGGCGCATACTCGACCTGTTCGACAACAAATGATCAAGCGATTCATCGACAAGCTGCTGGGCAGCACCAAGTCCGCCCGCCCGAATTTCGGCAAGCGGCGGGAAGTGGGCCCCGAGGAACACGGCATCGACCCGGCGCTGGTGGACGAGCGTGCGCTCAACGTCGTGCACACGCTCAAGGAAGCGGGGCACGAAGCCTATATCGTGGGCGGCGCGGTGCGCGACCTGCTGCTGGGCCTGCGCCCCAAGGACTTCGACGTCGCGACCGACGCGACGCCCGAGCAGGTGAAAGGCCTGTTCCGCCGTGCCTTCATCATCGGCCGGCGCTTTCGCATCGTGCACGTGGTGTACGGACGAGGCCGCGAGCACGAGGTGATCGAGGTCTCCACCTTTCGCGCCTACATGGACAACGCGGCGGCCGAGCAGGTGGCCGGAAACGAGAAGACCAGCCGCAGCGAGCTCGCCGGCCTGAAGCACGCCGTCGATTCCAGCGGCCGCGTGCTGCGCGACAACGTCTGGGGCCCGCAGGAAGAAGACGCGACGCGGCGCGACTTCACCATCAACGCGATGTACTACGACCCCGAGACGCGCACGGTGGTCGACTACCACGGCGGCATCAAGGACGCGAAGAAGCGCGTGCTCAGGATGATCGGCGACCCGCTGACGCGCTACCGCGAGGACCCGGTGCGCATCATCCGCGCCGTACGCTTCGCGGCGAAGCTGAACGGGCTGGGCTTCAAGCTCGACCCGAAGACGGGCGCGCCGCTGAAGGAAAGCCTGGCGCTGCTGCAGGACGTGCCGCAAAGCCGCCTGTTCGACGAGATGCTCAAGCTCCTGCAGACGGGGCACTCCCTCGCGACCATCGAGCAGCTGAAGGCGCTCGGGCTCGCAGGCATTTATCCCTTGCTGGACCTGGTGGTGGAGCGCGCCGACCAGGCTTTCGTGCGCAGCGCGCTGCAGGACACCGACCGCCGCTGCGCCGAAGGCAAGCCGGTCGCGCCGAGCTTCCTGCTCGCGTGCGTCCTGTGGTCGGACGTGCGCGACGGCTGGTCGCGGCGCCTTGCGCAGAAGATGCACCCGTTCCCCGCACTGCAGGAGGCGATCGACGATGTGTTCGACGCGCGCATCGGCGACGTGTCCGGCCGGGGCAAGCTCGGCGCCGACATGCGCGAGATCTGGATGATGCAGCCCCGTTTCGAGAAGCGCAGCGGCAATACGCCGTTCACGATGGTCGAGCAGCCGCGCTTCAGGGCCGGCTTCGATTTCATGCGGCTGCGCGCGGATGTCGGCGAGGTCGACGTCGTGCTGGCCGACTGGTGGCAGGAATTCAGCCAGGCGAGCGACGCGGTGCGCGAGGACCTGGTGGCGCAGTTGCGCGAAGAGCAGCACCGCGGTGCCCGGCGCGTGCGTGCACCGCGCGCGGACAAGCCGGTGAGCACGGAGCCCCGGCCGGAGCCGCAGCGGCAGCAGCAGCCGCAGGCCGAGGGTGAAGACTCGCTGCAGGCGGGCGAGGCACCGGCCAAGAAGCGCCGCCGCCGTCGCCGCAAGCCGGCGGGCGATCGCGCGGCCGCGCCGACGCCGGCGCCCGGCCCGCAAGAGTAAGCCGCCGTGCGCGACGCCGTCGTCGCCTATGTCGGCCTGGGGGCGAACCTGGGCGATGCGGCTGAGGCGGTTCGCGACGGGATCGCCAAGCTGGCGCGCTTGCCCACGACGCATGTGGGGCGCACGTCGTCGCTGTATCGCACGGCGCCGCACGAAGCGAGCGGTCCCGATTTCATCAATGCCGTCGCGCAGCTCGAAACGCGGCTCGATGCGATGACGCTTTTCGCGGAACTGCAGCGCATCGAGAACGAGGCCGGGCGCGAGCGTCCCTACCGCAATGCGCCACGCACGCTGGACCTGGACCTGCTGCTGTACGGCAGTGCGCGCATCGACAGCCGGCGCCTCGCCGTGCCCCACCCTCGGCTGAACGAACGCGCCTTCGTGCTGGTGCCGCTCGCCGAGATCGCACCCGCGCTCGTCACGCGTGAACAGCTGGCCGCCGTCGCAGGCCAGGCCGTCGAGCGGCTCGCATGACCTCCGGCGTAATTGGCGGGGCGCAGCCCGGCCCGCATCATGAGGCCATCACAACGGAGGTCTTCATGAGCGACACAGGACTGATTGCGGTGGCATGCGGGTTGATCATCGGGCTGGGCGCCATCGGCGCCTGCCTCGGGATCGGCACGATGGGCGGGCGTTTCATCGACGGCGCGGTGCGCCAGCCCGAGATGATGGAGCCGCTGCAGACCAAGATGTTCCTGCTGGCGGGCCTGATCGACGCCAACTTCCTGATCGGCGTCGGCATCGCGATGATGTTCGTGTTCGCGAATCCGTTCGCGCACTAGAACCACTCGACGAAGCCCGACTGCTCCGCGTTCTGCGGGTTCGATCCCGCGGCGCGCACTCCTTCGAGCGCTTCCTCGGTGGGCAGGCCGAGTGCCTTCAGCACGCAGGCCGCGGCGCTCCCGGTGCGGCCCATGCCGGCAGCGCAATGCATCATCACCGGCTCGCCCGCACGCAGGGCCCGCACCACGCGTTCGATGCCGCGGCGGAAGGCCCGGGGCTCTTCGGGCACGCCGAAATTCGGCACCGGCAGGTGCACCCATTCGCAAGGCAGGCCGCCGTGTTCGATGGCCGCGTGGTACTGCGGCGAGAGCTCTTTCACCTCGTCGCGCGGCGTGAGGCACACCACCATCCTGAGGCCCGCATCACGCGCGTCCTGCTCGAACTCGCGCCACGAGGCGAACCGGCCGGGCATGGAAGACAGCCACAGCGACCCCGGCACGCCGGCCGGCAGTTGCACGCGTCGCAGGCTCATGGCGCCGTGCTGCTCCTTTGCTGCGCGACCTCGAACTCGCTCACCGCGCCCGAACGGTTGCCCCAGGACATGCGGATGTAGCTCAGGGCAGCGGCGATGTCCTCGTCGCTGAGGGTCGTCGCATACGGCGGCATGCCGAAGGGACGCGGGTTGGCCGCCGTCGCGGGCGGAAAGCCCCCGCCCAGCACGATCTGCACGAGGTTGGAGGTGACCGGCAGGTTCACCGCGCGATTGCCCGCCAGTGCGGGGTAGACGCCCGGCCTGCCTTCGCCCTTGTCGCCATGGCACTGCGCGCAGCGATCACCGTAGATCTTCTCGCCGCGTTCGGCGACGCGCCCGGGAAGCGCCGCCGTGCGGTCGGGCTCACCGATGCGCTGCAGCGCCTTGAACCATGCGGTGATCGCGCCGGCCACCCCGGGCTCGCGGGTTGCGGGCTCCGGCACCGCCTTGAGGAACACCGCCATCGCCTTCGCGTCCTCCGGCGTGAGGTATTGCGTGCTTTGCAGCACGACCTCCGCCATCGGGCCCAGCACCGTCCCGCGTGGCGCGACGCCGGACAGCAGCAGCCGCTCGACATGGGCGATGTCCCACTCGCCGACGCTGGCCTCGTTCCTCGATGCCAGCGAGGGCGCGTACCAGTTCTGCATCGGGATGACCCCGCCCGAGAGGTCCATCATGTTCGCCTGCGCGCCGAGCGCGTTGCGTGTCGTGTGGCAGGCGCTGCAGTGGCCGAGCCCGCTCACCAGGTACGCGCCGCGGTTCCATTCGGGCGGTTTCGCCTTGTCGGGCTCGAAGACGCCCGGCTTGAAGTACATCGTGCGCCACGCCCAGAGCGCGGCTTGCGTGCCGTACGGCCAGCGCAGCCGATGCGGCGTATTGGCACGCGGCGTGGCAGGCAGGCCGCGCAGGAAGGCATAGATCGCATCCGAGTCCTCGCGCGTCACCTGCGTGTAGTTCGGGTAGGGAAACGCCGGGTACAGGAGACGCCCGTCGCGCGATCGACCCTCGTGCAGCGCACGCCAGAAGTCGTCGGCCGACCACGCGCCGATGCCCGCCGCGCGATCCGGCGTGAGATTGCTCGAGTACACCGTGCCGAACGGCGTCTCGATCGCGCGTCCGCCCGCGAACGGCGCGCCGCCGCGCTCGGTGTGGCACGCGATGCAATTGCCCACGCGGGCGAGGTAGGCGCCGCGTGCTGCCGCGGGCGCTTCCACGCGGGCGGGCGTCGCCTTCGCTTGCGGCGCGGCCGCGCTGCCGCACTCCAGCGTCGGCTTCTTCTCGATCGAAGCGACGGGATGCGCGTCGGCGGGCAGCGGTTGCGCGGCCAGCCAGGCGGCGACCGCCGTGAGGTCTTCCGGTGCCAGCTGCTTCGCGATCTTCGCCATGCAGTCGGGCGCCTGCGCGCGGCGCTGCCCGGCCCGCCAGGCGCCGAGCTGCGAATTGAGGTAGTCGCGCGACACGCCCAGCAGGCCCGGCGTGTTCGGTTGCGCACCCGTGAGCCGGTCACTGTGGCACTGCACGCAGGCGGGAATCTTTTTCGCGTCGTCGCCTTGCGTCGCCAGTACGCGGCCGCGCTCGAGCACCGCCGGTGGCAGTGTCGCGGGTTGCGGCGGCGGGTAGGGCAGGTCCAGCGATGCGAAGTACTGCGCCAGTTCGAACACGTACGGCTCGGACAGCGGGTCCAGCAGCCGCGCCATGAGGCCGTAATGGCGGCGGCCTTCGCGGAAATTCAGCAGCTGGTTGTAGAGGTAGCCGGCGGGCTTGCCCGCGATGCGCGGGTAATAACCGTCCGGCCCGGCGCGGCCCTCCTTGCCGTGGCACGACGTGCACGCGAGCGCACGCTGGGCGATCGTGTCTTCGAATTGCGGTGGTGCGGCCGTCGCGAAGCCGCAGACGAACCAGAAGCAAAGAAGGACGAGGCGCATGCGCCGACTATGCCACCGCGCGCCGGAGGCGGGCAGCAGTCCTACAGTGCAGCCGGCCCCGCCGGCCTAGATTGGCTGCATGACTTCCCCCAAATCACCCGAAGCCGCCAGGGAGCTCGACAAGCCCCTGCCGCCGGAAGAGGACAAGCCGGACACGAACGACGTCCAGCATCACCCGGACCCGAAGGCCGAACCGATCCCGGGCGTCGACCACAAGTGGCACCCGAAGAGCCCGTACACCACCGGAAACTACTGAGCCGGAATCTCGATCTCGACTTCGCCGCGGGCCTGCGCGACGCAGGGCAGGATCCAGCCCTGGGCCCGCTCCTCGGGGATGAGCCCCGGCCACTCCACCACGTAATGGATGTCGCCGCGCACCAGCAGCGCGATGCACGTGCGGCAGGTGCCCGTGCGGCACGAGCTCGGCACGTCGAGGCCGGCACGCAGCGCGGCGGCGAGCAGCGTCTCGTCCTCGCGAGCGCTGATCGTGTGCCCGCCGTAGCGCACCAGGTGTTCGGCCATGGCCCATCATAATCAGCGCCCATGGCCTCCAGCCTGCTTGCCCTTCTCGACGACATCTCCACCATCCTCGACGACGTCTCGCTGCTTGCGAAAGCGGCGGCGCAGAAGACCTCGGGCGTCATCGGCGACGACCTCGCGCTCAATGCGCAGCAGGTCGCGGGCGTGCGCGCCGAGCGCGAGCTGCCGGTGGTGTTCGCGGTCGCGAAAGGGTCGCTCGTCAACAAGGCGATCCTGGTGCCCGCCGCGCTGGCCATCAGCGCCCTGGCGCCCTGGGCGGTGACGGTGCTGCTCATGATCGGTGGCGCGTTCCTGTGCTACGAGGGTTTCGAGAAGCTCGCTCATCGCCTGTTGCACTCACGGGCCGAAGATGCCGCGGAGCACCAGGCGCTGGCGCGGCAAATGGCCGATCCGCAGCGCGATCCGGTGGACATCGAGCGCGACAAGATCCGCGGGGCGATCCGCACCGATTTCATCCTGTCCGCCGAGATCATCGCGATCACGCTCGGGACCGCGGCGGGCGCGGACCTGCTGCAGCAGGTGATCGTGCTCGCGGGCGTCGCGATCGCCATGACCGTGGGCGTGTACGGCGTGGTCGCGGTGATCGTGAAGCTCGACGATTTCGGTTTCTACCTCACGCGCCGCTCGCGCGCGCTGCCGCAGCGTGTCGGCCACGCGATCGTGCGGTCGGCGCCTGCGCTGATGAAGACGCTCTCGGTCGTGGGCACGGCGGCGATGTTCATGGTCGGTGGCGGCATCCTGGTGCATGGCTTCCCGTTCCTGCACCATGCGATCGAGGACCTCACGCACTCGGCCGTCCTCACCCTGGTGCTGAACGTGCTGGTGGGCAGCATGGCCGGTGCGATCGTGCTGGGCGTCGTGGCTCTCGCGCGGCGCTCGATGCGCAAGTCATGACCCGCAGGCTGGACGTCGACGACACGCTCACGGCCGACGCGGCCTTGCGGCTGGCGAGCGAGGGCAACGACCTGGTGTGGCGCGGCGACTATCACAACGCTCGCCAGCTGATGCAGGCGATGGCTCGGCGCGCGGACCGCAAGCGCCGGCGCGCGAAGCCGCCCGCATCCATGCTCGATGCCTTCCACCAGCACCGGCAGGCGCAGGGCCAGCGGGCCGGCATCCTCAATCGCCTGCTCGTGCCGATGGAGGGCGACTACCGCGTCCCGCTGCCGCGCGCGCCCGATGTGGCCGATGCCTGCCGGGAGGCCTGGGGTCCGCCGGACGGCGCGCCCCGGCTGGTGCCCTTGAGGGAGTTGCTCGGGCTGATCGGTGCGCACGAGTGGCGCAGGCGGGGCGTGGAGATTCCGGCACTCGGGACAGCGCCGGACAACCGCATCCATCCCCATTACGGCGTGTTCTCGCCGGTGCGCGGCGAATACCTCGACCTGGTCGCGAAAGCGCCGCTGCCGTCGAAGGAACTCGCCTTCGACATCGGCACCGGCACCGGCGTGATCGCGGCGCTGCTCGCCCGGCGCGGCGTGCAGCGCGTCGTGGCCACCGACCTCGACCCCCGGGCGCTCGCCTGTGCGCAGGACAACGTCGACCGCCTCGGCCTGGCCGGCAAGGTCGAAGTGGTCCGGGCCGACCTCTTCCCCGAAGGTGCGGCCCCGCTGGTCGTGTGCAACCCGCCGTGGCTGCCGGCGCGCCCGAGTTCGCCGCTCGAGCACGCGATCTACGACGAGGACAGCCGGATGCTGCGCGGCTTTCTCTCGGGCTTGCGCGCACACCTCGCGCCCCGCGGCGAGGGCTGGCTGGTGATGTCCGACCTCGCCGAACACCTGGGGCTGCGTGCCGCGGGCGAGCTCGCGGGCTGGATCGAAGCCGCCGGCTTGCGCATCGTCGCGAAGGAGGGCACACGCCCGCGCCACCCGAAAGTCGGCGACGCGTCCGACCCGCTGCATGCGGCGCGCGCGAAGGAAACGACCTGGCTCTGGCGTCTTGGCGCGGCGGCAGGGTAGGCGGACTCCTACGCGGGCTCAAGCGCTTGGCGGATATGGCTGTGCCAGTCTGTATCCGAAGATGGCAGCCAATTACCACGAGTTGCCCGAAGGACCTGCATGAAATCGCCTACCGCCCTCGCGAACTTCTCCACGTCCGGTCGCGCGGCAGCTCGCGCATTCGATCCATCTTTCGATGCCTGCGAGGACGATGTCGCGCTTGGCTGCGAGTGCGCCAACCCGGCGCTGCAGATCGAAGTGTGGAGCCACGAGAGCGCTGCACAGCCGCAAATCGTGACAGTGCCGGTCCTACAGGCTGTGCCTGCATAGACCCACTTCTGCGCTCCATCCCCATCGATAGGCTTCGAGGCAGTCGGCCATTTCGAGCCGGCTTGTTTCAACCTCGATCCCCGCACCGGGGAGTATTTCCTTTTTTCAAGGAGCGAAAGACATGACCACGACCAAAAAAACGCTGACGACGTTGGCCGCCGCGGCGGCGCTGGCCATCGGCGGCTTTGCGATGGCGCAAGGGACCAGCAGCTCGGATTCGGCCACCGCGGGCGGCGGCGGCACACCGTCCACGATGCAGAAGACCGACAAGAGCACGGGCGGTTCGACCGGCACACCAGCACCCAGCGCATCCCCGAGCACGAGCGCCTCTCCGAGCACCAGCAGCTCGACCTCCCCGAGCACGAGCGCGACGACGACCCCGAGCACCAGCTCGAGCACCGCCAACAGCTCGTCGAGCCCCAGCACGTCCAGCATGGGCGCGGCGGGCACGAGCGGCAGCACGACGAGCAGCGACACGTCGTCTTCGACCTCCAGCAACACCGCTTCGACCGACACGACGACATCGAGCGGCGCGGCACGCGCGGACCGGAACTGAGCGCCCTGCCGATGCCCCATCGGGCTCACCCCCCGATGGGGTTGTCGCCATGACCCGACGAGAGACCGCCAGCGCCCAGCCCAGCTCCGAACTCGCGCAGTCGCTGCGCCGGGGCGCGCTGATCGGTGCCGCGGTGCTCGTGCTGGTCCTTCCCCCTGCGGTGCACTTCGCATCGCGCTTCGCCAGGAGTTCCCCGCCGGCCACGACCGTGCAGCCGCGAGGCGGTGTGCACCCGGCCGACCTGGGCGGCGAGACAGCCTCGACCGACGTGCGCCGGATGGCCAACTGGGTCGCGGTTTCCGGTGACAACGGGACGCGCGCCTTCGTCATCATCGACAAGCCACGAGCGCGGGTTTACCTGTTCGGGCCCGATGCGCGCCTGCGCGCGGCGGCCACGGCCTTGCTCGGCTCGGCCCGCGGGGACGACACGTTCCCGGGCGTGGGCGACAAGCCCATCAAGGACGTGCTGCCCGAAGAGAAGACGACCCCGGCCGGCCGCTTCATCGCCCGCGTCGGCGAGAGTTCCACGCGCCACGAGGACGTGGTGTGGGTCGACTATGAAGCGGCCGTGTCGATGCACCGGATCATCAAGGTCCCCGAGCGCCTGAAGGCGATGGCCACGCCCGACGTCGAGGACAACCGCATGTCCTTCGGCTGCATCAACCTGCCCGATGCCTTCTACGAAGGGCAGTTGCGGCCGGCCATCGACCGGCACGGGCTCGTGGTCTACGTGCTGCCCGAAACCCGGCCGATCGAGCAGACCTTCGCATCCTTCTACGACGTCGATCCCGCGACAAATGCGCCCTTGAAGATGGCGCAACACTGACTTTCTCCGCACTTGGCCCCACTGTTGTGTAACAGGGCCTTGTCGCGGCGCAGCTCATCGTTAACATCGGTCCCCTGCTGAGCTTGCGCGTGCCGCGCGCCGGCACCGATGGGGGACTCGAATGTTTTGGAAGGCCGTGGCCGCGGCGTCGTTTGCCGTGGCCGCCGCGGTGCCGGCCGGCGCCGCCCCGCTGACGCCCGATGCGCGCCAGCTGCATGACCGGATCATCTCGGCAAGCGACCATGGCGAGCGTCCATTCGCCATCGTCGACAAGAAGGCGGCGCGCATCTTCGTGTTCGATGCCTCCGGGCGGATGCAGGGCGAATCGCCCGCGCTGCTCGGGCAGGCGCCGGGTGACGAGAGCGCGCCCGGTGTCGGCGAGCACACGCAGCAAGGTTTCGTGCCTTTCGAGGAGCGCACCACGCCCGCCGGCCGCTTCGTCGCGCAACCGGGCGTCAATGCCTCGGGCGAGCAGGTGATCTGGGTCGATTGGGGCAGCGCCTTCGCCATCCACCGGCTGCGTCCCGGGCCGTCGCAGCGGCCGCGCGAGCTGCGCCTCGCGTCGTCCCGGCCCGAGGACCATCGCGTGTCCTACGGCTGCGTGGTGGTGCCGGTGCGCTTCTACGACGACGTCGTGCAGCGCTGGCTGGGCGGGGGCCCCGCGGTGGTCTACGTGATGCCCGAAGGCGGGGCGCTGCAGGACATCTTCAGCGCGCTTTGAAAGTCCGGCGCCTCACACGGGGAGCCACTGGTTCTCCGTCACGACGCAGCCGCTGATCGCCCAGGTGTTGTCGGCCTGGCGCTCCACCGCGAACATCGCCATCCACGACTTCATCCGCTGGTCCGTGATCTCGACCAGCTGCAGCACCGTGGTGCCGTTCGCCTCGGGCTTCTGGAAGACGACCGTGGCGGGGCGATACACCATCGGGTAAGTGCCTTTCACCATCGCGGAGAAACGGCCGGCGTCGCCGATCGCCTTGCGCACGGCCGGCGTCGTCGTGGCGAACGCCCCGGCGGCATCGTCGCTCGCGAAGGCCACCAGTTGGGCCATGACGATGCGCTCCACTTCGCGCGTTTCCTCTTCGGTGAGTGCGCCGGCATGGGTCTTGATCGCCGTCGTCGCGGCAATAGCCACGGCGACCAGGATGATGAGGCGCATCAACAGAGAAGGCATGGCCGCGCTCCCGAAGCTGGATGCGGCCGGGCCCGCTGGACAATGTTCTCGCGTTTCGCCGATGGCAGCGAAAGCCCGATACCTGTCTTTGTGGCGCGTGGCGCCGGCCGGCTACTGCAGTTTGGGAAAGCCCGGCCAGCTGCGCCGCAGGGTGGCGCGCCGTCGGCATGTAGGGGGCTTTCGCTGCGCCTAGTCCGCGAACAGCGCGTCGAATCCGCCGGCCGGCTCGAACCGGCCATGCACGTGGTGCAGCCGCGTCGGCCCGGGCAGGGCGCGCTCGCGCACGGAGTGGCGCTCGTCGCCGGGATAGCAGATCACGCGGATGCCGTCCTGCTGGAACGGCTCGGGATGGACCAGCGGCGGCTGCCGCAAGCGTGCCGCAACGATCGCCTCGTCCACGCCCGGGTAACGCGACAGGTGGGCCAGGCTCATGATCTGCGGCGGCGCAAGCTCGATCGCGCCGTCCCAGTACTGGCGCAAGGCCTGGCGCGGCGCCAGCCACGCACTCTCGATGGCCTCGTGGTCATCGTGGCGCGGCTCCTGGCCAGGCGGCACCCGCGCGAGGAAGAAGCGGGCATCGAAGCGCTTGCGGATCACGCCACCGACCGCGGGCGTGATCCAGCGCGACCACGGCACGAGGTCGCTGGCGGCCAGCTTCACCCCGGCCTCTTCAAATGTCTCGCGCAATGCGGCGGCGAAGATGGCGGCCGCCTCGACCGCAGAGAGCGACGGCTCGTTCAGGGCCGCATGCAGCTCCTGCGGCGTGCGGTCGAGGCGGGCCAGTGCCGACGCCTCGGCATCGCTTGCATCCACCTTGCCGCCCGGAAACACGTACGCGCCGCCGAGCACGTCCGACAAGCCGTGCCGCTTCAGCAGGAAGACTTCCAGTCCCGACGCGCCATCACGCAGCAGCACCACGGTGGCCGAGTCGCGAACCGGCGATCCCGATGGCTCGAGATTGAAATCCATGCCGAGAGGTTAGCAGAGCGCTTCAACGGCGATTGCCGGCCCTCTGTTGCGCCAGGCGCTGCAGGATCAGCGCGCGCGTGGACTTGATCTCGGAGGCGAACGGACTGTGCGGGTCCGAGACCTTCTCGATCTGCGCGAGCGCCTCGCTGTTGCGTCCGGCATCGGACAGCGCCTGCGCCAGGTTGTTGGTGACGATGGCCGATTGCGGGTGCTTCTGCTGGGCCTCGCGCAACAGCGCGATCGAGCGTGCGTTGTCGCCGCGGTCGTGGTGGAGGTTGGCGAGGCCGATCATCGCCGGCAGGTTGCCGGGCCAGCGCTGGAGCGTCGCCTCGTAGCCTTTCATCGCGGCATCGGCGCCGCTCACGCGCGCCATCGCGATCACGGCATTGACCCAGCCGTCCTCGGTCGCCGTGACGGGGACGCGGTCCGGCGTGGTGACGACCATCGCCCAGCGCTTGCCCGGGATCCACTCGCGCTCGAAGTAGGTGAAGGGCATCTCCTGCCGCGGCTTTTTGCCTGAGCGCAGGTAGATCGTGCCCGACGGGTAGTCGAAACCGTTGACCACGGCGTAGTGCCACTCGGGGAACATCGGCGACATCACGCCCACGTCCTGCAGCACGACGACAGGATTGCCGGCCGCGACTTCGCGCAACACGTCGGCATAGCTCGGCGCAAGCTGGTATGTCACGCGCCCCCGTGTCCGCGGCGCGGCCAGCATCTCGAGCTGGAGGCTGCCCTGGCGCGCGGGCAGGAACACCTGCTTGACCAGGTCCTCGGGCGTGACGGCCAGGCCGGTGTAGCCCAGCACGGTCGCCAGCGCCGCCGGCCCGCACTGGTAATCCTCCTGCGGGAAGAACGGCACCGACGTCAGTTCGACGGTGCGCGGCACGCCTTCGGGCCACGCGCTGCGCAAGGCGACCGTCTGCGGCACGAGCTGCGCGCAGCCGGCCAGCAGCGCGGCGACCGCGAATGCGAGAAGGCCCGCGCTGCGGCGGGCCGACGCTTTCGATCCCGCCGTCATGCGGCGGCCGCTTGGCGCATCACTTGCGATACGCGAAGTACCAGACCGCGGCGACAACGATCACCACGGCGGCCCAGCCCCATCCGCTCATCGCGCCCGCAGGGGCGGTCTGGATGTCCTGGGCCAGCGCGTGCACTTCCTGGTCGGTCATCGACGCGACGCGTTCGCGCGCGGCTTGCGGATCGACCCCCATCGCCTGCAGCTGGGCGGTGGTCTCCGCGCGATTGAGTACGCTCATGACGACGGTGCGATCCGATTGCGCCCCTTGCGCGGCCGCAGCCTGGTCCGCGCCGATCATGCCGGCCCGCGCCGTCTGGAACGACAGCGCCAGGAGCGATACCACCAGAACGCGGCAGGTCATCTTCTTGATTGTGGATGTCATCATCAGGCTCCTTGGAAGTTGAAGCGCCCGCGGCGAAGACCCCACCAAGGCGCGAAACGAATATACGCGCGCGCACGATTTTCGTGTGGGTCTGCAGTGGCGGCAATACGACTCATCAATACGCCGTGTGACAACCCGCAGTGCGTCTTACGTGAGTTCCTCACCCGGCTTCACTTCGGTCGCTTCGGGCTCGCGGCGGATCGTGTCCCGCACGCGGTGCTCATGCCGGTCGAGTTTGCCCAGGGTGTGCTCCAGCGCACGCATGAGCTTGGTCGACGCGCCGCGGATGGCTTCGTCCATCGTGGCGCCATGGTGCTGCACCGCGACCGGCTGGTGCCCGTTCAGGCGCGCCTCGAGCATGCAGCGCATGTCCTGCGCTCCCTTCCTGCCCTTGGCCTCGTCCGTGAGCTGCACCTCGACGCGCGTGATCTCGTTGCGAAAGCGCGCGAGTTCCTCGTTCAGGAAATCGTCCACCCAGCGTTCCAAGGTGTCCTTGCCCGTGAGGCCGTCGCCGGTGTTCACTTGCACTTGCATGTCCAGCATCCTTTCGTCCGATGTGCTTGCTGTCCAACCCAGTTTGGGCGCACCGCAGCGCGGCAGGTGTAAGGCAACGTCGGGATGCGGCTGTCGGACGCCTCGGGCCGGGCACACAGTATGCTCGCGTGTCGCATTTGAAACCCGAGAGAGATACCGCCGTGCTGGACACCATCGACATCGAGACCGCGCCCATGCCCCGGACCAGCATCATCGTGCTGCACGGGCTGGGCGCCGACGGCAACGACTTCGTGCCGTTCGCGCAAGAGCTTGACCTGCGACCGGTCGGGCCGGTGCGCTGGGTCTTCCCGCACGCGCCCGTGATGCCGGTGACGATCAACGGCGGCTATCGCATGCGCGCCTGGTACGACGTGCTCGCCGGCGACCTGCGCCAGCGCCAGGACGAGAAGGGCTTGCGCCACTCGCAGGCCCTGGTCGAAGAACTGATCGCGCGCGAAGTGGAACGCGGCACGCCGGCCAGCCGGATCGTGCTCGCGGGTTTCTCGCAGGGTTGCGCGATGGCGCTGCTCACGGGCCTGCGCCACAAGGAGCGGCTCGCCGGCATCGCGGGCATGTCGGGCTACCTGCCGCTGGCGGAAATGACGCGGAGCGAACGCGCCGACGCCAACCAGCTCACGCCCGTCTTCCTCGCGCACGGGACGACGGACCCGGTGGTTCCCCTCGAAGCCGGGCGGAAGTCATGCGAGGCGCTTCGCGCGCTCGGCTACGACGTGCAATGGCACGAGTACGCCATGCCCCACTCGGTGTGCATGGAGGAAGTGCGCGACCTGAATGCCTGGCTGTTGAAGGTGCTGGCCTGAACCGTCATTTCCTGAACTGCCACCAGGGCAACTGGTCCTTGAGGCTCAGCACCTCGCCGCTGCGCATCGGTTCGTAGCCGGGCAAGGTGTGCAGGCGCTGTTGCCAGGCCCTGCTGCGCAGGAATTCGCGCAGGGCTTGCACCGGCGGCTCGTCGAGTGCGTCTTTGAGGCAGACGAGGTAGTAGTCTTCTTTCAGCAGCGGCACGAAATCCAGGCCGCGGGCGCGTGCGGCGGGCTCGATGCCGAGGCCCGCATCCGCGGCTCCCGACGCCACGGCGAGTGCGACGGCGGCATGTGAAGGTTCGGCGCTGGCATAGCCTTCGATCACCCTGGGCTCGATTCCGGCTTCGGCGAGCAACTCGTCGAACAGCACGCGCGTGCCGGTGCCGATGGCGCGGTTGACGAAGCGCGCGCGTTTCGCCGCGATGTCGGCAACGCATTGCACGCGCAGCGGGTTCCCCTTCCCGACGATGAGCCCCTGGCTGCGGCGCGCGAAGCCGATCAATTTGTGGTGGCCGGTTTGCAGCAGCGGCTGGTAGGTGCGCTGGGCGAGGGAGCCGGGCCGGCGCTGCGGCGGCACGTGGAAGCCCGCCATCACGCAGCGGCCCTGGTTCAGCCCCGTGATCGCGTCGACGCTGCCGCAGAAACGGATGTCCAGGTGCAGCCGCGCGCGGGCGGCGTCCTCGCGCAGGGCTGCCAGCGCCTCGTCATGGCTGGCGAACAGCGTGAGCACGTGCGCGCCTTCGTCGAACGCCACGGCGAAGGTGCGCTCGAGGTCGGCGTGCAGCGCCTCGATCTGCGGCGCGAGCCGCGCCTGCGCCTGGCGCTCTGCCCACAGCAGCTTGTCGCCGAACTCCGACAGGCGGGCGCGCTGGCCTTTCTCCCACATCACGAGCGGCTGGCCGAGCTCGGCCTCCCAGCGTTTGAGTTCGCCCCAGACATGGCGATACGACAGGCCCAGTGCCTTGGCCGCCGCGGAGATCGATCCGTGCTCGCGCACGGCGCCGAGCAGGTCCATCAGCGCATTGCCGATGGCCGTGCGGCGGCCGGCTTCCGCCGCGAACGAGTAGGAGAGGCAAACCTTGCGCACGGCCCGGAGTATCGCCGAGCCGCTATGCAGGCCGGTTCATAGCTCGCTTGCCCTATCGCCCGGGCGCCATGACATCGGTAGCATGCCACTCTGGATGAATACGTTCAGCGGGAGCTTCGCGCGGGCCTGGGACCTGGTCGCGGGGTTGGATCAAAACCTGGTCGAGATCGTGGCGCGCTCGCTCGCGGTGAGCGGCGCGGCGTGCCTGATCGCGTGCACGTTCGGCCTCGCGGCCGGCGCGTGGCTCGGTGTCGCGCGTTTTCGCGGCCGCGGCGTACTGCTCACCGTCCTCAATACGATGCTGGCCCTGCCTTCGGTGGTGGTCGGCCTGGTGGTGTACCTGCTGCTGTCACGCTCGGGCCCGCTCGGATCCTTCGGCTGGCTCTTTTCGCTGAAGGCGATGGTGGTCGCACAGGCCATCCTCGTGCTGCCGGTCGCCGCCGCGCTCACGCGCCAGCTTGTCGAGGACGTCGACGCCGCGAGCGGCGAGCAACTCGCTTCGCTGGGCGCCGGCTCGGCGCTGAGGGCACTGCTGATCGCCTGGGACGAACGGTATGCCTTGCTCACCGTGATCATCGCGTGCTTCGGCCGCGCCATCTCCGAAGTCGGCGCCGTGATGATCGTGGGCGGCAACATGGAAGGCTTCACGCGCGTGATGACAACGGCCATCGCGCTCGAAACGAGCAAGGGCGACCTGCCGCTCGCGCTGGCGCTGGGCTTCGTGCTGCTCACGGTGGTGTTGCTGCTCAACGCGCTCATCGCGGGCGTGCGGCGGTGGCGGCTCGACCGGGTCGATCGGCCGGTGCTGCAGGAAGCGGCGGTATGAGCGGCGTGGTGCAGGTGCGGTCCGTGGACGTGCGCTTCGGCCGCGTGCACGCGCTCAGCGCCGTGAACCTGCGCATCGCCGGGGGCGAGTGCGTCGCCGTCATCGGCGGCAACGGCAGCGGCAAGAGCACGCTGCTGCGCCTGCTGCACGGGCTGGTCCAGCCGGCCGCGGGCTCCGTGCTGCGCGACGGCCGCGCCCGCCAGGCGATGCTGTTCCAGCGGCCTTACCTGCTGCGCACCAGCGCCCTGAACAACGTCGCGCTGGGCCTGTGGATTCGCGGCGGCATGAGCTGGGTAGAGTCGCGCGAACGCGCCTTGCTGGCGCTCGGCCGGGTCGGCCTGAGCGCGCAGGCCCTGCGCAGCGCGCGCGCCCTGTCGGGCGGGCAGCAGCAGCGGCTGGCGTTGGCGCGCGCGTGGAGCCTGCAGCCGGACGTGCTGTTCCTCGACGAGCCGACCTCCAACCTCGATCCGCACGGCAAGCGCGAAGTCGAGGCGCTGATGGAGGAGTTCGCCCATGGCGGCATGACGCTCGTCTTCGCCAGCCACAACCTGGGGCAGGTCAAGCGGCTCGCGAGCCGAGTGGTCTATCTCGAGCATGGCCGGGTGCTGGCGGACCTGCCCGTGCGTTCCTTCTTCGATCACGAGGTGCTGGCGCGCACCTCGCACGATGCCGAAATGTTTTTGAAAGGTGAACTGGCATGACCGTCTCACGCGCGCTGTCCGCGCTCTTCGCTTTCTGCATCGCGCTCGCCGCCCATGGCGAGACGATCACGATGGCGTCCACCACGTCCACCGAGCAATCGGGGCTCTTCTCGCACCTGCTGCCCGAGTTCAAGAAGGCGACAGGCATCGACGTGAAGGTCGTGGCCGTGGGCACCGGCCAGGCGATCGACATCGCCCGCCGCGGCGACGCCGACGTGCTGTTCGTGCACGACCAGGCGGCCGAGGAGAAGTTCGTCGCCGAAGGCGGGGCGGCGAGGCGCTACCCCGTCATGTACAACGATTTCGTGCTCGTCGGGCCGAAGGCGGATCCGGCCGGCGTGAAGGGCAGGGACGTCGTCGAAGCGCTGAGGAAGATCGCAGCAGCGAACGCGCCCTTCGTCTCACGCGGCGACAAGAGCGGCACCAATGCGGCGGAGCTGCGTGACTGGAAGGCCGCGGGCATCGACAACAAGGGCAGCGGCTACAGGGAATGCGGCTGTGGCATGGGCCCGGACCTGAACATCGCCAGCTCCACGAATGCCTACACGCTCGCCGACCGCGGCACGTGGCTCAGTTTCAGGAACCGCGGTGATCTCACGATCCTCGTCGAGGGCGACAAGCGCCTGTTCAACCAGTACGGCGTGATGGTCGTGAACCCGCAGAAGTTCCCGCAGGTGAAGGCGGCGCAGGCGCAGAAGT
Source organism: Ramlibacter sp. GS1-15 (assembly GCF_057785015.1). Lineage (NCBI taxonomy): Bacteria > Pseudomonadati > Pseudomonadota > Betaproteobacteria > Burkholderiales > Comamonadaceae > Ramlibacter > Ramlibacter sp. GS1-15. The sequence continues at coordinate 2,605,823 of NZ_JBYNTU010000001.1, read as the reverse complement.
TCGTCGACTGGGTCACGTCGCCCGAAGGGCAGGCCGTGATCGCCTCGTACAAGATCAACGGCGAGCAGCTCTTCTTCCCGAACGCCAACGCACGTTAGCCGACGAGCGCGACGGACTTCACCTGCGCCCAGACGGCCTGCCCGGGTGCGAGTTCGAGCGAGTGCGCCGCGCGCGCCGTGATGCGTGCGAGCAGGATCGAGCCCTGCGACCGCAGGCGCACGGTCACCTGCGAAGGATTGGAATCCGCCGCGACTTCGGCAACCGTCACTGGGACGATGTTCTGGATGCTGCTGCCCTGCGGCTCGCGCGTCGTGACGCTCACGTCCCGCGCGAGCACGCGCAGGCGCGCCCGGCGACCCAGCGCCAGGCCGCTGTCGCGCAACCACAGGCTGCCGCCGTCGAAAGCGATGCGGGCGAGCTGCCAGCGTTCGTCGCGCTCGGCCACGATGCCCTCGAGCAGCGCGCCCGCTTCGTCGCCGAGCATGGCGGCCGCGTCGATGCTCGACAGGACCTCGCCCGCCGGGCCACTGGCCTTCACGCGCCCCTGGTCCATCAGGGCGACCGTGTCCGCGAGCCGCGCGACCTCGTCGATCGAATGCGTGACGTACAGCATCGGCAGCTTCAGCTCGTCACGCAATTTCGACAACCACGGCAGGATCTCCTGGCGGCGGGCCGCATCGAGCGCGGCGAGTGGTTCGTCCAGCAGCATCAGCTGAGGCGCGCTGGCGACGGCGCGCGCGATCGCGACACGCTGTCTCTCGCCGCCCGAGAGCGATGCCGGCCGGCGGCCGAGCAGGTGCGCGATGCCGAGCAGCTCGATCGCCGCATCGAGCGAGGCGCCGCCCGCGCCGGCCCGTTTGCGTCCGTATTCGACGTTGGCGCGCACGTCCAGGTGCTCGAACAGGCTCGCTTCCTGGAACACGTAGCCGACCGCGCGTTGCCAGGTGGGCAGGAAGACGTGCTCGTCCTGCCAGGTCTCGCCGGCGATGCGCACGAGCCCGGGCTGCGCGCGCTCCAACCCGGCCACGCAACGCAGGACGCTGGTCTTGCCGGCGCCGGATGGCCCGAACAGGCCCGTGATGCCGGTGGCCGGCAACTCCAGGTCGACGTCGAGCGTGAATCCCGCGCGCGGCAGCACCAGCCGGATGCGATCGGCCGCGTTCACGGCATCACCCGCGCGCCGCGGCGGGCGTAAAGGTTGATCGCGAGCAGCACGACGAAGGAGAACGCGACCATCCCCGCTGCCAGCCCGTGCGCCTGCGCATATTCGAGCGCCTCGACGTGGCCGTAGATCTGCGTCGAGACCACGCGCGTCTTCCCGGGGATGTTGCCGCCGATCATCAACACCACGCCGAACTCGCCGACCGTGTGCGCGAAGGTGAGGATCGCGGCCGTGACGAAGCCGGGCCGCGCGAGCGGGACGGCGACGGAGAAGAACGCGTCGAGAGGGGATGCCCGCAGCGTCGCCGCCGCCTCGATCGGCCGTGCGCCCACGGCTTCGAAGGCATGCTGCAGCGGCTGCACGGCGAAAGGCAGCGAGTAGATGACCGAGCCCACGAGCAGGCCGCCGAAGGTGAAAGGCAGCGCCAACATGCCCAGCGGGCCGTCCGGCCCGAGCGCGACGAGCAGGTAGAAGCCCAGCACGGTGGGCGGCAGCACCAGCGGCAATGCGACCAGCGCACCGACGGCTGCACTCCAGCGGGAGGACGAACGCGCGAGCCACCACGCGAGCGGTGTCGCGATGGCGATCAGGATGAGGGTGGTGAGCGCCGCCAGCTTGCCCGTGAGCCAGATCGCATCGAGGTCACCGGCACTGAAGGCGGGCATGGCGGGTCAGGGCGAGAGTTCGTATCCGTAGGCGCGGATGATGCCATGCGCCTTGTCGCCCTTCAGGAACTGCGCGAGCTCGCGCGCGGCGGCGTTGTCCTTGCCCTTGGCGAGGACGACCGCATCCTGCTGCAGCGGCGCGTGGAGCCGGGCGGGGACGACCCAGGCCGATCCTTTGGCGATCCGGCCGTCCTGCGTCACCTGCGACAGGGCGACGAAGCCGAGTTGCGCATTCCCGGTGGCAACGAACTGGAAGGCCTGGCCGATGTTCTCGCCCTGCACGATGCGCGGCTGCAGCCGCTCGAGAAGTCCCATGTGCTGCATCGTTTCCACCGCCGCCCGCCCGTAAGGCGCGAGCTTCGGGTTGGCGATGGCCAGCCGTTCGAATTCGCCGCGCGCGAGTACCTCGCCCTTGCCGTCGACGAAGTCTGGACGAGCGCTCCACAGGACGAGCCGGCCGAGGGCGTATGTGAAGCGGGAGCCGGGCACGGCCAGGCCTTCCTGCTCGAGCCGCGCGGGCGTCTCGTCGTCCGCGGCCAGCAACAACTCGAAAGGCGCGCCGTTCCTGATCTGCGTGTAGAAGGCGCCCGTCGAGCCGAAGGCGAGCCTGGCGCGGTGGCCGGTCTGCGCCTCGAAGGCCGCGGCGATCTTCTGCATCGGCGCCGTGAAGTTCGCGGCGACCGCGACGGTGACCTCGCCAGCACGCGACACCAGCGCGCCAAGCGCCAGCGCCGCGGCGAACAGTCCGCGAACTACATGTGTCCGGGCAGCCATACGGCGATCTGGGGGAAGAACCACAGCAGCAGCACCATCGCGCACATGAGGAAGAAGAACGGCATCGTCACGCGGGCGATCCAGGTGATCTGGCGGCCCGTCATGCCTTGCAGCACGAACAGGTTGAAGCCCACCGGCGGCGTGATCTGCGCCATCTCCACCACGATCACGATGAAGATGCCGAACCACAGCAGGTCGATGTGTGCGGCGTTCACCGTCGGCAGGATCACGCCCATCGTCAACACCACCATCGAGATGCCGTCGAGGAAGCAGCCCAGGATGACGTAGAAGACGGAGAGCGCGAGGATCAGCCCGAAGGGCGACAGGCCCAGCGATGCGACGAACTCCGCCAGGTGGCGCGGCAGCCCGATGTAGCCCATGGCCAGCGTGAGGAACTGCGCGCCCGAGAGGATCAGCGCGATCATGCAGTACAGGCGGGTGGCGCCGAGCAGCGAATCGCGGAAGGTCTGCCAGTTGAGCGAGCGCTGCACGGCCGACAGGAGCAGCGAGCCGACGACGCCCACCGCCGCGGCCTCGGTCGCCGTCGCAAAGCCGGTATAGATCGACCCGAGCACCGCGGCGATCAGCAGGACGACGGGGATGAGGTGGCGCGACTCGAAGACCCTCTCGCCGAAGGTCATGGACCGGTCCGGCGGCGGCACGCGTTTCGGGTTCATCGCGGCCCAGATCGCGAGATAGGCCGAGAACATGGACGCGAGCACGATGCCGGGAATGATGCCGGCGATGAACAGGCGCGCGATCGACACGTCGGCCGTCACGCCGTACACGATCATGATGATCGAAGGCGGGATCAATAGGCCGAGCGTTCCGGCACCGGCCAGCGAGCCGATGGTGATGTCGTCCGGGTAGCCGCGCTTGGACAGCTCGGGCAGTGTCATCTTGCCGATCGTCGCGCAGGTGGCGGCGGACGAACCCGACACCGCCGCGAAGATCGTGCAGCCGATGACGTTCGTGTGCAGCAGCCGCCCGGGCAGGCGGGTGACCCAGGGCGCGAGGCCCTTGAACATGCTCTCGCTGAGCTTCGTGCGAAAGAGGATCTCGCCCATCCAGACGAACAGGGGCAGGGCCGTGAGCGTCCAGCTCGAGGCGGCGCCCCAGACGGTGAGCGCCATCGCGTCGCCGGCGGGGCGCGAGGAGAACAGCTGCATGCCGATCCAGGCCACCCCGGCGAGCGTGAGGCCGATCCACACGCCCGTGCCGAGGAGGGCGAAGAGCGCGACGATCAACAGCGTGGTGATGGCGACTTCATTCATTGTGGAGTGCCTCCTCGCTTTGGGCGACCACGCGCCGGCCCGTGAATTCGAGCCACCATTCGTCCATGAACGCCACGAGCAGGACGACGGCGCCGAGCGCCATCGAGAGCTGCGGGACCCACAAGGGCGTCGCGTCGTTGCTGGTCGAGATGTCGTTGAAGGCGTGCGAGTTCCACGCGAGGCGCACCGAGTACCACGCGAACAGGCCCGCCAGCAGGACGGCGGCCGTCAGCGCCCACATTTCCAGCGCGTGCAGCGCGCGTCCCTTCAGCCGCCCGAGCAGCAGCGTGACGCGGATGTGCTCGTTGTGCTTGAGCGTGTGCGCGAGGGCGAGGAAGCCCGCGGCCGCCATGCTGTAGCCGGCGTAGGCGTCGGTGCCCTGGAAGTTGATGCCCAGCTGGCGCGTGACGATGGACGCCAGCACCATGGCCAGCACGCCGATCATGGCGAGGGCGGCGAGCCAGGCGGCTGCGTCGTAGAGGAAATCGAGTGTTCTTCGCATATGAAAAATCCCGCAGCACCGGGAGGTACTGCGGGATCGGCTCTCCGTGGTGGCGTTATTGCTTGTGGTAGGCGTCGACCAGCGCCTTGCCATCCGGGCCGGCCTTGTCGAGCCATTCCTTCAGCATGGTGTCGCCGACCTTCTTCAGGTCCGCTTTCAGTTGCGGGGGCGGCGTGACGATTTCCATGCCGTTCTGCTTGAGCAGGTTGATCGTGCGCGCGTTTTCGGCCTTGGACATCTGCCAGCCGCGGGCCTCGGCATCGGCGCCCGCCTTGAGCAGGGCGGCCTGCGTCGCCTTGTCCAGGGCATCGAAGGCGGCCTTGTTCATGATCACGGCGTTCTTCGGCAGCCAGGCCTGCGTGTCGTACCACTTCTTCAGGTGCTCGTAGGTCTTGGTGTCGTAGCCGGTCGAGCCCGAGGACATGTAGGAATCCACGACGCCGGTGGCCAGTGCCTGCGAGAGCTCCGCCGCCTGCACGGTGACGGGCTGCGCGCCCACCAGTTCGGCGATGCGCCCCGTGGCCGGGCTGTAGGCGCGCCACTTCAGGCCCTTCATGTCGGCCGCGGAATTGAGCGTGCGCTTCGTGTAGATGCCTTGCGGCGGCCAGGCCACCGCGTACAGCAGCATCATGCCCTGCTCGCCGAGCTTCTTCTCGAGGAAGGGCCTTTGCGCCTTGTACAGTTTCATGGACGCGTCGTAGCTGTCCGCGAGGAAGGGGATGCCGTCCGCGCCGAACAGCTGCCACTCGTTCTGGAAGTTCACCAGTAGGATCTCGCCGATCTGCGCCTGGCCTTGCTGCACCGCGCGCTTGATCTCGGGCGCCTTGAACAGCGACGCGTTCGGGTGCACGGTGATCTTGAGCTTGCCGCCCGAAGCCTTGTCCACGTCGTCGGCGAACTTGACGAGGTTTTCGGAGTGGAAATTGCTGGCGGGGTAGGCGGCGGGCAGGTCCCATTTGGTCTGGGCGAAGGCGCCGGTAGCGAGGCCCAGCGCGGCCACCGCGATCAGCTGTTTGAGTTTCATGCGCTCTCCGGGAGAATTGCAGGAATGGAAGCGCCGAGGATAAATGCAATTGCCGGGCCGGCGCCATCCGTATTTGCACCCCGCGGCTTTGTCGGCGTGCTGACGCTCGACACGCGCTTTCCGCGGCTGCCGGGCGATATCGGCAATCCCGCTTCTTTCGGCGTACCGGCACTCACGCGGACGGTCCACGGCGCGCGGCCGGAGCAGGTGGTGCAATCGGCTGCCGCCCAGCGCGGCGCCGGGCTCCTCGCGCCATTCCTGCGCACCATGCACGAACTCGAAGCATTGGGCGCCGTGGCCATCACGACCAGCTGCGGCTTCCTCGTGCTGATGCAGCAGGCGCTGGAGGCGCAGGCGCGCGTGCCGGTCGTGACGTCCAGCCTGCTGATGCTGCCGGGCCTGTTCGAATCGCATCGCCGCGTGGGCGTGCTCACGATCAGCGCGCGTCACCTCGATGGCGACTTCCTCGCCGCGGCCGGCGTGCCGTCCTCGCGCATGCAAGATGTCGTGATCGAAGGCGTGGCATCGGACGGCGAGTTCGCACAGGTGTTCCTCGGCAACCGTTCCACGCTGGATTTCGCTCGCGCGCGCGCTGACGTGGTCGAAGCCGCGCGGCGCCTGCGCGCCCGGGCGCCCGACGTCGCCTCACTGGTGCTCGAATGCACCAACATGCCCCCGTATGCGCGCGACATCGAGGCGGCGACGGGCCTGCGCTGCTGGTCGCTGCTGCAGTCGGAGCGCCCGCTGGCGGCCGTGCGCTTACGATCGCCGATCTGACGACGGATAGACACATGCATCAAGCCAACACGCCGCAAGCCCGCTGGCAATTCTGGATCGACCGCGGGGGCACGTTCACCGACATCGTGGCCAAGCGTCCGGACGGCAAGCTCCTCACGCACAAATTGCTCTCGGACAACCCGGAGCAGTACCGCGATGCGGCCGTGGCCGGCATCCGTCACCTGCTGGGCTTGCGATCCGGCGAGCCGGTGACGCCCGCGCTGGTGGAATCCGTGAAGATGGGCACGACGGTGGCCACCAATGCGTTGCTCGAGCGCAAGGGCGAGCCGACGCTGCTCGTCACGACTCAGGGTTTCCGCGACGCGCTGCGTATCGCCTACCAGAACCGGCCGCGCCTGTTCGATCGGCACATCGCGCTGCCCGAGCTGCTGTATTCGTCCGTGATCGAAGCGCACGAGCGGGTCGGCGCGAACGGCGAAATGATCCAGCCGCTGGAGGAGGCGCACCTGCGCGAGGCGCTGGAGAAGGCCCATGCGAGCGGCCTGCGCAGCGTGGCCGTCGTGTTCATGCACGGCTACCGCTTCACCGCACACGAGAAGGCGGCGGCGCGGCTCGCCGGCGAGATCGGCTTCGCGCAGGTGAGCACCTCGCACGGGACCAGCCCGATGATGAAGTTCGTCAGCCGCGGCGACACCACGGTGGTCGACGCCTATCTCTCGCCGATCCTGCGGCGCTATGTCGACCAGGTGGCGGGCGAAATGCCGGGCGTGAAGCTCTTCTTCATGCAGTCGTCCGGCGGCCTCACGGACGCGCACGCGTTCCAGGGCAAGGACGCGATTCTGTCGGGGCCCGCTGGCGGCATCGTCGGCATGGCGAGGACGGCGCAGCTGGCCGGTCATCACAAGGTGATCGGCTTCGACATGGGCGGCACGTCGACCGACGTGTCGCACTTCGCGGGCGAGTTCGAGCGCGAGTTCGAGACGCAGGTCGCCGGTGTGCGCATGCGCGCGCCGATGATGAGCATCCACACGGTGGCCGCGGGCGGCGGCTCGATCCTGGAGTTCGATGGTTCACGGTTCCGCGTCGGGCCGCAAAGCGCCGGCGCCAATCCCGGGCCCGCGAGCTATCGCCGCGGCGGCCCGCTCGCGGTGACGGACGCGAACGTGATGGTCGGCAAGATCCAGCCGCGCTATTTCCCGAAGGTGTTCGGACCGAAGGCGAACGAGCCGCTGAGCGAGGAGATCGTCCGGCAGAGATTCGGCGAACTGGCCGGCCGCGTCGGCCGCCCGGCGGAAGTGGTGGCCGAGGGCTTCATCGACATCGCCGTGCAGCAGATGGCCAACGCGATCAAGAAGATTTCGGTCGCACGCGGCTACGACGTCACACGCTACACGCTGCAATGCTTCGGCGGCGCCGGTGGGCAACATGCGTGCCTCGTCGCCGATGCGCTGGGCATGAGCCGCGTATTCGTGCACCCGTTGGCCGGGGTGCTGTCGGCCTACGGCATGGGCCTGGCGGACCAGAACGTGATCCGCGAGCAGGCCGTCGAGCTGCCCCTGACGCAGGTCAACCAGCCGCGGGTGGCCGAAACCCTCGATGCGCTGGCCGCCGCTGCGCGGGGCGAGCTGGAAAGGCAGCAGGCGAACACGGGCCAGGTGACGGTGCACCGGCGCGTGCACGTGCGCTACGAAGGCAGCGACTCGGCGCTCGTCGTTCCCTTCGGCGACCTCCCGGCGATCGTCGCCGGGTTCGAAGCCGCCTATCGGCAGCGCTTCGCGTTCCTGATGCAAGGCAAGGGCATGATGGTCGAAGCCGTGTCGGTGGAAGCCGTGGTCGCGGGCGACGCGCCCGCGGAGCCGCGCCTCGAAGTGCAGCCGGCGCGCGAGACGCCGCGGCGCGAAACGGTGAAGATGTATTCGGGCGGGCAGTGGCACGAGGCCGCGCTCGTCGTGCGGGAGGACCTGCGTCCGGGCGACGTGATCGCGGGCCCGGCGATCATCGCGGAGAAGAATGCGACGACCGTCGTCGAGCCGGGGTGGGAAGCGCAGCTCACGTCGCTGGACCACATCGTGCTGGAGCGCCGGGTGCCGCGCACGCAGCGGTTCGCCGCGGGCACGCGGGTCGATCCGGTGTTGCTGGAGGTGTTCAACAACCTGTTCATGAACATCGCCGAGCAGATGGGCCTGCAGCTGCAGAACACGGCTTACTCGGTGAACATCAAGGAGCGGCTGGACTTCTCGTGTGCGCTGTTCGATGCGCAGGGCAACCTGATCGCCAACGCACCGCACATGCCGGTGCACCTGGGCTCGATGGGCGAATCGATCAAGACCGTGATCCGCGAGAACGCGGGCCGCATGTCGCCCGGCGATGTATACGTGCTCAATGACCCGTACCACGGCGGCACGCACCTGCCCGATATCACGGTGATCACACCGGTGTACCTGGATGCCGGCGAGGGCCGGCCGCTGTTTTATGTGGGCTCGCGCGGGCACCATGCCGACATCGGTGGGATCACGCCCGGATCGATGCCGCCGTTCTCGACGCTGATCGAGGAAGAGGGCGTGCAGATCAACAACGAGAAGCTCGTGGACCGCGGCGTGCTGCGCGAGGCCGAGATGGTCGCGCTGCTGAAAAGCGGCAAATACCCGAGCCGCAATCCCGGCCAGAACATGGCCGACCTGAAGGCGCAGATCGCGGCGAACGAGAAGGGCGTGCAGGAGCTGCGCAAGATGGTCGAGCAGTTCGGGCTCGAGGTGGTGCAGGCCTACATGAAGCACGTGCAGGACAACGCCGAGGAATCGGTGCGGCGCGTGATCACGAAACTGAAGGACGGCGAGTTCACATTGCCGCTGGACAACGGCGCGCAGATCCAGGTGGCGATCCGTGTCAACGCGAAGGACCGCAGCGCCGAGATCGATTTCACCGGCACGTCGCCGCAGCAGGTCAACAACTTCAACGCGCCGACGGCGGTGTGCATGGCGGCGGTGCTGTACGTCTTCCGCACGCTCGTCGATGACGAGATCCCGCTCAATGCGGGCTGCCTCAAGCCGCTGAAGGTGATCATCCCGCCGCATTCGATGCTCAATCCCGACCCGCCGGCCTCGGTGGTCGCGGGCAACGTCGAGACCTCGATGTGCATCACGAACACGCTGTACGGCGCGCTGGGCGTGATGGCGTCCAGCCAGTGCACGATGAACAACTTCACCTTCGGCAACGCGCGCTACCAGTACTACGAGACGATCTCGGGCGGCAGCGGGGCGGGCGAGGGTTTCGACGGCACGAGCGTCGTACAGACCCACATGACCAACTCGCGCCTCACGGACCCCGAGGTGCTGGAGTTCCGTTTCCCGGTGCGGCTGGAGAGCTACCGGATCCGCGAGGGGTCGGGCGGCGCGGGCCGGTGGAAGGGCGGCGATGGCGGCGTGCGCCGGGTGCGTTTCCTGGAGGCCATGACCGCGAGCATTCTCTCCAACGGCCGCAAGCACGGCGCCTTCGGCATGGCTGGGGGCCGGGCAGGACAGGTGGGCCTCAATCGTGTCGTGCGCGCGGACGGGCGCCAGGAGGAGCTGGGTCACATCGGATCGGCCGAGATGCAGCCGGGCGACGTGTTCGAGATCCACACGCCCGGGGGCGGCGGGTTCGGCGCGCCATGAAAAAAGCCCGCCGGGTGGCGGGCCTTCTATTGGTCCCAAGTGCCCATAGGAACGGAGGGACTCGGCTAATGAGCTGAGGTCACGCTCAAGCCGCGGCTCCGGCGCGCCGGCAAATCCGAATACGCGTCCAACCGGTGCGGCCTGCCGACGGTCACCCTCAGAGATCGCGACTTCAACGCAATTCACTCGTCCGCGCTCGCGGACGAGCAACCCACGACCAAGGTATGGAAGGGCGGCGATCCGCCGGCATGTGCCGACTTACTTCCAGAACGCGCGAACCGGCCGCCGACACGGCGGAGCACGTAGCCCATGCTGACGAAGCTTTCGGGAGGTGCGTGATGCACGAGTACACCGCCGATGACCGCTGGGCTGGTACGACCTGCAGGGCGGCCCGGTTCTGGCGCTACGCGCCAATGCGAAGGGCTGGTCGCGCGCGGCCGAGGAGACCTTCTGAGACGGCTTCGTTGCACGGTGTGCAGCGCAGCACATGCTTGCCGGGGGATGCCGAGTCGCGATCGGCTGAGGGGTGGTGAGTTCTGGTCTGGAGGGCGGGTCTTAGAGCTCTGGGTCTCCTTCCAGCGGGCGCGCCTACGACGTTTCATAAATGAGGCAGTTGCCCAGCGTCTCCCGCAAGTTGAGGAGACCGCAACGCGCCAGTTGGTAGCCGTGCAACGTTGCGGCGTGGCAGCAGACAAGTTCATTGATGAATCGAGGTCGTTCGATCTACACTTCGCACAAATAGTTACCAGGGGGGCGAATGCCCGTGAGCGGCTACAACGAGCAGTCAGCAGAGACTGCTAGGGTGAGTCGTGCTTCGGAGGGAAGTGCACTCGAGCAGGATTCCTTAGGCGCTCCCGCCTTGGCGGCCCTATGCGCCATTGCCCGTCTCCATCAGATCGCGGCTGATCCGGCCGCACTCGCGCATCAACTCGGCATGCCCCCAAGTGATCGCGTCGGCGTCGACGAGCTTCTTCGAGCTTCGAAGCATCTTGGACTCAAGGCCAAGCTGACCTCAACGACCGTCGATCGTCTGCCTCTCACCCCATTGCCAGCGCTCGCGCTTCTGTCGCGTGAAGACGGAAGTCTTGATGTCGTGATCTTGGCACAGTGCGATGGGAAGCGCGTCCTGATCCAGGACCCGAGGGCAGCGGGCTCGCGACCTATGATTGAACCGGTCGAAGTGTTCACGTCGAATTGGACCGGTGATCTGATCCTGATTACCAGCCGCGCAAGCCTCATGGGAGAGCTCGCGCGCTTCGACTTCTCCTGGTTCATCCCGTCGATCGTCAAGTACCGCAGATTGCTGGGCGAAGTCCTGCTGATCTCGCTCATGCTGCAGCTGTTCGCGCTGGTCAGCCCCTTGTTCTTTCAGGTGGTGATGGACAAGGTCCTGGTTCACAAGGGACTCACAACGCTGGACGTCCTGGTCATCGGGCTGGTCACCGTCGTGGTCTTCGAGAGTGTGCTTTCGGGTCTGCGCTCCTACGTCTTCAGCCACACCACCAGCCGCATCGACGTCGAACTCGGCGCGCGCCTGTTCCGCCACTTGGTGCAATTGCCGCTGGCCTACTTCCAGGCTCGCCGGGTCGGTGATTCGGTGGCCCGTGTTCGTGAGTTGGAGAACATCCGTAGCTTCCTTACCGGCCAGGCACTCACGGTCGTGCTCGATGCGACCTTCTCGATCGTCTTCATCGCTGTGATGCTGTTTTACAGCGTGCCGCTGACGCTGATCGTGTTGGCGAGCCTGCCGCTGTATTTCATATTGAGCCTCGGCGTGGTGCCGATTCTGCGCAAGCGCCTGGACGTGAAGTTCGCCCGCAGCGCCGAGAACCACGCGATGCTGGTGGAAACCATCACCGGCATCCAGACCGTCAAGGCGAGCGCACTGGAACCCAGCTTCGCCCGCCGTTGGGACAATCAGCTCGCGGCCTACGTCAGTGCGAGTTTCAAGACACAGAATCTCGCGAGCTGGGCGAACGAAGCGGTGAACCTGATCGGCAAGCTGGTGAACGCCGCCATGCTCTGGTGGGGCGCGCACCTGGTGATTGACGGCGATCTGACCGTCGGCCAGTTCGTCGCGTTCACCATGTTCGCGCAGCGCGTGGCCAGCCCCATCATGCGCATGGCGCAGCTGTGGACAGACTTCCAACAGACCGGCATCTCGATGGCCCGCCTGGGTGACATCCTGAACACCCGAACCGAGGTGCCGCCGTCCAGTGCCGCGCAGCTGCCGCCGATCAAGGGCCGGGTAACGATCGATAGTGTGATTTTCCGCTATCGGCCCGAGGCCGTCCCCGTTCTCAAGAACATCCACCTCGATGCCCGGCCCGGCGAAGTGATCGGCATCGTCGGCCGCTCGGGATCGGGCAAGAGCACGCTGACCAAACTGATCCAGCGCCTGTATGTTCCCGAGTCGGGCCGCATCCTGGTCGACGGTATCGACATCGCCTTGATCGACGCGGCGCAGCTGCGCCGGCAAGTGGGCGTTGTGCTCCAGGAAAACCTGCTGTTCAACCGCAGCGTGCGCGAAAACATCGCGATCGCCGACCCGGCCGCCCCGATCGAAGCCGTGATGCGTGCCGCGCAGCTCGCTGGCGCGCACGAGTTCATCAGCGAACTTCCCGAGGGCTACGACACCGTGGTCGGTGAGCAAGGCAGCTCGTTATCGGGTGGGCAGCGCCAGCGCATCGCGATCGCCCGGGCCCTCTTCACGAATCCCCGGATCCTGATCTTCGACGAGGCAACAAGCGCGCTGGACTACGAGAGCGAGGCCATCATCCATCGCAACATGGCGCAGATCTGCCAGGGGCGCACCGTGTTCGTTATCGCCCATCGGCTGTCGGCCGTGCGACAAGCGAACCGCATCGTCGTACTGGAGAAGGGACACATCGCCGAAATTGGTCCGCACGAAGAGCTGGTGAACAAGCCGCGTGGACTCTACGCGCACCTGTGGCGCATGCAGGACGGCAGCCAAGTACAGCAAGAGGCCACGGCATGAATGCGCCCAGCCATCCGGTGCTGGACCTGCTGGCGCGCTACCGCACGGTTTTGTCGCTGGCCTGGGGGGCACGGCACGAACTGGCCGGGCCTGCCCGCCTGGCCGACGAAGCGGCGTTCCTGCCCGCGGCGCTGAGTCTGCAGGAAACGCCCCTGCATCCGGCGCCGCGCCGGTTCGCCTACGCGATCATGGCGGTGTTCCTGATTGCACTCCTGTGGAGCATCTTCGGCAAGATCGATGTCGTGGCGGTCGCCACCGGCCGCATCATCGTGAGCGATCGCACGAAGCTCGTGCAGCCGCTGGAGCGCAGCGTCGTCAAACGAGTACTGGTGCAGGACGGCGATCGTGTCCGGTCTGGCCAACCGCTGATCGAGCTCGATCCGACGTTCGCCAGTGCTGACAAGGCCGCCACTCAGGAGCAGGTGAAGGCGGCGCACTCGGATGCGCTGCGGGCGCGGACGATCCTGGATGCGATGTCCGGTGGCCAGGCTCGCCCCCGTGCGCGCTTCCCCACTCAATGGAGCTCGGCCGATGTGCAGGCGGCGCAATCCCAATTGGAGGCTGAGTGGTCGGACATCGCGGCCAAGCTCGCCAAGTCGGCATCGGAGATCAACAGGCGCCATGCGGAGATCGACACTGCGCGCGAAATGATCACGAAACTGGAGCTCACGCTACCCATCGCGCGGCAGCGTGAAAAGGATTTCGAGCGCCTCGCCAAGGAGGGCTACGCCGCCGAACACATGTCCCAGGACAAGTCGCGCGAGCGCATCGAACTCGAACACGACCTAGCAACGCAGAGGGCACGCCTGGCCGAAGCGCAGGCGGCACTGCGCGAAAGTGAAATGGCTCGCATGGCTTACTTGGCTGAAACGCGGCGCACGTTGAGCGACCGCGAGGCGCAATCCGAGCTCAGGCGGCAGCAGGCCACGCAGGATCAGTCCAAGGCGGAAGAAAGAGAGCGCCTGACGGTGCTCAGGGCGCCGGTCGACGGTACGGTGCAGCAGCTCGCGGCGCATACCGCCGGCGGCGTGGTGACGGAGGCCCAGACCCTGATGGTCGTGGTGCCCGTCGGCGCGCAGGTCACCGCGGAGGTGACACTGGAGAACAAGGATGTCGGGTTCGTGGACGTGGGTCAGAACGCCGAGATCAAGCTGGAGACTTTCCCCTTCACGCGCTATGGCACCGTTGCGGCCAAGGTCACGCGCGTGAGCGCTGACGCGGTGAACGACGAGAAGCGCGGCGCGTTGTTTCCGGCGACTTTGACGCTCAACGCGACCGATATCGATGTGGACGGCAAGAGAGTCCGCTTGCAACCAGGCATGAACCTGAGCGCGGAGATCAAGACTGGGCGCCGGCGGGTCATCGAGTTTCTGCTGAGCCCGATTCAGAAGGCCGCCAGCGAAGCATGGAGGGAGCGATGAGACGAATGACTCTACGCCGCCGCTTCGCGCGCCAGCTCCAGCAAGCGCAATTGCGCGGGCAGGCAGATCGTGCGCAGGTCGTAGTTCTCCACGATCGTGCGGCGGGCGCGCTCTCCGATGGAAGCGAACGCAGCCGGCTCCGTCAGGACGGCGACCACCCGCTGCGCGATCTGCTGCGGCGAGAAGAAGTCAACCAGCAGGCCGTTGTCGCTGTCGTGAATCACCTCCTCGACCGGCGCGGTCTTCGACGCCACGACCACACAGCCGGCAGCCATGGCTTCCAGCATGGACCACGACAGCACGAAAGGATAGGTCAGATAGACATGGACCTTCGAGACCTGCAGCAGGTTGAGGAAGGTGTTGTACGGGACCTTCCCGAGAAAGTGCACCCGGCTTGTATCGAGCGAGCCGGCCAGCTCGTCGAGAAGATGCGCGCGAAACGGCCGGCCATCGGTCGGGCGCGGGCCGTAGCTTGTTTCGTCACCACCGACGATCAGGATGCGCGCTTTCGGCCGCTTCGCGAGGATGGCCGGCAGGCTTCGCATGAAGCCCGGAAAGCCGCGATAAGGCTCCAGGTTCCGAGCTACGTAGGTGACCACGTCGTCACCTGCCGCCAGTTCGATCTCGGTTCCCGGGATGACAAGGCGCGCGGCAGGGTCAGGCTTGACAACAGTCGTGTCGATCCCTTCATGGACCACATGCAGCTTGGGCTGGTAGACCGGCGGATACACGGACTTCTGCCAATGGGTCGGAGTTTGGCCGAGGTCAGCGGCATCGAGGCCAATGAGGTTGCCGATGTTCTTCGTGCGCAGTCGCGGAGCATTGTCGAAAACGAGCTTTTCGGTCGGATCGAAGCCCACGTCCGCGCCGCGGCGGCGATAGAAAAACTCGAAGTAGCCGATCAGGGGCGACTTGGGAAAGACATCCTTCAGATACCACAGCTCGCCCCAACCGTTGTGGGCCAAGACTACGTCGGGGACGAAGCCGGTGTCCTTCAAATCCAGCGCCAGCCGCGCGACGTTCTGCGCGTTCAGAACGGCCGCTTCAGTGTCGCGAAGGTAATGGTGCACACCTGTCGTAGCGGAGCGATGTGGCTCGTACGCGATCACCTTCACCCCCGGCAGACTCGCGTTGCGTCGCTGGGTTGCGAATGTCACTTCGTTGCCCGGTATGGAAGCAAGGTGGCGCGCCAAGTGCAGGTATTGGCCGGGGAAGTTTTGGTGAGCAAACAAAAATCTCATACCTGGTCTTCAGGGTTGCGATTTATGCCGGGCGTCCGAGAGGAAACAACAAACCCAAAAGGCTTGCCTTGGCCCCAATTTCGCTGATAGCAGCTAGCGCTCACGAAGCCTACGAAATCCGAGATCTCCGATTTCTCAGTATAGAACGACCTTCGCGAGGCGAGTTAGAGCCTCCAATCATATTCAACAGAACGGTTGTGGGCGAATGGTACGTGGTTTCGGCCGCTTTAAGTTGTGAGGATGCCTAGCAACTCGGTCGAGCGCGCCGCCCATATGCGAAATTCCATTATCGCGAAGGTGTATGGGTCCGCACTCCGCCGCTGACTGACTGAATTAATCAAAGAGGCAAATCTGATGTTCGGCGGCTGAGCACTGCACGGTCACCACACGCGCCAACACGAGAGTGAAGTCCGTCAGGTGCAAAGGCCCATAGGGCGGTACGACCTCGTCGCGCCGGGTTGGAAGACGAACTGTTAAGTGAGGAGGAAAAGTGGCGACGAACATTGAACATGCGCAAATTGGCCGCGGTGACCTGTCTGCTGGGGTGTTCCGCGACGGCGCGGACGCCGCAAGACTTGTCAGCCTGAGAGAAGGTGGCGATGGCAATGTTCTGGATGGGTGTAAGGATCTTGAGCGGAGGAACGCGTCGTGATAAAGCTGTTCAAACAAACGATCGCTGCAATCTTTGTGGCGACCAATTTGCTGGGGTGTTTGGCCACCGCCAAGAAGCAGGCTCTTCCAGAGCGACAAAAGATCGCAATGGCGATGTTTAACGATCGTTGTAAGAAGGCGGGAGAGTTTATTCATAGGAGCGTTGATGGCGTCGAAGGGATTTACCTGCTCAAACTCCGGCCGTCCAAAGTTAACTACGAAAGTCAGTTTGAATTGGACGATCCTTACGGGCATGATGCGGGCGGTGATCTATACATTCTGAACTTCCTGCGAGGCTTTCAGCATCAGTTGGCGAGCGAGCCGGCGCCAGCTTCGCCGCGCTCCGGCTATATGTATGTTGAAGCTCAAGATGTCAAGGATGGAAAGCGGTATCGCTACACGGGGTCTTTTCGAGAGGTCATCCACACGTCCAGCGTGCTGGCGGGAGGCGACGGCAAGACAACCTTCCGAACCAATGAGTTCGTTCTCAGTCGCGCCCCAGCGGATGGCAGGCCGCCTCACTACGGCGTAACCTACGACGACATCTCAACTCTAGAGGAGCGCAAGTACTGGATTGCAGGGAGTTCGCTCAAGGTAATTGACTTGCAAACCAATGAGGTGATTGCCGAACGCGTCGGCTATATGGTCGACTGGGCGCAAGGCAGCACCGCAGGTGGCCGCTCTCCTTGGCTATTTGCGGCGGACAACGCCTGCCCTGACTTCAACAGTAACCGGGGTCGGCGTGTTCCGGGCCCGGCGTTTTCTGCGCAGGTCGGCCAGACACTCCAGTTCGTTGAGAAAGTCCTGAGGCCATCCAGATAGGGATAAGAGAAATGACAACTCCAAATATTTCCGAGTTTTCTGCCTATGCAAACTTGCAAATGGCGGCGGAGGCGTTTCTCGTACAAGACGAGGCCACGGGTGAACTCAAGGCCGATATCAAATCGGCATTGCTGGAAGGGAATGGCTACGCTACAAAATTTACGGATGAGCAAGCAACATCCTTTCTCGAGCAATGGGAAGTCGTGGCTCAGCAGGCCAATACACCAACGGGCTTCAGCGGCACGCTATTCAAGAACAAAGCCACCGGCGAACTGGTTCTGAGCTTCCGCTCGACCGAATTCATCGACGACGCTGCGCGAGACAACCAAGCCACAAACTCCCTGGAAATTGTGCGGACCGGCTACGCCTGGGGGCAGATCCGGGACATGGAGGCGTGGTACCAGGAGGAGCTCACGGCTGACGGCGGCCCGCTGGCCAGCGGGCAATCCTTCAGTGTCACTGGCTACAGCCTGGGCGGACATCTCGCGACGGTGTTCAATCTGCTGCACGGCAACGAAGGCCAGTTGCAGCAAGTCGTCACCTTCAACGGCGCGGGCGTGGGCGTTGTGGCCAGCAGCACCAATCTGGCCAGCTTGGTCGCGCAGTTCACGAGCTTGTCGGCCAACGCGGACGGTCACGCGTTCACGTTTGGTGATCCGAACCTCACGGCTCTGTACGAGCGAGCGCGCGAGCAATACCAGAGCGGCGGCAGCATCAGCGCAGCGGATCGGACAACGCTGGAGGAACTAGCTCACCCGTCCTCTTACAGCGGCATGGGACCGGATCCGCAGGCCCAGCAAGTGCTGCAGGCCATCAGCCGCATCGATGCTATCCGCGCCGAAGTTGCGCGCGTGGCCAGCCTGACCAGCGGAGACGGCCACAGCCCCCAGGTGGTGCCCGACGACGCCATTGGCCAGGAAGATTTGGACTACCAAATGGCCGTGCTGACGGTGGCTGCCAGCACAAGTGCAGCCAGCATCGCCGATAGTCGGAGCCGTGCTTACAGCGGCAAGGTCTACGTCAACCCCGGCCAGCCGGCGGCCAACCAGTTCGACGTGGTGGGCGACACCACGCCCTCGGCGGTAGCCAACAGCCAGTGGCACTTGGGCGCAGACGTGCGCGAGTTCATCGAAGACCAGCCGCTATATCGCGGTGGCGTCGGGGGAGCGGCGGCGCTGGCCTCGCTAGAGAACTTCGGGGTCAAGCTGCTGGTCAGCGGCTACGCTACCAGGGACTTCGGGGACACCCACAGCCTAGTGCTGCTGGTCGATTCGCTGGCGGTGCAGAACACACTGCTGCAACTGGTCGCCCCCGCGCAGCGAGACGCGGCAGCAGGCGCACTCAAGCAGTACCTGCAAGACGCCTCCAACCTGCGCAAGCAAGATGGTGCGCTCTTTGCCGGATCGGACCAAGGCAAAGCCGAAGGCGACGTGCTGGAGAACATGGTCAACGCGCTCGCATCGATGCTGCACGCGAACGCACCGGTCCTCAAGGGCAACCCCGACGGCGGCACGTGGTTCAACGTGAATGACGCGAACGGCTACACTGGCCGCACGACGTTCTACCAGGCGCTGCAGGTGATCCAGAACAGCAGTGCGTACACGGCGCTGCTGGGCGCCGTCCAACTCACCGCCCCGCCCACTGAGGCGTCGGTCGCGAAGCAGGACTTTGGCGCGTTCCTCAGCCTCGTCTACGCATCGCCGTTCGCGTTGAAGTTCGCCGGCAGCGTTCCCGCTGATCTCCAAACGGCGCAGCAAGACCTGTACACGAAATGGAGCCAAGACCAGGCCCTGACGCCGCTGCAACGCTCGCAAGGCTTGGCCAACTACAGTGACGGCTACTTGGCGGCACGCGCGGACTTCGTGCGCCGGGTGCTGTACTACAACGACCAGAACGCGCGCTACGACACCAGCAGCGGCGGCACAGTGGCGGGCGACGCGAACGCGACGCGGTACGACGCCAGCGACATCGTCTGGAGTGATCAGTTCAGCGGCGTCCACATCCAGCGCGGGGGCATCACGGCCAGCACTCGCTACGTGGAGTTCGCCAGCGCCGCCGCCGGGGCGTTGGAAGGCGCGAGCCGCGACGACCGCCTCTTCGGCGGTGCGGGCAATGACACGCTCAAGGGGCAGGCCGGCAATGACGATCTCGAAGGCTCCGGCGGCAATGACTCACTCGACGGCGGTGCAGGAAACGACTCCTTGCGCGGCGGCGCGGGCGACGACACGTACACGTTCTCCGGCACGTGGGGCAAGGACATCCTCATGGACATCGATGGGCAAGGCAGCATCACCCTGAATGGCGTGCAGCTCGCGGGTGGCGACGGGAGCGGTCGCGCCTGGGTGCAAGAGCGGCCCGACGGACCCAACATTCGCTATACGGTGATGAACGACACAGCCTCGTCTACCGGCAAACAGCTGATCGTCACCGTCGACGGCGACAGCGCCGACAACATTGCTATCAAGAACTTCGATCTCGCGAAGGCGCAAGGCGCTGACGGGTACTTGGGCATCAAGTTTGGCCCAGCGCAAGTAGCAGTGGAAGAAGGCAGCGGGAAGAGTTTCTGGGAAAACCCGGGCGCGAGTCTCGACGCCCTTGCAGGCAAGGCGTCTGACCTCGGCGCTGGCCAGACGTTTACGGTCTACTTGAGCGAAGCCAAAGACTATGCGCAAACGCTGATCCTCGAGGTGCAGGGTCTTGAGCAATCGCCGATCAAGGGCGTGTTCGGCGACGAGACGTTGGACGCCGACGGCGCGACCATCATCATCGCGCCAGGCCAGACCGAATTCTCATTTGCGCTATATGCCTCGGGCCGAGCAACGAGCGCAGAAATGGGGCGGCTCACGGTTACGGTCCAAGATTCCGATGGTCAAAGCATCACCAGTAACACTTGGGGTTTGAACGTCGATGCAAGGAGGGACTCGGCCAACACCCTCACCGGCGACTTCACCAAGAAGATCGCCGACAACACCAACCAGTACGAATTCGGCGCCGACGGCAACTACGTCATCGATCCGAATAATCCGTCCTCGCCCGGTGCGAACGACCTGATCACGGGCACCGACCAGGCCGACCATATCCAGGGGCTCGGCGGCAGCGACGCCCTCTTCGGCGGTGCGGGCGACGACTCCATTGAAGGCGGTGACGGCGCCGACGTGTTGCAAGGCGGCCTGGGCGCCGACACTATCGACGGCGGCGCGGGCGACGACATCATCTACGGCTCGTCCACCGGCGGCATCGACAAGCCGAAAACGGTCGGCGCAGAAGACCTGTTCAGCCCGGACCCGATCGTCTACTCCGGATTCGGTTGGAACATCACTGAGAATGGCAGCACCGGCATCAACGGCCTGCCTGCGAGGCAACTGAGCGACACGTTGCTTCGCGACGAGCAATTCGGGGATGCGGGCAACGTCATCGGTGCGGGCACGGGGGACGATCGCGTGTACGCGGGCACGGGCGATGACCGAATCGACGCGGGCGATGGAAACGACATCGTCTATGGAATGGGCGGCTCGGACCTGCTGCTCGGGCAGGCGGGCAATGACTTCATTCTGGGTGATGGTCCTGCGCAAGACCAGCCGGGCCTAGTGGTCTATACCTCCGAAGATCAGCAGGGTCGAGACTTCCTGGATGGCGGCGAAGGCAACGACACGCTTATCGGCCAAGGCAATGACGATGTCGTCTACGGCGGTCTGGGCGACGACCAGGTCTGGGGCGACGACGGCGATCTCACCCGCACGCCGGCTTCGATTGCAGGCAACGATTACCTGGACGGCGAAGGCGGCAACGACACACTGGTCGGCGGCGGCAAGGACGACACGCTGTACGGCGGAGAAGGCAGCGACCAAATGTGGGGCGATGGTGGCCGCTTCATGCCCGATGAGACGAGCTACCTCGCCCCGACACTTGGCGGCGACGACTACCTGGACGGCGAGGCAGGCAACGACACCTTGCTTGGTCAGAGCGGTAACGACACGCTGTTCGGTGGCACGGGCGACGACGTTCTGGAGGGTGACGACAACGCCGCGCGCATCCCCGGCCAAAACCACGGGCAGGACTATCTGGATGGCGAAGACGGAAACGACACGCTGATCGGCGGCGGCAGCGACGACACCCTGTACGGCGGTGATGGAGCAGACCAACTGCGTGGTGACGACGTCGACATGGATGCGCAGTTCTCCGGCAACGATTACCTCGATGGCGAAGGAGGCCTGGACACGCTGGTCGGTGGCTTTGGGTCCGACACGCTGTACGGCGGTAGTGGAGTCGACCTGCTCTACGGTGACAACGAGGGTGCCGGCACCGCATCGGACGGCAACGACTACCTGGACGGAGGAGAAGACAACGACACCCTGCTGGGCGGCGGCGGCAACGACACCTTATACGGCGGCAGCGGCGACGATGTCCTGCTCGGCGATGACAACGCGTCGACGGTGCTGACCAGCGCCAACGACTACCTCGACGGTGAGGACGGAAACGACACCTTGGTGGGTGGGGCCGGTGACGACACGCTCTATGGCTCGGCGGGGAACGACGAACTGCAGGGAGGCGCCGGCGACGACGTGCTGGACGGCGGGGCGGGCAACGACGACCTCTACGCAGCCGAAGGCCGCGACACGCTTTATGGCGGCGAGGGCGACGATACGCTGCACGCCGGCACCGGCGACAGCACGCTGGTGGGCGGCGGCGGCACGGACACCTACATCATCAAAGCCGATTCGGGCAGCGTCACCATCGATGGGGCAGGAGGCAACAATCTTGTTATCTTCGAAGCGAGCTCCCTGACCAATATCGTGGGTGCGCAGGTGACCGGCGATAGCTTGGACATCACCTTCGCGGACGGACGGCGGCTGACCGTTTCGGGGGCGGCGGCATATCAATTCGGCTTCGATGCACAGACGTCGTACAGCCAATCCCAGATGGCGGACGTTGCCACGCGGGCCCTCCTCGCGGGAGGGGCGGCCGGACAATCCATCGTCAACTACGACGACGGATTCGGGAGCATCATCGGCTCATCGCTCAAGACCGTGGACCCGCAAGGGAATACAAGCGTCACGTACTTCGACGGTGCGAACACCACAGGAGCTGCCACCAGCGATGTATGGAGCAAGCCGGATGGTAGTCATGGGTCTGACACCTTCAATCCAGACGGATCCAGCACTGGGACGGTCGCATTTGCGAGCGGAAGCTGGACGACCTACAACGACGATGGACTGGGCGGCCGCCTTGAAACGAACTTCAATGCCGCCGGCCAAAGGATCAGCGACAGATGGTTCCAATTGGACGGCAGCCACGGCAGCGACGCATTCAATTCCGACGGAACAAGCACAGGCATCGCATATGCACCGGACGGAAGCTACTCAATTTACACCGATGACGGCCATGGCCACGTCGCAACCTTGGCTTTCGATGCGACCGGACATCCCATTCCGGTCACCTCGACAATCGTGTTTGCCGATGGAACATACCAGGTCCGTACGGACGATGGTGCCGGCAACATCACCTCGGTGGTGTACAGCGCAAATGGTGTGAAACTCAGCGAGTTGTGGGGCAAGGCCGACGGCACCCACGGGACCGAGACATTCGCACCCGATGGATCGAGCAGCGGCACGACCTTCAACGCTGACGGCTCCTACGCGGTGTTGTCCACGAACACGGTCGGCACGAGGACGACCTCGAACTACAGCGCCGTCGGCAACCTCCTGGGCGGCTCGGTTGAACAGAGCCAAGGGCTGAACCGGATCATCAGCTACACCGACGCGAGCGGCGCCAAAACCGGCGAGACATGGGTGCGCCCGGATGGAAGTTCCGGGTCCGATCTGGTGACCCCCTATGACTTCAACGGGGTTTCCAACCTCGTCGCGCGGGATCTCGCAACCTACCCCGGAGAGGTTCGTGGTTGGTGGACCAGCGCCGATCAACAAGCCGGCGACAGCTACGACTACTACCCTGGATATAGCTATGAGTGGGGGGCAGCGGGGCCCAGCGGCGGGAACAGCTGGTGGTTGAGCGGAAATGGTGGGGTGCAGGCCTCGTCTGGCAGTACGTGGTATCAGGAGGACCCGAATGGGGATATCACTGAGAGCGCCTATTACGGTTGGCTGACCACTCCTGGCTCGAGTCAAAACGACTTCTACATTGAAATGGGATTCGAGTCGCCGCAGGCCGTGCTCGCGGACCCAAATAAATTCCCGGGCTACGGAATGGATGGCCCACTGAGCGGCACGCTCGAGCTCTGGGACATCAGCACGGGCGTGCACGTGTACGAGGAAACCAGCGTGTACGGCACGCGATATTTCGGCTTGGGCACTGCCCAGAAGCTGGGACCCGTCCAGTCGCCAGTCACGATGACGTTTGGCGGGGCTGGCGCTTATGACGTGCTACAGGAAGACGGCCTAGGTAACGGCATCTTCACTCGCTACAGCAGTGACTCCGTCAGGCTCGCCGATTTGTGGTTTCACAACGATGGCAGTCATGGCGTCGACAGCTACTACGTGGACGGCAGCAGCGCCGGCGTGAGCGTCGACGCTTCACAGCACTACTACAAGTTTACGACAGACGCGCAGGGCAACATCACGTCGATGACGGCGTACCCGGGTCCAAATGCCACGGGAAATTCCACCAGCCCAACACTGCCGGCACCCCAAGGCGTCTCGTCCACCATCATTGCGACGATGGGGCCGGGTGCGGGCGCGCCGCTTCCCACTCCGCCGAGCTCCGGGGGCGTCGTGATTCCCGGCGGAGGATTGGTCAACGGCCCTGGATGGGGATACCTCACCACCAGCCCGGAAATCCACATCAATCTGCCGGACGGCTCAATACTGGTCGAAACCGACCCGAATTACACGCAGAGTGTGAACGTCAACGGCGTCACATACAGCTGGACCTACGCGCCGGCAGGACAGCCCACTGTCAGCTCCCGCGACGACGGACAAGGGAACGTCATCAGCTACTTGTACTCCGCTTCGGGTGGGATGACCGGCCGCAGCGTCACGAGCACGGCCGCTGACGGGACCGTGACGACCCTGCAATATGACGCGAGCGGCAATTTGACTGGATCGAGCGTGCGCACGAGCGCCACGCTGGGCCAGGTCACGACGCTCACGACGAGCAACTACGACGCTGGCGGCGTGTTGACCGGCAGGATCGTGCAGTGTGCGGACGGTCTGGGAGATGCGAGCACGACGAACTACACGGCCACGGGTGCTTTGCTGAGTTACACGGTCAGCGCCATCACCGGCACCAACCAGGTCACTACCAGCACGTACAACGCGCAGAACGTGTTCATGTCCGCGCAGGTCGGTACGGTGTTTGCCGATGGCACTGCGGAGACCGACTACTACGACGCCGGCGGTAATCTCACTTCCAGCGTGGTGGCCAAACTCGGGGACGACGGCAACGTACAGGACGCGTACTACGACAGCGCGCAAACGCTGACAAGCTATTCCACGATCGGAGTTGACGGCACCGGCAATCGGGTTGTCACAACGTTCAATGCGCAGGGCGCCAAAGTCGCGAGTGACACGTTGTTCACCAACGGAACGCAGGCCAGCGTCAGCTATGCCGGCGACGGCTCCACGGTCACCACGACGACCGCGCTGGACCATTCGTACAGCGTGACCAGCCGCACCTCGAGCGGCAATGTCACGACAACCGAATACAGTGCCGCAGGAGTGAAGCTGGGCGACACGTGGACGCGCATAGATGGCTCGCACGGCGCGGACACCTTCAGTGCCGACGGGTCCTCCACCGGTCAAGGCACGTACGCCGATGGCAGCACCGCCACGTTCACGATCGACAGTAATGGGCGGCAGACGGCGACCTATCGCGACGCGAGTGGCAACGTCACGCGCATCATTGTCACGACGGTCGACGCCGGAAAGACCGTCGTGACCACTTTCGACGGGCAAGGTACGAGACTCAGCGATCGCTGGTGGTCGACGGACGGCGCGTACGGATCACAGGACTGGACGAATCTGGCGGATGTGCATTCGGAGTCACACGCCGCCGACGGCTCCTACTCTGTCACGGACGACGACAGCCAAGGCAACGTCACCACAACCAACTACGCCGCGGATGGGCGCAAGACCGCAGACGCCTGGACCAAGTCCGACGGCAGCGCGGGCAGCGAGACCTATCAGTCCGACGGTTCGTACAGTGTCGCGATCAGTGACGGCCACGGTAATAGCACTGTCACGCAATACTCGGCTGCGGGACACAAAATCAGCGACTCTTGGACGGCAGCCGATGGCACGTCGGGCAGCGACGTTTACCGACCCGACGGCACATACAGTGTCACAGTGAACGATGCCCACGGCAAGACGACGACCACGCAATACTGGATGAATGGCTTCAAGGCCAGCGATAGCTGGACCGATACCGACGGAAGTTACGGCAGCGACAACTTCCAGGAGGGAACGGGAGTTGCCTATTACCCCGACGGCTCGCACAGGGTCTACCAGTACTGGACCGACACCGACGGCAAGTCGCAATTGTTCGACGCGAATGGCAACGAGATCGAGGACGACTGGTGGTACTCGGACGGAGGCACGTATTGGCAGCGGAACAGCTATGACAGCACGGGGTTTTACACCGGTGACACGTACGGCGGCAGCGACGGCTCTACAGGGTACGACGTTTACAACCTGGATGGGAGCAAGTATGGCGAAGAAGACTGGCCCGATGGCAGCTGGTACAAATACACTGGCACCGCGAGCGGCGACGCCTGGGAGAGATCGGACGGGTCGCACGGCACGGATTCCTGGACCAGCACGGGTTATGCAAACCAGACCTTCAACGCGGACGGAAGCTCAGAAACCTACTCCGTCAATATCGATAACGGCGTGTACTCGTACACGCAAGCGTATTACGACGTCAGTGGCGCTGAAACACACGACCGGTGGAGCCGAGGCAACAGCTACGGAACCGACATTTTCAACGCCGACGGTTCCAGCTCCGGAACGACTACGAACTCGGACGACACCTTCAGCAGCTACGTCAACGACGGTTTGGGCGACGTCACCACGACCTACTTCGATGCCAGCGGCAACCGAGTGAGCGATGCGTGGATGCGCGCCGATGGTTCGCACGGCACTACGAGCTTCAATGCGGATGGCACCGCATCGGGCATGCGCATCAGCGCGGACGGCAGTACGACTACGTTCGTGAATGCACCGTTGACTGTGTCGGCCGGCGAACCCATCGCCGCGCAGAACGCACTCACGGGCAGCGCATGGGCTTTCAGGGTGTCCGACACAGCATTCAGCGAGGCGGACTTGGGCGACATGCTTACATACGCGGCGTCGCTGGCCGATGGCAGCGCACTGCCCGCTTGGGTCAGCTTCGATGCTCGCACCCACACGTTCAGCGGAATACCGCCGGACGCCGCTGCCGGAGATCTGAACTTCAGGGTCACAGGAACGAATACTGAAGAATCCAGCGCGAGCGAGCTGTTCACCCTCTCGATCACGAAGCGCAACCAGCCGCCGCTCGTAAGCGCGACGCTACCCGACCAGGTGGGTGCGGAAACGCGGGAGCTCAATGTGCAGTTGCCGGCGAACCTCTTCACCGATCCCGACCCGGGCGACACGCTGACCTGGAGCGTGCAGCAAGCATCAGGCCAGGAGTTGCCCTCATGGTTGGCGTTCGATCCGACCATACGCACGCTGAGTGGCACGCCTGCTCCGGGCGAGGGCGGAATCTGGGCCCTGCGCGTGAGCGCGACGGATTGCGCCGGTTCAAGCGCGAGCGAAACCTTCAATCTGGTGATCGATCGTGCTCCCGTACTCGCGCAAGCGCTCGCGGGACAGTCCGCGAATGAGCGCCAGATGTGGACCTTCGCAGTTCCTGCAGGAACGTTCACGGATGCGGATACCGGCGACACGCTCACGTACAGTGCATCTCTTGCCAATGGCGCGGCCTTGCCCTCTTGGCTGAGCTTCGATGCCATCACCGGAACTTTCAGCGGCACGCCGCCGCAAGGCTCCGCCGGCTCCCTGAATCTGCAGGTAAACGCCGTCGACGGCGCGGGCTTGAACGCGAGCGCGAGTTTCGCTTTGACTGTCGTGCACGTGAATCAAGCACCTATCGTGAGCGCCACCATGGCGGACCAGACCGGTGCAGAGACACGCGAGGTCCGCGTGCAACTGCCTGCGGACCTGTTTACCGATGCCGACCCCGGCGACCCACTGACCTGGAAGGTGCAGCAGGCCTCGGGCCAGGCCTTGCCTTCGTGGCTGTCATTCGATTCGATCACCCGTACGTTAAGCGGCACGCCCGCAGTAGGTGACGGCGGGACGCTTGCGCTGAGCGTGAGCGCTACCGACGCTGCCGGCGCGAGCGCGAGCGAGGCTCTGAATCTGGTGATCGATCGCGCCCCGCAATGCGCACAGCCCTTGTCGGCCCAATCGGCGACTCAGGGCCAGGGGTGGACCTTCACCGTGCCCACCAGCACGTTTGTCGATCCGGACGCGGATCCGCTCACGTATGCGGCGACCCTCGCCGATGGTTCTGCCCTGCCGTCCTGGATCACATTCGATGCCGCGTCGCGAACCTTCTCCGGCACCCCGGGCAACGCAGATGTTGGTAACGTGACACTGAAGGTCTCGGCGGCCGACCCTCAGGGCCTGCAGGCCGTGGGCACGTTTGCGCTGGCGGTAGCTAACGTGAACGACGCACCCGTGGTCGCGCAGCCGATTGCCAGCCAGAGCGTGAATCAGAATGCGGCTTGGACCTTCGTCATGCCGGCGGGCACCTTCGTCGATCCCGATGTCGGCGACTCGCTGAGCTATTCGGCGGAACTGGTCGGCGGGTCCGCTTTGCCGGCTTGGCTGACTTTCGATGCATCGGCCCGCACGTTCAGCGGCACGCCAGCCAATGCGGACGTCGGTAACCTGAACATCGCAATTACGGCGACCGACGGTTCCGGCGCGATTGCGATGACGGCCTTTGGTCTGACGGTCGTCAATGTGAATGACGCGCCGGTGGTGGCGCAGGTTCTGAGCGAGCAGCAGGCGATGCAAGGCATCGCTTGGACTTATACGGTTCCTTCGGGCGCGTTCCTCGACCCCGATGTGGGAGACCAGTTGTCCTATCGCGCGATAGCTGCCGACGGCGGCGCCCTGCCGTCGTGGCTATCGTTCAACGCGGCAACTCGCACGTTCAGTGGCACGCCGGGCAACAGCACGGGCGGTGTCTGGTCGCTGGGCGTGATTGCCACCGACACGTCCGGCGCGCGCGCGAGCCAGTTGTTCAGCCTGGCGATCGGGGAGACGCTCAGCGGCACCGGTGGCGGCGACTCGCTGACAGGATCCGCGGGAGGCGATCAGATCGACGCCTTGGGCGGTAACGACACCGTTCACGGCGGTGCCGGTAACGACACCATACACGGCAGCGGCGGCAACGACTTGCTTTACGGGGACGACGGCAACGATTCGCTGTACGGGGACGATGGCAATGACACGATCTACGGAGGCACAGGCAATGATGTGATCGAAGGTGGCGGCGGCAACGACACCATCGATGGCGGATCGGGCGCCGATACCATGACCGGCGGCGCCGGCGACGACCTGTACATCGTTGACAACCCGGGTGACGTGGTGACCGAGCTTTCCGGTCAGGGCGTGGATACCGTGCAGTCCTCAGCCAGCCTCACTCTGGGTGCGAACATCGAGAAGCTCACATTCATCGGCAACGGCGCGATCGACGGCACGGGCAATGAGTTGGCCAACGTCATCGTGGGCAACGACAGCGCCAACTGGCTGCGGGGCGTGGGCGGCAATGACACTATCACCGCCGGCGCCGGAAATGACACGCTGGAGGGGGGCACCGGCAACGATTCGCTGAACGGCGGCCTTGGCGCGGACACCTACGTGTTTGCTCGCGAAGACGGTCAGGACACGATCGTCGACGTCGACGCCACCGCGGGCGTGCAGGACGTGCTGCAGTTCGGTACCGACATTGCGGCCGACCAGCTGTGGTTCAGGCAATCCGGAGGCAATCTTGAGGTGTCGGTGATCGGGACCACCGACAAGACGACGATTTCGGGCTGGTACATGGACACCGCGCACCACATCGAAATCCTGCGCCTGTCCAACGGCCAGCAATTGCTCGACAGCCAAGTGCAGAACCTCGTGCAAGCGATGGCGTCTTTCGCGCCTCCGCAGCAAGGACAAACCACGCTGCCGCCCAATTATCAGGCCTCCTTGGAGCCGGTGATTGCTGCGAACTGGCATTAGTCAGTGGTCGGCGCGCTGGGGCCGGGCCGCTCAGCATGGAGGGCAAAGCAGACGCTCTACTAGCTATGTAAGAGAGGGGAATTCGGGCAGACATCCGCCCAGAACGCGTCAAGCGGCTGCACTGGGCGTTTGCTACGTCATAGCGCGCCCATGAAAAAAAAGCCCGCCGGGTGGCGGGCCTTTTCCCGAGCAGCGCGGGGCTTACTTCTTGGCGCTCGCGGCGCTGGCCGCCGGCTTGGCTTCCTTGGCGGCAGCCTTCTTCGCCTTCGCTTCTTCCTTCTTGGCCTTGGCTTCCTCAGCCTTCTTGGCCTTCTCTTCGGCTTTGGCCTTCTTGTCGGCTTCCTTCTTGGCCTTGGCTTCCGCCTTGGCGTCCTTCGCAGCCGAGGCAGGCGCGGCGGCCGAGGCAGCCGCGGCCGTGGTGGTCGCCTTCTCGGTCTTCGCGGCGGCAGCCGTCGTGGCCGGCTTCTTGGCTTCCGCCGCGGCAGGCGCACCGCTGAACGGCGCGCCGTTCACCGTCACGCCTTCGGCGGAGAACTTGGCGGCGTTCTTCTCGCCCACGCCCTTGACGCGGTCGATGAAGTCTTGCCAGTCCTTGAAGTTGCCCTTCTTGCGCTCCTCGACGATCTTGCTCAAGATGCCGGGGCCGATGCCCTTGACCGCGTCCAGCTCGGCGGCGGTCGCCTTGTTCACGTCAACGGCGGCAAAGGACGCCGCGGCGTACAGCATGGCCAGCAAGGCCAGGATTTTCTTCAGCATGGTCGCTCCTAGAGGTGGGCCGGCTCCATCCGGCCGGGCTTTCCCGTAACGGCAGCGGCCCGCCAAGGGTTGACCGCTCAGGACCGGGCGAGGGTTTGCATGTAGCGCGCGACGCCGGCCGCCACGTCGGCGAACACGTGGTCGCAGCCGCAGGCCCTCAGTTTCGTGAGGTCGGCCTGCGTGTAGCACTGGTATTTGCCGCGCAGGGCGTCGGGGAAGGGGATGTACTCGATCAGCCCCCGCCCGGCCGCAGCCGCGGTGTCCATCGGCGCACCGCCATGCAGCGCGTTGACCACCGCTGTCGCGACGTCGTTGAAGGGCTGCGCGCGGCCCGTGCCCAGGTTGAAGAGGCCCGACTTGCCCGGGTTGTCAAGGAACCACAGGTTGACGGCCACCACGTCGTCGACGAACACGAAGTCGCGCTTCTGGTCGCCCGGGCCGTAGCCACCGTATTCGCCGAACAGCTTGACCTTGCCCTGCTCGCGGAACTGGTTGAACTGGTGGAAGGCGACGCTCGCCATGCGGCCCTTGTGCTGCTCGCGCGGCCCATAGACATTGAAGTAGCGAAAGCCCACGACCTGCTTCGCCTTCGACTTCGCCGCGCCCGCGAAGTCGTCGCCCAGTTCGCGCCGCATGCGCTGGTCGAACAGCAGCTTGGAGTAGCCGTACACGTTCAGCGGGAGCTCGTACTTCGGCTCCTCGCGGAAGGTGTCGGTCCAGCCGTAGGTCGCCGCCGAGGACGCATACAGGAGGCGCGCGCCACGTTCACGGCAGGCGGCGAAGAGCCCGCAGGACAACGTGTAGTTGTTGTCCATCATGTACTTGCCGTCGCTCTCCATCGTGTCGCTGCACGCGCCTTCGTGAAAGACGGCTTCGACCTTGCCGAAATGGCCATCGGCGAAGGCGTCGTAGAAGAGGTCGGCATCGACGTAGTCGGCGATCTTCAGGTCGGCGAGGTTGCGGAACTTGTCGCCGTGCCTGAGGTCGTCGACGGCGATGATGTCGTCGATCCCGCGGGCGTTCAGGCCCTTGACGATGTTGGAGCCTATGAACCCCGCGGCCCCGGTCACGACATAGCGCGTCATTCGAACAACTCCTCGTACGAAACGGTCGCGGTGCCGAACTTGCCCACCACGATGCCGCCGGCCTTGTTGGCCAGGGGCATCGCCTCGCGCAGCTTCATGCCCGCGGCGACCAGGGCGGCGAGCGTGGCGATCACCGTGTCGCCCGCACCCGTGACGTCGAACACCTCGCGCGCCTGCGCATCGACGTGCACCTCGCCCTGCGCATCGAACAGCGTCATGCCGTCTTCGCCCAATGTCACCAGCAGGGCGTCGAGCTTGAGCGCGTCGCGCAGCTGCTGCGCCTTTGCACGCAGTTCATTGTCGTCCCGCCAGCTGCCCACGACCTGCTGAAGCTCGGCGCGATTGGGCGTGATCACGGTCGCGCCGCTGTAGCGGTGGTAGTCCGACCCTTTCGGGTCGATCAGCACCGGTTTGCCGGCCGTGCGTGCGAGGCTGATCATCTTCGGGATGTGCGCGAGCCCGCCCTTGCCATAGTCGGAAAAGAGCACCGCATCGTGCTGGCCCACGAGCGCATCGAAGGCCTCGTTCTGGCTCGCCAGCGCCTCGTGGTCGGGCTCGTTCTCGAAATCCATGCGCAGCAGCTGCTGCTGGCGGCCGATGACGCGCAGCTTCACGGTGGTCTTCAGGCCCGGGTCACGCTTGAGGTGGGTATCGATGCCCGTTTGCTTCAGGAGCGCCTCGAGGCGCTGCCCGGGCTCGTCCGCGCCCACGACGCCGAGGAAGGCCGCGCGCGCCCCCAGTGTGGCGATGTTGTACGCCACGTTGGCGGCCGCGCCGACGCGCTCCTCCTCGCGGCTGACCTTGACGACCGGCACGGGCGCCTCGGGCGAGATGCGCTCCACCGCCCCGTGCCAGTAGCGGTCGAGCATCGGGTCGCCGACCACCAGCACGCGCGCGTTGGCGAGTTGTTGCTTGTTCATAGTTCTTCCACCCTGCGGGGAGGATAGCTGTCCCAGGCCTGGCAGCCGGGACATTGCCAGAAATGTTGCTTGGCTTCGAAACCACAGGCGGCGCAGCGGTACCGCATGAGCGGCCGCGCGGCGTAATCGAGCGCGCCCTGAACCAGCGGATGGAACTGCTCGTGCTCGAGTTTTTCCGACGCCAGCCACTTCGATGCGGCCACCAGCGAATGTTCGCGCTCGAGGTGCTTCAGGTACCACTCGCGCGCCGCCGTGCTGTCCGGCTCGAGGGCGACGATAGCCTCGAGCACGTCGAGCGAAGGCCCCTGGTCGTAGGTGCCGCGCAGGAGCTCCAGCGCTTCGCCGCGGCGGTTCGTCTCGATGGCGATTCCGGCCAGCGACCGGGCCATCAGCGGAACGGAAAGCGGCGCCGAGCGGGAAAGGCGCACGAGCGTGTCGAACGCGGCCGGCGCATCGCCCGCGCGCCGCTGCAGTGCGGCGAGTTCGATCCCGGGGCGCGCCGCCTCGGGGGCCGCCTTCGTCGCCTCGCGCAGCAGCCGCTCGGCCTCCTGCGGTGTCGCGGTCGCGGCTTGCTCGCACAGGTAATGCGCCAGCCGGCCGCTGAAGCTGCCCTGGCCCGCGGCTTCGAGCTTGCGGGCGATTTCGGCGGCATGGGGCCAGTCGCGCGTGCGTTCGTAGATCGCCAGCAGGGCGAGCAGCGCCTGGCCTTCATAGGCCGAGCCTTCGAGCTTGCGCAATGCGTCTTCGGCACGATCGAGCAGGCCGGCCTTCAGGAAGTCCAGCGCCAGCGCGTGCTGCGCGCGATGCCGCTCCTCCCGGCTCAGGTCGCCGCGCGACAGCAGGTGCTCGTGCACGCGCACGGCGCGGTCGTACTCGCCGCGGCGGCGGAACAGGTTGCCCAGCGCGAAATGCAGCTCGGACGTGTCCGGGTCACTGCGCACCGCCTCGATGAACGCGTCGATGGCCTGGTCCTGCTGTTCGTTCAGCAGGAAATTCAGGCCCCGGAAGTAGGCCTTGGGCGCGCGGCGGTTCTCGATGCGCAGCTGCCGCAAGTCCAGCCGCGAGGCGAGCCAGCCCAGGACGAACGCCAGGGGCAGGCCCCAGAGGACCCAGCTCAGGTCAAAGTCCATGGTGTCCCGTGCTCGCTTCTCCGGCCGCAGCCATCTTCTGGTGGGCGCGGCGCGCGGCCATGCGGTGCTTCCACCAGCGCGGCACCATGCCCAGTGCGCCGACCACCAGGCCGGTCGCAAAGGCCGCGAGCACGACGAGCACCAGCGGGGCGTGCCACACCGTGCCGAAGAAAAAGTGCACCGCCGTGTCCTGCTGGTTGTTCAGCGCGAACGCGAAGAGGGTAAAAAAAATGGCTGCCTTGAGCAGCCACAGGATGTATTTCATTCGGGCGCCTCGGTCCCGCCGATTGTAGGTGCCCGATTCAGGGCTTCTCGTTCATCTCCGCGGTGCGCCTGTCCACCGCCTCGCGCAGCGCCTTGCCGGGCTTGAAGTGCGGCACCCGCTTTTCGGGGATGTGCACGCTCTCGCCCGAACGCGGGTTGCGGCCCATGCGGGGCGGGCGCCGGTTGATCGAGAAGCTGCCGAAGCCGCGGATCTCGATGCGGTGCCCGCGCACGAGCGCGTCGCTCATCGCGTCCAGGATCGTCTTGACGGCGTATTCGGCATCACGGTGAGTGAGCTGGCTGAAACGAGCGGCCAGTTCTTCGACGAGATCGGAACGGGTCATGGCAAGACAAAACACGGCGAGGTTGCCCCCGCCGCGTCCTTCCGCTTATTTTTCCAGCTTCGCCTTCAGCAGCGCGCCGAGGTTCGTGGTGCCCGCGTTCTCGCGCGCGGACTGCTGCGCGAGGTTCGCCATCGCGCCTTGCTCGTCGAGCATGTCCTTCTGCTTGATGGACAGCTGGATGTTGCGCGTCTTGCGGTCGATGTTCACGACCACGGTGGTCACTTCGTCGCCTTCCTTCAGCACGTTGCGCGCGTCTTCCACGCGGTCACGCGAGATTTCGGAGGCACGCAGGTAGCCCACGATGTCGTTGCCCAGGTCGATCTCGGCGCCCTTGGCGTCGACGGTCTTGACCTTGCCGCTCACCGAGGAGCCCTTGTCGTGCACCGAGGTGAACGTGGCGAACGGGTCGCCGTCGAGCTGCTTGATGCCCAGGCTGATGCGCTCGCGCTCCACGTCGACGGCCAGCACGATCGCTTCGACTTCCTGGCCCTTCTTGTAGTTGCGCACGGCCTGCTCGCCCGGCTCGTTCCAGGAGAGGTCGGACAGGTGCACCAGGCCGTCGATGCCCGCGGCCAGGCCGACGAACACGCCGAAGTCGGTGATCGATTTGATCGGGCCCTTCACGCGGTCGCCGCGCTTGGTGTTCTGCGCGAACTCCTGCCACGGGTTGGCCTTGCACTGCTTCATGCCCAGGCTGATGCGGCGCTTGTCCTCGTCGATCTCCAGGACCATCACTTCGACCTCATCGCCCAGCGAGACGACCTTGCTCGGCGCGACGTTCTTGTTGGTCCAGTCCATCTCGGACACGTGCACCAGGCCTTCGATGCCGGGCTCGAGTTCCACGAACGCGCCGTAGTCGGCGATGTTCGTGACCTTGCCGAACATGCGGGTGCCGGTGGGATAGCGGCGCGAAACGCCCATCCACGGGTCGTCGCCCATCTGCTTCAGGCCCAGCGACACGCGGTTCTTCTCGGTGTCGAACTTGAGGATCTTGGCCGTGATCTCCTGGCCGGCCTGCACCACCTCGCTCGGGTGGCGCACACGGCGCCACGCCATGTCGGTGATGTGCAGCAGGCCGTCGATGCCGCCGAGGTCGACGAACGCACCGTACTCGGTGATGTTCTTGACGACGCCGCGCACGACCGAGCCTTCCTTCAGCGTCTCCATCAGCTTGGCGCGTTCTTCGCCCATCGAGGCTTCGACCACGGCACGGCGCGACAGCACGACGTTGTTGCGCTTGCGGTCCAGCTTGATGACCTTGAACTCCAGGGTCTTGTTCTCGTACGGGGTCAGGTCCTTGATGGGACGGGTGTCGATCAGCGAGCCGGGCAGGAAGGCGCGGATGCCGTTCACGAGCACCGTGAGGCCGCCCTTGACCTTGCCGGTGGTGGTGCCGGTCACGAACTCGCCGGACTCGAGCGCCTTTTCCAGCGCCATCCACGAGGCGAGGCGCTTGGCCTTGTCGCGCGAGAGGATCGTGTCGCCGTAGCCGTTCTCGATCGCGTCGATGGCCACGGACACGAAATCGCCCACCTGGACTTCGATCTCGCCTTTGTCGTTCTTGAACTCGTCGATCGGCACATACGCTTCGGACTTGAGGCCGGCGTTGACGACGACGAAGCTGTGCTCGATGCGCACGACCTCGGCGGTGATCACCTCGCCCTGGCGCATGTCGGTGCGCTGCAGCGATTCTTCGAACAGTTGGGCAAAAGATTCAGACATTGGGTTTCCTTGCACGTCACGCAGGTTTCCGCCGGCACGATTGCCGAGCGTTTTTATGGCTGGAGACGGCTTCTTGCGGTTCATGAACCGCGGTTAAGTTCAACAACCCCACAGGCCGGGTGCGCTGGCGCGCTAGGACGAGGACCGTGGGACCCTTCGCTTCTCTTCCCACCACTGCAGCACCTGTGCAACCGATTCCTCGATCGTCTGGTGCGAGTTGTCCAGAAGGAAAGCATCTTCGGCGGGTTTGAGCGGTGCGACCGCGCGGGAGGAGTCCCGCGCATCGCGCGCTTCCAAAGCTGCGCGAAGACCTTCAAGTGTAACCGAAATCCCTTTTGAAATCAATTGCTTATGGCGCCGGCCCGCACGCTGGGCGGCGCTCGCCGTGAGATAGACCTTCAGCGGGGCGTCGGGAAAGATCACGGTACCCATGTCGCGGCCATCGGCGACCAGGCCCGGCAGGCGGCGGAAACCGTGCTGCAGCGAGACCAGGGCGATGCGCACGGCCGGCAGGGCGGACACCTTCGATGCGTTCATGCCGGCCTCTTCGGTGCGGATCGCCTCCGTCACCTCCAGGTCGCCGAGCAGGACCTTGTCATTCGTGAACCGCACCGGCAGTTTCTCGGCGAGCTCTGCAATGGCTGGCTCGTGGGCGACGTCCAGCGCCAGCCCTGCACGGATCGCCGCGAACGCGGTGATCCGGTACAGCGCGCCCGAATCGAGGTAGTGGTAGCCCAGACGCTGGGCGACCAGGGAGGCGAGGGTTCCCTTGCCCGATGCCGTGGGGCCGTCGATGCAGATGACCGGGATGTGCGCCGGGGGCGTCTGCGTCACCGCGAACATCGCCTCGAAGTACTCGGGGTAGGTCTTGGCGACGCACTTCGGGTCCTCGATGCGCACCGGCAAGGCCGCCGGGTTGAACGCCGCGAGGGAGAAGCACATCGCGATGCGATGGTCGTCGTAGGTATGGATGCTCGCGGCCTGCCACGTGGCGGGTGGCGCGATCCGGATGAAGTCCGCGCCTTCGTCGACGGTCGCGCCCAGCTTGCGCAGCTCCGTCGCCATGGCGGAGAGCCGGTCGGTCTCCTTCACGCGCCAGCTCGCGATGTTGCGCAGCGTGGTCGGCCCCTCGGCGTACAGCGCCATGGCGGCGAGCGTCATGGCGGCGTCCGGGATGGGGTTCGCATCGAGGTCGATCGCCTTCAGCGGCCACGCGCCACGGCGCACTTCGAGGTGGTTGGGGCCGCTGCGCACGTCCGCACCCATGGCGCGGGCCGCGTCGACGAAGCGGATGTCGCCCTGGATGGACGATTCGCCCACGCCTTCGATGCGAAGCGGCTGCCCTTGCGCCGCGATCGCGCCGAGGGCGACGAAGTAGCTGGCCGAGGACGCATCGGCCTCCACGTGGATCTCGCCGGGCGAGCGGTAGGCGCTGCCCGCGGGAATCGTGAAGCGTTGCCAGCCGTCGCGCGCCACGGCGATGCCGAAGCGCCGGAGCAGGTTCAGCGTGATCTCGACGTAAGGCCTGGAGATCAGCTCACCCACCACTTCGACCACGATGTCCTTCGCCGCGACCAGGGGCAAAGCGAGCAACAAGGCCGTGAGGAACTGGCTCGACACATCGCCGCGCACGCGAATCGGGGCACCGAGCTTCAGCCGCGGCGGATGGATGCGCAGCGGCGGGTAGCCTTCCTGGCCCAGGTAATCGATGTTGCAGCCGAGCTGGCGCAGCGCATCGACCAGGTCGCCGATCGGCCGCTCGTGCATGCGCGCGACGCCGCTCAGTTCGAACTCGCCGCCGACCAACGCGAGTGCCGCGGTGAGGGGGCGCATCGCGGTGCCCGCGTTGCCGAGGAACAGGCGGGCATGGGAGGCCGGCGCCCGTCCGCCCAGGCCCGTGACCTCGAGGGACCTGCCCACGTGCTTCACGCCGCAGCCGAGCGCGCGCAGCGCATCGAGCATCACGCGCGTGTCGTCGGAATCGAGCAGGTCGTGGACGGCGGTCGTGCCGCCGGAGAGCGCGGCCAGCAGCAGCACGCGGTTCGAGATGCTCTTGGAGCCGGGCAGCACCACGGTGCCCGCGGCCCGTTCCAGCGGGGGGATGTCGAGAAAGGCGGTGGAGAACATGCGCCTGGCGCGGTGATCAGGACCTGCGGGCGTTCATGCGCCATTGCGCACGGGTGCGGCTGGCCTGGTCGATCAGCCCTTCCAGCGCCTCGCTGTTGCCGATCTCGATCATCTGTTCCATCGCGGCCAGCGTTTCCCTGAAGATGGCCGACTGCTGCAGCAGCTCCTGCCGGTTCGCGAGCAGGATGTCGCGCCACATCTTGGGTTCGGACGCCGCGATGCGGGTGAAGTCGCGAAAGCCCGGCCCGGCCAGGTCCATGAAATCCGCACCCTGCTTCTGGGCGGTGATCCCGTTGATCAGCGCGAAGGCGATCAGGTGGGGCAGGTGGCTCACCGCGGCGAACGCCGCGTCGTGCGCTTCGGGCGTCATCTGCGACACCTTGCACTGCAACGCTTCCCACACCTTCACCGCGCTCTTGACGTGCTCGGGGTCGGTGCGGTCCACCGGCGTGAGGATCACCTGCTTGCCCTGGTACAGCTCCGCGTCCGCGTGCTCGACGCCCGATGCCTCCTTGCCGGCGATCGGGTGGCAGGGCACGAAGGCCCCCACGTTGTCGCGCAGCACGCGGCGGGCCGAATCGATGACGTCGCGCTTGGTCGAGCCGACGTCCATGATCAGCATGTCCTTCGTGACCAGATGGCGGATGGCCTTCAGCGTCGCTTCGGTCGCGGCGACCGGCACGGCCAGCAGCACGATATCCGCGCCCGACACGGCGAGCAGCGCCGATGGCGCTTCCACGTCGATTACCCCCATGGACAGCGCGCGCTGGGTGGTCGAAGGCGACTTGCTGTAGCCGACGACGCGCTTGACGAGGCCCGCGCGCTTGAGCGCCAGCGCGAAAGAGCCGCCCATGAGGCCGCAGCCGATCAGGCCGAGCTGTTCGAACATCAGCCTTCCCCCACAGGGTAGGTGCCCAGCACTTTGAAGAAGGCACAGAGCGATTGGAGTTCCTGGAGCGCCTGCGCGACGCGTGGCTGCGACGGATGGCCCTCGAGGTCGATGTAGAAGTAGTACTCCCACTGGCCGGAGCGGGCGGGTCGCGACTCGAAGCGCGTCATCGAGACGCCGTGCCGCTTCAGCGGGACCAGCAGGTCGTGCACGGCGCCCGGCTTGTTGGGCACCGAAACCACGAGGCTCACGCAGTCCCTGCCCGAGGCCTGCGGCGCTTCGAGCACCTGGGGCAGGCAGATCACGGCAAAGCGCGTGCGGTTGAATGCGTCGTCCTGGATCGCGTGCGCGGCGATGTGCAGGCCGAATTCGCTGCCGGCACGCTCGCTGGCGATCGCGGCCCAGGCGGAGTTCGTCGCGGCGAGGCGCGCGCCTTCCGCGTTGCTCGAGACCGCGCGGCGCTCCGCGTCGGGGAGATGCTTGTTGAGCCAGCCCTGGCATTGCGCCAGCGCTTGCGGGTGCGCGAGCACCACCTCGATGCCCTGGATCGAGTTCTCGCGGCGCAGCAGGTGGTGGCGCACCAGCAGGCTGATCTCGCCGATGATGTGCAGCGGCGAATGCAGCAGCAGGTCGAGCGAGCGCGTCACCACGCCTTCCGTGCTGTTCTCGACCGGCACGACGCCGAATTCCGCCGTGCCCGCCGTCGCGGCCTGGAACACTTCGTCGAAGCTCACGCAGGGCACGTGCTCGATGCTCGAGCCGAAGAAGTCCACGGCCGCCTGCTCACTGAACGTGCCCGCGGGTCCGAGGTAGGCCACCCGCTGCGGCGCCTCGAGCGCACGGCAGGCCGACATGATCTCGCGCCAGATGTGGGCGACGTTGCGGTCCTTCAGCGGCCCGGGGTTGGTCGCCTGCAGCTTGTTGATGACTTCCGCCTCGCGATCGGGCCGGTACACGGTCGAGCCTTCCCGTCGCTTGAGCTCGCCCACTTCGTTCGCGAACCCCGCGCGCTTGTTCAGCAGCGCGAGCAATTCGCGGTCGACTGCGTCGATCTCCGCGCGCAGTTGCGCGAGGTCCTTCTTCATGCCGCCTCGCCGGGGCCGCCGTCCTCGCCGTCCGCGGTCTCGACGCCTTGCGCGGCGTCGTTCTCGACGATGCGCTGCAGCCCCGAGAGCTTGGACCCTTCGTCCAGGCCGATCAGCGTCACTCCCTGGGTGGCGCGGCCCATCTCGCGGATCTCGCTCACGCGGGTGCGCACCAGCACGCCCTTGTCCGTGATCAGCATGATCTCGTCTTCGGTGTGCACCAGCGTGGCCGCCACGACCTTGCCGTTGCGCTCGCTTTGCTGGATGGCGATCATGCCCTTGGTGCCGCGCCCGTGGCGGGTGTATTCGACGATGGGCGTGCGCTTGCCGAAACCGTTTTCGGTGGCGGTGAGCACGCTCTGCTGTTCGTCCTCGGCCACGAGCATGGCGATCACGCTCTGGCCGTCATCGAGCATCATGCCGCGCACGCCGCGCGCGTTGCGGCCCATCGGGCGGACGTCGTTCTCGTCGAAGCGAACGGCCTTGCCGCCGTCCGAGAACAGCATCACGTCGTGCTTGCCGTCGGTGAGCGCCGCGCCGATCAGGTAGTCGCCCTCGTCGAGGTCGACGGCGATGATGCCGGCCTTGCGCGGGTTGCTGAATTCATCGAGCGCGGTCTTCTTCACGGTGCCCATGGACGTCGCCATGAACACGAAATGGTCCGCCGGGAAGCTGCGGAATTCGCCCGTCAGCGGCAGCACGACGTTGATCTTTTCGCCGTCGGCCAACGGGAACATGTTGACGATCGGCCGGCCGCGCGAGCCGCGCGAACCCGCGGGCACTTCCCACACCTTCAGCCAGTACAGCCGGCCGCGGTTGGAGAAGGCGAGCAGGTAGTCGTGCGTGTTGGCGATGAAGAGCTGGTCGATCCAGTCGTCTTCCTTGGTCTGGGTCGCCTGCTTGCCGCGGCCGCCGCGCTTCTGCGCGCGGTATTCGCCGAGCGGCTGGCTCTTGATGTAGCCGGCGTGGGACAGCGTCACCACCATGTCGGTCGGCGTGATCAGGTCCTCGGTCGCGAGCTCCTGCGCGTTGTGTTCGACCACGCTGCGGCGCGCGCCGATCTTGGTCTGGCCGAACTCCTGCTTCAGGGCCGTGAGTTCCTCGGCGATGATGGCCGACACGCGCTCGGGCTTCGCGAGGATGTCCAGCAGGTCGTCGATCTCCGCCATCACTTCCTTGTACTCGGCGACGATCTTGTCCTGCTCCAGGCCGGTGAGGCGCTGCAGGCGCATCTGCAGGATTTCCTGCGCTTGCGTGTCGGAGAGGCGGTACAGGCCATCGGCCTGCATGCCGTACTCGCGCTCGAGACCTTCGGGGCGGTAGTCGTCCGCGTTGACGCGAGAGCCGTCCTCCTTGGCGCGCGTGAGCATCTCGCGCACCAGGCTCGAATCCCAGCTGCGGCTCATCAACTCTGTCTTCGCCACCGGCGGGGTGGGCGACTCGCGGATGATGCGGATGAATTCGTCGATGTTCGCGAGCGCGACGGCCAGGCCTTCCAGCACGTGGCCGCGTTCGCGTGCCTTGCGCAGATTGAACACCGTGCGCCGCGTGACGACCTCGCGCCGGTGCTGCAGGAAGACCTCGATCAGCTCCTTCAGGTTGCACAGCTTCGGCTGGCCGTCGATGAGGGCGACCATGTTGATGCCGAAGGTGTCCTGCAGCTGGGTCTGCTTGTACAGGTTGTTCAGGACGACTTCGGGCACCTCGCCGCGCTTGAGCTCGATCACCAGGCGCATGCCCGACTTGTCGCTCTCGTCCTGGATGTGGCTGATGCCCTCGATCTTCTTTTCGTTGACGAGCTCGGCCATGCGCTCCTGCAGCGTCTTCTTGTTGACCTGGTAGGGGAGCTCGTCGACGATGATCGCCTGGCGCTGGCCACGGTCGATGTCCTCGAAGTGGCATTTGGCTCGCATCACGACACGTCCGCGCCCGGTGCGGTAGCCCTCCTTGACGCCGCTAATGCCGTAGATGATTCCCGCCGTCGGGAAGTCCGGCGCCGGGATGATCTCCATCAGCTCGTCGATGCTCGCCTGCGGGTTGCGCAGCAGGTGCAGGCAGCCATCGACCACTTCGTTCAGGTTGTGCGGCGGGATGTTCGTCGCCATGCCCACCGCGATGCCGGCCGACCCGTTCACCAGCAGGTTCGGCACGCGCGTGGGCAGGACCAGCGGTTCCTTCTCGCTGCCGTCGTAGTTCGGGCCGAAATCGACCGTCTCCTTGTCGATGTCGGCGAGCATCTCGTGCGCGATCTTCGCCAGGCGGATCTCGGTGTACCGCATGGCGGCGGCGTTGTCGCCGTCCACCGAGCCGAAGTTGCCCTGGCCGTCCACCAGCATGTGGCGCATGGAGAAGTCCTGCGCCATCCGCACGATCGTGTCGTACACCG
The DNA here is from genome assembly GCF_057785015.1 of Ramlibacter sp. GS1-15. Lineage (NCBI taxonomy): Bacteria > Pseudomonadati > Pseudomonadota > Betaproteobacteria > Burkholderiales > Comamonadaceae > Ramlibacter > Ramlibacter sp. GS1-15. The sequence continues at coordinate 2,563,954 of NZ_JBYNTU010000001.1, read as the reverse complement.
CCTGGTCGCCGTGCGGGTGGTACTTGCCGATCACGTCGCCGACGATACGGGCCGATTTCTTGTACGGCCGGTTCCAGTCGTTGTTCAATTCGTGCATCGCGTACAGGACGCGACGGTGCACGGGCTTCAGGCCATCGCGCGCATCCGGCAGGGCCCGCCCGACGATCACGCTCATCGCGTAGTCGAGGTAGCTTCGCCGCATCTCCTCTTCGAGGCTGATGGGCAGGGTTTCCTTGGCGAATTGGGTCATGAAAAGGGGGGTGAGAGCGGGCGCGGGAAACCTTTGATTCTACGGTCAAGGGCCTTGTCGCTCGCCAGCAACATCGGTGCGCTATTCAGGTTTTGTCCTACGGCGGCCGCATGTCCCGACCGTTGATTGTGTAAGCTCGTGTGGCACAATAAATTGCGACGCTTTTGGTGATGGGCACCTTAAACGTAGTTTTCACGCAGCGCGGCTGCGCTTTTTTCCCCTCAAGAGGAGAACCATGAAGAAACTGAACAAAGTGGCGCTGTTGCTCGCCGCCGCTGCGATGGCAACGGGCGCGGTCGCCCAGACCCGCGTGACCGCTGCCGACGGCGGCAACCGCGTCGACAACTGGGTGAACGGCTCCGGCGAAGTGGTCTGGAAGAACGGCACCAACGAACTTTGCTGGCGCGATGCCAACTGGACCCCCGCCACCGCCGCCACGGGCTGCGACGGCGCGCTGGTCGTCCAGGCTCCCCCGCCGCCGGTCGCTGCTCCGGCTCCCGCGCCGGCTCCCGCCCCGGCCCCGGCGCCCGCGCCGCAGCCGCCCGCCGCGACCAAGGTGACCTACGCCGCCGATGCCTTCTTCGACTTCGACAAGGCTGTGCTCAAGCCCGAAGGCAAGGCCAAGCTCGACGACCTGACCAGCAAGGTCAAGGGCATCAACCTCGAAGTGATCATCGCCGTCGGCCACACCGACTCGGTGGGCAAGGACACCTACAACCAGAAGCTGTCGGTGCGCCGTGCCGAAGCCGTGAAGGCCTACCTGGTCTCCAAGGGCATCGAGAAGAACCGCGTGTACACCGAAGGCAAGGGCGAGAAGCAGCCGGTTGCGGACAACAAGACCGCCGAAGGCCGCGCGAAGAACCGCCGCGTGGAAATCGAAGTGGTCGGCACGCGCTCCGCTGGCAGCCAGTAAGAGCTTCGCGCTCACCGAGAAAGCCCCGCCTCGCGGGGCTTTTTCTTTGGGACAATCGAACTGCCATGATCGACACGACCGTCAATGCCGACCCGGCGGAACTCGCGAAATTTTCCGAGCTCGCCCATCGCTGGTGGGACCCGGAAAGCGAATTCCGTCCGCTGCACCAGATCAATCCCTTGCGGCTGGAGTGGATCCAGTCCTTGCTGCCGCTGGCGGGCAAGCGCGTGCTCGACGTCGGCTGTGGCGGCGGGATCCTGAGTGATTCGATGGCCCGCAAGGGGGCCGAAGTGGTGGGCATCGACCTCTCGGGCAAGGCACTGCGCGTTGCACAGCTGCATGCCCTGGAAGCGCAGACACCGAACGTGCAATACCGCGAGATCAGCGCGGAAGCGCTGGCCCAGCAGGAGCCCGAGGGCTTCGATGCCGTCACGTGCATGGAGATGCTGGAGCACGTGCCTGATCCGGCCTCGGTCGTGCGGGCCTGCAGCCGGCTCGTGAAACCGGGCGGATGGGTGTTCATTTCGACCATCAACCGCAACCCGAAGTCCTTCCTTTTCGCGATCGTCGGGGCGGAGTACGTGCTGAACCTGCTGCCGCGCGGCACGCACGAATACATGAAGTTCATCCGGCCGAGCGAACTGGCCGCGTATTGCCGGGCGGCAGGACTCGAGGTGACAGGCTCGCGCGGCATGGAATACAACCCGGTCACGCGGCGCTACTGGCTGTCGTCCGACAGCTCCGTCAACTACCTCATCGCCACGCGGAAGTCCTGATGTTCGAGAACGTACGGGCCGTGCTGTTCGACCTGGACGGCACGCTGATCGACAGTGCGCCGGATCTCGGCGCCGCCGCGGACCGCATGCGCGTGGCGCGCGGACTGCCGTCGCTGCCGCTCGAGCGCTACCGGCCGATGGCCGGCGCGGGCGCGCGCGGCATGCTGGGCATTGCCTTCGGCATGACCCCCGATGCGCCCGAGTACGAGGCCATGCGCGAGGAGTTCTTCGTGAATTACGAGAACGCGATGACCGAGCGCACGGTGATCTTCGAGGGGATCCCGTCGCTGGTGGCGAGCCTGCTCGAACTCGGGCTGGCGTGGGGCGTGGTCACGAACAAGTCCATGCGATTCACCGGTCCGCTCACGGAGCAGATGGCGTTGTTCAAGAGCGCGGGCGCGGTCGTGGGCGGCGACAGCACGCCGCATGCGAAGCCCCACCCCGCGCCCTTGCTGGAGGCGGCGCGACGGCTGGGCTTGCAGCCTCAGCAATGCATCTACGTGGGCGACGACGAGCGCGACATCATCGCGGGACGTGCCGCGCACATGGGGACGGTGGCCGCCACTTACGGCTACCTCGGCAGCAACGCCGACACTTACCTCTGGAACGCCGATGCGCGCGTCGATTCGCCGCTGGAGCTCCTGGCACTCTTGAAAAAGCCGCGCGAGGCGTAAAATGCGGGTTCTTGGGGCTGCACCGGTTTCGACGTGGGTTCGGACGCGTGGCAGGGCATGTCGAGCTGAATGTGCTCGTAAAACTGATTCAAACAAACTAACTGCGAACGACGAACGTTACGCTCTCGCCGCTTAATTGCCGGTGAGCTTCGCAACAGCAGGCCTATGGGCTGGGCAAGGGTCCTTTCGGGGGTCCAGGCTGCGAAGGTACTTTCATAGGCTGGTCCGGCGCCGGGTCACTTGGCGCGGGACGAGAAAATAGGTGACTGGCGTCCTGTGCGGCGTGCCGCTGCGCGGCACAGGAGGCGAGACTCAACCAGACGGCTAAACATGTAGAACTGTGCGAAGAAGGCTTGCGGACGCGGGTTCAATTCCCGCCAGCTCCACCATCCATCACCTGGGCGCGCGTTGACGCTCGAGGACATCCTCTTCACGCAAGGTTTCGGCACGCGGCGCATCTGCGCCGGGCTCGTGCAGCAAGGGCACGTCGCGATCGGCGGTGACGTGGTCGTCGATCCGCAAGCGGACTTCGCTGCCGAGGGTCTCGAGTTCGAAGTCGACGGCTTCTCGTGGACTTACCACGAGAAGGCCTACCTGATGATGAACAAGCCCGCGGGCATCGAGTGCTCGCAGAAGCCGTCGGCCTACCCGAGCGTGTACACGCTGCTGCCGGCGCCCTTGCGGCAGCGCCCGAACAAGGGGTCCACGCCGGGCGTGCAGGGCATCGGGCGTCTCGATGCGGACACCACGGGCCTGCTGCTGCTCTCCGACGACGGCACCTTCATCCATCGCATGAGTTCGCCCAAGCATCACGTGCCCAAGGTCTACGACGTTGGCGCGAAGCATCCGGTGGATGCCAGGCAGGTGGCGCGGCTGATCGAAGGCGTGGTGCTCGACGACGATCCGAAGCCCGTGCGTGCCGCCGCCTGCGAGATCACCGGCGAGCGCGAACTGCGCCTGACGATCACCGAAGGCAAGTACCACCAGGTCAAGCGCATGGTCGCGGCCGCAGGCAACCGCGTCGAGCGCTTGCACCGGTCCCGCATCGCGGAGTTGTCCCTGCCGCCGGACCTCGCGCCGGGGCAGTGGCGGTGGCTGACCGGCGGCGACCTCGCGGCGCTGCGCGCCCGCTGATCAGCCGATCTTCTGCAGGAAGCGCGCGACGAGCTGCAGCGCCGCTTCGGGCTGGTCCTTGTGCGGCGAATGGCCGCAACGGGGCAGCACCTCGCGTGTGATCGGGCCGGCCGGATGGATCTCCTCGATCTGCCGCAGCGTGCCGTAAGGATCGTCCTCGCCCTGGACCGCGAGCACCGGCGCGTGGATGCGTCGGCATTCCGCGCGGATGTCGAAGTCGCGGAAGGCGGGAGCCAGCCAGATGTCGTTCCATTGCCAGAACGCGGTGTCCACGTCGTCGTGGTAGCGCGCGAGCCGCGACCGCAGGTCCGCCTTTTCGTAGGCGTCGCGGGCCTGTTCGATGGAGCGAACGGAGACATCCTCCACGATGACGTGCGGCGCCATCACGATGCAGGCGCGCACGGGGAAATGCGCGGCGTGGACCAGCGAGATCGTCCCGCCGTCCGAATGCCCGAGCAGCACCGGCGCCTCGGCGCCCAGTTTCGCGAGCAGTTCCGGGAGCACGTCCAGAGCTTCGCGATGCATGTAGTCGGGGCCCAGGCGTCCGGCGCCCCGCACATCGGGAATCGATTGCGACTTGCCGTAGCCGCGCCGCGAATACACGAAGCCGGCGCGGCCCGTGGCTTCGCAGACTTGGCGCGGCCAGTCGCGCCACATCGCCACGGACCCCAGGCCCTCGTGGAGAAACACGATGGGCGCGAGCTGTGTCCCCTCGGACCCGGGAAGCCGCTCCAGCTCGAGCGCAGTACCGTTGACCTGGATCGTTTCCATGAGCCACGATGTTAGTAGCTCGCGAAAAGGGACGCGTTAGCATCCGGGAATGGCACAAGCATTCGGGCTCGTCATCGTCGGCGACGAGATCCTCTCCGGCAAGCGCGCCGACAAGCACATGCCCAAGGTCATCGAATTGCTCGCCGCGCGTGGCTTGCAACTGGCCTGGGCCGAGTACGTGGGCGACCAGCCCGAGCGCATCGTCGCGACGCTCAAGCGCGCTTTCGACTCGGGCGACGTGGTGTTCTCCTGCGGCGGCATCGGCGCCACGCCCGACGACCATACCCGCCAGTGCGCGGCCCAGGCGCTCGGGGTGGAACTGGTGCTGCATCCGCAGGCGGAAGCACTGATCCGCGAGCGCATGCAGGACGTCGCGCGCGAGCAGGGCATCCCTTACGAGCCCGACCGGCCCGACAACGTCCACCGCCTGAACATGGGCGTGTTCCCCAGGGGTGCCAGCATCATCCCGAACCCGTACAACAAGATCCCCGGCTTCACGGTGGGCCGGGTGCATTTCGTGCCTGGGTTCCCGGTGATGGCGTGGCCGATGATCGAGTGGGTGCTGGAGGAAAACTACCGGTCCCTGTTCAACCAGACACCTCAGGTCGAGAAGTCGGTGATCGTGTTCGGCTCGATGGAAGCAGCGCTCACGCCGTTGATGGAGGCCATCGAGCGCGATCACCCGGCCGTGAAGGTCTTCAGCCTGCCCAGTGTCGACCATCCGCGGTGGGGCCGGCACATCGATCTGGGCGTGAAGGGCGAGCCTGCCGCCGTCGATGCTGCCTTTGCGCAGCTCATCGCCGGGCTGACGGCCCTGGGCGTGAAACTTGGCCCCGAATTGGTGCGATAAGCTCATTGCACCAAAATCGGGAACGACCCGCCGTCCCCATTCTGGGGCGCTCAGCCGTGCAAAACGCAAGGCTTCTGTAGGGAAAAGCATGCAGGATCGCGGACAATCGCGCAGCTCTGCGGGGCGTGCCATGCACCAGCTTTTGGCATAGAACCTGCATCCTCAGCGGCACCCATTTCAATCAACCATCGATACCAGGAGAACCTGATGGCAGCCAAGAACGTCGCCGACGTCATGAAGATGGTGAAGGAGAACGAGGTCAAGTTCGTCGACTTCCGCTTCACCGACACCCGCGGCAAGGAACAACACGTGACCGTGCCGATCTCGGCTTTCGACGAAGACAAGTTCACTTCGGGTCACGCCTTCGACGGCTCGTCGATCGCCGGCTGGAAGGGCATCGAAGCGTCGGACATGCTGCTGATGCCGGATCCGGCCACTGCCAACGTCGACCCGTTCTTCGAAGAAACGACGCTCTTCCTCACCTGCGACGTGCTGGAGCCGGGCGATGGCAAGGCCTATGACCGCGACCCGCGCTCGATCGCCAAGCGCGCCGAGGCGTACCTGAAGGCCTCCGGCCTGGGCGACACCGCCTTCTTCGGTCCCGAGCCCGAATTCTTCATCTTCGACGACGTGCGCTGGGGCGCGGACCAGTCCGGCTCGTTCGTGCACATCGACGAGTACGAAGCTCCGTGGAACACCGGCAAGGTGATCGAGGGCGGCAACAAGGGCCACCGTCCGACCACCAAGGGCGGCTACTTCCCCGTGCCGCCGGTCGACAGCATGCAGGACCTGCGTGCCGAGATGTCGCTGATCCTCGAGTCGCTGGGCATCCCGGTCGAAGTGTTCCACCACGAAGTGGCGGGCGCCGGCCAGAACGAGATCGGCACCAAGTTCTCGACGCTCGTGCAGCGTGCCGACTGGACGATCTGGCTGAAGTACGTCGTCCACAACGTCGCGAACGCCTACGGCAAGACGGCCACGTTCATGCCGAAGCCCGTCGTCGGCGACAACGGCTCGGGCATGCACGTGCACCAGTCCGTGTGGAAGGACGGCAAGAACCTGTTCGCCGGCGACGGCTATGCGGGCCTGTCGGACTTCGCGCTGTACTACATCGGCGGCATCATCAAGCACGCCCGTGCGCTGAACGCGATCACGAACCCCGGCACCAACAGCTACAAGCGCCTGGTCCCCGGCTTCGAGGCGCCCGTGAAGCTCGCGTACTCCGCGCGCAACCGCTCGGCCTCCGTGCGCATTCCGTACGTGGCGAACCCGAAGGGCCGCCGCATCGAAGTGCGCTTCCCCGATCCGACCTGCAACCCGTACCTCGGCTTCGCCGCGATGCTGATGGCGGGCCTCGACGGCGTGGAGAACAAGATCCATCCGGGCGAAGCCGCCACGAAGGACCTGTACCACCTGCCGCCGGAAGAGGACGCGAAGATCCCGACCGTGTGCCACAGCCTCGACCAGGCTCTCGACTACCTGGACAAGGGCCGCTCGTTCCTCACCAAGGGCGGCGTGTTCACGGACACCATGATCGACGCGTACATCGAGCTGAAGATGCAGGAGGTCACCCGCTTCCGCATGACGACGCACCCGATCGAGTTCGACATGTACTACTCGCTGTAAGGACATACAGCTTGTTGTGTAAAAGGACCGCTCCGGCGGTCCTTTCTCGTTTTGAATCAATGGGTTGTTTGGCTTTTTTGATGAGTTGCGTGATACTGGAAGTTCCCCTCGCGCATTCCGTTGCGAAAGGAACGAGCCATGAAGTACGCCTACCTCACCCTGGTGGCGGTGGCTGCGATGGCAGCCACGGCCCAGGCGCAGACGAAGATTTACCGCTGCGGCAATTCCTATACGAACAGCGCGTCCGAAGCGCAGGCCAAGGGCTGCAAGCTCATGGACGGCGGCAATGTCACCGTCGTGGAAGGCACGCGCGTGAACAGCGCGCAGGTGAAGGTGGCCACGGCGCCATCGTCCGTGACGTCGCAACGCATCAGTGCCGACGAGCAGAAGGCGCGCGACAGCGACGCGCGGGCCATCCTCGAAGCCGAGCTGAAGAAGGCCGAGGCGCGTCACGAGGAACTGGTCAAGGAATACAACAGTGGCGAGCCGGACAAGGTCGGGCCCGAGCACAAGAACTACCAGAAGTACCTGGACCGCGTCGCGGAACTCAAGGCAAGCATCGCGCGCAATGAAGAAGACATTGCCGGCATCAAGCGGGAGCTGGCGCGCGCCGGCTCAAGGTAGCCGCTTCCAGTCGCTCGACCTGCTCGCCACGCTGGTGGCGGTCGTGACGGCCGAGGGCTCCGTCCTCTTCGCCAACTCCGCGCTCGAAGACGCCCTGGGCATCTCGCGCCGCGCGATCGAAGGCTCCAACTTCCCGAATTGCTTCACCGACCCGACGGCGCTGCAGAATGCGCTGGCGGGCGCGAGCAGCAACGAGTTCGCGGCATTGCGCTACGACGGCTGGCTCCTGCGGCCGAACGGCAACGCCGAGCCCCTGCAAGTGCACGTGGTGGTCGCCCAGACCGATGCCCCCGGCGAATTCGTGATCGAGCTGCTGCCGCTGGACACGCAGGCCCGGCAGGACCGCGAAGAGCGCCTGATCGGGCAGGCGGAAGCGAACAAGGAGCTCATTCGCAACCTGGCACACGAGATCAAGAACCCGCTCGGCGGCATCCGCGGCGCGGCGCAACTGCTCGAGATGGAAGTCGAGGGCAAGGAGCTCAAGGAATACACCAAGGTCATCATCCACGAGGCCGACCGGCTGCAGACCCTGGTGGACCGCCTGCTGGCGCCGCATCGCCGCCCGCACGTCGTGGGCGATGTCAACATCCACGAAGTGTGCGAGCGCGTGCGATCGCTCATCGTGGTGGAGTTTCCCAAGGGCCTCAAGGTCGTGCGCGACTACGACACCTCGATCCCGGATTTCCGCGGCGACCGCGAGCAGCTGATCCAGGCCGTCCTGAACATCGCACACAACGCCTGTGAAGCGCTGGCCGAGCGCATCGCGCAAGGCGACGCCGAGCTGGTCTTTCGCACGCGCATCGCACGGCAGGTCACGTTCGGCAAGCAGCGCTACCGACTGGCACTGGAATTGCATGTGATCGACAACGGACCCGGAGTGCCGGAAGGCATACGGGACCGCATCTTCTTTCCGCTGGTGTCGGGAAGGGAGGGCGGTTCCGGGCTGGGCCTGACGCTGGCGCAAACGTTCGTGCAGCAGCATCATGGGCTGGTGGAATGTGACAGCGTGCCGGGGAGGACGGACTTCAAGATCCTGATTCCGTTGCCGTGACGACGATTGATTGCGAATGACCCGAGGTGAGCACAAAGCATGAAGCCGATCTGGATCGTTGACGATGACCAATCCATCCGCTTCGTGCTGGAGAAGGCGCTCCTGCGCGAGGATTTGCCGTCCCGCAGTTTCACCAATGCCCGCGAGGTGATGCTGGCGATCGAAGCCGAGGAGGAAGGCCCGCAGGTCCTCGTCAGCGACATCCGCATGCCCGGGGGCTCGGGCCTCGAACTGCTGAACAAGGTCAAGGAAAGGCATCCCGGCCTGCCCGTGATCATCATGACCGCCTTCTCGGACCTGGACAGCGCCGTCTCGGCCTTCCAGGGCGGCGCGTTCGAATACCTGCCCAAACCGTTCGACCTGCCCAAGGCGATCGAATTGATCCGCCGGGCGGTGGAAGAAAGCCAGCGCGAGGAAGTGGCCGAGGAGCGCATGGCCGCCGCGCCAGAAATGCTGGGGCAGGCCCCGGCGATGCAGGACGTGTTCCGCGCCATCGGGCGCCTGTCGCAAAGCAACGTGACGGTGATGATCACCGGCGAATCGGGCACGGGCAAGGAACTGGTCGCGCGCGCACTGCACAAGCACTCGCCGCGGGCCAACGGGCCGTTCGTGGCGATCAACACGGCGGCGATCCCGAAGGACCTGCTGGAATCCGAGCTGTTCGGCCATGAGCGCGGCGCCTTCACCGGCGCGCAGACCATGCGGCGCGGGCGCTTCGAGCAAGCCGAGGGCGGCACGCTATTCTTGGACGAGATCGGCGACATGCCCTTCGACCTGCAGACGCGCCTGCTGCGCGTGCTGTCGGACGGGCACTTCTACCGCGTGGGCGGCCACAACGCCGTGAAGGCGAACGTGCGCGTGATCGCCGCCACCCACCAGGATCTCGAGCAGCGCGTGAAAGAGGGCAACTTCCGCGAAGACCTGTTCCATCGCCTGAACGTCATCCGCCTGCGCCTGCCGCCGCTGCGCGAGCGGCGCGAGGACATCCCGACGCTGGCGCGCCATTTCCTGCAGCAAAGCGCGAAGCAGCTGGGCGTGGAGCCCAAGCGAATCTCCGATGCCGCGATCGCGCAGCTCTCGTCGTTCGCATTCCCGGGCAACGTGCGCCAGCTGGAAAACGTCTGCCACTGGCTGACGGTGATGGCGCCGGCGCAGTTGATCGAGCCCAAGGATCTGCCGCCCGAGATCGCACCGGGCCATGCCGAAGGTGTCGCGGTCTCAAGGCCTGCTCCGGCCGAACCAGTGCGCGCCGAAGCCGTGGTCGCGCCCATCGTTTCCACGCCGCCGGCCAACGGCTCAGCGACCTGGGAGACCGGCCTGGAAGCCGAGGCGCTCCAGCTGCTCGCGGCCGGCCGTCACGACGTGTGGGAGGCGCTCACCAAGCGCTTCGAATCGCGCCTGATCCTCACGGCCCTGGCCAACACGCGCGGCCGCCGCATCGAGGCCGCGCAGAAGCTCGGCATCGGCCGCAACACGATCACGCGGAAGATCCAGGAGCTCGGGCTGGATTCGCAGTGATCGCTAGCGCAGTCCGCCCCCCGCGCGGATCGTCTCGCCGGTGATCCAGCGCGACTGGTCCGACGCGAGAAACACGGCGGCCAGTGCGATGTCTTCGGGCTCTCCCAGCCGTGCGAGCGGCGTGTCGGCGGCCTTCTGCTTCTCGAGATCACTGCCGATGATGCCGAGGCGCTCCACGCCTTCCGAGCGCGTCACGCCGGGCGCGATGGCGTTCACGCGGATGCGCCGGGGGCCGAGCTCGCGCGCGAGCGTGAGCGTGATGCTGTCCACGGCAGCCTTCGTCGCCGAGTAGATCACCGAGCTCACCAGCGGGTTCGTGCTGACGATGGAGCTCAGGTTGATGACGCTTGCGCCCGCGTCGCCAAAGCGCCTGGCCGCTTCCTGCGTCGCGAGCAGGGTGCCCAGCACGTTGACGTCGAACTGCCGGCGGTATTCGGCCTCGGTCACGTCCTGCAGCGGCTCGAAGCGGTAGACCCCCGCGTTGTTGACGAGGATGTCCAGCCGCCCGAACGCCTCGTGCGCTGCGGCGAACAGCCGGCGCACCTCGTCGGCCTTCGCCACGTCCCCCTGGATGGCGACGGCGCGGCTGCCTGCTTTCGCGATCGCGTCCGCCGTGCGCTGCGCGCCGTCGCGGTCCGAGGCGTAGTTGACCACCACCGAGGCGCCCGCCTCGCCGAGCGCGCGGGCGATGCCGGCGCCGATACCCTTGGATGCGCCGGTGACAACGGCGACCTTGCCTTCGAGCTGCTTCATCTCCAGTTCCTCTTCAGTTGAGTAGTTCAAAAAACCCGAACAACGGGAGTTGCGGACGATACGCCGGAGGGACGCGACGCGGAAGCGGGCCGCGATTGGCCCTGGCGGCGCCAATAGTTCGTGAAAGCCGGACTACGGTTTCACGGGATCATGGGACAATGGGGGTGGCTCGCCCCGTGTCCATGAAACCACTCGTCCATCCCGCCGCCGAGGACATCACCGTCGAGGGCATCCTGCATGCGCTCGCGGACCCGGTGCGCATGCACATCTTCGCCGAGATCGCCGCGGCTGGCGGGCCGGTCACCTGCTCGCCTTTCCTCGAGGTGGGCATGCGGCCCGTCCCGAAGTCCACGCTATCGCAGCATTTCCGCGTGCTGCGCGAGGCCGGCCTCATCCGCAGCGAGCGCAAGGGCGTGGAGATGCACAACTTCGCCCGCACGGAAGACCTGAACCCGCACTTCGCCCCGCTGCTGCAGGCGATCGTCAAGGCGCACAAGGAGCAGGTCGCGCGCGATGCGCGCCGTCGGCCGAAGAAGGGCGGCTGATCAGAACTCGACGGTCACCGGGGCGTGATCGCTGGGCTGCTTCCACTTGCGCGGCGTGCGGTCAATGGTGCACGCCTTCACGGCCGGCTTCAGCGGCTCGCTCACCAGGATGTGGTCGATGCGAAGGCCGCGGTTCTTCTGGTAGCCCAGCATGCGGTAGTCCCACCAGCTGAAGCTCTTCTCGGGCTGCTCGAACAGGCGGAAGCTGTCGACCAGTCCCAGTTCCACCAGCTTGCGGAAGTGGTCGCGCTCCTCGGTCGTGTGGTGGATGGTCTCGCGCAGGCCCACCGGGTCGAAGGAGTCGCGGTCCTCGGGTGCGATGTTGAAGTCACCGAGCAGCACCAGCCGCTCGTGCCCGTCGACCTGGGCGCGCATGTAGTCGCGCAGGCCGCGCAGCCATGACATCTTGTAGTCGAACTTCTCGGTGCCGGGCGCCTGCCCGTTGACGAAGTAGCCGTTGACGACGCGCACGGGGCCGGTGGGCGTGTCGACGGTCGCCGTCAGCAGCCGCGAGTGTTCGTCGGCGAAACCATCGATGTTGCGCACGACGTCGCGCAGCGGGTGCCGGCTGAGGATCGCGACGCCGTTGTAGGTCTTCTGCCCGAACACCGCGCAATGCTCATAACCCGCGCCGCGCAGCACGTCGAGCGGAAACTTGTCGTCGGTGAGCTTCAGCTCCTGCAGGCACAGCACGTCCACCGGATTCGCCGCCGTCCAGTCCAGCACGTGCTGCAGCCGCGCCGTGAGCGAGTTGACATTCCAGGTGGTGATCTTCATCGGGTCAGATGTGCAGCATGGCCAGCGCGCCGATCACGACGCCGACACCGCTCATGGCGAGCATGGCCCATTCGAGCCAGCGCTTGCGCGTGAGCAGCGCGATGGCGGCCATGGCGATCGAGATCTGCAAGGCGGTGGTCGCCTGCGCCCAGCGGTGATGGACGTGCATCTGCGCGTCGCTCTGCTTGTCCCAGTCCGTGGCTTCGGCTTCGAGCTTGTCGGCGGCGAGCTTGACCTCGGCCTTTTCGGCCTTGTAGCGCTCGACCTCCTTCCTGTAGAAGTCCTTCTTGTCCTCGGCCACGATCGCCAGCGCCAGCTCCGACAGGTTCTGCTTGCTGCTCTTGGCCTGGTAGTAGTTCCACTGGTTGGACGCCTCGGTCTTCTTGATCGCGGCGTTGTTCTTGTACAGGCTCGCGTTGGCCTGCGTCGCCCCGCCCATGTACGCGAAGATCGCGCCGACGGTGGAGATGATCGCGGTGAACATCGCGATCTGGTTGATCATGCTGCCGCCGGCCGGCGCGTGATGGCCTTCCGCCGCATGCTGCGTGGCGTGCTCGATCTCGTGGTCGTGCGGGCCGTGGACGTGGAAACCGTGTCCGGACATTTTTCAGGCTCCTCGCTCTGCTTTTGTATAGGTGACGAAACTGTAGTCGAACCCGGCGGACGAATGATGACGCTCCCGGCGCGATTCGGTCCATTCCGGGCCCAGCGCCGGCATCCATACATCGCCGTCGAAATCGCGCTCGATCTCGGTGACTTCGGCAACATGCGCCAGCGGAAGCGCCTGGGCGAAGATCTCCGCGCCACCGATCACCCACACCTGCGGGTCGTCGGCGCACAAGGCAAGGGCTTCGGGCAGCGAAGCGGCGCGCTCCGCGCCCGGGGCGCTCCAGTGCGCCTGGCGCGTGACGACGACGTTGCGGCGGCCAGGCAGCGGGCGGAAGCGCGGCGGCAGCGACTCCCAGGTCTTGCGGCCCATGACCACGGGCGCGCCCATCGTCACCCGCTTGAAATGGGCGAGATCCTCGGGCAGGTGCCAGGGCAGGACACCCGCCTTGCCGATCACGCCGTTGGCGGCGCGCGCATAGACCAGTCCGAGCTTCACGGCTTCAGACGGCGACCGGCGCCTTGATCGCCGGGTGGCACTGGTAATCCAGCACCTCGAAATCCTCGTACTCGTAATCGAAGATCGAGGCCGGCCGGCGCTTGATGTTCAGCACGGGATAAGGGTAGGGCGTGCGCGAGAGCTGCAGTTCCACCTGTTCGTGGTGGTTGCTGTAGATGTGGCAGTCGCCGCCGGTCCACACGAAGTCGCCCACGCCCAGGTCGCATTGCTGGGCCATCATGTGCGTGAGCAGCGCGTAGCTCGCGATGTTGAACGGCACGCCCAGGAAGATATCCGCACTGCGTTGGTAAAGCTGGCACGAGAGCTTGCCGTCCGCGACGTAGAACTGGAAGAAGGCGTGGCAGGGCGCCAGCGCCATCTTCGGGATGTCGGCCACGTTCCAGGCGCTCACGATGATGCGGCGCGAGTCCGGGTTCGATTTGATCGTCTTGACGGCTTCGGCGATCTGGTCGACGTGCCCGCCACCCGGCGTCGGCCAGCTGCGCCATTGCACGCCATAAACGGGACCGAGGTCGCCGTCCTCGCGGGCCCATTCGTCCCAGATCGTCACGCCGCGCTCGCGCAGCCAGTTGTTGTCGCTCGAACCCTTGAGGAACCAGAGCAGCTCGTAGATGATGGACTTCAGGTGCACCTTCTTCGTCGTGACGAGGGGAAAGCCCTCGTCCAGGTCGAAGCGCATCTGGTATCCGAACACGCTGCGCGTACCCGTGCCGGTGCGGTCGGTCTTGGGCGTGCCATGCGTGTAGACATGGCGCATGAAGTCTTCGTATTGCGAGCGGACCGGGCGCGGGGCGTTCATGGCGCGGATTATGGCGTTCTCTCCAGGCGCACGACGCGGCCCGGATTCATGATGTCCTGCGGATCCAGCGCCTGCTTGATCGCGCGCATCATGGCCAGCGCCGGCGCGGGCTTGTAGTCGGGCAGCTTGTCCACCTTCAGGCTGCCGATGCCGTGCTCCGCGGAGATCGAACCGCCGAAGCGGTTCACCGCGTCGTAAACGACCGTGTTGACCTTCTCTTCCCAGTCACGTAGAAAGGCCACTGAATCGATGCCTTCCGGGCACTGCACGTTGTAGTGCAGGTTGCCGTCGCCCAGGTGGCCGAAGTTCACCAGGCGCACGCCGGGGATCTCCCGCCGCAATTGCGCGTCCGTCTCGCGGCAGAACGCGGGGATGCGCGACACCGGCACGGAGATGTCGTGCTTGATGTTCAGGCCTTCCTCGGCCTGGGCCAGCGGGATGCTCTCGCGGATGTGCCACAGCTGGTGCGCCTGCGAGAGGTTTTCCGCGACGACCGCATCGGTGACGCAGCCCTGCTCGATCGCGGTTTCCAGCAGCCGCTCGAACTGCCCGCGCGCGTGCAGCTCCGATTCCTGGTCGGACGTTTCCAGCAGCACGCAGAAAGGGGACTGTTCGTGGAACGGGACGCGCATCTTCGGGAAGTGCCTGGCCACCAGGCCGAGCGCGAACTGGCCCATCATCTCGAAGCCGGTCAAGGTCGCGCCGAGCTCGCGGTGCGCCATGCCGAGCAGGCGCACCGCCGCTTCGACGTCGGGCACCGCGGCCCACGCAGTGAGCGTCGCGACTGGGAGGGGATAGAGCTTCAAGGTGGCGGCCGTGATGATGCCCAGCGTGCCTTCCGCGCCGATGAAGAGGTCGCGCAAATCGTAGCCCGTGTTGTCCTTGCGCAAGCCCGTGAGGCCGTCCCAGATCTCCCCCTGCGCGTTCACGACTTCCAGCCCGAGGCACAGCTCGCGCGCATTGCCATAGCGCACGACCTGCGTGCCGCCGGCGTTGGTCGACAGATTGCCGCCAATGGTGCAACTGCCCTCGGCCGCGAGGCTCAAGGGGAAGAGCAGCCCCTTGCCGCGCGCGGCATCCTGTACCGCTTGCAGGATGCAGCCGGCCTCCACCGTCATGGTCAGGTTCTCGGCGTCGAACGCGCGGATCGCGTTCATCCGCGTGAGGCTCAGGACGACCTGCGTGCCGGTTTCGTCGGGCGTCGCGCCGACCACCATGCCGGTGTTGCCGCCCTGCGGCACGATGCTCGCGCCCGCGGCCGCACAGGCCTTCACGATGCGCGCGACTTCCGCGGCCGAGGCGGGGCGCACGACGGCCAGCGCCTTGCCGCGCATGCGCTTGCGCCAATCCTGTTCCCAGGCCGAGAGATCGCCTTCCGTCAGGACATGGGCCGCGCCGGCAATGGCGCGCAATTCGTCAATCAATGTCGTCATGGTTTCGCAGTCGCAGGCGTACGTGGGCGGCGCAGGCACCGAAGATCGCGAGGCACAGCACGATCTCCGCACCGGCCAGCGCCAGCAAGGTCCCGCTCGCGCCGTAGGCACGCACCACGCCGTCGATGAAATACAACCAGACCAGCAGGCTGAGCCATCGATAGGTGTACATGCGCATGCGCAGCAGGCCGACGAGCGGGATGCACAGGGGCAGCGCCTTCAGCCCCGCGATCACCGGCGAGCCGCCAGGGCGGATCGGCGCCAGCCACAGTTCCCACGCGAGGCTCAGGACGATGAGGGCGACAAGGCTCGCCACCGCCATCCAGCGAGTCGCATCGACGGTGGCGGGCGGAGGAGACGGCGCGGGGACCTGCATACGTTCGTGACACTGGCATCATAGCGGCCCATGCCCGCCCGCCAGCTTCTCGCCGACCTCCAGCGCTTCCCGTGGAAGTCCACGGCAAGGACATTGCTCGAGCGGTTCCGCGAAGACCGGCTCGGCGTGCAGGCGAGCAGCCTGACGTTCACGACGACGATGGCGCTGGTGCCGTTCTTCACCGTCGCCCTGGCGGTGTTCACGGCCTTCCCGATGTTCAGCAAATTGCAGGCGGCGCTGCAGGCATGGCTGGTGCAAAGCGTGATCCCGGACGCGATCGCCCGGCAGGTGCTCGGCTACCTGACGCAGTTCGCGTCCAAGGCCAGCCGCCTCGGCGTGGCCGGCGTGGCGGCGCTGTTCATCATCGCGATTTCGCTGGTCCTCACGATCGACCGCACCTTGAACGGCATCTGGCGCGTGCGGCGGCAGCGCCCGCTCGGCCAGCGCGTCCTGATCTACTGGGCCGTGATGACGCTCGGCCCGCTGCTGCTCGGTGCTTCCTTGAGCCTCACGTCGTATGTGATCTCCGCGTCGCGCGGCCTCGTGTCGGGTGTGCCGGGCGCGCTGCAGGTGGTCTTCGACCTGATCGAGTTCGCGCTGCTTGCCGCCGGACTCACGGCGCTCTACCGCTTCGTGCCCAATACGCATGTACAGCGCGCGCATGCGATGGCGGGCGGCATTTTCGCGGCGATCGGGATCGAGCTCGCGCGGCGCATCCTCGCGTACTACCTGGGCAAGGTGCCGACATACTCCCTGATCTACGGTGCCTTCGCCACGCTGCCCATCCTGCTGCTGTGGATCTACATCGCCTGGCTGGTCGTGCTGTGGGGCGCCGTGATCGCGGCCTACCTGCCCAGCCTGCTGGCCGGCCACCGGCGGCCGGGCGGCACGCCCGGATGGCGGTTCGAGCTGGCGATCGAAGTGCTGCGCGCGCTGGCGGCGGCACGCGCGACGCCGCGCCATGGCCTCAACATCGAAGAGCTGTCGCAGCACCTGCGCATCGACCCGCTGCAGCTCGAGCCCGTGCTGGAAGCGCTGCAGTCGCTCGACTGGGTGGCGCGCGTGAACGAAGTGAAGGACGAGGCGGACACGCGCTACGTGCTGCTCGCCGATGCGGGCGTGACCTCGCTCGCGCCTTTGATGGAGCGGCTGCTCCTGGTGCGCTCCAACCTCACCGAAGCGCTGTGGCTGCGCAGCGGCCTGCGCGGCCTGCTGCTGAAAGACGTGCTCTCAGGCGATCTCGAAGGGCGCGTGCAGGAAGCCGCGGAAGCGCGCGCGGCCGCCGCGCGTGGGTGAATCCGTGAGCGCATAGCGCGGAAATCGCGCCAGGAAGCGCGCGATCGCGATGCGCCCCTCCAGCCGCGCGAGGCTCAGGCCGGCGCACTGATGGATACCGAGGCCGAAGGCCAGGTGCCGGTTGTTCTCGCGCGCGAGATCGAGCACATCGGGGTGGTCGAACTGCGACCCGTCGCGATTCGCCGCGCCTATGCCCAGCGTGACGAGCGCACCGGCTTCCAGCGGCGCGCCGCCCACGTCGCAGGCCCGCAGCGCGCGCCGGTTGCCGAGCTGGTTCGACGACTCGAAGCGCAGGAACTCGTCGACGGCCGGCGTCATGAAGCCTTCCTGCGCCGCAGATTCGTTGGCGTGCGAGCGCAGCTGCCCCAGAAGCTGCGCCTTCGCCTGCGGCCATTCCTGCAGGGCGACGAGCGCATTGCCGATGAGGTTGGTCGTGGTTTCGTGGCCCGCGTTGAGGATGAAGACGCAGTTCTGCAGCAGCTCCGTTTCGCTCAATTGCCCGTCGGCGCCCTCACCCTGGATCAGGCGCGTGAGCACGTCGTGTTCCGGATCGCCCGGATGCTTTCGCCGGTCCGCGACGAGCCCCTTGAGATAGCCGGTGAATTCGGTGACGCTGCGGTTGCCCAACGCTTCCTGCTCGGGCGTGAGCCTCGGCTCCAGCGCACCGAGGATGGCCAACGACCAGCCGCGCAGCGGGCCACGGTCTTCATGCGGCACCCCGAGCAGGTTGCCGATGATCTCCACCGGGATGGCCGCCGCGAAATCCTCGATCAGGTCGCCGCCGGCCAGCCGCCCGATACGGTCGAGCAGTCGGTCGACCAGTTCGACCAGTCCCGGCCCCATCTCCGCGATCGCCCGCCGCGTGAGTGCGCCCATGATGAGCTTGCGCACGCGGGTGTGCAGGGGAGGGTCGTTGAACACCAGGCTGGTCGTGTGGTGCTCCAGCAGGGCCGAGCCCTCGCCGTACTTGGGGCCGAACTCCACTTTCTTGTCCGAGCTGAAGGTATGAGCGTCGCGGTACACGGCGGCGAGGTCGGCATAACGCGTGAGGAAGACCGAGCCGTCCGGCAGGCGCTTGACCGGCTCGCTCTCGCGCAGGCGCGCGTACACCGGATAGGGATTGGCATAGAAGTCCGGCGGCAGCGCGCGCAAGTCGAACGATGCCGCGATTTCGGCCGCACGCTCCGCGGTCATGGCTGGGGTGATCACCATGGCGGCCATTGTGCCGACGGGTTGCGTCCATTGCACGCCGCGCGGCGCGGGCGTACGCTCTCGCGGCCATGGACACCATCCCATCGAAGGACGGCACGCGCATCGCGTTCGAACGCACGGGTTCGGGCCCACCGCTCGTGCTCGTTCACGGCACTACCGGCACGGGCAAGCGCTGGGCGCCCGTGGTGCCGTTGCTGTCGCCGCACTTCACGTTGCACTGCGTCGACCGCGTGGGGCGCGGTGAGAGCGGGGAGCATCCTTCGTACGCGATGGAGCGCGAGTTCGAGGACGTGGCGGCGGTCGTCGATGCGAGCGGCGGCCCCGTGGACCTCCTCGGGCATTCCTTCGGCGCGATCTGCTCGCTGGAAGCAGCGCTGCGCACGAACCGCATCCGCAGGCTGGTGCTGTACGAGCCGCCGATCCCCACGCCCGGCGTCGAGGTCTTTCCGCCGGGCAGCATCGAGCGCATGCAGGCGCTGCTCGACGCGGGCGATCGCGAAGCCGTGCTCACCGTGTTCTTCCGCGAGGTGAACGGCATGCCGCCGGCGGAGTTCGACAAGTACCGCGCCTCGCCCGCCTGGCCGATGCGCATCGCCCTGGCACACACGATGCCGCGCGAGATGCGCGCCGTCGAGGTTTATCGCTTCGAGCCGCAGCGCTTCGGCGCGATGAGCGTGCCTACGCTGCTGCTCCTGGGCAGCGAGAGCGCACCGTATTTCGGCGCCGCGACCCGGGCGATCGAGCGGGCGCTGCCCGATGCGCGCACGCGTGTGCTGCCCGGCCAGCGGCACGTCGCGATGGACACCGCGCCGCAGCTCTTCGTGGACGAGGTCCTGCGCTTCCTCGGCGATTAGGCGACGAAGTCCCGGATCGCGGCCAGGACCTCGTCGGGGGCTTCGGTCATCATCTGGTGGCCGCCATTGACGGCGACCGTGCGGCCATCACGCGCTTTCTCCTGTAGCGAGCGGGCCATCTTCGGCAGCGTCATCGAGTCGCGCTTGCCGAGAACGAACAGCACCGGGCACTGTACGCGGCCCATCGCCTCTTCGCCGCCACGGTAAGCATCGCAGGCCTGGAAGCCGCGATGGAACAGGTTCACGCGGGAATTGCTCGCGAGCACGCGGCGCTTGAGCGCACGCGACGCACCCGGCAGCCAGGTGCCCGGGCCGAGCGCGGAAGGCGGTGGCGCCAGCGTCGAATGCGAGAAGACGTTGTCGATCTCGATGGCTTTCATGGGGTCGTCGAGCGAGGTGTCGAGCAGCAGGGGCGACACCTTCATCGGATAGGCGGTGCCGACCATCACGAGCTTTTTCACGCGCCCGGGCGAGCGCGCGGCGACTTCCATCGCCACGAGTGACCCGAAGCTGTGCCCGATGACGGTCGCGGTCCGCACGCCCGCCGCATCGAGCAGTGCGATGACGAAGTCGGCCGCCTCCTCGACGGAGCGAGGCGGCTCGCCGCCGCTGCGGCAATGGCCCGGCAGGTCGGGCGCGAGCACGGCGAAACCGTGGTGGGCGAAATAGCGCGTCTGCAGGATCCACACGCTGTGGTCGTTGAGCACGCCGTGAACGAAAACGAGCACGGGCTTTTCGGGATCGAAGGCCTTGCCGCCGGTGTAGCAATAGGTCTTCGCGCCGTTGACGATCAGTTCCATGTCAGGCGGCCCTTTCTGCGGCCTTCAGCGCGCGCTTCAGGTCCTCGATCAGGTCGGCCGGATCCTCGAGGCCGATCGACAGGCGGATCGTGCCTTGCGTGATGCCGGCGCCGGCCAGCGCCTCGTCGCTCATGCGGAAATGCGTCGTGCTCGCCGGGTGGATCACGAGCGAGCGGCAATCGCCCACGTTCGCCAGGTGGCTGAACACTTTCAGCGTGTCGACGAAGGTCTTGCCCTGTTCGCGGTTGCCCTTCATGTCGAAGCTGAACACCGAGCCGGCGCCCTTGGGCAGCAGCTTCTGCGCGAGCTTGTGGCTGGGATGTGATTCGAACAGCGGGTGGCCCACCCGCTCGACGAACGGGTGCGAAGCCAGGAACTCCACCACCTTGGCCGTGTTGCTCATGTGCCGTTCCATGCGCAAGGACAAGGTCTCGATGCCCTGGAGGATCAGCCAGGCGGTGTGCGGGCTCATGCAGGCGCCGAAGTCGCGCAGGCCCTCGCGCCGCGCACGCAGCAGGAACGCGCCCACCGTCGATTCCTCGCTGAACACCATGCCGTGGAAGCCGTCGTACGGGGCCGTGAGTTCGGCGAACCGCCCGGATGCTTCCCAATCGAAGCTGCCGCCATCGACCACGACGCCGCCGATCACGGTGCCGTGGCCCGAGAGGAACTTCGTGGCCGAGTGGTAGACCAGGTCCGCCCCCAGCCCCAGCGGCTGCATGAGGTAAGGCGTGGTGAACGTCGAATCCACCAGCAACGGCAGCTTCGCTTCGTGGGCAATCCCGGCAACGACCGGGATATCGAGCACGTCCAGTCCCGGGTTGCCCAGCGTTTCGCCGAACAGCAGCTTGGTATTCGGCCGGATCGCGGCGCGCCAGCCGTCGATGTCGCCGGGCTTGACGAAGGTCGTCTCGATCCCGAAGCGCCGCATGGTGTAGTGCAGCAGGTTCTGGGACCCGCCGTACAGGGCCGTGCTCGCGACGATGTGCGAGCCTGCGCCCATCAGCGTCGCGATGCTGAGGTGCAGCGCCGCCTGGCCGCTGGCCGTGGCGATCGCGCCGATGCCGTTTTCCAGCGCAGCGACGCGTTGTTCCAGCACGGCCGTGGTGGGATTGCTGATGCGTGAATAGACGTGGCCGGAGCGTTCGAGGTTGAAGAGGGCTGCCGCGTGGTCGCTCGACTCGAAGACGAACGAGGTCGTCAGATGGATGGGCACCGCGCGCGCCCCGGTCGCGGGGTCGGGCGCGGCGCCGGCGTGCAGCGCCAGCGTGTCGAAGCCGGGGTCGGAGTAGCCGGGCAAGGGGAGTCTCCTCGTTGATCTGCCGCTATGGCAGCGCCTGCGATTGTGGGCTATATTGGCCGCAACGGCATTGGCTGCATTCGAGGAGACGGTTCATGAAGGTCAGCGACATCCTGCGCGTAAAGGGCAACACGCTGTACACCGTCACGCCGGAAGAGCCGCTCGCACGCGCCGTCGAGGTCATGGCCGAGAAGGACATCGGCTCGCTCGTGGTGATGGAGCACGGCGACCTGGTCGGCATGCTCACCTTCCGCGAAGTGATCGTCGCCATCGTGAAGAACGGCGGCAGCGTCGGCGCCACGACGGTGCGCTCGGCCATGGACGACCACCCGCTCACCTGCACGTCGGAGACCGAGCTCGACGAGATCCGCCGCATGATGCTCGAGCGGCACGCCCGCTACATGCCGGTCATGGACCGCCGCATGCTGATGGGCGTGATCAGCTTCTACGACGTCGCCAAGGCGGTGGTCGAAAGCCAGAACTTCGAGAACCGGATGCTCAAGGCCTACATCCGCGACTGGCCCGGCGGCGAAGAGCAGCAGCCCGGCGTGCAGCTCTGACGCGTCGCACCGCTCGGGGATAATCCCTGCATGAGCGGCAACACCTTCGGCACCCTTTTCGCCGTCACCAATTTCGGCGAGTCGCACGGCCCGGCGATCGGCTGTGTCATCGACGGCTGCCCGCCCGGGATGGAACTCTCGGAAGCCGACATCCAGCCCGACCTGGATCGCCGCAAGCCCGGCACCAGCCGGCACGTCACCCAGCGGCAGGAAGCCGACCAGGTGGAGATCCTGTCCGGGGTGTACGAGGGCAAGACCACGGGCACACCGATCTGCCTGTTGATCCGCAACACCGACCAGCGCAGCAAGGACTATTCGGAGATCGCGCAGACCTTCCGACCGGGCCACGCGGACTACACCTACCTGCAGAAATACGGCCTGCGCGATCCGCGCGGCGGGGGCCGGGCGTCGGCCCGCCTGACGGCGCCCATGGTCGCGGCCGGCGCGGTGGCGAAGAAATGGCTCGCGCAGAAGTACGGCACGACCTTCCGCGGCTGCATGCAGCAGGTCGGCGAGATCGCGATCCCGTTCGAGAGCTGGGAGCACGTGCCCAACAACCCGTTTTTCGCGCCGATCGCGGACGTCTCGCACCTCGAGACGTACATGGACAGCCTGCGCAAGGCGGGCGATTCCTGCGGCGCGCGCATCCGCGTGACGGCGAGCCATGTGCCTGCGGGCCTGGGCGAGCCCCTGTTCGACCGGCTCGATGCGGATATCGCCTACGCGATGATGGGCATCAACGCCGTGAAGGGCGTCGAGATCGGCGCGGGCTTTTCAAGCGTCACCCAGCGCGGCACGACGCACGGCGATTCGCCGACGCCACAGGGCTTTCGCACCAACAATGCCGGCGGCGTGCTCGGCGGCATCAGCACGGGGCAGGACCTCGAGGTGTCCATCGCGATCAAGCCGACCAGCTCGATCATCAGCCCGCGCGAATCGATCAACCTGCAAGGCGAGCCCGTGGATGTGGTGACCAAGGGCCGCCACGATCCCTGCGTCGGCATCCGCGCAACGCCCATCGCCGAGGCGATGCTGGCGCTCGTCGTGATGGAGCACGTGCTGCGCCAGCGCGCGCAGAACGGCGACGTCGTGCCGCCGCTCAAAGCCATTCCCGCTTCCGCGCCCTGAAAGCGCGTGCCGCTCGCGCGGACCCTGCTCATCCTTCGGGCCTGTGGATGCGGCCGGCGCGAACGGAACTCGCGCCCCTGCGCTGAAGTCTCAACGGCATCACGTCTCGGAAAGGAACCGGTATGGAGCAATCCGTGCAGACCACGTCCAGCCAGCGCATCGACCTCACGCGATCCGCGGATGTCGCTTACTGGTGCCGCATCTTCGACGTTTCGATCGACCAATTGCGCGACGCGGTCCACCATGCCGGCCACCAAGTGGCGGAAGTCCGCCGGTACCTTTCGGCCTCCCGGCCGCAGACGAGCTGACGCTGTAGTCGTCGTCCTACCCCTGGCCGCTTGGCTCCTTGACGCCCGGGCGCAGCGGCGCGCGGGATAGTGCTCCTTGCACTGACGAAGGAGCAAGCATGGTGGATAAACCCAAGGCGAAGGACGCCGGCCGCGGCGCCCAGGCAACGGCCGAGAAGCAGCGCGAGATCCAGCGCGAGCAGGACAACAAGGACCAGGCGCAGGACAAGCAGGACGGCGGGCAGAAAGGCGACAAGGCTGTTCAGGCCGGCGCCCGCCAGCAACCGCAGCCGCCACTGGATGAGCGGCACCACGAAAAGCCCGGCATCGAGGCGCAGATGCAGCTCAAGCCGCGCTTCGACGCCCCTGACTACAGGGGCAGCGGCAAGCTCGAAGGCAAGGTGGCGATCATCACCGGGGGCGATTCGGGCATCGGCCGCTCGGTCGCGGTGCTGTATGCCCGCGAAGGGGCGGACGTGGCCATCGTGTACCTGACCGCGCACGAGGACGCGCAGGAAACGAAACGCTGCGTGGAGAAGGAAGGCCGGCGCTGTCTCCTGGTCCCGGGCGACGTGAAGGACTCGAAGTTCTGCAGTGAGGCCGTCGAGAAAACCGTCAAGGAATTCGGCCACCTGGACGTGCTCGTGAACAATGCGGCCTTCCAGGAGCACGCCCAGTCCATCGAGGACATCACCGACGAGCGGCTGGAGGAAACCTTCCGCACCAACATCTTCGGTTACTTCTACATGGCGCGCGCGGCCGTGCCGCACCTGAAGGAAGGCTCCAGCATCATCAACACCGCCTCGGTGGTCGCGCTGCGGGGCAGCTCGCACCTGCTCGATTATTCGTCGACGAAGGGGGCCATCATCGCGTTCACCCTGTCGATGGCGCAGAACCTCATCGACAAGGGCATTCGAGTCAACGCAGTCGCGCCCGGCCCCGTGTGGACGCCGCTCAATCCCGCCGACCAGAAGCCGGAAGCCGTCAGGAGTTTCGGCCAGGACACGGTGATGAAGCGCCCGGCCCAGCCCGAGGAACTGTCGCCCGCGTATGTGTTCCTGGCCGCGCCGGTGTGTTCAAGTTACATCACCGGCATCGTGCTGCCCGTGACGGGGAAGATCGGTTGACGTATAAACGCGGCCAGTTGCACCATACGACGGGCCGCCGATGCCGCGACTGAATTTCGTCAGGGAAGGAAAGGGACCGACCATCGTGTTGGCCCACGCGCTCGGCTGCGACCTCACGATGTGGGACGAGGTCGCGGCCCAGCTGGTCAAGGGCTTCACCGTCCTGCGCTACGACCAGCGCGGCCACGGCAAGTCGGACCCGGTGCCCGGCCCCTGCACGATCGCAGACCTCGCCGACGACGCGGCGGAACTGGTCGCGCGTGAAGCCGGCCGTGAGGTGCACTTCGTCGGCTTGTCCATGGGCGGCATGGTGGCGCAGCAGATTGCCGTGCGCCACCCCGAGCTGGTGAACAGCATCGTCGTCGCGAATTCGTCGAGCCATTACGACGAGACTTTCCGGGGCATGTGGCGCTCGCGGGTCGAGACGGCCTTGAATCTCGGCATGCCCGCGGTCGCCGACAAGGTGATGCCGCGCTGGTTCACGCGGGGTTATCGCGAATCGCCCGCAGGGCCGCGGCGCATCGCGCAGCTGCGCGCCGTGCTCGAGGCGATGGACGCCCGGACCTATGCGGCCTGCGCCGAGGCGGTGGGCCGCATCGATTTCTTCGCGACCAACCCGTTGATCGCCTGCCCGGCGCTCGTCATTGCCGGCACGCAGGACGAGGTCACGCCCGTTGCGATGTCGCACGCGATCTGCAATGCGATCTCCGGCGCCGAGCTGGCCACGCTGGACGCCGCGCACCTCAGCGCCGTGGAGCGGCCGGAAGAGTTCGCGGGCCTGGTGGCGGGGTTCATCCACCGCATCTGAAAGCTCACGCGCAGCAAGGTTGCGCGAACGGGGCTAGCATGCGCTGCATGAACGCGCCGCAACTCAAGATCGATTTCGTTTCCGATGTCTCCTGCCCCTGGTGTGCGATCGGGCTCGCCTCGCTCGAGCGCGCCCTGGAACGGCTGGACGGGCAGGTGGGGGCGCAATTGCACTTCCAGCCTTTCGAGCTCAATCCGTCGATGCCTGCGGGCGGGCAGGACATCACGGAGCACCTCACGCAGAAGTACCGCACGTCGCGCGAGCAGCAGGCCGCGGCCCGCGAGGCGATCCGCGAGCGCGGTGCGAGCGTCGGCTTCGACTTCCGCAAGGAAGGGCGTGACCGGATCTACAACACCTTCAATGCGCATCGCCTGTTGCATTGGGCCGGCCTGCAGGACCCGCAACGCCAGCTCGCCCTGAAGAAGGCCCTGTTCCAGGCCTACTTCACCGAAGGGCGCAGCCCCGAGGAGGCGCAGGTGCTGCTGGATTGCGTGGCCAAGGCCGGCCTCGACGTCGCCCGCGCTCGCGAGATCCTCGCCGGCGACGAGTACGCCCAGGACGTGCGCGGGCAGGAAGAGTTCTACACGAGCCACGGCATTCATGCGGTGCCGGCCGTGATCGTGAACGACCGGCACCTGATCCAGGGCGGCCAGCCGCCCGAGGTGTTCGAGCAGGCCTTGCGGCAGATCGCTTCGGCAGCGATCGCCTGATCAGCTGCGGGCCTCGACGAGGCCGGGTCCTACACGCCAATGCAGAAACCGGATGACACAATCCGGTACATCAGGAATACCGGCCTTTCCTGGCGGAACCGCGGCATGAACGTGCAGGCGCCATCGCTCGAGGACGAATTGCAGGACCTGCACGCCCGACTGGGGCGCTTGCGGAGCGAACTCGCGGCCGAGCGCAGCGCGCGCGAGAAGGCGCAGAAACAGGTCGCGCTCAAGGATGAATTCCTCGCCGTGGTGGCGCATGAGTTGCGGGCGCCGCTGGGGGCGATCCTGGGCTGGGCGCACATGTTGCGCCGCGCCCGCGCGCGGGACGACGTCGAGCGGGGCCTCGACGTGATCGAGCAGAGCGTGCATGTGCAGGCCAAACTGATCGAGGACCTGCTCGTGATGAGCCGCATGGCTTCGAACAAGCTCCGGCTCGACCTCGAACCGGTGGACCTGCGCTCGGTGATCGATGCGGCCGTGGAATCGGTGCGCCCGCTGTCGGACGAGAAGGAAATCCGCATCATCCGCTCGCACGGCCCGCCGGTCGAAGGTGTCCAGGGTGATCCCATGCGCCTGCAACAGGTGCTGGCCAACCTGCTCACCAACGCGATCAAGTTCACGCCCGCGCGGGGGCGAATCGAGATTTCGCTGAAGTCCTCGCCGGGATGGGCGGTGGTCACCGTGGCGGACTCGGGCTGCGGCATCGCACCCGAGCTGCTGCCGCACGTGTTCGAGCGTTTCCGGCAGGACCCGTCGGCCGCGCGCGCTCACGGCGGCCTGGGACTGGGCCTTGCCATCGCGCGGCACCTCGTCGAGCTGCATGGCGGCCGGATCGAGGCGCGCAGCGAAGGTGAAGGCCGCGGCGCGACCTTCACCGTGCGCTTGCCACTCGTTTAGGCGGTCCGCACCTCGATGCGGCGGGGCCGCGCTTCCTCGATCTTCGGGATCGCGAGGCGCAGCACGCCATCCTTCAGCGACGCCTCGATCCGCTCCGAGTCGAGCTCGCGGCTCAAGGTGAAGCTGCGGCGGTAAGTGGGGAACTGCGCTTCGCCGTAGACCAGCTCCATGTTCGGGGGGCCTTCGATCGCGGCGGTCGCCTCGATGGTCAGCGTTTCGCCGTCCACACGCACACCGAGCTGCTCGCGCGCCACGCCGGGCAGGTCGGCCAGCAGCGTGATGCCCGACTCGTTCTCGAACACGTCGACGGGCGGGATGACGAAGGGCTGCTCGCGACCTTCCGCGCGCTCGTCGGTGCGGCTGGCGAGCCGGTTGTCGGAAGTCTGGACTTGGTTGTTGGCCATGGCATGTCCTCCTTCAGTTCACGTCGATGCGGCGCGGCTTGCTCGATTCGCGCTTGGCGACCGTGATGCGCAGCACGCCGTCGCGGTACTTGGCCTCCACACGCGCGGGATCGGCCTCCTCGGGCAGGTTCACCACCCGGCGGAAGCTGCCGGCGAAGCGCTCCTGCGCGTACACGCTGGTCGCGTCGCCTTCTTCGGGAACCTGGCTCTTGCGCTCGCCGGCGATGACCAGCAGCCCGCGATCGACGGTGATCTGCAGGGCCGAGGCGTCGAGGCCGGGCGCGAAGGCCATGATTTCCACGGCATCGGGCGTGGTGCCCACGTTCATGACAGGAAAGGTCGCGCCGCTCAGGGCGCGGATGCTCGACCGCTCGGACGGCCGGAACACCGAGTCGAGAAGGCTCTGCAGGCGGTTCAGTTCCGAGAAGAGGTCCGCAGCAGGCCTGAGTGATGAAGCCATCATCTGAGATCTCCTGATCGACGTTGTCGAAACACGCGCAGCCGGCTGGCCGCGCGGTCAGGAGGTAATGGCGGCCGTCAGGATTTCAAGACGGTCGCCCGCCCAGCCGTTTCACTCGTAGGCCGAAGTGGGCACGCAGCTGCAGAACAGGTTGCGGTCGCCATAGACGTTGTCCACGCGGCCGATGGGCGGCCAGTACTTCGCGTGGCGGCGTTCGTCCAGGACGGCCGCGCCGACCTCGCGCGGGTAGGCGTGCTTCCACTCGCCCTTCATCAGTGCAGCGGCCGTGTGCGGCGCGTGCTTGAGCGGGTTGTCGTCCTGCGGCCATTCGCCGCGCTCGACGCGCCGGATCTCCTCGCGGATGGCGATCATTGCCGCGATGAAGCGGTCGAGCTCATCGAGCGTCTCGCTTTCGGTCGGCTCCACCATCAGCGTGTTCGCGACGGGGAACGACAGCGTCGGCGCGTGGAAGCCGTAGTCGATCAGGCGCTTGGCCACGTCCTCGGCCATGACGCCGCTGGTTTCCTTGAGGTGCCGCAGGTCCAGGATGCACTCGTGGGCGACATGGCCGTTCTCGCTGGC
Source organism: Ramlibacter sp. GS1-15 (assembly GCF_057785015.1). Lineage (NCBI taxonomy): Bacteria > Pseudomonadati > Pseudomonadota > Betaproteobacteria > Burkholderiales > Comamonadaceae > Ramlibacter > Ramlibacter sp. GS1-15. The sequence continues at coordinate 2,535,530 of NZ_JBYNTU010000001.1, read as the reverse complement.
GTACAGCGTGGGGTAGTGATCGCGCAAACGCGCGCTGATGTAGTTCGCCGAGAGAATGGCGGTTTCGGTCGCGAGCTTCAGGCCCTCGGCGCCCATCATGCGGCAGTACATCCAGCTGATCGGCAGCACCGCGGCGTTGCCCAGGGGCGCGGCCGACACGGCGCCGACGCCATGGCTCTTCACGCCACCGGTCTCGTGGCCGGGCAGGAAGGGCACGAGGTCCTCGACCACGCACACGGGGCCCACGCCCGGGCCGCCGCCGCCGTGCGGGATGCAGAAGGTCTTGTGCAGGTTCAGGTGGCTCACGTCGCCGCCGAACTCGCCCGGCGCCGCGACGCCGACCAGCGCGTTCATGTTCGCGCCGTCCACGTACACGCGGCCGCCGTGCTGGTGCACTATCTGGCACAGCTCCTTCACCTGCTTCTCGAACACGCCATGGGTCGAGGGATAGGTGATCATCACGCAGGCCAGCTTGTCCCGGTGCTGCTCGCACTTGGCCTCGAGGTCGGCGAGGTCGACGTTGCCGCGCTCGTCGCAGGCCGTCACGACCACCTGCATGCCCGCCATCTGCGCGCTCGCCGGATTGGTGCCGTGCGCGGACGAGGGGATCAGGCAGACGTTGCGGTGCGCGTCGCCGCGGCTCTCGTGCCAGGCCTTGATCGCCAGCAGGCCCGCGTACTCGCCTTGCGAGCCGGCATTGGGTTGCAGGCTGATGCCGGCATAGCCGGTCGCCTGGCACAGCCACTCGCGCAGCTGCGCATCGAGCTCCGCATAGCCTTGCAACTGGTCGGCCGGCGCGAAGGGATGGACGTGCGCGAACTCGGGCCAGGTGATCGGGATCATCTCGCTCGTCGCGTTCAGCTTCATCGTGCAGCTGCCCAGCGGGATCATCGAGCGATCGAGCGCGAGGTCCTTGTCCGACAGCGCGCGGATGTAGCGCAGCATCCCGGTTTCCGAGTGGTGCGTGTTGAACACCGGGTGCGTGAGGAACGCGCTGGTGCGGCGCAGCCCCTCGGGGATCAGCGAGTCGATGCCTTTCTCGAACTTCGCGATGTCGGGCAGCGGCTGGTTCGGCCTGGCGAACACTCTCCACAGCATCTCGATGTCGGCGCGCGTGGTCGTCTCGTCCAGCGAGATGCAGATGTATTCGTCCCAGGCCGTGCGCACATTGGCGCGCATCGAATGGGCCTTCGCGACGAGCTGCTGCGTGGCTTCGCCCGTGTGCAGCGAGATCGTGTCGAACGCGCCGTGCTGCAGTCGCGGCGCGTGACCGAGCTGCTCCAGGCCCTTTGCCAGGATCGCGGTGTAGCTCGCGACGCGCTGCGCGATGCGCTTGAGGCCCTGCGGGCCGTGGTACACGGCGTACATGCTCGCGAGCACCGCCGGCAGCACCTGCGCCGTGCAGATGTTGGACGTCGCCTTCTCGCGGCGGATGTGCTGCTCGCGCGTCTGCAGCGCGAGCCGGTAGGCGGGGTTGCCGTGCGAATCGACGCTGACGCCGACGAGACGCCCGGGCAGGGAGCGCTTGAATTCATCGCGGCATGCCAGGTAAGCGGCATGCGGACCGCCGGCGCCCATCGGAACGCCGAAGCGCTGCGTGGTACCGCAGGCGATGTCCACCTCCCACTCGCCGGGCGGCGTGATCAGCGTCAGCGCGAGCAGGTCGGCGGCGACGATGAACGCGGCGCCCTTCGCGTGGACGGTGGGCACGTCGGCGCGCATGTCGTGAATCTGGCCGCTGGTCGCCGGGTATTGCGCGAGCACGGCGAAGTAGTCGCCCTGCAGTGCCGTCGCCCATTCCTCGGCGGAGTTCGCAACAGCGACCTCGATGCCCAGGGGCCTGGCGCGGGTCCGGATCACCTCGATGGTCTGCGGATGGCAGTCGCCCGCCACGACGAAGCGCTGGCTCTTGCTCTTCACACTGCGCTTGGCAAGCGTCATCGCTTCGGCGGCCGCGGTGGCTTCATCGAGCATCGACGCGTTGGCGATGGCCATGCCCGTGAGGTCGCACACCATCGTCTGAAAGTTGACCAGCGCCTCCATGCGGCCCTGGCTGATCTCCGCCTGGTAGGGCGTGTACGCCGTGTACCACGCAGGGTTCTCGAGGATGTTGCGCAGGATGACGCCCGGCGTGTACGTGCCGTAATAACCCTGGCCGATGAAGCTCTTGAAGACCTGGTTCTTCGAGGCGATCGCCTTCAGCTCCGCCAGCGCCGCCGCTTCGCTCGCCGGCGGCGGCAACTTCATCGCGGCCGAACGCGCGATCGAGCGCGGCACGATGCTGTCGATCAGCGCGCGGCGCGACGCCTCGCCGATCGCGGAAAGCATCAGCTTCTCGTCGTCCTCGCTGATCCCGATGTGTCGCGGGATGAATTCGGAAAGGTTCTCGAGCTCGCCCAGGGGGCGGGCGGAAGGCATCAGCATGCAAACTCCGTCAAGACACTGGAACTCAGTGCGCGTTCTTCGTGAACTTCGCGTACTCGGGCTCGTCCATGAGCACGTCGAATTCGGCCATGTCCTTGATCAGGATCTTGAAGAACCAGCCGTTGCCCATCGGGTCGGTGTTGGCCAGCGCGGGGTTGGCGCGCAGTTCCTCGTTCACCTCCGTCACTTCACCGGTGATGGGCATGTACACGTCCGCCGCGGCTTTCACCGACTCGACGACACCCGCGGTCTCGCCCTTGTTGTAGGTGCGGCCGATCTCGGGCAGGTCCACGAAGACGACGTCGCCCAAGGCATCCTGCGCGTGCAGCGTGATGCCGACGACGGCGGCCTCATGGTCTTCGAGCTGGATCCACTCGTGCTCCTGCGTGTACTTGACGGTCATGCGGTTCTCCTGGTGTTGGTCGGTTCTTCAGCCACGGTAGTAGCGGTTCGGCACGAAAGGCATGGGCGCGACTTCCATGGGCACGGGCTTGCCGCGCACGATGGCGTTCACGCGCGTCCCGGGGCTCGCGCACGAGGCCTCAACGTAGCCCATCGCGATGGGCTTGTCGATGGTGGGAGCGAGCAGGCCGCTCGTCACCTCACCGATGCGCTGTCCTTGCGTGTCCTGCAGTTCGGTGTGCTCGCGGACCGGCACGCGTTCCAGCGCGACCAGACCCACGCGCTTGCGCGGCAATGGCGCGGTGCCGTCGAGTTGGCCGAGCACCTTGTCCGCGCCCGGGAAGCCGCCGGCTCGCGCGCCGCCGGTGCGCCGCACCTTCTGGATCGCCCAGTTGAGCTGCGCTTCGACGGGCGTGGTGGTCGTGTCGATGTCGTTGCCGTAAAGGCAAAGGCCGGCTTCCAGGCGCAGCGAATTGCGCGCGCCGAGGCCGATCGGCTTGACCTCCGCTTGCGCGAGCAGGGCGCGGGCGAGCGCCTCGGCCTGCGATTCATGGACGGAGATCTCGAAGCCATCCTCGCCGGTGTAGCCGCTGCGCGTGATGAAGAGGTCTGCGCCTTGCCACTGGAACGCGCCGCCCGTCATGAACACGAGTTTCTCGCTACCGGGCACAAGGCGCTTCAATGCATCGACCGCCTGGGGCCCCTGCAGCGCAAGGAGGGCGCGCTCGGGCATGGGGACCACCTCGCAGCGCGAGCCGATCTTCGCCTTCATGTGCGCGATGTCGCCGACCTTGCACGCGCCGTTGACGATCACGAAGATGTGGTCGCCCCGGTTGACGAACATCAGGTCGTCGATGATGGTTCCCTCATCGGTGAGCAGCAGGCCGTAGCGCTGCTTGCCTTCCGCCAGCCCGATCACGTCCACGGGCATCAGGGACTCGAACGCCGCCGCCGCATCGCTGCCGGCCAGCCGCAGCTGGCCCATGTGCGAAACGTCGAACAGGCCCGCCGATTCGCGCGTCTGGCGGTGCTCAGCCATCAGGCCAGCGGGATATTGGACCGGCATCGAGTAGCCGGCGAAGGGAACCATGCGTGCGCCGAGCTCCACATGCAGGGCATGCAGCGGCGTCTTGAGAAGCTGATCTTGGCTGTCGCTGGACAAGCGGATCTCCATCAAGGGCGGGCAAACCATCGTACAGACGATGGGGCTGCCCTGCTGTCCGCTTTACCTGAGAGATTCACCCCGTAACAAGGGTTTGCTCCTTCGGTGGGCTTCGTGGCGAAGCCTCTCTCCAGCAAGGTGAACGCCCCGGCGATGCGGGGCGCCTTGTCAGTCCTGGGTGCCTGAGCGTTCGGCTGTCGCCTGCGCCTTCGGCGGCTGCGTTGACTGCGCGCAGCTCTCTCCTGACGGCGCGAATTGTACCCGCGCGCCAGGAGCCCCGGTCACGCGCGGGCGCCGGCGGGAAGCGCCGTCGCCTGCTCTGCGCGCTTGTCGTGGCCGACGGTGAAGACCAGCACGATGGCGACGACGGTCAGCAGCGCCAGGAACAGCACGGCGTAGAAATCGTTGCCGGTCCGGTCCTTCAGCGCGCCGAAGATGGTCGGGCCGATGTAGCCGCCCAGGTTGCCGATGGAGTTGATCCAGGCGATGCCGGCCGCCGCCGCGGTGCCGCTCAGGAAGGCGGTGGGCAGCGTCCAGAACACCGGCAGCGCGGTGAAGATGCCGAAGGCCGCGAGCGTCACGAAGGCCATCTTCGGGACCGGCGCCGCGTTCATCGCGGCGCCCACCAGGCCGGCGCAGATGCACACGAGCGACAGCAGGATGAAGCCCTTGCGCTCCTTCATCGCGTCGGACTTGCGGGTCCACCAGATCATCGCGATGGCGCCCACCAGGTAGGGGAAGGCATTGATGAAGCCGATCTGCACGTTCGACAGGCCGCCGAAGCCGCGGATGATCTGCGGCAGGAAGAAGCCCAGGCCGTACAGCGGCACCGTGACGCCCATGTAGACGAAGCCCAGGGCGATCACGCGCCAGTTGGCCAGCGACTGCTTCCAGGAAATCTGGTGGATGGTCTCGCGGTTGCGGCGCTCGGCATCCAGCGTGTCCTTCAGCCAGCGGCGCTCTTCCTCGGTGAGCCACTTGGCGTCGTTCGGGCTGTCGGGCAGGTACAGCAGCACGAAGACGGTGAGGACCAGCGCGGGCAGCGCCTCCAGGATGAACAGCCACTGCCAGCCATGCATGCCGGCGACGCCGTCCATGTTCAGGATGTAGCCGGAGATCGGCGAGCCGATCACGGTGGAGATCGGGATCGCGAACATGAACCAGCCGACGATGCGGGCGCGGTAGGCGGACGGGAACCACAGCGTGATGTAGAAGATCACGCCGGGGAAGAACCCGGCCTCGGCGATGCCGAGCAGGAAGCGCATGACGTTGAAGCTTGTCGTGCCGCCGACCCAGGCCTGGGCCGCGGAGATCAGGCCCCACGTGAACATGATGCGCGCGATCCAGCGGCGCGCGCCGAAGCGTTCGAGGGCCAGGTTGCTGGGCACTTCGAACAGGAAGTAGGCGATGAAGAAGATGCCGGCGGCGCTGCCGAACACGGAGCTGCTGAAGCCCAGGTCCTTCGACATGGCAGATCCGGCGAAGCCCAGGTTGACGCGATCAAGGTAGGCGACGAAGTAGCTGATCATCAGCAGCGGCAGCAGCCGCCAGCTGATTTTCGACATGGTTTTCTCTGCAGGCGAATTCATCGCAGAAGGTTCCTCAGGGAAAAAGGGATCGGGACGGCAGCGCGATCTGCCGGTGCCAGGAAGAAGGCGTGCGTTCGGACAGCTTGTGGGCTATCCAGGCAGCAGGATAGGCTGGTGCAGGGGCTCGTCGGACCCGGGTAAGCTCGGGGTTTGCTGAAATCAAGCTGACGGCTGGCCCTGCGGCCCGCCCCTGCCGCGATCACATGTTCACGTAGTTCGGGCCGCCGCCGCCTTCGGGCGTCACCCACACGATGTTCTGTGTCGGGTCCTTGATGTCGCAGGTCTTGCAGTGCACGCAGTTCTGCGCGTTGATCTGCAGGCGCGCACCGCCCCCTTCGGCCTCGACGAACTCGTACACGCCCGCGGGGCAGTAGCGGCCCTCGGGCCCCGCGTACTTCGAGAGGTTCACCTGCACCGGGACCGACGCATCGCGCAGGGTCAGGTGGGCCGGCTGGTCCTCGGCATGGTTGGTGTTGGAGATGAACACCGACGAGAGGCGGTCGAACGTGAGCTTGCCGTCCGGCTTCGGGTACGCGATCGGCTCGCACTCGGAGGCGGGCTTCAGGTATGCGTAGTCCGGCTTGTCGCGATGCAAGGTCCAGGGCATGCGGCCGCCGAACACCTTCTGCTCGATGCCGTTCATGATGGTCGCCGGCCACAGCCCCTTCTTGAACCAGGCCTTGAAGTTGCGCGAGCGGTTCAACTCGTCGTGCAGCCACGAGCGCTCGAAGGCCTCGGGGTACGACGTGAGCTCGTCGCGCTGGCGACCGGCCGTGACGGCCGCATACGCCGATTCGGCCGCGAGCATGCCGCTCTTGATCGCGGCGTGGCTGCCCTTGATGCGCGCAGCGTTCAGGTAGCCGGCGTCGTCGCCGACCATCGCGCCGCCCGGGAAGACCTGCCTGGGCAGCGACAGCAGGCCGCCCGCCGTGATCGCGCGCGCGCCGTACGAGATGCGCTTGCCGCCCTCGAGATACCAGCGGATGTTGCGGTGGGTCTTCCAGCGCTGCATCTCCTCGAAGGGGCTGAGGTACGGGTTCGCGTAGTCCAGCCCGGTGATGAAGCCCAGCGAGACCTGGTTGTTCTCCATGTGGTACAGGAACGCGCCGCCGTAGGTGTCGTTCTGCAGCGGCCAGCCCGCGGTGTGCAGCACGAGGCCCGCTTCGTGGCGCTGGGGGTCGATCTCCCACAGCTCCTTCACGCCGATGCCGTAGGCCTGCGGGTCGCGCCCGTCGGCGAGCCTGAAGCGGTCGATCAATTGGCGGCCGAGGTGGCCGCGGCAGCCTTCGGCGAAGATCGTGTACTTCGCATGCAGCTCCATGCCGAGCTGGAAATTCCCGGTGGGCTCGCCGTCCTTGCCGACGCCCATGTTCCCCGTGGCCACGCCTTTGACGGCACCTTTCTCGTCGTACAGGATTTCGGCCGCGGGAAAGCCGGGGAAGATCTCGACGCCCAGGCTTTCCGCCTGCTGCGCCATCCAGCGCACGACGTTGCCCAGGCTGACGATGTAGTTGCCGTGGTTCTGGAAGATCTTCGGCAGCGCGAAGTTGGGCACGCGAAACGACCCGGTCTCCGACAGGAACACCATCGCGTCGTCGGTCACCGGCTGGTTCAGCGGCGCGCCTTTCTCCTTCCAGTCCGGGATGAGCTCGGTGAGCGCGCGCGGGTCCATCACCGCGCCCGAGAGGATGTGAGCGCCGGGCTCGGAACCCTTCTCCAGCACGACCACGGACACGTCCGTGCCGTGCTCGGCCGCCAATTGCTTCAGGCGGATGGCGGTGGACAGGCCGGCCGGGCCGCCGCCGACGACCACGACGTCGTACTCCATCGCTTCGCGGGGACCGAACTGCGCCAGGATTTCGTCGTGCGTCATGGGAGCTTCTGCCTTGTTGTGGCGTGATAATAGTTTTCGAGCGGCTGACATTTTAGGCAGGAGACTCTTGTGAGTTACAGCATTGATCTATCGGGCCGCGTCGCGTTGGTGACCGGCGCATCGAGCGGCCTGGGCGCGCAGTTCGCGCGCACGCTGGCCCGCGCGGGCGCAGCCGTGGTGCTCGCCGCGCGCCGCGTCGAGAAACTGAAGGACCTGCGCGCGCAGATCGAAGGCGAAGGGTTCGACGCGCACGTGGTGCCGCTGGACGTCACCGACGTGGACAGCATCCGCGCGGCGGTGGCGCATGCCGAAACCGAGGTCGGCTCGATCGACATCCTCGTGAACAACGCGGGGGTGGCGTCGACCAATGCGCTCCAGGACGCGACCGAGGAGGAGTTCGACTTCGTCTTCGACACCAACGTGAAGGGCGCCTTCTTCGTTGCCCAGGAAGTCGGCAAACGCATGCTCGCGCGTGCCAAGGGCGCCGCGCCCGGCACGTACACCGGCGGGCGGATCATCAACGTCGCCTCGATGGCGGGCCTGAAGGTGCTGCCGCGCATCGGCGTGTACGCGATGAGCAAGGCCGCGGTCGTGCAGATGACCAAGGCGATGGCCCTCGAATGGGGCCGCTTCGAGATCAACGTGAACGCGCTGTGCCCCGGCTACATCGACACCGAGATCAACCACCACCAGTGGGAGACCGAGCGCGGCAAGAAGCTCATCGACATGCTGCCGCGCAAGCGCCTGGGCTCGCCTGAGGACCTCGACGCGCTGATCGTGCTGCTGGCCAGCCACCAGAGCCACTTCATCAATGGCGCCGTGATCGCGGCCGACGACGGCTTCGGCGTCTGATCTATTTCTTTTCCCTGGGCACCCGTCCCATCAGGTAGAACTCCGGGTTGGGCATCATGTTAGAGAAGCTCGCCATCCGGTTCGACAGGCCGAAGAACGCCGTGATCGCGGCGATGTCCCAGATGTCCTCGTCCGAAAAGCCGTGCGCGTGCAGCGGCGGGAAGTCGCTCTCGCCGATCTCGTGCGAGCGCAGGCACACCTTCATCGCGAAGTCGAGCATCGCCTTCTGGCGCGGCGTGATGTCGGCCTTGAGGTAGTTCACCGCCACCTGGTCGGCCACCAGCGGCTTCTTCTCGTAGATGCGCAGGATCGCGCCGTGCGCGACGACGCAGTACAGGCACTGGTTCGCGGCGCTCGTCGTGGTGACGATCATCTCGCGCTCGCCTTTGGTGAGGCCGCTGTCGCGCCCGACCGTGTCGGGCGCCATCAGCGCGTCGTGGTAGGCGAAGAACGCGCGCCACTCGGCCGGGCGGCGCGCGAGGGCCAGGAAGACGTTGGGCACGAAGCCGGACTTCTCCTGCACCTCGAGGATGCGGGCGCGGATGTCGTCGGGCACGTCCTTGATTTCCGGAGCGGGGTAGCGGTTCATGCCGCGATTATCCTGTGGGCACGTCAAGAAGGAGCACCCATGGAACTCTCGAACGATCCCGTCACGCAGGCCGGCCTCGCGACCCGGCGCAAGGTCCTGGGCAACGACTACGTGCAGGCCGCGCTCGACAAGGCGACGCCATTCAATGCGCCGCTGCAGGAGCTCGTCACCCGGAACGCCTGGGGCAACACGTGGCAGCGCCAGGGCATCGACCTGAAGACGCGCAGCATCGTGACTGTTTCGATGCTGGTGGCGCTGGGCCGCATGCATGAGCTCAAGATCCACGTGCGCGGGGCCCTGAACAATGGCGTGACGCCCGGGGAACTGCAGGAGATCTTCCTGCATGCGAGCGTCTATTGCGGCTTTCCGGCGGCGGTGGATGCGTTCCGCACGGCGAGCGAGGTGATCGAGACGAAGCAGGGCTAGGCCGCGCCGGCCATCAGCTTGTGCACGAGGTCGGCCGTCGTGCTGGCCTTGTACTTGCGCATGAGGCGTGCCCGGTAGATCTCCACCGTTCGGTGGCTGATCGTGAGCGCCTTGCCGATCTCCTTGCTGGTCATGCCGTCGAGCAGCCGCGCGGCCACTTCGCGCTCGCGGGCGGTGAGCTCGGCCTTCACCGGGCGCTGCGAGCTCAGGTCCTCGAAGGCCCAGATGCCCGATTCGTGCGGCGCGTCGCGATTGAGCGCATGGCCCGTCACGTGGCACCAGAACACTTCGCCGTTGGCGCGCTTCATGATGCGGTCGTCCGCGTAGTGGCCGCGGGCGTTGAGGATCGGCGCCATGCGCGCGCCCAGCCGCTCGTATTCGTCAGCGCTCGGGTAGAGCACCATGAAGGACTGCCCCACCAGCAGGTCGTGCGACCACCCGAACATGTCGCACAGCTGCTGGTTGCAGTCCACAATGGCGCGATTGCGCGAGACGCACAGGCCCACGGGCGCGAGGTTGAATGCCAGGCGGTAGTCCACGTCCACGGGGCTAACCTTTACGAAGAACTACGTAGCGCATTAGGTAGTATCGTAGCGGCATTCCGCAGCTGAACGGCTGAGGGTTTACACGCGCGTTTTCCAGGAGTCCCACTCGTGAACAAGCTCTATCCCAACGCCGCGGCGGCGCTCGATGGCGTCGTGAAGGACGGGCAGCTGCTCGCCGTCGGCGGCTTCGGCCTGTGCGGCATCCCCGAGGCGCTGATCGAGGCGCTCAAGGCGAGCGGGGTCAGGAACCTCACCGCCATCTCCAACAACGCCGGCGTCGACGATTTCGGCCTCGGCAAGCTGCTGCAGACGCGCCAGATCAGGAAGATGATCTCGTCGTACGTCGGCGAGAACAAGGAGTTCGAGCGCCAGTACCTCGCGGGCGAACTCGAGCTCGAATTCACGCCGCAGGGCACGCTCGCCGAGAAGCTGCGCGCGGGCGGTGCCGGCATCCCGGCGTTCTTCACGAAGACCGGCGTCGGCACGATGGTCGCCGAAGGCAAGGAGCTGCGCGAGTTCGACGGCGAGACCTACGTGATGGAGCGCTCGCTGGTGCCGGATGTCGCACTCGTCAAGGCGCACGTCGCGGACAAATCGGGCAACCTGCGCTTCCGCCTGACGGCGCGCAACTTCAACCCCGCCGTCGCGATGGCCGGCAAGGTCTGCATCGTCGAAGTGGAGAAGATCGTCGAGGTGGGCGAGCTCGCGCCGGACGACATCCACCTGCCCGGCATCTACGTGCACCGCATCGTGCACAACCCGAATCCCGAGAAGCGCATCGAGAAGCGCACCACGCGTACCGCCTGAAGGAGTAGCAGACATGCCCTGGACCCAAGAGCAGATGGCCGCCCGCGCGGCGCAGGAACTGCAGGACGGCTTCTACGTGAACCTCGGCATCGGCATCCCGACGCTGGTGGCCAATTACACCGGCGACAAGGAAGTCTGGCTGCAGTCGGAAAACGGCATGCTGGGCATCGGCCCGTTCCCGACGGACGCGGAAGTCGACGCCGACCTGATCAATGCCGGCAAGCAGACGGTGACCACGATCAAGGGCTCGTCGATCTTCGGCAGCCACGATTCGTTCGCGATGATCCGCGGCGGCAAGATCAACCTGTCGATCCTGGGCGCGATGCAGGTGAGCGAGCACGGCGACCTCGCCAACTGGATGATTCCCGGCAAGATGGTCAAGGGCATGGGCGGCGCGATGGACCTGGTCGCCGGCGTGAAGCGCTGCATCGTCCTGATGGAGCACGTGGCGAAGAAGAAAGATGGCAGCGAGGACTTCAAGATCCTGCCGAAGTGCACGCTGCCGCTGACGGGCGTGGGCGTGATCGACCGCATCATCACCGACCTGGGCGTGATGGACGTGACGCCGCAAGGCCTGAAGCTCGTCGAGCTCGCACCGGGCGTGACGCGCGAATTCATCCAGTCGAAGACGGGCGTTCCGCTGCACTGACGTGAACGCGCGGGCGGCGCTCCAAGGGCTCTGGCGGCTCGCCGGGCTGCCGGTGGAAGCGCTGCCCCTCGCGCACCTCACCGGGTCGGACCCGGTGCTCCCTTCGTCCTTCGCCGTGGGCGCGGCGGCGCAATCGACCATTGCGGCTGCGGCATTGGCTGCCTGCGAAGTGGGCTACCTGCGCGGCGCGCCACGCCAGCGTGTCAGCGTGGACATGACGCACGCTGCGCTCGAATGCACGGGCTGGTTCGCCATCGATGGCCGGGTGCCCGAGCTGTGGGATCCGTTCTCGGGCCTGTACCGCTGCAAGGACGGCTGGGTGCGCATCCACGCGAACTTCCGCCACCACCGCGACGGGGCGCTGCGGCTGCTCGGGCTCGATCCCGCCACCGCGACGCGAGAGGACGCGCAGGCCGGCTTGATGCGGTGGAAGGCGGCCGACTTCGAGACCGCGATGGCCGGCGCGAAGCTCGTCGCCACCGCGCTGCGCACATTCGAGGAATGGGACGCGACGCAGCAGGGCCGCGCGATCGCCGAGCAGCCGCTCTTCACGATCGACCGCATCGCCGACGCGCCGCCTGTGGCATTGCCGCCGCTGGCGCACGACCAGCGTCCGCTGGAAGGCATCCAGGTACTGGACCTCACGCGCATCCTCGCGGGACCCGTCGGTGGCCGGGCACTGGCTGCCTACGGTGCCGACGTGATGCTGGTGAACTCGCCGCATCTCCCCAACATCGAGGCGATCGCCGACACCAGCCGCGGCAAGCGCTCGGCGCACGTGGACCTGCGCACGCCGGAAGGCCGCGCCGCGTTGGATGCCCTGGTCACGCAGGCTCATGTCTTCGTGCAGGGCTACCGGCCGGGCGGGTTGCAGGCTCTCGGCTACGGCCCCCGCGAGCTGGCGGCCAAGAGGCCCGGCATCGTCTGCGTCTCGCTCACGGCGTACGGCGTGCAGGGTCCTTGGGCGCCCCGCCGCGGATTCGATTCGCTGGTGCAGACCGCGATGGGCTTCAACCACGCCGAAGGGGAAGCGGCCGGCGAGGGCAAGCCGCGCCCCTTGCCCATGCAGATCCTGGACGAGGCGACCGGCTACCTCATGGCGATGGGCGCAGCGGCCGCATTGCGGCGCCAGCAGCTCGAAGGCGGCAGCTGGCACGTCCAGGTGTCATTGGCGCAGACGGGCGGGTGGCTGCGGTCGCTCGGCCGCGTCGCGGGCGGGTTCACCTTGAAGAAGCCGGCGATCGAGCCCTACACCGAAGTCACGGCCTCGGGATTCGGCGAGCTGAAGGCGTTGCGTCACAGCGCGGTGTTCGAACGCACGCCGGCGCGATGGGTGCGCGCTTCCGTGCCGCCCGGCACCGATCCGCCACGCTGGAAGTGAAGTTCAGCCGTCGATGCGCGCTGACAGGCGGACTGGTGCGCCGCCTGCAAAAGCGCGAACATCGGGGCCCGATCATGCTGTCGAGCCGCGCCCTGCGGCAGGAGGGTTCCATGCGCGTTCACCCCCATTTGCTACTGGCGTGCCTGCTGGGCATGGCGAGCCTGCCGGCCTGGGCCTGCTATACCGTCTATGACGGCAGCAACCGTATCGTCTACCAGTCGGACAAGCCGCCGGTGGACATGAGCCGGCCACTGCATGAAACGCTGCCGCAGCGGTTTCCCGGCGGGCACCTGGTCTTCGATGTCTCGGCCGAATGCACCGTGATCAGCCCGGTGGCGCTGGGCGACGGCGGACCGATCGCGCGCACATCGTCGCCGCTGCTGACCAACCAGCCGACGCCCCAACCGGTGCGGGCGCGGCGTGACTTGCACGGTATCGCGGTGGTCCCGGCCGGCGAAGTCCAGATGAGGGCGGGCGTGACCGTGGTTCCTTCGACGGCCGTCATGGGCGGTCCCGCCGCCATCCCGGCGCAGGGCCGCTGATCAGCCGTGCAATTCGCCCGGGGCGCTGAGCGGCCCGAATGCTGACGTGCCGCCGGCCAGTTCGGCGATGATCTGGCGGGCCTTGTGCTCTGCGGTCGTCACGGCTTCCAGTTCCGAGCGGCAACCCGCCGCGCTCGTGAGCTTTTCGACACCCTGGGCCGACCACACGCTCTGCGGCTGCTCCGTGCACACCTTCGCGTAGCCGACGTACGAGCCGCTGGCCACGACCGAATAAGCTGCAATGAAGTAGCCCTTGTAGGGGCCGCTGATGCGTTCCATGCAGACCATCCTATGCAGCAATTACGTCCTGCATAGGTCCAGCATCAATCGGAAACACACGATACAGCAGGGCGGCAGTTTTTCCTAGCGCGGCATGCAGCCCATCGCGCCATCCTGCAGTTCGTCGCAATGAAACTGCGTACGGCATCACAGTCCCGTAGCATGGTCGCACTTCGAAACACATCCCGGAGATGGGCCATGCACGACTGCTCTTTTCACCCCCGCATCGCGGCTTTCCTGTGCGGTGTATTTCTCATTGTTTCGCCCGCGAGGGCCGAGACCGTGAAGGGCAACGGTGCCGTCCGCACCCAGGCACGGGCCGTGAGCGGCTTCACGGGCGTGGGCCTCGGGATCCGCGCGCACGTCGAAGTACGTCAGGGCGACGCGGAAGGCATCACGGTCGAAGCGGATGAGAACCTGTTGCCGCTGATCGAGACCGTCGTGCGGCACGGCTCGCTCGAGATCAAGCCGGTGCGGCGCCACCTGGAGCTCGACTCCCCCTCGATCAAGGTGATCGTGCAGGCGCGCGAGCTCGACAACCTGGCGGTCGGCGGCTCGGGAGACATCACGGCCGAGGCCTTGCGTGCGGGCAAGCTTGCGCTGGAGATCGCCGGTTCCGGCCTCATCGAGCTCAAGCGTGTCACCGCCGACAGCATTCACGTGGACATCGGGGGCAGCGGCGACGTCAAGCTCGCGGGCTCGGCCAGGCGGCTCGACGTGTCCATTGCAGGCTCGGGCGATGTGCTGGCGCCTGCATTGGTGGCGGACCAGGTGGGCGTGGAGATCGCCGGCTCGGGCGCCGCACAGGTGGCCGCCCGCAACAGGCTCAACGTGGAGATCGCGGGCGACGGTTCCGTCAACTATGCGGGCGACCCCGAAGTGAAGCAGACCATCGCCGGCTCGGGCCGCGTGAAGCGCACCGGGCCGCTGCCGCAGTGATCAGGCGAAACGCCGGCTGAGGAAGGGCGAGCCTTCGAGGCCGAAGCGCCAGTGCACTTCCATCGCCTTGCTGATGCCGATGCGCGGGCCGGCGACCACGCGCTGCGCTCCTTCGGGGGCGAACACCTGGAAGGGCGCGCGGTCGAGGCGGCAGCCATTGAGCTCGCGCGTGATCGCAAGCGCCTCACCGACCTTGCCGGGCCCTGAGCAGAGCAGCCGCAGGTCATCCTGGCCGCGGCGCTGTCGCATCTTCCCGATGCCCTCGAGCGGTTCGATCGCGCGGATGAGCACTCCCGCGCCGTGGCCTTCTTCGCGGCAAACGAAGTTCAGGCACCAATGGATGCCATAGGAGCGGTAAACGTACGCGCGGCCGGGCGGGCCGAACATCGCGGCGTTGCGCGGGGTCAGCCCTGAATAAGTGTGCGACGCCGGGTCGGTGCGGTCGTAGGCCTCGGTTTCAACGATGCGGCCGCCCACGCCACCGACCAGCAGCACCGCACCGATGAGCGAACGCGCCACTTTTTCCGAGGAACCGGCGAAATCGTCTGGATGGAGTTGTCGTCGCTTCATCAATTACTGTATAAATAACCAGTATGCCGTCCCGTCTCGCGATCGTCGAAAACCTGCCTCATGTGTGGCGGGCGCCGGAGCTCGCACGCGCCGGCGAGGTGGTGCCCACGGGCCATGCCGCGCTCGACGCGCAATTGCCCGGCGGCGGCTGGCCGGTGGGAAACCTCGTCGAGATTCTGCAGGCCCGCGCGGGTCGGCATGCGTGGCAGTTGCTGCTGCCCGCGCTGGTCCACGCCACGGGCGAGGAGGTGGGGCCCGTCGTGCTGGTCGATGCGCCGCACCTGCCTTTCGGCCCGGCGCTGAAGGCGCAGGGCCTCGCGCCGTCGCGGCTGCTCAAAGTGCAGGCGCGTGATGCGAAAGCCGCGCTGTGGGCGAGCGAGCAGGCCCTGCGCTGCGCGGACGTGGTCGCGCTGATGGCGTGGCTGCCGCGCTGCCGCGGCGCCCAGCTGCGGCGATTGCACCTGGCCGCTGCGCAGCACGGCAAGTTGCTGTTCGTCTTCCGCGGCGTCGATGCGAGGAACGAATCGTCGCCCGCGCGCGTGCGCATCGAACTGGAGGAAAGCGAAGCGTTGCGCGTGCATGTCCTCAAGCGCCGCGGGCCGCCGCTGGCCGCGGCCATCGAACTGCCGGCGCGCCCGCTGCGCTTGCAGCGCCTGCTCGAATCGCGCAACACCGCGCGCCCCGCCACCCCCCACAGGGAACGATCGCATGTTCTGGATCGCACTCTCGCCCTCGCATGAGGACGAACGCAGCGCGTGGGGCTGGCATGCGCTCGCGTTCACGCCGCGCGTGGCCTGGCTCGACGAGGCGCTGGTGCTCGAAGTCTCGGCCACGCGAAGGCTGTGGGGCGGCCGGCGCAAGCTCCTGCATCGTTTTCTGGACACCGGCGAGGTGCTCACGCCTTCGCCGTGGGCCACCGGCGGGACCGCGCAGGTCGCCCTCGCGCTGTTGCGCCTGAAACGCAGGAACGAGGAGGCGCCCGCCGCCATCCCCGACGGCCTGCCCGTGGACACGCTCACCGCCGCGCAGCCGCATGCCGGCATCCTCGAGCGCATGGGCTGTCGCACCTGGGGGCAACTGCGTGCCTTGCCACGCGCGGGCCTGGCGCGCCGCTTCGGCGCGGCGCTCGTGGCCAGCCTCGATCGCGCCTACGGCGAGGCGGCCGAAACGTACACCTGGCTCACGCCGCCCGAAAGCTTCGACGTGAGACTCGAACTCGCGGCACTGGCCACGAGCGCGCCCGAACTGATGTGGACGGCGCAGCGGCTGCTGTCGCAACTGCAGCTGTGGCTGCGTTCGCGCAACCGCGGCGTGCTCGCGATCGAAGTCGAATGGACGCTGGACCTGAGGCGCCTGAACGGCAAGCCCCTGCCGCCGACCGAGGCCATGCAGGTGAGGACGGCGCGCCCCACGCAGGACATGGCGCATCTGCGCCGCCTGGTGAACGAGCACCTCTCGCGTGCGCAGCTCGCTGCCCCCGCCAACCACCTGCGCCTGCGCACGATCGAGACGACGCCCTGGGGCGGCATCCCCGCGAGCCTCCTGCCCGAGGACAACAAGCCCGGCGAGAAGCTGCACGAATTCGTCGAGCGCCTGAGCGTGCGCCTGGGCGAAGGCAACGTGCTCGTCTGCGAAGACCACGAGGACCACCGGCCCGAGCACATGGAGGAATGGGTGCCGGCCAGGAGTCTCCCTCTGCCCTCGGGGGAGAAGTCGGGGGGCACGTGCGATGCGATCTATCCCACCTGGCTCCTGCCGGATCCGGTCGAACTCCAGACGAAGGCCGACGTTCCCCACTACGGCGGCCCCTTGCGCCGCCTCACGCGCCTGTACCGCGTCGAGACTGCCTGGTGGGAAGAGGGCGGCCCGGCCTGCCGCGACTACTTCATCGCGCGCAGCAGCGAGGCGGGACTGGTGTGGATCTACCGCGAGCGCCCGATGGGCGAGGGGCTGTCGCATTCTTCGCGCTGGTACCTGCAGGGCCTCTATGCCTGATCTGCTGCCGCGTTATGCCGAGCTGCATTGCATCAGCAATTTCAGCTTCCAGCGCGGGGCTTCGCACCCGCAGGAACTCGTGCGCCGCGCGTACGACCTGGGCTACGAGGCGCTGGCGATCACCGACGAATGCTCGGTGGCCGGCGTCGTGCGCGCGTACAGCGGCTGGAAGGAATACAAGGAGCTCGTGCCGCAACCGCATCCGTTCCGCCTGCTGTTCGGATCGGAGTTCGACATGGGCGATGGCCGACTCATCGCGCTCGCGTGCGATCTCGAAAGCTGGGGCGGCCTGTGCGAGTTCATCACCGCCGCACGGATGAACGACGCGAAGAAAGGCGAATACCGCGTCGGCTGGGACTTCAGCGACCTCTCGTTGCTGCGGGGCTGCCAGGTCCTCTTCGCACCCAAACGCGGGGCTTTCGACCTGGAGCGCCTGCACATGTTGCGCGAGCGCTTCGGCGCCGACCTGTGGCTCGCCGTCGAACTGCCGTGCCTCATGGACGACGACCTGTGGCTCGCGCAGATGCGCGAAGCGGGCGCGGCCGCGGGCGTGCGCCTGGTCGCGGCGGGCGACGTGCACATGCACGTGCGCTCGCGCAAGCCCCTGCAGGACGTGATCTCGGCGGTGCACCTGGGCAAGCCCGTGGCCGAATGCGGCTTCGAGCTGCAAGGCAACGCGGAGCGGCACCTGCGGCAACGCAAGCGGCTGGCGGAAATCTACCCGCAGGATCTGCTCGCGGCGACGGTCGAAGTCGCGAAGAAGTGCAACTTCAACATCGAGGAAGTCAAATACAACTATCCGCGCGAAACGGTGCCGGAAGGCCTCACGCCGACGCACGCGCTTCGTCGCTTCGCCTATGCCGGCGCGCGCGAGCGCTATCCGGAAGTCGTCCCCCTGAAGGTGCGTCAGCTGCTGCGCAAGGAGCTCGTGCTCATCGAAAAATGCCAGTACGAGATGTTCTTCCTCACCGTGCACGACATCGTGCGATACGCGAGGAGCCGCGGCATCCTGTGCCAGGGGCGCGGTTCGGCGGCGAACTCGGTCGTCTGCTATTGCCTGGGCATCACGGCGATGGACCCGATGGATTCCGAGCCGCTGCTGGAGCGCTTCATCAGCGTGGACCGCCGGAGCGAGCCGCCCGACATCGACGTCGATTTCGAGCACGAGCGGCGCGAGGACGTGATCCAGTACATCTACGGCAAGTACGGGCGCGACCGGGCGGCCATCGCGGCCGTGGTGATCACCTACCGCACACGCAGCGCGATCCGCGACGTCGGCAAGGCGCTGGGCGTGCCGGAAAAACTCGTCGATGCCTTCGCCAAGGACCACCACTGGTTCGAGGAGAAGCTCGCGACGCAGCGCCTGCAGCAACTGGCGGAACTGACGCAAACGCCGATCGGCGAGCACCTCGCGCGCCAGTGGATGGAGCTCACGTGGAGCCTCATGGGCTTCCCGCGCCATTTGAGCCAGCACGTCGGCGGCTTCGTGCTCACGCAGACGAAGCTCACGCGGCTGGTGCCCGTCGAGAACGCGAGCATGAAGGAGCGTTCCGTGATCCAGTGGGACAAGGACGACCTCGAGGACATGGGCCTGATGAAGGTGGACGTGCTCGCGCTGGGCATGCTCACGGCGATCCGCCGCTGCCTGGAGTTCGTGGGCCAGCGGCGCGGCACGCCGTTCACGATCTACGACATCCGGCCCGGCGACGAACCCACCTACGAGATGATCCGCCAGGCGGACACGGTGGGCGTGTTCCAGATCGAGAGCCGCGCGCAGATGTCGATGCTGCCGCGCCTGAAGCCCACGCGCTTCTACGACCTGGTGGTGGAGGTCGCGATCGTGCGGCCGGGGCCGATCTCCGGCGGCATGGTGCACCCGTACCTGAAGGCGCGCGAGCGGAAGGCGAAGGGCCTGCCGATCGAATACGAGAAGCCGGCGCTCGAAGCGGCGCTCGGCCGCACGCTGGGCGTGCCGATCTTCCAGGAGCAGGTGATGCAGATCGCGATGGTCGCCGCGGGCTTCACCGCGTCCGAAGCCGACCAGCTGCGTCGCGCGATGGCCGCATGGAAGCGCAAGGGCGGCGTGGACCGGTTCCGCAGCCGCGTGATCGAGGGCATGCGGGCCAACGGCTACCGCCTCGAGTTCGCCGAGGCGATCTTCAAGCAGATCGAAGGCTTCGGCGAATACGGTTTTCCGGAAAGCCACGCCTACAGCTTCGCCCTGCTGGCGTATTCGAGCAGCTGGCTCAAATGCCACGAGCCCGAATGCTTCCTGGCCGCGATGCTCAATTCGCAGCCCATGGGCTTCTATTCGCCCTCGCAGCTGATCCAGGATGCGAAGCGCCACGATGTGATGGTGCTGGCGGCGGATGTGTCGGTGAGCGATTGGGATTGCAAGCTCGAATGGGGAGAGCAACCACGGCCCGCGGTCCGCCTCGGCCTGCGTTATGTCGGCGGCCTTGGCGAGACGGCCGGCCGGCGCATCGTCGATGCGCGCGGCAGCGAGCCTTACCACAACGTCGAGGACGTCACGCTGCGTGCCGGCCTGGACACGCGCGACCTGAAGGCGCTGGCGGCGGGCGACGCCTTGCTCTCGCTTGCCGGCCACCGGCGCCAGCAGGTGTGGGAAGCCTCGGCGCAGGTGAAGCCGCCCGAGCTGCTGCGCAATGCGCCGGTGAACGAGGCGCCGATCGAGCTGCCGCATGCGCACGAGGGCGAGGAGATCGTGTTCGATTACGCCTCGCTCGGCTTCACGCTGCGCCGCCATCCGCTCGCGCTGCTGCGGCCGAAGCTCGCGAGGCGCAAGCTGCTCAACGCGGACGAGCTGAAGCAATTGCCGCACGGACAGCGCGTGTCGGCCTGCGGCATCGTCACGGTTCGCCAGCAGCCGGGAACGGCCAAAGGCACGATCTTCGTCACGCTGGAGGACGAGACGGGACCCGTCAACGTGATCGTGTGGGAATCGGTGCGCGAGAAGTGGCGCGATCCCCTGCTGCGCGCGAAATTGCTCGCCGTGCACGGCACCTGGCAGCGCGACGTGGAAAGCGGCGGCAACGTCTGCCACGTCGTCGCCGAGCGGCTGGAGGACCTCACGCCCCTGCTCGGCCGGCTCGGCCATCAGTCGCGCGCGACCAGCCGCGATTTCCACTGAGCCGCACCCGCCCCACAGGACGGCACAATCGGCGGCTATGTTCCGCCTGCACGACGCCCCTTCCGCCTTGCGCCGCGCCGCGCGGATCGCGTTCAGCTCCTATGTGACCAACGGCCTCGCGACCGCGGCGGGCATCCCGCTGGTCTCGGCCATCGTGCACTACTTCTTCGGCCCATTGGCCGCCGCGACGGCCACGGTCGGGGTGATCGTCGTGACACCGCCCGACCAGGTCGGGCCGAAACGCGGCAAGCTCGCGCAGCTGCTGCCGGCCGCCGTGCTCGCGATCCCGCTGTTCTACGGGGTGCAGGCGCTGCGCACCGACCCGCTCTGGCTGTCGGCGCTTCTGGTCTCGGCGAGTTTCGTCGCCTTCCTCGGGGCCGCGTGGGGCAAGCGCGGGCTGCCGATCTCGATCTCGATGATGTTCGCGATGATCTTCTCGCTGGCCGCGCAGCAGCCGCCGGGCCGCCACCCGGAGCTCGAAGCGACGATGGCCTTCGCGCTCGGCATCGCGATCTACCTCGTGTACTCGGTGGCAGTCCACGCACTGCTCAATCCGCGCTACCGCGTGCTCGTGCTCGTCGACTCGCTGCTCGCCGTCGCCCGCCTCATGCGCACGCAGGCGAGGCAGTTCAAGGCGCGGGGCGGCGACGCGAAGTTCGTGGCCGGCCTCATCAGGTTGCAGGCGGCGCTCGCGGACCAGCTGCAAGCGGCGCGCAATGTGCTGCTGGAGTCGCCGCGCACGCCACGACGCCAGCGGTTCGCGGCGATGCTGCTGCAGATCCTGGACATGCGCGACCACCTCGTCGCGTGCGCGCTGGACCTCGACACGCTCAAGGCCGACCCGCAGCAGCGCGAATTCCTTTCCGCGCTCGGCGACGAAATCGACCTGCTGGCGCGGGAAGTGGAAACACTGGCGGACGGGCTGCTGCTGGCGCGAGATCCCGAGCCGTTCGAGCGCCCCCCGGTGGCGCCGCCCGAAGGCACCAGCCTGCTCGCGCGGTCGCTGGCCGGCCGGGTGCGCCACATCCACGAGGAAGTGGAGCGGCTCATCGCGCTGGCCCGCCGCGAGCGCGAGCCCGACATCGAGATCGTGCGCACGGCGTGGCAGTTGTTCGTGAGTCCCACCAGATGGTCGCTGCAGCCTTTCCTGCAGCTTTGGCGCTGGGATGCGCCGCCGCTGCGGCATGCGATCCGCGCCGCCCTCGCGATCGCGGCGGGGCAGGCCATCACGCTGGTGCTGCCCTGGGGCACGCACGACTACTGGATCCTGCTCACGATCGTCGTCGTGCTGCGCGGCAGCCTGGCGCAAACGCTGGAGCGCCGCAACAGCCGGGTCGCCGGCACGCTGCTCGGCTGCGTATTGGCCGGTGCGCTGCTCTATGCCAACGCGCCGGCGGCATTGCTGCTGGTGGTCGTCACGCTCGCGCAGGCGATCGCGCATGCGTTCGCGATCCGCCGCTACCTGGTCACCGCGGTTGCCGCCACGGTGCTGGCCCTGACGCAGGCGCACCTGCTCAACGCGGGCATCGCGCCGGTGTTCGAAGTGGGCGAGCGCATCGGCGATACGCTGATCGGTGTCGCGCTGGCCTGGATCTTCAGCTACGTGCTGCCGTCGTGGGAGCGCGGACAGCTGCCGGCCCTGATCAAGCGCGTGCTCACCGCCCAGTCGAAGCACGCGCAACAGGCGCTCGCGCTGGGCACGCTCACGTCCATCGACAACCGGGCGGAGCTCGCGTGGCGCCTCGCGCGACGCGAGGTGTACGACAGCGTGTCGGCGCTCGCGCAGGCGGCACAGCGCGCACTGGCGGAACCGCGCGCGGTGCAGCCGCCCATGAATTCGGTGGAGCGTGTGCTGGCGCACAGCTACCAGTTGCTCGCGCAGCTCACGGCCGTGAAGACCATGTTGCTGCAACGGCGTGACCGGCTGCACGTCGACGAGATTCGCGAGCCCCTGCAGCAAGCCGCGGATCGCCTGCAGGCGGTCCTCGCGGGCGCGGGCGACGCGAACGCTGCAGAGCCGGCGGACACGGCGGAACCCGCGGGCAACCTGCCCGACCCTTTCGAGCAGGACCTCAGTCCCTGGCTGCTGCGGCGCCTGCAGCTGGCGATCGACATCGCCGCCGCATTGCGCGCAGAGGCCGGGCAAGTTCGCAATGCACTCGCGACGGGCGCCGATCGCGTATAGTGTCTGGTTCTCCTGGTCGGCTTCCTAGTGCCCTAGCCGACGATCCGCTTGTTCCCCGGTGGCGCCAGGTTCCTGTTTTCGCACCCAACCTGGAGCAAACCGATGGCCAAGGAAGAATTGATCGAAATGCGCGGGAAGGTGGCCGAGGTGCTGCCCGATTCGCGCTACCGCGTGGTCCTCACGAACGGCCACCAACTCGTCGCCTACACGGGCGGCAAGATGCGCAAGCACCGCATCCGCATCATCGCCGGCGACGACGTGACGCTGGAACTCTCGCCCTACGACCTGAACAAGGGCCGCATCATGTTCCGCCACCTGCCCGAGCGGCGCGCCGATGCTCCGCCGCCGGGGGCGTTTCGCCGTCGTTGAGCTGAGGCAGGGGCTGCTCTTCAAGCCCCACGAACCGGGTGGGAGTGGAGCGGGCGATGGGAATCGAACCCACGTCTTGAGCTTGGGAAGCTCAGGTCCTGCCATTGAACGACGCCCGCAGGGTGGGCGCATTCTACCGCTGCGCAGCGTACATTCCGTTGCGCTTCTTCAGGCAGCGCCGTCGCGCGCGGGCTATACGTTGCACATGCAACTGACCGTGCACGACAGCGCGCTGCCGCCCCTCACGCCGCGAGAGCGCGAGGTGCTCGGCTGGGTGTCGTACGGCAAGACCGACGCCGACATCGGCGCGCTGCTCCACATCAGCCGGCGCACGGTGCAAAAGCACCTGGAGCACGCTTACGTGAAGCTCGGTGTCGAGACGCGCACGGCCGCCGTGCGGCGCGCGCATCTCGATCTCTGAGGCGGTCCCGGATTACGCCGCAACCTGTGTCGGTGCCTCGATGGGCGGCGTGCCCTGCTTGATGGCCGAAGCGAGCGCCGCCCGGAACTCGGGCGTGTCCTGGTGGCCGTGGACCGCGACCGCGTGCTGGACCGCAGCCTCTACCAGCTCACGCTCGCTGTCGGCGGAGATCGCGACAGTGCAGTTGTTCTCGCTCGGGAATTCCCGGCAATCGACATATAGGCGTGCCATGGATCGCTCCTTCGGTAGGTGGGCCGCATCGTGAACCCGGCCTTTGCACGCCCCCAATACGCACGATTGCGTATGGCGGCCGGAGGCTAACGGAGTTCGAGCGGCCGGGAGAGCGGCGACGCCGCCGGGTCGCCGCGCTCCACCCGAAGCTTCAGCGTCACGCACACGCCGCCCTCCGGGGCTGGGTCGATGTGGAGCTGCGCCCCGATGGCGGTGGCCCGCGACCGCATGTTGTCGATGCCGCGCCCGCCGCGGCGCCGTGCTGGCATCTGCGCGGTACCGCCGCCGGCGAGGCCGATGCCGTTGTCGGCGATCTGCAGCGTGACCGCGGATTCGTCGTCGTGCAACAGCGCGCGCACGACGATGCGTGATGCCTGCGCGTGCTTGAGGATGTTGGTGAACGTCTCGAGCAGGATGCGCTGCACGTGCGCCACCATGTTGGGCGAGAGTTCCCGCAGCTCCGGCAGTTCGGGCACTTCCCAGGCGACGGCGATGCCCGCTGCCTGCAGCCGGGGCTGCAGGCGGTAGCGCAAGGTGGCGAGCATGGTGGCCAGGTCGTCGTTCGCCGGCTGCAGGGAATCCACCGCCATGCGCATTTCGTCGAGTGCGAGCTCGACGTGCTCGCGCAGCGATGCTGCGTCCGCTCCGGGCCGCGCGACCAGATTGAGCAGGGCCACCAGTTGCGAGCCGACGCCGTCGTGGATCTCCCGCATGATGCGCTGGCGTTCATTGGCCACCGCCTGGTGGTGCTGCTGCTCCCTCAACGCATCGAAAGCCGCGCGCAGCTGGTGCTCGCGTTCGTCGACCCGGCGCGACAGGTCGGCGTTGAGCGCATGGAAGTTCGCGACCGTGCGGCTGTAGCGGGTGGCGATCAACCACGCCATGATCGGCACGAAGGCGAACATGGCGTGCTGCAGATAGGTGACCTGCAGCCCGGAGGCACCCGACAGCCGGACGGCGATCAGGTCGTGCAGACCCGCGAGGATCGACGCCGCGAGCGCGGCCGCGATCACCCAGGCCCGGGCGCCACCATCGTCGGCCCACGCCCTGCGCACGACCAGCGACAGGGCGGCGCAGGACATGGGCACGATGCAGACGATCCCGAGAGTCAGAAGCCACGGAACGCCGAGCAGGAACGAGGAAGCGGTGAGCAGCGTGCTGAGCACGATGGCCAGGTCGATCGCCCGGTTCATCGGGCGAGGCACCGGGCCGACGGCCAGCAGGGAAAAGCGGCACATCAAGGCCATGTGGGCCAGGTAGCAACTCGCCACCACGATTCCCAGCAGGGGCCACGGCAGAGGAACATCGGGCCAGGCGCGATCGACGATGCGCACCACGCCCAGCGCAGCACCCAGGCAGAACCAGCCGTAGACCGGTTCGCGCTGGCGCAGCCACAGCACGCCCGTGAGGGCCCCCATGCCCACCAGGCCTGCCGCGAACACCACGAGGGCGATCGCGCGCCAGCGGCGATGATCGTCATACACGGCCTCGACAGCCGCGAGGGTCCCGTAGCGCAGCACCGACAGGCCCCCGAGCCGCTGCGGCTGCACGGTGACCTCGACGCGCAGCTCGTTGGGTCGATCGGCATGAAGCAGGGCCGCGGGCACGGCCAGCATCAAGGGGTTCTTGGCGGCGTCGTAGGACGGATCGCCCAGCGTGCCCCAATGCTGGACCGTGTTGCCGTTGATGCGGACGTCGACCTGGTTGCCCACGCGCGAGAAGAGCAGGGCCATGGGCTCCGGCCCGCTGCGGGGCGGCAGCTGGATGCGGTAGACGGCGTGCCCGCCGCGTCCGGGAAAGTCCTTGTCCCATCGCCGCCAGAGATCGACCGGGCCTTCGCGGGCAGGTGCGCCGTCGGGCTCGATCAGTGCCTGGGCGGCGCCGATCAACGTGAGCGAATCCTCGGAAGCGGCCCGGGCCCCACTGGCGGCCAGCCAGGCCAGCGCAAGGGCCAGCCCGAACGCGAAGGTCCGCCCCATGAGCACGCTAGCGCAGCAGGCCCAGTTGGCGCGCCTCGAAGAGCGCCTCGGCCTTGTTGTGCACGTCCAGCTTGCCGTAGATGTTCCGCACGTGGCTCTGGACGGTGGTCAGGACGATGCCCATGCGCTCGGCCACCTCGCCGTAGGTGAAGCCGCGCGCAATCAATGCCAGCACCTCCGATTCGCGCGGTGACAGCCAATCGTTCCCGGCGGGCGCTGCGGCGGGCGGCGCGTCGGGACGGGCCTGCCAGCGCACGAGCAGCTGGCGCGCGATGGTCGGCGACATCGGGGAACCCCCGGCATGGAGACTCAGGATGTGCATGGCCAGGTCGGCTTCGGTGCCATCCTTGAGCAGGTAGCCGCTGGCGCCGGCTTCGAAGGCGCTGAGCATGTGGGCCTCGTCGCCGAAGATCGTGAGCACCATCGTGGCACAGGCCGGCTGCAGCTGGCGGCAGCGGCGGATCACGTCGAGGCCCGGGCAATCCGGCAGGCCCAGGTCCACGAGAAGGACGTCGACCGGGTTGACGGCGAACCATGCGAGCAGTTCAGCGGCCGTCGAAGCCCCGAAGAGGAAACGCAGGCTGGGTTCCGCGCCGATCACGCGTTCGAAGGTTTCGCGCATCGCAGGGTCGTCTTCGACCAGGGCGACGCGGACGGGGACTTGGCTTGACATCAAGGGGCGAACGGGCGATTTGCAGCGCCGATGTTCGCACGGGCGCGGCCCCGGCATCCATAGGCACCCACCCCATGAACAGGGGATGTGCGCCCACGCCGGCGCCGATAGCGCTCACCAGCCCTTGTCGTCGAGCGCCTGCTTCACGCGCTGCGCGACGAGCACCGAGCCTTCGTTGCGCATGTGGATCTCGTCGTAGCGGAAGGAGGAAGGCAGCACGTCGCTCTGGTAGTCCGCCACGTCCTGCGGGTTGTTCGGGTCGTAGTGGGCGATCAGCCAGGCGCGCACATCGACGTAGTTGCCCGGGTACCGCGCCGCGAGGTCCGCATTGAGCTGCAGGATGGTGGCGTAGCCCTCGGTGCCCTTGACCTCGTCGGGCTTGGCCTGGTTCAGGACCGAGAGCACGAGGAAGTGCGTGTTGCCGGGCGCGAGGTGAGCGATCGATGCGGCGATGTCCGCCTTGATCGTCGCGGGATCGCGGTCGTTGTTGTGGCCGTACCAGAAGACGCTGATCCAGTTCGTCATCGACGTGTCCGCAAGCTGCTGCGCGGCGATGACGGTGGAGGTCTGGCCGGGGAAGCCGCCGTCGAACACCACGCGGTTCGGCACCAGGACCTGCAGGTTGAGCGCGACCGGCGGCGTCAGGGAGTCGCCCCAAAACGCGATATTGGGCGACAGGGCTGCCGAGGGAGCGGCAGCGGCCGGGGCGGGGGGCGGTGCAGGCGCCGGCGCCGGCGCGCTCCCGGCTTGGGAGGAGTCCACGACCGAGCCGCCCGATCCACCGCCGCCGCCGCAGGCGCCGAGCAACGCCGCCACGCCGATGCACATCGCGCTTCGCCGATCCATGGCCTGCCTCTTCGAGCTAAAGACCCGGCCATTCTCGAAAGCGCGGCACGCCCGGGTGTGTAAGCAAACCGAATCAAACATCACGGCCGCAACAAAAAGCCCCGCAGTGCGGGGCTCATCGATGAGGCAGCGCGTAAAGCTCAGCCGCCTTCGCTCTCGTGGCGCTTGTTGGCCGGCCGGTACTGCGTGCCGCGGTCCTCGAAGACACCGGCGTTCTCGGCGCGGCGCTCCATCGCTTCGCTCGCGCGCGCCATCTTCGGCTTGTCCTCCTGCGCCCGCGCGTACCACTTGCGCAGGATCTCGCCGGCGGTCTCGCGGCCACCCAGGCCGAACGCCAGGCCGGCCCCGAGCGCGAGCGCACCGACGAACGCCATGAAGAGCGTGTTGACCAGCGTGGTCGCGATGCCGATCTGGTTCACCGCCACGACGATGGCGAAGGCCCACACCAGCGCCGAGGCCAGCTTCGCCAGCGTGTTCGGGTTGGAGATGCCCGCTTCGGCCGCGGAGCCGCGCACGAGGTTGGACAGCGCCCGCGCGGCCAGCCCGCCGATCACCAGCACGACCACCGCGACGACCACGTTCGGCAGCCACATCAGCAGCGAGCGCAGCACGTCGGACACCGCAGGCAGGCCCAGCGCGTCGAACGCCACGACCAGGGCGATCAGGCGCACGAACCATTTCACGACGAGGCCGATCATTCCGGAGGCGTCGACACCCGCGTTCATCTTCTCGACGAAATCCGCAAGGCCGGAGCGTTCGGCGAGGCTGTTGAAGTGCACCGTACGCAACAGCGCCGCCACTGCGCGCTCGATGAGCGACGCGATGAACCAGCCGATGATCAGGATCAGCGCGAAGCCGATGATCTTGGGGATCGCGGAAAGGAACAGGGCCAGCGCCGCGGTGAGCGACGTCATCATCGCCGAGCCCCAGTCGGAAATGTTGGAAGACACGTTGTTCATGGTCAGCTCCGAGGAATGCCACGCCCACTCTCGGACTGCGGCCGGGGCGCTCGGGTCGGACCAGTGCTGCGCCGGATGTAGGAGCGCGCTCGACGCGCGTGACTCAGGCTCGGGCGTTGCCCGCCTCAGCGGGCGGGCTGCGGCGGCTTGCGGTGCCGGGTCGCCTGCTCGTAGGCGTAGGCGATGCGGATCAGCTTGCCCTCCGACCAGGCCGTGCCGACCAGCGACAGCCCGACGGGCAGGCCCCGCACGAAACCCATCGGCACCGTGATGCTCGGGTAGCCCGCCACGGCCGCGGGCGACGAACTCGCGCCCTGGAACGAGTCGCCGTTGACGTGGTCCGTCAGCCACGGGGGCGAACCCGTCGGGGCGATGATCGCGTCGAGCTTGTGCTGGCTCATCGGGCCGTCGATGCCTTCGCGCGCGAGCCGCCGCGCTTTCTCCGCGGCCTTGAGGTAGGCCTCGTCGGTGAGCGGACCCTTGGCCTGCGCCTTCTCGAACAGTTCCTGGCCGAAGATCGGCATTTCGCGCGCGGCGTTCTTCTCGTTGAAGGCGATCACGTCGGCGAGCGAGTGCACCGCGACGCCGGGACGCGTGGCGAGGTACGCGTTCAGGTCCGCTTTCAGTTCGTGCAGCAGGACCTCGAGCTCGTCCTCGTCGTAGTCGCCCAGCGAACCGAAGTCGGCCGGATCGACGATCTCGGCGCCGAGTTGCTTCAGTTGCGCGATCGCCTGCTCGAACAGGCGGTCCGCATGCGGGCTGTAGCCGGTGACCTTCTTGCGCGCGATGCCGATGCGCACGCCCTTCAGGTCGCCGCCAACGAGGAACTTGCGGTAGTCGCCTTCGATGTGGCCCTGGGCCGCTTGCGTCGCCGGGTCCTGCGGGTCGATGCCCGCCATGGCCGTGAGCAGCGCCGCGGCATCCGAGACGCTGCGCGCCATGGGGCCGGCCGTATCCTGCGAGTGCGAGATCGGGATGATGCCGCTGCGGCTCACGAGTCCCACGGTGGGCTTGATGCCCACCAGCGCCGCCATGCCGCTCGGGCAGACGATCGATCCGTCCGTTTCGGTGCCGACCCCGACGGCCGCGTAGCTCGCCGCGATCGCCGTGCCCGTCCCCGAGCTCGATCCGCAGGGATTGCGTTCGGCTGCGTACGCGTTCGTGGTCTGCCCGCCGACGGCGCTCCAGCCGCTCGACGACTTGTTCGACCGGATGTTGGCCCACTCGGACAGGTTGGTCTTGCCCAGGATCACCGCGCCCGCCTCGCGCAACCGTGCGATCACGGAGGCGTCCTTCGGAGCCGGTGCACCTGCCAACGCGAGCGAGCCGGCCGTGGTCGGCATCTTGTCGCCCGTATCGATGTTGTCCTTCACGAGCACCGGGATTCCGTGCAGCGGCCCACGGACATGGCCCGTCTTGCGTTCGCGATCGAGCGCCCGCGCAATGGCGATCGCGTCCGGGTTGGTTTGCAGCACCG
This sequence comes from Ramlibacter sp. GS1-15, assembly GCF_057785015.1. NCBI lineage: Bacteria > Pseudomonadati > Pseudomonadota > Betaproteobacteria > Burkholderiales > Comamonadaceae > Ramlibacter > Ramlibacter sp. GS1-15. The sequence continues at coordinate 2,506,215 of NZ_JBYNTU010000001.1, read as the reverse complement.
CGCGGGTCGCGCGATCGAAGCGCGCGATGCGCGCGAGGTAGGCGCGCGTGACCGATTCCGAGGTGGCACGGCCCGCGGCCATGTCCTGCTGCAGCTGCTCGATCGACGATTCGACGATGCGGGGCTGCGCGAAGGCCGGCATCGCTGCCAGCAGCGCGGCACATGCCAACAGGCGGAGGCGGGCGATCATGGCGCGACTATAGCGGCAGCGGTCCGGGAATACCCCGAAACCTATAATCAAAGGTTCAGCCGGAATGCCCATGCCCACTCCCAAATTCACCGTCGCCGAGATCCGCCAGAGCTTCCTCGACTTCTTCGCACAGCGTGGCCACACCGTCGTGGCTTCGAGCCCGCTCGTGCCCGGCAACGACCCGACGCTGATGTTCACCAACTCGGGCATGGTGCAGTTCAAGGACGTGTTCCTCGGCACCGACAAGCGCCCCTACGTGCGCGCGGCGTCGGTACAGGCCTGCCTGCGTGCCGGCGGCAAGCACAATGACCTCGAGAACGTCGGTTACACCGCCCGCCACCACACCTTCTTCGAGATGCTGGGGAACTGGAGCTTCGGCGACTACTTCAAGCGCGATTCGCTGAAATGGGGCTGGGAGCTGCTCACGAAGGTGTACGGCCTGCCGCCCGACAAGCTGTGGGCCACGGTCTACATCGACGACGACGAGGCCTACGACATCTGGACGAAGGAGATCGGCCTGCCGCCCGAGCGCGTCGTGCGCATCGGCGACAACAAGGGGGCGAAGTACGCCTCCGACAACTTCTGGATGATGGCCGACACGGGGCCCTGCGGCCCGTGCTCGGAAATCTTCTACGACCACGGGCCCGGGATTCCGGGCGGCCCGCCCGGCAGCCCGGACGAGGACGGCGACCGCTACATCGAGATCTGGAACCACGTGTTCATGCAGTTCGACATGCAGCCGGACGGCTCGGTGCGTCCGCTGCCCGCGCCTTGCGTCGATACCGGCATGGGCCTGGAGCGCCTGGCCGCGATCCTGCAGCACGTGCACAGCAACTACGAAATCGACCTGTTCGAGAAGCTGATCGCGGCTGCGGCGCGCGAGACGCACACGAAGGACCTGTCGAATCCCTCGCTGCGCGTGATCGCCGACCACATCCGTGCCTGCTCGTTCCTGGTCGCGGACGGCGTGATCCCGTCCAATGAAGGCCGCGGCTACGTGCAGCGCCGCATCATCCGCCGCGCCATCCGCCACGGCTACAAGCTGGGACAGAAGACGCCGTTCTTCCACAGGATCGTGCCGGACCTCGTCGCCCTGATGGGCGACGCCTACCCGAATCTCGCGCGCGACAGGCAGCGCATCATGGACGTGCTCAAGGCCGAGGAGGAGCGCTTCTACGAAACGCTGGCGAACGGCATGGAGATCCTCGATGCGGCGCTGGCGGGCGGGCAGAAGGTCCTGCCGGGCGACGTCGCGTTCAAGTTGCACGACACCTACGGCTTCCCGCTGGACCTGACCAACGACGTGTGCCGCGAGCGGGGCGTCGCTGTCGACGAGGCGGGCTTCAACGTGGCGATGGACAAGCAGCGCGCCCAGGCGCGGGCGACGGCGAAGTTCAGGATGGACCGCGCGCTCGAATACGCGGGCGATGCCAACCGCTTCGTCGGCTACGAGAAGCTCCAGGAACAGGCCAAGGTCGTCGCCATCTACGTCGAAGGCGCGCAGGCGAGGGAAATTGCCGCGGGCCAGGACGGCATCGTGGTGCTCGATACCACCCCGTTCTACGCCGAAAGCGGCGGCCAGGTCGGCGATGCGGGCGTGATCGAGTTCGGCGCCGCGCGCTTCGCCGTCGAGGACACGCAGAAGATCAAGGCCGACGTGTACGGCCACCACGGCACGCTCGAGACCGGCATCCTGAAGGTCGGAGACGCGGTGGTCGCGAAGGTGGACACGCAGCGCCGCGCGGCGACGATGCGCAACCATTCCGTCACGCACCTGATGCACAAGGCGCTGCGCGAAGTGCTGGGTGCGCACGTGCAGCAGAAGGGTTCGCTGGTCGATGCCGACAAGACGCGCTTCGACTTCACCCACAACGCGCCGGTGACGGAAGCGCAGGTTCGCGAGATCGAGGCGCGCGTCAACGCTGAAATCCTCGTCAACGCCCCGACGCAGGCGCGCGTGATGGACATCGAGTCCGCCAAGGCCACCGGCGCCGTGATGCTGTTCGGCGAGAAATACGGCGAGACGGTGCGCGTGCTGGACATCGGCACCAGCCGCGAGCTGTGCGGCGGCACGCACGTCGCGCGCACGGGCGACATCGGCTTCTTCAAGATCGTGGGCGAAAGCGGCGTGGCCGCCGGCGTGCGTCGCGTGGAAGCGGTGACGGGTGCCAACGCGCTCACCTACGTGCAGGGGCTCGAAACCACGGTGCAGGCGGCGGCCAGCACGCTCAAGGCGGCGCCGACCGAGCTGCAGTCGCGCGTGACGCAGGTGCTTGAGCAGGTGCGCACGCTGGAAAAGGAAGTCGCGCAGCTCAAGGGCAAGCTGGCGTCGTCCAGGGGTGACGACCTCGTCGCGCAGGCGGTGGACGTCAAGGGCGTCAAGGTGCTCGCGGCGCGGCTCGACGGCGCCGACGCGAAGACCTTGCGCGACACCATGGACAAATTGAAGGACAAGCTCAAGTCGGCCGCCATCGTGCTCGCGGCGGTGGACGGCAGCAAGGTCCAGCTCGCCGCCGGCGTCACCGCCGACAGCATGGGCAAGGTCAAGGCCGGCGAGCTGGTGAACTTCGTCGCCCAGCAGGTCGGCGGCAAGGGCGGCGGCAAGCCCGACATGGCCATGGCCGGCGGTACCGACGCGAGCAAGTTGCCGGGTGCCCTGCAATCGGTGCAGGGCTGGGTCGCCGAGCGGGTCTGACGCCTAGCGGACGATCTTCCCGTCCGGCGTGATCGTCACCAGGTCGATCGCGCGGACGGAATCGCGCACGCCGGCGCGCAGGTTGATGCGGAAGCCGCCGATGTCGTAATCGGTCATCGAGGCCATCGTCCGCTGCAGGGCCGCCTTGTCGAACTTCGTGCCCACGCCGGCGCGCCTGACGGCCTCGGCCAGCGTCTTCGCGGCGATGAAGCCTTCCAGGCTCTCGTACGACGGCGTCTGGTCCGAGTTGTCGATCGCCTGCAGGTATTCCTTGACGATCGGCGTCGCCGAGCTCTTCGGCGAGGGCACCACCTGCGAGACGACCACGCCGCCGATCTCCTTGCCCAGCGCGGTGAAGAGCGGGTCGATCCCCACCACCGAGAAGTTCAGGAACGAGCCCGCATAGCCCGCCTTGCGCGTCTTGCGGATGAAGGCGGCCGTCGAATTGAACAGCGACACCTGGATGATGGCCTGCGGGTTGCCTTTCATGATCGTCGCGACGGCCGCATCGACCTTGTCGCTGTTGACCGGCACGAAAGCCGAAGCCACCAGTCCCGGGAGCTTCTCGTCGGCGATCGCCTGCTGCACGGCGGCGAGGCCTTCGCGCCCCATGGCGTCGTCCTCGGCCAGCACGGCGATGCGCGTCTGCCCCAGCGTCGCGCAGTGGCGCACCATCTTGATGGCTTCGTCCGCGAGGCTCGGGCGCACGTGGAACACGTTCGCGCGCCTGGCGTCACGCAGCGTGTCCGAGGCGGCGAAGGGCGCGAAGAAGATCGCGCCTTCCTTCGCGGCGACGTCCGCGCCGGCGACGCTGCTGGCCGTGCCGACGAATCCGAACAGCACGTCGGCGCCGTCGGCAAGCAGCTTCTGCGCGTTCGCGGCCGCCTTGGCGGGCGAATAGCCGTCATCGAGCTGGCGCAGCTCGAACTGGTAGGGCGCGTTCTTGCGCGAATTGAAGTTGTCGACGTACAGCCTCGCGCCGGCCGCGAACGCCAGCCCGATCTCGCTGGCGGCGCCCGTCAGCGGCACCGACTGCCCGAGCACGATCTTGCGGGCGCCCGCCTTCTGGCCCCACGCGCTGGCAGCGAAGGCGGTAACGAACGAAGCGCCCAGCACGGTTCTTCGATTGAGGGACATGTGAGCTCCTTCCCGAACCCCAAAGGCCCGATTGGACAATAGTTCAGCTGCTACAGCGCGGCAAATGCGCCATGCAATTTGTTCATGGCGTGCACTTGTGCACGCTATGGCTCATGCAGGGTTCATGCCCGCGGGGTGCGCGTGCGAAACACCATGTCCCACACGCCGTGACCCAGTTTCAGGCCGCGGTTCTCGAATTTGGTGAGCGGGCGGTAGAACGGCTTCGCCGCGAAGCCTTCGGCCGTGTTCTCCAGCGAGGGCTCGGCGGCGAGCACTTCGAGCATCTGCTGCGCGTAAGGCTCCCAGTCGGTCGCGCAATGGATGTAGGCGCCGGGCGCGAGGCGCGTCACGAGCTTCGCCACGAAGGGCGGCTGGACCAGGCGCCGCTTGTTGTGCCGCTTCTTGTGCCACGGGTCGGGGAAGAAGATGTGCACGCCGGCCAGGCAGTGGGGCGCCAGCATGTGGTCAATGACTTCCACCGCGTCATGCTGAACGATGCGGATGTTGGACAGCTGCTGCTCGCCGATGCGTTTGAGCAGCGCGCCGACGCCGGGCGCGTGCACTTCGCAGCAGAGAAAGTTGTCCTGCGGCATGACTTGCGCGATGTGCGCCGTGGCTTCACCCATGCCGAAGCCGATCTCGAGGATGGTCGGTGCCTCGCGGCCGAAGGCGGCAGCGAGGTCCAGCGGCTTCGGCTGATAGGGCAGGATGAACCGGCCGCCCAGCTCCTGAAGGGCGCGGGCCTGGCCGGTGGTCACGCGTCCGGCTCGTTTGACGAAGCTGCGGATGCCGCGCGGATGTTCGATGCGCTCGGGATGGTCAGTCACCGGCCCGATTGTAGGTAGCGCGCCATTGCGCCATCCATGTGGCGAGGGCGGATCGCAGGTCGCCGGACTGCGGGGCGAGCCCCAGTGTCCGTACGGCGACGTTGAGGGCCTCCAGCGGACGCGACGTGTCCACCGGCTGCGCCCCGTTCTGCTTCGACAGCTTTTCGCCGTTCGCGCCGAGCACCAGGGGCGTGTGCAGGTAGCGCGGTGTCGGCACGCCGAGCGCCTTCTGCAACTGGACCTGGCGCGCCGTGTTGTCCGCGAGGTCTTCGCCGCGGACGACGTCGGTCACGCCTTGCTGCGCGTCGTCGACGACCACGGCCAGTTGGTAAGCCCAGAGGCCGTCGGCGCGCTTCAGCACGAAATCGCCCACTTCATGGTCCACGTCCTGCGATTGAGCGCCGAGCCGGCGATCGACCCAATGAGTGATGCCGGGCTCGACGCGAAAGCGCCATGAGCGCGGCGCGCGGCCTTGCAGCCCCTGGCGGCAGGTCCCGGGGTATGCCAGTTCGCCGTGGCGCTCCTGTCGCCGGCCGAGCGCGGCCAGCGCCTGTTCGATGTCCTTGCGCGAGCAGGCGCACGGGTAGGCGCGTTGCGCACCGACGAGCGCATCGAGCGCGCGCTGGTAGATCGCCCCGCGCGTCGATTGCCATACCGGGTCGTCGTCCGGCACGAGCGCGCAGTCCTGCAACTGCTTGAGGATCGTCCCGGCCGCGCCCGGCACACAGCGCGGCGTGTCGACGTCCTCGATGCGCACCAGCCAGCGTCCGGCGTGGGCGCGCGCGTCGAGCCAGCTCGCGAGCGCGGCGACGAGCGAGCCCGCGTGCAGCGGGCCGGTAGGCGAGGGCGCGAAGCGCCCGATGTACCGCGCCGGCACGCGTTCACCCCCCCGAAGCCGGCATGTAATGGCGCTCGAGCAGGGCGCGCCGGGTCGCCGGGCTTTCCAGCTGGTCCAGCCACCACTTGACGGCCCGCCCCGGGGTGGCGCTGGTCCGCCACGCGTAGCTCAGGCGCGTGATGCGCGTGCGGCGCTGCACTTCCTTGACGACCAGCGCGCCGCGCTCGACGTAGGGCCGCGCCATCGGCTCGGGCACGAAGCCGCCGCCCAGGCCACGCAATTGCGCGTCGAGCTTGGCGCGCATGGTGCCCACCGTGAACACGTCCTGCCCGGCCAGCAGGCCATAGGTCGCGGGCATGCCTTGCTTGACCGAATCGGCCACGGCGATGGCGCGGTGCTTCAGGATCATGTCGTCGCTGATCGGCTCCTTGGCCTGGGCGAGCGGATGGTGAGGTGCGACCGCATAGACGAACAGCACCTCGCCGAGCGGCTGGCTGTGGATGCCCACCGTGGTGCCGGGTTCCATCACGATGCCGATCGCGAGGTCCGCCTGGCCGGACGTGAGCGCCTCCAGCGTCCCCGTCAGCACCTCCTCGCGCAGGCGCAGGCGCGTGGTCGGCGTGAGCTCGAAGAAGGCCTGCGCCAGTTCCATCATCGTGAGCCCGGAGATCGCCGTGTCGACCGAGATGGTGAGCTCGGTCTCCCAGCCGGTGGCCACGCGCTTGACGCGATTGGCCACGGCGTCGATCTCCTGCAGCAGGCGCGCGCCCTCGCGCAGCAGTTCGGCACCGGCGTCGGTCACGCGCGCCTGGCGCGAGCTGCGGTCGAACAGCAGCACATCCAGCGCATCCTCGAGCTGGCGCACCCGGTAGGTGACGGCGCTGGGCACCAGGCCGAGCTCGCGTGCCGCGGCCGCGAAACTGCCGCTCTGCGCGACGGCCTGCAGCAGCGACAGGGCATCGGGCGTCAGGACTTCGCGGGGCGTGGCCATGGGGTAGGACGGGGTTGTTTTCAGTTTTTTTGAATGATGCCATCAAAGCCGGGAAGTCTTCCGACAGGCCTTCGGGATCAAGATCACCGCCATCGAAACGATAGGCGAAAGGACGCGAACCATGCTTCAACTGCGCAAGTCACGCGACCGCGGCTATGCCGACCACGGCTGGCTGAAGTCGTTCCACAGCTTCTCTTTCGCGGACTACTACGATCCCAAGCACATGGGCTGGGGCAACCTGCGCGTCATCAACGAAGACCGGATCGCCCCGGGCATGGGCTTTGGCGCCCACAGCCATCGCGACATGGAGATCATCAGCTACGTCCTCGAAGGCAACCTGGCGCACAAGGACAGCATGGGCAACGTCAAGGGCATCCCGCCCGGCGACGTGCAGCGCATGAGCGCCGGCACGGGGGTGACCCACAGCGAGTTCAACCACGCGCCCAACGAAACCACGCACTTCCTGCAGATCTGGATCGAGCCGAACACGCGCGGCATCCCGCCCAGCTACGAACAGAAGACCTTCGACGCGGGCGAAAAGCGCGGACGGCTGCGCCTGGTCGCTTCGCCGGACGCCGCGGACGGGTCGGTGCTGGTCCACGCCGATGCGCGCATCTACGCCGGGCTCTTCGATGGCGAGGAGAGTGCTACGCTTGAGCTCGATGCCAGGCGCAGGGCCTACGTGCACCTCGTGCGAGGCGAGCTGGAAGTGAACGGGAGCAAGCTGGCCGGCGGCGACGCGGCCCTGCTCGAGAAGGAATCGCGTGTCACGCTGTCGGCGGGACGCGATGCAGAAGTGCTGGTCTTCGACCTCGCGGGCCAGTGAAATCACCAACCACCATAGGAACCGTTAGGAGTGAGCAAGATGTATCAGGATAAAGAGAACGGCGCGTGGGATGCGCTCGCCCTGCTGGGCAGGCTATTGATCGCATATTTCTTCGTGCCGTCCGGCTGGGGCAAGCTGATGGGCTTCTCGGGTGTGACGGGCTACATCGCCAGCAAGGGCGTTCCGCTGCCCGAAGTGTGCGCGGCGATCGCCATCGCGGCGGAGCTGGGCCTGGGCCTGCTGGTGCTGGTCGGGTGGAACGCACGTTGGGCCGCGCTGGGCATGGCCATCTTCGTTGCCGTGATCACCCCGATCTTCCACAATTACTGGGCGGTGCCCGAAGCCCAGGTGTACATGCAGAAGCTGAACTTCAACAAGAACCTCGCCATCACGGGCGGTCTGCTGGCTTTCGCCGCCTTCGGAGCGGGCCGCTTCAGCCTCGATGCGCGCCGGGCTGCGAGCGGAAGGCGCGTCCAGCCTGCATGACGGTGGAGCTCGCGCTCACCGGTCACGAGAAGGATCTCGGCGGGGGCTTCATCGTGCGCCGCCTCCTTCCGGCGATGGCCCGGCGTAACGTCGGGCCATTCATTTTTTTCGACCACTTCGGCCCGGTGACCGAAACGCCGGGCACGGCCCACGACGTCAGGCCGCATCCGCACATCGGGCTCGCGACGGTCACCTACCTGTTCCAAGGGGCGATGGTGCATCGCGACAGCATCGGCAGCGTGCAGCAGATCGAACCCGGGGCGATCAACTGGATGTCGTCCGGCCGCGGCATCGTGCATTCGGAGCGCAAGCCGCACCCGCTGCGCGAGCAGTCCTATCCGGTGCATGGGCTGCAGTTGTGGACGGCCTTGCCGCTCGCGCATGAAGAGGACGAGCCTTCGTTCACGCACACCCCGGCCGATGCCATTCCGCAACTCGCACTCGGTCCTGCGCAGGTGCGCGTGCTGGTCGGCTCGGCTTTCGGCGCGACTTCTCCCGTGCACACCTTGTGGCAGACGCTGTACCTCGACGTGATGCTCGAACCCGGCGCGTCGATCGAGATGCCCGCGCTCGCGCCGGAGATGGCGATCTACCCGGTGCAGGGGGACGTCGTCATCGACGCCGCGACGCTTCCCGCGCGCACCATGGCCGTCCTGCGGCCGGGCGAATCGACGACCGTGTACGCGCAGCGCGCGGCACGCTTCGTCGTGATCGGCGGCGAGCCGCTCGACGGGCATCGTCACATGTGGTGGAACTTCGTCTCCAGCCGCAAGGATCGGATCATCCAGGCCAGCGAGGACTGGCAGGCGATGCGCATGGGCCGCGTGCCGGGCGACGACGAGTTCATCCCGCTGCCGCCGACGCGCTTCACACCTCCCGAGCCGCGCTCCTGAGCTGCGCGTCGAGCGCGACGCGCTCGTCGAAGACGAAGCATTCGCCGCGGAAGTGCGCGCCGCCGGTCTGCTCGAAATAGTTGAGGATGCCGCCTTCCAGTTGCCACACGTTCGGCAACCCCGCGCCCTGCATGTACAGCGCCGCCTTCTCGCAGCGGATGCCGCCGGTGCAGAAGCTGATCACCGTCTTGCCTTCGAGCTCGTGCCGGCGCGCATCGAGCGCGGCCGGGAACTCGCTGAACTTCTTCAGGCGCCAGTCGATCGCGCCCTCGAACGTGCCGTGGTCCACTTCGAAGCCGTTGCGCGTGTCGAGCGTGACGACGGGCCGCCCGGCATCATCGTGGCCCTGGGCGAGCCAGCGGGCGGCGGTGCGCGCATCGACCGTCGGGGCGCGTTCATCCCCGGGCCGGATGGCGGGCCGGTCCATGCGGATGATTTCGCGCTTGACCTTCACGAGCAGCCTGCGGAACGGCTGCGCCTCGGACCAGCTTTCCCTGGGCTCGAGAGCCGCAAATCGGCTGTCCGTCCGCAGAACCCCGAGAAACTCGCGCACCGCAGTTTCCGCGCCGGCAAGGAACAGATTGATGCCCTCCGTGGCCAGCAGGATGGTGCCGCGCAAGCCGAGGGCCCGCGCCTGCGCCAGCAGTGCGTCCCGCAAGGCGGCGGGATCGTCGATCGCGACGAATCGATAGGCGGAAACGTTGAGGACGGAATTCACGAGTCAGGGATTCTAGGTTTCCTACAATGGCCCCATGTTCGTCCACCTGCGCCTGCACACGGAATTTTCGATCGTCGACGGCACGAACCGCATCGACGACATCGTGGAGGCCGCGGCACGAGACCACCAGCCGGCGCTCGCGGTCACGGACCTCAACAACCTCTTCGGCGCGATCAAGTTCTACAAGGCGGCCCGCTCGGCCGGCGTGAAGCCGGTCATCGGCTGCGAAATCCTGCTGCAAGGCCTGGCCAAGGACCCGGGGGCCCTGTCGCGCATCGTCGTGCTGGTGCAGAACCGCCAGGGTTACCTGAACCTGTGCGAGCTGCTCGCCCGCGCATGGACGAAGAACGTCGTCAAGGCGCAGGGCGTGTGCAGGCTCGAATGGCTGCGTGAACTGGGCGAAGGGCTGATCGTGCTCTCGGGCGCGCAGGCCGGGCCCGTGGGGCAGGCGTTGGTGCAGGGGGACGAACAGCGCGCGAGCGACGCGGCCCTGGCGCTCGCGGCGATCTTCCCGCACCGTTTCTACGTCGAGCTGCAGCGCGCCGGCCGCAACGACGACGAGGTGCATGTCGCCGCGGCGGTGCAGCTGGCGGCGCGGCTCAAGCTGCCGGTGGTCGCAACGCACCCGGTGCAGTTCACGCAGGAAGACGACTACGAGGCCCACGAGGCACGCGTGTGCATCTCCGAGGGCGAGATCCTCGCGAACCCGCGGCGCGTGCGCAAATTCACGCGCGAGCAGTGGTTCAAGCCGCAGGCGAAGATGGAGGAGCTGTTCGCCGACGTGCCCTCGGCGGTGTCGAACACGCTGGAGATCGCCAAGCGCTGCAACCTCGTGCTCGAGCTCGGCAAGCCGCAGCTGCCGGCGTTCCCGACGCCGGGCGGCATGCCGATCGAGGAGTACTTCCGGCTCGCCTCGCACGAAGGCCTGAAGGAGCGCCTCGAGCATCTCTATCCGGACCCGGTCGCGCGCGGGAAGCAGACCCCGCGTTACGTGCAACGGCTCGAGTTCGAGATCGAGACCATCCTGAAGATGAAGTTCCCGGGGTACTTCCTCATCGTGGGCGACTTCATCAACTGGGCGAAGAACAACGGCTGTCCGGTGGGACCGGGCCGCGGATCGGGCGCCGGCTCGCTGGTGGCGTACGCGCTCAAGATCACCGACCTCGACCCGCTCGAATACGAGCTGCTGTTCGAACGTTTCCTGAACCCCGAGCGCGTGTCGATGCCGGACTTCGACATCGACTTCTGCCAGGCGAACCGCGACCGCGTGATCGATTACGTCAAGGAGAAGTACGGCAAGGACGCGGTGAGCCAGATCGCGACCTTCGGCACGATGGCCGCGCGCGCCGCGATCCGCGACGTCGGCCGCGTGCTCGACATGAGCTACACCTTCTGCGACGGGATCAGCAAACTGATCCCGAACAAGCCGGGCCAGCACATCACGATCGCCGACGCGATCAAGCAGGAGCCGCTGCTGGCCGAGCGCCTGGAGAAGGAAGACGAGGTCAAGACGCTGATCGGCCTGGCGCAGAAGCTCGAGGGGCTCACGCGCAACGTCGGCATGCACGCGGGCGGCGTGCTGATCGCGCCGGGCAAGCTCACCGACTTCACGCCGCTGTACCAGCAGCCGGGCAGCGAATCGGCGGTGAGCCAGTACGACAAGGACGACGTCGAAGCGGCGGGCCTGGTGAAGTTCGACTTCCTGGGCCTGGCGACGCTCACGATCCTGGAGATCGCCAAGGACTTCATCCGCGAACGCCACCCCGACCAGAAGGACTTCGCGTTCGAGAACGTGCGACTGGATGATGCCGAGACATATCGGCTCTTCGCGGACGGCAAGACCGAGGCGGTGTTCCAGTTCGAATCGCGCGGGATGCAGGGCATGCTGCGCGATGCGAAGCCGACGCGGCTGGAAGACCTCGTCGCCCTGAACGCGATGTTCCGGCCCGGCCCCATGGAGAACATCCCGTCCTTCTGCGCGCGCAAGAACGGCCGTGAGGACGTGATCTACCCGCATCCGCTGCTCGAGCCCGTGCTGTCGGAAACCTACGGGATCATGGTCTACCAGGAGCAGGTGATGCAGGCCGCGCAGATCCTGGGCGGCTACTCGCTCGGCGGCGCCGACCTGTTGCGCCGCGCGATGGGCAAGAAGAAGGCGGAGGAGATGGCCCAGCACCGGGAGATCTTCCGCAAGGGCGCCGCCGGAAAGGGGATCGCCCAGGGCAAGGCCGACGAGATCTTCGACCTGATGGAGAAGTTCGCGGGCTACGGCTTCAACAAGTCGCACGCCGCCGCGTACTCGCTGCTCGCCTACCACACGGGTTGGCTCAAGGTCCACTACACGGCCGAGTTCTACTGCGCGAACATGACGGTGGAAATGGACGACACCGACAAGTTGAAGGTGTTGTTCGAGGACGCGCAGCATTTCGGCATCACCTTCGAGCCGCCTGACATCAACCGCGGCGTGTACCGCTTCGAGCCCGTGTCGGACAAGGTGATCCGCTACGGCCTGGGTGCCGTGAAGGGAACGGGCCAGCAGGCGATCGATGCGATCGTGGCGGCGCGGGAGGAAGGCGGCGCGTTCAAATCGCTCTACGACTTCTGCTGCCGCGTGGACCGCACGCGGATCAACAAGCGCACGGTGGAGGCCCTGATCAAGGCGGGTGCCTTCGATGCGTTGCAGCTCAATCGCGCGTCGCTGGTGGCCTCGATCGATCGCGCGTTCGATTTCGCGAACGCCGCCGAGGCGAATGCGAACCAGGGGGGCCTGTTCGACATGCCCGATTCGCACGCGGCCAGCACGCAGGAGCCGCCGCTGGTCGAAGCGATGCCCTGGGGCGTGAAGGAGCGCTTGACCTTCGAGAAGACGGCCGTGGGCTTCTACCTGTCGGGTCACCTCTTCGACGAGGTCGCGCTCGAAGTGCGCCGGTTCGTCAGGCGCCGCGTCGACGACCTGATCGACAGCCGCGAGCCGCAAGTGCTGGCCGGCATCGTCGGCGATTTCCGCGTGATCAACGGTCAGCGCGGCAAGCTCGCCATCTTCAAGCTCGACGACAAATCAGGCACGATCGAGGCGACGGCCGACGAGGCCGTGGTCAACGCCAATCGCAACCTGCTCAAGGACGATGAACTCGTCATCGTGCAGGGGCGCCTGCAACCCGATCGCTTCAACGGCGGCTACCGCCTCAACGTGCAGCAGGTGTGGGACCTCGCCACCGCGCGCTGCCGCTTCGGCAAGTTCCTGCGCGTGGCGGTCAATGGCCACGCGCCGGACGTGAAGCGCCTGCTGCGCGAGTTTCCGCCGGTGCGCGAACGCACCGAGCAGGGCGACCTGCTGCGCGGACTGCCGATTCGCCTGTCGCTCCGGCGCGACGGTGCCGAAGCGGAGATCCAGCTGGGCGACGAGGCGCGCTTCTTCCCGAGCGATGCGGCACTCGCGTCGTGGACCGCGCAGGCCGACCAGGGCGTCGCGCAGATCATCTACGACTAGGATGACCCGCCCGCGCCGCGCTTGACCGCTGTCAAGTTTTCGACAAATCGGTCCCCTGGCGCGGGTTGTCCCGAATGCCGCTGCGGCCTCGCGCTTGAGAAGCTGTGGCCGTCACGCAGGAAGTTCTGCGGTGGAGGGGACGATGTTGGAAATCAAGAAACTGCTCGGAACGGGCATTGTCACGCTCTGGTGTTGCGGCGCGAACGCGCAATCGTGTGCGGGCGGCCTGTTCCTCAATCCGCAGGTGGTTCGTGGCGAGCTCGCCGCGCAATCCGATGCGGCCGTGCGCGAACTGGTGGACTTCCTCAAGCCGAGCGGGCTGCCGGTGTCGCCGGTGACGAACGTGCGCGACGAGGAAGATGTCGCCCGCGAGCTCAAGCGGGCGCAGCCGCCCTGCTGGGTGTACGGCAACCCGGTGGTGGGCCTGGCCTCGGGTTACACGCCGGTCACCGTCAACACGGACCCGATCTCCGCCGCGGTGCTGGTGGTCGCGGACGAGGGCACGACCAAGGGCAAGCCGGTCGATCTGCGCACGCTGCCGCAGCCCGAGCAGGCGCGCGTGCTGGATCGCCTGAAGAAGAGCGAGTGTTTCGGCATCAAGGGCGGCGTGACGACGGCACTGGTCAAGGCCGAGAAACTGTGCGGCACCATGACCGAGCTGCCCCCGCAGCAAGGCCTGGGTCAGAGCTTCCTCGTCGTGAAGGCCGCGTTCTCATGGAAGCCGGAGCGCTGGGTCGGGCTGGTCACGCGCGAGAAGTCGGCGATGGCCGCGACCATGGACGGCAAGGTCAGCTCGGACCCGCGCATTGCGAATGCGCGGCTCGTCGTGGTGCCGATTCCGCGCACGAGCTGGGGCTATGGCCTGTACGTCAGCGACCGCGCGCCGGCCGATGCGGTCCGCAACGCCGTGCGGCAGTTCGGCACGTTGGCCGGGGCCCGCCGTTCGCTGCAGCAAGCCCTCGACATCGGCGACAAGCCGCAGTTTGCCGCACCGTCGGCGTCGGAAGTGCAGGCGATGCGCGCGGCGATCGCCGCGCATTGAGCACGCGGCTCAGCCCTTCAGCTTGAATTCGATGATGAGGGGCGTGTGCACGCGCCCGTCGACGTCGCGCGGCAGGATTTCCGTCCTGTCGAGCGCGCGCAGCACGGCGTCGTCCCAGGACTTCACGCCACTGGGCTTGGTGACGCGGCGCGAAACGATCGTGCCGTCGGGCGCCATGCGCACCTCGACTTCGGCGGCGGGATTGCCGGGCGCGTCGTCCATGAAGACGATGTTCGGCTTCACGCGCGCGCGGATGCGGCCGGCGTAGCTGTCGGAAGGGCCGGCGGACTTCGCTGCCGTTCCCTTCGAACCCGGTGCACCCGTACCGGCCGCGTCGGCCATCATCCGCGCCAGGTTCTCCTTGCGAATCTGCTCCAGCCTTTTCGCTTCGAGCTCCTTCTTCTGCTTGTCCTTCTTCGCGAGCTCTTCCTTCTGCTTCTTCTCCTCCGCGAGCTTCTGCTGCTCGTCGAGCTTCTTCTTCTGCGCTTCGAGCTGCTTGCGCTGCTGCTCTTCTTCCTCTTCGCGCCGCTTCTTCTCGCGCTCGACGGCGATGTCCGGCTCTTTCGCCACGGGTGGAGGAGGCGCCGGTGGCACGACCACGGGCGGCGCCTTCACTTCGGGCTGGGCCGGCGCGGGCGGCGGGGCGGCTTCCTGCGGGATGCTGGCCCACAGCTCGGCTTCGACCGCAGCATTCTGGTCGTCGCGCTGCCAGTTGATGCCCCAGGTGAGCGCGACCAGGAGCAGCAGGTGCGCGATGACCGCCAGCACGAAGCCGCGCACCGCGGCCGGTTCGCGCGGCGGTGCAAAGGCGAGGCTGTCGGCGCTGGCCTGCATGGCGCAGTTACTTCACGACCTGCACGGACAGGCCGACGCGCTGGACCCCGGCGCGTTGCAACTTGTCCATGACGTTGACCACGAGTTCGTACTTCACGCTCTTGTCGGCGGCGATGACGACGGCACTGCTGCCGGCGGGCTTGCCTTGCTGCGTCTGGAGCACCGTCTGCGCGAGGTCCGCGATCGGCACGCTCATCGTCTTCTCGTCCACCTTGACGTCGATGCCTTCGTCCTTGCGGATCAGCACCTGCACGACCTGTTCCGGCGGCTTGGCGCCCCGGCCCACCCGGGGCAGGTCGATCAGGCTGGGCGTGATCAGCGGCGCCGTGACCATGAAGATGATCAGCAGCACCAGCATGACGTCGATGAACGGGACCATGTTGATCTCGTTCATCGTGCGGCGGCCGCGGCCGCGTTGGGCGACGGCCGGCATGTCAGTGGCCGGACGCCGACTGGGCGCCCAGGTTGCGCTGCAGGATGTTCGAGAACTCCTCGATGAAGGTCTCGAGGCGGATGGCGACACGGTCGATGTCGCGCGCGAAGCGGTTGTACGCGACCACCGCGGGAATCGCGGCGAACAGGCCGATGGCGGTGGCGACCAGCGCTTCCGCAATGCCGGGGGCGACGGTGGCGAGCGTCACGGTCTGCAGGGCGCCCAGGCCGACGAAGGCGTGCATGATGCCCCACACCGTGCCGAACAGGCCCACGTAGGGCGACACCGAGCCGACCGACGCCAGGAAGGACAGGTGCGTTTCCACCGCATCGAGCTCGCGCTGGAAGCTCGCGCGCATGGCGCGGCGGGCACCGTCGAGCAAGGTGCCCGCATCGGCGATGCGGCGCTCGCGCAGCTTCTGGTATTCACGCATGCCGCTCGCGAAAATGCGCTCCATCGGGCCGGACATCTTGACGTGCTGCGCGGCGGAGGCGTACAGGTCGTTCAGGCTGGTGCCGGACCAGAACTCGCGCTCGAAATCCTCGTTGAGCGAGTTCACGCGCTTGAGCGAGAAGAGCTTGCGGAAAATGGCGGCCCAGCTCGCGATGGAGACGCCCAGCAGCAGCAGCATGACGAGCTTGACCATCCAGCTCGCGTTGATCACCAGTTGCAGGATCGAGAGATCGTTGTTCATTGTCGGGATGCTTTCAGGGCTTCGAGGATGCCCGGCGGGATTCTGGCAGGCTGCAAGGTGGCGGCCGAGACCCAGCCGATCCGTATCGTCCCTTCGCACAGCAACTCGCCGGTGGCGGGCCGCAGCGCCTGCTGGGCAATTATCAAAGAGGCCCGCCCCGATTCCTTGATCTCGGCCGTAACAAGAAGTTCGTCGTCGAGCCGTGCCGGCCTGAGATAGCGTACCAACGTTTCACCCACGACGAACATGCCGCCGGCGCGCTCGCGCAGGTCCTGCTGGCCGATGCCCAGCGAGCGCAGCCACTCGGTGCGGGCCCGCTCGAAGAATTTCAGGTAATTGGCGTAGAAGACGATGCCGCCCGCGTCCGTGTCCTCCCAGTACACGCGCACGGGCCAGGTGAAGGCGCCGCCGCTCAAGCGAGCATGTCCCCCAGCCGTTGCGCGGCTTCCTGCAGGTGCTCCATCGAGCTGGCGGTGGAGAAGCGGATGAAGTGGGGCGCCTGCGCGACCCCGAAGTCGCGGCCCGGCGTGACTGCCACGTGGGCGCGCTTCATGATCTCGAAGGTGAGGTCCCAGCTGTCCTTCACACCCAGCCGCTGGCAGATGTCCGAGCAGTCGGCCCAGGCGTAGAACGCGCCATCCGGCACGACCGGCACCTTGAAGCCGACTTTCTCCAGCGCCGGGATGAAGAAGTCGCGGCGGCGCTTGAACTCGGCGCGTCGCCGCTCGTATTCCGCGATGCTCCCGGGCTCGAAGCAAGCCAGCGCCGCATGCTGCGCGATGGCGCTGGGGCAGATGTACAGGTTCTGCGTGAGCTTCTCGATCGCCAGCACCACGTCCTCGGGCGCGACGACCCAGCCGAGGCGCCAGCCCGTCATGTTGAAGTATTTCGAGAAGCTGTTGATGCTGATGATCTCGTCGCTGATCGACAGGGCGGTGTGCCCGAAAGTCTCTTCGTACGAGAGGCCCAGGTAGATTTCATCGAGCAGCGTGATGCCGCCCTTGCCGCTGACGAATTCGTGGATGCGGCGCAGCTCCTGAGGGTGGATCGACGTGCCCGTGGGATTCGACGGCGAGGCCAGCAGCACGCCGCGCGACCTGTCGTTCCAGTGCTCGGCGATCTTGGCGGCCGAGAGCTGGAAGCGCTCGCCGGGCGTCGAGGGAATGCGCACCGGCTCGCCGCCGGCCACGGTGACGAAGTGGCAGTTGCACGGGTAGCTCGGGTCCGGCATCAGGATCTCTTCGCCCGGCTCGATCAGCGCGAGGCAGGCAAGCTGCAGCGCCGCGGAGGCGCCCGCCGTCACGACGATGCGCCGGGCAGGCACGTCGACGCCGAAGCGCTCGTGGTACCAGCCGCTGATGCGGTCGCGCAGGCTGTCCAGGCCCACGGCATGCGTGTACTGCGTCCTGCCGGCATCGATCGCGCGCCGCGCGGCTTCCTGCACGAGCGGCGGCGCGGTGAAATCCGGCTCGCCGATGTTCAGGAAGATCATCGGCCTGTCGGTGTGCGCCACTTCGCGCGCAAGCTGCGAGGCGGCCTTCGCCACCTCCATCACGTAGAAGGGCTCGATCTTCTCGATCAGCTTCGCAACCCTCATCTCGCCTTCCCGGAGGCCCGGTCGGCCTCCACTTCCGTGGCCCGCAATTTCGGCGCGAGCCCGTTGAGCACGGCATTGACGTACTTGTGGCCGTCCGTGCCGCCGAACTCCTTGGCGAGTTCGATGCATTCGTTGAGCACCACGCGCCAGGGCACGTCCGACGCATGCATGAACTCCCACGTGCCGATCCACATGACCGCGTGCTCGATGGGCGAGATTTCGTCCAGCTTGCGATCGAGCAGGGGGGCGATCAGCGCGTCCAGGTCCCCGGCTTCGTCCACGCAGCCGTGCAGCAGGGCATCGTAATGGACCGAATCGGCCTTGTGGAAGCCCGCCAGGTCGCGCGTGAACGCGTCGATGGACGCGGCATCGTTGCGGCCGACGAGGTACTGGTAGAGGGCCTGCAAAGCGAACTCGCGTGCGCGGCTGCGCGCGGGCTTGGCCGAGGCCTTGCGCGCGCCGGTGCTGGTCGTGCCGGGTTTCTTCGCGGTGGCCATCAAAGATCGTCCAGCAGGTTGCACATTTCCACAACGACACGCGCCGCGTCGCGGCCCTTGTCGACCTGGCGCGCAACCGCCTGTTCCTCATTCTCGGTCGTGATGATCGCGTTCGCGATCGGGACCTGGTAGTCGAGCGACACGCGCGTCACACCCGCCGCCGATTCGTTCGCCACCAGCTCGAAATGGTAGGTCTCGCCGCGGATCACGCAGCCGATCGCCACCAGCGCGTCGTAGCCGCCCTTCTCCGCGAGCGCCTGCAGCGCGACCGGGATCTCCAGCGCGCCGGGCACGTTCACGTGGTCGATGTTGCCTTCGGGCACCCCCAGGGCGAGCAGTTCCTCGCGGCAGGCCTGGAACAGCGTGTTGGTGACGCTCTCGTTCCAGCGGGCCTGCACGATACCGATGAAGAGGCCCTTGCCGTCAAGCCGGCCGGCGTTGCCTTTTTCTGCGCCAAACATGTTCTTTTTTCTATGAAGTGTGGGGCGGGGAAATGTGTGGAGGGATGTAGCCCGCGATCTCCAGGCCGTAACCCGCCATGCTGGGCATGCGCCGGGGCTTGCCCATCAGGTTCATGCGATGCACGCCGCATTCGCGCAGGATCTGCGCGCCGACGCCGTAGGTGCGCAGGTCCATGCGTCCGCGCTCGGGCGCCTGCGCCGCGCGGGCCGTGCCTTCGAACTGCGCGAGAAGCTGCTGCGCGTCCTCGCCGCAATTGAGCAGCACGGCCACGCCGCGGCCCTCTGCGGCGATGTGTTTCAGGCTCGCATCGAGGCTCCACGAGTGCATCGGGCGACCGACCTCGAGCGCGTCGAAGATCGACAGCGGCTCGTGCACCCGCACCGGCACCACGTCGGCCGGAGTCCACTCGCCCTTGACGAGTGCGAGGTGCAGGCCATCGCTCGGCTTGTCCTTCCACGCGTGCGCCGTGAAGTCGCCCCAGATCGTGCGCAGCGGGCGCGAGCCGATCTTGTGCACCAGCGACTCGTGGCGGCTGCGGTACTCGATCAGCGAGGCGATGGTGCCGATCTTCAGGCCGTGCTCCGCGGCGAAGGCCTGCAGGTCGGGCAGCCGCGCCATCGTGCCGTCGTCCTTCATGATCTCGCAGATCACGGCCGCGGGCGTCAGGCCCGCCATGCCGGCGAGGTCGCAGCCCGCCTCGGTGTGGCCGGCGCGCATCAGCACGCCGCCGTCCACCGCCTGCAGCGGGAAGATATGGCCGGGCTGCACGAGGTCCTCGGGCCTGGCGTCCTTCGCGACGGCCGCTTGCACCGTGCGCGCGCGGTCGGCGGCGGAGATGCCGGTGGTCACGCCTTCGGCCGCTTCGATGCTCACGGTGAACGCCGTCCCCATCTTCGTGCCGTTGCGCGCCACCATGGGCGGCAGGCGCAGGCGCTCGCAGCGCTCGCGTGTGAGCGTCAGGCAGATGAGGCCCCGCCCGAAGCGCGCCATGAAGTTGATCGCCTCGGGCGTCACGTGCTCGGCGGCCAGGACCAGGTCGCCTTCGTTCTCGCGGTCCTCTTCGTCGACCAGGATCACCATGCGGCCCGCGCGCAGGTCGGCGACGATCTCCTCGACGGAAGAAATCGGTTGCGTCATTCGAAAACCTCCGCACTTCGTGCTGCGGTGCCATGAGCCTTCGGAACGGCCGTGCGGCTCATGCTTTCACTCCCGAGAGCATGCGCTCGACGTAGCGCGCGATGAGGTCGATCTCGAGGTTGACGCGGCTGCCCGCCTTCAAGTCGCCGAGGGCGGTGTTCTGCACGGTGTGGGGGATCAGGTTGATGCTGGCCTCGGTGCCGCCTTCCAGGTCCCTCACGCTGTTGACGGTGAGGCTCACGCCGTTGACCGTGATCGAACCCTTGTACGCGAGGTACTTGCCCAGGGCGCGCGGGGCGAGGACGCGAAGCTCGTAACTCTCGCCGACCGGTGCGAAGTGCGTGACCGTGCCGATACCGTCCACGTGGCCCGCCACGATGTGGCCGCCCAGGCGGTCATGGGCGCGCAAGGCCTTTTCCAGGTTGACGGGGCCCGCCTGCGCGAGGCCGGCGGTCTTGTCCAGCGATTCGGCCGAGATGTCGATCGTGAATTCGCCGCGCTCGGCGGCGAAGCTGGTCACCGTCATGCAGGCGCCGTTGAGGGAAATGCTGTCGCCCAGCTGGACGTCGTCGAGGTAGCCGGCGGGCGCCTGCACCGTCAGGCGCTTGCCATGCTGCGAAGAGCTGCCGAGGTCGTGGACGGCGGCGATGCGCCCCACGCCGGTGATGATTCCGGTGAACATCCCGCTATTTTCGCAGGGATCGCGCCACGACACGCAGGTCCGGCCCGACCCGCTCGATCGACGTCATTTCCAGCGGCAGGGCCTGCGCCAGTTCGGCGATCGGGCCGAAATTGGCCATGTCGCGCCCGCGGCCGATCAACTTCGGCGCCAGGTAGACCAGCAGTTCGTCCACCAGCCCTTCGCGCAGCAGCGAGCCATTGAGCTTGTGCCCGGCCTCGACGTGCAGCTCGTTCATCTCCCGCCGGGCCAGGTCGCGCAGCATCGCGGCGAGATCGACCTTGCCGCCGGGGCCGGGCATTTCGATGACGGTGGCACCGCGCGCTTCGAGGGCGGCGCGCCGACCCGCGTCCCGCACTGCCGTGTAGATCAGCAGCGGCCGTCCTTCGACGAACATGCGTGCGCCGGGGGGCGTCTCGAGCCGGCTGTCGACGACGACCGCCATGGGCTGGCGCGGCGTGGACACGAGGCGCACGTCCAGCCGCGGATCGTCTTCCAGCACCGTGCCGATGCCGGTGAGCACGGCGCCGGCACGTGCGCGCCAGGCGTGGCCGTCGGTGCGTGCCGCCTCCGACGTGATCCACTGGCTGGCGCCGTTCTCGAGCGCCGTCTTCCCGTCGAGCGAGGCAGCGACCTTCATCCGGACCCACGGCGTCCCGCGCTGCATGCGGCTGAAGAAGCCGATGTTCAATTCGCGCGAAGCCTCGGCGCCCGGGCCGACTTCCACGGCGACGCCCGCGGCGCGAAGGCGCTCGAAGCCTTCGCCGGCCACCAGCGGATTCGGGTCGGTGAGCGAGGCCACCACCTTGCCGATGCCCGCGGCGACCAGGGCATCGCAGCAGGGCGGGGTGCGGCCATGGTGGGCGCAGGGTTCGAGCGTCACATAGGCTGTGGCACCGCGCACGTCCAGGCCGCGCGAAGCCGCATCCCGCAAGGCCATGATCTCCGCGTGCGCTTCGCCGGCGCGCTGCGTGTGGCCCGAGCCGAGCACCCGGGCGCCGTCGGCGGACACGATCACGCAGCCCACGCGCGGATTGGGCTCCGACAAGCCCACCGCACGGGAGGCGAGCTCCAGGGCTTGCAGGATGGGACTGGCGTCGGGCATGCGCTGATTGTGCGTCATGGCGCACGGGCGCTACACCGCCGCGACCATTCAGCGGCGAATCCCGACCGGTCGTCGGCGGCAGGGCGGCTCCCGGCCGGCCCGCGGCTATGTTCCAGTCCGGATAGTGCCAGCCGGGCACGAGGAGAACACATGGACAAGACGAGGCAGGGCGGCTTCACACTGGTGGAGCTGATGATCACGGTGGCCATCATCGGCATCCTGGCGGCAGTGGCGTATCCGAGCTACACGGAGCACATCAAGCGCGGCAAGCGCAGTGCGGCCGAGAGTTTCATGGTCACGCTGGCGAACAAGGAGGAGCAGCAGATGCTGAACACGCGCTGCTACTTCGGCTACCCCACCGACGCGACCTGCACGCCGCCTTCGATCACGGTGCCGAGCGACGTGTCGGGCAACTACACGATCACCATCACGGCTTCCATGTCGACCACGCCGGTCGCCTATACGATTACCGCGGCGCCGACCAGCACGATGAACGACGCGAAGTGCGGAACGCTGACGTACACGAACGCCGGCGTCAAGAATGCTACGGGCAGCAGCGGGGTCGGCGGGTGCTGGAAGTGATGGCTGCGAACCGCCTTCCCCGCAAGGCCGGCGCCCCCCCGGGAGCGCAGGGCGGTTTCACCCTGGTCGAATTGCTCACCACCCTGGTGATCCTCGGGATCATGATGGGCCTGGCAGTGCCGTCCTTTCGCAACTTCGTCAACGGCCAGCGGGTGAAGTCGGCCTCGACCGAGCTCATGACGGCCGTCCTGATCGCGCGCAGCGAGGCCGTGAAGCGCAATTCGGGCAGCGTGACGGTCGCGCCGACCTCCGGCGGCGACTGGACCACGGGCTGGACCGTCACCGCGGGCGGTGCCCCGGTGCACAAGCAGGAGGCCCTGCAATCCATGGCAGTGACAACTTACAGCGACTCGGGCTGCGGCACGGCGGCGCCCGTATCCAGCATTGCCTTCGGCAATACCGGCCGGCCCGCCAACAGCAGCTGCTTCAAGCTGACGTCGAGTTCGACCGACGTTGCCCGGTGCGTCAAGGTCGACGCGAGCGGGATTCCATCCTCGGGGAGTTGTCCGTGAAGAAGCAATCGCTGCAGCAAGGCGCGACGCTGATCGAAGTCCTGGTGTCGCTGGTGATCCTCATGGTCGGCCTGCTGGGATTGGTCGGCGTCATGATCCAGAGCCAGCGCGCGCAACTGGAGTCCTACCAGCGCGTGCAGGCGCTGATGCTGGTGCAGGACATGGCGGCGCGAATGAGTGCGAACAAGGCCGTGGCGACCTGCTATGTGCTCGCCGGCGTCATCGGCAACGGCAACACCACGGTGCCGACCACGTGCACGGTCGCCACGGCGACGGCTTCGCAAAAGGACCGGGTGGTCCGGGACCTCACCGAATGGCGCGACCTGCTGCTGGGCGCCTCCGAAACGGCGGCCGGCAGCACCAACTCGATCGGCGGCGTTCTCGGCGCGCGCGGCTGTATCACCCAGAACGGCAACCTTTACCAAGTGAGCATCGCGTGGCAGGGTTCGGCGGCGACGTCGGCCCCCCCCGTCGCTTGCGGGCAAGGGCAGTTCGGAACGGACGACGGCTTGCGCCGGGCGGCCAGCGTGACGGTCGAACTCAGCTGAGCGAGCCATGAACTACAGCAAATTTTCCATCGGGCAGGCTGCACGCCAGCGCGGCTTGACGCTGATCGAGTTCATGGTGGCGATCGTGCTCGGCATGATCCTGGTTGCCGCGATCGCGACGCTGATCGCGAACCAGAGCACCAACCGCGCCGATATCGACCGCTCCGGCAAGATGATCGAGAACGGGCGCTACGCCCTGCAGGCCATCGCACAGGATGCGGAGATGGCCGGTTATTGGGGGTCGATGCCGAAGACCCCGGACCCGCCCGCCGCGCTGCCCGATCCCTGCGCAACGACCGTTTCTGCGCTGCAGGACGCCATGGGCCTGCACGTGCAGGGCTACGACAACGCGGCCACGGTGCCTACCTGTCTGAGCAACGTGAAGGCGGGCACCGACATCCTCGTGGTTCGGCGCGCGGACCCGGACACGAGCGGTGTCGAAACGGGCGGGCTGGTGGACTGGGCCAAACTGAACGCTGGCCAGATCTACCTGCAGACGGGGGTCAATACCGCGACCGATGGTTTCGGGTTCGTTCTGGCCCTCGCGACCGGAAATGCAACGACCGACTCGACGACCTTCAACTTGACAAGGCGTGGGACCACGAATGCCGCAAGCCCGCGCAAATACGTGGTCCACATCTATTACATCGCCACATGCGACGTCTGTTCGGGTGCAGGCACCGACACGGTCCCTTCGCTCAAGCGCGTGGATCTCCAGCTCGCGGCCGGTGCGATGGGCATGGCCGCACCGGTCACGATCGCGCAAGGGATCGAGGACATGCAGATCGACTACGGCCTGGACAACGACCCGGCAGGGGGCGACGGCGCGCCCGACGGTGCATTCGACAGCGGCACCACGTTCAGCGTCGCCAACTGGGGCGACGTGATGGCCTTGAAGGTCAACCTGCTGGCGCGCAGCACCGAGGCGACGCCAGGGTATGCCGACACCAAAGCCTACGTCGTGGGCGACAAGAACGTGGCGGCTGCCAATGACGGCTACCGCCGCCACGTGTTCGTGCAATCGGTGCGCATCGTCAATCCCAGCAGCAGGAGGGCCGGCTGATGGCACGGCGCGCACAGTCGGGCATCACCCTGGTGGTGAGCCTCATCATGCTGATCGTTCTGACCTTGCTCGTGGTCTCGGCCATCCGCTTCAGCAACATCAATCTGCGGATCGCCGGCAATGCCCAGACCCAGGCGGAAGTGGAAGCCGCGACCCAGGTGGCCATCGACAAGACGGTGGAGTTGATCCAGGCCTATCCGAACGTGAGTGCCGTGCCGGCCCAGCCGGGCATGCAGATCACGACAGGCGGGGCGACCTACAAGGTCGACGTCTCCCAGCCGGTCTGCAACCTGAGCACCAACGTCGTCACCACCCAACTGGACCCGACCAAAGCGGCCGACCGTGCCTGCTTCAGCGGGGGCAATACCGATCCTGTGTTCGGGCCCGATGGCAAGCCGATTCCGCAGCCGAGCGATTGCAAGGACCAGAGCTGGGAGATCAACGCCGCGGTGGAAAACGCCACGGCGCAAGGCGCCAACCTGACCATCACCCAAGGCGTGTCGCTGCGCGTGGGTTCCCAAGTCACATGTGCCACGCCCGCTGGCCCGACACCCAGTCCCTAGGAAGGGCCCTCGCGGGCCTGGAGCCGAAATGAAGAAACTGCAACACCTCGTCCTGCTGTTCGCGTTCGTCCTGATGGGCTATTCCTCCGGGCTCCACGCGGAGGACACAGACCTGTACGTGGCGGACGCGGCGAACCGGGGCACGCCCAACGTGCTCATCGTCATCGACAACGGCGCTAACTTCAGCGCGAGCGCCAGCGTCGGATGCACCGGCTACCTGGACGGTTCGGGCGCGCCGTCCGCCGGCACCAGCAACGCGGCGGGCGTGATTCAGTGCGCACTGGTGAACACGATCCAGTCGCTGCAGGACAGTGCCGTGAACATCGGCATCATGGTGAGCAATGCGAACAGCTTCGCGGAGACGCAGGCCACCACCAATCCTTCGTTGGGCGGCTATCACGAGCTCTGCGCCGGCGGCGGCCTCGGAGGGTGCCTGCTGCGCCCGCTCAGGTTGATGGATGCCCAATCGGGGAACAAAGCGAGCCTGATCAACTTCATCAAGGGCTGGAAGATTACGGGGCAGAGCGACGCGAACGGTTTCAACGTCAAGGTGAACAGTTCGTACCAGGCGGAGACCATGCAGGAGGCCTGGGCGTACTTCAGCGGCAAGACGGGCATGTCCGGCAAGACCTATTCGCCCTCGGTTCTGTTGAACGGCTGCCAGAGCAACGTCATCGTCTACATCAGCAACACCCAGAAGAATCCGAATTCGAGTGAATCCAACGATGCGAAGGCGGCGCTGGCGGCGCCCCAGGTCGGGGCGACCGCCGACCAGCTCGCGGGCATCACCGGCGTCATCAATTTCACGCCGCCGATCTGTGGCGGCTCGGGGACCAGCAGCATTTACACGCTGCAGACCGACAACAACTGGGCGGACGAATGGGCGCGCCTGATGAATCAGATCAATGCCGGCGCGAGGAATGTCCTCACGTACACGATCGGCATCGAGTCTTCGACCAGCCAGTGCTCGGCGGACACCTTCGGCATGATGGCGTCGATGGCGAACGTGGGCGGCGGCGAGTTTTTCCGCGTGTCGAGCGTGAGTGACCTGAGCAGCGCATTGGCCAAGATCCTGAACCAGACCCAGGCCGCCAACAGCGTGTTCTCGTCCGCGAGCCTTCCGGTTTCCGTGAACGCGGATGGCAGCTACCTGAACCAGATCTATCTGGGCATGTTCCGGCCAGACTCGTCAGCGGGGCCGCGCTGGTTCGGCAATCTCAAACAGTACCACCTGGTCAAGAACAGCGCGGGCGCGCTCGTCCAGGGCGACGCCAACAACCAACCGGCGATCAACCCGACGACTGGCTTCATTTCACCAACGTCCCTGAGCTTCTGGACGTCGAAGAACACAAGCTCGGTGCCCGATTCGATGGGCGGCTTCTGGAAGAATGCGCCGGCCTCGCAAGGAACGCTCAAGAGCCCCTACGACTATGTCGACGGTGAAGTGGTGGAAAAGGGCGGCGTGAGCCAGCAGGTGCGGCTGGAGAGCATCACCGCGAATTTCTCGGCGACCGCGCAGACCTCGACCAACCCGCGCCGCATGTATGTCTACTGCCCGGACGGAAGCGCCACCTGCCCGAAGGACCTCACCGCTGCGACGAACCAGTTCTCGACGTCCAACAGCGCCATCCCATCCAGCGCATTCGGCAGCGACTCCATCGTGCCCATCAATTCCATCATCCGTTCGGGCACGACCGCGCTGGTGAGCACCAGCGGCAACCATGGCTTCAAGTCCGGCACCGTGGTGACGATCAGCGGCGCCGCCCAGCCCGAATACAACGTCACGCAGACGCTGACGTCGTCGACCGTCAACAGTTCGACGACGTTCACCCTGACAGGCCTGCCCGACTATCCGGCTTCGCCATCCCAGGGCACTTACACCATCGGGCCGCCCGTCAGTGGAACAACGGTCAACATCGTGTCGATGTCGCGCGCGACGCACACCACGGGCGGCTACAACACCGAGTCGGTCACCGTGAATACCGACGTGGCCGGCGGCTTCACCACCACGTCGAACGTCACGATCACGGGCGCGTCGCCTTCCGTCTACAACTATTCGGGCATGCCGACGTCGGTATCCGGCACGGCACTGACGTTCGATGTCGCTGTCACGCCCGCGACGCCGGCGGCCAACGCCTACGTGATGCAGCTGGCGCCCACCACGTATCCGGCCCGGTCCGTGACCCTGACCAACCCTGTCGCGGGCGAGATCGACGGCGACACGTCCCCGGTGGCCCACGGCTTGCACGCCGGCCAGAAGGTGGTCATCACCGGTGCGAACACCAACAGCAAATACGCGGGAACGTACACGATCGCGAGCGTGACCTCGAACACTTTCAAGATCACGACTGCAGGCACCAGCGTTAAGAACCAGTCGAGCGAATCGGGCACGGTGAGGCCGGACACTACGGCTCAGGGCATTGTCACGTTGACGCGCGATGCGAGCACCGACGTGGCCTACGCGACGGCGACCGGCCTGCCCGCCAGCTGGTTCGGCGCCGCGGCGAACGATACGGCCGTGATCAACGTCTCGAAGACCTCGGGCTCGGCGACCAACGAGTCAGCCTACGTGGCCAGTGGCGTGACGGCTACCTGCGCGAACGCCGGCTGCACGACATTGACTTATCCCATCACCGTGTCGCCCAGCTCCACGGTCACGCTCAATTCGGCCAAGGTCGGCCCGCAAAGCGTCACTACTGCGGTACTGCCTGCTGGACGAATCCAGCGTAGTGGCACGACCGTCACGGTTTACGGGCCGTTCGTGGACAGCAACGGACTGCCGGTGACCTTTACCAACGGACAGATCCTGGCGATCGCTGCCTCCGGCACGGCGCGGGCTTCCGAAGACGGGTACCTCGGCACCTGGAGCATCAGCTGCAGTTCGACTTGCCCCTCGACAAGCGCAACCGCGCTGTCGTCGTCGTCGTCGTTCACGCTGACGCGTACGGACGGCAGCACGGTCACACTGACACCGGCGACGCCGGCCACGGGCGTCGGCATGACTGCCTACGCCGCCGGCACGCCGCCCGACCGCGACACGCTGATCCGCTGGATCCGCGGCGAAGACAACTTCGGCGGCGAGAAAGGCCCGGGAAGCCCGGTCACCGTGCGACCGTCGGTCCATGGCGACGTGCTGCATTCCCGGCCGGTCGTGATCAACTATGGCGGCAGTCTGGGCATCGTCGTGTTCTACGGCTCGAACGACGGCGTGTACCGCGCCGTCAACGGCAACCAGACCACGGGCAACATCAACGGCGTGCCGCCGGGCGGGGAACTGTGGGGTCTGGTACTGCCCGAGCATTTCACGCAGTACAACCGTCTGCGGCAGGACTCGCCGGAACTGAAATTCCCCACCACCACTCTGGTCAGTGCCCGGCCGAAGGATTACTTCGTGGACGGCCAGACTGCGGCGTACCAGCTGACCAATGCCGACGGCACGATCAACAAGGCCTACCTGTTCATCACGATGCGGCGTGGCGGGCGCTTCATGTATGCGCTCGACGTGACCAACCCGCTCGTGCCGACGGTGATGTGGAAGATCAGCAGTGCGGATGCGGGCTTCGGCGAGCTCGGTCAGACCTGGTCGCGCCCGCGGGTCACGCTGGTCCAGGGGGGCACCCAGACGACGCCTCCGAGCCCCGTGCTGATCTTCGGCGCAGGCTATGACCCGGCAGAAGACAGCCAGGCTCCCAGAACCGACACCATGGGCCGGGGCATCTACGTTGTGGATGCGCTGACAGGGGCGCTGATCTGGAGCGCGAGTTCCAGCTGCGGCACGTCGACCGCGACCTGCCTCAATGTGCCGGGCATGCAGTGGGCGGTGCCTTCGGACATGGCTTTCGTCGATCGCGACGGCAACGGTTTCACGGACAAGGTCTACTTCGGCGACATGGGTGGGAACCTGTGGCGCGCGGACGTCGCGGCCGCCTCCACGAGCAGCTGGACGGTGACCAAGATCGGCGCGCTGGGCTGCGACGAGGGGACACCGTCGACGTCGACCCATCTGTGCGTGAACGGCACGGCCCCGCGCAAGTTCTTCTTCCCGCCGGCGGTGCTGGCCGTGAAGGCCGCCGGGGCGACCGGCTCGTTCGACGCGATCTCGATCCCGTCGGGCGACCGGGAGCACCCGCTGAAGGAGGATACCAATCCGGCCTCGGCATACTTCGTGACCAACCGCTTCTTCATGGTCAACGACCTGGGCACGCAGGTCATCACCGACCCGGCGACGCAGACCGGTGCGTTGCCGACCCAGAACGTGACACAGGCCAGCCTCTTCAACGCGACCAGCGCGCCGTACGACGCGACCGCCTCCGCCCAGAAGCCCACGGGGTTCTACATCACGTTTGCCACCAGCGAGAAAGGCGTGAATGCACCTCTGGCCACCAGTGGGCAGGTGTTCTTCGCGACCAATCAACCCACGACCGTCGATGCAAGCTGCAGCGCCAACCTGGGCCTGGCCAAAGCCTATGCCGTGAGCCCGTTCCTCGGTACGGCGACGAGCAACCTCATCATCGGCGGGGGCCTGCCGCCGAGCCCGGTGGCCGGCCTGATCAACATCACGACCACGAACCCCACCACGGGTGTCAGCACGACGTCCCAGGAGAAGTTCTGCATCGGTTGTGCGGCGCAGTGCACGACGTGCTCGGCGCTGGAGAACAGCCCGCCGCCCAACATCATCTCGAAGAACGTCAAGCGTACCTACTGGTACAAGAAATAGCGCGAAGCGGCGATCGCAAAGCCGGTGGTCTCCTGGACTACCGGCTTTTGTCTTTGGTGCGAGGTATTTCGCAGGAAAGCGGGTAGTACTTCCCGCCTGGGGCGGCGAGCCGGAACCTATCGTTCCGGCCATGAACACACCCGTCGCTCCCCGCCCCACCCGCGG
This sequence comes from Ramlibacter sp. GS1-15, assembly GCF_057785015.1. NCBI lineage: Bacteria > Pseudomonadati > Pseudomonadota > Betaproteobacteria > Burkholderiales > Comamonadaceae > Ramlibacter > Ramlibacter sp. GS1-15. The sequence goes on along the minus strand of NZ_JBYNTU010000001.1, from coordinate 2,476,494 downwards.
CTTCACCCTCGTCGAACTCGTCACGGTGCTGGCGGTTGCCGCGATACTCGCGGGCATCGCGCTACCGGCGTTCACCGGCCTCATCCGGTCGACCCGGCTCACGTCCGCCACCAACGACCTGTTCGCCAGCATCCTTCTCGCGCGCAGCGAGGCCGCACGACGCAACAGCCGGGTGACCTTGTGCAAATCCGCCGACGGCAACCGGTGCGCGGCATCGGGCGGCTGGGAGCAGGGCTGGATCATCTTCCACGACACGAACCACAACGGCGCGCGCGACCTCGGCGAGGAGATGCTGCTGCGCGCCCAGGCCATGTCGGACGACCTGCACCTGTCGGGCAACCTCAACGTCGCCAAGTACGTCTCGTACACACCGACCGGCGAGGCCAGGCTGGCCGGCGGAGCTTTCCAGGCCGGGACCATCACCCTGTGCAATCCGTCGCTGCAGCGCGAAGAGGCGCGCCAGATCGTCATCAGTTCCGCGGGCCGCCCGCGCGTGCAGAAGGCGCAGGTGGAGCAATGCGTTTGACCGGTGAGCCCCACAAACGGACCAGCCCGTTTCCTACAGTTGCGCTGGATCCCGGCCCCAAGAATGGTCCTGTCCAAACCAGACAGGGAGTTCCCATGTTCAAGACCACCATGCTTGCCAGTGCGCTCATCGCGGCCGGTGCGCTGGGCCTTTCCGGCTGCGACGTCAAGAAAACGCAGGAGGGGAAATACGAGGTGACCCCGCCCGACGTCAAGGTCGGCAAGACCCAGAAGGAAGTCTCGGTGCCCAAGACCGTCGAGACCGAGAAGAAGACCATCGAAGTGCCGAAGGTCGACGTGAAGACGGCGAAGGAAAAGGAACAGGAGCAGCAGCAAAAGCAGATGGGCGCGTCCGGCACGACGAGCAAGTGATGCTCCCCAAGCGCGATGCCTGGCGTTTGTCAAGTACACAACCGCGATGGCATGCTTACCGTTGCCCGTTTCGCGGGCACGCCAGCGCAGGCCGCATGAATGCTGCGTCCGGCGCGGACGCCCGCCACAAACCAACAGGGTTATCCACAGCGGCGGTGGATATCGCGCCCCGCCGTGATCTCCTCAACCTGGACGACGCAGGTCCAGCGTGAACGGAAATTCCCTGCTTGCCGCGACATCGACGGTGGCCTGCGCGACGCGGATCGCGCCGGGTGTGTGGCCCATGCGGAAGAAGCGCGCGAGGCGCCGGCTTTCGGCTTCGTAGGAATTCACCGGGAAGGTCGAATAGTTGCGGCCTCCCGGATGCGCGACGTGGTATTGGCAGCCGCCGAGCGAGCGCTTCATCCAGGTGTCGACGATGTCGAACACGAGCGGCGCATGCACGCCGATCGTGGGATGCAGCGCGGCAGGAGGGGCCCAGGCCTTGTAGCGGACGCCGGCGGCGAATTCGCCGGCCGTGCCCGTCGGCTGCAGCGGCAGCGGGCGGCCGTTCGCGGTGATGACATGGCGGCTGTCGTTGAGGCCGGTCACGCGTACTTCGATGCGCTCGAGCGAGGAGTCGACGTAACGCACCGTGCCGCCGATCGCGCCTTCCTCGCCCATCACGTGCCAGGGCTCGAGTGCGTTGCGTAGTTCGAGTTCGATGCCGCCCGATTGCACGCTGCCCAACAGCGGGAAACGGAACTCGAAGTGCGGTGCGAACCATTCGTCGCGGAAGGCGTAGCCGGCCTCGCGCAGTTCGGCGAGCACGTCCTTCATGTCCATCCAGAGGAAGGTCGGCAGCAGGAACCGGTCGTGCAGCACGGTGCCCCAGCGCGTGACCGGCGCGCGGCGGGGCTGGCGCCAGAAGCGCGCGACCAGGGCGCGCAACAGCAACTGCTGCACCACGCTCATGCGCGCATGCGGCGGCATTTCGAACGCGCGCAGTTCCAGCAGGCCGAGGCGCCCGGTCGCGCTGTCGGGCGAATAGAGCTTGTCGATGCAGAACTCGCTGCGGTGCGTGTTGCCGGTCACGTCCACGAGGATGTTGCGCAAGGTGCGGTCCACCAGCCAGGGCGGCATCGCCTCCCCGTGGATCGCGCGGCTGCGTTCGATCTCGGCCAGCGCGATCTCGAGCTCGTAGAGCTGGTCGTTGCGGGCTTCGTCCAGGCGCGGTGCCTGGCTGGTCGGGCCGATGAACAGCCCCGAGAACAGATACGAGAGCGCCGGGTGGTTGTGCCAGAAGAGCAGCAGGCTCGCGAGCAGCTCGGGCTTGCGCAGGAAGGGCGAATCGGCCGGCGTCGCGCCGCCGAGCACGAAGTGGTTGCCGCCGCCCGTGCCGGTGTGGCGGCCGTCGGTCATGAACTTCTCGGCCGAGAGGCGCGATTGCCATGCCGCGTCGTACAGGAACTCGGTGTGTTGCACCAGCTCCTTCCAGTCCTGCGCCGGATGGATGTTCACTTCGATCACGCCGGGATCGGGCGTGACCTGCAGCAGCTTCAGGCGCGGATCGCGCGGCGGCGGATACCCCTCGAGGACGATCTTCACCTGCAGCTCGCGCGCCGTGTTCTCGACGGCCGTGAGCAGCTGCAGGTAATCCTCCAGGCGTGCAAGCGGCGGCATGAAGACATAGAGCGCGCCGCTTTGGCCGCCGTGCTCGCGCTCGGCCTTCGGGCCGTTGGCGCGCTGCGGGTCCCGAGCTTCGACGCACAGGGCGGTGCGTGTGACATCGCGGGCGGATTCGAAGCGGGACGGCAAACGATGTTCGGCAGTTTCAGCCTCGCGCCCGCGCGGTTGAAACGCCACGTTCACCGGCAACGGCTCGCGCGGCGCAAACGGGTCCTGCGCGAACAGGTGCGGGTACTCCGCCTGTGACACCCACGGCAGCGAATCCAGCGGCAGGCGATAGCCCATCGGCGAATCGCCCGGCACGAGGTACATGCGCTCGTCGCGGAAGAACCAGGGCCCGGTCGTCCAGGTCACGCCGGCGAGCGCGGGCGACTCGGCACTGGCCTCCAGCGGCAACGCATAACCCACGACCGCACCGAGCTTCTGTTCGAACACGCGGCGCAGCCGGGCCCGTTCGAGCTCGTCGTCCAGGCGCGCGTCGAGCGGATCGACGTTGACCGGCAGGCGTCGCTCGCGCCACAGGTAATAGAAGACGTCCTCGTAGCCCGGCTGGATGTATTTCCCGGTGATGCCGATCTTTCCCGCCAGCGTGCGGATGAAGCGGCCGGCGTCCTCGCTCGTGTAGTGATGGGTCTCGCGTTCGTCCGCGAAGAGCGACGCGTCGCGCCAGCACGGCTGGCCGTCGGCGCGCCAGTAGATCGACAGCGCCCAGCGCGGCAACTGCTCGCCCGGGTACCACTTGCCTTGCCCGAAATGCAGGAAGCCGCCGTTACCGTATTCGGCGCGCAGGCGCTGCACCAGGTCGGTCGCGCAGAGGCGCTTGGTCGGGCCGAGCGCGTCGGTATTCCATTCGGCCGCATCGCGATCGTCGACGGCGACGAAAGTGGGCTCGCCGCCCATGGTCAGGCGCACGTCGCCGGCCACGAGGTCGCGATCCACGGCGTCGCCGAGCGCGAGGACCTCGGCCCACTGTTCTTCGGTGTAGGGCTTGGTGACGCGCGGTGATTCGTAGATGCGCGTGACCTGCATGCGATGCGCGAACTCGACCTTCGCCTCGTCGACGAGGCCTTCGATCGGCGCGGCGCCCGAGGGCTGCGGCGTGCAGGCGAGCGGAATGTGGCCTTCGCCGGCGAGCAGGCCCGAGGTGGGGTCGAGCCCGATCCAGCCGGCGCCCGGCAAATACACCTCGCACCACGCGTGCAGGTCGGTGAAATCCACCGACGTGCCGCTCGGGCCGTCGAGGGCCTTCACGTCGGGCGTGAGCTGGATCAGATAGCCGGAGACGAAGCGCGCGGCCAGCCCGCAATGCCGCAGCAGTTGCACGAGCAGCCAGCCCGAATCTCGGCACGAGCCGCTGGCCAGTGCCAGCGTGTCCTCCGGCGCCTGCACCCCGGGCTCCATGCGGATCAGGTACTTGATGTCGCGCTGGAGCATCCGGTTGACGTCCACCAGGAAATCGATCGTGGCGCGCTCGGTTCGATCGATCTTGCGCAGGTAGTCCTGCAGCAGCGGCGTCACGGGATCGGTGGCGAGATACGGCGCGAGCTCCTGCGCGACCAGCGGCTCGTACTTGAAGGGGAATTTCTCGGCGCCCGGCTCGAGGAAAAAATCGAAGGGGTTGTAGACCGCCATCTCGACGACGAGGTCCACCGTTACCTTGAACTCGGTCGTCTTCTCCGGGAAGACCAGGCGCGCCTGGTAGTTGGCGAACGGGTCCTGCTGCCAGTTGACGAAGTGCTTCGCCGGCTCGACCCTCAGCGAATAGGAGATCACGTTGCCGCGCGTGTGCGGTGCCGGCCGCAGCCGCACCACCTGCGGGCCCAGCTGCACCGGCCGGTCGTACTTGTAGTGGGTGACGTGGCTCAGTGCGGCATGGATCGACATGAGGCCCATGCTAGCAAGAGTGGGGCCCGCCGGCGCGTCATGCGCATGAATTCGCTGCGTGTCCGCCGTTCGCGGCTGCCGAACGTTGTCAGGGTCCATGCGAAGCCGCCTCACGCCCACCTTGCTCGGGATCGCGGCGGGTACGGCATGGCAGTTGCAGCAGCCGGAGCTTTGGCCGGGGTGGTGGTACGGCGGCGTGCTGCTGGCGGGGTCGGCCCTCTCCCTGTGGCGGAAAGCTGGAGTGAGGGCACTCGCTGGCGCAACCCTCGTCGCCTTCGCACTCACGGGCCTGCGGGCCATCGCCTTCCAATCGCACGCGCTGACCCCCGCTCTCGAAGGCCGGGACATCCCCGTCATCGGCGTGATCGCGGCCATGCCGCAGCGCAACGAAACCGGGCTGCGTTTCCGTTTCGAGGTGGAAGGGCCGTCCACCCTGCCGCCGCAGATCTACCTGGGCTGGTACGGTGCAGCGGCCATCGATGATGCCGGGGGCATGGACCTCGCGCGCAGTGTGCCCGAGCTGCATGCGGGCGAGCGCTGGCGCTTCAACGTGCGCTTGAAGGCGCCGCACGGCAACGTGAACCCCTTCGGCTTCGATTACGAGCTGTGGCTGTGGGAGCAGGGCCTGCAGGCGACGGGCTATGTGCGCAGCGGCCCGCACGATCCGGTACCGGAGCGCTTGGCCGACACATGGCGGCATCCGGTCGAAAGTGCGCGCCAGTCCGTGCGCGACGCGGTGTTCAGGCAGGTGTCCGATCGGAAGACCGCCGGCGTGCTGGCGGCGCTGGTCGCGGGCGACCAGAACGCCATCGAGCGCGGCGACTGGGATGTCTTCCGTGCAACCGGCGTTGCCCACCTGATGAGCATCTCGGGCCTGCACATCACCATGTTCGCGTGGGCCGCCGCCCTGATGGTGGGCTGGTTGTGGCGGCGCAGCTCGCGCCTGTGCCTCGGGTGGCCCGCACAACACGCCGCGCTGGTCGGCGGCATCGCGCTGGCCGCGGCCTATGCGCTGTTCTCCGGCTGGGGCGTCCCGGCCCAGCGCACGATCTGGATGCTGGCGACCGTGGGTGCCTTGCGCCTGTCGGGCCGGCGCTGGCCCTGGCCGCAGGTCTGGCTGCTGGCGTGCGCCGTGGTGGTCCTGATCGATCCCTGGGCGATGCTGCAGGCGGGCTTCTGGCTGAGCTTCGTCGCCGTCGGGGTCCTGTTCGCGACCGACCCGGGCGCATCGCCAACGAAGCCGGCGTCCCCACGCGCGAAGATCGTGCAGAGCGTCTGCGCTTCGCTGCACGAGCAATGGGTCGTCACCATCGCCCTCACGCCCTTGACGCTGCTGCTGTTCGGGCAGGTCTCCGTCGTGGGGCTGCTCGCGAACGCGATCGCGATCCCGTGGGTCACGCTGGTCGTGACGCCGCTCGCGATGGGCGGGGTCGCGCTCCATCCGCTGTGGGCCGCGGCGGCGGGTGCCTTGCAGGCACTGCAGCTTTACCTCGAGTGGCTGGCCTCGTTGCCGTTCGCGACCCTGTCGATGGCCGCGGCCCCTTTGTGGGCCGGGGCATGCGGCGTGGCTGGAGGCCTGCTGCTGGCGATGAAGCTGCCGGTCCCGGTGCGCCTGCTGGGCATTCCCCTGGTGCTGCCGGTGCTCTTGTGGCAAGCGCCGCGGCCCGCGCCGGGCGATTTCGAAGTGCTCGCGGCCGACATCGGGCAGGGCAACGCGCTCCTGGTGCGAACGGCCGGCCACACGCTGGTTTACGACACGGGGCCCCGATACAGCACCGAAAGCGATGCTGGCCATCGCGTGCTGGTGCCGCTGCTGCGGGCGCTCGATGCCCGCGTGGATCTCGTCATGCTCAGCCACCGCGACGCCGACCACACCGGCGGCGCGACGGCGGTGCTGGCGATGCAACCCCAGGCTGCGCTCACGAGTTCGCTCGAGGACGCGCACGAGCTCCAGTCGATCCGCAAGTCCGAGCGCTGCATTGCGGGCGCGCACTGGCATTGGGACGGCGTCGACTTCCTCGTGCTGCATCCGCAGGCGGCCGATTACGGCGCGCCGGCCAAGCCCAACACCATGAGCTGCGTGCTGCGCATCACGACCGGCGCACGCACGGCGCTGCTCGCCGGCGACCTCGAAGCGGCGCAGGAGACGCGGCTCGTCGCAGCCGATGCCCCGGTGAAGTCCGACCTCCTGCTCGTGCCGCATCATGGCAGCAAGACCTCGTCGACCAGCGCCTTCCTCGACGCCGTGCACCCGGCGTTCGCCCTCGTGCAGGCGGGCTACCGCAACCGCTTCGGCCACCCGGCGCCGCCCGTCATGGAGCGCTATCGCGAGCGCGGCATTTCCGTGATCGACTCGCCGCATTGCGGGGCGGCGCGCTGGTCGTCGGCACAGCCCGATCGCGTCGCCTGCCAGCGCGACGAGGCACGCCGCTACTGGATGCATCGCGCGCCTTGACCGAAAGGCCTGTCGCACGGCCTGGAAATTGCTATCCTGTGGTCAACGTTTCCCGATCCGCCGCCATGCAGAAATTCGACGAGATGCTCTCCCTGCTGTCCGAAGGCGGCGACCTGCAGTTCCAGGCGCAGGGCCCCGGCGGGCAAAGCCAGGTCCAGGCCCAGGGCGTGCGCGACCATTACCGCGCTTATGCCGAATGGCTGGCCCGCCAGCCTCAGGAGGTGATGCGGGCGCGGCGCGAAGAGGCGGAGATGATCTTCCGCCGCGTGGGCATCACCTTCGCGGTCTACGGGGCGAAGGACGAGGACGGCGCGGGCACCGAGCGGCTCATCCCTTTCGACCTGATCCCGCGCATCATTCCCTCGGGTGAATGGGCCGCGATGGAGCGGGGCCTGGTGCAGCGCGTGACGGCGCTCAACCGCTTCCTGCACGACGTCTACCACGACCAGGAGATCCTGCGTGCCGGTGTCGTGCCGGCCGACCAGGTCCTGAACAACGCGCAGTACCGGCCGGAGATGAAAGGCATCTACACGCCGCACCGCGTGTACTCGCACATCGCCGGCGTCGACATCGTGCGCGCGCCCAACGCCAAAGGCGAGGGCGAGTACTACGTGCTGGAGGACAACCTGCGCGTGCCCAGCGGCGTGAGCTACATGCTGGAAGACCGCAAGATGATGATGCGGCTCTTCCCCGACCTGTTCTCGATGCACAAGGTCGCGCCGGTCATGCACTACCCGGACCTGCTGCTCGATACCTTGCGCTCCTGCGCGCAGCCGGGCGCGCCCGACCCGACGGTGGTGGTGCTCACGCCCGGCATGTACAACAGCGCGTACTTCGAGCATGCCTTCCTCGCGCAGCAGATGGGTGTGGAGCTGGTCGAAGGCCAGGACCTGTTCGTGAAGGACCGCTTCGTCTACATGCGCACCACGCGCGGGCCGCGCCGCGTCGACGTGATCTACCGGCGCGTGGACGACGACTTCCTCGACCCGTCGGTGTTCCGTCCGACGTCCACGCTCGGCTGCCCCGGCCTCGTGGACGCGTACCAGGCGGGCAACGTCACGATCTGCAACGCGATCGGCACGGGCGTGGCCGACGACAAGTCGATCTACCCCTACGTGCCGAAGATGATCGAGTTCTACCTGGGCGAGAAGCCGATCCTGAACAACGTTCCGACCTACATGTGCCGCCAGAGCGAGGACCTGAAATACGTCCTCGACAACCTGCCGGACCTCGTGGTGAAGGAAGTGCACGGCGCCGGCGGCTACGGCATGCTGGTCGGCCCGGCTTCCACGAAGAAGGAGATCGAGGAGTTCCGCGCGGCGCTGATCGCCCGGCCCGAGGGCTACATCGCGCAGCCGACGCTCTCGCTGTCGAGCTGCCCGACCTTCGTCGATGCCGGCATCGCGCCGCGCCACATCGACCTGCGCCCGTTCGTGCTGTCGGGCCAGGAGGTGCAGATGGTGCCCGGCGGCCTCACGCGCGTGGCGCTCAAGGCCGGCTCGCTCGTCGTGAACTCGTCGCAGGGCGGCGGCACGAAAGACACCTGGGTGCTGGAGGAGTGACCATGCTTTCGAGAACGGCAGATCACCTCTTCTGGATGTCCCGCTACACCGAGCGCGCGGAGAACACCGCCCGCATGCTCGACGTCAATTACCAGACCTCGCTGCTGCCGCAATCGGCCGCCGTCGCCCAGGTCGGGTGGCAGGGCATGCTGTCGATCAGCGAACTGATGCCCGCCTACCAGGCCAAGCACGGCGACATCACGCCGGCGCGGGTCATGGAATTCATGGTCAAGGACGAGAGCAACCCGTCGTCCATCGTCTCGTGCCTGAAGGCGGCGCGCGAGAACGCCCGTGCGGTGCGCGGCTCGCTCACCACCGAAGCCTGGGAGACGCAGAACCAGACCTGGCTGGAAGTGAACCGCATGATCCGCTCCGGCGAGTTCGAGCGCGACCCGGGCCAGTTCTTCGAATGGGTGAAGTTCCGCTCGCACCTGTCGCGCGGCGTGACGGTGGGCACGATGCTGATGGACGAGGCGCTGCACTTCATGCGCCTGGGCACCTTCCTCGAACGCGCGGACAACACGGCGCGGCTGGTCGACGTGAAGTTCCACGCGGTGCAGAGCGACTTCTTCGGCGCCGCCAGCGAGAAGGACCAAGAGTACGACTTCTACCACTGGAGCGCGATCCTGCGTTCCGTCTCCGGCTTCGAGATCTACCGCAAGGTGTACCGCGACGTGATCAAGCCCGAGCGCGTGGCGGACCTGCTGATCCTGCGGCCGGACATGCCGCGCTCGCTGCATGCCAGCATGAACGAGGTCGTCTCGAACCTCGCGGCCGTGGCGAACGACCAGTCGTCCGAAACGCAGCGGCGCGCCGGCAGACTGAGGGCCGAACTGCAGTACGGTAGCATCGACGAGATCCTGGCCACCGGCCTGCACGCGTTTCTCACGCAGTTCCTCGATCGCGTGAACGAGCTGGGCGGGCGCATCAGCCGGGACTTCCTGATTCCCGCCACGATTTGACGACGAACCCCAATCCGATGGAGCAGGGCGTCGCCCTGCTGCAAGGGGGGCGATTCCACGAGGCCGTGCAGGCCTTCGCCGTCGCCCTGCGCGCGCAGCCGCTCGCCGTCGATCCCCGCATCGGGCTGGTCCAGGCCTTCAACGGCATCGGCGACGGCTGGGCCGCGGCCGCGTGGTTGAGCGATGCCTGCCGCGTCGCGCCCCAGCGTCCCGCGCTGTGGCAGGAGCTGGCGCGCTTGCTGGCCGCGCAACAGCGTGAGGCGGAAATCGAGCCGCTACTGGTTGCGGCGCTCGCGGCGAATCCCGACGACGTGCCGCTGCTGCTGATGGCCGGCGAATACCACCTGCGGCGCAAGTCCTACGCGCAGGCGCTGCCCGCATTCGAACGCCTGCAGGACCTGCGCGCCGACGACTCCACGGTGGTGCTCAATTACGGGTTCTGCCTGGAGCACACGGGTGCCGTCGAGAAGTCGGTGCATGCCTATCGCCGCGCGCTCGCTCGCAAGCCCGATTTCATGGAAGCGCATGTCGACCTCTCGGGCGTGCTGTGGCGCATCGAGGATTTCGACGGCGCGCTCGTGCACGCGCAGAAGGCGGTGGAACTCGCGCCGGACAACGCGCATGCGGTGCGCATCCTTGGCACGGCCCACCTGAATCTCGAACGCCTGGAGCAAGCCGAGCGCCACCTGCGCCGCTCGCTCGAGCTGCTGCCCGAGTTCGCGCTGGCGGAAATCGACCTCGCCTTCACGCTGCTCGCCGCCGGGCGGCTGGAAGAGGGCTGGAAGTTCTACGCCCGCCGCTGGCGCGACACCGATCGCATGAAGCGGCCCGCTTTCTTCAACCCCGAGCTGGAATGGCGCGGGCGCACGGCGCAGCCGCTGCAGGGCAAGCGGATCGCCGTGTACGCGGAGCAGGGCCTGGGCGACGTCATCCAGTTCATGCGCTATGCGCGCGAGCTGCAGGCCGACGGCGCGACCGTGTCCGGCGTGATCCAGCCCGAGCTGGTGCCGCTGGTCGAACACAGCCTGCCGGGCGTCCTGTGCCTCACGACCGATCGCGTCCTGCAGGCCGACTACCACGTCGCCTTGCTCGACTTGCCGATGCACTACGGCACGACGCTGGCCACCATTCCCGCGTCCGTGCCTTACCTGCGTGCGCCGGAAGCGAAGGTGCGGGAATGGGCGCAGCGCATGCCGGCGCGCGAAGAGCGACTGCGCCTCGGCCTCGCCTGGTCCGGCTCGCTGCGGCAGGTGAACAACAACAACCGGGCGATTCGCCTGAGCCAGTTGATGCCGCTGCTGGAGAGGGCCGAACTGCAATGCTTCAGCCTGCAGAAGGGCGAGTGCGGCGTGTTCACCGACGTGGCGCCGGATGCCGGGCAGCTCGTCGATCTCACGGCCCACTGGCGGGACTTCACCGACAGCGCGGCGATGATCGAGAACCTGGATCTCGTCGTCACCGTCGATACGTCCATAGCGCACCTGGCCGGCGCGATGGGCAGGGAAGTGTGGGTGCTGCTGGCGCCGAACGCCGACTGGCGCTGGCTGGTCGATCGCGAGGATTCTCCCTGGTACCCGACGATGCGCCTCTTCAGGCGCAGGTTCGGCGAGACGCGCCCGGCGCACGTGCAGCGCGTGATGGCTGCTCTCGGCGAGCGGCTGGCCGGGACGCGCATCACCTGACGATCAGGCGGTCGGTTCGGGCGGACCGTTCCCGGCGCGGTTGTATAAACGGGCCATGGGCAAGCAGCGACTCGAGGCCTTCAGCGACGGCGTGATCGCCATCATCATCACGATCATGGTGCTCGAGCTGAAGGTGCCGCACGGCGCGACGATCGACGTGCTCGAGCCGCTGATCCCGGTGTTCCTGAGCTACCTTTTGAGCTTCGTCTACGTCGGGATCTACTGGAACAACCACCACCACATGCTGCATGCGGCGCGCCAGGTGTCCGGCGGCGTGCTGTGGGCCAACCTGCACCTGCTGTTCTGGTTGTCGCTGATGCCTTTCGCGACGGGCTGGATGGGCGAGAACCATTTCGCGGCGTGGCCCTCGGCGGTGTACGGCTTGGTCCTGCTGATGGCGGCGATCGCCTACTGGCTCCTCCAGCAGGCGATCATCGCGTGCGACGGGCCCGATTCGCTGCTGAAGACTGCGGTGGGCTTCGACTGGAAAGGCAAGCTCTCGCCGCTTGCGTACATCACCGCGATCGCCTCGACCTTCTTCCTGCCCTGGGTCGCGCAAGCGCTGTACGTGCTCGTCGCGCTGGTGTGGCTCGTGCCCGACCGGCGCATCGAACGGGCGATCGGCATGCACCCGGCGCATCATCACGCGTCGCCCAACGGGTCGCGCTAGGGATCAGGAGCCGCGCTCCGCCGCCAGGGCCGCCTTCACTGCATCGCCCAGTTCGATCACCGCCATCGCGTAGTAGCTGGACCAGTTGTAGCGCGTGATCACGTAGAAATTCTCGGTGCCGGCCACGTACTGCGGCGGGTTCTCGCCGTTCTGCAGTTCGATGAGCGCCAGCTTGCCCGGGTGTTCGCGCCCGGGCGTATCCAGCACCGCGCCCAGGTCGGTGAACTTCTCCGGGCTGAAGGTGGGCAGGATGTCGGGTGCGAGCAGCGCCTCGATGTCCAGCCGCGCCGGGTCGAAGCTCACGGGGTAGTGCGTGGGCACGCCGGGCTGCCAGCCGTAGCTGCAGAAGTAGTTCGCCACCGAGCCGATCACGTCGGCGGGGCTGCCGCGCAGGTCGACGCGCTGGTCGCCGTCGAAATCGATCGCCCACTTCGCCCAGCTGCTCGGCATGAACTGCGGCATGCCCATGGCGCCGGCGTAACTGCCCAGCGGCAACTGCGGGTCGCCCTGGCGCTCGGCCTGGGTCACCAGGAATTGCTCGAACTCGCTGCGAAAGTAGCTCGTGCGCTCGGCCGCGCGCGGATGCGACTGGGGGAAATCGAACGACAGCGTCGCCAGCGTGTCCAGCACGCGGAAGTTGCCCATCTGCTGGCCGTAGATCGTCTCGACGCCGATGATGCCCACGACGATTTCCGGCGGCACGCCGAAGTCCTGCTGCGCGCGGGCGAGCGTCGCCTCGTTCTCCTTCCAGAACCGCACGCCCGCGGCGATGCGGATCGGCTCGACAAAGCGGCTGCGATAGACCTCCCAGTTCTTGGGCTGGCCCGGGGGCGCGGGCTGCATCAGGCGTACCACGACGGGCAGCATCTGCGCGTGCTCGACGGCGGCGCGCACCCATGAGCGATCGAGGCCGCGGCGCTCGGCAAGTTCATCGGCCCACTGCAGCGCGTCCTCGCGGCTGGCGTAAGGCACGCCGCGGTACGGGGACGCGGTCGCACTGGTCTTGATGCGCGTGGGTTTGTTGGCCGCCACCGCGGGCTCCGCGGCCGTGACGAGGCCGACGGCGATGGCGAGCGGGAGGAAGGCAGGGCGAAATACGGCGGACATCAGGCGGGCCAGGGAATCTGTCGGAGCTTTCGTTGCAACGCGCGCACACTGGTGGCGCAGGACGGGGCATAGCGCTGCATTTCGAGCTCGAGCAGCCAATGCGCCAATGGTGCACCCGCTTTCCCGTACCGTGATGTCACGATCGTCGCCATTTGCCGCGGCGGCGCGGCCGGTGCGAGTGCCATGCCTTGCGCCGCCAGCCGCCGGCGGACACGGTGCAGCAGCCGCAGCCAAGGGTCGTGCTCGCGGCGATCCCAGAGGGTCCAGGCCGCGCCGCCCAGCGCCACGATCACGATCAGCCCGATCAGCACATAGGCGAGGTCTTCCCAGCTCGGGGTGGAAAAGCCGATGTCCTTGAGCAGGTCCAGCTGGCGGCTCTGCGTGTAATTGAGGATGCGCTGGTTCCACGCGTTGTTGACGGCTTCCCACGCCGAACGCAGCCCTTCGGCGAGTCCGGGCGTCACGTCGCCGAAGGCGGCGGCGAATGCGCCCCGCCGCGCCTGCACCCGCTGCAAGGAGCCGATGCGGCCGGGCATGACGGCACCCGTGGGATCGACGCGCACCCAGCCCTCGCCGGCGAGCCACACCTCGGTCCACGCATGGGCATCGCTTTGCCGCACGATCCAGTAGCCGTCGACGCTGTTCATTTCGCCGCCCTGGTAGCCGGTGACGATGCGCGCCGGGATGTCCATCGCGCGCATCAGGACGACGAAGGCGGACGCGATGTGTTCGCAAAAGCCTTCCTTGCGGTCGAACCAGAATTCGTCGGCGGTGTTGTCGCCGTACACGCCCGGTTCCAGCGTGTAGCGGTAGCCGCCGGTGCGCAGTCGCTCCAGCGCAGCGCGCACCAGCGCCGGGGCGCCGCCGCGTGCGAGTTGCGGGTCCGCGCGCATCTGGCGCGCGAGATCCACCGTGCGGGGGTTGGAGCCGGGCGGCAGCAGCAGGTACTCGGGCGGCAGCGCCGCGATGCTGCGCGGGCCGTGCCGGAAATTCGTGTAGCTCTCGGCCTTGTAGCGCAGCAGGTCGACCACCGGGCGGTTGACCATCCACGCCAGCTCGCCCGTCATGACGGGCTCGAAGCCCGGCACGCGCGGCGGGCGGGGTGCCGCATCCAGCGTCATGATCCAGAGCCGGTTGCTCGGCTCCAGCGTGACTTCGTAGCGCACCGGTTCGCCGGACACTTGCAGCTGCGCCGCGGGCCCGGCCGGCGCCGCCAGGGGAGCGAGCCGCGATTGCAGCGGCCGCCACTCGCGCCCGTCGAAGGTGGACAGCACCGGGCCGCGGAAATACAACTCGCGCTGCGCGGGCACACGGCCCTCGAACTTCACGCGCATGGCGATGCTGTCGTCCAGGGCCAGCGTCGCGATGTTGCCCACCTGCATCGTGTTCGAGAGGCCGGTGCGGCCGGCCATCGCATCGCTGGGCGTGCCCCAAAGAGGCCCGAGCCGCGGGAACAGCACGAAGAGCACGGCCATGACCGGCGCGCCGAGCAGCGTCATCCACCCCGCCGTGCGCGCGGCTTCGGCCAGGGGCGGCTTGCCCACCGGCATGTGCGCGTTGACGAGCGCCGTGAGCAGCCCGAGCAGCGCAACGAGCATCGCCGCCGCCGTCGTGAGCGACTGCGAGAAGAAGAAATCGGTGAGCATCATGAAGAAGCCCAGGAAGAACACCACGAAGATGTCGCGCCGCGCGCGCAGCTCCAGCGTCTTCAGTGCCAGGAGCACGAGGATCAGCGTCACGCCGGCATCGCGCCCGAGCACCGTGCGGTAGGTGAAGGCCGTCGCCGCCACGGCGATGAACAGCAGCGCGATGAGCCAGCCCTTGCCGGGCAGCGGCTTGGATGCGAGGGCGAGCGAGCCGCGCCATGCCAGCACGCCGATCGCGAGGACGCCGCACCACCACGGCACGTGCGCGAGCTGGGGCAGCATGATCCAGCCGATGACGGCCAGCAGGAACAGTGTGTCGCGCGTGTCGCGCGGCAGGGCTTCGAGCCGGGTCAGCATAGCGCTCGACGAGCCGCCTCTAGAGCGCGCGCCCCCTTGGGGGGTACGGCATTGCCGTTGGGGGTCAACATACGGCCAACGCCTCGAGGCAGCGGCGCTTGTGCGCCTCGCCGTTGGCCGGCGCGATCTGGACCCCCGGCAGGCGCAAGCCGTATTCCATGCCGAGGCGATCGGCCTGCAGCACCCACGCGGCCAGGCGCGAGAGGCGCTTTTCGATATCGCTGGTGCCGGCCCGCTGGAAATCGAGCCACAGCTCCCAGCGCTGCGCCTGCTCGGCGTCGCGGCTGACGAGCTCGCCGGTCTTGGCGGCCTTCTTCCACACCACCAGCTTGAGCGCATCGCCGCGGCGGTAGGAACGCACGCCGTCGAATTCGCCGCCGGCCTGCAGGCGCGAGCGCGCGGCGCCGCCGGCGCGCGGCTCGCCCGGCGGCAGCGGCGGCGGGAAGGCCTCGGGTTGCGGGTAGACGAGCACCTGCGCCGCAGGCCGCCACACCGTCCACACGCGGAAGGTGCCGAGGGGAAAGCGGGTTTCCGCCGTCAGCGGAGGCACGCGATGCAGCCCGCGGCGCCCGGGCCTGAAGGCCACGTTCACCGTACTGCTGCCCAGGGCCGGAACGTCGGTCCACACCCATTTGTCGTCGACAGTCGAATCGAGCACCGCCAGCCCGATGCCGTGGCGCACCGACTTGCGGCCGTTCGTGAGCACGATGCGCAGCATGGCGCTGGCGCCCGCGAACTGCGGGTCCGGCGCCATCAGGTTCATCGTGAGTCCGCGCAAGGTCGCGTGGCACACGTGCATGCCCACCACCGCACAACCCGCGAGCAGGAACGTGAGCAGGTAGCCGAGGTTCAACCGGTAATTGATCGACGCGATCACCAGCACCAGCAGCGTCGCGCCGAGCATGAACCCGGCGCGCGTGGGCAGGATGTAGACGTTGCGCTGGGTGAGCGTCGTGGTGTCGGACAGCGGCAGCCGCGCCTGCCACCATTCGCGGAACCGCTGCCGCGTGTAGGCGATCGGGTTCAGCGTCAGCGTCGGGGTCATGTTCACGGCAGGGGAACAGCCTCCATCATCGCGCGAACCTGTTCGACCGGGCCGCGGCCCGCATCGCCGGCCGGGATCAGGCGGTGCGCGATCGTCTGCGGCAGGATCGACTGCACGTCATCCGGCGCGATGTAGTCGCGACCGCCGAGCATGGCCTGGGCCTTCGCCGCGCGGACCACGGCGATGCCGGCGCGCGGCGACAGGCCCTGCAGGAACCATCGCCCCGAACGCGTCGCGGCGACGAGATCCTGCACGTAGTTCAGCAGCGGCTCGGCCGCGTGCACCTGCATCACTTTCTGCTGCAGCAACTGCAGGTCCACCGGCGTGAGCGTGTTGCGCATCGCCTCGACCATGCCCCGGCGATCCGCGCCGGCCAGCAGTTCGCGCTCGGCGGCGCGGTCGGGGTAGCCCAGCGAGATGCGCATCAGGAAACGGTCGAGCTGCGATTCCGGCAGCGCGAAGGTGCCCAGCTGGTCGTGCGGGTTCTGCGTGGCGATCACGAAGAAAGGCGAGGGCAGCGCGCGCGTCTCTCCTTCGACGGTGACCTGGCGCTCTTCCATGGCTTCCAGCAGGGCGCTCTGCGTCTTGGGGCTGGCGCGGTTGATCTCGTCGGCCAGCAGGACCTGCGCGAATACCGGGCCGGGATGGAAGACGAAAGCCTCCTTCCCGCGCTCGTACACCGACACGCCGGACAGGTCGCTGGGCATCAGGTCCGCCGTGAATTGCACACGCGAGAAATGCAGGCCGAACGAGCGCGCGAGCGCGTGGGCCAGCGTCGTCTTGCCGACCCCGGGCACGTCCTCGATGAGCAGGTGGCCGCCCGCCAGCAGGCAGGCCACGCAGTCGCGCACCTGGCCGGATTTTCCGACGACCACCGTGTTAAGCTGGTCAAGGAGCGCCTTGAGCTTTTGTTGTGCTTCCATGTGAGGCCAGACCATAGCTCAAAAAGGGCGCCGCAGAGAGCGAGACACGTGAACAAGACGGGCTATTTCACGCACGAGGATTGCCGGCGCCACGAGATGGGGCCCGGCCACCCGGAATGTCCCGAGCGGCTGGCCGCGATCGAGGACCGGCTGATCGCCAGCGGGGTCATGGATGCACTGGACCGCCGCGAGGCACCGCTCGCGTCCCTGGGCGACATCGAGCTGGCGCACGACCGCATGCACATCGCCGCGATGCGCGGGCTGGCGGACCGGCTCGCCGAGGAGGTCGCCGCCGGCGGCCGGCCTTACGCGCGCATCGACCCCGATACGGCGATGAACCGCTACAGCTGGGATGCCGCACTGCGAGCGGCCGGCGCCGTGCTTGCGGCCGTGGACGCCGTGATGGCGGGCGAGCTGGAGAACGCGTTCTGCGCCGTGCGCCCGCCGGGCCACCATGCCTGCCGCGACCATGCGATGGGCTTTTGCATCTTCAACAACGTGGCGATCGGCGCGCGCTATGCGGTGCGTCGCCATGGCCTGCAGCGCGTGGCCATCGTCGACTTCGACGTGCACCACGGCAACGGCACCGAGGACATCCTCGCCGGCGACGAGCATGCGCTGATGGTGGGCCTGTTCCAGCACCCGTTCTATCCCTACAGCGGCACCGAGCATCCCGCCAGGAACATGGTGAACCTGCCCGTGCCCGCGTACACGCGCGGCATGGCCATCCGCGAACTGGTCGACGCCGCCTGGCTGCCGCGCCTGGAGGAATTCGAGCCGGAGATGATCCTCATCAGCGCGGGCTTCGATGCCCACCGCGAAGACGATCTGGGCCAGCTCGGGCTGGTCGAAGCCGACTACCAGTGGATCACGGCGAAGGTCAAGGACGTCGCCGCGAAGCACGCGAAGGGGCGCATCGTCTCGTCGCTGGAAGGCGGCTACAACCTCGATGCCCTGGGGCGCAGTGTCGAGGCCCATGTTCGCGTCCTCGCGGACCTCTGACATGAAGAACGATTTGCCCGTCACCGACGCCGTGCTGTACCAGCGCGACGGCCGCGGCGTCATCACGCTCACGATGAACCGCCCGGCGAACTTCAATGCGCTGTCGGAAGAGATGCTGGCCGCGTTGCAGGCGGCACTCGATCGCGTCAAGGACGACGAGGGCGCGCGGGCGGTCGTGATCGCCGGCGCGGGCAAGGCGTTCTGCCCGGGCCACAACCTGAAGGAAATGAGCGACAACCCTTCGCTCGAGTACTACCGGCACCTGTTCGACCAGTGCAGCCGCATGATGCTGGCCATCATGAAGTTGCCCGTGCCCGTGATCGCGCGGGTGCACGGCATCGCGACCGCGGCGGGCTGCCAGCTCGTGGCGCAATGCGACCTGGCGGTCGCCTCGAGCGAAGCGAAGTTCGCGGTGAGCGGCGTGAGCTACGGCCTCTTTTGCTCCACGCCCAGCGTGCCGTTGCTGCGCAACGTGCCGCCGAAGCAGGCGATGGAGATGCTGGTGACGGGCGAGTTCATCACCGCCCAGCAGGCGCTCGAGCGCGGGCTGGTCAATCGCGTCGTCGCAGCCGACCAGCTCGATACGGAGATCGGCAAGCTCGTGGCCAGCATCCTCGACAAGCCGCGCACCGCCATCGCGATGGGCAAGGAGCTCGTGTACCGCCAGCGCGAGATGGGCATCGAGGCGGCGTACCAGCTTGCCAACCAGACGATGGCCGTGAACATGATGGACTCGTGCGCGCAGGAAGGCTTCAAGGCGTTCACGGAAAAGCGCAAGCCGGCCTGGAAGCCGTAATCCGAAGATGATCGAACTCGACAAGCTGGTCCATGACCTGGGCCACCCGGGTGTGCCTTGGGAAGTCGCCGCACTGCTGGGCTGCCTGCTCCTTGCTTATGCGATCTGCTGGCTGATGGGCCGGCGGGTGGCGGGCGATTCCGTCTTGTTCGGCCGCGCCATCGTGGACGGCGTGCTGTTCCCGTTGCTGGCGCTGGCATTCACGTACGGCGCCTTCCTGTACTTCGCGCAGCAGCAGCCGGCGGCCTTGTTGCGCATCGCGGTGCCGGTGCTGATTTCGCTGGCGGGCATCCGCTTCCTCGCGCGCGTGCTGACGGTGGTGTTCCCGGCATCCGGCTTCGCGCGCCTGATGGAGCGCCTGTTCTCGTGGCTCGCCTGGATCGCCGCCGTCCTGTGGATCGTCGGCCTGCTGCCCGAGGTGATGGAGCAGATGGAGGCGGTGCACTTCGTCTTCGGCAAGACCCGGGTGTCGCTGCTGGCCATCGTGCAGGGCGTGCTGTCGTCCGGCGTGGTGATGGTGATCGCGCTGTGGATTTCCGCGACGCTCGAGCGCAAGGTGCTTCGCGAGACGGTCACCGACCTGTCGCTGCGCAAGATGGCAGCGAACGCGATCCGCGCCACGCTCCTGCTGGTGGGCCTGCTGTTCGCGTTGTCGGCGGTGGGCGTGGACCTCACGGCGCTGTCGGTGCTCGGTGGCGCATTGGGCGTGGGCCTCGGCTTCGGCCTGCAGAAGCTCGCGGCCAATTACATCAGCGGCTTCGTGATCCTCTTCGAACGCAGCCTGCGCATCGGCGACACGATCAAGATCGACGGCTTCGAGGGCGTGGTCACCGACATCAAGACGCGCTACATGCTGATCCGCGCCCTGAATGGGCGCGAATCCATCGTGCCGAACGAGAAGGTGATCACCGAGCGCGTCGAGAACCTGTCGCTCGCCGATCCGCGCATCCTGCTGTCCACCGACGTCACCGTGGGATACGACAGCGACCCGGCGCAAGTGCAGCGCATCCTGTGCGATGCCGCGCTGGCCGCCCAGCGTGTGCTGAAGGATCCCGCACCCGTGGCGCACCTCGTTCGCCTGGGCGCCGACGGCCTGGAGTTCTCGCTGTTCTTCTGGATCCAGGACCCGGCGAACGGGCAGTTGAACGTCAGGTCGGAGATCAACCTGCGACTCCTGCAGGGCCTGCGCGCGGCGGGCATCGACATCCCGTTCCCGCAACGCGTGGTGCACCTGCGCAGCGACGCTACCCCATCAGCGACGGCAGCCACAAGCTGAGCTGCGGGAAGGCGATGAGGACCGCGAGCATCACGACCAGCACGAACACGAACGGCCAGCAGCCGCGGTAGATCGCGCCCAGGCCGACGCCGGGCAGCAGGGCGTTGAGGACGAACATGTTCATGCCCACCGGCGGCGACACCAGCCCGATCTGCACCACCATGACGATCAGCACTCCGAACCAGATCGGGTCGTAGCCCAGCGACGTGATCACGGGGAAGAACAAGGGGATGGTGAGCAGCACCATCGTGAGTTCTTCCATCACCGTGCCGAGCACGACGTAGATCAGCATCATCGCCACGACCACCATCGTGGGCGACAGGCCGCTGCCGGTGATCAGGTCCTTCAGGTCGCCCGGCATGGTCGTGAAATTCACGAAGTTCGCGAACACGGTCGCGGCGATGAGCAACGTGAACAGCATCGCGGTCGTGCGTGCGGACTCGACCAGCACTTCGTACAGCGCGCGCCAGGACAGCCGTCGGCGCGCCAGGGCGAACAGGAACGCGCCCGCCGCGCCGAACCCGGCGCCCTCGGTGGCCGTGAAGATGCCGCCGTAGATGCCGCCCAGGACCACCACGACCAGCACCAGCACGCCCCAGATCCCGCGCAGGGCCGCCCAGCGCTGCGGCCAGGTGCTGCGTTCGCCCGGTGGAGCATGCGCCGGATCGCGCCAGGTGATCCATGCGATGCCCAGCATCATCAGCAGCGCGCTCAGGAGGCCGGGAAGCACGCCGGCGGCGAACAGCTTGCCGATGTTGGTTTCGGTGATGATCCCGTAGATCACCATGATGGTGGACGGCGGGATCATGATGCCCAGCGTGCCGCCTGCGGCAATCACCCCCATGGACAGCTCGTCGCTGTAGCCGAGCCGGTTCATCGAGGGGTAGGCGACCTTGCCCATCGTCGCTGCGGTCGCGATCGAGGAGCCGCAGATGGCGCCGAAGCCCGCGCAGGCGGCCACCGTGGCATGCGCAAGGCCGCCGCGCACGTGGCCGATGAAGGCGTAGGCGGCCTGGAACAGCTCCTGCGCCAGCCCGGCGCGCGCGACGAAGTTGCCCATCAGGATGAACAGGGGGATCACCGAGAGGGTGTAGGCGAACCCCGTTTCGTGCACGACCTGGGCGACGCTGGCGAGCGCCGGGTCCAGCCCGCGCAGGTGGGCCATGCCGCCGAGGCCGACCAGGCCCATGGAGAAGGCCAGCGGCACGCGCAAAAGGGCGAGAAGGAAGACCAGCGCGAAGCCCGTGAGCGCCTCGATCACAGCGGCGTTCCCTCGCCTTCGGCGAGCTCGGGCGGCGGCTGGAAGATCAGCGCGACGTGCACGAGGCCGGCCAGGCCGCACATCACGGCCATTCCGTAGATGAACGGTGCCTTGGGAACGTGCAGCTGCGCGGTCGTTTCGCCGCTGGCGAGGAATTCGCCTGCAGTGCGCCACATGAGGGCGGCCAGCGCCAGCAACAGGATCGCCAGCAGCAGGTGGATGATGGCCTTCTGGGCGCGCAGCACGGTTTCGGGCAAGTAGCGGTCGAGCGAGTCGAACAGCACGTGCTCGCCGCGCAGGGACACCAGCGGCAGGGCCGCGAAGATCACGACGACCATCAAGAGCTCGGTGAGCTCGAGCGAGCCGCGGATGGAGTTGCTGGCGAGCTTGCGGCCGAGGACGTCCAGGAACGTCAGCGCCATGATGGCGAAAAGGGCACCGGCGGCGAGCGCGCCGCTCAGCACTTCGAGCGTCTTCTTCACTTCTCCTGCTTCGCGATCTCCGCACGGAAGTCGGCGAGCACCTTGGCGGCGTTCTTCAGGCCCTTGCCCTCCGCGTCCTTGACCCACCTGTCTTCCAGGCCCGCGGTCCTGGCCTTGACGTCCGACACGAATTTCGCGTCGGCCTTGGTGATCTGCGTGCCGTTGGCCTGCATCAGCGCCGTCGCCCGGCGGTCCACCTTCTCCCAGTTGCGGCCGAAGATGCGCGCGGCGGTTTCGTGGGAGGCGGCGTCCACGGCCTTCTTCTCGGCGGGGCCGAGCTTGTCGTACTTGCCCTGGTTCATCATGAAGACGAAGCTGGTGTTGTACAGGCCCCCCGGGAAGGTCGTCACGTACCTGATCAGCTTGTCGATCTTGAACGACTCGGCGGACTCGGCCGGCAGCAAGGTGCCGTCCATCACGCCGCTGGACAGCAGCTCATAGTTCTCGGTCGCGGGCTTGAGCGTCGCGTTCATGCCCAGCGTCTTGACGATTTCGTTGACCATCCCGCCGCCCACGCGCCACTTCAGGCCCTGCAGGTCATCCACCTTCGTGACCGGGCGCTTC
Organism: Ramlibacter sp. GS1-15; assembly: GCF_057785015.1. Lineage (NCBI taxonomy): Bacteria > Pseudomonadati > Pseudomonadota > Betaproteobacteria > Burkholderiales > Comamonadaceae > Ramlibacter > Ramlibacter sp. GS1-15. Next base: position 2,454,255 of record NZ_JBYNTU010000001.1, on the reverse strand, counting down.
GTGTTCATGAGCATGCCCGGGCCGTGCGTGAAGAACGTGATCACGTGCACGCCTTGGTGCTCCGCCGCGAATTCGGGATGCTTGCTCGCCACCTTGTCGAAGGCCACCGACAGCGGCTCGGCGCCGTTGCCAAGGAACGGGAACTCGGCCATTTGCGTGAGCACGAAGCGCCCCGGCGTGTAGCCATGCACGGTGAACGACACGTCGGCCAGGCCGTTTTTCACCGCATCGAAGGTGCCGGGCGGGTTCGCGACCGCGCGCGGCAGGACGTTGCACTTGACCTTGCCGGACGAGTTCTTCTCGACCAGGTCGCACCATTCCTTCTGCGCGATGCTGAGCGCGTGGGTCGGCGGAACCCAGCTCGACACCGTGAGCACGGTCTGGGCGCAGGCCGGTGCGGCGGCGAAGGCGGCACCCGCCGCGACAGCGAAGGCAATTCGTTTCATCGACAACTCCTTCTGATGGATGCGGACGAATGTAAGGTCGCGTCTCGAACGCCACGGTCCTGACTTACCCGGATTCACCGACCGCGAGGTTGGCGAACTGTCTTCCTGCGGACAGCGGCTCGAGCGAACGCCCTAACAAGCGCCGAAGCGCTGCCTATAATCAAAATCGAACGAGCGTTCTTTTTTGCCGGATGCCCCCGCTTTGACGGCGGAACGACAATGGCCGCGAGGCCCCGGCGCCTAGAATCCAGATATTCCGTTTACGTAAACGTCAATTCCCAGAAACTCGCAAGGAGACCCAGCATGAAGGTCCTGGTCCCGGTCAAACGGGTGGTCGATTTCAACGTGAAGGTCCGCGTCAAGTCGGACAACACGGGCGTGGACATCGCCAACGTGAAAATGAGCATGAACCCCTTCGACGAGATCGCCGTCGAGGAGGCGGTGCGCCTGAAGGAGAAGGGCATCGCCACCGAGGTGATCGCGGTGTCCTGCGGCGTCGCGCAATGCCAGGAGACGCTGCGCACGGCCATGGCGATCGGCGCCGACCGCGCCATCCTCGTGGAGACGACCGATGAACTGCAGCCGCTCTCGGTGGCCAAGCTGCTCAAGGCCATCGTCGACAAGGAGCAGCCGGGCCTGGTGATCCTGGGCAAGCAGGCGATCGACGACGACTGCAACCAGACCGGCCAGATGCTGGCGGCGCTGGCCGACCTGCCGCAGGCCACCTTCGCTTCGAAGGTCGAAGTGGCCGATGGCAAGGCAAAAGTGACGCGCGAAGTCGACGGCGGCCTGGAGACCGTCTCGATCACGCTGCCCGCGGTCGTCACCACCGACCTGCGCCTGAACGAGCCGCGCTACGTCACGCTGCCCAACATCATGAAGGCCAAGAAGAAGCAGCTCGACACGTTCAAGCCGGCCGACCTGGGCGTGGACATCAAGCCGCACCTGAAGACCCTCAAAGTGGCCGAGCCGCCCAAGCGCGGCGCCGGCGTGAAGGTGCCCGACGTCGCGACGCTCGTGGCCAAGTTGAAGAACGAAGCGAAGGTGATCTGACCATGACCGCACTCGTCATTGCCGAACACGACAACGCGACCCTCAAGGGCGCGACCCTCAACACCGTCACGGCCGCTGCGAAATGCGGCGGCGACGTCCACGTGCTCGTCGCGGGCCACAACGCCGGTGAAGTGGCGAAGCAGGCCGCGCAGGTCGCGGGCGTCTCGAAAGTCCTGCACGCGGACGGCGATCAGTTCGCGCACGGCCTCGCCGAAAACGTTGCTGCGCAAGTCCTCGCGATCGCCGGCAACTACAGCCACATCCTGTTCCCGGCCACGGCCAGCGGCAAGAACATCGCCCCGCGCGTGGCCGCGAAGCTCGACGTCGGCCAGATCTCCGACATCATCAAGGTCGATGCCGCGGACACCTTCGAGCGCCCGATCTACGCGGGCAACGCGATCGCCACGGTACAGAGCCTGGACGAGAAGAAGGTGATCACCGTGCGCACCACCGGCTTCGACGCCGCGCCCGCCACCGGCGGCTCGGCGGCCGTGGAGAGCGTGGCGGCCGCGGCCGATTCGGGCAAGAGCAGGTTCGAAGGCAACGAGATCGCCAAGAACGACCGGCCGGAACTCACCGCCGCCAAGATCATCGTCTCGGGCGGCCGCGCGCTGGGCTCGGCCGAGAGGTTCCAGGAGGTGATGACGCCGCTCGCGGACAAGCTGGGCGCCGCCATCGGCGCCAGCCGCGCCGCCGTGGATGCAGGCTACGCCCCGAACGACCTGCAGGTCGGCCAGACCGGCAAGATCGTCGCGCCGCAGCTGTATATCGCCGCGGGCATTTCGGGTGCGATCCAGCACCTGGCGGGCATGAAGGATTCGAAGGTGATCGTGGCGATCAACAAGGACCCGGAAGCGCCGATCTTCTCGGTGGCGGATTACGGGCTGGAAGCGGACCTGTTCACGGCGATTCCCGAGCTGATCAAGGCGCTGTAAGCGGAGACCCTCATGAGCTACAAGGCCCCCGTCAAGGACATGCTGTTCGACATCAAGCATCTCGCCGCCATCGACGAGATCGCGAAGATGCCGGGCTTCGAGGAAGCGGGATTCGACACGGCGCAAGCCGTGCTCGAGGAATGCGCGAAGTTCAACGAGGGGGTCGTGGCGCCGCTGAACGTCACGGGTGACCGCAACCCTTCCTCGTGGAAGGACGGCGAGGTCACCACGACGCCGGGTTTCAAGGAAGCCTTCCGCCAGTTCGCCGAGGGCGGCTGGCAGGGGCTGCAGCACCCGCAGGATTTCGGCGGCCAGGGCCTGCCCAAGACGATCGGCGCCGCGTGCGGCGAGATGCTCAATGCGGCAAACCTGAGTTTCGCGCTGTGCCCGCTGCTCACCGATGGCGCGATCGAGGCATTGCTCACGGCCGGCTCCGATGACCTCAAGGCCATCTATCTCGAGAAGATGGTCAGCGGCGAGTGGACCGGCACGATGAACCTGACCGAGCCGCAAGCCGGCTCGGACCTGGCGCTGGTGCGCTCGCGCGCCGAGCCGCAGCCCGACGGCACGTACAAGATCTTCGGCACGAAGATCTTCATCACGTACGGCGAGCACGACATGGTGAAGAACATCGTGCACCTGGTGCTGGCCCGCGTGTCCGGCGCACCGGAAGGCGTCAAGGGCATCAGCCTGTTCGTCGTACCGAAGTTCCTGGTGAACGAGGATGGCTCGCTCGGCGCGCGCAACGACGTGCACTGCGTCTCGATCGAGCACAAGCTCGGCATCAAGGCCTCGCCCACCGCCGTGCTGCAGTACGGCGATCACGGCGGCGCGATCGGCTACCTCGTGGGCGAGGAGAACCGCGGCCTCGAGTACATGTTCATCATGATGAACGCCGCGCGCTATGCCGTCGGCGTGCAAGGCATCGCCGTGGCGGAACGTGCCTATCAGCAGGCGGCGGCGTACGCGAAGGAGCGCATCCAGTCGCGGCCGGTGGACGGCTCCATGAACAAGAGCGCGCCCATCATCCACCACCCCGATGTCAAGCGCATGCTGATGACGATGCGCGCCTACGTAGAAGGCTGCCGTGCGATGGCGAGCGTGGCTGCGGCCGCGTACGACGCCTCGCACCATCATCCCGATGCGGAAATGCGCCGGCAGAACCAGGCGTTCTACGAGTTCCTGGTGCCGCTGGTGAAGGGCTACAGCACCGAGATGAGCCTGGAAGTCACGTCGCTCGGCGTGCAGGTGCACGGCGGCATGGGCTTCATCGAGGAGACCGGCGCGGCGCAGCACTACCGCGACGCGAAGATCCTCACGATCTACGAAGGCACGACTGCGATCCAGGCGAACGACCTGGTCGGCCGCAAGACCGCGCGCGACGGCGGTCAGACGGCGCGCGCGATCGCTGCGCAGATCGAGAAGACCGAGGGCGAACTCGCCAGGCGCGGCAGCGTCGCGGCCAAGGCCATGCACAAGCGGCTCGCCGCGGCGCGGCAGGCGTTCACCGACGCGGTGGCCTTCATCGCGTCGAACACGAAGTCGTCGCCAAACGCGGCCTTCGCGGGCTCCGTGCCTTACCTGATGCTGGCCGGCAACCTCGTCGCCGGCTGGCAGCTGGCGCGTTCGCTGCTGGTGGCCGAGGACCTCGCGGCCAAGGGCGAAGACAAGGCGTTCATGGAGGCGAAAGTCGCCACGGCGCGCTTCTATGCCGAGCACATCCTCGCGAAGGCGCCCGGCCTGCGCGATGCGATCGTCGAAGGCGCCGACAGTGTGACGGCGCTTCCCGTGGAAGCGTTCTGACTTCGAGGCATTGATGTCCAAACTCCCGACTGCCCTCAAGAACCTGCGCCTGCCCGTCATCGGCTCGCCGCTGTTCATCATCAGCAACCCCAAGCTCGTGATCGAGCAGTGCAAGGCGGGGATCGTCGGCTCGATGCCCGCGCTCAATGCGCGGCCGGCATCGCAGCTGGACGAGTGGCTGCACGAGATCACGGAAACGCTGGCCGCTTACAACCGCGCGAACCCGGACAAGCCGGCCGCACCCTTCGCGATCAACCAGATCGTGCACAAGAGCAACGACCGGCTCGAGCACGACATGGAAATGGTGGTGAAGTACAAGGTGCCGGTGATCATCACGTCGCTGGGCGCGCGCACGGACGTGAATGACGCGATCCATTCGTACGGCGGCATCGTGCTGCACGACATCATCAACAACGCCTTCGCGCACAAGGCCATCGAGAAGGGCGCGGACGGCCTCATCGCCGTGGCGGCGGGCGCCGGCGGGCATGCGGGCATCAAGAGCCCGTTCGCGCTGGTGCAGGAAATCCGGCAGTGGTTCGACGGCCCGCTCGCGCTGTCCGGCTCCATCGCGACCGGCGGCGCCGTGCTCGCGGCGCAGGCCATGGGCGCGGATTTCGCCTACATCGGCTCGGCCTTCATCGCGACCAACGAAGCGCGTGCCAGTGAAGCCTACAAGCAGTGCATCGTCGAGAGCAACTCCGACGACATCGTGTACTCGAGCCTCTTCACGGGCGTCCACGGCAACTACCTCAAGCCTTCGATCCGCGCGGCGGGGCTGGACCCGGACAAGCTGCCCGAGAGCGACCCGACCAAGATGAACTTCGGCGGCGGCGAGGGCAGCAAGCCCAAGGCCTGGAAGGAAATCTGGGGCTGCGGCCAGGGCATCGGCGCCGTGAGCGAGGTCGTCGGCGCTGCAGCCCTGATCGCGCGGCTGAAGCGCGAGTACGACCAGGCGCGCGAGCGGCTCGGCCTCGTGCGCGAGGCCGAGGCGGCCTAGTAGTACAGCTCCCGCGCGCGTCCCCAGAACACGCGGTACATGAAGATCGTGTAGATGACGATCGCCGGCAGCGTGATCGCGACGCCGACGAAGATGAACATCAGCGACTTCGCATCGGCGGCGGCTTGCCAGATGGTGAGGCGGTCGATGACGATGTACGGGTACAGGCTGTAGGCGAGCCCGAGGAACGAGAGCACGAAGATCAGCACCGTGCCGCCGAACACCACCCAGCCGTAGCCCGCTTGCACCACGCGCGGACGCGAGAGCACGTGCCAGGCCGAGAAGAACGCGGCGGCGCAGGCGACGGGAATCGGCAGCAGCGCGATCAGTTGCGGCAGCGCGAACCAGCGCTCGAAGACCGTGTGGCTCACGAGCGGTGTGGCGAGCGAGATGCCGACGAGCGCGGCGCCCATCGGCCACAGCGCCTTGCGCGCCCATGCCACGGCGCGCTGTTGCAGCTCGCCATCCGTCTTCATGATCAGCCAACCCGCACCGAGCACGGCGTAGGCGGTGGGCAGCGTCACCGCGATGCCGATCGCAAACAGCTGCGGCCACAGGCCATGGTCGAAGCCGGTGAGATAGCTGCCCAGCATCCAGCCTTGCGCTGCTGCCGCGAGCAGCGAGCCGAGCGAGAACAGCCGGTTCCACAAGCCTTTGTGCGCGGCGCGCGCCTTCACACGGAAATCGAAAGACACGCCGCGGAGAATGATGCCGATCAGCATGACGGCGACCGGCAGGTACAGCGCCGTCAGCACGATGCCATGTGCGATCGGGAAGGCGATGAGCAGCACGCCGATGCCCAGCACCAGCCAGGTTTCGTTGGCATCCCAGAACGGGCCGATGCTCGCGACCATCACGTCCTTCTGGGGGTCGGTGGCGAAGGGCAGCAGGAGGCCGACGCCCAGGTCGTAGCCGTCGAGCACGACATACACGAGCAGTGCGAGGCCCATCACGCCCATGAAGACGAGGGGAAGGATGTCTGCAGCGGTGAAGTTCATGGTCGTCTCCTCACGCGCGCCCGCGGACTGGTTCGGCCGTCGTCGGTCGCTGGGGACCCTGGCCCGCCGGCTGGGCCGGGTGGCTGGCCATGTACATCAGCACGAGTACATAGGACACCAGCAGGAAGGCATAGAGCGCCAGGTAGGCGATGAGCGTGGACAGCACCGTCCCCGGCTCGTGCGGCCCCACGAGGTCCGCCGTGCGCAGCAGGCCGTACACCAGGAACGGTTGCCGGCCGATCTCCGTGACGCACCAGCCCGCCAGCGTGGAGACCCAGCCGGCGAAGGTCATCGCCGAGAGCACGCGCAGGTGCCACGGCGAGAGCGCGCCACGCCGCAGCCCCCAGGCACACCACCAGGACACCGCCAGCATCAGCAGGCCCACGCCGACCATGATGCGAAAGCTCCAGAACACGCCCGCCACGGGCGGATGCGCGTTGGGAAAGGCATCGAGCCCCTTCAGTTCCGCGTCCAAGTCGTGCGCCAGGATCAGGCTCGCGAGCTTGGGCACCTGCAGGGCGTAATCGGTCCGGCCTTCCTTCTCGTTCGGCCAGCCGAAGAGGGTCAGCGGCGCGCTCTTTTCGGTGTGCCAGATGCCTTCGATCGCCGCGATCTTGGCGGGCTGGTGTTCCAGCGTATTCAGGCCGTGCTGGTCACCCACGAAGATCTGCAGCGGGATCGCGATCGCCGCGGCGATCACGCCCGCGCGCAATGCGTGGCGGGTACCGCCGTTCGCAGTGCCCCGCAGCAATTGCCATGCGGACAGGCCCGCGATCAGGAACGCCGCCGTGAGCGTCGAGGCGAGCATCATGTGCGTGAGCCGGTAGGGGAACGAGGGATTGAAGATCACCTCGAGCCAGCTCGTCGCATGAAAGCGTCCGTCGATGATCTCGTAGCCCTGCGGCGTCTGCATCCATGAGTTGAGGCTCAGGATCCAGAAGGCCGACGTCGTCGTGCCGGCGGCGACCATCAGTGTCGCGAACAGGTGCACCCGGTCCGAGACGCGGCTGCGCCCGAACAGCATGATCCCGAGGAAAGTCGCCTCGAGGAAGAACGCCGTCAGCACTTCGTAGCCGAGCAGCGGCCCGGCGATGTTGCCCGCGCGCTGCATAAAGCCCGGCCAGTTGGTGCCGAACTGGAAGCTCATCGTGATGCCGGTGACCACGCCCAGCGCGAAGGTCAGCGCGAAGATCTTGGTCCACAGGTAATAGGCCTCTTCCCACTGGCGCGCCTGCGCTGCGTCCTTCGCGCCGCTGCGCCGCAGCCGGAAGTAGACGATGAACCAGCACAGCGCGATGTTGATCGTCGGGAAGAGGATGTGGAAGCCGATGTTCGCGGCGAATTGCAGGCGCGAGAGCAGCAAGGTGTCCATGTCAGCCTTCCAGTTTCCGCGGGCCCTTGCCCGTCACTCGGTCCTTCAGCTCGAGCACGCGCGTCACGCGCGCGCCCATGCCCATGAGCTGCAACGCCGTCTCGGGCGCGAGCTTCTGTACGTCGTCGAACCAGGTCACCAGCCGCTCGATCAGGTCGTGCATCTGGCGCATGCGCGCCTGCGCGTGCTGGTCGGCCTCGTTGCGCGGCTCCTCCAGCAGCGCCATGCGCAGCATCGAAAGCGTGGGCTCGATCTCGCGGCGGCGGCGCTCCTCGGCCAGCACGCGGAAGATCTCCCACACGTCCTGCGGCGCCTCGAAGTATTCGCGCCGGTCGCCGGGGAAGTGGCGCAGCCGCACGAGCCGCCACGATTGCAGCTCCTTCAGCCCCATGCTGACGTTGGAGCGTGAGAACTCGAGCGCGTCTCCGATCTCGTCGGCATTGAGCGGCCGCTGCGCGATGAAGAGGAGGGCGTAGATCTGCCCCACGGTCCGATTGATGCCCCACCGGCTGCCCATTTCGCCGAAGTGCGCGACGAACTGGGCCGACAGTGGTGGCAGGTGTTCCTGCAATGACATGGCGCAATTGTAGGAGAGATTTTCGTGATTTCAGTAACTGCTGAAATTACAGAACTCAGCCGAGGGTCTTTGCTCGCGCCCACGTTGCATCAAATGCTGTATGCATGTACAGTTATGGAGTGAGCGAAACCCGCATTCCCCTCCAGGCTCTCAAGGGTCGCGGCGCGGCGACACGGCTGGCACACCGGTTCGAGAAAGACGAGCGCCACGACTTCGACGACGGCTGGTCGTCGCTGCAGCAGTGCGTCGACGAGCGCACCGTCCCCAAGACCGAGGTGATCTGGGAAGACGCGCGCAGCATCGTCACGGGCAACGATTCGCCGGACGTCTACTTCGACCGCTCGATCAACCCGTATCGCGGCTGCGAGCATGGCTGCATCTACTGCTACGCGCGGCCGACCCACAGTTACCTCAACCTCTCGCCCGGGCTGGACTTCGAGACGAAGATCATCGCGAAGCGCAACATCGCGCCGCTGCTGCGCGCGGAACTCGCGAAGACGCATTACGAGCCGAGGCTGATCGCGATCGGCACGGCGACGGATTGCTACCAGCCGGTGGAGCGCGAGTTGCGGCTCACGCGTGCAGTGATCGAGTTGATGCACGAGACGAGGCACGCCTTCGGCATCACCACCAAGTCGAGCGGTGTCGAGCGCGACCTGGACCTCATTGCGCCGTTGGCGCAGATGCGCCTGGCGGCGGTGAGCGTCACCGTGACGTCGCTCGATGCGGAGCTGGTTCGCAGGCTCGAGCCGCGCGCGGCCGCGCCGCATCGCCGGCTGCGCACGATCAAGGCCTTGTCGGAGGCGGGCGTGCCGGTGGCCGTCAGCCTTGCGCCGCAGATTCCCTTCCTCACCGACGACATGGAGCAGGTGCTCGAGGCCGCCTGGGAGGCGGGCGCACGCAGTGCCTTCTATCACGTGATCCGGCTGCCGTGGGAAGTCAGCCCGTTGTTCCGCCAATGGCTGGAGCTGCACTACCCGCAACGCGCGGCGCGCATCATGGCGCGCATCCACGACATGCGCGGCGGCAAGGATTACGACAGCGATTTCGCCACGCGCATGAAGGGCACCGGTCCCTGGGCCGAGCTGATCGCGCAGCGCTTCGAGAAGGCGACGCGGCGCATCGGCTTCAACCGGGAGCGGATCGTGCTCGACACGAGCCAGTTCCGCCGGCCGGGCGGCGCCGGTCAGGGCCAGCTCTTCTAGGAGACCGGTTCGCTGCTCTCGCGCTGCTGCTGCGCTTCCAGGCCTTCTTCGGCCGTCGTGAGCTCATCGGCTGTCTTGCGCACGCGTGCCAGCAGGGCGATGAGCTGGTTGGCTTCGGCCGGTTGCAGCGACGTGCGCAGCCGTTCATCCCGCGCGCCGAGCGTGCGCCAGATGGCATCGATCTTGTACCGCCCGGATTCGGTGAGCTCGAGGTGTGCCGATCGCGCATCGCCGGTGATGGTCCGGCGCGACACAAAGCCGCGGCTCACGAGGCTGGAGACGACACGGCTGATCTGCGCCTTGTCCGCCCCGGCATCGGCGGCGACGTCGCGCAGGCGAACCGGCTGCAGGCTTTCGATGAGGGCCAGGGTCCGGACCTGCGCCAGGCTGACGTCGTGTTCGCGGCGCATGTGCATCGCTGCGCCGCGACGCAAGGCATCCGCCGTGCTCGTCACGTGGTAGGAGAGCAGGTTGCGATACGCGGGCTGTCTGTCCATGACCCCCTCGCGGAAAGAGCCTCAGCGGTCAACGCATTGTGCTCTTCCCGTCGGGGAAGTCAAAGGTTGTCAGGCGCTGAAGAATCCCCTCAGCTTGTCGGCCCAGGATTCCTCGGTGGGCGAGTGCTTGGTGCCGCCCTTCTTGAGCGATTCGTCCAGCTCCTTGAGGAGCTTGCGCTGGTGCTCGGTCAGGCGCACCGGCGTTTCCACCGCGATGTGGCAGTACAGGTCGCCGGGATAGCTCGATCGCACGCCCTTGATGCCCTTGCCGCGCAGGCGGAACTGCTTGCCGGCCTGCGTGCCTTCGGGGATCTCGATCACGGCGTTGCCGGCCAGCGTCGGCACGTCGATCTCGCCGCCCAGGGCGGCGCGCGTCACGGTGATGGGCACGACGCAGTGCAGGTCGTCGCCGTCGCGCGTGAAGACATCGTGCTTCCGGATGCGGATCTCGATGTAGAGGTCGCCCGGTGGCCCGCCGTTGGTGCCCGGCTCGCCATTGCCGGCGCTGCGGATGCGCATGCCGTCGTCGATGCCGGCGGGGATCTTCACCTCCAGCGTCTTCTGCTTCTTCAGGCGGCCCTGGCCATGGCAGGTGGGACAGGGCTCGGGGATGATCTTGCCCGTGCCGCGGCAGTGCGGGCAGGTCTGCTGCACGGAAAAGAAACCCTGGCGCATCTGCACGACGCCCGCCCCATTACACGTGGTGCAGGTCTTGGCCTGCGTGCCGGGCTTCGCGCCGCTGCCGTGGCAGGTTTCGCAGCTCTCCCACGAGGGGATGCGGATCTGCGCTTCCTTGCCGGCCGCCGCTTCCTCCAGCGTGACCTCCATCGCGTACGAGAGGTCCGCGCCGCGGTAGACCTGCCGGCGCCCGCCGCCCGCGCCCGGCCGGCCGCCGCCGAAGATGTCGCCGAAGATGTCGCCGAACGCCTCGGCGAAGCCGCCGAAGCCTTCCGCCCCCGGTCCGCCGAAGCCGCCGCGCATGTTGGGGTCCACGCCCGCGTGGCCGAACTGGTCGTAAGCCGAGCGCTTCTCCGGGCTGGAGAGCATCTCGTAGGCTTCCTTGGTTTCCTTGAACTTGGCTTCGGCGTTCTTGTCACCCTCGTTGCGGTCAGGGTGGTACTTCATCGCGAGCTTGCGATAAGCCTTCTTGATCTCCTCGTCCGAAGCGTTCTTCGGCACGCCGAGGATTTCGTAATAGTCTCTTTTGGTGGCCATCGTTTCTCGTGTTCTTCAAGCGACAACGCCGCGATGAACGCGGCGGGTCGCTGGTGAACTGATGCTCGCGCTCAGCCCTTCTTGACCTCTTTGACTTCCGCGTCGACGACATTGTCGTCGCCAGGCTTGGCTTCCGCGCCGCCGGCCTGCTCGCCGCCACCGGCAGCCTGGGCGGATTGCGCGGCCTGCATGTCGGCGTACATCTTCTCGCCCAGCTTCTGGCTCGCCGTCATCAGCGCCGTCGTCTTCGCCTCGATCGCGTCCTTGTCCTCGCCCTTCAGGACGCCTTCGACGTCCTTGATCGCGGCTTCGATCTTCTCCTTCTCGCCCGCATCGAGCTTCTCGCCGTACTCGCCGAGGCTCTTGCGCACGCTGTGCACCAGCGCTTCGCCCTGGTTCTTCGCCTGCACCAGTTCAAGCTTCTTCTTGTCCTCGGCGGCGTTCAGCTCGGCGTCCTTCACCATCTTCTGGATCTCGGCCTCCGACAGGCCCGAGTTCGCCTTGATGGTGATCTTGTTCTCCTTGCCCGTGCCCTTGTCCTTGGCGGACACGTGCAGGATGCCGTTCGCGTCGATGTCGAAGGTCACCTCGATCTGGGGCAGGCCGCGCGGCGCCGGCGGGATGCCTTCGAGGTTGAACTCGCCGAGCAGCTTGTTGCCCACGGCCATCTCGCGCTCGCCCTGGAACACCTTGATCGTCACGGCCGGCTGGTTGTCGTCGGCCGTGGAGAAGGTCTGCGAGAACTTCGTCGGGATGGTCGTGTTCTTCTGGATCATCTTGGTCATGACGCCGCCCAGCGTCTCGATGCCCAGCGACAGCGGCGTGACGTCCAGCAGCAGCACGTCCTTGCGGTCGCCCGCCAGCACGGAGCCCTGGATCGCGGCGCCCACGGCCACGGCCTCGTCGGGGTTCACGTCCTTGCGCGGCTCCTTGCCGAACAGCTCCTTGACCTTCTCCTGTACCTTGGGCATGCGCGTCTGGCCGCCCACGAGGATCACGTCGTGGATGTCGCCGATGGACACGCCCGCGTCCTTGATCGCGATGCGGCAGGGCTCGATCGTGCGCTCGATCAGGTCGTCGACCAGCGCTTCGAGCTTGGCGCGCGTGAGCTTGATGTTCAGGTGCTTCGGGCCCGACGCATCGGCCGTGATGTACGGCAGGTTGATGTCGGTCTGCGAGCTGTTGGACAGCTCGATCTTCGCCTTCTCGGCGGCTTCCTTCAGGCGTTGCAGGGCGAGCACGTCCTTGGACAGGTCCACGCCCTGGTCCTTCTTGAACTCGCCGATGATGTAGTCGATGATGCGCTGGTCGAAGTCCTCGCCGCCCAGGAACGTGTCGCCGTTCGTGGACAGCACCTCGAACTGGTGCTCGCCCTCGACGTCCGCGATCTCGATGATCGAGATGTCGAACGTGCCGCCGCCCAGGTCGTACACCGCGATCTTGCGGTCGCCCTTTTCCTGCTTGTCCAGGCCGAAGGCCAGGGCCGCGGCCGTCGGCTCGTTGATGATGCGCTTGACTTCCAGGCCCGCGATGCGTCCCGCGTCCTTGGTCGCCTGGCGCTGCGAGTCGTTGAAGTACGCGGGCACCGTGATCACGGCTTCCGTGACCGGCTCGCCGAGGTAGTCCTCGGCCGTCTTCTTCATCTTGCGCAGCACCTCGGCGGACACCTGCGGCGGCGCGAGCTTCTTGCCGCGCACTTCCACCCAGGCGTCGCCGTTGTCGGCCTTGACGATCTGGTAGGGCATGAGGTGGATGTCCTTCTGGACTTCCTTCTCCTCGAACTTGCGGCCGATCAGGCGCTTGACGGCGTAAAGCGTGTTCTTGGCGTTGGTGACCGCCTGGCGCTTGGCGGAAGCGCCGACGAGGATCTCGCCGTCTTCCTGGTAGGCGACGATGGACGGCGTGGTGCGCGCCCCCTCGCTGTTCTCGATCACCTTGGGCGTGTGGCCTTCCATGATGGCGACGCACGAATTCGTGGTGCCGAGGTCAATGCCGATGATGCGTCCCATGCTGTTTCTCCTGGATCTACGATTGTTGGTTACTTGTGGATAAGGTGTGGCGTTTCAAGCTCGTTCGGGCGATCTCGTCCGGACTATTTCGGCGCCGCCACCGTGACCAGCGCCGGGCGCAGCACGCGCTCGGCGATCAGGTAACCCTTCTGCAAAACGCTGACGATCGTGTTCGGTTCCTGTGGAGTGCCGGGCACCATCGAGATCGCCTGGTGCTGGTGCGGATCGAACTTCGCGCCCGCGGGCGGGTTGATCTCGACCACCTTGTTGCGCTCCAGAGCACTCTTGAGCTGCCGCAGTGTAGCTTCGGCGCCTTCGTGGATCTTTTCGGCCGACGCGTCCTTGTGGGCGAGGCCGGCTTCCAGGCTGTCCACCACGGGCAGCATGGATTCGGCAAAACCTTCCACGGCGAACTTGCGCGCCTTCGCTATCTCTTCCTCGGCGCGGCGCCGGGTGTTCTGCATGTCGGCCTGGGCGCGCAGGAACTGCTCGCCAAGCTCCTTGTTCTTTGCCTGCAGCTCGGCGATCCGGGCCTGGGCCTCGGACAAGGCGTCGGCGTCATTGGCGGCCTGGGCGGTCTCCTGCTGCGGCTCGGAAGGCGCAGTTGCCTGGGCCGGGGAGGCGGGTTGCTGTTGTCCCGCCGCGCTGGCCGGGGCCGCCACGGGGTCGTCCAGGGTGGGTTCGATCCGGGTGGGCTCTTTCATTGGGAATCTTGGGTGTTTCTTAGCTGGAAATGAGGACTCGCCAGCAGCTTGGGGCCCCCAAACCCTTTTCAAGGGTGCGGGACGGCGGGTCCTCGCGAAAAGTCGAGCTCGGCGCCGGCGAAGCGCGGGATTGTAGAGTGGAGGGTTGTCCCAAGGAGAAAACCGCCATGTCCCGCCGCCTCATCAGTACCGGATCCCCCTTCGAAGCCCAGATCGGCTATTCGCGCGCCGTCGCCGACGGCGAGTGGGTCTTCGTCTCCGGCACCACAGGCTACGACTACAAGACGATGACCATCTCGGACGACGTGGCCCAGCAGGCGGACCAGTGCCTGAAGAACATCTCGGCCGCGCTGGAGCAGGCCGGCGCGACGCTGGCCGACGTGGTCAAGGTCACCTACGTCCTGCCGCGCGGCGAGGATTTCGAGGCCTGCTGGCCGGTGCTGCGCAAGTACTTCGGCGACGTGCGGCCCGCCTGCATGATGATCGAAGCCCGCCTGCTCGACGCCAAGATGAAGATCGAGATCGAGGTGACGGCGAAGAAGCGCGCCTAGGCGTCATTCGCACCCGCCTATCCGCTGTTCGTCGCAAACACGAGCGCCGCGCCTTGACCCCGGTCGAGCCGCGGCCGTAAGGTTCGCGCCGTGGTTTCGCCAACGTCCGACCCGTCCGCTCCCGAGCCCGCGCCGGGGCGCCGCTTCCTGCCGCGCCCGCGCGCCCTCGTGGGTGTGGTCATCGCGGCCGCGGTGTTCGCCGTGTTGCTGCGGCCCCTGACCCGCAACACCTACGTCGAGGTCCTCGGCGAACTGCTTCTGGTCGGCATGATCCTGCTGGCGGCGTTCACGGCCGCGGGCGCCTGGAGTCAGCGCCTGGTGCCGCGCTGGGTCGCGCAGGTCATCGCCGTCGTGCTGGCCGCGCCCCTGGGGCCGCTGATCGTGCAGCTGCTGACGGCGGGCGGCGATTTCTCGCGCTTCGTGAATTCGCCGCCGCACGTGCGCGGCTATTTCCTCATCACCATGGCGGCGCTGGTCATCGGCACCTTCGCCGCGCTGGGCGCGCTGGTGCGGCAGCGCGACGCGCAGGCGCAGGCCCAGGTGCTGAAGTTCGCGCTCGAGCGCGAGATGCTCGAGCGGCAGGCGGCCGACGCGCGGCTGAAGCTGCTCACGGCCCAGATCCAGCCGCACTTCCTGCTGAACACGCTGGCCAATGTGCAGGAACTCATCGAGAGTGGCTCACCACGCGCCGCGCCGCTCTTTCGCAGCCTGATCGCCTACCTGCGCAGCAGCCTGCCGCAGTTCCAGCAGGAGGATGCGACACTGGGCGACGAAGCCGCGCTGGTGCGCGCCTACCTGGACCTGATGCACATGCGCATGCCGGACCGCCTCGCCTACCGGCTCGATATCGCGGACGACCTGAAGGGCCTGCGCTTTCCGCCGATGGCGCTGCTCACGCTGGTGGAGAACGCGATCGAGCACGGGGTCGACCCGTGCTGCGAACCGTGCCGCGTCGAGGTTGGCGCGCGCCGCTCCAGCAATGGCATCGTGCATCTGTGGGTCGCGGACACCGGCGTCGGCATGTCCGAGGACGCCGGCGAGGGCACGGGACTGAAGAACCTGAAGGAGCGCCTGAAGGCCGCCTACGGCCCGCAGGCACGGGTGGAGCTGTCCGAAGTGCAGCCCCAGGGGGTGCGTGCCGACATCCATTTGCCCGAGGCCGTGAACGCATGATTGCTGCCACCGCCCTGGTTGCCGACGACGAACCGCTGCTGCGTGAGCGGCTGGTTGCGCTCCTGAAGCCGCTGTGGCCCGGCCTCGAGGTGGTCGCACAGGCACGCAACGGCCGCGAGGCCGTGGACTTCTGCGAGGACCTGCACCCGCAAATCGCTTTTCTCGACGTCCACATGCCGGGCATGAACGGCATCGAGGCGGCGCGCTGCATCGGGCGCAATGCGCATGTCGTGTTCGTCACGGCCTTCGACAAGTACGCGGTCGAGGCCTTCCGCCAGGGAGCGATCGACTACTTGATGAAGCCGGTGGAATCCGAGCGGCTGGCCCACACGGTGCAACGCCTGCAGGAGCGCCTGGCGGCCCCGTCACCGCTGCCGGCCGGCTACGAGGAGACGCTCGAGCGCGTCGCCCGTGCACTGCGCGAACAAATTGCGCAGCCCGCGCACCTGAAATGGATCAAGGCCTCTGTCGGCACAGCCGTGAAGCTCATCCCGGTCGATGAAGTGATCTACCTCAAGGCGGACAACAAGTACACGCTGGTGGTGTGGGAAGGCGGCGAGGCGCTGATCCGCAAATCGATCCGCGACATGGCCGATACGCTCGATCCGCAGCGCTTCGTGCAGGTGCACCGCTCGGCGATCGTCTCGCTGGACCGCGTGAGCCAGTTCGTCCACCTGGGCGATGGCGGGGAAGTGCATCTGAAGGGTCGCGCGGAGAAAGTGCCCGTCAGCCGCAGCTACGTGCACCTGTTCCAGCAGATGTGAAGAGGGGAGGGCTCATGCCGACAAGGCGCCCTCCACCCTCCATGTCCCCCGCCGCAAGGTCGGCCTACGCCGCCCTTGCGAGCTCCTCCTTTACTTCCGTGATCCGGCCACCCGGCGTCCGTGGACCGCGCGCGGCGGTCGCACGCCAAGTCACTTGCGCTTCGCCAGGTCCTTCATCAGCGCGCGCACGCCATAGGTCCAGGGCGCCACGCGGTCGCTGGTGTTGACGCGGTTGGCGAGCGTCCCGAGCTTTGGCGTCGAGACCGTGACCACGTCACCGACGACGTGCGTGAAACCCTGGCCCGGACCGTGCCGGTCCTGCGTCGGCGCGAACATCGTGCCGAGGAACAGCACGAAGCCGTCCGGGTACTGGTGGTTCGGCCCGATCGCCTGGCCCACGAGGTCCAGCGGGTCGCGGCTGATCATGGACAGCGAGCTCGACCCGTCCATCACGAAGCCCTCGGGCCCGGTGACCTTCATCGCGAGGTCGCAGCGGCGAACGTCGTCCATCGTGAAGCTGTCGTCGAAGATGCGGATGAAGGGGCCGATCGCGCAACTGCCGGTGTTGTCCTTGGCCTTGCCGAGCAGCAGCGCGCTGCGGCCCTCGAAGTCGCGCAGGTTGACGTCGTTGCCCAGCGTTGCGCCGATCGTTTCGCCGCGGCTGTTCACCGCCAGCACGATCTCGGGCTCGGGGTTGTTCCATTCGCTCTTCGGATGGATGCCGATCTCCGCGCCGGTGCCCACCGCGCTCATCGGCTGCGATTTGGTGAAGATCTCCGCGTCGGGACCGATGCCCACTTCGAGATACTGGGACCACACGCCTTGCGCGATGAGCACGTCCTTCAGCTGGGCCGCCTCGGGCGAGCCGGGCTTCACGGCGGCGAGGTTCTCGCCGATCACCGCGACCACCGCGGCACGCACGGCCTCGGCCTTCGACGCGTCGCCGCGCGCCTGCTCCTCGATCACGCGCTCCAGCATCGACGACACGAAGGTGACCCCCGACGCCTTGATCGCCTGCAGGTCGCAGGGCGCGAGGAACCAGGGCTGCGATGCATCGCGCGTGTCGCTCGCGCTGTTGCGCAGGACCTGCGTTGTGGATCCGACGAGGCGGCCGCGGTGGCTGCGCAGCAGCTGCGGCAGGTCGGGCAGCTCCAGCAGGTCGCTGCAGGTGGGCGCCAGGTGCGAGATGTCGTGCACGTCCTCGCGCGTGACGCGGACGAGCAGGGCGCCCTGGCCTTCGACGTGCACGCGCCCGACGAGCAGCGCGGCGTCCGCGTCGGACGGCAGGGCGGAAGCGGGGGTGAGATGTTCTTTCATGATGATGTCGTGGCGGATTTTTTCTTGGCCTGCAGCGCAGACCATTTGGCCGCGAAGGCCGGGAGTTCGTTGAGGCGCTTGAGCAGTTCGGAGCCCGCCGGCGTGACGACGTAGCCCTCGTTGTTGTGGTGCACGAAGCCCGCTTCGCGCAATTCCTTGATGCGGGTATTCAGCGTGTTGGGCGTGATCCCGCCCACGCTGTCCTGCAGCAGGCGGAAGGTCTGTGCATGGCCGTCGCGCAGCGCCCACAGCACGCGCATCGCGTACCGCGCCTCCAGCAGCCCCAGCAATTGGCTTGTGGCGGCGTGCTCCTTTGAACTCATGCTCCTCCTGGATCGCGCTGCGCTTTTGCGAAGCGGGGAGGCGAGTGTACGCAGTTCCTGCTACACAAACAATAGCAAGATGCGTGATTTGCTACAGATAGACTTTCTGAAGCAGCCGGATCAGGGTTTTCACCTCTGCGGCCGTGAGCCTGCCCGCGGCCTCGGCCTCGAGTTGCTGGGCCGTTTTTTCCGCGTCGCGCATCAGCTTCTGGCCCGCGGGGGCGAGGTGCAGGCCCATGGCGCGGCCATCGCGCGGATGGGGCTGGCGCACGATCAGCCCGCGCTTCTCCAGCGCATTCACCATGCCCACGAGGTTGGGCGGCAGGATGCCCAGCGCGGTGCAAAGCTGGCGCGAGGTGATGCCCGGGTTGTGCGTGATGAGCGACAGCACCGAGAAATCGACCGGCCTCAAGTCATAAACCGCCATGCGCTTGAGGAACAGCTCGATCACGGCCAGTGCCGCGCGCCGGGCGTTGTAGCCGATCAGCCCTTCGAGGAAGCGGGTGTCCACCTTGTCGACGGATGGGGCGGCGGCGTTCTTGACGGCGCGGCGGGCGGGGGAAGACGGACTCATGCCGTTTCCCGGATCCAGGCGGCACGCGCCTGCCGCGACGCCCCAAGGTAGGTATCGATCACGCGCTCGTCATGCGCCAGTTGGGACGCCGGTCCTTCCAGGCGCAGCTCGCCGGTTTCGAGCACGTAGCCGTAATCGGCCACATCGAGCGCGGCGCGCGCATTCTGCTCGACGAGCAGGATGCTCGCGCCGCTCGCGCGCAGCGTGTCGATGATGCGGAAGATCTCGCGCACGACCAGCGGCGCGAGGCCCAGGCTCGGCTCGTCGAGCATCAGCAGCTTCGGCCGCGACATCAGCGCACGGCCCACGGCCAGCATCTGGCGCTCGCCGCCGGAGAGCGTGCCCGCCATTTGCGCGCGCCGCTCCTTCAGGCGCGGGAACAGCGCGTAGACGCGCTCAAGTTCCTTCTCCCGGTCCGGCATGCGCAACTTCATCGCGCGCCAGCCACCGAGCAGCAGGTTGTCTTCCACCGGCATCGTGCCGAACAGCTCGCGGCGTTCGGGCACGAGGGCGAGGCCGTCCATCACGCGCTCTTCCAGCGTGAGCTCGGCGAGATCCTTTCCGTCGAACGTCACGCGGCCACGGCAGGGCAGCGCGCCCATCAACGCATTGAGCATCGTCGACTTGCCGGCGCCGTTGGGGCCGATGACGGTGACGACCTGGCCCGCTTCGAGCTTCAGGTTCACGCCCGTGAGCACTTCCGCGCGGCCGTAGCCGGCGTGCAGGTCCTTGACTTCGAGCAGCGGGCCGGCCATCAATGCTCCGTCCCCAGGTACGCGGCACGCACGGCGGGGCTCGCCTGCACCTGCGCGGGCGTGCCTTCCATCAGGCGCGTGCCGAACTCCATCACGACGATGCGATCCGCCAGGCCCATCACGAAATCCATGTCGTGCTCCACCAGCAGGAGGCTCATGCCTTCCGACTTCAGTTGGCGCAGCACCCGCGCGAGGGCCTGCTTCTCCTTGTGGCGCAGGCCGGCGGCCGGCTCGTCGAGCAGCAGCAGCGCCGGGTCGGTGCACAGGGCGCGGGCGATCTCCATCAGCCGCTGCGGCCCCATCGCCAGGTTGCCCGCGAGCTCGTGCATGCGATCGGCCATGCCGATGCGCGCGAGCTGCTTTTCCGCTTCGGCGAAGAGACGCCGTTCCTCGTCGCGGTCCATGCGCAGCATCGCGCGCGTAGTGCCCATCTCGCCGCGCAGGTGGCCGCCCAGCGCGACGTTCTCCAGCACGGTCATGTCCGGGTTCATCTTCACGTGCTGGAAGGTGCGCGAGATGCCGCGTGCGGCGATGGTACGCGAGGGCAGCCCGCTGATCTCCTGGCCGCGGAAGCTCACGCGACCGGACGTCAACGCGAGCACGCCCGTGATCAGGTTGAAGGTGGTGGACTTGCCGGCGCCGTTGGGGCCGATCAGCGCCACGATGTCGCCGGCACGGATGTCGAAGCTCACGTCGTTCACCGCGACCAGGCCGCCGAATTCCTTGCGCACCTTGTCCACCTGCAGCAGCGCCTCGCCGTGCGAGGGCTTGTCGCGCTGCGGCAGGGCGGCGACGTTGTCCCAGTCGCGTGTGCGCCGTACTTCGGGCACCCAGCGGCGGAAGAAGGTCCACAGGCCGTCGGGCGCGTACTTCAGCACCACGACCAGCACGATGCCGAACACGATGGTCTCGAAGTTGCCGCTGGTGCCGATGATCTTCGGCAGCAGCACCTGCAACTGGTCGTCCGTCAGCTTGACGACGGCGGCGCCGAGGAATGCGCCCCACACATGCGAGACACCGCCGAGCACCGCCATGAAGAGGTATTCGATGCCCTTGCCGAGCGAGAAGGGTGTCGGGTTCACCGTGCGCTGGAAGAACGCGAAGAGCCAGCCGGACACGGCGGCGAGCACCGCCGCGATCACGAACGCGACCAGTTTGTAGCGGAAGGTGGAGACGCCCATCGCCTCGGCCATCGTGCTGCCGGACTTGAGCGAGCGGATCGCGCGGCCCGGCCGTGAATCGAGCAGGTGGGTCACGGCGACGGCCGCGACCAGGGCGAAGATCCAGATCAGCAAATGCAGGCCGCGCCCGGTACCGACGTCGATGCTGCCGATGTGCAGGGTCGGGATGCCGACGAGGCCGTCGTACTTGCCCAGCCAGTCCATGTTGGCCATCGTGTAATTGAGCGCGAGGCCCCAGGCGATGGTCGCGAGCGGCAGGTAATGGCCCGACATGCGCAGCGTGATCGCGCCGACGACCAGCGCGGCGGCGATCGCAATGCCCACGCCGAGCAGCAGGGCCAGCCAGGGCGAGGCCGCGAGTTTCACCGTCATGAAGGCCGCGGTGTAGGCGCCGATGCCGACGAAGGCCGCCTGGCCGAAGGACGTGAGGCCCGACACGCCGGTGAGCAGCACGAGCCCGAGTGCGACGAGCGCGTACATGCCGATGTACGAGCTCTGCGAAATCCAGAAGTCCGGCACCGGCAGCGCCGGCAGCGCGATCATCAGGAGCGCGAAGAGCGGAAAGCCGAAACGGCGCAACGCAGCCATCAATGCTCCTCGCTGTGCGGATCGCGCAGCGACCGCCACAGCAGCACCGGCAGGATCGCCGAGAAGACGATCACTTCCTTGAAGGCGCTGGCCCAGAACGAGCCAAAGCTTTCCAGCAGGCCGACGCCCAGCGCGCCGACCAGCGCGAGCGGATAGCTGGAAAGCCCCGCGAACACCGCTGCGACGAAGCCCTTCAGGCCGATCAGGAAGCCGCTGTCGTAGAAGATCGTCGTGGTCGGCCCGATCAGCAGGCCCGACAGCGCGCCGATGAAGGCGGCCATCGTGAAGGCGAGGCGCCCCGCACCGGCCGACGAGATGCCCATGAGGCGCGCGCCGAGGCGATTGACGGCCGTCGCGCGCAAGGCCTTGCCCACGAGCGTCTGCTCGAAGAGCAGCCACAGCATCACGATCAAGGCGATCGACACCAGGAAGATGATCACGGTCTGCCCCGTGAGCGACAGCGCTCCCGCGGAGAAGCGCGCATCCCAGAAGCTGGGGTTGCGGAAGCCCTCGGCGCCGAAGAAGAACAGGCCCAGTCCCACCAACGCGAAATGCACGCCGACGGAGACGATCAGCAGCACCAGCACCGACGCGTCGGCCAGCGATTCGTAGGCGATGCGGTAGATCAGATTGCCGAAGGGCGTGACCAGTGCAAGCGTGAGCAGCGCCTGCGCGAGCAGCGGCCACCCGCGGGGCGCCGCCCAGAGCGCGACGAGCGAGATCACGACCGGAAAGGCGAGCGTGCGCGCCACCTGCTTCGCGATGCGCGAGGCGCGGCGGCGTTGCCGGACCCCATTGACGATGTCCGACAGCGCCACCACCCCCGCCAGCACGAGCAGGAACCACACCGTGCCCGGCACCTTGCCCGCCTGGAACAGGGCGAGCGTGAGCGCGCCGAACGCGACGAACTCGCCCTGCGGGATGAAGATCACCCGCGTGACGGCGAACAGCAGGACCGTCGCCAGCGCCAGCAGCGCGTAGACGGCCCCGTTCGTCAGCCCGTCGAGGGCGAGGATGGACGCGATCGACAGGTCCAAGTTACTTCTCGACCACGAACTTGCCGTCCACCACCTTGAGCATCACGCCGGTCTCGTTGGTGTAGCCCCAGTGGTCGTCCTTGGTCCAGTTCATCACGCCGTGCGCGAAGATCGTGCGGCCCATGGTTTCCATCGCATCGCGCAGCGCGGCGCGGAACTCCGGCGTGCCGGGCTTGGCCTTCTTGAGGGCGACGGGCACGATCTTCTCCATCACGATCGCGAAGTCGTAGGAATGGCCGGCGAACTGGTTGCGGGAACCGGGGCCGTTCGCCTTCTCGAAATTGGTCACGAAGTCGACCGCCGCCTTCTTCGACGGGTGGCTGTCGGGCAGCTGCTCGGCGACGACGGCCGGGCCGGAGACCACATACGTGCCCTCGACATCCTTGCCGCCGATGCGAACGAGGTCGGGCGTGGCCGCCGCGTGCGTCTGGTAGATCTTGCCCTTGTAGCCGCGCTCGACGATCGCCTTTTCGGGCATCGCCGCGCCCGAGCCGGACGCCACGATGATCATCGCGTCGGGATTGGCCGAAGACAGCTTGAGCGCTTGCGGCGTGACGCTCGTGTCGGTGCGCGCGAAGCGCTCGACGGCGACGATCTTCATGCCGTTCTTCTCGGCCTCGGCCGTCGCGGCCTTCAGCCAGAGTTCGCCGTAGGCGTCCGTGTAGCCGAGGAAGCCGATCGTCTTCACGCCCTGCTTCTTCATGTGCTGGAACATCGCGTGGGCCATCACGTCGTTGCCTTGCGGCAGGCGGAACAGCCACTGGTCGTGGCCGGGAGGCACGCCCACCGGCGACGCGGCGACCTGCAGCGTCTTCGCTTCGGCCGTCACCGGCGCCATGGCGGCGGCAACGGGAGTGAGGCACGAACCCAGGATCACGTCGACATGGTCTTCGGAGATGAGCCGCTTGGCGTTGCTCACCCCCTTGCCCGGGTCGCTCGCGTCATCGAGGATGATCAGGTTCACCTTCTCGCCGGCGATGGTCTTCGGGAACAGCGCCAGCTGCTTCTGCATGGGGATGCCGAGGCCGGAACCCGGGCCCGTGAGCGACAGCACGACGCCCACGTTCACGTCCGCGAGCGCGGCGGCGGAAGCCACCAGCGTGGCGAGGGCGATCAGGGTCTTCTTCAATTTCATCGTTGTCTCCATGGAGTGGTGGGTTTTCAGCGCGGCGCCATGCGCAGCGCGCCGTCGAGCCGGATCACCTCGCCGTTGAGGTGCATGTTCGTGACGATATGGCAAGCCAGCTGCGCGAACTCTTCGGGTTTGCCCAGCCGGGACGGGAAGGGAATGGACGCGGCGAGCGACTGCTGCACCGGTTCGGGCAACTGTTGCATCAGCGGGGTCGAGAACAGGCCCGGGGCGATCGTGCAGACACGGATGCCGTGCTGCGCCAGGTCGCGCGCCATCGGCAGTGTCATGCCCACCAGCCCGCCCTTGGACGCGCTGTAGGCCTGCTGGCCCACCTGGCCGTCGAAAGCGGCGACGGAGGCGGTGAAGAGCATCACGCCGCGCTCGCCGTCTTCCAGGGGCGCCAGCTTCGCGCACTCGGCGGCGAACAGGCGGCTGACGTTGTACGTCCCGATCAGGTTCACGTTGATCACGCGCGCGAAGTCTTCCAGCGGCGCGGCATTGCCGTCCTTGCCGACGATGCGTCTGGCCGTGCCGATGCCGGCGATGTTCATGCAGATGCGCGCTGCACCGTGCTTCC
This sequence comes from Ramlibacter sp. GS1-15, assembly GCF_057785015.1. NCBI lineage: Bacteria > Pseudomonadati > Pseudomonadota > Betaproteobacteria > Burkholderiales > Comamonadaceae > Ramlibacter > Ramlibacter sp. GS1-15. The sequence goes on along the minus strand of NZ_JBYNTU010000001.1, from coordinate 2,430,472 downwards.
CGGCGGCCTTGGCGAGGGCCGCCGTGACACTGTCGGTGTTCGTGATGTCGCACCGGCAGGCGACGCCGCCGATCTCCTGGGCGACTTTCTCGGCCAGGTCCTCGTTGACATCGAGCACGGCGACCTGGGCGCCGCAGCGCGCGAGTTCGCGCGCCGTCGCCTCGCCCAGGCCCGAGGCGCCGCCGGTGACGATGGCAGCTTGTCCTTCGATCTTCATGGTGTCTCCGGTTTCAAGGTGAGCGGCAACTGGTCGTCGTGGAAGGCCTGCACCAGCGCGTCGCGGTGCTTGAGTACGGCGCGCTGGTTGATCGATCCCTTGTCGGTGATCTCGCCCTTGTCGATCGACGGCGGCTCTGCCAGCACGTGAAGGCGCGCGACCCGGTTGGCGCTGCCGGTGGCGGACGCGGCAAGTTCGTTCAGCACCTTCTGGAAGTGCCGCCGCATATCGCTTTCGCTCAACTGCCGCAGCTTGGCCGTCGGGAAGACGAGCGCGCCGACTTCATTGCGGTTGATCCCCGTGATCACGGCGTCCTGCACGTAGGGCGCACCGGCCGCGATGATCTTCGCGCGCAGCGGACCGACGCTGACGAAGGTGCCGGTGGCGAGCTTGAAATCCTCCGCGATGCGGCCGTCGAACTTCAGGCCCTTGTGCGGGTCCTGCGGGTCGATCCACAGGACGGCGTCGCCGGTACAGAAGAAGCCTTCGTCGTCGAAGTTCTCCGCGGTTTCCTGCGGCGCGCGCCAGTAGCCCGGCGTGACGTTCGGGCCCTTGTAGCGGATCTCGGTCTTGCCGTCGATCGGCACGAGCTTGAGCTCCATGCCCGGCGTCGGCAGCCCCAGGTAGCCCGACTTCACTTCGGGGCTGGTGATGAACACCGCGAAGGGCGAGGACTCGGTCATGCCGAGGCCGGTGCCCATCACGATGCGTTCGCCCAGCTCGGCTTCCTCGAGTTCGTGCAGGAGGTCCCACACCGGTTGTGCGAGCGCGGCGCCGGCATAGAAGAACATTCGCACTCGCGAGAGCAGGTTCTTGCGCAGCACCTCATCGGCCTTCATCGCGTGCGCGATCGCCTCGAAGCCGGTCGGCACGTTGAAGTACACGGTGGGCGCGATCTCGCGCAGGTTGCGCAGCGTCTCGGCGATGCCCGCCGGCGTGGGCTTGCCGTCGTCGATGTAGAGCGTGCCGCCGTGGTAGAGCGTCAGGCCGAAATTGTGGTTGCCGCCGAAAGTGTGGTTCCAGGGCAGCCAGTCCACCAGCACCGGCGGCTCTTCGCCCAGCACCGGCATCGACTGCAGCATCTGCTGCTGGTTGGCGCACCACATGCCGTGCGTGTTGATCACCGCCTTGGGGAGCTTGGTCGACCCCGAGGTGAAGAGGAACTTGGTGATGGTGTCCGGGCCGGTGGCCCGCATGGCCGCATCGATGGCAGGCGTGGGCGCGCTTTCCGGCGGCATGCCGTACACAACCTCGACTTCGGGTGGGACCGAGGCCTGCACGGCCTTGCCGTAGCGCGCCTCGTCGGCCGCGAACACAAGGCCCGGCGTCAGCGTCTTCAGGACGTGCCGCAGCTTCTCGTAGTCCTGGCTGATCGTCGAATAGGCCGGCGACACGGGGCAGTACGGCACGCCGGCATAGAGGCAGCCGAGCGCGAGCAGGGCGTGCTCCAGGCTGTTCTCGCTCAGGATCGCGACGGGCTTCTCGGCATTCAGGCTCCGATCGAGCAAGGCCTGCCCGATGCGGCGAGCCTTGGCAAGCGCTTCGCCATAGGTGACGTACTGCCACTCGCCCGTGCTGCCGTCCTCGTTGCGCGCGCGGCGCGCCATGAGGACGCGATCGGGCGCCGTGTTCGCCCAGTGCACGAAGCGGTCGGTGAGCCGCTGCGGATACGGCTGCAGGTCCTGGGCGGCGCGCACGTACACGACGCCGCCGGCGGCTTCGCGCAGCGCGCAGCGGGTGACGCCGAACTTCAGCGGGCGATAGCGGGCAGCCATGCTCAGGCCTTCTTGACCTTGGGACCGCGGCCCTCGAGGAATTCGCGCACGCGGGTCTTGGCTTCGGGGGCGCTCTGTGCGATCGCGGCCATCAGCGCCTCCGTGAGGAAGCCCTGGTCCGCCGGCTGCTCGGCGATGCGGGGCAGCGCGTGCATCAGCGCGTAGTTGGTGAGCGGCGCGTTCTTCGCAACGCGTCCCGCCAGCTCCATTGCTTTCTCGAAGGCCGTGCCGGTGGGGACGATGTATTGCGACAGGCCCACGCGCTCGCCTTCCTTCGCGTCGTACACGCGGCCGGTGAACATCATGTCGGCCATGCGCGCTTCGCCGATCAGGCGCGGGATGCGCACGGCGCCGCCGCCGCCGACGAAGATGCCGCGCGAGCCTTCGGGCAGCGAGTAGAACGCCGTCTCGTCGGCCACGCGGATATGGCAGGCCGCCGCGAGCTCGAGCCCGCCGCCCACCACGGCGCCGTGCAGCGCCGCGATGACCGGGGCGGGGCCGAATTGCACCGTGTCCAGCGCCGCGTGCCACATGCGCGAGTGATGCAGGCCGGCGCCGGCGTCGCGCTCCTTGAGTTCGGACAGGTCCAGGCCGGCGCAGAAGTGGTCGCCCTCGCCGTCGAGCACGATGGCGCGCACGGTGTCCGGCAGGTTCTCGAACACGTCGCGGATGCCGAGGATGAGCTCGTCGCTGATGGCGTTGCGCTTGGCGGGACGCGCGAGCCGCACGACGGCGATGGCGTCCTGCAGTTCGAGTCGGATATCGGGTGAGGTCATGGAATTTGCGGGTTGGGCGGATTATTGTTATAAACCATAACCAGTTCAAGCCGCGTCGCCTAGGGCTTACCCTAGGGCGACGACGAATCCGGAGACACCATGGACCACGCCAACCTCGTCGCCATCGACATCCACACGCACGCCGAAGTCAGCTGCTGGAATCCCTTCGACAACTACGGCGAGGAGTACGACCGGGCGGCCGACAAGTACTTCAAGAGCAGCCGCCGCCCGACGATCGCGGAGACCATCGAGTACTACCGCAAGCTGAAGATCGGCCTCGTGATGTTCACGGTGGACAGCGAATCCCAGCTCGGTCGCCGCCGCATCCCGAACGAGGAGATCGCGCAGGCGGCACGCGAGAACAGCGACATGATGATGTGCTTTGCCAGCATCGATCCGCACAAGGGGAAGATGGGCGCGCGCGAGGCCGAGCGGCTCATCAAGGAAGAAGGCGTCAAGGGCTTCAAGTTCCACCCGACGGTGCAGGGCTACCACCCGTACGACAAGATGGCCTGGCCGATCTACGAGGTCATCAACGCGCACAAGATGCCGGCGATCTTCCACACCGGCCACAGCGGCATCGGCTCGGGCATGCGTTGCGGCGGCGGCCTGCGCCTGGAATACAGCAACCCGATGCACCTGGACGACGTGGCCATCGACTTCCCCGACATGCAGATCGTGATGGCGCACCCGAGCTTCCCCTGGCAGGACGAGGCGCTCTCGGTCGCCACGCACAAGCCGAACGTGTGGATCGACCTGTCGGGTTGGTCGCCGAAGTACTTCCCCAAGCAGCTGGTGCAGTACGCGAACACGCTGCTGCGCGACCGCGTTCTCTTCGGCAGCGACTTCCCGCTGATCACGCCCGAGCGCTGGATGAAGGACTTCGAGGAAGCGGGCTTCAGGCCCGAGGTGATGCCCGGGATCCTGAAGGGCAATGCCGTGCGGCTGCTCGGGTTGTGAAGGAGCCCGTCATCCCGGCCTTGAGCCGGGATCCGGTGTCTTTCAGCGACGGCGCATGGCGCGCTCGCCGAGCTCGAACAGCAGTTCACTGATCAGCGCCAGTGCCGCGGCGGGGATGGCACCCGCGAGCAGGAGTTGGCTGTCGCTCAGGGCCAGCCCGGTGACGATGCGCTCGCCATAACCCCCCGCGCCGACGAAAGCCGCGATCGTCGCCGTGCCGATCGCGATGCTGGTCGCGATGCGGATGCCTGCGAGGATCGTGGGCGCGGCCAGCGGCAACTGGATGGTCCGCATGCTTTGCGACTTCGTCATGCCCAGCGCCGTCGCCGCGTCGCGCAGGCCTTGCGGCACTTCCGCGAGGCCCGTCACGCAGTTGCGCATGATCGGCAGCAGCGAATAGAGCGTCAGCGCCACGAGCGCGGGAATCACGCCGATCACGCCGAGCAGCCCGATCAGCATGGCCAGCAGGGCGATCGAGGGGATGGTCTGCAGCAGGCCCGCGATGGCGAGCAGCGTGGCGCGCGAGCGCGGATGCGGGAACGCGAGCACGCCCAAGGGGATGCCCACGATGCAGGCCGCCGCGACCGAGGCGAAGACCAGCGAGAGGTGCTGGATCGTCAGTCGCGAGAAGTCCGGCCCGAAGATGCGTTCCGCGAGCGAGCCGCGCGCCTTGGCCGGCGCTGCGCCTGCGCCCGACAGGAAGTCGCGGGCGATGTCGCCGAACTTCTGGCCCTGCAGCTCGGCCTTCGCGTTCATCGCGATCATCGCGCGCTCGTCGATGCGCCCCTGGAGCTTCTGCAGCGCGGCCCAGGCCTGCGGGAACTTCTTCGGCACGTCGAGGCGATAGAGCACCAGCGCGTCGTAGCGCGGGAAGTAGCCCTTGTCGTCCTGCAGCACCGCGAGGCCCAGGTGATCGATCTTCGCGTCGGTCGTGTAGATGTCCATGACGTCGATTTGCCTGGCGGCGATCGCGTCGTAGGCCAGCCCGTGGTCCAGGCCCGCGGGCTTGTGCGGCAGCGCATAGGCTTTCGCGAGGCCCGGCCAGCCGTCCGCACGGCCGATGAACTCGTTGGACAGGCCCAGTTTCAATTCTGGGTGCTTCGCCAGATCGCTGACGGTGCGGATGCCCAGCCGCTTCGCGTCATCGGCGCGCAGGGCCAGGGCGTAGCCATCGTTGAAACCGAGCGGGATCGCAGCGCCCAGGCCCGAAGGCGCGAGCTGCCGGTTCATCTCCTCGAGCGGCAGGGGCGTGGCGCTTTTCAGGATCTCCAGCGACACCGTGCCCGCGTATTCCGGGTACAGGTCGATGCCGCCCGAGCGCAGCGCCTCGTAGACGATCGCCGTGTTGCCCAGGCCCTCGCGCACCTCGGGCGGCGCGGGCAGGGTTGGCGCCGCCGTACGGGCCAGGATGTGGGCGAGGATGTACGACTCGGTGAAGCGCTTGGAGCCGATGCGCAAGGTGTCCTGCGCCCGCAGGGGCAGGGCGCATGCGCACAGAACGAGCAGGAAGGCGAGGCGTCGCATGGGCGGCTAGCATGCCATGTCTGCCGGCTTGACGCCCGGCAACGCACGGCTGTCCAATGGGCCCTGCGAAGGAGGCTCCCATGGCAGGAACTGGATTCGTGTTGAGCTCGCTCGCTGCGGCGGCGCTCGTGGCGGGATGCACCGCGATGCCGGGCAGCAACGGCTGGCAGACGCTGATCGACGGCAGCAAGGGCATGGAGAACTTCGTCTCCCTGGGCGGAGCGAACTGGCACGCGGAGGGCGACGCCATCGTGGCCGACCGCCGGCCGGACACCCAGGACACGCACTTCCTCGCGACGCGGCAGGCGTACAAGGACTTCGAGCTGCGCGCGGAGTTCTGGGTGAGCGAAGACGCGAACAGCGGCATCTACATGCGCTGCTCGGACGTGAGGCCGATGACCGCCCGCACGTGCCACGAGGCCAACATCTTCGACCAGCGCCCGGACCCGAGCTATGCCACGGGCGCCATCTCCGGGCTGGTGAAGGCGCCCCAGCCCGTTCCGAAGACGGGCGGCCAATGGAACACGATGGAGATCACCGCGCGCGGCACCCACATGGCCGTGGTGCTCAACGGCGTGAAGACGGCCGAGACGAACGAGGCGCGCGACGTCGCCGGCATCATCGGCCTGCAGTACGCCGGCGGCATCGTGAAGTTCCGCAAGCTGCAGGTGCGGCCGCTCTGAGCGGCGCGGCTCAGGGCATGTACTGCCCGCCGTTCACTTCGACGATCTGGCCGGTGATGTAGCCCGAGAGCTGTTCCGAGGCGAGGAACAGGAAAGCGCCTACGCATTCGTCGGCCGTCCCGAGGCGTCCCATGGGAATGGTGGCCTTGAACGACTCCAGCATCTGCGGGGTGGAGAAGCGGTCGTGGAACGGCGTGACGATCACGCCCGGCGCGACCGCGTTGACGCGGATCCTGTCGCCCACGAGCTCCTTGGCGAGCCCGCGCGTGGCGGTGCTCACGAAGCCTTTCGCGCCGGCATAGAGGAAGGCGCCCGGCCCGCCGCCGTGGCGCGCCGCGACGGACGTCACGTTGATGATGCTGCCGCCGCCGCGCCGGCGCATGACGGGCACGACCTCGCGGCAGAACGCCAGCATCGAGCGTGCGTTGATGTGCAGCACGTCATCGAAGAGCTCGTCGGTGAACTCGGCGATCGGCACGCGCTGCACCAGGCTGCCGGCGTTGTTCACGAGCACGTCGATGCCGCCGAATGCATCGGCGACGTGCTTCACCGCGGCACGGATCGCGCTCGAGTCGCGCACGTCGGCGCGCACCTTGATCGCCTGGCCGCCGGCGGCGCGCACGGCATCGACGACCTCGTTGGCGGCTTGCTCGGAGCGGTTGTAGTGCACGGCGACCTTGCCGCCGAGCTCGCCGAAGGCGCGCGCGACCGCGGCGCCGATCCCCGTGCTCGCGCCGGTGACGAGCACGACCTTGTCTTGCAGGTCCTTCATCGGTTCTCCTTCAGTGGGCGGCGCCGAGGAACAGTCCCGGCAGCCACATCGAGAACGCCGGCACGTAGGTGACGAGCAGCAGCGCGGCGATCAGCGCGCCGTAGAACGGCAGGATGGTGCGCATCACGTAGCCGACCGAGACGCCCGCGATCGCGCAGCCGACGAACTGCGTGGTGCCCACTGGCGGGGTGTTCAGGCCCAGCGCGCAGTTGATCAGCAGCACGATGCCGAACTGCACCGAGCTCATGCCGTACTGCTGCGCGATCGGCAGGAAGATCGGCGTGCACAGCAGGATGGTGGCGGCCATGTCCAGGAACGTGCCCAGCACGAACAGGATCACGTTGATCAGCAGGAAGATCAGCCACGGCTCCTTGGTGAACGCCGCGAGCGCCTGGCCGGTGAGTTCGGCCACGCCGTACAGCGAGATCAGGTAGCCGAAGGTCGACGAGATGCCGATGAGCAGCAGGATCACGCCCGTCGTCTTCACCGCCTTCGAGGCCGCCTTGATGAAGTGCTCCCACTTCAGCGAGCGGTAGACGAACACCGTGAGGCCCAGCGCGTACAACACGGCGATGGCCGCCGATTCGGTCGCGGTGAACGCGCCCGACAGGATGCCGATGAGGATCAGCGCCACGACCAGCAGGCCGGGCAGGGCCGCCGCGAGCGACACGCCGACGATGCGCCAGCCGGGGAATTCGCCCGCCGGGTAGCCGCGCTTGACGGCCACCAGGTAGGCCGCCACCAGGTTGCTGATCGTGAGGATCAGCGCCGGCAGCAGGCCCGCGAGGATCAGCGCCGCGATCGACACTTTCCCGCCCGCCGCCAGCGTGTAGATGATCATGTTGTGGCTGGTGGGCATGAGCGCGCCCACGAGAGCCGCGTGCGTCGTGACGTTCACGGCGTAGTCGGCGGCGTAGCCTTCCTTCTTCATCATCGGGATCATCACGGCGCCCATGGCGGAGACGTCCGCGACCGGCGAGCCCGAGACGCCGCCGAACAGCGTGCAGGCCACGACGTTGGACATGCCCAGGCCACCGCGCACGTGGCCCACCAGGCTCATGGCGAAGCGCACGATGCGGTCGGCGATGCCGCCGTGGAGCATCAGCTCGCCGGCGAAGATGAAGAAGGGGATCGCCAGGAACGAGAACACGTTCATGCCCGACGTCATCTGCTGGAAGCCCACCGCGAGCGGCAGGCCTTCGTACAGCAGCGTCGACAGGGCCGACAGACCGATCGCGAACGCGACGGGCACGCCCAACAGCAGCAAGAGGGTGAACGAGCCCGAGAGCAGCAACAGGGGAATCGTCATGACCAGGCAGGCTCCACTTCGCGGCCCTGCGCGAGGGCGATCACGTGTTCGATCGAGAACATCACCACCAGCACGCCGGCGACGGCGGCGGGCACGTATTTCCAGCCTTCGCTGATCCACAGCGTCGGCAGGCGGTAGCTCCACACGGAGTGCGCGAGGAAGGCGCAGTTGTAGGCCATGAGTACGCCGAAGACGGCGACCAGCCCGTGGATCAGGTACTCCATCTTCTGCCGCACGTGCTCGGGCGCGAGCACCAGCAGCGACTCCAGGCCGATGTGGCCGGCGTCGCGCACGCCCACCGCCGTGCCGAGCATCGTCACGTACAGCACCAGCAGCAGTGCCAGGCTCTCGGCCCAGGTCGGCGTGTTGTTCAGCACGTAGCGCCCGAACACCTGCCACGTCACGCACGCGATCAGCAGCACGATGCCGGCGATCCCGAGCCACATGCAGCCGCGCGCGATCGCGCGGCACAGGCGCGAGTAGGCGCCGATCGCGAGGGGAGGCGAGCCTTCGCCTGCCTGCAGGACTTCCGCGAGGCTGCTCACTGGGTGTCCTGGACTCGCTTGACCAGCGCCTTGAGCTTGGCGTCGGTGATGAATTTGTCGTACACGGGCTGCATCGCCTTCTGGAACGAGGCCTTGTCGACCTCGATGATCTGCGCGCCGCCGGCCTTCACGGTGGCCAGGGACTTCTGCTCACGCTCGTCCCACAGCTTGCGCATGTAGGGCACCGACTCCTTGGCCGCCTGGCGGATCGCCTTCTGGTCCTCGGGGCTCAGCGTGTCCCACACGCGCTTGGAGAACAGCAGCATCTCGGGCGCCATCGAGTGCTCGGTGACCGAGTAGAACTTTGCGACTTCGAAATGGCGCGAGCTCTCGTACGAGGGATAGTTGTTCTCGGCCCCGTCGACCAGGCCCGTCTTGAGGGCCGTGTAGACCTCGCCGTACGGCATCGGCGTGGCGTTGGCGCCCATGGCCTCGAGCAGCGACACCCACAGGTCGGACTGCTGTACGCGGATCTTCAGGCCCTTGGCGTCGGCCAGCGTCTTCACCGGCTTCTTGGCGGTGTAGAGCGAGCGCGCACCGCTGTCGTAGTACGCCAGGCCGATGAAGCCCTGCGGCGCGCACGCGGCGAGGATCTCCTCGCCGACCGGGCCGTCGAGCACGTGGCGCATGTGCTCCTTGCTGCGGAACAGGAAAGGCATCGTGGGCACCTGCGTCTCGGGGCAGATGTTGTTCATCGGCGCGATGTTCACGCGCGTCATCGCCAGCGCGCCGATCTTGGTCTGCTCGATCGTGTCCTTCTCGTTGCCCAGCGCGCTGTTGTTGAAGACCTTGATGCTGTGCTTGCCGTTGGTCAGTGCCTTCAGGCGCTCGCCCATGAACTTCACGGCTTCCACCGTGGGATAGCCATCGGGGTGGATGTCGGCCGAGCGGAACTCGGTGGCGCGCGCGCCGAACGCGGCGAGCACACAGGCAATGAGCGCGAGCGATGTCTTGAGCTTCATGTCGTCCTCGGGTCGTGTTGTGTTGGAAGGGAATCAGGAATCTTCGAACGGGCCGGCCTTCACGAAGGCGCCGCCCTGGTAGATGCGCGCCGGGTCCTGCGCATCGAGCGGCGGCTGCGCTTCGACCTTCGCGCGGAAGGGGTCGGAGCTGTCTCGGGGCACGAAGCCCAAGTGAGCGGCCTTGGCGTTGTCCCACCACTTGTCGCGGTTGTCCGACGCGCCATAGACGATGGTGTGCCCGACCTGCGGTGCGTACAGGCAGCAGCGCACGAGTTCCGTGAGGTCACGGTAGGAGAGCCACGTGACCAGCATGCGGCGGTCCTTCGGCTCGGGGAACGACGAGCCGATGCGGATGCAGGCGGTTTCGATCCCGTAGCGGTCGAAGTAGAAGCGCGAGAGGTCTTCGCCGTAGGACTTCGACAGGCCGTAGTAGCCGTCGGGGCGGCGCGCGGAATCGGCGTCGAGCATCTCGCCCTGCTTGTGGAAGCCGATCACGTGGTTGGAGCTGGCGAACACCACGCGCTTCGTCCCATGCCGGCGCGCGCCCTCGTAGATGTGGAAGACGCCCCGGATGTTCGCGTCGAGGATCTCCTCGAACGGCCGCTCGACCGAGACACCCCCGAGATGCACGATCGCATCGCAGCCGCGCACGAGTTCGTCCACGGCCTTCTTGTCGCCCAGGTCGCAGGGCACGACTTCCTCGCCTTCGCCGGCCGGCTCCATGGCCGCCACATCCGACAGGCGCATCACCCGCGCGTACGGCTTCAGGCTCTGCCGCAAGACTTTTCCGAGGCCGCCGGCGGCGCCGGTCAGCAGCAATCGATTGATGGTCATAAGTCGTCAGTTGTCATACGACATCTACTTTCGATTATGATTAACGCATGGCGAACGTGTCAATCGCGAAGTCTCAGGGCAATCCCGAGGTCACGCCCGAAGCGGGGCCGCGCAAGCGGCTGCGCAACCTCGCGCATGAGCTGGTCGAGGGCATAGGCGCGCGCATCCGCGAGCGGTCGCTCAAGCCTGGCGACAAGTTGCCGACCGAGGCGGAGATCATGCGCGAGTGGGGCGTGAGCCGCACCGTCGTGCGCGAGGCCTTGTCCAAGCTGCAGGCGGCGGGCCTGGTGGAGACGCGCCATGGCATCGGCACGTTCGTGCTGGAGCCGCCGGCCGCGAGCGGCTTTCGCATCGACCCGGCTGAAATCGAGACGGCGGTGGACGTGCTGGCCGTCCTCGAATTGCGCATCAGCCTCGAAACCGAGTCGGCGGGGCTGGCCGCCCAGAGGCGTACCGAGGAGCAACTGGCCGAAATGCGGCGGGCGCTCGACGAGCTGATGGCGGCCGGGCAGGCTGGCGGCCGCGACACCGTCGGGCCGGACTTCCGCTTCCACCACCTGATCGCGCTGGCCACCGGCAACCGCTACTTCGCGGACATCATGAGCCACCTGGGCGCGACGCTGATCCCGCGGGCGCGCATCAATTCGTCGCGCCTGGCGCGCGAGGACCTGCCGCAATACCTGCGACGGCTGGAGCGCGAACACGAGGAAATCTACGACGCGATCGCGCGGCGCGATCCCGAGGCTGCGCGCGCGGCCATGCGGCTGCACCTGACGAACAGCCGCGAGCGCCTGCGCCGGGCACAGGAAGCTGCGGAGGCGGCCGGGAAGAGCTGAGAAGTACGGGTTCTCCACATTCCCGGCTTGTCGGTCATCTTGTATGATGACCGACAACATGGAGACCCGGATGATCACCAGACGCCAAGTCCTCATCGCCTCGTCCGCGGCTGTCGCGGCGCCCGCCTTTGCGCAAACTTCCTGGCCGGCCAGGCCGATCCGCCTGGTCGTGCCTTACCCGCCGGGCGGGTCGTCCGACATCATCGCGCGCTCGATCAGCGAGCAGCTCTCGGCCGCGCTGAAGCAGACGGTGATCGTGGACAACAAGCCGGGCGCCAACGGCAACCTCGGCGCCGACCTGGTCGCGAAGGCGCCGGCCGACGGTTACACGCTGCTGCTGTGCGACGTCGGCGCGCTGGCGATCAGCCCCTCCGTCTATACGAAGCTCGCGTTCGATCCGGGCAAGGACTTGCGCGGCGTCACGATGCTCGCGTATTCGCCGCACCTGCTGGTGGTGCATCCGTCGGTGCCGGCGAACAACCTCAAGGAACTGGTCGCACTGTCGAAGCAGCGGCCGCTGAATTTCGCGGTGTCGGCCGTCGGCAGCGCGCCGCACCTCGCCGGCGTGGCTGTGGAACGCGCGACCGGCGCGAAATGGCAGTACGTGCCTTACAAGGGCGGTTCGCAGGCCATCACCGACACCGTCGGCGGCCAGACCGACGTGATGATGAACGGCATGCTGGCGACGTATCCGCACGTGCAGAACGGCAAGCTCAAGCTGCTGGCCGTCTCCAAGCGCTCGCGCATGCCGCTGATCGGCACCGTGCCGACCATCGCGGAGCAAGGCGTTCCCGGATTCGAATCGGGCACCTGGCAAGGCGTGCTCGCCGCGCGCGGCACGCCCGACGCCATCGTGCAAAGGCTCAACGCCGAACTGATTCGCGCCATCCGCACACCCGACGTGCGCGCCCGGCTCGCCGGCCAGGGCGCCGAAGTGGTGACCATGACGCCCGCCGAACAGGACAAATTCTTCAACGAGGAGCGAGCGCGCTGGGCCCAGGTCGTCGCGCAAGCCCAGATCAAGCTCGACTAAAGCATCGCCATCATGCTGACCCCGCAACAACTCAAGACCACCATCTCGTCCGGCCTGCTGTCGTTCCCGCTCACGGACTTCGATACGGAAGGCAACTTCAACGCCAAGGGCTATGCCGCGCGCCTGGAATGGCTCGCACCCTACGGCGCCACGGCGCTGTTCGCCGCCGGGGGCACCGGCGAATTCTTCTCGCTGACGGGCGACGAGTACCCGCGGATCATCAAGACCGCGGTGGACACCTGTCGCGGCAAGGTGCCGATCATCGCCGGCGCGGGCGGCCCGACGCGCTTCGCCATTGCTTGCGCGAAAGCCGCGGAAGAAGCGGGCGCCGACGGCATCCTGCTGCTGCCGCATTACCTCACCGAAGCGGGGCAGGAAGGCCTGGCCGCGCACGTCGAGGCCGTGTGCAAGAGCGTGAAGTTCGGCGTGATCGTCTACAACCGCGGCCAATCGAGGCTGATGCCTGCCACGCTCGCGAAGCTGGCCGAGCGCTGCTCCAACCTGGTCGGCTTCAAGGACGGCATCGGCGACATCGAGCTGATGTCCTCGATCTATATGAAGATGGGCGACCGCTTCGCCTACCTCGGCGGACTGCCGACGGCGGAGGTCTACGCGGCGGCGTACAAGGCGCTGGGTACGCCGGTGTACTCGTCGGCGGTGTTCAACTTCATCCCGAAGACGGCGATGCAGTTCTACGAAGCCGTGCGCACCGACGACCTGGCCACGCAGCACAGGCTGCTGCGCGAATTCTTCATGCCTTACCTCGAGATCCGCAACCGCGGCGCGGGCTACGCCGTGAGCATCGTCAAGGCCGGCGCGAAACTCGTGGGTCACGACGCCGGGCCGGTGCGCACGCCGCTCACCGACCTCAAACCCGAGGAGATGGAGCAGCTCCAGGCGCTCATCGCGAAGCTCGGTCCCCAATAAGCATTACCGGAGACACCCCTATGAAAAAAGCACTCGCTGCTTTCGCCGCCGCATTCGCGTTCACGGCATTCGCCTTCGCCGCCTATCCGGAGAAGCCCGTCACGATGCTCGTGCCGTTCCCGCCCGGCGGCTCCACCGACCTGATCGCACGGATGGTCGCGCCCAAGATGCAGGAAAAGCTCGGTGGCTCCTTCATCGTCGACAACAAGGGCGGTGCCGGGGGCACCGTGGGCACGGCGATGGTCAAGCGCGCGCCGGCCGACGGCTACACGCTGCTGGTCACCTCGCTCGGCCCGCTGGTGATCGGTCCGCACCTGATGAAGAACGTCGGCTACGACGCGACCAGGGACTTCGACTACATCACGGTCGCCGTGCAGGCGCCCAACGTGCTGGCCGTGCCGGCGAACTCGCCGCACAGGACGCTGGCGGACGTGCTCGCCTACGAGAAGGCGCACCCAGGCAAGATGACGTTCGCGTCCTCGGGCAACGGCAGCAGCGACCACCTGACGGCCGAGCTATTCTGGCAGCAGACCGGCACCAGCGGCATCCACGTTCCGTACAAGGGCGGCGGCCCGGCCACCACGGACCTGGTCGGCGGGCAGGTCGATGCGTCGTTCATGAACGTCAACACGGCGATGCCGCAGCTGAAGGCCGGCAAGCTGCGTGCGCTGGCCATCACCAGCACCAGGCGGTCACCGCTGCTGCCCGACGTGCCCACGCTGGAAGAAGCCGGCGTGAAAGGCGTGGTCGTGACCTCCTGGCAGGCCTTCGCCGCGCCCAAGGGGATCCCCACCGACATCAGGACGAAATTGCACGATGCGGTCGTCGCCGCCCTGAACGATCCCGCGATCAAGGCCAAGCTGCTCGAGCTCGGCTTCGAGATCGTCGGCAACAGCCCCGAGCAGTTCACCCAGTTCCAGGCGAGCGAATTCGCCCGCTGGAGGAACCTGATCGAAACGCGCAAGATCACGGCCGACTGATCGCGGAGAATCGAGAGCCATGACGGAACCGCGCCGCATCCTCATGCACGAGAGCGACAACGTCGCGATCGTGGTGAACGACGGCGGCCTGGCACCGGGCGCCGTCTTCGCCGACGGCCTGACGGTGCGCGACCGGGTGCCCCAGGGCCACAAGATCGCGCTGGCGGACCTGCGCGAGGGCGACCCGGTCGTGCGCTACAACGTCGTGATCGGCTACGCCCTGCGCGACATCCCGGCCGGCAGCTGGATTCACGAGCGGCTGCTGCGCATGCCCGAGGCGCGCTCGCTGTCGGATCTGCCCAGGCCGCAACCCGCGCCGCGCGCGATGGAGCCGATCGAGGGCTACACCTTCGAGGGCTATCGCAACGCGGACGCCTCGGTCGGCACGCGCAACCTGCTTGCGATCACGCAGACGGTGCAATGCGTCGCCGGCGTGGCGCGCGTGGCGGCCGAGCGCATCCGCGCCGAGCTGCTGCCGCGCTACCCGAACATCGACGGCGTGGTCGCGCTGGAGCACGGCTACGGCTGCGGCGTCGCGATCGACGCGCCCGGGGCGGAGATCCCGATCCGCACGCTGCGCAACATCTCGCTCAATCCGAACTTCGGCGGCGAAGTGATGATGATCAGCCTGGGCTGCGAGAAACTGCAGCCGGAGCGGCTGATGCCGCCGGGATCGTTCCCGGTGTCCGTCGCCACCGAAACGCAGCAGCTCGACGTGATCGTGCTGCAGGACGACAAGCACACCAGCTTCCAGTCGATGATAGCCTCGGTCGTGCAGCAGGCGATCCCGCACCTGGAGCGCCTGAACGCGCGCCAGCGCGTCACGGTGCCCGCGAGCGCGCTGGTGGTCGGCGTGCAGTGCGGCGGCAGCGACGCGTTCTCGGGCGTCACCGCCAATCCCGCGGTCGGCTATTGCACCGACCTGCTCGTGCGCGCCGGCGCGACGGTGATGTTCTCCGAGACGACCGAAGTGCGCGACGCGGTGGACCAGCTCACCTCGCGCGCAGTGGACGACGACGTGGCGCAGGCGATCATCCGCGAGATGGCCTGGTACGACGACTACCTGCAGCGCGGCAGCGTGGACCGCAGCGCCAACACGACGCCCGGCAACAAGAAGGGCGGCCTCGCCAACATTGTCGAGAAGGCGATGGGCTCGATCGTCAAATCCGGCAGCGCGCCGATTTCCGGCGTCGTGCGTCCCGGCGACAGGCTCGATGGCCAGCGCGGCCTGATCTACGCGGCGACACCGGCGAGCGATTTCATCTGCGGCACGCTGCAGCTGGCGGCGGGGATGAACCTGCATGTCTTCACGACAGGCCGCGGCACGCCTTATGGCCTGGCCGAAGCGCCGGTGATCAAGGTCGCCACGCGCACCGAGCTCGCGAACCGCTGGAAGGACCTGATCGACGTCAACGCCGGCACCATCGCCGACGGCAGCAAGACGATCGAGGAGGTGGGCTGGGAGCTGTTCCGCCTCATGCTCGATGTCGCGAGCGGCCGCCGGCAGACCTGGGCCGAGCGCTGGCAATTGCACAACTCGCTGGTGCTGTTCAACCCCGCACCCGTCACCTGATTTCCCCTATTTCCCCAATGACATCTCCGATCGTCCGGCAGATGCGCGTCGTGCCCGTGGCGGGCCGCGACAGCATGCTGCTCAACCTCTCGGGCGCGCACGCGCCGTTCTTCACGCGCAACCTCGTCATCGTCACGGACAACGCCGGCCACACCGGCGTGGGGGAAGTGCCGGGTGGCGAGAAGATCCGCCAGACGCTGGAGGACGCGCGGCCGCTCGTCGAAGGCCAACCGGTGGGCGGCATGAACGCGATCCTGCACGCGATGCGCACGAAGTTCGCGGACCGCGACGCGGGCGGCCGCGGCCTGCAGACGTTCGACCTGCGCACGACCATCCACGCCGTCACGGCCGTGGAGTCGGCGCTGCTCGACCTGCTGGGCCAGCACCTGGGCGTGCCGGTGGCGGCGCTGCTCGGCGAAGGGCAGCAGCGCGAATCGGTGCAGATGCTCGGCTACCTGTTCTACGTCGGCGACCGCCGCAAGACCGACCTCGCGTACGACAACGGCGCGGGCGCCGAGGACGACTGGACGCGCCTGCGCCACGAGGAGGCGCTGACACCGCAAGCGGTGGTGCGCCTGGCCGAAGCCGCGCAAGCGCGCTACGGCTTCCAGGATTTCAAGCTGAAAGGCGGCGTGCTGCGCGGCGAGGAAGAAGTCGACGCGGTGCGCGCCTTGCACGAGCGCTTCCCGCAGGCACGCGTCACACTCGACCCGAACGGCGGCTGGCTGCTGAAGGACGCCATCCGCCTGATGCGCGACATGCACGGTGTGCTCGCCTACGCGGAAGACCCCTGCGGCGCGGAAGAAGGCTTCTCGGGCCGCGAAGTGATGGCTGAGTTCCGCCGCGCAACGGGCCTGCCGACGGCGACGAACATGGTGGCGACCGACTGGCGCCAGCTGGCACACGCGTTGTCGCTGCAAGCGGTGGACATCCCGCTCGCCGACCCGCATTTCTGGACGATGCAGGGATCGGTGCGCGTGGCGCAGACCTGCCGCGACTGGGGCCTGACCTGGGGCTCGCATTCGAACAACCATTTCGACGTGTCGCTCGCGATGTTCACGCACGTCGGCGCCGCCGCGCCGGGCAAGGTGACGGCGATCGACACGCACTGGATCTGGCAGGATGGCCAGCGCCTCACGAAGGAGCCGCTGC
This sequence comes from Ramlibacter sp. GS1-15, assembly GCF_057785015.1. Taxonomy (NCBI): domain Bacteria; kingdom Pseudomonadati; phylum Pseudomonadota; class Betaproteobacteria; order Burkholderiales; family Comamonadaceae; genus Ramlibacter; species Ramlibacter sp. GS1-15. Next base: position 2,413,614 of record NZ_JBYNTU010000001.1, on the reverse strand, counting down.
GCATTCGCGGCGGCTGCGTCGATGTGCCGAAGAAGCCGGGCCTGGGCATCGAACTCGACATGCCGGAAGTGGAAAAGGCGCACGCGCTTTACAAGCAGCACGGCTTGGGTGCGCGCGACGACGCGACCGCGATGCAATACCTGGTGCGTGGGTGGAAGTTCGACCCGAAGCGCCCCTGCCTCGTGCGCTGACGCACCGGGCACGGTCCTGCAAGCTGCCGTTGACCACACGGTAGCTTAACCACAATCCCGACGGGAGTGTGGTGTATTTCGCGCGCGACATCGGCGTGCGATCAACACTCAACGCACAAATCGCACACTGCGGCGACTCGCGCTTTCCCTAGGCGCGCGAGAGGAACTGCGGCCCCCTTGTTTTTATCTACCGTTCACCTACAGTGAACCCGGAAACGCGCTGACAGACGACAACCCGCGACACGCTGTCTCCAGGAGTACAGTGGTGTGGCATTGACCGGAAGAACGCCAGCGCTCAAGCAGTCGACACGAAGGAGGTTTCTTCATGGATGTGATCCGCAATTTCCTCGAGCGTTACGAACAGACGCGAGAGGAAGAACTGTCGCTCGAGGAGTACCTCGATCTGTGCAAGCGCGACAGGATGGCGTATGCGACCGCGGCCGAGCGCATGCTCGCGGCGATCGGCGAGCCCGAAATGGTCGACACGCGCCATGATCCCCGGCTTTCGCGGATCTTCGGCAACAGGAGCATCCGGATCTATCCGGCGTTCAAGGATTTCTACGGCCTCGAGGAGCCGATCGAGCAGGTCGTCTCGCACTTCCGCCACGCGGCCCAGGGGCTGGAAGAGAAGAAGCAGATCCTCTACCTGCTGGGGCCGGTGGGCGGCGGCAAGTCGTCGATCGCCGAGCGCCTCAAGCAGCTGATGGAGCAGGTGCCGTTCTACGCGCTCAAGGGCTCGCCCGTGAACGAATCGCCGCTGGGCCTGTTCTCCAACGAGGAGGACAGCCCGCTGCTGGAGCAGCAGTACGGCATCGCGCGCCGCTACACGCAGAAGATCATGTCGCCCTGGGCCGTGAAGCGGCTGGAGGAGTTCGGCGGCGACGTGCGCAAGTTCAAGGTCGTCAAGCGCTTCCCGTCGATCCTCAAGCAGATCGCGATCTCGAAGACCGAGCCGGGTGACGAGAACAACCAGGACATCTCGTCGCTGGTCGGCAAGATCGACATCCGCAAGCTGGAGACCTACGCCCAGGACGATCCGGACGCGTACAGCTACTCCGGCGGCCTGTGCCTGGCGAACCAGGGCCTGCTCGAATTCGTCGAGATGTTCAAGGCGCCGATCAAGGTGCTGCACCCGCTGCTCACCGCCACGCAGGAGGGCAACTTCAAGGGCACCGAGGGGTTCGGCGCGATCCCGTTCGACGGCATCGTGATGGCCCACTCGAACGAATCCGAGTGGAAGGCCTTCAAGAACAACAAGAACAACGAAGCCTTCCTCGATCGTATCTACATCGTCAAGGTGCCGTATTGCCTGCGTGTGACGGAGGAAGTGCACATCTACGAGAAGCTGCTTCGCAACTCGTCGCTCAAGGAGGCGGTGTGCGCCCCCGGCACGCTCAAGATGATGGCGCAGTTCTCCGTGCTCACGCGCCTGAAGGAGCCCGAGAACTCCAGCATCTTCTCCAAGATGCTGATCTACGACGGCGAGAACCTCAAGGACACCGACCCGAAGGCCAAGAGCTACCAGGAGTACCGCGACTACGCGGGCGTCGACGAGGGCATGACGGGCATCTCGACGCGGTTCGCGTTCAAGATCCTGTCGAAGGTCTTCAACTTCGACAGCAACGAGGTCGCGGCCAATCCGGTGCACCTGATGTACGTGCTCGAGCAGCAGATCGAGCGCGAGCAGTTCGCGCCCGAAACGGAGCAGAAGTACCTCTCGTACATCAAGGAACACCTGTCGAACCGCTACGCGGAATTCATCGGCAAGGAAATCCAGACGGCCTACCTCGAGTCCTACTCGGAGTACGGGCAGAACATCTTCGACCGCTACGTCACGTACGCCGACTTCTGGATCCAGGACCAGGAATTCCGCGACACCGACACGGGCGAGATCTTCGATCGCGCCGCGCTCAATGCCGAGCTCGAGAAGATCGAGAAGCCGGCCGGCCTGTCGAACCCGAAGGATTTCCGCAACGAGATCGTGAACTTCGTGCTGCGCGCCCGCGCCAACAACGCCGGCAAGAATCCTGTGTGGACGAGCTACGAAAAGCTGCGCACCGTGATAGAAAAGAAGATGTTCTCGAACACCGAGGACCTGCTGCCGGTGATCAGCTTCAATGCGAAGGCCAGCGCCGACGAGCAGAAGAAGCACGAGGACTTCGTGAACCGCATGGTCGAGAAGGGCTACACGACGCGCCAGGTCCGCCTGCTCTGCGAGTGGTACCTGCGCGTGCGCAAGAGTTCCTGAGGCCGCCGGAGAGGGTCGAGACGGAGAAGAAGTGGTTTCCCTTCCCAAGCCGGAGCGTTCCATGCTCCACCAGGTGATCGACCGGCGTTTGTCCGGCAAGAACAAGTCGATCGGCAACCGCGAGAGGTTCCTGCGCCGCTACCGCGAACAGATTCGCGATGCCGTGCGCAAGGCGGTGGGCGACCGCAGCATCAAGGACATCGAGCAGGGCACGGACATCTCCTTGCCCAAGCGCGACGTGTCCGAGCCGGTCTTCAACCACGGCCCCGGCGGCACGCGCGAGATCGTGCATCCGGGCAACCGCGAGTACGTGAAGGGCGACCGCATCCAGCGTCCGCAAGGCGGGGCGGGTGGCGCGGGCGGCCGGGGCGCTTCGCCGGATGGGCAGGGCGAAGACGACTTCGTCTTCCGCATCACGCGCGAAGAGTTCATGAACTACTTCTTCGACGACCTGGCGCTGCCGCGGCTCATCCGTACGCAATTGCTGGCCGACGTGCCGGAATGGAAGACGCGCCGCGCCGGTTACGTCTCGGAGGGCAACCCGACCAGCCTGCACGTGGTGCGCTCGATGCGCGTGGCGCTGGGGCGGCGCATCGCCATGGGCGGGGATGCGCGTCCCGAATTGCGCAGGCTCGAAAAGCTCCTGGACGAATTGAAGGACGAAGACGCTCCCGGCACGCAGATCGCCAAGGTCGAGGAGGAAATCCGCCATGTGCGCGCCCGGCTGGCGCGCGTGCCCTTCCTCGACCCGTTCGACCTGCGCTACCGCAACCGCGTGCGCGAGCCGCTGCCCACCAGCAAGGCCGTCATGTTCTGCCTGATGGACGTGTCCGGCTCCATGGACGAGGCGCGCAAGGATCTGGCCAAGCGCTTTTTCATCCTGCTGTACCTGTTCCTGTCGCGCCATTACGAGAAGACCGAGGTGATCTTCATCCGGCACCACACGCAGGCGGCGGAAGTCACGGAAGACGAGTTTTTCCACGCGACCGAAAGCGGCGGCACGGTGGTGTCGTCGGCGCTCACGCTGATGCACGAAATCATCCGCGACCGTTACACCAGCTCCGAGTGGAACATCTACGGCGCGCAGGCGTCGGACGGCGACAACTGGCAGCAGGATTCGTCCAAGTGCCGCGAGCTGCTCGACGACAAGCTGCTGCCGCTGTGCCGCTACTTCGCCTATGTGCAGGTGGCGGACGAAGACCAGAACCTGTGGGAAGAGTATGCGCGGGTGCGCGACTCGAACATGAACTTCGCGATGCAGAAGATCGTGACGCCCGCTCAGATCTTCCCCGTGTTCCGCGACCTGTTCAAGAAACAACCGGCGGGGACCGCATGATCACCGACGACGTCAGGCCGAAGTCGAAACGCCTGCCCTCTCCATCCGATTGGACCTTCGAGCTGATCGAGGAGTATTTCGAGGCGATCAAGGAGACGGCGCACAGCTTCGGCCTCGATACCTACCCGGTCCAGCTCGAGCTGATCTCGGCCGAGCAGATGCTCGACGCCTACGCGTCGGTCGGCATGCCGGTGAACTACCGCCACTGGTCGTTCGGCAAGCAGTTCATCTCCAGCGAAAAGAGCTACCGCCGCGGCCACATGGGCCTGGCCTACGAGATCGTCATCAATTCCGATCCGTGCATCGCGTACCTCATGGAGGAGAACACGATGCCGATGCAGGCGCTGGTCATGGCGCACGCCTGCTTCGGGCACAACTCCTTCTTCAAGGGCAATTACCTGTTCCGCATGTGGACGGACGCGAGCTCGATCATCGACTACCTCGTGTACGCCAAGAGCTACATCGCCGAGTGCGAGGAGCGTCACGGGCTCGATGCCGTCGAGGAGATCCTCGACGCCTGCCATGCGCTGATGCACCATGGGGTGGACCGCTACCGTCGGCCGCAGAAGATCTCGATGGTCGAGGAAGAGCAGCGCCGCAAGGAGCGCGAGGCCTACCTGCAGCAGCAGGTGAACGACCTGTGGCGCACGCTGCCCAGGGCAGCGGGCAAGCAGTCGAAAAAGGAACACCGGCGCTTCCCGGAAGAGCCGCAGGAAAACATCCTGTACTTCATCGAGAAGAACGCGCCGCTGCTGGAGCCGTGGCAGCGCGAGATCGTGCGCATCGTGCGCAAGATCGCCCAGTACTTCTACCCGCAGCGCCAGACGCAGGTGATGAACGAGGGCTGGGCCACGTTCTGGCATTACACGCTGCTCAACGACATGTATGACCGCGGCATGCTGACCGACGGCTACATGATGGAGATCCTGTCCTCGCACACGAACGTCGTGTTCCAGCCGCCCGTGGGCCACCCGGCGTACAGCGGCATCAACCCGTACGCGCTGGGTTTCAACATGTTCTGCGACCTGCGCCGCATCTGCGAGAACCCGACGGATGAGGACCGCGAGTGGTTCCCCGACATCGCAGGCAGCGACTGGCGCAAGACGCTGGACTACGCCATGCGCCACTTCAAGGACGAGAGCTTCATCGGGCAATACCTCTCGCCGCGGATGATGCGCGACTTCCGGCTGTTCGCTATCGTGGACGACTCCACGCAGAAGGAACTGGAGGTGTCCGCCATCCACGACGCGAGCGGCTACCGGCGCGTGCGCGAGGCGCTGTCGCGCCAGCACGACCTGAACTGGCGCGAGCCGAACATCCAGGTGTGGAACGTCAACCTGCGCGGCGACCGCTCGCTCACGTTGCGCCACACGCGCAACAACGACCGGCCGCTGGACAACGGCGCCGAGGAAGTCGTCAAGCACGTCGCGCGTTTGTGGGGTTTTCGCGTACGCCTGGAAAGCGTCGACAGCCATGACCGCGTGCTGCAGCACTGGGAAGTGACGCCGGTGCCACACGGCTGAGCTGGCGTAACAACTTACTACACCCAACGGGCGAACAGCCGGGCAGTATTCGCGCCCAGCGCTGCGCGGGCGCGCTGCGCGCAACTTCCTGGGAGGAATCCGAATGAAGCTCGCTCATGTTGCGGTGGCGCTGGCGACCGCTACCTTGGCCGCGACGTCGCACGCGCAGGTCGTGATGCAAGGCGCCGAGCAGTCCCCCGCAGTCCACTCGGCCCACCTGCCGAGCTTGCGCGGCGCGATGGCGCAGACCGAAGGCATCGGCGCCGAACATCGCGTGCGCCCCTTGCGCCAGATCCCTCTGGTCGATGCACCCGGCCTGGCTGCCGATCCCGTCGTGCACGGCGCAGGTCCCACGGCCGCGGTGACCCCCGGGCTGGGGTTCGACGGTATCAATGCGGGTGCGTTCGGAACCACCTCGCGTTACGCGCCGCCCGACACCACGGGCGCGGTCGGCGCCACGCAATACGTGCAATGGGTGAACGTGAGCCTCGCGGTGTACGACAAGGCCACGGGTGCGCGCGTGATGGGTCCCGTCGCCGGCAACACGCTGTTCCAGCCGCTGGGCGGCGCATGCGCGACCAGCAACGATGGCGATCCCGTCGTGCAATACGACAAGGCGGCGGGGCGTTGGGTGCTCTCGCAATTCGCGGTGCCCGGCGGCAGCGCCGGCTACTGGCAGTGCGTCGCGGTGTCGCAAACCTCCGACGCGACCGGTGCGTACAACCTGTACGCGTTCCAGTACAGCATGATGAACGATTACCCGAAGATGGGCGTGTGGCCGGACGGCTATTACGTCACGTTCAACATGTTCAACAGCACCTTCCAGGGCGCGAAGGTGTGCGCGTACGACCGCGCGGCGATGCTGGCCGGGCAGCCGGCCACGCAGCAATGCTTCCAGCTCTCGTCGAGCTACGGCGGCCTGCTGCCCGCGGACCTCGATGGATCGACACCGCCGCCCGCCGGCTCGCCCAACTACATCGTGAGCCGTCTGTCGGGTTCCAGCTCGCTGGGCTTGTGGAAGTTCCACGTCGACTGGAACAACGCCGCCAACACGACGCTCACCGGCCCGATCTCGATTCCGGTCGCCGCCTACAACGCGGCCTGCGCAGGCGGCACGTGCGTGCCGCAGCCCGGCACGAGCCAGAAGCTGGATTCGCTGGCCGACCGGCTGATGTTCCGCCTGGCCTACCGCAACATCAACGGCGTCGAGCGCATGGTGGTGAACCACTCGGTGCAGGTGAACAGCACGAACAAGCGCGGCTCGGGCAACTCCGCGGTGCGCTGGTACGAGATCCGCGACATGTCGGCAACGCCGACGATCTTCCAGCAGGCGTCGTACAGCCCCGACACGACCTACCGCTGGATGGGCAGCATCGCGATGGACAAGCAGGGCAACATGGCCGTGGGCTATTCCAAGTCGAGCACCAGCGTGGTCCCGAGCCTGGCGTTCGCGACGCGGCTCGCGTCCGACCCGGCGGGCTCCCTCGGTGCGGAGGCGACCATCATCACCGGGGGCGGCTCGCAGCTGTCGAACCTGAGCCGCTGGGGCGACTACACGCACATGAGCGTGGACCCGGTGGACGACTGCACGTTCTGGTACACGGGCCAGTACCTGCCCGCGAATGGCACCTTCAACTGGAACACGCGCATCGCGTCGTTCAAGATCGCCGGCTGCCAGTGAGGCGGTGATGCGGCCCGGGCTGGCGCCCGCGCTGCTCGGCGTCGTGTGCGCGGGCGCGCTGGCGGTGCTGTGGTGGGCGGATCGCCCGCCGGCCCCGCTGGCCCCGCCGGCACCCGGCGCAGTCGCCCGCAACGCACCGGCGGGCGACGATACGGCGCGAGCGGCGCCGTCCGCTGCGACGGCGCGCACACCCGGTGCGGCGGCGCGAACGGCAGCGGACCCGATCGGCACCGCGCCCGACCTCAAGCGTGTGTTCGACGATTACTCGATCCGCAGCGACCCGGTGTCGCAACGCATCGCGGCGCGCGCGTTCGGCGCGTGCGTTCCCGCGTTCCTCGGCTCGCAGGGCGAGACGCCCTCACCGGAGCCGCTGATCCGCGCGCTGCCTGCCCAAGACCGCGCCGCCCGCGAAGCCGCGTACCGGTCGCTGTTCGCGCGCTGCGCGGGCATCGCGGGTGAGCCGCGCGACGTGGTGCAAGGAACGCTGCGCAGCCTGAAGGACTCCGCGTCCGCCCAAGAGCCCGGCGTGCGTGCCGTCGAGGACCTGCAGGCCGGCCGCTTCGATCGTGTCGACGTGCTGGTGGCCCAAGGCCTGGCCGCGAGCGACCCCGCGGCGGTGGCAGGCATGGCGGGTGTCGCCTCGGCGCTCGCGCAAACGCGGGGAGCCGATGCCGCGTTGGTCCAGCGCGCGCAGGAGGTGGATGCGGCGCTGCCGCTCGTGGCCTGCGACCTCGGCCTCGACTGCAGCGCGAGCGCTCTCGCCGCACTGCAACTGTGCGCGGCCGAGGGCGCATGCGACGGCGACTACCGCACGCGCGTGGCGTCACGCTACGCGAACCTCGACGCGTCGCGTGTCCAGGCCGAACGGGCGCGCCTGCTCGCGCTCATTCAGTCGGGCAGGCCGCTCGCTTCCAGCGACCTGCTGCCCTGATGTTCAAGGCACCTTCTTCAGGATCGCAGACACTTCGTCGCGCGTGAAGGCGCGCAAGGTCTGCATCTTGATGTTGCCCTGGCCGGAGAGAGCAAGCGCGAATGCGACGGCCGATTGCTCGTCATTGGCCTCCAGGAGGGTGACGACGTCGTACTGGCCCTGCGTCCAGAGGATTTCCTTCATCTTGACGCCGAAGCCGGCCGCCGCTTCCTTCGCCGCGTCGGCGCGGCTGACGGTGTTCTTGACGGTGCGCAGACCCTGTTCCGTGAAATTGATCAGGACGACATAGCTGGGCATGGCTCTCTCCTTGCGATCGGGGGCTTGCAGATTAGGCGGCGACCCGCCGTTTTTCAAACCGCGCCAGCTCGACGGCGCAAGGCTTCGAAGGACACCAGCTCGCCCGCCAGGGCGCTGGCCATCACGGTCGGTGGGCTCGCGAGCCACACCTGGCCCGGGCCCGACCGGCCAGGGAAGTTGCGATTGATCGCGCTCACCGTGACCTGCGAGGCCGCGGTCGAGGAGCCCGGTCCGCAGTTCGCGCACGCGCCGCACGACGGCTGCAGGATGCGTGCGCCCGCCGCCGCGAACGTGCGGTCGTAGCCGCGCTCGACGCAGTAGTCCCGCACGGCGGTCGTGCCGTACTGGAGATAGAGCTGCACGTGCGGCGAGATGCGCAAGCCGCGCGCGAGTCCCCAGGCCAGCACCTCGTGATAGTGGTCGAAATCCTCGCGCTTGCCGGCAGTGCAGGAGCCGCCATAGGCGATGTCGATCTTCACGTGTTCGCGCAAGGTGTCGAGCGGCGTTGCGTTGCCCGGGTCGCCCGGCGACGCGACGTACGGGGACAGCCGCGAGCAATCGACACGGATCGTCGCGGCGTAATGCGCGCCTTCGTCGCTGCGCATCCACGGCTCGATGGTGAAGTCGACGCCGCGCCGCTCGCGCAGGAAGCGCGCGGTCTCGTGGTCCGGCGCGACGATGCCGGTGAGCCCGCCGAGTTCGGCCGTCATGTTGGTGAGCGTCGCGCGTTCGTCGATGGACAGCCTGGCGATCGCGCTGCCGGCGAATTCGAAAACCTTGCCCACGCCGCTGCCGGCGCGGATCGGCGGCAGCGCGAGCAGGTGCAGCACGATGTCCTTCGCGGTGACGCCGGGCGCGACCGGGCCGTCGAGCTGGATGAGGAGCGACTCGGCCATCGTGAGTCGCACGGCCCCCGTGACGAAGGCGTTCGCCATGTCGGTGGTGCCGATGCCGAACGCGACGCAGCCCAAGGCACCGCTGTGCGGCGTGTGCGAATCGGTGCCCGCGATCAGCTGGCCGGGCAGGGCGTAGTGCTCGGCCATCATCGCGTGCGAGATGCCGGCGGCATCGCCGCCCGCCGCCGACGCGGCTTCCTCGTCGGTCAGCGTGCGATGGAAGCGCAGCCCCTGGCGCGCGACGAAATCGCGCTGCGCCTGCACCATGGTGCGCATGTTGGGCACCAGCCCCGCTTTCAGGTGCGCGGGGCTCTGCCCGATGTACGAGGTGTGGTCCTCGAAGACCACGATGGACGCCGGATCGCGCAGCGGCACCCCCGCCAGTTCCGAATCCAGCATGTGGGCCGCCATGCCGGTGTAGTACTCGTGGATGAAGCGCCAGTCCGCGCGGACGAAGACACCGTCGCCGGGCCGGGGCTGTGCGGGCGTGACCGGTGTTTCGAGCAGGTGACGCGCGACGATCTTTTCGAACAGGGTGAGCGGACCTTGCGCGGGCTGCGGGGCGGGGCGCGCGTCGCGCAGGTACTGCTGCCCGAAGGCGAGCAGCCCGCCGCTGCGCACGATGCGCGTGGCGAGTTCGTCGCGTCCCGCAAGGATCTCGTCGAGGCCCACGGCTTCGCCCCGTTCGATGCGCGCCAGCAGCGAGAAGTCCGTCGATGTGAGCAGGCCGATGTTGTCGGCGTTCTGGCGGTAGATCCGTTCGAAGCTGCGCGCGACGACGATGCGGATGCCTGCGTAGCTTTCGGCTGCCGGGCTGTGTTCGCGCGACGATCCCTTGCCGTAGCGTGCGCCCGCCACGGTGACGCTGAAACCCGCGGCCTGCACGGTCCCGGCAGCCACTGGCGTCTGCGCCCCGCATTTCAGTCCGGTGTACGCGAAGCGAGCGAGCTTCGCGTCGTAGTGGGACATGATCGCCACCGGCGTGATCTCGTCGGTGGACACGTCGTCGCGCAATTCGCCGGCCTCGCCGGGCGTGAGCCGTTCACCCGCGAGCTGTCGCCGGACCGCCTGCGGATCCGTGCAGAGATAGAGGATGCGTGGCGCAGGGCCGAGGGCCAGGAGTTCGTTCATGGGGCACGGAATCTCGCCAGGTGTTCGACGAGCAGTTGGGCCGCCGGCGGGAGCGAGTCCGCGTCCCGGAACAGCACGATGAAGCGCCGCTCGGCCCAGGGTTCGGCGAGCGGGATGATCTTGAGGCCGTAGGCCTGCGCGTAGATTTCCGCGACCTCGCGCGGCACGATGCTGATCGCCAGGCCCGCGCGCACCACGCGCAGGGCCGCCTCGAAATTGGTGACGATGATGCGCTGGCGCAGCGGCAGCGCCAGTTGGGCGGCGGCGCGGTGCATCAGCACCTGCACGGCGCTGTTCACGGGCAGGCTCACGTGCTCGTACTCGAGCGTTTCCTCGAAGCGCAGCTTCTTGCGGCTCGCGAGCGGGTGGGCGCGGGGCACCACCATCGCCAGGTGGTCGCTGCGATAAGGCCGCGACCGCAAGGTGCCGATGGCTGCCGCATCCCAGCACACACCCAGCGACGCCGCGCCTTCGCGGATGCCGCGAACGATCTCCGGACTGACGCGCTCTTCCAGGTCGACCTGGATGTTCCTGTGCGCCGGGATCTTCAGGAACGACGCGACGTCGTCGGCCAGCGATTCCGCCAGGGCCGACGCCGAGGCGAGGATGCGCACCTGTCCGCGCACGCCGGAAGCGAAGGCGCCCATGTCGCGCTCGATGCGTGCGGCGCTCGCCAGCATCGCGCGCGCGTGCTCGAGCAGCGCATTGCCCGCCTCGGTCGGGACGACGCCGTGCCGCTTGCGTGCGAGCAGGGGCGTGCCCAGCGCCTCTTCGAGTTGCGCCAGGCGCTTGCTGATCGCGGAGCCGACGATGTTGGCCTTCTCGCCGGCGCGCGCGATGTTGCCCGTCTCGCAGACGGTCACGAACAGCCGCAGGGTGGTGAGATCGAGGTCGCGCAAGATATTCCCGATCGGAACGTCAAGGCTTCCAAACGGTCGAAGAAATTTCGTTCAGGAAATTCTAGACTTGCATCCATGCCGCAACAAGTGATCATTCGCGAGATGGGCCTGCGCGACGGCCTGCAAAGCATCGCCACCGTCGTTCCCACCGAAGCGAAGAAGGAGTGGCTGCGCGATGCCCATGCCGCGGGCCAGCGCGAGATCGAGGTCGGCTCGTTCGTGCCGGCACGCCTGCTGCCGCAGCTCGCGGACACGGCCGAGGTGCTGGCCTTCGCGCAGACGCTGCCGGGCCTGAAGGCTTCGGTGCTCGTGCCCAACATGAAGGGCGCCCAACGCGCGATGGAATGCAAGGCCGAGCTGATGCTGCTGCCGCTGTCGGCCAGCCACGCTCACAGCCTGGCCAACCTGCGCAAGACGCCCGACGAGGTCGTGGCGGAGATCGCGCGCATCGTCGACGAGCGCGACGCCTCGGGCTCCAGGACCCGGATCGAGATCGGCATCAGCACGGCGTTCGGCTGCACGATCCAGGGCCAGGTCGATGTCGCCGAAGTCGTGCGGCTGGTGAAGGCCGTGCTGGATTCGGGCGTCGACGCCGTGAGCCTCGCCGACACGGTGGGTTATGCCGATCCCGCGATGGTCAGGCGCGTCTTCGAAGCCGTGCTGCCCATCGCGCGGGGCAAGCTCAATTGCGCGCATTTCCACGACACGCGTGGCCTGGCGCTCGCCAACGTGTATGCCGCGCTCGAGCTCGGCATCACGCGGTTCGACGCGAGCATCGCCGGCATCGGCGGCTGCCCGCATGCCCCGGGCGCGAGCGGCAACGTGGCGACTGAAGACGTGGCGTACATGCTCGCCAGCATGGGGGTCGAAGTGGGCCAGGACTTCGATGCGCTGATCGCCTTGCGTGCCAAGGTCGCGCAATGGTTGAAGGGCGAATCGCTGCACGGCCACGTGTGGCGCGCCGGCCTGCCGAAGACGATGAAGAAGGAATCGAAGGAGGCGGACCATGCGTGACCCGGCCGTGCCGCAGCCGCTCAAGGGCCTGCGTGTGGTGGAGTTCACGCACATGGTCATGGGCCCGACCTGCGGCATGGTGCTCGCGGACATGGGCGCGGAAGTGATCAAGGTCGAGCCTGTCGACGGCGACCGCACGCGCAATTTGCTCGGCGCGGGAGCGGGTTTCTTCCCGATGTTCAATCGGAACAAGAAGAGCATCGCGCTCGACCTGCATTCGCCCGAAGGTGCCGAAGCGGCGCGCAGGCTGTGCGCGACGGCCGACGTGGTCGCCGAGAACTTCAAGCCCGGCACGATGGCCAAGTACGGGCTCGACTACGCGAGCATCAGCGCCGGCAATCCGAAGGTGATCTACGTGAGCCACAAGGGCTTCCTGCCCGGGCCCTACGAGCACCGCACCGCGCTCGACGAGGTCGTGCAGATGATGGGCGGGCTCGCCTACATGACGGGCCGGCCCGGCGACCCGATCCGCGCGGGCACCAGCATCAACGACATCATGGGCGGCCTATTCGGTGCCATCGGCACGCTCGGCGCGCTGGTGCAGCGCGGCATCACCGGCCGCGGCATGGAGGTCCAGTCGGCGCTGTACGAGAACAACGTGTTCCTCGTCGGCCAGCATATCCTGCAGTACGCGGTGACGGGCGAGCATCCCGCGCCGATGCCGGCGCGCAAGAGCCCGTGGGCGATCTACGACGTGTTCACGGTGAAGGACGGCGAGCAGATCTTCCTGGCAGCCGTGAGCGATGCACAATGGAACACGTTCTGCGACGCGCTGGGCTTCGCGGACCTGAAGGCCGAGCCCGAACTCGCGACCAACAACATGCGCGTGCAGCAGCGCCCGCGGCTCCTGAAAGAGCTGGCGGAGCGGCTCGCGCAGCGCAGCGCGACCGACATCGCGGCGACCATGGAGAAGGCAGGCCTGCCGTTCGCGCCGATCCGCAAGCCGGAAGACCTGCTCACGGACGAACACCTGCTCGCCACCGGGGGCCTGGCCGACGTGAAGCTGCCGGACGGGCCGCGCGCGGGCGAGACGGTGAAGACGACGCTGTTCCCGATCACGATGGACGGCGCGCGCCTGCCGGTGCGCATGGACCCGCCGAAAATGGGCGAGCACACCCGCGAATTGCTCGAAAGCCTGGGCTACACCGATGCGCAGATCGACGAGTTGCGCACCAAGGCTGTCATCAACTGAAGGAGACAAGACATGATCAATCGCCGTGACTTCGCGGCTTCGCTCGCCGCCGCGACGCTCGCGCCCGCGGCCTTCGCGCAGATCGGCGAGAAGCCGGTCCGGTTCATCCTCCCCGTCGCGCCGGGCTCGGGCGTCGACACCATCGTGCGCGCGAGCAGCCAGGCACTGTCGAAGTCGCTCGGCCATCCGGTGGTGATCGAGAACCAGCCGGGCGCCGGCGGCGTGATCGGCACGGCCACGATGATCAAGTCGGCGCCCGACGGCCTGACGCTCTCGGTCGTGTCGAACAACCACGTGATCTACCCGAGCGTGCTCAAGTCCGTGCCGTTCGACCCGCTGAACGACATCACGCCCATCGCCGTGATCGGCTCGACACCGCTCGTGCTGGTGGTGAACCCGAAGGTGCCGGCGCGCAACGCGAAGGAGCTGATCGCGCTGATCAAGTCCAGGCCCGATGCGGTCAACTACGGCTCGTCGGGCAACGGCACCATCCTGCACCTCGCGGCCGAGATGTTCCTCGACGAGGCGGGCGTGAAGGCCAAGCACATCCCCTACAAGGGCGTCGGGCCGATGCTCACGGACCTGATGGGCGGGCAGGTGGACTTCGGCGTGCTCGCGCTGCCCTCGATCCAGGGACAGCTGAAGCAAGGCTCGCTGCGCGCGATCGGCACCTCGTCGCCGCAACGGCTCGCCGCCGCGCCGGATATCCCGACCTTCGCCGAGCAGGGCCTGCCGCGCTACATCGTCGACGGCTGGTTCGCCGCCGTGGGGCCGAAGGGCCTGCCCGCCGCCGAGGTCAAGCGCATCCACGATGCGTTCGAGACGGCCTTCGCCACGCCCGAAGTGAGGGAAGCGATGGCCAGGCAGGGGAACACGATCGCGATCTCCACGCCCGAGGCGGCGCAGTCGTTCTTCCGCAGCGAGTTCGCGAAGTACGCGGCGCTCGTGAAGAAAGCGGGCCTGGAACCGCAGTGAACGTTCAGACGGTGCGGATCACCGAGATGTGGTCCGTGCCGCTTTCGGGCAGCCACACCTCGCCATGGCGGCCCTGGATTTCGCGCACGGCGATGCCGGAGCGCGGGAACTTGTAGGGCTCGAACTTCTCGGTGCGCGGATCGAACGACAGCACCGCGTCGCCGCCGAAGTCGCTCACCCACACGATATCGCGGTCGTCGACGAACACCGCGTAGGTCATCGGCTTGGCGCCCGGCAACTTCCATTGCCGCCATTCGCCCGATTTCGGGTCGTGCATGGACAGCTGGCCGGCCAGCCATTCGCTCACCCACAGGCGGCCGCGGCCGTCGCTCCAGATGCGGCGTGCGCCCTGGTCGGGCGTGGGCGGCTCGACCACCGTGGATTCGGCGGTCTTGCGGTCCATGTGCGCGATGAACGATCCGGCCAGCGAACACCACCAGATGTCACCCGCTGGTGTAGCGCAGATGCCGTACGGCCCGCGGCCGCGCGGTGCGGCCTTCGCCGTGACCTGGCCGGTCTTCACCGCGACCTTGCCCACATAGCCGGCCTGGCCCGTGAACCACAGGTCGCCATCACCGTCGAAGGCGCAGGTGTTGAGGTTCGCGTCCGGGGCGTTGGCAGGTAGCGGAAAGACCTTCACTTCGCGCTGCGGCCACGAGACACGCACGATCGCGTTCTGTCCGCTGTCCGTGATCCACGCCGCCTTGTCCGGGCCTTGCACCACGCCGTGGGGCGATGAGCCACGTCCGAGCGCGACCAGTTCGGCATTGCCGGTCTTCGGGTCGAACCACCCGAGATGGCCGCTGCCTTGCGCCGTGAACCACACGCCGCCGTCGGGCGCAGGCGAGACGTCGTGGATGCCGGCCCGACGCGGGGTCTTCAGCGGCCAGGACTGGGTTCGGGGTTGCGCAAGCGCCAGGCTGGGTAGCGCGATGACGCTGGCGCTCGCGACGAAGCCGCGGCGGGAGACAGGCATGGCAGGCTCCTTTCGCCTGCCATGTTACGTCGTCAGGCGTCGCCCCACACCTCGCGCGCGGTCTCCACCACGAGCTGCAACTTCTTGCGCTGGTCATCCACGGCGATCAGGTTGCCGTGCACGGTGCTCGAGAAGCCGCATTGCGGCGAGAGCGCCAGCTGTTCCATCGGCGCGTACTTCGATGCCTCGTCGATGCGGCGCTTGAGCGTGTCCTTGCTCTCGAGCTGGCCGAACTTGGTCGTCACCAGACCGAGCACGACGGTCTTGCCCTTGGGCAGGTAGCGCAGCGGGCGGAAGTCGCCCGAGCGGTCGTCGTCGTACTCCATGAAGTACGCGTCGATGTCCATTTCCTTGAGCAGCGCCTCGGCGACCGGCTCGTAGTTGCCTTGCGCGGCGAAGGTGCTCTTGAAGTTGCCGCGGCACAGGTGCATCGCCAGCAGCATGCCCTGGGGCTTCTGCGCGACCACCTTGTTGATGAACTTCGCATAGCGGTGCGGCAGCTCGTTCGGGTCGTCCCCGCGCTGGCGCGCCGCCTCGCGCATCTTCTCGTCGCACAGGTAGGCGAGGTTGGTGTCGTCCATCTGCACGTAACGCGCGCCGGCCTCGTACAGCGAGCGCAGCTCGTCGCCGTAGGCCTTCGCGACGTCGTCGTAGAACACCGGGTCGAGCTCGGGATACGCCTCCTTGCTGATGCCCGCGCGCCCGCCGCGGAAGTGCAGCATGGTGGGCGAGGGGATCGTGACCTTGGGCGTGTGGCCCGCGCTCACCTGCGACTTCAGGTACTCGAAATCGGCGCGCTGGATGTCCTTGGCGTGGCGCACCTTGTCGATCACGCGGATCACGGGCGGTGCGAGCTCTTCGGTGCCGTCGGGCTTCTTGATCGTGACCGGGATGTCGGTCTTCACGCCGCCGAGCTGCTCCAGGAAATCGATGTGGAAGTAGGTGCGGCGGAACTCGCCGTCCGTGATGCTCTTGAGGCCGATGTCCTCCTGGAACTTCACGATCTCGGTGATCGCCTTGTCCTCGACCTCGCGCAGCTGCGCCGGCGTGATCTCGCCCTTGGCCTTCTTCTCGCGCGCTTCCAGCAGGTACTTGGGCCGCAGGAAGCTGCCGACATGGTCGTAGCGGGCGGGGAGTTTCATCATGGTGGTGTCTCCTAGAGGTCGAGGACGAGCACGGGCGATTTTGCGCGAGAACAGCAGGGCGTGAACTGGTCGTGCTTCGCCTTCTCCTCGTCGGTGAGGTACAGGTCGCGGTGGTCGCATTCGCCTTCGAGCACGCGCGTGAGGCAGGTGCCGCACACGCCTTGCTCGCAGGAGGTGAGGATCTCGATGCCCTCGGCGGCGAGCGCCTTCACGACAGTGGTGTCGGCGGGCACCGGGATCGTGCGCCCGCTGCTGGCGATCTTCACCTCGAAGGCGCGGTCGCCGCTGGTGTCCTGCGGCGCGGCGGCGAAGAATTCCACGTGCACCTGGCCGGGCGGCCAGCCGCAGGCTTTGGCCGAGTCCGTGACGAACTGGATGAAGCCGGCAGGGCCGCAGATGTACAGGTGCGTCTGGGGCTCGACCAGCGCGAGCAGGCGGGCGATCTGCAGCTTCTGGTCTTCCGGGCCGTCGTCGAAGTGGTAGTGCACGCGCGACGCAAAAGGCGAAGCGTCGATCTCGTCCACGAAGGCCGTCTTCGATTTCGAGCGCGTGCAGTAGTGCAGCTCGAAATCCGCGCCGACGGCGGCCAGCCGCTGCGCCATGGCGAGCAGCGGCGTGATGCCGATGCCGCCGGCGAACAGGATCGTGCGCACCGCGTGCACCAGCGGGAAGTGGTTGCGCGGCTCGCTGATCGTGAGCACGTCCCCTTCGCGCAGGGCGTCGTGCATCGCGACCGAGCCGCCGCGCGACTGGGCGTCGCGCAGCACGGCGATGCGGTAGACGTGCCGCGCGGAAGAGTCGTTGCACAGCGAATACTGGCGCGTGAGGCCACCGGGCACGTGCACGTCGATGTGCGAGCCGGCGCTGAAGGCGGGCAGGGGGCCGCCATCGGCGCGTGCGAGTTCGAAACTCGTGATGCCTTCGGCCTCCTGCTTCCTGCGCAGGACCTTGACTTCGAGCTGCGTCACGCGGCGGCCTTCATCGGCTGTTCGGCCGCGACCATCCGGTCGATGATGCGGCGCGACTGCACGCCGCCGGCGTCGATGTTGAGCATGAGCAGGCGCCGTTGCGGCCATTGCAGCAGGTTGCGCTGCTGCGCCTCGAGCACCTGCGTGTCCTCGGCGAACACCTTGCCCTGGCCTTCGCGGATCTGCGCCGTGAGCTGCTCGTCCTTCACGTTGAAGTTGCGCGCCATGCCCCAGAAGTACCACATCGAGGTCTCGGTCTCGGGCGTGAGGAAGTCCACCACGATCGAGTAGACCTTGTCCTTCGGGTCGGCGTGGTAGCCGCCGCGGCCGGCGAGCGCGACGCCGACTTCGATCATCACGTGGCTGGGCGGCGAGAAATGGCAGACCTGCCAGCGGTCCACCGGCTGGTCGTCGGGCAGGCCGTTGCCGCGCAGGTTGGCCTGCCAGAACGGCGGGGCCATCACGTTGTCCATGAAGCGGCTCACCGTCACATGGTCGCCTTCGGTCTTGGTGGTCACCGGCGTCTCGTCGATCTCCTTCTGGCCGATGGAGGTCGAATGCACGTAGGTCTCGTGCGTCAGGTCCATCAGGTTGTCGACCATCAGGCGGTAGTCGCACTTCACGTGGTACAGCCCGCCGCCATAGGCCCAGTCCGGGCTCTCGGCCCACTCAAGATGATGGATCGTCGCGGGATCGGCCAGCGCCGCATCGCCCGGCCACACCCAGATGAAGCCGTATTTCTCGACGGCGGGGAAGGTGCGGATCTTCGGGAAGCCCTGCACGCGCTGCAGCGGCATGGAGACGGTCTTGCCGTCGCAACCCATCGCCAGGCCGTGGTAGCCGCACACGAGCGCGCCGTCGCACACGGTGCCGAGCGACAGGGGCGCGCCCCGGTGCGGGCAGAAGTCCTCGGTGGCAGCGACCTCGCCGGGGCGCGGGCGCCAGAACACGATCTTCTCGTTGCAGATGGTGCGGCCGAGCGGCCGGCCATCGATTTCGTCGGGCGTGGCCGCGACGTACCAGGCGTTCTTGGGAAACATGGCCGGCAGGATACTCGATGTATACAATGCGCTCAAGCCGGAATCGGGTTTCCAGAGTAATAGCTGGTATTCCAAACCCTGAAATCCGGCGGACATGTATACAGGAGCCGCCATGCCGACACGCACGAAAGCCGTTGCCGCCCCCGTCGAGACCGAGGGCTCGCAAGCCGTGAAGGCACAGTTGCGGCTGCGCGAGCTCATCCTCGCGGGCGAGCTGGCCGCGGGTTCGCGCATCGCCGAGCTCGCGATCGTCGACAAGCTCGGCATGTCGCGCACGCCCATCCGGGCGGCCCTGATGCGGCTGGAGCAGGAAGGGCTGCTCGAGGCGTTGCCCGGTGGCGGCTATGCCGTGCGCACGTTCTCCGAGCGCGACGTCTCGGATGCGATCGAGATGCGCGGCACCGTCGAAGGGCTGGCCGCGCGCCTGGCGGCCGAGCGTGGCGCGCCCGCCGTGGTGCTGGCCGAGGCGCGTCAGTGCATTGCGCAGATCGACGCGGTGCTCGCGCAGCCGCGGCTGAATGACGCTGCCTTCAGCCGCTATGTCGAGCTCAACCGGCGCTTCCATCACCTGCTGAGCGAAATGGCCGGCAGCGCCGTGATCGCGCGCGAGCTGGAGCGGGTGGTCAATCTTCCGTTTGCATCGCCCTCGGCCTTCGTGCTGGTGCAGGCGAATTCCGGGCATTCGCGCGACATGCTGGTGGTCGCACAGGACCAGCACCGCGAAGTCATCGAAGCCATCGAGAACCGCGAGGGCGCGCGCGCCGAGGCCATCATGCGCGAGCACTCGCGCATCGCCCAGCGCAACCTGCGCGAGGCCGTGCGCAGCCATCACCTTCACCGCCACATGCCCGGCGTGCGCCTCATCCGGCAGCGAAGCTGATCGCCTGCTCGGCTATTTCAATTTCGCATAACTGCTAGACGGCCCCCCGCTTTGCGGCATGGGAGGGGACGGCGAGAATTGCTCACTTCCCACCAGGAGACAAGCATGCACAAGAGAACGTTCGTGCGCGCGGTTGCCGTTGCAGCCGCCCTGAGCGCCAGCGGACTGGCCTTCGCGCAAGGCGCGCCGTTCAAGATCGGCCTGATCCTCCCGATGACGGGGCAGCAGGCGACCACCGGTCGCCAGATCGAAGCGGCGGCCAAGCTGTGGGTGGCGCAGAACGGCGACACGGTCGCGGGCCGCAAGGTGCAATTGATCGTCAAGGACGACACGAGCTTGCCCGACGTGACGCGCCGCGTCGCCCAGGAACTGGTGGTGAACGAGAAGGTGGACGTGCTCGCGGGCATGGGCATCACGCCCTCGGCGCTCGCCGTCGCGCCGATCGCCACCCAATCGAAGACGCCGCTGGTCGTGATGGCCGCGGCCACGTCGAGCATCACGGAGGCTTCGCCCTTCGTCGTGCGCACCAGCTTCACGCTGCCGCAGGCGTCGGTCGCCATGGCCGACTGGGCGCCCAGGAACGGCATCAAGACGGTGGTGACTCTCGTGACCGACTACGGCCCGGGCATCGACGCGGAAAAGTATTTCACCGAGCGTTTCGCATTCAACGGCGGGAAGATCGCCGACAAGCTGCGCGTGCCGCTGCGCAACCCGGACTTCGCACCCTTCCTGCAGAAGGTGCGCGACCTCAAGCCCGATGCGCTGTTCGTGTTCGTGCCCTCGGGCGCCGGCGCAGCCGTGATGAAGCAGTTCGGCGAGCGCGGCATGGACAAGGCCGGCATCAAGCTGATCGGCACCGGCGACGTGACCGACGACGACCAGCTCAATGACATGGGCGACGTCGCGCTGGGCGTCGTGACTTCGCACCACTACTCGGCGGCGCATCCCTCGCCCGCCAACAAGAAGTTCGTGGCGGAATTCCAGAAGGCCAACAAGGGCCTGCGCCCGAACTTCATGGCCGTGGGCGGCTACGACGGCATGCGCGTGATCTACGAAGCGCTGAAGAAGACCGGCGGCAAGGGCGGCGGCGAAGCGCTCGTCGCCGCGATGAAGGGCCAGATCTTCGAAAGCCCGCGCGGTCCCGTCTACATCGACGCGCAGACCCGCGACATCGTCCAGAACATCTACCTGCGCAAGGTGGAGAAGAAGGACGGGCAGCTGTGGAATACCGAGTTCGACGTCATCAAGGACGTGAAGGACCCGGGGAAATCAAAGTGAAAACGTGGCCTGACGGCCCCGTCCTTCGATGCTGACCATCCTCTTCGACGGCATCGCCTACGGGATGCTGCTGTTCATCCTCGCCGTCGGCCTGGCGGTGACGATGGGCTTGATGAACTTCATCAACCTCGCGCACGGCGCATTCGCGATGGTCGGCGGCTACATCACGGTGCTGCTGATGCAACGGCTCGGTGTGCCGTTCCTCGTGTGCCTGCCGATCGCCTTCGCCGGCGCGGCGCTGCTCGGCGCCGTGGCCGAGCGCACGCTCTACCGGCCGCTGTATCGCAAGCCGCACCTGGACCAGGTGCTGTTCTCGATCGGCCTCGTCTTCATGGCCGTCGCCGCGTTCGACTACTTCGTGGGCTCGACCCAGCAGATCGTCCAGTTGCCGGCGTGGCTGAAAGGCCGCACCGAGATCGGCAGCGACCCGTGGACGCTCGGCATGGGCCACTACCGCCTGTTCATCATCGCGGTGTGCGCGGCCGTCACGGTGCTGCTGCAGTGGATCCTCTCGCGCACGCGCTTCGGCAGCCGCTTGCGCGCGTCGGTCGACGACCAGCGCGTCGCCGCGGGCATGGGCATCAATGTCAACGTGGTGTTCCTCTCCACGTTCGCGTTCGGCTCGGGCCTGGCCGGCCTGGGCGGCGCGCTCGGCGCGGAAGTGCTGGGGCTGGACCCGACGTTCCCGCTCAAGTTCATGATCTATTTCCTCATCGTGGTGGCCGTGGGCGGTACGTCGTCGATCACCGGCCCGCTGCTCGCGGCGCTGCTGCTGGGCATCGCCGACGTCGCGGGCAAGTACTACATCCCCAAGATGGGCGCCTTCATCGTGTACGCGCTGATGATCGCGATCCTGCTGTGGCGTCCGCAAGGCCTGTTCACGCGCCAGGGCGGCAGGGCAGCATGACAGCGGCGCAGAAGTCCTTGCTCGGTGCGAGCCGGATCAAACCCTGGGAGCCGGTGCTGTGGCTGCTCGCGTTCGCCGTGCCGGTCGCCATGCCCAGCGAGGCGCTGATCGTCAACGAGATCGCGATCGTCGCGCTGTTCGCCGTGTCGCTCGACCTGGTGCTCGGGTTTTCCGGCATCGTGTCGCTGGGCCATGCGGCGTTCTTCGGCCTGGGCGCGTACACCGCGGCGCTGTTCTGCAAGCATGTGTCGCCCGATCCGCACCTGGGCCTGCTGGTCGCGATGCTGGTGACCGCGGCGCTGGGCCTGGTGGCGAGCTTCACCGTGTTGCGCGGCTCGGACCTCACGCGCCTGATGGTGACGCTGGGTGTGGCGCTGATCCTGCTGGAGCTGGCGAACAAGCTCGACTGGCTGACCGGCGGCACCGACGGCATCCAGGGCCTCATGTTCAAGCCGCTGCTCGGCCTGTTCGAGTTCGACCTGACGGGGCGCGTGGCGGCGTATTACTCGCTGACGGTCCTGCTGGTGCTGTTCCTGGTGGCGCGGCGCATGGTGAATTCGCCCTACGGCGCGACGCTGAAGGCGATCCGCGACAACCGCCTGCGGGCCATGGCGATCGGCATCCCGGTCCACGCGCGCCTCGTGTCGGTGTACACCGTCGCCGCGGCGATGGCGGGCGCCGCCGGCGCGCTCTTCACGCAGACCTCCGGCTTCGCGTCCCTTGACGTGTTCGAGTTCCACCGCTCGGCCGACCTGATGCTGATGCTGGTCGTCGGCGGCACCGGCTGGTTGTACGGCGGCGTCACCGGCGCGATCGTGTTCAAGTTGCTGCAGGACTTCCTGTCGTCGCAGACGCCGCAGTACTGGACGTTCTGGCTGGGCCTGTTCCTCGTCGTGCTGGTGCTGGTCGGGCGCGACCGGCTCTTCAAACCCTGGACCTGGTGGAAACGATGAACGACGTCGTGCTCTCGGCCCAGGGCCTGGTCAAGAAGTTCGGCGGCATCACGGCGACGAATGACGTGACGCTGAACGTGCGGCGCGGGGCACGCCACGCCTTGATCGGCCCGAACGGCGCCGGCAAGACGACGCTGGTCAACCTGCTCACCGGCGTGCTCACCCCGACGCAGGGGCGCATCGTGCTCGAAGGCGAGGACATCACCCAGCTCGCCCCGCACAAGCGAGTGCGGCGCGGCATGGTGCGTACCTTCCAGATCAACCAGCTGTTCGCGTCGATGACGCCGCTGGAAACGCTGGCGCTCGTCGTGTCGCAGCAGGCCGGCATCGGCACGAGCTTCTGGCGGCCGCTCGGCGCGCGGGCGCAGGTGGCGCAGCGCTGCGAGCAACTGCTGCAGCAGTTCCATCTTGCTGAAGTGATGAACCAGCGTACCGAGCACCTCGCCTACGGCAAGCGCCGGCTGCTGGAGATCGCGATCGCGCTGGCGTGCGAGCCGCGCGTACTGCTGCTCGACGAGCCGGTCGCGGGCGTGCCCGCGGGCGAGCGCGAGGAATTGCTGCAGACCGTGGGCGCGCTGCCCGCCGACGTCTCGGTGCTGCTGATCGAGCACGACATGGACCTGGTCTTCAGCTTCGCGGACCGCATGACGGTGCTGGTGAACGGCGGGGTTCTGACCGAAGGCTCGCCCGAGGAGATCGCGGCCAACGACGACGTGAAGGCGGTGTACCTGGGGCACGAGGTGGCACATGGCTGAACTGCTTCGGGTGGAGAACGTCAGCGCGGGCTACGGTGAAGCCGTGGTGCTCAATGGCGTGTCGTTCTCGCTCGGCGAGGGCCAGACCCTGGCGCTGCTCGGGCGCAACGGCACCGGCAAGACGACGCTGATCAACACGCTGGCGGGTGCCACACGCCAGCATGGCGGCACGATCGCGCTGGGCGGCCAGCCGTTGCACACGCTGCCTTCGCACCAGCGCGCGGCGGCGGGCATCGGCTGGGTGCCGCAGGAGCGCAATATCTTCAAGTCGCTGACGGTGGAGGAGAACCTCACCGCCGTCGCGCGGCCCGGGCGCTGGAACGTCGCTCGCGTGTACGAGATGTTCCCGCGCCTGGCCGAGCGCAAGACCAACCTCGGCACGCAGCTGTCCGGCGGCGAGCAGCAGATGCTGGCCGTGGGCCGCGCGCTGGTGGTCAACCCGAAACTTCTGTTGCTCGACGAGCCGCTGGAGGGCCTCGCGCCCATCATCGTCGCCGAAATGCTCAAGGCGATCGAGCGCATCACGCGCGAGGAGGGACTGGCGGCCATCATCGTGGAGCAGCATCCGCAGGCCATCCTGCGCATCTCGCAGCGCGCGGTGGTGCTCGATCGCGGCACGGTGGTGCACGTCAGCGGCGCCGACGAGCTGCTGGCTTCGCCCGACCTGCTGGACAAGCTGCTCGGTGTGGCACGATGAGCGGATGCTGAATCGCCGCCGGATCCTTTCTCTCGCCGCCGCCTTCTCCGGCATGGCCACGGCTGCCGAACCGGGCTGGCCGGCGAGGCCGATCCGCGTCGTCGTGCCTTTCGGCCCGGGCGGGATCGCCGACCTGACCGCGCGCGCGGTCGGTGAGGCATTGTCCACGCGGCTCGGCCAGCCCGTGGTCATCGACAACCGCCCGGGTGCCGGCGGCGTGACGGCGGGCGAGCTGGTCGCGCACGCGCAGCCGGACGGGTACACGCTCCTGCTCGTGAGCAACGGCACGGCCGTGAGCGCAGGGCTTTTCAGCCACCTCCCGTTCGATGCACGGAAGGACTTCGCGCCGGTGTCGTTGATCGGCACCTTCGACCTCGCGGTCCTCGTGCCGTCGAACTCGCCGCTGAAATCCATGGACGACCTGGTCGCGGCCGCGAAGGCCAGGCCCGGAAAATTGAACGTCGCAACGGTGAACGTCGGCAGCACCCAGAACCTCGCGGCCGAGTTGCTCAAGTCGCTCGTGGGTGTCGACGTCCAGGTGGTGCCGTTCAATGGCACGCCTGCCGTGGTCACGGCTCTGCGCGGGGGACAAGTCGATGCGGCCGTGGAAATCCTCGGGCCGGTGAAGGCGCAGGTCTCCTCGGGCGCGCTGCGCGTGCTCTCGACGATGGCCAGGTACGACGTGAGGTCGTGGAACGGGCTCGCCGCACCCGCGAAGACGCCGGGTGCCGTCATCGAGCGCCTCAATCGGGAGATCAACGCCGTGCTCGCGATGCCGGAAGTGAAGCAGAAGCTGGCGGCCCTGGACGTCGAGGCGCACGGCGGCACGCCGCAACAGCTCGCCGCACTGCTGGCGAGCGAGACCCGCCGCTGGGGCGAGGTGATCGCCCGCGCAGGCATCCCGAAGCAATGAAATGGGAGTCGACGGCATGAACCCGAAACGCATCGGCCTCATCGGCTACGGCGAGGTCGGCAAGATCTTTTCGAACGGCCTGAAGGCGCGCGCGGAAGCGGTGGGCGCCTGGGACCTGAAGTTCGCGCTGGGCCCGATCAGCGTCGCCGAGCTCGCGCATGCGGCCGGCGCGGGTGTCACGGCCCATGCATCGATGCGCGAGTTGTGCGAGGCCAGCGAGCTGGTCATTTCGGCCGTGACGGCCTCCAACACGCTCGTCGTGGCACAGGAAGCCGCGCAATGCATCCGTCCCGGCGCCGTGTTCCTCGACCTCAATTCCGCTTCGCCCGGCACCAAACAGAAGGCCGCGGCGGCGATCGACGCGGCCGGCGCGCATTACGTCGAGGCGGGCGTGATGACCTCGGTGCCCCCCTACGGCATCAAGGTGCCGATGCTGCTGGGCGGGGCACGCGCGAACGAACTCGCGTCGCTGCTTCAGTCCTGGGACATGGACGCCAGGGCGGTGAGCGAGAAGCTGGGCGTGGCGAGCGCGATCAAGATGTGCCGCAGCGTGATGATCAAGGGGCTGGAAGCGCTCGTGATCGAAAGCTACACGACCGCGCGCGCCTACGGCGTGGAGGACCACGTGCTGCCGACGCTGCAGGAAACCTTTCCCTCGATCGACTGGTCGCAGCAGGGCGCGTACTTCTACAGCCGCGTGGTGCAGCACGGCCAGCGCCGCGCCGAGGAGATGCGTGAGTCCGCCAATACGGTGAGGGAGGCCGGCTTCGAGCCGTTCATGGCCTCGGCCATCGCGGACAAGCAGCAGTGGGTGGCCGATCAGGCGAAGCAGGGCCTCTTCAAGGACGTCGCGAAGGGCGCGCGCTGGCAGGACTACGCCGACAAGCTGCTCGGACAGCGCAAGCGCTGACGTGCCGGGCGTCCTCGCGCTCACCGGTCCCATCTTCCTCGTGATCGCCGCGGGCTATGTGGCCACGCGCCTGGGCCTGTTCGAGCGCGCCGAGATGCGCGTTTTCGGCAAGTACGTCATCAACATCGCATTGCCGGCGCTGTTGTTCAACGCGCTGTCGCAGCGCAGCGTGGGCGAGGTGATCGAGCCGGTGTTCATCGCCGCATACGCGATCGCGGCGTCGCCAACATGCTGATGGGCATCGTGTGGGCGCGCCGGTTCGCGCACAAGTCGGTCTCGGCCAGCGCGATCGTCGGCATGGGCATGTCCTGCCCGAACAGCGGATTCATCGGCTTTCCACTGGTGGCGCAGCTGTTCGGGCCCGCCACGGCGGGCGTGTGCCTGGCGCTCGCCATGGTGGTGGAGAACTTCCTCCTGCTGCCGCTGGCGCTGGCCATCGCCGACAGCGAAGCGGACGACGTGAAGTCGGCGATCGCGCAGTCGCTGAAGGCGCTGGCGCGCAACCCGATGATCCACGGCATCGCGATCGGCTTCCTGTTCTCGCTCGCCGGCTGGCATCTGCCCGAGCCGCTCGCGAAGGCCGTGAACCTGTTCGCGGCATCGACGGCCGCGATCTCCCTGTTCGTGATCGGCGGCACGCTGGTCGGCATCCAGGCGCACGGCCTCAAGCGCGACGTGACGGCGATCGCGATCGGCAAGCTGCTGGTGCACCCGCTGCTGGTGCTCGCGCTCGTGCTGCTGCTGCCGCCCATGCGGCGCGAGCTGCAGGTCGCGGTGGTCCTGATGGCGGCCGTGCCGATGTTGGGGATCTATCCCATCCTCGCGCAGAAGCACGGGCACGACGCGATGGCCGCGGGCGCCCAACTGGGCACCACGGTCGCTGCCTTCTTCACGCTGACGGCGCTGCTCTGGGTGATCGCCTGAGCACCTGCATCCCCGCTGCGGCGATGAACAGCGCGAGGCCGACCAGGTCGGCCGTCGTCGTGGGGTAGACCAGCGCGAAGCCCGCCGCGATGAACAGCGCGCGCTCGATCGTCGTGGTCCGGCGCAGCGCCCAGCCCTGGAAACCCGCGGCGATCGCGGCGATGCCGATGGCGGCCGTGATCGTCACTTCGGCAATCGACCACCAGTTGGCGTTCGCGAGGGCTTTCGCCGATCCCATCAGCAGCAAGCCTTGTCCGCTGGGATCGAGCACGAACATGAAGGGCACGAGGAAGGCCGGCACCGTGTACTTCCAGCACTGCATCGTCGTCTTGTACGGATCGCCCCCCGTGATCGCGGCTGCGGCAAAAGGCGACAGCGCCGTGGGGGGCGAGACTTCCGACAACACGGCGTAATAGAAGATGAACATGTGCGCCGCGAAGTCGGGCACGCCGAGCTTCGTCAGCGCCGGCGCGGTGATGACCGCGCAGATGATGTACGAAGCCGTCACCGGCACGGCCAGCCCGACGATCCAGACCACGAGCGACGTGAAGACCGCCGTGAGCAGCAGCGAGCCATGGGCGTAGTCGATCACGATCGTGCTGAACTTCAGGCCCAGGCCCGTGAGCGTGACGACGCCGACGATGATGCCGGCGCCCGCGCAAGTGGCGCCGACGTTGAGCATGCCGACCGAGCCGCCTTCCAGCGCCTTGACGAAGCCGGAATCCAGCACCTTCCGCCACAGCGCGCCCGGAGCCTTGAAGATGTCGTACGGGATCAGCGAGGTGTCGCGGCGCAGGAAGCTCGTGGCGAACGACACCAGCGTGGCCCAGAACACCGACAGCACCGGCGAGAAGCCCCACAGCATGAAGACGATGATGGAGATGAGCGACAGGAAGTGGAACCAGTACTTGCGCGTGAGGTTCCAGACCGTGTCGACCTTCGCGAAGGTGGTGTCCTTCATGCCGAACTTGCGCGCGTCGATCTCCACCATCAGGAACAGGGCGAAGTAGTAGAGCAGCGTGGGCACCGTCGCCATCAACAGCACGTCGATGTACGAGATCTTCAGGAACTCGGCGATGAGGAAGGCCGCGGCGCCGAGCACGGGCGGCGAGATGATCGCGCCCAGGCCGCCGGCCGCGAGCAGGCCGCCCGCGGCGTTCTTCTCGTAGCCGACCTTCGCAAGCATCGGGTAGGCGACGGAGCCCAGCGTCACGGTCGTCGCCACGCCCGAGCCCGACGGCCCGCCGAGGAGGAACGACGCGAGCACCACCGTCCGACCCGCGCCCGTGGGCTTGCCGCCCATCGCGGAGAAGGAGAAGTCGATGTAGAACTTGCCGGCCTGCGAGTACTGCAGGAACGCGCCGAAGATCGTGAACAGGATGATGAGCGACGAGGAAACATCGACGGCCGAGCCGAAGATGCCTTCGAGCGTCATGTACATCACGCCCACCAGCCGGTCGACGTCGTAGCCCTTGTGCGTCCACGGTGCCGGCAGCCACGGGCCGGCGAGCGCGTAGGCGATGAACCCGCTGGTGATCACCGGCATGATCCAGCCGTTGGTGCGTCGCATGGCTTCCATCACCAGCACGATCAGGGCAGCGCCGAACACGATGTCCCAGGTCTCGGGCGAGGTGTTGCGGTCGGTGAAGTCGTCGCCGCTGTAGAGCGCGTACACGGCGATCGCGACGGCGAGGATCGCGGCGACCCAGTCCCACCACATCGCGCGATGGCGAAAGCGCGGGGCGATCGGGAAGACGAGGAAGCAGAGGAACAGCACGAACGCCACGTGGATGTAGCGCAGCTGCTGCGTGGGCACGATCCACGCGGCGGCATACAGGTGGAACACCGACATCGCCACCGCGACCAACGTGACGAAGACGGCCATGGCGCCGCGGAACTTGTTCGCGGCGCCTTCCTCCTGCTCGATGAATTCCTCGGCCTTGGCGAGCGCCTCGCCGGTGATAGCGACGGCTTCCGCCATTTATTGGACCTTGATGCCTTTTTCGGCGAAGTACTTGATGGCGCCGGGGTGGAAGGGGATCGGCGTGGCCGAAGCCTTCTGGTTCTCCAGCTTGATGTTCTCGGCTTCCTTGTGCACGGCCACCAGTTCGGGCTTCTTCTCGAAGATCGTCTTGACGATTTCGTAGGCGGTCTTGTCGTCCATCTTCTCGTGGGCGACGAGGATGTTCATCACCGTGGCCTGGTGGTTGTCGGCGTCCATCCCGTGGTAGGTGCTCCTGGGGATCACGTCCTCGACGTACAGGTTGCCGTATTTCTTGTTCATCACGGGCACGAGCTGGGCGTGGTCGATCAGCTTGATCTTCGTGCCGGGCGTGTTGGCGAGGTCCTGCACGGCCGCCGTGGGAAGGCCCCCCACCCAGAAGAACGCGTCGATCTTGCCGTCCTTGATCGCGTTGACCGATTCCGCGGCGCCCAGGCGCTCGCGCTTGATGTCCTTGTCCTTGTCGATGCCGGCAGCCTCGAGCAGGCGGAAGGCCATCACCTCGGTGGCGCTGCCCGGCGAGCCGGTCGAGACGCGCTTGCCCTTCAGGTCCGCGAACTTCGCGATGCCCTTGCCGTCGATGGCGACGACGTGCATGCGGTTCGGGTAGAGCACGGCCAGGGTCTTCACCGGCACCTTGTGCCCCTTGAACTTGTCCTCGCCCTTGGCGGCATCCAGCGCGGCATCGGCCATCGAGAAGCCAACGTAGGGCTTGCCGCTTTCGATCAGTTTCAGGTTGTCCACGGACCCGCCGGTGACTTCGGCCGTGGCCTGCATGCCGGGGACGTACTTGGACAGCACCGCGGCAAGGCCGCCACCCATCGGGTAATAGACGCCCCCGGTGCCGCCCGTCGCGATCGAGATGTTCTGGGCGAATGCCGCGGACGCCACAAAGGCCAAGAGAGCCACGAGAAAGGACCTGAACAATTTCATCCGTTGTCTCCTTGCTGTGGGGCCATTGTGTTGGCATGCCATCGTGGTCGCAGCGGGGATTTCCCCGTACGCCAAAGGGTGTCATGCCAAGGCCGGGAGAGCTCGCGTCAGGCGGTGCCCGTCAGGCCTCATCTAGAAATCGGCCAGCCGGGCACCGCCTGACGCGAGTGACGCGCCGCGCTCGATCGACCCTCTCCACATACCAGCGATGCAGGGTCGGCGGTCGGGGAGGGCTTTTCGCAGGGCCATTCGCGTACCCCAGCGGACAGTTCTGGCGCGATGGTGGCGGGAGGGCGGGACCTCCAGACGACGCGATGGTCGTCGCGAGCGTGTCCCGGAGAAAAGCCCTCCCCGGCCGCCGACCCGGACCACCGTCGACCCCGCTCGCGTCCCTTCAGTGGTGCGCGACGACCTTCGGCACGATCTTCTGGATCAAGTCCAGCGTGGCCTTCTGCACCGGCGTCGCGGGCCGCTGCAGGCTCGTGGCCAGCGAGAGCGCGATGCGCAGCGGCGGCACGCCTATCTGCTGCGCGGTGTAGGCCGAGGGACGGGGCGAGTTCAGCAGCGCGTTGTGCGACAGGATGGCGCAGCCGGCGCCATCGAGCACGAGGTCCAGGATCGCCGACACGCCATCGATCTCCAGCGCCACGTTCGGCTTGCAACCGATGCCGGCCAGCGCCGATTCGACGTGCAGCCGGATCGCGTTCGGCCGGCTGGGGATGACGAGCGGCATGCGCGCGACTTCCTCGAGCGGCACGGGGCCCGGCGGCGGATCTTCGTGCAGGCCCGGCGGCCGCGCGCGCACGAGCAGCAGTTCCTCCTCCAGCAGCGGCAGGACGTCCAGCTCGCGCGAAGGCTGCGCGTTGTAGAGCACCGCGATGTCCAGCCGCCCGCTGGCCAGGCCCTCCTGCAGGCCGGCCGACAGTGCCTCGCTGATCGAGAGCCTGGCCTCCGGCATGGCCTCGCGGAACGCGCGCATGAGCGGCACCGCGAGGACGCGAGCGACGCTGCTGGGCAGGCCCAGCGCCACCCGGCCCGACAGGCCGCCGCGCAGCCGGCCGAGGTCATCCCGCGCACGCTGCACCTGGTGCAGGATGCCGCGGCCATGCTCCAGCAGGACCTTGCCCGCTTCCGTCGGCACCGCGCCGCGACCGTTGCGCAGGAGCAGGGTCTGCCGTAGCTCGACTTCCAGCAGGCGCACCTGGCGGCTGAGCGCCGGCTGCGCCACGTCGAGCTCCACGGCCGCGCGCGTGAAGCTGCCGAGCTCGGCGACGCGGACGAAATACTCGAGCTGCTTGAGGTCCATGATCTTTGATGGCAGACCTGCCATTATGCTGATCTGCTATAGCTGCTAGAGGCGGTCCGGACTGTCCTTTGCACCGGCGGCTCACCACAATGGCCGCATGACCGTGATCCGCGGAATCTCCTCCATGGCCACGCGCCAGCTGCTGGGCGAGCTGGCCGCGATGTACCGCAACGTGGCCGACGTGCAGATCGAATCGATCGGCGGCGTGGATGCGGCCCGGCGCGTGCAGGCCGGCGAAGCGTTCGACGTGGTGATCCTCGCTTCGGACGCGATCGGCAAGCTGGAAGAAGCGGGCAAGGTCGTCGCCGGCAGCCGGGTGGACATCGTGCGCTCGGGCGTCGGCGTCGCCGTCAAGGCGGGCCGCCCGCGGCCCTACATCGGCAGCGAGGAAGCCCTCAAGCGCGCGGTGCTCGATGCGCCCGCGATCGGCTATTCGACCGGGCCGAGCGGCACGGCGCTCGTGAAACTGTTCGAGCGCTGGGGCATCGCGGACCAGATGCGCGAGCGACTCGTGCAGGCCACGCCCGGCGTGCCGGTCGGCTCCATGGTCGCCGAAGGCAAGGTCGCGCTCGGGTTCCAGCAGCTCTCCGAACTGATCCATGTGCGCGGCATCGAGATCGTCGGGGCCATGCCCGAAGCCGTGCAGATCATCACCACCTTCTCCGGCGCCGTGTGCACGACCTGCACGCAGCCCGCCGCCGCTCGCGCGCTGCTCGCGTTCATGGCTTCCCCGTCCACCGCCGAGGCCAAACACCGCCAGGGCATGGAGCCCGCCTGATTTCCCTTCAAGACCAGACCATGAGCATCATCATCGATTGCCACGGCCACTACACCACGGCGCCCAAGGCGCTCGAGGAGTGGCGCAACCGCCAGATCGCCGGCATCAACGACCCGGCCGCCATGCCGAAACCTTCGGAACTGAGGATTTCCGACGACGACATCCGCGAGTCCATCATCAACAACCAGCTGCGCCTGATGAAGGAGCGCGGCAACGACCTGACGCTGTTCTCGCCGCGCGCGAGCTTCATGGCGCACCACATCGGCGATTTCAACGTGTCGAGCACCTGGGCCGCGATCTGCAACGAGCTGTGCTTCCGCGTGTCGCAACTCTTCCCGGAACACTTCGTGCCGGTGGCGATGCTGCCGCAGTCGCCGGGGGTCGATCCGAAGACCTGCATCCCGGAGCTGGAGAAGTGCGTGACGGAGTACGGGTGCGTAGGGATCAACCTGAACCCCGATCCCTCGGGCGGGCACTGGAAGGAGCCGCCGCTCACGGACAAGTGGTGGTACCCGATCTACGAGAAGATGGTGGAGTACGACCTGCCGGCCATGGTCCACGTCAGCACGAGCTGCAACCCGGCATTCCACACGACCGGCGCGCATTACCTGAACGCCGACACCACGGCCTTCATGCAGTGCATCCAGGGCGACCTGTTCAGGGACTTCCCGACCCTGCGCTTCATCATCCCGCACGGCGGCGGCGCGGTGCCTTACCACTGGGGGCGTTTCCGCGGGCTCGCGCAGGAGATGAAGCGGCCGCCTCTCGCCGAGCACGTGATGAACAACATCTACTTCGACACCTGCGTGTACCACCAGCCGGGCATCGACCTGCTGAACAAGGTGATCCCGGTCAGGAACGTGCTGTTCGCCAGCGAGATGATCGGCGCGGTGCGCGGCATCGACCCGACCACCGGCCACTACTACGACGACACCAAGCGCTACATCGACGCCTGCGAGCTGCTCTCGCCCGAGGACAAGCACGCGATCTTCGAGGCCAACACGCGACGTGTCTTCCCGCGCCTGGACGCGCGACTCAAGCAACAAGGACGCTGACCCATGTACGAACTCGGAGTCGTTTAC
Source organism: Ramlibacter sp. GS1-15 (assembly GCF_057785015.1). Classification (NCBI taxonomy): domain Bacteria; kingdom Pseudomonadati; phylum Pseudomonadota; class Betaproteobacteria; order Burkholderiales; family Comamonadaceae; genus Ramlibacter; species Ramlibacter sp. GS1-15. The sequence continues at coordinate 2,380,853 of NZ_JBYNTU010000001.1, read as the reverse complement.
CGCAACATCGAGCGCGCGGACCGCGAGACGGCCGACGCGCTGGCGAAATTCGGCGCATCCACGGTGCACGAGGCCATGGGCCGCGTGGGCTTGATGAAGCCCTACATGCGGCCCATCTATGCCGGTGCGCAGGTCTCGGGCACGGCGGTGACGGTGCTGCTGCAGCCGGGCGACAACTGGATGCTGCACGTCGCGGCCGAGCAGATCCAGCCTGGCGACATCGTCGTGGCCGCCTGCACTACCGAGAACACCGATGGCTTCTTCGGCGACCTGCTGGCGACGTCCTTCAAGGCACGGGGCGCGCGCGGCCTGGTCATCGACGCCGGTTGCCGCGACGTGAAGACGCTCACCGAGATGGGCTTTCCCGTGTGGACGAAGGCGATCAGCTCCAAGGGCACCGTGAAGGCCACACTGGGGTCGGTGAACATCCCCGTGGTGTGTGCCGGCGCGCTGGTCCATCCCGGCGACGTGATCGTGGCAGATGATGACGGCGTGGTGTGCGTTCCCAAAGCGATGGCGAAGAAGACGCTCGACGCGGCCATCGCCCGCGAGGCGAACGAGGGCGAAAAGCGCGCCAAGCTGGCGTCGGGCGTGCTGGGCCTGGACATGTACAAGATGCGCGAGCCGCTGGCCAAGGCGGGCCTGCGATACATCGACTGAAGATGAGCAAACCCACTACTGGCGGATTCGAGAAGACCCCGGGCTGGCTCGACTGGTATGCCAACCCGAGCAAGCCGAAGTTCCAGTTGCCGCCCGGCAGCGTCGATGCGCACTGCCACGTGTTCGGCCCCGGCGCGCAGTTTCCCTATGCGCCGGAGCGCAAGTACACGCCTTGCGACGCGAGCAAGGAGCAGCTGTTCGCCCTGCGCGACCACCTCGGCTTCGACAGGAACGCGATCGTGCAGGCCACCTGCCATGGCGCGGACAACCGCGCACTGGTCGATGCGCTGAAGTCGTCCAATGGCCAGGCGCGCGGCGTCGCGACGGTGAAGCGCAGCGTCACCGACCGTGAGCTGGAAGAGATGCATGCTGCCGGCGTGCGCGGCGTGCGCTTCAATTTCGTCAAGCGGCTGGTCGATTTCACGCCGAAGGACGAGTTGATGGAGATCGCCTCGCGCATCGCGCCCCTCGGCTGGCACGTCGTCATCTACTTCGAGGCACAGGACCTGCCCGAGCTGTGGGACTTCTTCACCAGCCTGCCGACCACCGTGGTGGTGGACCACATGGGCCGGCCCGACGTGAAGAAGCCCGTCGATGGGCCCGAGTTCCAGCTGTTCCTGAAGTTCATGCGCGAGCACGGCAACGTCTGGAGCAAGGTGAGCTGTCCCGAACGCCTGTCGGTGAGCGGCCCGCCGGCGCTGAATGGCGAACGCAATGCCTACCGCGATGTCGTGCCGTTCGCGCGCAAGGTGGTGGAGACTTTCCCCGACCGTGTGCTGTGGGGCACCGACTGGCCGCACCCGAACCTGAAGGACCACATGCCGGACGACGGGCTGCTGGTCGACTTCATCCCGCACATCGCCCCGACCGCAGAACTGCAGCGCAAACTGCTGGTCGACAATCCGACGCGCCTCTATTGGGCCTGACCATGTCACTCGACAAACCCTACAGGAACGTGCCCGGCACGACGATCTTCGACGCCGACCAGAGCCGCATGGGTTACTGGCTCAACCAGTTCTGCATGTCGCTGATGAAGGCCGAGAACCGCGAGCGCTTCAAGAAGGACGAACGCGCCTATCTCGACGAATGGCCCATGACGGAGGCGCAGAAGGAGGCCGTGCTCGCGCGCGACCTCAATCGCTGCATCGCGCTGGGCGGCAACATCTACTTCCTCGCGAAGATCGGCGCGACGGACGGCAAGAGCTTCCAGCAGATGGCCGGATCGATGACCGGCATGAGCGAGGACGAGTACCGCAACATGATGATCGCCGGCGGCCGCGATCCCAAATGGGGAAGGAAGTAATGGCCCGTATCACCGCATCCGTCTACACCTCGCACGTGCCGGCCATCGGCGCGGCGATGGACCTGGGCAAGACACAGGAGCCGTACTGGCAGAAAGTGTTCGCCGGCTACGACTTCTCGCGCCAGTGGCTGAAGGAGAACAAGCCCGACGTCGTGTTCCTCGTGTACAACGACCACGCGACGGCGTTCAGCCTGGAGATCATCCCGACGTTCGCGATCGGGACGGCCGACAAATTCAAGGTCGCCGACGAAGGCTGGGGGCCGCGGCCGGTGCCCGACGTCGAGGGCGCGCCCGACCTCGCGTCACACATCGCGCAATCCGTCATCCAGCAGGATTTCGACCTGACCATCGTCAACAAGATGGACGTGGACCATGGGCTGACGGTGCCGCTCTCGCTGATGTGCGGGCAGGTGCAGCAGTGGCCCTTCAGGGTGATCCCGTTCGCCGTCAACGTCGTGCAGTACCCGGTGCCAAGCGGCATGCGCTGCTTCCGGCTCGGCCAGGCGATCCGCAAGGCGATCGAGAGCTTCGACGAAGACCTGAATGTGCAGATCTGGGGCACGGGTGGCATGAGCCACCAGCTGCAAGGGCCGCGCGCGGGCCTGATCAACAAGGAGTGGGACAACCGTTTCCTCGACCGCTTGATCGCCGAGCCGGAAGAACTTGCGAAGGTTCCGCACATCGAGTACGTGGAAGAAGCCGGCAGCGAAGGCATCGAGCTCGTGATGTGGCTCATCGCACGCGGTGCCATGGCCGACGTGAACGGCGGCGGCAAGCCCCAAGTCAAACACCGCTTCTACCATGTGCCCGCGTCGAACACGGCCGTCGGCCACCTGATCCTGGAGAACAACTGAGATGGCAAACACAGTGAGAGTCGCCCTGGCCGGCGCGGGCGCATTCGGCCAGAAGCACCTCGACGGGCTCAAGCTGATCGAGGGCGTACAGGTCACGTCCCTCATCGGGCGCGAGCTGGACAAGACGCAGGAAGTCGCGAAGAAATACGGCGTCGGCCACGTGACGACCGACCTCGCCGAAAGCCTCGCGCGCAAGGACGTCGACGCCGTGATCCTGTGCACGCCCACGCAAATGCATGCCGAACAGGCGCTCGCGTGCCTGAAAGCGGGCAAGCATGTGCAGGTGGAGATTCCCTTGTGCGACAGACTCGCCGACGGCGTCGCCGTCAACGAGATGCAGAAAAAGACCGGCCTGGTGGCGATGGTGGGCCATACGCGCCGCTTCAACCCGAGCCACCAGTACGTGCACAAGAAGATCGTGGCGGGCGAGTTCAACATCCAGCAAATGGACGTGCAGACCTACTTCTTCCGTCGCACGAACATGAACGCGCTCGGCCAGCCGCGCTCGTGGACCGACCACCTGCTGTGGCACCACGCGGCGCACACCGTGGACCTGTTCCAGTACCAGACCGGCAGCCGCGTCGTGAAGGCCCATGCGGTCCAGGGCCCGATCCATCCCACGCTCGGCATCGCGATGGACATGAGCATCCAGCTCAAGGCCGAGAACGGCGCGATCTGCACGCTGTCGCTCTCGTTCAACAACGAGGGGCCGCTGGGCACCTTCTTCCGCTACATCGGCGACAGCGCGACCTACATCGCACGGTACGACGACCTGTTCAACGGCAAGGACGAGAAGATCGACGTGTCCAGGGTCGACGTGTCGATGAACGGCATCGAGCTGCAGGACCGCGAGTTCGTCGCCGCCATCCGCGAAGGACGCGAGCCCAACGCCAGCGTCGCGAAGGTGCTGCCGTGCTACGAGGTGCTGGACCAGCTGGAGAAGCAGCTGCAGTGAAGACGCGCAAGCTCGGGCCCTTCGAGGTCTCCTGCATCGGCCTCGGCTGCATGAACCTCAGCCACGCCTACGGCACCCCGCCGTCGGCGGAGCAGGGCGAGCGCGTGCTGCGGGCGGCGCTCGATGCCGGCGTGACGCTGTTCGACACGGCGGCGCTGTACGGCTTCGGGGCCAACGAGACGCTGGTCGGGCGGGTGCTGAAGCCGTATCGCGAACAGATCACCTTGTGCAGCAAGGGCGGCATGGCCGGCGTGACCGGCGACGATGGCGTGACCCGCCGCGTGATCGACGGACGGCCCGAGGCGATCCGCCGCAATTGCGAGGACAGCCTCAGGCGCCTGCAGACCGAAGTCATCGACCTGTATTACCTGCACCGCTGGGACAAGAAGGTGCCGATCGAAGAGAGCGTCGGCGCGATGGCCGACCTGGTGCGTGCGGGCAAGGTGCGGGCCATCGGCCTGTCGGAGGTGTCGGCCGCGACGATCCGCAAGGCGCATCGGGAGCACTTGATCACGGCGATACAGACCGAATACTCGCTGTGGACGCGCAACCCCGAGATCGCCGTGCTCGATGCCTGCCGTGAGCTCGGCATCGCGTTCGTCGCGTTCAGCCCGGTCGCGCGTGGATTCCTGTGCGACGCCGTGCATGACGTCGCGGCATTCGACGCGAAGGACATCCGCCGCTCGATGCCGCGCTTCGAGCCGGCGAATCACGTGGAAAACCTCAAGCTGCTGGCCGGCTACAAGGCGTTGGCGCGCGAAGCGGGCTGCACGCCGGCTCAACTCGCGCTGGCGTGGCTGCTGCACAAGCGCGAGGACATCGTTCCCATCCCCGGCACGACCAGCGCCGATCATCTGCGCGAGGACCTTGCGGCGGCAGATATCGAACTCGCGCCGGACCTCGTCGCCCGCCTGGAGGCGCACGTCAACGAGCGCACGGTGCACGGCCATCGCTACGGTGCGCAGGCGCGCACCGAAGTCGACACCGAGGAATTCGAACCCTGACTACTTGCCGGCCACGTGGGCGTGGCGCGTGGCGTGGTGCGTACCGAGCGAGCTCGACGCGTCGAGGTTGGCGTCTTCATCCACGCCGACACCGAGGCGGTCGACCAGCTCGCCGCCCAGCCATCCGGTGAAGAGGGCGAGGATCGCGCCCGCGAACGACCAGATCATCACGTTGGCCGCCGGCGCATAGTCCGTGTCGCGCATGAACCAGCTCGCGACGAACAACAGGACGACGACGAGGTTGCCGCCGCCGTGCATCGCGCCTATGCGCTTGGCGCGCGTGCCGCTGGGGATGGCCAGCCAGTCGAGGAAGCCGAACGGCGCGGCCAGCAGCCCGCCAATGATGCCGGCGACCATCATCCAGTAGGACACCGCGGCCATGACCTCGTCGTGGCGCGCGAGATAGATGATGTCGAACAGCACCGCCGTCGCCAGCAGACCGAGCGGGAAGACGACCAGCATCTGGTGCAAGGAGTGGCCGAACAAGCGAACCCTGGCTTTCATGGAGCCTCCACAAGTGAACGGTGTGAGCTCATTGAATGCCCCGGCAGGTCCCGGATGCGCCAGCGCAGCTCTTTAACCGCTGTCGGCAAGCGCCGACGACGGCCGGGCTGGAGCGAGCCGGTCAGCGCAGGTTGCCCGTATGGCCGAGCGAATAACGGCCCGGCTGCGGCCAGACGGTCAGGCCGTGCGGCTCCTGGCCGACCTTCACGCGCGTCACGGCGCCGTTCGCCGTTTCGATGCGGTACACCTCGTCGTCGTAGCGCCCGGACAGCCACAGCCATTTGCCGTCGGCGCTGACGTTGCCCATGTCGGGGCTGCCACCGCCGGGGATCGGCCACGTCTGGACGACCTTGCCGGTGGCGAAGTCGATCACGCTGACGCTGCCGGGGCCCTTGCCCTTGCCGTGGATCTTGTGCGTGCTGCGGTTCGCCACGTAGAGCTTCGTGCCGTCGCGGCTGGGGTACAGGCCGTGTGCGCCCAGGCCCGTCGGAATGAAGCCGACCTGCTTGAATGCGTCGCCGTCGATCACGTGCACGCCATCGGCGTGCATGTCGGCGATATAGAAGCGCTTGCCGTCGGGCGAGATGCGGATGTCCTGCGGCATGCCCTTCGTCGCGGTGCAGATTTCGGTGAGCGGGCTGTCCACCGAATAGGCGCCTTCCTTGAACCGGGTGTCGGGCATCTGCAGCTTGAGATACCCGAGCACCTTGCGCTCGGCCAGGTCGATCTTCGCGACCGTGCCGTCGAATTCGCAGGTGAAGATGGCGAACTTGCCGTCGATCGAGAAATCCGCGTGGTTCACGCCGCCGCACTTGGGCACGTCGATCGAATACTGCGGCTGCATCGTGTGCGGGTCGCGGAAATCGAGCCGCCTCTTCGCCTCGGCGACCACGATGGCCGACTTGCCATCGGGCGTGAAGTACATGTTGTACGGATCGTCGACGGGGATGGCCTTGCCCGGCTTGCCGGTCGCCGGGTCGATGGGCGTCAGGCTGCCGTCGGTCCGGCCTTCGGCGTTGTTGGCGACCCAGAGCGTCTTCAGGTCCCACGCCGGAACGACGTGCTGCGGGCTGCGGCCGACCTTGAACTTGTCGACGACCTTCGCGGTTGCGGGATCGATCACATAGACCTCGTTGGAGCGCAGGTTCGGGACGTACACGCGCTCGAGGTGGTCCTTGACCGTGGGGCTGAATTTGCCCGCGCCGGTTTCGGCATAAACGCTCGTCGCAGCCGCGGGCGCACTGGCGGCAGGCTGGGGGCCTTGGCCCATCACATGGGTTGCGAGGAGGGCGCCCGTGCCCGCGATGACGGCGGAGGCGACAACAAGAAGGTGTTTCTGCTTCATGAGGGAAAGTGCCTTAGCGGCGGGTCAGCCGCTGGATCTCGGCCACGGATGTTTCAACGATTTCGCGCACGCCCAGTTGACCCAGGTCAGCATTTGCGCGCCGTGGATCGCCGTGCACGCCATCCTTGTCGGGCGCGGTGTGCGCGAGCGCCTCGCTGCGGACGAGCGACTTGTCCACGGCGAGCGCCAGCGACGTGTCGGCCAGTCCTGCGTGCGTGCCGATCTCGGCCGGGGAATGGCCGCGCTGCTTCAGCGCGGCCGGATAGCGGGTTTCGGTGACGCGGTAGTACTCCGGCAGGGCATGCGCGCGTGCGGGCCCGGACTGCCATTCGCGGTTCAGCCGGGCAGCGACATGCTCGATGTCCTTCAGGTAGCCGCCATGGTCGCCGAGGAAAACCACGTCGCGAAAGCCGTGCTGCCTGAAGCTGCGGGCCGCGCCTTCGAGCAGGGACTCGAACGCGGCGTCGGGGATCGAAATCGTGCCGGCGAAACGCATGTGCGCCTGCGGCGGGGTGACACCGCCCTCCGGCACGTAGCTGACGACCGGCGCCACGACGGCATTACCGAGGCGCTTCGCGATCTCCTCGGCCAGAAGGCGGGCGCGGACGTTGTGCTTGCCCAGCACCATGTGCGGCCCGTTCTGTTCGGTGCCGCCGATGGGAACGAGGATGGTGGTCGCGCCGGCCGCGATGCGCTCGCGCAGCTCGGGGGAGGTCATCTCCTCGAGCCGGACCGTCGCCTGCGCGAACACCAGCGCGGGAACGAGGGCGGCCACCGCCACGAGCGACTTCAGCATGACGGCAGAGTTTAGCCATGAAAAAAGCCGGAACTCGGTCCGGCTTTTTTGTTACAGCGTATCGATGAACGAGCGCAGCTTGTCGCTTCGGCTGGGGTGCTTCAGCTTGCGCAGCGCCTTGGCCTCGATCTGGCGGATGCGCTCGCGGGTGACGTCGAACTGCTTGCCGACTTCCTCCAGCGTGTGGTCCGTGCTCATCTCGATGCCGAAGCGCATGCGCAGCACCTTGGCCTCGCGCGGCGTGAGCGAATCGAGGATGTCCTTCACCACGTCGCGCAGGCCGGCCTGCATGGCGGCTTCGATCGGCGCGGTGTTGCCGGTGTCCTCGATGAAATCGCCCAGGTGCGAATCGTCGTCGTCCCCGATCGGCGTCTCCATGGAGATCGGCTCCTTGGCGATCTTCATGATCTTGCGGATCTTGTCCTCGGGGATCTCCATCTTCGCGGCCAGGATCGAGGCGTCCGGCTCGAAACCGAACTCCTGCAGGTGCTGGCGCGAGATGCGGTTCATCTTGTTGATCGTCTCGATCATGTGCACCGGGATGCGGATCGTCCGCGCCTGGTCCGCGATCGAGCGCGTGATCGCCTGGCGGATCCACCAGGTCGCGTAGGTCGAGAATTTGTAGCCGCGGCGGTACTCGAACTTGTCCACGGCCTTCATCAGGCCGATGTTGCCTTCCTGGATCAGGTCCAGGAACTGCAGGCCGCGGTTCGTGTACTTCTTGGCGATCGAGATCACCAGGCGCAGGTTGGCCTCGATCATCTCCTTCTTCGCCTCGCGCGACGAGGCCTCGCCCTCGTTCATGCGCTTGTTGATCTCCTTCAGCTCGGTGAGCGGCACCACCACGCGCGACTGCAGGTCCGCGAGCTTTTGCTGCAGTTCCTGGATCGGCGGGATGTTGCGCGCGATCACGGCGCTCCACGGCTTGCCGGCGGCGGCCTGCTTCTCCACCCACTTGAGGTTCAGCAGGTTGGGCGGGAACTCCTTGATGAAGGTTTCCTGCGGCATGCCGCACTTGTCCACGATGATGCGGCGCAGCTCGCGCTCCTTCTTGCGCACGTCGTCCACCTGGGCGCGCACCATGTCGCACAGCTTCTCGATCGTCTTGGCGGTGAAGCGGATGGTCATCAGCTCCTCGGACAGGGAATGCTGCGCCTTCACGTAGCCGGGCGTGCCGTAGCCTTCCTTGTCGTAGATCTTGTGGATCTTCTCGAACAGGAGGGCGATGCGGTCGAAGCGCTCGAGCGCCTGCGACTTCAGCTCCTCGAGCTTCTTGGTCAGCGCCTTGCTGCCGCCCTGGCCGTCGTCGTCGTCATCGGCGTCGAATTCGTCGAAGTCTTCCTCGGCCACGTAGTCGTCGGCCTCGTTCGGGTTCGAGAAGCCGTCCACCACCTGCGAGATGACGACCTTGCCTTCGCGGATCTCCTGCGCCAGGCGCAGGATCTCGGCGATCGTGGCGGGCGAGGCGGAGATGGCCTCCATCATCGCCATCAGGCCGCCTTCGATGCGCTTGGCGATCTCGATCTCGCCCTCGCGCGTGAGCAGCTCCACCGTGCCCATCTCGCGCATGTACATGCGCACCGGGTCCGTGGTGCGGCCGAATTCGGAATCGACGGTGGACAGGGCCGCTTCGGCTTCCTCTTCCGCTTCCTCGGCCGTCGCTGCCGTCGGCGTCGTGTTGTTCAACAGCAGCATCTCGGCGTCGGGCGTCTGCTCGTACACCGCCACGCCCAGGTCGTTGAGCATGGTGACCACGACTTCCAGCGTCTCGGCATCGACCAGCTTCTCGGGCAGGTGGTCGGTGATTTCGCCGTGCGTGAGGTAGCCGCGCGTCTTGCCGAGCGTGATCAGCGCCTTCAGGCGCTGGCGGCGCTTGAACATTTCCTCTTCGGACAGGATGGTCTCGTCCAGGCCGAATTCCTTCATCAAGGCGCGTTCCTTCGCCTTGCTGATCTTCATGCGCAGCGGCTTGACCTTTTCGACCACGGCCTCGGCGGGCGCGTCGTCGCCCCCCAGGTCGTCGTCCAGGTCCGTGAGGTCGACGTCGTCGTCCGACTTCGGCGCCTCGGCCGCATTCTTCGGCTTGCGGCCGCGCTTGGCGCCCTTGGCGGGCGAATCAGCCTCCGGAACCTGAGCCTTGGGCGGGCGGCCGGGCTTCTTTTTCACCACCTCCTCGGTGGCGACGGCTTTCAGGGACTTCTTCGGCTCTTCCTTGGCGGTGGCTTTGTCTTTCGCGATGGTCTTGGTGGCGGGCACGGGCTTGTCTTTCGAAACTGCTTTTTTGCCGGCCTTCGCTGGCGCCTTGGCAGGCGCGGTCTTCACGACCTTCAGCGGGGCCTTGGCGGCACTGCTTGGTTTGACCGGTTTTCGGGCAACGGGTTTCGCGGCGGGCTTGGACTTTGCGGCGGGCATGAAAAGTACCTCGGGACCTTCGGAAAGGACAGAAACACAATAAATGCGCCACTACTACCCGGCGCGGGTGATGACGGCGGGGCCGTCAGGGGCAAGATGGGTGGGCGAACATTTGGTGTGCAGCCCTTGCGGGGAGTTGGCTCGGTTGCGCGCATGGCGTCGGTCGGCCGGTGTCCGGAGGTGCTGCTGTCGCTCTTGCCGCTAGCAAACCCTACATTATACCGTCATGCGGAAAATTCAAGAGGGTGATTTGCTGATGTCGATCAGCCGGCGCAGCTCTTCGTAAGCCGCCGGATCGGTGGAGGCACGCTCGGCCAGGGCCTTCTTGCGCTCGTCCAGCAAGCGCTGGCGCTCCTTGCCGAGGATCTGCCTCAGCTCGTCCAGGTCGTGCTCGATGTCCGGCAACACGCGGGCGGCCTGCTCGAACAGGAAAGGAGCCTGCGGATGGCCTTCGAGGGCCTCCCGCAGGGTTTCCCATGGCTCGGGGCCATGTTCATGCACGTGGCCGTCGAGCCAGGCGAAGAGCGGCCCGTGCGGTTCGGCCAGCTCGCACAGGAGGTGGTGGTCGTCATTGCTCAGCGTCGACCAGGCGCCGGGGTTCATGAAGGTGATTTGCAGGGCTCGGTCCGCGCGGCCGGGGGGCAGGGTGCGCGTGGGCCGGCGCGCCGGCGCCCAGGTCGACGGGCGCTGCGGCGCCCGCGCGGGGGGACGGATGCCCCACAGCGACGAGAGTTCGCCGGGATCCAGCTGCGCCAGTTGCGCGATCTCGCCCAGCAGCTGGCGCCTGAGCGCGCCATCGGGCAGCGCGAGCCACAGCGGCCTCGCGTTGGCCGCCATGTGGGCGCGGCCTTCGGCGGTCGCCAGGTCGCAGCCTTCACGTGCCGCCTCGATGAGGAAGCGGCTCAGCGGTGTGGCCTCGCCCACGTAGCGCGAGAACGCGTCGCGCCCGTGCTCCCGGATGTAGCTGTCGGGATCGTGTTCGGCCGGCAGGAACAGGAACTTGATGCTGCGCACGTCGGTCGCGAAGGGGATCGCGATGTCCAGCGCCTTGCGCGCGGCGCGCCGGCCGGCCTCGTCGCCGTCGAAGCTGAAGACGACCGAGTCGGTGAAGCGAAAGAGCTTCTGCACGTGGTCGGTGGTGCAGGCCGTCCCCAGCGTCGCGACCGCGTTGGGAAAGCCCAGCTGTGCCAGCGCGACCACGTCCATGTAGCCCTCGGTCACCAGCACGAAGCCGTGCTCGCGCATGTCGCCGCGTGCCTCGAACAGGCCGTAGAGCTCGCGCCCCTTGGAGAACACGGGCGTCTCCGGCGAATTCAGGTACTTCGGCTTCTCGTCGCCCAGCACGCGCCCGCCAAACCCGATGCATTCGCCCTTGACGTTGCGGATCGGGAACATGATCCGGTCGCGGAAGCGGTCGTAGCGCTTGTCGTCGTCCCCGGCGATGACGAGGCCGCTTTCCTCGAGGAGCGCGTCGTTGTAGTCGGGAAAGACACTGGCCAGGCTGCGCCAGCCTTCGGGCGCGTAGCCCAGGCCGAAGCGCTTGGCGACCTGGCCCGAGAGGCCCCGGCCTTTCAGGTAGTCGACGGCGCGCGGCGAGTTCCGGAGGTGCTTGCGATAGGCTTCGCCCGCCTTTTCGAGGACGTCGGTGAGCGTGAGGTGCTTTTCGCGCGCCTTGGCGGCACGTTCGCGTTCCGCGGGTGAAACCTCTTCCTCGGGCACTTCCATGCCGTACTGGCCGGCCAGGTCCCGGGTGGCCTCGACGAAATTCATGCCGGCGTGTTCCATCAGGAAGCGGATCGCGTCGCCGCTCTTGCCGCAGCCGAAGCAGTGATAGAACTGCTTGGTGGGGCTCACGGAAAACGATGGCGATTTCTCGGCGTGGAAGGGGCACAGCCCCATGTAGTTCGCCCCGCCCTTCTTGAGCTGCACGTAGCGGCCGACGATCTCGACGATGTCGGCACGCGCGAGCAGCTCCTGGATGAAAGACTGGGGGATCGCCATCGTCTCGGTATTCTTACTTAATGGGCCGAAGCACCCGAAAGATTTACGCTGTCGGCCTTCAGGAGACAAGCCATGCCGGGTATTTTTGACCAGGACCTGCCGCGCAACGAAGCCAATTTCGCGCCGATCACGCCGCTGTCGTTCATCGAGCGGGCCGCGGAGGTGTACCCGGACCGGCTTGCGGTCGTGCATGGCGAGCTGCGCCGCACCTGGCGCGAGGTCTACGCGCGTTGCCGCCAGCTCGCGAGTGCACTGCAGAAGGCGGGCGTGGGCAAGGGCGACACGGTCGCTGTGATGCTGCCGAACACGCCGCCCATGGTCGAAGCGCATTTCGGCATCCCGATGGCGGGGGCGGTGCTGAACACCCTCAACACGCGGCTGGACCCCGAAACGATCGCTTTCATGCTGGATCATGGCGAAGCGAAGGCCGTGATCGTCGATCCGGAATTCGCGGCCGTCATGAAGCGGGCCATCGCGTTGCGGCAGGCGCCGCGCGAACTGCTCGTGATCGATGCCGAAGACGCGGTGTACGGCCCGGGCGAGCGAATCGGCCGCATCACCTACGACGATTTCGTCGCCGGCGGCGACCCGGATTTCGCCTGGCAGATGCCCGGCGACGAATGGGAGGCCATCGCGCTGAATTACACCAGCGGCACGACAGGCAACCCGAAGGGCGTCGTCTATCACCACCGCGGCGCGGCGATCAATGCCGTCTCGAACATCCTCGAATGGGACATGCCGAAGCACCCCGTCTACCTCTGGACGCTGCCGATGTTCCACTGCAACGGCTGGTGCTTCCCATGGACCATTGCTGCCCGTGCGGGCGTGAACGTGTGCCTGCGCAAGGTCGAGGCGAAAGCCATGGCCGACGCGATCAAGACGCACGGTGTCACGCATTACTGCGGCGCGCCGATCGTGCATGGCCTGCTGGTGAACGCGCCCGACGAGCTGAAGCAGGGCCTGCCGCGAGGCGTGAAAGGCATGGTCGCGGGCGCTGCGCCACCGGCTTCGATGATCGAGGGCATGGAGAGGCTCGGCTTCGACCTGACGCACGTGTACGGCCTGACCGAGGTCTACGGGCCGGCAACCGTGTGCCCCAGGCACGAGGAGTGGAACGCGGTCGACATCGGCGAGCGGGCCCGCCTGAACGCGCGCCAGGGCGTGCGCTACCACCTGCAGCGCGACGCGCGCGTACTCGATCCGCAGACGATGCAGCCGGTGCCCTGGGACGGCGAGACCATGGGCGAGATCATGTTCCGCGGCAACATCACGATGAAGGGTTACCTGAAGAACCCCGCGGCGACGCAAGAGGCCTTCGCGGGCGGCTGGTTCCACACCGGGGACCTGGCCGTGCAATACCCCGACGGCTACATCAAGATCAAGGATCGCAGCAAGGACATCATCATCTCGGGCGGCGAGAACATCTCGTCGATCGAGGTGGAGGACGTGCTCTACCGCCATCCGGACGTGCTCGCGGCGGCGGTGGTGGCCAAGCCCGATCCCAAGTGGGGCGAAACGCCTTGTGCCTTCGTCGAGCTCAAGGCCGGCGCGCAGGCGACGGCGCAGGAGATCGTCGCGCACTGCCGCAAGCACCTGGCGGGCTTCAAGGTGCCGAAGGCGGTGGTCTTCGGCGAACTGCCGAAGACGTCGACCGGCAAGATCCAGAAGTTCGAGCTGCGCAAGAAGGCCGGCTCAGCCACCGCCATCGACGTGTAGGACCGAGAATCCGCGGATGCTGAGTCCGCGCATGACGCACGTCCTGCAGAACCCGGGCGCGTTCGCATGGAACGTGCTGAAGCAGTTCAAGAAGAACCAGGGGCTGTTGCTCGCCGGCGCCGTGGCCTACTACGCGCTGCTCTCGGTCGTGCCGCTGCTGATCCTGCTGGTCATCGCGCTGTCGCATGTGGTCGACCAGGCACTGCTGCTCAGCACGCTGGGACGCTACCTCGAACTGTTCGTTCCCGGCCAGTCCAGGGCCATCATCGAGGAGTTGCGCGAATTCCTGGCCAACCGGGACGTCATCGGCTGGCTCCTGCTGGTCACGATGCTGTTCTTCAGCTCGCTCGCCTTCACGGTGCTGGAGAACGCGATGTCGGTGATCTTCCTGCATCGCATCCTCGCGAAGAAGCGCCGCTACATCGTCTCCGCGGTGCTGCCGTACATCTACATCCTGTGCCTGGGGCTGGGCGTGCTGATCGTGACGCTGGTCTCGGGCAGCCTGCAGGCGATCGGGCAGGAGCGCGTGGACGTCCTGGGGCACGAGTGGTCGCTCAAGGGCGTTTCGGGCGCGCTGCTGTACCTGCTCGGGCTGGCGGGCGAGATCTTCGTGCTCAGCTCGGTCTACATGGTGATGCCGGTCGGGCGCCTCTCGTGGCGGCACGCATTCATCGGCGGCGCAACGGCGGCGCTGCTGTGGGAGATCACGCGCCACGTGCTGGTGTGGTACTTCAACACGCTGTCGCAGGTGAGCGTGGTCTACGGCTCGCTCACGACGGCGATCGTCGTGCTGTTCACGCTGGAGATCGGCGCGACCTTGCTGCTGCTGGGCGCGCAGGTGATCTCGGAATACGAGCGTATCGGCCTGCCGGAAGGGCCCGACGTGTCGAACCCTTTCCGGGAAACCCAGTTCTGATCAGCGCGGCGCGAGGCGGATCGCGCCGTCGAGGCGGATCACCTCGCCGTTGAGCATGTCGTTCTCGAAGATGTGCTTCGCGAGCTTCGCGTAGTCCTCGGGCGTGCCCAGGCGCGAGGGGAAGGGCACGCTGGCGGCCAGTGCATCCTGCACTTCCTTGGGCATGCCGAACAGCATCGGGGTGCCGAAGATGCCGGGGGCGATGGTCATGTTGCGGATGCCGTTGCGTGCGAGGTCGCGGGCGATCGGCAGCGTCATGCAGACCACGCCGCCCTTGGACGCGCTGTAGGCGGCCTGGCCGATCTGGCCGTCGTAGGCCGCGACGGAAGCGGTGGAAATCATGCAGCCGCGCTCACCGGTCTTCTCGGGCTCGTTCTTCGCCATCGCGTCGGCGGCGAGGCGGATCATGTTGAACGAGCCGACCAGGTTGACCATGATGGTCTTCGTGTAGAGCGCGAGATTGTGCGGGCCGTTCTTGCCCACGGTCTTCTCGGCCGGCGCGATACCGGCGCAGTTGACCAGGCCCATCAGCTTGCCCAGGGAGACGGCCCTGGCGACGACGGCCTGGCCATCGGCTTCCTGGCTCACGTCGCACTTCACGAAGGCGCCGCCGATCTCCTTCGCGATCGCTTCGCCCTTGTCGGCCTGCATGTCCGCGATGACGACCTTGCCGCCGTTGGCGGCGAGCATGCGCGCCGTGCCTTCGCCGAGGCCGGATGCGCCGCCGGTGACGATGAAGACCTTGCCGCTGATGTCCATGGGTTCTCCTGATGGTTGACGTTTACGTAAACGTCATTATCGCGGAGGAAATAAAAAAAGCCCGGTGCGAACACCGGGCTATGAAGGATCCCTGAACCCGTGAGGGTGTCGAAAGGACCCGAGGAGACAACCTGAAGAACTCTCGTTCGCCTGAAGGAGAGTATCGGATAGATGCTCCGCGTCTTCTAGAGTTCCTGCCCCAGCCGGGGCAGGCGGCCTCGAGTTTGCGTGAACTGCTTAGCGCTTCTTGGCGGTCGTCGTCTTCGTCGCGTTGACGGCTTGCGCGGCCACGGCGTTGAAGTTGGCTTCGGCGACTTCGGTCGCCTGCTTCACGGCCTTCTGGACCGATTCCAGCGCGTTGTTGCCTGCGGCAACGGCGCTCTTGAACACGGCAACGGCGGTTTCGCTGCCGGCCGGCGCGTTCTTGGCGGCGTTGTCGACGATGGCCAGGAACTTCTTCTGGGTCTCAGCGGCTTGCGATTCGAAGGTCTTGGCGAACTCGGCGCCCGTGCTCGACGTGATGTCGTACAGGTGGCGGGTGTAGGCAGCGGTCTTCTCGGCCAGGGGCTGGAACAGCGAGGCCTGCAGGGCCAGCAGCTCTTGCGCGTCCTTGACGTTCAGCGCGGCCTGGCTGGTGCCGGCGGCTTCGGCCAGCGCGGCCTTGGTCGCGGTGACGTTCAGCTCGACGAGCTTCTCGACGCCTTCGAAGGCCTTGGAGGTCAGGCCGAAGAGGGTTTCGACGTTGGCTTTCTGGGAAGCCAGGATTTGTTCAGCGGTCAACATAGCGGTTCTCCGTTACGAGCAGGGTGGGTGGATCGATATCTGCCCTGAACCCCGGTGGCCCGGTTCATGTTGCAGCGCAGCATGGTCCAAAGTATAGGGGTACCAGCGAGCTTTGCAAGTCATTTTTGCTGCATTGCACCATTCTAGGTGGGGCTACCTAAGGAGCGGCTCGGCGGGGACGCCGACACAATCCTGCCATGCAGGTCTATTACTCCACGCAATTCGTCCTGCCTCTGCCGCCGGGCCACCGTTTTCCGATGGGGAAGTACCAGATGCTGCGCGACCGGCTGGCTGCTGAGCTGCCGGAGGTGGAGTTGCGGCAGGCACCGCCGGCCAGCGATGGCGAGCTGGCGCTGGTCCATACGCCGGGGTACATCCAGGCGATCAGTGACGGGTCGGTCGACCCGAAGGTCATGCGCGAGATCGGTTTCCCGTGGAGCCCGCAGATGGTGGAGCGCTCGCGCCGCTCCGTGGGGGCGACGATCTCCGCCTGCCGCGCCGCCTTCACCGAAGGCGTCGCCGCCAACATCGCCGGCGGCACGCACCACGCCTACGCGGACAAGGGCGGCGGCTTCTGCGTGTTCAATGACGCGGCCGTGGCCACACGGCTGATGCAAGCCGAATGGCGCCGGTCGCACCGGGGGACCTTGAAGGTCGCGATCGTCGACCTGGACGTGCACCAGGGCAACGGCACGGCCCGCATCTTCCAGGGCGACGATTCGGTGTTCACGCTGTCGATCCACGGCCAGAAGAACTTCCCGTTCCGCAAGGAGGCGAGCGATCTCGACGTCGATCTTCCGGACGGCTGCGGCGATGGCGAGTACCTCCGCGCCCTCGACGGGGCGCTCGAGGAACTCGAAGGGCGCTTCGACCCCGGGCTGGTGATCTATCTCGCGGGCGCGGACCCGCACGAGGGCGACCGGCTCGGGCGATTGAAGCTCACCTGGGATGGCCTCGAAGCGCGCGACCGCGTTGTCTTCGAATGGGCGTGGCAGCGACGCTTGCCGCTGGCCTTCGCGATGGCGGGCGGCTATGGCACGCGCCTGGAAGACACGGTGCAGGTCCAGGTGAACACCTTCCGCGTCGCAGCGCAGTACGCGGCCCGCTGGCAGAATCGTCCGCGATGAACGAGAACACGAAGCCCCAACCCGAGCCGCGCGGGGCCTACCGCGCCTTCCACGACATCACCACCCGCTGGATGGACAACGACGTGTACGGCCACGTCAACAACGTCGTGTACTACAGCTGGTTCGACACCGCGGTGAACGGCCACCTGATCCGGCAGGGCGCCCTCGACATCCACCGGGGCCAGGTGATCGGGCTCGTGGTCGAAACGCAATGCAATTACTTCGCGCCGATCGAGTTCCCGCAGCAGGTCGAGGCGGGCGTGCGGGTGGCGCGGCTGGGCCGCTCGAGCGTGCGCTACGAAGTCGGCCTGTTCGTGAAGGGCACGGAGATGACGGCGGCGAAAGGCCATTTCGTGCACGTGTACGTCGATCGCGAAAGCCGCCGGCCGGCCGAGCTGCCTGCCAGATTGAAATCGGTGCTGGAGGCCCTGCAATGACTTACAGCGCCGTCACCGCGGTCGTCGCGGACCCCGCGAGCGTGGACACCGCCATCGAGTCGCGCTTTTCCACGCGGGCCTTCCTGCCGCGGCCTGTGGAGCGCGACAAGATCGAGCACATCCTGCGCCTCGCCCGCCGTGCCCCTTCGGGCACGAACACGCAGCCGTGGAAGGTGTACGTGCTGCAGGGCGCGAGCCGTGACACGCTGGTCGAGAAGGTGTGCGCGGCGCACGACGCGGTCTACATGAACCCGGCGCTCGCCGTCGAGTACCAGGAGGACTACGACTATTACCCGCAGAAGTGGGTATCGCCGTACATCGACCGCCGCCGCGAGAACGGCTGGAGCCTCTATGGGCTGCTGGGCATCGCGAAGGGCGAGAAGGACAAGATGCACGCCCAGCACCACCGCAACTACCGGTTCTTCGATGCGCCGGTGGGGCTGATGTTCACGATCGACCGCATCCTGGGTGTCGGGTCGTTCGTCGATTACGGCATGTTCCTGCAGAACGTCATGGTGATGGCGCGCGCGCAAGGCCTGCACACGTGCCCGCAGGCGGCCTGGAACCCGTTCGCGAAGATCATCCTGCCGCACATCGGCGCGGGTCCGGAGGAGATGCTGGTCTGCGGCATGGCGCTGGGCTACGCCGACGTGTCCCACAAGGTCAACACCTTCTACACGCCGCGCGCGCCGGTCGAGGAATTCACGCGCTGGCTCGATTAGGGGCTGGGGCCCTACGCCTGGTCGCGCGAGGGCGAGTCGTCCAGTTCCACGTCGCGGTTGCGATCCTCGAACTGCCGTACCTGGCGCTCGGCCTCGTCGCGGGCGATGCCATGGCGCTGCTGGATGCGGCCCAGCAACTGGTCGCGCTTTCCGGCGATCACGTCCAGGTCGTCGTCGGTGAGCTGGCCCCACCGTTCCTTGATCCGGCCCTTGACCTGTTTCCACTGGCCGCGCAGGCGATCGGTATTCATGGCGTCACTCTAGGAGCAGTCGAGCAGGCAGCGCCGTAGGCGCGTCACCCATCCGTCAGCCGGACGGGTCGCGCGTGCCCCGATAATCAGCCCAAGCACAACAGAAAAAGACGGAGACAACCTTGACCCTGGCCGGCATTCCCCTGGATTTCGTGTTGTTCGCCCTGACGCTGCTCGGGGTCGCGCTGTTCCACAACCAGACGCTGTATGTGGCGCTGATCGGCCTGGCGACCATCACGCTGTACAAGCTCGGCTTGGGCGACTTCGCCGGCGTGCCCGGCGTGGCGGGCCTCGCCGGGCTGCTGAAGCACGAGTGGGTGACGCTCGCGAACCTGCTGGGGCTGCTGCTGGGCTTCGCCTTGCTGGCGGACCACTTCGAGAAGAGCGGCGTGCCGACCCTGCTGCCCAACGTGCTGCCCGATGACTGGAAAGGCGGCTTCATGCTGCTGGTCATCGTCTTCGTGATCTCGAGCTTCTTGGACAACATCGCGGCCGCGATGATCGGCGGCGCGATGGCGCATGTCCTCTTCCGGGGCAAGGTCCACGTCGGTTTCCTGGCGGGCATCGTCGCGGCCAGCAACGCGGGCGGCTCGGGCAGCGTGGTCGGCGACACGACCACCACGATGATGTGGATCGCGGGCGTGCCGCCCATCGAGGTGCTGGAGGCCTACATCGCCGCGGTCGTCGCCGTCGCGATCTTCGGGGTCATCGCCGCCAAGCAGCAGCACCGGCTGCAGCCGATCATGAAGGATGACCCGGTCGACGCCTTCCTCGAGGCGCCGCGCCTGTGGATCGTGGCGATCATCCTCGTCACCGCGCTGGCCGCCAACGTGTTCTTCAACATCAAGGCACCCGAGGTGCTCGACCACTGGCCGGTGATCGGCATCGCCGTGTGGGTCGCGATCTTCGCGACCGCGCCCTGGCGCAAACCGACCTGGAACCTGCTGCCGGGCGCGCTCCGGGGAAGCATCTTCCTGCTCTCGCTGGTCACCTGCGCGGCGATGATGCCGGTGAAGGCACTGCCGGCCGCATCGTGGCAGACCGCGTTCGGGCTCGGGTTCGTGAGCGCCGTGTTCGACAACATCCCGCTCACCGCGCTGGCGCTGCACCAGGGCGGCTACGACTGGGGCTTCCTCGCGTACGCGGTGGGCTTCGGCGGCTCGATGATCTGGTTCGGCTCGTCCGCGGGCGTCGCGCTGTCGAACATGTACCCCGAGGCGAAATCGGTCGGTGCCTACCTGAAAGCCGGGTGGCACGTGACCGCCGCCTACGTCATCGGGTTTTTCGTGCTGCTGGTGATCCATGGGTGGCATGTCGACGTGCCCAACACCCGCATGGGCGGCAGCGAACCCGTCACCACGCCGCCTCCCGCCAAGACCCTGCCATGAAACCGAAGATCCTGGTCGCGCGCGCCGTTTTCCCCGAGACGCTGGACAAGCTGCGCGCGCATTTCGAGGTCGAGTCCAACCAGGCCGACGAGCTCTGGGCGAAGCAGCAGCTCGCGGCGAGGCTGGCGGACAAGGTGGGCTGCTTCACCACGGCCAGCGAGCGCATCGACGCCGACACCCTCGCGCAGGCGCCCCAGCTCAGGATCTGCGCCAACATGGCCGTGGGCTACAACAACTTCGACCTGCCCGCGATGACCGCGCGGCGCGTGCTCGCCACCAACACGCCCGACGTGCTGACCGAGACGACGGCGGATTTCGGCTTCGCGCTGCTGATGGCCATCGCGCGGCGCATCACCGAAGGCGAACACTTCCTGCGTGCCGGCAAGTGGGACCGCTGGAGCTACGACATGCTGGCGGGCGGCGACGTGCACGGCACGACGCTGGGCATCCTGGGCATGGGCCGCATCGGGCAGGGCATCGCGAGGCGCGGCGCCCACGGCTTCGGCATGAACGTGATCTACCACAACCGCTCGCGCCTGTCGCCCGAACTCGAGGCCCAGTGCAAGGCGCGGTACGTGAGCAAGCAGGAGCTGCTCGAGACGGCCGATCACCTCGTGCTGGTCCTGCCGTACTCGCCCGAGTCGCACCACGCGATCGGGAAAAAGGAGCTCGCGCTGATGAAGCCCACCGCCACGCTGGTGAACGTCGCGCGCGGCGGCATCGTCGATGACGCTGCTCTGGCGAAGGCGCTGCGCGAGAAGCGCATCGCGGGTGCGGCCCTGGACGTGTTCGAGGGCGAGCCCAAGGTTCATCCCGACCTGCTCACCGTGCCGAATGTCGTGCTCACCCCGCACATCGCCAGCGCCACGGTGCCCACGCGCCGCGCCATGGCCGATCTGGCCGCCGACAACCTGGTCGGCTTCCTCGTGCACGGCAAGCCGCTCACGCCCTTGAACCCGGAAGTGCTGTAGGGGACAACCGCTTGGAAACCTGGACCCTTGTCGCCCTGGCCATCGCCACCTTTGTCATCGTGGTGATGCTGCTGCTGCGCAAGCCCCCGACCAACGACGCCACGCGCGTGGAGCTGCTCGCCGCGAACGAGCGGCTCGAGCGCGAACTGCGGCGCGAGATCAGCGAATCGCAGCGGGGCGCGCGCACCGAGCTCACGCAACAGCTGGGCGTGTTCCAGGAGACACTGGTGGTGCAACTGCAAGGCCTGGCGGAATCGAATGCGCGCCGCATGGGCGAAGTGCGCGCCACGCTCGATGCGCAGCTCGCGCAGCTGCAGCAGCAGAACGCCGCGAAGCTGGACGAGATGCGCCGCACGGTGGACGAGAAGCTGCAGACCACGCTGGAGACGCGCCTGGGCGAGAGCTTCAAGCAGGTGGCCGACCGCCTCGAGCAGGTGCACAAGGGCCTGGGCGAGATGCAATCGCTCGCGCAAGGCGTGGGCGACCTGCAGCGCGTGCTGACCAACGTCAAGACGCGCGGCATGTTCGGCGAGGTGCAGCTCGAGGCGCTGCTCGAACAGGTGCTCACGCCCGAGCAGTACGCCAAGCAGGTCGAAACCAAGCCGCGCAGCAACCAGCGCGTGGACTTCGCGATCCGCTTCCCCGGCCGCTCGGACGACGGCGTGCCGGTGTGGCTGCCGGTGGACGCGAAGTTTCCACGCGAGGACTACGAGCGCCTGCTGGACGCGCAGGACCGGGCCGATCCCGCCGCTGCCGACATCGCGGCGCGTGCGCTCGAGTCGCGCATCCGCACGGAGGCGAAGTCGATCAGCGATTACTACCTGTGCCCGCCGTACACCACTGATTTCGCGATCCTGTTCCTGCCGATCGAAAGCCTGTACGCCGAGGTGTTGCGGCGACCGGGCCTGATGGATGCGTTGCAGCGCGACTATCGCGTGACGATTGCCGGGCCGACGACGCTGCTCGCCATGCTGAACAGCCTGCACATGGGTTTTCGCACCCTGGCGCTGGAACAGCGTGCCTCCGAGGTGTGGAAGGTGCTCGGCGCCGTCAAGACCGAGTTCGACCGCTACGGCAAGTGGGTCGAACAGATCCGTGACCAGGTCGAGCGCGCGGCCAAGACGCTGGAGAGCGCGCAGACGCGCACGAACCAGATGCGGCGGGCGCTGAAGTCGGTCGAGGCGCTGCCCGAGGGCGAGGCCCAGGCGCTGCTGCCGCCCGTGGGGGAAGGGGACGAGCCGACCGGATGACTGGCGGAATGAACCCGGCGCTCTTGCGGTTGATCGCCGGCCACGTCTTCCTGCACGCGTGCATGGCGGGCATGCGGATGGCCGCCCCGCTGTTCGCGCTTCACGAGGGGCAGAGCGAGGCCGCGGTCGGCGTCCTCCTGGCGTTGTTCGCTCTCACGCAGGTGTTCCTTGCGCTGCCGGCGGGACGCTATGCGGATCGTCACGGCCTCAAGCGCCCGATGGGTTTCGCGGTGCTGGCAGCCACGATAGGCGCGGGCGCCGCGGTGGTGTACCCAGCCTTCCCGGTGCTGTGTTTCGCGGCCCTGCTCACGGGGGGCGCGACGGGTGCGGCGTCGATCGCCCTGCAGCGCCACGTCGGCCGCGCCGCGGAGAACCCCACCCAACTCAAGCAGGTGTTCTCCTGGCTGGCCATCGGCCCGGCGGTCTCGAACTTCGTCGGGCCTTTCACGGCGGGGCTGGTGATCGACCATGGCGGCTACACGTTGGCCTTCCTCGTCCTGGCCACGCTGCCCACGGTCTGCTGGTTCTGGGTGCACGACGCGAAGGAACTGCCGCCGGTGGTCCCGCCTGCGGGCCACGTGCCCGGCAAGGCGTGGGACCTGCTGCGCGAGCCGCACTTCCGGCGCCTGCTGATCGTGAACTGGCTGCTCTCGTCCTGCTGGGACGTGCACACCTTCGTGGTGCCGGTGCTCGGGCACGAGCGCGGCCTCTCGGCTTCCGTGATCGGCACGATCCTGGGCTCGTTCGCCGTGGCCGCGGCGGGGGTCCGCCTGCTGTTGCCCGTGGTCGCGGCGCACGTGCGCGAATGGGCGGTGATCGCCAGTGCGATGGCCGCGACCACCGTGCTCTTCGCGATCTATCCCTTGCTGCACGCGCCGATTGCCATGGGCCTGTGCTCGGTGCTGCTCGGCACGGCCTTGGGCACGGTGCAGCCGATGGTCATGAGCACCTTGCACCAGATCACGCCCGAACATCGCCACGGCGAAGCGGTGGCGATGCGCATCATGGCGATCAACGCGTCCAGCGTCACCATGCCGATGCTCTTCGGCGTGGCCGGCGCCGTGATCGGCATCTCGGGCGTGTTCTGGGTCTTCAGCGCGGTGGTCGGCAGCGGCCTGCGCCTCGCCTTCAGGCTTCAGAGCCGGTAGAAGTCCCGGATGGTCCGCCACGCCGCTTCGGGCGTGTCGGCGTACTGGAACAGCTCCAGGTCCTGCGGCGAGATCACGCCTTCCTCGATGAGGAACTCGAAGTTGACGAGGCGTTTCCAGTAGTCGGAGCCGAACAGCACGATCGGCACCTGCTTGGACTTGCGCGTCTGCACGAGCGTGATCACCTCGAACAGCTCGTCGAGCGTGCCGAAGCCGCCAGGGAAAGCGACCAGCGCCTTCGCGCGCATCATGAAGTGCATCTTGCGCAGCGCGAAATAATGGAAGCGGAAGGACAGGGCGGGCGTCACGTAGTGGTTGGCGCCTTCTTCCATGGGCAGCGCGATCGACAGGCCTACACTGATCCCGTCGGCCTCGTAGGCACCCCGGTTGGCGGCTTCCATGATGCCAGGACCGCCGCCGGTGCAGATGAACAGCATGTCCTGCGGCTCCTTGCCCGCGCTGTACTGCGCGACCAGCTGGCCGAACGCGCGCGCCTTCTCGTAATAGTGCGCATTGCGCGCCAACGCGCGGGCACGGCGGATCAGCGCCGCGTCGCCACTGGCTTCGGCGTTCCTGACGAGCACGGCCGCGTCCTCCTCGCTGCGAAAACGCGCGCTGCCGAAGACGACGATGGTGTTCTCGATGCCCAGCGCCTGCTGTTCGAGGTCGGGTTTGAGCAACTCGAGCTGGAAGCGGATGCCGCGCGTCTCGCGCCGCAGGAGGAATTCAGGGTCGGCGAAGGCGAGGCGGCTGGCATCGGGGTCGAGCGGAAGACCCTTGTTCGCATGCGCCTGGAGCGTCGCCCAGGCATCCGCGAGCCGCCGGTCGTGGAGGTTTCTCGAAGAGGGCATGGCTGCATTGTGGGGCAAGCAGCGCGCCGTGGAGGCGGCGGGTGACCGTTGTGCTGATGCGGCGTCGGCCTAGGGCTTGCGCGGCAGCTGGATGGTCGAAATCGCGTGGTCGTTGGGAGTGATCACGAGCGGCGGCAGCGCAACAAGCGGGGTGGCATGCGCTTCCCGGAAAAAGGCGTTCATGACGACGTCGATTCCCGTGTTGGGAAAATTCCGGTTCAGGCCCCAGAAGTAAACGCTGCCCGGGGCGAGCGGAAAGCACCAGTCCAGCAGCTTGCGCGCGGTCGCCGGAGTCACGCTGTAGGCGGGGATGCCGAACGCGGCAAGCAAACGGAACAGCGACGGCTGAACCGCCTGGCGCGAGAAGGTGTTCGCCTGTTCGCGCATCTGCTCCTGGCTGAATTGCGCAACACAGGGGGACAGGTTGCCCGGCAGCATGAACGTCAGAAACGAATCGAAGTTCCAGCCCCAGTGCAGGTAGTCCCATTCGCCGAGTTCCCGGCAGGTTGCTTCGACCGCATCGAAGAAGTTGCCGCTCAATATCGCATCGTCCTCCAGGATGGTGATCGGCTCGTCCAATTCGATCGCGATCTCCCACAGCCGCCTGTGCGATAGCGCGGCCCCGACCGCGCCGTCGGTGTAATGCGGCAGACCCGCTTCCATGAGCCCCTGGGCGACCAGGGCGCCTCGATCCGTCGTGCGACCGTCCACCGCTTCGAAATGCCTGATCCGGTCGCGATGACCATTGACGGCGTAGAAGGCATCGAGCCGTTCGGGAGTGCGCCTCAGGCTGATGACGAAATATTGCATGGGCCGCGAGTGTAGTGCCAGCCTAGAGGGACAGAGCCAGTCCGAGCGGCACGAAGAGGACGGCCAGCGCGTTGCCGAGCAGGATCATCGCCGCCACGCGCTCGGGCTCCTGCCGGTAGCGCTCGGCGAGCATGAACTGCATCACGGCCGGCGGCAGTGCCGCGAACAGCAGCAGCTGCCCGCGCGCCATGCCGGTGAGGCCCAGCACGTGCGCGAGCGGCAGCGCCACGGCCAGGCCGATCAGCGGGCGCGCGAAGGCACCGAGCAGCCCGCGCGGCACGTCCTGGCGCTTCAATTGCGTCAGGCGCACGCCCAGCGAGAACAGCATGAGCGGCAGCATAGCCTCGCCGAGCATCTTCATGCCGGTGAAGATCATGTCGGGCGGGCGCACGCCCGTGGCGGCACTGGCGAAGCCCAGCGCGCTGGCGATCATCAAGGGGCTAAGGAGCAGTTCGCGCGTGCTCGCGTGCGCGCTGGTGACGCGCGCGCCCAGAGAGAAGTGAATCAGGTTGCTGATCGAGAACAGGCCCACCGCGGCGCCGAACCCCGCGGGACCGAAGGCGAGCAGGGCCAGCGGCAAGCCCATGTTGCCGCAGTTCGTGAACATCACGACCGGCACGAGGCTGCGCGCGTTCGTGTGCGTGAAGCGCGCGAGCAGCCATGCGACGGCGCCCGTGGCGAGGATCAGCGCCGCGCCGGCCCCGAGCAGGCCGGCGTGGTCGCCGAGGCGGAACTCCTTGCCCGCGAGCGCGGTGTAGACGAGCACGGGCGTCATCACGTCGAGCACGACGCGGTTGAAGGTCGTGAGGTCGGGCCGGGCGCGCCGGCCGTAGACGAAGCCGACGGCCACGATCAGGAAGACCGGGACGATGACCTGGGCGATGCGGGCCAGCAGCTCCATCATGCGACCCGGCTCGCCAGCCAGGCCAGCAAAGGTTCGCGCGCCGGCGCGAGGCCCTTGTACGCGAGCACATCGTTCGACATGGAGGCGATGGAGTCGTGCAATCTGCGCGCGACGCCGGGTGCGGCGACGGCTTCGCGCAAGGGCTGCAGCATCACGCGGATCGTGAATACGGCCTGCTGCGTGCCCGCGCCGACCGGGAAGAAGGTCTGGCGTTCGGCGCGCAGCCAGCAGCGCTCGCCGAAGGCTTCGATGCCGTTCGTCTGCGGCCAGGGCTCGCGCGCATGGCGCCTCGGATGCTGGTCGTAGCGGCCCGACGGGCTGACGGTCCACACGAACCGTTCCCAGCATTCGCCGGAGGTCGCGAGCTTCACGAGCTGCGACGAGGCCCCCACGAGCAGGCGGTTGTCGGCCACCGGCGTGTGGACCGCCGCGAAATCCAGGCCGATCTTGTCCTCCGGCGCCCAGTGCGAAGGCACGCACACGCACAGCCATCGCAGCGTGCCGCTCTCGCCGTCGAGCACCGCGAAATCCTGCTCGTAGGCGATTTCGGGCGGCAGCGCGCTGGGCAGCCGCTCGCGCATCGCGGCCAAGGCCATCGATGCGTCGAATCCCGCCACGGCGTGGCGCGAGGCGCCGGTCTCCATCACGGCGAGCTTCTCGCGGTACAGCGGGCTCGCGGGATCGAGGCGCGTCAGCTGCGGATCGGTCGCATCGAGCCGCCGCAGCCCCGGCTGCATGCGGAACGGGACGGCGACGATGTCGAAGTCGAACTGCATAGCCGAATGAAAAAGGGCCCCTTTCCGGAGCCCTCATTGTCGCAATTGCTGCGCGCCGTCAGACGCGGCGGCGGTATTCGCCCGTGCGCGTGTCGATTTCCACCTTGTCGCCCTGGGCCACGAAGATCGGCACGCCGATCTCGAAGCCGGTCGCGATCTTGGCGGGCTTGAGCACCTTGCCCGAGGTGTCGCCCTTGACGGCCGGCTCGGTCCAGGTGATTTCGCGCTCGACGCTGGTGGGCAGTTCCACCGAGATGGCCTTGCCTTCGTAGAACACCACCTCGGCGGGCATGCCTTCCTCGAGGTAGTTCAGGGCGTCGCCCATGTTTTCCTTCTCGACCTCGTACTGGTTGTACTCGGAGTCCATCCACACGTACATCGGGTCGGCGAAGTAGGAGTAGGTGCAGTCCTTCTTGTCCAGGACGATCTGGTCCATCTTGTCGTCGGCCTTGAAGACGATTTCCGTGCCCTGGTTGTTCAGGAGGCTCTTGAGCTTCATGCGCACGGTGGCGGCGTTGCGCCCGCCCCGGGCGTATTCGGTCTTCAGGACGACCCACGGGTTGCCGGATTGCATGATCACGTTGCCGGCGCGGATTTCTTGAGCGATTTTCATGTTCGTAAGCTTCGGGTGGGGGGCCGGCAACACGCGTCTCGAAGAAATCGGCTGGGTTGCGGCAGGGCGCGGGGTCCGCGCAAAGCCCTTAATTCTAACCTCTTCGCCGGCTTCATGCGAGGCAGGCATACTCGCCCGCCATGAAGTCCCGCCCCGCCGTTCATACCGAGACGCTGCTCGCCGGCGCGGCCGTGTTCATCCTGCTGGCCGGCAACGGGCCGTTCTGGCACGCGGCGCTCGCAAACCGGCCCTGGGCCGAGCCTGCGACCTGGCTCTTCGCCGGGGCGGTGTTCGTCTCGCTCGCCTCGATCCATTTCGCGATCACGGCGATGTTTTCAACGCGGCACACGGTCAAGCCGCTGCTCACCGTGCTGCTGCTGGTGACGGCCGGCGCGTCGTACTTCATGGAGCGGTACGCGATCTACCTCGACCGGACGATGGTGCGCAACGTCACGGCGACCAACTTCAAGGAGGCCAGCGAGCTGCTGGGCTGGGGCCTGGCCGTGCACCTGGCCGCGTTCGGGGTGCTGCCCTCTGCGCTGGTCTGGTGGACCACGATCAAGGATCGACCCTGGCGCCGGGCGGCGGCCATCCGCACCGGGGTCACTGTCTGCGCGCTCGTGCTGGGTGTCGGCAGCCTGTTGCTGGTATTCGCTGATTTCGCTTCGCTCATGCGCAACCATCGCGAGATGCGCTGGCTCATCACGCCGGGCAACGCGCTCATCGCGCTGGCGCAGAACGCGCTGGACCAGAGCCTGCCTGCGGGCCAGCCGAAGCTCGTCGTGGGGGCCGATGCGAAGGTGGTCGCGCCGCCGCGCGAGCGCCCGATGCTTTTCGTGCTCGTGGTCGGAGAAACGGCGCGTGCGCAGAATTTCTCGCTGAACGGCTATGCGCGCGAGACGAATCCGGAACTGGCCAAGCGCAGCGTGATCAATTTCCGCGACGCGACGTCATGCGGCACATCCACCGAGGTGTCGCTGCCGTGCATGTTTTCGCCTTTCGGCCGCGCGCATTACGACGAGTACCGGATCGCCTCGCACGAGTCCGTGCTGAACGTGCTGGCCCGCGCGGGCGTCGGCGTGCTGTGGCGCGACAACCAGTCCGGCTGCAAGGGGGTGTGCGACGGCGTGCCGGTGCAGCAACTGGACCACGAAACCGTCCCTGGCCTGTGCGCGGACGGCCAGTGCTTCGACGAGATCCTGCTGCGCGGCATGGACCAGGTAGTGCGCGACCGCCGGGGCAACCTGCTGGTGGTGATGCACCAGCTCGGCAGCCACGGGCCGGCCTACTACAAGCGCTACCCGCCCGCGTTCCAGCGCTTCCAGCCCACCTGCGATTCCGACGACCTGCGCCAGTGCGACGGCCAGGCCATCGTCAACGCGTACGACAACACGATCCTCTACGCCGACTTCTTCCTCGGCAAGCTGGTCGATTTCCTCGCCGAGGCCCAGAAGACGCACGATACGGCGATGCTGTACGTGTCGGACCACGGCGAATCGCTGGGCGAGCAAGGCCTGTACCTGCATGGCGTGCCGTATGCGATCGCTCCCGATGTCCAGAAGCACGTGCCATTCGTGGTGTGGCTGTCGCCGGCATTTCGGGCCGACGTCGGCGTGGACGAAGTCTGCCTTCGCCGCCGGGCCGGTCAGCCGGTCAGCCACGACAGCCTGTTCCACTCGCTGCTGGGCGTGTTCTCGGTGCAGACGAGCGCCTACGATCCGGCGCTCGACATCTTCGCGGGCTGCAGGACGAAGCGCGTCAACTGAGTGACCAGGTCGTCCTGGGCCAGCAGGCGGTCGCGCGCCTGGCGGGCCGTGTCTTCCCACAAGGAAGGCTCGAAGGACGATAGCCGAGGCGTCATCGCATTCCAGCCGCGGTGGAACTCGCGCAGCGAAGCCGGCGCGGCCAGCCAGTCGAGGAACGCCTCCAGCTTCGCGTGGTGCGCATCGTCGTGCTGCGGATAGAGCTGCCACGCGAACGGCTTGCCGGCCCACAGGGCACGCACCAGCGAATCCTCGCCGCGCACGAAGTTGAAGTCGCAGGACCAGAGCAGGTGGTCGAAGTCGGGCTGCGGCATCAGCGGCAGGAACTGCACCGACAGCTGGCCCTGGGTCGTCGCGTCGCCCAGCACGGCACGCATGGCGGCGGCGGCGCGCCCGGCCGTCACGAGCAGGCGAGTTGGCCTGGCGCCGAGTTGCGGGAGCAACTGCCGCAAGGCCTGCGGCTCATAGCAAAACAGGCTGACCATCCGCAGGCCGGGGGCCTGAATGCCCCGCGAGGCCAGCCAGGCATCCGCGTCGAAAGATTCCTGTCCGCGCAGCAGATCCTGTTCGCGAATCAACCCACCCGTGCCCGGCACGAATCCCGGATAGAAGAACCGCTTGGCCAGGCCGGCTGCGGGACCGGCAAGCACCGGCGACGGCAGGCCGTGACCGCGCTGCGCGAAGGATTCCGCCGTGAGGTACTCGAGATTGAGCCACGCCGGCTGCCGCCCTTCGGCCTTGGTGCGCGCGGCGATCAGCGCCTGGAAGGCCTGCGGCAGTTCGCAGCCGAAGGCCTCGATCACGACGTCGCCCGGCCCCGGTTCGCTGGCCCAGGGCAGCACCTGCACGCCGTCCTGGCCTTCGGGCGCCATCCACGCCAGCGCGCTCGCATCGTCGACGCGCAGCCGCACCGCCTCGCCGCGGCGCGCGAGCTCGGCGGAAAGCCGCCAGCACACGCCGATGTCGCCGTGGTTGTCGATGACGTTGCAGAAGATGTCCCAAAGCATGCTGCAAACAGGATAGCGATTGTGGCTCCGACATAACTTTGCTTCGCAAAGTGAGTCTGCGCCGCAATGATTTGCGCTTCGCTTCAAATCATTGTCCACAATACGGCCATGTCCGAGAGCCATTCCGAGGAACTGCTGGCGCAGGTGACGGCGTTGCCGCACCTGCCGGGCGTGTACCGCTATTTCGACGCGCAGGAGAACGTGCTGTACGTCGGGAAGGCGCGCGACCTGAAAAAGCGCGTCTCCAGCTACTTCCAGAAGAACCATGGCGGCACGCGCATCGGCCACATGATCGGCAAGATCGCGCGGCTGGAGACGACGGTGGTGCGTTCGGAAGCGGAAGCGCTGCTGCTCGAGAACAACCTCATCAAGACGCTCAACCCGCGCTACAACATCCTCTTTCGCGACGACAAGAGCTACCCGTACCTGAAGCTCGAATCGCACGAGTACCCGCGCGTCGCCTACTACCGCGGCGCGGTGGACCGCAAGCACCGCTACTTCGGCCCGTACCCGAACGCCTGGGCGGTGAAGGAATCGATCCAGCTGCTGCAGAAGGTGTTCCGCCTGCGCACCTGCGAGGACACGGTGTTCGCCAACCGCACGCGGCCCTGCCTGCTGTACCAGATCAAGCGCTGCTCCGGGCCTTGCGTGGGCCTGGTCGCGCCGGGGGACTACCGCAAGGACGTGGAGAACGCCGAGGCCTTCCTGCGCGGCGATACGCAGGCGGTGCTCGCCGAGCTCGAGAAGCGGATGATGGAACACGCGGAGAAGCTCGAATTCGAGCAGGCCGCGGAACTGCGCAACCAGATGAGCGCGCTCTCGCGCGTGCTGCACCAGCAGTCGGTGGAGACGATCTCGGACAAGGACGTCGACATCCTGGCCGTGCGCGTGGAGGGCGGGCGCGCCTGCGTGAACCTGGCGATGGTGCGCGGCGGGCGCCACCTGGGCGACCGGCCGTACTTCCCGACGCACATCGAGGACGCGAGCGCG
Organism: Ramlibacter sp. GS1-15; assembly: GCF_057785015.1. Taxonomy (NCBI): domain Bacteria; kingdom Pseudomonadati; phylum Pseudomonadota; class Betaproteobacteria; order Burkholderiales; family Comamonadaceae; genus Ramlibacter; species Ramlibacter sp. GS1-15. Next base: position 2,349,837 of record NZ_JBYNTU010000001.1, on the reverse strand, counting down.
GTGCAGGAGTTCGACGAGGCCATTGGGGAAGTCGAACGCATGCCGGTGGAAGCGCAGGTGCTCGAAGCGTTCATCGCGCAGCACTACATCGGAGTGCCGGTGCCCTCGACGCTGATCACGAGCCACCAGGTGACCCGCGAACTGATCGCGGCGTTGTCGGAGCAGACCGGCATCCGGATCAATGCGGTGCACGCGCCGCGCGAGCAGCGGCGCCTGTGGCTGGAGATGGCCGAGAAGAACGCCGAGATCCAGCTCACGCGCCTGCTGGCCGAGGAAGGCTCGCAGCAGGCCCGCACGCGTGCGCTGGTGGAGGCACTGGACCTGGCGCCGGACAACCTCGACACCTTCCGCATCGAGTGCTTCGACATCTCGCACACCGCGGGCGAAGCGACGCAGGCCTCCTGCGTGGTCTATCACCACCACAAGATGCAGAACTCGGAGTACCGCCGCTACAACATCGACGGCATCACGCCGGGCGACGATTACGCGGCGATGCGCCAGGTGCTGATGCGCCGCTACGCCAAGCTGGCCGAGGCGGGCCGCGACCCGCCGGAGGCGACCCCGAAATCGGCCGGGGGCAGCGCGCAACGTTTGCCGGACCTGGTGCTGGTGGACGGCGGCAAGGGGCAGGTGAGCATGGCGCGCGAGGTGTTCGCCGAGCTGGGGCTGGACCTCTCGGTGATCGTCGGGGTCGAGAAGGGCGAGGGCCGCAAGGTCGGCCTGGAGGAACTCGTGTTCGCCGACGGCCGGGACAAGGTCTACCTGGGGCGCGAGTCGGCGGCACTGATGCTGGTCGCCCAGATCCGCGACGAGGCGCACCGCTTCGCCATCACGGGCATGCGCGCACGGCGAGCCAAGGTGCGCGTGGGCGGCAGCCGGCTCGAGGAAATCCCGGGCATAGGCGCCAAGAAGCGCGCGCGCCTGTTGCAACGCTTCGGGGGCGTGCGCGGCGTCGCGGCAGCCGGCGTCGACGACATCGCCAGCGTCGATGGCATCTCGCGCGAACTGGCCGAAGAAATCTACCGGGCCCTGCACTAGCCGCCCCTAGAATCGGGGCATGTTCTTCACCATCCCCACGATCCTGACCTGGACGCGCATCGTCGCGATCCCGCTGATCGTGGGGGTGTTCTACCTGCCGATCGCGCCAACGACGCAGAACATGACGGCGACGGTGATGTTCGTCGTGTTCGCGCTCACGGACTGGCTGGACGGCTATCTCGCGCGGCGGCTCAATCAGACCTCGTCGTTCGGCGCGTTCCTCGACCCGGTGGCCGACAAGTTCCTCGTCTGCGCGTCACTGCTGGTGCTGGTGCACCTGAAGCGCGCCGACGTGTTCGTGGCGCTGATCATCATCGGCCGGGAGATCGCGATCTCCGCCTTGCGCGAGTGGATGGCGCACATCGGCGCCTCCAAGAGCGTGGCCGTGCACATGATCGGCAAGGTGAAGACGACGGTGCAGATGATCGCGATCCCGTTCCTGCTCTTCGACGGCCAGCTCTTCGATGTGATCGACACGCTGTTCTGGGGGACGCTGCTGATCTGGGTGGCGGCCATCCTCACGGTCTGGTCGATGGTCTACTACCTGCAGAAGGCGCTGCCGGAAATCCGCAGCCGCGTGAAGCACTAGCCGCCCGATGTCCACCGATTCGCGCCGGGACCGCCTGGTCGCGGCGATGCCCGCCGTGTTCGTGCTGATCTGGAGCACCGGCTTCATCGTCGCGCGCTACGGCATGCCGCATTCGCCGCCGTTCAAGTTCCTGGTGCTGCGTTACCTGTTCTCGGTGCTTTGTTTCGGCGTGTGGGCTTTCGCCGCGCGTGCGGCCTGGCCGCGCGACCGCTCGCAGGTCCTTCACCTGTCGGTCACCGGCGCGTTGATGCACGCGGGTTATCTCGGCGGCGTCTGGGCGGCGGTCAAGGACGGCATGGGCGCGGGCCTCGCGGCACTGCTCGTCGGCCTGCAACCGGTGCTGACGGCGGTATGGGTATCGGCGCGCGGCGGCGAGGTGCGTGGGCGGCAATGGGCCGGTCTCGTCCTGGGGTTGGCGGGCCTCGTGCTCGTGGTCTGGCAGAAGCTCGGGCTGGGGGAAGTGCACGCGCTCAACCTGCTGTTCGCTTTCGGTGCGCTGGTCAGTATCACGGCGGGCACGCTGTACCAGAAGCGCTTCGTGCAGCCCTGCGATGTGCGCACGGCCAACCTGGTGCAGCTCACCGCCGCACTGGTCATCACGCTGCCGATCGCGCTCGCGGAAAGCGAAACCATGCACTGGAACGGCCAGCTGGCAGGCGCGATGGCGTGGTCCGTGCTGGCGCTCACGCTCGGCGGCAGTTCGTTGCTGTACCTGCTGATCCAGCGCGGCGCCGCGACGGCGGTGACGAGCCTGCTCTACCTCGTGCCGCCCTGTACCGCCTTGATGGCCTGGGTGCTGTTCGGTGAGCCCATCACCGCGCTCACCGTCGCAGGCATGGCGCTCACGGCCGTCGGCGTGGCGCTGGTCGTGCGCTCGCGCGCTTGAGGCGCCAGGGTTCGTCGCGGAACCGCTCGGCGAGGAAGTCGACCAGCAGCCGGATGCGCCTCGGCACCTGCGCCTGGTGCGGCGCGAGCCAGTGGATGTCGGCATCGAGCATCGAGTACGACGGCAGCACGCGCTGCAGTTGCCCGGTCGCGAGCAGCGGCGCGATGTCCCACAGGCTGCGCAGCATGATGCCGCGTCCGGCCAGGCACCACTCGCGCACCAGCTCGCCCGAGTTGCTCGAGAGCGCCCCGTGCACGCGCACCCGCGACTCGGTGCGGTCGCGGTCCCTTTGCAGTCGCCACAGGTCGTAGCGCTCGTCGTGTTCGCGCACCACCAGGCATTCGTGCTGGGCAAGGTCCTCGGGTCGTGCGGGTGCGCCGTGGCGCTCCAGGTACGCGGGAGACGCGGCGAGCACACGCTGGTTGCGCGCGAGCCGACGGCCGGTCCAGGCCGAAGCCCGCTGGCCATGCACCGACCATAACCACACGGCGCCGTCGAATCCCTCGATCGCGAGGTCGGGCAGGCGTTCGGTGAGTTGCAGGTCGACCTGCACCTGCGGATGGAGCGCCTGGAAGTCCGCGAGAGCGGGTCCCACCCACTGGCGCCCGAACCCGAAGGTGGCGGCGATCCGGATCGTGCCGGCGGGCTGTCCGTGCCGCTCGCGCAGGTCGAGCTCCATCTGCGTGAACTGGCGCAACAGCTCCAGCGCGCGCTCGCACAGCGCCTCGCCTTCGGGGGTCGGTGCCACACGCCGCGTCGTGCGATGGAAGAGCTTCAGGCCGAGGCGTGTTTCGAGCGCGGCCAGGCGTTTCGTGATCACGGACGGCACGACGTCCGCCGCCATGGCCGCGGCGGCGAGCGTGCCGTGCCGCCGGATGGCCAGCAGCAGTTCGAGGTCGGAGCGGTCGAGCAGGGCGGTGGATTCTTGCATCAGCGGAAAGAATCGGTTGCCCGATTATTGCTTGTCCGCCGGGGAGGCGGGGGACAGAATGCGCCCATGCTGGAAGGCTTCGAGACATTGGCGGTCGAGCGCGCCGGGGTGCACCTGAATGTGCGCCGCGCGGGGGCGGGCGAGCCCCTGTTGCTGATGCACGGCCATCCCCAGACGCATGCGATGTGGCACCGCGTTGCTCCGCAGCTTGCGCGGCACTTCACGGTGGTGCTGATGGACCTGCGCGGCTACGGCGACTCGGCCCGACCCGCGCCCGGCGAAGGGAGCGGCCATTACAGCAAGCGCGAGATGGCGCTCGACGCCCTCGCGGTCATGCGCGCCTGCGGCTTCGAGCGCTTCGACGTGCTGGCGCACGACCGAGGTGCGCGCGTAGCACATCGCCTGGCCGTGGACCATCCCGCGGCGGTCGGCCAGCTGATGCTGCTGGACATCGCGCCGACGCTCGCGATGTACCAGCGCACGAGCGAGGCGTTCGCGCGCGCGTACTGGCACTGGTTCTTCCTGATCCAGCCGCCGCCGCTGCCGGAGGCGCTGATCGAATCCGATCCCGTGCGCTACGTACGCAGCGTGATGGGCAAGCGCCATGCCGGGTTGGCTGCGTTCGCGCCCGATGCGCTCGCCGAATACGAACGCTGCGCGAGCATTCCCGGCACTGCGCAGGCGATCTGCGCCGATTACCGTGCCAGCGCCGGCATCGACCTCGCGCACGACCGTGAAGACGTCGCCGCCGGACGGCAGCTCACCCAGCCGCTTCGCGTGTTATGGGGTGCCCATGGCGTGGTGGGGCAGTGTTTCGACGTGCTGGCGCTATGGCGCGAGCGCGCCACCCAGGTCACCGGTGCAGCCTTGCCGTGCGGCCACTACATCGCCGAGGAAGCGCCGCAGGCGCTGCTCGAACAAGCCATCCCATTCCTGAAGGAGCAATGAAATGAGCAAGAAGCGCATCGCAGTCATCGCCGGCGACGGCATCGGCAAGGAAGTCATGCCCGAAGGCGTGCGCGTCGTGGATGCCGCCGCGCGCAAGTTCGGCATCGACATCGCCTTCGACCATTTCGACTTCGGCAGCTGGGACTACTGCGAAAAGCACGGCAAGTACATGCCCGACGACTGGAAGGACCGCGTCGGCGGCCACGACGCGATCTTCTTCGGCGCGGTCGGCTGGCCCGAGAAGATCGCGGACCACGTCTCGCTGTGGCAATCGCTCATCCTGTTCCGGCGCGAGTTCGACCAGTACGTCAACCTGCGACCCGCGCGCCTGATGCCCGGCATCACCTGCCCGGTGGTGCGCAAGGATGGCAGCCGGCGCGAGCCCGGCGAGATCGACATGTACATCGTGCGCGAGAACACCGAAGGCGAGTACTCGGCCGTCGGCGGCCGCATGTTCCCGGGCACGGAGCGCGAGTTCGTGGTGCAGGAGAGCGTCTTCTCGCGAACGGGCGTCGACCGTGTGCTCAAGTTCGCCTTCGAGCTGGCCCAGAGCCGGCCGAAGAAGCACCTCACCAGCGCGACCAAGTCCAACGGCATCGCGATCACCATGCCGTACTGGGACGAGCGGGTCGAGGCGATGGCGAAGTCGTATCCCGGCGTGAAGACGGACAAGTTCCACATCGACATCCTCACGGCGCACTTCGTGCAGCGGCCCGACTTCTTCGACGTGGTGGTGGCCAGCAACCTGTTCGGCGACATCCTGTCGGACCTGGGGCCCGCATGCACCGGGACGATCGGCATCGCGCCCAGCGCGAACCTCAATCCGGATCGCAAGTTCCCGTCGCTGTTCGAGCCGGTGCACGGCTCGGCGCCCGACATCTACGGCAGGAACATCGCGAACCCGATCGGGCAGATCTGGTGCGGGGCGATGATGCTGGAGTTCCTGGGCCACAAGGATGCGCACGATGCGATCCTGCGCGCGATCGAGAAGGTGCTGGATCCCGCCAGTGGTGCACCGCGCACGCCGGACATCGGTGGCAAGGCGAGCACCACGGACCTGGGGCGCGCGATCGCTGCGGCCCTGTAAGGCTTCGCGGCCCCATTTCGCGACGAGAAATTTGCGCACTGCCGCACGGCTTCGGAACAACATTGCGCGCCGAGTTTGCGTCTAGAATCCGCCTCCTTGTGCACTGAAACGCACCCATCGTATTGACACGCGCTATGGCGCTGGCTCTAATCGGCCGGGTGCGCTTTCCAAGGCGCAGTGCAGAACGACGAAGAGACGCATCCTTCAACAATTTCTCTCCACGAGGGGCCCCGTGAACAAGACCGAACTGATCGAGCACATCGCCAAGCATGCCGACATTTCCAAGGCCGCGGCCACGCGCGCACTGGAATCGATGATCGGCGCCGTGAAGACCACGCTCAAGAAGGGCGGGTCGGTGTCGCTGGTCGGGTTCGGCACCTTCGCCGTGGGCAAGCGCGCCGCGCGCAGCGGCCGCAATCCCCGCACCGGCGCTGCGATTAAAATCAAGGCCGCCAAGGTGCCCAAGTTCCGTCCCGGCAAGGCGCTGAAAGACGCGCTGAACTGAAAGGTGAAGCCATGAGGGGTGCTTAGCTCAGCTGGTAGAGCGGCGCCCTTACAAGGCGTAGGTCGGCGGTTCGATCCCGTCAGCACCCACCAAGAGCGAAGAAGGCGAACGGCAGTTCGCCTTTTGTTCATTCGCGACAACCCGAGAAGACATGTTCGATTTCGTCCGTACCCACAACAAGGTCATGCAGGTCCTCCTGTTCCTGCTGATCTTCCCTTCGTTCGTGCTCGTGGGCATCCAGGGCTACAACCGGTTTCGCGAGAAGGGCGATGCGGTCGCGAAGGTCGACGGCCACGAGATCCTGCAAGGCGACTGGGATGCCGCGCACCGCCAGGAGACGGAGCGGCTGCGCGCGCGGGTTCCGAACATCGACCCGAAGCTGCTCGATTCGCCGCAGGCGAAGTACGCGACGCTCGAGCGCCTGGTGCGCGACCGCGTGATCGCGGCGGCGGGCGACAAGGCCAAGCTCACGGCGAGCGACGCGGCGGTGGCCCGCGAACTGCAGCAGAACCAGGTGATCCAGTCGCTGCGCGGGCCGGACGGCAAACTCGACATGGCGAAGTACCGCCAGCTCGTGGGCGCGCAAGGCATGAGCCCCGAGATGTTCGAGGAAAGCGTGCGCAGCGACCTCACGGCGCGCCAGGTGCTGCAGGGCGTGATGGCCACGAGTTTCGCCACGCCGGCGCAGGCCGCGCCGTCGCTCAACGCCTTCTTCGAAAAGCGCGAGGTCCAGGTCGCGCGCTTCGATCCGAAGGACTACGCCGCGCGCGTGAACCCGACCGATGCGGACCTGGAAGCGTTCTACAAGTCGCACCCCGAGCAGTTCCAGGCCCCCGAGCAGGCCACGGTCGAATACCTGGTGCTGGACCTCGACGCCGTGAAGAAGGGCATCGCCGTCAACGAGGCCGACCTCAAGACCTATTACGAGCAGAACATCGCGAAGTACGCCGTGCCCGAGCAGCGGCGTGCGAGCCACATCCTGGTGGCGGCCGCCGCGGGTGCGCCGCAGGCCGAGAAGGACAAGGCCAAGGTGAAGGCGCAGGAGCTGCTGGCGCAGGTGCGCAAGAACCCCGAGAGCTTCGCCGAAGTCGCGAAGAAGAATTCGCAGGACCCCGGCTCCGCGCCCAACGGGGGCGACCTCGACTGGCAGACCCGCGGCGCCTTCGTGAAGCCCGTGGAGGACACGATCTTTTCGCTGAAGAAGGGCGAGATCAGCAACGTGGCGGAGAGCGAATTCGGCTTCCACATCATCAAGCTGAACGACGTGCGCGAAGGCAAGCAGAAGACCTTCCAGGACGTGCGGCCCGAACTCGAGGCCCAGTTGCAGCAGCAGCAGGCCCAGCGCAAGTTCGCCGAAGTCGCCGAGACCTTCAGCAACACCGTTTATGAGCAATCGGACAGCCTCAAGCCCGCGGCCGACAAGCTGAAGCTGCAGGTGCAGACCGCGGCGAACGTGCAGCGCACGCCGCCCAAGGGTGTCACCGGTGCGCTCGCGAACCCGAAGTTCCTGTCCGCGCTGTTCTCGCCCGACAGTATCGAGAAGAAGCGCAACACCGAAGCCGTGGAAGTCGCGCCGAGCACGCTCGTCTCCGGGCGCATCGCCCAGTACGTGCCGGCGCACACGCTGCCGCTCGCCGAGGTGAAGGACAAGGTGCGTGAGCGCGTCGTCGCCGTGCGGGCCGCCGAACTCGCGAAGAAGGACGGCATCGAGAAGCTCGCGGCATGGAAGGCCAACCCCGCGAGCGCGCAGCTGCCTGCGGCGGTGCTCGTGTCGCGCCAGCAGACGCAGCAGCAGCCGGCCCCGGTGGTCGAATCGGCCCTGCGTGCGGATCCCGCCACGCTGCCGTCGTTCAACGGCGTGGACCTCGGCGAGCAGGGCTACGCGATCGTCAAGGTGGCCAAGGTGGTCCCGCGCGATCCGCCCACGCCGGAGCAGGCCAAGCAGGAGCTCGATCAGTACAACCGCTGGTGGGCGTCGGCCGAAGGGCTCGCCTACTACAACGTGCTCAAGACACGCTTCAAGGCGCAGATCCTGGTCGCCAAGCCGCAGGACACGGCGGCCAAATAAGCGATCGGGCGTTCAGCCCGTGTAGCGCTCGACGGTGCCGACGTCGCGCACCTGCGCGGAGTCGGCATCGTTGCCGAATTCGCGCTTCGCGCGGCGCTGCCGCAGCAGGTCCCAGCACTGGTCGAGCTGTTCGCCCACATGCTTCAGGCGCTCGGCCTTTTCCTCGGCCGACTGCGGGCCTGCGAGCAGCTCGTGTTCTTCCTGGACGAGCCTGGAGATATGCTGGAGAACGTTTTCGTCCTGCATGGGGCACCTCGATCGACTGACGGGAGGGCCAGCCTACATCAAATCGCAGGCGGCAGGTACTGGGAGGGGAGAGGGGGGTGGGGTGGCTGATGGGACTCGAACCCACGACGACAGGAATCACAATCCTGGACTCTACCAACTGAGCTACAGCCACCGTAGAAGGCAGCAATTATAGCTGCGCGGCGCTTCGCGTTCAGTTCACCATGACCAGTTTGCCTTTGACGGCACGCGATCCCATGTGCGCGTAAGCCGCCTTGAGCTCGGCCATCGGCATGGTGCGGTCGATCACGGGCTTGATCTTGCCTTCGCCGTACCAGCGCGCGAGTTCGGCGAGCATCGCCTGGTTGGCCTTGGGCTCGCGCCGGGCGAAGTCGCCCCAGAAGACGCCGACGATCGAAGCGCCCTTGAGCAGCGGCAGGTTGAGCGGCAGCGACGGGATCGGCCCGGAGGCGAAGCCGATCACCAGGTAGCGGCCGCGCCAGGCGATCGAGCGGAACGCGGGCTCGGCAAAGTCCCCGCCCACGGGGTCGTAGATCACGTCGGGACCCTTGCCATCGGTGGCGGCCTTGATCGCGTCGCGCAGGTTCTCGCGGCTGTAGTTGATCGTGGCATGGGCGCCTTCCGCCTTGCACAGCTCGCACTTCTCGTCGGTCGATGCCGCCGCGATCACGCGTGCGCCCGCGAGCTTCGCGATCTGGATGGCCGCCGTGCCCACGCCGCCCGCGGCGCCGAGCACCAGCACGGTTTCGCCCGCCTTCAACTGCCCGCGATCGAGCAGGGCATGGTGCGACGTGGCGTAGGTCATGATGAACGCCGCGGCATCGACGTGCGGGAAGTTCGGCGGCAGCGGCACGCATTGCGCCGCCTGCGCGATCACGTGCGTGGCGAAGCCGCCGGTGCCCGAGAGGCAGGCGACGCTCTGGCCGACCTTGAGTTGCGTCACGCCCTCGCCCACCGCCGCGACGATGCCGGCGTATTCCGAGCCCGGCACGAAGGGCGGCTGCGGCTTGAACTGGTACTTGTTCTGGACGATCAGCAGGTCCGGGAAGTTCAGGCTCGCGGCCCTGATCTCGATGAGCACTTCGCCGGCCTGGGGCTGCGGCGTCGGCAGTTCCTTCCATTGCAGCGCGTCGACGCCGGTGGGGTTCTCGCAAAGCCAGGCATGCATGGGCGAAGTCTCCGATACGCAAAAGGTCCGGCGGGATGATAGGCGCGTTGCGCCGATCGCGCGTGTCCCTGTCGCGACGCGACCCTACAATTTGGTGCTCACCCTTCACTCATGAAAATCCTCCTTTCGAACGACGATGGCTTCCAGGCGCCCGGGCTGGTCGCCCTGTACGACGCCATCCGGGACCTGGGCGAGGTGGAAGTGGTCGCGCCCGAACACAACAACAGCGCGAAGTCGAACGCGCTCACGTTGTACGCGCCGCTGTCGGTGCGCCAGGCGAACAACGGCTTTCGCTACGTGAACGGCACGCCTGCCGATTGCGTGCACGTCGCGCTCACGGGCCTGCTCGGCTACCGGCCCGACCTCGTCGTCAGCGGCATCAACAATGGCGCCAACATGGGCGACGACACGATCTATTCCGGCACCGTGGGTGCGGCGATGGAAGGCTACCTGTTCGGCATCCCCGCCATCGCGTTCTCGCAGACGCAGAAGGGCTGGGCGCACATCGAATCGGCGGCGCGCAAGGCACGCGACCTGGTCGCGCAAGTCCTGCCGCAGGTGTCGCGTGATCGGCCGTGGCTGTTGAACGTGAACATCCCGAACCTGCCGTACGAGGAGCTCGGCGCTTTCACGGCGTGCCGCCTCGGCCGACGCCACGCGGCGGAGAAGGTGATCGCGCAGCAGAGCCCGCATGGCGAGACGCTGTACTGGATCGGCGGCGCCGGGCCGGCGAAGGACGGCGGCGAAGGCACGGATTTCCATGCGACCGCGCACGGCGAGGTGTCCGTCACGCCGCTGCAGGTCGACCTCACTGACCACGATTCGCTGGGCGCGTGGTCGCAGCTGCTGCAGCGATGACGCGTCGGCCCCAGTTTCCCGCGCGGCTGGACGCGAAAGCCGCGCCCGCCGCGAAGCCTGCCGTACCGACGCCGGCCCGCTCGCTCGCCACCCCGAACGGTGTCGGCCTCGATTCCCAGGCCGTGCGGCGCCGGATGGTCGAGAAGCTCGCGGCGCAAGGTATCAGCGATTCGATGGTGATCGAGGCGATGGGCGCCGTCGAGCGGCACCGCTTCGTCGACACGGCGCTGGTCAACCAGGCCTACGAAGACACGAGCCTGCCGATCGGCCTGGGGCAGACGATCAGCAAGCCGAGCGTCGTCGCGCGCATGACGCAATTGCTGCTCGGGGGCCGGCGCGAGGCGTCGGGCAAGCTGGGACGCGTGCTGGAGATCGGCACGGGCTGCGGCTACCAGGCCGCGGTGCTCGCTCGCGTGGCTGCCCAGGTGTACAGCATCGAGCGCCTGCGCGGCCTGCATGAGAAGGCGCGCGACAACCTGCGGCACTTCCGCCTGCCCAACGTGCACCTGCTGTTCGGCGACGGGATGGTGGGCTACGCCAAGGGCGCGCCCTATGCGGGAATCATCGCCGCGGCCGGCGGTGACGCGGTGCCCGACGCATGGGTGCACCAGCTCGCGATCGGTGGCCGCATCGTCGCGCCGATGACGACGCACTCAGGACAGCAGGCGCTCGTCGTGCTCGAAAAGCGCAGCGCAAGTCAACTGCAACAAACTGTGCTTGAGGCAGTCCACTTCGTACCCCTAAAATCGGGCATCGGTTGAGAACATACGAGAAGGAATCAAGGAGATGATCGAGATGGGCGGATGGCGTTCCACTGCGGCTGCGGTGACAGTCGCATGCGTGCTCGCTGCATGCGCATCGAAGGTCAATCTCCGTACGCCCGCACCGGTCGAAGACCGCAGCAGCGGCAGGACCTCGGCGCCCGTCGCCGTCGAGCCCGCGAAGGGTCCCGGCGCGGAGAACGCGAACAAGCCCGGTTACTACACCGTGCGGCCTGGCGATACGTTGATCCGCATCGCGCTGGATGCGGGGCAGAACTGGCGAGACATCGCGCGCTGGAACAGCCTGGACAACCCCAACGTGCTCGAGGTCGGACAAGTGGTGCGCGTGACGCCGCCTGTGGCCACGGCCAGTGCCAATGCCCCGGCCAGCGCGGCCGCGAGCGTTCCCGCCGCGTCCGGCGCACGCGTGTCCACGGCACCGGCATCGCCGGCATCCGCCACCGCGTCGTCGACGATGGTCGCAACGGTTCCGCCCGTGACGCCGCCGGCCAGTGCGCCGGCGGGCGAAGACGAGATCGCCTGGAACTGGCCGATCGCCGGCGCCGGCCTGGTGCTCGCAGGTTTCGACGAGCAACGCAACAAGGGGCTGGACATCGGCGGCAAGGCCGGCGACCCGGTGCTCGCTGCCGCCGATGGCCGCGTCGTCTATGCGGGCGCCGGCCTGCGCGGCTACGGCAACCTGATCATCCTCAAGCACAACAACACATACCTCTCCGCATACGCGCACAACCAGGCCTTGCTGGTGAAGGAGGACCAGGCGGTGCGCAAGGGCCAGAAGATCGCGGAGATGGGGGCCAGCGACGCCGACCGGGTGAAGCTGCACTTCGAGATCCGCCGGCAAGGCAAGCCCGTCGATCCCGCACGCTATCTGCCCATGAGGTGATGCATGGCCAGGCGCAACGGAAACGGGCGTAACGCTGTTCCGGGCGCGAGAGAAGACGCGGGTGGTGCGCTGCCTGTCGCGCTGATCGATGGCGCGGTCCCCGAGCCGAACCCGCGCGACGTCCCGGCCGAGATCGCCGGCGAATCGAGCGACACGCTGACGCTGTACCTGCGCGATGTACGGCGCACCGAGCTGTTCACGGCCGAACAGGAATACGAGACCGCGATGCGCGCGCGCGCGGGTGACTTCGCCGCGCGCCAGTCGATGATCGAGCACAACCTGCGCCTGGTCGTGAGCATCGCCAAGGGCTATCTCGGGCGCGGCGTGCCGCTGTCGGACCTGATCGAGGAGGGCAATCTCGGCCTCATGCACGCGATCGAGAAGTTCGAGCCGGAGCGGGGCTTCCGTTTCTCCACGTATGCGACCTGGTGGATCCGCCAGGCCGTCGAGCGCGCGGTGATGAACCAGGGACGCGTCATCCGCCTGCCCGTGCACGTCGTGCGCGAATTGCAGCAGGTGCTGCGTGCCCGCCGCACGCTGGAGAACGATCCCGCGTTCGCGCAGCGCAAGGGCTTCGAAGGCGAAGGCGTGCGGGTCGAGGATGTCGCCGCGCTGCTGGGTCGCGAGGTGCAGGACGTTTCCGAACTGCTCGCGATGGCCGAGGTCCCGAAGTCGCTCGACGCCTCCACGGACCGCAACGAGGAAGACCACACGCTCAGCGACACGATCGCCGACGAACTGGCGGTCGATCCCACGGGTGTGACTCAGAACCATGAGGTCGAGCGCCTGCTGGAAAACTGGATCGAGGCGCTGTCCAACCGCGAACGCGAAGTGCTGGAAGGCCGCTTCGGCCTGCACGACCGCGAACCCGAGACGCTCGAGGTCCTGAGCGATCGCCTGGGCCTCACGCGCGAACGCGTGCGCCAGATCCAGAACGAGGCCCTGCTGAAGCTGCGGCGTCACATGGTGCGCAACGGCATCTCGAAAGAGGCGCTGTTCTAGCTGCTAAAGTCGGGTCACCATGGCGTGGCCCGTTCTCGTCTTCGACATCGAATCGATTCCCGACATCACGGGACTGCGCCTGCTGCGCTCGGATCCGGCGGACGCCACCGACCAGTGGGTCTACAACGCCTGGTGCGAGGAGCGCGCGGGCGAGGGCAAGACCGATTTCATGCCGCTGCACCTGCAGCGCGTGCTCGTGATCAGCTGCGTCTTCCGCAATGCCGAGGGCCTGCGCGTGCATTCCTTCGTCGATCGCGACAACGCGAGCGAAGGCAAGATCATCCAGACCTTCTTCAATGCCGTCGAAAAGCACGTGCCGCAACTCGTGAGCTGGAACGGCGGCGGCTTCGACCTGCCGGTGCTGCACTATCGCGCGCTGCGCCACGGCGTGGTCGCGAACAAGTACTGGGACATGGGCGAGGACGACCGTGACTTCAAGTTCAACAACTACATCGGCCGCTACCACAACCGGCACCTGGACCTGATGGACCTGCTGGGCATGTACCAGCCGAAGAACAACGCCCCGCTGGACGCGATGGCCAAGCTGTGCGGCTTTCCCGGCAAGCTGGGCATGGACGGCTCGAAGGTGTACGAGGCGTTCCTCCAGGGCCAGCTCGAGGACATCCGCCGCTACTGCGAGACGGACGTGATGAACACCTACCTGCTGTACTGCCGCTTCCAGAAGATGCGCGGCGGCTTCACCGAAGCCGAGTACGAGCAGGAGATCGCGTACGTCAAGGGCGCGCTCGGCGGGCTGGCACCGGCCGAAGCGCATTGGCAGGAATACCTCGCCGCCTGGGCCTAGTGTCTTTTGAGGGCCTCCAGCAGCGGCCCGAGCACATCCATCGGCAGCGGGAAGATGATGGTGGAGTTCTTGTCCGCGGCGATCACCGTGAGAGTTTCGAGATAACGCAGCTGCAGCGCCTGCGGCTGGTGCGAGAGGATCTCGGCGGCTTCGGCGAGCTTGGTGGAGGCCTGCAGCTCGCCCTCGGCGTGGATCACCTTCGCGCGCCGCTCGCGCTCGGCCTCCGCCTGCCTGGCGATCGCGCGGATCATGTTCTCGTTCAGGTCCACGTGCTTGATCTCGACGTTGGTCACCTTGATGCCCCATTCCTCGGTCTGGCTGTCGAGGATCTTCTGGATGTCCAGGTTGAGCCGCTCCCGCTCGGAGAGCATCTCGTCGAGTTCGTGCTTGCCCAGCACGGCGCGCAAGGTGGTCTGCGCGAGCTGGCTGGTGGCCTCGAGGAAGTTGAAGACGCGGATGATCGCGCGCTCAGGATCGACCACGCGGAAATACAGCACGGCGTTGACCTTCACGGCGACGTTGTCGCGCGAGATCACGTCCTGGCTGGGAATGTCGATCACCAGCACGCGCAGGTCGACGCGCACCATCTGCTGGATGCCCGGGATCAGCAGCACCAGTCCCGGTCCCTTCACCCGCCAGAAGCGGCCGAGCTGGAACACCACCCCGCGTTCGTATTCGCGCAGGATCCGGATGGTGGCCGCGGCGAGCATCGCCAGCAGTACCAGGATGACGATGAGGCCCGCGGAATAGATCATGGCTTCGCTCCTTTGTCCGGTTGCACGTGCAAGGTGAGGCCGTCCTGCGCAGTGACCATCACGCGCTGGCTGGGTGCCAGTGTCTCGGCCGCCCGGATGCGCCAGCGTTCGCCGCCGATCTCGGCCCAGCCTGTGCCGTCTTCGAATTCGATGACTTCGCCGACAGCGCCGATAAGCATCGCCGCGCCGCTGACCAGGGGCTGTCGACGCGTCCGGGCCGCCATCGTCGCGATGCCGATGGTGGCGGCGGCCGAGATCACGGCGATGGCGGCGACCATCGCGGGCGCCACCTGGAAGCCCGGCGCCTCGGTGTCCACCAGGAGCAGGGCGCCGAAGGCGAATGCCGCGACCCCCCCGGCGCCCAGCGCGCCGTGGCTGGGCAGGAAAGCCTCGGCCACGAAAAAGCTGATCCCGAGCAGGACCAGCGCCAGCCCGGCGTAGTTGATGGGCAGCATCTGCAGGCCCCACAAGGCAAGCAGCAGGCTCACACCGCCCACCACGCCCGGGAGCACGAAGCCGGGGTTCATGAACTCGAACAGCAGGCCATACACGCCCAGCATCAGCAGCATGAGCGCCAGGCTGGGGTCGCTCACGACGGCCAGCAGCCGGCCGCGCCAGTCGGGCGTCACGATCACGACCGGTGCATGGGCCGTGGCCAGTCGGACCGTCGTGCCCTCGGCCAATGGGACCGTGCGGCCGTCGAGCTGCCGCAAGAGGTCGGGCACGTCGGCGGCGATCAGGTCGACCACCTTGCGCGCCAGGGCGTCGCGCGCGGGCAGGCTGACGGACTCGCGCACCGCCTGTTCACCCCACGCGGGGTCGCGGCCACGCAGCTGCGCCAGCCCGCGCATGAAGGCGGCCGCATCGTTGATCCGCTTCGCGCCCATCGCGTCCTCGTGGGGACCGCTGGCCGCACCGCTCGCGCGCGGTGCGGGCGGTTCGGCGCCCGGTGTGGGCATGCCCACCGCCACCGGCGTCGCCGCGCCCAGATTGGTGGCGGGTGCCATCGCCGCGACGTGTGAGGCATACAGGATGTACGTGCCGGCGCTGGCGGCACGCGCGCCCTGCGGGCCGACATAGGCGGCAACGGGCACCGGCGACGAAAGAATCGCCTTGATGATGTCGCGCATGGCGCGGTCCAGGCCGCCGGGGGTGTCCATGCGCAGCACGACGAGTTGCGCTTTGGCCGCAGCGGCGCGCTGCAGCGCCCGCTGCACGTGCTCCGCCGTCGCGGGCCCGATCGCGCCATCGATGTCCACCAGGTACACAGCAGCCGTTTCCGCAGCCAAGACAGGTCCCATTGCCGCCAGGGCGGCAACTGCGAGCAGGCGCGCCAGCCAGTGGAACAGGTTGCTCATGCGCGAAGCCTACTCCCGCCCGCGGGCGCCGTGTTGGGCCCTGAGACAATCAGGGGCATGACGGAAGAAAGTGGCAAACCGGCGCTGCCCGAAGGCTGGCTGGCGGTCGACGCGCTCGATATCGAGGCGCAAGGGGTTGCGCGGCGACCCGACGGAAAGGTGGTGTTCATCGACGGCGCGCTGCCGTTCGAGCTCGTGTCCGCGACCATCCATCGCAAGAAGAACAACTGGGAGCAGGGGACGCTGACGCAGATCCATCGCGAATCGTCCCAGCGCGTGCGCGGGCGCTGCCCGCATTTCGGCCTGCACGAGGGTGCCTGCGGCGGCTGCAAGATGCAGCACCTGCACCCGGGGGCGCAGGTAGCGATCAAGCAGCGCGTGCTCGAGGATAACCTCTGGCATTTGGGCAAGGTGAAACCCGAGACGGTGCTGCGTCCCATCGAAGGCCCGGCCTGGGGCTACCGCTGGCGCGCACGATTCTCGGTGCGGCACGTGCGCAAGAAGGGCGCTGTGCTGGTCGGCTTCCACGAGCGCAAGAGCCGCTACGTGGCCGACATCCGCGAATGCCACGTCGTGCCCAGGCACGTGAGCGACCTGCTGCTGCCGCTGCGCGAGCTGATCGCCGGCATGGACGCGATCGAGACCGTGCCGCAGATCGAGCTCGCGTGCGGCGACGAGGTCACCGCGCTGGTGCTGCGGCACCTGGAGCCGCTCAGCGATGGCGATATCGCGAAGCTGCGGGCGTTCGCCGCCGAACACCCCGGCGTGCAATGGTGGCTCCAGCCCAAAGGGCCGGATTCGATCCGGCTGCTCGACGGGGGCGGTGCGGAACTGGCCTATTCATTGCCGGAATTCGGGATCCGCATGCCGTTCCGGCCGACGGACTTCACGCAGGTCAACCCGCACATCAACCGCGTGCTGGTCGCGCGGGCGCTGCGACTGCTCGATGTGCAGGGCGATGAACGCGTGATCGACTGGTTCTGCGGCCTGGGCAACTTCACCTTGCCGCTGGCCACGCAGGCGCGCGAGGTGCTGGGCATCGAGGGCAGCGACGCGCTGGTGCAGCGCGCGCGGGAGAACTGCGCGCGCAACCGGCTGTCCGGCCGCGCCGAGTTCGCCGCGCGCAACCTGTTCGAGATGACGCCCGAACAGCTCGTGGCGGATGGCCCGGCCGATCGCTGGCTGGTCGACCCGCCGCGCGAAGGTGCCTTCGCACTGGCGAAGGCATTGGCGGACCTTCACCAGCAGGCGCATGAAAAAGGAGGCTTCCAGACGCAAAAAGGCGGCTGGAAGCCGCCTTCGAGAATCGTCTATGTGAGCTGCAACCCGGCGACGCTCGCGCGGGATGCCGGGCTATTGGTGCACCAGGCCGGCTATCGCTGCACGGCGGCGGGCGTGGTCAACATGTTCCCGCACACCGCGCACGTGGAGTCGATCGCCGTCTTCGAGCTTGCTTAGTCCCGTTCCCCGCCGAACACGCCCAGCAGCGCGAGCAGGCTCTGGAACACGTTGAAGGCGTCGAGGTACAGCGCCAGCGTGGCGGTGATGTAGTTGGTCTCGCCGCCGTCCACGATCTGCTTCAGGTCGTACAGCATGTACGCGCTGAAGATGCCGATCGCCAGGACGCTGATCGTCACCATGCCGGCCATGGACGGCAGGAACACGGCGATGATGCTGCCGATCATCAGCAGCAGCGCGCCGACGAACAGGAACTTGCCCATTCCCGACAGGTCGCGCTTGATGAACGTGGACAGGCTCGCCATCACGAAGAACACGGCGGCCGTGCCACCGAACGCCGTCATGATCAGGCTGGAGCCGTTCTTGAACCCGAGGATCACCGCGATCAGGCGCGAGAGCATCAGGCCCATGAAGAAGGTGAACGCCAGCAACACCGGAACGCCGGCCGCGGAATTCTTGGTGCGCTCGATGGCGAACATGAAGCCGAAGGCGCCGCCCAGGAAGACGATCAGCCCCAGGCCGTTGCCCATGGCAGCCGTGATGCCCGTGGCCACACCCACCCAGGCGCCCAGCACCGTGGGGATCATGCTCAGGGCGAGCAGCCAGTACGTGTTGCGCAACACCCGGTTGCGCTGCTGCGCGACTGAACCGGCGTAGCCGTAGTCGAGGGTCTGGATCGGTTCGTTCATGTCCATCACTCCTTTGCCGATGGGCTTTAGATGCGCCCATTCTAGGTTGGTTCAAGGGCGGGCTATGCTCGCCGTGTCATGAAGAACAAACCCCTGCTCGAACTGGCCGACGTGAAGGCCGTCGCCGCCGCGGCCGAAGCCGAGGCATCGAAGAATTCCTGGGCGGTGACGATCGCCATCGTCGACGATGGCGGCCACCTGCTGTGGTTGCAGCGCCTCGATGGCGCGCCACCGATCTCGGCGCAGATCGCGCCTGCGAAGGCGAACACAGCCGCATTGGGCCGCCGCGAGAGCAAGGTCTACGAGGACTTGATCAATGGCGGTCGCGTGTCGTTCCTGTCCGCGCCGCACCTCCAGGGCATGCTGGAAGGCGGGGTGACCATCGTCAAGGACGGGCAGGTGCTCGGTGCGGTGGGCGTGAGCGGGGTGAAATCCAGCGAGGATGCGCAGGTCGCCCGCGCGGGGATCGCGGCGCTGGGGCTTTAGGCGCCTTGGGCGGCGCAGCCGCCCTCGATCTGCTTGGTCAGCGCGGCCACCGGCTGGGCCGAGCAGCACTGCGCGACGATGTCACGCGCGCAGCCTTCGCACTGACCGCATTGCGTGGCCACACCCAGCTCGAACTGGATGTCGTCGAAATCCATCCCGGCACGGGCGTGGCGGGCGATTTCGCGGTCGGAGACGCGGCGGCAGACGCAAACGATCATGATGGCAGCGATTATAAATACGAATCGCTCGCATTATCAAAGCCCCTGCCGAGGCCGGGTTGATCGCCGTCAGCTGGAAGGCTGGTCGCCCATCGCCGACTGGAGGTAGTTCGCCAGGCCCACCTTGGCCAGCAGGTCGAGCTGGGTCTCCAGCCAGTCGATGTGCTCCTCCGTGTCCTCGAGGATGCCCGAGAGGATCTCCCGCGACACGTAGTCGCGCACCTGCTCGCAATGCGCCATGCCGTCCTTGATGGTGGCCTGGGCGCCGCGTTCGCTGCGCAGGTCGCATTCGAGGATCTCGGGCACGTTCTCGCCGACGAGCAACTTGCCGAGGTCCTGCAGGTTCGGCAGGCCGTCCAGCATCAGGATGCGCTCCATCAGCCTGTCGGCGTGCTTCATCTCGCCGATCGACTCCTCGTACTCCTTCTTCGCGAGCCGCTCGAACCCCCAGTGCTTCAGGATGCGGTAATGCAGGAAGTACTGGTTGGTGGCCGTGAGCTCGTTGCGCAGTTGCGCCTGCAGGTGCTGGATGACGAGAGGATCGCCTTGCATGGGAAAGGTCCCGGGGGTTGTTGTTGTTCCCCGGGATTCTCGCGCAATCAGCTGCGCATCAGGTAATCGAATGCACCCAATGCGGCCTTGGCACCATCGCCGGCGGCAATGATGATCTGCTTGAATGGCACCGTGGTCGCGTCGCCCGCGGCGAAGACGCCCGGCACCGAGGTCTGGCCCTTGGCGTCGACGATGATCTCGCCATGGCGCGACAGCTCGACCGTGCCTTTCAGCCATTCGGTGTTGGGCACCAGGCCGATCTGCACGAACACGCCTTCCAGCTCCACCCGGTGCTCCTCGCCGGAAGCGCGGTCCTTCCAGGCCAGCCCATTCACCTTCTGGCCGTCACCGGTGATCCCGGTCGTCTGCGCGTTCAGCAGGACGGTGACGTTCGGCAGCGACCCGAGCTTCTTCTGCAGCACGGCGTCGGCGCGCAGCCTGGTGTCGAACTCGATCAGCGTGACGTGGGCCACGATGCCGGCCAAGTCGATCGCAGCCTCGACGCCGGAGTTGCCGCCGCCGATCACGGCGACGCGCTTGCCCTTGAAGAGCGGCCCGTCGCAGTGCGGGCAGTAAGCCACGCCCTTGTTGCGGTATTCCTGCTCGCCCGGCACGTTGACGTTGCGCCAGCGCGCGCCGGTCGTGACGATCACCGTCTTCGCCTTCAGCGAGGCGCCGCTTTCCAACTCGACTTCGACCAGCGGCCCGGGCTTGAGCGCCTTGGCCCGCTGCAGGTTCATGATCTCCACGTCGTAGTGGCGCACGTGTTCCTCCAGCGCCAGCGCGAACTTCGGGCCCTCGGTTTCCTTGACCGAGACGAAGTTCTCGATGCCCAGCGTGTCCAGCACCTGGCCGCCGAAGCGCTCGGAGGCGATGCCGGTGCGGATGCCCTTGCGCGCCGCGTACACGGCGGCGGCGGCACCGGCCGGCCCGCCGCCGACGATCAGCACGTCGAACGGCGCCTTGGCCGCGATCTTCTCGGCTTCACGCTTCGCGCCGCCGGTGTCGACCTTGGCCAGGATCTCTTCCAGGCTCATGCGGCCCTGGCCGAAGTGCGTGCCGTTCAGGAAGACCGTGGGCACGGCCATCACCTGGCGCTCCTCCACCTCGGCCTGGAACAGCGAGCCGTCGATCATGGTCGCCTTGATGCGGGGGTTCTGCACCGCCATCAGGTTCAGCGCCTGCACGACGTCGGGGCAGTTGTGGCAGGTGAGCGAGACATAGACCTCGAACTCGAGGTCGCCGTCGAGCTCGCGCACCTGCCTCAGCACGGCGTCGTCCACCTTCGGCGGGTAGCCGCCGACCTGCAGCAGCGCGAGCACGAGCGACGTGAACTCGTGGCCCATCGGCAGGCCGGCGAAGCGCACGCGGGGCGATTCGCCCGGGCGGTTCACCGAGAACGACGGCGTGCGATAAGGCCCGCCGCGGGTCTCGACGATCGAGACGAGCGGCGATGCCTCGGCGATGTCGCGCAGGAGCTCCTGCAGGCTGCTCGACGCCGGGGTGTCGTCGAGCGAGGCGACGAGCTCCACCGGGTTGGCGATGCGCTGCAGGTACGCAGCCAGCTGCGCCTTGAGGTTGGCATCGAGCATCTGTGGGTTCCTCAGATCTTTCCGACCAGGTCGAGCGACGGCTTGAGCGTCTCGGCGCCTTGCTCCCACTTGGCCGGGCAGACTTCACCCGGGTGCGCGGCGATGTATTGGGCGGCCTTCACGCGGCGCAGCGTTTCCTTCGCGTCGCGGCCGATGCCGTTGTCGTGCACCTCGATGGTCTTGATGCGGCCTTGCGGGTCGATCACGAACGTGCCACGCAGCGCCAGCCCCGCGTCCTCGCCCTCGGTGATCAGCACCTGGAAGAAGTTGGCCAGCTGGTGGTTCGGGTCGCCGACCAGCGGGTACTGCACCTTCCTGATCGTGTCGGACGTGTCATGCCACGCCTTGTGCGTGAAGTGCGTGTCGGTCGAGACGCCGTAGACCTCCACGCCCAGCTTCTTGAACTCGGCGTAGTTGTCGGCCAGGTCGCCCAGCTCGGTCGGGCACACGAAGGTGAAGTCCGCCGGGTAGAACACGACGACGGACCACTTGCCCTTGAAGTTCTCCTCGGTCACCGGGACGAACTTGCCGTTGTGGTACGCGGTGGCCTGGAACGGGGGGACTTGTGCGTTGATGAGAGACATAGACTTCCTCTGTTGAGTTTGATTTGTCGATTGACAGGGGCTATGGTACGGGCGCCCGTCCTGGATGGCCAATTCATTGGCCCAATCGCGGGATTAGGGGATGGCTATGCGGCCGAGCTTCAGTACTCCAGCCGCTCGGGCCGGATTTCCTGCAGGATCGTCGTCGCGATCTCTTCGATCGACTTCGTGGTCGTGCTGAGCCAACGGATGCCGGCGCGTCGCATCATGGCCTCGGCTTCGCTCACTTCCATGCGGCAGTTCTCCACGGCGGCATAGCGCGAGCCGGGCCGGCGCTCGTTGCGAATCTCGGCCAGCCGCTCGGGCTGGATGCTGAGCCCGAAGATCTTGGCCCGATGAGGGAGCAGGGCGCTGGGCAATTGCTGGCGATCGAAGTCTTCGGGGATCAGCGGGTAGTTGGCGGCCTTCAGGCCGTATTGCATCGCCAGGTAGAGCGAAGTGGGCGTCTTGCCGCTGCGGCTCACGCCGACGAGGATCACGTCCGCCTGGGCCAGGTCGGTATTGGACTGTCCGTCGTCGTGCGCCAGGCTGAAATTGATGGCTTCGATGCGGTCGTGGTAGGCCTTGCTCTTGCTCACGTCCGAAAAGCGGCCAATGCGGTGGTTGGACTTCATGCCCAGCTCTTCTTCGAGCGGGCGGACGAAGGTGCCGAACATGTCCAGCAGCATGCCCTTGCAGCCCGACTCGAGCACGGCCAGGATGTCGCTGTTGACCAGTGTCGTGAAGACCAGCGGCCGCTTGCCCTCCAGCTCGGCCACGTGGTTGACCTGGCGCACGACCTGGTGCGCCTTGTCCACGGTATCCACGAAGGGCAGCCGGACGTGCCGCGGCTTGAATTCGAACTGGGCCAGGATGGCATTGCCGAAGGTCTCGGCGGTAATGCCGGTGCCGTCGGAGATGAAGAACACGGTGCGGGAGTGCATGCGATGGCGCTTTCAGGTCAGCGCAAGCCCCACGACGGGTCCCACGCCTACAATGGCGGCAATTTATCGCATTCCCGCGCATGCACCCCGCCAGCCCATTCGAACAAGCACAAAGCTGCTTCGTGCTGCATGCCCGCGCGCGCTCGCCGAGCGCAGATACGGTTTCAAACTCTGGAGCTTTCCCATGTCTGCACTCTTCGACGCGGCCGCCCTGGTCGTACCGTTTGAGAACCTGAGGATGACCGACGTCGAGGCGGTCGGCGGCAAGAACGCCAGCCTCGGCGAAATGATCTCCCAGCTGCCGCAGGGTGTGCGCGTGCCCACCGGCTTCGCGACCACGGCCCATGCGTTCCGCGAGTTCCTCGCCAACGGCGGCCTCGCGCAGAAGATCGAACAGCGCCTGGCCGAGCTGAACGTCGACGACGTGCGCGCGCTCGCGCAGGCCGGCGCGCAGATCCGCGGCTGGATCGAGCAGCAGCCGTTCCCGGCGGATCTGGAGCGGGACATCCGTTCGCACTTCGAGAAGCTCGCCGCGGGCAACCCGAACGCCAGCTTCGCCGTGCGCTCGTCGGCCACGGCCGAGGACCTGCCGGACGCCTCGTTCGCCGGCCAGCAGGAGACCTTCCTGAACGTCGTCGGCATCGACGCCGTGCTGCACAAGATGAAGGAGGTGTTCGCCTCCCTGTACAACGACCGCGCGATCAGCTACCGCGTGCACAAGGGCTTCGCGCATTCGAACGTGGCGCTGTCGGCGGGCGTGCAGCGCATGGTGCGCAGCGACCTCGGCGCCGCGGGCGTGATGTTCACCATCGACACCGAGTCGGGCTTCGACCAGGTGGTGTTCATCACCTCCAGCTACGGCCTGGGCGAGACGGTGGTGCAGGGCGCCGTGAACCCGGACGAGTTCTACGTGCACAAGCCGATGCTCAAGGCCGGCAAGAAGGCGGTGATCCGCCGCAACCTCGGCTCCAAGCTGATCCAGATGGTGTTCGCCTCCGACGAGGAGAAGAAGGCCAGCGGCAAGCTCGTGAAGACGGCCGAGGTGCCGCTCGAGCAGCGCAACCGTTATTCGCTCACCGATGCGGACGTCGAGCAGCTCGCCCGTTACGCGCTCGTGATCGAGGAGCACTACGGCCGCGCCATGGACATCGAATGGGGCAAGGACGGCGCCGATGGCCAGATCTACATCCTGCAGGCGCGGCCCGAGACGGTGAAGAGCCAGGCGCGCGGCAAGTCCGAGATGCGCTACAAGCTCAAGGGCCGCGGCAACGTGCTGTCCGAAGGCCGCGCGATCGGCCAGAAGATCGGCACGGGCCCGGTGCGTATCGTGCACAGCACCGCCGAGATGGACAAGGTGCAGCCGGGCGACGTGCTGGTCACCGACATGACCGACCCGAACTGGGAACCGGTGATGAAGCGCGCCAGCGCGATCGTGACGAACCGCGGCGGGCGCACCTGCCACGCGGCCATCATCGCGCGCGAGCTCGGCATCCCGGCCGTGGTGGGTTGCGGCGACGCGACCGAGCGCCTGAAGGACGGCACGCTGGTCACGGTGAGCTGCGCCGAGGGTGACACCGGCCACATCTATGACGGCCTGCTCGAGACCGAAGTGAGCGAAGTCAAGCGCGGCGAGATGCCGCCGATCGCCACCAAGATCACGATGAACGTGGGCAACCCGCAGCTGGCTTTCGACTTCGCCCAGCTGCCCAACGAGGGCGTGGGGCTCGCGCGGCTCGAGTTCATCATCAACAACAACATCGGCGTCCACCCGAAGGCGATCCTCGAGTACCCGAACATCGACCAGGACCTGAAGAAGGCCGTCGAGTCGGTGGCGCGGGGCCATGCGTCGCCGCGCGCCTTCTACGTCGACAAGGTGGCCGAAGGCGTGGCCACCATCGCCGCGGCGTTCTGGCCGAAGCCGGTGATCGTGCGCCTGTCGGACTTCAAGTCCAACGAGTACCGCAAGCTGATCGGCGGCTCGCGCTACGAGCCCGAGGAAGAAAACCCGATGCTGGGCTTCCGCGGCGCGGCGCGCTACATCAGCCGCGACTTCCAGGAAGCCTTCGCGATGGAGTGCGAGGCGTTGCGCCGCGTGCGCAGCGAGATGGGCCTGACCAACGTGCAGGTGATGGTGCCCTTCGTGCGCACGCTGAACGAAGCGAAGAAGGTCACGGACCTGCTCGCCACCAAGGGCCTCAAGCGCGGGCAGGATGAGCTCAAGGTGATCATGATGTGCGAGCTGCCGAGCAACGCCATCCTGGCCGACGAGTTCCTGGAGTTCTTCGACGGCTTCTCGATCGGCTCGAACGACCTCACGCAGCTCACCCTGGGCCTGGACCGCGATTCGGGCCTGGACCTGCTGGCGGCGGAATTCGACGAGCGGGATCCGGCCGTCAAGGCGATGCTGTCGCGAGCCATCGCCGCGTGCCGCAAGCAGGACAAGTACGTCGGCATCTGTGGGCAGGGGCCCAGCGACCATCCGGATTTCGCGCAGTGGCTGGTGAAAGAGGGCATCACCTCCATCTCGCTCAATCCGGACAGCGTGATCGACACCTGGCAGCGCCTGGCGGCGTCCTGACGCCGGCCTTGCCGTAAACACCATGGCCCGCACCGCCTGTGCGGTGCCATGATTCACGCATGGGCGATCCCGAAGCACAGGAGCAGCACGACCCGCGCGTGCTCGCGCTCAAGGCGGCGTTGCTGCTCGTCTGGGCGCTGGTGAGCTTCGCGTTCTGCTTCTGGGCCCGTGACCTGCAGTTCATGGTGGGCCCGTGGCCGTTCGACTTCTGGATGGCGGCGCAGGGCGGGGTGCTGGTGTTTCTCGGCATCGTCGTGTGCTACGCCCGGCTGATGAAGCGCCTGGCGCCGGACGACAGCCTGCCGCCGACGCGGAAAGGCGTCGATGCCTGACGCCGCATTCGCCGCCTACAAGCGGCGCCTGCACCGCAACTTCGCGATCTACGTCTGCGGGGTGCTCGCGTTCCTGCTGCTCATGGCGTGGGCCGAGCGCAGGGGCCTTTCGCGCTTCTGGATGGGGCCCATCTTCCTGTTCGCGTCGGTGATGATGTATGCGGCCATCGGGATCTACGGCCGCACGACGGACCCGGAGGAATACTACGTCGCCGGGCGGCGCATTCCCGGCATGTACAACGGGATGGCCGCGGCGGCGGACTGGATGAGCGCGGCTTCGTTCATCAGTCTCGCGGGCGGCCTGTACCTTCAGGGTTTCGGCGGCTCGGGCGCGCAGGCCGGGGGCCTGGCCTACGTGCTGGGATGGACCGGCGGGTTCTGCCTGGTCGCGTTGCTCGTCGCACCGCACCTGAGGCGCCTGAACCTCTACACGGTGCCCGACTACTTCGGCGCGCGCTTCGGCGGCCGCTGGCCACGCGTCATCGCCGCCCTGGCCGCGATGCTGTGTTCCTTCACCTATGTGATCGCGCAGATCTACGGTATCGGCCTGATCGCCTCGCGCCTGACGGGCGTGCAGTTCGAGATCGGGATCCTGCTGGGCCTCGGGGGGGTGCTGCTTTGCTCGTTCCTCGGCGGCATGCGCGCGATCACCTGGACGCAGGTGGCGCAGTACATCATCATCCTGCTCGCCTTCCTGATCCCGGTGTCGTGGCTCGCGTACAAGCAGTTGGGCAATCCGGCGGCGCCGCTGGTCTACGGCGTGCAGCTGCAGAAGATCGCGGAGCTCGAGGACAAGCTCGCCAACGACCCGAAAGAGAAGGAGGTCGCCGCGATCTTCGCGAAGCGTGCGCAGGAGTACGAGGCGCGCCTGGCCGACGTCGAAGGCGCGCTGCGGCGCGAGCGCGCGCAGGCGCAGGAGCGCGTGCGGCGGCTGAAGGCCCAGGGCGCGGATTCGGCGCTGATCGTCGAGGCCAGCCGCGAACTCGCGGCCTTGCCGAAGGACGTCGCCGCGGCGCGCGAACGCTGGACGCGCGCGCTGCAGGAAAGCCAGGAGCGCGCGAAGCCGCTCGGCGGGTTCCCGCGGCACAGCCTGCCCTATGCGGGCGACCCGAACGGCACGGCCGCCGAGCGCGAGGCCTTCGACGTCTCGCGCCGCAATTTCCTGGCGCTGATGTTCTGCCTGATGGTCGGCACCGCCGGCTTGCCGCACCTGCTCACGCGCTACTACACGACGCCCACCGTGGCCGAGTCGCGGTCCTCGGTGGCGTGGTCGATCTTCTTCATCGCGCTCGTGTACCTCAGTGCGCCGGCGCTCGCGGTGCTCGTGAAGTTCGAGGTGATGAACAACCTCGTGGGCAGCAGCTTCGATGCGTTGCCGCCCTGGATTGCCCAATGGGTGAAGGTGGACCCGTCGCTCATCTCGGTGGCCGACGTCAACGGCGACCGCATCCTGCAGTGGGGCGAGATCCGCCTGGGCGCCGACATGATCATGCTGGCCACGCCCGAGCTGGGTGGCCTGCCTTACGTGATCTCGGGGCTGGTGGCTGCGGGCGGCCTGGCCGCGGCGCTGTCCACCGCCGACGGCCTGCTGCTCACGATCAGCAACGCCATGGTGCGCGACATCTACTCGCACGAAATCAACACGCGCGTGACGGCGGAACAGCGCGTGATCCTGTCCAAGTTCGCGCTGATGGCCGTGGCGCTGGTCGCGGCGTTCACCGCCTCCCTCAAGCCTGCCGAGATCCTGCCGCTGGTGTCGGCGTCGTTCTCGCTCGCGGCCTCGGCGTTCGTGCCGGCGATGGTGCTGGGCATCTTCTGGCCGCGCGCCAACCGGCGCGGCGCCGTGGCGGGCATGCTCGCGGGGCTCGGCGTCACCGTGTATTACATGACGATCAATGCGCCGCCGTTCCGCGCGTTCTTCGGCATGCCGCCCGGACAGACGCTGTGGTGGGGCATCCAGCCGGTGTCGGCGGGCACGTTCGGCGTGCCGGTCGGCTTTGCGGTGGCCATCTTCGTGAGCCTGCTCACGCGCCCGATCGTGGCGAGCCAGCCCGAGGGATTACCCTATCAGGGCTTCCCCTGAAAAGCGTCGTGGCGACGCCTCCATGCTCTGCCGAGTCAGCTTGCTGTCAGACGGGCTCCAAACACTGGCCCTACTTCAACCGAAGGAGACAACATGGCAACAGCATCGACGGCGACGGCTGGGAAGAGGATTGCCGCGGCCGCGCCCATGACGCGCGAAGAAAAGAAGGTGATCTTCGCTTCATCGCTGGGCACGGTGTTCGAGTGGTACGACTTCTACCTGTACGGATCGCTGGCCGGGATCATCGCGGGCCAGTTCTTCGCGGGCCTCGATCCCACGTCCGCCTACATCTTCGCGCTGCTCGCGTTTGCCGCCGGCTTCCTGGTGCGGCCGTTCGGCGCGATCGTGTTCGGCCGCCTGGGCGACATGATCGGTCGCAAGTACACCTTCCTGATCACGATCCTGATCATGGGCTCGTCGACCTTCATCGTCGGCCTGCTTCCGGGCTACAAGTCGATCGGCGTGGCGGCGCCGGTGATCCTCATCGCCTTGCGGCTGCTGCAGGGCCTGGCGCTCGGCGGCGAATATGGCGGGGCCGCGACCTATGTCGCGGAACATGCGCCGCATGGCAAGCGCGGCGCCTACACCTCCTGGATCCAGACCACGGCGACGCTCGGCCTGTTCCTGTCGCTGCTCGTCATCCTCGGCGTGCGTGAGGGAATGGGCACCAAGGACTTCAACGACTGGGGCTGGCGCATTCCGTTCCTGGTCTCGGTCGTTCTGCTCGCCGTTTCGGTGTGGATCCGCCTGTCGCTCAACGAGTCGCCGGCATTCCAGAAGATGAAGGCCGAGGGCAAGACTTCGAAGGCCCCCCTGGCCGAATCCTTCGGCCAATGGAAGAACCTCAAGATCATCATCCTGGCGCTGTTCGGGCTGACGGCCGGCCAGGCCGTGGTCTGGTACTGCGGGCAGTTCTACGCCTTGTTTTTCCTGACCACCATCGCGAAGGTCGATGCGACGACGGCGAACCTCTACATTGCGGCCGCGCTGGTGATCGGCACGCCGTTCTTCATCGTGTTCGGTTCCCTGTCGGACAAGATCGGCCGCAAGCCGATCATCATGGCCGGATGCCTGATCGCCGCGCTGACGTACTTCACCGTGTTCCCGATGCTGCTGCAGTACGCGAACCCGTCCATCGTCGCGGCCCAGAAGGCCTCCAAGGTGACGGTGACGGCCGACCCGGCCACCTGCTCGTTCCAGGGCAGCCCGATCGCGCGCGAGATCGACTTCACCTCGTCCTGCGACCTCGCCAAGCGCACGCTGACCACCTCGTACATCCCGTACGAGAACAAGGCCGCGCCCGCGGGCACGCCGGCGACCGTGAGCATCGGCGACAAGACCTTCACCGCGCCCACGGCGACGCTGAACGCCGAACGGCACGGCTTCTCGCCCGAGTCCGCCAAGGCGATCGCCGACTTCAAGAAGAGCCTGGGAGATGCCGCCAAGGCCGCCGGCCTGACGACCCCCGCGGACAAGGACAAGATGAACAAGGGGATGGTGCTCCTGATCCTCGTGTTCCTCGTCATCCTCGTGACGATGGTGTACGGCCCCATCGCCGCCATGCTGGTCGAACTGTTCCCGACCCGCATCCGGTACACGTCGATGAGCGTGCCCTACCACTTCGGCAACGGATGGTTCGGTGGCATGTTGCCGACGACCGCATTCGCGATGGTGGCCGCGACGGGCGATATCTACTACGGCTTGTGGTACCCGGTGATCGTCGCGGCGATGACCTTCGTCGTCGGCACGCTGTTCATCAGGGAGACCAAGGACGTGGACATCTACGCGCGCGACTGAGGCTGCGTTTCCTCGCGTCCATGAAGGCCCGCCGATGCGGGCCTTTTGCTTTGCCGCGCGGGCCACGCATGCACCAGAAAAACGCACCGCGCGCGCCGAGTTGGGCTAAAGTAGCTCCACAACCCTGAGGAGGCCGGGACAAGTTGAGGGAACCATGCTGATCGTCAAGACCGACCTGGGCCACCAGGTGATGAAGGACCGGTCCGTGCCCCTGACGCCGCGGCAGCGCTCCGCGTTCATCCTGTTCGACGGCAAGCGGACGCTGGACCAGGTGCTCGAGGCCACGGCCGTCACCGGCGTCACGCGCGAGGACGTCGACAAGCTGTTCGAACTGGGCTTGATCGTGGATGCCGCGCCCGAACAGACCGCGGCCGAGAACGCGGCCGCCAAGGCCCATGCCCAGGCCGTCGAGCATCACAAGCACCGCACGCCGCAGGAACGCTACGCCGAGGCCTACCCGATCGCCACCGCGCTGACGGCAAGCCTGGGCCTGCGGGGCTTCCGGCTGAACCTGGCGGTGGAGGCGGCCACCAATTACGAGGAACTGCAGGCCGTCGCGCCCAGGATCCTCGAGGCGGTCGGCCCCGAGAAGTTCAGGCCGCTGGACAGGGCCCTGAACGACCACTGAGTCCCGGTCGGCGGGCTTTCCCGCCCGCGGCTATAATGCCGGGTTCCCCCTTGCCACACCGCTACCGCTGACGCGGCGGGTGGCTCAACCCAAACGCCACGGGTACCACCGTGGCGTGATCCACAAGGAGAATCCATGCGTCATTACGAAATCGTGCTCCTGATCCACCCGGACCAGAGCGAACAGGTTCCGGCCATGCTGGAACGCTACAAGGGCATGATCACCGCCGGCAACGGCAAGGTGCATCGCGTCGAGGACTGGGGCCGCCGCCAGCTGGCCTACCAGATCAACAAGCTCGCGAAGGCGCACTACCTGTGCCTGAACATCGAGGCCGACCAGAACGTGATGGGCGAGCTGGAGCATGCCTTCCGCTTCAATGACGCCGTGCTGCGCCACCTGACCGTGGTGCGCAAGAAGGCCGACACCGGCCCGTCGTCGATGATGAAGACCGTCGAGCGCGAAGAAGCGCGCAAGGCCCAGCAGCAGGAGTTCCAGTCGTAAGCGGCGCGGCCGCGAACCCGTGAACCAGGTCGCCCTGGGCGCCCGCATCGCCGAGATCTCGGCCCTGCGGCACACGCCGGCCGGCATCCCCGCGATCGATCTCGTGCTCGAACACGAGTCCGCACAGGTCGAGGCGGGGCAGGCGAGGCAGGCGAAATTGGCGATCCGGGCGGTGGCTTTCGGCGCAGTCGCCGAAGCCCTCAGGGTGCAGGCCTTGGGTAGCCCCTGGCGGTTCGACGGATTCCTCGCGGCAACCCGTGGCGGCAGGCACCCGGTGCTCCACATCCAGTCATTCGTTCCAGTTCAAGATTCGTAAAGAGAGGTCCACCATGGCCACGTTCAAGAAATTCAACAAGGACAAGCGTCCGAAGCGCAACACCCAGTCGCTGCTGTTCAAGCGCAAGCGCTTCTGCCGCTTCACCGTCGCCGGCGTCGAAGAGATCGATTACAAGGACATCGACACCCTGCGCGACTTCATCGCCGAGAACGGCAAGATCATCCCCGCGCGCCTGACCGGCACGCGCGCGATCTACCAGCGCCAGCTCAACACCGCCATCAAGCGCGCGCGCTTCCTGGCCCTGGTCCCGTACAGCGACCAGCACCGCATCTAAGGAGCCCGGAACATGCAAGTCATTCTCCTGGACAAGGTCGTCAACCTGGGCGATCTCGGCGAGATCGTCAAAGTGAAGGACGGCTACGCCCGCAACTTCCTGATCCCGCAGGGCCGCGCCCGCCGCGCGACCGAGGCGAACAAGGCCGAATTCGAAGCCCGTCGTGCGGAGCTCGAGAAGGCCGCCGCCGCGAAGCTGGCCGAAGCGAAGGCGCAGGGCGAGAAGCTCGCCGGCACCAGCGTCAAGATCACGCAGAAGGCCGGCGTGGACGGCCGCCTGTTCGGCTCCGTCACCAACTACGACATCGCCGAAGAGCTCGGCAAGATCGGCTACAAGGTGCAGAAGGCGCAGGTGCGCATGCCCAACGGCCCGATCAAGCACGTGGGCGAGAGCGGCGTGCAGGTGGCCCTGCACACCGACGTGGTGGTGGACATCAACGTCACCGTGTACGGCGAAACGGCGTAAGAACAGGGCTGCCGCGCCAGCGGCACGCCAGCAGCGAAAAAGCCGCCCCCGGGCGGCTTTTTCCTTTTGCCCCACCGGATTTCCACAGCTTGCACCCAGCGTTATCCTGTCGATTCGTACAGGGCGGGGCTAACATCTCACGCTCGAGAAAAAGGATTCCATGTCCGCCGTCCTGACGCCCGTTGACGACGACCTCCCGCGCGACCGCCAGGTCGCGCAACTGCGCATCCCTCCGCATTCGATCGAAGCCGAATCCTCGGTGCTGGGCGGCCTGCTGCTGGACAACGGCGCGTGGGACCGCGTCGGCGACCTGCTCACGGATTCCGATTTCTACCGCTACGAACACCGGCTGATCTTCTCGGCCGTCGGCACGCTGATCAACGCGACGCGGCCGGCGGATGTGATCACGGTGTACGAGCAACTGCAGTCGCTGGGCAAGGCCGACGAGGTGGGCGGGCTCGCGTACCTCAATTCGCTCGCGCAGTACGTACCGAGCGCGAGCAACATCCGCCGGTATGCCGAGATCGTGCGCGAGCGCTCGATCCTGCGCAAGCTCGTCTCGGCGAGCGACGAGATCGCCACCGCCGCCTTCAACACCCAGGGCAAGGCCGTCGACAAGATCCTGGACGAGGCCGAGCAGAAGATCTTCCACATCGGCGAGGAAGGCTCACGCATGAAGCAGGGGTTCCAGGGCATGGACACCCTCGTCGTGCAGCTCCTGGACCGCGTGCAGGAGATGGCGGACAACCCGAACGACATCACGGGCGTGCCCACCGGCTTCTACGACCTGGACCGCATGACATCGGGCATGCAGGCCGGCGACCTGATCATCCTGGCGGCGCGCCCGTCGATGGGCAAGACCTCGCTCGCGATCAACATCGCCGAGCACGTCGCGCTGCACGAGGGGCTGCCGGTGGCGGTGTTCTCGATGGAAATGGGCGCGAGCCAGCTGGCCGTGCGTATCGTGGGCTCGATCGGGCGCATCGACCAGACGCACCTGCGGACGGGCAAGCTGACGGACGACGAGTGGCCGCGCCTCACCGAGGCCATCGAGAAGCTGCGCACCGTGTCCCTTCACATCGACGAGACGCCCGGCCTCACCACGAGCGAGCTGCGCGCCAACGCGCGACGCCTGGCGCGCCAGTGCGGCGGCAAGCTCGGCTTGATCGTCGTCGACTACCTGCAGCTCATGAGCGTGTCCTCGGGCATGAGCGACGAGAACCGCGCCACGGCTGTGGGCGAAATCTCGCGCGGCCTGAAGATGCTCGCCAAGGAGCTGGGCTGCCCGGTGATCGCGCTGTCTCAGCTCTCGCGCGGCGTGGAGTCGCGCACCGACAAGCGCCCCATGATGAGTGACCTGCGCGAATCCGGTGCCATCGAGCAGGACGCCGACGTGATCATGTTCATCTACCGCGACGACTACTACAACAAGGACTCCAAGGAGCCGGGCGTCTCGGAAATCATCATCAGCAAGCAGCGTAACGGCCCGACCGGCACGGTGAAGCTCGCGTTCATCAAGCCGCTCACCAAGTTCGAAAGCCTGGCCACCGGCGGCGGCGATTTCTAGCGCGATCCGGCACGGCCCCGCGCCGGCTTGACGCACCTCAACTCGCTGCCCGGACATCTCCTTATCGTCAGGACTCCAGCTCGAAAAGGAGCCCTGCATGAAGCCCGATACCCCCGCCGCGCCGGCGCTCGCCACCGACCAGTTCCAGCTCCTCGTCGAGCAGGAAGGCGGTTATCGCTTCCGGGTGCGTTTCGACGATCCCGCGATCCCGGCGCTCACCACCGACGAGCCGCCGCCGCTGGGGATGGGCGCCGGACCGAACCCGGCCCGCCTGCTCGGCGCGGCGGTGGCGAATTGCCTGGCAGCAAGCTTGCTGTTCGCGTTGAGAAAGTACGGCAACGAGCCTTCCCCGGTCCACGCGACGGTCATGGTGAGTCTTCGCAGGAACGAGCGCGGCAAGCTCCGGATCCCGTCCATCCTCGTGGATCTCCATCTGGGCGTGCCGCTTTCAGAGCTGCAGCGCGCCGATCGTGCGTTGGCGCAGTACGAAGACTTCTGTGTCGTCACGCAGAGCGTGCGTGGCGGCATCGACGTGGTGACACGTGTATGGGACAGCGAGGGCACCGAGCTCACGCCGCTCCAGGCGGTCCAACCCTGACCGCGGGGCTCAGCTCGTCGGTCGCGCGGGAGCGCCTGTCGCGCTGGGGGCCGAACGATATCGAAGCGAGCGAGCAGCGCGGCTGGGTAGCCACCTTGCGCGGGATCGCACGCGAACCCATGTTCGTGCTGCTGATCGCGGCGGCGGCGGTTTACCTGGTCATCGGCGATCTCGCGGAAGGCCTGCTGCTCGCCGCCTTTGCCGCGCTCACGGTGGCGCTGGTGTTCCTGCAGGAGCGCCGCAGCGAACATGCGCTGGACGCGCTGCGGGCGCTGGCCGCGCCGAGCGTGCGCGTGGTGCGCGACGGTCGCGTCGCGCGCATTCCGGCCCGGGAGCTGGTGCCGGGCGACGTCGTCATGCTCTCCGAAGGCGAGCGTGTGCCGGCCGATGCGGTGCTGCGCGAATGCGAGCAGGTGGCGGTCGATGAATCGCTGCTCAGCGGCGAATCCGTGCCGGTGCGCAAGGTCGCCAGCACCGCAGCCGTCGATGCCGAGGCGGGCGTGCCCGGCGGCGACGATACGCCGTTCGTCTTCGCCGGAACGCTTGTCACCGCCGGGCACGCCCTCGCCGAGGTGACGGCCACGGGTGCGCGTTCCCAGGCAGGGCGGATCGGTCTGTCGCTGGCTTCCATCGCGCCGTCGCCGACGCCGTTGCAGTTGCACTTGAAGCGCCTGGTCGCGTGGCTGGGAGCCGGCGCGATCTCGATGAGTGCGGTGCTCGTGCTGTGGTGGGGCCTGGCACGCGGGCAGTGGATCGACGGGCTGCTGTCCGGCATCGCGTCGGCGATGGCGATGCTGCCCGAGGAGTTCCCCATGGCGCTTTCGGTCTTTCTTGCCCTGGGCGCCTGGCGGCTGGCGCAGGTGAAGGTGCTTGCGCGCCGGCCGGCCGTCATCGAGGCACTGGGCGGTGCGACCATCTTGTGCGTCGACAAGACCGGCACGCTGACCGAAAACCAGATGCGGCTGCGACGCTTGCTCTCGGGGGGTGTCGAGACGGACCTGGCGACCGGCGCTGGCGCAGATATGCCCGAAGAAGCGCGCCGGCTGCTCGAGCACGCGGTGCTCGCTTCGCGGCGCGACGGTGTCGATCCCATGGACCGCGCGATCGTGCAAGCGGGCGACCGGGCACTCGCCGGCACGGATCGCCTGCATCCCTCGTGGTCACTGGAGCGCGAATATCCGCTGACGCCGCAGCTGCTCGCGGTATCGCACGCATGGAAATGCGAGGACGGTACGCGCCGTGTGGCCGCGAAGGGCGCGCCGGAGGCGGTGATCGATCTTTGCCAGCTAGGCCCGGAAGCGGCGGCGGCGATCACCGGCGACGTCGCCCGTCTGGCCGACGATGGGCTTCGCGTGCTCGCTGTTGCGTGGGCCGTCCCTGCACCGGGCGAGCTCGCGCGCGACCCGCACGACTATGAATTCCGTTGGCTGGGGCTGATCGCCTTCGAGGATCCGCTGCGGTCCAGCGTGCCGGAGGCCGTGGCCCAGGCGCATCGGGCCGGGATCGCGGTCGCGATGATCACGGGCGATCACGCGAACACGGCGCTGTCGATTGCGCGGCAGGCAGGAATCGAGACTTCGGCCGGAGCGCTCACCGGCGCGCGAATCGACGCGATGAGCGATCGGCGGCTCGCGGAAGCGGCAAGAAGCGTGCGCGTGTTCGCGCGCGTGCTGCCCGAGCAGAAGCTGCGCCTCGTGCAGGCGTTCCGCGAAAACGGCGAAGTGGTGGCGATGACCGGCGACGGTGTCAACGATGCGCCCGCGCTCAAGGCCGCACACATCGGCATCGCCATGGGTGTGCGCGGCACCGACGTCGCGCGCGAGGCGGCCGGTCTGGTGCTGCTCGACGAAGACTTCGGTCGCATCGTCGGTGGCGTGCGCATGGGGCGGCGCATCTTCGACAACCTGCGCAAGGTCATGACCTACATCACGGCGGTCCACGTGCCGATCGCCGGTCTGGCGCTGGTGCCGGTCGTGCTGGGCGCGCCGCCGTTGATGTTGCCCGCCCACGTGGTCCTCACCGAAATGGTCATCGACCCGGTGTGCTCGCTCGCGTTCGAGGGCGCCCCGGAACTGCCCGGGACCATGGATCGCCCGCCGCGCCGCTCCGATGAAGGGCTGGTCGGTTGGGAGATGCTCTCGCGCGGCTTGCTGCAGGGTGCATTCGTGCTTGCAGGCGCGCTCGGCGTCTACCTGCTCGCTTTGCCGGGCAATGGCGTGGAATCTGCGCGTGCGCAGGCGCTTGTCACGCTCACTGCCGGGAACCTCGGGCTCGTGTGGTTGAACGCGAGCCTGGGCGCGGGGTGGCGGTCGGTGTTCGGCGCGGGCTACGGTCCGTTCTGGCTCATTGCTGCGGCCGCGAGCACGGTGATCGCCATGTCGCTCGCATTCGAGCCGGCGCGGCAACTGCTGCACATCGCGGCGCCTTCAGCGGTCGAGTTGCTGATCGCTCTGCTTGTGGGCGTGGGCAGCGTGCTTGCGGCGGCCATGGGTGCCTCGTTGACCAGAGTCAACTCCCGCGTCGAGCCGCCGGAGCCAGCTGCGCTGGTGGGAAAGGATTCGCCATGACTCGCTGCCGGCGTCCTGGCGGCGGCCGCGGCCAGGAGCGCCGTCAGCCGCGAATCACCAATACCGGCACGGGTGCCATGCGGATGATCTGCTCCGCGCCGCTGCCCAGCAGGACCCGCTCCAGGCCCCGGCGGCCGTGCGTGCCGACCACGATCAGGTCGGCGTCCCACATCTTCGCCGCGTAGGCGACCGACTCACCGAGGCGTTGGGCCGGTTTGTCGATCAGCATGGTTTCACACGCCACGCCCGCGGCCTTCGCGATGTCGGCCGATTCGGCGATGACGCGCTCCGCGGCACGCCGCGCCGATGGATAGAGCTCGGCCGCGGCTTCGAAGCCGGTGAGATAAGCGAGTTCATCCAGCGCGTGGACGAGACGCACGCGCCCGTCTCCCTCGCGTGCGATGTCGAGCGCCGCGGTCACGGCCTTGTCGGAAGTCGGGCTGCCGTCAACCGGAACGAGGATGCGTCGATAGGTGCGCACGAAGCCTCCGGCGAGGGATCAGGCGACCGCGCTCGCGCGGTGCGAACTGCCGATCTGGAGCTTGTCGACGACGCGGGAAACCCCACTGGCCGCATAGGCCGTGCCGACCACGGCGTCGTGTTCCGGCAGCGAATCGACCTGGCCCGTGAGCGTGACCACACCGCCTTCGACGCCGACGCGGATGTGATTCGCCTCACGCAGGGCGTGCCGCCGCAACGCGGCGATGATCTGCGCTCCGATGTCATCGGCATTCGCTCGCGCCGTGATCGTGACCAGGTTGTGGACGCCGGTGACGCCGATGAGTGGGCGGATGCACTGCTCGGCGCTCGCGCGCTGGTAGTTCCAGTCCACTTCGCCCCGGAGGGTGACATAGCCATTCTCGACTTCGACCTGGACCTTGTCGTTGGGAACCAGCGAGTGCCAGCGCAGGGCATGCAGGGCCGCCTGCGCGATCTCCGTGTCCGAGCGCTTGCCATCGGGCGCCAGGTGCACTTCCACGTCGAGCGCGATACCGCGCACGCCCGCCACCCGCATCGCGGCGCGCTCGGCGGCATGCTTCTGCGCGTAAGTGTCCACCTGGCCGCTGAGCGTGACGATACCGTCGCGCACGGCTACACCGACCTTGGTGGCATCCACCGCCGGATCCCATCGCAGCTCGTCAGTGACATCGGTCTTGAGTTCGAGATCAGATTTCATGGGGTTGCTCCGCTCGTGCACACAACTGCGTGCGCCGCTTCACTGTAGGAGCGCGGTCCGTGTGCGAGTTGATGCAGGTCATATGCGACGCGTCGTGTATCCACCAAAGTGACCATGTCGATCCCGACTCGGCCTCGCAGGAGAAATCATGGATATCGGCTCCTTGTGCAAGTACCCTGTCATCGCCATCGCCGCGGATGCGCCCGTTGCCGAGGCCGCGGCGTTGATGTGCGAACACCACGTCGGCGCGCTGGCCGTCGTGACGAATGACGATCCGCCCAATGTCCTGGGCCTGGTCACCGATCGCGACCTTGCCCTGGAGATCGTCGGCCGCGCGCGGACGGCATCGGACGTGCGCGTCGGCGACCTGGCCAAGTCGCCGCTGCGGGCGGTCGGCAAGGATGCCAGCGTGCACGAGGCGATCTCGTCCATGCAGGTGGCCGGAGTGCGGCGGCTGCTGGTCGTGGACGCCGCGGGCAGCGTCGTGGGATTGGTGTCGTTCGATGACCTGGTGGGCGCGATCGCCGAAGAGCTCGCCGGGCTCGCGCGTGCGCTGCGTGCCGGCATCGCACGCGAGGCCGATGAACGCGCGGTGCTGAGCGTGCCGCAGGCCCGCCGGATCATGTATCCGGCCTTCGGGATGGTGGCGTCGCAATGAGTATGGGCATCATCGTTCTCGTGGCGATCGCGGCGCTCGCGATCTTGCTGCTCTGCGTCGTCCTGTACTGGTACCTGATGCCGTACTGAAGCCGCGCCTTGACAAGGATCAAGCCCGAGGGAATGACCGCTGCCCAGAATCGGTCTGCATGAGGTTGTCCATCGCCCGCGGGGTCATTCGCCTTGTGTTGCCGCTGTGCGCGCTCGCGCTGCTGGCCCCGCGTGTAACCGGGGCAGGCGTCGCGGTCGACGCCCTGGGTCAGGTGTACGCAGCCACCGTGGATCGCCGCCTCGAAGTGCCTGCGGCCGAGGTCAGCAGCTACGCGAAGCTGACCGAGGCGGCATTCGAGCGGGCGGGGATCGCTCTGGCCGGACCCCAGTACGTCGTGACAGTGGATCGCAGCCCGTGGGTGCAGGCACTATTCGTCTTCTGGCGTTCCGCCGAGGGCGATTGGCGGCTGGTGGGCGCGTCTCCCGTCTCGACGGGCCGGCCGGGTTCGTTCGACCATTTCGAAACGCCGCTGGGCGTCTTCGATCACACGCCGGCGAACATGGACTTTCGCTCGGAAGGCACTCTCAACGAGAATGGAATCCGCGGCTACGGCCGCAAGGGCATGCGCGTGTTCGACCTCGGATGGCAGCGCGTGCCCAAGGGCTGGGGCGACGGCGATGTCATCGAAATGCGGCTGCAGATGCACGCGACCGATCCGGACGCGCTCGAGCAGCGGCTCGGCACGGCGCAATCGAAGGGCTGCATCCGCATCCCGGCCACCGTCAACCGCCTGGTCGATCACTACGGCCTCATCGACGCCGCCTACGACCTCGCGGCCGAAACCGGGCAGCACCTGTGGGTGCTCGCGGCGGACCGCGAACCCGTCGATCAACCCGGCCGCTATGTCGTGGTGGTCGACAGCGACCGCACGGACCGACCGGACTGGGCGCCCGCGCCCTACCTGCCGCACCGCGCGCCCTCCATGCCTCCAACCGGGAGAAGACCATGATGAGCTCTTATCGACAACTGCTGGTTCACATCGACGACACGCCGCGTGCAGCGACGAGGCTGTCGCTGGCCCGACACCTGGCCGCGGCGCATGGCGCCTGTGCAGCGGCGCTGTATGCGGTGCGGCCGGCCTATGAAATGGCGCTGGCGGCTCCCGACGTCCCGGCGATCCTGATCGAACAGCTATCGGCCCTGGACGAGGAGCGGCTGGCCTCGGCGAGGCGCCTCTTCGATGCCGTGCTGGCCGAGCCCGGCCCGCAAGTGACGTGGGGCCGCGTCAAGGACGTGGACATCATCGGCGCGTTCACGCAGCAATCGCTCTATGCGGACCTGCTGGTCCTGGGCCAGCACGATGGTTCCGATGATCCGAAAGCGCTGGGGTCGCCGCCCGATTTCCTGTCCTCGGTCGTCACCGGCAGCGGCAAGCCGGCGCTGGTGGTTCCGTTCGCCGGAGAGCCTGGCAACCTCTCGAAAGTCGCGATCGCCTGGAAGCCCACGCGGGAAGCCGCTCGGGCCGTCAGCGGGGCGATGCCGCTGCTGCAGCGGGCGGACAGCGTCGTGGTGCTGGCGTGGGGCGAAGAAGATCAGTCCGCTGACGCGAGCCTGGACCTGAAGCACTACCTGCGCACGCACGGAGTCGAGGCGGACGTCCAGCATCAGGGACCCGATGAGACCGCGCACGTGGGCGAGCTGCTGCTGTCGCGCGCGTGCGACCTCTCGGTGGACCTGCTGGTCATGGGTTGCTACGGCCACAGCCGCGGGCGGGAGTGGCTGCTGGGCGGCGTCACGCGGACCGTGCTGGAATCGATGACCGTCCCGGTGCTGATGGCGCACTGATCGGTCTGCGATCTCAGTGGCCGAGCGACGCGACGGCCTGCATCACCTTGCCGCTGTCGACCATCTGCGTGCAGCACGCGGCCAACTGGGCCTGCATCTCGAGCGCCACCGAACCGATTTCCTCCCAGCAGCGCGCAGCCGCATTGACGTCTTCGCCCAACAGCTGCGCGTGCGCCAGCAGGAGGTTGGCCGGCTCGATCGGCGCCTTCATCCGGCGCGAGACCGCCGCGTGCCGCTTCAGCGATTCCTGCGCGGTGCGCTCCTGGAGTTTTCGTATCGCCTCGAAGCCGCGGAACATGATGTCGGTGGCCTGCGCGCCGACTTCCATTTCCGGGTGCTCGGCGAGGGCGAACGGGATGCGCTCGTCACCCGGGTGCCCGTGGCGGGTTGCGCGGATTCGTGTGTTCATGGTGAAGCTCCTTTTTCGAGGTGGCCAAAACAGTCTCGCCAATGTGTGCCGCGCGACCTTGACTTCGGTCAACCGGATCGTTCGCGCGCGCCCTAACGTCGGCGGATGGATCGAGCACGCATCGAGCCCGTGGACGCGGCATGGCCGGCCGCCGACTGGTGGCACCTGGACCCGCGCGAGCTTCTGCGCCTGCTCGCCAGCTCGAAGGCGGGGCTGGGCGCGGACGAGGCGGCGCGGCGGCTGAAGCAATGGGGGCCGAACCGCTTCGCGCCTGCGCGCCGCCGTCGGGTGATGCGCGAACTCGGGCGGCGCCTGCGCAACCCGCTCCTGCTGGTGCTGTTGGCAGCCGGGCTCGTGTCCATGTCCACCGGCGAAGGCGCGAGCGCCTGGATCATCGGCGTCGTCGTGCTGCTGAGCCTCGCGCTGGATCACTTCCAGCAAAAACGCGCGGAGGATGCCGCCGCGCGCCTGGGTGAGCAGGTCGCGCTCACCGCGCGCGTGTTGCGCGGCGGGGTGGAGCAGCGCGTGCCCGTTTCCAGCCTGGTCCCGGGTGACATCGTGCGCGTGGCCGCCGGCTCGCAGGTGCCCGGCGACGGCCTGCTGCTCGAATCCCAGGACCTCTTCGTGCAGCAATCCGCGCTCACGGGCGAGTCCTTCCCGGTCGAGAAGAAGGCGGGCGGGGCTGTGCCGCAGGTCGCGCTCGAGTCGTCGCCGGTCGTGCTCCTGATGGGCAGCAGCGTGCTGTCGGGCACGGGGACGTTCGTGGTCTGCCGCACGGGTGAGCTGACGCGCATGGGCGAAGTGGCCACGCTGGTCGAAGCCGATCGCGAAGACCTCGCCTTCGAGAACGACCTGCGCGCCTTCGGCCTGATGATCATGCGCATCACGGTGCTGCTGGTGCTCTTCGTGGTGCTGGTCGGCGGGCTCGCGCATCGGCCGTGGCTGGAGTCGTTCCTGTTCGCGCTGGCACTGGCCGTCGGCCTCACGCCCGAGCTGCTGCCCATGGTGGTCACCGTGAGCCTCTCGCGCGGGGCGCTGCGGCTGGCGCGCGAACAGGTGATCGTCAAGCGGCTGTCGGCCATCCACAACCTCGGCTCGATGGACGTGCTGTGCACCGACAAGACCGGCACGCTGACCGAAGCGCGCATCGGCCTCGTGCGGTGCGTGGACATCGCGGGCGCCGACAGCGCCGCGGTGCTCGAGAACGCGTTCCTCAACAGCCATTTCGAGTCGGGCATCCGCACGCCGCTGGAGGACGCAATCCTGGAACATCCCGGTGGGGATGCGAGCGGGTGGACGAAGATCGACGAAGTGCCGTTCGACTTCGAGCGACGCCGGCTGTCCGTGCTGCTGGAGAAGAACGGGCAGCGGCGCCTCAGCGTCAAGGGCGCTCCCGCCGACGTGCTGCTGCACTGCGACCGCTTCGAATCCGGCGGGCGCGAATGCATCTGGACCGACGCGGCGCGCGGCCAGGCGCAAGCCACCCTGGCCAAGCTGGAGGCGGCCGGTTTCCGGGTGCTCGGTGTCGCCTACAAGGCCGTCGCACCCACGCTGTCCGACGCGAGCATCCAGGACGAAGAGCAACTGGTGTTCGCCGGGTTCGCGGTGTTCCTCGATCCGCCGCGCCAGGATGCGGCGCAGGCACTGGCCAGCCTGCGCGCACACGGCGTTCGCGTGAACATCGTCACCGGCGACAGCGAACTCGTCACGTGCCACTTGTGCGAATCCCTCGGCATGCAGGTCAAGGGGGTGCTGCTCGGGCACGAGATCGCGACGCTGGACGACCGGGCGCTGGCGCGGCGCGTGCGCGGCGCGAACCTGTTCTGCCGCGTCGATCCCATCCAGAAGAACCGCGTCATCCGGGCATTGCGCAGCAACGGCCACGTCGTGGGCTATCTCGGCGACGGCATCAACGACG
The DNA here is from genome assembly GCF_057785015.1 of Ramlibacter sp. GS1-15. Classification (NCBI taxonomy): domain Bacteria; kingdom Pseudomonadati; phylum Pseudomonadota; class Betaproteobacteria; order Burkholderiales; family Comamonadaceae; genus Ramlibacter; species Ramlibacter sp. GS1-15. The sequence goes on along the minus strand of NZ_JBYNTU010000001.1, from coordinate 2,307,683 downwards.
CACCCGCGCTTCACAGCGCGGATGTCGGCATCTCGGTGGACACCGCGGCCGACACGGCGCGCGCATCCGCCGATCTCATCCTGCTGCGTCATGGACTGGACGTCCTGAACGCTGCGGTCACCGAGGGCCGGCGCACCTTCGCCAACACGCGCAAGTACATCCTGCTGGGCACGAGCTCCAATTTCGGCAACATGGCCAGCATGGCCGCCGCGGCGGTGTTCCTCACGTTCCTGCCGATGCTGCCCGTGCAGATCCTGCTGAACAACCTGCTGTACGACTTCGCGTCCGCGGCCCTGCCGATGGATCGGGTCGATCCGCAGGACACTGCCGGTCCGCAGCGCTGGGACCTTCAGCTGGTGCGCCGCTTCATGTTCATCATCGGCCCGGTGAGCTCGCTCTTCGACGTGCTCACGTTCGGCCTCCTGCTGCTCACGCTGCACGCGAGCGTGCAGCAGTTCCGCTCGGGCTGGTTCATCGAGTCGCTCGCGACGCAGGTGCTGGCGGTGTTCGTCATCCGCACGCGCGGCCACGCGCTGCAGGGCCGGCCGCACCGGGTGCTGGTGGCCGCGGCCGCCGCCGTCCTTGCGCTGGCACTGGGGTTGCCCTTCACGCCCCTGGGTGCGGTCTTCGGGCTGGTGCCCTTGCCGCCGCTCTTCTATGCCGTGCTCGCCGCGATGACGGCAACCTACCTGGTCCTGCTCGAGGTCGTGAAGCTGCGGTTCTACGCCGCGGTTGACCGGCATCAAAAGCGCAGGCGTGCGCGCCGCCTATCGTGGACCCATTCATGAGACTTGCCGAGGAGGTTTCCCATGGCCGGCACCCTGATCGTCTTCTACTCCTACACCGGCAACTCGCGCCGCCTGGCGCAGTTGCTCGCCGCACAGCGCGACTGGCCCGTCGGCGAGGTGGTCGAGAAACATCCCCGTTCGAGCGGGACATGGGGATTCCTGCGGTGCGCGGCGGATTCCCTGTTCCACCGGCGCCCAGCGGTGTCGTACCAGGGACCGGAGATCGCGGACTTCGGCACCGTCGTGCTCGTCGCGCCGATCTGGCTGGGGCAGCTCGCCGGCCCGATGCGCAGCTTCGTCGCCGCCAACCGGGCATGGATCAAGCGCGCGGCCGTGCTCACGACGATGGGCGGCCGCGGTGCTTCGAATGCCGTGGCCGAAATCGCGCAAGTCCTGGGCAAGGACCCGGTGCTCGCCGAGGTCGTGACGGCCCGTGAGGTCGGCGACGGCAGTTGCGCGGCCGCGGTCGAGGCGTTCGGCAGGGCCCTGCAAGTGCCCGCGGACGCGCCGCCGGTGCGTCCGGTGACGTGGTCGCCCGAGGCGGTCTGACCCGAAGGAGACTCGCATGAAACTCAAGGTCAACGTCGGCAACCTCGACCTCATCATCAGGATCGGGGTGGGCCTGGCGCTCGTCACGTTGATGGCGCTGGGTGAGATCGGCGCCTGGGGCGTGATCGGCCTGGTGCTCATCGTGACCGGCGTGGCACGCTGGTGCCCGATCTACGGACTGCTTGGCATCAGCACCGGCCGGAAGCCGGATCACGCGCGACCGGCCGCCAAGGCCGGTGTCGCGGGCTCACGGTCGACGCGCTGAGGCGCGATCCGGCAGAGGGACACGGGACCGCCGTCCGCGGTCCGTGCGTCAGGGCCGGCGCACCTTCACGCGCTTGGCGTCCTGCAGGGCGGGCGGCGGATAGACGACCACTTGGTCGCCCGGGGCGAGCCCGCTGCGCACCCAGCCCGCCGTGCCGTTGCGGGCATGGAGCTCGACGGGCCGCAGCCGGGCGTGCGCGCCCTCGATGCGATAGACCGCCGTGCCGCCGTCGGCGTACGGAAAGAGCGCGCCCACCGGGACGAGCACGGCGCCGTCGGCGGCTGCGACGATCACCCGCGCCGTGACCCGGAAGCCATCGCCCATGCTGCGCCATGCGGGCGGCGGCTGCGGCACGTCCATCACCACGTTCACGCGCTGCTCCTCGATGCCCAAGGCCGACACCTTCGTGAATGCGGCCGGCTCGACGAGGCGCACGGTCGCTGCGACGGGCGGGCCACCCCACCGCTCGAGCGACACCGGCGTGCCCGGGCGGGCCTGCACGGCATCGGTGGTGAGCAGCTGCGCGATCACTTCCATGCGCGCCGGGTCGCCGACATCCAGCAGGGCCGTGCCGGCGGCCACCGTGCCTTCGCTCGGCTGCGGCACCCGCAGGACCAGCCCCGCCACGGGCGAGCGCACGACGAGCGGCTGGCCCGTCGCGACCGCATTCACGGGCTGCAGGATCGCCGCGGCCTGGGCGCGTTCGTGCGCCGCGACGTCGCGCTGGGCGAGGACGGCGTCGTATTCCCGCCGGGCGCCGTCCAGCGCGAGCCGCGCACTGTCCAGGCGCGCCGGCGACATGTAGCCCTCGCGGGCCAGCTTCTCGGTGCGCTGCAGTTCCAGCCGCGCTTCTTCCTGCGCGATGCGCGCGCGCTCGACGCGGGCCGAAGCGAGCGCGACGCCCGCATCGGCCGCGCGCAGGCGCGCCTGCGCCTCGCGCGAGGCGCGCTCGTCGACCATGCCGGGAACCACCGGCGTGAGCACGGCCACGGCATCGCCCGATGAAACGGCATCGCCTTCGCGCAGTGCGATGCGGGCGATGCGCGCGGTCACGGGCGCCGAGATGGTGTAGCGCTCCTTCAGGCGCGTGCGGCCGTCCTCCTCGATCGCCTGCTCGAAACGGCCGCGCTCGACCAGCGCGGTCTCGACTTCGACGGGGCGCGGCGCGAACGCGGCGGCGAGCGCGCCCGCAAGAGCGGCGGCGGCAACGGCGGCCAGCGCGTTGCGGCGGGTGAGCCAGGTGGGCATGTGCATCTTCATTCCCTTGTCTTGAGTGCGGCCACCATGTCCAGCCGGTCGATGCGGCGGCGCACGACGAGCGCGCTCGCCGCGCCCGCGCCGAGTACCGCGATCGCGCCCCACGCGTAGGTGCGGGCCCGGATGTCCACGGGGAACATGAACTGGTCGGATCGCACGGCCTGGACGAGCAGATGCGCCAGGCCCCATCCCATCGCCATGCCGACGGGCAGCGCGATCGCGATCACGATCGCCAGCTCGCCCAGCAGCAGCAGCGAAACCTCCGCCCGCGTGAAGCCCAGCACGCGCAGGCTGGCGAGCTCCCAGGTGCGCTCGGCCAGCGCGATCCGCGCGTTGTTGTAGACCACGCCCACCGCGATGACGGCGGCGAACGCCGTCAGGATGGAGCTCATGATCAGCACGTTGCGCGCGCTGATCTCGCGCATGTTGCGCACCATCGTCGCCTTGCTGAACGCCCCCGCGACCTTGGGCAGGGCCTGGGTCGACTCGAGCACCGGCGCCAGCGAGCCGGCGGCGATGCGCAGGCCGAAGAAGTTGACCGCGTCGCCTTCGCCGAGCAGCCGGTTCAGCGGCTCGCGCTCCATGAACGCGAACAGCCCCATCATGTTCGACACCGTGCGCTCGACCACGACGTCGCGCACCTCGCGCCGACCCTCGCGTACTTCCACGGTGACGGTGTCCCCGGGCCGAAGGTGCAGCTTCTCGGCCAGGCGGTCCGTCATCAGGAGCCCGCCCTGGCCGGGCAGCGCCCGGCGTCCGTCGGCGTCGATGACCCGCTGCAGCTGCGCGCCCGGCACATAGCCGTCGATCATGCCGTTCTCGCTGGCCGAGCCGTGGATGAATCGCACGGCGACCCGGCGGCCCGGCTCGACCTGCAGCACGCCGGGCACGCGGGCGAGCTCGCGCGCCGCGCCGGCCTGCACGGTGTCCATGGTCCAGACGATCACGTCGCTGCGCATCGAGAGATTGAACTGGGTGTCGACGATCACCTCGATCGCGTCGCGGAAGAAGTTGCCGAGGATCACGATCGCGACCGCGGCCGCGATCCCGCCCGTCGTCACCGCCGCGCGCAGGGGACGCCGCTCGATGTTGCGCAGGATCATGCGCAGGGCAGGACCGGGCCGCAGGTGCGGAATGCGCTCCAGCAGTGCGCGGCGAAACCGCCCCGGTGCGGGCGGCCGCATCGCCTCGGCCGGCGAGAGCCTCACGGTGGCGGCGATGGCGGTGAGCGTGCCCAGCATGGCCGTCGCGGCGACGATGAGCAGGCCGATCGCCGCCAGCGCGGGCGGGATGCGGTGCTCGAAGCTCGGGAAGCGGAAGAAGTCCGCGTACAGCCCGGTGATCAGCGAACCCAGCCCGTCCCCCAGGGCCAGGCCAAGCAGGTAGCCGCCCGCGACCATCGGCGTGACGAGCTTCAGGTAGTGCAGGGCGATGGCGCCGTTGCCATAGCCCAGCGCCTTCAGGGCCGCCACCTGCTCGCGCTGGGTGGCCACCAGCCGCGCGGTGACGACGTGCAGCAGGAATCCCGCGACCGCGACGAAGATCCCGGGCAGCACCGTGCCGAGCACGCGCTGCTCCTTGATCTCGTTGTTCAGCATGGCGTGCGACTGCTGCTCGTCGCGGCCATGCGCAGGCATGCCCCCCAGCGCCGACAGCCGCCGCGTGACGGCGTCGATCACGGCGGGCTCGGACGCGTGCGGCGCGAGCTTGATCGACACGCGGTTGAACGCGCCCGTCATGTCCATCGCGGCGGCGAGTTCGTCCTGGTCCACCCAGAACACGCCGAAGGCGCGCAGGTCGGGCATGCCCATGATGCCGCCGAAGATGTATTCGGGCGACAGCGCCGTGCCGGTGATGCGCAGCGTGCGGCGCTTGCCGTTCACGAGCGCCGACACCGTGCTGCCGGGCTCGAGGCGGTGCGCCTGCGCGAAGCTTTCGGTCACGACCGCCTGCAGTTCGGCGCCGTGCGAACCCGCTTCGGGCCACTGACCGGAGCGCAGCACGACGAGGTTCAGGCGCTGCGGCCGGCGCGGGTCGCGCCCGATCAGGTTCCCCATCGCGGGTTCCGTGCTGCCGGGCACCGAAATGCGCGCCGGTGCCTCCACGGTGGACTGCACGTCCAGCACGCCGGGAATCTCGGCCAGGCGCTGCGCGACGGCATCGGGCGCGCGCTTGACGCTTGCGAACACGTCGGCGAAATGCCCCGCCGCGTAGAAGCCGTCGCGAGCGCCCGCCAGCGACTCCACCGCCGACAGGCTCGCGACGAAGCCACCGATGCCGCTGGCGACGACCAGTGCGATGGTGAGCGCCTGGCTCCACAGGAGGCGCAGGTCGCGCAGGACCTTGCGATCGAGGGCTTTCATCACCACGACAGCTCCGCGGGCGTGAGGCGGCGCGCCGGTTTCTCCACGCTGGCGATGCGGCCGTCGGCCAGCCGCACGATGCGATCGGCCATGCCGGCGATCGCCGCGTTGTGCGTGATGATCAGGGCGGTGGTGCCCAGTTCACGGTTGATCTGGGCGATGACGTCCAGCACCAGCTTGCCGGTCGCGTAGTCCAGCGCCCCGGTGGGCTCGTCGCACAGCAGCAGTTGCGGCCGCTTGGCGATGGCGCGGGCGATGGCCACGCGCTGCTGCTCGCCGCCGGACAGCTGCGAAGGGAAGTGGTCGCGGCGCGGTGTGAGCGCGACCAGCGCGATCGCCTCGTCGACCGGCATCGGGTGCAGTGCGATGTCGGTCACCAGCGCGACGTTCTCGGCCACCGTGAGGCTGGGAATCAGGTTGTAGAACTGGAAGACGAAGCCGACGTGCTCGCGCCGGTAACGCGTCAGCTCGTCGTCGGTCGCGCTCGCGAGCGCATGGTCCTGGAACGAGATCTCGCCCGCCGTCGGGCGATCCAGCCCGCCGAGGATGTTCAGCAGCGTCGACTTGCCGCTGCCGGAAGCTCCGAGCAGCACCATGAATTCCCCGCTGAAGACGTCGAGGTCCACGGCCTGCAGCGCCTGCACGGCGGTTTCGCCGCTGCTGTAGGTTTTCGTGAGGCCGCGCGCCCGCAGCACCGGCTCGCCCAGCCTCCCCGGTGCCGCGTCCACGGCTGCCGTCCTACTGGATGGCGATCTTCTTGCTGCCCGCCGATCCGCGCTTGGGCAGCTGAAGGCTCAGGACGCCGTCGGCGTACTTCGCCTCGACCTTGGCCTCGTCGATGTCGTCGGCCACGCTGAAGGTGCGCGAGATCGTGCCGTAGTAGCGCTCGCTGCGCAGCACCTTCTCGCCGTTGGTCTTCTCTTCCTTCTCGCTCCGGGTCTGCGCATCGATCTGCACGACGTTGCCGTCGACGCGCACGCTGATGTCTTCCTTCTTCACGCCGGGAATGTCCGCCTTCACGGTGTAGGCGCCTTCGCTTTCGGTCACGTCGATACGCATCTTCAGCGGCTGGATGTCCGTGTCGAACGGCGTGGGCGCGAAGAAGCGTCGCATCGCCGCATCGAAGTTGTCGGAGAACAGAGGATCGAAAACGCGCAGGTTGCTCATGGCAGTTTCCTCTCGAAACGAAGTGGTAGGAGTGCGCCTCGCGACGCCGAACCCAATGTAGTCAGCGTCCGTTGGGGCGTGCTTGATCTCGCGCAACTCGCGTGGATCGGGCCGGGCTCAGCATTGCTTCATGTCAGTCTCCCCGTCAGGGCATGGGCCCGCGCCTCTGGACGTGCCGCTCAAGCTGGCCATTGCGCGACTGTTCAACGGCATCTCCCCGGCATCGCTCGCGCAGGCCGGCAGCGACTGGTTCGTCCACCTGCTGACCTCGCCTTCGAAGCGGATGGAGCTGGCCGGCAGCGCGGCACGCGAGGCGGCCCAATGGTGGCGCTTCGTCCTGCAGTCGATGCAGGGCCGGCGGTGCAAGGAGTGCGTGACACCGCGCGAGCAGGACAAGCGCTTCACCCGCGAGGAATGGGATGCGCTGCCATGGAGTGCGCTGGCGCAGGCCTTCCTGCTCCAGGAGCGATGGTGGGACGAGGCGACGGCCGGCGTGCGCGGTGTCTCGGCGCACCATGAAGACGTCGTGTCGTTCGTCGCACGCCAGTGGCTGGACATGTGCTCGCCGTCGAACTTCATCGCGACCAATCCGCAAGTGCTGGCAGAAACGTGGAGGACGGGCGGGCAGAACCTCGCGTCCGGCTTCGCGAACTGGACCCACGACGCCATGGCCGTGGCCACCGGCGGCAGCCCCCGCGGGGTGGAGGATTTCAAGGTTGGAGAGGCCGTCGCAGCCACTCCCGGCAAGGTGGTGATGCGCAATCACCTCGTCGAACTGCTGCAGTACGAGCCCGCCACCCCGCAGGTGGGCAAGGAGCCGGTCCTCATCATCCCGTCGTGGATCATGAAGTTCTACATCCTCGACCTCACGCCGCAGGATTCGCTGGTGAAGTACCTCGTGCAGCAGGGCCACACGGTGTTCATGGTGTCGTGGCGCAACCCGGACAGTGACGACGCCGGCCTGGGCATGCAGGACTACGTGGAGCAGGGCGTCCTCGAAACGGTCGCGGCCGTTCGCAAGCTGTGCCCGTCCGCGGCGATCCACGCGATGGGGTACTGCCTGGGCGGCACGCTGCTGGCGATCGCCGCAGCCATGCTGGCCGACGAGGGGCGGAATCTCCTGGGGACGATCACCCTGCTGGCCGCGCAGGTCGACTTCGAGGAGCCCGGCGAGCTGGGACTGTTCATGGACGAGAGCCAGATCGCCTTCCTCGAGGACCTCATGGCCGAGCACGGCTACCTGGACGGCGTGCAGATGGCCGGCGCGTTCCAGCTGATCAACTCGAAGGACCTGGTCTGGTCCAAGCTCGTGCACGAGTACCTGATGGGTGCGCGCTCGCCGATGACTGCGCTGCGCGCCTGGAACGCGGACGCCACCCGGTTGCCGGCGCGCATGCACGCCGAGTACCTGCGCCACCTCTACCTGCACAACGACCTCGCGCAAGGGCGCTTCCGGATCGACGGGCGCGCGGTCGATCTCACGCGCATCCAGGCGCCGATGTTCCTCGTGGGGACCGAGCGCGACCATGTCTCCCCCTGGCGGTCCGTCTACAAGATCCACCACCTCGTGCATTCGCCGGTGGACTTCGTGCTCGTCTCCGGCGGACACAACGTCGGCATCGTCAGTCCCCCGGAGGGCCCGTCGCGCAGCGCCGAAGCAAGCTATCGCCGTGCCCACACGGAGCCGCACGAGGCGCCGCGGGACCCGCAGGACTGGCGGCAGCGCAGCTCGGCGCACGCGGGCTCGTGGTGGCCCGCGTGGCACCGCTGGCTGCACGATCACTCGTCCGGCGAGGTGCGCGCCCGCCGCGTGCGGCCGCTGCTTCCGGCATCCGAAGCGACGGCCGCGCCCGGCACCTACGTGTTCCAACGATGATGCGGCACGTCGGTCCCTTTGTCCTCGCCGCGCTGCTTGCGCTTGCCGCCGGCGGCGTGGGCGCGGCGCCGTCCTGCGCAGCCACGGAAGCCGCCGCCTTGCCGCGCGAGGGCTTCGCCCGGGTCGTGCAGCGCAATGGGCCCGCGGTGGTGCAGGTGGTGGTGCTGCGCGCGAGCCGCGATCCGGCCGAGGAGGCGCAGGGCTTCGAGTTCTTCCAGCCGATGCAGGGATTGCCGCTGCCCGGCGGCGAGGCCGTCGAGCGCACGTTCTCCTCGGGCTTCTTCATCCGGCCGGACGGGCAGCTGCTGGCCAGTGCGCATGCGGTGTTCGATGCGCGCGAGATCTGGGTCGTCACCGCCGGCGGCCAGCGGCTGCGTGCCAGCGTGATCGCCATGGACCGCCCGCACGACGTCGCCTTGCTGAAGGTGCCGCTTGCGGGGGCACCCGTCGTGCAGATGTCGACCGGCGAGCCGGCGATCTGTCCGGGGGGATGGGTCGTTGCCATCGGCACGCCGTTCGGGTTCGACCGCACGGTGACCGCCGGCGTGGTGAGCGCGTATCCGCGGTACCTGCACGGCAGCAGCATCGGGCTGATCCAGAGCGACGTGGCCCTCAATCCCGGCAGCTCCGGCGGCCCGCTGTTCGACGCGCAGGGCGACCTGGTCGGCATGAGCACGATGATCTTCTCGGCGACGGGCATCTACGTCGGCATCTCCTTCGCGCTCCCGGTGGACGAGCTGATGCGCATCGCCGCTGCGCTCAGGACGAGCGGGCCGAGGCGCGGCGGCGAGATCGGCACGCATACGCAGCCCCTCACGCCGGACCTCGCGCGTGCGTTCGGGCTGGGCGACGCGGCAGGCGCACTGGTCGTGCGCGTGGACGCGCAAGGCTCGGCCGCCAGGGCCGGATTGCGCGCGGGCGACGTCATCCTCGGCTTCGCGAGCGGCGAGCGTCTGTCGCATGCCGCGGTCGAGGCGCGGCTCGCCGCCACCGCGCCGGGCACCCGGCTGCAGGCCCAGGTCTGGCGCGATGCCGCGATGCGGCGGATCGGGATCGACGTCGTCGCGGCGGATCCCGCGGCCAGCCCGTTGCCGGGGCTGGGCGAGCGACCCAAGGAGACGCGCCTGGGCCTGACCCTCGCCGTCCTGAAGGAGCAAGGCGGAATGCCCGCCGGCCTTTACGTGGAGAGCGCGACGGGCTCGGCGCTCCTGGCGGGGCTGGAGCGCGGCGACCGGATCGTCGGGATCAACGCGTTGCCGGTCGGCACGGTGGACGATTTCGATGCCGCGCTGGCCCGTTCATCCGGCGCGAGCATCGTGGCACTGCTCGTCGCGCGTGGTGGAGCGATGGCCTATGTGCCGGTCGCTCGCGAGGCGCCGGCGCTGCCCTGAGGACGCCCGCTTCAGCAGCCCGGCTTCGCGCCCAGCTTGCGCAGGATCGATTCCAGCAGGCACCAGCGCGTGAGCGAGCTTTGCAGCAGGTTCGCACCGACGAAGGCCGTGAACGCGAGCCACCATGGACTCACGAACAGCGGGCTGCCGGGCACGCCCAGCGCGAGTGAAACGAGGATGAACGTGCCCGCGGCCAGGCGGACGATCTGCCAGGAAGTCATGCCGAAGCTCCTTGTGTAACGGAAAGCGATGCGGCCCGCGCGCGCCGGCGCAGGGCCATGAAATGCAGCAGCGGGATCACGACCAGCGTGAGCACCGTGCTCGCGAGAATCCCGAAGATCAGGGAAATGGCGAGCCCGTTGAAGATCGGGTCGTCCAGGATGAAGAACGCGCCCAGCATCGCCGCGACGCCGGTCAGCAGGATCGGCTGCGCGCGCGCGGCCGCGGAGCGGACGACCGCATCGGCGAGCGGCACGCCCTGCGCGACCTGCAGGTTGATGAAATCGACCAGCAGGATCGAGTTGCGCACGATGATGCCCGCCAGCGCGATCATGCCGATCATGCTGGTCGCCGTGAACTGCGCGCCCAGCAGCGCATGCCCGGGCATCACGCCGATGAGGGTGAGCGGGATCGGCGCCATGATGACGAGCGGCGTGAGGTACGACCCGAACTGCCCGACGACGAGCAGGTAGATCAGCACCAGCCCGACGGCGTACGCGGCGCCCATGTCGCGGAAGGTCTCGTAGGTGACCTGCCATTCGCCATCCCACTTGATCGCGTAGTCGCGGTAGGTGTCCGAGGGCTGGCGGATGAAGTATTCGGCGAGGGTGCCGCCGCCCGGCGTGCGGACCTGCGCGATCGCACCGCGCATGCCGAACATGCCGTACAGGGGGCTGTCCACCGCGCCGGCCATGTCGCCGACGACGTAGTTCACCGGTAGCAGGTCCTTGTGGTAGACCGGCTGCTCCCGCAGGCTGTCGCTCTCGGCGACGAGTTCGCGGATGGGCACGAGCTGCCCGGCGGCGCCGCGCACCGCCAGCTGCAGCAACGCGTCGAGTTCGCCTTGCCGCTCGGCCGGCAACTGCAGCACCGCCGCGGCCGGGTACTTGCTCTGGTCGTGCAGGTACGCGGCGGCCTCGCCGGCCAGCCCCGCCCGCAGCGTCGAGACGATGGCCTGTTGCGGCACGCCCAGGGCCGCGGCCTTGCGGCGGTCCACGAGGAGCAGCTTGCGCGGCGCGGCCGCGATGCTGCTGTCGTCCACGTCCACCACGCCGGCCGTCCCCTCGAACACGGCCCGCACCGCTTTCGCCACCGTGCGGCGGCCTTGCGCGTCGGGGCCGTAGATCTCCGCGACGATGGGCGCGAGCACCGGCGGGCCGGGGGGCACCTCGACCACCTTGACATTCGCGCCGTGGCGCGCCCCCACCGCCTGCAGCAGCGGACGCACCCGCGTGGCGATCGCATGGCTCTGCTCCTTGCGCCGGTGCTTGTCCGCGAGGTTCACCTGGATGTCGCCCACCTCGCCGCCGGCGCGCAGGTAGTACTGGCGCACCAGGCCGTTGAAGTTGATCGGCGACGCGGTGCCGGCATAAGCCTGGTGATCGGTGACCTCGGGCTGTTTCGCGAGCACCGCGCCGAGGTCGCGCAATACGGCCGCGGTCTTCTCGACCGGCGTGCCCGCGGGCATGTCGACCACCACCTGGAATTCCGACTTGTTGTCGAAGGGCAGCATCTTGAGCACGACCAGCCCGAACGCGGGCAGCGCGACCGACAACGCGATGGCCAGCGCCACGCCCAGCCCGACGAGGCGGCGCTTGCGCGCGCCGGTCGCCTCGTCGAGCAGCGGACGGAACACCCGCTCGAACAACGGAGCGAGCTTGCCGGCCAGCCCGCCCGGCCGGGGACGCCCGTCGTGCGCGCCCGGCGCGTGTCCGATCCAGAGCCGCGCGAGCCAGGGCGTGACGACGAACGCGATCGCGAGCGACAGGAGCATGCCCATGCTCGCGTTGATCGGGATCGGGCCCATGTACGGGCCCATCAGCCCGCTGACGAACGCCATCGGCAGCAGCGCGGCGATCACCGTGAAGGTCGCGAGGATCGTCGGGCCGCCCACTTCGTCGGCCGCCTGCGGGATCAGCTCGCGCAGCGGCCGGTCCGGGTGCAGCGCCTGGTGCCGGTGGATGTTCTCGACCACCACGATGGCGTCGTCCACGAGGATGCCGATCGAGAAGATCAGCGCGAACAGCGAAACCCGGTTGAGCGTGAAGCCCCAGGCCCAGGAAGCGAAGAGTGTCGCAGCGAGCGTGAGCACGACCGCCGTGCCGACGATGGCCGCCTCGCGCCGGCCCAGCGTGAGGAACACGAGGGCGACCACCGAGGCCGTGGCGAACAGCAGCTTCTGGATCAGCTTCTGCGCCTTGTCGCCGGCCGTGGCGCCGTAGTTGCGCGTCTCGGCCACGCCCACGCCCTGCGGGATGACCGTGTTGCGCAGCTCGTCGACGCGTCGCGTCACCGCATCGGCCACCGCGATCGCGTTCTCGCCCGGCTTCTTGGTGATCGCGATCGTGACCGCCGGCGATTCGGCCGCGTTCTCGCCCGCGGTCCCGTACCAGACGTAGCGTTGCGCGGGCAGGGCGGCGTCGCGAACGCTCGCCACCTCCTGCAGGAACACCGGCCGGCCCTGCCGCACGCCGATGATGAGGTCCGCGACGTCGCGCGCATCGTGCAGGAAAGGACCGGCTTCGAGCGCGACCGAGCGGTTGCCGCCCAGCAGGTCGCCCAGCGGCACACCGGAATTCGCGGACTGCAAGGCCTGGCGCAGGTCCGCGACCGTGACGCCGGCGGCGGCCATGCGCGCGGGGTCGAGCTCGACCAGGATGCCGCGGCCGGGGCCGCCGATCGTGGTGACCTCGCGCGTGCCGGCCACGCGCTTCAGGTCCGCCTCGAGGCTGTGCGCGACGCGTTCCAGATCGAAACCGGCCAGCCGGTCGTCCCTGGCGTAAAGCGTCAGTGCGACGATGGGCACGTCGTCGATGCCCTTGGGCTTGACGACGGGCTCGAGTACGCCGAGGCCCCGGGGCAGCCAGTCGGCATTGGAGCTGATCGTGTCGTGCAGGCGCACCAGCGCCTCGGTGCGCGGCACGCCGACCTTGAATTGCACCGTGACCACCGCGACGCCCGGACGCGAAACCGACATGACGTGCTCGGTGCCGGCGATCTGCGCCAGCACCTGCTCGGCGGGCGTCGCGACCATCTGCTCGACGTCTGCCACCGACGCGCCCGGGAAGGGGATGATCACGTCGGCCATCGTCACGTTGATCTGCGGCTCCTCCTCGCGCGGGGTGACCAGCACCGCGAACGCGCCGAGCAGCAGGGCCAGGAGCGCGAGCAGCGGCGTGATGTGCGCTTCCTGGAAGAACGCCGCGAGGCGTCCGGTCGGACCGAGGGGGTGGTGCGGCATCGCTCGTTCCCTCAACGCACGGTGGCGGCGCCCTGCGGATCGAGGGCCACGCGCTCGCCCGCGGCCACGCCCGACAGCACCTCCACCCGGTCGCCCTCGGCCCGGCCCAGCCGTACCTGGCGCAAGACAGGCCGGCCCTGCTCGCCGATGACGTAGACCGCGGTCAGTTCCGCGCGCCGCACCACCGACCGCGCCGGCACGAACAGGCGCCCACCCTCGGCGGCACCGCCGGCGGGCAGCCACACGCGCGCGAACATGCCCGGCGTAACGCCGGTGGTGCCGGTCGGCAGGTCGAGCCGCAGCTCCTGCGTGTGCGTGGCGGCGTCGACCGCCGGCAGCAGTTGCACGTGTGCAGGCACGAAGCGTGGCGTGCGGGCGCCGGGCACTTCGGCTGCGGGGACCGCGTCCTTCGTCAGGAGCGCCGCGACCGTCTGCGGCACGGCCGCGCTCACGCGCAGCGCGGACGGGTCGTAGACCGTCACGAGCGGCCGGCCCGGCATCGCCATGTCGCCGAGCACGACGGGAACCTCCGACACGACGCCCGCGTACGGCGCGCGGATGACGTAGAAGTCCGTCTGCGTGCGCGCTGCGCCGGCGTTGGCCAGCTGGGCCGCCGCCTCGGCCTGCGCCGACTTGTACTGCGCTTCCGCACGGTCGAACGCAGCTTGGCTGATGAACTTGCTCTCCACCAGCTGCCGCTGGCGCTCGTACTCGCGCCGGGCGGCGTCCAGGGCCGCGCCGGCCGCGCGTCCCTGCGCGGCGCCGGCGGCGGCGGTCTGCTCGGCCGCTCGCGCGTCGAGGCGCAGCAGCAACTGCCCGGCCTTGACCGTATCGCCGGCCTTGACATCCAGTGCCACCACCGTCCCGGACACCTGGGCCGCGATCGTCGTCTGGCGCACCGCCTGCACCGCGCCGTCATAGACGACGAGGCCGGGCAGGGTGGACGAGGCGACGGCAGTGCTCGCCAGAAGCGGCGGCGCGGGCGCCGGCGGGCCGCCCGCCCCGTCGGGACGGGACATCGCCCACAGGAGCGCGGCTGCGAGCACGGCGGCCGCGGCGCCTGCCGCGCGCAACACCAGGGAAAGCTGTCGGTTCATGGATCTATTATTTGCGCAATTAAGCAAATAAGCAAGTGGTAGAATTTCAAGCATGCAAGGCCTTTCGTCCGAAGCCCTCGAACAGGTGGCCGCCTATTTCCAGGCGCTGGCCGAGCCGACGCGCCTGCGCATCCTCAACGAGCTGCGCGAGGGCGAGCGGAACGTGGGCGAACTGGCCGAGGCGGCGGGCTCGTCGATGGCGAACGTTTCGCGCCACCTGGCCTTCCTCACCCAGCGCGGGATGGTCGCGCGGGAGACGCGCGGCACCGCCGCGTACTACCGCATCGCCGACGCTTCCGTCTACCGGCTGTGCGACATCGTGTGCGGCAGCATCGCCCGCAAGCACGAGCGTGCGGCCCAGGAGGCGCGCGCGTTCTCCCGCGCCAGTCCCCGCTCCCGTTGATTCACGTCAACGCGGGGGGCCCCGGTCCGGACCAGACTGCCGCATGGACTGGCTCGCACACTACGGCTACGCCGCCGTGCTGGTGGGAGCGCTGCTCGAGGGTGAGACCATCCTGGTGCTGGCGGGCTTCGCGGCGCATCAGGGCTATCTCGACCTGCCTGTGGTGCTGCTGCTCGCGTTCTTCGGCGGAACCGTGGGCGACCAGCTGTTCTTCTGGTTCGGGCGCGCAGTGGGCCCGCCGCTGCTGAGGCGGCACGCCGTGCTGGGGCGCGCCGGCCGGCGCGTGGGCATCCTGCTGCAACGGTACGATGCCACGCTGATCTTCGGCATCCGCTTCATGTACGGGTTGCGCATCGCGGGACCGATCGCCATGGGCGCGCTCGGCGTCTCGCCGCGGCGCTTCGCCCTCTTCAATGTGCTCGGCGCCGCCGTGTGGGCGCCGCTCGTCGGCGGCGCGGGCTACCTCTTCGGTCACGCCGTCCAGCGCTGGCTGGGCGACGTGGAGCATTACGAGGCCATTGCCCTGGCGACGATCGTCGCGGGTGCGGCGGTGCTGTCGGCGGCGCACGCATGGTGGCACTCGCGTGCGCGTGCGGGAGGCGGCCGATGATGCGCCGCTCGCTGTTCGCGATCCTTGCACTCGCGTTTGCGCTCACCCTCGCGACGAGCGCCGAGGCGGGCGCGGCGCTCGGTGCCCTGGGCCTGCGCGCGCGCTACGGCAACCTGGGTGCGCAGCTGGCGAACAACCCGTTCGGCGGCCCCTTGGTGCTGCAGTCGCAGGAAGCGGGGCGACGGCTGGACGGCGACATCTATGCCGTCCTGGATCATCCTTTCCCGCTCGTGAGCGCGACGCTGTCGGACCCGGCGCGCTGGTGCGACGTGCTCATCCTGCACCTGAACACCAAGTACTGCCGCCGCACGGGCGAGGGTGGCGCGATCCGCATCCAGGTGCGCGTCGGCAAGAAGGAGGAACAGCCGGTGCACACGGCCTCGCTGCTGGACTTCGCCTGGAAGCCGGCGGTCGCGCGCGCCGACTACCTCGCCGTCGAAATGGAAGCGGACGACGGACCGTACGACACGCGCGACTACCAGTTGCTCGCCGAGGCGGTGCCGCTCGAGGGCGGGCGGACTTTCCTGCACATGGGCTATTCGTTCAGCTACGGCGGCGCGAGCAGCCTCGCGATGCGCGTGTACCTCGCGACCGTCGCTCGCGACAAGGTCGGCTTCACGGTGATGAGCCGTCCGCCGGCGGGCGAGGGGGCGGAATACGTGCGCGGCATGCGCGGCGTGACCGAGCGCAACACGATGCGCTACTACCTCGCGATCGACGTGTATCTGGACTCGCTGTCGGCGCCGCCGGGCCAGCAGCTCGACAAGCGCCTGGCCGCGTGGTTCGACGCGACCGAGCGCTATCCGCGGCAGCTGCACGAGGTCGAGCGCGAAGCCTACCTGCGCATGAAGCGCAATGAGTACCGTCGGCAGCTCGCGCAGCCTTGAGGCGGCTTGACCGACGTCAACTTGGCCGGTGAGGGCCGATGAAATACTGAAATCGGATTTGAGGACCCACTCAGGTCCGCTACTTCAACCTCTTCAACTGGAGAAGCCCTCATGAAAAAACTTGCGCTCACCCTGAGCATGGCCCTGGTCTCGCTGGTGGCCGCCAACGGCTACGCCCAGACCCAGGGCGGAGACGACGCCGACGAGGCCAAGGCCGCGCCCACCAAGGCCGTCACCAAAGAGGAAAAGGCCGCCGCCAAGCAGGCACGCAAGGCCGAAGCCCGTGCCGTCGCGAAGACGCATCCCGCGAATGCCGAAGCCGCCCCGCCTGCGCCGGAAATCACGAAGGTTTCCAAGCCCGAGCGCAAGGCCGCCGCCATCAAGCGCAGGGCTGAGGCCGCCGAGGCCCAGAAGTCCGGCGACATCAACCACGACGACAACCGGTAGGTCACCGTCCCTTCCCGATCGACATCCAGGGCCGCTTGCGCGGCCCTCGTCGCTTGTGCCGGCACGCATCAGCGGGATGTGAACTGGCGAACGGCGTGGGCCAGCGCGGGAGCGACCGTGATGCCGTTGGTGGCGTGCTCGACCGTGTCGCAGCTGACGAAGGTTTGCACGCCGGCGGCGCGCAGTGCGGCAAGCGACTCGTCGTCCATCAATGCGTGGACGGCGACGGCGACGGGACTGGCGAACCCGGCCCGACGCAGCGCGGCGGCCGCGGCGACGAACGTGCGTCCCGTCGAGGCGATGTCGTCGACCAGCACGGGCGACCAGCGGCCGGGAGGGACTTCGCCGGAAAGCCGGACGGCGACGTCGAGGTCTCCGCCGCGCGTCTTTTCCAGGACCATGCTGGGGACGTTCGCCTGCCGCGCGACTTCGGCCACCCACTGCCGGCTCTCCGAATCGGGGCCGACGACCAGGGGTGATGGCACGTTCCAGGTGATCCATTGCGCGATCGACGCGGCGGCGGGCGCCACGCTGGTGGGGATGGAATAGATCTGGGACAGGCTCGTCCAGCGGTGCAGGTGCGGATCGACCGTGACGAGCGCGTCGGCGGTGCTCGAGACGAGGCGTGCGAACGTGCGCGAGCTGATCGCCTCGCCGGGATGGAAGCGCAGGTCCTGCCGCATGTAAGCCAGGTAGGGGGCCACGAGGATGACCCGGCGTGCCCCGAGCTCCCGGGCCGCATCGCACGCGAATGCGACCGGCAGGAACTTGTCGCCGGGACGATCGAGGCTCGCGACGATGAGGGCGTCGTGGCCGGTGAGGCTGGCGTCGATGCGCACGAGCTGCTCGCCGTCCGGGAAGCGGTGGATGGCCAGCTCGCTGCATTCGCACTGGAGCTCCGCCGCGAGCGCCGCCGCCAGGCGGCTGCCGGGCCATGCCAGCACCGTCTTCATACGTCTTCCGCGACCCGCAGGGTGTCGGGCTGGGTCAGTGCATAGTCGACGGCATAGGCCAGGGCCCCCGGCGAGCCTGCGTGCAGCGTGAAGAGCGGCTCCCCCCGCTCCACGAAGTCGCCGTGCTGCACGTGCAGCTCGATGCCGGCGCACGGCGATTTCGGCGCGCCGGCCAGCTTGGCGATGCGGGCGAGCCGGCGGTTGTCGATGGCGATCACGCTTCCGCTGCGCGGCGCCGGGATCTCCTGGGTGAACGCGGCCCGCGGCGGCTCGCGCATGCCGCCCTGCGCCTCGCAGATTTCCTGAAACTTGCGCCACGCGCGACCGTCCGCGAGCACCGCCGCCGCGAGCGCGCGCCCCTCGCCGCGTGGCGCGGCTTCGCCGAACTCGAGCAGTTCGCCCGCCAGCTCGATCGCCCGCAGGGCGAGGTCCTCGGGGGCACGGGGCTGTCCCTGGAGCACCGACAGCACGTCGCGCGCTTCCAGCGCCGGGCCGATGCCGCGGCCCACCGGGACGCTGCCGTCGGTGTGCGCGACGCGCACGCGCATGCCCAGCGCCTCCCCGACATGCACGAGGCGCCTCTCCAGCGCGGCGGCTGCGTGCGCGCTGCGGACCTTCGCCGTGGGGCCGACCGGCATGTCGACCAGCACGTGCGTGGCGCCCGCCGCGCATTTCTTGGACAGCACCGACGCGACGAGCTGGCCGGGGCTGTCCAGGTCGAGCGGGCGCTCCACGCGGATCAGCACGTCGTCCGCCGGGCTGAGGCGCACCGCGCCGCCCCACACGATGCAGCCCCCGGTCTTCTCGACGATGGACTGGATGCGCGGAACGTCGAATTCGACCGCCGCCAGGGTTTCCATCGTGTCGGCGGTCCCTGCCGGCGACGTGATCGCGCGCGAGGACGTCTTGGGGATGCGCAGGCCGCACGCGGCGACGATCGGCACGATGAGCATGGTCGTGCGATTGCCGGGCAGCCCACCGACGCTGTGCTTGTCCATGACAAAGCCTTCGGCCCACCGCATGCGCTCGCCGACATCGACCATGGCCCGCGTCAGCGCCACGGTCTCGTCCGCATCCAGCGCGTCCGTGCACGCCGTGACGAATGCCGCGAGCTGCAGGTCCGAATACCGGCCCGCGGCGACGTCGCCGATCACGGCGTCGAAGGCGCCCTGCGTCAGCTTGCGCCCATAGACCTTCGCACGGACATGCCCCAGCGACTCGAGCGGGGGAGGGTGCCGCAGCAGGGCGATATCGCCTTCGCTGGCGCCCAGCAGGCGCCATGCCGCGTCCGACAGCCCGGCCTCGCATTCGGGAAGGAACGCCTCGTCGACGACGTTGAGCGTCGCCACGATCTTGCGCGCGCCGACCTCCACTTCCGCGCGCGACTGGGCCTCGAATCCTTCGGACAGGCAAACGGGACAATCGCGGCGCATGTACAGCACCGGCTCCTGGTACGTGTCGATGCCGACGCGCCGGATGCGCAGGGCGTTGTGTGCGAGGGCCGAGGCCATCTCAGTGGTGGTTGCGCGCGACCTTCTCGTGCGCGCCCTGGCAGGACGCGCAGCGGGGCGCCTCCGGCATCGCGGCAAGGCGCTGCAGGTCGATCGGATCCCCGCAGTCGATGCAGATGCCGTAGCTGCCGTCGCGGATCCTGGAAAGCGCCGCGCAGATCTCGTCGAGCCGGGTGGACGCCTGCGACGCCTGGATATCGAAGAGCCGGCTCTCCACGTCGCGTGCCGCCGCGTCCTTCTGATCGGCCACCTCCTGGGCGTCGTCGGCTGCGGCAAGGCGGACTTCCGCCGCGAGCCTCGTGTCCAGTTGCGATGCCTGCTCGAGGAGGGCGGCACGAAAGCGGGGAGCCATGGAGGCGTCGTAGGTCTTCATGCGAGCCATTCTGGAAGCAGCCGATTGCCTCCGGCTTGAGCCATGTCAATCCAGCCGGACGGCCGCGATCCACCATGGGCACCATGAGCATCCGACATCTCGAACACCTGTTCCGTCCGGCTTCGATCGCGGTGATCGGGGCCTCGGACAAGCCGGGCCGCATCGGCTCCATCGTGTGGCGCAACCTGCGCGGCGCCGGGTTCCGGGGGCCCGTCTGGGCGGTCAACACGAGGCACGACGCCGTCGCCGGCGAAAGGACATGGAGCGACGTGGCTTCGCTGCCGCAGGCGCCCGACCTGGCCGTCATCTGCACGCCGGCCGCAACGGTACCCAAGCTCATCGACGAGCTCGGGCGCCGGGGCACGCGCGCGGCCATCGTGATCAGCAGCGGGCTGAAGGAGCCCGCCTCCGACGACGGCGCAACCCTGGAGCAGTCGATGCTCGACGCCGCGCGCCCGCACTTGTTGCGCATCCTGGGGCCGAACTGCATCGGCCTGCTCGTGCCCGGACTGGGCCTGAATGCCAGCTTCGCGCCCGCCGACGCCCGACGGGGCAAGCTCGCCTTCGTCACCCAGTCGGGCGCGCTCGCCACGGCGATGCTCGACTGGGCGAACGGCCGCGGCATCGGGTTCTCGCACTTCATCTCGCTCGGCGACAGCGCCGACGTGGACTTCGGTGACGTGCTGGACTATCTCGGCAGCGATCCGGGCACGCGCGCGATCCTGATGTATGCCGAATCCGTGAAACACGGCCGCAAGTTCATGTCGGCAGCACGGGCGGCCGCGCGCAACAAGCCGGTGATCGTCGTCAAGTCCGGCCGTGCGCCCGAAGGCGCACGCGCCGCGGCGTCGCACACGGGGGCGCTGGCCGGCTCCGACATCGTTTTCGACGCGGCCGCGCGACGCGCAGGCATGTTGCGCGTGCCGACGCTCGAGGCGCTGTTCGACGCAGCGGAGAACCTGGCGCATCCCTGGCCCTACCGTGGCGAGCGCCTGGCGATCGTGACCAACGGCGGCGGCGCCGGTGTGCTCGCCGCCGATGCGCTCTCGCTGGGCGGCGGCAAGCTCGCCGGCCTGAGCGACGAAACCGTCGCTTCGCTGGACGCGTGTTTGCCCGCGGCATGGTCGCACGGCGATCCGGTCGACATCATCGGCGACGCCCCCGCCACAAGGTATGCCGAGGCGCTGGGCGTGCTCCTTGCGGCGCCGGAAGTGGACGGCGTGGTCCTGGCGCACGCGCCCACCGCCGTGGTGCCGGCAGCCGAGATCGCCAAGGCGTGCCTGCCGGCGGTGAAGGCCGCTCCCAAACCCGTGCTGGGCTGCTGGCTGGGCGGCCCGTCCGTGCAGCCCGCGCGCGACGCCTGGTGCGAGGCGGGATTCCCGTGGTTCGAAACGCCCGAACGCGCGGCGCAGGCCTGGCTGCAGATCGTCACCTACGCGCGCAACCAGCAGGCGCTGCGGCAGATTCCACCGGCGGCGCCGGAAGACGGGACGGTCGACCGGGCATATGCGCAGTCGCTGATCGACATGGCGGTGCGCGAAGGGCGCGGCTGGCTCGACGAAGTGCATGCCAAGGCGCTGCTGGGCGTCTGGGGCATTCCCGTCGTGGACACGAGGAAGGCCCACGACCCGGACGAGGCCGCCCGCCTGGCCGCGGAAATCGGCTTTCCCGTCGCGCTCAAGATCATGTCGCCGCAGGTGATCCACAAGTCGGACGTGGGCGGCGTGGTGCTCGATCTGCAAAGCGAGCACGAGGTGCGCAATGCCGCATTCCGCATGCGCCAGCACCTTGCGCGCGCGCAGCCCGATGCGCATGTCCTGGGGTTCGCGATCGAGGCGATGGTGCGTCGCCCCGGCGGAAGGGAAGTGATCGTCGGGATGTCGAACGACGCGGTGTTCGGGCCGGTCATCCTCTGCGGCCAGGGCGGCACGGACGTCGAACTCACGCAGCGCCATGCCGTGGCCCTGCCGCCGCTGAACACGCTGCTGGCGGACGACCTGGTCGAGCGCAGCGGACTGAAGCCGCTGTTCGCGCCATCGAGGGGGCGGGCACCGCTGGACGAGGCCGCGCTGCACGACGTGCTGCTCAAGGTGTCCACGATGGCGTGCGAGCTAGAGGGCCTGGCCGAGTTGGACATCAACCCGCTGGTCGTCGATGCCGGCGGCGTCATCGCGCTCGATGCGCGCGTGCGTGTTTCCGCGCCGGCCCTGCGCCGCCTCACGCCGCCTGCGATCCGTCCCTATCCGGCCCAGCTGCAGGAGCAGTTGCGCATCGGCGCTGCAACCGTGACGGTGCGACCGATCCGGCCGGAGGACGCCTCCCGCCTCGAGGCCTTCTACGCGAGCGCTTCGCCCGAGGACATGCGGCTTCGCTTTTTCTTCGCGCGGCGCGAAGTCCCGCGCTCCGAACTGGCGCGCTACAGCCAGATCGACTACGACCGCGAGATGACCTTCATCGCGTTGGCGCCCGACGGCACCATGGCGGGGGAAGTCAGGGCGGCGTGCGATCCCGACAACGAGCGGGCCGAGTTCGCCTTGCAGGTGGCCGGCGAATGGCAGGGCAGGGGCCTGGGCACGGCGCTGCTGCGCAAGATGCTGGTGCACCTGCGCGAGCGCGGCACCGGTGAGCTCATCGGATACTGCTTGCCGGACAACCACGTCATGGCGGCGCTCGCGCGCAAGTTCGGCATGGAAGTCCACGCCGAGCCCGCGACGCTCACGCTGCGCTTGCCGCTGTCTTCAGTTTCGCTGCCCACGCGAACCGGCAGCGAAGATGCGGGCGGCGCCGACGGTGGCGAGGATGCCGAGCGAGAGGCGCGTGAGCGCGCCGATGCGTGAACGCCCGGCGAGCAGCCGTCCGGCCGAGGCGGCGAGCATGGCGACGCCGACCTGCACGCGCAGGTCCGCCGCCCTCGCGGCGGCGCGCTTGCGGCCGGCCCCGATGTCGCGTCGGAGCTCGGTCCGGCGCTGCTGCAGGAGCTCGAGCTCTTTCATGACGGGCGCCTCAGGGCGTCAGCGTCCCGTCCGAGTTCCTGGAGCGTGGCGCCGAGGAACGGTGGCCGGGTGCGCAGCGTGCGGGCGAGCCGCCAGGCCAGCGCCCACGTGGCGGCAGCCAACAATCCGGCAATGAGCCATAGCGAAGCCACTCCGGCCCGGTCCCAGAACGTGAGGACGAAAGCCGCCGACACGCCCACGAGCGCCACCGTGGCCAGGACCGACACCGCGAGCATTCCCGCGATGCAGATCCCGGCGCGCAGCAGCTCCTCCTGCACGTCGAGCGCGGCGAGTTCGAGGCGTTGGCGGCCCGCGGTCACCAGCGAAGCGGCGAGTTGCCGCGCGCTGTCGGCCATGCTCATCGCCGGCCCAGCAGCAGCCCGATCACCAGGCCGAGGCCCGCACTGGCACCGATGACGGGCCACGGATGCTGGCGCACGTAGCTGTCCGCGGCGCGCCCGGCTTCGCCGAGTCCGTCGACGGCGGATTGCTCGATCGCCTCGAGCTGCGTTCGTGCCGCGTGCAGGCTTCGCTCCAGCCGTGCGCGCGCGTCGGCGTAGCCGGTGCCGGCGTCGCGCACAGCGTGCTTCAGCAGTGCTTCGGCGTCTTCGACGATGGTGCGCAGGTCGCGTGCGACGCGTTCGCCGCCTTCCGCCAGTCCCGTGTGTGAGGTGTCCATTGCGTGTGCTCCTGTTGATGGTGGCTTCAGTCTTGATCCCTTCCGTTGGGAGGCAGTTGATTCGGATCAAACGCCGGCGCGGCTCATCAGCCACAGTTCGAACATGACGACGCAAACCCGCCTGACCATGCTCGCGGCAGCCTTGGCGCTGGCGGGCTGCGCTTCCGTCCTGCCGCGCGGAAATGCCGAAACGCCCTCGCCCTTCGGAACGTTCAAGGAAGCGGAGGAGGCGGCCTCGCGCATCGTGCCGTTCCGCACCCGCACCGGCGAGTTGCGCGAGCTGGGGTTCGACCATGAGGCGGGCAGGAACGTGACGCTCGTGCCGTACCCGGACGTGATCGCCCGCCTGGTGCCCTATTCGGGCATTCCGGTGGATTCGCTGGATCCCGGGATCCGCGAATGCATCAAGGCCAGCACCGGTTGCCGCGGGTACGTGTTCCATTTCGAGAGCCAACGGCGCGAGCGAGAGGGGAATTTCTGGGCCGACTTCTTCAATCTGCGCCGGGTCACCGAAGTGACGGGCTGGTGGTTCGATGCGCTGGTGGTCGTCAGCGGGGATCGCGTGCTGTTCCGCAACGTCGCCGGGCAGGCGAGCACCAGCCGTACCGAGCGGCAGACGAATCCCCTGGGGCCCCTCCAGCCGGCCGGCGAGGGCGTGGGTGCGTTGCTGATCCGTTGATGGAACTCGCTCAGAAGAAGCGCTGCAGCTGCACGTAGGCGGTGTTGGGCACGCGACGGAACTCGCTGCCCGATGCGCCGCTGAATCGCTGCACGCCGGCGCGCAGCTCCAGGTTGGCGCTGACGGAATACGCCAGCGCCGCACCGAGGTAGCGGCTGCGGTCCCCCAGATTCACGACCGCGTCCAGTTCGCCCTTGAGCAAAGGGGTGATGTCGTAGCTTGCGTGCGCCGCGGCATACCGCCGGCCGACGGACTGGATGCGCCCGCTCATCAGGCCCGCAAAGTCGTAGCCGGCCTTGCTTGCCGAGCCCGCGCCGTTGAAATACAGCTCGCCCGTGAGCGTCAGCGAATTCGCGAAGGCATAGTCGAGGCCGGCGAGCGCGCGAGTGTATGAGCCCGCAGAGCGCGGGCTGAAACGGGCAAGCTCCGCACGCCATCCGGCTTGCCCGATCTGGCCCGCGAAATCCGCTCCGATGGCACGCGTGCCGGCAATGTCGCCGACCAGCAGCGAGTAATCCAGTGCCGACACGTTCCCGTGCCATCGCACAGCGCGAGTGTCGCGATCGGACCCGCGCCCGGCCGCATACACGAAGCTCGCACGCGACAAAGGCCCGAACTTGCGTTCGACCAGCACCGCGTCGGTACCCAGCCGCTCCTCGCGCTCGATCGAGATGGGGCTGATCGGGTTGAGCAGATCGAGCGGACTGAAGAACCGCCCCGTGCCCCACGCGATGCGCTGGCGACCGACACGAACATCGGTCTCGCCGAGCGACACGTTCGCCGACGCGCGATAGAGGCGCTGGCGACCATGGAAGCCGGGCGTCTCGCGCCAGTTCGCATCCAGCCTCCACAGCTGGGGCGGCGGCACGTCCTTCTGCTGCTGGAACTGAGGCGTTCGCAAGTAGTTCCCGAGCAGCACCTCGTTGTCGTACTGGAGATCGATGCTGACCGCATCCGACAAGGCTCCCTTGAGCGCCAGCCGCAACCGGTTCAGGTCCAGGGTGAAGGGCTGATCCAGCCACGTGCGCGATTCGATCAGCAGGTTCTTGTAGTAGCCCGAGAACTGCAGCTGCTGCGTTTGCGCTGCGACCGGATGCAGGCCCGCGGCGCACACGGCCGCGACAAGAGCGCGGCGCCAGCGAGCTCCATCAGACATGACGGATCGCAGCGACCGGATCCAGACGCGCCGCACTGCCCGCCGGATAGAGCGACACCAGCACACCGGACACGAAGAGAACCACGCCGGGAATGATCGTGCGGTCGAGGAGAAGCACCGGATGGACGATGCCGGTCAATCCCGGAATCGCGGCGTAGCCCTGAAAGAACGACGAGAAGTCGATCCCCGTCCTGCCCAGATGGACCGCCAGGCCGCCGCCGATCGCGTACCCGACGATGGACGCGAGCGCCATGAGTGCGGCCGTTTCGTACACCACCATGCGCTCGACCGCGCGCGGCGAGGCACCGAGCGCCATCATCACGCCGAACTCGCGGGTGCGCTCCGCCACCGCCATGAAGACGGTGTTCATCACGGCCATCGCCACCACCACGAAGGCGATCGCCAGCACGATATTGGAGATCACGCGCGTCATGCGAACCATCTCGTCGACCTGGGGCAGCAGGTCCTGCCAGGGGGCGAGCTCCACGCCCGGTGGCAACGTGCCTCGCAGCGCGGCCATCACGGTGGGCAGCTCGCCGCGATCGCGCAGCCGCACGTTGACCGTGGACACCCGGGTGTCCATCGCCAGCAGGTTCTGCCCGGCGCGCAAGGTGACGAAAGCCATCGTCGTGTCGAACGATGCGCTCTCGGTCGCGAAGATGCCGCCGACGCGAAAGGCGGCCGTGCCAAGTTCGCCGTTCGCCGCTTGCGACATGACGACGATCTTCTCGCCGAGCCGCACGCCCAGCTTCTGTGCCAGCTGCCGGCCGACGACGATCTCGCGGTCCGCGCCGGGAGAGAGCGCCCGTCCCTCGACGATGGTCTGGTGCACGAAGGTGATGCGCTGCTCCTCGATCGGATCGATGCCGAGCAGCATGATGCCCTCCGAGCGCGTGGCGCTGCTCGCGAGCGCTTGTGCTTCGATGCGCGGCGCGGCGGCTTCGACGCGCGGTTGTGACCGCAATGCGGCGAGGACCGGCGCCGGGTCGCCCAGCGCGAGTTCCGGCGCCAGATCGTGACGGAAGCCGGGCCGCCCGATCTGCAGATGACCGGTCAGGTAGCGCGTGCTGTTGCCGATGATCTCTTCGCCGAAACCGTCGAAGTAACTGAAGAGGAACACGTAGGCCGCAATTCCGAACGCGGTGCCGGCCACCGTGATCGCGGTGCGCCGCCGATTGCGCAGGATGTTGCGGGCGGCGATCAGCACGAACACCGGCCACGCGTGCGCTGCGATGTGGCCGTGCGAGCGCCCGTCGTCGGCGCCGAGCCGACCGCGAATCGCCGCTACCGGCTCGAGCAGCGCCGCCTTCGCCGCGGGATACAGGGCGGTGAGTCCCGCCGTTGCGAACACGACGACCGAGACCATCACGAAACGCCCCGGGCGGATCACCGGGTACACCACGTCTTCCAGGCCCGGCATCGTGCGCACGGCATTGCCAAAGGAGCCGAGGTCGATCCCGATGCGCGCGAACAGGGATGTGACGCCCAGCCCCAGCGCGTTCCCGAGCAGCAGTCCGCAGATCCCGAGCAGCACCGCCTCCATCAGCACGAGCCCGAGCAGGCGCGAGCGGCTCATGCCCACGGCGAGCATGATCCCGAACTCGCGCGTGCGCTCGAGCACGCCCATGAGCACCGGGTTGATGACCGCGGCCGCCACGATGCCGAAGAACACGACCAATACCACGTAGGCCATGACTTCGTGATAGCGCGAACTGACGGCCACCATCGGCAGCAAGCGCTGCCACGCGACAACCTCGTAGCGATCGCCGAGTCGGCGAGACAGCTCGCGGCCCACGGCGCCGACCTGTTCGCGGTCCTTCAGGCGCAGAGCGACCGCCGTCGCACCCTCGGGCGCCGAGAAGAACTCGCGCACCGTTTCGATCGACATCACCGCCATGAACCCGTCGAGCTCGTCGATGTGCGTGCGGAAGACGCCGCGGATCGGCACTCGCGCACTGGCCACCGAGCCGTCGTAGGCCTGGGCAACGAGAAGCAGCTCGCCGCCGGCCTTCACGCCCAGCGCTTCGGCCATCTGTTCGCCGATCATGACGCCTTTGTCGTGAGGCAGCAGCAGCGAGCCGGAGACGACCGCGTTGGACAGTTTCGTCACCTGCGGCTCCGTCTCCACGTCGATGCCGGTGACGAGAACGCCTCGTGACTTGTCTCCCTGGCTCGCGAGCGCCTTGCCTTCGAGTCGGACCGTGGCCGCCGCGACCGACGGCGTGGCGCCGATCGCCGACAGCACGGGCGGCGCCTCATTGATCGTCAGGTCCAGGCTCGGGTCATCGTGGTAGCCCTTCAGGTGAACCTGGATGTCGCCCGCGAGGTATCGAGTGGAGTTCTCGATCATCTGCTGGTTCATGCCTTCGACGAAGGCCCACAGGAAGCTCAGTGCGGCCAGGCCGAGGGCGATCGAGGCGACGGTGATCGCCGATCGGCGGCGGCTGCGAAGCACGTTGCGCCAGGCCAGGCGCGCGAGCATCACGCCGCTCTCCGCTCGTCCGCCTCGATGCGCCCGTCGCGCATGCGGATCACGCGCCGTGCGCGCTCGACCACCATCGCGTCATGGGTCGAGAACACGAAGGTCACGCCTTGCTCGTCGTTCAGGCGCCGCATCATGTCCATGAGGGCGCCGCCGGCCCTGGAATCGAGATTGGCCGTGGGCTCATCGGGAAGGACGATGATCGGTTGCGCTGCGATCGCACGTGCCACCGCGACGCGCTGCTGCTGCCCGCCCGACAGCTCCGAAGGCCGGCGATGTTCCATACCGGCCAGACCCAGCGCGGCGAGCAGCGCCGCGGCGCGCTCGCGCCGCTCCTTCTCCGGCGTGCCCTGCAGCAGCATCACGAACTCCACATTCTCCTGCGCCGACAGCACCGGGATGAGGTTGAACTCCTGGAAGACGAAGCCGATCTTGCGCAGGCGCAACTGCGACAGCTGCGACCTGGTCATGCCGCCGATCTCCTGGCCGTCGACCCACAGGTGGCCCGCTGTGGGAGAGTCCAAGCCGCCGATCAGGTTCAGCAATGTGGTCTTGCCCGAACCCGACGGGCCGACCAGCACGGCGAAATCGCCCTTGCGAATCTCGAGATCGATGCCATCGAGTGCATTGACCGCCACGCTCTCTTGCCGATAGACGCGCCGGATACCCTGAAGCTTGACGATGACGTCGCCGGCGGCGCTCATGGCTTCTGCAGGTTCCGTTGCGTGAAGATGGCTTCGTCGATCGGCTGGTTGAAGCGCGCGTCCTTCAGCACGATCGCCGTCGAGTTGCCGGGCTTGCCGACGGGGCGCATCTCCCAGCGCGCCGGCAGCACGCGCCCGCCGACGCTGCGCACGTCCGAGAAGGTCATGACGCGCACGAGTTCGCCGCGTTCGTCGTAGTACTCCTGCTTGAGCGGGATGAAGTCCACCTGGCGCACCCAGTAGACGACGCGGCCCCATACCACGGCCGCATCGGGTTTCGGGATCGCCTCCACTTGCCACGCCTGCTGTCCATCGAGCGCGGAGACGCCCAGGACTTTGTGCGTGTAGTCGTCCAGGATGCTGCTTTCCTTGACGAGGTCGTCGTTGGTGAAGTCCGAACCCATCCACGACTGCAGCATCATCGACGGCGGGATCTTGATGACGCGCTCCACGTTGGGCAGGTAGTTCCACATCTCGGCGCCGATGCGCAGCGAGCCGATGCCGGCCTCCTTTGCGGGCGCGACGATGCGGATGAACGAGCGCTTCGGCCGGTCCATCCACGCCTTGAGCACCAGCGTGCGGGTCCACCGCGGCGTGGTGATCGTCATCTCGTAGTCGCCCTGCACGGTGTTGCCCCACAGGAGCTTTTCGACGCGGTCGATGATGTCGCGGCCGGAAGGGTCGGCCGCGCGCACCGTCACCGCGGCGCAAGAAAGCAGCGACGCACCGAGAAGCACTGCGGTGCGTCGGGAGACATTGTTCGAGCGGGCAGGCGCTTCCATGGTCTTTCGCGAGCCTACGAAGCACGTACTGCGACTGGCTTGACCAGGGTCAAATCCGTTGAGAAAGACCGGGGGTGAGATTGAGCCCTTCACTCACAGCTTCGGAGAAAACAAGATGTACAAGCTCATCATCGTCGCCGGCGCGTGTTCCGTTGTGGCTCTGTCCGCGCTGGCCGCAACGCCCGGCGACCAGGATCACGCGGCTCACCATCCGGATGCCGCGGCGTCCGCAGCCAAATCCCCGGCCTCGAAGCCTGCGGCGCCGGCACCGAAGCCCGCCGCTTCGAAGCCCGCCACGCAAAGCTCGATGGCGATGGACAAGCAGATGCAGGCCATGCAGGAGATGCACGAGAAGATGATGGCAGCGAAGACGCCCGAGGAGCGCCAGGCGCTCATGGCCGATCACATGAAGATGATGAACGACGGCATGTCGATGATGAGCCAGTCCAAGGACACGGAAAAGCGCATGGAGATGATGGAGTCCATGATGCAGATGATGATGGACCGCATGGACGCCACGCCGCCGAAATGAAGTCCCGACGCGCCTAGCTCCGGATGTGCGCACGCTCGTCGTCGTCCAGCGGCTGTGCACCCGCGGCCAGCTTCGCCAATGTCGTCTCGTCCGCTTCCGAGGCATCGCGGGTGCGGGCGCGCAGGCGTTCGCGCAACACGTCGTCCGGCGCATCGCAATCCAGGATGTCGAACGGCACGCTCATCCCGAGCGCGAGCGTTCGTGCCTCGTCGCGCTCGGCGCGCCGCAGGAAGGCGGCATCGAGGATCACCGGCCAACCCGCCTCGAGGATCGTGCGCGCCTTCGCCAGCAAGGCGGCGTACGTGCGTTGCCCGGCCTGGGCGGTGTAGATGTCGATACCGAGCTTGCGCGACGGCTCGAGCATCGCCAGGCCGAACAGCCGCTTGCGTTCCACATCCGAGCGCAGGCGGATCGCACCTTCGCGCTCGAGCAGCGCCTGCGACCGGTAGGTCTTGCCTGAGCCCGGCAAGCCATGCGTGATGGTCAGGCGCGGTGCGCCGGGCCTCGTCCAGCGCAGTGCGGCCTCGAGATAGCGGCGCGCAAGCAGTGCATCGCCGCGGAGCGTCGCGACCTGCGCGCGCACCAGCGCGCGGTACGCGCAGGCGAAGCGCAATGCCGGCACGGCGGTGTGCTCGCCCGTGCGGTCCAGCCAGTCATCGAGCAGGCGAAAGGCGAGGTCCCCGCGCCCGCTCGCCTCGAAGTCCATCACGGCGAAAGCGACGTCGTCGAGGATGTCGATCCAGCGCAGCGCGGGGTCGAATTCGATGCCGTCGAAGGCCAGGACTTCCCCGTTCACGACGACGATGTTGGCCAGGTGAAGATCGCCGTGGCATTCGCGGATGCAGCCTCGCGCATGCCGTGCGGTCCACAGCGGCTCGAGTCGATCCGCCTCGCGGCGCAACCATACGTCCAATGCGGCCCGTTCGTCGACGCCCGCGTGCACGCGCGACCCGTCCAGGGTGGCGAGAGCGCATTCGCGTCGCCGGGCCGGCGATCCGTAGCTTGCGTCGGGCGGTTCGCGCGGTGCGTCCTGATGGAAGGCCGCGAGGCGCTCGGCCAGGGCGTCGACGTGCGGCGGGGCGAGCGTCCCGGCGGCCAGCATCTCGCAGAACAGCGCCCCGGCCGGAAACCGGCGCATGTGCACCGCGTACTCGATTGCGGGCCCGCCGCCACCCAGCCGCGGCCTGGTCTCGTCGCCGGTGATGGCCACGACGTCGAGGTACAGGGACGGGGCGAGACGCCGGTTCAGCCGCAACTCCTCCTCGCAGAACCGGTGCCGCGCCTCCAGGGTGCCGTAGTCCACGAACGCGAGCCGCACGGGCTTCTTGATCTTGTACGCGTCGCTCCCGCCGAGCAGCACCCACGAGATGTGCGTCTCGATGCAGGACGCGCCGAGCTGGGCGGCGAGGGCATCGACGAGGCGGTCTGGCATGCCGGGATCATGCCGTGATGCCACGCCTCGAGCACGTGGTTCATGGTTCAGCCAGGCCCCGATCCGGGCACCTGCGCTGGGGGGTGCGGGTACAGGCTTGCGCGAGATCCAACGCGGCGCGACGATCACACCTGGATTGCGTTTTGGGGCTGCCCGTTCTGGCGTAGGCGTACTGGAGTCGTCATGCATGGTTGATCCGCAGGCTCGCCCGGTGAACGCCGCCTTCGAGGCGGCGATCTTCGACATGGACGGAGTCATCACGCGCACGGCGCAGCTGCACGCGAATGCGTGGAAGGAGTTGTTCGACGGATTTCTCGCAAGGCGTGGCGGGCCGTTCCAGCCGTTCGATGCGCAGGCGGAGTACCGCGCGTACGTCGACGGCAAGCCTCGTATAGAGGGCGTGCGCAGCTTCCTGCGTGCGCGCGGCCTCGAGCTCGGCGAAGACGAGCAGGCGGCGCTCGCTGCGGGCAAGGACGAGATCTTCCAGCGGCGACTGCGCGAGCAGGGCGTGCAGACCTTCGCCTCGACGCTTCGCATCGTGCAAGTGCTGCGCGACCGCAGCGTCAAGACGGGCGTGGTGACCTCGAGCCGCCATGGCCGCGAGATCCTGAAAGTCGCGGGCATCGAGGGGCTGTTCGACGTGCGCATGGACGGCATCGACCTGGACGCCCTGGGCCTGAAGGGCAAGCCCGACCCCGACATGTTCCTGCGTTGCGCCCAGGCGCTGGGTGTCCCTGCCGCGCGGACGCTCGTGTTCGAGGACGCCGTGGCGGGGGTGCGGGCCGGGCGCCGCGGCGACTTCGGGCTCGTGGTCGGCATCGACCGTGGCGGTAACGAGTCGGCACTGCGCGGCGCCGGTGCCGACGTCGTCGTCCAGGACCTCGCCGAGCTCGATGCCGAACGCCTCGAGGCGGCGTTTCTCCGGCGTCGGGAGGAGGTGGCCTGGCGCATCGAGCAGGAAGGCTTCGACCAGGCACGCGAGCGCCAGATGGAGAGCCTGTTCGCCGTCGGCAACGGCTACATGGGCGTGCGCGGCGCGCTCGACACGCCGTTGCCGGTTTCCCAGGGCGATCTGTTCGTCGCCGGCGTCTACGACCGCAAGCGCGCCGACCTGCCGTATTCGGAAGTCGAATTACTGGCCCCCGAGCGCGGCGACGACCCGCACGCAGAACTGGTGCCGCTGCCCTCGCCGTTCCGGCTCGAACTCGCGATCGGGGGCGAACGCCTCGACTTCGCCGGACCTCACGGCCTGGAGCTGCGCCGCCTGCTCGATCTCAAGGCCGGCGTCCTGCACATCGAGGCGCTCTACGAGACAGCAGGTGGCCGGCGCACGCGCGTGCACACGCGGCGCTGCGCCTCGCTCGCGGATCCCCATCTGCTGCTGCACGAGGCGGTGATCAGCCCCGAGAACCACTGGGCCGAGATCGCGGCCTCCGCGACGCTGGACGATGCGCAGGCGCCCGAGCGCCATCCGCATGTCGAGCGCATCGAACATCTGCATGAAGGCGAACTCGAGCTGCTGCGCTACGCGACGCGCGCCTCCGGCATGGAGATCTGCATTGCTGCGCGCACGGAACGGACACCGGCCGGGCTGCGGCGCGTCATCTCGGTCTTCAAGAGCGGCGACGATGCGGACCCGCGTGCCGCGGCGCTCGCACACGTGCGCTCGCTCGACTGGAGCCGTTTCGACGCGGCCTTCGCCGCGCACGCGGAGGCCTGGAGCGCGTTCTGGCAGAAGGCCGACATACGGGTCGCCGGGCGGCCGGCGGTGGAGCAGGCCCTGCGGTTCGCCGCCTATCACTTGCGGCTGCCCGCCGGCGACGATGGACGCACCTCGATCGGCGCGCGCACGCTCACCGGCCGCGGCTACGAGGGGCACGTCTTCTGGGACACGGAGATCTTCATGCTGCCGTTCTTCCTGCACGTCGAGCCCGAGCGCGCGCGCAGCCTGCTGCTCTACCGGCACGGGACGCTCGATGGCGCGCGCCGGCGGGCGCGGAATTTCGGCTGCCGCGGCGCCTGCTTCGCCTGGGAGTCGACCGTGACCGGGGACGACGTGACGCCGTCGCGCATCGTGCTGAGGAGCACCGGCAAGGAGATTCCGATCTTCACCGGCCAGCAGCAGATCCATGTCACTGCAGACGTCGCTTATGCCGTGTGGCGCTACTGGGAGGCGACCGGCGACGACGCCTTTCTCGCCGGGCCGGGCGCCGAGATCCTCTTCGACACCGCCCGCTTCTGGGCGAGCCGCGCGGTGCGCGGGCCGGGCGGCTATCACATCCGCGGCGTCGTCGGCCCCGATGAGTACCACCACGGAGTCGACGACAACGCTTACACGAACTGGATGGCGCGCTTCAACCTCGAGCGTGCTGCCTGGGCGGCCGAATACCTGAACAAGGGCGGCGCGGAAGCGGACGAATGGAAAGGCGTGGCACGCGAGGTCCACTGCCCGGGGCCGGGCGCCGATGGCGTGATCGAGCAGTTCGAGGGTTTCTTCGCCCTGGACGAGCATGCGCTCGCGGGAGATGAGCGGTTCAAGGCGCCGGTCAACCGGCTCTTCGACTGGGAGCGGATCAACCGGGTGAAACTCATCAAGCAGGCCGATGTGCTGATGCTGCCGTTCCTCTTTCCCGAGTCGTTCTCCGACGACGTCGTCGCGGCCAACTATCGCTATTACGAGCCCCGCACCGACCACGGCAGCAGCCTCTCGCCACCCGTGCATGCGGCCATTGCGGCGCGCCTCGGGCTCGCAGAAGATGCGCAGCGCTACTGGGAGCGCAGCCTGTGGCTCGACCTGCAGAACGCGATGGACAACAGCATGCTCGGCGTGCATCCTGCGACGATGGGCGGTACCTGGCAGGCGCTCGTCTTCGGCTTCCTCGGCGTGCGCTTCGCCGATGGCGGGCCCAGTGCACACCCGCGCGCAGCCGACAGGCTGCCGCCGGACTGGCGGGCCATCGAGCTTCGCCTCGCCTGGCGCGGCAACACCTACCGCCTGCAGGTGGCACGCCCATGAGTGCGTTCCGATCCCTGCTGCTCCCGCTCGATGGCTCCCCGGAGGCGGCGAGGGCGGCCGGCTGCGCGATGTGGCTCGCCGAAGCGCTCGGCGCGACACTGCACGTTGTGCACGCGACAAGCCAGCCCCTGCCGGGGCGCGAAGCCCTCGCGCGCCTGCGGCTGCCCGAGGGCGAGCGCGCGCAGGTGGTTGTCCACCAGCCGGTGGAGAACGCGCAGGCGGCGGTGCTCGACGCGATTGCCAGCCAGGGCGTCCAGCTGGTCGTCATGAGCGCGCGCGGCGAGTCGGCCGCCGCAGGGGCTGCGCTCGGCAAGCGCCTCGGCAGCGTGGCGCAAGCGGTGATCCGGGCCAGTCCCGTGCCGGTGGTGCTGCTGCCCGTTCGTTACCGCGAGGCGCTGCCATGGCGGTCCATGCTCGCCGCCGCGAGCGGCGAGCCGCAGGGCGACGGCGCGCTGCAGGCCGCGGCACACCTTGCTTCTGCGCTGGGATTGACCGTCAAGCTCATGCACTCCGCCGACGGCGCCACAGGCGCGGGTGCTTACGCCGATGCGCCGCATCACGAGTACGGGCGTCGCCTGCAGGACATGGCCGAGCGGGGGCTCGCCTGCTGCAGCGCCGACGAGGCGCGCTGTGTGCGGGAGGTGCTCTTGCGGCGCGGTAATCCGGCCGATGCGCTCCTGGAGCACGTGGCGCGTGAAGGCACGAGCCTGCTTGCGCTGGGCTGGCACGGCGCGCTCGGCCGCGGGCGTGCTCCGGTGCTCAAGCGGCTGCTCGAGGAGGCACCTTGCGCGCTGCTGCTTGTGCGCGCGCCTGACACCTCGCCGGCGCGGCTGAAGGTCGGGCAGGCGATCGACGCGTGAGGCGCGCCTCAATAAGGCTGATCGCGCCAGCCGAGCCGGTGCCAGAGCTTCGCCAGCGGCGGCTCCAGCACCAGGAAGGCGAGCGCGGTGACGATCACCGTGCTCCATGCCAGGTCGATCCAGGGCCGCACCACGATCAAGGGGAGCAGCGCCTCAGGCACCTGGTCCAGGCCGAAGGCGCGGCTGCTTGGGCGCATTCCCATCCTGCGTTTGATGAAGCTGGCCAAGGCATCTCCCATCATGGCAGCAGCGCCGAGCATCGCGCCCGCGGCCGGATGGAGGCCCACAACCGGGGCTACGGCTGCCGACGCGCCCACCGCCGCCATCAGGCCCCGCCACGTCTTGGATGGTCCGAGGAGGGGTCGGCCGTCGACGTACACGCGGCCCCCATCGATCGGCGCGTTCCAGCGATCCTTCATCAGGCGTTTGGCCACCAGCGGCGCGGTGTTCGCCGCCGCCAGCACGAGCAGGAGCTTGATCGCGACGATGACCTGGGCATTCATGAGTGGCCGACGCGCTGCTCTTCGCGATGCCCGCCGAGCTGCGGGAAGAACCGCGGCGTCCTGGCCGCGTAAGCGCGCCATGCCTCGCCGAATGTACGCTCGGAATCGCGCTCCTCCGACAGCGCCAGGCGCACGTACATCAGTACCAGGACCGGGAACATCGCGAGCGTCAGCAGCGTCGGCCATTGCAGCAGGAACCCGAACATGATGGCCACGAAGCCGATGTATTGCGGATGCCTCACCCAGCCATACGGCCCGGCGGACGCCACTTCGTTCCGGCGCTGGGCGTGGTACAGCACGTGCCACGACTTCGCAAGCAGCGTGAACCCGCCGAAGATGAAAGCGAAGCTCAGAAGATGCATCAGCCCGAAGTGCGGGTCACCGTGCCGGCCGGTGAGCAGCCACCACAGGTGGCCGGCTTCATGCCCGTACAGGTTCACGCCCGGAAACTTCGAGCCCAGCCAACCCGAGAGCAGGTAGATGGTCAAGGGAAAGCCGTACATCTCCGCGAACAAGGCGACGATGAATGCGCTGTAGGCGCCGAAACCGCGCCAGTCACGGCGGTTGGCGGGTTTGAAAAAGCTGTAGGCAAAGCCGATGAAAACGATGGTGTTGAGGAACACCAGGCCCCACAGCCCATAGTCACTGCTCGTGCTGTCCATCGTCGCTGCTCCCTTGTCGCCCACGTGAATGAGAGTGATGGCCGTGGTGCATGAACACGTGCATCAACGGACAGGCCAGAATGATGAGATAGGGCAGGAGACCGAACACGTGGGCGGTGTGCTCGGTCAACAGGTAGAAGCCCAGCACGAGCAGTGCGACGCACAGCGCGATGCCGGCCGGGGACCTCCAGAACGTGCGAGGCTCTTGCTGCTGTTCGGGAAACATAAGTCACTAGGACAGAACGAACCAAGCCACCAGACCCAGCCCCGAGAGCACCACGCACGAGATCAGCGTGGCGATGACGGTCCTGGACTCGATGCGGTCGGGGACGCTGGTGTTCAGCAGCACGAGACCGAGCGCGACGAACAGCAGCACGTCCGCAATGCCATGGGTGGTCCAGTGGTGCCCCGTCAGCGAAGCCATGAAACCGTGCAGCGGCTCGTAGGCTTCCTTGGCCCACGTCAGCAGCGTGTTGAACACGCTCGTGGCCGCCGCGGACAGGCCGAACGCCGTGGATGCGCGGTCCATCTGCCCTTCGGACACGGCGGCGCGGCCGTGCACTTCGATGTAGGTGCTTTCCGTTCTCAGGACGTGGTTGGTCATGACGTCTCTCCTTCGATCATGCGTGCATCAATGCGGCCTTGGCGCCGAAGCTGATCAGCGCGCCACCGCCTTCCAGGGCCAGGGCCATCAGGGCGACCAGTGCCGCCACCGACAGGGCCATCGTGCGGGCGCCGGCATTCGCGAACAGGCGCTGGCGTGCGACGATCGGCAGATAGAGCGCCAGCACCAGCGCCACGAAGAACAGGTGCTCCTTCGTCTCCATGACGAGGCTGTGCGCCCAAGGCATCGGACCCTTCAGGATGAGTGCCTTGTCAGGGCCGTAGAAATGCGTGTACCAATAGCCGCCGGCCAGCCAGACCAGGCCCATGGACACCGCGACCGAGAGCGCGGCCCAGCGCAGGCGCTGGGCGTTGGCTTCGCTCGCATTCAGGGCTTCGACGAAGAACCAGACCGTGCTGAGCAAGCCAAGCACGCCGAATACCGGGTGGGACAGCAGGATGAGGTCGCTCATGGATCGCTCCTTTCGGTGGGTGACTCCATCTAACTGCGCTCCCGGTGCGGGATGTTGATGCCGATCAACTCACCCAATGACCAGGGTGCGCCTGTGCGGGAGCCAGGCCGCGAGTTGACGCGAGTCAAGTGCCTGGTGCCACCGGTGGCCCAGAGTGCATGTACGCGCACCTCAGGAGAAGTTTCATGGAGTACAGAGATCTCGCCCTCGTCATCGTGGTTCCGGTGTTCCTGCTTGCGGCATGCGAGACGGCGCCCGACCGCCAGAAGGAGCAGGCGGGCTCCGTCGTCGGCGCCGTCGTCGGCGGCGTGATCGGCTCGCAATTCGGCCAGGGCAGTGGCCGCAGTGCCGCGACCATCGTCGGCGCCGTCGCGGGTGGCGCGATCGGCAACGCGGTCGGGCGCAACATGGACGAGACGGATCGCCTGAAGGCCGCGCAGGCCCTGGAAATCTCGCGCACGGGCGAGCCGGTGAGCTGGCGCAACCCGGATACCGGCCGCGAGTACACGGTCGTTCCCACCCGCACTTACAAGACCAGCCAAGGACCTTGCCGCGAATACACGATGGATACGGTGATCGGCGGACGCGCGGAGAAGGTGCACGGCACCGCATGCCGCCAGCCCGATGGGAGCTGGCAGGCCCAGAACTGACGTGCCAACGCCACGCCGTTCCTCGGGTGGCTGCGCCGGCGCCTCGGGCCGTGACGCGCCGGCTTCAATGATGCGCATACTCGACGGCCGGCAGCGTGAGCTCCTTGCCCACCATCGCTCGGGCATACAGGTAGTTGTTGCGCGCGCGGTCGCCCAGCCGATCAAGGTCGACGTGCCCCTGCGCATCGCAGGGAAACGCGAATCCGCGACCTGGGTCGAAAAGGGAGCGGTAGTGGAGCTGGAAATCGGAAGCAGTGGCGGTTTGCATCTCACATCTCCTATACGCTGATGGCTGATGCAACTATGGGCGGGCCGCCTCGCAGCGGCCATCGGAACCGCCTGATTCGGACGCTCGGCAGATTCCGAACCGCTCCGGGATATTCGCCGGTATCCGCTAGGAATCCACCTATGCCGATCGCTGCGGCGCCCGAGGAAAGCTGACGCTTGCGCGCAGCCCGCCCCATTCTCCCGAGCGCGAAAACTCGAGCTTCGCGCGGTGCAGCTCGGCGATCCGCGACACGATGGACAGCCCGAGGCCGCTGCCTGCCCCATCGGTGCCGGGTGCCCGGAAGAATCGCTCCCCAAATCGCGTGACGTCCTGCTCGGAGGGCATGGGCCCGCTGTCTTCGACCACCAGCGCGATCCGGTCGGCCTCACGCTGGAGGGAGACGACGATCGTCGCCTTCGAAGGCGAGTAGCGGATCGCGTTGTCCGCCAGGTTGCGCAGGAGGACGCCGATCAGCGCCGGATCGCCGCAAACGACGCACGGCCGCTCATCGAGCGCGGCGAATCGCAAGTCCTGTTGCTTTGCAATGGCGCCGGTCGCGACCTGGGCGAGCACACCTCGCGCGAGGGCTCCAAGCTCGACGGGCTGACCTGTTGAATCCAGCCCGGCATCGAGCCGCGACAAGGCGAGCAACTGTTCCGCCAAGCGCGCCGCACGGTCACAGCCTTCGATGGTTGCTTCCAGCGCGTGCTGCCGCAGCCGGGGGTCGACTTCGGCCAGCGCCACCTGCGCATGCGCGCGGATCGCCGACAGCGGCGTGCGCAACTCGTGCGAAGCGTCCGCAATGAACCGCCGCTCCGATTCCATCAGCGTCGAGATGCGCGAGAGCAGGTGATCGAGCGCGTCCAGCATGGGCTGCATCTCGGTCGGCGCGTCGTTGCGGGCCACGGGGGAGAAGTCGTCGGGCCGGCGCGATGCGAGCGCACGGCCAATGTCGTTGAGGGGCAGCAAGCCCTGGCGCACGCTCCACCACAAGGCCAGGGCCAGCAGCGGAAGACCGAGCAGCAAGGGACCGAGCGTGGTGCGCATCACGGCGGCGAGGATGCTGGCGCGCCCGTGCACGTCTTCCGCCACCAGCACGAGGATGTCGCTTGCTGCACCGCGGGTGGCGAACACTCGCCATGAGCCCGTTTCCATCGGTACGGTCCTGAACTCATTGTTTCCGATGCCCTGCGGCGCGAGCATCGGTCGCGAAGGGGCATTGGCCGAACGCAGGGCGAGGCGGCCTTCGTGAAACACCTGAAAGGCGACCTTTGGCGCATAGCGGTGGAGGACCGGCGCGTCGATGCCGTGCCCCTCCTCGAGTTCCGGCAGCTGCTGCGCGACGAGCAGCGATGCGGCCTGGGCCAGATGCGCGTCGAGCAGTTCATCGAGCTCGTGCCGGGTGTCCACCCAGACGATGCCCGCGACCGACGCCCACAGCAGTCCCGACGCGGCGAACACCAGCGCGAGAACGCGGGCCTGGATCGACGAGGGAAGGCGCATCAGGAGGATTCCCTGGACAGCGTGTAGCCGATACCGCGGACGGTCCGGATCGCAGACGTTCCCAGCTTGCGCCGCAGGTGATGCACATGCACCTCGATGGCGTTGCTCCCCACTTCCTGTCCCCAGCTGTAGAGGTGCTGCTCCAGCTGCTCGCGCGACATCACCCGGCCCGCATTGAGCATCAGGGCGTGCAGCAGGTCGAACTCGCGCGCCGCCAGCGTGACGAGCTGGCCGCGGCAGCGAACCGTGCGCGCCGCCGGATCGAGCTCGATCGCGCCCACCCGCAGCCTGTCCTGCGCGACACCGTGCGCGCGCCGGACCAGCGCGCGCAGGCGGGCGCCGAGTTCATCGAGATCGACCGGCTTGACGACGTAGTCGTCGGCGCCCGTGTTCAGGCCTTGCACGCGATCCGGCACGGCGTCACGCGCGGTCAGGACCAGCACGGGCACCTTGATGCCGGCACGGCGGATGGCCGCCAGGACGTCCATGCCATCCAGGAGCGGCAGGCCGAGATCCAGCACGGCGGCCGAGTAGGGCTCGCTGCGCAGTTCGCGCTCGGCCGCGTCCCCGGTGCGCACCCAGTCCACCTGGAAGCCCTGCTGGCGCAGTCCCGCGCGCAGGCCGTCACCCAGCAGCGCGTCGTCCTCGGCCAGCAGGATTCGCATGTCAGTCGTCCTCCTGTTCGTGGACTTCCGTGCGTTGCGTGCCGGCCCTGGCGCCATCCACGACGCCTTGCGTCGACTGGAACCACCACACGCCCGTGACGATCGCCAGCAACGCCAGGGCCGTTCCCCATCGCGGTGACGCAATGGCATCGCTCGCCGCGCCGGCCTTGCGGCCTGTGAACATCGCAACTATGAGGTTTTCGCGGTGGAGGAAGCTGCCGACGACGACGCCGGCAACGTGCACGATCGCCACGCCGAGCATCGCATTCGCAAGCGCCTCGTGCGCCTCTTCG
The DNA here is from genome assembly GCF_057785015.1 of Ramlibacter sp. GS1-15. NCBI lineage: Bacteria > Pseudomonadati > Pseudomonadota > Betaproteobacteria > Burkholderiales > Comamonadaceae > Ramlibacter > Ramlibacter sp. GS1-15. Next base: position 2,267,351 of record NZ_JBYNTU010000001.1, on the reverse strand, counting down.
AGCCACTCGCCGCCGATCTCGTTGTAGCTGGCGTATCCGGTGACCGCGACCAGGGCGGCCAGCACCAGCAGCGCGATGATCGCGATCGCGCCTGCCGGGTTGTGACCGATGAAGTGCGCGGGCTTGCCCGCGAACATCGACTTCACATAGGCAACGACAGCGGACGGTCCCTTGACGAATTGCGCAAAGCGCGCGTAGCGCGTCCCGGCGAAACCCCAGACGATGCGGAAACACACCAGTGCAGCGACCGTATAGCCCAGAGTCACGTGCACGAGGCGCCACTGTTCGGATTCCGCGGTGAGCCATGCGCCTGCAAAGCTCGCGACCAGCAGCCAGTGGAAGATGCGCACCGGCAGGTCCCACACGAGGACGCGCTCAGCGCGGGATTCGGATGTTGCGTTCATTGAAATCTCCTTGATCGGCCTGGGTGTGGCACGCGGCGCAGTTCGACGCGCCCTTCACGGACGGACGCTTCCAGGCGCCGGCGGGCACCTCCGCGTGCTCGCGCACGAACCAGGCGCTTCGGGTGATCCGGTCCTCGGGCGGCGGTTCCCGCTGGGGCGCAGCACCCGCGGACAGCCAGCTCGCGAGCTGCTTCACCTGCGCATCGTCGATCGAAGCGTCGGTGCCGAAGTGATGTGTCAGGTTGGACATGATTCGCTGCCACGACGACGCAGGCAGCATCGAGCGCGGATAGGCGATATGGCAGGCCGAGCACTCCTGCTTGTAGGCAGGCAACATCGGCCCGGTCGGGCGTTCGCCGGCAAAGGCAGCGGGTGCCATCCACGGTGCGGCCAACAGCAACTTTAGGATCGCCGCCCGCTTCATGGCTTGAGCCTCGTCAACCAGAGGACGATGTCGGCCTTTTCCTGGGCGCTGCACTGGCGGCCGGCGACGTCGTTGCAGTTGCGGCGCAGCCATTTCTCCACGCGCGCCGGATCGGTGAGGCGGGCGGGATTGGCTGCGGGTGCGAGCGGCTCGATGGGCTTGCCGGTGCGGGCGTGCCGGCCCGTGCCGGTCGGCATCTCGCCGTGGCATGAAGAGCACGACCACTCGCGTCCATGCGTCGAGGCAAAGAACTGCTGGCCCCGTGCAACGGATGGCGGGGCTGCGGCTGCGGCGGCGTACGAGTCGGCGATCTGGGTGGGTGAGGCCGCGCCGCTCAACAGCGGCACGGCTGCCGCGAATGCGGCACACAGGATTTTCATGACGACCTCCTTGTGCCGCCATGGTGGGAAGCCCGCCTTAGGAAACTCTTAACGAGCGCCCGGGGGCAAGGTCCCGATGCCGGACGCGAAATTTGTATTCAGGATGGCGCTGCCTATACTGGATTCGCACGGTGTGTGCGACCTTGGCGGGAGGGCCCATCATGGACAGCATGAATCGTCGATCTGCGCTCGGCTTTGCCGTGACGGCTGTAGCCCTGTCGCCGGTGATCCCTGTGGCGGCGAATGCCGCCGGGCAGCGCTATGGCCCCGATGCGGGCGAACAAGTCGCCCCGGGCGTGCGGCGCGTGGATCTGTCCAAACGGAAATCGGAGATCGCGGCGTACGCGAACGTCAGCGCGCTCGACCTCGTATTCCAGCCGAAATCCAAGTATTCCAACCCATCCATGGCGAGCGACATGGTGTGCCAATGCCTGGAAGGCGAGCTGGCCGTCGACCAGGGTCCCGGCAAGCAGTTCGTCGCCAAAACCAACGACGTGTGGTCGTGCATGAAAGGCATGCCCGAGACGACGGAAAACCGCGGCGACTCGGTCGCCATCATGCGGGTCATTCCGCTGACAACCTGACGTTCGTTCAGGGCGTTTCGATCGGGGCGGGCTGCAAGCGCCGCACGCGCTCCGAGACGCGTTCGCGCAGGCGCAGGTGCCCGGCGTCGGTGAGCATGCGCCCCGCCCAGCGATAGACGTTGTGCTCGCGCACCGTGCTGCGCAAAGTGGCCATGCGCTCACGCTGCTCGGCCGCAGGCATGTCCAGCGCGGCACGGATCGCGTCGGCCACTTCCTCCACGTGGTACGGGTTGACGATCAGCGCCTCGGGCATTTCGCGTGCGGCGCCGGCGAAGCGGCTCAGGACCAGCACGCCGCGTTCGTCGTCGCGTGCCGCCACGAACTCCTTGCACACCAGGTTCATGCCGTCGTGCAGGCTGGTGACGAGGCACACGTCGGCCGCGCGGTACAGCCGCATGATGTGCTCGCGATCGTGGTGCGTGGCCAGCAGGCGCACGACGGGCCCGTCGCGCCGCGGGAAGCGCTCGTTGATGCGCGTGGCGGCCCGCTCGATGCGCTCGCGGAAGGTCCGGTATTCGTCCAGGGCCCCGCGCGTCGGCGCGGCGACCTGCACGAAGGTGAAACGCTCGCGCGCCGACGGGTACTTCTCCAGCAGGCGCTCCACGGCGTTCAGGCGCTCGAGGATGCCCTTGGTGTAGTCGAAGCGATCGACGCCGACCACCAACTGGTGGCCTTGCGGGATGCCCAGGCGCGTGCACAGCTGCGCGCGGCACTGCGACGGGCTCGGCCAGTGGCGCGTCTCCTCGGGCGTGGGCCACTCGATCGAGATCGGGTAGCTCTCGACCAGCGTCGGCGCTCCGCCGAAGCTCACCGTCGAATGTTCGTGTTCGATGCGCGCCTCGAGATGGCGGTCCACCGTGGCGATGAAATTCTGGCAGTGGAATTTCGTGTGGAAGCCGAGGATGGTGCTGCCCAGCATGCCTTTGAGCAGTTCCTCGCGCCACGGGCAGATGCCGAAGGATTCGGGGTTCGGCCACGGGATGTGCCAGAACATCAGGATGGTGGCGCGCGGCAGCTTCGCGCGCACCATGGCCGGCAGCAGCGCGAAGTGGTAGTCCTGCACCAGCACCACCGGGTCGGCGCTGCGGGCCTCGGCGACGACCGCATCGGCGAACATCTGGTTCACCTCGACGTAGCGCTCCCAGTCCGAGGCGCGGAACACCGGCCGCACGTGCGCCACATGGCACAAGGGCCAGAGCCCCTCGTTCGCGAAGCCGTCGTAATAGCCTTTCTCCTGTTCGGGCGTGAGCCAGATGCGACGCAGCTGGTAGTCGTTGCGTCCCGGGGGCAGGGCCACGCGGCCGTGACGGTCGACCGCGCGACGGTCGCCGCTGCCGCTGCCATGCGCGATCCACGTGCCTGCGCATGCGCGCATGATCGGCTCGACGGCCGTGACGAGGCCGCTGGCCGGGCGCTGCACGATGAGCTCGCCATCGAGATCCTCGTGGATGTACGGCTCGCGGTTCGAGACCACGATCACCTGGTCGCCGCGCAGGTGCGAGCGAAGCAGCGATTGCAGCCGCTCGGCGGTCCATTCCAGTCCCGGCCCTTGCGAGCGGCGATAGTCGTCCTGCAGGTCGCGCAGGCGCTGGCGCAGCTCCGCCGCGACCGGCGCGAGTTCGGGCGCAGCAGGCGTGAGCGGACGCACGAGACCTTCTCCGCGCAACAGGGCACGCGCGCCGGAGACCCAGCCGCGCCAGCTGAGCTGGGCCACGATGACGGTGATCAGCGCGATCACCGCGCCCAGGCCGCCGATCAGGGCGATCAGGTACTGGCGCGTGTCCTGGCTGCGGCGTTCGATGAAGCTCATGTCGTGCATCAGCACCAGGCTGCCCACCGGGCCCTCGTCGGTGGTGATCGGGTGCACGCTGACGTGAACCGGGCCGCCTTCGATCTTCAGCTCCGGCGCGGGGGCGGCCGCGACTTGCGCGGCGCGCTCGCAAGTGAGGTCCTTCGGGAACAGCTTGGTGCCGCGCAGCACCTCGCCATCGGGCGAGCACCAGCCCAGCGCCACCAGGCGCTCGTCCTGCACGACGCGGTCGAACAGGCCTTGCAGCTTGCGCAGCTTGTTCTCCTGCAAGGCCTCGGCCACCGAATCCGACAGCGTGTTGGCGACGAGCGCGCCGCGCATGTCGAGGTCGCGCGCGAACCAGCGCAGCGTGAGCTGGTCCATCAGCGGCACCGAGAGGTAGGCGGTGGCCGCGACGACAAGCGTGAGCGGCGCAAGGAAGCGGAGCTGGAGGCGGAAAGTCTTCATCGGCCCGTGCGTGATTGCATTGGCCCCAATGTATCTGCTTTCGGCCGAGCCTGAGCTTGCCCGGCCCCGCTGCAATGAAGAGTTACCTGCGGTTCTTCTGCCAGATCGCGAGGATGATCAGTCCATAGGCGAGCACCCGGGTGCCGTAGAACGCCGGGTTGTCGTCCGACAGGTACAGCATCACCGAGACGGCCCGGCTCGCGCCTTCAAGTGCAAACGACAGTGCGAAATACAGGAAGAATGTGTCGCGCGTCGCGCGCCAGAAACGCAGGAAGAAGAGTGCCACGACCAGCGATGCGAGCGAGATCGCGCCGCCGAGGAACGCCGAGAGCGGGCTCATCGCTCCTCCCCCCACACCAGGCCGAAGATGAGCAGCAGCAGCGCGCAAAGCGTGACGGTCGAGCGCAGCGGCGTGAGGTCGACGTCCGGCAGGGCGAGTTTGTCGATGACGAGCAGCACATTGCTGGCCGTGAGGCCGATGAAGCACAGGGCGCTCCAGAACAGGAGGCTCACGCGGTTGCCGCGCCACGCGCGCCACAGCAGTGATGCGCAGGCGAACGCCGTCAGCGCGCACAGGAAGTAGATCAGGGCGCCCATCGCTCAGTGCTCCGTGTCCCGGCCGTCGTTGCGCCAACGGAAAGCGTCGGCGAAGTGCTGTGCGCGCCGGTCTTCGCGCGAATGGATGAGCTCGGTGACGCCGAGCAGGTTGTCCGAGTAGGCCGCGGCGAGGCGGTCGATGCGCCGTGCCGCCTCGGGCTCGGGCCGCCACTGCCAGCCGGTGGCGCCCGGATGGATGAAGGCAGCCTCGGCCAGCTGCTTGAGCAGCTCTGCCGCCCGGGTTGGCGTCACGTACAGGCGCCGCGCGAGCATGGGCGCGTCCCATGGTGCGCCGGGCTCGGCGCGCAGCAGGAGCATCGCCTCCAGATACGGGACCGAAGGGATGCTGGTCAGGATGAAACGCCTGAGCTCCTCGGGGATCGGGGGTCGCATCGATGCAAAGTAAAGCGGCGCCCCAGCGCCGCTGCACCAATATAACGGAACCGGTCTACTCAGGCTGGCCCAGGGGCAGCCGTGCGGCGCGCCTGTCCGTGTCCAGCTCGGCGATCAGCCCCGCCAGGTCTCGGTCGAGGCGCATGAGCGTTTCGAGGTCCAGCTTGGACAGCGCATGCGGCAGGACACCGGTGACCGGCGCCGGCGCCTTCTTCAGCACAGCCGATCCGCGCGCGGAGATCTTCAGCCGCAGCGCGCGCCGGTCGGATTCGTCGCGGCTGGCGATCACCATGCGTTGTTCGATCAGGGGCTTGAGCAGGTTGCTCGCGGTGGACTGGTGGATGTCCATCGCCTTCGCGAGTTCGTTCACGCCGACGCCCGGCCGGTCGCGGATCACGCTCAGCGCCCAGACCTGCGCCCCTGCGACGCCGGCCTTTTTCTCGACCTCGCGGAAATGCCCCTTCACCGAGTTGAACAGCAGCCGCAGCTTGCGAAGCACGAGCACCGACGCGTCGGCGCGGGTCGGCGCCTTCTTGCGGGCGGTGGGACGGGCGGAAGCGCGCGTGGCGGGCATCGCCCGCATCATAAATGTTCAGCGCAGGACCAGGACAGGGATCGCGCTGTGGGTCAGCACATGTTGTGTCTCGCTCCCCAGGAGGACGCGCTTGATGCCCTTGCGGCCGTGCGATGCCATCACGATCAGGTCGCACTTGTTGCGGCGCGCCGCCGCCATGATGGACTCTGCGACGAGGTCCGAATGCGCGATGACGGACTTCGACTTGACGCCTTGCGCCTGGGCCTGGTCGCGCACGGCGTCGACGATCGCCTGCCCGTCCTGTGCCCAGCGCTTCTCGGTCCGCGCCACGGCTTCGACCGGGATGGAGATGCCGCCTTCGAAATAACTGGTGGGGTAACGCGGCACGACGTTCACCGCCACCAGTTCGGCGCCCGTGGCAGCCGCGAGCCCGATGCTGCTGGTGACGGCCTTCTTCGACAATGCCGAGCCGTCGGTGGCCACGAGGATCCTGCGGTACATGGGCGCTCCTTTCCTGTTGTCCAGAAGGGTAGGAGCTGCGGGCGGGGCTTCGTTTGATGGAAGTCAAACGGGCAGGGGAGCGGCGTCGTTAGCCTTGCTGCATGCAAGCCTTCGCCGTCGCGCTCGACGATCCCGCCGAGTGGCCCTCGTTCAGCCGCGAGCTGGGCGAAGCCGGCGCGTGGGAGTCGTACATCGCGATCGAAGGGATGCATTGCCCGGCTTGTTCGCTCGCCGTCGAAGAAGCGCTCGCTTCGTGCGCGGGGGTGAAGTCGGTGGAGGTGAATGGCGGTACGGCCACCGCGCGGCTGACGTGGCACGCGGCCGAGGGAAAGCCTTCGGCCTGGTGGCATTCACTCAGCCGCGCGGGCTATGGCGCCTCGCCGGCCGGCGACCTGTTCACCTCGGCGCCGCGCAGGCGCGCCCAGCGTGTGCTGCTGTGGCGCTGGCTGGTCGCCGGCTTCTGCATGATGCAGGTGATGATGTACGCGACGCCCGCGTACGTGGCGGCGCCCGGTGACATCACGCCGGACATCGAAGCCCTGTTGCACTGGGCGTCCTGGCTGATGACGCTGCCCGTCATCACTTTCTCGTGCTTCCCGTTCTTCCAGTCCGCGTGGCGCGACCTGCGCCATGCGCGCGTGGGCATGGACGTGCCGGTGGCGCTGGGGCTGGCGATCGCCTTCACGGCGAGCACGGCGGCGACCTTCGACGCGCAGACGGTCTTCGGACGCGAGGTCTGGTTCGACTCGATCACGATGTTCGTGTTCTTCCTGCTCTCCGGCCGCCTGCTCGAGCAGCGGCTGCGCGATCGCACGGCGGGTGCACTGGAGGCTCTCGCACGGCGCCTGCCCGACACCGTGGAGCGGCGTGGGCCTGACGGCGCGTTCGAGCGCGTGGCGGTACGCCGGCTCGCACCGGGCGACACCGTCCGCGTGCTGCCGGGTGAGGTGATGCCTGCGGACGGCGAGGTGCTCGACGGCGTCGGCGCGCTCGACGAAGCGCTGCTGACGGGCGAATCGAAGCCGGTCGCGCGCGGTGCCGGCGATGCCGTGGTCGCGGGAAGCCACAACCTCTCGAGCCCGCTGGTCGTTCGAGTCAGACGCTGCGGCGCGCAGACGCGCTTCGCAGAGATCGTGGCGCTGATGGAGCGCGCCTCGGTGGAGAAGCCGCGTGCCGCGCAACTGGCCGACCGCATCGCGACGCCGTTCCTCGTCGGCGTGCTGCTGGCGAGCGCCGCGGCCGGCGCGTGGTGGTGGTCCGCGGGAGCATCGCATGCGATCGGTGTCGCGATCGCCGTGCTCGTCGTCACGTGCCCGTGCGCGCTGTCGCTCGCGACGCCGGCAGCCACGCTCGCCGCGGCCGGTGCGCTGGCCCGCCGCGGCATCCTCGTGCGGCGGCTGCAGGCGCTCGAGGCCTGTGCCGAGATCGACGTCGTCGTCTTCGACAAGACCGGCACGCTGACGAGCCCGCACCTCGGCGTCGCGGCGGTGGTGACGCGCCCGGGCGCCGACCGCGCCCAGGTGCTCGCGCAGGCCTGCGCGCTCGCGCGCGAATCGCTGCATCCTGCGTCGCGTGCCATCGTGCAGGCGGCCGACCATGCGGGGGGCTGGCGCGCAGTCCAGGTGCGCGAGATCGCGGGCCGAGGCATCGAAGGCGACGTGAGTCGTGAGTCGGTGTCGCAGCCGCGCCGCATGCGGCTCGGGTCCGCGTCCTTCTGCGGCGCACCGGCGGCGCATTCGACGGCAGCGCCAGTGCACCTGGCCGATGATGCCGGCTGGCTCGCGAGCTTCGAGCTCGATGAAGCCTTGCGTCCCGATGCGCAGGATGCGATCGCCGCCTTGCGCGGCCAGCGATTGCGCGTGCAGCTGCTGTCGGGCGATCGGCGCCAGGCGGCCGAGCGCCTCGCGCAGCGCGTGGGCATCGAGGAGGTGCGGGCCGGCCAGTCGCCGGAAGGCAAGCTGGCGCACGTCGGGCTCCTGCAGGCCGAAGGCCATCGGGTCGCGATGGTGGGCGACGGCATGAACGACGGCCCCGTGCTCGCGCGCGCCGACGTCTCGATGGCCATCGATTCCGGCGTGCCGCTCGCGCAGGCGCGTTCCGATTTCGTGCTCCCGGCCGCGCATCTCGAGGCGGTACCGATCTTGCTGCGGCACGCGCGCCGCGCACGCGCCGTCGTGCGCCAGAACCTCGCCTGGGCCGCCGCCTACAACCTGGTGTGCGTGCCGCTCGCGGCGCTCGGTGCGATGCCGCCCTGGCTCGCGGGCCTGGGCATGGCCGCGAGTTCCCTCTTCGTCGTCGCCAATTCCGCGCGGCTTGCAAGTTTCGCGAAAGAAAACTGAATGGACATCCTGTTCCTGCTCATTCCGCTGTCGGTGGCGCTCGGCCTGCTCATTCTCGGTGCGCTCGGCTGGGCGGTGTGGCGCGGCCAGTTCGATGCGATCGAGGCCGAGGGCGAGCGCATTCTCCACACGGATTGACATCCATCAAATCCGACCCCGACGGCGGAAGGGAGACTCGGCACATCACGATCGAAGGTGTTCCCATGACAGACAACTCCGCACCCGCCGTCACCTACAACGATACCGTCGTCCGCCAGTTCTCGCTGATGGCGGTCGTGTGGGGCGTGGTGGGCATGCTGGTGGGCGTGTTCATCGCCGCGCAGCTCGCCTGGCCCGAACTCAATTTCGGCATACCGTGGCTGTCCTACGGGCGATTGCGCCCGCTGCACACCAACGCGGTGATCTTCGCGTTCGGCGGTTGCGCGCTCTTTGCGACCAGCTACTACTGCGTGATGCGCACGTCGCATGTGCCGCTCTTCATGCCCCGGCTCGCCTCGTTCACCTTCTGGGGCTGGCAGGCGGTGATCGTCGCGGCCGCGATCTCGCTGCCCCTGGGCTACACGACGTCCAAGGAGTACGCGGAACTCGAGTGGCCGATCGACATCCTGATCACGCTGGTGTGGGTCGCCTACGCCATCGTGTTCTTCGGCACGGTGGGCATGCGGCGGGTCAAGCACATCTACGTGGCCAACTGGTTCTACGGCGGCTTCATCCTGGCGGTGGCGATCCTGCACCTCGTGAACAGCGCCGAAGTTCCCGCGGGCTGGATGAAGTCCTACTCGGCGTACGCCGGCGTGCAGGACGCGATGGTGCAATGGTGGTACGGCCACAACGCGGTGGGCTTCTTCCTCACCGCGGGCTTCCTCGGGATGATGTACTACTACGTCCCCAAGCAGGCCGAGCGCCCGGTCTACAGCTACCGCCTCTCCATCGTCCACTTCTGGGCGCTGATCTTCACGTACATGTGGGCGGGCCCGCACCACCTGCACTACACGGCGCTGCCCGACTGGACCCAGTCGCTGGGCATGGTGTTCTCGCTGATCCTGCTCGCGCCGAGCTGGGGCGGGATGATCAACGGGATGATGACGCTGTCGGGCGCGTGGCACAAATTGCGCGACGACCCGGTGCTGCGCTTCATGATCGTCGCGCTCTCGTTCTACGGCATGAGCACGTTCGAGGGCCCGATGATGTCGATCAAGACGGTGAACTCGCTGTCGCACTACACGGACTGGACGATCGGCCACGTGCACTCCGGCGCGCTCGGCTGGGTCGGCCTGATCTCGATGGGCTGCCTGTACTTCCTGATCCCGCGCCTGTTCGGCCAGAAGAAGATGTATTCGACCCGGGCGATCGAGCTGCACTTCTGGATCGCGACGATCGGCATCGTGCTGTACATCGCCGCGATGTGGATCGCCGGCGTGATGCAGGGCCTGATGTGGCGCGCCATCAACGCGGACGGCACGCTCACCTACACCTTCGTCGAATCGGTGAAGGCGACCTATCCCTTCTACGTGATCCGCGTGATCGGCGGCCTGATGTACCTCGCGGGCATGGTGATCATGGCCTGGAACACGTGGATGACCGTGGCGGGCGGCCGCTCGGTGCGCATCGCGATCCCCATGCCGCAAGCCGCGTAAGGAAAACGACACCATGAGCAATACCACCACCGGTACCGGCGGCTTCTCGCACGAGAAGGTCGAGACCAGCAACTTCCTGATGATCGTGCTGATCCTGATCGTCGTCGCCGTCGGCGGCGCCGTCGAGATCGTGCCGCTGTTCTTCCAGAAGTCCACCACCGAGCCCGTGCAGGGCGTGAAGCCCTACACCGCGCTGCAGCTGGCGGGCCGCGACATCTACCAGCGCGAGGGCTGCTACAACTGCCACTCGCAGATGATCCGGCCGTTCCGCGCCGAGACGCTGCGCTACGGCCACTACTCGGTGGCCGGCGAGTTCGTCTACGACCACCCGTTCCAGTGGGGCAGCAAGCGCACCGGCCCCGACCTGCATCGCGTGGGCGGCAAGTACAGCGACGACTGGCACCGCATCCACCTGAACAACCCGCGCGACGTGGTGCCGGAGTCGAACATGCCGGCCTACCCGTGGCTCGAGAAGACGCCGGTCGACGCGGCCGTGATGCCCGCCCACATGAAGGCGCTGCGCACCGTGGGCGTGCCGTACACCGACGCCGAGATCGCCAAGGCCGCCGACGACGTGCGCGGCAAGACCGAACAGGACGCGCTCATCGCGTACCTGCAGAGCCTCGGGCTCGCACTGAAGTAGGAGCAGGGCATGGACATCAACACCCTTCGCATCGCCGCCACCGTGGCGTGCTTCGTGGTCTTCCTCGGCATCCTCGCGTGGACGTTCGCCCGCCGCAACAAGGACGGCTTCGACAGTGCCGCGCAGATTCCCTTCACCCAGGACTAGGGCAGACATCATGAGCGACTTCAATGCGGAATTCTGGTCGGTCTACGTGGCCGGCGCCACGGTGCTGGGTATCCTGGGCTGCGCGATCCTGCTGTGGGTGACGGCGCGCAAGAGGGTGGCCGCCCACGCCGACAACACCACCGGGCACGTCTGGGACGAGGACCTGATCGAGATGGACAACCCGCTGCCGCGCTGGTGGATGTGGCTGTTCGTGATCACGCTGGTGTTCGGCGCGCTCTACCTGGCCGCCTACCCGGGCCTGGGCACCTACCCGGGCCAGCTGAAGTGGACGAGTGTGAACGAGCACGCGACCGAGGTGGCGCAGGCCGACAGGGAGTTGGCCCCGCTGTACGCGCAGTTCGCGGCGAAGAAGATCGAGGAAGTGGCCGGCGACGCGAACGCCATGGCGATTGGCGAGCGCCTGTTCATGAACAACTGCGCGCAGTGCCACGGCTCGGACGCGCGCGGCAGCAAGGGCTTTCCCAACCTGACGGACCATGACTGGCTGCACGGCGGCACGCCCGACAAGATCGTCGAGACGATCACGAAGGGCCGCATCGGGCAGATGCCCCCGATGGCCGCGGCCGTGGGCTCGCCCGAGGACGTCAAGAACGTCGCCAACTACGTGCTGTCGCTGTCCAACGCGCCCCACGATTCCCTACGCGCCCAGCTGGGCAAGGAGAAGTTCACGGCGTGCGCCGCCTGCCACGGCGTCGACGGCAAGGGCAACCAGGCGATTGGTGCGCCCAACCTCACCGACGACACCTGGCTGCACGGCTACGGCGAGCAGGCCATCATCAACATGGTCAACAACGGCAAGACCAACGTCATGCCCGCGCAGCAGGGCAAGTTGACGGACGCGCAGATCCATGTGCTCGCGTCGTACGTCTGGGGGCTGTCGAACAAGGTGGCTTCTCGGCCCTAGTGCTTGTTGCGCCAGTGGGCGGGCTCATGCCGGCGAGGCGCCCTCCACCCTCCATGTCCCCCGCCGCCGGCGGCCCCTGCGGGCCGCCGGCGAGCTCCGCCTTTACTTCCGGGTGAAGGGCGCCTCACCGGCGTGAGCCGGGGCACACTCGTGGCAATCTGCCGAAGAACCGAACGGTACCGGCGACCTCCCTCACTGCCAGAAGCCCCTTCCGCATAAAAACCGCGACATGACAGAGTGCTATATGCGTTCGCGAATTGGGGAGTGCGTCAAGCCGCTTCGATAGGCTTGGCATCTAATGCTGCGCGCTCGTCGAGCAGTCCTTCGATCTTCGCGCCCGACAGTTGTGATTCCTCCGGCGCACCGGTCGGAGGCTGCGCCGTTCCCATTGCTCCAAGCTGGGCCAGGTTCGGGCCAGGGGTGACTGGCTTGAATAGTTCCTGTTCTACAGTGACCGTGGTTTGCCGGAAGATTGTTTGCCCAGACTTCTTTATGAACTTCGGAATGGTGGTCAGCCGCCGTGCGCCGTGTCGCCCGTCAGCACCGGGTACACGATCGGACGGGATTCTTTCTTATAGAAACACAAGGATTTTCTTTATTTTTTACGGGTTCTCGCGATCATTAACCGGCAGTTGGCCATTGGAACGTGAGGAGCTGGCATGGCGGAGCGCATCGAAGCGGCAAAGATGGCTGTACTCGGGCTGCACCTGCAGAAACACATGACGGACCCGGCATCTGCAGTCGCGCAACACACTGGTTTTGCCGAGATGGTGAAGAAGACGAACCTCTTCGACAACATCAATCGCGTTCTGAACGCGGCGCGCGAAAATGGCATTTTCATCGCGTATGTCAAACTGGATTTATCCCCCAGCGATTACCGGTACCCGCGGCGGGGCGATTTCTGCCAGTTCGTCGCCGCTGAACATGAGGCGGGCGAAGTCCTTCGTCCCGGTGCCTGGGGGTATGAACTTCACGACGCGTTGGTGCGCCAGGAAGGCGAACCCGTCATCCTGGGGCGTCATATCAGTGCGTTTGCCGGCTCGGGCCTCGATCATGCGCTTAAGACCCGTGGGATAACCGATCTGGTTCTCACCGGTGTCGCCACAAACTTTGTCGTCACCAATACGGCATGGTCGGCGATCGACCGCGGCTACAGCTGCCTCGTACTTGAAGATTGCTGCACCTCCGGCAGCGAAGAGATGCATCAGGATGCGATCGATCACCTTCGGCCGATCGCCGACGTCTGGCAATCCCACAGTTTCATCGACGCCATGACGCGATAGAGCGGGAGGCAAGACCGATGGCTGAAGGAACTGGGGATGTTCAGGATCAGTGGACGCGGCGTGGTGTGCTTGCACGGATCGACGCCGTTCTCACTGAATTGGGACACGACCCGCAGAACCTCACCCCTGACATACTGGCGACCGTCGAGCACCTCCATTCGGGCGGATTGGCGACCACACGCGACCAAGCGGAGCGGATTACGCTGAATCGGGATAGCCGCGTCCTCGATATCGGCTGCGGCATGGGTGGACCGGCACGCTACCTCGCGAACAGCTATGGCTGCCGAGTGGACGGCATCGACCTGACGCCGGAACTGATAGAGACCGGACAGGTCTTGACCGAGCGCTGCGGCCTTTCCGGCCGTGTCGTTCTGCAAATCGGCGATGCGCTCGATCTTCCATATCCCGACAAGGCCTTCGACATTGTCTGGTGCCAGAACGTCACCATGAATATCTCCGACAAGGCGGGGTTTCTCGCGGAGGCTTTTCGAGTGCTCAGGCCGGGCGGATTGTTTACCTCTACCGAATTTTCGGTCGGTCCCGGTGGCGACATCCTCTACCCTTTGATGTGGGCTTATGACGCCTCAACCAATTTCCTCGTTTCCGAAGACGTTATGCGCGCCCAGTTTGAAACTGCGGGGTTCCGTATTCGCGACTGGACCAACTACAGTGACGTGGTGATCGAGCGAAGCAAGCTGGCGCGCGGAGCGCCGCCCAACAAGCTGGCCGACGAACTCGTCTTCGGCGAAGACGTGCCGGAACGCAAGCGCAACGGTCAACTCAATTTGACTGAAAGGCGGATCATCTACTGGATGATAACGGCCGAGCGCCCATGAACGATTGACTCACATGGGCCGATCTTCGCGGAGTGCGACACGTCGAGTACGTGTTGACCGAACAGGGAATGGCGCTGGCCACGCCCACTTCGACCCCGACAAAACGTGCCGCGATCCCGTGTGGCGCGGGGAAAGCCAGAATTCAAGGCCAACCGAGAACGGTTGCCCCTGAATTCTGGTGGCCTGGGGCGGAATCGAACCGCCGACGCGCGGATTTTCAATCACGAGTGACGCACAAAGCGAGCGTGCCCAGGTTCGCGGATGCCGGGTAGCCGGATCACGGAAGTAAAGGCGGAGCTCGCAAGGGCGGCGTAGGCCGGCCTTGCGGCGGGGGACATGGAGTGATCCGGCTATCCGGCGTCCGCGGACCCGCCCCGGGCTGACATAAATCAAGCGGGAGCAGCGGATGCTCCCGCAAGATGGGGAACGTGAAAGTCATCCCCATCGTCCCGATCGCCGCTGAAGCCGGCGAAACGCAGTCCCTCTACGAAGCGCAGAAGAAGATCTACCCGCGGGCCGTCACGGGCCGCTTCGCCCAATGGCGCTGGGCGTTCGTGTGGTTCACGCAAATCGTGTTCTACGGCCTGCCGTGGCTGCAGTGGGGCGAGCGGCAGGCCGTGCTGTTCGACCTGGCGTCGCGCCGGTTCTACATCTTCGGCTGGGTCCTGTACCCGCAGGATTTCATCTACCTCACGGGCCTGCTCGTGATCAGCGCCTTGTCACTGTTCCTCTTCACGGCGGTGGCGGGGCGCCTGTGGTGCGGCTTCTCGTGCCCGCAGACCGTGTACACGGAGATGTTCCTGTGGATCGAGCGCAAGGTCGAAGGCGACCGCACCGCGCGCATGAAGCTGGACGGCCAGCCGCTGTCGCTCGAAAAGCTCGTGAAGAAGTGGTTCAAGCACCTGCTGTGGGCGATGCTGGCGATGTGGACCGGCTTCTCCTTCGTCGGCTACTTCACGCCCATCCGCGACCTGATGTTCGAGTTCCTGCAGACGCGCATGGGCTCGTGGGAGGTGTTCTGGGTGTTCTTCTACGGCTTCGCCACCTACGGCAACGCGGGCTTCCTGCGCGAGCAGGTGTGCAAGTACATGTGCCCGTACGCGCGCTTCCAGAGTGCGATGTTCGACAAGGACACGCTGATCGTCAGCTACGACGCCGCCCGGGGCGACCCGCGCGGTTCGCGCTCGCGCCAGGCCGACTTCAAGGGCCTGGGCCTGGGCGAATGCGTGGACTGCAGCCTGTGCGTGCAGGTCTGTCCCACCGGCATCGACATCCGCAACGGCCTGCAGTACGAGTGCATCGGCTGCGCCGGCTGCATCGACGTGTGCAACGGCGTGATGGACAAGATGGGCTATCCGCGCGGGCTAATCCGCTTCACCACGCAGAACGCCATGAAGAAGGGCTGGGGCGAGCGCGAGATCCTTCGCCACATCCTGCGCCCGCGCGTGCTCATCTACACCACGGTGCTCGGTGCGCTGTGCTTCGCCGTCGCGTTGAGTCTCGCCCTGCGCACGCCGCTGAAAGTGGACGTGGTGCGCGACCGCGCCGCACTCTCGCGCATTGTCGAAGGCGGCAAGCTCGAGAACGTTTACCGGCTGCAGATCATGAATGCGACCGAGCGGAAGCAGGAATACCGCATCAGCGCGAGCGGCCTGCCGGGCCTGGAGGTCGCGTCCGACGACGAGGTCGAGGTCGGCCCCGCCGAATCGCGCTGGGTGCCGGTGCGCTTGCGCATCCCCTACGGATCGGCCGAGCCCGGCTCGCACACCATCCATTTCCGCGTCGCCGCCGAGCACGGCGGTGACCACGTCAGCGAGAAGTCGGCATTCCTCGTGCCGCGATGAAAGGAGAGAAGCGATGAAAGAGCAGATCGATGCGAAGCCGTGGTGGAAGCACGGCCACGTGTGGCTGCTGATCTCCGGGCCAGCCGCGGTGGTCGTCGCCGGCCTGGTGACGGCGTGGATCGCGGTCGTATCGCCCGACCCGGTGGTGGCGGAGGACTATTACCGCCGCGGCATCGAGATCAACAAGCAGCTCGCCCGCGAGCGCGCGCTGTTGCCGGCGCTGCAGGGCCGCAACCACGCGGCCACTCCCGTGCAACCGGGCAGGAACGCACCGTGAGGAGCACGCGATGTGGACCCAGCGCCTGATGGGTGTCGCCTGGCCGGCGTTCATGGCGGCGTGCCTGCTGGAAGTGATCGTGTTCGCGGTGGCCGACCCGCTGGAGCTGCACTGGGCCGGCCAGCCGCTCGGCTGGTCGCGCCAGGCGGTCTATACCGCTGCGTTCTTCGTCTTCTGGGCGGTGAGCTTCGCTGCCTGCGCCTTCACCATGCTGCTGCGCATGACGCCGGCAGAAATCAACGAATGTCCGTTCGACCCGGCCGAGCGGCCCGAAGGATGCCCGGGACGTTGAGGTAAATTCCCCCCAAGGAATTTACCGCCCGTGCCCACCCAGCTCACCCACGACCAGGTCACCACCGCACGACTGGCGGGTCTGCTCGACTCGGCGATGGACGCCATCATCACGGTGGATGAGGCGCAGCGCGTCGTGATGTACAACCGCGCGGCCGAGCGCATCTTCGGCTGGAGCCTGCAGGAAGTGCGCGGCCGGTCGCTGGACATGCTCCTGCCCGAGCGCTTCCGCGGCTCGCACGCCGATCACGTGCGCCGCTTCGGCGCCACGGGGGTCACCTCGCGCCGCATGAGCGGCAGCACCGTGGTGTTCGGGCTGCGCAAGAGCGGCGACGAGTTCCCGGTCGATGCGTCGATCTCGCAGCTCGACACGCCCGAGGGCAAGCTCTACACGGTGATCCTGCGCGACGTGACCGAGCGCGTGCGCGCCGAGAACGCGCAGGCGCGCCTGGCCGCGCGGCTGGCGGGGCTGCTCGATTCGGCGATGGACGGCATCATCACCGTGGACGAGGATCAGCGCGTCGTCATGTACAACCGCGCGGCCGAGAAGATCTTCGGCTGGCCGCAGCGGCAGGTGGTCGGCCAGCCGCTGGACATGCTGCTGCCGGCGCGCTTCCGGCCCGGCCACGGCAGCCACATGAAGCGCTTCGGCGCGACCGGCATCACCTCGCGGCGCATGGGCAGCGACATGGTGATCCGCGGGCTGCGCCGCAGCGGCGAGGAGTTCCCCATGGAGGCGTCGATCTCGCAGATCGCGACACCGGAGGAGGGCAAGCTCTACACGGTGATCCTGCGCGACGTGACCGAGCGGGTGCGCGCGCAGGAGGACCTCGCCGCCTTCGCCAAGCAGGCCAGCGCCATCCGCGAGCAGGAAAAGAGCCGCGTCGCGCGCGAGCTGCACGACGAGCTCGCGCAGTCGCTCACGGCGCTGAAGATGGACGCGATCTGGCTGAAGGACCAGCTCGCGGGCGATCCGCAGGGCGCGCGCGCGAAGATCGACGGCATGCTGGGCATGCTGGACGCCGCCGTCGCTTCGACCCGCCGCATCGCGGCCGACCTGCGCCCGCTGGTGCTGGACGACCTGGGCCTGATGCCCGCGATCGACTGGCTGGTACAGAACTTCCGGCAGCGCACCGGCATCGCCTGCACGCTCGATGCCGACGAGAATCTCGAGCTCGCCGAGCCGCACGCCACGGCCGTCTTCCGCATGGTGCAGGAATCGCTCGCGAACGTGGGCAAGCACGCGATGGCCCGTCAGGTCACGGTCTCGATCGCGCCCGTCGAGGGCGGGCTGCGCCTGAAGGTGCAGGACAACGGCATCGGCTTCGACGTGAATGCGGCGCGCAAGCCGGCGTCGATGGGCCTGGCGGGCCTGCGCGAGCGGGCGCAGCTGCTCAAGGGCAGCGTCGTCGTGCACAGCCAGCCGGGGCAGGGCACCACCATCGACGCCTTCATCCCCGTGCAAAAGGAGGGCGCATGATCCGGCTCGTGATCGCCGACGACCACGCGATCGTGCGTGAAGGCCTGAAGCGCATCGTCTCCGACGCACCGGGCCTGCAGGTCGAGGCCGAAGCGGCCGACGGGAGCGAGGTGATGAAGCTCGTGCGCGAGCGCGACTTCGACGTGCTGGTGCTCGATCTGTCGATGCCGGGCCGCAGCGGCATGGAGCTGATCAAGCTGGTGAAGGCCGAGAAGCCGAAGCTGCGCATCCTGGTCCTGTCGATGCACCAGGAGACGCAGTACGCGGTGCGCGCGATCAAGTCGGGCGCAAGCGGTTACCTCACGAAGGAAAGCGCGCCGGCGCAACTGGTGCAGGCGATCCAGAAGATCGCAGCCGGTGGGGCGTACATCAGTGCCGAAGTGGCGGAGCAACTCGCGCTGGGCGCCATGCCCGGCGGCGCCGCGGCGGCCCCGCACGAATCGCTGTCGGACCGCGAGTTCGAGGTGTTTCGCCAGCTCGTCGCGGGTTCTTCGGTGACCGAGATCGCCGCGGCGCTGAAGCTTTCGGTGAAGACCGTCAGCACGCACAAGGCGAACCTGATGCAAAAGCTGGGGATCGCGAACCAGAGCGAGCTGGTGCGCTATGCCATCCGCCACGGCCTGGCGGACGAAGACGTCTAGGAATATTCCTAGCCGCCAACCGGAGTCCACCGAGGGCCCGATTCAGCCGGCGCCGATGTCGCGGCGTCCGCGAAATTGCGACAGTTACGGCATGCCCAGCGCCGTATCCGCTCCCACCCTGAGGGTGTTCCTCGCCGACGACTCCGGCCCGATCCGGGCCCGCGTCGCCGGGATGCTCGCACCGGCCGCGACGGTGGTGGGCGAAGGCGAAACGCCGCAAGACTGCATAGCCGGCATCCTGGCCACGCATCCCGACGTCGTGGTGCTCGACGTGCAGCTCGACGGCGGCCAGGGCCTGCAGGTGTTGCGCGCCGTGCGATCGGCGCAGCCGGGCATCGCCTTCGTCGTGTTCTCCAACAACTCCCAGTCGGCCTACCGCAAGCGCTACATGGCCGCGGGCGCCAGCCGGTTCCTCGACAAGTCGACCGAGTTCGACCAGCTCGCCGCCGCCGTGCAGGCTGCGCCCCATGCCCTGAATCCCTGAAGACAAGGAAGAATCCCATGATCGCG
This sequence comes from Ramlibacter sp. GS1-15, assembly GCF_057785015.1. Classification (NCBI taxonomy): domain Bacteria; kingdom Pseudomonadati; phylum Pseudomonadota; class Betaproteobacteria; order Burkholderiales; family Comamonadaceae; genus Ramlibacter; species Ramlibacter sp. GS1-15. Next base: position 2,248,423 of record NZ_JBYNTU010000001.1, on the reverse strand, counting down.
ACCGCCCAGCTTTCCGAGCGCACCATCCGCATCGCCCCGGTGCCGACGACCGCCCGCGCCACCGCGGTGGCGCCGCTGAAGACGCTGTGCTCCACCTGCCACCTGAAGGACCTGTGCCTGCCGTGCGGGCTGACGGGCTCCGAAGTCGAGCGCCTCGATGGCCTGATGTTCGGGCGGCGCAAGGTGGCGATGGGCGAGACGCTCTACCGTGAAGGCGACAAGTTCCAGTTCGTCTACGCGGTGCGCACCGGCACCTTCAAATCGTGCCTGACGCTGGCCGACGGCCGTGAACAGGTGACCGGCTTCCAGATCGCCGGCGAGCTGATGGGCCTGGACGGCGTCGCCGCCGGCAAGCACGCCAGCACGGCCGTCGCGCTCGAGGACACCGAGGTCTGCGCGATCCCCTATGCGCACCTGAACGAGCTGGCGCAGCACAGCGCCAACCTGCAGATGGTGATGGCGCGCCTGATGAGCCGCGAGATCGTGCGCGAGCACAGCCTGATGGTGCTCCTGGGCAGCATGAACGCCGACGAGCGCCTCGCGGCGTTCCTGCTGAACCTGTCGCAGCGCATGAAGGCGCGCGGCTACTCGGCCAACGAGTTCCACCTGCGCATGTCGCGCGCGGAGATCGGCAGCTACCTGGGCATGAAGCTCGAGACGGTGAGCCGCACCTTCTCCTCGTTCCAGCAGCAACGGCTGCTGGAAGTGGACAAGAAGCACATCCGCATCCTCGACCTCGACGGCCTCAAGCGGGTGTTCGATACCCCGATCCACTGACCGACAACGGAGGCGCCATGAAGCAGTCCGGGCACACCGCCCTGAAGACCATCGTCGAGGAACATGCCGCGCTCGCGGCCGTGCTGCGATCGTTGAAGCCGCTCGCCGAACAGGGCCCGGGTGACGAGCCGGAGCGCTTCTTCGACGTGCTGCGCGCGATGCTGTTCTACATCGACGAGTTTCCCGAGAAGCGGCACCACCCGAACGAGTCGAACCTGCTGTTCCCCAAGGTCGCGCGGCACGCGCCACAGGTGATGCCCGTCATCCGGCGGCTCGAGACGGAACACATGCACGGCGAAGCGCGCATCCGCGAGCTGCAGCACCAGCTGCTGGCGTGGGAGCTGCTCGGGGATTCGCGGCGCGACGATTTCCTCGCCAGCCTGCAGGACTACGTGCGCTTCTACCTGGAGCACATGCGCATCGAGGAGACCGAGGTGCTGCCCGTCGCAGCCGAAGTGCTGCACGAGGACGAGTGGATCGAGCTCGACCGTGCCTTCGAGGCCGAGCGCGACCCGCTCGCCGGCGGCCTGCGCCACCCGGCGTACGAGAGGCTCTTCACGCGCATCGTGCTCGCCGCGCCCGCGCCCATCGGGGTCGGCCCGGAGCTGCGCCACGCCGCCGAGGCCTAGGCGCCCCCGAGCGCGCGCTCGAGCCATTGGCGCTCGGACGCCCCGGCGCGGGACAGCCGGAAGCGGCACAGCTTGTAGGGCTCGATCTCGAGTCGCTCGAGCGTGCCGTCGGCATCCGCAAGCGTTCCGATGTAGAGGCAACCGACATCGCAGCGCAGGCTGCCGTGCCCGCCTATGCCTTCGTAGTCGTTCAGCAGGTCGCCGCAGCCGTAGAGGACAAGCTTGCCGCGATGCACCTCATACGGCAGCGGATGGTGCGACGAATGGCCATGGACCAGATCCACCAGGCCATCGTCGATCACGCCGTGCGCAAAGGCGCGGTGTTCGGCCGGGACCTGCAGTCCCCAGTTGCCGCCCCAATGGATCGAGAGCAGCACGATGTCGCCCGGCTGGCGATGCCGGGCGATTTCACGTTCGAGCGTGGCGCGCGCTGCCGCCGACAGATCGGGCAGTCGGGCGATGCCGGCGCGATCTTCGCCCGCGCCCCAGGCGGCGGGCACGCCGCTGCTGGCCAGCGCCACCGAGAAGACCAGCAGGCGCCGGTGCTTCGTCGTCGGCAGTTCGGCGGGACGCCAGGCCTGCGGCGCGTCCTGGCCCGCGCCCGCGGTGTGCAGCCCGGCCGCCTGCAGGGTGGTCAAGGTGTCGCGCAGGCCCGCGTGGCCCCAGTCGAGCACGTGGTTGTTCGCAAGCGCGCAGCAATCGATATGCGCCTGCGTGAGGCAATCGACGTTGGCCGGGTGCATGCGGTAGTTGATGCCCTTGCCGGGCCAGGCCTCGTCGCTGCAGGTCACGGCGGTTTCGAGATTGACGATGCGCCAGGCGATGTCCTCGCGCCTGAGCGTCGCGAGCGCGTCGCCCCAGGGGTACTCCGGTGCGACCGGCGCGGCGATCGGGCCGTTGGCCTGTTCGGCCAGGCGCACGTAATCGCGCGCGTCCTGCACGCACTGTTCGTACAGCCGCGGGTCGCACGGGTGCGGCAGCACCTGGTCGATGCCGCGGCCGGTCATCACGTCGCCGGCCAGCAGGATGCGCATGCGGCCATTCTCGCGCGCGGCGCGCGCCGGCGTTTCGCTTGAGCCAGGTCAAATGGCCAGCGGCTGCGCGGGTCCACCATGAACGCATGTTCAAGAACATCCTGCTTGCCACCGATGGATCCGCCGCGTCCGAGCAGGCGGCCCGGCTGGCCGTGTCGCTCGCCCGGCAGGGCGGCGCGCGGCTCACGGCCCTGTACGTCATCGATCCCTATCCCTACCTCGGCGTCGGCGAGGCCAGCGCCGTGGGCTTCCAGTCCTACATGGGCCACGCCTACGAACACGCCGCGCAGGCGCACGCCAGGATCACCGCCCTTTGCGCGAGCGCCGGCGGCAACGTCGACCTGCAGCTGCGCCGCGGGGAGGACGTCAGCGCTGCCGAGAGCATCGTGCGCACGGCGCTGGAGGAAGGCTCCGACCTGATCGTCGTCGGCTCGCACGGCCGCACCGGCATCTCGCGGCTGATGCTCGGCAGCGTCGCCGCGAAGGTCGTCGCCCAGTCGCCTCTGCCGGTGCTGGTCGCGCGCCAGCCCGCCTGAGGAAAGGCCTAGCGCTGCGGCGCCTTCACGCCGCGCCGTCCCGCCATGTCACGGCCCATCGCCGCCAGGCGCTCGGGCTGCATTGCGCCCTTCGCACGCGGGAAGGCGATCGATTCCTCGGCCTCCACATGGCCGGCGTAGACGTCGGCGAACGCATCGATCACCGCGTCGTCCGCTGCGTCGAACGATGATCGCTCGCCATTGGCGAGTTGTTCGAGCAGCGCCCGCGCGGGTTTCCAGCGCGCATCCATCTGGACATGATCCTGCTGCAGCCGCGCAACCAGCTCGGCGAGCTGCGGGTCCTGCAGGCCGGCCAGCGTGGGGAACACGTGCAGTTCCTCGTCGCGATGGTGCTGCGGCGCGGCCACGTCGAAGTAGCGCATCACGTCGCGCGCGGCCTGGCGCACCTGCTCGTCCGCCCCGTGCGCCCGCATCTGCTGGCGCAGCTTGCGCAGCAGCGCCAGCATCCGGCCGACGCGCTCGTGGCAGGCTTGCAGCATCTCGAAAGGCTCGTCGAAGCCCGGCCCGGGCGCGCCGCCGGGGGGTGTGATCTCGATGGGACGGCTCATGTTGTCTCCAGAACTTCCCGTGCGGTTCAACCGGGACGGCCATCCAGGCGCGGGCGTCCATACCAGCCACCATACCGCACGGCCCAGATGGTGAGCACGATTGCCCACAGCGCCGCCGCCGCGAGCGTCAGCCGCAGGGCGACGTCGGTCGGCGCCGCCGCGGCGATGCGGATCAGGACGGAGGCCTGCAGCACCCAAAACAGCACCCACACGAAGTTGTCCGCCACCAGCGGCCGGCCGCCATGGCCGCAGGACACGCGCGTGACCATGGCGACCATGAGCGAACCGAGGCAGCCCATTGTGACGGCATGCAGGCCGGCCAGCGGCAACCATTCCTCGCCCGTGAGCGCCTGCACGAGCTGCGACGCGCCCGACAACGCCAGGCCGACGCCCAGCCACGAGAAACCCAGGTGCAGCATCGACACGAGCCGCACCTTCAGGCTCTGCACGAGCCCCCATGCGAACGCGAGCCAGACGACCACGCCGCCGGCGGTGACTTCGATCGCGCCGCGGATGCCGTGCCAGGCGGGCGCATCGGTCACGAGCTCGATCCAGGGGCTCGCCGCCTCGAACACGCAGGCCGCGAGCAGCACGCGCAACACCCAGAACGGGCGCCACGCCTGCACCATCGGCAGCGCGCCCGAGGTGAAGAACGGGATCATGCGGTGCGCCACCACGACGTACACCGCGACGATGAAACCCCACAAGGCCGTGTGCACGAAGGTGCGGGCCGCCCCGGGATCGTCGGCCAGCACCGAACCGAGCACACCCGCGAGACTCGCCCAGCCCACGGCCAGCGCAGCGGCAATGCACTTCGCGTGGATGCGGTCCGGCACCGCGCTCGCGCGGACCAGGTGCCAGAAGCGGAGCGTGATCGACCCGAGACCCGCCAGCGGCAACAGCAGCGATGCGGCGGCGAGCATCGGGTGGACATGCGCGGCGATCGGCCACGCGAGCCAGCCCAGGGCGACGAGCAGCAGGGCGGGCCGCAACTCACGCGCCTGCGGAGCCGGCATGGCCAGCCATTTCGGCCCGGCGGTGAACAGGAAGCCGGCGAAGAACAGCGGCATGAAGCCGAAGGTCATCAGCGCCGCATGCACGACCGACGGCGACAGCTGGTACGGCAGCCCGAGGCCGACCACGCGGTCGGCCTGCAGCGTGGTCCACCACAGGCCGGACGCGACCAGCACCACCATCGCGAGGAAGAAGGCGAGGCGGTGCGGGGCTGCGTCGAGCCTGTCCCAGGACCAGCCGCCGGGCGGCTGCGGCGCGGGTCCGAGGGCGATCGACTTCATCCGCACGACCCGATGTGCCCGCAATTGGAGCACCAGTCGCAGCCGTCCTTGCGGATCAGCGCATGCGCACCGCATTCGGGGCACTTGCGCCCCGCCAGCACCTGCGGCGCGGTGCCCGTCGTCGCTTCCGGCATCGCGAGCTGCGCAACCGGCTCGCCCTTGCGGCGGGCGATGATGTTCTGGATCGCGTAGGCGATGGCGGATACCTCGGAGTCGTGCCACAGCGGCACCTGCGCGCCGTCGGCCTTCGTGTAGGTGCCCAGCCGAACCGGGCCGCGGTCCCACGCGACTTTGCGCATGTCGGCCAGCGCCCGCTCGAGGAAGCCGCCGCGCGCGGCCAGCGACAGCAGGCGCATGCTCGACGTGATCCACTGCTGCGATTCGCCGCTCTGGCCGACCGGCATGAAGAACTCGATCGCGCGCTCGCGCCCGTCCGCCAGCGGCAGGAACGAGACGACGAGGTACAGGTTCTGGCGGCCTTGCTGGGTCCAGTACTCGATCTTCTCGACCACGGCCGGCAGGTTGCCCTTGGGCCGGCTCTCGATGACGGCGCGCATCGGGTCCACCACGGCCCGGGCGGCCTGCACGCCCTCGGGCTCGCTCGCACCGGCAGCGGGCACCTCGAGCACCGCGCCGAGGATGTCGTTCGGCCGGTACGTCGCCAGGCCCTTTAATTGCGCGTGCCAGGCCTCCATGTAGAGGCTCTTGAAGTCCTCGTAGGGATAGTCGGCCGGTACGTTCACGGTCTTGGAGATCGCCGTGTCGACGAACGGCTGCACCGCTTCCATCATCGCGAGGTGGTCGGCCGCGCGCATTTCGAGCGCCGACACGAACGAGGCGGGCAGCCGGCTCGTGTCGCCGCCTTGCGAGCGGTACAGGCGCCAGGCGTGGTCCTCGACGTCGTACTCGGTGGTCGTGCCGTCGCTTTCGCGCTTCTTGCGGCGGTATGTCCACGAGAACGCGGGCTCGATGCCGTTGGAGGCGTTGTCCGCGAACGCGAGGCTCACCGTGCCCGTCGGCGCGATCGAAAGCAGGTGGCTGTTGCGGATGCCGTGCTCGCGGATCGCCTGCTTGAGCGGCTCGTCGAGGCGGCTCGCGAAGGTGCCCGCTTCGAGATAGCCGTTCGCGTCGAACACGGGGAAGGGACCTTTCTCCTTCGCGAGGTCCACGGAAGCGGCATAAGCGGTGTCGCGCAGGCAGCGCGCGATGCGCGCTGCCATCTCGCGGCCCTCGGGCGAGTCGTAGCGCAGGCCCAGCATCACCAGCGCGTCGCCGAGGCCCGTGAAGCCCACGCCGATGCGCCGCTTGGCCATCGCTTCCGCGCGCTGCTGGGGCAGTGGCCAGTGCGTGAGGTCCAGCACGTTGTCGAGCGCGCGCACCTGGATGGCGACGGCATGGGCGAAGCGTTCGAAGTCGAACTGCGGCGCGCCGCCGAAGCCGAAGGCATGACGCACGAAGCGCGTGAGGACCACCGGGCCGAGGTCGCAACAGCCGTACGGGGGCAGGGGCTGTTCGCCGCAGTTGTGGACATACAAGCCGTTCGCATCGAAAGCGTGGACATCCGCGACCGTCGCGTCGTAAACATCCTCCGTGCCGTCGTCCACTACGGATTCGATCGTGGCTGTGAACCGCTCACGATTCAGCGCGCGCTTGTAGGCGGACAAGGCATCGTCCAACCTGGCGGTCTTTGTCGTATCAGAGAAACCGATTCGTTCTGCGAATGAACGCAGGTTCTCCCCCGCGACGACGAGTTCGTGGACCTCCTTCGTCTCGTAGCTGCGTTGGCCACCTTTGCCATCGGGCATGGGACGCGCGAGCGCAGGCTTCCGCCCGCGGTAGACGCAGGACGCGATGCCCAGTCGCAGCAGCATGCGCTGCGCTGCGTGGAGGAGCTGGGGGTCGCTTTGCGTCAAGCGAACACTGATCCCCTTGTCCTGCGAGCCTTGGACCGAGCCGTCGGCATCGAACAATCCGCGCAGGAATCCGCAGCTTAAATCGCTGGACTGACGTTCGACCGCCGGAGTGATCGTCTTGTGGCCCGGACTCATGCCGAGCGACAGCGCGAGATCGCGCAGTGACGCAGACGCCAGTCGCGCTTCGCCGCGACCGCCCGCCACGGGGCGCTGGAAGCCGCGGAAGTCCGCGCGATGGGGCAGGGTGGCTGCGGCCGCTTCAGCGGCGGCGACGATGCCTGCAGCGCCCGTGAGTGCATATCTGGGCGCTCCTTGGGCGACCTGCTTGAGCTCGGGCGCCCAGACGGAAATGACTGCCTTGTCGCTCTTGAGGGTGCCGTCGCCGACCAGCAAGCCCAGCAAATAACCTTCGTCGCGCGTCCCGGCGCCTTGCCATCCCGCGAGGCCACGATGGTCGTGCAAGACGACTTCGTCACCCGCACGCAATTCGCCGGCCGGTGTCCATTCCACTTCGAGCGAATAGCGCGTCTTGCGGGATACCCGGCGCACGCGGTGGTCGGCCGTCATACGTAGCGTGTAGCCTTCCCTGGTCTGCAGCCGGACGACCGATTTGGTGCCCGTGGCGAAGAAGCCATTGCTCTCGACGCGGAAACCTTTTCCGTCGACGACCGCCACGAAGGGTCGATCAACCAGGTCACACACCTGCGCCGGCCCTTCGGTCGTCATGACCCAAGTGTCGGCCGTCACACAAGGGTTCGTCGCCGTGATCTTCTCGCAGTACCGCAGGTTGTTCTCGCGGTTGATCGTGTCGGCGAAGAGGATGCCGGGCTCGGCGAAGTCGTAGGCCGACTTCATGATCGTGTCCCACAGTTCGCGGGCCGCGATCGTGCGATAGACCCACAGGCCGTCCGGCCGCACGTGCGCCCCCTGCGCGATGATCGCCGCGCCGGGTTTCGCGCGATGCACCAGCGCCCACTCGCCGCCGGCCTGCACCGTGCGCATGAATTCGTCCGTCACCGCCACGGACACGTTGAAGTTGTTCCAGCGGCCCGGCTTGCGCTTGGCGGTGATGAACTCCAGCACGTCGGGATGGTCGATGCGCAGCACGCCCATCTGCGCGCCGCGGCGCGCGCCGGCGCTCTCGACCGTGGCGCAGGAGTGGTCGAACACGTCGATGTAGCTGCAGGGGCCGGAGGCCAGCGAATGCGTGGCCTTCACTTCGGCGCCGCGCGGGCGGATGCGCGAGAAGTCGTAGCCCACGCCGCCGCCGCGCCGCATCGTCTCGGCGGCCTCGCGCAGCGCCTCGTAGATGCCCGGGTAGCCTTCGTCGTCGACACCCTGGATGCAGTCGCCCACGGGCTGCACGAAACAGTTGATCAGCGTCGCTTCCAGCTCGGTGCCCGCGGCGCTCATGATGCGGCCCGCTCCGATCGCACCGGCCTTCAGGTTGTCCAGGAAGCGCTGCTCCCACTCGGCGCGCAGTTCGGGACGCTCCGTGCTGGCCAGCGCGCGCGCGACGCGCTGGAACAGCTGTTCCTCGCTCGATTCGCCCGGCTTGAAGTATTTTTCGCGCAGCACGTCCAGCCCGATCGGCTGGGCCGGCAAGGTGGGCGCAGCGCCCGGATCGGGTTCGCGTTTCATGCGATGGCTCCACTCATCGTGCCGCCCATCAACCACTGGATGAGGTCACGCACGGGCCGGATCTCGCTGCCGAACGGCAGCTTGCCGGCTCCTCTGAAGAATAGGCCCTTTCGGACGTCCCCGCTGGCAGCAAGGCCGAGCACCTTGTCGATGCAGAACTGGCCCCAATCGCGCTTGCCGTCGCGCAGGCCGCATTGCGCGAGGCAGTCGAACCACATATGGCAGTGCGACTTCACGTGCGCGACGCCTTGCAGCTTCGGGTAGATGCGCAGGTATTTGTCCAGCCAGGGCGTGCGCACGGCGCGCGCGGGCAGGCCCGCCACACTCGTGAATTCCACGATGTCCTCGGGTTTCGCGCCGGCCAGCACGCGCTTGAACTCGATGTCGGCGTCGCACTCCTGCGTGACGGCGAAAGCGGTGCCCAGCTGCGCGGCCGAAGCGCCGAGCGCCTGCAGCCGCAGGATGTCCGCCCGGCTGCCGATGCCGCCGGCGGCGATCAGCGGGACCTCCTTTTCGATTCCCGCGCTCTTGAAGAACGCGAGCACCTCGGGAAGGACCACATCGAAGTCGAAGCGGCGATCGTCGAGGTCGGCCACCTTCGCCGCACCCAGGTGTCCGCCGGCCAGGCGCGGATGTTCGATCACGATGGCGTCGGGCAGGCGTCCCTTCTTCTCCCACTTGCGCACGATCAGCTGCACGCCCCGCGCGTCCGACAGGATGGGTACCAGCGCGACATCGGGATGCTCGCGCGCGATGTCCGGCAGGTCCAGCGGCAGGCCCGCGCCGACGACGACGGCATCGACGCCGCATCGCATCGCCTGGCGCAGGTAGGGCTCGTATTCGCTCACGGCACGCATCACGTTCACCGCGATCGCGCCACGGCCCTGCGAAATCTTCCGCGCGCGCCCGATCTCGCGTTCCAGCGCGACGAGATTCGCTTCGTTGATCGCCTGCCTGGCCGCGGCGCCATGCAGCCGCTCGGTGCTTTCCATCAGGTCCGGATGCAGCCGCCGCAGATCGACGGACGAAATCGTGCCCATCGCGCCGAAAGAAGCCACCGTGCCCGCCAGTCCGCCGGCCGAGATCGCCACGCCCATGCCGCCTTGCACCAGCGGCAGCAGTTCACGGCCTTTGAGACGCCAGGGCTTCGGGCGCTCCATTGCCATCGAGTTGTCCAAATTTGCTCCGATTCGCCCGCGACCGGGCCTGCCCTCAGGCTACCGAATGCGTCGGCGCGATCGGTTGACGGGGCTCAACCTTTGTTGCCGGGATCGCCCACCAGGCGCTGCAGCGCGTCGTGATCCAGGATGCGCAGGTGCCGATGTCTCACCTGGATCCATCCGAGCTCGGCGAATTTCGAGAAGGTGCGGCTGATGGTTTCGAGCTTCAGGCCGAGATAGCTGCCGATCTCCTCGCGCGTCATGCGCAGCACGAGCTCCGTGCGCGAGAAGCCGCGCGCGTGCAGGCGCTGCACCAGGTTCAGCAGGAAGGCGGCGAGGCGCTCTTCGGCGCGCATGTTCACCAGCAGCAGCATCACGCCGTGTTCGCGCACGATCTCGCGGCTCATGATCCGGTGCACATGGTGCTGCAAGGCGGGCACGTCGCGCGAAAGTTCGGAGATGCTGGCGAAGGGCATGACGCAGACCTCCGCGTCCTCGAGCGCGATGGCGTCGCAGGTGTGGCGGTCCAGGGCGACGCCGTCCAGCCCGATGATCTCGCCGGCCATCTGGAAGCCCGTGACCTGGTCGCGCCCGTCTTCACTGGAGATGCAGGTCTTGAAGAAGCCGGTGCGGATCGCGTACAGCGAGCGGAAGGGCTCGCCGTTGCGGAACAGCGCCGCGCCGCGCTTGATCCTGCGGCGCGTGGCCACCAGCTGGTCGATGCGTTCGAGCTCGTGGGGGCGCAGGCCCACCGGCATGCACAGCTCGCGCAGGTTGCATTTCGAGCACGCGACGGAGAGCTGAGCCGCGAAGGGCTCGGGCCGCGGGAGGAGAGTGTTGGCGTTCATGACTTGCATCAAATTCTGCGGGCTGCTCCGCCCGGGCGATTGACTCATGTCAAGCCGTCCCGCATGCCGGGGCCGCAAAGTTGTCCCCATGATCCCGATCACCCCCGAGCTGCTGCGCCGTTTCGATGTTCCCGGCCCGCGCTACACCTCGTATCCCACGGCCGACCGGTTCGTCGAGGCTTTCGGCGCCCCGGAGTTGGCCCAGGCGCTCGAGCAGCGCCGCGGCGGACCGGCCGCACTCGCCTTGCCGCTGTCGCTGTACGTGCACATCCCGTTCTGCGAGCAGCTTTGCTACTACTGCGCGTGCAACAAGATCATCACCAGGAAGCACGAGCGCGGTGCGGACTACCTGCGGTTGCTCGCTCGCGAGGTGGACCTGTACACCCGGCAGATCGGCGTCGGCCAGACCGTGACGCAACTGCACCTGGGGGGCGGCTCGCCCACGTTCCTGTCCGACGAGGAGCTCACGGCGCTGGTGGCGATGCTGCGCCGCAGTTTCAACCTGGTGCCGGGGGGTGAACACTCCATCGAGATCGATCCGCGCACGGTGAATGCCGCGCGGCTCGAGCACATCGCGCAGCTCGGTTTCAACCGCATCAGCTTCGGCGTGCAGGACTTCGAGCCCGCGGTGCAGCAGGCCGTGCACCGGGTGCAGCCGTTCGAGCAGGTGGCGCAGCTGATGGAAGCGGCGCGGGTCGTGGGCTTCGACTCGGTGAATGTCGACCTGATCTACGGCCTGCCGCTGCAGACGCCCGAGAGCTTCCAGCGCACGCTGGACCGCGTCGTGCAGATCCGGCCCGACCGCATCGCGCTGTATGGCTATGCGCACCTGCCGGACCGCTTCAAGCCGCAGCGGCGCATCCACGCCGCCGACCTGCCGGGCGGCGCCAACAAGCTGGCGATGCTGTCGCTCGCGCTCGAGGCCTTCCAGAAGGCGGGCTACGTGTACATCGGCATGGACCACTTCGCGCTGCCGCACGATGCGCTGGCCATCGCCAAGCGCCAGGGCCGATTGCACCGCAACTTCCAGGGCTACAGCACGCAGCCGGACTGCGACCTGATCGGCCTGGGGGTGTCCGCGATCGGGCGCATCGGCGCGACCTACAGCCAGAACGCCAAGACGCTGGAGGAGTATTCCGACCACCTCGACCAGGGGCGGCTGCCGGTCGTGCGCGGCCTGGCGCTCTCGCGCGACGACCTCGCGCGGCGTGCGGTGATCATGGCGCTCATGTGCCAGGGCCAGGTGCTGTTCGAGTCCATCGAGCTCGGCTGGCTGCTGCAGTTCCGCGAGTACTTCGAGCCCGAGCTCGAACGCCTGCGCGATTACGAGGCCATGGGGCTCGTGGAGACCGACGAGAACTGCATCCAGGTCACGCCCCAGGGCTGGTATGTCGTGCGTGCCATTGCCATGGTCTTCGACCGCTATCTCCAGGCGGACCAGAACCGCGCGCGGTTCTCCCGCATCATCTGATGTCGTACGCGCTCGCCGCCACCGCGCTCGTCATGGGCCTGGCCGGCGGGCCGCATTGCACGGCGATGTGCGGGGCAGCCTGCGCGGGCGTGGTGCGAATCGGCCGTCAGCGCAAGCTCGCGCCCTGGGTGTTCCAGGCCGGGCGCCTGGCGGGGTATGCCACCGCCGGCGCCGTGGCCGCGCAAACCGTGGAAGGCCTCGCCTGGCTCGCGCAGCAGACCGCGGCCTTGCGGCCGGTGTGGACCATGTTCCATGTCGCCGTGCTGGGCTGGGGCCTGATGCTGCTGGCGCTGGCGCGCCAGCCGATGTGGGTCGCGAGCGCGGGCCGCACGGCGTGGACCAGGCTAAGACCCTGGATCGGCGCGCGCGGCGGCCTGTTCACCGCAGGAACGCTGTGGGCCTTCATGCCATGCGGGTTGCTGTATTCGGCACTGCTGGTCGCGTCGCTTTCCGGTGACCCGATGGATGGAGCGATCTCGATGGCGCTGTTCGCCATCGGCAGCGGCCTGTGGCTCGCCGCCGCGCCGACGCTCTTCGCGAAATTGCGCGACAAGGCCAGCCGCGCGCGCCAGGACTGGGGCGTGCGCGTTTCGGGATTGCTGCTCGTGATCGCCGCGCTGTTCGCTCTATGGGTCGATCTGGCGCACCGGGTGGCGCAGTGGTGCGGGCTAGCGTGAGCTTGGGGGGCTCGCGTCAGGCGGTGCCCGTCAGGCCGGGTGTCCCATGCCGCGCCCCCTGCGCGCACCCCTGTACGACTTAGAGCACTTCGCTCGCGAAATCCGCCAGCCGCGAACGCTCCCCGCGCGCCAGCGTGATGTGCCCGCTGTGCGGCCAGTTCTTGAACTTGTCGACCGCGAAGGTCAGGCCCGAGGAGCCTTCGGTGAGGTAAGGCGTGTCGATCTGCGCGAGGTTTCCCATGCAGATGATCTTGGTGCCGGGGCCCGCGCGCGTGACCAGCGACTTCATCTGCTTGGGCGTGAGGTTCTGCGCCTCGTCGATGATCACGTACTTGTTCAGGAACGTGCGGCCGCGCATGAAGTTCATGCTCTTGATCTTGATGCGACTGCGGATCAACTCGTTGGTCGCCGCGCGGCCCCATTCACCCGCGCTGGTCTCCGTCTTGGCGAGCACCTCGAGGTTGTCGTCCATGGCGCCCATCCAGGGACCCATCTTCTCTTCCTCGGTGCCCGGCAGGAAGCCGATGTCCTCGCCCATGCTCACGGTGGCGCGGGTCATGATGATCTCGGTGTAGCGGCGGTCGTCGAGCACCTGCGTCAGGCCCGCGGCCAGCGTGAGCAGCGTCTTGCCGGTGCCGGCCGTGCCCGTCAGCGTGACGAAGTCGACTTCCGGGTCCATCAGGAGGTTCATCGCGAAGTTCTGCTCGCGGTTGCGCGTCGTGACGCCCCAGACGGCGTTCTTGAGGTGCCCGTAATCCTTCAGCGTCTTGAGCACGGCGGTCTTGCCGCGGATCTCGGTCACTCGCGCGTAGAGGCTCGGCTCGCCCGGTGCCTCGAAGAACACGAACTGGTTGATCAACAGGCTGGGCACGATCGGCCCGCTGATGCGATAGAAGGTGTGGTGGCCGCTTTGCCAGCTCTCCACGGTCTTGCCGTGCTTGGTCCAGAAGTCGGCGGGCAGGGCCAGCGCGCCGGAGTAGAGCAGGTCGAGGTCGTCGAGGGTCTTGTCGTTCTGGTAGTCGTCGGTGTTCAGGCCCAACGCGCGCGCCTTGACGCGCATGTTGATGTCCTTGGACACCAGGACGACCTCGCGCGGCGCGTACTGCTCGCGCAGCGCCTGCACGACGCCCAGGATCTGGTTGTCGGCCTTGCCTTGCGGCAGGCTGGCGGGCAACTGGTTCTGCAGCGGCTGGGTCTGGAAGAACAGGCAGCCGCGCGCCTCCGGGTGGCCCGTGGTGTCCAGCCGCAGGCCCGAGGCGATGTCCGCGCCCTTGGCGGCGGCCAGCGCGTCCAGCGAGCGGCTCGCCTGGCGCGCGTTGCGCGCGACCTCGGTCGAGCCTTTCTTGTGGCCGTCGAGTTCCTCCAGCACGATCATCGGCAGGAAGATGTCGTGTTCCTCGAAGCGGAACAGGCTCATCGGGTCGTGCATCAGCACGTTCGTGTCGAGCACGAACAGCTTCTTGGGACCGGTGGATTTGGGCGACTTGCGCGCGGGCCGGGCGGCCGGCTGCATCGCGCGGCGCACGGCCGTCTCGGCTTGTTCCGTGTAGGTGTCGGTCGTTTCGCGCAGCAGCGCTTCCGGGTGCGAATCGCCGCCGCCGCTGCCGCCGCGCGGGTCGAACTCCAGGACCACGGCCCGTTCAGCGATCGGGCTGCCCTCTTGCGACCCTTCCGTTTTTCGCGCCTTGTGCAAGGGCCGGGCCGGAGCGTCGTAGGCTTGCGGCGGGAGCAGGGCAGCGCGTTTCGTCGGGGCGGGAGGCAGAGGCATGGAGGTGGGATTTCCCTGTTGAGGAGGCCAAGAAACGAAAAAGCCGCCCGATGAGCGCGGCGGCTTGATCAACTTCAGCAGTGACGGCGCGTGGCGCCTGGATCAACAGCATGGACCCATTATGCACAGGCGGTGCTGCGCAGCAATGTCAGAGTCCGCCCTGTTGCAACCAAGCGTCAAAGCGCAGCGGCGACGCGGCTCAGGCGGCCTTCTTCAGCAGCTTGACGGCCTTGAGGACGTCATCGACGTGGCCCGGCACCTTGAGGCCGCGCCATTCCTGTTTCAGCACGCCGTCGGGGCCGATCAGGAAGGTGGAGCGCTCGATGCCCTTCACCTTCTTGCCGTACATGATCTTGTTCTTGACCACGCCGAACATGTGGCACATCTTTTCCTCGGTGTCGGCGATGAGCTCGAAGGGAAGCTCGAGCTTGGACTTGAACTCTTCGTGCGACTTCATGTTGTCGCGCGACACGCCGAACACGGTCGCGCCGGCCTTCACGAAGTCCTTGTACTTGTCGCGGAACTGCATGGCCTCGGTCGTGCAGCCGGGTGTGTTGTCCTTGGGGTAGAAGTACAGCACCAGCACCTGGCCGAGATGCGATGTGTTCGTGACCTTGATGCCGCCCGTGGCGTTGGCTTCGAATTCGGGGATGGGCTTGTTGACAACGATCGCCATGGGAATTGTTTCTCGTGTGACAGGGGTGCTCGCTGCCGGCTCTTCTGGGGGTGATGGCCCCCGGCCGCAGCAGAAGATTTTACCCCGAAACGCCTTACCGGCGCTGCTCAGTCACCGGTGGTTTCGAGCAGAAGTGCTACTGCCACCCGGCGTCCTTCCTGGGCGAGGATGTTGTAGGTGCGGCAGGCCGCAGCCGTGTCCATCGTCTCGAGCCCGACGCTGACGTCGATCAGCGGCTTCAGCCACGCGGGCCGGGGGAAACGGATGCGCGAGCCGCTGCCGAAGAGCGCCACTTCGATGCCGAGTCGGGCCAGCTGCGCGAAATGTTCGGGTCCGAGGTCCTCGAAACGTGACGCATGCCAGTCGATGCGCTCGCCGGTGGACGCGACGATCACGCTGTGTGTGATCTTTTCACCATTGACGCCGACCCAGCCCGGGCCGTAGCCGCTGATCGCCTGGACGTCGAACTGGTCGGGTTGCAGCTTCATGTTCGGGAGCTTGTTGCGCTGCGGAAAGCCCAGCGGAACTATGGTCAAATTGTAGCTTTCGCACTCGATCCGCCCTTGCAGGAGGGGCTTTGAAGACCGTCCACAAATCCGCCAAGCTGGCCAACGTCCTCTACGACATCCGCGGACCCATCATGGACGCCGCCCGCCGGATGGAAGAGGAAGGGCACAAGATCATCCGCCTGAACATCGGCAACCTGGCCGTGTTCGGGTTCGACGCTCCCGAAGAGATCCAGCAGGACATGGCGCGCAACCTGCCCAACTCGGCCGGTTATTCGGACAGCAAGGGCATCTTCGCGGCGCGCAAGGCGGTGATGCACGAGACGCAGAAGCAGGGCATCAAGGGCGTCACGCTCGACGACATCTACCTCGGCAACGGCGCCAGCGAACTCATCGCGATGGCCACCAACGCGCTGCTCGACGACGGCGACGAACTGCTGCTGCCCGCGCCGGATTACCCGCTGTGGACGGCCGCCACGAGCCTGTCGGGCGGAACGCCCGTGCACTACTGGTGCGAAGAGGGCAACGGCTGGATGCCCGACCTCGACGACATCCGCAGGAAGATCACGCCGCGTACCAAGGGCATCGTCGTCATCAACCCGAACAACCCGACCGGTGCGCTCTATTCGCGCGAGCTGCTCGTGCAGATCGTCGCCATCGCGCGCCAGCACGGGCTCGTGATCTTCGCCGACGAGGTGTACGACAAGGTGCTCTACGAGGACGTGAAGCACGTGCCGATCGCGAGCCTGTCGGAAGACGTGCTGACGCTCACCTTCAATTCGCTGTCGAAGAGCTACCGCTCGTGCGGCTACCGCGCGGGCTGGGTCGTGGTCTCGGGCGACAAGAAGCTGGCCGCCGATTACATCGAAGGCCTGAACATGCTCACGAACATGCGGCTGTGCGCGAACGTGCCGGGGCAGTACGCGATCCAGACCGCATTGGGCGGCTACCAGAGCATCAACGACCTGGTGCGCGAAGGCGGGCGCCTGCGCCGCCAGCGCGACCTGGCCTACGAGCTGATCACGCAGATCCCCGGTGTGAGCTGCATCAAGCCGAGCGCGGCGCTGTACATGTTCCCGCGGCTCGACCCCAAGGTTTACCCGATCGCCGACGACCGCCAGTTCTTCCTCGAGATGCTCGAGGAAACGCGGGTCATGCTGGTGCAAGGCACCGGCTTCAACTGGCATTCGCCCGACCATTTCCGCATCGTGTTCCTGCCGCACGAGGACGACCTGCGCGAGGCCATCGCCCGCATGGCCAGGTTCCTCGAGAGCTATCGCAAGCGCGTCTCACAATAAAGCGCCATGTCCGCCCATCTGAAACCCATCCAGGCCGGCCTGCTCGGCATCGGCACCGTCGGCAGCGGCGTGTACCACGTCCTTCAACGCAACCACGAAGAGATCAAGCGGCGCGCCGGCCGCGGCATCGAGATCACCATGGTGGCGGACCTCGACACGGCCCGTGCCCAGTCCATCGTCGGCGACGGCGTGAAGGTCGTGAACGACGCGCGCGCCGTCATCGCCAATCCCGACATCGACATCGTCATCGAGCTGATCGGCGGCTATGGCATCGCCAAGCAGCTCGTCATGGAAGCGATCGCGGCCGGCAAGCACGTGGTCACCGCGAACAAGGCGCTGCTCGCGGTGCACGGCACCGAGATCTTCGCCGCGGCCCACCAGCGCGGCGTGATGGTCGCGTTCGAGGCAGCGGTGGCCGGCGGCATCCCGATCATCAAGGCACTGCGCGAGGGCCTGACGGCCAACAGCATCGAGTGGATCGCCGGCATCATCAACGGCACGACCAACTTCATCCTCTCGGAGATGCGCGACAAGGGCCTGGACTTCGACGCGGCCCTGAAGGACGCGCAGAAGCTCGGCTACGCCGAGGCCGATCCGACCTTCGACATCGAAGGCGTGGACGCCGCGCACAAGGCCACGATCATGAGCGCGATCGCGTTCGGCATCCCGGTGCAGTTCGACAAGGCCTACGTCGAGGGCATCACGAAGCTCGCCGCGCAGGACATCCGCTACGCCGAGCAGCTGGGCTACCGCATCAAGCTGCTGGGCATCACCAAGCGCACGCCCAAGGGCATCGAGCTGCGCGTGCATCCGTCGCTGGTCCCGGCCAAGCGCCTGATCGCGAACGTCGAGGGCGCGATGAACGCGGTGGTGGTGCAGGGCGATGCCGTGGGCACGACGCTGTATTACGGCAAGGGCGCGGGCAGCGAGCCCACCGCCAGCGCCGTCATCGCGGACCTGGTGGACATCACGCGGCTGCACACGGCCGATGCCGCGCATCGCGTGCCGCATCTCGCCTTCCAGCCCGACCAGATGAGCGACGCCCCCGTGCTGCCCATGAGCGAGGTCGTCACCAGCTACTACCTGCGCCTGCGCGTGGCCGATCAGGCCGGTGTGCTCGCGAAGGTCACGGGGCTGCTGGCCGCCGCCGGCATCAGCATCGATGCCATGCTGCAGCGGCCCACGGGCGAGGCGCCGGCCAGCGACGCCGAGGCCGTGCCGCAGACCGACCTGATCATCCTCACCCACAGTGTGCGCGAGGGCGCCATGAACGAGGTGCTCGCGCAGATGCAGGGCCTGCCGACGGTCCTTGCGCCCATCGTGCGCATCCGCAAGGAAGAACTCGCGTAAAGACGATGCTGTACGTTTCCACGCGCGGCCATGCGGACCGCAAGCATTTCTGCGAGATCCTGCTGGAGGGCCTGGCGCCCGACGGCGGCCTGTACCTGCCGGAAAGCTATCCGCGCATCGATGACGCGACGCTCACGAAGTGGCGCGGGCTGCCGTATCCCGAACTCGCGTTCGAGGTCCTGTCGCTCTACATCGACGACATACCCGCCGGCGACCTGAAGGCGATCTGCGCGAAGACCTACACGCCCGAGGTGTTCGGCACGAGGGAGATCGTGCCGCTCAAGCGCCTGGAGGAGGGCGTGTACCTCGAGGCGCTGTCGAACGGCCCGACGCTCGCCTTCAAGGACATGGCGATGCAGCTGCTGGGCAACCTGTTCGAGTACGAGCTCGGTCGCCGGCACGAGCAGCTGAACATCCTCGGCGCCACCTCGGGCGACACCGGCAGCGCCGCCGAATACGCGATGCGCGGCAAGAAGGGCGTTCGCGTCTTCATGACGTCGCCGCACGGCCGCATGAGCCCGTTCCAGCAGGCGCAGATGTTCAGCCTGCAGGACGCGAACATCTTCAACCTCGCGATCGAAGGCGTGTTCGATGACTGCCAGGACATCGTGAAGGCGGTGTCGAACGATCTCGAGTTCAAGCGCAGGTACAAGATCGGCACGGTGAACTCGATCAACTGGGCCCGGCTGGTGGCCCAGGTCGTCTACTACTTCGCGGGCTATTTCCAGGCCACGACGAGCAACTCGCAGAAGGTCAGCTTCACGGTGCCCTCGGGCAACTTCGGCAACGTCTGTGCCGGCCATGTCGCGCGCATGATGGGCTTGCCGATCGACAAGCTGGTGGTCGCGACCAACGAGAACGACGTGCTGGACGAGTTCTTCCGCACCGGCGTGTACCGCGTGCGCGCGGCGGCCGACACGCACGAGACCTCGAGCCCGTCGATGGACATCAGCAAGGCGAGCAACTTCGAGCGCTTCGTGTTCGACCTGGTCGGCCGCGATGCCGCGAAGGTGAAGCAGCTGTTCGCCGGGGACCTGGCCGCGAAGGGCCGGTTCGAGCTGGCGCGCGACCCGAAGTTCGGCTTCGTCTCGGGCCGGAGCACGCATGCCGACCGCATCGCGACCATCCGCGCCACCTGGGAGAACTTCGGTGTGATGATCGACACGCACACGGCCGATGGCCTGAAGGTCGCCCGGCATCACGTCGAGCCGGGCGTCCCCATGATCGTGCTGGAGACGGCGCTGCCGATCAAGTTCGCCGACACGATCGTGGAGGCGCTCGGCCGCGAGCCCGACAGGCCGGCGAAGTACGCGGGCATCGAGCAGCTGCCCAAGCGCGTCACCGTGCTGCCGGCGGACGCGAAGCGGGTCAAGGACTTCATCGCGGCGCACTGCGCCTGAGCACACGATGAAAGTAGTCGGTTTCGCGGGTTACTCC
Organism: Ramlibacter sp. GS1-15; assembly: GCF_057785015.1. Classification (NCBI taxonomy): domain Bacteria; kingdom Pseudomonadati; phylum Pseudomonadota; class Betaproteobacteria; order Burkholderiales; family Comamonadaceae; genus Ramlibacter; species Ramlibacter sp. GS1-15. The sequence continues at coordinate 2,228,838 of NZ_JBYNTU010000001.1, read as the reverse complement.
GGGTCGGGCAAGACCACCCTCGTCGAGCGCCTGATCCCGGCGCTGAAGATGCGCGGCCTGCGCGTGTCGGTGGTCAAGCACGCGCATCACAATTTCGACATCGATCATCCGGGCAAGGACACCTTCCGGCACCGCCAGGCCGGCGCTTTCGAGGTGGTGGTCGCGTCGCCGAAGCGCCTCGCGCTGATGCGTGAGTTCGAGCAGCCCGCCCAACTGAACGTCCACCACATGCTGGCGGAGCTGTGGGACGGCGTGGACTGGGTGCTGGTCGAAGGCTTCAAGCAAAGCAACCTGCTCAAGGTCGAGGTCTGGCGGGCGGAATCGGACCAGCCGGTGCGCTATCCCGAGGACGATTTCGTCGTGGCCATCGCGACCGATTCGCCCGCCCGGCTCCCCGTCGAAACCCTGAGGCCGGTGCTCGATCTCAACGACGCCGATGCAGTCGCGCAGTGGCTGGTGGACAATGGCCACCGGTTCGACTACGAGGCCGACAAGTACCTATGAGACCGCCGCTGCGTCCGCTGGAGGACGCGCTCGCGCAACTGCTCGCGCAAGCGCGGCCGCTGGGCGGCACCGACACCGTTTCCACCTTCGACGCGGATGGCCGCGTGCTCGCGCGCGAGCTCGTCTCGCCCTTGCAGGTGCCGCCGCAGGACAACAGTTCCATGGACGGCTACGCGGTGCGCGTGGCCGAAATCCCCGACGAGGGCGTGAGCTTCCCGGTGAGCCAGCGCATCCCGGCCGGCAGTGCCGCGCAGGCGCTCCTGCCGGGGACGATCGCGCGCATCTTCACCGGCGCGCCGGTGCCCGAAGGCGCCGATGCCATCGTCATGCAGGAGGACACGGAGCAGGCGGGCGACCACGTGCGCATCCTGCGCGTGCCGAAGCAGGGCCAGTGGATCCGCCGCAGCGGCGAGGACGTGCAGAAGGGCGCGGTGACCCTCGCTGCCGGCGACCGCCTCACGCCCGCCTCGCTGGGCCTCGCGGCGGGCATCGGTTGCGACAGCCTCGTGGTCGCGCGCCGGCCCCGCGTGGCGCTGTTCTCCACCGGCGACGAGCTCGTGATGCCGGGCGAAGTGGCGCCCGCCGACATGAAGCCCGGCGCGATCTACAACAGCAATCGCTTCTTCCTGCGCGCGCTGCTGCTTCGGCTCGGCTGCGAGGTCGGCGACTTGGGCATCGTGCCCGACCGGCGCGACGCGACGATCGCCGCGCTCTCGCAGGCGGCGCAGGACCACGACCTGATCCTCACGAGCGGCGGCGTGTCCGTCGGCGAGGAGGACCACATCAAACCCGCGGTGGAATCGCTCGGCTCGCTCGACCTGTGGCAGATCGCGATGAAGCCCGGCAAACCGTTCGCTTACGGCAAGGTGAAGCAAGCGCATTTCATCGGCCTGCCGGGCAACCCGGTGTCGAGCTTCGTCACCTTCCTGCTGCTCGTGCGGCCGTTCCTGCTCAAGCTGCAGGGCGCGACACAACTGGCCCCCAGGCCCATCGAACTGCCGGCGCACTTCGATTTGCCGCGCGCGGACAAGCGCCGCGAGTTCCTGCGTGCGCGCCGCACGGCGGAAGGCGGCGTGGAGCTCTTCGCCAACCAGAGCTCGGGCGTGCTCACCTCCACCGTGTGGGCCGATGGCCTGGTCGACAACCCGCCGGGCCGCACCATCGCGCGCGGCGAGAAGGTGTCCTTCATTCCGCTGGCGGAGTTGCTCGCATGAAAGTGCAGGTGAAGTACTTCGCCTCGATCCGGGAAGCGATCGGGCAGGGAGCGGAAACGGTGCAGACCGCCGCGCGCACCAGCGGTGCGCTGCGCGACGAGCTGATCGCGCGCGGCGGCGCCTATGCGCAGGCCCTCGTGCGCGGCAAGGCCGTGCGGGTCGCCGTCGCGCAAGTCATGGTCGATGACAGCGCGCCTCTGGAAGAGGGCTGCGAAGTCGCCTTCTTCCCGCCCGTCACCGGAGGCTGAGCATGGCCGCGCGCGTCTCGATCCAGCACGAGGACTTCGACCTCGCGAAGGAGTGCGCGCGACTGCGGGAAGGCGATGCGCGCGTCGGCGCCGTGTGCAGTTTCGTCGGCACCGTCCGCGGCTCGGGCGACATCACCGCGATGGAGCTCGAGCACTATCCGGGCATGACGGAAAGTTCGATCGAATCCATGATCGACGAGGCGCACCGGCGCTTCGACATCTTCGGCGTGCGGGTGATCCATCGGGTCGGCGAACTGAACCCCGGCGACCAGATCGTGATGGTGGCCGTCACCTCGGCGCACCGGCACGAGAGCTTCCAGGCCTGCGAGTTCCTGATGGACTACCTGAAGACGCAGGCGCCGTTCTGGAAGAAGGAACACACGCCGCAGGGCGCGCAATGGGTCGATGCGCGCTCGAGCGATGACGAGGCGCTCAAGCGCTGGGGCATCGAAGCGCGCAACGCGTGAGGTTCACTGCTGGCCCGGCGGCACGAACGCCGCGCGCGCCTCCTCCTCGAGCTCGCCCGTGAGCAATTGCAGGAGTTCGATGAGTTGCTCCTGCTGGCCGCGGTTCAATGGCGCGAGCAGGCGCCGGTAAGCCCTCTCGGCGGGGCGCTGTGCCTGCTGCAGCACGTCGAGCCCCTCCTGCGTGAGGCTCACGCACATGTTGCGCTTGTTGTCGGGGGCCGGGCCGCGTTCCACGAGGCCCCGGCTTTCCAGTCCCCGAAGGACGCGCAGCACCGTCACCTTGTCGAAGCCCAGCGCGCGGGCGAGGCTCGACTGGCCCAGGCCGGGGTGCGACTTGAGCACCGTGAGCACGCCGAACTGCGCGGGCGTGAGCCCGACGTCACGGCATTCATCCTCGAACACGGCGGCGGAAATCTGGTGGGCGCGGCGCAGCAGGAAGCCCGGCCGTGCATACAGGCGCGAGAGGCTGGCGGGCAGTTTGGCGGTCGAGGACACGATCACTGACGTTTTCAGGGAATCCATGGATTGTGCCTCGGCCGCGGGTCGGGATAATGGTTAGCATACACACTTGACGCGCCTTGACGCGAAATCGCATGCCCTTCCTGCGGCGCCGCGCCGCGGCCGTCCTGCTGGCCGCAGCCTCGACCTTTCCGGCGTTCGCCCCGGCGCAGCCCGCCGCGGGGTCCGGGCCGCTGAGGCTCATCGTGCCCTTCACGCCCGGCACCGGCATCGACCTGATCGCCCGCACGGTCGGGCCCAAGCTCGGTGAGCGGCTGGGGCGTCCCGTGGTCATCGACAACCGCCCTGGCGCTTCGGGCAACATCGGCACGGAGGCGGTGGTGCATGCGCCGCCGAACGGTTCGACGCTGCTGGTTTCGGTGAACACCCTGGTGATGAACCGCAGCCTGTACCCCAACCTGCCGTTCGACCCGGTGAAGGACCTCGTGCCCGTGTCTCTCACCAGTTGGGGGCAGCTCGTGCTGGTCGCGAGTCCGCGCTCCGGCTTCAAGACCGCGGCCCAGCTCATCGAGGCGGCGAAGAGCCATCCCGGCGCCATCAACTACGCGAGCCCGGGCGTGGGAACGCCCCATCACCTGTCGATGGAGCTGTTCAAGGCCACCAACCACGTCTTCATCACGCACATCCCGTACCGGGGCACGGCCCCGGCGGTGACGGACCTGATCGGCGGGCAGGTCGACGTGGGCTTCCTGCCGATCCACGTCGCGCTGGCGCAGATCAAGGCCGGTCGCCTGGTGCCGCTGGCGATCGGCAGCGACAAGCGCCACCGGCTGCTGCCGCAGGTCCCCACGCTGGCCGAGGCGCATGCCGGCCAGGTGAACGTGGACATGTGGTACGGCGTGTTCGCACCGCCGGGCACGCCGCGCGATGACGTGGCGCGCCTCAATCGCGAACTGCGCGACATCCTGGCCGCGCCCGACGTGCGCACCGCGTTCGAGACGCAAGGCATGGATCCGGCCTCGAGCACGCCCGAGGAATTCAGCAGGATGGTCGAGCAGGATGCGCAGCGGTGGGCGCGCGTGATCAAGGCGCAGGGCATCACGGCGGAGTAAGGCTTCATGACCACGCGAATCGCCATCGTCGGCGGAGGGATCGGCGGCCTGGCCCTTGCGCTGTCCCTGCATCGGCTCGGCCTGCAATGCGACGTGTACGAAACGGCGCCCGCAATCCGTGAGATCGGTGTCGGCATCACGCTGCTGCCGCATGCGATGCGCGAGCTCGCAGTGCTCGGCCTTCAGGAGAAGCTCGAGGCCGCGGGCATCGAGAACCTCGAGAGCGTCTTCTGCAATCGCTGGGGGCAGTTCATCTACCGTGAGCAGCGCGGCCGCCATGCGGGTTACAGCCTGCCCGAGGTCGGGCTGCACCGCGGCAAATTGCACGGCATCATGTACCGCGCCGCGCTCGAGCGGCTCGGCGCGGCGCGCATCCATCTCGACCGTCGCTGCATGGGCGTGACGCAGGAGGCTGGCAAGGTGGTCGTGCATTTCCAGGGTGGCTCGGTGGACGCCGATGTCGTCATCGCCTGCGACGGCGTCAATTCGACGGTGCGGCGCGCGTTCTATCCCGACGAGAAGCTCGCCTTCGGCGGCATCAACACCTGGCGCGGCGTCACGGTGCATCCGCCGATCCTGTCGGGCAAGAGTTACCTGCGAATCGGCTCCATCGATACCGGCAAGATGGTGATCTATCCGATCGCCGACAACGTGGACGGGCGGGGCAGCCAGCTGGTGAACTGGGTGGCGGAGATCCGCCGCGAGGGCGCGGCGATGAACGACTGGAACCAGCCCGGCCGGCCCGAGGACTTCATCTCCATCTTCGAGGACTGGAAGTTCGACTGGCTCGACGTGCCGCAGCTGATTCGCGGCGCCCAGAGCATCTTCGAGTACCCGATGGTCGACAAGGACCCAGTGCCGCGCTGGACCTTCGGGCGCGTCACGCTTCTGGGCGACGCGGCGCATCCGATGTACCCGCGCGGCTCCAATGGCTCGGCCCAGGCGCTGATCGATGCGCGCACGCTGGCCGAGCTGCTCGCCTCGCGCGAGCCGCTCGAAGCCCTCCAGGAATACGAGCGCCTGCGCCTGCCGCCGACGGCGCGCATCGTCGAGACCAACCGCACCGTCCCCCCCGACTTCATCATCATGAAGGTGGACGAGCTCACGGGCGGGCGCCCCTTCGACAAGCTCGAGGACGTGATCAGCCAGGAAGAGCTGCGCCAGCTTTCCGACGAGTACAAGAAGATCGCCGGCTTCTCGCTGGATGCGCTGAAAGGCTAGTTCAGGTACCGCGGCTTGCGGCTTTCGTCCGCACTCTCGTCCGCCCCGGTCGGCGGATGGAAGGACTCCTGCCATTGCGAGCGCGAGAGGGCCTGTTCGAGCAGGTGCATCATGCCTTGCATCAACTTGGGGTCGAGCTCCACCTGGAAGCTGCGCGGCTCGGCCGATCGGGGCAGCCGCTCGTTGAAACTCAGGCGCAAGCGCCCGCTCGGCAGGGGCGAGGCGTCGACGTCGGTGACGAGCACCGGCTCGGGGCCCAGCGGCAGCACGGCCTGGTTGGCGTCGTAAGGCGTTTCGAAGTCGGCTTCCTGCAGGAACTGCTCCTTGCGGAAGTCGGCCAGCATCTTCTTGAGGTCGTCGTCCGCAGCCTCCAGCGAGGTGCCGGCGGCCTCCAGCTTGAGCAGGTGCTGCGTCAGCAACCGGGAGAGCAGGGGCCACAGGCCGAGCATCAGCCGCCGGGTGAGCCACAGGCGCACCTCCTCCGAGGCGGCCGTGTTGATCCGCACGAGGATGCGGTCCTGTTCTGCCAGGTAGTTGACCGACAGCTGGTGAATCTTCATCCTTGTCGATTCTAGTGTTGCATTCCCCTTGAAATGGCGGGGGAAAGCCTAAGCTTTCGATGCATACGGAGCACAAACCCATGCGTCTCGACAAACTCACGACCAAATTCCAGGAAGCCCTGGCCGAAGCGCAGACCCTCGCGCTCGGCAACGACCACGCCTACATCGAGCCGCCCCACCTGCTCGCGGCCATGCTGCGCCAGGAGGACGGCCCGCAGGCGCTGCTGCAGCGCGCGGGCGTCAACGTGCCCGGCCTGCTGGCCGGTGCCGAAGCGGCCATGCACAAATTGCCGCAGGTCGAAGGCCAGGAGCAGGTGCAGGTCGGCCGCGACCTCGTCACCCTCCTGCAGGCTGCGGAGAAGGAATCGATCAAGCGCGGCGACCAGTACATCGCGAGCGAGCTGTTCCTGCTGGCCGTCGCCGACAGCAAGCAGGACATCGGCCGCATCGCGCGCGAGAACGGCCTCACGCGCAAGTCGCTCGAATCGGCGATCGACGCCGTGCGCGGCGGGCAGAACGTCAATGATCCGCAGGCCGAAGGCAAGCGCCAGGCCCTCGAGAAATACACCATCGACCTCACCGAGCGCGCCCGCCAGGGCAAGCTCGACCCGGTGATCGGCCGCGACGACGAGATCCGCCGCGCCATCCAGGTCCTGCAGCGCCGCACCAAGAACAACCCCGTGCTGATCGGCGAGCCGGGCGTGGGCAAGACGGCCATCGTCGAAGGCCTGGCCCAGCGCATCATCGCGGGCGAAGTGCCCGAGTCGCTGAAGGGCAAGCGCGTCCTGTCGCTCGACATGGCGGCCCTGCTCGCGGGCGCCAAGTACCGTGGCGAGTTCGAGGAACGCCTGAAGAACGTGCTCAACGAACTGGCCAAGGACCAGGGCCAGACCATCGTCTTCATCGACGAGCTGCACACCATGGTGGGCGCCGGCAAGGCCGAAGGCGCGATGGATGCCGGCAATATGCTCAAGCCGGCGCTGGCGCGCGGCGAGCTGCATTGCGTCGGCGCGACCACGCTGGACGAATACCGCAAGTACATCGAGAAGGACGCGGCCCTGGAGCGGCGCTTCCAGAAGATCCTCGTGGACGAGCCGAGCGTGGAGGCGACCATCGCCATCCTGCGCGGCCTGCAGGAGAAGTACGAGGTACACCACGGCGTGGAGATCACCGACCCGGCCATCGTCGCCGCGGCCGAACTCTCGCATCGCTACATCACCGACCGCTTCCTGCCGGACAAGGCCATCGACCTGATCGACGAGGCGGCCTCCAAGATCAAGATCGAGATCGACTCCAAGCCGGAGGAGATCGACCGGCTCGACCGGCGCCTGATCCAGCTGCAGATCGAGCGCGAGGCCGTGAAGAAGGAGAAGGACGAGGCGTCGCAGAAGCGCTTCGGCCTGATCGAGGACGAGATCCGGAACCTGCAGAAGCAGATCGCGGACCTCGAGGAGATCTGGAAGTCCGAGAAGGCCACCGCGCAGGGCTCGGCCGACATCAAGGAGCAGATCGACAAGCTGCGCACGCAGATCGAGGAGTTCACCCGCAAGGGCGACTTCAACAAAGTCGCCGAGCTGCAGTACGGCAAGCTGCCCGAGCTGGAGAAGAAGCTCAAGGAAGCGCAGGCCAAGGAAAGCGGCAAGGCCAAGGCCGGCAAGCCGCAGCTGTTGCGCACGCAGGTCGGCGCCGAGGAGATCGCCGAGGTCGTCGCGCGTGCCACCGGCATCCCGGTGTCGAAGCTGATGCAGGGCGAGCGCGAGAAGCTGCTGCTGATGGAAGACCGCCTGCACCAGCGTGTGGTCGGCCAGGACGAAGCGATCAGCGCGGTGGCCAACGCCATCCGCCGCTCGCGCTCGGGCCTCGCGGACCCGAACCGGCCCACCGGCTCGTTCCTGTTCCTCGGCCCCACCGGCGTCGGCAAGACCGAGCTGTGCAAGGCGCTGGCGAACTTCCTGTTCGACAGCGAGGAGCACCTCATCCGCATCGACATGAGCGAGTTCATGGAGAAGCACTCGGTCGCGCGACTGATCGGCGCGCCTCCGGGCTATGTGGGCTACGAGGAGGGCGGCTACCTCACGGAAGCCGTGCGGCGCAAGCCCTACAGTGTGATCCTGCTCGACGAGGTCGAGAAGGCGCACCACGACGTCTTCAACGTGCTGCTGCAGGTGCTCGACGATGGGCGCCTCACGGACGGCCAGGGCCGTACCGTGGACTTCAAGAACACGGTGATCGTGATGACGAGCAACATCGGTTCGCATCGCATCCAGGCCATGGCGGGCAAGCCATACGAAGACGTGAAGGAAGCGGTGTGGGAGGAGCTCAAGGAGCATTTCCGCCCCGAGTTCCTCAACCGCATCGATGAGACGGTGGTGTTCCACGGACTCGACGCGAAGCACATCGCGCAGATCGCGGAGATCCAGCTCAAGGTGCTGGAGCAGCGGCTCGCGAAGATGGACCTGGTGCTGCAGGTCTCGCCGGCGGCGCTGGAGGAGCTGGCGAAGGTCGGTTTCGATCCGGTGTTCGGTGCGCGGCCGCTGAAGCGCGCGATCCAGCAGCGCATCGAGAACCCGCTGTCGAAACTGATCCTCGAAGGGCGCTTCCCGCCCAAGAGCACGATCAAGGTCGAAGTCGACCCGGTGCGCGAGCCGGGCGTCTTCAAGTTCGGCGGCACGAAGGCGCCGGCGCGGGAGGCCGAGACGGCCTAGCATCAACCGTCGCCGGCACGAGCCAGCGCGTCGATCTCCACCCGCGCGCCGAGCGGCAGGCGTGACACCTGAACGCATGAACGCGCGGGATAGTCGCCTTCGAAATGGCGCGAATACACCTGGTTGACCGCGGCGAAGTCGTCCATGTCGGTCAGGTACACGGTGACGCGTACCACGCGGCTGAAGCTCGAGCCTGCGGCGGCAAGGATTGCGGCGATGTTCATCAGGGCCCGTTCCGCCTGGCTGGCGGCGTCCTCGCCCACTAGGCGACCGGTGCGGGAGTCGAGCGCGACCTGCCCGGACGTCCACACCCAGCCATCCAGGATCACGCCCTGCGAATAGGGTCCGACCGGCGCCGGGGCCCCGCCGCATGCCACGATTGTCTTGGTCATGTCGCCACTCCTTCACCGTATCCGAGCGTCGAGCTCGGGCGTCATCGCCACGCTCTCGTTGGCGGTCGGCTCGTTGCGCGCGCCGATGAACACGGCGGGCACGGCGCCCCGGTTCACCGCGACGTGGGGCACGCCGGCGGGGATGAACAGGTAATCGCCGGGATGCGCCACGCAGCAGTCTTCGAGTCCCGGCCCGCTCCAGAGCTCGACCTCGTCGCCGCTCAGCAGGTAGAAGGCCGACTCGTGCCGCTCGTGAACGTGCGCCCGGGTGCGCTGGCCGGCAGGCAAGGTCACCATCCCGAAGAACAGGGCGCGCGCGCCTACCGTCTCGGCACTGATGCCGGGCGCGTAGACGGTCCCTTGGGCGCTGGTGTACGGGTCCGAGCCGCTCACGACACGGGCCGTGGGCGTTTTCGTTTGCGGTAAGGCGGTCATCACGGTCTCCTGGGTATCGAGGTGACGAGCTTAGGAAGCGGCGCTCGCGAAGTCCCCAAGCCGCGCCGAAATATCCCGAAAGATCGCATCGATAGAATTTCGGCGATGCAGGAACAGCGATTCCTCTTCGCCGGGTTCGTGCTGGACGCGCTGCGAGGAACGCTGCTGCGCGAGGGCGTGCTGCTGCCGGCCGGCCGGCGCGCGATCGCACTGCTGGCGGCCTTGGTCCGCGCCAACGGCAAGGTCGTCACGAAGGCCGAACTCATCGATGCCGCCTGGCCGGGGCTCGTCGTCGAAGAGAGCAATCTCTCGGTGCAGATCGCCCTCCTGCGCAAGCTGCTGGGCCAAGCGCCCGAAGCCGGCGAGGCGATCGCCACAGTGTCGCGCGTCGGCTACCGCTTCTGCCTGCCGGTCACGATCGAATCCCTTCCGCAAGCCACGGGCCCGGTGCCGGCCTTGCGCCCCGCCGCCTCCATCGCCGTGCTGCCGCTCGTCAACCTCAGCGGGGATCCCGCCCACGACTATTTCGCCGACGCCGTCACCGAGGACATCATCATGGCGTTGTCGCGGTTCCGCTGGTTCCGTGTGGTGGGCCGCGGCGGCAGCTTCGCATTCAAAGGCCACACGGGGTCGGCCAGGGAAGTTGCCGCCAGGCTTGCGGTGCGTTACGTGCTCGGTGGCAGCGTGCGCAGATCGGGTGGGAGCGTCCGCGTCACGCTGGAACTGCTTGATGCGCAAAGCGAAACGCAGTTGTGGAGCGATCGGTACCAGTTCGGCGAGCGGGAGATGTTCGCTCTCCAGGACGGCATCGCCGAGCAGGTCGCGGGTGCGATCGAGCCGGAACTACTGAAGATGGTGGCGTCGCAGGCTGGCAGTAGCGCCTGGACTGCTTCGGACGCGACCGTCCAGGATCTCGTCCATCGCGGGATTCACCTGTTCCATCGCGTCCGCCGCGATACCCACCTCGAAGCGCGCGAGCTGTTCCGGCAGGCTTGTGCGCGCGAGGCCTCGTCGGGCCAGGCTCATTTCTGGCTCGCGCGCGTCAGCGCCGGGCTCGTCGCGTACGGCTGGAGCACGGGCGCGGATGCGGACCTGCGTGAAGGGTACGCAGCGGCGATCCGCGCCATCGATGCGGACGAGAAGAACCCGTACGGTCACTATGCCCTCGCGATCGTCAGCGTGTACGCCTGCGAGTTCGGCCAGGCGCAGCATGCGGCGCGACGCGCAATCGAACTAGCGCCGGGGTTCGCGCTCGGTCATCTCGTGCTCGGCATGGCACTCCTCTTTTCCGGCGACGCCGCGGGTGCCGTCGAGCCGCTCGTTCACGGCTTGAAATTGAATGCCTTCGATCCCCAGAATTTCGTTTGGCACAACACGCTGGCGCATGCCTGGCTGTTCGCCGGCCGTCCGGAGATGGCGCTGGCCAGTTCGCGGAGCGCCCAGGAGATCCGGCCCGATTGGGCGCCTGCACTCGAATCGGCGCTCTGCGCGTGCCGCGCATTGGGTGACGACGCGGCTGCGGCGAATTGCATCGCACGGCTTCAGTCGACCGCGAGGCCCGGCGCCGACCCGATGTGGCCGCTGCGCCAGCACAACCCAAAGTGGCGGGAGCAGATCGACGCGTGGCTGGCGGGCTCGCGCTGAGACACCGCGGCAGCCGTGTCGAATTCGCCTGGACTCGATCGTCGTACAGTCAGAGGGTTGTCCTCTGCACTTGACGAAAGCTGATCAATGGCCGCGAACACTGTCCGACTTCACCGGGTCCTGAAAGCCACCCCCGAGCGCCTCTACCGCGCGTTCCTCGAGCCCGACGCGATGGCCAAATGGCTGCCGCCCTACGGCTTCACCTGCAAGGTCCACCAGATGGACGCGAAGGTGGGCGGCACCTTCCGGATGTCCTTCACGAATTTCTCGACCGGCAACGGCCATTCGTTCGGCGGCGAATACCTCGAGCTGGTGCCGAACGAGCGCATCCGCTATACGGACAAGTTCGACGACCCGAACCTCAAAGGCCAGATGGTCACGACGGTGTCGCTCAAGGCCGTGTCGGTGGGCACCGAAGTCTCCATCGTGCAGGAAGGCATCCCGGAAATGATCCCGGTGGAGATGTGCTACCTGGGCTGGCAGGAGTCGCTCGAACAGCTGGCCAGGCTGGTCGAGCCGGTGATTCCGGACTGACTCGGGTGACTTACTGAGGCGCCTTCGTGATGCGCAGGTAAGGCCTGGGCGCCTTCCAGCCTTGCGGGAAGAGCGTCTTGGCTTCTTCGTCCGAGACCGAGCCGGCGATGATCACGTCTTCGCCCGGCTTCCAGTTGGCGGGCGTGGCGACGCGGTACTTGGCGGTCATCTGCATCGAGTCGAGCACGCGCAGGATCTCGTCGAAGTTGCGCCCGGTGGTCATCGGATAGGTCAGCATCAGCTTGATCTTCTTGTCCGGGCCGATCACGAAAACGGAGCGCACCGTCTGGTTCGTGGCGGCGGTGCGGCCGTCGCTCGCCGTTTCCTCGGCCGGGAGCATGTTGTAGAGCTTGGAGACCTGCAGGTCGCGGTCGCCGATGATCGGGTAGTTCACCTTCGCGCCCTGCGTCTCCTCGATGTCGCCCAGCCATTTCGTGTGGCTGTCGATGGGGTCGACCGACAGGCCGATGAGCTTCGCGTTGCGCTTCGTGAATTCGGGCTCGATCTTCGCCATGTAGCCGAGCTCCGTCGTGCACACCGGCGTGAAGTCCTTCGGGTGCGAGAACAGGATTGCCCACTGGTTGTCGATCCACTCGTGGAAGTCGATCGGGCCCTTGGTCGTGTCGGCCTTGAAATTCGGTGCGGTGTCGTTGATTCGAAGGGACATGTGAGGCCTCCTGGTAGCTGGGATCGCGAGCGTAGGACGAACGCGGCCCGCGGTCAAACGGCCGGGCCGTTGCCTCGATCGGCGCTGGGGTATGAAGATATGACCGCCATGTCTTTGGCCGTTATCCTTCGCGCCGGACCCGAAAGGATTTTCCATGGCATCGATCCGCAAGGAAATCGTCGTCGCAGTTCCGGTGGCACAGGTGTGGGACGCCGTGCGCGACGTGGGCGCGATCCACAAGCGCCTGGTTCCCGGCTTCGTCACCGATTGCCAGCTGGAGGGCGACGCGCGCATCGTGACGTTCGCCAACGGCATCACCGTGCGCGAGCTGATCGTGGACCTCGACGATACCCAGCACCGCCTGGCCTGGTCGGCCCGCGGCGGGCGCCTCACGCATCACAACGCGTCGCTGCAGGTGTTCGACGAAGGCGGCGCGAGCCGGCTTGTGTGGATCGCCGACCTGTTGCCCAACGAGATGGCACCGGCGATCGCCGGGATGATCGACCAGGGCCTCGCCGCGATGAAGCGCACGCTCGAGCGGGGCGCCTCGTGATCCGGCGGCTCTTCGTCTTGTTTTTCCTCCTCGGCGCCGTGCCGGCCGCGTTCTGCGCCGACGCCACGTTCAGCCTGCAGCACGACGGGCTCGAACGCGTCTATCGCGTCCACGTGCCGGCGAAGTACGACCCGTCGCGGCCGGCGCCGCTGCTGGTCGCGATGCATGGCGGCGGCGGCAACATGGACCTGCAGGCCGACGACCGCTACTACGGCCTGGTCGCGAAGTCGGACAGCGAAGGCGCGATCGTCGTCTTCCCGAATGGCTCCAGCCGTTTCGCCTCGGGCAAGTTCGCGACCTGGAACGCCGGTGACTGCTGCGCGGGCGCCGTGCGGCGCGGCACCGACGACGTCGGCTTCATCCGCGCCGTGGTGGCGCAGGTCGAATCGCGCTGGACCATCGACCGGCGGCGCGTCTATGCGACCGGCATGTCCAACGGCGGCATGATGGCCTACCGGCTCGCTTGCGAAGCGGCCGACGTCTTCACCGCGATCGCCGCCGTGGCCGGCACCGACGCCACACGCGAGTGCAGTCCGTCGCGGCCCGTGGCCGTGCTGCACATCCAGGCGAAGGACGATCCGCGCGTGCTGTTCGACGGCGGACAGGGGAAGGGCGCGACCCCTCATGCGTCAGTGCCCGCGACCATCGCCAAATGGGTGAAGCAGGACCGCTGCACCGCCGCGCCGCAGCGCGTGCTCGACAAGCCGGGCGCCTGGTGCGAACTGCACGCATCCTGCGAAGGCGGCTCGCAGGTGCAGCTGTGCGTGACCGAAACCGGCGGCCATTCGTGGCCCGGTGGCACCAAGCCGCGCGGCGGTCCTGCACCCTCCCAAGCGATCTCCGCCAATGACATCATGTGGGACTTCTTTCACCGGCTCGCACCATGAACACCTTCCCGGCCCTCGTCCTCGACAAGACGCCCGACTTCAGCGCGCAGGTGCGCGAGGTCGCAGACGATTTCCTGCGCGAAGGGGACGTCACCGTCGACATCGAGTACTCGACCCTGAACTTCAAGGACGGCCTGGCGATCACGAACCGATCTCCGGTCGTGCGCAACTGGCCCATGATCGCTGGCATCGACGGGGCCGGTGTCGTGGCCGCGAGTTCGTCGCCCAAATGGAAGCCGGGCGACCGTGTGGTGCTCAACGGCTTCGGCGTCGGCGAGGTCCACAAAGGCTGCCTGGCCGGCCGCGCGCGCCTGGATTCCGGGTGGCTGGTGCGCGTGCCCGATGCCTTCACGACGAAGCAGGCGATGGCGATCGGCACCGCCGGCTACACCGCGATGCTGTCCGTGCTGGCGCTCGAGCGGCACGGGCTGAAACCGGGCGAAGGCGAAGTGCTCGTGACGGGCGCGACCGGCGGCGTCGGCTCGATCGCGATCGCGCTGCTGGCCCGGCTCGGTCATCGCGTCGTCGCAGCCACCGGCAAGGCGTCGGAAGAGGGCTACCTCAAGTCGCTCGGAGCGGCATCCATCATCGACCGCGGCGAACTGGGCTCGCCCGGCAAGCCGCTGCAGAAGGAACGCTGGAGCGGTGTGGTGGAGGCGCTGGGCAGCCACACGCTGGCCAACGCCGCAGCCCAGACGGTGCGGGGTGGCGCCGTCGCCGTGTGCGGCAATGCGCAGGGCATGGACCTGCCCGCGACGGTGGCGCCGCTCATCCTGCGCGGAGTGGCATTGCTGGGCATCGACAGCAATTACGCGCCGCTCGCGTTGCGCGAGCAGGCGTGGTCACGGCTCGCGCGCGACCTGGACAAGGCCAGGCTCGATGCGATGGCGACCGAGATCCCGTTGTCCGCCGCCATCGAGCACGCACAGCGCCTCATGGCTGGGCAGGCGCACGGGCGCACCGTCGTCAGGACGCGCGGCTGAAGGAAAGTTCCGCCCGGCCCCTACGCGGTTTCCCTCGTCGTCCTTTTGGGCGCCCATGCGTTGAGGGAGCATGCTGGTTCATCGTGCCGACATGTCCGCCGTCGAAAGGAAGGATTTCGAGCAGGCCATCCGCGCCAGCGGGAAGGACCCGCAGGCGTTTCGTGCCGAGCTGTTCGAAACCACCTTGTCAGCCGGACCGCTGCTGCGCCGGGTGCACGTCTACGCCGTCCATTCGAGTGCGGCCGCGCAATACGACGCGAGCGGCGACGCGAGCTGGACGGGACGCTTCGCCCTGCACCTCGCGCTCGGCGTCTTCGGCTGAGCAGGAGAACGGGGCATACTGGACTCTCCTCGTTAGGGAGCACCAAAAATGAATCTCGTCCCGCACATCGGACCGGTGGCCGCGCTCGTGGCCGGCATCCTGATCCTGCTGATGCCGCGCCTGCTGAACTTCATCGTCGCGATCTACCTGATCATCATCGGCGCCGTGGGCCTGTTCGGAAAATAGGGCTAGGGCGCGCTCAGCCCTTGCCCGTCATGTGCTGGGCATAGAGCTTCTGCATGCCGCCCAGCCAGCGCTCGTAGTCCTGGCCCTTGGCCTGGAAGTACTTCGCGACTTCCGGGTGGGGCAGGATCAGGAACTTCTCGTCGCGCATGACCGAGACGACGCCGTCCGCGACCTGTGCGGGCGTGAGCACGCCGTCCAGGCCCGCGGACCCGGTGCCTTGCTTGGTCATGTCGGTTTCGACCGATTGCGGGCACAGGCAGGAAACGCGCAGGCCCTTGCGGCCATAGGCGATGCGCAGCCACTCGGCAATCGCGACGGCCGCATGCTTGGTCACCCCGTAAGGCGCGGACTCCACGATGTTCAGGAGCCCCGCGGCCGAAGCGGTGACGATGAAATAGCCCTCGCCGCGCGCGACCATGTCCGGCACCACGGCCCGCGCCGCCCATACGTGGGCCATGCCGTGCACTTCCCACATCTTCTGCCACAGGTCATTGTCGAGCTCGACCCCGCCCAGCGGACCGAGGATGCCGGCGTTCGACATGAAGATGTCCACCTGCCCGAAGCGCTCCTTCGCCTGGGCGACCAGGGCCTGGATCTCGGATTCGCGGCTGACGTCGCAGCGTACGGCCAGGGCGCCGATTTCGCTGGCCACGCCCCGTGCGCGCTCGAGGTTCATGTCCGCCACGACCACGCCGCGCGCGCCTTCCTGCACGAAACGCCGGGCCACGCCGGCGCCGATGCCGCTCGCGCCACCGGTGACGATGGCGACCTTTCCACGAATGTCCATGTGATTTCTCCGCTGTGCGAAGCCGCAGTATCGACCCGCGGCGGGCCCGCGCGAAGCCACGCAGGCGACAGCGCCACAGGAGCCTGGGCGGCTCCTACGCCCCGGGCACGTAGTTCTTGTAGACCGTGACGGCGATCGTCAGCGTGCAGAACGTGATGGTCGCGAAAAGCAGGAACCAGGGCCAGGCCGCACCCGGGTCCTCCAGCCGCGCGAGGAAGCTCTCGCGCGCCTGCCGCCTCGATCGCAGCGGTTGGCCGATGCACTCGTCGTAGCGGGCGCGCTGCTGGGGATCGGAGAGCACCGCGTACGCCTGGTTGAGCGCGGCCATGACCTGCTGGGCATTCGCATTGCCGGGCATCTTGTCCGGATGGTATTGCTGCGCGAGGCGCCGGTAGGCCGCGCGAACACTGTCGGGCCGCGCGCGGCGGCTCACACCGAGGAGTTCGTAGTACGTGGCGGCTGGTGCGCTCATGCGTGTCGGGCAGTGCTACGGAAAGTATAGCGATGGAGGGCGCGTTCACCGCCACTTGGGGCGCATCGCGGTCCCTGACTGTGGCGCCCGTCCTACACCAGCGCCTGCAACCGGTCGATGAACGCGGCCTGCGCGGGGTTGATGCGCCGGCGTGCTTCGTCCGGGCCGAACCACTGCACGCGATCGATCTCGGGAAAGCTTTGCCGCCGGCCGGACTTCGGCGGCCATTCCATGTCGAAGCTGTTGCACTTGAGGGCCCGCGGATCGCAGTCGCCTTCGAACGCCCAGGCCGCGATGCGCTTGCCGCTGGCCTGCTTCACCTCGCCGAGCGGGATGAAAGGCGGTACGGCCTCGAAGCCCGTTTCCTCGCCCCACTCGCGCAGGGCCGCGGCGAGCGGCTCCTCCGGTGGCTCGTACTCGCCCTTGGGAAGGCTCCAGGCGCCGGCGTCCTTGCGTTGCCAGAACGGCCCGCCCGGATGGGCGAGCAGGACCTCCAGGCCGCCGCCGCTGCGGCGGTACATGAGGAGGCCGGCGCTTCTTTTCACATCAACTCAGCTGCCTCGGCCAGCCCGGCGGCGCGGCGCACTTCGATGCGGATCTCCTCGGTCAGGCGGGCCTTGAGCTCGACGAACTCGGGCTGCGTCTTCACCGAATAATGGCGCGGATGCGCGATCGGCACCGGCAGGTCGCACTTGATACGGCCCGGCCGCGCGCTCATCACCACGACCCGCGTGCCCATGAAGATCGCCTCGTCGATGTCGTGCGTGACGAAGAGGACGGTCTTGCGCTCCGCCTCCCAGATGCCCCGCAGCAGCTCCTGCATCAGCTCGCG
Source organism: Ramlibacter sp. GS1-15 (assembly GCF_057785015.1). Lineage (NCBI taxonomy): Bacteria > Pseudomonadati > Pseudomonadota > Betaproteobacteria > Burkholderiales > Comamonadaceae > Ramlibacter > Ramlibacter sp. GS1-15. The sequence goes on along the minus strand of NZ_JBYNTU010000001.1, from coordinate 2,211,654 downwards.
CGTCTGGTGATCGAGCGCGCCGAAGGGCTCGTCCATCAGCAGGATGCGCGGGTCGTTCGCCAGGGCCCGCGCGAGTGCGGTGCGCTGCTGCATGCCGCCCGAGAGCTGCTTGGGGTAATGGTTCTCGAACCCCTTGAGGCCCACCTTGCCGATGAATTCCATCGCGATCGCCTGCTGCTGCGCAAGCTGCATGCCGCGCTCGCGCAGGCCGAAGCACACGTTCTGCAGCACGGTGAGCCACGGGAACAGCGTGTAGCTCTGGAAGACCATGCCGCGATCGGCGCCCGGGCCGACGACGGGATGACCATCGAGTTCGATGGTGCCGCCGGTCGGCGTGTCCAATCCCGCGACCATGCGCAACAAGGTGCTCTTGCCGCAGCCCGAAGGGCCGAGGATGGTGATGAAGTCGTTCTCGTCGACCTTCAGGTCGGTCGACTGCAGGGCGACCGTGCCGCCAGGGAAGGTTTTCGAGACGCGGGCGATGTCGAGGATGGTCACAGGCGGGCCCAGGGAAACAGGTGGCGGTTCAGCGCCTTGAAGGCGAAGTCGCTGGTCAGGCCGATCAGGCCGATCACGATGATGCCGAAGATGATCTGGTCGGTCGCCAGCAGCGCCTGGCTGTCGGTGATCATGTGCCCGATGCCGCTGGAGGCGCCGATCAGCTCCGCGACGATGACGTAGGTCCAGGCCCAGCCCAGCACCATGCGCAGCGTCTCGGCGATCTCCGGCGCGGCCGAAGGCAGGAGCACGCGCGCGACGATGCCGCGGTCGCCCGCGCCCAGCGTGTACGCCGCCTCGACCAGGTCGCGCCGCGTGTTGCCCACGCTGACGGCGATCATCAGCACCAGCTGGAAGAACGAGCCGATGAAGATCACCGCGAGCTTCTGCGCCTCGCCGATGCCGGCCCACAGGATCAGCAAGGGGATGAAGGCGGACGCCGGCAGGTAGCGCGCGAAGCTCACGAAGGGTTCGAAGAACGCTTCGACGGGCTTGTACGCGCCCATCGCGACGCCCAGCGGCACGGCGACGATCGCCGCGATGACGAAGCCGCCCACCACCCGCCACACCGTCATGCCGATGTCCCTGGCGAAGCCCTGGTTCGCGAGCAGGTCCCAGCCGGAGCGGACCATCGTCAGCGGGTCGGCGAGGAAGGTCTTGGAGACGAAGCCGCCGAGGGTGGCGACGGCCCAGACGGCGACGAACAGGACGAAGAACGCGATGCCGAGGACGATTCGCACGCGCGGCGCGAGCGGGGTTAAGGGCTTCATGCGGAAGCCGTCGTTCGAGCGCCCGCGATCCCGGCCCGCGCCGGGATGACGCACGCGCTCGTGGCGTCGCGCCAATGCATGCGTCACTTGATGAACCTCGTGTCCGCCAGCTTCGACATGTCCGGCAGCTGCTTGATGATCCCGATCTCCATCAGCAGGTCGGCGGCTTCCTTGCTGAACTGCGCGTGCTCGCCGGCGAAGAACTTCTGGTTGGCGGCGCGGTCCTGCCAGCGCAGGTACTTGGCGCTGGATGCGAACTGCTCGCCCGTCTGCTTCACGTCCGCACCCATGATCTCGTAGCTCCTCTTGGGTTCCTTGTCGATCATCTCCACGGCTTCGAAGTAGCTGTCGGCCAGCGCCTTGGCCGCCGCCGGGTGTTCCGCAAGGAACTTGGGCGTGCAGCCGAAGGTGTCCATCACCATGGGGTAGTCGAGCGTGGTCGCGATGATCTTGCCGGCCTCGGGCTTGGCGCGCACGGCGGAGAGATAAGGCTCGTATGTCATCGCGGCATCGATGTCGTTGTTGCCGGCGATCATCGCGTTGGCGGCGGGCTGCGGGCCCATGTTCACGACCTTCACGTCCTTCACGGACAGGCCGTTCTTCTTCAGGATCCAGGCGAGGCCGAAGTAGCCGGCGGTGCCGGGCGCATCGGCGGCCACGGTCTTGCCCTTGAGGTCGGCGATCTTCGCGATGGCGGGCTTCGCCACCATGCCGTCGGCCCCGTAGCTCTTGTCGAGCTGGAAGATCTGCGTCGTCGCGACGCCATTCGCGTTCCACACGACCCAGGTCTCCACCGTTGTGGCGGCGCATTGCACGTCACCCGAAGCGATGGCCAGGTGCCGGTCCTTCTGCGGGATCTTCTTGATCGTCACATCCAGGCCGTGCTTCTTGAAGATGCCGGCTTCCTTGGCGAGCGTGAGCGGCGCGAAGCCGGTCCAGCCCGAGATGCCGATGGCGACCTTGGTGTCCTGGGCGTGCGCCGTGATGGCCGCCGCCGCGATGAGGGTGAGGGCGAATAGCTTTTTCATCGTCTTCTCCTGGTTGAGATCAATGGCTCAATGCAACTTCAATGCCTGCAGTTCCGGAATCTGCGCTTCGATCGCGTGTCCGACGTCGCCGGCGGCGACGAGGTGGTGCACCGCCTCGATGTCGCGCGCGAGGCTGCGGTCCTGCATCATCGCGGGCGAGCAGCTGCGCACGAGGCGCAGCACGTTTTCCAGCGCGGGCGCACTTTTCAGCGGCCGCAGGAATTCGATGCCCTGTGCGGCCGCGAGCAGCTCGATGGCGACGATGTGCGCCGTGTTCTTCAGCATCGCGGACAGGCGGCGCGCCGCGAAGGTCGCCATGCTCACATGGTCCTCCTGGTTGGCGGAGGTCGGCAGGCTGTCCACGCTGGCCGGGTGCGCGAGCGACTTGTTCTCGGAGGCGAGCGCCGCCGCCGTCACGTGCACGATCATGAAACCGGAGTTCAGTCCCGGCTCGGGCGTGAGAAAGGGCGGCAGGCGCGAGATGACGGTATCGATCAGCATCGCGATGCGCCGCTCGGAGATCGCGCCGATCTCGGCGATCGCCACGGCCAGCGCGTCGGCCGCGAGCGCCACCGGCTCCGCGTGGAAATTGCCGCCCGAAATGAGGCCCTGGTCCTCGGGGAAGGCGAGCGGGTTGTCCGTGACGGCGTTGGCCTCGCGCACCAGCACCTGGGCGGCGTAGCGCATCTGGTCCAGGCACGCGCCCATCACCTGCGGCTGGCAGCGCAGGCAGTACGGGTCCTGCACGCGGTCGTCGTTCTCCAGGTGCGACGCGCGAATGTCGCTGCCGACCATCAGCGCACGATAAGCTGCCGCGCAATCGATCTGCCCCGGCTGGCCGCGCACCGCGTGGATGCGCGGATCGAAGGGCGCGTCGCTCCCGCGCGCGGCATCGAGCGTGAGGCTGCCCGCGACGACGGCCGATTCGAACAGGCGGTCGGCCGCGAGCAGGGCATCGAGCGCCAGCGCCGCCGAGACCTGTGTGCCGTTGATGAGGGCCAAGCCCTCCTTGGCGCCGAGCTGCACCGGCGCGATGCCGCATTGCTTCAGCGCGGAAGCCGCCGGCATGCGCTCGCCGCGGAAGAACACCTCGCCTTCGCCGACCAGCGGCAGCGACATGTGCGAGAGGGGCGCCAGGTCGCCCGACGCGCCGACCGAGCCCTGGCAAGGAATCACCGGTGTGATTCCGGCGTTGTGCAATGCGATCAGCGTGTCGATCACTGCCTCGCGCACGCCGGAGAAGCCGCGCGCCAGGCTGGCCGCCTTGAGCAGCATCACCAGGCGCACGACGGGCTCGGACAGCGGCTCGCCGACGCCCACCGCGTGGGAGCGCAGGAGTTTCAGTTGCAGCAGCGCGAGGTCGGCGCGCGGGATGCGCTTTGTCGCGAGCTTGCCGAAGCCGGTGTTCACGCCGTAGACGGGCGCATCGCTCTGCGCGGCGCGTGCGACCAGGTCCGCGCTCGCGCGGATGTTGCCGCGACAGGCCGGGTCGAGCTCGACCTGCACGCGCTCGGCGCCGCACAGGCGCTGCAGTTGCGCGAGCGTCAGCTCGCCGGGGCAGATGCGCTCCATCGTCATCCGAGCATCGGCAGCTTCAGGCCGTGTTCGCGCGCGCAGTCGACGGCGATGTCGTAACCCGCATCGGCGTGGCGCATCACGCCCGTCGCCGGGTCGTTCCACAGCACGCGTTCGATCTTCTGCGCGGCTTCGGGCGTGCCGTCGCACACGATGACCACGCCGGCATGTTGCGAGTACCCCATGCCGACGCCGCCGCCGTGGTGGAAGCTCACCCAGGTCGCGCCGCTCGCCGTATTGAGCAGGGCGTTGAGCAGCGGCCAGTCGCTGATGGCGTCGCTGCCGTCCTTCATCGCTTCGGTCTCGCGGTTGGGCGAGGCGACGGAGCCGCTGTCCAGGTGGTCGCGGCCGATCACGATCGGGCCCTTGAGCTCGCCGTTCTTCACCATCTCGTTGAAAGCGAGCCCCGCCTTGTGCCGCTCGCCCAGGCCGATCCAGCAGATGCGCGCGGGCAGGCCCTGGTAGGCGATGCGGCTTTCGGCCATGTCGATCCAGCGGTGCAGGTGCGTGTTGCCGGGGAACAGTTCCTTCATCTTGGCGTCGGTCTTGCGGATGTCTTCCGGATCGCCCGAGAGCGCGACCCAGCGGAATGGCCCGATGCCCCGGCAGAAGAGCGGGCGGATGTAGGCGGGCACGAAGCCGGGATAGTCGAAAGCGTTCGCCACGCCGAAGTCCTTCGCGACCTGGCGCAGGTTGTTGCCGTAATCGACCGTGGGAATGCCCATCGCGTGGAACTCGAGCATCGCGCGCACGTGCGTGGCGCACGACTCGCCGGCCGCCTGCTTCAGCCGCGCGTGCTGCGACGGGTCCTTCTGCGCGGCTTGCCACTGCTCGACGCTCCAGCCGATCGGCAGGTAGCCGTTGATGATGTCGTGGGCGGACGTCTGGTCGGTGACGATGTCGGGCCGGATGCCGCCGGCCTTCGCACGTTCGACCAGCTGCGGCACGAGTTCCGCCGCATTGCCGCACAGGCCGATCGACACCGCTTCCTTGCGCGAGGTATGGTGCCGCATCAGTTGCAGCGCCTCATCGAGGTCCCTGGCCTGCTTGTCGAGGTACTTCGTGCGCAGGCGGAAGTCGATGCGGCTTTGTTGGCATTCGATGTTGAGCGAACATGCGCCAGCGAACGAGGCCGCGAGCGGTTGCGCGCCGCCCATGCCGCCCAGCCCCGCGGTGAGCACCCATCGGCCGGCGAGGTCGCCGTTGAAATGCTGGCGGCCCGCTTCGGCGAAGGTCTCGTACGTGCCTTGCACGATGCCTTGCGTGCCGATGTAGATCCAGCTGCCGGCGGTCATCTGGCCGAACATCATCAGGCCCGCGCGATCGAGCTCGTTGAAGTGCTCCCACGTCGCCCATTTCGGCACGAGGTTGGAGTTGGCGATCAGCACGCGCGGCGCGCCCCCATGCGTGCGGAACACGCCGACCGGCTTGCCCGACTGGATGAGCAGGGTTTCGTCGGGCCGGAGCTTCTTCAGCGAATCGAGGATCGCGTCGAAGCAGGGCCAGTTGCGCGCGGCCTTGCCGATGCCGCCATAGACCACCAGCTCGCCCGGGTTCTCCGCCACGGCCGGGTCCAGGTTGTTCTGGATCATGCGGTAAGCCGCCTCGATCTGCCAGTCGGCGCAGGAGAGCTGCGGGCCTTGCGGCGCGCGCACCGTGCGCGGCTTGCTGTCGAGGAAGCGGGATCGAGACAGGTCGGACATGACGGCTCCTGGCCTTGAAATTGGGCGCATCGTAGTTGTCTATACAACTTGTGTCAACTGGGGTATGCTCGCCTCCCATGGGCAACAACGACCTGCCTGCCTACGAGCAGGTGAAAGCGTGGATCCGGGGGCACATCGCGAGCGGCGAGTGGCGCCCTGGCGACCCGGTGCCGAGCGAGGCCGCGCTGATGGAGCAGTTCGGCGTGAGCCGCATGACCGTGAACCGCGCCTTGCGCGAGCTAGCCACCGAAGGGCTCGTGCACCGCGTGCAGGGCTCGGGCACGACGGTGGCGCAATTGCACCGCATCTCGTCGCGCCTGACGATCCGCGACATCCACGAGGAGGTCGAGGAGCGCGGGCACGTCCATACCGCGCGTGTGCTCCATGTCGGCAAACTGAAAGCCGATGCTCAGCTCGCGCGTGCCTTCGAGCTGCGCACGGGCTCCACGCTGTTCCATACCGTGCTGATCCATATGGAGAACGGCGTTCCCATCCAGTACGAGGAGCGCTACGTCAACCCGGCGGCTGCGCCGACCTACCTGGACACCGATTTCACCCAGACCTCGCCGACGCTGCACCTGTTGCGCCACGCGCCGCTGACGGAGGCGAGCTACTCGATCGAAGCGTGCCTGCCCACGGCCGAGGAGGCCAGGCAGCTCGGCATCAAGCGCAGCGATCCCTGCCTGGTGATGCGACGCAGGACCGTGAGCGGTGCGCATGTGGCGAGCGTGGCGCGGCTCGTCTATCCCGGGTCGCGCTACAGTTTCGCAGGGCAGTTTCAGGCATGAACTGGCACGAAGTCCGTCTCGATGAAGTCTTTCCGATGCCGTGGCGCAACGGCGGCGGCACGACGCGCGAGCTGCTCGCGTGGCCGCACAAGGACGACTGGAGCGTGCGCGTGTCCGTCGCGGAGATCGCGCAGGACGGGCCGTTCTCGGCCTATTCGGGCATCGCGCGCTGGTTCGCGGTGTTGTCGGGTGAAGGCGTGACCTTGCGCGTGGACGGGCAAGGGCATCGGCTCGGGAAAGTGGACGAGCCGCTTCGCTTCGACGGCGGCGCGCGGGTCGAATGCGAACGGGTCGGCGGGACCACGCAGGATTTCAACCTGATGCTGCGCGGCCGCGAGGGTGCGCTGCGGCGGATCGCGGGGCGCAACGAGGTCGCCTGCCGCAAGGGCTCGCTGGTCGGCGTCTATTCGCATGACCACGAGATTGCCTTTCTGGCCGTGGAAGTGCGGATCGTCGTGCCGCCGCGCACGCTGGCCTGGAACGTCGTGCCGCAGGACGAGCGCATCGATCTCGATACGCCAGGCGCGCTGTGGATCGAGGCTGCGCCATGACCGTCCAGATCTGGACCCACCTGCGCGCCGCAACGATGCAGGGCGAGGGCTACGGCCTGGTCGACGACGCCGCCATCGTGGTGGACGGCGCGCACATCGCCTGGGTCGGGCGCGATCGCGACATTCCGCGCGAGTGGCGCGAGCTTTCCGAATTCACGCACGAATGCGACGGGGCGCTCGTCACGCCGGGGCTGATCGACTGCCACACGCACCTCGTGTACGGCGGCGATCGCGCGAGCGAATTCGAGATGCGGCTGAACGGCGCAAGCTACGAAGAGATCGCACGCAGCGGTGGCGGGATCGCGTCGACCGTCTCGGCGACGCGCGCGGCGAACGAAGACGCGCTGCTCGTGCAAAGCGGCAGGCGTCTGCGTGATCTCATGGCCGAGGGCGTGACGACGGTCGAGATCAAGTCGGGCTACGGCCTTGCGCTCGAGTACGAACGCAAGTGCCTGCGGGTGGCGCGGGTGCTGGGCGAGAAGCACCGGGTCGAAGTCCACACCACCTTCCTGGGTGCGCATGCGCTGCCCCCCGAGTTCGCCGGCCGCGGCGACGATTACATCGACGAGGTGATCCGCATGCTGCGGGAGCTGTATCGCGAGGGCCTCGTCGATGCGGTCGATGCCTTCTGCGAGCGCATCGCATTCACGCCGCAGCAGACGGACAAGGTGTTCGCTGAAGCCCACTCGCTCGGCTTGCCGGTGAAGCTGCATGCGGAGCAGTTGAGCGACAGCGGGGGCGCGCGGCTGGCGGCGAAATACGGTGCGCTCAGCTGCGACCACCTCGAGTGGCTGGGCGAGGACGGCGCGGCGGCGATGGCGCAGGCGGGCAGCGTCGCGGTGCTGCTGCCGGGCGCGTTCTATTTCCTGCGCGAAACGCGCCTGCCGCCGGTCGATCTGCTGCGCCGCCATCGTGTGCCGGTCGCGATCTCCACGGACTGCAATCCGGGCAGCTCGCCCTGCACCTCGCTCCTACTGATGTTGAACATGGCTTGCACCCTTTTCCGGTTGACACCCGTCGAGGCCTTGGCCGGCGTGACGCGCAACGCGGCTCGTGCACTGGGTGCGCCCGACCGCGGGATGCTGGCACCCGGCCAGCGCGCGAACTTCGTCCTGTGGGATGCGGATCATCCCGCCCAGCTGGCCTATGCCCTGGGCGCGAACCCGTGCCGGCAGGTGATTTTCGAAGGAGAAGCGCGATGAACTACACGCTTCATCAGGGCACCACGGCGCTGCTGGTGAGCATGCCGCACCTGGGCACGGAGATTCCCCAGGACCTGCGCGACCGTTACGTGCCGCGCGCGCTGCAGGTGGAAGACACGGATTGGCACCTCGATCGGCTGTACGACTGGTTGCCCGCCATGGGCGCGAGCGTGATCCAGCCGCGCTGGTCACGCTACGTCATCGACCTGAACCGCCCGCCGGACGACGCGCCGATGTACCCCGGTGCGTCGAACACGGAGCTGTGCCCCACGCGCTTCTTCACGGGCGATCCCTTGTACCGTCCCGGACGCGAGCCGGATGCATCCGAGCGGGCGCGGCGGCTGGCCGCGTACTGGCGCCCGTACCACGATGCGCTCGCAGCCGAACTGGAGCGAATCTGCGCGCGGCACGGATTCGTATTGCTGTGGGACGCGCACAGCATCCGCTCGCGCATCCCGTGGCTCTTCGATGGGGAGCTGCCCGGCCTGAACATCGGCACGGCCGCCGAGGCGAGTGCGCACGAAAAGATCACGAGAGCGGTGGCGCTGGCGGCGGCCCGGAACCCGCATGTGACGCACGCGGTGAACGGGCGCTTCAAGGGCGGCTACATCACGCGGCATTACGGCCGGCCGGCCCAGGACGTGCACGCCGTTCAGCTCGAGATGTGCCAGAGCCTCTACATGCGCGAAAGCGCGCCGTTCGATTACGACGAGAAGCTCGCAGCCGCGATCCAGCCCGTGGTGCGCGAGATGGTGCTGGCCGCGCTGGTCACGGGCGAGGCGCTGTATGGCCGCTGACCGGCCCGAGGTGCATCGGCGGTATTTCGCGCCTCTTGCCTGGGTGCGCGGCAACTGGGCGCGGGACGTGCTGCTCGAGGCGGACACGCAGGGCCACTGGACCCGCATCCTTCCTGGTGCAAGCGTGGCGGAGCACTTCGGTGCGACCCGGCTGCATGGCCCGGTGCTGCCCGGCCTCGTCGATGCGCACAGCCACGCGTTCCAGCGCGCGATGGCGGGGCTGGCGGAGCGCAGTCCGGGCGGCGAGGACGATTTCTGGAGCTGGCGCGACCGCATGTACCGCGCGGCGAACCGGATCACGCCCGAACAGCTCGAAGCCGTGGCGGCGTTCCTCTACGCGGAACTATTGCAGGCGGGCTACACGCAGGTCTGCGAGTTCCACTACGTGCACAACGATATCGCCGGCAAGCCCTACGCCGATCCGGTCGAGCTGTCGCGCGCGCTCGCGCGTGCGGCGCAGCGAACCGGCATCGGCCTCACGCTGCTGCCCACGCTTTACATGCGTTCGGGCTTCTCGGCGAAAGGATTGCGCGAGGACCAGCGGCGCTTCGCGTCCACGCCGTCATCGGTGATGCGGATCGCAACCGCTGTGCGTGAAGGAGCGATCAGCCCGCGCATCACGCCGGGCATCGCGCTGCACTCGCTGCGTGCCGTCGATGCGGGAGCATTGCGCGAGGTCGCGACCGCCGCGAAACACATGCCTGTGCACATCCACATCGCCGAGCAGCGGCGCGAGGTGGAGGACTGCGTCGCGGAACACGGGAAGTCCCCCGTGGAGTTCCTGCTGTCGCAGGTCGCGGTCGATCCGCGCTGGAACCTGGTGCATGCGACGCAATGCACGGCCCAGGAACTTTCGGACCTGCGGCGCACCGGTGCGGCCATCGTGCTGTGCCCGAGCACCGAGGCGAACCTGGGGGACGGCATCTTCGACCTGCCGTCGTGGATGGGGCAGAGCGGCAGCTGGTCCATCGGCTCCGACAGCCACGTCACGCGCAGCTGGCGAGAGGAGCTGCGCCTGCTCGAATATTCGCAACGGCTGAATCTCCGCCGGCGCAACGTGGCGGCGACATCGGCCGTCACCGAAAGCAGTGCGGCCGCCTTGTTCCAGGGCGCGCTCGAGGGAGGCAGCGCCGCGGCGGGCCTGCCGCTGGCGGGTCTCGCGGTCGGCCAGCGGGCGGACTTCATCGTGGTCGACAGCGATGCGCCCGAACTCGCAGGCGTGCGGGATGACCATCTGCTCGATGCACTGGTGTTCTCGTCGCCCGAATCGAGGTTCAGGCAGGTGTATGTCGGAGGCGAACCGGCGCCTGCCGGTGGCGCACTCGCCGAACTCGCGCGCGGCATGCGCGAGGCGATGAAAGAGCTCTGGTCCTAGCCGCGCCCCAGGAACTGGCTGGGCGGCTGTCCCATCGCCGCCTTGAACATCGCGGTGAACGCACTGTCGCTCGCATAACCGCTCGCGGCGGCGACATGGCTCACGGGCGTGCCGCGCGCGAGCAGGGGCAGGGCGTGCGCGAGGACCGCCTGCTGGCGCCATTGCTGGTAGGTGATGCCGAGCTCTTCGCGGAACAGGCGCGCCATCGTGCGCTCGCTGGCGCCGAACGCCGCTGACCAGCCGGCCAGGGTCGAGCGTTGCGCCGGCGCACGCAGCACCGCATCGCACAAGGCACGCAGCCGCTTGTCGCCGGATTGCGCGTTCGGCATCGGCACGCCCAGCGCGTGGATGTCGGCGTGGGTGATCTCGTCGAGCACGAGATGCGTGAGGCGCTCTTCGCGTTCGCGGGACATGGCCTGCGCATCCAGCGCGCCGACCAGTTCACGCAGGAGCGGCGACACGACGATCACGCGGCAACCGCTCCAGCCGGCGGGCGTGGCCGAGGCGTCGATGTAGAGCGTGCGGAACTGCGCATCCTCCAGCACGTGCACCGAATGGCGGGCGCCCGGCGCGATCCACACGGCGCGCGATGGCGGGACGATGTAGGTGACCTCGTCCTCGCCCTGGCCCGAGCGCTGCGCCGTCACCTGCAGGATGCCCGCCGCGCAGTACGCGAGCTGCGACCAGGCGTGGCGGTGCGGGTCGAAGTGCGAATCGGCGATCAGGCTGCGCGCGCGCACGCGCACCGGTCGGGCCCGCGTGGGGCGGAACGCGTCGGTGTCGCCGAGCGGCGTGGCGCGGAAGGGTCTGGGAGGCACTTGGCGGATTTTCGCAAAAAGCTGGCGTTCTGTCGCAATTCGGAAATGGCCGGCGCACTTAGGATGGCCGGCATGAGCACGACAACCGCGAACGCGCTGCCGCCTGCGGGCCTGCGCCGGGACGCCGGCGTGATCGGCCTGGTGGGCCTCGCGCACATGATCAGCCACTTCAACCAACTGCTGCTGGCGCCGCTTTTTCCGTGGCTGAAGGACGCGTTCAGCGCGAGCTACACCGAACTGGGCTTCCTGATGACGGTGTTCTTCGTCGTCTCATGCTCGGTGCAGGCGATGTCGGGGTTCCTCGTCGATCGCTTCGGGCCGCGGCCCATCCTGTTCGGCGGGCTGGCGTGCCTGGGTCTGGCGGCTTTCGGCTACTCGCTCAGCCACGACTACCTGTCGATGGTGTTCTGCGCCGTCATCGCCGGCGTGGGCAACGGTGTTTTCCATCCGGTCGACTACACGCTCATCAATCGCAAGGTGAGCGCGACCCGCCTGGGCCACGCCTACAGCGTGCACGGCATCACGGGCAGCCTGGGCTGGGCGCTGGCACCTGCGGTGGTCGTGCCGCTGGCGATCGCCTATTCGTGGCGTGTGGCCCTGGGCGCCGCGGGCGGGTTGGCCTTCGTCGTGCTCGCCGTGCTGTGGCTCAATCGCGCGACGCTCGACCTGCCGGCGAGCGCGCCCAGGACGCAGGACGCACCGGCCGCGGCCACGCTCGATTTCCTGCGCATTCCCGCCGTATGGATGTGCTTCGCGTTTTTCTTCTTCTATGCCGTGGTGCTGAGCGTGGTCCAGGCGTTCGCACCCGAGGCCGCGCGGCAACTCCACGACGTGCCCGTCGGCGTCGCTGCCATGTGCCTGACCATCTACATGGTGTGCGGCGCGGCGGGCATGGTGCTGGGGGGCTTTCTCGCCGCGGATCCGGAGCGCTGCGAACGCATCGTCGGTATCGGCTTCGGCGCGGCGGCGCTGGTCGCCCTGCTGATCGGCATCGGGCCGGTGCCGGCCTTCGCTGTCCCCGTGCTGTTCGGAGCAATGGGGTTCGCCAGCGGCATCGCGGCGCCGTCGCGCGACCTGCTGGTGAAGAAGTCGACGCCCGAGAACGCCACCGGCCGCGTGTACGGCGTGGTGTATTCGGGCCTGGACATCGGGCAGGCGCTGGCGCCGCTCTTCTTCGGCGCGCTGATGGATCACCACCGGTACGTCGGCGTGTGGATCGGCCTGGTCGTGATGCAAGGCGTGCTGATCACGAGCGCGTTCAACGTCCGGCGGGTGCGCAGGACCGCATTGGCACCCGCCTGAGGCGGCGGTTATGCTTGGGCCATGTACGCCGCGTACTTCGGCCTGAAGAGCCCGCCGTTCTCGATCGCGCCGGACCCGCATTACCTGTTCATGAGCGAGCGGCACCGCGAGGCGCTCGCTCATCTGTTGTACGGTCTGGGCGGGGGCGGTGGCTTCGTGCTGCTCACGGGCGAGATCGGCACGGGCAAGACGACGCTGTGCCGGCTGTTCCTCGAGCAGATTCCGCCCGACTGCAACGTCGCCTACATCTTCAACCCGAAGCTGACGGCCTTCGAGCTGCTGCAGTCGATCTGCGAGGAGTTCCGCATCGCGGTGCCGCAGACGGGCGCGGCGCCGACGGTGAAGGTGTACGTCGACCGCCTGAACGACTTCCTGCTGCAGCAGCACGCGGCCGGCCGCAACAACGTGCTGATCATCGACGAGGCGCAGAACCTCTCGGCCGAGGTGCTGGAGCAACTGCGGCTGCTCACGAACCTAGAGACGCGGGAGCGCAAGCTCCTGCAGATCATCCTGATCGGGCAACCCGAGCTTCGCCAGATGCTGGCGCGGCCGGAGCTCGAGCAGCTCGCGCAACGCGTGATCGCACGTTTTCACCTGGGCGCGCTCACGCCGGCGGAGACCGACCAGTACATCCGCCATCGCATGGACGTGGCGGGCCTGGAGCGGCCGTTTCCCTTCGAGACCCGGGCCATTCGCCGCATCCACGAGATCTCGCGCGGCGTGCCGCGACGCATCAACCTGTTGTGCGACCGCGCGTTGCTGGGTGCCTTTGCCACTTCGCGCGCGACGGTGGATCGCAAGGTGGTGAACCAGGCGGGCGAGGAGGTCTTCGGCCGCCCCGCACTGGCCACGCCGGTGCGCCAGCCCACGGCACTCGTGATCGGCCTCTGGCTGGTGATGGGGGCAGGCCTTTATGCGGCCGTGACCCATCTGCTCGCGCTGGACGACAAAGCCCCGGTGCGGCCTGTAGCCCAAGCGCCGGCGGCGGCGGCGTCGGTGGTCCGCGTAGCGGCGAGTGCGGCCGTGCCCGCTGTCGCCGTGGCTTCGGTACCGGCTGCGCCGCCCGCACCGCCCAGGCTGCTGGCCGATCCCGATGAAGCCTGGCGCGAGCTCGCCGCCGCATGGAAAGCCGACGCGCTCGAAGGCGAGCCGTGCTCCGCGCTCGCGAAGCAGCGACTGCAATGCTTCACGAAGACGATGAACCTGGCGCTGATCCGGGAACTCGGCCGACCCGGCATCGTCACGCTCGACGCGGAAAAGGGCAAGCCCCGCTACGCCGTGCTCACCGCGCTCACGCGCGACACGGCGACGCTGCGGGCGGCCGGTACCGAGCAGACCGTCACGCTCACGGCGCTGGCCTCGCGCTGGCAAGGCGAGTTCGCGACGATCTGGAAGGCGCCGCCCGGCTATTCGCCCGGTGAGCTGCGGGCCGAAACGCTCGACTGGATCGCCGCGCAGCTTGCCGCTGCCGATGGCCGGCCGGCGCCGACGGGCCATGCGGCCTTCGATGCGCAACTGAAGTCGAAGCTGCGGGCGTTCCAGCTGGCGCGGGGCGTGCCGAGCGACGGCCAGCCGGGCCCCATGACCTACATGCAACTCAATCGCGCAGGCGGCGCGGACGAACCACGCCTCGCGATGCAACCCTGACCGCCCATGTCGTACATCCTCGACGCCCTCCGCAAGGCCGATGCGCAGCGCGAAAGCGGCTCCTCGCGCGGCATCCACGCGCACCCCACGCCGCTCGGCCCGTCGGACACATCCAGTGCGCGCCCGCTGTGGTGGTGGGCCGTGGGCGCCGTGGTGCTTGCATTGGTCGGATGGGGCGGCTGGTCCCTGCTGAAGGACAAGGGCGTCCCCGCGACATCCGTCATGGCGAGTGCTCCGCCGGAAGCGGCACCGTCCGCGGGCGCCGTGGTCAGGACCCCGCCGCCCGCGCCCGCACCGGCCGCGGCCATCGAGCCGCCACCGCCTGCCGCCGAGGTGGTCGCGCCGCCTCCGGAGATGCGCGCGCCGCGGCCACGGCAGACCGTCCTCGCTCCCGGGATGGGTGCTCCGCCCATGACGTCGCCCGCACGCATTGCACCGCCGCCTGCTGCGCCGGCGGCGACCGCGGCCGGATCGGCGCCTGTCTCCACGGTATCGGGCCTGCCGCCCGATGCGCCGCGCGTGGCGATCAGCGGCGGCGTCTACTCACCGAATCCGGTACAGCGCATGCTGATCGTCAACGGCCAGGTGTTCAACGAGGGCAGCGAAGTGGCGCCCGGCCTGGCCATCGACGAGATCAAGCCGCGCACGGCGATCCTGAAGTTTCGCGGCGCGCGCTACACGGTCACTTACTGAGCCTGCGGCGGCTGGTAGATCGACCAGTGGCCGTTCTTGAACAGGTAGAGGGCCGATGACACGCGGGCGCCGCCCGCGCCCGCGTACAGCGCCGCCGCGGAAAAGCGCAGGTTGGCGATGGCATCCTCGTCGCCCGCCGAGCCGAACACCAGGCCGCCCCGCTGCGGCACCGCGGCGACGACGCCTTCCGGGTGTTCGCGCAGCACGCCCAGCCAGAACTCGCGGTCCAGGAAATAGCTGCTGGCCAGGTCCGGCGCGCCGCCCTGCACCTGCATCAGGCCGCCCGTCCACGGTTTCGCCGAGGGCGCCCCGTACATCCGTCTCAGGTTGCGCACCGCGACGTCCAACGCATCCTCTGGCGTGAGCTTCAGGCGCTCGAGGTCGTTGGGCGCGGCGCTTTGCAGCGACTGGCCGCCGTCGAACACCAGCCGGATGTGCATGTCGCCGAGGTACTGGTACCAGCTGGTGGCCAGTTCGACGCGGCGCCCGTCCGGCATCTTCGCCGTCACGCGGCCATACGGTTGCAGCGTCTCGTCCTGCTTGTTCTCGCCGCGCGATTCGCGCAGCACGACGATCAGGTTCGACGCCGACGTGTCCATCGTATCGGCGGGCGGGGGCGGCGTGGCGGCCCCTGCGGATACGCATGCGATAGTGGCAGCGACGGTGACGCAAAGCCCCGCAAGGCGCTGGCGAAAGCCCATGTGAATCCCCTCTGGTGTCGGGCCACTGTGCCCGCACGACATTCGCCGCGCAACGGCTCTTTACGTTCGACGCGAAATTTGTCTCACATGCGTGTCGTCGAGTCGGTACGCGGCCACGAATTCGGTTACCGAACTTGCGTTCTTCGACTTTGCAGGCGGCTAGGTCGTCCGTAGCATCGGCAGCTCTTCTTCTTCAAAGCCCATCTTTCTTCAGGAAGTACCCCATGGCACTGCAATCCCCCTTCTTCAACAAGCGCGAGGAAAACACGAACGTGCGCGGCACCACCAGCCCCAATGCCGCCGCCGCGAGCGGCCACACCGGCATCGTCGCGGCCACGGCCGCCCCGGCGACCCCCGCGGCCAACACCGCGCCCGGCAAGGAAGGCGAGAGCAAGCTGACCGTCGGCCCGAACATCAAGCTGAAGGGCGTCGAGATCACCGATTGCGACACGCTCGTGGT
The DNA here is from genome assembly GCF_057785015.1 of Ramlibacter sp. GS1-15. Classification (NCBI taxonomy): domain Bacteria; kingdom Pseudomonadati; phylum Pseudomonadota; class Betaproteobacteria; order Burkholderiales; family Comamonadaceae; genus Ramlibacter; species Ramlibacter sp. GS1-15. The sequence continues at coordinate 2,195,746 of NZ_JBYNTU010000001.1, read as the reverse complement.
CGAGGGTTCGGTCGAAGCCACGATGGATTCGCGCGTGATCCAGATTTCCGAGCGCGGTTCGTTCAAGGGGTCCTGCGAGATCGACGTTGCGGAAATCCGCGGCCAGTTCGAAGGCAACCTCACCGTGCGCCAGAAGCTCACGATCTTCTCGACCGGCAAGGTCACCGGCAAGATCCGCTACGGCAAGGTCGTGATCGAAGAGGGCGGCCAGCTGTCCGGCGAGATCGAGGCGGGTGCCACCGCCACGCGCGCGGCCGACAGCAAGAACCTGCGCGTCGCGAACGCGTAAGTCAAACAGCGGTGTTGTGCCGCTGGATGCAGGTGTCGAGCACTTCGCCGTGCTCGCGCTGCCACCAGTTGCGCTCGGAGAAGATCTCCACCTCGCTGTAGCCGTCGAACCCGGCGGCTTCCACCCAGCCGCGGATGCGGCGGATGTCGAGGACACCGTCGCCCATCATGCCGCGGTCGAGCAGCAGGTCGGTGGTGGGAACCAGCCAGTCGCAGACGTGGAACGCCAGCAGGCGTTCCCGGCCGGCGCGCGCGATCTGTGCCTGCAGTTTCGGATCCCACCACACGTGATAGACATCGCACGCGACGCCGAGCGCGCCGCTGCGTGACGGGTCGAGGGCGTCGCAGATGTCGAGTGCCTGCTCCATCGTGTTGACGCAGGCGCGGTCGGCCGCGTACATGGGGTGCAGAGGCTCGATGGCGAGCGGCATGCCGGCCGAACGCGAGTATTCCAGCAGCGTGGCGATGCCGTCGCGCACCTGCGTGCGAGCGCCGGCGATGTCCTTGCTCTCGGCCTTGCCCGCCATCGCGCCCGGCAGCCCGCCGACCACCAGCACCAGGCATTTCGCATTCAGCTCGCGCGCTTCGTCCACCGCGCGCCGGTTGTCGTCGTGCGCCGCGCGCAGGCCTTCCGGCGTGGACGCGGGGAACATGCCGCCGCGGCAATAGCCCGACAGTTCCAGGCCGTGCGCCTTCACGAGCTTCGAGACGTTCGCGAGGCCCGCGGCCTGCACCTGGTCGCGCCAGGGCGAGATCGCGCGGATGCCGCGCCTGACGCAGGACTCGATGATGTCGGGCAGGGGCAGCTCGATGCCCCCGCTTTTGCGGATCGTCGCCGTGTTGATCGAGAGCCAGCGGTGATCGTTGGAAAAGTCACGCATGTTTTTTCAGCAGCCGCAGCAGGATGGCTGCGTTGTCGAGTTCGCCCTCGCCCGCGGCGACGGCTTCGCGCATCAGGCGCGCGTGGGTTTCGGAAAAGGGCAGGGCCAGGCCGGCTTGTCGCGCGGCAACCAGCATCAGGTCGACGTCCTTGAGGTGCTGGCGCACGCGCGAACGCGGCGCGAAGTCGCGCGCCACCATCAGCGGCCCCTTCACCTCGGCGGCGGCCGACCTCGCCGGCGTCGCCAGCACGAGTTTCAGGAACAACGCGGGTTCGATGCCCAGCGCCTCGGCGAAAGCCATGCCTTCGGCGAGCACCGCGCGATTGAGGCCCAGCACGAGGTTGGTTGCGAGCTTGGCGCGAGCGCCGGCGCCCGCGGCGCCCACATGGATCCGTTGCATCGAGAGGCTAGAGAGCAGGTCGGCGTGGCGCGCGATGACTTCGCCATCGCCGCCCAGCAGTGCGACCGCCTCGCCGGCGGCGATCTGCTCGCTGGAGCCGGAGAGCGGCGACTCGATCAAGTCGATGTTCCGCGCGGCCAGGCGGCTGGCGAGCTGCTCGAGTTCGTCGGGCGAGCCGGTGGAGCAATCGACGACGCCTTCCACGCAATGGCCGGCGTCGAGCAGTGCACCGGGTGACTCGAGCACGTCGATCACACCGCGCGTGTCGAACACGGCCAGGACCACTTCGCTGCAAGTGCGGCCCAGATCCTTCAGCGATTTCGCGACCTCGCCGCCCGCGGCCTTGAACGCATCGCAGGCTTCGGCGCGAACATCGAACCCTGTCGTGCGCCAGCCTTGCTCACGCAGGCGTTTGCCAAGCGCCTGGCCCACGAGCCCCAGCCCGACGAGACCGACGTTGCGTTTGCCCGCCATGTCACGCCCCCAGCGACGAGCCGCCGCAGACGTTGATCTCCTGGCCGGTGATCGCGGCGGCAGCGGGCGACAGAAGGTACGCGACGAGCGAGGCGACCTCTTCGGGTTCGATCAAGCGGCCGATCGGCGGCAGTTGCGGCGTGACGGACTGGCGCTTGGGGTCCTGCAACATGCCCGTGCGCGTCGCGGCGGGCGAGACGACGTTCACCGTCACGCCTTGCGGCGCGAGTTCGATCGCCCAGCTGCGCGCCATCGCAACCAGCGCCGCCTTCGTCGCGGCGTACTGGCTGCGGCCCGGGCTGCCTCGCGCAACGCGGCTGCCCACGAGCACGACGCGACCCATGCGCGCCTGTGCCATGGCCGGCAGCAGCACGTTCGCCAGCCGCGCCGCGGCGTCGACGTGCAAACGCCACATCAGCGCGCCGTGGTCCGGGTCCAACTCGCCGGCGCGTCCGGTGCGCAGCACGCCGGCCGCGTGCACGAAGCCTTGTGCGCCCGATACGGCATGCGCCGCCGCGTCGACGGCCACGCCGCCCGTGAGATCGACCGTGCGATGTTCGAAGCCCCGGGCCTCGAGCGAGGGCGGCGCGACATCCAGCCCCTGCACGTGCCAGCCTTGCGCGATCAACGCCCGCGCGATGGCACGGCCGATGCCGGAGCTCGTCCCGGTCACGACCGCGCGCATCGGCTCACTCGACACGGATGTGGCCTTCGGTGATGATCTTCTGCGACCTCGCCATGTCTTCCTTCTGGAAACGCGCGAAGTCGTCCACGGAACCCGGCGTGAGCACGAGGCCTTGCTGCACGAGCTTGTCGCGCATGTCGGTCGCCAGCGCCTTGTTCACTTCGGCGTTCAGGCGCTTGACGATCTCGGGCGAGACCTTCGCCGGCGCCCACAGGCCGTACCAGCTGTAGAACTCGTAGCCGGGGATCGTTTCGCCGACCGTGGGGACGTCGGGCAGGCTGGCTGCGCGTGCGCCGGAGGTCACCGCGATCACGCGCAGCATGCCGCTCTTGTGGTACTGAAGCGAGCCGAGGATCGGGTCGATGAAGCCGGCGATCTGGCCGCCGATCAGGTCCTGGAAGGCGGGCGCCGTGCCCTTGTAGGGGACGACGGTGTAGTCGATGCCCGTGCTCTTCTTGAGCAGCTCGGTGGCGAGGTGGCCCGCCGAGCCGACCGAGCCGACGGCGAACGTCATCTTGCCCGGGTTCGCCTTGCCGTAAGCGATCAGCGACTTGATGTCCTTGACGGGCAGGTCCTTGTTGATCGCGACCGACAGCGGCGCTTTCGCGACGAGCGCGACGGGAGCGAAGTCGCGAGTGACGTCATAAGGCACCGACTTCATCGTCATCGGCGCCGTCACGAAGGTGGACGCGTTGAACAGCAGCGTGTAGCCGTCCGGCTGCGACTTGGAGACGACGTCGGCGCCGATGATGCCGTTGCCCCCCGGCCGGTTCTCCACGATGAAGGGCTGGCCCAGCTGGCTCTGGAGCTTCTCCGCCAGCATCCGGCCGACCGTGTCGAGCGTGCCGCCGGGCGGGAAGGGAATGACCATCTTCACGGGCCGCGCGGGCCATGTCTGCGCGCCGGCACCGAAGGCGAGGGCCAGGCCGAGCGCCAGCAGGGCGCGTTTCGTTCGATCCATCATCCGGGGTCTCCTTGGGTGGGATTCAGTTCTCGACGCCGTGCAACGCGAGCAGCGTGGTCATGCGTTTGACGGCCAGGTCGGGTTGTTCCAGCAGGTTCGCGCGGTCGGCCAGGCGGAACAGCTCGGCGAAATGCACGATCGACCGGGTGCTCTGCTGGCCGCCCACCATCGTGAAGTGCGACTGGTGGCCATTGAGCCAGGCCATGAACACCACGCCCGTCTTGTAGAAGCGCGTGGGCGCCTGGAAGATGTGGCGCGACAGCCGCACCGTGGGTCCGAGGATCGCGTGGAACTTGTCGACGTTGCCTTGCGCGAGTTCGCCCAGGGCGGCGCTCGCGGCGGGCGCGATCGCGTCGAAGATGCCGAGCAGCGCGTGGCTGCCGGTCTCGATCAGCTCGGCGTAATTGAAATCGTCGCCCGTGTACATGCGCACGGCCGCGGGCAGGCGCGATCGCATGGCGATCTCCTTGTCCTTGTCCAGCAGCGAGATCTTGATGCCATCCACCTTGGACGCGTGCGCGGTGATGATGCCCAGCGCGGTCTGCATCGCCGCATCGACATCCCTGGAACCCCAGTAACCGGCGAGCGCGGGGTCGAACATGTCGCCCAGCCAGTGCAGGACGACCGGCTGCTTCGCCTGGGTGAGGACCCGTTCGTACACCCGTTCGTAATCGGCGGGCGACTTCGCCACGCGTGCCAGCGCGCGGCTGGCCATCACGATCAACTTGCCGCCGAGTTTTTCGATGGCGGCCATCTGCTCCTCGTAGCCGCGGATCACGTCGTCGACCGACTTCACCTCGTCGAGGTTGAGGTGGTCGGTGCCGCAGCCCGAAGCGATGATCGCGCCGGGCACGTCGCGCGCCGCATCGAGCGAGCGGCGAATCAGTTCGAGCGACGTCGGCCAGTCCAGGCCCATGCCGCGCTGCGCCGTGTCCATGGCTTCGGCCACGCCGAGCCCGAGCGACCACAGGTGCCTGCGATAGCCGATGGTCGCGTCCCAATCCACCGCGCACTGCAGCCACGGATCGATCGCGGCTTTGGGGTCCGCCACGACGTGCGCGGCCGAATACGCGATGCGGTTGAACTTGACGCCCTCGGGCGGGCGTACCGGCGTCGTGCCGGTGAGCGTGTAGCGTTCGATGCGCCCGTTGGCCGCGGGCAGGTAGAGCGAGCTCGTCATCGCCGCCTCAGACGTTCAGGGCCGGCACGTCGACCCAGCGCCGCTCGTGCCAGCTTTGCAGGGCCGCCTCGACCAGCTGCACGCCCTTCGCACCTTCGGGCAGCGTCCACTTGTAAGGCGCGTTCTCCACGACGTGGCGGATGAAGTGCTCCCACTGGATCTTGAAGCCGTTGTCGTAGACCTGGCTGTCCGGCACTTCCTGCCACTGGTCGAAGAAGTTCATCGTCTGCTTGATGTCCGGGTTCCACACCGGCCGCGGCGTCGTCACGCGCGATTGCGCGACACAGCTTTGCAAGCCCGCCACCGCGGAGCCGTGCGTGCCGTCGACATGGAAGGTGACCAGGTCGTCGCGGCGCACGCGCGTGGCCCACGACATGTTCAGCTGCGCGATCACCGGCTCGCCGTTGTGGCCCACGAGTTCGGCCGTCGCGTAGGCGGCGTCGTCCGCCGTGGCGACGTACGGCTTGCCGGCTTCGTCCCAGCGTTGCGGGATGTGGGTCGCGGCGATGCAGGAGATGGACTTCACCTCGCCGAACAGGTTGTCCAGCACGTAGCGCCAGTGGCACATCATGTCCAGGATCATCCCGCCGCCGTCTTCGGTGCGGTAGTTCCAGCTCGGGCGCTGGATGGGCTGCAGGTCGCCTTCGAACACCCAGTAGCCGAACTCCAGGCGCAGCGACAGCATGCGGCCGAAGAAGCCGGCGCGACGCAGCATGTCCAGCTTGCGCAGGCCGGGCAGGAACAGCTTGTCCTGCACGGCACCGTGCTTCAGGCCCGATTGCTGCGCGAGACGGGCGATCTCCACGGCTTCATTCAGGTTCGTCGCGATCGGCTTCTCGCAGTAGACGTGCTTGCCGGCGCGGATCGCCTTGGCGAGCAGGGCAGGGCGCATCTGCGTCGTGCCCGCGTCGAAGAAGATGGTGTCGTCGGGGTTCTTGAGCGCCTGGTCGAGGTCGGTGGACCAGCGCTCGATGCCTTGCGACTTCGCCAGGGCGGCGATCTTCTCGGCGTTGCGGCCGATCAGGATCGGGTCGGGCATCACCTTGTCGCCATTGGAGAGCGCGACACCGCCTTCCTTGCGGATCGCGACGATGGAGCGAATGAGGTGCTGGTTCATGCCCATGCGTCCGGTGACGCCGTGCATGATGATTCCGAGACGCTGGGTGGGCATGGGGTTCCTGCGGTGCTTAATTCACTAGATGGTGAATTATAGGTAAAGCTTCGCCGCACACAAGAGGCGAAGGGTGGAATCACGACCTCAGCACGTAGCCGAGGATCACGTCGCACATGTGCGACAGGCGCTCGCTCCTGGCCTTGGTGGACATCAGGTCGCGGCCGAAGATCGCCGAGAGCGTGTAGTTGTTGGAAAGGTAGAAGTACGACAGGCCCGCGATCGAGACATAAAGCTGCACCGGGTCCACGCCGCCGCGGAAGGTGCCTTCGCGCCGGCCGCGCTCGAGGATCTGCCCCAGTGTTTCGATGAGCGGCGAGTTCAGCTCGCGCGCCCGCCGGGACTCGGCGAGGTGCCGGGCCTTGTGCAGGTTCGCACTGTTGAGCAGGGTGAGGAACTCGGGATGCGCGAGGTAGTAGTTCCAGGTGAACTCCACGAGCTTGCGCAGCGCTTCGGCGGGTTGCAGGTCCAGCAGGTGGAGCCTGCGTTCCTCTTCGCGGATGTCGAGGTAAGCCTGTTCCAGCACGGCTTCGAAGAGCTTCTCCTTGTCCTCGAAGTAGTAGTAGATCAGCCGCTTGTTCACGCCGGCGCGTTCGGCAATGCGGTCCACCCGCGCGCCGCCCAGGCCCAGCTCGGCGAACTCGTCGCGTGCCGCCGCTAAGATGGCGCCTTGCGAGCGGTCGGCATCGCGCTGGCGCTCCTCGGCGGCGGGGGCAGTGTCTCTCGTCATGCGCCGATAATTCACCATACGGTTAATAAAGTCAATATGCAGATCGCCGGCCACCTCATCGTCGAATGCCTTGTCGCCCAGGGCGTCACCCACGCGTTCGGGGTGCCGGGCGAGAGCTACCTCGCGGTGCTCGATGGCTTCCACGCGTATCGCGACAGGATCAAGTTCATTGTCAACAGGCAGGAGGGCGGCGCGGCCTACATGGCCGAGGCGCAAGGCAAGCTCACGGGGCGCCCGGGCATCTGCTTCGTCACGCGCGGGCCCGGCGCGACGAATGCGTCCATCGGCGTGCACACGGCATTCCAGGATTCGACGCCGATGGTGCTCTTCGTCGGCGACGTCGCGAGCGACCAGCGCGACCGCGAGGCCTTCCAGGAAGTCGATTACGAGAGCTTCTTCGGCCCGAGCACGAAGGGCATGGCCAAGCGGGTCGAGCGCATCGACGATCCCGACCGCATCCCCGAGTACGTCGCGCGTGCGTTTGCCACGGCGATGAACGGGCGGCCCGGGCCCGTCGTGCTCGTGCTGCCCGAGGACATGCTCACGAAGGCGACGTCGGCGCGGCCCACGCCCCGTGTGGAGCCGGTGCAGGCCTGGAGCGATCCGGGCGCCTTGCGTGAGCTGCGCGAGCTGCTGTTGCGGGCCAGGCAGCCGTTCGTGATCGCCGGTGGCGGCGGCTGGACGGCGCAGGCCGCGCAAGCGCTGCAGCGTTTCGCCGAGAACTGGAAGCTGCCCGTGGGCAACGCCTTCCGCTTCCAGGACACCTTCGACAACCACCATCCGCTGTACGCCGGCGATGTGGGGATCGGCCTCAATCCGAAGCTCGCCGCGCGCATCAAGGAGGCGGACCTCGTCATCGCGATCGGCCCGCGTCTGGGGGAAATGACCACGAGCGGTTACACGCTGCTCACGCCGCCGAAGCCGAAGCAGAAGCTGGTGCACATCCACGCGAGCGCGGAAGAACTCAATCGCGTGTACCAGGCCGATCTCGCGATCAACGCGACGATGAACGCGGCGGCGCGGTCGCTCGAGGTGTTGGCGGCGCCCACCGACATCCCGTGGGCCGCGTGGACCGAAGCCGCCCATGCCGACTACGAAGCGAACCTCGTGCCCCAAAAGCTGCCGGGCGATATCGACATGCCGGCCATCGTCGCCGTCCTGCAAAAGCACCTGCCCGAAGACGCCGTGCTCACGAACGGCGCCGGCAACTTCGCGAGCTGGGTGCATCGCTTTTTCAGGCATCACGGGCTCGCCAAAGGATTCAAGACGCAGCTCGCGCCGACGGTGGGCGCCATGGGCTACGGTGTGCCCGCGGGCATCGCGGCGAACATCGTCAGCGGCCGCACCGCCTTCACGATCGCGGGTGACGGCGATTTCCTGATGAACGGCCAGGAGCTCGCGACGGCCGCGCAGTTCGGTGCGAAGAGCATCATCGTGCTGCTGAACAACGGCACCTACGGCACCATCCGGATGCACCAGGAGCGCGAGTTCCCCGGCCACGTGAGCGGCTCGGACCTCGCGAACCCCGACTTCGCCGCGCTCGCGCGTGCCTACGGCTGGGCCGGCGTGCGCATCGCGAAGACCGAGCAGTTCGAGCCCGAGTTCATCGCGGCGCTCGAGCGCAGGCAGGGCACCCTGATCGAGGTGATGCTCGATGCGGAGGTCATCACCACGCGCGGGACGCTCAGTGCGATCCGCGAGGCCGCGCTGCAAAAGCTCAAAGCGTGAAGCGGAAGCCTTCGACGATGGCGCCGGGTGCCGTCACGCTGCGCAGCGCGCGCTGGCCATAGGTCGAGTTGTCCGGCACCAGTTCGGCGTCGTGCGTCAGCGCCACGAGCCCTTCGCCGAACATGCGCAGCAGCGAATCATCGAATCGCATCACGCCGATCGGCGCCGCGATGCGCCCGTTCTCCACCCAGAAGCAGGCGAAGCGGGTCATCCCGGTCATCCGGCAGGCCTGGCGATCGCTGTAGTTCAGGTAGTGCAGGTCGCTGATGTACACGCCTGTGCCCAATGCTTCGAGCGCGTCGCCGGCAGCGAGGGTGCCGCCGGCCATCGCGAGCGATTCGGGGCTCTCGTAGGAATTGGCGCCATTCGCCGGCACGCCGTATTCGCGTGCGCTGCGAGGCGAGACGAGCGTCTGCGCGACCTCGCCGCCGTTCACGAGCGTCACGGACGCGGGCTTGACGAAACCGTCCGGCTGGAAGCGCGGCGCGATGCCTTCGCCCGCCGCCTCGACCAGCGTCACCGCTTCGTTGAACTTCGCCTGCCCGCGATGCGCGCGGACCAGGGTGCTGACGCCGGTCTGCAGATCCTTATGGCCGAAGCCACCCCAGCTCAAGGTGCCGAGCAGGTCGGCGACGGCGACCGGGCTGAAGTACACGCGGTAGTTGCCCGGCGCGAGCGTCTTCACCGGCCGGCCGAGCAGGGCCAGTTGCTCGCGTGCCGCCGACATGCGCGCGGCGAGCGCCGTCTCGTCCCACATGGTGCCGGCGTACGACGACTTCACCGCCTGGTCACCCGAGCGGTACAGGCACCACTCGAAGTGGAAGCTTTCCACGCGATGCCAGTTGCGCTGGCCGCGGCTGTCGGCGAAGCCGCGGGCGATCGGCCCGCCGGCGTAGAAGCCGACGAGGTCCGTCTCCCTGCCGTGCAGCGCCACAGCGTCGATCACCTGGCGCGCATCGGGCAGGCGGCCGGCCGCATCGCGCTCGGTGTTGTTGATCTCTTCGGGCAGCAGCAGGTACGGGTCCTCGGGCACGAGAGGCAGTTCCTCGATGAGGCGCTCGCGCTGGGCCAGCAGGGCCTGCGTGTCCGCTTGCAGGTCGCCGGACAGGCTGACGCACACCGTGGCCTGCCGCGCGCCGCGCACAACGGATACCGTCCCGTAACGCTGAGCGACGTGGGTGGCCTGCCGCACCTGCGCGTGGTTGAAGCGGATGAAGTCGCTGGCTTCAGCGGCCCAGTGCAGCATCGTGCGGTCGACCGCCGCGTCCTGTACGCAGACGGCCGTCGCGAGCTGTTCGAACTCCCTGCGCATCAGTGGGCTCCCCCGAACACGGCGACCTTCCCGAACTTGCACGCCGGCGCCGCGTGGCCCACGCGGATCACCTGGTTGGGTTCGCCCTTGCCGCAGTACGGCGTGCCCATCACCTCGAACGTGCCCTCGTTGCCGACCATCGCGAGCGAGCGCCAGAAGCTGGACGAGATGCCCCGGTAGTTGGGGCGCTTCACCACTTCGGCGAGCCGGCCCTTGCGGATCATCCGGCCGTATTCGCAGCCGAACTGGAACTTGTTGCGCGAGTCGTCGATGCTCCACGACGAGTTGGTGTGCATCATCACGCCTTGGTCGATGCTCGCGATCATCTCCTCGAGCGTCGACGTGCCCGGCTCGATGTTGAGGTTGCTCATGCGGTCGATGGGCGGGCGGTTCCAGCTGCTCGCGCGCGCCGTGGACACGCCCGAAATGCCCGCGCGCAGTTCCTTCGCGCGCGCCTGCGACACCGTGCCGCCCAGCGGACGCAGCAGGATGCCGTCCTTGATGATCCATTCGCGCTTCGCGGGCGCGCCGTCGTCGTCGAAGGCGAAGCTCGCGAACTGGGCGTGCACGTCGGGCGCGTAGCTCACGTTCAGCAGCAGGCTGCCGTACTGGAAGTGGCCGAACATGTCGAGCGTGACGAAGCTCGTGCCGGCGAAGTTGCGTTCGTCGCCCAGGATGCGATCGAGTTCCAGCGGGTGCCCGATGCTCTCGTGGATCTGCAGCATCATCTGGTCGGGCATCAGCAGCACATCCATCTCGCCCGAGGGGCAGTTGGGCGCGTGAACGAGCTCGATCGCCTCGCGCGCGACCCGCGGGCCATCGGAGAGAAAACGCGCGCGCTCGAGCACCTCGAGGCCGCCCTGCTGGCAGAAGCCGTTGTATTGCCCGGCGGAGCTGCGCACCTGCGTGTCGCCGTCGGCGCTGGCCACGGCCATGATGGTGGGAATGACGAAATCCCAGGTCTGTTCGATGCGTCCGCCGTCCGGCGTGAGGTACAGCTGTTCGGTGTGCATGGTCCACAGGCTCGCCGTGCGGTCGACGATCTCGTCACCGAGGTTGGCGCTGGCGCAGACCTCGCGCAGCATGTCGAACTTCTCGCCCAGCGAGAGACTCGCGGTGGGCCGCTCGTTCGGCGACCGGTACCGGCCCTGCAAGTGCGGCCGGTCCACCTTGCGGTAGTCGAACACGCTGCGGCCCGCACTGGCGCGGGCCAGATCCTGCGCACGCGCGAACGCGGCCCGCAGGCCCGCCTCGGAGATGTCGCTGGTCGCGCTGTAGCCCAGCGCCCCTTCGATGACTACGCTCACCATGACACCGTTGTCGCGCTCACGTTGCGGCGATTGCGGCACGTCGCGCCGCACCTGCAGCTGCTCGGATTGCTGGGTCACCAGTCGCACGGACCAGTCATCGGCCGCGGGCGCGCAGCGCCGGGCCAGTTCCTCGAATGAATGCATGGCGTGATTGTGCAGAAACGAAAAAGGCCGGTTCGCACCGGCCTTGGTGGAAGCGCAGGCGCCTCGTTTACTTCACGTGCTTGCCGATCAGGCCGGCCATCTCGAACATCGAGACCTGGGCCTTGCCGAAGATCGCGCGCAGCTTCTCGTCGGCGTTGACCATGCGCTTGTTCACGTTGTCCTGCAGCTTGTTCTTCTTGATGTAGGCCCACAGCTTGCTGACCACTTCCGTGCGCGGCATCGGGCTGTTGCCCACCACGGCCGCGAGTTGCGGGCTGGGGGTCAGCGGCTTCATGAACGCGGCGTTCGGGGTGCGCTTCTTCGCAGGAGCCTTCTTCTTGGCGGGCGCGGCCTTCTTGGCAGCAGCCTTCTTGGCGGGCGCGGCCTTCTTCGCCGGGGCCTTCTTGGCGGCGGCCTTCTTCGCCGGGGCCTTCTTCGCCGGAGCCTTCTTCGCAGCGGCCTTCTTGGCCGGGGCCTTCTTCGCAGCTTTCTTCGCAGTTGCCATGACTTGATTTCCTTCTAGAAGTTGATTGACCACCTTCGAGAGCGTCCGCCCCCTCCGGCAGTGCGGATGCTACTGGAGAAAAAACGCGTTTCCAAGGGGAAAAAGCGGTTTTCTCCTCTGGCGTCGCGTTTTTCTCACTCTGGAGAAGGCTCGATTTCCCTCTGGGGAGGGAGCCAGAGGCAGAGCCACACGAGGCGGCGAGGGCTCCAGCGCCACTGGCGCATGCTCACGCACTGCGGGAGAAACGGCCATCAACACCGCGCCGCCACACGCTTTTTCACCTGGGCAGCGTGGCGAGCACCACGCCCGCGAGCGCCAGCAGGAAGGCGAAGGCCTGCACACTCGTGAACGGCTCGCCGAGCGCCACCACGCCCACCAGCGCCGCCGCCACGGGCAACATCACCGTGAACACGCCGCCCTGCGATGCGGGTACGACCTTCAGGCCCGTCATCCACAGCCACACCGTCCACACGCTCGCCGCGAGCGAATAGAACAGCAGCAGCACCCATGTCCAGCCCCGGATCGCGCCGAAGTCGAAGTGCCAGGCCTGGTACAGGCCGAACGGCGCGACCAGCGCGAACCCCCACAGGTTGATGAGCGAAGTGATGCGGCGCGGTGAGAGGGCGCCGGTGAGCTTCTTGCCGATCACTGCATAGGACGCTTCGCACACCACCGCGCCGAAGACGAGCAGGTTGCCGAGCCAGTGGCTCGCCGCCGCCCCGCCTTCCTGAGCCGGTTTCGTGAACGCCAGCAATGCGATCCCGCCGGCCGCGCAGGCGACCGCACCCCACACGCGCCCGCTCACGCGCTCGCGCAGGAAGGCCCAGGAGAGCAGGGCGACCACGGCCGGGATCGCGGCCATGATCACGCCGGCCGACACCGCGCTCGTCATGCTGACGCCGAACAGCATGCAGATCGAGAAGAGGAAATTTCCCAGGAAGGATTCGAGGAACAGCAGCCGCTTCGTCTGCGCCGTCATCGGCAGTTCGTTGAAAGGCTTGCGCAGCCAGTGCAGCATCGCCGCGCCGCCGATGCCGAAACGCAGCCACGCGAGCAGGAAGACGGGAATGGCCGCCGCCAGCGGCTTCGAAAGGGCGACGTAGCTGCCGACGAGCGACATGCTCAGGGCCAGGCATGCATACGCGGCAAGGCGCTGGGCCCGGGTGCTCATTCGATGAAAATGGCGGATTCCAAAACGAGGGCGATCATGCCTGAAGGCACGACGCGGCACGTGTTCGTCTACGGCACCTTGCGCCGGGGCGGGCGCAACGACATCAACCGGCTCTCGCCCGCGCCGCGCTACGTCGGGATGGGCGAAGTGAAAGGGAGCCTCTATCACCTCGACTGGTACCCGGGCCTGGCGCTCGGCGGCGAGGAAGCCGTGACGGTGGTCGGCGAGGTGTACGAGGTGACGCCGCAACTCGAAGCCGTGCTCGACGGGATCGAAGGCATCGTGCCCGGCGAGGACAGCGAGTACTTCAAGCGCGACCTGGAGATCGAGGTGGGCGGCCGGCCGATGCAGTGCTTCCTCTACGAGATCAATCCCGTGCGGGTGCAAGGCCGGCAGCGCATCGGGCATGGCGACTGGATCCTGTTTCATTCATCGTGAAATGCCTTTCGCATCGCGAAACTTTGATCTTGCTGCACCGCGCCAAATTTTCTCAATACAAGAAATCATTTCCCGCATCGCGATAATCGCCGGCAAGTCATTGATTTTGAAGGGAAGATTTTTTGTCTTGTATAAGACACAAGAGCTTCACAAGGTCTTGTAGAAGACCTAGAGTTGTCCCCAACGGCGTCGCCCTTCGTCCCGCGGCGGCGCCGACCGGTTTGGCAACAACTTTGGAGTGAACGCATGACTTCCTGGACCCACCTCACCCGCGAACAGCAGATCGCCCAGCTCGAAAGGGACTGGGCCGAGAACCCGCGCTGGAAAGGCATCAAGCGCGGCTACAGCGCCGCCGACGTCGTGAAGCTGCGCGGCTCGCTGGCCATCGAGCACACGCTGGCGAAGCGCGGCGCCGAGAAGCTGTGGAATTCGATCAACACCGAGCCCTTCGTCAACACGCTGGGCGCGCTGACGGGCAACCAGGCCATGCAGCAGGTCAAGGCCGGCCTGAAGGGCATCTACCTCTCGGGCTGGCAGGTGGCGGGCGACGCCAACAGCAACGGCGAGATGTATCCCGACCAGTCGCTGTATTCGGTGGACTCCGTGCCGAAGGTCGTGAAGAAGATCAACAACACCTTCGCGCGCGCCGACCAGATCCAGTGGAGCGAGGGCAAGAACCCGGGCGACGACGGCTGGGTCGACTACTTCCAGCCGATCGTGGCGGACGCCGAAGCGGGCTTCGGTGGCGTGCTCAACGCCTTCGAGCTGATGAAGGCCATGATCGAGGCGGGCGCCGCGGGCGTGCACTTCGAGGACCAGCTCGCGTCCGTGAAGAAGTGCGGCCACATGGGCGGCAAGGTGCTGGTGCCCACGCGTGAAGCCGTCGCCAAGCTGGTGGCCGCGCGCCTGGCTGCCGACGTGATGGGCACGCCCACCATCCTGCTGGCCCGCACCGACGCGGAAGCCGCCGACCTGGTGACCAGCGACGTGGACCCGATCGACCAGCCGTTCTGCACCGGCGAGCGCACGGTGGAAGGCTTCTACCGCACGCGCAAGGGCTTCGACCAGGCGGTGAGCCGCGGCCTCGCCTACGCCGAGTATGCGGACCTGATCTGGTGCGAGACCGGCACGCCCGACCTGAAGTTCGCGAAGGATTTCGCCGACGCGATCCACGCGAAGTTCCCGGGCAAGCTGCTGGCGTACAACTGCTCGCCGTCGTTCAACTGGAAGAAGAACCTCGACGACGCGACCATCGCCAAGTTCCAGAAGGAGCTGGGCGCGATGGGCTACAAGTTCCAGTTCATCACGCTGGCCGGCTTCCACAGCCTCAATTACTCGATGTTCGAGCTGGCCTACGGCTATGCGCGCAACAACATGAGCGCCTTCGTGGACCTGCAGCAGAAGGAGTTCGCCGCGGCCGACAAGGGCTTCACGGCGGTGAAGCACCAGCGCGAAGTGGGCACGGGGTACTTCGACGCCGTGACCACGACCATCGAGGCCAATGCTTCGACGGCCGCGCTCAAGGGCTCGACCGAGGACGAGCAGTTCTTCGACCAGAAGAAGGCGGCCTGACAGGCACACCAAGGGATACCGAGGAGACAAGGGGCCCCGCCGGCGCAAGCCGGCGGGGTTTCTTCTTTCGGGCGTTTCGATTTAGAGTCGGGGCTCATCCACGGAGGGCTCAGGATGGGCGATACCAACGACAGGACGGGCGTCTTCGACGCGAGCAAGCTCAACCAGCAGAAGTGCCCGGACTGCCAGGGCACGGGCGAGATCCGCTTCGACAGCGAGAACATCAACGAAAACTTCGAGGTCGAGAAGCAGGTGGTGATCACGCCGTGCACGCGCTGCGGGAGCTCGGGGTTCATCCCGGCAGGCTAGAATCGGGGCGAGAAAGGCACGATGGGTTATGACACCGCGAACTACCCCGGAAGGTTCCACGACCCTTTAGGAGGTCGGTCGTCGCGCGTGCACTGAAAAGCTCACCCCCCCAGAAAAGCGCGGCTGCCGGTCGCGCTTTTTTGTTTGTGAATTGCCCCTGAACACCATGATCCAGATCACGCTTCCCGATGGTTCGAAACGCGAATTTCCCGGCCCCGTGAGAGTCGCCGAGATCGCCGCGTCCATCGGCTCCGGCCTGGCGAAGGCCGCGTTGGCCGGCAAGGTCGATGGCAAGGTCGTCGACACGGCGTACACGGTCGATCGCGACGCGCCCGTGTCCATCATCACGGCCAAGGACCCGGAAGGCCTGGAAGTCATTCGCCATTCGACGGCGCACCTCCTGGCGTACGCCGTGAAGGAGCTGTTCCCCGAGGCGCAGGTCACGATCGGGCCGGTCATCGAGAACGGCTTCTACTACGACTTCTCGTACAAGCGGCCTTTCACGCCGGAGGACCTGCAGGCGATCGAGAAGCGCATGGCCGAACTCGCCGCGAAGGACGAGCCCGTCACGCGCCGCGTGCTGCCGCGCGACGAGGCGGTGCAGCACTTCAAGGGCCTGGGCGAGAACTACAAGGCGGAGATCATCGCGAGCATCCCCGCGAACGAGGATGTGTCGCTGTACCGCGAAGGCGGTTTCGAGGATTTGTGCCGCGGCCCGCACGTGCCGTCGACGGGCAAGCTCAGACATTTCAAGCTGATGAAGGTCGCAGGCGCCTACTGGCGCGGCGACCACCGCAACGAGATGCTGCAGCGCATCTACGGGACGGCCTGGGCGACGAAGGAGGAGCTGCAGCAGTACCTCACGATGCTCGAGGAGGCCGAGAAGCGCGACCACCGGCGCCTCGGGCGCGAACTGGACCTGTTCCACATCGACGATCACGCGCCCGGTGTCGTCTTCTGGCATCCGAAGGGCTGGTCGGTGTGGCAGGAGGTCGAGCAGTACATGCGCCGCGTGTACCGCGACAACGGCTACCAGGAAGTGAAGGGCCCCCAGCTGCTGGACAAGTCTCTGTGGGAGAAGACGGGCCACTGGGACAAGTACCGCGAGAACATGTTCACGACGGAATCGGAAAAGCGCGACTACGCGCTCAAGCCGATGAACTGCCCGGGCCACATCCTGATCTTCAAGCAGGGCATCCGCAGCTACCGCGACCTGCCGCTGCGCTACGGCGAATTCGGCCAGTGTCACCGCAACGAACCGACGGGCGGCCTGCACGGCATCATGCGCGTGCGCGGCTTCACGCAGGACGACGGCCACATCTTCTGCACGGAGGACATGATCCTGCCCGAGTGCACGGCCTACACGGCGCTGCTGCAGAAGGTCTACCGCGATTTCGGCTTCACGAACATCATCTACAAGATCGCCACGCGCCCCGACCAGCGCATCGGCTCCGACGAGAGCTGGGACAAGGCCGAGAACGCGTTGATGGAGAGCCTGCGCGCGTCGGGCTGCGAGTTCGAGATCGCCCCGGGCGAGGGCGCCTTCTACGGCCCGAAGATCGAGTACACGCTCAAGGACGCGATCGGCCGGCAGTGGCAGTGCGGCACGATGCAGGTCGATTTCTCGATGCCCGAGCGGCTGGATGCCGAGTACGTGGGCGAAGACGGCGCCCGCCACCGCCCGGTGATGCTCCACCGTGCCATCGTGGGCAGCCTCGAGCGCTTCATCGGGATTTTGATCGAGCAGCACGGCGGGGCGCTGCCGGTTTGGCTCGCGCCGGTGCAGGTGGCCGTGCTCAATATCACGGACTCGCAGGCCGATTACGCCCGGGAAGTTGCCAAAACGCTGCGAAATCAAGGGCTTAGAGTCGAGCTCGACCTGCGCAACGAGAAGATTACGTATAAAATACGGGAGCATTCGATGCAGAAGCTGCCTTACATCCTCGTCGTGGGCGAGAAGGAGAAGGCAGCAGGTGCCGTCGCAGTGCGCGCCCGGGGCAACCAGGATCTCGGTGCGATGCCGCTGGCAGCGTTCTCGGAACGCCTCGCCTCCGACATCCAGGCCAAAAGCTGATTTTTGAGGAAATCACGCGGCAGGCGGCGCGCAAAGCGGCGGTTTCGCTATCTTTGTGATAGCAAATTGTTGAACGAGGATTCAAGACCATCGCTACAGAATTTCGCGACCGCCGCCAGCGCGAGGAACGCAAGCACCGCCTGAACCGGGAAATCATGGCCCCGGAAGTCCGCCTGAGCGGACCCAACAACGAGCCCCTGGGCATCGTCAGTTTGCAGGAAGCCCTGCGAATGGCAGGCGAGCTGGATGTGGACTTGGTCGAAATTGCCGCGACTGCCAGCCCGCCGGTGTGCCGGCTGATGGACTACGGCAAGTTCAAGTACCAGGAACAGAAGAAGGCGGCGGAAGCGAAAGCCAAGCAGACGGTCATCGAGATCAAGGAAGTCAAGTTCCGGCCGGGCACGGACGAGGGCGACTACAACATCAAGATGCGCAACATCCGCCGTTTCCTGGCGGAGGGCGACAAGGTGAAGATCACGCTGCGCTTCCGCGGCCGCGAGATCACGCACCAGGAGCTGGGGATGGCCCTGCTGAACCGCATCCGCGACGAGCTGGTCGACCTCATCGTCGTCGAGCAGTTCCCGAAGCTGGAAGGCCGCCAGATGATCATGATGATCGCGCCGGGCAAGAAGAAGCCGGTGGCGAAGCCGGCGCCGGTCGAACAGGCGGCGCAGGCGTGAAGAACAAGGCACCCGCAAGGGTGCATTGAAGGGCGGTGAGAGTCCGCCCGAACAAGTGGCTCGGGGCCATCAAGACGCGAACGATTCGCGGCGCCTCACGAGCACAAATCGAAGAGAAAGCAGGAGCATTCACATGCCCAAGATGAAGACCAAGAGCGGAGCGAAGAAGCGCTTCCGCGTCCGTCCCGGCGGCACCGTCAAGCGCGGCCAGGCCTTCAAGCGTCACATCCTGACCAAGAAGTCCACCAAGAACAAGCGCCACCTGCGCGGCCCCGTGGGCGTTCATGAGACCAACATGGGTCACATGGCCGCCATGCTGCCGTTCGCCGGCCTTTAATCACCACCGACAAGGAGAAATCACATGCCTCGCGTCAAACGTGGTGTAACGGCCCGCGCCCGCCACAAGAAGGTTCTCGCCCTCGCCAAGGGCTTCCGCGGCCGCCGCGGCAACGTCTTCCGCATCGCCAAGGAAGCGGTGATGAAGGCGGGCCAGTATGCGTACCGCGACCGCCGCACCAAGAAGCGCGTGTTCCGCCAGCTGTGGATCGCGCGTATCAACGCCGCGGCCCGCGCCAACGGCCTGACGTACAGCCAGTTCGCCAACGGCATCCGCAAGGCCGGCATCGAGATCGACCGCAAGGTCCTGGCCGACATCGCCGTGAACGACCCGGCTGCCTTTGCGGGCATCGTGGAGCAAGTCAAGGCCAAGCTGGCTGCTTGAGTTCACGACAGCGCTCGCGCTGTTGCAACATGCAAGGACAGGGCTAGGGCCGCAGGCTCTAGCCCTGTTTTCCGTTTATGAATACCACAGAGCTCGAAACCATCGTCGAATCCGCGCGCGCAGCGTTCGCCAGGGCCGGCACGCCCGCCGACCTTGAAAACGCCAAGGCGCAATTCATCGGCAAGTCCGGCCGCATCACGGAGCTGATGAAGGGGCTCGCCGCGCTTTCCGTCGAGGAGAAAAAGACCCGCGGCGCGGCGATCAACGTGGCGAAGCAGTCGATCGAGGGGCTGCTCGCCGAGCGGCGCCAGGCGCTGGCGGACGCCGAGCTCGAGGTGCAACTGAAGGCCGAGGCGCTCGACGTCTCGCTGCCCGGGCGCCAGCGCGAACCCGGCGGCCTCCACCCGGTGAGCCGCACGATGGAGCGCATCGAGCAGATCTTCGCCAGCATGGGATTCGACGTGGCCGACGGCCCCGAGCTCGAAAGCGACTGGCACAGTTTCACGTCGCTGAACAACCCGCCGAACCATCCCGCGCGCTCGATGCAGGACACGTTCTACGTGGACATCAACGGCGACGACGGCATCCCCTACAACCTGCGCCCGCACACCAGCCCGATGCAGGTGCGCTACGCGCAGTCGCACGTCAGGAAGTATGCGGGCCGGGAAATGCCCGAGATCCGCGTCATCGCGCCGGGCCGCACGTACCGCGTGGACAGCGACGCGACGCACTCGCCGATGTTCCACCAGTGCGAAGGCCTGTGGCTGGGCGAGAACGTGAGCTTCAAGGACTTGAAGGTCATCTTCACGGACTTCTGCCGCACGTTTTTCGAGACCGACGACCTCGCACTGCGCTTCCGACCCAGCTTCTTCCCGTTCACGGAGCCGAGCGCCGAGATCGACATCCAGTTCCGGAGCGGCCCGCTCGCAGGCCGCTGGCTCGAGGTGGCGGGCTCCGGCCAGGTGCACCCGCAGGTGGTGCGCAACATGGGCCTGGACCCCGAGAAGTACATCGGCTTCGCCTTCGGCATGGGGCCGGACCGGCTCACGATGCTGCGCTATGGCGTGAACGACCTGCGCCTGTATTTCGACGGCGACATCCGCTTCCTGCGCCAGTTCCGATAAGAAGAGAAGAAGATGCAATTCCCCGAGTCCTGGCTGCGCGAGTTCTGCAACCCGCCGCTCACAGCCGAGCAGATCGCCGAGACGCTCACGATGGGCGGCCTCGAGGTTGAAGAACTGCGCCCCGTCGCCCCGCCGTTCGAGAAGGTGGTGGTGGGCGAGATCAAGGAATGCGTGCAACACCCCAACGCCGATCGCCTGCGCGTGTGCCAGGTCGATATTGGTGATGCGGCGCAAGCGCCGCGGGGGCAGGGCGCGCTGCTGACCATCGTCTGCGGTGCGCCGAACGCGCGCGTGGGCATCAAGGTGCCGACAGCCCTGGTCGGCGCGGTGCTGCCGCCGGGTGACGACGGCAAGCCGTTCGAGATCAAGGTGGGCAAGCTGCGCGGCGTGGAAAGCCAGGGCATGCTGTGCTCCGCCCGCGAGCTGAAGCTGAGCGAGGACCACGCCGGCCTGCTCGAACTCGATGCGGCCACGCCCGTGGGCAAGAACGTACGCGACGTGCTGCAGCTGGATGACCACGTCTTCACGCTCAAGCTCACGCCGAACCTGGCGCATGCGCTGTCGGTGTACGGCGTCGCGCGCGAACTCTCTGCGCTCACCGGCGCGCCGCTGAAGGAGCCGAAGTTCCAGCCCGTGCCGCCGAAGCACGATGCGAAGCTGAAGGTGAAGGTCAGTGCGCCCGAGCTGTGCGGCCGCTTCTCGGGCCGCATCGTGCGCAATGTGGACACGAAGGCGAAGACGCCGCGATGGATGGTCGACCGCCTGGCGCGCTGCGGCCAGCGCAGCGTGACGGCGCTGGTGGACATCTCGAACTACGTCATGTTCGAGTTCGGACGGCCTTCGCACATCTTCGACTACGACAAGATCCATGGCGCGCTCGACGTGCGCTGGGGCAGGCCGGGCGAGCAGCTGAAGCTGCTGAACGGCAACACCGTGACGGTGGACGAGAAGGTCGGTGTGATCGCTGATGATCGCGAGGTCGAGTCGCTCGCCGGCATCATGGGCGGGGACGCGACGGCGGTGTCGGACGACACGCGCAACGTCTATGTGGAGGCCGCGTTCTGGTGGCCCGAGGCGATCCAGGGGCGCTCCCGCCGCTACAACTTCTCGACCGACGCCGGCCACCGCTTCGAGCGCGGCGTGGACCCGAGCCAGACGGTGGAGCACATCGAGCACATCACGCGCCTGGTCATCGACATCTGCGGCGGCGAGGCGGGCCCGATGGACGACCAGGTCGCGAAGCTGCCCGAGCGCAAGCCCGTGTCGCTGCGCGTCGCGCGTGCGTCGAAGGTGATCGGCATGCCCCTGACCGAGGCGCAGTGCCTGGACGCGTTCAGGCGCCTGGGCCTGCCCGCGCAGGCGAAGGAGGGCGTCATCACCGTTGCGCCGCCGCCATACCGCTTCGACTTGGCGATCGAGGAAGACCTGATCGAGGAGGTGGCGCGCATCGTCGGCTACAACAACCTGCCGACGACGCCACCACTGGCGCCGATCACCGCGCGTGTGCGGCCGGAGTCGCAGCGCAGCCGGTTCGCCGTGCGCCGGCAGCTGGCGGACCTCGGCTACTTCGAGACGATCAACTTCAGCTTCGTCGAGGAGAGCTGGGAGAAGGATCTCGCCGGCAATGCCAACCCGGTGAAACTGCTCAACCCGATCGCCAGCCAGATGAGCGTGATGCGCTCTTCGCTCGTCGGATCGCTGTTGCAGGTTCTGAAGTTCAACCTGGACCGTAAGGCCGAACGCGTGCGCGTGTTCGAGATCGGCCGCGTGTTCCTGCGCGATGCGTCGGTGCAGACGACCGACAGCACGGTGCGCGGCGTGCGCCAGCCGATGCGCGTCGCGGCGCTCGCGTACGGCGATGCGGACGGCCTGCAGTGGGGCCGCAAGGAGACCCCGGTCGATTTCTACGACGTCAAGGGCGACCTCGAATCGCTGCTCGCACCGAAGAAGGCGCGCTTCGAGCCAGCCCAGCATCCCGCGATGCACCCGGGCCGCTGCGCCAGCGTGTGGCTGGACGGCCGCAACATCGGCGTGGTGGGCGAGCTGCATCCGCGCTGGCGCCAGCAGTGGGAGCTCGCCCATGCGCCGGTGCTGTTCGAACTGGATCTCGATGCCGTCACCGAGCGCGACGTCCCCAGGTTCGAGCCGGTGCCGCGCTTCCAGCCGGCCGAGCGCGACGTCGCGCTGGTGGTGAAGGATTCGGTGACGCACGACGCGGTGATCGCGGCCGTGCATGCAGCCGCCACGGGCGGGCTCCTGCGTGACGCATTCCTCTTCGACGTGTACAAGCCCCAGCAGGCCGTGCACGGCATTGCGCCCGATGAAAAGAGCTTCGCCCTTCGCTTGACGCTCGCCAGCAACGACGCCACACTGACCGATGAACAGATCGAGGCTGCCGTCCGGGCCATCGTCGTTGAAGTCGCGAGCCGCACCGGCGGCCGCCTGAGGGGATGAGATGCACGCCGTGACAACAAACAAGCCGGAAGACATCATCGAGTTCGCCGTCGAAAGCCTCGAGACGCCCGCTCTCACGAAGGCTCAACTCGCGGAGCTGCTGTTCGAGCAGATCGGCCTGAACAAGCGCGAATCGAAGGACATGATCGACGCCTTCTTCGACCTGATCTCGGCCAGCCTGGTCGACGGCCAGGACGTGAAGATCTCCGGCTTCGGGAATTTCCAGATTCGCACCAAGGCGCCGCGTCCGGGCCGCAACCCGCGCACCGGCGAGGCGATCCCGATCGAGGCCCGCCGCGTGGTCACGTTTCATGCCAGCCACAAGCTCAAAGAACAGATCCAGGGCGCCGGCGACACCGGCGACTAGCCGTCTTCGTGAAATCCGGCGCCGTTCGGGCGCCAAAACGCAACGCCTGTCCGCAGGCTGCTTTGCGCGTCCGCGTTTCTTAGAGTAACCTTGAGCTTTCTCTCCTACAACATTGATTTCAATGGAGAAAGCCCTCCCAGCCATACCGGCGAAGCGCTACTTCACCATCGGTGAGGTCAGCGAGCTGTGTGGCGTCAAGCCTCACGTGCTACGGTATTGGGAGCAGGAGTTCACGCAGCTGCGGCCGATGAAGCGCCGCGGCAACCGGCGCTACTACCAGCACCACGAGGTGCTGATGATCCGCCGCATCCGCGACCTGCTGTACGACCAGGGCTTCACCATCAGCGGCGCGCGCAACAAGCTGCAGGAGATCGTGCAGGTGGAGCGCGACAAGCGCCGCGCCGGCGAGGTGATGCTCGAAGGCGTGGAGGTGATCGAGGTGGAAGATTCGAGCTTCGAGGATTTCGAGGACAGCGCCCCGCCCGAAGAAGAACTCGACCACTTTTCGCAGAAGATCCTGCTCGTGCGCCGCGAGCTGTTCGAGATCCGCGACCTGCTCACTCAAACGCACTGAGTGCGCGGGTTATAATCTGCGGCTCGGCGTGTAGCGCAGCCTGGTAGCGCACTTGCATGGGGTGCAAGGGGTCGCGAGTTCGAATCCCGCCACGCCGACCAAACGATGGAAAGCCCGGGACCTGAAAAGGTCCGGGCTTTTTTGCTTTTGGAGCTCATCCGCGGCTCGCCGCGAATCGATCAGGACAAAGTCGGGATGTTTGTCCCGGTCCAACTCGCGCGCGCACGAGTCAAATTGCTCTCGCGAACGGCGGCCGGGGAGTCCGGCCGGCGGCAGAACGCGACATCGGACAAGGAGACTGACATGGATCGCATCGAAAGACGAGCGCGTGCCTGGAGACGGTCGCGTGCATGGGCAGCAGGCGTCGCCTTCGCGGCCTTCGCATGCGGCGCGCACGCCCAGCCGGAAGTCGCGGGGCAGGGCCCCACCGCCACCGGCGGACCGGTGCCCAAGAACGTCTCGGTGCCGCAGGCGCGGCTGGACGCGGCCGCTCGCGACACCAGCAACTTCCTGCTGACCAACGGCGACTACGCGCAGACGCGCTATTACCCGGCGACCCAGATCAACACGTCCAATGTCGCCCGCCTGAAGCCCGCGTTCATCTTCCAGACCGAGGTGGTCGAGTCGATGGAAACGGCGCCCGTCGTGGTGGACGGGGTGATGTACGTCACCACCTCCTACAACCACCTGTACGCGCTGGACGCGGCCACGGGCAACGAGTTCTGGCACTACAGGCACAAGCAGGGTCCGGTGACCACCTTCTGCTGCGGGCCCAACAACCGCGGCGTGGCCGTGATGAACGACCGCGTGTACATGGCCACGCTCGATGCGAAGCTGATGGCCTTCGATGCCAAGACGGGCAAGGTGCTGTGGTCCACGCAGATCGCGGACCCGGAGGCCGGTTATTCGGAGACCATGGCGCCGGTGGCGGTCGACGGCAAGGTGTTGATCGGCACCAACGGCGGCGAGTACGGCATCCGCGGCTTCGTGAAAGCCTACGACGCGAACAGCGGCAAGGAGCTGTGGACCTTCTACACGATTCCCGAGCGCGGGCACGAGGGCGTCTGGGCGGTCAAGGACGCCACCGGCCGCGACATGCATCGCGACATCGCCGCGGAGAAGAAGGCCCTGGCCGACAAGGGCGGCGACTTCTACAAGACCCTGGGCGGCGGCGTGTGGATGCCGCCGGCAGTGGACCGCGAGACCAAGACCATCTATTTCGTCGTGGGCAACCCCAGCCCGGACCTGTACGGCGCCGAGCGGCCCGGGGACAACCTGTACACCGACTCGATGGTGGCGCTCGACCTCGACACCGGCAAGCTCAAGTGGTACTACCAGTACATCGCGCACGACGTGTGGGACCTCGACGCGGCCTCGCCGGTGATCCTCACCGAGGCCGCCGGCAAGGACGGCAAGATGCGCAAGGTGGCCATCCACGGCGGCAAGACCGGGCACGTGTACGTGCACGATCGCGCCACCGGCGAGCTGATCCGCTTCAGCGAGGCGATGATCCCGCAGGAGAACATGTGGGTGCTGCCGACCAAGGAGGGCGCGCGCATGCTGCCGGGCGCCAACGGCGGCGTGGAATGGAGCCCCATGGCGATCAACCCGCAGCTGCACCTGGCCTATGCCGCGAACCTGCACCAGCCCATGACGTACCACGTCGAGGAGGCCAAGTACCCGGGCGGCAAGCTGTGGCTGGGTGGCGCGTTCAAGGTGATCCCGTCCGAGAAGCAAGCGGGCCGCCTGGTCGCCGTCAATATCGATACGGGCAAGGTCGCGTGGAAGTTCGACACCGAGCAGCCGCTGATCGGCGGCGTGCTGGCCACGGCGGGCGGGCTGGTGTTCAACGGCGAGGGCAACGGCCTGTTCCGCGCCTTCGATGCGAAGACCGGCAAGATGCTGTGGCAGTACCAGTGCGGTGCGGGCGTCAACGCGCCGGCCGTGTCGTACACGGTGAACGGCAAGCAGTACGTGGCCGTGGCCGCCGGCGGCAACACGCAGATCGACTTCAAGCGCGGCAATTCGGTGGTCGTGTTCGCGCTGCCATGACGAGGAAGGGCCGGTGTTGGGTGGCGACGGCGGCCTTGGCCGCCGCTGCGGCGCTGGCGCAGCCCGCCGCGCCACCGACCAAGGCGCAGGCCTGCGCGGCCTGCCACGGGATCGACGGCAATTCCACCAATCCGCTGTATCCCGTGCTGGCGGGGCAGACCTCGCGCTACCTCTACCTGCAGCTGCGCGATTTCCAGGAGGGCCGCCGAAGCAACGAGCTCATGAGCCCGATGGCGGCCGGCCTGACGCGCGACGAGTTGCGCGAGCTCGCCGACTGGTTCGCCGGACAGAAACCCAAGCCCACCGGGTTCAAGCCTGACCCCGAAAAGGCGCGCCTGGGCAAGCTCAAGGCGGACGAGACGCTGTGCACCATGTGCCACCTGGGCGGCTTCGCCGGGCAGAACGAGATCCCGCGCGTGGCCGGCCAGCACCACGACTACATCGTCAAGCAGCTCACCGACTTCAAGCTGCGCAAGCGCACCAACGACGCGGGCAACATGACGAGCGTGGCTGCCACGTTGAACGAGAAGGACATCGAGAACCTGGCGAACTACCTGGCCGGGCTGTAGCGCTCAGTGTGCTGGCGTGTCCAGCAGCGCCGCCACCTCGGCATGACCCGCCTGGCGGGCGATGTCGGCAGCGGTCAGACCGCGATCGTCGCGCAGGTCGCGCCGGGCGCCGCGCGCGAGCAGCAGGCGCACGGCGTCGGGCTGGCCCTGGCCCGCTGCCCACATCAGCGGCGTGAGCTTGTGCTCTGCCGGCGCGTTGATGTCGGCGCCGGAATCGAGCAGCGCGGCCAGCACGTCCGCATGGCCCAGCGCCGCGGCGTAGACGATGGCCGGTTTCTTCATGTGGTCGACCGGCTCGGCGCGCGCGCCCGCCGCGAGCAGGCGGCGCACGACGGCCGCATGGCCGCCATAGCTGGCCCCCATCAGCGCCGTCACGCCTTCGACGGATGCGGCATTGACGTCCGCCCCGGACTTGAGCATCAGCTCCACGATCCGCAGCTGGCCCTTTTCGGCCGCGAGCATCAATGCGGTCTTGCCGAAGCGGTTGCGCGAGTCGGGTGCCGCGCCCAGCGACAGCAGGCGTTCGACGGCGGCCGCATCCGACTGGCGGGCGGCCGCGAGCAGTTGCGCATTCGGGTTGGGGTGGCTGGGCGCCTGCGCCGCCGCCCAGGGCGACGCCAGGGCCAGGCACAGGAGGGCGGATCGAAGACAGGCCATGATGCTCCTTCGGCAATATCGCGCACGCACCGTCACCCCACGACTCTAGCTCGCATCCCTCGCCGCCACACGTGTCAAATCGGCCAAAGAACGCGGGACATTTGTCCCGGACGGCGAGCGCCTTTTTGCCTTCGGGCAACGCGCCACCATAGAATGGCTCAACCATGGCGACCGTCGTCTTTGCAGACCTTGTCGGTAGCACCGGCATCTTCGAGCGGCTCGGCGACGAAACGGCCGGCCGCTTCGTCACGCACTTGACGGCGGCGCTCTCCAAGACCTTCGAGCAGCACAGTGGACGGGTCGTGAAGCTGCTGGGCGACGGCGTCTTCACCGTGTTCCAGTCGGAATCGCACGCCATCGCCGCGTGCCTGGAGATCCAGGCACGCCTGAAGGAGAGGCCCGTGTACCCGGGCGGCCGCGGCAGCCCGGTGCAGATGCAGATGGGCGTGGAGTCGGGCGAGGTCGTGGAGATCGAGGGCGATTGCTACGGTGACGCGGTGAACTGCGCTGCGCGCCTGGCCGACCTCGCCGGCGCCGACCAGGTCCTCACCACCGCGCGCGTGCGCGACGCCTTGCCGTCCGGGCAGCAGGCGCAGATGCGCCGCCTCGGGCCGATGTACCTGCGCGGAAAGCAGGAGGCCACGGAGGTGTTCCGCGTCGACTGGCAGGTCGAGCGCGACACCGAGGCCACGGTGATGGGTGCCTTGATGTTCAAGCCGGGCAAGGACACGGTGCTGGAACTCTCGGGGTTCGGGCAGAGGCTGCACCTGGAACCGCGCGCGGAGAAACTGACCGTGGGGCGGTCGGCCACCGCGACGCTCACGATCAATGACGGCCGCGTATCGCGCGAGCATGCCACCGCGGAATGGCGCGGCGGCCACTTCGTGCTGGGCGACACCTCCAGTTTCGGCACCTGGGTGTACTTCGGCAACCAGGCCGAGCCGGTGGTGCTGCGCCGCACCGAGTGCTACCTGGTCGGCTCGGGCCAGATCGCGCTGGGATGCGAGCGCGAAGCCGAGGGCGCGCCCCTCGTGCAGTTCAACGTCCGAGGCTGACGACCGCGCTCATGACGATGGCGCTCGAAATCCACATCGCAGGCCCGGGCCTCGACGCGACGCGGCGCCTGTCCCCCGGCGACCCCGAACTGGTGCTGGGTCGCGATGCGGAATGCGATGTCTGCCTGCCCGACCCGGAGCGGACGGTGTCGCGCCGCCACCTGGCGTTGTGGGCCGTGGGCGGCGAACTGCACTTCCACGTCGTCTCCACCGTGAACGGCATCGAGATGGCGTTCGGCGAAGCGCCGCCCGGTGCCCGGGGCGTGCTGCCCGGCGGGCAATCGCTCAAGGTCGGCGACTACGTGGTGCACGCCGCGAAAGAGGAGGACCCGTGGGCGGTGCTCGAGCGCGAGGCCTGCGCCGGCGCCACGCAAGCGGCCGCCGTGCCGAAGCACGAAGACGACCCGTTCGGCGACTGGGGCTTCCAGACCACGTTCGGCCCGATGAACGCCGGCGGCGCGCTCGAAGCCGGTTCGCTCGAGGCGGGCGATGTCTCTTCCTTCTTCCGCGGGCTGGGCGTGGACCCGGGCATCATGAGCAAGGGCGAGCTCGAAGCGATGGGCCGGCTCGTGCGGCTGCTGGTGCTGGGCGTGCTGGATCTGCACTCGACCGTCACGGGCATGAGGCAGGACGTCCGGTCCGAGGATCGCACGATGGCCGCTGCGCGTGACAACAACCCGCTCAAGACCGGCTGGCCCGGCGACACGAAGCTGCGCTACCTGTTCGGTGGCCGCCTCGCGGCAGCAGGCGATGTCTCGCAGGAAGGTGCCCTGCGCGAGGTCCTGGCCGAACTCGTGGCGAAGACGTCAAGGTAGAAGCCGGAAGCACTGATTTACCCTTGGCTCCATGGCGAAGGCTGCCGCTAGAATGGGCTTTCAGTTTTCGCGCAGGCGCGCAGTCCCGTGAGTCTCAAGAAACTCGGCCGCTATGAGCTCGTTCGCGTCCTTGGCAAGGGGGCGATGGGCATCGTGTACGAGGGACGCGACCCGAACCTCGACCGCCGCGTCGCGATCAAGACCGTGAAGGTGGAGAACCTCTCCGAGGAAGCCGCCACCGAGTACGAGCATCGCTTCCGCACCGAGGCCCGTTCCGCCGCACGCCTGCAGCATCCCCACATCGTCAGCGTCTACGATTCCGACCGGGACGGCGACAACGCCTTCCTCGTCATGGAATACATCCAGGGCGATGACCTGAAGCACCACCTGGACAGGGGCGTGCGCTACACGCTGGAGCAGTCGCTGCGAATGATCCGCGACCTGCTCTCGGCGCTGGACTATGCCCACAAGCAGGGCATCGTGCACCGCGACATCAAGCCCGCGAACCTGTTGATCGAGCCGGGTGGCCGCGTGAAGCTCACGGACTTCGGCGTGGCCCGCATCCAGGATTCGGGGGAGGCCACGCGTACGCAGGGCAACATGGTCGGCACGCTCAAGTACATGGCGCCCGAGCAGGTGCAAGGCCAGAAGATCGATTCGCGCGCGGACCTGTTTTCGGTCGGCGTGGTGCTCTACCAGCTGCTCACCGACAAGCGGCCCTTCGACGGCGACAACGATTTCTCGATCATCCACCAGATCATCGGCCATCACCCCCCGCCGCCCAGCTCGATCAACCCGCGCCTGCCCACGGCCATCGACGCGGTCGTCGCCCGGGCGCTGACGAAGAGCCGCGACGAGCGCTTCGCCACGGCGCGCGATTTCGCGAGCGCGCTGCAATCCGCCATTCGCCGGGCCGAGGATGTGACGGTCATCCCGGCGCCCAACCCGCTCAGGAATGCCGAAAGCGCGGGCAATGCTTCACGCGGCGCCGTCACGAGCCCGTCCACGGTGACGCAGGAAGTGGAGCTCGTGTACTGGAAGGACATCAAGGACTCCACCGACCCGGAGGAATTCCAGGCTTTCCTCGACCGGTTCCCCGCCGGCATCTACGCCGAACTCGCGCGCCGCCGCCTGCGCAAGCTCACGAGCGGCAGCTCGCCGCCCGACCAGACTATGCTGAGTGGCGCGGACCTCGAAGCCACGCGGCTGCGCACCGGCACCCAGCCATCCGCGGTCGCGCCCGTGGAGCCGCCCGCCGAGGTGGAGCGGACCGTTTCCGGCTTCCCGAGCACGATCCCGCTGGCGGGCGCCATGACCGCCGCTTCGGTTCCGGCGCCGCCGCCGGCAGAGAGCGGTCCCCGCGCACCTGCGCCACCCCTCGAACCTGCGCCGACCCCGGCCGAGCCCGTGCCCATCGTGACGCGCAGGAAGGCGCCACTCGCCGCGGTCGCCGGTGTGGGCGCGCTGGTGCTGGTCGGCATCGCGGCATTCGCTTTCGTGGGGCGGGGCTCGTCGACCGCTCCCGCCAGCGCGGCGGCGACCTCGCTCGCTGCACCGTCACCCGTCCCCGCGGTGGCCGCAACGCCCAAGGCAACGCCCGAGGCAACGACCGACCAGCCGGTCGCGAGCGTGACGCCTGCCGTGGCCGCCAGCGCCGCCGCTGCGCCCAAGCACGTTGCGGCATCCCGACCCGCGGGCAGGGCGAAGCTCGCGGCCTCGGGGCCTGGATCCGAGCTTTCGCACCCGGCCGTTGCCGCTTCCCCGTCCACACGCGGGTCGACGAGGCCCGTGTCCGCGTCGGGCGCCTACGGCGCGGCGGATGCGTGCAAGGACCGCGTCTTCCTCGGGCGCGAACTGTGCCTGGCCGATGCGTGCGAGAAGCCCGCAGCGCGCAACCATCCGCTGTGCGTGCAGTGGCGAGAAGACAAGCGGCTGCGCGAGGGCAACCGGCCCTGAAACCGGGCCCGCGGGCTCAGACGATGTCGATCGTGTGCACGCTGAAGGCGCCCGCGCGGCGATCGGCGAAGTAGCACTTGAGCGTCTCGTGCACGGTCCTGAACGCGATCTCGTCCCACGGGATCTCGTCCTCCGTGAAGAGGCGCGCCTCGATCGTCTCGTGCCCCGGGTCGAACCGGTCCGACAGCAGCTTCGCGCGCCAGTACATGTGCACCTGGCCCACGCGCGGCACGGAGAGTACCGTGATCAGGTCTTCCAGCTCGATCTGCGCGCCCGCTTCCTCGTCGGTTTCGCGCACGGCGCCTTGCGCGGCCGTCTCGCCCAGTTCCATGAAGCCGGCGGGCAGGGTCCACTTGCCCCAGCGCGGCTCGATGTTGCGCTTGCACAGCAGCACCTTGTCGCCCAGGTGCGGCACCGTGCCCACCACGTTCAGCGGGTTCTCGTAATGGATCGTGTCGCAGGCCGGGCAGACGGCGCGTTGGCGCGTGTCGCCGTCGTCGGGCACGCGGTACACGACTGCGGCGCCGCAGTTGCGGCAATGCTTGATGGGGGTGCGAAAGGGGACTGGCACGAGGGGGAAGTATGCCAGCCGCCCCGTCCTCAGGTCTTCGTCGACCTGGTGTGCTTCTCGATCAGCGACTTGGCCGTGTCGAGGAGCTTGCGGCCGTCGAAGCCGCGCTTGCCCATGTCCTCGATCCACTCGACCTCGATCTGGCGCGAGCGGCGGCGGAATTCCTGCGCCTCGGCCGCGCTCACGGTGAAGATCGTGTTGCCGTGGTCCACGGCAGCCTTGCGGCCCGCCACGTCGCCGGCCTGCTGCACCTTGCCCAGCCAGCCGGACGTGGCCATGCCGGAATTCGCGTCGATGACTTTCCTGAGGTCCGGCGGCAGCGAGTTGTACTTCGCCTTGTTCATGCACATCACGAACGTCGTCGTGTAGAGCGCCCCGCCGGCGGGATCGAATTCCGCGTGGTACTTCGTCAGCTCGTGCACCTTGACCGAGGGCACCACTTCCCACGGGATCACGCAGCCGTTGATCGTGCCCTTCGAGAGCGAATCGGGAATCTGCGGCAGCGGCATGCCGACCGGCGTGGCACCGAGGGCAGCCAGCATCTTGTTCACCTGGCGGGTCGGCGCGCGCATCTTCAGGCCGCGCAGGTCGTTCACGGTGTGCACCGGCTTGTCGGCCGTGTGGATCACGCCCGGGCCGTGCACCTGCAACGCGATCACCTGCGTCTCCTTGAACTCGTCCGGCGCCACCGTCTGCACGTATTCCCAGTACGCCTTCGACGTGGCTTCCGCGTTGCTCATGATGAACGGCAGCTCGAACACCTCGACGCGCGGGAAGCGGCCGGTCGTGTTGCCGGGCAGCGTCCAGACCACGTCGACCACGCCGTCGCGCGCCTGGTCATAGAGCTGCACCGGCGTGCCACCCAGCTGCATGGCCGGGTAGGCCTCGAACCTGATGCGCCCGCCCGAATCCTTCTGCACCTTGTCCATCCACGCCTTGTGCATGTTCAGCCAGACGTTGGATGTCGGCGCCATGAAGGTGTGGAACTTCAGCGTGACGGTCTGCTGCGCGAAGCCCGGGACGGCCGGGCCGCCCAGGACCGCGGCCGCGGCGCCCGATTTCAGGAGTGTTCTGCGTCGGATCATTCGTTGTTCTCCATGTGAAGCCTGGACGGGACCATAGCCGGAATCGCCCGGCCGCCCCACCGGGCCATCCCTTATTTCGTCCCGATGAATTGCACCAGCCACAGCGCGATGCCGGGAAAGGCGAGCATCAGCGCGATGCGCACGAAATCGCTGATGAGGAAAGGCAGCACGCCGCGGAAGGTTTCGCCCAGTGGCACGTTCTTCGCCATGCCGTTCACGACATAAACGTTCAGGCCCATGGGCGGAACGAGCAGGCCGAAGGAGACCACCATCAGGATCAGGATGCCGAACCACAGGGCGAGCGACTCCTTGGGCATGCCGAAATCCAGGCTCATCACCACGGGGAAGAAGATGGGGATGGTGAGCAGCACGATCGACAGCTCCTCCGTCACGCAGCCAAGCAGGATGTGCAGGACCACGATGCCGACCATCACCCAGATCGGCGACACGTGCCAGCCCGTGACCAGCTGCACGAGGTGCGTCTGGATCTGCGTGAGCGCGAGCGCGGAGTTGAGCACGTCGGCGCCGATGAAGATCATGAAGATCATCGCCGTGCTCTCGGCCGTGGCCAGGAAGCAGTGGACGAACTTCTTCCACGTCAGCTCGCGCTTGCCGATGGCAGCGAGCAGGGCCGAGCCCGCGCCCACGCCGGCACCTTCGGTCGGCGAGAAGAATCCGCCGTAGATGCCGCCGAACACCAGCAGGAACACGAACGCGACCGGCGCCAGGCCGAGGAAGCTCGCCCACCGGAACGGCGGCGGGTTCTTCTCGAGCTCGGGCGCGTGGCCCGGCACCATCCGCACGTAGATCGCGATCACGATCATGTAGCCGATCATCGCGATGATGCCGGGCAGGGTGGCCGCGAGAAAGAGCTTGGCGATGTTCTGCTCGGTCAGGATCGCGTAGATGACGAGCGGCACCGAGGGCGGGATCAGGATGCCCAGCGTACCGGCCGTGGCGAGCGTGCCGGTGGTCAGACGCCCCGAGTAGCCGTGCCGCTTCATCTCGGGCAGCGCGACGCCGGTGATGGTCGCGGCCGTGGCCACGGACGATCCGCAGATCGCGCCGAAAGCTGCGCTGGCCATGACGGCCGCCATCGCAAGGCCGCCGCGCAGGCGCCCGACCACGGCGGCCGTGAACTCGAAGAGCGACTTGCTGATGCCGCCCTGCGTGGCGAAATGGCCCATCAGGATGAACAGCGGAATCACGGACAGGTCGTAGCTCGCGAAGCGCGCGAACGCCATGCTGTTCATGAAATTCGCGTACGGGCTCCAGCCTGTCTGCGCCACATAGGCGATCGAGCCCGAAAGGAACATGGCGATCGCGATGGGCGTGCGCAGCGCCATCAGCGCGAACATGAGGAGGATGGCGACGAGTGCGAGGGAGATGCCGCTCATGCTCAGACGCCTTCCTCGATGTGGGAAGGCGTCTCGAAGCCGGCGGCGGCTTGCCAGAATGCGATGACGGCCGTGAGCGCGAAGCCGGGCACCATGGGCGCGTAGGCGTACCACTCGGGCACACCGAGCAGCATGGTGGTCGATCCGGCCTGGTAGGAGCTCAGGCCGCCGAGCGCCGCGCGCCAGGAGAGGAGGGCGCAGCACAGGCCGAGCAGGAAGGCGCCGATGCGTTCGAGGACCGCGTTGAACGCGGGCGGGGCTTTCGCGGTGAAGACGTCCACCACGATGTTGCCGCGGTGGAACTGGCACAGCGGCATGAACAGGCCCACCGCCGCGCCGGTGGCGAGCGCCACGAGTTCGAAGTCCCCGGTCAGCGTGCGGCCGACGGTCTCGCGGCCGATGATGCTGCCGCAGGTGATGACCACCATCAGGCCCACCAGGGCGCCCGCGGCGAGCGCGCAGGCCTTGGCCAGGATTTCCAGGACGCGCAATCGACTCTCCTCTTGTTGTTCGTGGTGCGCGTCAGGGGTGGCCCGTCAGCGCGCCGCGGCGATTTTGACCGATAAAGTCCCGACGCCGCTCACACCGCCTTCCAGCACGTCGCCGGGCACGACGGCCGCCACGCCTTCGGGCGTGCCGGTGAAGATCAGGTCGCCGGGCGCGAGCTCCCACGCGGCCGACACATGCTCGATGATCTCGCCGATGTTCCAGATCAACTTGGAGACGTTGCTGCGCTGGCGGTCCTTGCCATTGACCTTGAGCCAGATCTCCGCGTTCTCGACGTCGCCGGCCTGCGCGGCGGGCACGATGGTGCCCATGGGCGCCGACTCGTCGAAGCCCTTGCCGATGCACCAGGGGCGGCCCTGCTTCTTCATTTCGCCCTGCAGGTCGCGCCGCGTCATGTCCAGGCCCACGCCGTAGCCCCAGATGTGCTTCTTCGCGTCGGCCGCCTTGATGTTGCGCCCGCCCGTGCCGATGGCGGCGACCAGCTCGATCTCGTGGTGCAGGTCCTTCGTGAGCGACGGGTAGGCGATCGAGCCCGTCTCGCCCTGCGGGATGGCGACGATCGCGTCGGCGGGCTTCAGGAAGAAGAACGGCGCCTCGCGGCCGGTGAAACCCATCTCCTTCGCATGCTCGACGTAATTGCGGCCGACGCAATAGACCCGGCGCACCGGGAAGCGGTCGCTGCTGCCGGCGACGGGCACGCTGGCGGTCACGGGGTTGAAGACGTAATTCATGGGAGCCTTTCTTCGTGATGGAGGCCCAGTGCTTCCTGCACGGGGCGGTCGGAGTAACTGAACAGCACACAGCCCTGGGCCGACGACAGGCGCGCAGTGTGCCATGAGGGGACGACGAAATGATCGCGCGGCGAGAAGGCGAATCGCAGTGTCTGCCCGCCGCCTTCGATCACCGCTTCGCCTTCGCCTTCGACCACGCTGTACACGGCGCCGTCGGTCTGGCGCCAGGGCTTGCCCGCGAAGCCCGCGGGCAGCTTCTGCATGAAGGTCTGCATGGTGGGCATCGGCGAGCCGCCGGTGAGCGGGTTGACGTAGCGCAGCTTCACGCCGTCCCATTCGTCGACGGGCGCATCGCGTTCGAGCTGTTCCAGCGCCTCGCGGCTGCGCTCGTAGGGATAGCTGAAGATCGGGGAGGTACCGCGGAAGGGGGCGGCGCCGCGCACCGGCGCCATATTGTGGCCGTAGCGGGCGTAGCTGGTGCCTTCGTTGCGCGTGACCACCTGGGAGCGTGCGGTGTTGTTTTCGGCGAAGCCCGCGTCGAGGAAGCGCACCAGGGGGATGTCCAGTCCATCCAGCCAGACCACCGGGACATCCGATTCGTTGCCGTGGTCGTGCCAGGTCCAGCTGGGCGTGATGATGAAGTCGCCCGGCCGCATGGTCGTGCGCTCGCCGTCGACTGCGGTGAAGGCACCGGAGCCTTCGACGATGAAGCGCAGCGCGCTTTGCGTGTGGCGGTGGCTGGGCGCGATTTCGCCGGGCAGGATCAGTTGCAGGCCCGCGTAGAGCGATTGCGTGATGCACGACTGGCCGCGCAGCGCCGGGTTCTCGAGGATCAGCACCCGCCGCACGGCTTCTTCGGCGCTGATGGCCTCGCCCGCACGCATGAGAAAGGGACGCACGTCCTCGTACTTCCAGTGCGCCGCCGCGCACGGGGTCGTCGGCTGTTGCGGAACGAGGGCGTGCAGCACCTCCCACAGCGGTGTGAGGTGCAGCGGTGCCATGTCGCGATAGAGCTGCTGGCGGGTCATCATGCTTCTCCTTGGCCGAGAAAGGCGCCCTCGGCGGCGAGCCGGGATTGAAGGTCGTGCACGTCGACACTTGCCGCCGGCACACCTTGCTTCAAGGCGAAGTGGGCGGCGGTGCCCGCCGCCTGGCCCATCACGAAGCAGGCGCCGGTCACGCGCGCGGCCGATTGGGCTTCGTGGGTCATGGAGGCACAGCGCCCGGCCACCCAGAGGTTGTCGAGCGAGGGTGTGACGGTCATGCGATAGGGCAGCTGGTTGAAGCCGCGCGATCCTTCGGCGGGCCAGCGCCACTGCACGTCGCCCTGCACGTGAAGCTCCAGCGGCCAGCCGTTGACGCCGATGGTGTCGTCGAAATCGGCGCAGTGCACCACATCGTTTTCCGTGAGCATGTACAGGCCCCGCACGCGGCGCGTCTCGCGGATGCCGACCTGCGGCGGGATGTCGACGATGTAGGCGTTCTCGAAGCCGGGCACTTCTTTCAGGAACCGCGCGACGCTGGCGACCTGTTGCCGGCCGAGCAGTTCGGCGTCGCTCAACTCGCGTGCATCGGTGCCGTCCATCGCCCGGCCGCGCGCGTTGGCGAGCTGCGTGACGTTGACGCGCCACTCGATGCCGCTCTTCTGCGGCCGCACGATCGCGCCTTTGCGCGGGAACTTGTGGCGGCCCGCGGCCTCGGCCTGTTCCATCAGCGCGGGAATCGATTTCCACGCTTCGCCGGCGCGCTGCGGATCGACGCCGTTCACGCGGAACATCGTGGAGGGAAAGAGCAGGTGGCCGTGCGCATCGCCTTTCTCCCACTCGGCGCCGGCCCACACGGCCAGGTCGCCGTCGCCGGAGCAATCGATGAAGGCGTGCGCCTTCACGGCGATGCGGCCGGACTTGGTTTCGAGCAGCAGCGCGGAGATCGTGCGCGGCGATTCCTTGATGACCCCGCAGGCGAGCGCATGAAAGAGCACCTGCGCGCCCGCCGAGGCCATGAGGTCGTCGGCCGCGATCTTGTAGGCGGCCGTGTCGTAGGCCTGCGCGGGGATGCGACCCAGGATCATGTGCGGCGCGTTCAGCCCGCCGAGCCGGGCTATGCGCGCCAGCAGGTCGCCGGCCACGCCGTGCACGACCTGCTTCATCTCGCCATGCACGTTGGCATGCAGGCCGCAAAAGTTGGTGACGCCCGCGGCCGTGCCCATGCCGCCGAGGAACCCGTAGCGCTCGACCAATAGCGTGGAGCAGCCCGCACGTGCGGCAGCGACGGCCGCGGCGATTCCCGCCGGCCCGCCGCCGAGCACGACGACGTCGTACTCGCCGAAGAGCGGCGTGTCGCGCGCCGGTTCGTGGACGAAGCCCGTCATGCGAAGAGGTTCCTGGGATCGATGCCTTCGTACATCCATTTCAGGCCCGCGAAGCCCGCGGACTCCTGGCCGCTCTGGAACAGGCGGTTACGCAGCTCGCGCGTGACGCCGCAGGCGTGGTAGATGTCGCCGTAGAAGCGGGCCGTGAGCTGCACGCGGCCCGTTCGCAGGTAGCGGGCCCGCTGGTATTTCTGGAACGCCGTGGCCACGTCGCCTTTCGTGAACGCGATCGCCTCGCCCAGCACGACCGAATCCTCGATCGCCTGGCCCGCGCCCTGCGCGAGGTACTGCAGCATCGGATGCGCGGCGTCGCCCAGCAGCGTGACGCGGCCGCGGCTCCAGTCCTTCACCGGCTCGCGGTCGCACAGCACCCACATCTTCCAGGTCTCGATCTTGCCGAGCAGCTCCTTCACCTGCGGCACGGCATGCGCGAAGCGCTCGTTCAGTTCCGCCGTGTCGCCGAACGTGTTCCAGCCCTCGTCGTACTTGTTGCTGTGGAACACCGCGACCAGGTTGAACAGCTCGCCGCGCCGCAGCGGGTAGTGCACCAGATGCGTCTTCTCGCCGCCCCAGAGCGTCACGTCGTCGCTCCACAGGTGCGTGGGCACGTCTTCGCGTTTGAGCACCGCCCGGTAGGCGATGTGACCCGAGACGCGCGGCCTGCCGTCGCCGACCACCGCCTCGCGAACGCGGCTCCACAACCCGTCGGCGCCGATGAGCGCATCGCCGCGCACCGATTCGCCCGATGCAAGATGCGCGGTCACCGAAACCGGGTCCTGCTCGAAGGACTGCACCTTGCTGGACGTGTGCAGCTCGATGTTCGGCAGCTTCCGGCAGGCTTGCAGGAAGACGTCGTGCAGGTCGGCCCGGTAGATCAGGCCGTACGGATAGCCGTAGGCGGACTTCGTTTCGCGCAGGTCCACGCGCACGACTTCCTCGCCGGTGCGCACGTCGTTCATGCCCATGCCGGGCGGGAAGAACGCCACCGGGTTGATCGCCTCCGTGAGGCCCAGGTAATCGAACATGCGGAAGATGTTCGGGCCCAGCTGGATGCCCGCGCCGATCTCGCCGAAGGCCGCCGATTGCTCCAGCACGGTGACGCGATGGCCGGCGCGTCCCAGCACATAGGCGGCGCAAAGCCCGCCGATGCCGCCGCCAGCAACGAG
Source organism: Ramlibacter sp. GS1-15 (assembly GCF_057785015.1). NCBI lineage: Bacteria > Pseudomonadati > Pseudomonadota > Betaproteobacteria > Burkholderiales > Comamonadaceae > Ramlibacter > Ramlibacter sp. GS1-15. Next base: position 2,157,558 of record NZ_JBYNTU010000001.1, on the reverse strand, counting down.
GAAATTCAGGGGAGCCGCCATGGGAAACGGAGTGGGCCGAAAATGCTAAGAATACATATTATTGCCGTGCCCAGCAAGCCGGCGAGCCCTCGTTACACTGCGCGCCATGCCCAAGAGCTTCGACTTCCGCCATGCGCCGGGCCACCTGATCCGGCGGGCTCACCAGCTGGCCGTGGCAGTCTTCATGGAAGAAACGGCCGACTTCGGCGTGACGCCGGTGCAGTTCGCGATCCTGAACGCGCTGATCGAAGACCCGGGCGAAGACCAGGTGACGCTCGCGGGCCGGGTGGCATTCGATGCCGCGACTTTCGGGTCGGTGATCGGCCGGCTCGAAGCCAAGGGCTGGGTCAGGCGCAAGCCCGACGCGCAGGACAGACGGCGCAAGCTGTTGTGGGTGACGCCCGAGGGCGAACGCGCGGCGCTGGCGATGAAGCGCGCCGTGGCGAAGGCGCAGGCGCGCATCCTGGGGCCGCTGGAGCCTGGCGAGCGCGATCAGTTGCTGAAACTACTCGATAAGCTGGTCAATCGCTCTTCGTCACCAGCGTGAAGTGCTCGACAAGCGGCGGGCTCGCGAAGAACGGCCCGATGAACGAGCGCCATTCCGTGAACAGCGGGCCCTGGCGGAAGCCGACGGTGTGGTCCTCGAGCGTCTCCCAGAAGATCTGCAGGATGTAGCGCTCCGGCGTTTCGATGCAGCGGTTCACCTTGTAGCCGTGCACCCCCTTGGCCTTGGGCAGCACCGTCTGCACGGCGCGCTGGATGGCTTCCTCGAATGCGGCCTGCTGGCCCGGCTGGATGCGGATGTCGGCGATTTCCAGGATCAAGACGTTCTCCTCAATGGCCCCGACAGTGTATGCGTAAGGGGATGCAACACCGGTCCACCTATCCTTCAGTCGGGCGCGAACGCCGGGCGCACGGGCTATCGTGCAAGCCTCCGATCAACTCAACCGGGAAAAGAAGATGAAACGACTCACCACCACCATGTTGTCCGCGGCCACCGCCATCGCGCTGGCCGGCTGCGCAGCCGACGGCACCATGAGCGACACGGGCCGCAACAGCGCGATCGGCGCTGGTCTCGGCGCGCTCGCCGGTGCGGCGATCGGCGGCAATTCGAAGGGGGCACTGATCGGTGCCGGCGTGGGCGCGGCGGGCGGCTACGTCTGGTCGAAGCACATGGAAGAAAAGAAGGCCGCGATGGAGCGCGCGACGGCCGGCACCGGGGTCGCGGTGGCGCAGACGGCGGACAACCGCCTGAAGGTCGACGTACCGGCGGACGCCGGGTTCGCCACCGGCCGCGCCGACATCAACCCGCGGCTGCGCCCGATCCTCGACCAGTTCGCGAGCGGGCTCGCCAGCCAGCCCGGCACCGATGTGCGCATCATCGGCCACACCGACAACACCGGTTCGGACGAGCTGAACGACCGCTTGTCGCTCGCTCGGGCGCAGGCCGTGCGCGACTACGTCGTTTCGCGCGGCGTGCGTCCCGAAGTGATCCAGATCGCAGGCCGCGGCGAGCATGAGCCGGTGGCCGACAACAGCACGGAAGCCGGCCGTGCGCGCAACCGCCGCGTGGAAATCTTCCTGGGCGATCGCGCCAACGTCGCCGCGCGCTGAGCCCGCGAATCAGAGGCGCGAAAAGTATTCGCGCCTCTGGAACTCGTCCTTGTCCTCGGCGGCATCGAAACGCGCGAGTTCCGACTGCTTGATCCGGGTGAAGTAATCGACGAACGTCGTGCCGAAGGCATTCACCAGTGTGGTGTCGGCGCGAAGCGCTTCGAGTGCTTCGCCCAGCGAGGTCGGGAGCATCGTCGCGGCCGTGCCGTAGGGCGCGTCGGTCGCAGCGGGCGGCTGCAATTTGCGCTCGATGCCGTCCAGCCCCGCGTGGATTTGCGACGCCACATAGAGATAGGGATTCGCCGCTGGTTCGCCGATCCGGTTCTCGATGCGCATCGTGCCTGTGCCGGGCTCGCCGATCACGCGCAGCATGGCGCCGCGGTTGTCGCGTCCCCAGACCACGGCCTGGGGTGCCAGCGCGTTGGGCCGGAAGCGACCGAAGCCATTGGCGGTGGGCGTGCAGAACACGGCCATCGCTCGCGCGTGCTCGAGCAGGCCGGCGAGGTAGTGCATGTTCGTGGCGTTCGCGCCGGTTCGCAGGTCCAGCAGTGATTGGTGAAGGTGCCAGCCGCTGGACATGATGTTCGGGAAGGGCGGGCGGCACATGAAGCTGGCGTGAAAGCCCCTGCGGCGCAGCGCCTGCTTCACGGCATTGCGGAACAGCACCATGTTGTCGGCCGCCGTGAGCGCATCGGTGGCGTCGAACACCGCCTCGACCTGGCTGGGCCCCAGTTCGATTTCGAGCGAACACAGCGGCAGGCCCAGGCCCTGCGCCGTGTGCTGCACGATGCGCAATGGTTCCTCGGCCATGTCGAACCAGGCCTCGTTGAGCAGGTTGTAGCCGGGGTGGATCATCGCCACTCCCGGCGGCGGGCCGGGCCATGCGGCCTGCTGCGGATCGAGCTGCGCAACGGTGTCCTGGATGCGGTAGATGTGGAACTCGATCTCCAGTCCGCACTTCATGCCGAGCCCCGCACCGGCGAGCCGCTCGAGCGCGGCCTGCAGGATGCGGCGCGTGTCGAGTTCGACGGGCCGGCCGTCCTGGAACCAGGGCTGCGCCTGCATCCAGCCCGTCGAAGGCGTCCACGGCAATTGGCGAAAGCTGTCCGGGTCCGGGCGCAGCACGAGGTTGCTCGCGAACTCGAAGCCGGGGAGACCGGCTGTACCGCCCGGCTCGAACACCTTGAACGCCGTGCGGTCGGAGGTGTCCTTGAGCATCAGCGTGCTGACCATGCCGACGCCTTCATCCAGCGCGCGGATGGCAGCCCTGGCGGTCAGCGTCTTGCCGCGCGTGACGCCGTGCAGGTCGCACCACACGATCCGCACGAGCTCCAGGCCCGCCGATCCGATCAGACGCGCAACGCGCTGCGCGGCTTCCGTCATGCGGCGACGGGAGTTTTCAACCAGGGCGCGTGCTCGCGCCTGGCGCGCACCTGTTCGCGCCACCAGGCCGGCCATTCGCCCGCCGGTGCGATGCCATCGACCGTGTCGGGGCCGACGAGCGCGCCGGCATTGGCCGGGTCGGCCGCGCCGGGCAGCACGCCCCCGGCCTGCACCGTCTCGATCGCCTTCACCAGCATCCGGCGGTTGGCGATGATCACCTTGTCGCTGGTGCCCAGGCGTTCGCGCGTGCGGTCGGCGATCGGCCCCATGCTTTCGACCGCCCACTGGTCGTGCACGTTGATGTCTTCCTCGCCCATGCCGAGGAAGGTGCGCGTGCGCTGCTCTTCGGGATTGAAGCCCCAGTCGTTGTGGCGGCCGGACTTCGGGATGTAGTCCGGCAGCGAGATGAATTGCAGCCGCTGCGCGCGCATCGCTTCCTTGTCGACCGGGCCCGCGAAGCTGGTGAAGATCGAATACCAGTAGGTATGCGTGTCGTCCACCGGGAGGTGCATCTGCGTGATCGTGAGCGTCTCCGACAGCGGGATGACGAAGGTGTGCGGAAAGATCGCCTGTGTCACGCGCACGTGCGTGAGCTGCTCGGTCATGGGCCGCAGCGCCGTGAGCTGCAGGCCCCAAGGCATGCTCTCGTAGCTGATCTCGGGCCGATGGAACTCGCGCATGATGCGCGTCATCGGCCAGCGCTCGCCGCCGATGTCGCCCGCGGCCGCGCTGCGGAACTGCTTGCCGGCGGGGTTCTCGCCGATCGCATCCAGCGGCTCGTCGGACAGGAACCGGTGCAGGAACGAGGGGTGCGCGGGGTCGATGCCGACTTCGAACGCCTGCAGCCAGTTGCAGTTCCACAAGCCCTTGAAGGCGAAGGTGTGCGACGACGGCGCGGCGAAGCAATCGAAGCCGGGAAAGGGCGGCGGCGTCGATCCTTCCGCGCCCAGCCACGCGAACAGGATGCCGCTCATTTCCACCACCGGGTAATTGCGATGCTTCACGCCTTCGCAGAACTTGCTGCCCGGCGGTTCCGCAGGCGTTTCGAGGCAACGTCCCGCGACGTCGAACTTCCAGCCGTGGAACGGGCAGCGCAGCCCGTCGCCTTCGTTGCGGCCGAACGAGAGGTCGGCGCCGCGATGCGGGCAATTGCGATCCAGCAGCCCCCAGCGCGCCTGCGCATCACGGAAGAGCACCAGGTCCTGGCCGAGCACGCGGACGGCCTTCACGGGCCGCGCTGCCATGCGCGCATCGAGCCTGGGATCGAACTCGTCGACCAGCGCCACCGGTTGCCAGTAGCTGCGCATGACCGCGCCGCATGCGGTGCCGGGACCGATGCGCGTGAGCAGTTCGTTCTGTTCGGCCTTCATCGGATCAGTTTATCCTTGGCGGTGCCATGAAGCTATACAACTACTTCCGCTCGTCCGCGTCGTTCCGCGTTCGCATCGCGCTGCAACTCAAGGGGCTGCCCTACGAGTACGTGCCGGTGCACATCGCCAAGGGCGAACACAAGAAGGAAGCATACGCCGCGATCTCGCCGGCGACCCTCGTGCCCACGCTCGTCACCGATGACGGCGAGCGGCTCGAACAGTCGATGGCGATCATCGAATACCTCGACGAGACGCACCCCGAGCCGCCGATGCTGCCGCGGGATCCCCTGGCGCGTGCGCAGGTGCGGGCGCTGTCGCAGCTGATCGCCTGCGAGATCCATCCGCTCAACAACCTGCGGGTATTGAAGTACCTCGTGCGCGAGATGGGCGTGGACGACGACAAGAAGGCCACCTGGTACCGGCACTGGGTGCGCGACGGCCTGGAAGCGTTCGAGCGTGAACTGGCGCGCTTGCCGCAATCGACCTACTGCTTCGGCGAGACACCGACCATGGCGGACTGCTGCCTGGTGCCGCAGATCTTCAACGGCAAGCGCTTCGACACGAACTTCGACGGCCTCACGCGCACGATGGCCGTCTTCGACAACTGCATGAAGCACCCGGCGTTCCAGCAGGCGCAGCCTTCGAGCTGCCCGGACAACGAGCCCTGATGATGCATCCGGCCGACTGGCTCGTTCCCGACTGGCCCGCGCCGGCGAACGTGCGCGCCGTGTGCTCGACGCGCACGGGCGGGTGTTCGAGCGGCGCGTACGAGAGCCTGAACCTCGGCGATCATGTCGGCGATGACCGCGAGCGCGTCGCTCGCAACCGCGCGATCTTCGAGCGGGCGATCGCTGCACGGCCGGTCTACATGAAGCAGGTGCATGGCACGGCCGGGGTCGTCGCGCTGGATGGACTCAGCGAAGACGGTGTCGAAGGCGATGGCTGCGTGACCCAGGTTCCCGGCGTCGCGTGCACGATCATGGTGGCCGACTGCCTGCCGGTCCTCTTCGCGGCGCAGGACGGATCGCGTGTCGGCGCATCGCATGCGGGATGGCGCGGGCTCGCCGGCGGCATCGTCGAAGCGACGGCTGCGCAGCTTGCGCCGGCAAGCGAGTTGATCGCGTGGCTGGGCCCGTGCATCGGTCCCGAGGCATTCGAGGTCGGGCCCGAAGTGAAAGCGGCATTCGAGGCACACGATCCCGCGGCGGCACGTCACTTCGAGCCGTATGGAGCAGGCAAGTGGCTGGCCGACTTGCCCGCACTGGCGCGCATGCGCCTCCGAGCGCTCGGCGTCACCCGCATGCACGGCAACGACGGCTCGCGCGCGTGGTGCACGGTGGCGAACCCTGCGAGGTTCTTTTCGCACCGGCGGGACCGCGTCAGCGGGCGTTTCGCCGCCGCTGTCTGGCTCGCCTGATACACCGCTCGCAAGACAGGCGGCGCTCCTAGGAGTACAACCCGAACGCAAGGATCGGCGACAGCGAGCGGCTGAATGTTGCACTGCAACATCAATCGTGTGATACTCGGGTTAACCCGGAAAACAAGGGTACCCAGGAGACAAGGATGAATTCAGTGCCGGATTGGGCGCAGAACGCCCAGCAATTCCAGAAGAGCTTGGGCGATCACTGGGTCCAGGCGCTGCAGTCCTTCGGCGGACTGGCAAGCGGCGCTGCGCTGCCGGCGTTGCCCAGCCTCCCGGATTTCCCGCACATCACCTTCTCCCCGGAAAAGCTCGAGGCCCTGCAACAGGCCTACCTGAAGGAAGCCGCCGAGCTCTGGAACACCGGCCTGACGACGAACCTCGCGCGGGACAAGCGCTTCTCGTCCGACGCATGGGCGCAGAACCCCATGGCGGCGTACACGGCCGCGATGTACTTGCTCAACGCGCGCACGCTGCTGGGCATGGTCGAGGCCGCGGAAACGGACCCGAAGACCAAGGCGCGCCTGCGCTTCGCCGTCGAGCAATGGATGGCGGCGTCGGCGCCGAGCAATTTCATGGCGCTGAATGCCGAGGCGCAGAAGAGGGCGCTCGACACCAAGGGCGAAAGCATCGCCAAGGGCATGCAGAACCTGCTGAACGACATCCAGCAGGGCCATGTCTCGATGACCGACGAAAGCGTCTTCGAAGTCGGCAAGAACGTCGCGACGACCGAAGGCGCCGTGGTCTACGAGAACGACCTGTTCCAGCTGATCGAATACAAGCCGCTCACGAAGCAGGTGTACGAGCGCCCCTTCCTCGTCATCCCGCCTTGCATCAACAAGTTCTATATCCTCGACCTGCAGCCCGACAACTCGCTCGTGCGCTATCTCGTGGAGCAAGGCCATCGCACCTTCGTCATGAGCTGGCGCAATCCCGACGAGTCGCTCGAAGGCAAGACCTGGGACGACTACATCGACGAGGGCCCGATCGAGGCGATCGGCGTCGTGCGCGAGATTACGCAGGCCAAGCAGATCAACGCGCTGGGCTTCTGCGTCGGCGGCACCATCCTCGGCACCGCACTCGCCGTGCTTGCCGCGCGCGGCGAGAAGCCGCTGGCTTCGGCCACCTTCCTCACCGCGCTGCTGGACTTCAAGGAAACGGGCGTGCTCGATGTCTTCATCGACGAGAGCTTCGTCAAGTTCCGTGAGATGCAGATGGGCAAGAGCGGCCTGCTCAAGGGCCAGGAGCTCGCGTCCACCTTCAGCTTCCTGCGCCCGAACGACCTCGTGTGGAACTACGTCGTCGGCAACTACCTGAAGGGCGAGACGCCGCCGCCGTTCGATCTGCTTTACTGGAACAGCGATTCCACGAACCTGCCGGGGCCGATGTACGCCTGGTACCTGCGCAATACCTACCTCGAGAACAATCTGGTGAAGCCCGGCAAGGCGACGGTGTGCGGCGAAAAGGTGGACCTGCGCAAGATCGACATCCCGGCCTACATCTACGGCTCGCGCGAAGACCATATCGTGCCGATCGGCGGTGCGTATGCATCGACGCAGGTGCTGCCGGGCAAGAAGCGCTTCGTGATGGGCGCGTCGGGCCACATCGCGGGGGTGATCAACCCGCCGTCCAAGAACAAGCGCTCGTACTGGACCAATGACAAGCTGCCCAGGACGCATGCGGAATGGCTGGCGGGCGCAAAGGAGCATCCCGGCAGCTGGTGGACCGACTGGGCTGCGTGGCTGAAGTCCCACGCGGGCAAGCAAGTCGCGGCGCCGAAGAACTTCGGCCGCGGCAAGTACAAGGTGATCGAGCCCGCGCCGGGCCGGTATGTGAAGGCGAAAGCTTAAGGAGAGACCTGAATGGAAGACATCGTCATCGTTTCCGCCGTGCGCACGGCGGTGGGCAAGTTCGGCGGCACGCTCGCCAAGACCCCGGCGCCCGAGCTCGGCGCGATCGTGATCAAGGAGGCGCTCGAGCGTGCCAAGGTCAAGCCTGAGCAGGTGAGCGAAGTGATCATGGGCCAGGTGCTCGCGGCCGGCGCGGGCCAGAACCCCGCGCGCCAGGCGCTGCTGAAGGCCGGCCTGCCGAAGGAAGTGCCGGGCCTGACGATCAACGCCGTCTGCGGCTCGGGCCTGAAGGCCGTGATGCTCGCGGCACAGGCGATTGCCTGGGGCGACGCGGAGATCGTCGTTGCCGGCGGCCAGGAGAACATGAGCGCCGCGCCGCACGTTCTGATGAACTCCCGCGAAGGCCAACGCATGGGCGACTGGAAGATGATCGATTCGATGATCGTGGACGGCCTGTGGGACGTCTACAACCAGTACCACATGGGCGTCACCGCCGAGAACGTGGCGAAGAAGTTCGAAGTCTCGCGCGAACAGCAGGACGCGCTGGCACTCGCCAGCCAGCAGAAGGCCGCGGCCGCGCAGGAAGCCGGCAAGTTCAAGGAAGAGATCGTGCCGGTCACGATCCCGCAGAAGAAGGGCGACCCCATCGTCTTCGCTGCGGATGAGTTCATCAACAAGAAGACCAGCGCCGAAGCGCTGGCCGGCCTGCGCCCCGCTTTCGACAAGAGCGGCACGGTGACGGCGGGCAACGCGTCGGGCATCAATGATGGCGCCGCAGCCGTGGTGGTGATGAGCGCGAAGAAGGCGAAGGAGCTGGGCCTCACGCCGCTGGCCCGCATCGTGTCGTTCGGCACCAGCGGGCTCGATCCCGCCACGATGGGCATGGGCCCGGTGCCCGCGACGAAGAAGGCGCTGCAGCGCGCCGGCTGGAGCGCGGCCGACGTGAACCTGTTCGAGCTGAACGAAGCTTTCGCCGCGCAGGCGTGCGCAGTGAACAAGGAGCTTGGCATCGATCCTGCGAAGGTCAATGTCAATGGCGGCGCGATCGCCATCGGGCACCCGATCGGTGCGTCCGGCTGCCGCATCCTCGTCACGCTTCTGCATGAAATGAAACGGCGCGAAGCGAAGAAGGGCGTGGCCGCGCTGTGCATCGGCGGCGGCATGGGGGTTTCCCTCGCCGTGGAGCGCGCCTGAAAGAGTACAAGAACAAGTCGCACACACACCCAGGAGCACAACGATGAGCCAACAGAAAGTCGCCTACGTCACCGGTGGCATGGGCGGGATCGGCACCGCGATCTGCCAGCGCCTGCACAAGGAAGGTTTCAAGGTGATCGCGGGTTGCGGCCCGAGCCGCGACTACACGAAATGGCTGAACGAGCAGAGCGCGCTGGGCTTCACCTTCTACGCGTCGGTCGGCAACGTGAGCAGCTGGGAATCCACCGTCGAAGCCTTCAGCAAGGCCAAGGCGGAACACGGCCCCATCGACGTGCTCGTGAATAACGCCGGCATCACGCGCGACCGCCTGTTCATCAAGATGACGCGCGAGGACTGGGACGCGGTGATCGACACCAACCTCAATTCGATGTTCAACGTCACCAAGCAGGTGGTGGGCGACATGGTCGAGCGCGGCTTCGGCCGCATCATCAACATCAGCTCGGTGAACGGCGAGAAGGGCCAGGCCGGCCAGACCAACTACTCGGCGGCCAAGGCCGGCATGCACGGCTTCACGATGGCGCTGGCGCAGGAGCTCGCGAGCAAGGGCGTCACGGTGAACACCGTGAGCCCCGGCTACATCGGCACCGACATGGTCAAGGCCGTGCGTCCCGACGTGCTCGAGAAGATCGTGGCGACCATTCCGGTCAAGCGCCTCGGCGAGCCCGGCGAGATCGCGTCCATCGTCGCGTGGCTGGCGTCCGAAGAAGCGGGCTACTCGACCGGGGCGGACTTCTCCGTCAACGGCGGGCTGCACATGGGCTGACCGCCCGGACACCCAAAGCAAGGCCCGCTTCATGCGGGCCTTGCTTTTTGAGCGTCATCCGTGCTGGCAAAGCCGCATGCGGGCGGACCCCGGCGCGCGGTCGGCTCGTCCGCCTCGCGCACCTGTCGGCGCACTCGGCGGCAAACCTGCACCAGCCGCTCCTGCGGCCCGCGCGGGGCAACTCGTCTGGAGTTGGGGGCGCACCCCCAACTCCAGACTCAAACAATCCCCGCGAGCCAGAAACGAGCGCATCGCTCGATTCGCTGCGCTCTCGCAAGCGATGCTGGGTCCGCAGGAGCAGCCGGCGCAGGCGAGCCGCCCTGATGGCGCGCCGGGGTCCGCCCGCACGCGGCTTTGCTTTAAGCGCCCGGGGTGTCCGGTCGATCGCCAACGGCTGTGTCCAGCAAATCGGTGCGTGGGTGGGCCGTCTCGCGCGATCGGGGCGCTGCGCCTGCGCTGGATGCCTCTTGCGGCGCAGCGCGGCTTGCGAGAGCGAAGCGGATCGAGCCGAGGCGACTGTTTCTGGCTGCGGGAGATTGTTTGAGTCTGGAGTTTGCCGGTGCGCCGGCAAACTCCAGACGAGTTGCTCCCGCGCGCCGCAAGAGGCGTCCAGCGCAGGGACCCGGCCGCCAGGCCGGCGCAGCGACCGCGCGGGACGGCCCGCCCACGCGCCGATTTGCCATCTATCGATCCGTGACGAGATCCTCGATCACGAAGTGCCGGTACTTCTGGGCGTACGAGATCTTCGCGTCCTTCAGCGCATCCATCACGCGTTCGGTGTCTTTCGCCGAGGGCGCCGGCACGAGCAGCGCGTGATGCCCCTCGCGCGCGAGCTCCTCGTAGTGGCGCGCGGTCTCGCCTTCCGTGCCGGGCGAAGGCAGCCCTTCCTCGTGCAGGACGGTGAATGCCACCTTGTCGTGGATGTCCTGCGGCGTGAGCAGGCAGATCGAGCCACCGTCGTAGCCGGAACTGATCAGCTTCCTTTCCGCATCCAGCGCGTCCTGCGCGGTGGGGAACATGAGGACGACATGGCCTGTGGGATAGAACACGCCTCCCAGCGTGAACATCCTCGATTCGGGTGAAAAGGACTTCATGCGTCCAGCTTCCCCCCGGGCCATGGCCTTGTCAATCGGCCGGGAGCCCTTCCTCCAGCCCATCCGTCAGGGCGAGCCGTCTCCGGCATGATGGGACAATCGGGGGCAGTGACTTCCGCCCCGCATCCCGCCCCCGATCACTGGCGCCTGAGCGTCGCCCCGATGATGGACTGGACGGACCGGCATTGCCGGTTCTTCCATCGCCTGCTGACGCGCCGCGCTGTGCTCTACACCGAGATGGTCACCCAAGGCGCGCTCGTGCATGGCGACGTGCCGCGCCATCTGGACTTCGATCCGCAAGAGCATCCCGTCGCGCTGCAGCTCGGCGGCAGCGACACGCATGAGCTCGCCCACAGCGCGCGCCTGGGCGAGCAATGGGGCTACGACGAGATCAACCTCAATTGCGGCTGCCCCAGCGAGCGGGTCCAGCGCGGATCGTTCGGCGCCTGCCTCATGGCCGAGCCGCAGCTCGTCGCCGACTGCGTCAAGGCGATGCACGATGCCGTGAACGTCCCTGTCACCGTGAAGCACCGGATCGGCATCGACAAGACCGAGAGCTACGAGTTCGTGCGCGATTTCGTCGGCACGGTGAGCGAGGCCGGCTGCAAGGTCTTCTTCGTCCATGCGCGCAACGCATGGCTGAAGGGCCTGTCGCCCAAGGAAAACCGCGAGGTGCCGCCGCTGCGCTACGAGCTGGTGTACCGGCTCAAGCGCGACTTCCCGCACCTGGTGTTCTCGCTCAACGGCGGGATCACGGCGGATGACCACGTGCGCGAGGCGCTGGCCAACGTGGATGGCGCGATGATCGGCCGCGAGGCCTACCACAACCCCTGGTGGCTCGCCTCGTGGGATCACGCCTTCTATGGCGACCCCGAGCGGGACATCACGCGCGAGTCGGTCGAGATCGCGATGGCCGACTACATGGCGCGCGAGGCCAAGGCGCATGGCACGCCCTGGTCCAGCATCGCCCGGCACATGCTGGGCCTGCGTAACGGTCTGCCGGGCGCGCGCCGCTGGCGCCAGGTGTGGAGCGACCACAAGCTGCGCGAGTCCGATCCGCATGACGTGATGGCCCTGGCGAACGAGCAGCTGGCCCGGGCGGCCTGAGGCCCCGCTGGCTTGCACCGAGTGACAGGATCCGGCCAAATGCTTTAAACTTAAATTATCTAGGTCTGGAGCAATCATGAAGATCGTCTGCATCGGCGGCGGCCCGGCAGGGCTGTATTTCGCGCTCCTGATGAAGAAGCAGGACCCCCGGCACGAGATCACGGTGGTCGAGCGCAACCGGCCGTACGACACATTCGGCTGGGGTGTGGTGTTCTCGGACCAGACGCTGGGCAACCTGAAGGCCGCCGACGCGCCCACCGCGGACGAGATCCTCGACGCGTTCAACCACTGGGACGACATCGAGGTCCACATTCGCGGTCACCGGGTCCGCTCGGGTGGCCACGGCTTTGCCGGCATCGGGCGCAAGCGGCTGCTGAACATCCTGCAGCGCCGCTGCGAAGGGCTGGGCGTCAAGCTCGTGTTCGAGACCGACGTGCAGGGCGACGAGCAATTTCCCGAGGCCGACCTCGTCATCGCCAGCGACGGCCTGAACAGCCGCATCCGCACGAAATACACGGCCACCTACCAGCCCGACGTCGACCTGCGCAAATGCCGCTTCGTCTGGCTGGGCACGCACAGGAAGTTCGAGGCGTTCACGTTCGCCTTCGAGGAGACCGAGCACGGCTGGTTCCAGGCGCACGCCTACCAGTTCGACGGCGACACCTCGACCTTCATCGTGGAGACACCCGAGGAGGTCTGGCTGAAGGCGGGCATCGACAAGATGTCGAAGGAGGAGTCGATCGCGTACTGCGAGAAGCTCTTCGCCAGGTATCTCGACGGGCACAAGCTGATGTCGAACGCATCGCACCTGCGCGGCTCGGCGCAGTGGATCCGGTTTCCGCGCGTGGTGTGCAAGACCTGGGTACACCACAACGGCCGCGCGCCTGTCGTGCTGATGGGCGATGCGGCGCACACGGCGCACTTCTCGGTCGGCTCGGGGACGAAGCTGGCGCTGGAGGACGCGATCGAGCTCGCGCGCTGCGTCGCCCGATCGAACGGCGACCTGGCGCAGGCCCTGCGCGACTACGAAGCCGTGCGCAGTGTCGAGGTGCTCAAGATCCAGAACGCCGCGCGCAACTCCACCGAATGGTTCGAGAACGTCGCGCGCTACGTGAACCTGCCGCCGGAGCAGTTCGCGTATTCGCTGCTCACGCGCAGCCAGCGCATCAGCCACGAGAACCTGCGGCTGCGCGACAGGGACTATGTCGAGGACTACGAGGACTGGATCGCCGAACGCGCTGGCCTGCAGCGCGCGCCTGCGCAGCAGCCGGTGCCGCCGATGTTCACGCCCTTCACCGTGCGCGGCGTGACGCTGAAGAACCGGGTCGTGGTGTCGCCGATGGCCCAGTATTCGTGCGTGGACGGCGTGCCGGGCGACTACCACCTGGTGCACCTGGGCTCGCGGGCGATGGGCGGGGCGGGGCTCGTGTTCGTGGAGATGACCTGCCCGACGGCCGACGCGCGCATCACGCCCGGCTGCCCGGGCCTGTGGAACGAGCAGCAGCGCGATGGCTTCAAGCGCATAGTCGACTATGTGCATCGGTGGTCGGACGCCAGGATCGGCATGCAGCTCGGTCACGCGGGCCCGAAAGGCTCGACGCGGGTGCCGTGGGAAGGCGAGGACCAGCCGCTCGCCTCGGGCAACTGGCCGCTGATTTCCGCTTCCCCGGAGCAGTACATCGATGGCGTGAGCGACTGGTCACGCGCCATGAACCGCACCGACATGGACCGCGTGCGCGACGACTTCGTTCGCAGTACGCGCTATGCGGTCGAGGCCGGGTTCGACTGGCTCGAGCTGCACTGCGCCCACGGCTACCTGCTGTCGAGCTTCATCTCGCCGCTCACGAACCTGCGCACCGACGAATACGGCGGCTCGCTCGAGAACCGGCTGCTTTACCCGCTCGAAGTGTTCGAAGCCATGCGCGCCGTCTGGCCCCAGCACCTGCCGATGTCCGTGCGCATCTCGGCCCACGACTGGGTGGAAGGCGGCATCACGCCGGATGACGCGGTGGAGATCGCGAAGATGTTCAAGGCGGCGGGCGCCGACATGATCGACTGCTCCTCGGGGCAGGTGAGCAGGAAGCAAAAGCCCGTGTACGGCCGGATGTACCAGACGCCGTTCGCCGACCGCATCCGCAACGAGGCGGGCATCGCGACGATCGCCGTCGGCGCGATCTCCGAAGCAGACCACGTCAACAGCATCATCGCCGCCGGCCGGGCCGACCTGTGCGCGATCGCGCGGCCGCACCTCGCGAATCCGCAATGGACCCTGCTGGAGGCCGCGAAGATCGGCTACCACGACCTGCGCTGGCCGGTGCAGTACCTGTCGGGCAAGTCGCAGCTCGAACGCAACCTCGAACGCGAAAAACAGATGGCGGCGCAAGCCGCGGAGACAGCGAATGAACGATTCAACTGAACGCGCCGACGATCGTGTGTCGCCGGCGCTGGTCGCGGGCAACCGCAAGCAGCTCGCGGGCTACCGCGCCACGCATTTCAAGTGGGAAGCGAGCGGCGCGGTCGCGACGATCACGCTCGACCGGCCCGAGCGCAAGAACCCGCTGACGTTCGACTCGTACGCCGAACTGCGCGATTTGTTCGGTCAATTGAAGTACGCGACGGATATCCACGCCGTCGTGATCGTCGGCGCGGGCGACAACTTCTGCTCCGGCGGCGATGTGCACGAGATCATCGGCCCGCTGGTGAAATTGAAGGCACCGGAACTGCTGATGTTCACGCGCATGACGGGCGACCTGGTGAAGGCGATGCGCGCCTGCCCGCAGCCGATCGTCGCCGCGATCGACGGCGTCTGTGCCGGCGCCGGCGCGATCATCGCGATGGCGTCCGACCTGCGACTGGGCACGGCGCGCAGCAAGACGGCGTTCCTGTTCAACCGCGTGGGCCTCGCCGGCTGCGACATGGGCGCGTGCGCGATGCTGCCCCGGATCATCGGGCAGGGCCGGGCGAGCGAGTTGCTCTATACCGGCCGCTCGCTCGGCGGCGAGGAGGCGGAGCGCTGGGGATTCCTGAACCGGCTCGCCGAACCCGGTGCCTTGCTCGCCGAGGCGCAGAAGCTCGCCGCCGACCTGGCGCAGGGACCGACCTTCGCCAACGGCATCACCAAGACGATGCTCCACCAGGAATGGGCGATGACGATCGAGCAGGCGATCGAAGCCGAGGCGCAGGCCCAGGCCATCTGCATGATGACCGAGGACTTCACGCGGGCGTACGACGCCTTCGTCGCGAAGGGCAGGCCGAAGTTCGAGGGCAACTGACATGGCCGACGAGAGCTACCTCGACTGGCCGTTTTTCGAAGAGCGGCACCGGCAACTCGCGCGCGAGCTCGACACCTGGGCGGCGCGGAACGTGGCCGACCACCATGGCGGCGATGTCGATGATCAATGCCGCACACTCGTGCGCAAGCTCGGGACCGCGGGCTGGCTGCGACACGCGGTGGGCGAGAAGATCGACACGCGGGCGATCTGCCTGATCCGCGAAACGCTGGCGCGCCACAACGGCCTGGCGGACTTCGCCTTTGCCATGCAAGGATTGGGCAGCGGCGCCATCACGCTGCAAGGCACTTCCGGGCAGAAGGCGCGGTACTTGCCGCGAGTCGCCAAAGGCGAGGCGATCGCCGCTTTCGCGCTCTCCGAGCCGGAAGCCGGATCGGACGTGGCCGCGATGCAGTGCAGTGCCCACATCGACGGCGATCACGCGGTGATCAACGGCGAGAAGACCTGGATCTCCAACGGCGGCATCGCGGACTTCTACGTCGTGTTCTGCCGCACGGGCGAGGCGCCGGGCGCGCGGGGCATCTCCGCCTTCATCGTCGACGCGGGCACGCCCGGCTTCGAGATCGCGGAGCGAATCGACGTGATCGCGCCGCACCCACTGGCGCGCCTCAAGTTCACGAATTGCCGCGTGCCTCTGTCGCAACGCGTCGGTGAGGCGGGGGAGGGCTTCAAGGTGGCGATGCGCACGCTCGACGTGTTCCGCACGTCGGTCGCCGCCGCGGCGCTCGGCTTCGCGCGCCGCGCGCTCGAGGAGGCGCTCGCGCGCGCGACCACGCGCAAGATGTTCAACCAGTCGCTGGCCGACTTCCAGCTGACGCAGGCGAAACTCGCGCAGATGGCGACGACGATCGACGGCTCCGCGCTGCTCATCTACCGCGCGGCCTGGCAGCGCGACCAGGGGCGCGGCGTGACGAAGGAGGCCGCCATGGCCAAACTCACGGCCACCGAAGGCGCGCAGCAGGTGATCGACGCCGCCGTGCAGATCTTCGGCGGCATGGGCGTGCAGAGCGACAACGTGGTCGAGCGGCTGTATCGCGAGATCCGGCCGCTGCGCATCTACGAAGGCGCCAGCGAGGTGCAGCAACTCATCATCGCGCGCGAACTCTTGAAAGAAGGCCAGCCATGAGCCACGAAGCGATCCTCCCGGCCGGCTGGCCGCGGCCCAAGGGCTATGCGAACGGCGTCGTGGCGACGGGCCGCATGCTGTTCATCGCCGGCATGATCGGCTGGGACGCACAAGGCGTGTTCCATACGGACGACTTCGCCGGGCAGGCCCGGCAGGCGCTGCGCAATGTCGCCGATGTGCTCCGCGAAGCGGGCGGTCGGCCCGACAATATCGTGCGTATGACCTGGTATGTGACCGACAAGCGCGAGTACCTGGCCGCCTCCGGGGAGATCGGCCGGGCCTTCCGCGAGATCATCGGCTGCTACGACATCGCGATGACGGCGGTGGAGGTGAAGGCGCTCATCGAAGATCGCGCGAAGGTGGAGATCGAGGCGACGGCGGTTCTCTCCCAATGAGGGAGCGCAGCGCCTGGCCCATGCTGCTGGTGCTGATCAGCGGCTTCGCGCTCAGCCAGGCGTTCCGCACGGCTGCCGCAATCATGGCGCCTGCACTGTCGCAGGCGTTCCAGCTTTCCAAGCAGCAACTGGGCCTGTTCGCGGCGGCCTTCCACTTTTCGTTCGCGGGCCTGCAGCTCTTCATGGGCATGGGCATCGACGTTTATGGGCCGCGCAAGACCATCGTTACGGTCTTTCCGCTGGCGATTGCCGGTGCGCTGGTCACCGCATCCGCGCAGGACTTCGGCACGCTGGTGCTCGGGCAGGTCCTGACCGGTATCGGGTGCGCGCCGGCCTTCCTCGTCTGTACCGTGTTCATCGCGCGCCACTTCCCGACCGGGCGCTTCGCCGCCGTCAACGGCGCGGCGCTGGGCATCGGCTCGGTGGGCCTGCTGCTCACGGGCACGCCGCTCGCGTGGGTGATCGAGCGGTTCTCGTGGCGCTGGGGCTTCATCGCACTCGCGGCGCTGGCACTGCTCGCGTGGATTGCGATCTTCCTGTTCGTGCGCGAAGGATCGGCGGCCCCGGAGCGGCACAAGCTGGACGTAGCTGCGGCTCTGCGCGGCTACGGCGAGCTCTTCCGCCTGCCGCACACGATCGGCATCTTCGCGCTGGCGCTGACGACCTATTCGTCGTTCATGACCTTGCGCGGCCTGTGGCTGGCGCCCATGCTGATCGACCGGCACGCCTTCAGCCTCGTGGAGACGGGCAACGTCGCCATCGCGATCTCCGTCATCGGCATGTTCGCCGCGCCGCTGTTCGGCCGGCTGGACCCGGGCGAAGCGCGGCGCCGCCAGTGGATCGTCACGTTCGCGCTCGCCAACGCCGCCTGCTTCGCGGTCATGGCCTTCAGCCCCGGCGCTGCGGTCGAGGTCGCGCTGGCCATGGCCGTGGGCCTGATGTCCGGCTTCGGCAGCCTGCAGTACGCCGACGTGCGCTCGGCCTACCCGCCGCACATGACCGGCCGCGCCATGGCCGTGTTCACCATGGCGATGTTCCTCGGCGTCGCCGTGATGCAATGGTTCACCGGCGGCGTGGCGTCCGCCGCGAGTGCCATGCACATCGAACCCTATGCCGCGGTGCTGGGCGCCATCGCGACTTCGCTGTGCCTCGGGTGCACCGCATTCCGGGCGTTGCCGGCGCCCGCGACTAAACTCGTGAAATCCTAGGAGAACATCATGGCTGCCAAAGCCGCCTTCAATTGGGCCGACCCGCTGCTGCTGGATGCGCAGATCACCGACGACGAACGCGCCGTGCGCGACGCCGCGCATGCCTATTGCCAGGAGAAGCTCGCGCCACGCGTGCTCGAGTCCTTCCGCAACGAAACGACCGACCCGGCGATCTTCCGTGAGATGGGCGCGCTGGGCCTGCTCGGCCCGACCATCCCCGAGCAGTACGGCGGCGCGGGCCTGAACTACGTGTGCTACGGCCTGGTCGCGCGCGAGGTCGAGCGCATCGATTCGGGCTACCGCTCCATGATGAGCGTGCAGTCGTCGCTCGTGATGGTGCCGATCTTCGAATTCGGCAACGAGGCGACCAGGCAGAAGTACCTGCCGAAGCTGGCGACCGGCGAGTGGATCGGCTGCTTCGGCCTGACCGAACCGAACCATGGGTCGGATCCCGGCAGCATGATCACGAGGGCGCGCAGGGCGGACGGCGGCTACAAGCTGACCGGATCGAAGATGTGGATCACCAACTCGCCGATCGCCGATGTCTTCGTGGTCTGGGCCAAGGACGACGAGGGTTCCATCCGCGGCTTCGTGCTGGAGAAGGGCTGGAAGGGCCTGACGACACCGAAGATCCACGGCAAGGTGGGCCTGCGCACCTCGATCACCGGCGAGATCGTGATGGACGACGTGTTCTGCCCCGAGGAGAACGCTTTCCCCGAAGTGCGGGGACTCAAGGGCCCCTTCACGTGCCTGAACTCCGCGCGCTACGGCATTGCCTGGGGCGCGCTGGGGGCTGCGGAGGACTGCTGGCATCGCGCCCGCCAATACGTGCTCGATCGCAAGCAGTTCGGCAAGCCGCTGGCGGCGAACCAGCTGGTCCAGAAGAAACTCGCCGACATGCAGACCGAGATCACGCTCGGCCTGCAAGGGTGCCTGCGCCTCGGGCGCATGAAGGACGAGGGCACGGCGTCGGTGGAAATCACGTCCATCATGAAACGCAATTCCTGTGGCAAGGCGTTGGACATCGCCCGCACCGCGCGCGACATGCTCGGAGGCAACGGCATCAGCGACGAATTCGGCGTGGCGCGCCACCTGGTGAACCTCGAAGTGGTGAACACCTACGAGGGCACGCACGACGTGCACGCGCTCATTCTCGGAAGGGCGCAGACGGGGATTTCGGCGTTTTGATTTGTCTTGTCGCCGTGGTAGCCTTTTCGGCACTCAACACTGGAGTGCACCATGGGACTTCTGGATTCGCTCGGCGGCCAACTGGTCAGCGCGCTGCAACAAGGGCAGGGTGGAGGCCAGCATGGCGGCCTGATGGATGTCGTGATCGGCCTTGTGAACAACCCGCAGACGGGCGGCCTCGCGGGGCTGGTCGAGAAAT
Source organism: Ramlibacter sp. GS1-15 (assembly GCF_057785015.1). Lineage (NCBI taxonomy): Bacteria > Pseudomonadati > Pseudomonadota > Betaproteobacteria > Burkholderiales > Comamonadaceae > Ramlibacter > Ramlibacter sp. GS1-15. The sequence continues at coordinate 2,138,336 of NZ_JBYNTU010000001.1, read as the reverse complement.
TCCAGGCCGGCGGGCTCGGCGACGCCGTTTCGTCCTGGGTCGGCACCGGCCAGAACCTGCCGGTATCGGGCGACCAAATCGCCTCGGTACTCGGCAACGGGCAGCTGCAGGAGATCGCGCAGAAGCTGGGCCTGGATCCGAACATGGTGTCCGGCCAGCTTGCGCAGATGCTGCCGCAGGTGGTGGACAAGCTCACGCCGAACGGCCAGTTGCCCGACACGGGCAGCCTCGGCGGCCTGCTGGGCGCGCTGACCGGCCGCGCGACCTGAGCGAGACGCGGGTGGACCGCGCTACGCCGCGGCCTTCAATCCGTTCCTGAAATGCTCCTGCATCCGCTTCATCGCGGCGCGTGAATCGCGCTGCGCGATCGCCTCCATGATCGCGCGGTGTTCGAGCATCGATTCCTTGACCCGGCCGGCCTTGAGCAGGGAATTGTGGCGATTGAGCTTCATCACCTTGCGCAGGTCGGCCACCATCTGGTCGCGCCAGCGATTGCCGGCGAGCTCCAGCAGCCGCATGTGGAAGCGCTCGTTGATCGCGAAGAACCTGTCGCGATTGTTCTGCGCGGCTTCCAGCTCCTTCTGAAGCTGCTGCAGCTCCTTCACCTGCTCGTCGGTGGCCTTGTGCGCCACCACGCCCGCGGCATCGCTCTCCAGCAGCGAAAGCAGGTGGTACACGTCGGCCAGGTCCGTTTCCGAGACTTCGGTGACGTAGGCACCGCGTCGCACCTTCATCGTCACCAGCCCTTCGGCCGCCAGCACCTTCAGCGCCTCGCGCAGCGGCGTGCGGCTGATGCCGAACTCCTGGGCGATCTTCACCTCGTCGATCCAGCTGCCCGGCTCCAGTTCGCGCCGGAAGATGCGCTGGCGCAATTGCTCCGCGACCTCCTCGTAGAGGGCGCGCGGCGCCAGGGTGACCGGGGACATGACAGCAGAAGCCATGGCGCGATTCTACGGACCTTCGCATTCTTTATCAATAATTATGAATGCGGTATGATGCAACCATGAACCAGCCCAGCCCCGAATTCGCTGCCGCCGACCTCGATGCGTGGCGCAAAGCCGCGGCCAGGTCCGCGCCTGGCGGCAACGTCGCCGCGCTCGACTGGCCCACGCCGGACGGCATCGCCGTGAAGCCGCTCTACACGAGCGAGGACACCCAGGGCCTGCCCTACGCGAACACCTTGCCCGGCTTCGAGCCCTTCGTGCGCGGTCCGCAGGCGACGATGTACGCGGCGCGCCCGTGGACCATCCGCCAGTACGCGGGCTTCTCGACGGCCGAGGAGTCGAACGCGTTCTATCGGAAGGGGCTCGCCGGCGGCGGGCAAGGCGTGTCGGTGGCGTTCGACCTCGCCACGCATCGCGGCTACGACAGCGACCATCCGCGCGTGAAGGGCGACGTCGGCAAGGCGGGCGTGGCGATCGACTCGGTCGAGGACATGAAGATCCTGTTCGACGGCATCCCGCTCGACAAGGTCTCGGTGTCGATGACCATGAACGGCGCCGTGCTGCCGATCCTCGCGGGCTACGTGGTCGCGGCGGAAGAGCAGGGCGTTGCGCAGGACAAGCTCTCGGGGACCATCCAGAACGACATCCTCAAGGAGTTCATGGTCCGCAACACGTACATCTACCCGCCGCAGCCCTCGATGCGGATCGTCGGCGACATCATCGAGTACACGGCGAAGAACATGCCGAAGTTCAACTCGATCTCGATCTCCGGCTACCACATGCAGGAGGCGGGCGCGAACCAGGCGCTGGAACTCGCCTTCACGCTCGCCGACGGCAAGGAGTACGTCAAGACCGCGATGGCCAAGGGCCTGGACGTCGACGATTTCGCGGGGCGCCTGTCGTTCTTCTGGGCGATCGGGATGAACTTCTATCTGGAGATCGCCAAGATGCGCGCGGCGCGCCTCTTGTGGTGCCGGATCATGAAGGGCTTCGGCGCGAAGAACCCCAAGAGCCTGATGCTGCGCACGCACTGCCAGACCTCGGGCTGGTCGCTCACCGAGCAGGACCCGTACAACAACATCGTGCGCACGACCATCGAGGCGATGGCGGCGGTGTTCGGCGGCACGCAGTCGCTGCACACCAACTCGTTCGATGAAGCCATCGCGCTGCCCACCGAGTTCTCCTCGCGCATCGCCCGCAACACGCAGCTCATCATCCAGGAGGAATCGCACATCACGAACGTGATCGATCCCTGGGGGGGCAGCTACATGATGGAGAGGCTGACGCAGGAGATGGCCGACGCGGCCAGTGCCATCATCGAGGAGGTCGACGCGATGGGAGGCATGACCCGCGCCGTCGATTCCGGTTGGGCGAAATTGAAGATCGAAGCCGCCGCCGCCGAGAAACAGGCGCGCATCGATTCGGGCAAGGACGTGATCGTCGGCGTCAACAAGTACAGGCTCGAGAAGGAAGATGTGCACGACATCCTCGAGGTCGACAACAACAAGGTGCGCGAGCAGCAGGTGGCGCGCCTGCAGAAGATCCGCGCGACGCGCGATGCCGCGAAGGTGCAGGCCGCCCTCGCCGCGTTGACCAAATGCGCGGAATCGGGCGAAGGCAACCTGCTGGACCTCAGCATCCAGGCGATCCGCCTGCGTGCGACGGTCGGCGAAGTGTCCGACGCATTGGAGAAGGTCTTCGGGCGCCATCGCGCCGATACGCAAAAGGTGACCGGCGTGTATGCAGCTGCCTACGACTCGGCCGAGGGCTGGGACAAACTGAAGAACGAAATCGAGGGCTTCGCGCGCGAGCAGGGCCGCCGTCCCCGCGTGATGATCGCCAAGCTCGGGCAGGACGGGCATGACCGTGGCGCGAAGGTCGTCGCCACGGCCTTCGCGGACCTCGGTTTCGACGTCGACATGGGCCCGCTGTTCCAGACGCCGGAGGAATGCGCGCGCCAGGCGATCGAGAACGACGTGCATGCGGTGGGTGTCTCCACGCTGGCCGCGGGCCACAAGACCCTGGTGCCGGCGATCATCGACGAGCTGAAGAAGCAGGGCGCGGATGACATCGTCGTCTTCGTCGGCGGCGTGATCCCGCAGCAGGATTACGACTTCCTCTACGAAGCGGGTGTGAAGGGCATTTACGGACCCGGCACGCCGATCCCCGCGAGCGCGAAGGACGTGCTCGAGCAGATCCGGAAAGTGCAGAAAGCGTGAGCCTCGCCGAGCAGATCCTCGCGGGGCCGGGTGCTGCCCAGCGCCGGGCCATCGCGAAGGCCATCACGCTGCTCGAATCCACGCGCGCCGACCATCGCACCCAGGGCGACGAGCTGCTGACCCGACTCCTTCCGGCGAGCGGCAAATCGTTCCGCCTCGGCATCAGCGGCGTGCCGGGGGTGGGCAAGAGCACCTTCATCGAGGCGCTGGGCCTGTACCTGATCGGCAAAGGCCATCGCGTCGCAGTCCTGGCGGTTGATCCTTCTTCGAGCGTCTCGGGCGGTTCGATCCTCGGCGACAAGACGCGCATGGAGCATCTCTCGGTCAACGAGAACGCCTACATCCGCCCCAGTCCCTCCAGCGGCACGCTGGGTGGCGTGGCGGAGAAGACGCGCGAGGCGATGCTGGTGTGCGAGGCCGCCGGCTACGACATCGTCATCGTCGAGACGGTGGGCGTGGGCCAGAGCGAAACGGCGGTCGCGGGCATGACCGACATGTTCGTGCTGATGCAGCTGCCCAATGCGGGAGACGACCTGCAGGCGATCAAGAAGGGCGTGATGGAGCTGGCGGACCTGGTCGTCATCAACAAGGCGGACATCGACGCCGATGCGGCCACGCGCGCGCAGGCCCAGGTCACGAGCGCGATGCGCATCTTCACGCAGCAGGGCCGCGCGCGCGAGTGGTCGCCGCAAGTCATCCAGCTCAGTGCGTTGAAAGGCGACGGGCTGGACCGTTTCTGGCAGGCCGTGACGCAGTTCCGCGAGGCGCGCACGGCCAGCGGCCAGCTCGCGGCGCGCCGCCAGCACCAGGCGCTTGCATGGATGTGGGAACGGATCGACGCGGGCCTGAAGCACGATTTCCGTGAGCAGCGGGCCGTGCGCTCGCTGCTGCCGCAACTCACGAGCGACGTCGAGGCCGGGCGTGTGCCGGCCTCCGCGGCCGCGCGCCAGCTGCTGGACGTGTGGCGAAACCAATAACGAAGGACCCGGAGAGACTCATGCACGACATCCTCGAGCAACTGGAGAAGAAGCGCGAGGCCGCCCGCCTGGGCGGCGGCGTGAAACGCATCGAAGCCCAGCACAAGAAGGGCAAGCTCACCGCTCGCGAGCGGCTGGAGCTGCTGCTGGACGAAGGCACGTTCGAGGAATGGGACATGTTCGTCGAGCACCGCTCGGTGGACTTCGGCATGGCCGAGAACAAGATTCCCGGCGATGGCGTGGTGACCGGCTACGGGATGATCAACGGCCGGCTGGTGTTCGTCTTCAGCCAGGACTTCACGGTGTTCGGCGGCGCGCTGTCGGAAGCGCATGCCGAGAAGATCTGCAAGGTGATGGACCAGGCCATGAAGATCGGCGCGCCGGTCATCGGCCTGAACGACTCCGGCGGCGCGCGCATCCAGGAGGGCGTCGCATCGCTCGGCGGTTACGCCGACGTGTTCCAGCGCAACGTGATGGCCTCGGGGGTGATCCCGCAGATCAGCATGATCATGGGCCCGTGTGCGGGCGGCGCCGTGTACTCGCCGGCGATGACCGACTTCATCTTCATGGTGAAGGACTCGAGCTACATGTTCGTCACCGGCCCGGAAGTGGTGAAGACGGTGACGCACGAGGAGGTCACGGCCGAGGAGCTGGGCGGCGCGATCTCGCACACGACGCGCAGCGGTGTCGCCGACCTCGCGTTCGAGAACGACGTCGAGGCGCTGCTGATGCTGCGCCGCCTGTACAACTACCTGCCCCTGAACAACCGCGAGAAGCCGCCGATCCGCCCGAGCAACGATCCGGCCGACCGCATGGACATGTCGCTCGACACGCTGGTGCCCGACAACCCGAACAAGCCCTACGACATGAAGGAGCTGATCGCGAAGACGGTGGACGACGGCGATTTCTTCGAACTGCAGCCCGATTACGCGAAGAACATCATCGTCGGCTTCGGGCGCATGGAGGGCCAGACGGTGGGCATCGTCGCCAACCAGCCGCTGGTGCTGGCCGGCTGCCTGGACATCAAGAGCTCGATCAAGGCGGCTCGCTTCGTGCGCTTCTGCGACGCCTTCAACATCCCGGTGATCACGTTCGTCGACGTGCCGGGTTTCATGCCGGGCACCAGCCAGGAATACGGCGGCATCATCAAGCACGGCGCGAAGCTGCTCTACGCGTATGCCGAATGCACGGTGCCCAAGGTCACCGTGATCACGCGCAAGGCCTACGGCGGCGCCTACGACGTGATGAGCTCCAAGCACCTGCGCGGCGACGTGAACTTCGCGTGGCCGAACGCGGAGATCGCGGTGATGGGTGCGAAAGGCGCGGTGGAGATCATCTTCCGCGAGGACAAGGGCGACCCGGCCAAGCTCGCGGCGCGCGAGGCCGAATACAAGGCGCGCTTCGCCAATCCCTTCGTCGCCGGCGCGCGCGGCTTCATCGACGACGTGATCCTGCCGCACGAAACACGCAAGCGCATCTGCCGCTCGCTCGTGATGCTGCGCGACAAGAAGCTCGAGAACCCGTGGCGCAAGCACGGGAACATTCCCCTGTAAGAGGACCCACCATGTTCGACAAGATCCTCATCGCCAACCGCGGCGAAATCGCCTGCCGCGTGATCAAGACGGCGAAGAAGATGGGCATCAAGACGGTGGCCGTCCATTCCGAAGCCGACAAGGACGCGCGCCACGTCGAGCTGGCCGACGAAGCCGTGCACATCGGCGCCGCGCCCAGCCGCGAGTCGTATCTGCGGATGGACAAGATCATCGAGGCGTGCAAGCGCACCGGCGCGCAGGCGGTGCACCCGGGCTACGGTTTCCTCTCGGAAAACGAGGAGTTCGCGAAGAAGGTCGAGGAAGAAGGCATCGTCTTCATCGGCCCGAAGCACTACTCGATCGCGGCGATGGGCGACAAGATCGCTTCCAAGAAGCTGGCGAAGGAAGCCCGCGTCAATACCATTCCGGGCTGGAACGACGCGATCGAATCGGCCGAACAGGCGGTGAAGATCGCCCGTGACGTCGGGTACCCGGTGATGATCAAGGCGTCGGCCGGCGGCGGCGGCAAGGGCCTGCGCGTGGCCTTCAACGACAAGGAAGCCCGCGAAGGCTTCGACTCCTGCCGCAACGAGGCGCGCAACAGCTTCGGCGATGACCGCGTCTTCATCGAGAAGTTCGTCGAGGAGCCGCGCCACATCGAGATCCAGGTGCTGGGCGACGCCCACGGCAACGTGATCTACCTGAACGAGCGCGAGTGCTCGATCCAGCGTCGGCACCAGAAGGTGATCGAGGAAGCACCTTCGCCCTTCATCAGCGACGAGACGCGCAAGGCCATGGGCGAGCAGGCCGTGGCGCTCGCGAGGGCGGTGAAGTACCAGTCGGCGGGCACGGTGGAGTTCGTGGTCGGCAAGGACCAGTCGTTCTACTTCCTCGAGATGAACACGCGCCTGCAGGTGGAGCACCCGGTGACGGAATGCATCACCGGGCTCGACCTCGTCGAGTTGATGATTCGCGTTGCGGCCGGAGAGAAGCTGCCGATCGCGCAGGCTGATGTGAAGCGCAACGGCTGGGCGATCGAATGCCGCATCAATGCGGAAGATCCGTTCCGCAATTTCCTGCCGTCCACGGGCCGGCTCGTGCGCTTCCAGGCGCCGAAGGAATCGATGTGGGCCTCGGACACGGAGCACCTCGACGGGGTGCGCGTGGACACCGGCGTGCAGGAGGGCGGCGAGATCCCGATGTTCTACGACTCGATGATCGCCAAGCTGATCGTGCACGGCACGGATCGCAACGACGCGATCGCGAAGATGCGCGAGGCGCTCAACGGATTCGTGATCCGCGGCATCTCGAGCAACATCCCGTTCCAGGCCGCGCTGCTCGCGCACCCGAAGTTCGTGGCCGGCGACTTCAACACCGGCTTCATCGCGGAGCATTACGGCAAGGGCTTTCACCCGGAGGACGTGCCGCATGCCGATCGCAACTTCCTCGTTGCGGTCGCGGCCTACGTGAACCGGCGCGCGCTGCAACGCGCGGCCGGCATCAGCGGGCAGATGCGCGGCCACGAGTACAAGGTCGGCGAGGATTTCGTCGCGGTGATGCTCGACGGCCAAGGCGGGTACGCTCGTCAACCGGTGAAGGTCGGCGACTTCCAGGCCGTGTCCGGCTCGAGCGTGGTCGAAACGGGCGGCAAACGCTACGAAATCTGTAGCAACTGGCATCTGGGTGCGGCGCGCATCCGGGGGACCTGCAACGGCCAGCCGTTCACGGCCCAGGTCGAGCGCGGCCTGCCCAGGAACCCGCTGGCCATGCGGATCATGCACAACGGAACGCGCCTCGATGCGATGGTGCTCACGCCGCGCGCGGCCGATCTGCACGCGCTGATGCCGCACAAGCCGCCGGCGGACATGAGCCGCTATGTGCTGTCGCCGATGCCCGGGCTGTTGGTCGACATCGCCGTCCAGCCCGGCCAGAAGGTGCAGGCGGGCGAACGGGTCGCGGTGATCGAAGCGATGAAGATGGAGAACGTGCTGTTCGCCGCGGCGGATGGCGTGGTGGCGAAGGTCCTGGCGGGCAAGGGCGAAAGCCTCGTGGTGGACCAGCCGATCGTGGAGTTCGAATGATGGATCGGCCTTTCAAAGTCCTCGGCATCCAGCAGGTCGCCATTGGCGGTCCCGACAAGCAGCGCCTGGCGAAACTCTGGGTCGACATGTTCGGCCTCGAAGTCACGGGCACCTTCCGCAGCGAACGCGAGAACGTGGACGAGGACATCTGCGCGATGGGCGCGGGGCCCTTCAAGGTGGAAGTGGACCTGATGCAGCCGCTCGATCCGGACAGGAAGCCGGCGGTGCACCAGACGCCGCTCAACCACATCGGCCTGTGGATCGACGACCTGCCCAGGGCCGTCGAGTGGCTCGCGGCCCAGGGGGTGCGCTTCGCGCCCGGCGGCATCCGCAAGGGCGCGGCGGGCTTCGACATCTGCTTCGTCCATCCCAAGGGCAGCGAGGAAAGCCCGGTCGGCGGCGAAGGCGTGCTGATCGAGCTGGTCCAGGCGCCCCCTGAAGTCGTTTCGGCGTTTGCCCGGCTGGCTTCGGCCGGCAGCTGAGCAGTCCCGGGGTAACCCTAGCATCGTCTTTTTGCGCGCCGGGCGTAGACTGGCCCGCGAGGCTCGGCATGCCCGGCTTGGGCCTCGCAGCGCGAGGAGACAAGCTTGCAGCGCACAGCCAACGCTAACCCGGCGTACTTCCACAAGGTCGTCGATTGCCAATGGGCGTGTCCGGCCCACACCCCCGTTCCCGAATACATCCGCCTGATCGCGCAGGGCCGCTACAGCGACGCCTACATGGTCAACTGGGTGTCCAACGTCTTCCCCGGCATCCTCGGGCGAACGTGCGACCGGCCCTGCGAGCCGGCGTGCCGCCGCGGGCGGGTGGAGGACCACAACCTCGCGAAGCCGGAGCCGGTGGCGATCTGCCGCCTCAAGCGGGTGACGGCCGACTTCAAGGATGAGGACGACGTCGCCTCGCGCATGCCGAAGGTGGCGCCGGCCAATGGCAAGCGCATCGCCTGCGTGGGTGCAGGTCCCGCGTCGCTGACGGTCGCGCGTGACCTCGCGCCGTTGGGCTATGAAGTCACGGTGTTCGACGGCGAGGCCAAGGCCGGCGGCTTCATGTGGACGCAGATCCCGCGCTTCCGCCTGCCCGAATCGGTGATCGAGGAGGAGACCGGCTACATCCTCGACATGGGGGTGAAGTTCGTCGCCGGCCAGCGCATCGAGTCGATGAAGGCTCTGATGAGGCAGGGGTTCGACGCGATCTTCGTCGGTTGCGGCGCGCCGCGCGGACGCGATCTGGACATCCCCGGCCGCAAGGAAGCGGCGAAACACATCCACATCGGCATCGAGTGGCTCGCGTCCGTGTCGTTCGGCCATGTCGACAAGATCGGCAAGCGCGTGATCGTGCTGGGCGGCGGCAACACGGCGATGGACTGCTGCCGCTCCGCCCGCCGCCTCGGCGGCGAGGACGTGAAGGTGATCGTGCGCAGCGGCTTCGAGGAGATGAAGGCCTCGCCGTGGGAGAAGGAAGACGCGATGCACGAGGGCATCCCGTTCATCAACTACCACGTGCCGAAGGCGTTCGTGCATGACAACGGCAAGCTCAAGGGCATGACCTTCGAGGTCGTACGCGCCGAGTACGACGACAAGGGCAACCGCAAGCTCGTGCCCACGGGCGAGCCCGATCCGTTCTTCGAGTGCGACGAGGTGCTGGTGGCGGTCGGCCAGGAGAATGCTTTCCCCTGGATAGAGCGCGACTGCGGCGTCTCCTTCGACAAGTGGGGCCTGCCGGTGCTGCACAAGGACACCTTCCAGTCCACCATGCCGAACGTGTTTTTCGGCGGCGACGCGGCCTTCGGGCCGAAGAACATCATCACGGCGGTCGCGCACGGCCATGAGGCAGCGGTCTCGATCGATCGGCTGCTGAACGGCGAGGACCCGGCGGTCCGGCCCGCGCCCTTCGCCAACCTCGTGTCGCAGAAGATGGGCATCCACGAGTGGAGCTACGACAACGACCCGACGCTCGATGCGCGCTTCAAGGTGCCGTGGGCCAAGGCCGAGAAGGCGCTGGCGAGCATCAAGGTCGAGGTGGAACTGGGCTTCGATCCCGCGACGGCCTTCAAGGAGGCGCACCGCTGCCTCAATTGCGACGTGCAGACGGTGTTCACGGACAACCTGTGCATCGAGTGCGACGCCTGCATGGACATCTGCCCGATGGACTGCATCACCTTCACGCAGGACGATCCGGAACCCGCACTGCGCCAGCATCTGAAGGCGCCCGCGCTCAACCTGGCACAGGACCTGTACGTGTCCGGCCAGCTGAAGACCGGGCGGGTGATGGTGAAGGACGAGGACGTCTGCCTGCATTGCGGGCTCTGCGCCGAGCGCTGCCCCACCGGCGCGTGGGACATGCAGAAGTTCCTGCTGAAGACGACGCAGGCCGGGCCCGCCGGCCGCAACAAGGCGAAGGAGGGAGTCGCGGCATGAAACCCATCGAAGCGATCAACGATTTCGTCGTCAAGTTCGCGAACGTCAACGGCTCGGGCTCGGCGAGCGCGAACGAGCTGTTCGCCAAGGCGATCCTGCGCATGGGCGTGCCGGTGAGCCCGCGCAATATCTTCCCCAGCAACATCCAGGGCTTGCCCACGTGGTACGAGGTGCGCGTCACCGAGCAGGGCTGGCTGGGGCGGCGCGGCGGCATCGACATGATGGTCGCGATGAACCCGCAGACCTGGGATGCGGACGTCGCGGAGATCGATCCGGGGGGCTACCTCTTCTACGACAGCACGCGGCCGCTGCCGCCGTCGAAGTTCCGCGAGGACATCAACGTGATCGGGATGCCGCTCACCGAGATCTGCAACGCGGTCTACACCGATGCGCGCCAGCGGCAGCTGTTCAAGAACATCGTGTATGTCGGCGCGCTGTCGGTGCTGCTGGAGATCGACCCGCAGGTGATCGAGAAGCTCTTCGGCGAACAGTACAAGGGCAAGGAGAAGCTGCTGGCCTCCAACGTGCAGGCGCTGCATCTCGGGCGCGATTTCGCGAAGGAGCACCTGAAGTGGCCGATCGGCCTGCGGGTGAAGCGTGCCGACAAGGTCGGCAACCGCATCTTCGTCGACGGCAACAATGCGGCGGCACTGGGCTGCGTGTACGGCGGCGCCACGGTAGCGGCCTGGTACCCGATCACGCCGTCGTCCTCGTGCGCCGAGGCATTCCAGAAGCACTGCATGAAGTTGCGCGTGGACCCTGCCACGGGCCAGAACAAGTTCGCGATCGTGCAGGCCGAAGACGAGATCGCGTCGATCGGCATGGTGGTGGGCGCCGGCTGGAACGGCGCGCGCGCCTTCACCGCGACGTCCGGGCCGGGCATCTCGCTGATGACCGAGTTCATCGGCCTGGCGTACTTCGCGGAGATCCCGGTCACGATCATCGACGTGCAGCGCGGCGGGCCTTCGACCGGCATGCCCACGCGCACGCAGCAGGCCGATATCCTCGCCTGTGCGTATGCGTCGCACGGCGACACCAAGCACGTGCTGCTGTTCCCCGAGGACCCCCGCGAATGCTTCGACCATGCGGCCGCGGCGCTGGACCTGGCCGAGCGGCTGCAGACCCCCGTGTTCGTGATGACCGACCTCGATATCGGCATGAACCAGCGGCTGTGCGAGCCGTTCCAGTGGGAAGAGGGCCGGCAGTACGACCGCGGCAAGGTGATGACGGCGCAGGAGCTCGAAGCCGGCAAGGATTTCGGCCGCTACAAGGACGTGGATGGCGACGGGATTCCCTGGCGCACGCTGCCCGGCGCGCACCCGACCAAGGGCTCGTACTTCACCCGCGGCACCACGCGCGACCCGTACGCGCGCTATTCCGAGCGCGGACCCGATTACGTCTACAACGTCGATCGGCTGCTCAAGAAATTCAAGACGGCGGCGAAGCTGGTGCCCCAGCCCGTGGTCCGCGTCGCGCAGGAGCCGTCCCGGCTGGGCGTCATCTACTTCGGATCGACGAGCCCGGCGATGGACGAGGCGCTGGAGGTGCTCGAGTCCGAAGGCGTGCACCTGGACGCGATGCGGCTGCGGGCCTTTCCGTTCCCGGACAGCGTGGCGAAATTCATCGCCGCTCACGACGCTGTCTTCGTCGTCGAGCAGAACCGCGATGCCCAGATGCGCACGCTGCTCGTCAACGAGCTGGAGATCGACCCCAAGAAGCTGGTGAAGGTGCTGCACTTCGACGGCACGCCGATCACGGCGCGCTTCATCACGAGGGCCATCCTGCAGCACGCGCGGGTGGAAGACAAAGTGGAGAAAGTGGCATGAGCCGCACGGCCGCTCCGAAGGCTCATAGCACCGCAGCACGCAGTGCGGAGGTTTCACAATGACCTACATCGCCAAGCCGCCGCTGCGCCACCCGACGCTGGAGACGAACAAGGTCGGCTACACCCGGCGCGACTACGAGGGCAAGATCTCGACGCTGTGCGCGGGTTGCGGGCACGATTCGATCTCGGCCGCGATCATCCAGGCCTGCTGGGAGCTGGACATCGAGCCGCACCGCGTCGCCAAGCTGTCGGGCATCGGCTGCAGCTCGAAGACGCCCGACTATTTCCTCGGCGCCTCGCACGGGTTCAACACCGTCCACGGCCGCATGCCGTCGGTGCTGACGGGCGCGAACCTCGCCAACCGCGAACTGCTTTACCTCGGCGTCTCGGGCGACGGCGACTCGGCGTCCATCGGGCTCGGGCAGTTCGCGCATGCGATGCGGCGCGGCGTGCGCATGGCCTACATCGTCGAGAACAACGGCGTCTACGGGCTCACCAAAGGGCAGTTCTCGGCGACGGCGGACCAGGGCAGCAAGAGCAAGAAGGGCGTGGTCAACAGCGACAGCCCGGTGGACCTGGTCGGCATCGCGCTGCAGCTCGGCGCGACCTATGTCGGCCGCGGATTCTCGGGCAACAAGGCGCAGCTCGTTCCGCTCATCAAGGGCGCGATCACGCACGGCGGCGCCGCGTTCATCGACGTCATCAGCCCCTGCGTGGCCTTCAACAACCACCCGGGCAGCACCAAGAGCTACGACTACGTGCGCGAGCACAACGAGGCGGTGAGCCGGATCGACTTCATCACGAGCCGCGAGGAGATCGTCAGCGAGTACGCACCGGGCGAGGTGGTCGATGTGCGCCAGCACGACGGCACGATCCTGCGCCTGCGCAGCCTGCACGCCGACTACGACCCGACCGACCGCGCGGCGGCGATGGCCTACATGCAGGAGCACCAGGCCCGCGGCGAGGTCGCGACCGGACTGCTGTATGTCGATCCACTTGCGACCGACCTGCATACGGCGTTGAATACGAGCAGCAAGCCGCTGAACGGGCTGGGTGCCGCCGAGCTGTGCCCGGGAACCGCGGCGCTGGAGAAGATCAACGCGTCCCTGCGCTAGAAGGAGGTCATCATGGCCGAGCGCACCGTTTTCCAGTCGATCCCGCAAAAGCACGTCCTGACGGTGCCGCCGCAGGCGACGGTGCGCCAGGCCGCGTGCGTGATGACGCGCGCCAACTGCGGGAGCGTGCTCGTGATCGAGCCGCCCGATGTGCTGCTGGGCATCGTCACCGAGCGCGACCTGATGACCCGCGTGCTGGCGCGCGGCCTGGATGCCGACTTCGCGACGGCACGCGAGGTGATGACGCCGCAGCCGACCTGCGTGCCGCCCGACATGCGCGTGTCGGATGCGCTGGTGATCATGCTGGAGCGTGGCTTCCGGCACCTGCCCATCGTGCAGGGCACGCGCATCCTGGGCGTGTTCTCGATCCGCGACGCACTGCCGCGCGAGCTGGGCGCGGCCTTCGCGATCTCCGAATTCAACGAGCAGTTGAATGACGCGCTCGGATGAGCGTTGCTGTGCCCCGGGTGCTCGCACCAGGCGGTGCCCGTCAGTCCTCATCTAGAAATCGGCCAGCCGGGCACCGCCTGGCGCGAGTGACGCGCGGCGCTTGATCGACCCTCTCCGAATACCAGCGATGCAGGGTTGACCGCCAACCCGGAGCACGAGGGCGTAGCGGACGGTCAGCTGCGCTTCGCGCGGGCCCGAGCGAGCGCGGCTTCGATGACGGCGCGCTTGCGGTCCAGCTCCGGACCCTCGGCCTGCTTCGTGAGCTCCGGCAGATTGGCGAGCTTCTCGCGGGCCTTGGCTTGCAGCCGCTCTTCGTGTTCCTGCGCCTCGCGCGCAAGCCGTTGCCGCCGCCACTCATAGCGCTCCAGAGCCTCGTCCGCCTGGGGCTGCGACCATGCGGCCCAGCCCGTGCGCTCGCCCGTCACGTTCTCGAGCGAGATGCAATCGACCGGGCACACCGGCACGCACAGCTCGCAGCCGGTGCAGTACGGCTCGATCACCGTGTGCATGCGCTTGTTCGTGCCGAGGATCGCGTCCGTCGGGCAGGCCTCGATGCACAGCGTGCAGCCGATGCACCAGTTCTCGTCGATCACCGCAACCGTGCGCGGGCCTTCGAAGCCGTTGGCGGGATTCAGCGGCATCGGCTCGCGCCCCGTGAGCTGCGCGAGGCGTACGACGCCTTGCGCTCCGCCCGGCGGGCACTGGTTGATCTGCGCCTGCCCGTCAGCGATCGCCTGTGCGTAGCCGGCGCAATCCGGGTAGCCGCAGCGCGTGCACTGCGTCTGGGGCAGGGCGGCGTGGATGCGTCGGGCTTCGGGCGTCACTCAGGCCGCGAGGGCCGTGCGGCGGGATTTCTTCGCCGGCGCCTTCTGCGCGCCGCCCACCTGCGGGCCATCGTTGAACTGCTTGATGAAGTCGCGCACCTGCGGGTACACGATCTCGCGCCAGCGGCGGCCGCTGAAGATGCCGTAGTGGCCGGCGCCCTTCACCTCGATGTGCTTCTGGCGCGACTTCGGAACGCCGACGCACAGCTCGTGCGCGGCCTCGGTCTGGCCGGCGCCGGAGATGTCGTCCAGCTCGCCTTCCACCGTCAAGTGCGCCGTGGTCTTGATGTCTTCCGGCCGCACGCGCTCGAGCTCACCGTCCTCGCTGATCACGTCCCAGCTGCCGTTCACCAGCGCGAACTCCTGGAAGACGATGCGGATCGTGTCGAGGTAATAGTCCGCATCCATGTCCAGCACCGCGTTGTACTCGTCGTAGAACTGGCGGTGCGCCTCGGCGCTCGCATCGTCACCGCGGATCAGGTTCTTGAAGTAGTCGTAGTGCGAGGACAGGTGCCGGTCCGGGTTCATCGCGACGAAGCCGGTGTACTGCAGGAAGCCCGGGTACACGCGACGGCCCGCGCCGGCGAAGTTCGGCGGCACGCGGTAGATCACGTTGTTCTCGAACCATTCGTAGCTCTTGTTCATCGCCAGGTTGTTCACGGCCGTCGGCGACCTGCGCGCATCGATGGGGCCGCCCATCATGGTCATCGTGAGCGGCGTGACTTCGCCGCGCGACGCCATCAGGGACACGGCTGCAAGCACCGGCACCGTGGGCTGGCACACGCTGATCACGTGGCAGTTGCCGTAGGTGTTCTGCAGGTGCCGGATGAATTCCTCGACGTAGTGCACGTAATCGTCGAGGTGGAACTCGCCCGCTTCGAGCGGCACATCGCGCGCGTTCTTCCAGTCGGTGATGTAGACCTTGTGGTCCTTGAGCATCGTGCGCACGGTGTCGCGCAACAGCGTGGCGTAATGGCCGGAAAGCGGCGCGACGATCAGCACGGCCGGCTGGGCCTTGAGCCTGTCCAGCGTTTCGGGATCGTCCGAAAAGCGCTTGAAGCGGCGCAGCTCGCAGAAGGCTTTGTCGATCTCGACGCGCTCGTGGATCGCGATGTCCACGCCATCCACGTCCACCGTCGTGATGCCGAACGCCGGCTTGTCGTAGTCCTTCCACAGCCGGTACACCAGGTCGTAGCCGGCGGACAGGCGCTGGGCGAAAGGGGTCTGCCCGAGCGGAGTGAGCGGGTTGCTGTAAAGCTTCGACGCCGCCTGGGCGAAGTCCGCGAAGGGCTCCATCAGGTTGCGGTTCGCTTCGTAGATCTGGTAAAGCATGATTCGGGCCCCGTCCTTGTGCAGTGCAATATAGCACCGGCACCCGCCTGACGGGTGAGGTGAAACCACCAATCCGGGCGTCAGCGGCTCGTCAGAGGACGGCCGCGATCGCCTTGGCGACGTAATCGATGTTCTTGCCGTTGAGCGCGGCCACGCAGATGCGGCCGCTATCGACGCCATAGACGCCGAAATCGCTGCGCAGACGCTCCATCTGCTGCTTGTTCAGGCCCGAGTAGCTGAACATGCCGACCTGGTCGACGATGAACCCGAAGTCCTGCTTCGCGCCGGCCGCCTTCAGCTTGTCGACCAGGGCGTGGCGCATCTGCTTGATGCGCGTGCGCATGCCGGCCAGCTCCTGCTCCCACTGGGCTCGCAGCTCAGGCGTGTTCAGCACGGTGGCCACCACCTGGGCGCCATGCGTCGGAGGGTTGCTGTAGTTGGTGCGAATGGCGATCTTCAGCTGCGACAGCACGCGCGCAGCCTCGTCCTTGTCGTTGCAGAGCACGGACAGGCCGCCCACGCGCTCGCCGTACAGGCTGAAGCTCTTGGAGAAAGAGGTCGCGACGAAGAAGCCCAGGCCCGCGGCGACGAACTTGCCGATCACGGCGCCGTCTTCGGCGATGCCCGAACCGAAGCCCTGGTAGGCCATGTCGAGGAAGGGCACGAGCTTGCGCTGCTTGACCGCGGCGATCACCTGGTCCCACTGCCCCGGCGCGAGGTCGTAACCGGTGGGGTTGTGGCAGCAGGCGTGCAGCACGACGATCGTGCCTTCGACCGCCACGCTGAGCGCGGTGAGCATGCCGTCGAAATCGACACCGCGCCTGGCCGCGTTGTAGTAGGGGTAGGCCTCGACCGGGAAGCCGGCCTGCGTGAAGAGGGCGCGGTGGTTTTCCCAGCTCGGGTCGCTGATCAGCACCTTGGCCTGGGGGTTCACCTTCTTCAGGAAATCGGCGCCGATCTTCAGCCCGCCCGTGCCGCCCAAGGCCTGCACCGTCGCCACGCGTTTGGCCTTGACCGGCTCGCTTTCGGCCCCAAATACGAGGCCTTGCACGGCGGCGTCGTACGCAGCGATACCGTCGATCGGGAGGTAGCCGCGCGCCTTGGGCGCGTCCATCATCTGCTTCTCCGCGGCCAGCACGCAGGCCAGCAGGGGGAGCTTGCCGTTCTCGTCGTAATACACGCCGACGCCCAGGTTCACCTTGTTCGGGTTCGGGTCGGCGTTGAATTGCTCGTTGAGACCCAGGATCGGGTCGCGCGGGGCCATTTCGACGGCGGAGAAGAGGGACATTGGCTTCCTTGAGATGTCAGTAGATGCGTGCACGGCGGGCCGGCGATGCGTTACGCTGTCCGGCTGCCCTCGATTTTAGGGGAAACCCGTAGCCAAATGCCCGAGCTTTCCGAAGTCACCACCGAGAGAACGAACCCAGGCGAGTTCGTCACCTTTCCCGGCTCGCCTTTCGAGCTGTTCCTGCCGTACCCGCCGGCGGGCGACCAGCCCACGGCCATCGAAAAGCTCGTCGAAGGCGTGAACGACGGCGAGGTGTTCCAGACCCTGCTGGGAGTCACGGGCTCGGGCAAGACCTTCACCATGGCCAACGTGATCGCGCGGCTCGGGCGGCCGGCGATCGTGTTCGCGCCGAACAAGACGCTCGCGGCGCAGCTCTATGCCGAATTCCGCGAGTTCTTCCCGCGCAATGCCATCGAGTACTTCGTCAGCTATTACGACTACTACCAGCCGGAGGCCTACGTCCCCCAGCGCGACCTGTTCATCGAGAAGGACAGCTCGATCAACGAGCACATCGAGCAGATGCGGCTGTCGGCCACCAAGAGCGTGCTGGAGCGGCGCGACACGGTGATCGTCGCGACGGTCTCGGCGATCTACGGCATCGGCGCGCCGGAGGACTACACGCAGATGCGGTTCATCTGCCGGGTGGGCGACAGGATCGGCCAGCGCGACATCATCGGCCAGCTCATTCGCATGCAGTACACGCGCAACGAGCAGGACTTCGCGCGCGGCACGTTCCGCGTGCGCGGCGACACGATCGACGTGTTCCCGGCCGAGCACAGCGAGCTCGCGGTGCGCATCGAGCTGTTCGACGACGAGATCGAAGCGTTGCAGCTGTTCGACCCGCTCACGGGCCGCATCCGCCAGAAAGTGCCGCGTTTCACGGTCTATCCCTCCAGCCACTACGTCACGCCGCGCGAGAAGACGCTGGCGGCCGTGGAAACCATCAAGATCGAACTGGACGAGCGCCTGAAGGAGCTGGTCGCGGCGGGCAAGTTGGTCGAGGCGCAGCGGCTGGAGCAGCGCACCCGCTTCGACCTCGAGATGCTCAGCGAAGTGGGCCATTGCAAGGGCATCGAGAACTACACGCGGCACCTGTCGGGCTCGCCGCCGGGCGCGCCGCCGTCGACGCTCACCGACTACCTGCCCAAGGACTCGATCATGTTTCTCGACGAGAGCCACCAGATGATCGGGCAGCTCGGGGCGATGTACAACGGCGACCGCGCGCGCAAATTGACGCTGGTCGAGTACGGTTTCCGCCTCCCGTCCGCGCTGGACAACCGGCCGCTGAAGTTCGAGGAGTTCGAATCGCGCATGCACCAGGTGGTCTTCGTGTCGGCGACGCCGGCGGAATACGAGCGCACGCATGCGGGCCAGGTGGTGGAACAGGTCGTTCGGCCCACGGGCCTGGTCGATCCCGACGTGGAGGTGCGGCCGGCGACGCACCAGGTCGACGACGTGCTGCAGGAGATCCGCATCCGCACGGAGAAGAACGAGCGCGTGCTGATCACGACGCTGACCAAGCGCATGGCGGAGCAGCTCACCGATTACCTCGCCGACAACGGCGTGAAGGTGCGCTACCTGCACAGCGACATCGACACCGTGGAGCGCGTGGAGATCATCCGCGACCTGCGCCTGGGCCAGTTCGACGTGCTGGTGGGCATCAACCTGCTGCGCGAGGGGCTGGACATTCCCGAGGTGTCGCTGGTGGCGATCCTCGACGCGGACAAGGAGGGCTTCCTGCGGGCCGAGCGCTCACTGATCCAGACGATCGGCCGCGCCGCCCGCCACGTGAGCGGCAAGGCGATCCTGTACGCCGACCAGGTCACCGAATCGATGAAGAAGGCGATCGGCGAAACGGAGCGCCGGCGCGCCAAGCAGATCGCGTACAACGAGGCGCACGGCATCACGCCCCGCGGCATCGTGAAGCAGGTGCGCGACCTGATCGATGGCGTGTACAGCGCGGCCGCGAGCAAGGAGATGGAGAAGCAGGAGCTTCAGCGCGCAATGGTCGAGGACATGTCCGAGAAGGACGTGGCGAAGGAGATCAAGCGGCTCGAGAAGCAGATGCTCGAGCATGCGCGCAACCTCGAGTTCGAGAAGGCCGCGCGGGTGCGCGACCAGCTGGCCGTGCTCAAGGAGCAGGCCTTCGGCGCCGTCGTGCATGACAACGTGGTGCCCATCCAGGCCGGCAAGAAGGCATGAGCGACCGGGAGCCGTTCTCGATCCTGATGGTCTGCATGGGCAACATCTGCCGCAGCCCCACGGCCGAGGCGGTGCTGCGCCACATGATTCGGGAGGCAGAGCTCGCCGATGCCGTGCGCATCGACTCGGCCGGCACGCTGGACTACCACGCCGGCGAGCCGCCGGACGCGCGAAGCCAGCAGCACGCAGCACGGCGCGGCTATGACTTGTCCCAGCTGCGTGCCCGGCAGGTGCGGGCCGAGGACTTCG
The DNA here is from genome assembly GCF_057785015.1 of Ramlibacter sp. GS1-15. Classification (NCBI taxonomy): domain Bacteria; kingdom Pseudomonadati; phylum Pseudomonadota; class Betaproteobacteria; order Burkholderiales; family Comamonadaceae; genus Ramlibacter; species Ramlibacter sp. GS1-15. Next base: position 2,118,881 of record NZ_JBYNTU010000001.1, on the reverse strand, counting down.
AGCAGTTCGACCTGGTCCTGGCGATGGACTGGCAGAACCTGCGCGAGCTCGACGAGCTGTGCCCACCTCAGCACAAGCACAAGCTGAAGCGGCTGATGGAATTCGCGCCATCGGGCGCCCACGATGTCGTGCCCGACCCGTACAGCGGCGGGCCACAGATGTTCGAGCGTGTTCTCGACCAGATCGAGCAGGCCTGCCGCGGCCTGCTGGTCTACCTGCGGGGCCGGCTGGCGGCTGCCTGACAGCGCGGTCCATTACCCGAGCGTCCCGTCGGGTTTTCTGGTAAACTTGACGAAAACAGTCAGGAACAACCGGAAAGAGGATCGGGGAAAACCCGAAAGAAATCTTGGCCTTGCCATGTGGCTGGGCCGCAAGGAGCTTGCATGAGACTCACCACCAAAGGCCGCTTTGCCGTCACCGCGATGATCGACCTGGCCCTGCGCCAGAACAACGGTCCCGTCACGCTGGCGGCGATCAGTCAGCGCCAGCAGATTTCGCTGTCTTACCTGGAGCAGCTGTTCGGCAAGCTGCGCCGTCACGAGCTGGTCGAATCCACCCGTGGGCCCGGCGGCGGCTACACGCTCGGTCGCAAGGCCACGGACATCACCGTGGCCGACATCATCGTGTCGGTCGATGAGCCCATCGATGCGACGCACTGCGGCGGCAAGGAAAACTGCGGTGCCGATGGTGGCCGCTGCATGACGCACGAGCTGTGGGCGCAACTCAACCAGCGTATGGTCGAGTTCCTCGATTCCGTGACGCTGCAGAAACTGGTCGACGACCAGCTGGCCAAGGGCATCCAGATCGAAGACAAGCCCGCCGTGAAGCGGGCGATCTCGCCGCAGCCCGTGGTCAAGCCGATCCGCGTGAACGCGCCGAACTCGGTCTTCGCGCTCGGAAACTCCTTCGCGAAGAGCTGAGCGCGATCAATCCCGTCTCTGGAAGAACCCTGAAAAACTGATGGACATGACCCCGCATTTCCCCATCTACATGGACTACGGCGCGACGACGCCGGTGGACCCGCGCGTCGTCGACGCGATGATTCCGTGGTTGCGCGAGCACTTCGGCAACCCGGCGTCGCGAAGTCACGCCTGGGGCTGGGAAGCGGAAGAAGCCGTCGAGAAGGCGCGCCAGCAGGTTGCGGACCTGATCAATGCGGACCCTCGCGAAATCGTGTGGACTTCCGGCGCGACCGAATCGGACAACCTGGCCATCAAGGGCGCCGCGCATTTCTACAAGACGCGCGGCAAGCACCTGATCACCGTCAAGACCGAGCACAAGGCTGTGCTCGACACGATGCGCGAGCTGGAGCGCCAGGGCTTCGAGGTGACCTACCTCGAGGTGAAGGAAGACGGCCTGTTGGACCTCGACGCGCTGAAGGCCGCGATCCGGCCCGACACCATCCTGATCTCGGTGATGTACGTGAACAACGAGATCGGCGTGATCCAGGACATCCCCACGATCGGCGCGCTGTGCCGCGAGAAGGGGATCATCTTCCACGTCGATGCCGCGCAGGCGACGGGCAAGGTGCAGATCGACGTCAGGAAGACGCCGATCGACCTGATGAGCCTGGCCTCGCACAAGACCTACGGACCCAAGGGCATCGGCGCGCTGTACGTGTGCCGCAAGCCCCGCGTGCGGATCGAGCCGCAGATGCACGGCGGCGGCCACGAGCGCGGCATGCGCTCGGGTACGCTGCCCACGCACCAGATCGTCGGCATGGGCGAGGCGTTCCGCCTGGCCAAGCTCGAGATGGCGAAGGACGGCGAGAAGGCGCATGCGTTGCAGACGCGCCTGCTCGAAGGCCTGAAGGACATCGAGCAGGTGTTCATCAACGGCAGCATGGAGCCGGGACGCCGGGTGCCGCACAACCTGAACATCAGCTTCAATTTCGTCGAAGGCGAATCGCTGATCATGGGCATCAAGGGCGTGGCGGTGTCGTCGGGCTCCGCCTGCACGTCCGCGTCGCTGGAGCCGAGCTACGTGCTGCGCGCGCTGGGGCGCAGCGACGAGCTCGCCCATTCGAGCCTGCGCATGACCATCGGCCGCTTCACGACCGAGGAAGAGATCGATTACGCCGTCAAGGCCATCCGCGAGACCGTCGCTCGCCTGCGCGAACTCTCTCCGTTGTGGGAGATGTACCAGGACGGCGTGGACATCTCCACGATCCAGTGGACGGCGCATTGACGCACAGAAGTTAGGAGAACAGACATGGCTTATTCCGAGAAGGTCGTTGATCACTACGAAAACCCGCGCAACGTCGGTTCCTTCGACAAGGGCGACGAGACCGTGGGCACCGGCATGGTGGGCGCGCCGGCCTGCGGCGACGTGATGAAGCTGCAGATCAAGGTGGACCCGAGGACCGGCGTCATCGAAGATGCGCGCTTCAAGACCTACGGCTGCGGCTCGGCGATCGCGTCCAGCTCGCTCGTGACCGAGTGGGTGAAGGGCAAGACGCTGGATGAAGCCGCTACGCTGAAGAACAGCCAGATTGCCGAGGAACTCGCGCTGCCGCCGGTGAAGATTCACTGCTCGATCCTGGCCGAAGACGCGATCAAGGCGGCCGTCGCCGACTACAAGAAAAAACATGCGGCCTGACCAATCGGTCCGTCTGGAAAAGATGGCGATCACCTTGACCGAGGCGGCGGCGCGCCACGTCACGAAGTACCTGGCCAAACGCGGCAAGGGCTTCGGCGTGCGCCTGGGCGTGAAGACCACCGGCTGCTCGGGCCTGGCCTACAAGCTCGAGTACGTCGATGAGCCCGCCCCCGAGGACCTCGTGTTCGAGCAGCACGGCGTCAAGGTGCTGGTCGATCCCAAGAGCCTCGCCTACATCGACGGCACGCAGCTGGACTTCGTGCGCGAGGGCCTGAACGAGGGCTTCAAGTTCAACAACCCGAACGAGCGCGATCGTTGTGGCTGCGGAGAGTCGTTCCGGGTGTGAATCTCCAGGCCAGTGATTACGAGCTCTTCGGCCTTCCCGAACGGTTCGCGCAGGACGCTTCGACCATCGACGCGCGCTGGAAGGAGTTGCAACGCGAGGCGCATCCCGACCGTTTCGCGGCGCAGGGCCAGGCTGCGCAGCGCATCGCGATGCAGTGGTCGGTGCGGATCAACGAGGCCTACAAGCGCCTGAAGGACCCGCTCAGGCGGGCCGCCTATCTGTGCGAGCTGCGCGGCTCGCCGATCGAGGCGGAGAACAACACGGCGATGCCGCCCGAGTTCCTGGTGGAGCAGATGGCGTGGCGCGAGGAGCTGGACGAGGCGCACGACGCCGAGGACCTGGACCGGCTCGACGAGGAACTGCATGCCGCACGGCGCGAAGCGCTGCAGCGCATCGAGGAGGCGCTGGACCGCGAGCACGACGCACGGGCTGCGGCGCAACAGGTGAGAGCCCTCATGTTCATCGAGCGTTTCGGCCACGACGTGCAGGCGCGCTTCGAGCAACTGGGACAATAGAGGCGATGTCGCTCCTGCAGATTTCCGAACCCGGCCAGTCGCCCGACCCCCACCAGCGGCGGATTGCCGTGGGCATCGACCTGGGCACCACGCACTCGCTCGTCGCAGCCGTGCGCAATGGGGTCGCCGAATGCCTGCCGGACAACGATGGCCGCGTGCTGCTGCCGTCGGCCGTGCGCTATCTCGAGCACGGCAAGCGCGAGATCGGCTACGACGCGCTGCAGTCCCAGTCCGATGACGCAGAGAACACGATCGTGTCGGTCAAGCGCTTCATGGGGCGGGGTCTGGCGGACATCGCGAACCGCGACAAGTTGCCCTATCGCTTCGTCGACAAGCCGGGGATGGTGGTCCTCGACACGCGCGAAGGCGAGAAATCGCCCGTCGAGGTGAGCGCCGAAATCCTCGCGACGCTGCGTTACCGCGCCGAGGACACGTTCAACGACGACCTGTACGGCGCGGTGATCACCGTGCCCGCGTACTTCGACGATGCGCAGCGTCAAGCCACGAAGGACGCGGCAAAGCTTGCCGGCATCAACGTCCTGCGCCTGATCAACGAGCCGACGGCGGCGGCCATCGCGTATGGCCTGGACAACGCCTCCGAGGGCGTTTACGCCGTGTACGACCTGGGCGGCGGCACCTTCGACATCTCGATCCTGCGCCTCACGAAGGGCGTGTTCGAGGTGATCGCGACGGGTGGCGATTCGGCCCTGGGCGGCGACGATTACGACCGCGCGCTGGCGGATTGGTTGCTGGCGAAAGCGGGCGTTCCGGCGACCCGTGCGCGCGACAAGTCGGCCGTGAAGGTCGCGGCGCGCACGGCCAAGGAGAAGTTGTCGGGCGAAACGTCTGTCGTCGCGCACATCGACGTGGACGGCCGCGGGTACGACATCGAGGTACACCGCACTGATTTCGAGTCGGTGACGCGCGAGCTCACGGCGCGCACCATTGCCGCCGTGCGCAAGGCGTTGCGCGATGCCAAGCTGTCGAAGGACGAGGTCAAGGGCGTCGTGCTGGTCGGCGGCGCCACGCGCATGCCGCAGATCCGCGCGGCCGTGGCACAGTTCTTCGGCCGGGAGCCGCTGACCAACCTCAACCCGGACGAGGTCGTGGCACTGGGCGCCGCGATCCAGGCCAACCAGCTCGCTGGCAACAACGCTTCGGGCGACCTGCTGCTGCTCGACGTGATCCCGCTCTCGCTCGGCATCGAGACGATGGGCGGGCTGGTGGAGCGCATCGTCCACCGCAACGAGACCATTCCCACCGCCAAGGCGCAGGACTTCACCACCTACAAGGACGGCCAGACCGCGATGGCGATCCACGTGGTGCAGGGCGAGCGCGACCTGGTGCAGGACTGCCGCAGCCTGGCGCGGTTCGAGCTGCGCGGCATTCCGCCGATGGCCGCCGGCGCGGCCCGCATTCGCGTGACCTTCACGGTCGATGCGGACGGCTTGCTGTCCGTCAGCGCGAAGGAACAGGCCAGCGGCGTCGAGGCGCGCATCGACGTGAAGCCTTCGTATGGCCTGTCGGACGACGAGATCGCGCGCATGCTCAAGGACAGCTTCGCGACCGCCGAGCAGGATATGAAGGCGAGGGCGCTGGCGGAAGCGAAGGTCGAGGCCGAGCGAATGCTGCTGGCGACCCGGAGTGCACTCGGCGCCGATGGCCACCTGCTGACGCCGGAAGAACGGGCCCATGTCGACGCGTTGATGGCATCGCTGCGCGCCATCGCCGAGAACTCCACCGAGGCGGAAGCGATCGAGGCAGCTACGCAGGCCTTGGCCAAGGGCACGGAAGAATTCGCGGCAAGACGCATGAACAACAGCATCCAGAAAGCGCTGGCGGGCAAGAACGTGGAAGCGATCTGAACATGGCCACCATCAAGATCCTTCCGCACGCCGAATACTGTCCCGAGGGCGCCGAAGTCAAGGCGCCGCCGGGCACGTCGATCTGCGAGGCGCTCCTGGACAACGGCATCGCGATCGAGCATGCCTGCGACATGAGCTGCGCCTGCACGACCTGCCACGTCATCGTGCGTGAAGGTTTCAATTCCCTGAACGAGATGGACGAAAACGAGGAAGACCTGCTCGATCGCGCCTGGGGCCTGGAGCCGAACTCGCGGCTTTCGTGCCAGGCGATCGTCGCGCAGAAGGACCTGGTCGTCGAGATCCCGAAGTATTCGATCAACCACGCGAAAGAAAAGCACTGACGCGGCCATAATCGCGCGGTGCGCCAGATCGTCCTCGACACCGAAACCACGGGCCTTTCCGCCGAGGCCGGCGACCGGATCATCGAAATCGGCTGCGTCGAGCTCGTCGCCCGCAAGCTCACGGGCAACAACAAGCATTTCTACCTGAACCCGGAGCGCGACAGCCACGAGGATGCGCTCAAGGTGCACGGCATCAGCAACGAATTCCTGCGCGACAAGCCGAAGTTCGCGCAAGTCGCCGACGAACTGCTCGAATACCTCGCCGGCGCGGAAATCATCATCCACAACGCGGCATTCGACGTCTCGTTCCTGAACAAGGAGCTGGAGTTGCTCGGGCGCAGCCCGATCACGGGCCTCGTGGGCCGGGTGACCGACACGCTGGCGATGGCCAAGGAGCTGTATCCCGGCAAGCGCAACAGCCTCGATGCGCTGTGCGACCGGCTCGGTGTCGACAACTCCGGCCGCACGCTGCACGGCGCGCTGCTGGATGCGGAGCTGCTGGCCGACGTCTACATCAACATGACGCGGGGCCAGGACGCGCTGCTGATCGACGTGGCCGCGGACAGCGCGATTGCCGGCATTCACACGCGCGTGGACCTGCGCCAGTTCACGTTGCCCGTGCTGCTCGCGAACGACCAGGAGTCCGCGGCGCACGAAGAGGTGCTGAAGCAGTTGGACAAGGCGAGCGGCGGCAAGACCCTGTGGCGGAATCCTGCCCAGCCTATGGCATAATGCGGGGCTCTCGCGCAAGCGAAACGGGTGATTAGCTCAGCGGTAGAGCACTGCCTTCACACGGCAGGGGTCACATGTTCGATCCATGTATCACCCACCATAAAAATCAATAACTTACGGCACCTTTAGGTGCCGTTTTCGTTTGCGGTACGGAAACCGTATGGAATCGAGCTACTGGTTTGACCGCTGCAGTGGTCCAAGCCCGGTGGCCCGTAAAGGGCGCGTTGAGGTCGGTCCACGATGACCAAGCCGCTTTCGACCCTGTTGCGCCCGACGCTCAGCGCAGTGGGGGACGAGATGTCATTCGCTGGCCTCGAGCGCATGCAGCTTGCCGGCCGCAGGCGATGAGTGATTCAGCGATGGAAGTGCAAGCCGATGACATTCGTGAACGTGCAGCGGCCACAGGCGAAATGCCTGGCTGAGACATGGCGTTGGGTGTGAAGGTGCGCACGACGTCGACTGGGCAGCGGATTGTCGTCAAGGCAGCGGCCAAGTAGCGCTCCTCAGCGCTGCCGCGACATGTGGGGTTCGCGACGCAACGCCCGCTGAGCGGCCCACCAAAGAGGCAAAGGCTTTCCGGGGGAGGCTTTTGAAAGTCAAGCATTTGTCTGCGTTGGTGGCCCCCGACTCAGACGAAAATCGGTACAGGAACTAGAGATCGAGGCTCCCTAGGCAGAGGGTGCAGTGGGAGCAGATGCTGCACTTGTTGAATCAGTTTTAGCACTCGTTCCTCGCACAGTGCTCAGAGCCTTCTCGGCCAATTTCAGGATGCTGTCCTTGAAGTTGGGTACTGTCTGTAGAGCGTCCCGAACTGTCGGCGAGTTAATCGCTTCATGTGCGGGGCTCCCGTAATCGCTGTGATCGGTTACTAGTCTCAGCGGGGGTTCTTCAAGGCGAGTTAGGGCAGAACTGAACAAGCGTTTCTCAAGTTCCTGGTCTAGTCGCGCGGCCTCGCGCCTATAGCCCTCATAAGCTTTGGCGACAGATGCCTTGAAGCCATAGTCCTCAGCCAAACGGAACCGCTGCGCGATCTGTTTCGTTGCCACCCAACCGAACCACAGAGGTGCTCCGACGCTGAGGAGGGACAAGATCGCCTGCATGAGGATGATCCCCCACTTCGGGTCTGTGCCCGCCATCGAGTCCGATAGAACCTTCACTCGCTCCGCACCGAGATATGTGGCGGCAATAAGCGCGGCGAGGAGTCCTAGTACCCATACCCACATCGAGAATGCGATCTTGAAGGCTCGCTGATCGAATGCAGCTGCGAGACCCTTGGTCGTAGTGATTCGGTACGCCTGCTCACACTGCTCGACCAGTTTCGCGGCTTCTTCTTCTTTTGCCTTTACTTGCGCCGCGAGCTGAGTGACCTCCTTGGCTCGCTCGTCTAGTTTCCCATACAGCTCAGCCGCGTCACTGGCAAATCTATCAACCTTTTTTCGCGCCTCGGCTAGATCGTGCAAGTCCGTCGGGAGATGTTCGGCCGCTTCTGTCGCGGCCTCGATCTGGGAGATCTGCGCGCGCAGACGTTCGGCATCAGGCGCGAGCGAGTCGATAGTGGCTTGATAAGTCCGAAGGCGACGAGCCATCGGCGCAGGCATCGCCCTGTTTTCAGGATTCGGTGCCCAGCCGACTAAAGGCCTCAATAACCCCGTGAGGCCGACAAGCGTCTCAACATAGGGTGGAATAGCTTGAATCCCGTTCCCGTTGAACATGTGCGGAACGGTGTCGGTATGGAGCAACTTCAAGCGTCGCGGAAAATCTTCCAAGGTCGTTGCAAGCGGCTCGTCCACATCTTCTGAGCCAGCATCCCGGATGCTTTGGGCGAGCCCCGAGGCTAGCGCTGCGAGATCATGACGTGTCAGAGCAGGGTACTGCCATCCCTGAACTTCCTTAAGCGTTCGATTTTCGGTCCAGGAAGCGAGCACGCGTGCAGATAGTTCGTCGAGCGCATCGCATAGAGTTTCAAGATTCGGATCCACTACCGCCCCCCTTTTTTTCGCCCCCGGCCAAGTAACACGGGGGCCTACAAATACAAACACCTTGATGGTAGAGGATCGCGAGCCGTAGGTCATCCGCAGCTTGTAGGGACTCCGGCGTCGCGATGGAGGATCTCGCGCGGCCCGCGCACGAAACTGCTGATGGTGCAACCGGAGCCACGAAGCGGTACTTGCGCTGGTTCGTAGGCGACGCTCGGGCGGCTTGCGGTGATTCGCGGGAAAGAGGCGCACTGCTGGCGGCAGTAGCAGAAAGGAAATGGGCACCGCGCAGGTGCCCATTTCTAGTCATGTTTGGCTCCCCGACCTGGGCTCGAACGACGGACCTACGGATCCGCCCTGCCGCTTACTGCAAGCGGCCAGGGCGGATCCGCACCAACCGATGGCAGATCCGCCGTCTGCGGCTTGACCAAGGCAGGCCAGGCGCGACACTCCCGGCATGTACGAATTCACTCCCTGCCTCCTGCCAGCAGGGATGGCGAGAGCGCCCATCTCTGAGGCGTCGTGCGAGTACGCACAGAGTACGGTGCTGCCGGGTGAGTCTGCCCCATCTGCTCGAACAGTTCGACGATGTTCGGGTCGAGACCCGTTGGCAGCCATCTCGACGCATCCAGAGTTAGATTGGCGCGGCCGCCCCCCAGGCGGGAGATGCAATTCCGGTACAAGCCGCAGCAGTCGCCAAACTCCACTCGGCTGTCAAAGCGGGAGGTGGTCGAGCGCTTTGAAAAATTCTGAAGGCCTCATCTCCAAGGCACGAATGATCTTGAAGATGTTCAGCAAGGCCAGGTTGTGCTCGCCGCGCTCAATGCCGCCCATGTAGCTGCGATCGATACCACACAGGTCTCCGAACGCCTCTTGCGAGTAGCCCCGCTTCTGCCTGGCTGCTCTAACAGCGCTGCCAAAAGCCACGAGCTCCTTGCGCCTGCTCTTCGCTTCGGGGTCCCGGGATGCCATCCCGAATCATTGGCCGTTGCGCGTTAAATAACCACGGGCTATCATTACACGGGATATAGTTACCTGTACACCATCATGACGAGCGAAGCGACCTCCGAAAATCACGCTACTCCGGCAGCAATACTGTGGGGCCGTCACATAGTTGGAATCGTCGCAGTGTCTGCCGCAGCCCACGCGGTGACATACGGCCAGCTCCTTGGTTCGGCGGGGCTTGATTGGATCATCAAGCTCGGGCTTCTTCTCGCGAGCGCAGCCGCCGGGGCCGGCCTATGGCACCTGTTCTTCACGGAAAGAAGCAGGGGGCACTTTCCAGCAAATTGGGCGCGCCTCGCCTGGGTTTTTGTGGTGCTGGTGGCCATAGGCGATTGGAAATCCACCGAACCACGGATTGCCCGCCAATCGGCCTTTGGTCACGAACCCCTCGGCGCTTCCGCTCACGCAACGCCAGCGAGAGGAGAACGAAAGGTCGACGAAGTGCGCCGCCTGAAACCGGCGTATCAAGGCCTCTCAGATGCAGAAATTGTTCGCGCCGTGTCGATGGAATATCCAGACGTTCCGATTGAGAAGATCGCTGCCGATCTCGGAGTTTCTATGCCACCGAATCGGTGAGTAGCCCGAGACGCCAACTCTTGAGCCGCAGTGGGATCCAGGGAACCAGCATTCCCGGCCTGCCTTGAGCGATAGGGAAACCTTGAAGCCCAACGGCCTTGCGTGGCGAGCATTCCCCGCGCAGGGGACGCATTCGAAAAGCGGAACTCGATCGCGTCAGGGTTTGATCACGAACGCCCAATCCGAATACGTCTGGGCGTTCTCAAACCGCTCATACGCTGCCGCAAACCCCGCCGCCCTCAACGGTTGCTGCGACGATCGGCTGCGCACTCCGATGATTCCTCCCGGGCCAGCCACAACGTCCCAGTCCGCAGCTCCCGTCATCGGATCCGGATGTAGCCGGCGCAAATGTTGGCGCGGCGTTGCAAAGCGCTGATCCACAAGCAATGCCTCCAGCGAAGGTGGCAGGCTGCGCGAACCACCCGGCGGAACGGTGTTGTAGTAGGCCAGGATCGCCCGGCGGAACTGGTCGCCAACGAATAGCAACTGTTCTTCCTTCTCGCGCCGGCGAGCTTGCTGGTAGGAGCTGACGAGGCTGCTGGCCGCCAATGTGGTCACCAGGATGAACACCAGCATGGCCAGAAGGACGAGGCCCGAGGAGCCGGAGCGCGGCGCTCGCTGCATGGCGTTCACCAGTCCGCCACGCGGCTGCCATCCAGCGCTGTCTTCGCAGACCGCGAGGCCACATCGAACACATCGCTGCCACCCGTGAAGTCGTCCGGGGATGCACCGTAGCTGCGCGTGCGCCAGGTCTGCGCATCGGAGGCCGATGCGTCTTCGAAAAAGGGATCGCGCGGCAGGCGCCGCAGGAACATGACGGGTGTCGAGTTCGCCGCGAAGGCCGCCGATCGCGGCACGCCCGTGACCAGGACGTCCAGGCTGCGCGGGTAGCCGGACGAACCGGTGGGTTTGTCGATCAAGCCTGAATCCGCGGCGGCCTTGTATTCGTCCAAGGCATGACGGATGGTGCGAAGTGCGACCCGCAGCTGTGCCTCTTTCGCGCGCTGCTCCATGACGGTCGCCATCGGCAGGACGATGGCCGCGGCGATCCCCACCAGTGCGAGCGTGACCAGCAGCTCGATCAGGCTGAAGCCGCGCTGATTCATGGGGTGCTCGAGGCAGCAGGCATCGCGGCGGGCGCGGCCACGTCGTACACGCCGGCCTCGCCCGCTGGCGAGGCCACGGCAGTCCATCCGTCCGTGCCGGACACCGGGTCGCGCGGGACGGCGCGCAGGTAGCCGCGCTGCACCAGCTCGGGCAATTCCTTCGGATAGCGGCCCTGGTCGGCCCGGAACTTGTCGATGGCGTCACGCAAAGTCGACAGGTTCTGCGCGCGCACTTTTTCCTTGGCGGTCTCGGTGCTGCCAAGCAAGCGCGGCACGGCGATCGTGAGCAGCAGCGCGATGAGTGCGAACACGATCAGCAGTTCGATCAGCGTGAAACCTCGCGTTCTTCGCACAGGCTCACCTCGACGCCGGAGATCTCGGCACCATGGCCGGAGGCGGCGGCAAGGGCGAGCCGGCGGGTGCGTACGTCCCACCTGGTCCCGCTGCGGGTGCTGGCGTCGGTGCTGGATTGAACAGCACGCCATTTGCCGCTCCTGGTTGCGCACCCGCGGAACCGGGCATAGGCAACGGGGCGGGAATGCCAGCGGGCGCCGCGGCCGCTCCCCCCTGCGCCGGCACGTATTTCAGCTGCGACAGCGGCTCGGCGAGGATCGGCTTGTCGCGCAGAACGTTCAAGGTCCCCGAGAACATGCTGCGCGCTTCCGGCGACCGGTCCGGCAGGTTGCGCACGATGCGAGGGGTGATCGCCAGGACGATCTCGCTGTTCGTGCTGGAGCCCTCGTTGTTCCCGAAGAGCCGCCCCACGATCGGCAGGTGTCCCAAGCCCGGAATTTTGGACGCCGTGTTGCGGTCCTGGTCGGTGATCAGGCCGCCCAGGATCTGGGTCTCCCCATCCTTGAGCCGCAGGTTGGTATTGGCGTTGCGCGTGCCGATCTGGTAGGAGCGGCTGCCTTGGCTGTCCGTGAACTCCGCGGCGATGTTGCTCACCTCGAGCGAGACCTTGATGCCCACTTCGTTGTCGGCATAGACCTGTGGCTCGAACTCCAGCTTCAGGCCCACATCCTGGTAGCTCACGCTGCCCGTGACGACCGACGAGCCGGTGGTCAAGGGCGTGACGGTATTGGTGATCGTGGGCACGCGGTCGCCGATCATGATCTTGGCCTTCTCGCGATTGCGCGCGCGGATGCGTGGACTGGCCAGCAGCTTGGCGTCGATGTCCTGCAACTTGAAATTCAGCGTGGCCGCCAGCGGGGTCACCAGCAGGTCGTTCGTGCGCAGCGCCTTGAGCGCACCCAGCGTGAGCGAGCCGGCGCTGCCCGGCGTCGAGACCGTGAAGGTGGTGGGCGGCTGGATGCCCAGGTTGCTGCTGCGCGTGCTGCTCACTTCCAGGATCTCGACCTCCAGCATGATTTCCGGGTCGGCCACGTCGTGTACGGCGATCAGTTTGGCCGCCAGATTGAGCTTTTCCGGGGTGTCGCGGATCACGAGCACGCCGCTGCGCTCATCGGCCGCCACCTCGCGCAGCTTGAGCATGGACTTCAGCATGGTGCTCAGGTAGCGGATGTCGGCATTCGTGATCTGGAAGGAGCGGATCGACAGGTCCTCGTACTCGGCCTTCTTGGAGTCGGTGGAGGGGTAGACGATCACGGTGTTGCCGTTCATCAGGCGCCGCTCCAGCTGGTTCTGCATCAGGATGAAGTCGATCGCGTCGGCGACGGCGATGTCCTTCACGAAGATAGTGACCGGCACGTTGGGCTTGACCTCGCGATCGAGCAGCACGTTCAGTCCGGTGGCGCGCGACAGCGACTCGAAGACCGTGCGCAGTGGCGCATTGTTGAACTGCAGCGTGACCGGTTTTTCCAGCAGGGGCTTGGCCGCCAGCGCCTTGGCGCGTTCGATCTCGCTGGCGCTCAGCGCGTCCGCGGCGGCTTCCTTCAGCTTGCGTGCGCGAGCGTTGTCCGCATGGGTCTCCAACACCTGCCTGGCCCGGTCCAGAGCGAGTTCCGCCTTGCCTTGCGTCAGGTACGTTTCGCCATCGGCCAAGAGCTTCACATTGCGAACGTCCTGCGGAATCTGGGCCAAGCCTGCCAGCGCCTTGGCGTTGCCGCGGTCCATCTTGGCGGCCCGCTCCAAGGCCGCCTGGGCTTCGGCAAGCTTGCCCTGGTTGCGCAGGGCCTGCGCATTGGCGAGCACGTCCTGCACGGTGTCCTCTCGGCGCAGCAGGTAGTCGAGCTTGTATTCCGCGTTGGTTGGCGCCAGGCGCGTGGCCTTCTCGAGCGACTCGATGCCTTCGTCGGGCTTGTCCACCTTCAGCTGCAGCTGGCCTTTGGCGTGTTCGTAGCTGGCGCAGCTGGCCAGGGCGGCCGCACAGGCGGCGGCGAGGATCGTCGGAAACGGCGCAGGAAGGCGCGGGAGATGGGGCATGGTGTTAGGGAGCGAGCGGCAGCGACTGGCGCTGCATCAACGGCAGGTAGGTGAACTCGATGCGCTGTGGCGTGATCGATTCCACCCGGTAGGTATTGCCCAGCGACTGTCCCGCGCGCACGACGAGCAGCTCTTCGCGCTGCTGCAGAAAGGCCACGGGCTGGCCCCCGGTGACATCCGCGCCCGCGAGCGATCCGATCGCCACAAAGGGCAGCGGTGGCGCCATCGGCGCCGGAGGAGGTGGCGGCGGGGGCGGTGCGGCGACCACTTGCTTCACTTTCCTGGACGGCGGCTTGGCAGCGGGAGCGATGGGCGCGCCGAGCGCGGCCGGTGCACCCAGGTTCAGCGTCCCGAAGGGATTGAAGGCCACTTGCGCATCGAGCCTGACGGGCTGCGCGGGCGGTCCCGGCAATTGAGCAGCTTGAGGTGAGGACGCCGTCTTCGCCGCCGCACGTACGGCGGGCGCGACCACCTCGTCATCCAGGTCGGCGGCATGGGGTGCGCGCAGGGCCACGCCCACGCCGAATGCGGCGATCGCGGCCGCTGCGGCGATGCCGGCCTTCTGCCATTTGGCCATCCCCGTCACGGGCCCGTCCCCGAAGCTTTGAGCGCCGATTCGCCCGCGTCCATGCGATAAACCAGGGCCAGCTTGATCGTGGCCTGGATCTTCGGGGCGGGCTGGGTGGCCGCCGATTGTTCGATCTGGATCTCTTCCAGTTGCGAGTGCGGCAGCGATCGCAGCAGCTCGGCGACGAAGGCTTTGATCCCGGGGTACTCGCCCTCTGCGTGAAGCACCACGTGCTTGAGCAGCGCACCAGCGGGCCGATTGGCTTCGGACTGGTAGTCGACGGCGGTGAGGGACAGGCGCTTTTCGGCGGCGAGCTTGAGCAAGGCGCGCACATCCCCCAAGTACATCCCGGCCGGCGGCGCGTCGATCCCCGTTGAGAGATCGGCCCCTGGCGAAGTCTGGTTGGCGATCGCGGGAGTTGGTGCCGCGGAGCCCGCGGTAGCGATGCGACCCGCTTGCTTGTGCACCCATGCCGCGCCGCCCAGCATGGCCAGTCCCAGGACCATGGCCACTCCCGCCGCCAGCAAGGGCCAGCGCACGGGGCGGAAGGCGAAGAGGTCGCCGCGGATCACGGCAGCGGCTCCCAAACCAGCGAGATGCGAAAGCGCGCGACGGGCGTGGTGCCGCTTTGCGCCAGTTGCTGGCTGGTGAGCACGGCATCGCGCACGTGCGGCTCCTGCTGCAGGGCCTCCACATACTCCAGCAGGACATCGTTCGAAAGCGCCAGGCCCGTGATGCCGACTTCCGCCCCGCCCGCTTCGTTCTTCGCAGGGGTCAGCGAGGTGATCGTCACCCGGCCCTCGACCTTGCGTGCCGCATGCTCGAGAGCATCGAACAGGCTCGACCAGGACAGGCGCAGCTTGCGCTGCAGCTCCTGTTGCGCGCGCAGCTTCTCGCGGCTGGCCGGATCGTTGGCCCGTTCGCGGGCCGCAGCATCGACCTGCGCCTGCGCACGCTGAGCCAACTCGCGTGACCTCGCCCCCTCCTTGGCGCCGTGCAAGGCGACGAGGCTGCGCTGGAGCATCGATGCCGCGAATGCGGCGAAGAGGATGCTCAACGCGAACAGCAGCCAGGCCGCACGGGTGGGACGCCGTGCGGCCGGGGCGATGTCGAAGGGGTCGCGTGTCAACATGGTGGCTGCGTCACTCGGATACCACCGGCGGCCAATGCACACTGGTGCGGCCCGCGGGCCCGCCAGTCTCCGACTCGAGCCGCGCCACCATGGCATCCAGCTCCTCGTCCGCATCAATCGCAGGCGGCAGCCAGCCTCGCCACGTTGCCACCAGACCGCGAGCCCGGAAGCGCAACAGCTGCACGCAGGGGTGACGGGCGGCGGCACCGTCTTCCGTCCAGACCACGGTGAGGTTGTCCGCGTCGGCGGCAGGTGACATCTGCTTCACCGCGTCGATGGCGGCAAAAACCGCCGGTCGGCAGCTTGCCAGCCGGGCGGCCGCATCCTTGCACGCACGCTCCAGGTCCTCGGCGATGGCGCGTGCCACGCATGACACGAGCACCTGGCGCGGATCCGCCAGGGCACGCCAGCGGATGACCTGGTCGCTCGCAGTGACATGCAGCATTTCGGCAGCCCAGGCATGCACGAGGCTTTCCTGTTTCGCTGCGGGGATGGAGACCAGCCCGCCGTCCTGGTCGATGATCATCATCGCGACCCGGGCGTGGTCGGCACCCAACTGCGCGTGCACGTCCAGCGTGTCACGCGGGTTCTGCGCTCGCGACAGCGCCAGCGCTTCCGACAAGGCGCTGCGCCAATCCCCGCCGTGAACCGGCACCCGAAATTCGTGAGCCCCGCGTGCGAGCACGTGCGAACCGGTGAGAGAAATGGACAGTGGCCGTCGCATGTCATTCGGCGGGGGCCACCCGGTCGATTTCTTCGGTCGTCGTGACGCCGCGTGCGGCCAGCGCTTCGGCCGCCTCGCGCAGAGAGCGGAAGCCGCCCTCGCGCGCATGACGCTTCACCGCGGAGATCGGCGCGTGCTGCACCAGCAGGTCTTTCATGTCGTCGTCGATCGCCAGGGTCTCCGCGATCGCGATGCGGCCCTTGTAGCCGGTGCCACGGCAGGTGGGGCAGCCCACCGCCTTCATTGCGCCGGCACGCGGCTGCGCGCAATCCTGGCACAGCGTGCGCACCAGCCGTTGGGCCATGATGCCGGTGAGCGCCGCCACCAGACTGTAGCTGTCCACGCCCATGTTGGAGAAGCGCCCGATCACGTCGAAGACGTTGTTGGCGTGCACGGTCGTGAACACCTGGTGCCCCGTGAGCGCGGCCTGCACGGCGATCTGCGCGGTCTCGCTGTCGCGGATCTCGCCGACCATGATCTTGTCGGGGTCGTGGCGCAGGATCGAGCGCAATCCCTTGGCGAAGGTCAGGCCTTTCTTCTCGTTCACGGGGATCTGCAGCACGCCGGGCAGCTGGTACTCGATCGGGTCTTCGATCGTGATGATCTTGTCCAGGCCGGTGTTGATCTCGGTGATAGCGGCGTACAGGGTCGTTGTTTTGCCGCTGCCGGTCGGGCCCGTGACCAACAGCAGGCCATAGGGCAGTTTGGAGCCGCGGCGCACGAAGGCTTTCACTTCCTCATCCAGCCGCAGGCTGTCCAGCGTGAGCGACTGGAACTGACCGGTTAGATGCTTGCGATCCAGCACCCGCAGCACCGCGTCTTCGTCGGTCACGTTCGGCATGATGGAGACCCGGAAATCGATCTCGCGCTGGTCCAGCACCACCCGAAAACGTCCGTCCTGCGGGACGCGCCGCTCGGCGATGTCCAAGTCCGCGAGCACCTTGATGCGCGAGATCACCTGCTGCGCGGTCTCCAGGCTTTCTACCCGGCGGATCGGCTGCAGCACGCCGTCCAGGCGATACTTGATCTGCAGCGCCTTGTGCTGCACCTCGAGGTGGATGTCCGAGGCGCCAAGCTTGAGCGCGTCGTACAAGGTGGAGTCCACCAGCCGCACCGTGGGGTTCTGGGCGGACTGGATCGATGCGAGCGACAAGACGAGAATCTGCGAGGGCGCCGAAGCGCTGTCGGCGGGCTCGTCCAGCGCCAGCGAATCCATCGCGCGCAATCCCTCCTCGGCACCCGTAAGAAAGTCGGCAAATGCGTCGCGCGCAACGACAGCGCGAATCAGCCGGGCGGGTGCCGCGCGTTCGAGGAGGGGCTCGAACCACATCTGGGCCTGCAGCCCCAGATCCTCTTCACGAATGAAGTAGAGCGCATTGTCAGATTCGGTGGCGCGTGCCTGGCGCGCGATCACGCCGCCGCGAGCCCGGCACTGCGCCAGACCCGCCAATGCGAAATCAGGCGTCATATTCCCCAGATCGGCCGCGGTGAGCTGCAGTTCGGCCATGCGCGTCAGGAAATGCTGGCCGCCAGATCGAAGATCGGCAGGTACATCAGCAGCACGATGCCGCCGATCAGGATGCCGAACACGATCATCAGCACCGGCTCGATCAGACGCGTGACGATGTCGATGCTGCGTTGCAGGGAGCGCTCGTAGCTGTCGGCGATGCGATCGAGCATCTCCGACAAGGCCCCGCTTTTCTCGGCCACCGTCAGCATGCTGGTGGCCATGGCATCGGCCAGGCCGCAGCCGGAGAGGGCGGCGCTGATCGAGGCGCCTTCGCGGATGCGCGAGAGTGCCCCGCCCAGGCGCTCACGGTCGGCGGGGCCGAGCAGGTCGGCGCCGAGTTCCAAGGAGCGGTGCAAGGGGATGCCGCCGGAGGTGAGGATGGCCGTGGTGCGATACAGCTGCAGGTGCTGGAACTCGCGGGCCACCTTGGCGACGCCCGGAATCCTTTGGGCCCAGCGCCTGCGGGCCTGCGGATTTCTGGCCTGCGAGATGAGGAACAGGGCGAGGGTCACCGCCAGGGCCAGCATCACGGCCGGCACCGCCGGGTGCGCATCGGCGAACTGGCCCCATCCCAGCAGGAGCTTGGACAGCAACGGCAGCTCGCGGCCCTGGCTGTCCAGCAGTTTCGAGAAGCGCGGCACCACGATCCCCAGCAGCAGGAGAACAACCAGCGAGCCCACGGCGAGTAGCAGCATCGGATAGACCGACGCACCGATCACGCGATCGCGGACCGTGCGCAAACTCTCTTGATGCCTGGCATAGCGGAACAGGCCGACCGCCAGGTCACCGGTTTGTTCACTCGCGGCAACCGTGGCGACGAGCAGCTCGGGGAAGGCGCCGCTTTGCTGCAACGCGCCTGACAAGCTCAGGCCATGCGACATGGCCTCAGCCAGCTCCATCAGGATGGCCTGCTTGCTCGTCGCCGATTCCTTTCGGGCCAGCGCCAATACGGAGTCGCGCACCGGCACACCCGCCTGGATGAGCGTGGCCATGTCCTGGGCGAAGGCGAGCACGTCGATGCGCTCGCGCGGTGAATGCACGAAGCGAGTCCACCAGCCGATGCGCCGGCCCGCAGTCTCGAGGCGCGCGCATTCGATGACGACGCCCGCGTCACCGGCCAGCTGCCGCGCTTGTGCCAGCGTGGTCGCTTCGATCTGCCGCGTGGACATGCGGCCCTGACGGTCCAAGACGACAGCCGTGAAGAGAGAACTGTGCGTCTCGTTCATCACGCTCAATTGGGCGCCAGCAGCGAAATGTCCTTCGCCTCGCCATCTCCCCCGGGCTGGCCGTCGGCGCCATAGGAGATCACGTCCGCATCGCGTCCGGTTTGCGAGAGCTTGTAGATGTAGGCGTGGCCCCAGGGGTCGGGCGGCACGGCCTTCTTCAGGTACGGGCCTTGCCAGTTCGCGACGCCCGGTGGCGCGGTGATCAGGGCTGCGAGTCCCTGCTCGTTGGCGGGCAGGCTGCCCACGTCCAGGCGGTATTGCTCCAGCGCCTTCTCGAACGCGTCGAGCTGGGCGCGGGCAATCTTGGTCTTGGACTTCTCCAGGGTGTCGAAGTAGCGCGGTACGACCAGGCCAGCAAGCAGGCCGATGATCACGACGACGACGAGCAGTTCGAGAAGCGTGAAGCCCGCAATGCGCGGCCAACGAGGGATGCCCCGCTTGCGGCGGTAAGAGGCCGGAAAGTTCATCTGTCGTCGCTTGTTGTTCGCCGCTACGCGCATTGCGCGGGTAGCTTCCCCCTGGTATCCATCGCATGCAAGGGCGGCCCCTCGCACAAGGCGCCGAATATACCTGCGCCTTCGCCGCGCCGTAAGCGGACCGTCGTCGTGTGTTCAAAACGCGACATGAGCCATCAGGGTGAGTGCATTTGCTTGCACGCTCGCTAACAATGGCGCCAGCCCAACTGCCTGGGCCGCGCTCACGAACTACAGAAGAAGAGGCAGGGAGGAAAATCCGATGTTCACGCTTTTGCGTGCGTTCTTCACGCACGCGGTCAAGTACGTTCGTCGCGCCATCGGCGCGTCAGCCGAATGCAACGGGTCAATCAAGAGCTTCCGCTTACCGGCCTTAGCGTTCCTGTCACTCGTCCTCGCCGGCCCTGCCTTGGCCGACTTTGCTGCGTCGGCAGTGGATAGCGCCCAGAGACCCGTTCAGCCGCCTTTCTGTGCCAATGCCGATTACGGCCTGCAACCGAATCCGGGGAACCCGGACTTCACCACCACGAAATACTGTGTGCCACTTGCGGCGGCTGGAACGGCCTACGCCTATGACTACGAATTTGGTTGGTCACAGGCATCGGCGGTTTATGGCTGGCCGGGGGTGTCCTTCCCTTGCGGCAATGCCAGCTGCCCAACTGGCAACGCCAAGTTCGGCGTTGGCGTGATCTGGGTTGGCTGCCCGGCCAACGCGTCGATCGTCGCGGGCGACCAGTGCCACTGCAACAGCGGCTATACGGACAACACCCAGACGCACAACTCATGTTCTGCTCTGGTGGTGACCGAAGAAGCCTTGGCTCCCCAGTCCTGCACGACCTGCTTCGGCAACCCGATCTTTCCGCTCACGGGCGTCAAGCGCGAGCCTGTCCACACGGGAGTTGTGATCGGCGGCGTGGAACTCGTGCTGCTGTACGACTCCTCCACCGGGCTGCGCCCGCCGGTGGAGGGCAATGCCACCGCGCTTTCTGAGCCCCCGGCCTTCGGGGCACTGTGGAAGTCGAACTTCCACCAGAAGCTGCAAATCGCGGTCGGTGCCACAAGGGCGCTGCTTTCGCTGGGAAACGGTCAGGTTCTGACCTTCACGGGTGATGGCGCCGGCAACTACTCTGCCTACGGGTACAACAGGGACAAACTGACGACCATCAGCGGCGGCTGGCGGCTTGCCCGAACGGACGGAACGATCGAGACCTTCGACTCCAATGGCAACTTGGCAACTCTGATCAGGCCTGAAGGTGAAGTACTGAGCTTCTCCTACTCTGGTGCCCAGCTTCAGAGCGTTCAAAGCAGTGAAGGCCGCATGCTGCTGTTCACATACACCGGTAACCTGGTCACGTCTATCCGCGGCCCCGATGCGCGCGCCACTGCCGTGGCTTACGACGCGAACGGAAATCTGACTTCGCTGACCTGGCCGGACAGCCGCACCAAGACCTTCCTCTACGAAAACGCCGCACTTCCATGGGCCTTGACCGGGGTGGTCGATGAGAACAACTCGCGGTATTCGAGCTTCACGTACGACAGTTCCGGCCACGTCCTGAGCACGGAACACTCGGGCGGGGTGGACAGGTATTCGGTCAGCTATGGCGCCAGCGCCCCTGTCTGGGTGATCGCCGATACCTTCGACAGTGCGAGCAACACGGTCTATCGCAAACACAGCTGGCAGCCGCCGAGCGGCACCGTGCTGACACGACCGAACGGAGAGTCATCGAGCCTTGACGCGCAAGCGGTCATCGGTGTTCCATCCGTGACCTCGGAGTTGCAAGCAGCCGGCTCCGGCTCGCAGCCTGCGAGCACCAGCACGACTTACGACGGCAGCGGCAACGTCGCGTCCCGCGTTGATGCAACGGGCGTGCGAACCTGCTACATGTACGATTCAAACAACCGGGAAGTGGCGAGATTCGAAGCCGCTACGGTGACATGCGACCAGGCAACAGCTGCCAACTCGCGTCTGATCACCACGAACTGGCATCCGGACTGGAAGCTGCCCACGGTGATCACCGAGCCGCTGAAGAAGACCACGATCGTCTATCACGGCCAGCCCGATCCCTTCAACGGCAACGCTGCGGCCAGCTGCACCAGCGCACCCAATCGCGCCGACGGCAAACCCGTTCCGCTCGTGTGCAAGCAGGTCGAGCAGGCGCTGCTTCCCGTCAGTGGTGGCGCCGGTGCCTCCGTGGATCCCTATTTCGACGAAGTCGTGCTGCTGCTGCACGCAGACGGCACCAACGGATCGACTTCCATCACCGACAGCAGCCCGGTTCGAAACCCGATCACCGTCAACGGCGGCGCTCAGCTCACGACTTCGCAGTTCAAATACGGCACGGCTGCGGCAAGCTTCAACGGCACCAGTGCGTGGCTGCGCGCGCCCCAGTCAGCAAACTTCCAGATATTTGGCGGAGATTTCACGGTCGAATGGTGGGCCAATTTCGCCGGCGTGACATCCACCGGGATCATGGTGCAGTTGGACGCAGGCGCCACGAATCGCGCCGTCGTCGGTCTATCCACGGGCAATCTCGTGCTCTATACGGAGATCGGCGGGAACTACGGTTTCCGAATCTCTGCGCCTGTGTCCTCTGACAATACCTGGCACCACATTGCCTTGACCCGCTCGGGCGGCACGATCACGCTCTGGATGGACGGGACTGCCATCGGCTCGACGACTACTTGGCTGCTGCCTACCGGCAATCTTTACTGTTCGATCGGATCGGACGCGAACGTCGGTGGCCACACATACTTCAAGGGCTACATCGACGACCTGCGCATCACCAAGGGCGTCGCGCGCTACGCAGCGAACTTCACGCCGCCTGCGCAGAGTTTTCCCGACCAGGACGGAAGCATGCGCACCGTGGATACGACGGTACCGGCGCGAGTGAGCACCTATACCTATGACGCGGGCGGCCGTGTTCTGACCGAGACCGATGCCAAAGGTCACTCGACAAGCCGCGCCTACTTCAACGACACCGTCCTCTCGGGCAACTATGACCTGAACTTCGACAAGGTGAAATTGCTGCTGCACGGTAACGGCTCGAACGGATCCACTTCGATGGTGGACAGCAGCCTGCGCAGCCAGACGGTGAGTGTCTTCGGCAACGCGAGTATCAGCAGCGCACAAAGCGCGTTTGGTGGAGCGGCGATGGCATTCGACGGCACCGGCGACTATCTGCAGGTCACCAACAGCTCCGACTTTGCAATCACCTTCGGCGACTTCACATTGGAGGCCTGGATTTACATCACCGGCGATGCACCGGCAAACAGCAGCGGAACCCGTGACATGGGTTTGATGACGGGCAACTTGGCGTCAAGTGGCGTGTCATACAACGCCTGGACGTGGGGCATCGGTGGCACCGCCTCATCCAGCGGCACCTCTATCGGCTTCTCAAGCACTGATACAGGGGGCAATTGGGCCGGAGCCGGGGCGAACTACACGTTTGCCAAGAACACGTGGTACCACATTGCCACGGTGCGCGGCAGTGCGGGAATTCGGCATTACGTCAACGGCGTGCAATTGGCCAACAGCTCCGATTCCATTGGTACGGCGACCCGGACAACGTACGGCACGACGGTTCCAGTCACCGTGGGGCGCACGGGGTACACCGGCAATCTGGGCGAGTTCAACGGCTACATCGACGATTTGCGCGTGAGCAAAGGCATTGCTCGCTATACAGCCAACTTCACGCCACTTGCGGCGCAGCTTCCCGACACTGGCCCGGACATGAACGCGGTGGGTCACACGGTGGGGGACCTGCAGGGCGTGACGAACGCGGCCGGTCAGGTGACGCAGTACACCCTGTACGACCCGGCAGGGCGCGTGCGGCAGATGGTCGATCACAAGGGCATCACCACCGACATCACCTACACGCCGCGTGGCTGGATCAGCACCGTGAGCGTGACTCCTCCCGGCGGTTCGGTTCGCACGACCACCTACACCTACGACGGTGTTGGCCAGATGACGGGGGTGAGCTTGCCCGACGGCACGAGCCTGGCGTACAGCTACGACGCGGCGCACCGCCTGACGGGAGTGACGGACACGCTGGGCAACAGCGTGGCGTACACGCTGGATGCAGCGGGCAACCGCACGGGCGAGGACCTGCGCGATGCGACTGGCGCCTTGCGCCGCTCGATCGCCAGATCGTTCGATGCCTTGAACCGGCTGCAGCAGGTCACGGGCGCTGCCCAATAACGAGGGGGAAAGAACATGATGCAAGCAATAAGGCGCGCCGGCCGACAGCTTCACCGGGCGGCGTGCAGTATCAGGGAACAGGGCAGTACACGGGAGTGGAGTGCGACCGCTCTCAGCCCTCGACCCCAACGGGGTGACAGGCAGTTCCCCGACAGTGCCGTCATTGGCGAGCCGGCGGTGCAATGGCTGAGGCGCTGCGATACGAGCGCCTCGACCGCGGCTTCGGGTCCGGCGCTGTCTTCCTCGAAGGGCTCGTCGCCGTCCGTGGTGCCGTCCAGCACGATCAACACCAGCAGCGCGCAATTCAATTCCCGCGAAGCGCCCGGTGTGGCGTCACTGTGCGTCGCGGATCAGACGCTTCTGGTGCTGGGGCGGTCGGCTAGGTTTGAGTTTTCGCGCGTGTGCCCTGCGATGGCGCGGCTCGGGGTGGTGCTCCACGGCATCGCGTTCTTGGTGGCAATGAGGATCCTGTTTAGGAGGACAGCGTACGCGGTCGGGGTCGCTGCGCTTTTTTCGTTACTGGTGTTGTCGGGCCCCGCTTTTGCTGTAGTGCCGATGGCGCTATACCCGGACGAGGCGGGCGTCACGTATGCGGCGGCGCAGGCGTACAACACCTGTCAGAATTTTCCGAGGCCACCAGGGGCGACGAAGGACTGCCAAGGGCCGTCGCGTTGCGAGGGCGTGTGTACGCTCTACCCCGGCACGGGTCAGGTGGGGGCGCATCAGACGGGCGTTGGCTACAAGTGGACTAACTGGTACGTGCCGGAGCCGGCCTACTCGGGAATCTTGGTGAACTATGCGTACAGCTGCCCTCCGAATTCCTCGGCGTCGGGCTCATCGTGTACCTGCAACACGGGCTACGCAGAGGATTCGACTCACACGACGTGCGTCGCCTCGTCGCCGACCCTATGCACTCCCGCAGTCATTTCAGACTTCAATGCGAGCTGCGTGAGCACGGGCAATTACGTGGCTTCGTTGGAAGCGACCTGCGTGGCCAACGCTGGCGGAAGTCACTATGGGTGCGGCTACTACCCTTGGCCATCTCGGGTGCGCCAAATAGAGAGCGGCTACGCGTGCGAGGTCTACTGGATCCGCTCTCCGTCGGGTGTCGAAAGCCCGGTACCCGAGAGCATTAGCACGTATTCCACGTTGAGCTGCGGCTGTCCGGCGGGCAAGGTGAAGGGCATTGCTGGTGACGACAGGTGCGTCGATCCACCAAAAAACTCGGGGCCAACGTGTCCGTCAACGCCAAATCCGATCAACATCGCGACTGGCAACAAGTGGCTGAGCGAGCAGGACCTGGAGATTGGCGCGCTCAAACTCAGGCGCTACTACAACAGTGATCCGAACAACGTGGACTCCATGTTTGGAGCGCGCTGGTCGGGAGACTACACGCAGCGGCTCACAGTGCAATCGGCGATGGTGGCTGCCCACCGCCCTGAAGGCAAGGCTTACGCCTTCACAGTCTCGGGCTCCACGTTAGTTCCCGATGGCGACGTATCTTTCCGGCTGTATAGGGAAGTCGATGCCAGCGGCAATTTGACTGGCTACAGGCTGGACGCGCCCGATGGCACCATCGAAAAGTATGACGCGACCGGCCATCTACTGTGGATCACCGATGTGCGCGGGCAGAAGGTCTCGCTGGTCTACGACTCGGATAACTTGCTCCTAAGGGTCGTTGACGAGGCGAGCGGCAGGCAGCTGCGTTTCGCCTACGACACTCGCCGGCGGGTGACCACGCTTAGCGACTCCATGGGTCGACAGGTAAGCTACTTGTACGACGGAGATGGGAACCTCACAGCCGTAACCTATCCTGACAACAGGACTCGCACGTACTACTACAACGAATCAACCTACACCGGTGGTGCAAATCTGCCCAACGCGCTGACAGGGGTCGGCGACGAGAATGGCAGCCGATTTGCCACCTACACCTATGACAGCAGTGGGCGCGCCGTAAGCGAGAGTCTCACCGGTGGCGCGGCGAGCTACCAGCTCTCATTCAACGGCAGCAGCACAACCGTCACGGACGGCAACGGCGTGCCGCGCGAGTACGGTTTCCAGACAGTCCTTGGAGTTCCTCACGACACCGGCAGGTCATCGCCCGCCGGTAGCGGCTGTGGCGCAGCATCATCCGCAGCCACTTACGACGCGTCCGGCAACGCGCTCTCGCGCGACGACTTCCAGGGAAGCCGCGTTTGCTATTCGTATGACAACCGGAACCGCGAGACCGTACGCGTCGAGGGCCTGGCCAATACGGTGGACTGCGCCACCGTCACCCCCACCAACGCCACGCTGCCCGCAGGAGCACGCAGGATCGCAACAAGCTGGCACCCGGACTGGAAGCTGCCCACGGCGATCACCGAGCCGCTGAAGAAAACGACGATCGTCTATCACGGTCAGCCCGACCCCTTCAACGGCAATGCCACGACCAACTGCACCAGCGCGCCCAACCGCGCTGACGGCAAGCCGGTCCCGCTCGTGTGCAAGCAGGTCGAACAGGCGTTGCTGGCCAGCGGCTCCGTAGATGCGTCCGTGTCTGCCGCAACAACGACCTACACATACGACACGGCGGGGCGCGCGCTGACGGCCACGGACGCGAGGAGCCACTCCACCGCT
This sequence comes from Ramlibacter sp. GS1-15, assembly GCF_057785015.1. Taxonomy (NCBI): domain Bacteria; kingdom Pseudomonadati; phylum Pseudomonadota; class Betaproteobacteria; order Burkholderiales; family Comamonadaceae; genus Ramlibacter; species Ramlibacter sp. GS1-15. Next base: position 2,092,989 of record NZ_JBYNTU010000001.1, on the reverse strand, counting down.
TATAGCTATTACCCAGGCACTTCGTTTGCGGGCGCGGGTGACAGCGACTTCGACAAGACCGTGCTGCTTCTGCACGGCAACGGCGCGAACGGATTGACAACAGTCACTGATAGCAGCAGCAGCAAACAAGCGGTCACGATTGCAGGTAATGCGAAGATCAGCACCGCCCAGAGCATGTTCGGCGGAGCGTCCATCGCCTTCGACGGAGCGGGCGACTATCTGACCATCCCCTACAACGCGGATTTCTCGTTCGGCAGCGGCGACTTCACCATCGAGACCTATGTCTTCAAAAACGCCAACAACAGCAACACGAGCAGGATCTGGAATCCAAGCGGCGATTACTACGACGGCGTATACCTCAACATCGACGCGTCGGGCAACTTCGTGGTCGCCGCCTCGACCGCGTGCAGCAGCTGGAATTACGTGTCGGTGGTTGCCAATCTTGCCAATGGCCAGTGGTATCACCTTGCGTTCGTGCGCAGCGGCGGGTCGCTGTTCGCGTTCGTCAATGGAACGAAATATGTGGTGACCACTGCCTTGGGGACGACCGCGCTGTGCGCGGATACGGTGCACGCGCGTGTGATCGGCGGCCAAGGTGGTGTGAACCGGGCATTGAACGGCTACATCGACGAGTTTCGTATCACCAAGGGAGTCGCGCGGTACACGGCGAGCTTCACGCCGCCTGCTGCGGCGTTTCCGGACACAGGCCCGGATATGAACGCGGTAGGCCACAAGGTGGGAGACCTGCAAACCGTCACGAACGCTGCGGGCCAAGTGACGCAGTACACCCAGTACGACCCGGCGGGCCGGGTGCGGCAGACGGTCGATCCGAAGGGCATCACCACCGACATCACCTACACCCCGCGCGGGTGGGTGAGCACCGTGACGGTGACCCCGCCTGGAGGTTCAGCGCGCACCACCAGCTACAGCTACGACGGTGTCGGCCAGATGACGGGGGTGGCGCTTCCCGACGGCACGAGCCTGGCGTACAGCTATGACGCGGCGCACCGCCTGACGGGCGTGACGGACACGCTGGGCAACAGCGTGACGTACACGCTGGATGCGGCGGGCAACCGAACGGGCGAGGACCTGCGCGATGGCACGGGCGCGCTGCGCCGCTCGATCGCGAGATCGTTCGATGCCTTGAACCGGCTGCAGCAAGTCACGGGCGCTGCCCAATAACCGAGGGGTAAAGAAGAATGACTCGAACCATCCAGGGCGCGCTCGTGCGCGCAAGAATCGGCGCACGAGGGGTGCTGCTGGCCGGCTTGGCCCTGCTGGCGTTGAACGCGCTGGGGCAGACCACCAGCAGCACGGTGCTCACCAGCAGCGCCAACCCGGCCGCCTACGGCCAGAGCGTCACCCTCACAGCCACCGTGACGGGCGCCACCCCCACCGGCAACGTCGACTTCCTGGATGGCAGCACGGTACTGGGGAGTAGTAGCGTGAACGCCTCCGGCGTGGCGACCCTGGCGACCAGCACCCTGGCCGTAGGCAGCCACAGTCTCACCGCCAGCTACGCGGGTGATGCCAACAACACTGCCAGCACCTCCGCGGCGCTTGCCCAGACCATCAACAAGGCGGCCAGCACCACCACGGTCGCCAGCAGCGCCAACCCGGCCATCTACTCTCAGAGCGTCACCTTCACCGCCAGCGTCACGGGCGTGGCCCCCAGCGGCAGCGTCACCTTCAAGGACGGGGCCACCACGCTGGGCACCGGCACACTGGCTGGCAGCGGCAACACCCTCACAGCCAGCTTCGTGGCCAGCAGCCTGGCCGTGGGCAGCCACACGATCAGTGCGGTGTACGCGGGCGATGCGAACAACGCCACCAGCACCTCGGCCAACCTCACGCAAACCATCAACAAGGCCAGCCCGGCCATCGCCGTCGTCTCGGGCACCAACCCCTCCACCTACGCCCAGAGCGTCACCTTCACCGCCACCGTCACGGGCGGGGTGAGCCCCACCGGCACGGTGACCTTCAAGGATGGCACCACCAGCCTGGCCACCCAGACCCTGGCCGCAGGCAGCGCCAGCTACAGCAGCGCGGCCCTGGCCACCGGCAGCCACAGCATCACGGCCGTGTACAACGGCGACGCCAACAACAACACCGCCACCTCGGGCGCGCTCACGCAGACCGTGAACAAGGCCGCCGCGGGCAGCGCCTTGAGCACCAGTGTGAACCCCTCCGTCTGGGGCCAGAGCGTCACGCTCACGGCCACGGTGACCGGCGCCAGCCCCAGCGGCACCGTCAGCTTCAAGGACGGCGCCACCACCTTGGCCACCCAGGCCTTGAGTGGCGGCGCAGCGAGTTACACCACGCGGCAGCTCGCGCTGGGCGCGCACAGCCTCACCGCCGTGTACTCGGGCGACGCCAACAACACCGCCAGCACCTCCGGCGCCGTCACGCAAACGGTGAACCAGGCCACAACGACCTTGGCCCTGACCGCCAGCCCGGTGAGCGCCACGGTCGGCGAGAACGTCACCCTCAGCGCCACGCTGGGCGGCAGCTACAGCGCCACGGGCAGCGTCACCTTCAGCGACGCCGGCGCGGCGCTGGGCACGGTGAGCGTCGCGGGCGCCGCCGCCAGCTTCAGCACGGCGGCCCTGGCCCAGGGCAGCCACACCCTCACGGCCACTTACACGGGCGATGCGAACCACAGCGCCTCCAGCTCCTTGGGCGTCACCGTCACGGTGGGCACGCGAGGCGCGATGGTGTGGCAATACGGCTATGACGCGATGGGGCGCATCAACACGCAGGTGGACCCCAACAGCCAGACGAGCTACTTCTACTACGACAGCCTGGGCCGGCGCATCCGCAACCAGCAGCCGGCCAACACGGGATCGAGCAGCCCGACGCTGATCGACTTCGGCTGGGACGGCATGGACACGCTCACCAGCGTGATCGACCCCCGAAGCCTGACCACCACCTACACCGTCACCGGTCTGGGCACCGTGACCAACCTGGCCAGCCCCGACAGCGGCTCAAGCGGCTACACCTACGACGCCAACGGCAACGTGCTCACCCGAACCGATGCTCGCGGCAAGGTGACCAGCTACAGCTACGACAGCCTGGACCGCATCACCGGCATCAGCTACCCCACCGGAGCGGCCACCACCTTCGAGTACGACGGCGGCGCGGCCAAGCCGGCCAACGAAGCCGGCGAGCTCACCAAGATCACCGACGAATCGGGGCAGACCGTCTACACCCATGACGCGATGGGGCGCCTGAGCACCAAGACCGTGACCATCGGAACCAGGACCTTCACCGTGAGCTACGGCTGGGGCGACAGCGGAAGTGCCCTGGACAAGCTCACCTCCATCACCTACCCCAGCGGCAACAGGATCAACTACAGCTACGGCAGCAACGGGGCGGTGAGCGCCATCACGGTGAACGCGGTGAACCCCAGCGGAGTAGGCCAAAGCGGCACGGCCCAGACGCTGCTGACAAGCCTCGCCTACAACGTGGACGGCCGCGCACAGAGCTGGCTGTGGAGCGACGGCAAGCAACGCACGATCGGCTACGACAGCTACGGGCAGGTGGCAAGCTACACGCTGGGCGACCCGAGCGGCAGCGGCACGGCCGCAGGAGTGCTGCGCACGCTCGCGCGCGATGCGGCGGGGCGCATCACCGGCTACACGCACACCAACAACGCCGTGAGCCAAGCCGCGCTGGACCAGGGCTTCGCCTACGACAACCTCGATCGCCTGACCAGCCACACGCTGAGCAGCACCAGCTATGCCTACAGCTACGACGCCACAGGCAACCGCACGAGCAAGATCGTGGGCGGCACCACCTACACGAATACCATCGATCCCGCGAGCAACAAGCTCACGCAGGTGCAGGATGTGACCGGAACCGTGAGCGTCGCCTACGACAGCGCGGGCAAAGTGACGGGCGACGGTGCCAACACCTACGGCTACAGCGACCGCGGGCGCATGACGAGTGCGACCACCCCCAGCGGCAGCGTCAGCTTCACCTACAACGGGCTGGAGCAGCGCGCGAGCAAGACCAGCACCGCCGGAGCGAGCTATTACGTGTACGACGAGCAAGGGCAGCTGCTGGGTGAGTACGACGCCAGCGGCAGCCCGATCTACGAGACGGTGTACCTCGAATCGACTCCCGTGGGCGTGCTCAAGACGACAGGGACAGCCAGCAACAGCACGCTGGCGGTGACGATCTACAACGTCTCATCCGACCAGATCGACACGCCGCGCGTGATCACCCAGCAGGATCACCAGATCGTGTGGAGGTGGGACACCGCCGAGGCCTTCGGCGCAACGGCGCCCGACCAGAACCCCAGCTCCTTGGGAACCTTCGCCTACAACCCGCGCTTCCCGGGGCAGGTGTTTGATGCAGAGACCGGGCTCAACCAGAACTGGAATCGCGAGTACAACGCGCGAACGGGAAGGTACATTGAAAGTGATCCGATTGGACTGGAGGGTGGGATCAATACGTTCAGCTACGTCAGGAACAATCCGACCTGGGCCGTTGACCCGCGAGGTTTGTTCGATCTACGCGACTGGCTTCCAGCAGATGCGCCCTTGTCGAAAATGGGAAATGCCTTTGGAGCGGAGGCGGCATACATCATCGGATCGCTGACCGGCGATAAACATCTGGCTGATGCCGGGATGGAAGGTCTTCAGTGCAGCCGTGCTGACAATATCGATCTTCTCGTATTGATGATGTCAATGGGGCGCGGCGGGCGAAAACTAGGCCCGATCACAGATGCTGCTGGCCCACACACCGTGTGGAAGACCGACAGCATGGGAAGAATCACTCGGCACGAGACATACGTTCCCAACGAAAATCCATTAGATCCGAATGACTGGGTAAAGGCACAAAGCACAGACATTACAGGCGCAGCGCACTTCAATAAGACCACGGGCCAGTATGTGCCAACACCCCATACTCAAGGTCCGAGAATCGAGGGCGGCGTTCGCCCAGCGTATCCCAGTGAACTTCCCCGCAACTAGGAGACTCCGCATGAAAGTACTTCAAGAATTGACGTCCTGGTTTGCGAGCCAATGCGATGGCGATTGGGAGCACACCTACGGAATAAAGATTGCGACTCTGGACAATCCCGGCTGGGAGGTGCGAATTGACCTTACTGACACCAACCTAGCGGGAAAGCGCTTTGATCCCGTTGAGCGCAATGGAGCCGAGGACGATTGGATTCGCTGCCGCTTGGAGGGCGCATCGTTCGCGGCCTATGGCGGGATCTACAACCTCGAAGAAATGGTTCGCGTGTTCTTGCGATGGGCGGAGGAAAGCGAGCAGCCGCAGGAACGCGAGTGACCGCCGTGGAGATCGTGTATGGCTCGTTTGTGCTCCTGCACTTCAGAACTGGAATCGCGAGTACAACGCGAGGCTGGGGAGGTATGCACAAAGCGACCCCATCGGGCTTGAGGGCGGTATCAACACGTTCCTCTATGTTGGCGGGAGCCCCCTGTGGGCTGTTGACCCTGAAGGCCTCGTTGAAGTTTATCGGTCAGGTGGTGTGACCTTCAACGCATATCCCGGTCCTCCCGCAGGTGGCAACGAGCATGCGCGCGCGGGCGCAGGCGAGGCCTATCACATGCACATGCGGGATAGCCAAGGAAGAGAGGCGCGTATGTCTACCGAAACTTGGACGCCGCTGACCGAGGAAGATGATCGAATCTTCCGCAGCAGCAAGCAGATGCAAAAGGCTTGTGAAGACCTGACCCAAGGCCAGAAGAAATTCCTCGACAGGGTGAATCGACAAGTGTTCCACCGCGGTATGCCTACGATCAACCAGCAGCTGAAGATGATGGAGATGCGTAGCGGCGGTAGATTCCGAGCTGGTGGTGGGACCGAGTAGCAGGGCATGAGTCGATCGGAGCAATTTGCTGCGGCGATGGAAGCCTATGACCAGGGCCGCACTTCGGATGCGCTGCGGCTGATGGAAAGCTGCGCGGCTCAAGGTGATCCCATTGCCTGCTATCTCACAGCGCTTTGGTATCACGACGGGGAAGGAGCTGCACCAGACGCGAAGAAGAGTGAACATTGGATGAAGGAGCTGAGGCGTCTTGCGGAAGGCGGTGATGCGGAGGCTCAGTGGGAATTGAGCAGCCACTACCGATGGGGGAATCTGCTTCCTGTCGATCACGCCGAAGCGAACGACTGGCTTGAGCGCGCAGCCGGAAACGGCTGGGGTGACGCGCAGCATCACCTTGCGTGGTATCTCGAAACCGGCCAATACGGCTACGCCGTGGACCGCGAAGCTAGTGAGATGTGGTATCGGCGCGCGTTCCAGCAGGAGCATCCTGAGACGCTCTACACCTTCGCGCTGCGCGAGTTCAAGGACGGCAAGATCACAGAGAAGGCGATTGCCTTGCTGACCAAGGCAGCCGACAAGGGGTTCAAGCAAGCGGCTCACGTGCTGCGTGAGCACAGGCATTGAACTCTCTCGAGAGAAACCCTCTCGCTAACTCCTTAGCCGCTAAGGCTGGAGTTCAAGCGCGGCCGATGCCGCAAGCATCCAACCGTATACGAAGCAACGCAGGTGAGTGCAGGCAAGATAAAAGGACGCGGCACTGCGGCGCGTCGAAAGCCAGTCTGCACGTGGGTTGGGCGCGGCACCGCAGTTTGCCCGCTGCGTGCCGTCGCTGTGCGCAAAGCGTGATGGCATCGAGCTTGCCCGCGTGCCGTCTACGATGCGCTACGCCGGAGTTTGATGGTGTGGCCGTGGACGAAGCGTTGCAGGCGGACGCGCTGACCGCGCGCCGCTGAACGCCAGACGCGCGAGACGCACTGGCACCTTGACCGCTCTCGTCACGCAGCTTGCGAGTCCTGGGCGATCGAGCGGTGCGGGCGTGCTGCAAGCTGCGCGCCGTCGCTACACCCGGGCCGCGTTCGAGCGGAGTTGGTGTGCCGGCGCCGAGAAGTCAAAGCCAGGCGCTTCGCGCAGCATAGGAATGCAGGCTGGTCCGGGCATCGAGCCCGGCCCAACCTGGCAGGCGCCGCGGGGTGAATTGCGCGAAGCGCAATTCAACATAACGGGCGATTGCCATCAAGTGGCGCCAGTCGCGCGCAGAGCGCGCTTGGTGTCGCCACCTCGGCACGCGGCGCGTCGCGCCGCTTCGCCGGCCCTTCGGGTTGATGGCAATCCCCGTTATGTCTTGCGCCCCGCGTCGCCTGCGCGCGCGGTCAGCAGGCTCACGCGGTGTAGCCTGCTCACCGCGCGCTCGAAGGCATTGGTCAGTGCGGTATCGGCTGCGCCGAAACCGCAGGTCACATAGCCAGCGCGCCTGCGGCGCGAGCATCACGAACACAATGCCCGCCCACCCCGGGCCGCGCTCTGCGCAGCGGCTCGCCGTCCTCGCCGCCGCGCTGCGCGCGGCCCTCCCCAAGAGCGCTACGCGCGGCTTCGCCGCGCTCGCGGACAGCCAGCAGCTAAGAGGAAAAGCGATCCCCGGCCAGCGTGCGCGCGTCGGGCAGAATGTGCCTCTAGGAAAAAATTTGCTCACCCAGGGAGAGCCGTCTTCGTCTTAGCCGCCCAACTCGTTGATGCGCCTCAGGAAAAGTCCTGCGGTTACGGTGCGCTCGTGTCGGAGGCAATGCTTCAGAACTGGAATAGAGAATATCAATCCAGGTGGGGCCGGTACGTCGAATCCGATCCGATTGGCCTCGGCGGCGGCGTCAACACGTTCAGCTATGTCAGGGGCAATCCAACCTGGGCCGTCGATCCGCGAGGGTTGTTCGATCTGCGCGACTACCTTCCCAAAGATGCGCCGCTGTCGGCAATGGGAAATGCGTATGGTGCTCTGGGTGCGTACCTCATTGGTTCACTGACTGGGGACAAGAATCTCGCTGAGGCCGGGATGGAAGGTCTTCAGTGCAGCCGCGCCGAAAACATCGAGCTGCTCGGAATGATGATGTCCAGGGGACGCGGGGCCAAGAATGCGTCGAAAGGCGGCCCGCCACGAGATCCCCGAACTGGGAACTATCTGCCCGATCCCCAAGCTGTCGGACCGCACACGACACTGGGTACTCGCCAAGGCAGAAATGGCGACTACACCCAAGGAGCTACCTTCGACAAGGATGGAAACTTCATGGGGCGTACAGACGTCACCAATCACGGGCGCGGAGATCACACGGATCCTCATTGGCATCCTGCCACCGGACCAAATTCAGTTGGTTCCGCTGTACCCCTTCCTTAGGAGTTGCGCATGGATTGGAAAGCAATCACCGAGTCTGAGTTGAACAAAGTCTTGCAGCACGCAAGGGAAGAGCTGGATTCGGACAGCAGGCGAACGTTTGATCAGGTGGCGGTAAAGCCATACCTTGTTGCGTGCCGCCGCCCTCGTGCAGAAAAGACGGAGGGTGTATTTGTTGTGGCTCGCTTAGGAGCCAAGGTGGTCGTCTTCGATGACGTCGAGGACGAATTTGGAGTTGCCTCGATGCAAGACGGCTCTGACGTGCTTGGTGCTTGGAACCTGTTTCCAGAGCTGGCTGCTGCACTGCGCGATCTTGTTGCGTAGCTAGCAGCATTGATCCATCTCTGAAGAGAAGACCAACCCCAACCCGCCCACGGCGGGTTAGCCGCTGAGTGTGGAGCGACGGCAAGCAAGGCACGATCGGCTACGACAGCTACGGGCACGTCTCAAGCTACACGCTGGGCGACCCGAATGGGGCGGGCACGGCCGCAGGGGTGCTCAGAGCGCTCGCGCGCGATGCGGCGGGGCGCATCACCGGCTACACGCACACCAACAACGCCGTGAGCCAAGCCGCGCTGGATCAGGGCTTCGCCTACGACAGCCTGGATCGCCTGACCAGCCACACGCTGAGCAGCACCAGCTATGCTTACAGCTACGATGCCACGGGCAACCGCACGAGCAAGATCGTGGGCGGCACGACCTACACCAATACCGTCGATCCCGCGAGCAACAAGCTCACGCAGGTGCAAGATGTGACCGGAACGGCCAGCGTCGCCTACGACAGCGCGGGCAACGTGACGGGCGACGGTGCCAACACTTACGGCTACAGCGACCGCGGGCGCATGACGAGTGCGACCACGCCCAGCGGCAGCGTCAGCTTCGCCTACAACGGGCTGGAGCAGCGCGCGAGCAAGACCAGCACCGCCGGAGCGAGCTATTACGTGTACGACGAGCAAGGGCAGCTGCTGGGCGAGTACGACGCGACCGGCAGCCCGGTGTACGAGACGATCTACCTGGGCAGCACGCCCGTCGGGGCGATCAAGCAAATCGGCACGGCCCAAAACGGCAACATCGCCGTCGCGATCTACAACGTGTATGCCGACCAGATCGACACGCCGCGCATCATCACCCAGCAGGATCACCAGATCGTGTGGAGGTGGGATACGGCGGAGGCCTTCGGCGCAACGGCGCCCGATCAGAACCCGAACAGCCTTGGAAGCTTCGCGTACAACCCGCGATTCCCAGGACAGGTGTTTGATCAGGAGACCGGGCTCAACCAGAACACGAACCGCGAATACGACGCGAGAACTGGTCGCTACAAACAAAGCGATCCCATCGGACTCGCTGGTGGGATCAACACCTTCGCCTATGTCGACGGCAATCCGCTGAGCCTAGTTGATCCCGAAGGACTCTCCGGACGAGGGGAGAGAGGAGCTACAGGCGGCGTAGGTGGCAAGAACACGGACAACCCATACAAGCACTGCCGTGAGCTGTCGCCGTCCGACCCTCGCTTTGTTGAGTGCAGACACCACCAGTCCGGAAAGTGGATACGCAAGCCGCGGCCGCCGGAGATGCCTTACCCGGGGGACAAGAAGGCTACTTCCTCGACCATTTGTGATCAGAGCTGTAAGGAGACGATCTTCGTGGTCGGAGTCGGTGCTGTGTGTGCAACGGTATGCTTGTTGCAACCTGAGCTTTGCATCCCCGCGATGGCGGCAGGCGCCGCTGCTGCAAGGTGAATCATGATGAAAGATATTCTCGATTTGGACGAGGTTTTCTTCGAGGCGAACCGGCTCATGGAAGCTGGCGACAACCGTCACGCCTTTCAGTTATTCCTACGTGCGGCCAAGCTTGGACATGCACACGCGCAGCACAACGTCGCTCTGATGTATGAGCTCGGGTCAGGGACAAAGAAGGACGTGGATGCCGCCCGAGATTGGTATCTCCGGTCGTGGCGTCGAAATCCCCAACGAGGGACGGCAGAAAACCTGGCTTCCTTGTACGAAGAGCTTGGGAACCGGCGGCGTGCCAACTTCTGGCTTGCTAGAGCCAAGTAAGCCAATGTGACTGCCTGTAGTGCTCCTGGCTGTCAGCGCCCCTGCTGTTGCGCGAGCATCACCTCGATCACTTCCATCACGGCGCGCTGCCTGGGCTCAGATAGCGCGCTGATTCTCTCCAGGTGCTGCGGGGTCTTGGGCGGCTGCCCGCGCTTGCGGGCAGCCGCTGAGGGCTACTCGCCGATCAATTCCTCAATGCTCACGCCCAAGGTGCACCACAAGTAAAGAGACTTTCTCGTCCGGAACCAGTCGCGAATTTTCGGCATCGGCAACTGAGTGCCAGGATGTGAAGTGCGATCTCTCATCAAGTCGTTCGAAAGGAAAGGTTCATCGGTATTCTGACGCTGGGTATCCATCTCGCCAAGAAGGTGTTTGCCTCGCGTGGCCGTCGACGCGGGCGGCAAAGGCTCAACTCCAGAAACGGCCAAGCATCTGGCGGAGCGCCGTGCCATGTGGTACTCCGTCCGTTCTGCCGTGTTTTTGGCCTTGAGATTCGGGGGCGGTTCAGGAGGCCCGATAGACGGGCCGCGGTCGGAAGGAAGATTGGATGTAGGCACCGGCCGTAGTAGGGCAGGGACTTTCAAGATATTTCAACAACTTAGCGTCACAGTACGGGATTCCTACGGACTTGCACTTCTGATTTTGCGGCGAGTTCCATGCCGTGCCCAAAATCCTGAGGCTCATAAGGCGTCTTTAGCGCTTCGGACGTCCAGTCGTCATTCACCAATTCAATCGGGACATTTGCTCCCTGCTTGAAGAACTTGCGAAGCAGCTTGCGTTGCCCATTGCAAATGCTTCTCAGCCGATTGATTTCGTCCTGATAAAAATTCGAGACTCGGTTCACGTAGGTCACCCGCTCGACCATCTGACGCATTTCCTTTCTGATCTCCGCAAGGTATTCGGCAGCCTCTTCTCGGTCCTCGGCAGTGATTTCGCCGCAACACATGGCCGTGTGGCGGTCCGTCAAGCGCTCGCACTCCTCCCGGAGCGTCGCAAGTGAATCCCGCAGTTTGAAGTTCTCCGTCTTGAGCGCCTCGTTCTCGGCAACTGTTTGAGCCAATTCCATATTGGCGGACGTGGGTGGGCTTTTTGCCCGTGCTGGTCGGTGAAGCTCACCATCCTTCGGGCGAGGACCGGCCTTCGGACCTGAGTTCGCGAGCAGCGCAGCGGCTTGTTGCATTTCGGGAAGCCGGGCGATGCGATCCGCTGCGGCCACGTCGATGGAAGCGTTTTCCATGGCTCGCTTGACTTCCGGTAAAGCGTTTCGCTCCACGCGCTTTATCCGGCTCACTGTTGAAGTGCTCACGCCTGCGACTGCGGCAATCTTGGCCGTCGTAAGTAAGTCTGTCTGCGAGACACCCTTACGCGGACGATGAGGCGGAGCGAGTTGGTCGCCCAAAAGGCGAACAATGATTGCCGCGCGCGCAGCGGGCGTCATGCTTCGCCTGGTGTGCTTTGCCACCGCAAAAGCTACTGCCTCGTCCCAAGTGCCGTGGAATGTGGTCGTCGGAATATCCATTCCCAACTCGCGGGCTGCACGCACGCGCTGCCATCCGTCCAGCACCTGGCCCTCATAAAGAACCGGAGCGTCGATGATCCCCTGGTCTTCAATTCGATTCTTAAGCTCCCGGAACTCCTCCGCCGTGCAGTCACCAAAGGCTTCCGAGATCCGATGACGTGTGAATTCGCTCACGACTTAACTCCTCTTATCAGTTCCGATTGACTCCTCCACTGATGCGGCTCGCCACTGCTTGCGCTTACCCGCGCGGCCTTCTGCAGGCGCCAGACTGCCTGCCCTTGGGAGGCGGCCCTCGCCAGAGGTCGCAAGCTGCTCGATCAAGGCAGCCATCCCATGAACCCCCGGCGGTTGCGCCGCCGGACCTTCACCTGGCCCCCACATCCCCAGATGGCGTCCGACGAGTTCCAGGGCTCGGAGTTGGTCCTTGATCAGCACTTCCGCCCCCCACCGGGTGACCCGCACACCATCGAAGAGAGCTGCTGCACCCGCGGAGAGCGTTGTGGTATCCGAGAACGCGGGAACCGGCTTGCCGGCGCCAAAGCATTCGCGACACGCCGGGTTCGGTGTGGGTGCCGGCGTAGCGCCCGAATAGCAGAAATCGCACGCGTGAATGTGCACCGTGACAAGCTCGCGCACGTCGGCCGTAGCGATCCGCCATAGGCGCACGAGGACATCGTCCGCAGTAATTCGAAGCCGCTGCGCGCGATCGTGCTGAAGCCGACGGATCAGGATCACGACCCGCCTTCTGCGCAGCAAGCGGCTTGCCTGCACCGCCGCGCTTTGCCGGGTGATGCCGGGTCGCACCTTCAGCATCGCTTCGGTGCCATTGAGCGTGGTGAGGTATTCAGCCGCGAATTCGGCCTCGTGCGCAGTCACCGTTTCGTCATTTGCCAGCATGGTTTGCTCCCGGACGTTGCCGCCTATACGTCAAGCGCCCACCTTGGATCGGAAGGCCGAGGTCGTTTTCGGTGAAGAACTTCTCGAGATACTCTTCGCGATCGAGGTCCTTGGAAAAGTACCAAGCCAGCCGCTGTGCTGACTCACTTGGGTTGTCTACGCGCCGGATGTGAACGGTGCCGCCAGGGCTCACCGAACTCCAGCGGGCCGCAATCACGCGAACATAGTTCGCGGCAGCAAGCGGATGCACCCAGACCAAGGTATGTGCGTGCGGGTGATGCGAATTGGGGCCGCGCTCAAAGACCCCCCTGATCCCAATGAGCTCTGAGGTTGGGCGACCTCGAAAGGTGCTGCCTTTGAAGATCCGCTGAAAGACGTGGAACATGGTCCGCTCGTACCGGCTTCGACATTCACGCGTGGAGATGACTAGGTGAGAATTGAAGGTGGTCCAAAACAGTGGCCGAGAGTCGATGGAAAGCATGTCGGCCACGTGTGAGGCGACGAACTGTTGATGAGGCTTGAATCGAAGCACGGTTGAATCCTTAGGGCAAAGCGTCGCCAAAAGGCCTTCCTGTCGGCCCAGTCCAAGGGCATGTCAACGGCAGCATCCCCAGCTACCGAACCCTCTAGCGAACGCTGTATTGACCGATCACTTGGGATTGCGGGTGGCGCGCTCCATCGCTAAGCGCCAGTCGCTGGCGGCTTCCGCGCTTATGAGTACTCGTCTACCGAGCTTCATCCGGCGCGGGCCGCGACCTGCCTTTTCGAGCTCGTACAGCAGGGTACGGCTGATGTGGTGCGCCTTACAAAATTGGGAGATGGAATAGGCGGCGTCGATGGGTGGAACGCTGCCGCTGGTTGTGGGCATAGAAATCTCCTGGGCTCAATCAGAACCGGCCAAAACGGGCCGGGGCTTGAGCGCCAGGTTTCGACGTCCTCCCGCGGGGTCGGGAGAGCTGCTGCTGCAGCGACGTCTACGTCAGGGCTGCGACACTAAGCTAGAGCCCCCGAGGGTCTAGCCAGAACCGCCACTTGTTCCTTGCGGTTCGCTGGGCGATGTCCAATTATGCGGTCACGCGCGCAGGTTCGGCGGTTGCTGCCCGCAAATGTTGCTCACCGCCCACGTTCACCTCATCATTAGCATTGATGCGACTCAAAAGCGCGATTCGGTCCAGTGCTGCGGCGGCAATTTCGCTTCGAAGATGACCGTAGTGCGCCTCGATCATTGCGACACTTGTCCCAGAAATTTGAGCGACGGTGAGCAGATCGAGTCCGTGGTGAACTAGATCCGTAATCACCGAGTGCCTTAGCGTGTACGCCGTGGTTCCCTCAGGCAGACCCGCGCGCCGCGCGGCATCCTTCACGGGCTGCTTCCAGGAGTCTTTGTCCCAAGGCCTACCGTTCTCACGAACGAACAGAGGCTCTTCGCGGCTGCGCTGCGCGCAGGCATCAGCGAAAAAGCGAGCTACTCGATCTCCGAGCTTCAGTTTGCGATCTTGGCCGTGTTTGTCCTTTCCAATTTTGAGAACGTTCAATTTGGCGTCGAAGGAGCCGACAGCCAGGGCGGCAAGCGCGCCAGGTCGGAGGGGGAGGGCGGCCAACCCGCGTAAGAAGGCGGCCAGATCAGGTTGAGAGTTCGAGACAAGCAACTGCCGCTGAATGCGGTCCAAATACAGCTCGCGCCGGCGGCCGGCATTCTGAAACGGCTTGAGCGTCTCTCGCCAAGCGGCATTGCTGCCTATTTGGCCTTCGGCAAGGGCAAAGTTGAGTGCCGCTTTCAGCGCAGCCATGTCTCTGTTGACCGTGTCTCTCGAGCGCTCAATTTGTTCACCTTCAGAATTCTTGCGAACGGGCGTTGCGGCCAGACGGTGACGAAACTCACGGCAGTCCTCGCGAGTCAACTTTGCCAACTCAATGTCTGCGATCGGCGAGCCGACTACCCATCGGCGATAACGGGCGGCGATGTCGGCAGCCGCTTTGGGCCCTTTCTCCGAATCAATGTGCAATTCATATTGGTGACAGGCAGCCGCAACTGTCATGCGTAGGGACTTGTTCGAAAGCCCCTGGAGTGACGACGCCCATGCATGCACTGAAGCGACCGCGCGATCAAAGCGCTCATGTGCTGGCCAATCTTCCTGCGTGCCCAAAGAACTGAAGAGCTGACCACGCACGGAGTCCCGTAGACGGGCAATCCATGTCCCGGGAGAGTCGACGGACATCTTGCGATATCCGACATACGTGCCTTTCGCTAGCCGATGCCAATACGGCTCCCGCCTCATCGGCAAGCGCGAACGGGAGGAGACGGTGTCGATCTTGTGAGCCATGATGTACGAACAGAGTACGGAAGATTCTGCCGTACTTTCGCGAGCATGTGCGGACAACATTTCGGATTTCTATAGGAGAACTGTGTTCGCCAAAGTTCGTGAAAATTCAGAATCCTGCCTTCACACGGCAGGGGTCACATGTTCGATCCATGTATCACCCACC
The DNA here is from genome assembly GCF_057785015.1 of Ramlibacter sp. GS1-15. NCBI lineage: Bacteria > Pseudomonadati > Pseudomonadota > Betaproteobacteria > Burkholderiales > Comamonadaceae > Ramlibacter > Ramlibacter sp. GS1-15. The sequence goes on along the minus strand of NZ_JBYNTU010000001.1, from coordinate 2,077,849 downwards.
AGACAACAGCGAAAGAAGCCGGCCCCGCGCCGGCTTCGTCGTTTCCGCATACGCGATTCCCGAGCCCCGTTGCCATGTGCGCTGGGCCACAATCACTGCATGGACCGAATGATCCGCGTCGTGCCCGGCTCGACGCCGCTCGTGCTCGACTCGCCGCACAGCGGCGTCGATTACCCGGAAGACTTCTGCCATGCCTGCGACATGCAGGCGCTGCGGCCTGCCGAGGACACGCACGTCGAGAAACTGTATGACTTCGCGCCCTCCGTGGGCATCGCCTGGATCGAGGCATTGTTCCCGCGCTCGTACCTCGACGCGAACCGCGACATCACGGAGATCGACGAGGCGATGCTCGACGCGCCCTGGCCCGGTGAGCTCGCGAGCGAGCCGAAGGTGCTCGCGAAGGTCCGCCTGGGCAAAGGCCTGATCTGGCGCTGCACCGACGACGGCGTGCCGATCTATTCGCGCTCGCTCACCGTGGATGAAGTGCGCTCGCGGATCGATCGATGCTGGCGGCCGTATCACGCGGCCGTGGCCCAGGCGATCGAGGACGCGCATCGCCGCCACGGTTACAGCATCCACATCAACTGCCATTCGATGCCCGCCATCGCCGGGCAGTATTCGACGGATTTCCCCGGGCTCGCGCACGCGGACTTCGTGATCGGCGACCGCGACGCGACCACCGCCTCGCCCGCCCTGTCGCGCAAGGTGTGCGCGCACCTCGAGAGCCTGGGCTACAAGGTTTCGTACAACCACCCGTACAAGGGGGTGGAACTGGTGCGACGCTACGGCGATCCGGCGCACGATCGCCACAGCATCCAGATCGAGATCAACCGCAAGCTGTACATGGACGAGGCGACGCTCGAACTCACGCCGGCCCACGTGCAGCTGAAAGCCAGCTTGCGCTCGCTCGCGCAAATGCTGCTGGCCACGGATCCGCGCCGGCTGTAGATGGAACGCGTCGAAGCCATCGTCATCGGTGCAGGCGCGGTGGGGCTCGCGGCCGCGCGGGCGCTGGCGCAGGCCGGACACGAGACGATCGTCTGCGAGGCGCAGACCGCCATAGGCCAGGGCGTCAGCTCGCGCAACAGCGAAGTGATCCACGCCGGCCTGTACTACACGCCCGGGTCGCTCAAGGCGCGGCTGTGCGTGCGCGGCAAGGAACTGCTGTATGCGCTCTGCGCGAGCCACGGCGTGCCGCATCGGCATTGCGGCAAGTTGGTCGTCGCGGGCAGCGAGACCGAGGCCGGTGCGCTGAAAGGACTCGCGGCACGCGCGGCGGCGAACGGCGTGCCGGTCGAATGGCTCGACGAAGCGCGGGCCACGGCCCTGGAACCGGCGCTGCGATGCGTCGCGGCGCTTTCGTCGCCGACCACCGGGATCGTGGACAGCCATTCCTTCATGCTCGCGCTGCAGGGAGATCTCGAGAAGGCCGGCGGCTTCGTCGCACTGGGCTCTGCTGTCGAGTCGGCCGTGGTCGGACGTGCCGGTGAGCCGCACGTCGTGTGCATGCGCGACGGCACCGAGATCGAGACCGCAATTCTCGTGAATTCCGCGTCACTGCATGCCTGCGCACTGGCGCGCCGCTTCGAAGGCCTCGATGCAGCGACGGTCCCGCGCGAGCATTTCGCCAAGGGCAATTACTACTCGCTTGCCGGCAAGGCGCCGTTCACGCGCCTGATCTATCCGGCACCGGCCGACGCCTGGCTGGGCGTGCATCTCACGCTCGATCTCGGCGGGCAGGCGAAGTTCGGGCCGGACCTCGAATGGCTGGATGTGCGTGATCCGGATGCCCTCGACTATGCGGTCGATCCCAGGCGCGCCGACGGCTTCTATGCCGAGGTGCGGCGGTATTGGCCAGGCTTGCCCGACGGCGCGCTGCAACCCAGCTACAGCGGCGTGCGGCCGAAGATTTATGGACCGGGGGAAGCCGCGCCGGACTTTCGCATCGACGGGCCTGCACTGCACGGCGTGCGCGGGCTGGTGAACCTGTTCGGGATCGAATCGCCGGGCCTGACGAGCGCGCTCGCGATCGGGGAAGAAGTCGTTCGCCTCACGGGCGGCGTTCGCGCTTGAGAGCGCGCGCGGCCTCGTTCACGAGGTCCGGTCCGCGATAGATCAGACCCGTGTAGATCTGCACCAGGTCCGCACCGGCCTGCAGCTTGGACACCGCGTCGGCGCCGCTCATCACGCCGCCGACCCCGATGATGGGAAAGCCCGCGCCAAGCTGCACGCGCAGCAGGCGGATCACGCGGTTGCTGGCCTCCAGCACCGGCGCGCCGCTCAGGCCACCGGCTTCCTCCGCGTGCGGCAGCCCCTTCACGGCCTCGCGGCTGATCGTCGTGTTGGTCGCGATCACGCCGTCCATGCCGTGGCGCTTCAGCGTCGCGGCAATGACGCCGACCTGGGCCTCGTCGAGATCAGGCGCGATCTTCACGAAGATGGGCACGCGCCGGCCGTGCTGCTGCGCGAGTTGCTCGCGCTTCGCCGCGATGGCACCCAGCAGCCCATCGAGCGCCTCGTCCGATTGAAGCGACCGCAGGTTCGCCGTGTTGGGGCTGGAGATGTTCACCGTCACGTAGTCGGCGTGCGGATAGACACCTTCGAGGCCGGTCAGGTAGTCGCTCGTCGCGTTCTCGATCGGCGTGGCCGCGTTCTTGCCGATATTGAGGCCCAGGATGCGTCCCTTGCTGCGGAACGTGGAGCGTTTGACGTTCGCGATGAAGGCATCGAGCCCGTCGTTGTTGAAGCCGAGCCGGTTGATCAGCGCATTCGCCTGCGGCAGGCGGAACATGCGCGGCTTCGGGTTGCCGGGTTGCGGCCTGGGCGTGACGGTGCCGACCTCGACGAAGCCGAAGCCCATGGCGCCCAGGCCGTCGATGCAACGTGCGTTCTTGTCGAGGCCCGCGGCCAGCCCCACGCGATTCGGGAAGGTGATGCCCGCGAGCGTCACCGCATCGTCGACGAACGAATTGCAGTACGCCCACTTGAGCGGCGTGGCCTGCACGAGCGCCAGCGATTCCATCGTGAGCTCGTGGGCTGTTTCGGGATCGAGGCCGAAGAGGAAGGGGCGGGCGAGCGAGTAGGGGAGCAGTGACATGGATAATTGATCATATGACACAGGACGAACTCAAAGCGCTGGTCGGCCAGGCCGCCTTGCAATACGTCGTGCCCGGCGAGATCGTCGGCGTGGGCACGGGCTCGACGGTCAACAAGTTCATCGACGCGCTGGCCACGATGAAGGACCGCATCAAGGGTGCCGTGTCCAGTTCCGTCGCATCCACGGAGCGCCTGCGCGCGATCGGTGTGCCGGTGTTCGATGCGAACGAGGTCGGTGAGCTGGCCGTCTACATCGACGGCGCCGACGAGATCGACCACCGCGGTCACATGATCAAGGGCGGCGGCGCTGCGCTCACGCGCGAGAAGATCGTCGCCGCGCAATCGAAGCGCTTCGTGTGCATCGCCGACGAAAGCAAGCTGGTCGACGTGCTGGGAAATTTCCCGGTGCCGGTCGAGGTGATCCCGATGGCGGCGCAACGCATCGCACGCCAGTTCGCGGCCATGGGCGGATCGGCCAGATTGCGCGTGAAGGACGGCGCGCCGCTCGTCACCGACAACGGCCAGCAGATCCTGGACGTGAGCGGCCTCGCGATCGGCGATCCGCTCGCTTTCGAATCCGAGGTGAACCAGTGGCCGGGCGTGGTCACGGTGGGCGTGTTCGCGCACCAGAAGGCCGCCGTCTGCCTGCTCGGCACGGCAGACGGCGTGAAGACGCTGGCGTTCTGAGCGTTAGAACTGGATGCCGGCGGGGTTCTGGGCCGCGGCCTCGGCGGGCGGCGCGGTGCGAGCTGCCGGTTGGCGGGCCTGCTGCGCGGGCGCGGCGGTAGCGGGACCGGGCTGATCCAGCGCCACCAGAGGCGTAGCCGGTGCGGGCACGTAGGAGGCGGGCAGCCGCGACGTCTTCGGATATCCCGCCGCATCGAGGAACTGCGACCACTCGGCGTCGGAAAATCCCTTGAGTTGCTGCGCGCCGATCGTGAGCACCGGCACGTTGGGGGCGCCTGTCAAACGCACCAGGGCCTCACCGTCTTCCTTGCTCGCCACGGACTTCTCCGAGAACGGGATGCCGCGCGTGACCAGCAAGCTGCGACCCTGGGCGCACGTGGTGCAACCGGGCGACGTGTAGATCGTCACGGGATAACGCGCGGCGGCCTGGCGCAGTTCGAATGGCAGGCCCGCGAGCCCCGAGCCGCCCGTCGACACCGGCGCCACCTGCGCGGCGCTGGCCTTGGTGCCCGCATCCAGCGGCGGCTTGTCCGAAAACGTCACGCGCCCGTCCGGGCCGACGGTCTTGTAAATCTGTTGCGCGCTCGCATCGCCTGAGGCGAAAACGGCCGCAGCCACGAGGGCAAAGGCGCCAGTGGCGGCGAATGGGCGGGCCAGCAACATCGGTGTCGTCCTCTCCAGTTCTGCAGTGTCGGTGTCAGGCCATTCCCTGGTGTCGCAAGAGCGCGTCCAGTGTGGGCTCGCGTCCGCGGAAGGCCTTGAACGATTCCATCGCGGGCCGGCTGCCGCCGGATTCGAGGATCGCCTGCCGGTATTTTCTCCCGGTCGCGACACTTGGCAAGCCATTTTCATCGGCGGTCTCTTCGAAAGCCGCATACGCATCGGCGCTCAGGACCTCGGCCCACTTGTAGCTGTAATACCCGGCGGCGTATCCGCCCGCGAAGATGTGACTGAATGTGTGCGCGGTGCGGCTGAAAGGCGGCGGCTGGATCACCGCGACTTCCGCGCGAACCTTCGCGAGGAGCTCCATGAAGTCGCCCTGCGGATCGTGCTCGGTGTGCAGCAGCATGTCGAACAGCGCGAACTCGATCTGGCGCAGCGTCGACAGGCCGCTCTGGAAGTTCTTGGCCGCGAGCATCTTGTCGAACAGCTCGCGCGGCAGCGGCTCCCCGGTGTCCACGTGCGCGGTCATGTGACGCAGCACGCTCCACTCCCAGCAGAAGTTCTCCATGAACTGGCTGGGGAGTTCCACCGCATCCCACTCGACGCCGCTGATGCCGGACACGTCGCGTTCGTTGACGCGCGTGAGCATGTGGTGCAGGCCGTGGCCCGATTCGTGGAACAGCGTGATCACGTCGTCGTGCGTGAGCAGCGGAGGCCTGCCTCCCGCACCTTCGGCGAAGTTGCACACGAGGTGCGCGACGGGTGTCTGGACCCTGCCGGTGTCGGGCCGCAGCCAGCGTGCGCGCACGTCGTCCATCCACGCGCCACCGCGCTTGCCGGTGCGCGCAGCCGGGTCGAGATAGAACTGGCCGACCAGCTCGCCGCCGCGTTCGATCCGGTAGAACTCGACGTTCGGGTCCCAGGCCGGCGCGGAGTCGCGACGGATCGTCACCTCGAACAGCGTCTCGATGATCTTGAACAGGCCCGCCAGCACCTTGGGCGCGGTGAAGTACTGCTTCACCTCCTGCTCGCTGAATGCGTAACGGTCCTCCTTCAGCTTCTCGCCGATGTACGTCCAGTCCCAGGCTTGCGGGTCGTTCAGGCCCAGCTTCTGCGCGGCGAACGAGCGCATGTCGGCGATGTCCTTTTCACCGAAGGGACGCGCACGCTTGGCCAGGTCACGCAGGAACGCGATCACCTGCGCGGGCGAATCGGCCATCTTCGGCACCAGCGAGACCTCGCCGAAGTTGCGGTAGCCCAGGAGCTTCGCCTCCTCCTGGCGCAGCGCGAGGATCTCGCGGATCAGCGCCGTGTTGTCGAACCTGGGGTCGCCCTGGTCGCTGGCACGCGTGACGTAGGCGCGGTACATGCGCTCGCGCAAGGCGCGGTCGTGCGCGAACTGCATGACCGGGAAGTAGCAGGGCATCTTCAGCGTGAGCTTGCAACCTTCCTTGCCCTCGGCCTGCGCCGCGGCGCGAGCGGTCTGCACCACGTCGTCGGGTACGCCGGCCAATTCCTTCTCGCTCGCGTAATACGCGAAGGCGTCGGTCGCGTCGAGGGCGTTCTCGCTGAACTTCTGCTGCAGCTCGGCCTGGCGTTCCTGGATCCTGGCGAAGCGTTCCTTGGCCTGCCCCTGCAGCTCCGCGCCACCCAGCACGAAGTTGCGGATCGCGTTCTTCAGGGCCTGCTGCTGCTCCGCGTTCAGGGCGCGTGCATCGATCGCCTTGTACTTCGCATAGAGACGCTCGTCCGAGCCCAGTCGCGTCCAGAAATCGGTGACCTTGGGCAGCGCCTCGTTGTACGCGGCACGCAGCTCGGGCGTGTCGGCAACGGCATTCAGGTGGCTCACCACGCCCCAGGCCCGGCCCAGCCTTTCCGTGGCCACGTCGAGCACGCGCGCGATCTCGTTCCAGGAGTTGGGGAAGTCCGTTGCCGTGACGGTCTCGAGCGCGGTCTCCGCCCGCGCCAGCAGCTCGTCAACGGCCGGGGAAACGTGCTCGGGACGGACCTGGTCCCAGTGCGGGAGGTCGTTGAAATCGAGGAGGGGATTGGTCATGGGCGAAATTCTCGCCCAGGCATCAAGCCAGCGTGCGCTCTGCGGCTTCGATGGTGTTGACGAGCAGCATGGCGCGCGTCATGGGGCCGACGCCCCCCGGCACGGGCGTGATCCACCCCGCGACCTCCTTCACGCCGTCGAAATCGACATCGCCGCAGAGCTTGCCTTCGTCGTTGCGGTTCATGCCGACGTCGATCACCACCGCGCCGGGCCTGACCATGTCGGCCGTGAGCACGTTGCGCTTGCCGACGGCTGCGACGATCACGTCGGCCATCAGCGTGTGGGCTTTCAGGTCCTTCGTGCGGCTGTGGCAGACCGTGACGGTGGCGTCCTGCGCCAGCAGCATCAGCGCGATGGGCTTGCCGACGATATTGCTGCGCCCGATCACGACGGCGTTCCTGCCCTTGAGGTCATAGCCGATCGATTCGAGCATCTTCATGCAGCCGTAAGGCGTGCACGGGCGGAAACCGGGCCGGCCGACCATCAGTGCGCCGGCGCTCGCGACGTGGAAGCCGTCGACATCCTTGGCGGGCGAGATGGCTTCGATGACCTTCTGGGCGTCCATGTGCTTGGGGATCGGCAGCTGCACCAGGATGCCGTGCACCTTCGGGTCCTCGTTGAGCGCGTGGATGCGCGCGAGCAGGGCCGCTTCCGTCATCGTGGCGGGATAACGCTCCAGCGTCGCCGACAGGCCCGTGTCGGTACTGTCGTTGACCTTGTGCTTCGTGTAGACCTGGCTCGCCGGGTCCTCCCCGACCAGGATGATCGAGAGGTGCGGCTGCACGCCCCGGGCCTTCAGGGCCTGCGTGCGGCCGGCGACCTCGGCGCGGATCTTCCTGGCAAGCGCGTTGCCGTCTATGAGTTGCGCCGTCATCGTCAGGAGGTCTTGGGCGCGTTCTGCCCGAGCGCGATCTTCAGCAGGTCGGCCACGGTGTTCGCGTTGAGCTTTTCCATGATGTTGGCGCGGTGCGCCTCCACCGTCTTGATGCTGATGCCCAGGTCGTCGGCGATCTGCTTGTTCAGCCGGCCCGCGACGATGCGCTCGAGCACCTGCGCTTCACGGCTCGTGAGCTTGGACAGCAGCGCGTCGCGGCTGGCGGCGCTCTGGTATTCGGCGAAAGCGCCCCGCGCGTGTTCGAGCATGCGCTCGACCAGGCTCACCAGCTCTTCTTCCTTGAAGGGCTTCTGGATGAAATCCATGGCGCCCTTCTTCATCGTGTTCACGGCCATCGGCACGTCGCCATGGCCGGTGATGAAGACGATGGGCAGCGGCGACTTGCGCTCGATCAGGCGGTCCTGCAGCTCCAGGCCCGTCATGCCGCCCATGCGGATATCGACGATCAGGCACGCGACCTCGCGCGGGTCGTAGCGGGCGAGGAAGGATTCGGCGGAGTCGAAGCAGCGAACGCGGTAGTCCTTGCCCTCCAGCAGCCACTGCAGCGAGTCGCGGACGGCCTCGTCGTCGTCGACCACGTACACCGTGCCCTTCTTGGGAATCAAGCTCATACCGTCACCCCGGCGTCCTTCTTGGCTATCGTATTTGTAGCGCCGGACACAGGAATCCAGAAGGAGAAACGGCACCCGGCGACTTCGGTGCCATTGTAGATGTTCTCCGCCTGCATCCTGCCCTGGTGCGACTCCACGATGGTGCGGCACAGGTTCAGGCCGATGCCCATGCCCTCGGCCTTGGTGGAGAAGAAGGCTTCGTACAGGCGGTCCATGACCTCGGGCGCGAGGCCCTGGCCCGAATCGACCACCGAGAACTCGACCACCGGCTGGTCGTCGACCTGCCTGGGGATCACGCGAACTTCCACGCTGCGGCGCGACACCGGGCGCTTGGCGTTGTCGATCGATTCCGCGGCGTTCTTCATCAGGTTCACCAGCACCTGCTCGATCAGGATCGGGTCCACCATCAGCTGCGGCAGGCGCGCGGCGACGTAGTGCGACAGGCGCACGTTGCGGCGGCGCAGCTCGATCTCCGCGAGTTCCACCGCTTCGCTGACCATCTGTGCGACGTCGGAGATGGAGCGGTTCGGCTCGCTGCGTTTCACGAACGAGCGGATGCGCTGGATGATCTGGCCCGCGCGCTGCGCCTGGCGGGCCGTCTTCTCCAGTGCGGCCAGCAGGTCGTCCTGGTTGATCTGCCCGCCCTTGATGCGCGAGACGAGGCCATTGCAGTAGTTGTTGATCGCCGTGAGCGGCTGGTTCAACTCGTGCGCGACGCTCGAGGCCATCTCGCCCATCGTGATCAGGCGGCTCGAGGCCTGCGCGCGCTCGGCCTGCGCCGCGGCCTGTTCCTCGGCGTGGCGGCGCGGCGTGATGTCGGTGGCGATCACCATCTGCGCGAGGCGCCCGTCCACCCAGTTCAGGTAGCGCGAACGGACCTCGATCCACTTGCCCAGTTCGCTCACGAAGATCTCGGCATTCTCGGAGCGCGCGGTCGTCAGCGCGCCCGTGGGCAGGCCGACGAAGGAATCGACCTCGTCCTGCGCTTCGCCGCGCGGATGCTCGGGCACGCCGGCCTGGGCGACCATCTGCAGGTGGCCGCCCGTATGCGTGCCGAACCACTGCCGGTACAGCTTGTTCGCGAACAGCAGCTCCTCGCTGCCCAGCGGCGCGACCGAGACCGAGGCGTCGAGCGCTTCCAGCACCGTGGTGAACCGCTCGTACGACGCCGACAGCTGTTCGCGGATGCGGTTCGGCTCGGTGATGTCGGTCATCGACGTCATCCAGCCGCTCTGGTGGCCCTTGGCGTCCACCAGCGGCGAGACGTACAGGCGCGCGTCGAAGAGGCTGCCTTCCTTGCGCTTCACGCGCACCTGGATGCCCCCCGGGCCGGCGCGGCCGTGGATCTCGTCGTCCAGCCGGGCGGCCAGCAACTCACGGTCCTCTTCGGGCCAGTACGGGAAGGGCGGCGTGCGGCCGACGAGCTCGCCTTCGCTCCAGCCTGTCATCTGGCAGAACGCGGCGTTGACGTAGGTGATGCGGCCTTGCATGTCGAGCGCCCGCATGCCCGTGAGCATCGAGTTCTCCATCGCGCGGCGGAAGTTGGTTTCCGCGATCAGCGCCTGCTGCGCCTGCATGCGCCGGCGCGTGTGGCGCCAGTTCGCGATCAGCATCCAGGCAGTCATCGCCGAGAGCACGCCCACCAGCCAGAAGAGCCCACTGCCGATCACGCCCAGCGACGCGCGATAGGCCTGGGCCCGGATGACCAGGCCATTGCCCACCGGCGAGACCGGCACCTCGTATTCGATGTTGTGCGGCGCCCAGGGCAACCATTGCGTGGCGGGATGGCGCGGCGGCACGGAGGTTCCGGCAATCAGGCGGCCTTTGCCATCGAGCAGGGCGACGGCGTACTTGGCGGAAATCTCGGTCGGCGCGCCATGGCGCAGCAACCCGTCGATCGAGTATTCGGCCAGGATCACGCCGGTAAATCGCGCCTTGCCCGAAAGTGGGATATGGAGCTGCAGCATCCCGTAGCTGTCGTTGCCGACGGCCGGTTGCGAATACACCGGCTGCTGCAGGTCACGCGCGAGGCCGTACATGCTCTCGGTTTCGCCGGCCTTGAGCACATCGCCGGCGATTCGCAACTGCGCCTGCGAGACGCTGGGCGCGGCGTAGCTGGCGATGATGCGGCGCCGGTCGTCGATCCAGGTGACCGCCTGCAGCTCGGGGTGCTGCACCACCAGCGATTCGGCGCGGCTCATGAATTCCTCGGGGTCGACCTCCTTGTTGGAGATGTCGCGCGCGAGGCGCATCAGCTGCTCCTGCCGCTCGAGCAGTCGCAGGCGCACGCCTTGCTGCGCGTATTCGACATCGCGCTTGACGGCTTCCTGTTCGCGGTCCACTTCCTCGAGCCGCAGGTACCAGAAGGCGACGATGATGGCCGCGAGGAACAGGAGCACGGCCGCAACGGGCGCGAGCATCGCGAAGCGGTCCTGGCGCGCGGGGGTCTGGCGCCGCCACCAGTGGCGCCACCACTTTGGCGCTGCCGCCTCGGGCGGCTCGGCGACGGTAACGGGGTCTTGCATGCAGCTCCGAGTGTAGGCGCTCGGCCCTTCCTGCTCCTAACGCGCGGATGATGCTGCGGCGGACCTGCATCGATGCCAGTTCACATCGTGAAACGCGCACGCATGATTTGAAATGTCCCGACATCTGTGCGACACTCGCGTCGCGACGGGACAGCGCCCGCGTACTAAATTGCACGAATCAGACAAGGAGACAAGCCCATGTCAGCCCAGCCCGAGAACGTCTTCGGTCCCGCCGCCAACGACGAGGATTCACAGGAAACACGGGAGTGGCTCGATGCGCTCTCGGCCGTCATCCAGGCCGAAGGCCGCGAGCGAGGGCACTTCCTGATCGAGCAATTGCTGGAAGAGGCGCGCCAGCACGGCATCGACATGCCGTTCTCCGCGACCACGGGTTACGTCAACACGATCGAGCCGCAGGACGAGGAGCGCTGCCCGGGCAACCTCGAGATCGAGGAGCGCCTGCGCGCCTACATGCGCTGGAACGCGATGGCGATGGTGGTCCGCTCCAACCGCCTGCATCCCGAGGACGGCGGCGACCTCGGCGGCCACATCAGCTCGTTCGCGTCCCTGGCCACCATGCTGGGCTCGGGCTTCAACCATTTCTGGCACGCCGAGAGCGAGAACCACGGCGGCGACTGCATCTACTTCCAGGGCCACAGCGCGCCCGGCATCTACGCCCGTGCCTTCCTCGAAGGCCGCCTCACGGAAGAACAGCTGCTCAACTTCCGCCAGGAAGTGGACGGCAAGGGCCTGCCGAGCTACCCGCACCCGAAGCTCATGCCCGAGTTCTGGCAGTTTCCGACCGTGTCGATGGGCCTGGGCCCGCTGATGGGCATCTACCAGGCGCGGTTCCTGAAGTACCTGCACGCGCGCGGCATCGCCAACACCGAGAACCGCAAAGTGTGGGTGTTCTGCGGCGACGGCGAGATGGACGAAGTGGAATCGCTCGGCGCGATCGGTGTCGCTGCCCGCGAGAAGCTGGACAACCTGATCTTCGTCATCAACTGCAACCTGCAGCGCCTGGACGGCCCGGTGCGCGGCAACGGCAAGATCATCCAGGAGCTCGAAGGCGAATTCCGCGGCGCCGGCTGGAACGTCATCAAGCTGATCTGGGGCAGCTACTGGGACCCGCTGCTCGCGCGCGACAAGGAAGGGATCCTGCGCAAGGTGATGATGGACGTCGTCGACGGCGACTACCAGGCCATGAAGGCCAACGACGGCGCCTACGTCCGCCAGCATTTCTTCGGCCGCCACCCGAAGTTGCTGGAGATGGTCGCGAAGATGGGCGACGAGGACATCTGGCGCCTGCAGCGCGGCGGCCACGACCCGCAGAAGGTCTACGCGGCCTATTACAAGGCGGTGAACACCAAGGGGCAGCCGACGGTGCTGCTGGTGAAGACCGTGAAGGGCTTCGGCATGGGCAAGGCGGGCGAGGGCAGGAACATCGCCCACCAGGCCAAGAAGCTGACCGACGACGACATCCGCACCTTCCGGGACCGCTTCAACATCCCGATCCCGGACGAGAAGCTGGCGGAGTTGCCGTACTACAAGCCGGAAGAGCACACGCCGGAAATGAAGTACCTGCACGAGCGGCGCCAGGCGCTGGGCGGGTACCTGCCGCATCGCCGCACGAAGGCCGACGAGCAGCTGAAGGTGCCGGGCCTCGACGCCTTCAAGGCCGTCACCGACCCGACCGCGGAAGGCCGCGAGATCTCGACGACGCAGGCTTACGTGCGCTTCCTCACGCAACTGCTGCGCGACAAGGAAGTCGGCCCGCGCGTGGTGCCCATCCTCGTCGACGAGGCGCGCACCTTCGGCATGGAGGGCCTGTTCCGCCAGATCGGCATCTACAACCCCGAAGGCCAGAAGTACACGCCGCAGGACCGCGACCAGGTCTCCTACTACAAGGAAGATGTGTCGGGCCAGATCCTGCAGGAAGGCATCAACGAAGCGGGCGGCATGTCGAGCTGGATCGCCGCGGCCACGTCGTACTCGACGAGCAACCGCATCATGATCCCGTTCTACATCTACTACTCGATGTTCGGCCTGCAGCGCGTGGGCGACCTGTGCTGGGCCGCGGGCGACATGCAGGCGCGCGGCTTCCTGCTGGGCGGCACCTCGGGCCGCACGACGCTGAACGGCGAAGGCCTGCAGCACGAGGACGGCCACAGCCAGATCCTCGCGGGCACGATCCCCAATTGCGTGAGCTACGACCCAACCTTTGCCCACGAGGTCGCGGTGATCATGCAGCGCGGCCTGTACCGCATGGTCGAGAAGCAGGACAACGTCTTCTACTACCTCACGCTGCTGAACGAGAACTACCCGATGCCGGGCCTGATCCCCGGCACCGAGGAGCAGATCATCAAGGGCATGTACCTGTGCAAGGAGGGGCCGAAGCTCACACCGCGCGTCCAGCTGCTCGGCAGCGGCTCGATCCTGCGCGAATCGCTGGCTGCGCAGGTGCTGCTCGAGAAGGACTGGGGCGTCGCTGCCAACGTGTGGAGCTGCCCGAGCTTCAACGAACTCGCGCGCGACGGGCTCGATGCCGAGCGTTGGAACATGTTGCACCCGGGCGAGAAGGCGCGCGTGCCGTTCGTCGCGCAGCAGCTGGAGAAGCACACCGGCCCGGTCGTTGCGTCGACCGACTACATCAAGGCCTTCGCCGAGCAGATCCGCGCCTTCATCCCGAAGGGCCGCAGCTACAAGGTGCTGGGCACGGACGGCTTCGGTCGCAGCGACTTCCGCACCAAGCTGCGCGAGCACTTCGAGGTGAACCGCCACTACATCGTCGTTGCCGCGCTCAAGGCGCTGAGCGAAGAGGGCACCGTGCCCGCAGCCAAGGTCGTCGAAGCCATCAAGAAGTACGGCGTGAAGACGGACAAGATCAATCCGCTGTACGCTTGACGGCCCACTGACCGGAGAACAACAACATGGCACTGGTTGAGGTGAAAGTCCCCGACATCGGGGACTTCAAGGACGTGGCCGTCATCGAACTGCTCGTCAAGCCCGGGGACACCGTCAAGCCCGAGCAATCGCTCGTCACGGTGGAAAGCGACAAGGCATCGATGGAGATTCCTTCCACTGCCGGCGGCGTGGTGAAGGAGATGAAGATCAAGCTGGGGGACAAGGTTTCCCAAGGCAGCGTGCTGCTGACACTGGAGAGCGAAGGGGCGGCTGCGCCGGCTCCCGCGCCCGCAGCGAAAGCGCTGGCACCGGCACCGGCACCGCAAGCGGCGGCCCCTGCACCTGCTCCTGCCGCCACTGGTCGTATCGAGATCAAGGTGCCGGACATCGGCGACTTCAAGGATGTCGCGGTGATCGAAGTGCTCGTGAAGCCTGGCGACACGGTGAAGAACGAGCAGTCGCTGATCACCGTGGAAAGCGACAAGGCGTCGATGGAGATTCCTTCGTCCGCCGCGGGCGTTCTGAAGGAACTGAAGGTCAAGGTCGGCGACAAGGTGAACCAGGGGGATGTCATCGCGCTGCTCGAAGGCAGCGCGACGACCTCACCTGCGGTGGCAATGGGCCCCCCCCCACCCCAACCCTCCCCCGCCAGGGGGGAGGGCTCCGCGCCCGGATCAACGCATACGGAGCGCACGCTGCCCACCGCCGCATTGCCCCCTCACGAACCCACTGCGCCGACCGGCAGCCTGCCGCACGCCTCGCCGTCCGTGCGCAAGTTCGCGCGCGAACTCGGGGTGCCGCTGGAGGAAGTGAAGGGCACGGGACCCAAGGGCCGCATCACGCAGGAAGACGTCCAGAATTTCACCAAGGCCGTGATGAAGGGCGAGGTCACGCCCAAAGCCGCCGCGGGAAAGGGCGGCGCTGCCGGTGGCGAGGCGCTCGGCCTGCTGCCGTGGCCGAAGGTCGATTTCGCGAAGTTCGGGCCGATCGAGCGCCGCGACCTGCTGCGCATCAAGAAGATCTCGGGCGCGAACATCCATCGCAACTGGGTGATGATCCCGCACGTCACGAACCATGACGACGCCGACATCACCGACCTCGAGGCGTTCCGCGTCCAGTTGAACAAGGAGAACGAGAAGTCCGGCATCAAGATCACGATGCTCGGCTTCCTGATCAAGGCCTGCGTGGCGGCGCTGAAGAAGTTCCCCGATTTCAATTCGTCGCTCGACGGCGACCAGCTGGTCCTCAAGAACTACTGGAACATCGGCTTCGCGGCCGACACGCCCAACGGCCTCGTCGTCCCGGTGCTCAAGGACGCCGACAAGAAGGGCATCCTCGCCATCAGCCAGGAGATGGGCGAACTCGCGAAGAAGGCACGCGACGGCAAGCTCAGCCCGTCCGACATGCAGGGGGCGACCTTCACGATCTCATCCTTGGGCGGCATCGGCGGGACGTACTTCACGCCGATCATCAACGCGCCCGAGGTCGCGATCCTCGGCGTCTCCAAGAGCCAGATGCGGCCCGTGTGGGATGGCAAGCAGTTCGTGCCGCGACTCATCCTTCCGCTGTCGCTCGCGTGGGATCACCGCGTCATCGACGGCGCGGCCGCTGCGCGGTTCAACAGTTACCTGGGCGCTATATTGGCGGATTTCCGCCGCACGATGCTCTGAGGAACGCGCCGCGTTCCCACGCGCGGCGAACCGGAGACACAAGAAGAATGACAACCGTTGTGGTGGTGAGAAAAGCCGGGCAGATCGCGATCGCAGCCGACACGCTCGTCACTTTCGGCGACACGCGTCTGGCGAACCGCTTCGAGGACAACACCAAGATCTTCAAGGTCGACACGGATTGCGGCCCGACCTACCTGGGCATGGCCGGCACCGTCGCGCACTTCCCGGTGCTGCGCAAGGCGATCGGGTCGATGCCGCGCGAGATCCTCAAGCTCGGGAACAAGGACGACGTGTTCGACACGTTCACCAAGCTGCATCCGTACCTGAAGGACAACTTCTTCCTGCAGACGAAGGAAGAGGACAGCGACCCGTACGAGTCCAGCCAGTTCAGCGTCGTCATCGCCAACTGCACCGGCATCTACGGCCTGTACAGCTACCGCGAAGTGTTCGAGTTCAAGGAGTTCTGGGGCATCGGTTCCGGGCGCAGCTTTGCGCTCGGCGCGATGCACGCCGCCTACGGCAAGGCGAAGACGGCGCGCGAAGTGGCGGAAGCAGGGATTGCCGCCGGCTGCGAGTTCGACCGCAATTCGGCCGGCCCGGCCGATGTCTTCACGGTCAAGATGAGGGAAACCAACAAATGAGCCTGGTCGAAGCGAAGGTGCCGGACATCGGCGATTTCAAGGATGTCGCGGTCATCGAGTTGCTGGTCAAGCCGGGCGACACCGTGAAGGTGGACCAGTCGCTGGTCACGGTGGAAAGCGACAAGGCATCGATGGAGATTCCCTCGACCGTCGCCGGGGTCGTGAAGGACCTGAAGGTCAAGCTCGGGGACAAGGTGAGCGAGGGATCGGTCCTCGCGGTTCTCGAAAGCGCCGGGGCCGCGGCTTCCGCGCCTGCAGCGCCGGCTGCGGCAGCTGTCGCGCCGGCACCGAAAGCCGCGCCGGCTCCCGCGCCCGTCGTTTCCGCGCCGTCCGGCGAATACGACTGCGACGTGCTGGTCCTGGGCGCCGGCCCCGGCGGCTACTCCGCCGCCTTCCGTTCCGCCGACCTCGGCATGAAGACCGTCCTCGTCGAGCGCTACGCGACCCTGGGCGGCGTGTGCCTGAACGTCGGGTGCATCCCCTCGAAGGCGCTGCTGCACGTGGCGGCGGTGATGGACGAAGTGAGCCACTTCGAATCGCTCGGCGTTTCGTTCGGCAAGCCCCAGGTCGACCTCGACAAGCTGCGCGCGCACAAGAACAAGGTCGTGGGCAAGTTGACCGGCGGCCTGAGCGCGATGGCGAAGATGCGCAAGGTCACCACGGTGCGCGGCGTCGGCAAGTTCCTCGATCCGCATCGCATCGAAGTCGAGGAGACGAGCGGCGACGGCAAGGACACCACCGGCAAGAAGCAGGTGATCTCCTTCCGCAACTGCATCATTGCCGCCGGCTCGCAGTCGGTGCAACTGCCTTTCATGCCGAAGGACGAGCGCATCGTCGATTCCACCGGCGCGCTGGACCTCAAGAAGGTTCCCAAGCGCATGCTGATCCTCGGCGGCGGCATCATCGGCCTGGAAATGGGCACCGTGTATTCGACGCTTGGCGCGCGGCTCGATGTCGTCGAGATGCTCGACGGGCTCATGCAGGGCGCGGACCGCGACCTCGTGCGCGTGTGGCAGAAGATGAACACGCCGCGCTTCGACAACGTCATGCTCAAGACGAAGACCGTCGGCGCCGAAGCGACGAAGGACGGCATCCTCGTCAAGTTCGAGGGCGAACAGGCCCCGAAAGAGCCGCAGGTCTACGACCTCGTGCTGCAGGCCGTGGGCCGCAGCCCGAACGGCAGGAAGATCGGCGCCGAGAACGCCGGCGTGAACGTCACGGATCGCGGCTTCATCCCGGTGGACATCCAGATGCGCACGAACGTGCCGCACATCTTCGCGATCGGCGACATCGTCGGCCAGCCCATGCTGGCGCACAAGGCGGTGCACGAGGCGCATGTCGCGGCGGAAGCGGCATTCGGCGAGAAGTCCACGTTCGATGCCCGCGTGATCCCGAGCGTCGCCTTCACCGATCCCGAGATCGCGTGGGTGGGCCTGACCGAAGACCAGGCCAAGGCGCAGAACATCGCGATCAAGAAGGGCCACTTCCCGTGGACCGCTTCGGGCCGTGCCATCGCGAACGCGCGCGACGAAGGCTTCACCAAGCTGCTGTTCGACGCGCAGACGCACCGCATCCTCGGCGGCGGCATCGTCGGCACGCACGCGGGCGACATGATCGGCGAGATCGCGCTGGCGGTGGAGATGGGGGCCGACGAGGTCGACATCGGCAAGACGATCCATCCGCACCCGACGCTGGGCGAAAGCATCGGCATGGCCGCGGAGATCGCGCACGGCACGTGCACCGACGTGCCGCCGCAGCGGAAATAGCGCTTATTGCTGCTGCAGCTCTGCCGCGACGGGCTGCGACGTGACCACGCGCCGTGCACCGTCGAAGCGGCGAGCCCAATAGCTCTTCTGCATGTCCTCGACGCGCACCTGCGCGCCGGGCTTGGGCGAGTGGATGAACTTGCCGTCGCCGACATAGATGCCCACATGGCTGAACGCGCGCCTCATCGTGTTGAAGAACACGAGATCGCCGGGCTGCAGCTCCTGCTTGTCGATGGGCAGGGTCGCGGCCGCCTGGTCCTTGGCCAGGCGCGGCAGCACCAGGCCGATGGTGCGCTCGTACATGGAGCGGACGAACCCGCTACAGTCGAAACCCGTGTCAGCGTCGTTGCCGCCGCGGCGGTACGGCACCCCGAGAAAGCCCATGGCAGTCATCACGAGCTCAGACGTGCGGTCCGCGACCGAAACGCGCACCTGCTCGATGTGTCCGAGCAGGCCCTTGTCCGAGATCAAGCGGCTCATGTCGTCCTCGGGCGGCGCCGGGGGCGGCGCCGCACAGGCCGCCGTGCAGGCGACCAGGAGAGCGCAGCCGAGCCATTTGAACATGGGGCGGAGAATAGTCGGGCTCGAGCTTAGGAGTCAAGTGAAGTGTCGCTTGTAAGCCAATGATTCCACTAGTGAAGATCCAATCAGGCATGGGCTTCGTTGGGCTGCGGCTCGCCGTGTTCGCCTTGGGACTGGCAAGCGCCGCTTCCGTCGCTGCCCAGGCCTTGCACGCGCAACAGGTGGCGGCGGGCCTGAACCACCCCTGGGCCGTGGCCTTCTTGCCGGGCGGCAACTTCCTCGTGACCGAGCGCGTCGGGCGCATGCGTGTGATCGATGCCGGCGGCAAGGTCGGCGAGCCGATCGCAGGCGTGCCCGAGGTCGTCACGGGTGGACAGGCGGGCCTGTTCGATGTCGTCACCGATTCCGGATTCGCCGGCAACCGCACCATCTACTTCTGCTTTGCCGAGGCCGGCCAGGGCGGCAACGGCACGGCGCTGGCGAAGGCCAGGTTGTCCGAAGACGCGAAGCGGCTCGAAGACCTGAAGGTGATCTTTCGCCAGAAGCCGAAAGTCGCAAGCCAGTTGCACTTCGGCTGCCGCATCGTCGAGGCGCGCGACGGCAACCTGTTCCTCACGCTGGGCGAACGTTTCTGGCGGCGCAACCAGGCGCAGCAACTGGACAACCACCTCGGCAAGATCGTGCGCCTGACGAAAGATGGTGCACCCGCGCCCGGCAATCCGTTCGCCGGCAAGGCCGGCGCGTTGCCGGAGATCTGGTCGTATGGCCATCGCAACCCGCAGGGCCTGGCGCTGGCGCCGGACGGCACGCTGTGGGAAAACGAGCACGGCCCGCAAGGCGGCGACGAAGTCAACGTGCCGCAAGCGGGACGCAATTACGGCTGGCCCGTGATCACCTACGGCGAGGAATACGGCGGCGGGCCCGTCGGCGAAGGCCTGAAGCAGAAGGAAGGCATGGAGCAGCCGCTGCATCACTGGACGCCTTCGATCGCGCCCTCGGGCATGGCCTTCGTGACGAGCGACCGCTACGGCGCGGCGATGAAGGGCAACCTGTTCGTCGGCTCGCTGAAGTTCAACTACCTCAGCCGTCTGGAGATCGCCGAGGGCAAGGTGACGCGCGAGTCGCGCGCGCTCGACATGGGCGAGCGCGTGCGCGACGTGCGGCAGGGGCCGGACGGCTTCCTTTACCTGCTCACCGACGAGTCGAACGGCAAGCTGGTTCGCGTCGTTCCCTGAGGCTGGTGGGGAGCACAATCCGGCCATGCTGCTCGATGCCGACGATTGCCAGCTGGTGCTGGTCGACTACCAGGTGCGGCTGATGCCCGCCATTCACGAAGGCGGCGAGGTGCTGCGCAACGCGGTGCGCCTGGGGAAGATGGCGAGGATGTTCGAAGTGCCTGCCTGGGGCACTGAGCACAACCCCGATGGCCTGGGGCCGAACGTTCCCGAGGTGCGCGAGCTGTGCAGCAAGACCCTTCAGAAGATGTACTTCAGCGGCTGCGCCGAAAGCCTCCTCGATCTTCTGCGGCCGCCCGTGAAGCAGGGCGGCAATGCCCGCAGCCTGCCCAAGCACCTGCAGAAGCCGCAGTCCCAGGCAGCGCCCGGCCGCGGCAGTGTCGTGATCGCGGGCTGCGAGACCCATGTGTGCCTGATGCAGACCGCGCTCGACCTGCTGGACGAGGAGTTCGAGGTGTACGTGGTGACGGACGCCTGTGGTTCGCGTACCGAGCGCAATCGCGATGCCGCCTTCGACCGGCTGGCCGGTGCGGGCTGCGAGCTCGTGACAACCGAAATGGTGGCTTTCGAATGGCTGCGGACGGCCGAGCATCCGGCGTTCCAGGACGTGCTGCACCTGATCAAGTGATCGCATGCCGGGAGGAGACGACATGACGCGCTACGAGGACTTCCACCGGCGTTCGATCGAGCGCCCCGACGAGTTCTGGGCCGAGCAGGCGGGCCTCGTCGACTGGCACGTGCCGCCTCAACGCATCTGCGACGACAGCCGGCCGCCCTTCACGCGCTGGTTCGTGGGTGGGAAGACCAACCTCTGCCACAACGCGGTCGACCGGCACCTGAAGGACCGCGCCGACCAGACCGCGCTGATTTACGTCTCGACCGAAACGGACACCGAGCGCACCTACACCTTCCGTGAACTGCATGCGAATGTGCAGCGCGCGGCGGCGGCCTTGAAGGCGCTGGGCGTGGGCAAGGGCGACCGCGTGCTGATCTACATGCCGATGGTCGCCGAGGCCGCGTTCGCGATGCTGGCCTGCGCGCGCATCGGCGCGATCCACTCCGTGGTGTTCGGTGGGTTCGCGTCGGTGTCGCTGGCGTCACGCATCGAGGACGCCACGCCCAGAGTCATCGTCAGCGCCGACGGCGGCTCGCGCGCCGGCAAGGCGATGGCGTACAAGCCGCTGCTCGATGAAGCCATCCGCCTTTCGAAGCACAAGCCGCAAGCGGTGCTGCTCGTGGACCGTGGGCTCGCGCCGATGGAACGGGTGACCGGCCGCGACCACGACTGGGCCGACGCGATGAAGCGGGCGGAGGGCAAGAACGTGGAATGCGAGTGGCTGGATGCGACCGACACCAGCTACATCCTTTACACGAGCGGCACGACGGGACGGCCGAAAGGCGTGCAGCGCGATGTCGGCGGCTATGCGGTGGCGCTCGCGGCGAGCATGAAGCACATCTTCCTCGGCGAGCCGGGCGAGACCTATTTCTCCACCAGCGACATCGGCTGGGTGGTGGGCCACAGCTACATCATCTACGGGCCGCTGATCGCCGGGATGGCGACCATCATGTACGAAGGCCTGCCGATCCGGCCCGACGCGGGCATCTGGTGGAGCCTGGTCGAGAAGTACAAGGTGACGGGCATGTTCAGCGCGCCGACGGCCGTGCGCGTGCTGAAGAAGCAGGACCCTGCGTGGTTGAAGAAATGCGATCTTTCGAGCCTGAAGGCGCTGTTCCTCGCGGGCGAGCCGCTGGACGAGCCGACCGCGAAATGGATCGCCGACGGGCTCGGGCGGCCCGTCATCGACAACTACTGGCAGACCGAAAGCGGCTGGCCGATCCTCACCATCGCGAACGGCGTGGAGAAGCGGCCGAGCAAGTTCGGCAGCCCCGGCCTGGCGGTGTACGGCTACGACGTGAAGCTGGTGCACGAGCAGACTGGCGAGGAACTGCAGGGCCCCGACCAGAAAGGTGTGGTCGTGATCGAAGGGCCGACGCCGCCCGGCTTCATGCAGACCGTGTGGGGCGACGACCACCGCTACGTCGAGACCTACTGGAAGACCATCCCCGGCAAGCTCCTGTACAGCACCTTCGACTGGGGCATCCGCGACGAGGACGGCTACTACTACATCCTGGGCCGCACGGACGACGTCATCAACGTGGCCGGCCACCGGCTCGGCACTCGCGAGATCGAGGAAAGCATCTCCAGCCACCCCAACGTCGCCGAGGTGGCGGTGGTCGGCGTCGCGGACGCGCTCAAAGGCCAGGTCGCGATGGCTTTCGCCGTCCCGCGCGACGCCTCGGCCATTGTCGACATGGCCGGGCGAATGAAGCTGGAAGGGGAGATCATGAAGGTGGTCGACGGGCAACTGGGTGCCGTCGCCCGGCCTGCCCGCGTGCATTTCGTCAACCTGCTGCCCAAGACCCGCAGCGGGAAGCTCCTGCGCCGCGCCATCCAGGCCGTGGCCGAAGGGCGCGATCCGGGCGACCTCACGACCATCGAGGACCCGACGGCGCTCCAGCAGATCAAGGCACTCGTCGCCGCCAGGTAAGTAGTTCGCGCAAAGCACCCGTCAGGTTTCGGTGGCACAATCGCCCGGCAACCTCGGCCCTTCCTGCCACAGTCGCATCCGCCAACCGGTTCAGCCGTGACGCGGAAGGTTTTCCCAACCAGCTCGAGCTCCCTGCAGGGGAGCGGAAAGTAGCGAAACATGAGTGAGACGAGCTCCGTCTATACGGCGTTCCAAGGCAACTCCTATCTCTTCGGCGGCAATGCGCCCTATGTCGAGGAGATGTACGAAAACTACCTGGCCAACCCGACCAGTGTCCCCGACACCTGGCGCCAGTATTTCGACGCTCTCCAGCACGTCCCCGCTGTCGACGGCAGCAATGCGAAGGACGTGCCGCACATGCCGGTCATCAACGCGTTCGCGGAGCGCGCGAAGGCAGGCGGGACCCAGGTCGTCGTCGCCGCCGGGGCGGATCCGGAACTGGCCCGCAAGCGCACGGCCGTCCAGCAGCTGATCGCGGCCTACCGCAACGTCGGCTGCCGCTGGGCCGACCTGGACCCGCTCAAGCGCACCGAGCGCGAGAACATCCCGGAACTCGAAGCCTCGTTCTACGGCTTCTCCGATGCCGACCAGGAAGCGGTGTTCAACACCAGCAACACCTTCTTCGGCAAGGACAGCATGTCGCTGCGCGAGCTGATCAATGCCCTGCGCGAGACGTACTGCGGCACGATCGGCGCCGAGTACATGTACATCAGCGACCAGACGCGCAAGCGCTGGTGGCAGCAGAAGCTCGAAGCGATCCGCAGCAAACCGAACTTCACGGTCGAGAAGAAGAAGCACATCCTCGACCGTCTCACGGCCGCCGAGGGCCTCGAGCGATTCCTGCACACCAAGTACGTCGGCCAGAAGCGCTTCTCGCTGGAAGGCGGCGAGAGCTTCATCGCCTCGATGGACGAACTGATCCAGGACGCCGGCAAGCAGGGCGTGCAGGAGATCGTGATCGGCATGGCCCACCGTGGGCGCCTGAACGTGCTCGTGAACACGCTGGGCAAGATGCCGGCCGACCTGTTCGCCGAGTTCGAACACACGGCGAAGGAAGACCTGCCGGCCGGCGACGTCAAGTACCACCAGGGCTTCAGCTCGGACGTGACCACGCCCGGCGGCCCGGTCCACCTGTCGCTGGCCTTCAACCCCTCGCACCTCGAGATCGTGAACCCGGTGGTCGAAGGCTCGGTGCGCGCCCGCATGGACCGCCGTGCCGACCCCAAGGGCAAACAGGTGCTGCCCGTGCTGGTGCACGGCGACGCCGCCTTCGCCGGCCAGGGTGTCGTGATGGAGACGCTGGCCCTGGCCGAAACGCGCGGCTACTTCACCGGCGGCACGGTGCACATCGTGATCAACAACCAGATCGGTTTCACGACCTCGGACCCGCGCGACAGCCGCTCGACGCTGTACTGCACCGACGTCGTCAAGATGATCGAGGCACCGGTGCTGCACGTGAACGGTGACGATCCGGAAGCCGTGGTGCTGGCGACGCAGCTCGCTCTCGAGTACCGCATGGAGTTCGCGAAGGATGTCGTTGTCGACATCATCTGCTTCCGCAAGCTGGGCCACAACGAGCAGGACACGCCGGCGCTCACCCAGCCGCTGATGTACAAGAAGATCGCCCAGCACCCGGGCACGCGCAAGCTGTACGCCGACAAGCTCGCGGCGCAAGGCATGGGCGAGTCGCTGGGCGACGACATGGTCAAGGCCTACCGTGCCGCCATGGACGCGGGCAAGCACACGGTCGACCCGGTGCTGACCAACTTCAAGAGCAAGTACGCGGTGGACTGGAGCCCGTACCTGAACAAGAAGTGGACCGACAACGCCGACACGGCGATCCCGCTGGCCGAATGGAAGCGCCTCGCGGAGCGCATCACGACGGTCCCGGCGAACTTCACGGTGCACCCGCTGGTGAAGAAGGTGCTGGACGACCGCGCCGCCATGGGACGGGGCGAAATCAACGTGGACTGGGGCATGGGCGAGCACATGGCGTTCGCCTCGCTGGTGGCCAGCGGCTACCCCGTGCGCCTGTCGGGCGAGGACGTCGGTCGCGGCACGTTCACGCACCGCCATTCGGTGCTGCACGACCAGAACCGCGAGAAGTGGGACGTCGGCACGTACATCCCGCTGCAGAACGTCGCCGAGAACCAGGCGCCGTACACGGTCATCGATTCCATCCTGTCCGAAGAGGCGGTGCTCGGCTTCGAGTACGGCTACGCATCGAACGACCCGCACACGCTGGTGATCTGGGAGGCGCAGTTCGGCGATTTCGCCAACGGCGCACAGGTGGTGATCGACCAGTTCATCGCCTCGGGCGAGGTGAAGTGGGGCCGCGTCAACGGCATCACGCTGATGCTGCCGCACGGCTACGAAGGCCAGGGCCCGGAGCACAGCTCGGCGCGCCTGGAGCGCTTCATGCAGCTGTCGGCCGACACCAACATGCAGGTCGTGCAGCCGACGACGGCCAGCCAGATCTTCCATGTGCTGCGCCGCCAGATGGTCCGCTCGCTCAGGAAGCCCCTGGTCATCATGACGCCCAAGTCGCTGCTGCGCCACAAGGACGCGACCTCGCCGCTGTCCGAGTTCACCAAGGGTGGGTTCCAGACCGTCATTCCCGAGCACAAGGACCTCAAGGCCGACAAGGTCAAGCGCATCCTCGTGTGCTCGGGCAAGGTGTATTACGACCTCGCGAAGAAGCGCGACGAGAAGGGGGACGACAGCGTCGCGATCCTGCGCGTCGAGCAGCTCTATCCGTTCCCGCACAAGGTGTTCGCCGCCGAGCTGAAGAAGTACCCGAACGCGAACGAGGTCGTGTGGTGCCAGGACGAGCCGCAGAACCAGGGCGCCTGGTTCTTCATCCAGCACAACATCCACGAGAACCTGGCGGAGGGGCAGAAGCTCGGTTATGCGGGCCGTCCCGCATCGGCTTCGCCGGCCGTCGGCTATGCACACCTGCATCAGGACCAGCAGAAGGCCCTGGTGGATGCCGCGTTCGGCAAGCTCAAAGGCTTCGTGCTGACCAAGTGAACCAACAAGAATCCAGGAAAAACAAATGTCTCTCGTCGATGTGAAAGTGCCGCAGCTGTCGGAGTCTGTGGCGGAAGCAACGCTGCTCCAGTGGAAGAAGAAACCGGGCGAAGCGGTCGCCCAGGATGAAATCCTGATCGAGATCGAGACCGACAAGGTCGTGCTCGAAGTGCCCGCGCCGGCCGCCGGCGTGCTGGCCGAGATCGTGGCGGGCGACGGCGCGACCGTCACCGCCGACCAGCTGATCGCGAAGATCGACACCGAAGGCAAGGCCACGACGGCCGCGCCCGCGGCGAAACCTGCGGCGGCCGCACCCGTTGCCCCGCCTGCGCAAGCCGCCGCTCCCGCCGGTGCCGCCAAGGGCGACATCGCCATGCCGGCCGCCGCGAAAATGATGGCCGACAACCAGATGGCACCGGGTTCCGTGCCGGGCACCGGCCGCGACGGCCGCGTGACCAAGGGCGATGTGATCGGTGCGCTGGGCGGCGGCGCGAAGCCGGCAGTGGCGCCCGTTGCCGCGCCCACCGGCGCGCCGAAGGCGGCTCTGCCGCAAGTGTCCGCACCCGTGCCTGCGCCGGACCTGGGCAGCCGCCCCGAGCAGCGCGTGCCGATGACGCGCCTGCGTGCGCGCGTGGCCGAGCGCCTGTTGCAGTCGCAGGCCACCAACGCCATCCTCACGACGTTCAACGAAGTGAACATGGCGCCGGTGATGGAGATGCGCAAGAAGTTCCAGGAGAAGTTCGAGAAGGAGCACGGCGTCAAGCTCGGTTTCATGTCGTTCTTCGTGAAGGCCGCCGTGCACGCGCTCAAGAAGTACCCGGTGATCAACGCGAGCGTGGACGGCAACGACATCGTCTATCACGGCTACTTCGACATCGGCATCGCGGTGGGCTCGCCGCGCGGCCTGGTGGTGCCCATCCTGCGCAATGCCGACCAGATGTCCTTCGCCGACATCGAGAAGAAGATCGCCGAGTTCGGCGCGAAGGCCAGGGACGGCAAGCTGGGCATCGAGGAGATGACCGGCGGCACGTTCTCGATTTCCAACGGCGGCGTGTTCGGCTCGATGCTGTCCACGCCGATCATCAACCCGCCGCAGTCGGCGATCCTGGGCGTGCACGCGACCAAGGACCGCGCGGTGGTGGAGAACGGCCAGATCGTGATCCGTCCGATGAACTACCTGGCCATGAGCTACGACCACCGCATCATCGACGGTCGCGAAGCCGTGCTGGGTCTGG
This sequence comes from Ramlibacter sp. GS1-15, assembly GCF_057785015.1. Taxonomy (NCBI): domain Bacteria; kingdom Pseudomonadati; phylum Pseudomonadota; class Betaproteobacteria; order Burkholderiales; family Comamonadaceae; genus Ramlibacter; species Ramlibacter sp. GS1-15. The sequence goes on along the minus strand of NZ_JBYNTU010000001.1, from coordinate 2,051,764 downwards.
TGGCGATGAAGGAAGCGCTGGAAGACCCGGCGCGCCTGCTCTTCGACATCTGAGGAGCGGCACATGGCAAAGCAATTTGACGTCGTCGTCATCGGCGGCGGTCCCGGCGGCTACGTCGCCGCGATCCGCGCGGCGCAGCTCGGTTTCAGCACCGCCTGCATCGACGAGTGGAAGAACAAGGACGGCAAGCCGGCCCTGGGCGGCACCTGCACGAACGTGGGCTGCATCCCGTCCAAGGCGCTGCTGCAGTCGTCGGAGCACTTCGAGCATGCGGGCAGGCATTTCGCCGACCATGGCATCGAGGTGAAAGGCCTGGGGCTGGATCTCGCGAAGATGCTCGGCCGCAAGGACACCGTCGTGAAGCAGAACAACGACGGCATCCAGTTCCTCTTCAAGAAGAACAAGGTCACCTTCTTCCATGGTCGCGGCTCGTTCGTGAAGGCGGGCGAGGGCGGCTACGAGATCAAGGCGGGCGACGAGACCATCACCGCGAAGCACGTGATCGTCGCCACGGGCTCGAACCCGCGCGCGCTGCCGGGTGCACCGTTCGACGAGGACAAGATCCTCTCCAACGACGGCGCGCTGCGCATCCCGTCGGTGCCGAAGAAGCTGGGCCTGATCGGCTCGGGCGTGATCGGCCTGGAGATGGGCTCGGTGTGGCGCCGCCTCGGTGCCGAAGTCACCGTGCTCGAAGCGCTGCCGACGTTCCTCGGCGCCGTCGACGAACAGATCGCCAAGGAAGCGAAGAAGGCCTTCGACAAGCAGGGCCTGAAGATCGAGCTGGGCGTGAAGGTGGTCGAGGTCAAGCACAACGCGCAGGGCGTGGCGGTGTCCTACACGTCGGCAACCGGCGAATCGAAGATCCTCGAAGTGGACCGGCTGATCGTCTCAATCGGTCGCGTGCCGAACACGACGGGTCTGAGCCCCGAAGCCGTGGGCTTGAAGCTCGACGAGCGTGGCGCCATCCTCGTGGACGACGAGTGCCGCACGAACCTGCCGAACGTCTGGGCGATCGGCGACGTGGTGCGCGGCCCGATGCTCGCGCACAAGGCGGAGGAAGAAGGTGTGGCCGTGGCCGAGCGCATCGCCGGCCAGCAGGGGCACGTGAACTTCAACACCATCCCGTGGGTGATCTACACCAGCCCCGAGATCGCGTGGGTGGGACAGACCGAACAGCAGCTCAAGGCTGCGGGCGTGAAGTACCGCGCCGGCACGTTCCCGTTCATGGCGAACGGCCGCGCGCGCGCGCTGGGCGACACGACCGGCATGGTGAAGTTCCTCGCAGACGCTGCGACGGACGAGATCCTGGGCGTTCACATCGTCGGCCCGATGGCCAGCGAGCTGATTTCCGAAGCCGTCGTCGCGATGGAATTCCGCGCCTCGAGCGAGGACATCGCCCGGATCTGCCACGCGCACCCGTCGCTGTCGGAAGCCACGAAGGAAGCGGCGCTGGCGGTCGACAAGCGCACCTTGAACTTCTAAGCCGGTGCGAGAGCACGTGCCCTCGGTTCGTGAAGTCTACGAAGCCGAGCTGGCCGCGCGCGGCTACGCCAGCGACGCGGCGCAGCTGCGCGCGATCGATGCGCTGGACCGCTGCGCCCGCGAATGGGGCGAGTTCAAGGAGCAGCGCTCCAACGTCTTCAAGAAGCTGATCAACCGGCCCGAGATCCCGCGCGGGGTGTACATGTACGGCGGCGTGGGGCGGGGCAAGAGCTTTCTGATGGACTGCTTCTTCATCGCCGTGCCCATAGTGCGCAAGACGCGATTGCACTTCCACGAGTTCATGCGCGAGGTGCACCGGCAGCTGGCGGAACTGCAGGGCACCGTGAACCCGCTGGACGAACTGGGCGAGCGCATCGCCAAGCGCTACCGGCTGGTCTGCTTCGACGAATTCCACGTCGCCGACATCACCGACGCGATGATCCTGCATCGCCTGCTGGACGCGTTGTTCGACAACGGCGTGGGGTTCGTCACCACGTCGAATTTCAGGCCGGACGACTTGTACCCCAACGGCCTGCACCGGGACCGCATCCTGCCCGCCATCGCGCTCCTCAACGAGAAGCTCGAGGTGGTCAATGTGGACAACGGCGTCGACTACCGCGCGCGCACGATGGAGCACGTGAAGCTGTATCACACGCCGCTGGGGCCGCAAGCCGATGCCGAGATGAACGAGGCTTTCACGCGCCTGGCGGAATCGCACGACGAGGATCCGGTGCTGCACATCGAGGCCCGGGAGATCCGTGCGCGCCGCATGGCGGGCGGTGTCGTGTGGTTCGACTTCCAGACGCTGTGCGGCGGCCCGCGCTCGCAGAACGATTACCTGGAGATCGCGACGCAATTCCACACGGTGCTGCTGTCGGACGTGCCGCAGATGCCCCCGCGCATGGCGTCCGAAGCGCGGCGCTTCACCTGGCTGGTCGATGTGCTCTACGATCGTCGGGTGAAACTGATCATGTCGGCTGCCGTGCCGCCCGAGGCGTTGTATGCGGAAGGGCCGCTGGCCCATGAATTCCCGCGCACGGTCTCGCGCCTGAACGAAATGCAGTCGGCCGAGTTCCTGGCGCTGCCACACCGGATGGTGGATACGTCCCTCACATGAAACGCTTGCCGGCTCTACTTGCCCTGCTCGCGTGCATCGCGCACGCGCAGCAGCCACCCGATGACGCGACGGTGGAGGCCGAGCGCATGCGGCTGCGCGCCGAGCGCGAAAAGGCCGAGGCGGTCTACAAGGCCGAGGAAAAGGCCTGCTACGGAAAATTCGCCGTGAACGATTGCATCGCCAAGGCACGGTCCAAGCGCCGGGAGGTGGTGAGCGACTTGCGGCGTCAGGAGGTCGCGCTCAATGACGCCGAGCGCAAGCGCAAGGCGGCGGAGCGCCAGCGCTCGATCGAGGAGCGGAACAGCGCGCCGCGCTCGGCGGCGAGCCAGCCGTCCGAGGCGGACAGGCAACTGCGCGCGAACGAGCGTGCCGCGGCGCGGGCGGCGCAGGCCGCGAGCGCGCCTGCCAAGGCGGCCGAGCGCGAGCAGCACGTGAAGCAGCGGCAGGCCGAGATCAAGGCATCCGCGCAGCGCCGGGCCGATGATGCGGCGAAGGCCGCGAAGGAGCGCGAGAAGCGCGAGGCCGACGCGAAGGAGCGCGAGCAGAAGATGAATCAGCGCCAGGCCGACCGCAAGAAGGCGCCGGCGAGTTCGCTGGCGGACCCGCCCTGAGCGGAGCCCGCCCGCCTTAATCCTCGAGCGGCTCGAGCTTGACGATCGCGAGCGACATGTTGTCGCCGCCGCCGTGCCCGCGCGAGCGGGCCTTCTCGATCAGGAACTCGCTGGCTTCGCGCGGCGACAGCGACGAGAGCACGGAACCCAGCTCGTTCGGGCTGAAGTAGTGCCAGATGCCGTCGCTGCAGGCGATCAGCACGTCGCCGGGGCGAAGCTGCGGCACGAAATGGTGGTCGGCCGGCGGATCTTCCTCGGCGCCGAGGCACCCCATCAGAATGTTCGATTGCGGGTGCACGTTGGCTTCTTCCTCGGTCAGCTCGCCGCGGTCGACCAGGGTCTGCACGTAGGAATGGTCCATCGTTCGCTTGACCAGCTTGCCGCTGTGGAAGTGGTAGATCCGCGAGTCGCCGGCGTGGATCCAGTGGCAGTCGCCCCCCGGGTTGATGATGAAGGCCGCGATCGTGCTGTGCGGCTCCTGCTCGGAGGAGATCGCCGTGAGCTTGATGACGATGTGGGCCTCCTGCACCATCTGTTTGAGCACCGCGCCCGCATCGTCGTGGTCGGGCGAGTAGCGCTCGAACAGCTGCCTGGCCGTGAGCATCACCTGGTCCGACGCCTTGCGCCCGCCGCTGCGGCCGCCCATGCCGTCCGCGACGACGGCGAGCACGCAGCCCGGCACGCGCGGATGGGACACGATCGCGACCTGGTCCTGCTGGTACTCCCGGTCTCCCTTGTGGATTCCTGTCGAGGCGGTGAGGCGGTAACCCTTGGTGGCCATGCTGCTGCTGGTTGATGGCGCTCCCGGAAGGGAAAGCGCTCGTACAAGACAATCGAACGAAGTATTATGAGCTTAGCCGATGAGGCCCCACATTGGAATCGAACCTGCATTCGCCCGAGAGGCGGCTGATCGAGTTGCGCATGGAGCACGCCGACCTCGACGCGCTCATCGACCGGGCGAGCCTCGATTCGCCGGTCGACGAGCTGATGATGCGGCGGCTGAAGAAGCGCCGGCTTGCATTGCGCGACGAGATCGCCAAGCTCGAACTCGAACTGGACCCGAAGGAACCCGCCTGAAATGAGCCTGGACAACCCGGTGCGCGAAGCCTTCGCGCCGGGCGGGGTGCTTTCGCGCGCCGCCGAGCATTTCCGCCCCCGTGCCGGCCAGACCGAGATGGCGCTCGCGGTCGCGCGGGCGATCGACAGCGGCGGTGCGCTGGTGGTCGAGGCGGGGACGGGCGTGGGAAAGACTTTCTCGTACCTCGTGCCGGCGTTGCTTTCCGGCGAACGGGTGCTGCTCTCCACGGCCACCAAGACCCTGCAGGACCAGTTGTATGGCCGCGACCTGCCGCGGCTGGTCGAAGCGCTGGGCCTGCCGGTCCGTACTGCGCTGCTCAAGGGTCGCGCCAGCTACCTGTGCCTGCACCGCATGGAAATCGCGCGCCGGGATGGCAGCACCGTGGACCGTGCGGCCATGCGTTCGCTCGCGAAGATCGAGGAGTGGGCCAGGTTCACGCGCACGGGCGACCTTGCGGAGCTGCCGGGCCTGGACGAACGCTCGCCACTGATTCCCCTGGTCACGTCCACGCGCGAGAACTGCCTGGGCGCGCAATGCCCCAAATTCCGCCAGTGCCACGTGAACCAGGCCCGCAAGGAGGCGCTGGCGGCCGACGTCGTCGTCATCAACCACCACTTGTTCTTCGCTGACCTGGCGGTGCGCGAATCGGGCATGGCCGAACTGCTGCCGACGGTGCGAGTGGCCATCTTCGACGAGGCGCACCAGTTGAACGAGACGGGCGTGCAGTTCCTGGGCGCCCAGCTCACGACGGGGCAGCTGCTCGATTTCGCCCGCGACATCCTCGCGGCGGGCCTGCAGTTCGCACGCGGACTCGTGGATTGGCAAGCCGTGGTCTCGGGTCTGGAGCGCGCCGCGCGCGATTTGAGGCTGACGGTGGGCCGCACGGCGCCGGGCGCGCGGCTTCGCTGGGTCGGTGAGGCGCCGGAGGGCGTTCGCCCCGCCGCCTGGGCCGAGTCGCTATTGCAGGTGCGCGACGCGCTGGCGCAGGCGTTCGAGTCGCTGTCCACCGTCTCGGAGATCGCTCCCGATTTCGAGCGCCTGATCGAGCGCGCCGGGGAGCTGTCGCGACGCATCGAGCGGTTCACGGCGCCCTGCGACGCGGATGCCGTGCGCTGGGTGGACGCCGGCACGCAGCTGCGGCTGGTGCAATCGCCGCTGGACATCGCGCAGGCGGTGCGCGACAAGTTGCTGCGTGAAGGCCAGGCGGATGCGTCCACGCGCACCTGGGTGTTCACGTCGGCGACGCTGGGCGACGACGAGCGCCTCACGTGGTTCACCGAACCCTGCGGCCTCTCGCAAGCCGAGGTGCTGCGCGTGGGCAGCCCGTTCGACTATGCCGCGCAGGCTGCGCTGTACGTGCCGCGCGAGCTGCCCCGGCCCAACGATCCGGCGCACAGCGCCGCGGTCGCGAAGCTCGCGGCGGAAGGCGCCCTGCGCCTGGGCGGCCGCACCATGGTGCTGACCACCACGTTGCGTGCGCTGCGCGCGATCGGGGACGAGCTGCAGGCGCGCTTCGGGCCGTCGGGCGAACTGGAAATCCTCGTGCAGGGGCAGTGGCCCAAGCGCCGCCTGATCGAGCGCTTTCGCGAAGGCAACGCGCAGGGTCGGCCCGGCTGCGTGCTGGTCGCCTCCGCCTCCTTCTGGGAAGGTGTCGACGTGCCCGGCGAGGCGCTGCAACTCGTCGTGATCGACAAGCTGCCGTTCCCGCCGCCCAACGATCCGCTGGTCGAAGCGCGCTCCCAACGGCTCGAGGCCCAGGGCCGCAACGCGTTCAACGAATACTTCGTGGCCGAAGCCGCGGTGGCGCTCAAGCAGGGCGCAGGGCGCCTGATCCGGCGCGAGTCCGACCAGGGCGTGCTCGCGGTGTGCGATACCCGGCTGGCGACGATGGGCTACGGGCGGAGGCTGCTTGCGGCGCTACCGCCGATGCGAAAACTGGATTCGCGCGAGGACTGGCTGGAGGCGCTGGAGGCGCTGGAGGCGCTCACCAGAACTTCCACCACGGCTCCTGCGCGCCCTTGAAGCCACGCGTGAGGTACTCGCTCTGGGGATAGGTCTTCTCCAGGATCCGGCGGGAGTCGGCCGCGAGCTGCGGCATGCCCAGCTGCTCGTAGGAACGCATGAGGATGAACAGGGCCTCCTCGACCGCGGGCACTTCCTGGTAATCGGTGACCGCGCTCTGCGCGCGGTTGATTGCCGCCACATAGGCGCCCCGGTTGTAGTAGTAGCGCGCCACGTGCACCTCGTAGGCGGCCAGCGAATTCACGATGTAGCGCATGCGCAGGCGCGCATCGGCCGAGTATTTGGAATCCGGGAACCGGGTGACCAGTTCCTTGAAGGATTCGAACGACTCCTTGGCGGCCTTCTGGTCGCGCTCGGACAGGTCCTGGCGCGTGATGAACGAGAGCGGCCCCAGGTTGTCGTTGAAGTTCACGAGGCCCTTCAGGTACAGCGCGTAATCGAGCGCCGGGCTGGCAGGGTGCTGCTTGACGAAGCGGTCGAGGGTGACCAGTGCCGCGGCCTGCTCGCCCGTCTTGTATTGCGCGTAGGCCTTCTCCAGCTGCGCCTGCTGGGCCAGCGGCGTGCCGGCCGCCCGGCCTTCGAGCTTCTCCAGCAGCGGGATCGCCCGCTCGTAGCTGCCCGAGGAGATCTCTTCGCGGGCATCGGCGTAGATCTTGTTCGGGCTGGCGTTCGCGTCCTTGTCCTCGCTCGAGAACAGCGAAGAGCAGCCCGCGAGGGCCAGTGCGAGCACGAGCAGGGGGACCGCCGATAATTTGGCACGGGACATTCGCTGGCAACTTTCTTGAATCAGGGCGAAATCATTATATTGGCCGACCCTCTCGAGGACGCGGAAGGGGACGCGCGCGAGGCCGAACAGCGCGCGTTCACCATCGAGGCGCGTCACCACGGCGCTCGCCTCGACCGGGCCCTGGCTGCTCTAGTGCCCGAGTTCTCGCGCAGCTACCTGCAGCAGCTGGTCGAGGCCGGCGCCGTGACGATCGGCGGCGTGGCCGTGATGCGTCCCTCGCACAAGGTCAAGGCGGGCGACAGCGGTTCGGTCGAACTGCGGCCCACGCCGCAAAGCCAGGCGTTCAAGGCCGAGCCGGTGCCGCTGGACGTGGTGCACGAGGACGAAGACATCCTCGTCGTCAACAAGCCCGCCGGGCTCGTCGTGCATCCGGCCGCCGGGAACTGGAGCGGCACGCTGCTCAATGGCCTGCTTGCGCGCGATGCGAAGGCTGCCGCGCTGCCGCGTGCGGGCATCGTGCACCGCCTGGACAAGGACACCAGCGGCCTGATGGTGGTCGCCCGCACGCGGGTGGCCATGGAGGCCCTGGTGCGGGCCATCGCCGCGCGCGAGGTCTCGCGCCAGTACCTGGCGCTCGCGCACCGCGAATGGCAAGGCGCGGCCACGCGCCACGTGGATGCGCCGATCGGCCGCGACCCGCGCAACCGCCTGCGCATGGGCGTGGTGGAAGGCGGCAAGCCTGCCTCGACCACGTTCGACCTGCTGGAGAACGGCGACAACGGATGCTGGGTGCGCGCGACGCTGCACACCGGGCGCACGCACCAGATCCGGGTGCACATGGCGCACATCGGCCATCCGCTGGTGGCGGACACGCTGTATGGCGGTGCGCCCGCGGCCGGCCTCGAGCGGCAGGCCCTGCACGCGTACCGGCTCGCGTTCGAACACCCGGTCACTGCCGTGCCGCTGGAATTCCGCGCACCGCTTCCTGCTGACCTGCGCGGCGCCTTGCAGGCCTGGGGCCTGCGTTACAATGAATCCGAAGGCTGGAAAGCCACGCCCCCTCCCGTGCGGGGCAAGCGCCGCGGAACGTGATGTTCACGCGAGGCGCGAAGAACCAAAGAGAACCTACGACAGCCCCTGTTCAGCCGCCCGAAAAGGCGTCTTTTCCTGGAACGGCAACAAGCATGAATACGACGGATGCCAAGCGCGTCCTCGAAACCGCGTTGATCTGCTCGCAGCAGCCGCTGGCGCTGCGCGAGATGCGCGTCCTGTTCAACGACGAGCTCGGCGCCGACACGCTCAAGGCGCTGCTCGCCCAATTGCAGGACGACTGGGCCCAGCGCGGGGTCGAGCTGGTGCAGGTCGCGAGCGGCTGGCGCTTCCAGAGCCGGCCGCAGATGCGCGAATACCTCGACCGCCTCCACCCGGAGAAGCCGCCGAAGTACACGCGCGCGGTGCTCGAGACACTCGCGATCATCGCGTACCGACAGCCGGTCACGCGCGGCGACATGGAAGAGATTCGCGGCGTGACCATCAACACGCAGATCCTCAAGCAGCTCGAGGACCGCGGCTGGATCGAGGCGATCGGCCACCGCGAGGCACCGGGCCGCCCGGCCCTCTACGCGACCACGAAGCAGTTCCTCGACGACCTCGGCATCGAATCGCTCGACCAGCTGCCGATGCTCGAAAGCCCCGCGCAGCAGGCCGAGCTGATGGCCTCGCTCGCGCCCTCCGATGAATCGGTGCAACCGGAGCTCGCGATCGAGGGCCCGGCGGATGCCGAACCCAGCAACGGTCCTGAAACGGCGCTCACCTCCGATGAATGAATCCCTGCCCAGCGCGGCCTCCGTGCCCGTGAGCGACGAAGACCCGTCGAAGGACGTGTCGAGCGAGGCGCCCATGCCCGAGGAAGCGGCGTTTGCCGCTGCCGAAGCCGAGGAGGGCGGCGAGAGCGACGACGAACGCGAGGAGGATGGCGAGGAGGATGGCGAGGAGGATCGCGAAGACGGCGACGGGGACCGCCCGCGCCAGCGAGGTCCCAGGCCCGCTGCCGAACCGGCGCCGCCGCCCGTGAGCTTCGAGGATGTCGTTTCCGGCGAATTCGACCAGCAGGCCGATGCAGCCGAAGCGGCGCCGCCGAAGCGCGTGCTGGCGCCGCAGCCCGAAACGCCGAAGTTGCACAAGGTGCTGGCCCAGGCTGGCCTGGGCTCGCGGCTGGAGATGGAGCAGCTGATCATGGAAGGGCGCATCTCGGTCAACAACGAGCCCGCCCACATCGGCCAGCGCATCCAGTTCGGCGACCAGATCAAGGTCAACGGCAAGCCGATCCGCGTGCGCATCGCGCCGCCGCCGGCCCGCGTGATCGCCTACCACAAGCCCACCGGCGAGGTCGTCACGCACGACGACCCGCAGAACCGCCCCACGGTGTTCCGCAAGCTGCCCAAGCTGCCGCAAGGCAAGTGGCAATCGGTCGGGCGCCTGGACCTGAACACCGAGGGCCTGTTGCTCTTCACGAACTCGGGCGAGCTCGCGAACAAGCTCATGCACCCGCGCTTCGGCCTGGAGCGTGAGTACGCGGTGCGCGTGCTGGGTGCGCTTTCCAACGAAGAGAAACAGCGCCTGCTCGATGGCATCGAACTGGACGACGGCAAGGCCCAGTTCAACACGATCGAGGACGGCGGCGGCGAAGGTGCGAACACCTGGTACCGCGTGACGATCTCCGAGGGCCGCAACCGCGAGGTGCGGCGCCTGTTCGAGGCGCTCGGCCATGCCGTGAGCCGCCTCATCCGCATCCGGTACGGCCGCGTCATGCTGCCGCGCGGCCTGAAGCGCGGCGCGTGGATGGAACTCGATGAGCGCGACATCCGCGCACTGATGCAGGCCGTCGGCGGCGACAACGGCCCGCGCGGCGAAAGGCCATCCGAGGGCGAAGGCGGCGGATCGCGCCGGCGGCGCCGCGGTGGCGGTGGGCGTGGCGGCAATAACAACGGCCAGATGCGCGGCCAGGGCCAGCCGGGCCCAGGGCAGGGCCAGCAGCGCCGCAAAGGCGGCGGCGATCGCGGCGACCGGCCCGCAGGCGGGCAGCCCGATCCGATGAAGACCTCCTTCGGCTACATCGGCGCGGACAGCTTCACCCGCCAGCGGCAAGGGCAGGGCGGCGGCGGGCAAGGGCCCGGCCGTGGCCGGGGCGGCAAGCGCGGTGGCGGCGGCCGCAGCCGCTGAGCCACGCCCGCTGAAGCAAAGTCACGCCCGCAGGCTAAAATTGCGGGCTTTGCCGAACTTTTGCGCTCGGCGATACCCTAAAAACTTCAGCTCAGGAAAACCAGAAATGGCTCTCGAACGCACCCTCTCCATCATCAAGCCCGACGCCGTGGCCAAGAACGTGATCGGCCAGATCTACGCGCGCTTCGAAGCCGCCGGGCTGAAGGTCATCGCCGCGAAGATGGCCCACCTGTCGCGCCGCGAGGCCGAGCAGTTCTACGCCGTGCACAAGGAGCGTCCCTTCTTCAAGGACCTCGTGGAGTTCATGATCTCCGGCCCGGTGATGATCCAGGTGCTCGAGGGCGAGGGCGCCATCCTGAAGAACCGCGACCTGATGGGCGCGACGGACCCGAAGAAGGCCGCCGCCGGCACCATCCGCGCCGATTTCGCCGACAGCATCGATGCCAACGCGGTGCACGGCTCCGACGCGCCCGAAACCGCCGCCGTGGAAGTCTCGTTCTTCTTCCCGGGCATGAGCATCTACTCGCGCTAAGCGCCTTCCCATGAAATGACGGCCAACCTCCTCGACTTCGACCTCGAAGGTCTGGCCGCGTTCTGCGAACGCCTGGGCGAAAAGCGTTTCCGGGCGACGCAGCTCTTTCGCTGGATCCACCAGCGTGGCGCGAAGGACTTCGGCGAGATGACGGATCTCGCGAAGTCCCTGCGCGAAAAGCTCTCCACCACGGCGCGCATCGAAGGCCTGCCCGTCATCACGCAGCAGGAATCGGCGGACGGCACGATCAAGTGGCTGTTCGACGTCGGCGCCGGCGACGCCGTCGAGGCAGTGTTCATTCCCGAGGACGACCGCGGCACGCTGTGCGTGTCGTCGCAGGCGGGCTGCGCCGTCGGCTGCCGATTCTGCTCGACCGGCCACCAGGGCTTCTCGCGCAACCTCACCACCGGCGAGATCGTGGCGCAGCTGTGGTTCGCCGAGCATTTCCTGCGCAAGCGCCTGGGAACGTCCGAGCGCGTGATCTCCAATGTCGTGATGATGGGCATGGGCGAGCCGCTCCAGAACTACGCGGCGCTGGTGCCGGCGCTGCGCACGATGCTCGACGACCACGGCTACGGCCTGTCGCGGCGCCGCGTGACGGTGTCGACCTCCGGCATGACCCGCATCATGGACCGCCTGGGCGAGGATTGCCCGGTGGCGCTCGCCGTCTCGCTGCACGCGCCGAACGACGCGCTGCGCGACGAACTGGTGCCGCTCAATCGCAAGCACCCGCTGGACGACCTGATGGAGACGTGCAAGCGTTACCTGAAGGTCGCCCCGCGCGACTTCATCACCTTCGAATACTGCATGCTCGATGGCGTGAACGACCAGCCGGAACACGCGCGCGAGCTGGTGGAGCTGGTGCGGCGCTGGGACGTGAGCTGCAAGTTCAACCTGATCCCCTTCAACCCTTTCCCGCAATCGGGGCTGACGCGTTCTCCCCACAGACAGGTGCTCGCGTTCGCGAAAATCCTGGGCGATGCTGGTATCGTCACCACTGTGCGCAAGACGAGGGGCGACGACATCGACGCGGCGTGCGGACAGCTCGCCGGCGACGTGAAGGACCGCACCAACGTGGGCGAACGCATCGCCCGCCAGCGCACCGTGATGCTGAAACCGGTGCCGGCTGCGGCGGCCGCGAAGGAGACATGAGCATGGCTTGGAGGGTCGCTGGGCACGCTCTCGCGTTGCGCGGGCTGGCGTTGGGGGCGGTTGCGGGCGCATTGGCGCTGGCACTGGGCGGATGCGCGTCGCCGCCATCATCGGAGACGAACGCCAGCGCGGGCATCGTCACGCCTTCGGACGAATCGGGGACGCGCCGCCGCGCGCGCATCCGGCTCGAGCTCGCCTCGGGCTATTTCGAGGAGGGCAAGACCGAGGTCGCCCTGGACGAGGTCAAGCAGGCGATCGCGATCGACCCGTCCTCCCCGGACGGCTACGATTTGCGCGGCCTGATCTACATGCGCCTGAACGACGACCGTGCGGCCGAAGAGAGCTTTCGCCGCGCGATCGCGCTCAGCCCGCGCGATGCGAACCCGCACCACAACCTGGGCTGGCTGTTGTGCCAGGAGGCGCGCTATCCCGACGCCCAGGCGGAGTTCGACGCCGCCATGGCAAACCCGGCTTACAGCGGGCGCGCGAAGACGTTCCTCGCCCAGGGCGTGTGCCAGGCCCGCGCCGGCAACACGGCGGAAGCGGAAAAGAGCCTCGCGCGTGCCTACGAGCTCGACCCTTCCAACCCCATTACGGGCTACAACCTCGCGAACCTGTTGTACCGCCGCGGTGACAACACGCGCGCGCAGTTCTACATCCGCCGCATCAACAACAGCGAACTCGCGAACGCCGAATCGCTGTGGCTCGGCATCAAGGTGGAACGGCGCCTGAACGACATGGTGGCGTTGCGCCAGCTCGGCGACGTGCTGAGGAAGCGCTTCTCCGGCACGCGCCAGGCCACCGCGTACGAGCGGGGAGCCTTCGATGAGTGAGGTGGCGGAGACCGCGGCCCCGGTGGTGGGCGCCAGCCCGGGGACGCTGCTGCGGCGGGCCCGTGAAGCAGCCGGCCTGCACGTGGCCGCGCTCGCCGTGTCGCTGAAGGTGCCGGTACGGAAGCTCGAGGCCCTGGAGGAAGATCGCCACGAGGAGATGGGCGACGCCGTCTTCATTCGCGCCCTGGCATCCAGCGTGTGCCGCACGCTCAATATGGATCCGCAGCCGGTGCTGGATGGCCTGCCGCAATCGGCAGTGCCGCGCCTGCTCACCGGCAACGAAGGGCTCAATGCCCCGTTCCGCGCGTCCAGCGACAGCTCGCCGCCGGCCTGGCGGGAGGCATTGCGCCAGCCGGTGCCGCTCACCGTCATCGCGCTGCTGCTCGGTGCCTTGGTGATCTACCTGCTGCCGAACCTGCCCAGCCTGCAGGGCCAGCAGGACAAGGTGGCGGCCGTCGCGGCTGCGCCCGTCCCGGCTCCCGTTGCGGCGGCCGTCGCGCCCGCGCCCGAACCAGCGGCGCCGGCGGCAAGCGAGCCCGCGCCGGCACCCCTTGCGGTCGCGCCGTCGGCAGCGGCGCCCGCCCAGGCGCCCGAGGCGGCACCTGCCATCGCGGCAGCCCCGGCGAACGGCATCGTCGTGATCCGCACGAAAGGGGAGTCCTGGATCGAGGTGGTCGACGCCAAGGGCGCCGCCGCCTTGCGCAAGCTGATGGCGCCGGGCGAGAGCGCCGGCGCTTCCGGTGCGCTGCCGCTCACGGTCACCATCGGCCGCGTCGACATGACCGAAGTGGAAGTGCGCGGCAAGAAGTTCGACATGCGCCCCGTGTCCAAGGACAACGTGGCGCGCTTTCAGGTGAAGTAAAGAAAGACATGGAACCCTGCCTGCCCATCGCGGCGGCATCCCCGCTGCCCCGCAAGTCCCGCCAGGCCCGTGCCGTCTGGGGCTCGCGCGTCGTCACCATCGGCGGCGACGCGCCCGTGCGCGTGCAGTCGATGACCAACACCGACACGCAGGACGCCATCGCCACGGCCATCCAGTGCAAGGAACTCGCCGTCGCCGGATCGGAGCTCGTGCGCATCACGGTGAACACGCCCGAAGCCGCGCAGCAGGTGCCCTACATCCGCGAGCAGCTCGATCGCATGGGGATCGACGTGCCGCTGGTCGGCGATTTCCACTACAACGGCCACCGGCTGCTGACCGAGTTTCCCGATTGCGCGCAGGCGCTCTCGAAGTACCGCATCAATCCCGGCAACGTCGGCAAGGGCGACAAGCGCGACCGGCAGTTCGGCCAGATGATCGAGGCGGCGATGAAGTACGGCAAATGCGTGCGCATCGGCGTCAACTGGGGCAGCCTGGACCAGGAACTGCTCGCATCGCTGATGGACGAGAACGCCAGGCGCGCCGAGCCGTGGGATGCGAAGCAGGTGATGTACGAGGCGCTCGTCACGTCCGCCATCGAATCGGCCAGGCGCGCCGAGGCAATGGGCATGAATGGCGACCAGATCATCCTGTCGTGCAAGGTGAGCGGGGTGCAGGACCTGATCTCCGTCTACCGCGAGCTCGCGAAGCGCTGCGATTACGCGCTGCACCTGGGCCTGACCGAAGCCGGCATGGGCACCAAGGGCACCGTCGCGTCCAGCGTGGCGCTCGGCATCCTGCTGCAGGAAGGGATCGGTGACACGATCCGTGTCTCGCTCACGCCCCAGCCGGGCGAGGCGCGTACGCAGGAGGTGGTGATCGCCTCGGAAATCCTGCAGGCGCTGGGCCTGCGCAGCTTCGTGCCCAGCGTCACGGCATGCCCCGGCTGCGGCCGGACGACCAGCACCACGTTCCAGGAACTCGCCAAGCAGATCGACGACTTCCTGCGGGCGCAGATGCCGGTGTGGCGCGCGAAGTACCCGGGGGTCGAGAAGATGAAGGTCGCCGTCATGGGCTGCATCGTCAACGGCCCCGGCGAAAGCAAGCATGCGGACATCGGCATCAGCCTGCCGGGGACCGGCGAGGCGCCGGCCGCACCGGTCTTCATCGACGGCCAGAAGGCGATGACCTTGCGCGGCGAGAACATCGCACGCGAATTCCACGAGATCGTCGAGAACTACATCGAGAAGCGGTTCGGCTCGAAGATCGCCGAACACGCCTGATCCAGAAGAACAACATGGCCGAGAAACTGAGTGCCGTCAAAGGCATGAACGACATCCTGCCCGCGAGCGTGCCGCGCAAGGAAGTCCTGCCGCGCAACACGACGTGGCTCTGGTTCGAGGAAGTGGTGTGCCGCGTGATGGCGCGCTACGGCTACCAGTACATCGTCACGCCGGTGGTCGAGCCCACGCAATTGTTCGTGCGCGGGCTGGGCGAGGTCACGGACATCGTCGAGAAGGAGATGTATTCCTTCACCGATTCGATGAACGGCGACAAGCTCACGCTGCGGCCGGAAGCGACCGCGGGCATCGTGCGCGCCGTGGTCGAGCACAACGCCCTGTACAACGGCCCGCTGCGCATCTGGACGACGGGCCCGATGTTCCGCCATGAGCGCCCGCAGAAGGGACGCTACCGGCAATTCCACCAGCTCGATGTCGAGGCGCTGGGTTTCGCGGGCGCCGAGGTCGATGCGGAACTGATCCTCATGGGCCGGGCGATGTGGCGCGAACTGGGCCTCGTCGCCGGTGAGCACTACCGGCTCGAGATCAACACGCTGGGTGAACCCGAGGAGCGGCGCGCGCACCGCGAGGCGCTCATCGCGTATTTCGAGAAGAACGCCGCGCTGCTCGATGCCGAGGCGAAGAACCGCCTGCATACCAATCCCCTGCGCATTCTCGATACCAAGAACCCGGCGATGCAGGAGCTGGTGGAGTCGGCGCCGAAGCTGATCGACTTCCTCGGCCAGGAATCGCGAGCGCACTTCGACGCCGTGTGCCGGATGCTGGACGCGGCGGGCCAACCCTACCGCGTGAACGCGCGTCTCGTGCGCGGGATGGACTATTACACCCGCACCGTGTTCGAGTGGGTGACGGACCAGCTCGGCTCGCAAGGCACGATCTGCGCGGGCGGACGGTACGACGGGCTCATCGGGGAGATGGGCGGCAAGCCGGCGCCGGCGATCGGCTTCGGCCTGGGCATCGAGAGGTTGCTGCTGCTGCTCGAAGGCCTGGGCCTGAACGGCCCCGATCCCGCGCCGGCTGCGTACTGCGTGCTCGGCTCGGACGAAGCCGCCATCCAGGCGCTGCCGGTGGTCGAGGCGCTGCGTGCCCAAGGCGTGGCCGTCGTGATGCACGGCGGCGGCGGCTCGTTCAAGTCCCAGCTGAAGAAGGCCGACGCGAGCGGCGCCCGCTACGCGCTGATCTTCGGCGACAACGAACTGGCGCAGGGGCAGGTCACGCTCAAGGCCCTGCGTGACGGCACCGGCGCCCAGGTGCAGCGGCCGCTGGCGGCCGTGGCGGACTGGGCGGCCGAGCTCGCGCGCTAAGTCAATACAATCCCGCTTTGGCCGCCGACCGCGCGGCCCACAAGAAGATCACACGATGGCCAATCATCTCGACCTCGAGGAACAGGAACAGCTTGCCGAGCTCAAGCACTTCTGGAACGAGTGGGGCAACCTCATCACCTGGGTGCTGATCGCCGTTTTCGGCGCGATCGCGGCGTTCAACGGCTGGAACTACTGGCAGCGCACGCAGGCGGCGCAGGCCGCGGCGCTCTTCGAGGAGATCGATCGTGCGGCCGCCGCCAACGAGGGCGCGCGGGTCGAACGCGCGTTCGCCGACATCAAGGAGAAGTTCCCGCGCACCGCGTTCGCGCACCAGGCCGGACTGCTGATGGCGCGTGTCATGGAAGACAAGGGCAACAAGGACGCGGCGAAGGCGGCGCTCTCCTGGGTGGCGGAACAGGCCTCCGACGAGGGCTACCAGGCCGTCGCGCGGCTGCGGCTAGCGGCATTGTTCGTGGACGCGAAGCAATACGACGAGGCGCTCAAGCAGCTGGCCGCCGGTTACCCGCCCGAATTCGAGGCGCTCGCCGCCGACCGGCGCGGCGACATCTACAACCTGCAGGGCAAGAAGCCCGAGGCCCGGGCCGAATACCTCAAGGCGTGGAAAGGCCTGGGCGAGGACAGCGACTACCGCCAGCTCGTGGCAGTGAAGCTGACCTCGCTGGGCGTCGACGTGCGCGAGCTCGCGCCTGCACCGGCCAACGCCGCTTCCGGAGCCGCCAAGTCATGACGTTCGCCGTCCTCCGGGCTGCGGCCCGTCCCCTCGTCCTTGGGCTCGCGGCGCTTGCGCTCACGGGTTGTTCCATCCTCCCGAGCTGGTTGGGCGGCACGGAGAAGGTGAAGCCGGCCGAACTCACGCCGAACCCCGCCACCATGGCCGTGCGCCAGGCCTGGAGCGCGCGTGTCGGCCGGGTGGACCTGCCGTTGTCCGTCAACGTGCAGGGCGGGGCCGTGACGCTCGCCAGCAGCGACGGCACCGTCGTTTCGCTCGATGCGGCCAGCGGCCGCGAGCTGTGGCGCGCGAGTGCCGGCGGGCCCGTTGCGGCTGGCGTCGGCAGCGACGGCAAGGTCAGCGCCGTGGTCACGCGCGACAACGACCTGGTCGCGTTCGAAGGCGCGAAGGAGATCTGGCGCCAGCGCCTGACGGTGGGCAGCTACACGGCGCCTTTCGTCGCGGGCGCACGCGTCTTCGTGCTGCATGCGGACCGCTCGGTCGCGGCATTCGACGGCAGTACCGGCCGCAAGCTGTGGACCTACACGCGGCCGTCCTCGAGCGACGCGCTGGTGCTGCGCCACCCGGGCGTCATGCTCGCCGTCGGCGATACCCTGGTCGTCGGGCAGGCGGGCCGCCTGGCCGGTCTGAATCCGCTGACCGGCTCGCCCCGCTGGGAAGCACCGATCGCGACCGCCCGGGGCATCAACGACGTCGAGCGGCTGGTGGATCTCGTCGGCACGGTGAGCCGCGTGGGCAGCGTGATCTGCGCGCGTGCGTTCCAGGCCGCGGTGGGCTGCGTCGACGCGGGCCGCGCCGCCGTGCTGTGGACGAAAACAGCCAATGGCGCCGAAGGCGTCAGTGGCGACGACGCGCTGGTGTTCGGCAGCGAAGCCAACGGTAACATGGTGGCCTGGAAGCGCGACAGCGGCGATCGCGCCTGGACCACGGACCTGCTGTTGCATCGCCGCTTGACGGCGCCGCTCGCCCTCGGGCGCGCCGTGGTGGTGGGCGACGGTTTCGGCTACGTGCACCTGCTCGCGCGCGAGGACGGCAAGCTCCTCAACCGCCTCGCCACGGACGGCTCCGCCATCGCGGCCGCGCCGGTGCTGGCCGCCAACACCCTCGTGGTCGTGACGAAGGACGGCGGCGTCTTCGGGTTCGTTCCGCAATAAGCGTCACGAGGCAGCCATGAAGCCGGTCATGGCCCTCGTCGGCCGCCCCAACGTCGGCAAGTCGACGCTCTTCAACCGGCTCACGAAGTCGCGCGACGCGATCGTCGCGGATTTCGCCGGCCTCACGCGCGACCGCCATTACGGCAACGCGAAGCAGGGCCGCTACGAGTTCATCGTGATCGACACCGGCGGCTTCGAGCCGACGGCCGAGAGCGGCATCTACATGGAGATGGCCAAGCAGACGCGGCAGGCCGTCGCCGAGGCGGATGTCGTCGTCTTCGTGGTCGACGCGCGAGAGGGCCTCTCGGCGCAGGACCACGACATCGCCAAGTACCTGCGCAAGCTGGGCAAGCCCACGGTGCTCGCGGCCAACAAGGCCGAGGGCATGACCGAAGGCGTGCAGCTCACCGAGTTCTACGAGCTGGGCCTGGGCGAAGTGAATCCGGTCTCGGCGGCGCACGGGCAGGGCATCCGCAGCCTGGTCGAGACCGCGTTCGAACCGCTGAACCTCCCCGAGGAGGGCGAAGAGGAAGAAGCGCGCGAGCCTGGCGTCATCAAGCTCGCAGTCGCCGGCCGGCCGAACGTCGGCAAGTCGACGCTGATCAACACGTGGCTCGGCGAGGAGCGCCTCGTCGCCTTCGACCTGCCGGGCACGACGCGCGACGCGATCTCGGTGCCCTTCGAGCGCAACGGCCAGAAGTTCGAGCTGATCGACACGGCGGGCCTGCGCCGCAAGGGCAAGGTGTTCGAGGCCATCGAGAAGTTCTCGGTCGTGAAGACCTTGCAGGCGATCGAGTCGGCCAACGTCGTGCTGCTGCTGCTCGATGCGACGCAGGGCGTCACCGACCAGGACGCGCACATCGCCGGCTACATCCTCGAGAGCGGCCGCGCCGTGGTGCTGGCCGTCAACAAGTGGGACGCGGTGGACGACTACCAGCGCGAGCAGGTGCAGCGCCAGATCGAGACGCGCCTGGCTTTCCTGAAGTTCGCGCCGCTGCATTTCATCTCGGCCATCAAGCGCCAGGGCCTGGGGCCGGTGTGGAAGGCCATCGCCGACGCCTACCGCTCGGCCATGGTGAAGATGCCCACCCCGGTGCTCACGCGCCTGCTGCTGGAAGCCGTGCAGTTCCAGCAGCCCAAGCGCTCGGGCATGTTCCGCCCCAAGCTGCGCTACGCGCACCAGGGCGGGATGAACCCGCCCGTGATCGTGATCCACGGCAACTCGCTCGAGCACGTGACCGATGCGTACAAGCGCTTCCTGGAAGGGCGCTTCCGCAAGGAATTCAACCTGACCGGCACGCCGCTGCGCGTCGAGATGAAGACCTCGAAGAACCCGTACGCGGAAAAGGAAGGCTCCTGAGCCTTGAAATGGCCCGGTGCAGCGCCAGATAAGCCCGGAGCCTACTTGCGGCGCCCTGTTGCTGTGGTAAGGTGCAGTTTCCAACAACCAGATTCCCACTGCGGAACACGGAGAATATCGTGAGCAACAAAGGGCAGCTTCTACAAGACCCCTTCCTGAACACATTGCGCCGCGAGCATGTGCCCGTCTCGATCTACCTGGTCAACGGCATCAAGCTTCAGGGACAGATCGAATCCTTCGACCAGTACGTCGTGCTCCTGCGCAATACCGTGACGCAGATGGTCTACAAGCACGCCATTTCCACCATCGTCCCCGGCCGGGCCGTCAACTTCCAGGCGGCCGAGAACCAGGAAGCCGGGGCAAGCTGAAGCAGCCCGCTGACTGCGGGCTCACCCGTATTGCCCGTTGAGTTCCCCTACACCTGACCGCCCCTCCGCGCCCGCGATCCTCGTGGGCGTGGATTTGGGCTTGCCCCATTTCGACGCCGAGCTCGACGAGCTCGGCCAGCTCGCGCTCACGGCCGGCCTGGAGCCGGTGGCGCGCGTCACCTGCAAACGCAAGGCCCCGGACGCCAAGCTGTTCATCGGGAGCGGCAAGGCCGACGAGATCAAGCAACTCGCCGAAGAACTCGGCGCGTCGGAGATCCTGTTCGACCAGTCCCTGAGTCCCGGCCAGCAGCGCAATCTCGAGCGGCACCTGGACCGGCCGGTGAACGACCGCACCTTGCTCATCCTGGAAATCTTCGGCCAGCGCGCGCGCAGCCACGAGGGCAAGTTGCAGGTCGAGCTGGCGCGGTTGCAGTATGTCAGCACCCGGCTGGTCCGCCGCTGGTCCCACCTGGAGCGCCAGACGGGCGGTGCGGGTGTGCGCGGCGGCCCGGGCGAAAAGCAGATCGAACTGGACCGGCGGATGATCGGCGACGCCATCAAGCGCACGCGCGAGCGGCTGGAGAAGGTGAAGAAGCAGCGCAACACCCAGCGCCGCCAGCGCGAGCGGCGGGGTGCGTTCGGCATCTCGCTCGTGGGCTACACCAACGCGGGCAAGTCGACGCTGTTCAATGCGCTCGTGAAAGCCCGCGCGTATGCGGCCAACCAGCTGTTCGCCACCCTCGACACGACCACGCGCCAGCTCTTCCTCGCCGATGAGGACTACGAAGCCGGCGTCGCCCCGGGCCGCACCGTGTCGCTGTCCGATACGGTGGGCTTCATCCGCGACCTGCCGCACGGCCTGATCGACGCCTTCCAGGCCACGTTGCACGAGGCCGCGGATGCGGACCTGCTCTTGCACGTGGTGGACGCGGCCAACCCGAACTACCCGGAGCAGATGGACGAAGTGCAGCGCGTGCTGCACGAGATCGGCGCCGCGGACGTGCGGCAGGTCGTCGTCTTCAACAAGGTCGACGCGCTCGAGAGCGGGCAGCGGCCGCGCGTCGCAAGCGACCTGTTCGAGGTCGAAGGACAGCGCATGCCGCGCGTCTTCGTGAGCGCCCAGACCGGGGAGGGGCTGGCCGAATTGCGGCGCGTGCTCGCCCGCGAGGTGTTGCGCCGCGATGCCGCCGAAAGCAGCGAAAGCCCGGAATTGCACGAAACGGCGGCCTGATTGGGCACAATCCCGTTCGGAACAAGAAGAGAACGCACCGAATGAACCTCCATCTTCCCCGCCTGCTCGGGTCGCGGATCAAACGCCGGGCGGCGGGCATGTTCAACCTGAACGACCCGCGATGGGGACGTGGCGAGGACGGCAACAACAAGGACGGCGGAAAGCGCCCGGACGACAACCGCGGGCCGAACCAGGGCCCGCCGGACCTCGACGAACTCTGGCGCGATTTCAATCGCAAGCTGGGGGGGCTGTTCGGCGGCCGCCGTCGCGGAGGCGGCGATTTCGGCGGGGGCGGCGGCAACTTCCAGCCCGACATGAAGAGCGCCGGCATCGGCGCCGGGCTCATTCTGGCGGTGATCGTGCTGATCTGGCTCGGCACGGGCTTCTTCATCGTGCAGGAGGGCCAGCAGGCCGTGATCACGCAGTTCGGCCGCTACAAGGCCACGGTCGGCGCGGGCTTCAACTGGCGCCTGCCGTACCCGATCCAGCGTCACGAGACGGTGTACGTCTCGCAGATCCGCTCGGTCGACATCGGCCGCGACAGCGTGGTCAAGGCCACGGGCCTGAAGGACTCGGCGATGCTCACGATGGACGAGAACATCGTCGAGATCAAGTTCGCCGTGCAGTACCGCCTGAAGGATGCGCGCGCCTGGCTGTTCGAGAGCAGGAAGCCTGAAGAAGCCGTGGTGCAGGCGGCGGAGTCGGCAGCGCGCGAGGTCATGGGCAAGATGAAGATGGACTCGGCCCTGGCGGAGGAGCGCGACCAGATCGCGCCGCGCATCCGCACGCTGATGCAGTCCATCCTCGACCGCTACAACATCGGCGTCGAGGTCGTGGGCATCAACCTGCAGCAGGGCGGCGTGCGCCCGCCCGAGCAGGTGCAGGCCGCCTTCGACGACGTGCTCAAGGCCGGCCAGGAGCGCGAGCGCGCCAAGAACGAGGCGCAGGCCTACGCGAACGACGTGATCCCGCGCGCGGTCGGCGCGGCATCGCGCCTCACGCAGGAATCCGAAGGCTACAAGGCGCGCATCACCGCGCAGGCGCAAGGCGATGCACAACGCTTCAAGTCGCTGCTGGCCGAATACCAGCGCGC
The DNA here is from genome assembly GCF_057785015.1 of Ramlibacter sp. GS1-15. Classification (NCBI taxonomy): domain Bacteria; kingdom Pseudomonadati; phylum Pseudomonadota; class Betaproteobacteria; order Burkholderiales; family Comamonadaceae; genus Ramlibacter; species Ramlibacter sp. GS1-15. The sequence continues at coordinate 2,029,567 of NZ_JBYNTU010000001.1, read as the reverse complement.
TCCGCAGGTGACGCGGGACCGCCTCTACATCGATGCGATGCGCGAGATCTACGGGAACGTGACCAAGGTGCTGGTCGAATCGCGCCAGGGCTCGAACCTGCTTTACCTGCCGCTGGACAAGATCATGCAGCAGGTCGCGCAGGGCGGCGCCGCGGCGGTGCCGTCGGCCGAATCCGCCGCGTCGTCCTCGCCGCCGTCCGCGGCCACGCCGTCGTCGGCGGATGCGCGCAGCCGCGACAACTCCCGCACGCGCGAGCGCGAAAGCCGCTGAAGGGAGAACAAGAACATGAACAGGATCGGATTCATCGTTTCCTCCGCGCTGGTGCTGCTGGCGCTCCTGAGCTCCATGCTCTTCGTGGTGGACCAGCGCCAGTTCGGCGTGGTGTACGCGCTCGGCGAAATCAAGGAAGTCATCACAGAACCGGGGCTCAACTTCAAGCTGCCGCCGCCGTTCCAGAACGTCACCTACATCGACAAGCGCCTGCTGACGCTGGAAAGCCCCGACACCGAGCCCATGCTCACGCTGGAGAAGCAGCGCATGGTGATCGACTGGTTCGTGCGCTGGCGCATCACCGACCCGCGCGCCTACATCCGCAACGTGGGCCTGGACGAAGCGACCGGCGCGAACCAGCTCAATCGCGTGATCCGCAACGCCTTCCAGGAAGAGATCAACCGCTACACCGTGCGCGAGCTGCTCTCGTCCAAGCGCGAACAACTGATGGCCGACGTGAAAAAGGAAGTGCTCGAGCAGGTGAAGGGCGCGAGGCCCTGGGGCATCGACGTGGTGGACGTGCGCATCACGCGCGCCGACTACGTCGAGGCGATCACCGAATCGGTCTACCGCCGCATGGAAGCCGAGCGCAAGCGCGTGGCCAACGAGCTGCGCTCCACCGGCGCCGCCGAGGGCGAGAAGATCCGCGCCGACGCCGACCGCCAGCGCGAGGTGACGGTGGCCAACGCCTATCGCGACGCGCAGAAGATCAAGGGCGAGGGCGACGCGCAGGCCGCGTCCATCTACGCCGAGGCCTTCGGCCGCGACCCGCAGTTCGCGCAGTTCTACCGCAGCCTCGAGGCCTACAAGGCGAGCTTCAACAAGAAGGGCGACCTCGTGGTCGTCGATCCTTCGAGTTCGGAGTTCTTCAAAGCCTTTCGCGGCAGCGGCGCCGCGGCGCCCGCGCCCACCCGGAAGTAAGCGGCCTTGAACTGGGACGCGCTCTGGGCGGCGCTCGCGCTCGTGCTGGTGATCGAGGGTCTGTTCCCCTTCATGTCACCCGGTGCCTGGCGGCGCACATTCATGCGCCTGCTGGAGATGCAGGACGGCCAGTTGCGCTTCTTCGGCCTGTGCAGCATGCTCCTCGGGCTCATCCTTTTCTGGGCCGTCTCCTGAGGGGCCGCGCCGGGCACGGCGCGTACAATACGTTTTTTAACAGCGCCCGCAAACCATGTCCGCCTGGGTCCTGCCGGATCACATCGCCGATGTCCTTCCGTCCGAGGCGCGGCACATCGAGGAGCTGAGGCGGCAGCTGCTCGATACGGCGCGCGGCTACGGCTACGAGCTCGTGATGCCGCCGCTGCTGGAGCACCTCGAATCGCTCCTCACCGGTACGGGCGAGGCGCTCGATCTCCAGACCTTCAAGCTCGTCGACCAGCTCTCCGGCCGCATGATGGGCCTGCGCGCGGACACGACGCCGCAGGTGGCCCGCATCGATGCGCACCTGCTCAATCGCCAGGGCGTCGCGCGCCTGTGTTATTGCGGCCCCGTGCTGCACACGCGGCCCGACCGGCCGCACGCCACGCGCGAGCCGCTGCAGTTCGGCGCCGAGATCTACGGCCACGCGGGCCTCGAGGCGGACCTCGAGGCGCTGTTGCTTGCATTGGACTGCCTGCGGGCCACGCGCGTGAGCGACCTCACGGTGGACATGGCCGACGTGCGCATCGTGCGCTCGCTGCTGGCCGGCGTGCCGGTCGATGCGGGCGTGATCGCGCGCGTGCACGCGGCGCTCGCGGCCAAGGACGCGAGCGAGCTGGCGTCGCTCACGAAGAATTTCCCGGCTCCTGCGCGCGAGGGCCTTGCAGCACTGCTGTCGCTGTACGGCGATGTGAAGGTGCTGGAGGAAGCGCGCACCGCGCTTCCCATCTCGACGATGCTGAACGAGGCGCTGGACCAGCTCAAGTGGCTCGCGCGTCACGTCGACGGCGCCAGAGTCGCGTTCGACCTGGCCGACCTGCGCGGCTACGCCTACTACAGCGGCGCGCGGTTCTTCATCTACACGCCCGGCGTGAGCGATGCGCTGGTGCGCGGCGGCCGCTACGACGAGGTCGGAGCGGTGTTCGGGCGCAACCGCCCGGCCGTCGGCTTCAGCCTCGACGTGAAGGAGCTCGCGGGCGTCGCGAGGAAGCCGCCGCTCAAGGCCGCGATCCGCGCGCACTGGCTCGACGACAGCGCGGATGCCGCGCCGCTGCGCGAAGCCATCGCCGTCCTGCGCGCGCAGGGCGAGACCGTGGTCTGCGTGCTGCCCGGCCACGAAAGCGAAGTCGACGAATTCCAATGCGATCGCGAACTGGTGCGCGAAGGCGGCCAGTGGCGCGTCAAACCCACCTGATTTCAATCTTTTCCGGACAAGCCTCAGATGACGAAGACGAGTGGCCGCAACGTGGTCGTGGTCGGCACCCAGTGGGGTGACGAAGGCAAGGGCAAGCTGGTCGACTGGCTGACCGAGATGGCGCAGGGCGTGGTGCGTTTCCACGGCGGCCACAATGCCGGTCACACGCTGGTGATCAACGGCGTGAAGACGGCGCTGCACCTGATCCCCAGCGGCATCATGCGCCCGGGCGTGAAGTGCTACATCGGCAACGGCGTCGTGCTGTCGCCGTCCAAGCTGCTCGAGGAAATGGAAGGCCTTGAGAAGATCGGCGTCGAGGTGCGCGGGCGCCTGCGCATCAGCGAGGCCTGCCCGCTCATCCTGCCGTTCCATTCGGCGCTCGACCTCGCGCGCGAAGCGCGCCGCGAGCAGGGCGGCACCGAGAAGATCGGCACCACCGGCCGCGGCATCGGCCCCGCGTACGAAGACAAGATCGCCCGCCGTGCCCTGCGCGTTCAGGACCTGAAGTACCCGCAGCGCTTCGCCGACAAGCTGAAGGAACTGCTCGACCTGCAGAACTTCATGCTCACGAAGTACCTCAATGCGCAGGCCGTCGATTACCGGCAGGTGCTCGACGAGGCGCTGCGCCAGGGCGAGGAGATCAAGCCGATGATGGCCGACGTCTCGCGCGAGCTGAACGAGGCCCACCGCCACGGCGACAACCTGCTGTTCGAAGGAGCGCAAGGCACGCTGCTGGACGTGGACCACGGCACCTACCCCTACGTCACGTCGAGCAACTGCGTCGCGGGCAACGCGGCGGCCGGCGCGGGCGTCGGCCCCGGCATGCTGCACTACATCCTGGGCATCACCAAGGCGTATTGCACGCGCGTCGGCGGCGGTCCGTTCCCCACGGAACTCGATTGGGAGACGCCCGGCACCGTGGGCTACCACCTCTCGACGGTCGGCGCGGAGAAGGGCGTGACGACCGGGCGCTCGCGCCGCTGCGGCTGGTTCGACGCGGCCCTGCTCAAGCGCAGCGCGCAGGTGAACGGCCTGTCGGGCCTGTGCATCACCAAGCTGGACGTGCTCGACGGGCTCAAGGAGCTGCAGCTGTGCACCGGCTACGAGCTCGATGGCGAGCACACCGACATCCTGCCGCTGGGGGCCGACGAGATCGCGCGCTGCAAGCCGGTCTACGAGACGATGGAAGGCTGGAGCGAAAGCACCGTGGGCGTGACGCAGTACGACAAGCTGCCCGTCAATGCGCGTTTGTACCTGCAGCGCATCGAGCAGGTGACGGGCGTGCCTGTCGATATCATCTCGACCAGCCCCGACCGCGACCACACGATCATGATGCGCCACCCCTACCTGGCCGACTGAGGAGACGAGCATGTTGACCGAGGACGGCAAGCACCTCTACGTGAGCTACGACGAGTACCACAACCTGATCGAGAAGCTCGCGATCAAGGTGTACCAGTCGGGCTGGCAATTCGACACCATCCTGTGCCTCGCGCGCGGCGGCATGCGCCCCGGCGACATCCTCTCGCGCATCTTCGACAAGCCGCTCGCGATCATGTCGACGAGCTCCTACCGCGCCGAGGCCGGCAAGGTCCAGGGCCACCTGGACATCGCGCGCTACATCACCACGCCCAAGGGCGAGATCGCGGGCAAGGTGCTGCTGGTGGACGACCTCGCCGATTCCGGCGTGACGCTGCACGCGGTGGTCGAGATGCTGCGCAGCAACTACAAGCCGATCACCGAGCTGCGCAGCGCCGTGATCTGGACCAAGGGCCTGAGCAAGTTCCAGCCCGATTACTCCGTTGAACTGCTGCCCACGAACCCGTGGATCCACCAGCCGTTCGAGGCGTACGACGCCATGCGGCCGCAGCAGCTGCTCGAAAAATGGAAAGTGTGATTGGGTGACAGAATCGGGGAATGGCCAAGTCCATCACCGATCTCATTCATCATCCCTACCAGCCGCCCGCGGGCTTCTCCGCGCCGCAGCCGGCGGTCCATAAAGCGTCGACGGTCATCTTCAAGGACGTGGCCGCGTTGCGGGCGCGGGACTGGCGCAGCAAGTCCGGCTACACCTACGGCCTGCATGGCACGCCCACGACGTTCACGCTCGAGGAGCGCATCGCGACGCTCGAAGGGGGCAAGCACTGCGTCCTGTTCCCGAGCGGCCTCGCGGCCCTGGCGAACGTCGGCCTGGCGCTGCTGTCCTCGGGAGACGAGGTCCTGATCCCGTCCAATGTGTACGGGCCGAACAGGGCCTTGTGCGAAGGCGACTTCACCCGTTGGGGCATCACCCACCAGGTCTACGACGCGATGGACGCCAAGGACCTCGAGCGGCGCATCGGCCCGAAGACCAGACTGGTCTGGCTCGAAGCGCCCGGGTCCGTTTCGATGGAATTCCCGCCCATCGACGAGCAGGCGCGCATCTGCCGCGCTCGTGGCGTCGTCGCCGCGTTGGACAACACGTGGGCCGGCGGCGTCGCGCTGAACGGGTTCGAGCTCGGTTGCGACATCGTGGTCCACGCGCTCACGAAATACCCGAGCGGCGGCGGCGACGTGCTGATGGGGGCGGTGGTCACGCGCGACGACGCCCTGCACGAGAAGATGATGCTCGAGCACATGCGCATGGGGTTCGGCGTCGGCGCCAACGACGCCGAAGCGATCCTGCGGTCCCTTCCAAGCCTGCCCGTGCGCTACGCGGCACACGACAAGGCGGCGCGCGAACTGGCGGGCTGGTTGCAGGGGCGCGGCGAGATCGCGCGGCTGCTCCATCCGGCGTTTGCCGGCTCGCCGGGCCACGAGCACTGGCGGCGCCTGGCGGGCGGCCATGCGGCGGGCCTGTTTTCGGTCGTCTTTCACGAGCGCTACCTGGCCCCGCAGGTCGACCGGTTCTGCGACGCGCTGAAGCTGTTCAAGCTGGGCTATTCCTGGGGCGGGCCGGTGAGCCTGGTCGTGCCGTACGACATGAACCTGATCCGCATCCCGGGCGCCTGGCCGCACAAGGGCGTGCTGGTGCGCTTCTCGATCGGGCTGGAAGACGTGGAGGACCTGCGCGCGGATCTCGGGCAGGCCTTGCGTGCGATGACGTGACGGGGGGAAAGGGATGAACAAGCGCGACTTCCTCGCGGCCGCTGCGGCCGGCGTGACACTGCCGATGGGTGCAAGCGCACAACCCGGCAAGGTCCTGCACGGGCCGGCCCTGCTCACGGTGACGGGGGAGATCACGAAAACCAACCGTGGCCCCCTGGACCGCGTGCTCGACCAGATGATGGCCAAGCAGAAGCTCGCGTTCGACAAGGCGCATGCGTTCGATTTCGCGGCGCTGGCCGGGATGCCCACGGTGGCGATCCGGCCCACGCTCGAATACGACAGCAAGCATCACGTGCTGCGCGGCCCTCTGCTTTCGACGGTGCTCGACGCCTGCGGCGCCACGGGCTCGAAGCTGGCGATGCGCGCCGTCGACGGCTACGCGCCCGCGATCCCGATCGAGGACGCGCACAAGTACCGCTTCATCGTGGCGACGCACCTCGACGGCCGGCCCATGCCGCTGGGCGGGCTGGGCCCCTTGTGGGCGATCTACGACGCCGACAAGTTCCCGGAGATGGCCGCCAAGCCCGTGGACCAGCGCTTCGGGAACTGCCCCTGGGGGCTGTACCACATCGAGGTGCAGGTCTAGCCGAGCAACTCGCGCGCCGCGCGCGCCATCGATTCGGGCGAGCGGTCCGCCAGCACGACGGGCCGCGCCATGCCGAAGTGCTTGAAGTTGCGGCGGATCGATGCGGCATAGCCCGGGTCGTAGTGCTTGACCAGCAGCTCGCGCACCACCGGCTCGATCTCGCCGGCCCGCACCTTCGCCTGCCATTCATCGATGACGGCCTTGCCGCGCAATTCGGTGAGCGCGGCCAGGCGCTCGCAGAACAGCCCGGGGTCGCGCACGAAGAACTCGTAGTCCTCCATCAGCAGCGCGACGCGCTCGTCCTCGGGCAGCTGCAGGTCGATGCACTTGCCCGCACGCATGCGCTCGATCAGGGCCTCGGGCACCGCCACGTTGCCGACCTTCTTGCTCTCGCTCTCGACGAACACCGGATGGGCGGGACTGAAGCGGCGCAGCTGGTCCCAGACCAGCGTGTCGAACCCCTTCTGCGAAGGCTGCGGCACGCCGGGAATGATGCCGAGTACCGAGCTGCGATGGTTCGCCAGGCCTTCCAGGTCCAGCACCTGCGCGCCGGCCTCGCGCAGCGCGTGCAGCAGGCGCGTCTTGCCCGAGCCGGTCGGGCCGCACACGACATGCCAGTCGAACCTTGCGGCCAGCTTGGGCATCTGCGCCACCACGGCGGCGCGAAAGGCCTTGTAGCCGCCTTCGATGACATGGGTGCGGAAGCCGATCTGGTCCAGCACCAGGGCGAGGGAGCCGCTGCGTTTGCCGCCGCGCCAGCAGTAGGCGAGCGGCTTCCAGTCGCGCGGCTTGTCCAGCACGTTCATCTCCACATGGCGCGCGATGTTCGCGGCCACCAGCGCCGCGCCGCGCTTCTTCGCCTCGAACGGGCTCACCTGCTTGTAGCTCGTGCCGATGGCCTTGCGCTGCTCGTTGTCCAGCGACGGCCAGTTCACCGCGCCCGGCAGGTGGTCCTCCGCATATTCGTCCTCGCTGCGCGCGTCGATCACGGCATCGAACGAATCGAGCCGCGCAATGGCGTCTTCGGCGCTGATCGACTGCACACTCATTTCAGCAGCTTCCGCAGTTCGGGCCAGACGTTGTCGAGCATGCGAGGATGCGCCTCGGCTTTGGGGTGGATGCGATCGGCCTGGAAGATCCGATCGTCGGAACCGTCGCCCAGGCCCGCGAAGATCGTCGGCACGTACGGCACCTTGTGCGCCTTCGCCACCTTCGGGTAGAGCGCCATGAAGCGCTTCGTGTAATCCGCGCCGTAATTCGCCGGCATCTCCACGCCCACCAGCAGCACACGGGACCCGGCCTTCTGCGCGTCTTCGACCATGCGTGCGAGGTTTGCCTCGGTCATCGCCAAAGGCAGGCCGCGCAGCGCGTCGTTGCCCCCGAGCTCGATGACGACGACGTCGGGCTTGTGACGGGCCAGCAGGGCGGGCAGGCGCGATCGCCCGCCCGAGGTCGTGTCGCCGCTGATGCTGGCGTTGACGACCTGGGCCGGGAGCTCCTGCGCCGCGAGGCGCTTTTCGAGCAGGGCCACCCAGCCCTCGCCGCGTTTCAGGCCATACTCGGCGCTGAGCGAGTCGCCGATCACGAGGATCTTGCGGGCCGGCGCAGCCCAGGACAGTGCATAACTGCCGGCTAACACCCCGGCGATAAAGTGGCGGCGCCGCCAAGAACCATACGACATGTCCGATCCCATCATTTCAGTCGAGCACGTGCACAAGTCCGTCACGGACTCGACCGGCACACTGGCTATTTTGCGCGATATCCATTTCAGCCTGGCCGCGCGCGAGACGGTGGCGATCGTGGGCGCTTCCGGCTCGGGCAAGAGCACGCTGCTGTCCATCGTCGCCGGCCTGGACACGCCCACGCAGGGGTCCGTGCGGCTGGCGGGTGCGGAACTCTTCGCGCTCGACGAAGACGAACGGGCCGCGCTGCGTGCACGTGAGATCGGCTTCGTCTTCCAGAGTTTCCAGCTGCTGGGCAACCTCACGGCCCTGGAGAACGTGATGCTTCCGCTGGAACTGGCGGGCCGGCGCGATGCGCGCAAGGCCGCGGGCGAGATGATGAAGCGCGTGGGATTGGGCGAGCGGCTTGGCCACTATCCGAAGACGCTCTCGGGCGGCGAGCAGCAGCGCGTGGCGCTGGCGCGGGCCTTCGTGGTCGAGCCGGCGGTGCTGCTCGCCGACGAGCCCACCGGCAGCCTCGATTTCGCGACCGGCGAGACGGTGATGCAGCTGATGTTCGACCTCAATCGGGAACACGGCACGACGCTGGTACTGGTCACGCACGACCGGGCCATCGCCGACCGTTGCGAGCGGCGCCTCACGATCGAAGCGGGCAGCATCGCCGGCGACGACCGCGCAACGGGATAATCCGCCATGGCTTCACAAAGGGTGCTGTTCGGGTTCCATGCGGTCGGGGTGCGCCTGAGGACAGCGCCGGGCTCGGTGATCGAGGTCTACGCCGACCCGGCGCGCAAGGACGCGCGGATGCGCCAGTTCCTCGCGCGTGCGCGGGAGGCCGGCGTGCGCATCATCGAGGCGGACTCCCTGCGCATCGCGAAGCTGGCGGGCAGCCACGGCCACCAGGGCGTCGCCGCGCGTGTGGAGCCGCTGAAGCAGACGCATTCGCTCGACGACCTGCTGGACGGCCTCCCGGGACCGGCGTTGCTGCTGGTGCTGGACGGCGTCACCGATCCGCACAACCTCGGCGCCTGCCTGCGCGTGGCCGACGGGGCGGGCGCGCACGCAGTGATCGCGCCCAAGGACCACGCGGTGGGCATCAATGCCACGGTCGCGAAGGTCGCCAGCGGTGCGGCCGAGACGATGCCGTACTTCATGGTGACCAACCTCGCGCGAACGCTCGGCGAGCTGAAGGAGCGCAACATCTGGTGCGTCGGCACGAGCGACGACGCGCCGAAGACGCTCTACCAGGCGGACCTCAAGGGCCCTGTCGCCCTCGTGCTCGGCGCGGAAGGCGCGGGGATGCGGCAGTTGACCCGCAAGACCTGCGACGAGCTCGTGAGCATCCCGATGCACGGTGCGGTGGAGAGCCTGAACGTGTCGGTGGCCAGCGGTGTCTGTCTTTACGAGGCGTCGAGGCAGCGGTCGTGACCGACGCGGCTACAGCCATCCCATCCACCCGATGACGGCGCCCGCCCCGAGCAGCCACAGCAGGTGGATCTTCGTGCGCCATACGAGGAGCGCGGAGACGATGGCGATCGCCCAGACCGGCCAGTCGCGCCGGGCGTCGTAGCCGCTGCCGGTCGCGAGGATCCAGCCGGTCGCCACGAGCAGCGCGACGACGATGGGCGCCATGCCTTGCTTGAAGGCGCGCACGGCCCGCAGGTCGCGGTTCTCGTGGCCCCAGCGTGCCGCAAGGTAGGTGAGGGTGGTGCTGGGAATGAGCGAGCCCAGCATCGTGACGGCGAGGCCCAGGAAGGCCAGCGGGATGCCGCCGGCGTTCAGACCCACGTTCCATCCGAGCAGCGCGATGAACAGCACGTTGGGGCCGGGCGCGGCCTGCGCGATGGCGATGGAGGCGCTGAACTGCGGGTCCGTGAGCCAGGCCTTCTCGTCGACGATGAAGCGGTGCATGTCGGGCGCCGTGGTGATCGCGCCACCCACGGCGAGCAGCGACAGCTCGAGGTAATGGACGAACAGCGACAACCAGTCACCCGCCGTCATCGTGATGCTCATGCCTTCACTCCGATGCGCTGCCAGGTGATCACGCACGAGAGGCCGCCCAGCCCCACCAGCACCCACAGCAGCGGCCAGCGCAGCACGGCGATGCCGATGAAGGTGGCGATGCCGAACGCGCCGACCAGCGCGATGCCCAAGGGATGGCGGCGCAGGGCGCCCATCAGCTTCAGCCCGGTCGCCGTGATCAGGCCGGCCGCGACCGCGCCCATGCCGCGCAGCGCGCTCGCGACGTGGGGGTTGGCGCCGACGTGCGCGTAAACGAGCGCGAGGGCAAGAACGACGAGCAGCGGCAGGGTCAGCATGGCCGCCACCGCGACCAGCGCGCCGCGCAGCCCGAACCAGCGGTCGCCGATCATCATCGACAGGTTCACGACGTTGGGCCCCGGCATGATCTGCGCCACCGCCCAGTCTTCGACGAACTCCTCGGGCGTCATCCACTTGCGCCGCTCCACCATCTCGCGCTGCACGATCGCCAGCACGCCCCCGAACCCTTGCAGGGCGATGGAGGTGAGCGCGATGAAGAGTTCGGTGAGCGAGGCGGGCCGGCGGCGGCCCGCCGTTTCGGCCGCTACGGATGGCGCCGCGGACAGGTCGGTCATGTGCCGATTATCGGTGCGCCCCGTGTTCGCCGCGTGTGGCTAACCACAATCCCGCAGCGATCAGCGCGAGGTCGATAGTTTCAGCTCCCAGGTCTCGCTGGTGAGGTGCTGTCCGAAAGCGTCGTTCGGCTCGGCCCTGATCATGCGGAAGCCCCGCGATTCGTAGATGCCCCGCGCGGCGAGCAGGTGGCTTTGCGTCCACAGCACCATCTTGCGATACCCCTTGGCGCGAGCGAAGGCGATGCATTCGTCGGTGAGGCGCGCTCCCAGGCCGAGCCCGCGCGCTTGCGGCGCGAGGAGCAAGAGGCGCAGTTTCGCGACGGTCGCCGACTGGCGCACGAGGAAGATCGAGCCGGCGCGCTCGCCATCCACCTCGGCGATCCAGGCTCGTTCCCATCGCGGATCGAAATCCTCGACGAACTTCGCGACGATGCCGGCGACCAGGCCCTCGAATTCCACCGTGTAGCCCCATTCGCGCGCGTAGAGCTCGCCGTGCTGCTGCACGACCCAGCCGAAGTCGCCCGGTTGCGGGTCGCGCAGGATCACCGTGCGCCGGTCCTTGGCGGGCGGGTCCAGCAGGCCGTGCGCCGTACCCAGGGCGGCGATCAGCCGGTCGCGCGCGGCCGGCGAGAGCGGGGCGAGCAGGGCGGCCGCCTCGTCGCGCGACTTCTGCTGCAGCGGGGCGAACACGTCGTGGCCGGCTGGCGTGAGCTTGAGCAGGCTCTGGCGCGCGTCGGCCGGCGACGGAACGCGGGCGAGCCAGCCCTGGCTCTCGAACCGACGCAGGATGCGGCTGAGATAGCCGGCGTCGAGCTGGAGGTCGCGCGCCAGTTCGGAAGCGGTGGGCTGGTCGCGGTGCGCGAGCTCGTACAGCACGCGCACTTCGGTCAGCGAGAACTCGCTGCCCAGGTAGGGGTCCAGCACCCCGACGCGGCTGGTGTAGAAGCGGTTGAAGCCGCGCAGCGCCTCGACGTGCGCGGGGGAGACGGCAGTGCTCATGCCTGACATCGTCAGGCAATTACTTGCCGGAGTCAAGAATCAGGCGCTAGACGGTCATGCCGCCCGAAACCTCCAGCACCGCGCCGTTGACGTAGCTGGCCTCGTCGCTGGCCAGGAAGCAGTACGCGTTGGCGATTTCCTCGGGCGTGCCCAGGCGGTGCAGCGGCACGCGGTGCTTCATGTCGTCGAGCACCTTCTCGGGAATGGTGTCGAGGATGTGCGTCATCACGAAACCCGGCGCGATGGCGTTGACCCGCACGCCCTTGGGGCCGAGCTCGCGGCTCCATGTCTTGGTGAAGCCGATGACGCCGAACTTGGTCGCGGCGTAGTTCGTCTGGCCGAAGTTGCCGTACAGGCCAACGACGGAGCTGGCGTTGAGGATGACGCCGCAGCCGCGTTCGACCATAGGGCGGCTCACGGCCTGCGCGCAATGGAACACGCCGCGCAGGTTGACGTCGATGACGGCATCGAACTGCTCGATCGACATCTTCTGCAGGCGCGCGTCCTTCGTGATGCCGGCGTTGTTCACCAGCACGTCGATGCGCCCGAAGCGCTCCAGCGTGCCGTGCGTCGCGGCATCGACCATCGTGCGGTTCGTGACGTCCACGACCCAGCCTTCGGCCCGCGCGCCGGCTTCGCGGCACTGGCGCACGGCTTCCTCGATGCCCGACGGCATGAGGTCCCAGACGGCGACGATCGCGCCTTCGCGAGCGAACTTGATGGCGGTCGCGAGGCCGATGCCTTGCGCGCCGCCCGTGACGATGCAGACCTTGTCCTTCAGGCGATGGTTTGTCATGGGGAGATCACGGCTGAGCTGGAAAGCCGGAACCTTACCAGAGCTCAGCCGTCGAGCGCCCGCCAGTCCGTCTCGCGTTGCGAGAGGCGCTGCGTGATCGTCTCGAGGGTCTTCGGGTGCAGCGCCAGCTCGTGGTGGCCCGCCGCGGGCACGACCACGTTTTCCGAGGTGAGCGACTCGGCATCCTGCGCAAGTTCCCAGTGCACGGCCTCGTCGCTGGTGGTGTAGATGGACGTGCAGGGCACGGGCGGCCGCTGGCGCATGCGGCTGATCGCGGCTTGGTCCACACCCGCGCCGGGCTGGACCAGTGCGCGCAGCATGGCGCAGCTGCCGGCCGGGTCGACGATGCGCACCGGGGTGCCGATCGTGATCACGCGCCGCACGAGTGGCGAGGTGCGCTTGGCGACTTCGCGCGCATAAATGCCCGACAGCCCGCAGCCCAGCAGCGTCACGCCGCGACACTCCGTCTCGAAGACGTCGATCACCCGCTCCTCGATGCGGCCCAGCAGCGGCGACAGGCCGTGGTGAGGGCCGTGGTCGGTCCCGAGGCCCCAGTCGTGCGGTGCGAAACCCACCTCGCGCAGCAGGCGGCGCAGGGCGGATGTCGTTTCGGGCCCGCCGCCGAACTCCGGCATGACCAGCACCGGTTGCCCGTCTCCCAGGTAGATGCGGTGCGAGCCGTAGCGGCGGCTCGGCTGCGCACCGCGCAGCAGCGGCAACCACGAATCCAGCGCGACGGCCGGCGAAAAGAAGGACGGTCGGCCGGCGTGCGGCATCGGGCATTCCATGCGTGACAGCAATGCACGGATGCTAGGGAGCCGCGCGTGGCCCAGCCGTAGGAAAAAGCCGAGTCAGTGTTACGGCTCAGTAACGTGGCTGATGAGCAATGATCGCTTCCTTCGCGCGCGGCGTGATGGCGAAACCCGGGCCGTACCGGTCGGCGAGCTGCGAGGCACGCTCGCAGAACTTGTCGATCCCGGTGCCGTAGATGAACTGCATCGCGCCGCCCGTCCATCCCGGGAAGCCGATCCCGAAGATCGAACCGATGTTCGCGTCGTGCACCGTGGTGAGCACGCCTTCGGCGAGGCAGCGCGCCGTTTCCACCGATTGGCGATAGAGCAGGCGGTCCCTGAGGTCCTGCATGTCCCAGGCCGCGCCGGGCTTCTCGAACAAGGTCTTGAGGTCGGGCCAAAGGAACTTCTTTTCGCCCTTTTCCTGCGGGTACTCGTAGAAGCCGGCGCCGGCCGCCCGGCCGTTGCGGTCGAACTCCTTGACCATGCGTTCGACCAGCAGCTCACCGGGCGTGGCGATGTAGGTCCGGCCCTCGGCCCGGTAGTCGGCGCGCGTCTGGTCCAGCACGTGCACGGACAGGGACAGCGCCGTCTCGTCGAGCACCGCGAGCGGTCCGACCGGCATGCCGGCGAGGATGCCCGCGCGTTCCACCACCGCGGCCGGGATGCCTTCGCCGACCATCGCCGCACCTTCCATCACGAAGGTGCCGAACACGCGCGATGTGAAGAAGCCGCGCGAGTCGTTCACGACGATCGGGATCTTGCCGATCGCCTGCACGTAATCGAAGGCACGCGCCACGGTCTCGTCATCCGTCTCCTTGCCGCGGATGATCTCGACGAGCTTCATCTTGTCCACGGGGCTGAAGAAATGGATGCCGACGAACTTCCTAGGGTCGCGGCTCGCCCTGGCGAGGCCCGAGATCGGCAGCGTCGACGTGTTGCTGGCGAAGAACCCGCCGGGAGCGAGCTGCGGTTCCGCTTCGCGCGTCACCTGCGCCTTGAGCTCGCGGTTCTCGAACACGGCCTCGATCACGAGGTCGCAGCCCTGCAGGTCGGAAGCCGATGCGGTCGGCGTGATGCGCGCGAGCAGTTCGGCCTGCTCGTGCGGGCTCATGCGGCCCTTCTCGACGCGCGGCTGCGTGACCTTGACGCTGTAGGCCTTGCCGTGCTCCGCCTTGTCCAGGCTCACGTCCTTCAGCACCGTAGCGACGCCGCGGCTCGCCTGCGCGTAAGCGATGCCCGCTCCCATCATTCCCGCGCCGAGAATGCCGACCTTCCTCGGTGTGTAGCGCGGCACATCCTTCGGCCTCGAGCGCTTCGCCTTGATCGCGTTCATGTCGAAGAAGAACGTGTTGATCATGTTCTTCGCGACCGGGCTCACCATCAACCGCGCGAGGTAGCGCGATTCGATGCGCGTGGCCGTGTCGTAATCGACCTGCGCGCCTTCGACCATCGCCGCCAGCGCGTACTCGGGTGCCGGGTACAGGCCCCGCGTCTTCTGCCGCAGCATCGCGGGCGCGACGCTCAACATGCCAGCGACCTCCGGGCTGGACGGCGTGCCGCCGGGCATGCGGTAGTTCTTGTCGTCCCAGGGATGGTGCGCCGGCGCGGCGCCGCCGGCGTGCTTCTCGATCCACGCGAGTCCCGCAGCCCGCAGCGAGGCCGCATCGGGCACGAGTTCATGGACCAGCTCGAGCTCCAGTCCCTCGCGCGGCGAGAACAGCTTGCTCTCGACGATGTACGGGTTCGCGCCCATGAGGCCGAGCAGTCGCGTCATCTTCGTGATGCCGGTGCCGCCGGGAATCAGCCCCAGCGTCACCTCGGGCAAGCCGAACTGGGTCTTCGCGTCGTCGACCGCCACGCGGTAATGGCCGACGAGCGCGACTTCCCAGCCGCCACCGAGCGCCGAACCATTGAGCAGGCTCACCACGGGCTTGCCCAGCGTCTCCAGCGTGCGGAAGTTCTTCTTGATGCGTTCGATCTCCTGGAACACGCGCGGCGCGTCTTCCGGTGTCATGCGCATCACGCCCTTGAGGTCGGCGCCGGCGAAGAACGTGCTCTTGGCTGAAGCCAGCAGGATGCCGCGGATCGCCTCCTTGTCCTTGACCACTTGCGCGGTGACCTCGGCCAGGTCGTCCTGCCATGGCAGGCACATGGTGTTGACCGGCGAGCCTTCCTCGTCGAAGGTGATCGTGGCGATGCCGTTTTCGAGTGCGTACTGGATCGTCTTCACGCGTCAGGTCCTCTCGACGATCGTCGCGATGCCCATGCCGCCGCCGACGCACAGCGTCGCCATGCCCCAGCGCAGCTTGCGGCGGTGCAGTTCGTCGACCAGGGTGTTCAGGATCATGGCGCCGGTCGCTCCGAGCGGGTGGCCCATCGCGATCGCGCCGCCGTTGACGTTCACCTTCTCGTGCGGCACGCCCATCTCCTTCATGAACCGCATGGGCACGGCGGCAAAGGCCTCGTTGACTTCGAAGAGGTCGATCTGGTCGATCGTCATGCCGGCTTTCGCGAGCGCCTTGCGTGCCGCGGGCATCGGGCCCGTGAGCATGATGGTCGGGTCCGCACCCGAAAGCGCCGCCGCGACGATGCGCGCCCGCGGCTTGAAACCGTGCGCCTTGCCGGCTTCCTCGCTGCCGATCAGCACGGCGGCCGCGCCGTCGACGATGCCCGACGAGTTGCCGGCGTGATGCACGTGGTGGATGCGCTCGACCTGCGGATAGCGGCTGATCGCAACGTCGTCGAACCCCATCGCGCCGAGCTGCTCGAAGGCGGGCTTGAGCGAGGCGAGGCCTTCCATCGTCGTGTGCGGCTTGATGAATTCATCCTGCGCCAGGATGGACTGGCCGAGGAAGTCCTTCACCGGCACGACCGAGCCGGCGAAGAAGCCGCCCTCACGCGCTTTCGCCGCGCGCTTCTGCGACTCCAGCGCGAACGCATCGACCTCCTCGCGCGTGAAACCCTCCAGCGTGGCGATCAGGTCGGCGCCTATGCCTTGCGGCACGAAGGCCGTCGCGGTGTTCGTCTCCGGGTCCTGCGACCAGGCGCCGCCGTCCGAGCCGATCGGCACGCGGCTCATGCTTTCCACGCCACCGGCGACGACCAGGTCTTCCCAGCCCGAGCGCACCTTCTGCGCCGCGATGTTCACGGCCTCCAGCCCCGAAGCGCAGAAGCGATTGAGCTGCACGCCGGCGCAGCGCCAGTCCCAGCCGGCCTTCAGCGCCGCGACCTTCGCGATCACCGAGCCCTGTTCGCCGACGGGCGAGACGACGCCCATCACGACATCGTCGACCTGCGCCGTGTCGAAATCGTTGCGGCGCTGCAGCTCGCCCAGCACGCCGGCGAGCAGGTCGACCGGCTTGACCTCGTGCAGGCTGCCGTCCTTCTTGCCCTTGCCCCGCGGTGTGCGGATGGCGTCGTAGACGAAAGCTTCCATGCGATTCTCCTGAAAGGCTGCTGGCAGTATATTCATTCAACCAAGCACGCGCTTTGTGAAAATCATCATGATCGAACGCACCCTGTTTTCGCCCGACCACGAGACCTTCCGCGACGCCTTCCGGCGCTTCGTGGAGAAGGAGATCGCCCCGCACCACGAGGCCTGGGAAGAGCAGGGCTACGTGGATCGCGACCTGTGGCGCAAGGCCGGCGCGAACGGGTTCCTGTGCATGACCATGCCCGAGGAATGGGGCGGGTCGGGCGCGGACAAGCTGTACTCCGTCGCGCAAATGGAGGAGCTCGCGCGGGGCAATTACACCGGGGTCGGCTTCGGCCTGCACAGCGAGATCGTCGCGCCCTATATCCTGCATTACGGCAGCGAGGAGCAGAAGAAGCGCTGGTTGCCGAAGCTCGCCAGCGGCGAGATGGTCGGCGCGATCGCGATGAGCGAGCCCGCGGCGGGCAGCGACCTGCAAGGCGTGAAGACCACGGCCGTGAAGCAGCCCGACGGCAGCTATGTCGTCAATGGCAGCAAGACCTTCATCACCAACGGCTGGCATGCCGACCTGGTGATCGTCGTTGCGAAGACCGACCCGGCCGCGGGCGCGAAGGGAACCAGCCTGATCGTCGTCGAGCGCGGCATGAAGGGCTTCGAGAAGGGCAAGCGGCTGAAGAAGGTGGGCCTGAAGGCGCAGGATACGTCCGAGCTGTTCTTCGACGACGTGCGCGTGCCCGCGGAGAACCTGCTGGGCGGCGAGAACCGCGGCTTCATCTGCCTGATGGAGCAGCTGCCGTGGGAGCGCATGCAGATCGCCGTCACGGCCGTCGCGAGCGCGCAAGCGGCGATCGAGTGGACCCTGCAATACACGAAGGACCGCAAGGTGTTCGGCCAGGCGGTCGCTTCGTTCCAGAACACGCGCTACACGCTCGCCGAGCTGCAGACCGAGGTGCAGATCGGCCGCGTGTTCGTCGACAAATGCCTGGAGCTGGTCTGCGCGGGGAAGCTGGACACGGCCACGGCCAGCATGGCGAAGTACTGGACCACCGACCTGCAATGCAAGGTGATGGACGAGTGCGTGCAGCTGCACGGCGGCTACGGATACATGTGGGAGTACCCGGTCGCCCGCGCCTATGCCGATGCGCGCGTGCAGCGCATCTACGGCGGCACGAACGAGATCATGAAAGAGGTGATCACCCGCGCGATGGGCATCGGCGGGCGGTGATCAGCCCCGATAGCCTTCCGGCGGCCGGCTGGAGGTCGGGAACGGCGTGCGCCGCTGGTTGCGCTGGTCGTACAGCTTCTTCGCGAGGCCGGAGGCCAGGGCGAGCAGGATGAGCTTCTTCCACATGGGGTGCTCCTGTCTCCATTTCGATCCACTGCACACAACATAGGTCGCGGTCGCACCCGGCTCTGGCGGTCGCGCGCGCTTGCGGGCGTCGGCGTCTGCTTACGCGCCGCGCACTTGACAGAGGGAGGCGCGTCGATATACTGAACCGACGGGTTAACTGATAGGAGGGCCCCGATGAGGTATCGCGGCAGTTGCCACTGCGGCAGGATGGCGTTCGAAGTGGACGGCGAGATCGATTCGGTGATGGCCTGCAACTGCAGCATGTGCCAGCGCAAGGGTTCGCTGCTGTGGTTCGTGCCGAAGACGCAGTTCGAGCTGAAGACGCCGGACGATGCCGCGTCCACCTACCTGTTCAACAAGCACTTCATCAGGCATCGCTTCTGCGCGAACTGCGGCATCCATCCCTTCGCCGAGGCGATCCATCCGAAGACCGACGTGCCCATGGCGGCGATCAATGTCCGCTGCCTCGAGGACATCGATCTCGACAAATTGCAGGTCACGCATTTCGATGGCCGAGCCCTTTGACCCAAGGAGAACCACGATGGACCCCGTAGTGCATTTCGAGTTTCCCTATGACGACCGCGAGCGCATCGCGAAGTTCTACAGCACCGTTTTCGGGTGGGAGCTGAAGGTGCTGGGCGAGGACATGGGCAATTACGTGCTCGCCACCACGGCCCGGCCCGGCGAGCGCGTCGGCCACGAGGCGGCCTATGGCGCGATCGGCGGCGGCTTCTACCCGCGCAACAAGGACTGGCCGGCGCAGTACCCGTCCGTCGTCATCGCCGTGCAGGACATCAAGGCCTCGATGAAGAAGGTCAAGGACGCCGGCGGCGAGGTGCTCGGCGAGCCGATGACCATCCCCGGGGTCGGCGACTACGTCTCCTTCTTCGACACGGAAAAGAACCGCGTGAGCCTGCTGCAGCCCTTGCCGATGGGCCAGGGGTGAACGGGACGCTCGACCGCGTCTTCGGGGCGCTGTCGGACGCCACCCGGCGCGGCATCGTCGAGCGGCTGCTGCACGGGCCGGCCAGCGTATCGGAGCTCGCGCAGCCGCACGGCATGTCGCTGCCCGGCTTCATGAAGCACCTGCGCGTGCTGGAAGAAGCGGGACTGGTGCTGCGGCAGAAGGAAGGCCGCGTGGTGCAGTGCGAACTCGCGGCCGAACCCATGCAGGAGGCCGCCATGTGGCTCGCGCACTACGAAAGGTTCTGGAACAAGCGTCTCGACGCCCTCGGGCGTTTCCTCTATCACCAGGAGCAGGTCGATCCATGGCCCGAACCGGCGACACGCCCGTCCTCGAAATCGAACGTAGCTACGACGCGCCGCCCGAAAGGGTCTGGCAAGCCTGGACCGACCCGCGGGCGCTGAGCCGCTGGTTCGGACCGGGCGACGAAGGCTCCGTCACGCAGGCCGACCTGGACGTGCGTCCCGGCGGGCGCTACACGATCGCCTTCCGCACGCCGGACGGCGAGGAGCACCGCGTTTCGGGCACCTACGAGGAGGTCGCCGAGCCGGCGAAGCTTTCGTTCTCGTGGGCGTGGCAGTCCACGCCGCACCGCGTTTCGCTCGTCTGCCTGCGCTTCGAAGCCGAAGGCGCCGGCACGCTGATGTCGTTGCGGCACGAGCGCTTCTTCGACCCGGCCGCGCGCGACAACCACATGCGCGGCTGGACGGCGACACTGCTGAAGCTCGATGCCTTCATGGCGAATGGCTGAGCTGACACCGTTGGCAACCATTGATGCGCTTGTAATCGAGGTGGCAACAACTGCCTGTGGCACCCTTCCGGTGTCCTTCCTGAGCAGTTGTACCCATGAATCTCATCGTCGCCTCCCGGCATGAAGCTCCCCTGATGCGGTTCGTGGTGGAAGGTCCCTGGGGCAGTGGCGACGCGCTCAAGCTGGCGTACTACATCAAGGCGGCGATCTCGCGCGCCCGGGAAGACCATGTTCTGGTCGACCTGAGGAACGTGAAGACGCCGCCCGATGCCCACGGCAAGTTCCTCATTTGCGACCGCCTGCGCCGCGCCATGTACCCGCACGTGCGCATCGGGCTGGTGAGCCCGCCCGAACTCCTCGAACCCGAAGCGTTGCCCGAGGGCCTGCATTGCGCCCACGTGGCTGTGTTCCGCGCGGAACACGAGGCGCTGCACTGGCTGCAGCTCGCCTGACGAAATCGGCTGGCTAGACCGCCCGGTTCAGGTCGACGGGCAGGCCCGCCTTCCTCATCTCGCGCGCGAGCAGCAGGCGCCACAAGCCCTCGTCGTCGAGCGGCACGTGCACGCAGCCGGCCAGCGCGGCGGGCGGCTCGCCGCCCAGCAGGACGATGCGCGAGCGCCCCATCAGTGCCAGCATGAAGCCGATCGCCAGCAGCATCGATTCGTCGAGGTCTTTCGGCGCGACGACGATCGCATAACCTGCATTGCGCGCCGCGTCGAGCCGCTCGATCGACGGCGTATCGATGACCGCGGGTTGCATGCCGAGCTGATCCAGGAGTTCGGCCGCATGACCGCCGGCATCCCCGCTGCCGAGGACGAGCACCGTCCGGTTTGCGGCGGCGGCAGGGGTGGGGGCGAGGGCGGGGGCAGTCGCGTTCATCGGCGTGGGCGTGGGTGTAGGTGTGGGTTTGGGCGTGGACTTGGGAGCCGACGTCGGTGCGGGCGTCGGCGCAGGCGTGGGTGTTGCAGTTGGCTTCGGTGCCGATGTTGGTTTCGGCGTCGGGGCGGGCGTGGGCGCCGGGGTCGGCTTGGGCGTCGGGGCCGCAGTAGGCGCCGGGGTCGCACTAGGCGCCGGGGTCGGAGCCGGTGTGGATACGGGAGTGGGGGCTGGGGTTGCAGCGGGCGCGGCCGAAGCCCCCTTCATCGCAGCCCTCATCGCGCCGATCGCCGCGTCGAGTGCATGGGTGGCATTCGCAAGTCCCGTCTTCACCCCCTCGCGGAACTCGTCGATGGAGTAGTGGTCGCCGAAGGTCGTGTCCAGCCCGCCGTCGAGTCGCCCCAGCGCGTATTCCTTGTAGTCGGGGCTGCCCGTGCCGACCATTTCCGAAAGCAATGTATTGACGCGTCGCTGGAAGATATCCAGGCGCTCATCCGAGCGGCTCGTGAGGCTCTGCAGGTCGAAGCCGCGCATTTCCTTGACGGTGCGCTCGAGCCGGGAGATTCCGGACTCCAGCGTCGCGCGGTCGAGGCTGGCGAAGGTGTTTTTCGGGTTGGATTTGCCGTTGGACATGCGGTGCCGAGTATGCCCGCACAGCCACGAGCTGAACAAGGAGCCCGGCAGGACAAAAAGAAACCCCCGGTGTTTGAAG
Source organism: Ramlibacter sp. GS1-15 (assembly GCF_057785015.1). NCBI lineage: Bacteria > Pseudomonadati > Pseudomonadota > Betaproteobacteria > Burkholderiales > Comamonadaceae > Ramlibacter > Ramlibacter sp. GS1-15. The sequence continues at coordinate 2,008,321 of NZ_JBYNTU010000001.1, read as the reverse complement.
CCGGGGGTGAAGAGCCGGGGGAAGAAACTTGAAGAAAACCCGGCCACCTGATTGGAGCGCATTGTGCGCGCGCGGTTCCACACTGTGAATCAGGCGTTTTCCCATGATTGGGCGTTGTCCTACACGGGCGCGCAATCACGGTCCGGATACTTCGCCGACGGCGTAGCAGAGCAGTAGCGGCCGATCGAGGAGACACCATGGAACGCATCAGCGGCCCGTACAACGGGTTCTACATCGCGAGCTACGCGGGCGAATCCGGCGGCCCCGACCCGAGCTTCTTCGCCTACGCGAAGATCTGCCGGGGCAAGCCCGAGAACTACTGGGACGCGCACTGCTGCGCGAAGATCCCGGGCGAAACCCTGCATCCCACTGCCCAGGCCGCGATCGCCGAGGCCGAGAAGCGGGCGCGCGAACACACGGGGCGCCTGGCACCCTTCACGTTCGCCAACCCGCCGCGAAACCAGCATTACGGCTGAGCTTGCTGCGCCGCATGGCGTGAATATCTCACGCGAGCCGCGTACAGATGACTTGCGCAAAGCCTTGCACTAGCCGGAACTTCCGGCCCTCTGTAGGATTCAACTGACAAGAGGCCATCAGGCCCGGCGCGTTGTTTCCGTCGGCACCAGCAGAACAACACACGGCCGCGGCCACGCCGGACCTCGAGCTTCCCCTTTTTTCGATTTGTTCGCGCACCTGTGCCGGGTGCGTGCCATGCGTTCGCGCCAGGAAAAGAAACGACCATGTCGGATTTGTCCGCGACACCCCAATCTCCCACCGAAGCCGCGCCCGCGGCCGAAGAAACCCGCACGCTCTGGATGACCGTGAAGAAGAAGGCCGCGCGCCTCGCGGACTGGTTCGCGATCCAGCCCGTTGCCGTGAAGAGTCTCGTGATCGCCGCCTTGATGCTCATCCCGGTCACGGCGACGTACTCGCTTTCGCTGATGCAAAAGCAGGCCGCCATCGCCGAACAGGTGAAGGTGATGGGCGCGGAGACGATGACCGATGCCGCCGCCGCGATCAACCCGAAGTTGCCGATCGTGTTCGGCACGGGCTCGGTGCTGGGCTTCCTCGATGCGAATCCCGCCGAGCGCATCACGGTGATCTACAAGCCGCTGATGTGGAACGTGTCCGAGCGCATCGTGATCGTCGAATCGAACGGCAAGCAGTACGCCTACTACCCGAGCGACATGGAGACGAAGATCTTCGCCGACCGCGCCGTGAACGCGAAGTGGGGCTCGAAGCTCGCCTTCGTGCCGCGCGCGGACCTCGACAAGCAAAGCCTCGACGTGCTCGAGCGCCTCGACCAGCGCTTCGGCGGCGCGCGCCCGCAATCGGAGAAGGACGGCTGGAAGGCCGGCGTTTCCGGCGTGCTCTCGGCCACGCTCACGCTGGGCCTGATCGGCTTCCTGTTCTTCCAGCTGAAGGGACAGTTCAAGTCGCTCAAGTTCCTCGAGCCGCACCAGGTGCAAGGCTCGATCGAGGACCTCGTGGGCATGGACGACATCAAGTCCGAAGTGGCGCAGATCAAGGACCAGTACCAGCGCCGCGGCACCTACGCGGAGTACGGCATCAACAAGCCGTTCAACGTGATGTTCAGCGGCCCGGCCGGCACCGGCAAGACCAAGCTCGCGAGCTATCTCGCCAAGGAGCTGGGCCTGCCGATCCTGTTCCACTCGGCCGCGAACCTGGAGACGGGTTACGTCGCCGGCGGCTCGAACACCCTCTCGCGCATCGTGAACATGGCCAAGCGCCGCAAGCGCTGCATCGTGTTCCTCGACGAGGCGCAGGACCTGTTCATGAAGCGCGGCGGCCACCGCAAGTTCGACGACGACACGCAGAACATGCTGCTCGCCATCCTGGACGGCGTGCGCACGAAGAACGACGCCGAGATCATCTGGATCGTCGCGTCCAACTTCAACAGCGAGCAGATCCAGATGGACGAGGCCATGCTGCGCCGCTTCCAGATGAAGGTGGATTTCCGCCTGCCGAACAAGGAAGAGCGCCTGGCGATCATCGAGCACTACCTCGCGCAACGCGCCGACAAGGTCGCCGCCGACCTCGACCTGCGCCACCTCGTGGAAGTGACCGAGGGCCGCAGCCCGGCGGACCTGGAGACCATCGTCAACCAGGCCGGCATCAGCGCCGTGCAGGTCGGCGACATGATCGGCACCGAGACGCTGATGAAGGCCGCCGAGCGCGTGCTGGTGGGCAACGTCAACGAAAACACCACGAAGGAGCGTGAGCGCGACCGCCGCATCATCGCGATCCACGAGTGGGGCCACTTCCTGGTGGACTTCGAGACCGAGCGCAAGGCGGCGGGCGGCGACTGGGAGGCGATCCAGGCGAGCATGAAGACCATCAAGATCTCGCTCAAGGCGAATCCGCGCAACAACGCGCTGGGCTTCGTGTTCCACAAGCAGGGCGCGAACCTGCTCAAGACCAAGGCCGACATCGAGCACGACGTGCGCGTGCTGCTGGGGGGCATGGCCAACGAGGAGCTGTTCTTCGGCGAGGAAGGCACGACCAACGGCGCGCACAACGACATCACGCGCGTCACGAAGCTGCTGCACCATGCCGTCGCGGAGATGGGCATGTACCGCAAGACGCGCCTGAACTTCGGCGCGCTGTCCGACAGCGGCAACGGCAAGAGCCTGGACGAGGAGACGCGCAGCATCATGGAGATGCAGAGCGAGCGCCTCTACGGCGAGACGAAGGCCGTGCTGGCGCGCCTGAAGCCGCTCACCGAGCACCTGGCCGGCAAGCTCATGGACAAGGGTGAGATGAGCCTGAAGGAAGCGCTCTTCGAGATCCGCAGTTTCGAGGCCGCCTGCTACGAGTTCTCCAATCGCGCCGGTCTGGCGAGCGCCAGCAGCTGACGCCTACACGGCGGCCCCCGCTTGTCGGACGGCTGATCCGTCGCTTGTCCTGCCGATCCATGGATGGCCCCAGCCCTAAGCTGGGGCCATCTTCATCTGGAGAGTGGGATGTTCGATGACCCAGCGGTGCTCCAGGGCACCGGCAACGAGCCCCAGGTCAGCCTGGAACACGATTGGCAACGGCGCAACTGGGCGAGGTGGCTCGGCTGCAGCGAGGAAGAACTGAGGCTCGCTGTCGAGACCATGGGCCCGGACCCGGACAACGTGCGCCGGTTCCTGCGCCAGCTGCACTGAGGCCTTTACTTCTTCTTCGCCGGCGCGGCGGGCGCCGCGGCACCGCTGCCCTGGGCAGGCAGGCCCAGGCGCTTGCTGACCTGCTGTTCGAGCGCATTCACCTTGGGTTCGACCTGCGGCCGCGTGTCGGCAACCAGCTTCTCGCCCAGCGCCTGCTGCATCGCCGGCACCGTGGCCTGGTACTTCACCAGGGCCGGGTTCTCGAGTGACGCGGCGATCTGCTTGAGCTCGTCCTCGGAGAATTTCTCCTCCAGCACGGCGCCGATCGTCGACGGCGAGAGGTCGACGGCCCGCTTCTGGACGATCGGCGAGGCGTCGTCGAAGTACTTCTGCGCATCGGACTGGATGTCCCGGGCCATGGCTTCCTGCTTGTCCTTGGGCACGCGCGCAAGGACGATCTGCATGGCGCTGTTCATGATCTCGACCGCCGGCCGTTCGACCATGCCGCGCGCCAGCGCTTCGATGGCCGGCTGCTGCGCCTTCAGGATGCGCGCCACGAGCTCCTTCTTCGCAGGCGAAGAAGCGGGCGCGGGCGCGGCCGAGGTCTGGGCCTGGGCAGCGAAAGCCGCCAGGAGCGAAAGGGAGATGAGGGATTTTCTGATCATGAGGCATCTTAACTGCCCGGAAGACCTCCCTCGGCGGGGGCTGCCCTCAGCCCGAGTGCGGTCGCTTGCCCGGGCGCTTCTTGCTGCGCGTGTGCGAGCCGCGCTCCAGGCTTTTCTTCTGCCCGCCGCCCTGGCGTTTCACGGCCAGGCCGTTGCTGGTCTTGGGGGCCGGAGTCCGCTTGCGGTCGGCTTCGGTGACGATCTTGTTGCCCATGTGGCTGGTCCTTGGCTGATTGGAAAACCCCGCATTGTCTCATCATGGGCACTGCGCGGCCCCGGCCTGCATCGTGCACGCGCCGTGCGGGCCCACGAGCAGCGGTCCCACCTGGTTCAATCGCCGCCCCTCGCTGTCCCAGCAGCCGCCCGGATCGCATGTCGTCACCACGGCCGGACGGGGAATGGCCACGGGCGGGCGGGGCGGTTCGGCGACGATCGCAGGCGCCCCGTCGATCACCGGCGGCGGAACGACGATCACGGACGGCGCAACGACGTGCACCGGCACGGGCTGCGCCTGTACGCAGCCCGCAACGGCAAGGAGCAGGACGGCCAGTGATCGTTGCATGCGGTTTGGAGTGCGCTCGGCAGGCAGGGGTTCTCGCGCCATCGTCCGACAGCCCTCATCCGTGCCGGCGCTTACGCTGCCTTCATGTCCCGTCGCCAAGACACCAGCCCGACGCGCGCCAAGCGCGGTGAGGCGCCGACGTCCTCCGTGCCGGCACGCAGCGACATCGGCGAGAACAGCGCGAGCGAATTGATCGAGGCGCCGCAGCGCAAGAACCGTGACCCGCTGGACGCGCATGATTTCGCGGACGGTGGGGGCAGCGGCGGCGCCGAGCGGTTCAGCCGCACGCGCACCAAATCCCGCCGGGTGCGCTGATCAGCCCTTGTCGCCGTCCCGGTCGCCGTCCTTCTCGCGCTTGGGCTCGTCCGACCGCGGCTCGTTGGTGCTGCGATCCCTCCGCACTCGACTGTCGTCGGCGCGCCCGCGATCCGTATCGTCCTCGCCCGTCGACTCGGGCAGGCCGTTGAGCTTCCCGTCGGGATCATTGGCGGCTTCGGTGGGAAAGCGGATGGGCATCATGGGCGACCTCCCTGACTCGGCCCACCATACGACGTGCCCGCCTCCTCTGCTGTAGGACGGAGCCTCCAATCCTGCGCATGATCGCTGGGTGCGCGGGAGAATCGCTGCCATGAAGATCGCGACCTTCAACGTCAACGGCATCAAGACGCGCCTGCCGAACCTGCTGGCGTGGCTCGAGCGCGAGCAGCCCGACGTCGCGTGCCTGCAGGAGCTCAAGGCGCTGGACGATTCGTTCCCACGCAAGGAGCTGCTGGATGCGGGCTACCACGCCCTGTGGCGCGGCCAGCGCTCGTGGAACGGCGTCGCGATCCTCACGCGCGGCGACCCGGCGATGGAGATCCGGCGCGAACTGCCCGGCGACCCCGGCGACGACCACAGCCGCTACATCGAGGCGGCGGTGAACGGCATCGTGATCGTGTCGCTGTACCTGCCGAACGGAAACCCGCAGCCCGGCCCCAAGTTCGACTACAAGCTCGCGTGGTTCGAGCGGCTGATCCAGCACGCGAAGCAGCTGTACGAATCGAGCCATCCGGTGGTGATGGCGGGCGACTACAACGTCGTGCCCACGGATTTCGACATCTACAACCCCCGCTCGTGGCGCAAGGACGCCCTGCTGCAGCCGCAAACCCGCGAATGCTGGCAGCGCCTGCTCGCGCAAGGCTGGACCGACGCGATCCGCCAGCTCAATCCGGACAAGCCGGTCTTCACGTTCTGGGACTACTTTCGCGATCACTGGCAACGCGATGCGGGCCTGCGCATCGACCACCTGCTGCTGTCGCGCGAGCTCGCACCGTGCCTGGTCGATGCAGGCGTGGATCGCTGGGTGCGCGGCGAGGCGAAGGCCAGCGACCACGCGCCGACCTGGGTGACGCTCGACGTCTCGAAGCTTGCGGCAAGGAAGAGATAGAGTCCCGCGCCATGGGATACGAACTGCACTACTGGCCCACCATCCAGGGCCGCGGCGAATTCGTGCGGCTGGCGCTCGAGGCGGCAGCCGCCGATTACGTCGACGTCGCGCGCGAGCCGGGCGGCATGCGCGAGATGAACGCGTACCTCGACGGCAAGGACGTGCAGCGGCCGCCGTTCGCTTGTCCTTTCCTCGTGGACGGCAGGCGGGTGATCGGCCAGACCGCGCTGATCCTGCACTACCTCGGGCCGAAGCTGGGACTGGTGGGCGCGAGCGAAGCGGATCGCCTCTGGACGCACCAGATCCAGCTCACGATGTCCGACTTCATCCTCGAAGTGCACGACGTGCACCATCCCGTGGGCACCAGCCTGTATTACGAGGACCAGAAGGCCGAATCGCTGCGGCGCGCGAGGGAGTTCCGCAGCGAACGGCTGCCGAAGTTCATGCGCTGGTTCGAGGCGATCCTCGAGCGCAACCCGAAGAACGGGGGCGCGAAGATGCCGCACCTGGTCGGCGCCAAACTGAGTTACGCGGACCTGTCGCTGTTCCAGATCGTCGAAGGCTTGCGCTACGCGTTCCCCAAGGCGAGCGCGAAGGCCCTGAAGAAGGCGCCGCTCGTCGTCGCGGTGCGCGACGGCGTTGCCGCGAACAAGCGCGTCGCGGCGTATCTTGCGAGCGGGCGCCGCATCGCCTTCAACACGCAGGGAATCTTCCGGTTCTATCCCGAGCTGGATGGATGATGCGGCCGGCCCGGGTCAGTAGCCGACCGTGAACCGCTCGCGGCCGTGCGCCGGTTTCTCCAGCTCGTCGACGAAGGCGACCGCGTAGTCCTGCACGGAGATGCGGCTGTTGCCCTGGGCGTCCTTGAGCAACTGGTCGCCACCGAGACGGAATTTGCCCGTGCGCTCGCCAGGGGCGATCACGGCGCTGGGACTGAGCATGACCCAGTTGAGGCCGCGTTCCTCGCGCAGCAGCTTCAGCGCCTGTCGCGCGCCCTCGGCCGAGCCCTTGTAGGCGGCCGGGAACGTGGGCGTGTCGAGCAACTGCACGCCAGGCGCCACCTCCAGGCTGCCGGCGCCGCCGACCACGAGCAGGCGCGGCACGCCGGCCTGCTTGGTGGCCTCGATGACCGATCGGATGCCCTTGAGGTAATAGCCCTCGACATCCGCCTGCGCATGGCCGCTGAAGGCGCTCATGACGGCTTCGTGGCCGCGCAGCTTCGCAGCCAGGGCGGCGGTGTCCAGCACGTCGGCGGCCAGCGGAGTGAGATTCGCCGCGGCGGGCAGTTTCTCGGGACGCGAAACGAGGGCCGTGACGCGGTGGCCGCGCGCCAGCAGTTCCTCGCGCAGCGCCGAGCCGATGAAGCCGCTGGCGCCGATCAGGGCGATGTTCATGGGGTGTCCTTTCGTTACTGCCGCCACTGTGCCCGGCGCGCTTGCCGCGATCAACGCCAACAATCACAATTCATTGTTTCGAATTCAGGGACAATCATGGCGACCGGCTCCGCCGACCTCAATGCCTTGCTCGTCTTCGCGGCCGTCGCGGAGCAGGGCGGCTTCACCGCCGCGGCCGAGCAGCTCGGCATGGCCAAGGCGAAAGTGAGTCTCGTCATCGCTCGCCTGGAGGCGCAGATCGGGCACACGCTGTTCGCCCGCACCACGCGACGTGTCGCGCTCACGTCGACGGGCCGGGCGCTGTACGACGAGTGCGTGCCCTCCTTGCGGTCTGTGCAGGAAGTGCTCTCGCAGTTCGCCGGCGCGCAGGCGCTGGCCGGCACGCTGCGCATCGCCGCACCGCTGGAGTACGCGGCACAGACCGCATCCGCCGTGGTCGCGGCGTTCGCGGCCGCCCATCCTGCCGTGCAGGTGGACCTGCGCACCAGCGACCGGGTCGTGGACATGCTGCAGGAGGGCATCGACGTGTCGCTGCGACTCGGCTGGCTGCGCGATTCGAGCCTGCGCGCAGTGCGCCTGGGGGAGTTCGAGCAGTACCTCGTCGCATCGCCCGCGTACCTCGCGCGCACCCCTCGCATCGCGCGGCCGGAGGACCTCGCGGCCCACGACTGGATCGCGCTCTCGCTGCTGCAGACGCCGCTCACCTGGAAATTCACGTCGGCGTGCGGGCAGGCCCGCACCGTGCGCATGACGGCGCGGCTGCGCACGGACTCCGCCGCGGCCCTGCGCGGCCTGCTCGAGGCGGGTGCCGGTGTCTCGGCGCTGGACGAATTCAGCGCTGCCCCGGCGCTGCGAAGCGGCTCGCTCGTGCGCTTGCTGCCGCAGTGGCAGCTGCGGCGCGGCGGCATCCACGCGGTGTTCCCGCCGGGGCGCTTCGTGCCGGCGAAGTCGCGCGCCTTCGTCGATTTTTGCAAGGGCTGGATCACTAGCCGCTGAAGCCGCCCTGGTCGAGGAACGCCTGTTCCTCGGACGTCGTGGTCCGGCCGAGGAGGGGGTTGCGGTGCGGGAAGCGCCCGAAGCGGGCGATGATGTCGCGGTGGAGCACGGCCCAGCGCTGCGAGTCGGGTCCGATGCGGCCCGCGAGTTCGACGCCCCGGTCCTGGTCGGCGAGGCTTTCCGAATGCATGAAGGGCAAATAGAAGAACTGCCTCAGGCCGGGATCGACCTGCTCGTCGAAACCTGAATCCACGGCGGCGCGCGCCACCTCGCGCGCCTTCGGATCGGTCGCGAACATGCGCGCCGTTCCGCGGAAAGCGTTGCGCGGAAACTGGTCGAGCAGGATGCACAAGGCGAGCGCGCCTTCGGCGCTTGCAGCCCAGCCGTCGAGGTCATCTCGCGACGCGGCTTCGTGCGCGCCGAGGAAGCGGTCGCCGAACGCGCGATCGAACGCGTCGTCCTTGCGGAACCAGCGCGACGGCCCGGCCTCCTTCCAGAAGGCCAGGACGTCGTGGGGATGGATGTCGGGGAAGGCGGGCACGCGCGGATTGTGCATGCCCGCGCATCAACCCGTCAGCGGTTGCGGCTCTGATCCGTGCTGGAGCTGCCCGACCCTGACCCTTGCTGCTGCTGGTCCTGGCGCTGCTGCTGGTTGCCCTGTTCCTGCTGCCTTTGCTGGCTGTCCTGTTCCTGCTGGCGCTGGCCTTGGCCGCCCTGCTGGTTGCTGCCCGGCTGGTTGCCGGCCTGCGGGTTGTGGCCCTGCTGGCTGCTGTCCTGCCGGCGCATCGCGTTGTCCTGTTCCTGCTGCTTGCGCTGTTGTTCGCGGTTCATGTCGTCTTGCTGGGCCATGGTGATCTCCTTACGACGACCCGCGAACTGCCGCGGGCCTTCAGCCACTTTGGGGTGGGGCGCGCGGACGTGCTGTAGTCCCGTGCCGCGTTTCATGGTTCACCCTGAGCGGGTTCCGGCTTTCGCGCAGGGTTATCCCAGTCGTCCGATCACACTCATCGTGCCCTGGGGTGCGGGCGGCGGCACGGACGCGACGGCGCGCATCATCGGCACGCTGCTCGAGAAGGAACTGGGTCAGCCGGTGAACGTCGTGAACCGCACGGGCGGCAGCGGCGTCGTGGGTCATGCGGCGATCGCCTCCGCGCCGCCCGACGGCTACACGATCGGCATGGCGACGGTGGAAATCTCGATGATGCACTGGCAGGGCCTCACCGAGCTCAACGGCGCGTCGTACACGCCGATCGGCCTGGTGAACGCGGACCCCGCCGGCATCCAGGTGCGCGCGGATGCGCCGTACAAGACGGTGCAGGACCTGCTCGCGGCGATCAAGGCGAACCCCGGCAAGTTCAAGGCCTCCGGCACGGGCCAGGGCGGCATCTGGCATCTCGCGATCGCAGGCCTGCTGCGTGACCAGAAGATCGACCCGGCCTCCGTGCCCTGGGTGCCGAGCAACGGCGCCGCGCCCGGCCTGCAGGACATGGTGGCCGGCGGTGTCGAGATCGTCCCGTGCTCGCTGCCGGAAGCGCGTTCGCTGATCGACGCGGGCAAGGTGAAGAGCCTGGCGATCATGGCGGACAAGCGTGCCACGCTGTACCCGCAGGTGCCGACGCTGAAGGCGGCGATCGGAAGCGACTGGACCATGGCGGCATGGCGCGGCATCGTCGCGCCCAAGGGCATCCCGAACGATGCGCGCGACAAGCTCGTCGCCGCCATCCGCAAGATCGCCGGGAGCAAGGAGTACACCGATTTCATGGCCAGCCGCGGCTTCGGCGTGATCTACGCCGGACCCGACGACTTCGCGAAATTCATGGCGAAGTCCGACGCCGATCTCGGCGCGACGATGAAGGCCGTGGGCATCGCGAAGTGAAACTCAACGACGCAGTATTCGGGCTGCTGCTGGCGGCCCTCGGCGGCCTCGTGCTGTTCGCGGTGCAGGGCTTCCCCAGGATCCCGGGCCAGCCGGTGGGGCCGGCCCTGTTTCCGGGCCTCATCGCTTGCGGGCTGTGCCTCAGCGGTGTCATCCTCATCGTGCGCGGCTGGCGCGAACGCGCCGAGCAGCCCTGGCTGCAGTGGGACGACTGGGTGAACTCGCCGCGGCACATCGCGGCGTTCGCCATCCTGGCGGGCGGCGTGGTGCTGTACATCGCCGCCTCCGACAGGATCGGCTTCATCCCGACGGCGGTGATCATCCTCTCGTCGCTGTTCGTCGTGCTGCGCGTCCCGCCGACGCGTGCGGTCGTCATCGCGGTGATCGCCGCGCTGGCCGTGCATTTCGCGTTCTACAAGCTGTTGCGCGTGCCCTTGCCCTGGGGCCTGCTCACGCCGATCGCCTGGTGAGAAAGGACTGACCATGTGGCATGCAGTCGGCCAGGCGTTCGCCATGGTCTTCGAGCCGTACACGGTGATGGTGATGATCTTCGCCTCGCTGTTCGGCCTCTTCGTCGGCGCGGTGCCGGGCCTCACGGCCACGATGGCCACCGCGCTGCTGGTTCCGGTGACCTTCTTCATGGCGCCCATCCCGGCCATCGCAGCCATCGTCACGGCGACGGCGATGGCGATCTTCTCGGGCGACATCCCCGGTTGCCTGCTGCGCATCCCGGGCACACCGGCGTCGGCCGCATACACCGACGAAGCCTTCGCGATGACGCGCAAAGGGCAGGCGGAGCTGGCGCTCGGCGCGGGCCTGGTGTTCTCCGCGGTCGGCGGCCTGTTCGGCACGGCGGTGCTGATCGTAGCCGCGCCGGTGCTGGCGGAGTTCGCGCTGAACTTCAGCTCGTTCGAGTACTTCTGGCTCGTTCTGCTGGGACTCACCTGCGCCGTGTTCATCACATCGAACGAGCCGCTCAAGGGCGTGGTCACGCTGCTGCTGGGCCTGCTGGTCGCCTGCGTCGGCCTCGGCAACCCGGCGGGTTACCCGCGCTTCACCTTCGGCAACGCGGAGATGACGGGCGGCATCGGCATGATCGCGATGATGATCGGGATGTTCGCGATCTCGGAGATCATCCGCTTCGTCGTCGACACGAGCCCGCCGGCGGAACTGGTCGTCGAGAAGGTCGGCAACGTCTTCAAGGGCCAGTGGGAGCTCGCCAAGAAGTACCCGAAGCAGATCATTCGTGGCAGCGCGCTCGGGACGCTGGTGGGCGCCTTGCCCGGCGCAGGTGCGGACATCGCGGCCTGGATGTCCTATGCGATGAGCAAGAAGTTCTCGAAGGAGCCGCAGAAATTCGGCACCGGGCACGTCGAAGGCATCGTGGAATCGGGCAGCGCCAACAACAGCGCGCTTGCGGGCGCGTGGATTCCTGCGCTGGTGTTCGGCATCCCGGGCGATTCGATCACGGCCATCGTGATCGGCGTGCTGTACATGAAGAACATGAACCCGGGGCCGACGCTCTTCACGACCAACCCGCAGAACATCTATGCGGTGTTCCTGCTGTTCATCGTCGCCAACCTCATCATGTTGCCTCTGGGCGTGCTGTGCATCAAGGTCGCCAAGCGCATCCTGCACGTGCCGCGCGAGATCCTGATGCCGATCATCCTGCTGTTCTGCATCGTCGGCACCTTCGCGATCAACAACACGGTGTTCGAGGTGGGCGTGATGCTGGTCGCGGGCCTGGTGGCCTATGTGCTGGAAGCGAACCGCTTCCCGATCGCGCCTGCCATCCTCGGCGTGGGGCTGGGCGGCATGCTGGAGGAGAACTTCATCACCTCGATGATCAAGAGCAACGGCAGCCTGGGCGCGTTCTTCTCGCGGCCGATCGCCCTGGGGCTGGCCGCGCTCACGATCGTCGTGTGGTTCGCGCCTGTCGTCATGCGGGCCGTGCGCGGGCCGCGCGCAGGAGCGGCGGCGGCGTGACTTCGCGATTCGATGCTTCGCGACTGCAGGCTTTCGCGCAGCAGCTGCTCGAGGCGGCGCAACTGCCGCACGACAAGGCGGGCGACGTGGCCGCGATCCTGGTCGAAGGCGACCTCATGGGCCACACCACGCATGGCCTGCAGCTGCTTGCGCCCTACCTGAACGAACTCGAAGCCGGGACCATGACGCGCGAGGGCGACCCGCGGGTGATCGCCGACAGGCCGGCCGCGCTCACCTGGGACGGCCGGCGCCTGCCCGGGCCGTGGCTCGTGCTGCGAGCGATGGAAGAGGGCGCGAAGCGTGCGCGCCGGTACGGCACCGGCACGGTGGTGATCCGCCGCAGCCATCACATCGCGTGCCTGGCGGCCTACCTCGAACGCGCAGCCCGCGACGGCTTCGTGATGCTGCTCGCGTGCTCGGACCCGAACTCCGCGAGCGTCGCACCCTTCGGCGGGCTCGATCCGGTGTTCACGCCGAATCCGCTCGCCGCTGGCATTCCGACCGGCGCCGATCCGGTGCTGGTGGACATCTCGACTTCCGCCACGACCAACGGCCTCACGGCGCGCCTGCACCGCGAAGGCGGCAAATTGCCGGCGCCGTGGCTGATCGATGGCAAAGGGCGGCCGAGCGACGACCCGGCGGTGCTGTTCAAGGAGCCGAAAGGCACGATCCTGCCGCTGGGCGGGATGGATTCCGGGCACAAAGGCTACGGGCTGTCGCTGCTGGTCGAGGCGCTCACCGGTGGCCTGGCGGGCCACGGCCGCGCGGATGCGAGGGAGGGCTGGGGCGCGACCGTGTTCATCCAGATGATGGCCACGAGCGCGTTTGCAGGGTCGGATGCTTTCGAGCGGCAGATCGGCGAGGTCGCCCGGCGTTGCCATGCCTCGCGTCCGGCGCGAGCGGGTGAGGCCGTGCGCCTGCCGGGCGAGCGCGGCATGGCGCTGGCCCGCGAGCAACGCGAGCGCGGCGTGGTGCTGCACGCGTCGATCATGCCGGCGCTGGAGCCTTGGGCGAAGAAGCTGGGCGTCGAATTGCCGCCGATTGTCACCCCGGCGTAGGCCGGGGTCGTTGGCATCATCACCCGCGCGACCGATCTATCGCCAGCGACCCCGGCCTGCGCCGGGGTGACAAGTCAAGGGCGCCTGGCGTTCATTTCCCGGATCATCGCTCGCGCCTCGTCGCCTTCCGGGATCGGCTTCCCGCTGTCGCGCCACTGCACCGCGGCCTTGAAGCCTTCGGCCTGCGCATACCGGCGAAACCACAGGCCTTCCGGGTTGTGCCGGGTGATGCCGTCGAACACGGTGGCCATCTGCTGGCTCTGCTCGAGGCCCATCGCGAGCATCACCTGGTTGACGACCAGCTTGTGCATCGCGAGCTGCCCACGCGGCACGCCGGCGATGCGGGACGCCAGCTTCATCGTCGCCTCCTCGAGCTGCGCGAGCGGCACCGCTTCGTTGGCCAGGCCCCATTCGGCGGCCGTGCGGCCGTCGATCGTGTCGCCGGTGAACATCAGCTGCTTCGCGCGCGTGGGCCCGAGCCGATAGGTCCACATCGCGGTGGTCGGGCAGCCCCACACGCGCGTGGGCATGTAGCCGATGCGCGCGTCCTCGGCCATCACGAGCAGGTCGCAGCACAGCGCGATGTCGCTGCCGCCGGCGACCGCGTGGCCGTGCACCTTCGCGATCGTCGGCTTGCCGCTTCGCCACAGGCTCATGAAGTCCTCCGTGTTGCGCTTCATGAAGGCGTAGTCCTCCATCGGGTCCCACGGGTGGCGCTCCTGCTGGCAGGGATGGTCGATTTCGCCTTCCCCGAACTGGGTGAGGTCGTAACCACCGCAAAAGCCCTTGCCCGCGCCTTCGACGAGGATGACATGCACTTCCGGGTCGGCATTGGCCCATTCGACGGCCGCGCGCAGTTCGCGCGGCGTGTCGTCGTTGATCGCGTTGAGCAGCTCGGGCCGGTCCAGCAGCAGGCGGGCGATGCGCGGATTGGAAGCGTCCTTGTCGATGCGCAAGGTGGTGTAGCCGGGCATGGAAATCTCCTGATGAGGCGATGACGGAGCAAGACTACACCGCCGCGCTGCGGCTGCCTGCATCCGCCTGCCAGGGCGCGCTCCACCATGGATCCGCGATCATCGAAAAAGGGGCACGCATGAGCAGCACCAGCATCGGCCGCGGACCCGGCAGCGGCGGCAACGAGAACCACGACGGCGATCCCACGAAGACGACGCTGGGCGAGACCGTGGGCCAGGAGCGGCCCTCGGGCAACGACATCCTGGACGACGCCGCGCTCGACGTTCCTGCTGGGGTGCCGGGTGCTCCGCCGAAACCCGGCATCGAGAAGGGCAAGGAGGCCTATCCCGACGGGCCGAATGTCGAAGCCAGCCCGTGGGAGCTCGACGCTGCGCGCGGCAACACCCGCAAGCCCTGATTTATTCCGGCGCCGCGCTGGGGATTGCCCCCTTGCACTCGCGTTCGTGGCGGTGGCCACAATGGCACTCCCATGGTCACCAACAAGGAGAACCTGCCATGAATCGCCAGACATTCGTTCGTTCCACGCTCGCGACCATCGCCATCTTCGGCATCGCGGGCTGTGCGCACCAGGGCGGCGGCATGGGCGGCATGATGATGGGCACGCCTTCGAACGTGCAGGTCTACACCGCCACGCTGTCGTCCGCCGAGGAGGTGCCGCCCGCCGCCAATAGCCAGGGCAAGGGCACGGCCGAAGTTCGCGTCGACCCCAGCACCAACGAGCTGACGTGGAAGGTCTCGTACAGCGGGCTCACGGGACCGGCGACGATGGGCCATATCCACGGCCCGGCCGCCAAGGGCCAGAACGCGGGTGTGGTGGTGCCGTTCGCGGGCGTGGCCAACGCCAATGCGGCCGAAGGCAAGGCGAAGCTCACGCAGGCGCAGTACGGCGACCTCGCCGCGGGCCTGTACTACGTGAACATCCACACGGCCCAGTACCCCGGCGGCGAGATCCGCGGGCAGCTGATGCGCAAGCCCTGAGGCAATACCCCTGCGAGGGGCTCTCGGGGAGGCGCAAACGTAGAATGCGCGGTTCCCCCGAGAGTCCATGAACGCCCCCGTCGACGTTTCCCTTTTCGCCCGCGCAGCGAAGCCGCTCACCAGCTACCGCAAGTACTGGGCGAGCCGCTTCGGCACGGCCGGTTTCCTGCCGATGAGCCGGCGGGAAATGGACAAGCTCGGCTGGGACAGCTGCGACGTCATCATCGTCACGGGCGACGCCTACGTGGACCACCCGAGCTTCGGCATGGCCGTGATCGGCCGCACGCTCGAGGCGCAGGGTTTCCGGGTGGGGATCATCGCGCAGCCCGATTGGCAGAGTGCCGACCCGTTCAAGGCGCTCGGCAAACCGAACCTGTTCTTCGGCGTCACGGCCGGCAACATGGATTCGATGATCAACCGCTACACGGCCGACCGCAAGATCCGCAGCGACGACGCGTACACGCCCGGCGACGCCGGCGGCAAGCGGCCCGATCGCGCGTCCATCGTGTATTCGCAGCGCTGCCGCGAGGCTTACCCGGAGGTGCCGATCGTGCTGGGCGGGATCGAGCCGAGCCTGCGCCGCATCGCGCACTACGACTACTGGTCGGACAAGGTGCGCCGCTCGCTGCTGGTCGATGCCAAGGGCGACATCCTGCTGTATGGCAATGCCGAACGTGCGATCGTGGAGATCGCCCACCGGCTCGGCGCGAAGCAGAAGGTCCATGAGATCACCGACGTGCGCGGCACGGCCTTCATCCGTCGCGAGACGCCCGAAGGCTGGATGGAGATCGACTCCACCGAGGTCGACCAGCCCGGACGCGTCGAGGATCACGTCAATCCCTACGTGACGATCTCCGACAGGAGCTGCGCGACGGGTGAAGGCGCGCAGCCGGTCCAGCTGATCGACAACCGCAAGCGCCTCAATCGCGACCGCACCGTCATCCGCCTGCCGTCGTACGAGCAGGTGAAGTCCGATGCCGTGCTCTATGCGCACGCCAACCGCGTGCTGCACCTGGAGACCAACCCCGGCAATGCGCGCGCGCTGGTGCAGGCGCATGGCGATCGCGACGTGTGGCTCACGCCGCCGCCGATTCCGCTGACGACGGCGGAGATGGACCATGTGTTCGGGCTGCCGTATGCGCGCGCGCCGCACCCGAGCTATGGCGACGCGAAGATCCCCGCGTGGGAGATGATCCGCTTCTCGGTCAACATCATGCGCGGCTGCTTCGGCGGCTGCACCTTCTGCTCGATCACCGAGCACGAAGGCCGCATCATCCAGAGCCGCAGCGAAGACTCGGTCATCCACGAGATCGAGGAGATCCGCGACAAGGTGCCGGGGTTCACCGGCGTCATCTCCGACCTGGGCGGCCCGACCGCCAACATGTACCGCATCGGCTGCAAGTCGCCCGAGATCGAGGCGGCGTGCCGCAAGCCGTCCTGCGTGTACCCGGGCATCTGCCCGAACCTGAACACCGATCATTCGGCGCTGGTGAAGATGTACCGCCGAGCGCGGGAGCTCAAGGGCATCAAGAAGATCCTGATCGGCTCGGGCCTGCGCTACGACCTCGCCGTGGAGTCGCCCGAGTACGTGAAGGAGCTCGTGCAGCACCACGTCGGCGGGTACCTCAAGATCGCGCCCGAGCACACGGAGCAGGGGCCGTTGTCGAAGATGATGAAGCCGGGCATCGGCACCTACGACCGGTTCAAGGCGATGTTCGAGAAGTACAGCGCCGAGGCGGGCAAGAAGCAGTATCTGGTCCCGTACTTCATCGCCGCGCACCCGGGCACGAGCGACGAGGACATGATGAACCTGGCGCTGTGGCTGAAGAAGAACGGCTTCCGCGCCGACCAGGTGCAGACCTTCTACCCCAGCCCGATGGCCACGGCAACAGCGATGTACCACACGGGCCGCAACACGCTGCGCAAGGTGCATCGCCAGCTGAACCCGGAAGACGGTGTCGACATCGTGCGCGGCGAGCGCCGGCGTCGCCTGCACAAGGCCTTCCTGCGCTACCACGACCCGAACAACTGGCCGGTGCTGCGCGAAGCGTTGAAGGCCATGGGCCGGGCCGACCTGATCGGCAACGGCAAGCACCACCTGGTGCCGTCTTTCCAGCCGGTCACCGGCGGAGGCTACGCCAGCCCCCGGCGCAAGAACTCCACGCCCAGGAAGGGCACGTTGCTCACGCAGCACACGGGCCTGCCGCCGCGCAAGTTGCGCTGACGCAGGGACGCGCGTAGGCTCACGCGCATGCTCAAACGGCTGCTGGTCTTCGTCTTCGGCCTCGCGTCGTACGTGTTCTTTGCCGCGGTCGTCCTGTGGGGCGTGGTTTTCGTCGGCGACCTGGGGTTCCTGAAGTCGATCAACTCCGGCGCGATGCCCGAGCCCTGGCCGCGGGCCGCTCTCTTCGATGCCGGCCTGATCCTCCTTTTCGGACTGCAGCACAGCGTGATGGCACGCGCGCCGTTCAAGGCCCGGCTCACACGCTGGCTGCCGGTAGCGGCCGAGCGCAGCTTCTACGTGCTCGCATCGAGCATCGCGCTCGCGGCCGTCTTCTCCCTGTGGCAGCCGGTGCCGATTGCGCTCTGGAATTTCAACGGCGGCTGGCAGCGATCGGTCCTGGTCGGCCTGTTCTGGCTCGGCTGGGCGATGGTGCTGGCATCGACGTTCCTCATCGACCACTTCGACCTGTTCGGCCTCAGGCAAGTCTGGTTGTTCCTGCGCGGCCGGCCGTACGAGCCGGTGCCTTTCAGGGAAGCCTGGGTGTACCGCCACGTGCGCCATCCGCTGATGGCCAGCTTCCTGGTGGCCTTCTGGGCGACGCCATTGATGACCATCGGCCACTTGGTCTTCGCGATCGGCATGACGGCGTACATCCTCGCCGGAATCCGGTTCGAGGAGCGCGATCTCACGAATGCCTACGGCTTGCCATACGCCGACTACCGCAAGCGCGTGTCCATGCTGCTGCCGTGGCGCACGCGCGCGCGACACTGACGTATGCTGGTGGGGACTGGGGGTTTCCTCATGCGCAGACTTCTCGTTGCCGCCGCACTGGCCTTGTCCCTCGTGCCCGCCGCGCAAGCCCAGGTGAGCGTCAGCATCGGCATCAACGTGCCCGCCTATCCGCAGCTGGTGCCCATCCCGGGCTACCCCGTCTACTGGGACCCGCGCGCGCCGGCCAACTACTTCTTCTACGACGGCCTGTACTGGGTTTTCATCGACGACAACTGGTATGCCAGCGAGTGGTACGACGGCCCGTGGCGGCTGGTGCTGCCCGAATACGTGCCCGTGTACGTGCTGCGCATCCCGGTGCGGTACTACCGGCATCCGCCGCCTTATTTCCGCCAGTGGGCCGGCAACGCGCCTCCGCATTGGGGCGAGCACTGGGGTCCGCAATGGGAACGCCAGCGCGGTGGATGGAACCACTGGGACCGCCATGCGGTGCCCGCACCGGCGCCGCTGCCGCAGTACCAGCGGCAGTACCGGGGTGATCGCTACCCGCGCGCGATCGAGCAGCAGCAGTCGATCCGCCAGAACCACTACGGCTACCAGCCGCGCGAACCGGTGGGTCGCCCGCAGCATCCACCCCCGCCCGCGACCGGACAGGCTGAGCCGCACGGGCGCGGGCCGGAGCACAGGGAAGGGCGCCGCGGCGGTGAACGCGAGGAGCGCGGCGAGCGCGGCGAACACGACAGGGGCCGCTAGCGGCTTCAGGCCGCGCTGCCTTCCTGTTCGGCATCGCTGCTGCGCCCGGCAATCTGCGCGAGCAGCGCTTCGACGGACTCCAGGCCTGCGGGCTTGGTGAGGTGGTGGTCGAAGCCGGCGTTGCGCGATCGCGCGCGGTCTTCCTGGGCGCCCCAGCCGGTGAGCGCGACCAGCACGGCGTTGCGCGTGGCGGCATGGCCGCGCATTTCGCGGGCAACCTCGTAGCCGTCCTTGCCGGGCATGCCGATGTCGAGGAAGACGACATTGGGCTGGAACTCCGCGGCCACGCGCATGGCGGTGCCGCCGTCGTGCGCGATGCGGACGTGGTGGCCTTCGATCTCGAGCAGCGCCGCCAGGCTCTCGGCCGCGTCCACGTTGTCGTCCACCACGAGCACACGGAACGGGCAGGGCTTGTCGCCCTCGAGGGAACGCGGAGGGGCCTCGTCGGCCGCAGGCCAGGGCATCTGCGCGAGCGGCAGCCTCACGGCAAAGGTGCTGCCCCGGCCCACGCCTTCGCTGCGTGCCTCGACGGTGCCGCCATGCAGCTCCACCAGTCGCTTCACGAGGGCCAGGCCGATGCCGAGCCCGCCTTGCGCCCGATGCACGTTGCGCCCCACCTGCGTGAACATCTCGAACACCTTGGACAGTTCCTCCTGCGGGATGCCCATCCCGCTGTCCCTGACGCGGATCACGGCCTGGCCATCCTCCTCGACGGCGGACAGTTCGATGCGCCCGCCGTGGGGTGTGTACTTGGCGGCGTTGTTGAGGAGGTTGCTCACGATCTGCGCGAGCCGCGTGGCGTCCCCGAACACCACCAGCGGGTGATCGGGCAGGCGCACGTCCAGGGTGTGGTTGGCGGCGCTGATCTGCGGTGCGCTGGTTTCCACCGCGCCGGCCAGCACGGGCGAGAGCTCGAGGCGCTCGCGCCGCAATTCCACCTTGTTGCTGGAAATGCGCGCGATGTCCAGCAGGTCGTCGACCAGGTGCACCAGGTGACGCAGCTGACGATCCATCATTTCGCGCGCCTTCTCGCGCGTGTGGTCGTCGCCCGCCAGGCGCAACAGATGCAGGCCGTTGCTGATCGGGGCGAGCGGGTTGCGCAGCTCGTGCGCCAGGGTCGCGAGGAACTCGGTCTTGCGACGGTCGCTCTCGCGCAGATCTTCCTCCGCACGCTTGCGGTCCGTCACGTCGGCGATCGTGCCCAGCACGCGCCCCGGCCCGTCGTCCGTCCCCTGCACGCGCATGCCGGTGAATTCGATCCAGCGCTCCGCGCCATCGCTCACACGGCGCACGCGTCCCTCGATGCGCAGGCGGCCATCGCCCGGCGGCTTCTCGTACATCGCGTCGATGAACCGTGGCGCATCGTCGGGGTGGATGTGGGTGTTGACGAAGGCGCCGGCCTTGATCGGCGCGGTTTCGTGCGGCAGGCCGAAGATCTCGTACACGCGTTCGCTCTCGAACGTCACGCTGTCGTCCGACAGGTCCCACACCCAGATGCCCAGGCCCGCGGCATCGGTCGCGATCCGCACGCGCTGTTCGCTCTCGCGCAGGCGCTCACGGCTTTCGCGCAGCAGCGCCGCCTCGTGCGACGCCGACATGTCGTGCAGCGACACTACCGCGCCCAGCATGCCGCCGGTCTCGTCGCGCAGGGCCTGGCCGCTCGCGGTCACGGGGCGGGGCTGCGCACCGGCCACGCGGATCACAAGGTCCGCCTGGTCCACGTGTTCGCCATTGAGCGCACGCTGCAGCGGCATCTCGTGCCGCTCCATGCGGCGCCCGTCGGCATGGTCGAACACGGCGACTTCCGGCCAGTTCTCGGTCGGCAGCCCGGTGGCGGCCAGGCCGAAGAAATCGCGCGCGGCCCGGTTCACCAGCGTGAGCCGGCCCTCGGCATCGCAGGCGACGATCGCGTCCTCCACGGCCTCCAGCACGGCGGAGAGGAACACGCGGTCCTGCACGGCCTGCCGCTCGGCATCGTGCAGCTCGCACCGGCTGCGGTGCAGCTCGATGAAGAAGCGCAGCTTCGACAGCAGCGGCGCCGTGCGGAACGGCTTGACCAGGAAGTCCACGGCGCCCAGCGAGTACGCCTCGGTGGCCCACAGCTCCGAGGCGTCGGCGGTGATGAACAGGATCGGCGTCTCGCGCGATCGCTTTTGCGCGCGGATCAGCCGCGCGGTCTCGATGCCGTCCATGCCCGGCATGTGCAGGTCCAGCAGCACCGCGGCGAAATCGCGGTCGCGCAACTGCCGCATCGCTTCCTCGCCGGAGCTGGCGCGCGCGACCGGTTCGCCCAATCCCTGCAGGACGGCCTCCATCGCCAGCAGGTTCGCGGGCTCATCGTCCACCAGCAGGATCGGCGCCTCGGGGCAGTTGTCCACGCCCGAAAGCTAGTCTCGTCGGGCGCATCCGTGCGTCGGAAAAGGCCGCGACACAACATAATCGGACCATGACCCGACTCAGCCATGGATGAGGCCGCCGCGCGGCGCGTCCTGCTCGCGCGGGCGATCGAGGCCACCGACAGCGAAGGGCGGCTGATCGCGCCGGCGGAAAGCGACCAGGTCGACCTGCGCGTGCGGCAGGACGCGCTGCATGCGCCCGCCGGCGCGAGCCTCGGTGCGGAAGAGTTCATCCACCTGCGGGCGCAACGGGTACTCGCCGCGGTGGGAGTGCACCACCCGTGGCTGGCCGCGCTGCAGGAGCCGCGCCCCTGGCAGTCCTGGCTCGAATGGCTGGTCCCGCTGGCTGCCCTGGTGACGGGCGTGGCCACGGACGCGATCGGCAACCCGCATCGCGTGGACCTGGTGTCCTTGCCGCTGCTGGGCATCGTCGCCTGGAACCTCGCGATGTACCTCATCCTGTTCGCCAGCGCGGTCTGGCCGCGCCGCAAGGGAGGACGCAGCTGGGTGGCGCACGTCGGCCGCTGGAGCGCCGGCGTGCCGGGTTTGCGCCGCCGCGAAGGCGACGCCGCGATGCAGGCGGCCGTGCGCTTCCACCTGGACTGGTTCAAGGCTTCGCAGTCCCTGCACATCGAGCGCGTCAAGCGCGTGCTGCACCTGTCGGCCGCGGGCTGGGCGTTGGGCGTCATCCTCTCCCTGGTCGTGCGCGGGCTCGTGGTCGAGTACCGCGTCGGCTGGGAGAGCACGTTCCTGGGGCCGGCACAGGTCTACGCGATCCTGAACGTGCTGCGCCTGCCCGCGTTGCTGGTCCTGCCGGTCGACACCTTCACCGTGGTCGACGTGGCCCAGATGCGCTTCAGCGACGGAGGCGGCGCGCCGGTGGGTGCGCCGTGGGTATGGATGTACGTGGGCCTGCTCGTCTCCGTGGTGATCCTGCCGCGGCTCCTTCTCGCGACGTTTGCGGCATGGCGCGAGTCGCGCCTGGCGCGCGCCTTCCGGATCGACCTGCACGAGCCGTATTTCGCACGCGTGGTGGCCATGCTGTCGTCCACGCGTGTCCAGCTCGGGCTGCTCGCCCACCGGGCTGACGACCGCCAACGGCTGTTGCGAGCGATCGCGCCCGATCGCGACATCCTGCCCGTGCTGGTGAGCTCGCCGGCCGGCGACGTGATGACGCTGGTCGATGTGCCGCTGGTCGAAGCGCCGGCCCAGGACGCGCCGCCACCGCAAGAACGCGGCTGGCTGATGCGCGTGCGTTCGGCTTTGCGTCTCGCCGGCCGCGACGACGGGCCTGCCGTTCACCCGGCCCTGGCACGGGCACGCGAGGAGTGCGATGTCATCGTGCACCTGGCGGGCCAGCCGGGCGACGACGAACGCGCGCGTGCGCTCCTGCGCTGGCTGGGCAAGCCCGCCGTCGAGATCGACATGGGCGCGGGCAGCGGCCTCGCCTTCGAGAAGTTCGGGCGCTGCTGGGCGCAGGACCGCGTGTTCCTCGCAGCCATCGCCGATGCCCTGCCGGCCGAGCGGCGCAGCGGCTTCGAGCACGTCGTGCGTGCATGGAACGCGGTGAACGACGAGCGGCTGCACCGATCCATGGTGGCGATTGCCGATCACCTGCTGTTCGCCGCGCGCCAGACGGAGGAGGTGCTGGCGGGCACGCTGTCCGTGAGGAGCCTGATGCCCGCCGAACGCGAATCGCAAGCCAACGCGCGGCAGGCGGCCATGGAGCGGCTCGTCAGGCAGCTGGAGCAATCCGCATCGTCGACGGCCGCGCAGCTGCGGCGCATCCACGTCATGGACGAAGTGACCGCCGATGCGCTCGAGCACCGGCTGGAGGAGCGCTTCGTCGTGCAGCAACCGGTCGATGCGCCGCAGGCCGGCATGGCGGGCGCGGCCACCGGTGCAGCCATGGGTGCCTCGGTGGACTTGCTCGCCGGCGGGCTCACGCTTGGCGCTGCCGCCGCATTGGGCGCGCTCGTCGGCGGCGGCGCCGCTTTCATCGCGGCGGCGTGGCGCAATCGCGCTTCGCCCACCGGCGCCACCATCGTGCAACTGAGCGACGACATGCTCGAAGCCCTGCTGGAGGCCGCGCTGCTGCGCTACATCGCCGTGGCGCACTGGGCACGCGGGCAGCCGGAGGTCGATGCGCGCTGGAAGCCGGAGGTGACGTCCCGCGTGCAGGCGGAGCGCCCGATTCTGGGCGGCTACTGGAATGCCGCGCGCACGCAAGGCCCCGAACGCCTCGTGCAGCCGCTGGCTCGCGAACTGGAACGGATGGCCAGGGCTGTACTCATGCACATGTACCCCGAAAGGTAGCTGTGCAACGGGGCTGTACGCCGACAGCAGAGCAGGGCCTTGTCCTACAGGGAACAAGGCAGAGCATGGGCCAGCATGGCGGCTCGTTCAACAGGAGCCTCGACCATGCAGGACAACAGCCTCAACGCCGCCACGACCACCGAATCGACGACCTCTTCCGTCACCCCGACCGAGCGCCGCCTGCGCGGCTTCGCGGCCATGTCGCCCGAGAAGAAGCGCGAGATCGCCAGCATGGGTGGCCGGGCCGCGCACGCATGCGGTCGGGCCCACCAGTTCAGCAGCGAAGAAGCGCGCGCCGCGGGCAAGAAGCGCCATCAGCGCAGCAGCGACCGCCCGACGAGCTGAGCGGGTCAGGGCTGCGCGCGGGCTGCCATCGCCCGCGCGAGCCAGGTTCCCGCGACGGCAAGCACGAACGCGGGTACCGCGAGCAGCGGTGCGAATCCCAGCCTGTCGAGCGCGAAGCCCGACAGGCTGACGCCCAGCGCCTGGCCGACGAACAGGCAGAAGGCGAACAGCGCCACGGCGGTGCCGCGCGCCGGTGCCGGCGCCATCTGCGTCGCGTGCGTCTGCAAGGTGTTGTGGTACAGGTAGGTGCCGAAGCCGAGCAGCAACGCGAGCGGCCCGGCCGTGATCCACCACGGTGACAGCCACAGGCCCAGGAAAGCGATCCCCATCAGCACGCCGCCCGCGAGCACCATGCGGCGCTCCCCGAAGCCGCGCACGATCTGCCTGGCGGTCATCGCATACACCAGCCCGCCCACCGCGTAAAGCGCGATCAGCGCCGAGGCGGCCGAGAGCGACAGTGAATGCCGGACGTGCAGGAAGGCGGGCAGGTAGGTCATCGGCCCGAGCAGGAATGCGCCTTCGAGCGCCACCGACACCAGCACCACCCGCGCCCAAGGCACCGCGAGGACGGAGCGCAATTGCGAAACGAAGGCCAGGCGTGCCGTCGGATTCATCGCGGCCCTGGTCGTGGGCACGTTCGCCGCGAACAGGACGGCAACGATCGCATACCCGGCGGCCAGCGTGCCGAATGCACCGCGCCAGCCCCAGGCCGAATCCGCGAAGAGGCCGCCCGCCAGCTGGCCGGCCATCATTCCCGACAGCAGCCCCGTGAGCAGGCGCGCGAGGGTGGCCTGGCGCTCCTCGTAGGGCACCATGTCCCCGATCAGCGCCATCGAGAGCGGAATGACGCCGGCGGCCGCCATGCCCCACAGGATGCGCAAGGCGACCAGCGCGTCGAACCCCGGCGCGAGCAGGCAGGCCAGCGCGCCCGCGGCGCAACCGGCCAGGGCGAGGTTCACCAGCCGCGCCTTGCCGTAACGATCGCCCAGCGGCCCGAACACGAGCTGCATGAGGCCGTAGGCGATGGAAAAACTGATGATGACGCGGCCGGCCATGCCGGCAGTGATGTCGAAGTCGCGCGCGAGCCGCGGCAGCAGCGAATCGCAGATGCGCAGCGCGGCGCCGCTGAAGAACGCGCCGCAGGACAGCAGCAGGACGGTGCGCCCCGGCCGGGGCGTGGCAGCGGTGTCGGAGATCAAGCACCGGATTGTGAACGCACATGAAAAAGGGCCGCACGGCGCGGCCCTTTCACGGCGCGGCGATGGAGCTCAAGGCTTCTTCGTGACGTCCTTGGCGGCTTCCTCGAGGTCGCCCGCCTTCTTCTGCACCTTGCCTTCCATCTCGCGCGCGCTGCCCTTGGCTTCCTGTTCGGCGCTGTCCACGGCGCGGCCGGTGCGCTTTTGCACCTCGCCCGCGGCTTCCTTCAGTTTGCCTTTCACCTGGTCCTTGTTCATGGTCATTCTCCTTTCACATGGTATGGGGCTCAGCGGCTCGGCGTCGTCGTGCTGCTCGAAGGCGGCGGGGTGCCGTACGAGGAGCTGCCGGTCGTGCCGGTCGTGCCCGTGGTGGATGAAGTCGCGCCCTGCGTGGATCCCGAGACGCTCCCCGAGGTTCCGGTGGCGGAGCCGCTCGCACCCATCCCGGTGCTGCTGGTGCTGCTGCCCGGTGTGGTCGTCGTGGTGGCGCTCGCGCTGGGCGTCGTCACCGTCGTCGTGTTGGCGCGGCCCGAGGTGCGGGTCGTGGAGGTCGACTCGCAGCCTGCGGCGAGCGCGGCCGCGGCGGCCAGGGCGAGGAGGGAGAGTGCGCGTGGTGTCATGGGACTTCCTTGTTCAAATGCGTGAGAACCCATGATGGGTCGTGCCGGCAGCGCCAGTTGTAGGAACGCGCGGATGCGAGCCACGCGGCAGCGTCCGACGAACCGGCCGAGGCTCAAGGGCCGGCCGGGCCCAGGGCGTTGCGCAGCTTCACGACCCCGGGCATGTACAGCAGCTGCGTGAGCAGTGCATCGCGCTCTTCGGGCGGCAGCTGCCCCGCCAGGCGAACGACCCCGTTCTCGACGGACACCTGCACCGCATCCGGCTGGCTCACCAGTTCCCCGATGCGCGCCTGCACGCGCCTGAGCACGATGTCGTCACTGATCGGCCCCGGCCCGGGACGCAGGCGCTCGATCGCCCAGGCAGCCAGGCACGTCATCGCGGCCCCGAGCGCGAATGCACCCGCCACGCCGAGCCACGGAAGCGCGGCCGTTCGCTGCTGCAGCATCATGGTCATGCGGCTTTCTTGCGTGTGCGGGTCGGCTTGACGGCGCTGCTGGTCGAAGCACGCGCCCCCGTCTTGTGTGCGGCCGCCTTGCGCGGCTTCGCTTCCTCGTCGTTCGCCGCCCTGCGACGGACTGGCTTCGCGGGCGCTTCCTCTTCGGCCGCCGCGGCGCCCTTGCGCAGGCTCTTTCGCAGCAGCTCGGTGAGGTCGATGATGTCCGCGCTGGGCCGGGTCTCTTCGCCTTCCAGCGGCTTCACCACGTATTCGCCCTGGCCGGCCTTCACCTTCTCGTCGACCAGCTGCTGCAGCTTGTCGCGGAACTCGTCGTGGAACTGCTCGGGCCTGAAGTCGTCCTCCAGTTCCGTGACGAGCTGTTCGGCCATCTTCAGTTCCCTGTCTGTGACCTTGGTGTCGGCCTCGGGCAGCGGCAGGCCCGCGGTGTCGCGCACTTCATCCGCCCAGCGCAGGAGTTCGAGCACGAGCCCGTCCTCGCCGGGAATCAGGGCCGCCAGGTGCTGGCGCGTGGAGATCACTACCTTCGCGATGCCGATGCGGCCGGTGCGCTTCATCGTCTCCAGCAACAGCCTGTACGGCTTGCCGCCCTTGGCCGCGGGCGCGACGTAGTACGGCTTGTTGTAGTAGGGCGTGGGGATCTGCGCGCCGTCGACGAACGCCTCGATCTCGATGGTCTGCGTCGATTTCGGCAGTGCCGCCTTGATCTCGTCCGGCGAGATCACCACGAACTGGTCCTTCTCGTACTCGAAGCCCTTGACGATCTCCTCCTTCTGCATCGACTCGCCGGTGGATTTGTTCACCTGCTTGTTGCCGACGGGGTTCATCGTGCGCTTGTCCAGCAGGTTGAACTTCATGCGGTGTTCGGCCGTGGCCGAATGCAGCGTGACGGGAATGTGGACCAGGCCGAAACTGATCGCGCCTTTCCACAGCGTGCGGGAGCTGGTGGGTGCCATGGCCCGAATGGTTCACCCTCGCAGGGCGCGCTGGTGTAGGACATGGCTGCATGCCGCTGTGCGCGCCCGATCACGGCATGAAGCGGCTGCGCTGATCCGTGGGATCGCTTGGCCGGACGCGGCTTTCGGGGATCGTCGTCGTTGGCCGACAGGGCCGGCTCGCGGCGCGCGCAAACTGTCCCCATGAGGAGAGCCGCCCCATGACGACCGATCCCGACAAGCAACCACCCGATTACGTCATGGTTCCCGTGGCGACCCGCGATTTCATCCTGCAGGCGCTGCGCTCGACGACGCAGGAGCTGTCGAAGACGCACCGGCTGCGCGCGACATCCGCCATCCTGGTGGAAGAAGGCGTGAAGCTCACGAAGTCGAACTCGTTCCAGATCGACCACCGCGATCACCTGCTGATCATGCAGCTCGCGCAGGAGATGCTGCGCGACCGCTAGCGCTGGTCAATCGATCAGCTTGTTCTTGAGCGCGTAGTAGGTCAGGTCGCTGTTGGACTGCAGCCCCATCTTCTCCATGAGGCGCGTGCGATAGGTGCTCACGGTCTTCACGGACAGCGACAGCGCCTGCGCGATCTCGCCGGCCGTCTCGCCCTTGGCGAGCTTGAGGAACACCTGGAACTCGCGTTCGGACAGCAGGTCGTGGGCGGCCGTGCCCTCCTTGCGATTGAGCTGCTGCGCGATAAGTTCAGCCACCGAGGGCGAGATGTACCGGCGCCCGAGTGCGATGGTGCGGATCGCGTTGACGATCTCCATCGGTTCGCATTCCTTGTTCAGGTAGCCGCTCGCGCCCTGGCGTATGAGGTTGACGGCGTATTGCTCCTCCGGATAACCGGACAGGATGAGGATGCCGACGTCCGGCGCCTTCGCGCGGATCATGGCGAGTGCGTCGATGCCGCTCTGGCCGGGCATCGACAGGTCCATGATGAGGACGTCGATCTCGGTGTTGCGCACGAGGTCGATCGCCTCGCGCCCGCTGGCCGCCTCCCCGACGACGCGCAGGTCGACCATCTCGGACAGGAACTGCTTGAGTCCGGCGCGGACGATGGCGTGGTCGTCGACGATCGCTACCTTGACAATGGAATCGTTCATGGTGATGAAGTGCAAACCTCAGCAAACATGAAGTTTGCGCTGCAATCCATCACATGAGGGCGCCGCCGGCGTTTTCCAGCCCAAGTTTCGGCTTTGTCCTACAGGATGGGGACCGGTCGAACCTGTCCTTCGGCTGAAGTTCAGTGCGTCGGCGCGGCGGCGGTGGCCGCGCCATTGAGCGTCGCCTCGAATGCGCGTTGCAGCGATTCGAGCGTCGGTTCGGACGCGCCTTCGATCACCGCCTCGCCGGCGCTGCTCACCATGTCGGCCTGCAGTTTCATCGCGGCACTCGCGAGCTGGTTCCAGTAGGTCGTGGCTTCCTGCAGGTTGAAGCGCACCAGGTCCGCCTGCAGCGCGACGAGGTCGCTGAAGTCGCAGGGCTCGCGCAACCTTTCGGCCGCTTCCTCGTGATGTTGCGTCGCACGCTGCGCTGCTTCCTGCTGCAGGCGCCGCAGCTCCTGCGAGCCGCGGAACAGCGCCGTGGCCGAATGCGTCATGAGCGCGAGCTGGCGGCGGGGCAGGTCGGCCCAGGCGGCCAGCGGGTTGAGCGGGGTCGAAGAGGAGGAGCTGCGAGCGGCGCCTGTGCGCGGGGAGGATCGGGTCGACATCGTTGGGGTCTCCTTCAGTGGTGCGAACGACCTTACCAGTGCCGCCGGCGCGTTCGACCTCAGCCGATGAACGTTGAGCGCCTTACTTCCGGCTACGTGCCCGCACGCATCGTGTGCAACGGGATGTCGTGCTGTTTCGCGATCGCGTCGAGGCCGTCGCACGTCTGCGATGCGAAATAGCGTGCGACCGCATCGTGCGTCGCCGGCTCGAACATCACGTGGCGGCTGGATCCGGCCACTCCAGCCTGCGCGCACAGCGCTGTGGCGAAGTGGGGTTCGAGCGCGGCAACCGCCACGCGCCCATCCTTGCAGGCATACACGCGATAGCCCGCGTGGCCACCTCCCACCGCGCCGGACGGACTCGTCAGTCCCCAGCGGCGCGGCAAGCCGATGTAGGCCGCCGCCTCGGAGAGCGCGACCTCGAAATACAGGCCGCGTGGCGTTTCGCCCGCGCCTGCGTAGCGCGCATTCAGGTGCAGCGCGGCCTGCAGCACGGCTTCGCTGGCCATGAGCGAGCCGCCCATGTCGGCATACAGCGTGGCGGGCAACTCGAGGCCCGGCACCAGGCCATTCTGGGCGAGATAGGTGAGGTCGTGACCCGGCTCCTCCGCGCCTTCGCCTGGCGCACCGACGATCGCCACCTGGCAGAGCATCGGGTGTCGCGAGTGCAGCTCCTTCCAGGTCGACCCGAGTTTCGCGAGCGCGGAAGGGCGGAAGGACGTGAGCAGCACGTCGGTCTTCTCCAGCTCCTTGTGGAGCAGCGCCTGTCCGGCTTCGGACTTCAGGTCCGCCGCCAGGACCTTCACGCCTTCATGAAGGTTGGCGTAAGTCGTGGGGTTGTATTGCCCCATCGGATCGCCCGCCGGCGGTTCGATCTTCACGCAGGTCGCGCCCATGCGTCGGCAGCGCATCAGGGCCGCAGGGCCGGGCAGGTTGAGCGCGAGGCTGAGGATGCGAAAGCCCGCCAGGGGCTGGTGCGGCGTCGTCATGCGCCAAGACTAGCAGAGCTGAAGCGTCCGCGTCCTACAGTCCCGAGAGCCGAAGCTCAACAGAATCGGTGCCCATGAGGAAGCTCCTCGTGACTTGGGTGCTCGCATTCGCAACGGCGGGCGCGGCGGCCGATGAAGACCCGAAGGACTATCGCCTGCCGGCCCTCGAAATCGTCGGGTTCGACCTCCTCGTCAACCGCGTGAACCGTTGCTGCGGCAGCCAGCGCGAGGACTACGCCGTGACGCTGGAGTCGATCCGTCGCAACCTGCGCAGCAAGTGGGTGGTGGACGACGACCCGTTCCGGACCAACCAGTTGGGCCATCCGTACCAAGGCTCGATGTATCACGGATTCGCGCGCTCGGCCGGATTGAGCTACTGGGAAGCGGCTGGCTATACCTTCGCGGGCAGCGCGGCGTGGGAGATCGCGGGCGAGCGCACGCCGCCGTCGCGCAACGACCAGGTGTCGACCGGCGTCGGTGGGACATTCCTGGGCGAAGCGCTCTTTCGCATGGCCAACCTGCTGCTCGAAACGGGCGGTGGCCTGCCGCCGTTCTGGCGCGAAACCGTGGCAACCTTCGTCTCGCCTTCCCAGGCGTTCAACCGGCACGTGATGCACGTGCCGAACAGCATCTTCTCGAGCAATGGCGCAGCCTATTACGGCCAGCTGCAAGTCGGATTCATGGGCGCGACTCAAAACGCGCCGGGGACATCCGCCGCCGCGACGCGCAACGAGCTGCAAGCCGATTTTTCGCTCGACTACGGCATGCCCGGCAAGAAGGACTATGAATACCGACGGCCATTCGATCATTTCGCGTTCCGCGCCACGTTCTCGAGCGCGAACGGTTTCGAGAATGTGCTCACGCGCGGGCTGTTGGCCGGCCGCAGCTACGGCATCGGCAGGGATTACCGGGGCGTCTGGGGACTGTACGGCAGCTACGACTACATCTCGCCGCAGACGTTCCGCATCTCCAGCACGGCGCTGTCGCTCGGCACGACCGGGGAATGGCACGTGGGCAAACACGTCGAAGTGCAGGGCAGCGTGCTGGCCGGGTTCGGCTACGCCGCAGTCAGCACGTTGCGTGGTCCCGCCAGCGATCGCGATTACCGCTACGGGGTCGCACCACAGGCGCTCGCGTCGTTCCACGTCATCTTCGACGACCGGTCCGCGCTCGACCTCACGCTACGCGAGTATTACGTGAGCCGTGTCGGTGGCTTGGCGCGCGGCGGTCACGACAACATCGTGCGCGCAGACCTCTCATACACCTGGCGCATCGAGAAGCACCACGCCGTCACCGTGAAATATCTGTGGAACCATCGCGAGGCGCGCTACCCGGACCTGGGCGATCGCCCGCAGACGCGCGGCACGATCGGGATCTTCTATACGCGCCTGGGTGGTGACCACTTTGGCCGGGTGGACTGGAAGTGAGCCGCTACAGCGGCAGGCCCACGTAGTTCTCCGCCAGCGCCGTGGACGCCGCGCGCGAGTGCACCAGGTAATCCAGCTCCGCTTCCTGCACGCGCTGGTCGAAGCCGCTCTGGTCGGGGAAGCGGTGGAGCAGGTTCGTCATCGACCAGGAGAAGCGCTCGGCCTTCCATATGCGGCGCAACGCGCGCCCGGAGTAATGGTCGATGCCGGCGTTGCTGCGCTCGCGGAAATGCTCGATGAAGGCGCTGGAGAGGTATTTCACGTCCGAGGCGGCGAGGTTCAGGCCTTTCGCACCCGTCGGCGGCACGATATGGCCGGCATCGCCGGCGAGGAACAGGCGGCCGAAGCGCAGCGGCTCGGCGACGAAGCTGCGCAAGGGCGCGATGCTCTTTTCGATCGACGGGCCCGTTTCGATCCTGGCCGCGAGTTCCGGGTCGATGCGGCGACGCAGTTCGTCCCAGAAGCGCTCGTCGCTCCATTCCTCCACCTTGTCGGTGAGCGGGCATTGCACGTAGTAGCGGCTGCGCGTGAGGCTGCGCATGGAACACAGGGCGAAGCCGCGGTCGCTGTTGGCGTAGACGATGGCATGCGGCGAGACCGGCGGCACGTCCGCCAGCAGCCCGAGCCAGCCGAAGGGATAGACCTTCTCGTATTCGTGGATGGCCGAGCGCGGGACGCTGGCGCGGCACACGCCATGGAAGCCGTCGCAGCCGGCGATGAAATCGCAATCGATGGTGTGCAGCTGGCCGTCCTTGCGGTACTGGACCTGCGGGCGATCGGTATCGAACCCCGACACGGTCACGTCGTGCGCCTCGTAGACCGTCGGCAGGCCTTCGCCGCGGCGCGCGTCCATCAGGTCGTGCGTGAGCTCGGTCTGCCCGTACGCGGTCACCACCTTGCCGCCGGTGAGGCCGTGCACGTCTATCGGGTGGCGCAGGCCGTCGAACGCGAGCTCGATCGCGTGGTGCACGACGCCTTCGCGGTGCATGCGGGCGCCCACGCCCGCTTCGTCCATCAGGTCCACGGTGACCTGCTCGAGGATGCCGGCGCGGATGCGGGCGAGCACGTAGTCGGCGCTCTGGCGTTCCACGATGACGTTGGCGATGCCGGCCTTGTGCAGCAGCTGGCCGAGAAGAAGGCCGGCCGGGCCGGCGCCGACGATGGCGACTTGCGTGCGCATGGTTTGTCTCCTGATCGGCCCAGCATAAGTGCGCGCGGACGCGTCGGCGAGGACCCGGCCCGGCCTTTGTGCGATCATTGCGCAAGGCGCGCGATGATCGCGCAAGCATGCACATGATCGCGAAGGCGGATTTCATCGAGGGTATGGCCAAGGGCCTGGCCGTGCTGGAGAGCTTCGACACCGAGCGGCAACGGCTGAACGCGACGCTGGCGGCCCAGCGCGCCGGGATCACGCGGGCCGCGGCGCGGCGGCACCTGCTGACGCTGGCGCACCTGGGCTACCTGGAGACCGACGGCAGCTACTTCTGGCTCGCCCCGAAGGTGCTGCGCCTGTCCGGCAGCTATCTCGCTTCCGCGCGGCTGCCACGCGTCGTGCAGCCCACGCTCAACAGGCTCACCGCCCAGACCGGCGAGTCGTTCTCGGTGGTCGTTCTGGAGGGGGAGTGGGTCGTGATCGTCGCGCGCAGCGGCATCACGCGCATGCTCGCGTACGGCCTGCACCTGGGCGCGCGCCTGCCGGCCCACGCGACCTCGACCGGCCGTGTGCTGCTGGCCGCGAAGTCGCGCGCGGAGTTCAACGCCTGGATGAAGGGCCGGGAGCTGCCGAGGCTGACGGGCCATACCGTGGTCGATCCGAAGAAGTTCCGCGCCGTGGTCGACGAGGTGCGCAGCCGCGACTGGGCCTATGCCTGCGAGGAGCATGAACTGGGCGTGCACGCACTGGCCGTGCCGCTGCGCAACATGCAGGGGCAGACCGTGGCGGCGCTCAACGTGGTCGCGCCGCCGCAGCGGCTCGGCGCCAAGGCCATGGAATCGGCGCTGCTGCCGGCCCTGCTCGACGCCGCGCGGGAACTGCGGCCTCTGCTTTAGGCAGGCAGGAGCTCTTCTATATGCGCGTGGCGCATGAACTTACAAGAACACGGTCGTTGGGTTTCCGCGCACCCATCGCCACAATCACGCTTTCTGCAGAATGGGGAGCCGCGCGTGCCTGAAAGCGCAGCCGTTTCCCAAGGACATTCCATGAACCTCCGCATCAAGACCCTCATCGCCGGAGTCGCGCTGGCTGCCAGCGGGCTCGCTTCGGCGCAGCAGACGCTGTTGAACGTTTCGTACGACGTCGCGCGCGAGTTCTACAAGGACATCAACGCCGCGTTCGTGCCGTACTACAAGAAGCAGACCGGCAAGGACGTGAAGGTCGAGCAGTCGCACGCCGGCTCGAGCGCGCAGGCGCGTGCCGTGGCCGACGGCCTGGACGCCGACGTCGTGACGATGAACACGACCACCGACATCGAGTTCCTCGCGGACCGCGGCGTCGTCGCCAAGGACTGGGCCAAGCGCTTCCCGGACAACGCCGCGCCGACCACCTCGACGATGTTGTTCCTGGTGCGCAACGGCAACCCGAAGGGCATCAAGGACTGGGACGACCTGGTCAAGCCGGGCGTGCAGGTCGTGGTGGTGAACCCCAAGACCGGCGGCAACGGCCGCTACGCCTACCTCGCCGCCTGGGGCTACATCCGCAAGAAGGGCGGCACCGACGCGCAGGCGGCGGAGTTCGTGCAGAAGCTTTACAAGAACGTGCCGGTGCTCGCGCGCGGCGGGCGCGATGCCACCACGGCGTTCCTGCAGCGGAACATCGGCGACGTGCTGATCACGTTCGAATCGGAAGTCGAATCGGTCAACCGCGAATTCGGCAGCGACAAGGTCGACGTCGTGTATCCCTCGATCAGCATCGTCGCCGAGAATCCGGTGGCGGTGGTCGAGCGCACCGTCGCCAAAAAGGGCACGGCGGACCTCGCGAAGGCCTACCTGAACTTCCTCTACACGCCGGAAGCGCAGGAGATCGCCGCCAGGCACTACATCCGCCCGCGCAACGAGGCGGTCCTCAAGAAGTACAGCGACAAGTTCAAGCCGATCAAGCTGTTCACCGTTCACGAGCTGTTCGGCTCGCTGAGCGAGGCGCAGAAGGTGCACTTCAACGACGGCGGACAGTTCGACAAGCTGTACACCGTCAAATAATGGCAGGCGCCGCGCTTTCCGCGCCGATGCCGGCGTTGCCGGCGCCTTCGCGCGGCGGCAGCAAGAAGGTCCTGCCGGGCTTCAACCTCACGCTTGGGTACACGCTGCTGTACCTGAGCCTGATCGTGCTCATCCCGCTCTCGGCGCTGGTTTTCAGGTCGCTGTCCCTCACGGCCGACCAGTTCTGGGCAGCCATCAGCTCGCCGCGTGTGCTGGCGTCCTACCGGCTGACCTTCGGCGCGTCGTTCATCGCCGCGATCGTCAACGTGTTCTTCGGCCTGCTGGTGGCCTGGGTGCTGGTGCGCTACGACTTTTTCGGCAAGCGCATCGTCGACGCGCTGGTCGACCTGCCGTTCGCGCTGCCCACGGCGGTGGCAGGCATCTCGCTCACGGCGCTGCTGGCCGGCAACGGCTGGGTCGGGCAGTACCTGGAGCCGCTGGGCATCAAGCTGGCGTTCAATCCCAAGGGCGTGGTGATCGCGCTGATCTTCATCGGCATGCCCTTCGTCGTGCGCACGGTGCAGCCGGTGCTGGAAGATACCGAGCGCGAGCTGGAAGAGGCCGCGATGTCTCTGGGCGCGACGCGCTGGCAGACCTTCTACAAGGTGATCTTTCCCTCGATCGCGCCCGCGCTGCTGACGGGTTTCGCGATGGCGTTCGCCCGTGCGATCGGCGAGTACGGGTCCGTGATCTTCATCGCCGGCAACATGCCGATGGTCTCGGAGATCACGCCGCTGATCATCATCGGCAAGCTGGAGCAGTACGACTACGCGGGCGCCACGGCCGTGGCCGTGGTGATGCTGGTGCTGTCCTTCGTGCTGCTGCTGGTCATCAACGCGTTGCAGGTCTGGCAGCGCAAGCGTTCGGGAGCGCTGTGATGGACGTGACGAAGAAGCGCGTCGTCGCGACCGAATCGCCTTGGGTGCGCTGGACGCTCACGGGCATCGCCCTCGCTTTCCTGCTGCTGTTCCTGGTGCTGCCGCTGGCGGCCGTGTTCACGGAGGCGCTGCGCAAAGGCGTGAGCGCGTACCTGGACGCGCTGAAGGAGCCCGACGCCTGGTCGGCCATCCGCCTCACGCTGATCACGGCCGCCATCGCGGTGCCGCTCAACCTGGTCTTCGGCATCGCGGCGGCGTGGTGCATCGCCAAGTACGACTTCCGCGGCAAGGCTTTCCTCACCACGCTGGTGGACCTGCCGTTCTCGGTGTCGCCGGTGGTCGCCGGCCTGATCTACGTGCTGATCTTCGGCGCGCAAGGCTGGCTCGGGCCGTGGCTGGGGGCGCACGACGTCAAGATCATCTTCGCCGTGCCGGGCATCGTGCTGGCGACGATCTTCGTCACGTTCCCGTTCATCGCCCGCGAGCTGATCCCGCTGATGCAGGCGCAGGGCAACGAGGAGGAGCAAGCCGCGATCGTGCTGGGCGCGAACGGCTGGCAGACCTTCTGGCACGTGACGCTGCCCAACATCAAGTGGGGCCTGATCTACGGCGTGATCCTGTGCAACGCGCGCGCCATGGGCGAGTTCGGCGCCGTGTCGGTCGTTTCGGGCCACATCCGCGGCCAGACCAACACCATGCCGCTGCACGTGGAGATCCTCTATAACGAATACCAGTCGGTGGCCGCGTTCTCGGTCGCCTCGCTGCTCGCGCTGCTGGCGCTGGTGACGCTGGTGATCAAGTCGGTCGCCGAATGGCGGCATGAGCGCGAGATGCGGGCGGCGGCGGAACTGCCGCCGGAGCGTCCCGCGCTGAAGGAAGCCCTATGAGCATCGAAATCCGCAACGTCAGCAAGCGCTTCGGCGAGTTCCACGCGCTGCGCGACGTCTCGCTCGACATCGAATCCGGCGAGCTGATCGCGCTGCTCGGTCCCTCGGGCTGCGGCAAGACCACGCTGCTGCGCATCATCGCGGGCCTGGAAGCGGCCGACGCCGGCACCATCCTCTTTTCCGGCGAGGACACGACCGACGTGCACGTGCGCGAGCGCGGCGTGGGCTTCGTGTTCCAGCATTACGCGCTGTTCCGCCACATGACGGTGTTCGAGAACGTCGCCTTCGGCCTGCGCGTGAAGCCGCGCAAGGAGCGCCCGAGCGAGGCGCAGGTCAGGCAGAAGGTGATGGACCTGCTCAAACTGGTGCAGCTCGACTGGCTGGCCGACCGCTTCCCGGCGCAGCTGTCGGGCGGGCAGCGCCAGCGGATCGCGCTCGCCCGGGCACTGGCGGTGGAGCCGAAGGTGCTGCTGCTGGACGAGCCCTTCGGGGCGCTCGACGCCAAGGTGCGCAAGGAACTGCGCCGCTGGCTGCGCCGCCTGCACGACGAGCTGCACGTCACCAGCATCTTCGTCACGCACGACCAGGAGGAGGCGCTCGAAGTCGCCGACCGCGTGGTGCTGATGAACGCCGGCAAGATCGAGCAGATCGGCTCGCCCCAGGAGGTCTGGGACCATCCGGCCAGCCCCTTCGTCTACGGGTTCCTGGGCGACGTGAACCTGTTCCACGGCCGCGCGCACGAAGGCGAGGTGCACCTCGAAGGCCTGCAGATCGAATCGCCCGAGCACGCGAACGCGCAGAACGCCAAGGCGCGCGCCTATGTGCGGCCGCACGACTTCGACGTCCAGCGCTATTCGCCGGGCGAGGGCGTCGATGCGGAAGGCCGCCCGCGCGGGATCGTGGTCCAATTGACCCGCGCGATCGTCGTCGGGCCCATCGCCCGGATGGAACTTGTGCCCGCCGACGAGACCCAAGCGGGAGGCGATAACATCATCGAAGCGCAGATTCCCGCGCAGCAATTCCGGGACATGGGGTTCCGGGAAGGCGAGACGCTCGTCGTGACGCCCCGGCGCGCACGCGTGTTCGTCGAGAGCAACGGTTGACGGGAAGCGCGGGCAGGAGGCTTTTCGTGGTCCAGTGGTTCGACAATGCGCCGCGGCGCGTGCTGGCGTTGATCGCGGCGATTTGCGTAGGCATGCTGGCCTTCGGCCTGTACCTGCAGCACGTGGTCGGCCTGGAGCCGTGCCCGATGTGCATCGTGCAGCGCTACGCGATGATCATCGTGGCCGTGATCGCCGCCGTGACGGCGTTCATCAGGAGCCGGGCCGCGACGGTGGCCGGCAGCGCGCTGGTGCTGCTGTTCGCGGGCTTCGGCGCCTTCGTCGCCGCCCGGCAAAGCTGGCTGCAGTGGAACCCGCCGGAGGTCGCCTCCTGCGGGCGCGACTTCTACGGGATGATCGAGAACTTCCCGCTGCGCCGTGCGATTCCCATGATCTTCAAGGGCAGCGGCGACTGCACGAAGGTCGACTGGACGTTCCTGGGCCTGTCGATCGCGAACTGGTCGTTCGTGTGGTTCGTGATCTTCGCGCTCGTGGCGCTGGCGCTGATCGTGCGGCAGCTGCGCCAGCCGGTGGCGCGCCCTTCATACGCCTGAGGGATAGGTTTCCGCTTCCTTCGCGTGCCGCTCGTCGCGATCGAGCGGCTGCAAGGCATGGGTCTCGTCGATGTGGATCAGCGCGTCGAACTGCTCGGCGAGCGTGGTGTGGAAGTAGTGGCTCAGGCGCTCGGTTTCGGGCCGGTAGATGACGCCGATCGCCCGCTGGATGCGCCGCTGCATCGCGAGCGGCCGCAGCGTGTCGTTGCCGCGCAGCACGAGCAGGGCGCGCTCGGCGTCGCAGCGGTGGAAGATGTCCTCCCAGCTCTCGTCCAAGCCTTCGCGCACGCGCTTGCGGCGGTGCGGCCCGTCCCAGTCGTCGGCCGCAGTCACCCAGCCGCGGTGCGTCGAGAAGCCCACCAGCACCGCATCCGCGCCATAGCGTTCGCGGGCGAGCTGGCCGACGTTCCATTCGCCCATGTCGCCCATCTCGGTGGCGCTCGCGTCGCCCAGGTGGGAGTTGTGCGCCCACACGGCCATCCGCGGCGGCGTGCCGCCATCCGCGGTGAGGTGCCGGTCGAGTGCCTGCAGTGTCTCGGCCATGTGGCTGTCGCGCAAATTCCATGAGGACACGCGCCCGCGGAACATCGTCCGGTAGTACTCCTCGGCATTGCGCACGAGCCGCGCGTTCTGCTGCGCGTAGAACATCTCGTCGCGCTCCAGGCCCTGGGTGGTGGACATCTGCGCGGACCGGTGGTTCATCTCGCGCAATTGCTGTACCACCTCGTCCTCGCAGGAGGGGCTGACGCCGTAGGACGCGCCGTAGCCGTAGGCCTGGCTGTCGCCGCGCGCGTGGTCGAAACAGGCGTAGCGCGCGCGGGCGCGGCGCGCCTCTTCCGGGTCGTGCTCGTCGAGGTACTTGAGCACGGCCTCGATCGAGGTGAACAGGCTGTACAGGTCCAGGCCGTAGAAGCCGGCCTGCCGCTGGCGGGGGCGGCCTGCGTTGAATTCGCGCAGCCACTCGATGAAATCGCGAACTTCGGTGTTGCGCCACATCCAGGAAGGGAAACGCTGGAAGCCGGCCAGGGCTTCGCTCGCGTCGCGGTCCTGGGAGACGCCGCGCACATAGCGGTTGACGCGCCAGGCATCCGGCCAGTCGGCCTCCACCGCCACGGCCGTGAAGCCTTCCTCGGCGATGAGGCGCTGCGTGATGCGGATGCGCTCGCGGTAGAACTCCTGCGTGCCGTGCGACGCTTCCC
The DNA here is from genome assembly GCF_057785015.1 of Ramlibacter sp. GS1-15. Taxonomy (NCBI): domain Bacteria; kingdom Pseudomonadati; phylum Pseudomonadota; class Betaproteobacteria; order Burkholderiales; family Comamonadaceae; genus Ramlibacter; species Ramlibacter sp. GS1-15. The sequence continues at coordinate 1,969,371 of NZ_JBYNTU010000001.1, read as the reverse complement.
CGAGCAGGGCGAAGCGCAACTTGCCGATCAGCTGCAGGACGAGGTCGTGGTCGTGCTCGTTGCCGGGCAGGTGATGCAGGTGCGGCCGCAGCTCGTGCACGAACCGCTCGCTGTCGTCTATCTTGGTCTGCCAGATCGCCATACTGCTTGCTCCTGGCCGTGCATGCGTCAATGCGCGGGATGCTCGTGTTCGAGCCGTGCAGCTTCGAGCAGCTGCTTCACTTCGTCGTCCGTGGATTGCGGGAAGTCGCGGTACCAGAGGCCCACCGCGTGGAAGGGCACGGGCATTTCAGCGCAGACCACCTCGTCGGCTTCGGACTGCAGCTGGTCGCAGGTTTCCGGCGCGCCCACCGGCACGGCGACGATCAGCCGCCCGGGTCCCCGCTTGCGGATCGCCGCCACGGCCGCGCGCATCGTCGCGCCGGTGGCCAGGCCGTCATCGACGACGATCACGGTGCGCCCCGCGATCGCCACCGGCGGGCGCGATCCGCGGTACAGGCGCTCGCGCCGTCCCAGTTCCGCCTGCTCGCGCGCGACCGCCGCATCGACCTCGCGCTGGGTCACGCCGCTGCCCGGCAGGATGTTCATGACGCGCACGCCGCCGCTGGCGATCGCGCCCATCGCGTATTCCTCGTGGCCCGGGTAACCGAGCTTGCGCACGATGAAGACGTCGAGTTCGGCGTGCAAGGCGCGCGCCACCTCGAAGCCCACGGCCACGCCACCGCGCGGCAGTGCCAGCACCAGCAGGTCCTCATGGCCTTGCAGGTGCGCCAGGTGCTCGGCCAGCACCCGGCCGGCTTCCTGCCGGTCGGCGAAACGCCGGTCGCCCCAGATCATGACGCACCCTCGTGCAAGGTGGCGAAATGCGCCGAGAACCATTGCGCGGCCGCCTCGGAGACCTGTTCGAGCGCGCCGCGCTCCTCGAACAGGTGCGTGGCACCCGGCACGACGAGGAACTCCTTCTCGCACTGCAGGCGTTCGTAGGAATCCTGGTTCAGCTCGATCACGCCGTAATCTGCGCCGCCGACGATCAGCAGTGTCGGTGCCTTCACCGCGGCGAGCGCCGCCGCGCCGGCGAGGTCGGGCCGGCCACCGCGCGAGACGACCGCCGCGATGCGCTCGCCCAGGCGCGCGGCGGCGATCAGCGCCGCGGCGCTGCCGGTGCTCGCGCCGAAATACCCGATCGGCGCACGGCGCAGATCATCGCGCGACTGGAGCCACATCGTCGCGTCCTGCATGCGGCGCGTGAGCAGCGGGATGTCGAAGCGGTGCTCGCGGGTGTGGATGTCGCGCTGCTCTTCTTCGGCCGTGAGCAGGTCGAACAACAAGGTCGCCATGCCGGCACGCTGCAGGTGCTGCGCGACGCGGCGGTTGCGCGAGCTGTGCCGCCCGCTGCCGCTGCCGTGGGCGAACAGCACGATGCCGCTGCTGTCGGCTGGAATGGCGAGGTCGCCGTACAGCCACGCATCACCCGAAGGGATGCGCACTTCGCGAGGGATGGGTGCAGCGCTTTCCATGACGCCTCCAACGTAGGGCGCATCGTCCAAACCGTATGTCGGACGGCGCGCCTTTTGTTGTAGGAGCCTTCGGGGCGGGTTTCAAGCCCCGGCTGGCGGGCCCTTGAGCTCGATCATGTTCCCCTCGGGATCGCGCAGGTACAGCGATGGGCCTTCGCCTTCGGCACCGACGCGCGAGCCGGATTCGCCGGGCGTGATGCCATGGGTGATCAGGTGGGCTCGCAGGGCCGCCTCGTCATAAGGATCGATGCGCAGGCACAAGTGATCGAGGTTGCGGCCCTCCGTGCCAGGTGCCGCGCCGCCGGCCCGGCCGAGCTTGCCGGCTATCGTGACCAGGTCGATCAGCGACGAACCCGCACGCAGCTGGTACAGCCCCAGCTCTTCCTGGCGACGCTCCATCGTGCAGCCCAGCACGTCCTGGTAGAAGCCCAGCATCTTCTGCAGGTCGGTGACGCGCAGGACGATGTGGTCGAGGTCCAGGATGCGAAACGGTGCGGTCATGCCGTCAGCTTAGCTTCTTGACGAAGACCATGCTGCGGCGATCCCAGTTGTATTTGCGCTTGCGCGCCTCCGGCAGCCACTCGGGGTCGACCTGCACGAAACCGCGCTTGAGGAACCAGTGCATCGTGCGCGTGGTGAGCACGAAGATGCTGTCCAGGCCCATGGCCCTGGCGCGCTGCTCGACGCGCTTGAGGATCTTCTCGCCGTCACCCTGGCCCTGGCTTTGCGGTGACACGGTGAGTGCGGCCATCTCGCCCGTCTTCGCCTCGGGGTAGGGGTAGAGCGCCGCGCAGGCGAAGATCACGCCGTCGTGCTCGATGATCGTGTAGTTGGAGATGTCGCGCTCGATCTCGGTGCGCCCGCGCTTGACCAGCGTGCCGTCCTTCTCGAAAGGTTCGATCAGCTGCAGGATGCCGCCCACGTCGTCGGCCGTGGCCTCGCGCAGGCTTTCGAGCTTCTCGTCCACCACCATCGTGCCGATGCCGTCGTGCACATACACCTCGAGCAGGATCGAGCCGTCCACCGCGAACGGGATGATGTGGCTGCGGTCCACGCCGGCCTTGCACGCCTTCACGCAATGCTGCAGGTAGAAGGCGGTGTCGGTCGGCTGCTGGGCGCCGGGCAGCGAGGCGAGCAGTTGTTCCGCGGCCGCGAGGGGCAGCTCGGTGTCGATCGGGTTGTCGTCCGATTCCGGCTCCAGCGGCTTCACCCGGATGCCGGGGACCTCGGTCAGGAACACCAATTTGTCCGCCTGAAGCGCGATGGCTACGCTGGTGGCGACTTCCTCCATCGTGAGGTTGAAGGCCTCGCCGGTCGGGGAAAAACCGAAGGGGGAGATCAGCACCATCGCGCCGAAGTCGAGCGTGCGGGTGATGCCGCCCACGTCCACCTTGCGCACCAGGCCCGAGTGCTGGAAATCGACGCCGTCGACGATGCCGACCGGCCGCGCCGTGAGGAAGTTGCCGGAGATCACGCGGACGGTGGACCCGGCCATGGGCGTGTTCGGCAGGCCCATGCTGAAGGCCGCTTCGATCTCGTAGCGCAGCTGGCCGGCGGCTTCCTGCGCCGAGTCGAGCGCCACTTCGTCGGTGATGCGCATGCCGTGCGAATACTTCGCCGCGTGGCCCTTGGCCTTGAGCTGCTCGTTCACCTGCGGGCGGAAGCCGTGCACCAGCACCACCTTCACGCCCATGCTCTGGATCAGCGCGAGGTCCTGCGCGATGTTCTGCAGCTTTCCGGCGGCGACCGCCTCGCCGGCGACACCGACCACGAAGGTCTTGCCGCGGTGCATGTGGATGTAGGGCGCGACCGAGCGGAACCACGGCACGAAGGTGAAATTGAAGACGGCGGACATCGGGCGTGGTGTCGGTGTGGATGGCTGGCGGGAAAGTGTACGGTATGAGTGACAAAATCGAGGGTTTTCGCGCCATCCCCTTGCCCGACTTTCGCATCACCTTTCCCGAGCAGCTTCCCGTCAGCGCGAAACGCGACGAGATCCAGGCGGCCATCGCGGCCCACCAGGTCGTCATCGTCTGCGGCGAAACCGGCTCGGGCAAGACCACGCAACTGCCCAAGATCGCGCTCGCGATGGGCCGCGGCACGGCGAATGACCCGCAGGGCCGCGGCAAGCTGATCGGCCACACGCAGCCGCGACGGATCGCGGCTTCCAGCGTCGCCAAGCGCATCGCCGAAGAATTGCAGACGCCCCTGGGCGAGGTGGTCGGGTACAAGGTGCGCTTCCAGGACCGCCTCTCGCGCGGAGCCTCGGTGAAACTGATGACGGACGGCATCCTGCTCGCGGAAACGCAGACCGATCCGCTGCTGCAGGCGTACGACACGATCATCATCGACGAGGCCCACGAGCGCAGCCTCAACATCGATTTCCTGCTTGGCTACCTGCGCGAGATCCTGGCGCGCCGGCCGGACCTGAAGGTCATCGTGACGTCGGCGACGATCGATGCCGAGCGCTTCGCCCAGCATTTCGCATCCGCCAAGGGGCCGGCGCCGGTGATCTACGTCTCGGGCCGCATGTTCCCGGTGGAGCAGCGCTGGCGGCCCTTCGAGGAATCGCGCGAGTACGGCCTGAACGAGGCGATCGCCGACGGCGTCGATGAACTCTGGCAGGGAAGGGAAGGGGGCGACATCCTCGTCTTCCTGCCCGGCGAGCGCGAGATCCGAGAGACGGCGGACCACCTGCGCAAGCACCTGTCGCACAGCCCGATCACGCGCGACACCGAGGTGATCCCGCTGTTCGCGCGCCTGTCGCAGCAGGAGCAGGACCGCGTATTCGAACCCCATGGCGGGCGCCGCATCGTGCTCGCCACCAACGTCGCCGAGACCTCGCTCACCGTGCCGGGCATCCGCTTCGTGATCGACGCCGGCACGGCCCGTGTGAAGCGCTACAGTTTCAGGAGCAAGGTCGAACAGCTGCTGGTCGAGCCGGTCAGCCAGGCGGCGGCCAACCAGCGAGCCGGCCGCTGCGGGCGGGTGGCCAACGGCATCTGCATCCGGCTGTACGACGAAAAGGACTTCGCGGGCCGCCCGCGGTTCACCGATCCGGAAATCCTGCGCTCGTCCCTCGCGGGCGTGATCCTGCGGATGAAGTCGTTGCACCTGGGTGGGGTGGAAGACTTCCCGTTCATCGATCCGCCCTCGCGCCGCGCGATCGCCGACGGCTACCAGCTGCTGAACGAGCTGGGCGCGGTCGACGATGCGAACGAGCTGACGGCGATGGGCGCCGAGCTGGCGAAGCTGCCGCTCGACCCGCGCGTCGCCCGCATGATCGTGGAGGCGCGCGAACTCGGGGCGCTCGACGAGGTGCTGGTGATCGCCTCGGCCCTGTCGGTGCAGGACGTGCGCGACCGACCGATGGAGCTTCAGACCCAGGCCGACCAGCAGCACGCGAAGTTCGACGACGAGAAGAGCGAGTTCTCCGGCTACCTGAAGCTGTGGCAGTGGCTCGACGAAGCGCGGGGAGGCCACGGGAAGGACCACAAGCTGTCGAATCGGCAATTCGAGCAGCTGCTGCGCCAGAACTTCATCAACGTGCGGCGCCTGCGCGAATGGCGCGACATCCATTCGCAGCTGCACACCGTCGTGGCGGAGCACAAGTGGCGGATCAACACCACGCCGGCGAGCTACGAGAACCTGCACAAGGCGATGCTCGCCGGCCTGCTGGGCAACATCGGCTACAAGCTGGACGAGGAGCCGGGCACGCGTCCCGGCGACACGCCTTACCTGGGCGCGCGCGGCATCAAGTTCTTCCCGCACCCCGGCGCGCACCTGAAGAAGCGGCCCGGCCGCTGGATCGTCTGCGCGGAACTGGTGGAGACCACGCGCCTGTTCGGCCGCGGCATCGCCAACATCGAGCCCGCGTGGATCGAGCAGGTCGCGGGCCACCTGCTGAAGAAGCAGCTGCTCGACCCGCACTGGGAAAAGAAGGCCGCGGAGGTGATGTCCTTCGAGCGCGCGACCCTGTACGGCCTCGTCATCTACTCGGGACGGCGCGTGCCGTTCGCGCGGGTCGACATGCAGGGCGCGCGCGAGATCTTCATCCGCGAAGGGCTGGTCGCGGGCCAGTGGGAAACGAAATTGCCGTTTCTCGTCGCCAACCAGAAACTGGTGAAGCAGGTCGAGGAGCTGGAACACAAGTCGCGGCGGCAGGACGTGCTGGTCGACGAGGAACTGATCTACGCGTTCTACGACCAGTTCATTCCTCACGACGTCTACAGCGGCGCGAGCTTCGAGCGCTGGTACCGCGAGGCGAGCCGCGGCAACCCGCAACTGCTGAGGCTCACGCGCGAGGAGCTGATGCGGCACGAGGCTGCGGGCATCACGACCGACGCGTTCCCGCGCACGGTGAAACTGGGCGGCGTCGACTGCGCGGCGGCGTACCTGCACGAACCGGGCGATCCGCGCGATGGGTTGACCGTCACGGTGCCCTTGTTCGTGCTGAACCAGGTCAGCGAAGAGCGCGCCGAATGGCTGGTGCCGGGCATGCTGAAGGACAAGGTGCAGGCGCTGCTGAAAAGCCTGCCGCAGAAACCGCGTTCACGCTTCGTGCCGCTGCCCGAGTCCGCGACGCGCATCGCGGCCCGTCTGTCGCAGCCCGAGGAGTTCGGCGACGGCTCGCTCACCGATGCGCTGCTGAAAGTCGTGCGCGCCGAAACGAGCCTGGACGTGAAGCGCGCCGACTTCAAGCTGGACATGCTCCCGCCGCACCTGTTCATGAATTTCCGCGTGGTGGACGAGCATGGTCGCCAGCTGGGGATCGGGCGCAACCTCGGGGCATTGAAGGCGGAATTGGGGGCGAAGGCGCGGGGGGCGTTCCAGGCGCTGGCGGGGATGAAGGTCGTCGTCGCAAAAGATGAGCCCGCCACGCAGCAGAACAAGGCGGTGAGCCAGCGAAGCGAACCGCGCTCGCAGGCCGCCGACCAGCGCTTCACCTCGTGGTCTTTCGGCGAGCTCCCCGAGCTCATGGAAATCCGCAAGGGCGGAACCAGCCTCGTCGGCTTTCCCGCCCTGGTCGACCAGAAGGACGCCGTCACGATCGAAGTCTTCGACGAGCCCGAAGTCGCGGCGGCGAAGCACCGCGCGGGCCTGCGGCGCCTGTTCGCGCTGCAGCTGAAGGACGCGCTCAAATACCTAGAGAAGAACATTCCCGACCTGCAGCGCATGGCCGTGGCCTTCATGCCGCTGGGCACGCAGGAGGAACTGCGCGAGCAGATCATCGATGTTGCACTCGACCGCGCGTTCATGCTCGAGCCGCTGCCCGCCAACGATGCCGGCTTCAAACGGAGGCTGGAAGAAGGGCGGGCGCGGCTGACGCTGATTGCCAATGAAGTGGCGCGGCTTGCGGCCACGATCCTCGTGGAATACCAGACGGCCTTGCGCAAGGTGAAGGACACCAAGGGCCACCCGGATGCGACGGCCGACGTCACGCAGCAACTGCAGCGCCTCATGCCCAAGCGATTCCTGGCCCTGACGCCGTGGACGCAGTTGCAGCACTTCCCGCGCTACCTGAGGGCGACGGTGCTGCGATTGGACAAGGCGCGCAGCGACCCGGCGCGCGACGCTTCACGGATGGCGGAGGCGAGGGCCGAGGAGCAGCGCTACTGGCGTCTCGTCGCTGAACGAAAGGGCGCCGTCGATGGGCGGATGCAGGAGTTCCGCTGGATGCTCGAGGAGTTGCGGGTGAGCCTGTTCGCCCAGGAATTGCGCACGCCCCAGCCCGTCAGCGCCAAGCGCCTCCAGAAGGCGTGGGGCCAGCTGACAAGCTGACGCGCCGCGGCCTTCAGAGCCGTCCCATCAGCAGCAGGATCAGCACGATCAGCAGCACCAGGCCCAGCCCGCCTGATGGTGCGTAACCCCAGTTGCGGCTGTAGCCCCACGTGGGCAGGGCTCCGAGCAGCAGCAGGACGAGGACGATCAGCAGCAGCATCGACATGGACATGGTTTTCTCCTTCCGCGGCGCGGTGGAGCCCATCGTGGCACTTGCCCCTGCCCGGGCACGACAGCGCACGCCTGAGTTCGCGGTCAGGCCGCTCCTACCGGCCTGTGGGAGAACCCAAGTTTGCGCACGGCAACTTTGTTCTTCGGTACAAGCCTGAACGCGGCAAGGCGAGCGTCGTGCTCTACTGATTTCATGGACCGCCGCAGTTTCATCGAGTGCACTGCGGGTGCGGCCTGCCTGTCCTGGACGACTGTTGCGATCGCGGCGGATGCGAAAGCGCGCGAATACCAGCCCGCACTGCTGGTGGACGAGCGTGGAGATCCGCTCAAGGCCTCAACGCTGCAGCCGCTGACCAACTACGTCTTCCATTACCCGTATCAGGCGACCCCGGTGTTCCTGCTCGACCTGGGCAGGCCCGCCGCGCCGCGGATGCTCAGCACCCGGGATCGTGATCCGTACGAATGGCCGGGCGGCGTGGGCCCGCGGCGCAGCGTCGTCGCGTACTCCGCGATCTGCGCGCACAAACTGGTCTATCCCACGAAGGATGTGAGCTTCATCAGCTTCCGCAAGACGCGCGCGCAAAAGGGCGTGCAGGACGAATTGATCCACTGCTGCGCCGAGCACAGCCAGTACGACCCGGCGCGCGGCGCCCAGGTGATGTCGGGCCCGGCGCCGCAACCGCTCGCGGCGATCCTGCTGGCCTATGACGTGATGCAGGACACGCTGACCGCGCACGGAACCGTGGGCGGCGAGCTGTTCGACGAGTTTTTCCGCAAATACGACTTCAGGCTCGGGCTCGACGTGGGCCCGAAGGCGCACGAGCCGGTGCGGCAGGCCGTGGTGACCGAGCTCACGCGCTTCTGCAAGAACCCGATCAATTGCTGACCGGCGTCAGAGCTTCGCCAGCCGGTCCAACGCCGTGTGCAGGGTGTCTTCCTTCTTGGCGTAGCAGAAGCGCACCACGCGCTGGTCGAAGCCGTTGCCGTAGAACGCCGACAGCGGGATCGCCGCGACGCCGATCTCGCTCGTGAGCCATTTGCAGAATTCCTCTTCGCGCAGGTCGCTCACGGCGGAGATGTCGACGCACTGGAAATAGCTGCCTTCGCTGGGCAGCAACGTGAATCGGGTGCGCCTGAGGCCCTCGCGGAACAGGTCGCGCTTGCGCTGGTAGAACGCGGGCAACTGCAGGTACGGTTGCGGGTCCGCCATGTAGGCGGCCAGCCCGTGCTGCACCGGCGTGTTCACCGTGAACACGTTGAACTGGTGGACCTTGCGGAATTCGGCGGTGAGCGGTGCGGGCGCGGCGACGTAGCCGACCTTCCACCCCGTCACGTGGTAGGTCTTGCCGAAGCTCGAGACGATGAATGCGCGCGCCGCCAGGCCCGGGAAGCGCGCCGCGCTCTGGTGCTCCTGGCCGTCGTAGACCATGTGCTCGTACACCTCGTCGCTGATCAGGAGCACGTCGGTCGGCGCGAGGATCTCCTCCAGTTGGCGCATCTCGTCCGCCGTCCACACCGTGGCGCTCGGGTTGTGCGGGCTGTTCACCAGGATGGCGCGTGTGCGCCGCGTGATGGCGCCCGCGATCTTGCCGAAGTCCGGCCGGAAGGTGCCCGGCGTGAGCGGCACGCGCACCACCGTGCCGCCGGCCAGCTCGATGTTCGGCACGTAGCTGTCGTAACAGGGCTCCAGCACGATCACCTCGTCACCCGGACGCACCACGGCGAGGATCGCCGTGATGATCGCCTGCGTCGCACCGGCCGTGATCGTGACCTCGTCGACCGGGTCGTAGCTGTGGCCGTACATCGACTCGATCTTGGCGGCCACCGCCGCACGCAAGGCCGGGATGCCGGCCATCGGCGGGTACTGGTTCAGGCCCTTCGTCATCGCTTCCGTCACGGCCTGCACCAGGCGCGGGTCGCAATCGAAGTCGGGGAAGCCTTGCCCGAGGTTCACCGCGCCTTTTTCGGCGGCGAGCGCGGACATGACGGTGAAGATCGTCGTGCCCACTGCGGGCAACTTGGTTTCCACGGAAGGCGTGCGGACGGCTTGCACGGTGTTAGAGCTCATAGTCCTGGTGCTGGCCGCTCATGGCCTTGGCGATGAGGTTGCGGTCGAGCCGATCGGAGATGAGCTCGGCGAACTTGAAGACGAAGTTGCGCAGGTACGCGCCCCGCTTGAAGGCGACCCGCGAGACGTTCTGCCCGAATATGGCACCCAGCGGTCGCGTGGCCAGGTCGGTGTTGTTGTCCTGGTCGCGCACGGACATTTCGGCCACGATGCCGATGCCCAGGCCCAGGCGCACGTAGGTCTTGATCACGTCCGAGTCGATCGCTTCCAGCGCGATGCGCGGCTCGAGCTTCTTATGCGCGAACGCGTTGTCGATCCGGGTGCGGCCGGTGAACGAAGGATGGTAGGTGATGATCGGCTCGGCCGCGATGTCCTCGATGGTGATGCGTTCCTTTTTCGCCAGCGGGTGCGTGTGCGGCATCACGAGCACGTGCTGCCACTCGTAGCAGGGCAGCGTGATGAGCTCCTGGTAATCCGACAGCGACTCGGTCGCGATGCCGATCTCGGCGACTTCATCGATCAGGTAGCGCGCCACCTGGTCGGGCGAGCCCTGGTGCAGCGTGACGTTCACCTTGGGATAGGCCTCGCGCAGCTTGGCGACCGGCACCGGAAGCACGTAGCGCGCCTGCGTGTGCGTGGTGGCAATCGACAGCGTTCCGCTGTCCTGGGCGCTGAACTGTTCGCCGATGCGCTTGAGGTTGCCGACCTCGCGCATGATGAGTTCGATGCTGCGGATGACGTGCTGCCCCGGCTCGGTGACGCGCTTCAGGCGCTTGCCATGCCGCGCGAAGATTTCCACGCCCAGCTCTTCCTCCAGCTCGATGATGGCCTTCGAGACGCCCGGCTGGGAGGTGTGCAGGGCTTTGGCCGCTTCCGTGAGATTGAGATTGCGCCGGACCGCCTCCTGCACGAATCGGAACTGGTGAAGGTTCATGCCGAATTTCTTCTAAGGAAGAGATTCATTATGCACGAGCAAACCCGGCCCGCCGCCGAAGAAGGGCTTATTCCAGGGCGATCGCCGCGATCAGATCCAGCACGCGTGGGTTTTCGCCCACGGTGGGCGCCAGCTCGAACTGGACCGTGGGATGCGTGTGCCGGCAGGCCTCCACGAGGCGCGGCAGGTCTTCGCGTGCATGGCGTCCCGCGCCGAGGAACATGGGCACGATACGGATCGCATCCGCGCCCGCCTCCACCAGCTCGCGCGCGGCGTCCGGCAGGTCGGGCGCTTCGAGTTCGAGGAAGGCGCAGCGCACTTGCACCGGTGCCACTCGCGCCCGGATGCGCTGGGCCACCGCTTCCATCGGCTCGCGCCATTGCGGGTCGCGCGAGCCATGGCCGAAGAGGATGACGGCCTTCATCTTCGCAACACGAGCCAGCCGAACGCACCCAGCGAGAAGCAGGTGTAGATCAGCCCCGGCGCGGCCGCCGTGAGCCAGGGCCGCCAGTTCTGGATGTTGCCGATGTAGCCGAACACGTTGTTCAGCAGGAAGAAGCTGATGCCGATCAGCACGCCGAGGAACACGAAGGTGGTGATGCTGCCCGAGCGGAAATGCAGGTAGGCGAAGGGCAGCGCGAGCACCACCATCACCATGCAGGACAGGGGATAGAACACCTTGCGCCAGAACTCGATTTCGTAGCGCTGCGAGGTCTGGCCGTTCGCCTCCAGGTGCTGGATGTACTGGAACAGGTCCAGCGTGCCCATGCGGTCGGGTTTGAGCAGCGCGACGGACACCATCTCCTGCGTGATCTCGGTCGGCCAGCGGTAGGTGGCGAACTTCACCGTGTCCACCTTGGTCTCCGCGCCCTGTGTCGCGATCTCGCTGCGCTCGGCGTCCTGCAGCAGCCACGCGCTGTCGTCTTCGAAGCGGCCGCGCCGCGCCTGGGTGATCGACACCATGTAGCCGCGCGCATCCGATTCGAAGATGCGGATGGACTGCATGTCGCCCTCGGGCGTGAGCGCGCCGACGTTGACGTTGTACGTGTGGAACGACTGCCGCTCCTTCAGCCACGCGCCGGTCTGGCCGACGCTGATGCGGCCTTCGAGCCGTGCCTTGAGCAGTGTGCCCGCACGGTCGGCCATCGGCGAGAGGTAATCGCCGGCGGCGAACGTGAGCACGGTGAAGACCGAGCCCAGGATCAACAGCGTCCGCATGGCCCGCCAGGGCCCGAGTCCGCTCGTGCGCAGGATGGTGTATTCGGAGCTTTGCGCGAGGCGGGCCATGACGAAGATCGTGCCGATCAGCACCGCGATCGGCAGCAGCTCGTACAGGTGGCTGGGCACCATCAGCGCCACGTACGCGAGCGCCTGCGTGAGCCGGTACGTGCTGGAGCCGCGGCCCACGTTGGGCAGTTCGTCGACGAAATCGAAGAAGAAGAACAGGGCGAGGAAGCCGACGGTCACGAAAACGACCGCGGCGAGCACCTCGCGGTAGATCAGGCGGCGGATCGTCCTCACGGGGCGGCTTTCCCGTTCAGGCGGGCGAAGCTCCAGTTGTTGTGCTGCTTCGCGAGCCAGAAGCCGGCCAGCAGCAGCACGCCGCCGTGCAGCGCCACGATGAACGCGGCGAGGCCCACGCGCCCGGTGGTCACCCAGCTCTGCCCGATATTCAACAGGTTGTAGTACACGACGAACGCGAAGAGCGCGAAGACGAGGTGCCCGCTGCGTCCTGCGCGCGGGTTCACGTTGGAGACGATCACGGCGATCACGATGAAGTTGAACGCCGCAAGCGCCAGGCCCAGGCGCCAGCCGAGTTCACCCAGGTTCACCCGGGTCGGGTCGGCAATCAATGCGAAGGTCGATTTCGCCTTGGCCGGCGCGTTGTCGCGCGACGCGAGCTCGCTGCCGCCGATGCGGGCCGCGTACTCGTCGAATTCGCTGATGCGCACCTCCTTCGGCCCGGTCGTGGGCCTCTCGACGCGCTGCCCGGTGCCCAGCACCAGGAACTGGTTGGGGCCGATCGGGACCACGTTGCCGGTTTTGGCCGCCGTGACGGTCTCGCGGCCGTGCTCGTTGGTCGCGATGAAGATGTTCTTGCCCGACTTGTTGTCGGGCGTGTCCTTGTCGAGGAAGAACACGCGTGTGCCGCTCGCCGATTCCTGGAACTGGCCCGGCGCGACGCGTTCGAGGTCGCCGCGCGCGCCATAACGATCCTTCAGGTCCTGCGTCTGGGCGTTGGCCCAGGGCCAGACCACGAGGGCGAGCAGGGCAACGACCAGCAGGATCGGCCACGCGAACCGGAAGAGCGGCCCGAGGAAGGACGACAGGCCGCGGCCCGCGCTGAACCAGATGACTGTCTCGCTGTCGCGGTACATGCGCGAGAGCGTGCCGACGATCGCGATGAAGAGGGACAGCGTGAGCAGCAGCGGCATGTAGCCGATCACGGCGTACCCCATGACCATCAGGATGTCCTCGGGATTCACGGTGCCCTTGGACGCGAGGCTGAGCGTGCGCACCAGCGTCATCGTCATCACGATGGTCACCAGCACCACGAGCGTCGCGCCGAAACTGCGGGCGAGTTCGCGGCGCAAAGACGAATGGAATAACATCGCGCGGTCGAGACAAACCGAAAAAGAGAAGCGAGGATTATGGACTTCCAGCTCAAGACCCTGGATGCGGCAGGCGCGGCGCGCGAGAAGTGCGACGCACTGGTGCTCGTGGTGACCGAAGCATTCCAGCCCGGCAAGGACCCGCTGTCCAGGCTCGCCGCCGACGCGCTCAAGGCCGGCGACTTCGAGGCCAAGCCCGGCAAGAGCCTGCAGGCCTACAAGCCGGCGGGCATCGGCGCCGCGCGGGTGATCCTCGCCGGCGCCGGCGACGGCAGCGCCCGCCGCGTGCACTCGGCGGTGGCCGGCGCCGTGGGCTCTCTGCGCTCGTCGCCCGCGGTCAAGCGGCTCGTGGTGGTCCTGCCGCAGGATGCGAGCGAGGACATGGTGCGGGCGGCGGTGGCAGGCACGGCGGAGTCCAGCTACGTGTATGTCGCCACGAAGACCAAGCCCGAGGGCCGCGAGATCGAGCGCGTGACCGTCGGCGTCGCGGATGCCGGCCGGCTGCAAGGCGCTTTCAACGCGGCCAAGGCCGCGGCAGCCGGTATCGAGTTCACTCGCGAGCTGGCGAACCTGCCGCCGAACCACGCAACGCCCACGCGCCTGGGCGAAGAGGCGAAGAAGCTCGCCAAGACCCACGGCTTCGGCTGCGAGGTGCTCGGCCCGAAGGAGATCGCGAAGCTCGGCATGGGGGCTTTCATGGCGGTGGCGCAGGGCTCGGAGCAGCCCGCGCGCTTCATCGTGCTCGAACACAAGGGCGGCGCCTCGGGTGAAGCGCCCATCGTGCTGGTCGGCAAGGGCATCACCTTCGACAGCGGCGGCATCTCTATCAAGCCTTCGCAGGACATGGACGAGATGAAGTTCGACATGGGCGGCGCGGCCAGCGTGCTCGGCACCTTCCGCGCGATCGGCGAGCTCAAGCCCCGCATGAACGTGGTCGGGCTCATCGCCGCGTGCGAGAACCTGCCCGACGGCCGCGCGGTGAAACCGGGCGACGTCGTGAAGACGATGAACGGCCAGACCGTGGAAATCCTCAACACCGATGCGGAAGGGCGCCTGGTGCTGTGCGATGCGCTGGCTTACGCCGAGCGCTACAAGCCGGGTGCGGTCGTCGACATCGCCACGCTCACGGGCGCATGCGTGGTGGCGCTCGGCAATTTCCGCAGCGGCCTGTTCGCGACGGACGAGGGCCTGGCGCAGGAGCTGCAGGCCGCCGGCGACGCCGCGCTGGACCTGTGCTGGCGCATGCCGCTGGACGACGAATACGCCGAGGGCCTGAAGACCCACTTCGCGGATGTCGCGAACGTCGGGGGCCGCGCCGGTGGCGCGATCACCGCAGCGAAGTTCCTGCAGCGCTTCGCGTCCAAGTACCCCTGGGCGCACCTGGACATCGCCGGCACCGCCTGGAAGAGCGGGCCGCAGAAGGGCGCGACGGGACGGCCCGTCGGCCTGCTGTACCAGTTCCTGCTCTCGCGGCAGGGCGAAAGTGCGCCGGCGAAGAAGAAGGCCGCGCCCAGGCGCGCGAAGGCCTGAGAGGAGCGCGTGACCGGCGTCGAGTTCCACTTCAACGCGCCCGACAAGATGGGCTATGCCTGCCGCTTGCTGCGCAAGGCGGCGCTCAAGGGCGCGAAAGTGGCGGTGACGGGCGAGCACGGCTTCCTGCGCGAGCTCGATGCCGTGCTCTGGACCTTCGAGGCGCTGGAATTCGTGCCGCATTGCTTCGCCTCCGCTTCGGCTGCCATGCTCGCGGCCACACCGATCGTGCTTTGTCCCGCGCTTCGCGAGGCGCCGCATCACGAGGTCGCCGTCAATCTCGGTGCACAGGTGCCGGAAGGCTTCGAGCGGTTCGAGCGCCTGATCGAGGTGGTGACGGTGCACGAGGAAGACCGCGCGCACGCGCGCCAGCGCTGGCAGCACTACAAGAGCCGCGGCTATGAGCTCAAGCGTATCGACCTCGAATTGAAGGAGGCCTGATGTCCCCCGCCCGCACCCCACCCAGGTTCGTCCCCACCCTCACCGAAGTGGTCCGCAGCGGTGCCGCGGCGCGCGGCGAGCCCGGCGCCGACCAGGAACAGCTCGTGATGCGCGTGATGCAGCGCGTGGACATGACACTGGAGCGGCGCTTGCGCGAGACGATCGCGGCCACGGTGCTGGAACACACGCGCACGCTCGGCCCCGTGCTGCGCGAGGAAATCGAACTGGTGGTGCGCGAAGCCGTGTCCCAGGCCATCGTCGACGAAATTGCCGCAAATCAAAAGACGCGCAAGTGACGGGTGCGGGTATTCCCGCTCATCGCAAGGCGGCGCCTAGACGTTTCCCTATCGCCCGGGTGCGGAATTTGCGTTATCGTTCGCGCCCGTTGAATCCACCAGATTCTTCAACCTTATTCCCTACCTGGAGGTTCTCCCCATGAAACTGAAATACAAGCTGACCGTCGCAGCGGCGATCGCCGCGGTTGCAGGCTTCGCGTCCGCGCAGGAAGTCGTCAAGATCGGCCATGTCGCTCCCATGTCGGGCCCGCAGGCCCACTACGGCAAGGACAACGACAACGGCGTTCGCATGGCCATCGAGGACCTCAATGCCAAGGGCGTCACCATCGGGGGCAAGAAGGTCAAGCTCGAAGTGCAGACCGAAGACGATGCCGCCGACCCGAAGCAGGGAACGGCCGCGGCCCAGAAGCTGTGCGATGCGAAGGTCGCCGGCGTGGTCGGCCACCTCAACTCCGGCACGACGATCCCCGCGTCCAAGGTCTACCACGATTGCGGCATCCCCCACATCACCGGCGCGGCAACCAACCCGGCGCTGACCAAGCCCGGCTACGACACCACGTACCGCATCATCGCGAACGACAACGCGCTGGGCGCCGCGCTCGCGCTCTACGCCGCCGACAAGCTGAAGCTGAAGAAAGTCGCCGTCATCGACGACCGTACGGCCTATGGCCAGGGCGTTGCCGAGATCTTCGCGAAGACGGCCAAGTCCAAGGGCATGGAGGTCGTGGACCAGCAGTTCACGAACGACAAGGCCACCGACTTCATGGCGATCCTCACCGCCATCAAGTCGAAGAACCCCGATGCGATCTTCTACGGCGGCATGGACGCGCAGGGCGGCCCCATGCTGCGCCAGATGGAGCAGCTGGGCATGACGAAGGTCAAGTTCTTCGGCGGCGACGGCATCTGCACGAACGAGATCATCAAGCTCGCGGGCGGTGCGAAGACGCTGGAAAACACGATCTGCGCGGAAGGCGGCGCCTCGCTCGCGAAAATGCCTGGCGGCACCGAGTGGAAGAAGCGCTACGACGCCAAGTTCCCCGGCCAGTTCCAGATCTACAGCCCCTACACCTACGACGCGACGTTCGTGCTGGTGGACGCGATGCAGCGCGCCGGCTCCACGGACCCGAAGAAGTACATCCCCGAGCTGAAGAAGGCCAACTTCAAGGGCGTGACGTCGACGATCCAGTTCGAGCCGAACGGCGAGCTGAAGAACGCCGCCACGACGCTCTACACATACAAGGACGGCAAGAAGGCCCCCCTGGAGTGATCTCCAGCTCCTATCAAAAAGCCGCCTTCGGGCGGCTTTTTGTTTGCATCGCTCACATTGCGTTTCCGTAGCGGAGCGATATGCGGCGTAGGCACCCCGCTGCTGTTCTCGTAGGTGCCGTCCTACAGCCCGCGCCAGTACTGGCTTTGCGGACCATGGCATTTTTTCCGCAGTTGTAGCTAGCCTGTGATGCCGGTAATCTGGCGCAGTTTGTTGCCGAGTTCAGGCAGGCTCATCTATTGGGAGAAAGCATGGAAGTACTGGCGAAGCTACCGACGGTGGACCAGCAAAGCGCGGAGCTCAGGCAGGTGCTGAAGGCACTTGGCGCGTTCCGGCGGGGCGAAACCGGCGTGACGCTGCCGTCGGAGTGGGACGGGATCTACGGAAAGATCGCGGGCGAATTCAATGAACTGGTCGCGCAGACGGCGCGCACCTCGAACCGGCTGCAAGGGCTCGACCCGGCCAGCCGCAGCGTGGCCAAGGCGACCAAACGCGTGCCGGACGACAAGCTCACGGGATTCTGGCAGGAAGACGTCGCGGCGGTGAACAACATCCTCGACCACTGCGAGACGCTCGCGTCCAACACCCGCACCTTGCTGGGCGGGCTCACCGACCTGAAGAAGGGCCGGCCCGACGCGCAACTGCCGCAGGACTGGACGGGCGTGTTCGGCAAGGTCGCCGACGCCTTCAACGACGTGGTCGCCGAAAACCTTCGCATGTCGCACGAACTGGCCCGCCTGTCGCGCGTCGTGGGCAAGGAGGGCAAGCTGAAGGAACGCGCCGTCGTGCCGAACGCGACGGGGTTCTGGCGCGACAGCGCCGACTCGATCAACTCGCTGATCTCCGACCTGGTGCATCCGACCTCGGAAGTGGCGCGCGTGATCGGTGCCGTGGCACAGGGTGACCTGACCAAGTCGATGGCGCTCGAGGCCGACGGCCGGCCGCTGGAAGGCGAGTTCCTGCGCACCGCCATGATCATCAACAAGATGGTGCAGCAGCTGGGCACCTTCTCCGCCGAAGTGACGCGGGTGGCGCGCGAGGTGGGCACCGAGGGCAAGCTCGGCGGCCAGGCGGACGTTCAAGGCGTGGCCGGCACGTGGAAAGACCTGACGGACTCCGTGAACTTCATGGCGTCCAACCTCACGGCGCAGGTGCGCAACATCGCGGACGTGACCAAGGCCGTGGCGGCGGGTGACCTCTCCAAGAAGATCACGGTGGACGTGAAGGGCGAGATCCTGGAGCTGAAGAACACCATCAACACCATGGTGGACCAGCTCTCCTCGTTCGCCTCGGAAGTGACGCGGGTGGCGCGCGAAGTGGGTACCGAAGGCAAGCTGGGTGGCCAGGCCGACGTGCAGGGCGTGGCCGGCACGTGGAAGGACCTGACGGACAACGTGAACTTCATGGCCGGCAACCTGACGGCCCAGGTGCGCAACATCGCGGACGTGACGACGGCCGTGGCCGCCGGTGACCTCTCCAAGAAGATCACGGTGAACGTGAAGGGCGAGATCCTGGAGCTGAAGAACACCATCAACACCATGGTGGACCAGCTGCGATCGTTCGCCTCGGAAGTGACGCGGGTGGCGCGCGAGGTGGGCACCGAAGGCAAGCTGGGCGGCCAGGCCGACGTGCAGGGTGTGGCCGGCACGTGGAAGGACCTCACCGACTCGGTGAATTCGATGGCCGGCAACCTCACCTCGCAGGTGCGGAACATCGCGGACGTGACGAAGGCCGTGGCCACGGGTGACCTCTCCAAGAAGATCACGGTGGACGTGAAGGGCGAGATCCTGGAGCTGAAGAACACCATCAACACCATGGTGGACCAGCTGCGGTCGTTCGCCTCGGAAGTGACGCGGGTGGCGCGCGAAGTGGGTACCGAAGGCAAGCTGGGCGGCCAGGCCGAGGTGCAGGGCGTGGCCGGCACGTGGAAGGACCTGACGGACAACGTGAACTTCATGGCCGGCAACCTGACGGGCCAGGTGCGCGGCATTGCCAAGGTGGTGACCGCGGTGGCCAACGGCGACCTGAAGCAGAAGCTGACGGTGGAAGCCAAGGGCGAGATCGCCGCGCTGGCGGAAACGATCAACTCGATGACCGACACGCTCGCGACCTTCGCCGACCAGGTGACGACGGTGGCGCGGGAAGTGGGCGTCGAAGGCAAATTGGGCGGCCAGGCCAAGGTGCCGGGCGCGGCGGGTACGTGGAAGGGCCTCACGGAAAACGTGAACCAGCTCGCGGCGAACCTCACGACGCAGGTGCGCGCGATTGCCGAAGTGGCGACGGCCGTGACGCAGGGTGACCTGACGCGGTCGATCACGGTGGAAGCGCTGGGCGAAGTGGCCGCGCTGAAGGACACCATCAACGAGATGATCCGCAACCTGCGCGACACCACGCATGTGAACACCGAGCAGGACTGGCTGAAGACCAACCTCGCGAAGTTCTCGCGGATGCTGCAGGGCCAGAAGGACCTCGTGGCGGTGGGTCACCTGATCCTGTCGGAACTCGCCCCCGTAGTCGGCGCGCAGCAGGCGGAGTTCTACGTGCTGCGCTACACGCACGACGAGCCGAAGCTGCGCCTGATGGCGAGCTACGCCTCCGACGGACATCGCGCCTACGGCAAGGAGCTCGACATGGGGCAGGGGCTCGTGGGCCAATGCGCCTTCGACAAGAAGAAGATCGTGCTGACCTCCAGCATCCCCGACGCGCTCAAGATCGCGTCCGGGTTGACGGAAGTGCCGCCGCTCAACGTGCTGGTGATGCCCATCATCTTCGAGGGCCAGGTGCGCGGCGTGGTGGAACTCGCCTCCGTGCAGATCTTCAACCCGACGCACCAGGCGTTCCTCGACCAGCTGATGGAATCGATCGGCATCGTGATCAACACGATCGAGGCCAACATGCGGACCGAGGACCTGCTGGCGCAGTCGCAGTCGCTGGCGCAGGAACTCCAGAGCCGCCAGCAGGAGCTGCAGCAGACCAACCTGGAGCTGCAGGAGAAGGCGCGCCTGCTGGTCCACCAGAACCAGGAGGTGGAGCGCAAGAACCAGGAAGTCGAACAGGCCCGCCAGGAACTCGAGAACAAGGCCAAGCAGCTGGCCCTCACGTCCAAGTACAAGTCCGAGTTCCTCGCGAACATGTCGCACGAGCTGCGCACGCCGCTGAACTCGCTGTTGATCCTGTCCGACCAGCTGTCGAAGAACCCGGAAGGCAACCTCACGAGCAAGCAGGTGGAGTTCGCCAAGACGATCCACTCGTCGGGCAACGACCTGCTGATGCTGATCAACGACATCCTGGACCTGTCGAAGATCGAGTCGGGCACCGTGGTCGTGGACGTGAACGAGCTGCGCCTGTCGGACCTGCAGCTGTACGTGGAGCGCACGTTCCGCCACGTCGCCGAAGCGAAGGGCGTGGACTTCATGGTCCACACCGGCCTGAACCTGCCGACCTCGATGGTCACGGACGTGAAGCGCCTGCAGCAGATCCTGAAGAACCTGCTGTCCAACGCCTTCAAGTTCACGCACCAGGGCCGCGTGACGCTCACGATCGAGGAGGTGTTCTCGGGGTGGTCGCAGGACAATGAGGAACTGGGCCGGGCCCAGCAGGTGATCGCGTTCTCGGTCGAGGACACCGGCATCGGCATCTCGAGCGACAAGCAGCAGATCATCTTCGAGGCCTTCCAGCAGGCCGACGGCTCGACCAGCCGAAAGTACGGCGGCACGGGCCTGGGCCTGGCGATCTCGCGCGAGCTCTCGAAGCTGCTCGGCGGCGAGATCCGGCTGTCGTCGGCGCCCGGGCAGGGGTCGATCTTCACGCTGTACCTGCCGCTGGTCTACACGGGCACCCGTGGCCAGCGCCGCGGGACGGTATCGATGGACGCCACCATCCCCGGCACCCCGAAGCGCATCCCGCCGCGGCCCGAACCCCAGCCGCAGGTGCAGGATGCCGTCGTCGTCGCCGAGGAGAGCGTGATCCTCAAGAACGAGGCCGGCGACGACCGCGATGTCATCGCCCAGGGCGACCTCGTGCTGCTGATCGTCGAAAACGACCTGGCCTTCGCGAAGTTCCTGCTGGATTCGGCGCGGGCCAAGGGTTTCAAGGGCCTGGTGACGCCCGTCGGCGCCGGTGCCCTGACGCTGGCCACGCAGTACAAGCCGGCGGCGATCACGCTCGACATGTACCTGCCGGACATGGAAGGCTGGCGTGTGCTGGATCGCCTCAAGCAGGACATGACCGCACGGCATGTGCCCGTGTGCGTGATTTCCACCGACGACTCCAGGGACCGGGCCTTCCGCTCCGGTGCGGTCGCGTTCGTCGAAAAGCCCATCCAGAGCAAGGAAGTGCTGGACACGATGCTCGACAAGCTGCACGCCTACATCGCGCGCGGCCAGAAGAAGGTGCTTGTCGCGCTCAAGGACACGGCGGCGCGGCGCGAGTTCATGTCACAGATCGAGGACGAGCAGTTCTCGATCGTGGTGGCCAGGAGCGCGGAGAAGCTCAACGAGGCGCTCGAGGAGGGCCGGTTCGACGCCGTCGTGCTCGAGGGCGGCTTCCCGGGCGTGGAGCCGCGCGAGTTGCGCAAGCTCGTGGCGGCCCAGGGGGAGCTCGGGCCCGTGCCCCTGATGCTCTACCACGGCGGCAAGGACACCGGCAAGGTCGCCTGGCACTCCGACGAGACGATCACCGTGCACGAATCGCACTCCGTCGCGAAGCTGTTCGACGACACGCTGCTCGCGCTGCACCACAACCTCGCCAGGCTGCCCGAAGCGA
This sequence comes from Ramlibacter sp. GS1-15, assembly GCF_057785015.1. Taxonomy (NCBI): domain Bacteria; kingdom Pseudomonadati; phylum Pseudomonadota; class Betaproteobacteria; order Burkholderiales; family Comamonadaceae; genus Ramlibacter; species Ramlibacter sp. GS1-15. The sequence goes on along the minus strand of NZ_JBYNTU010000001.1, from coordinate 1,947,990 downwards.
AGCGCGCCGTGATCAACGGGCTGCACGAGTCGACCAAGCCGCTGCACGGCAAGCGGGTGCTCATCGTGGACGACGACATGCGTAACATCTTCGCACTGGCCACGGTGCTGGAAGAGCACGGCATGGACATCGTCTGGTCCGACAATGGCCGTGACGCGATCCAGCGCGTCGCCACCGACCCGCAGATCAGGGTGGTCCTGATGGACATCATGATGCCGGAGATGGACGGCATGGCCACGATGAAGGAAATCCGCAAGTTGCCACAAGGCAAGAACCTGCCGATGATCGCCGTCACGGCCAAGGCCATGAAGGGCGACCGCGAGAAATGCATCGAGGCGGGCGCCTGGGATTACCTGTCCAAACCGGTGAACACGCCGGACCTGCTCACGGTGCTGCGTGCATGGTTGCATCAATGACCAAGTCGCCAGCGGCCAACGCGCCGCCTCCGTCGCCCACGCACGACCGGGTCAGCATCCTGGTCGTCGACGACTTGCCGGAGAAGCATTTCGTCTTCCGCACGATCCTGGAGGACCTCGGGCTGGACATCGTCAGCGCCAGCTCGGGCAAGGAGGCGCTCGCGCGCGTGCTCGAGCAGGAGTTCGCGGTCATCCTGCTGGACGTCAACATGCCGGACATCGACGGCCTGGAGACCGCCAGCCTGATCCGCCAGTACAAGAAGTCGGCGCAGACGCCGATCGTGTTCATCACGGCCTACGTCGACGAGGAGCAGGCCGCGCGCGGCTACGCGCTGGGCGCCGTCGACTACATTCCGTCGCCCGTGGTGCCGGACGTGCTGCGTTCCAAGGTGCGCGTGTTCGTCGAGCTTTACCGCATGAACCGCCAGCTGCAGCTGCAGGCGGCGGCGCGCGAGCAGCTCGCCCGGTCCGAGGCGGCGCGCGCCGCCGCCGAAGAGGCGATCCATCGTGCCGACTACCTCTCCGAGGCGGGCCAGCAGCTGTCGCGATCGCTGAACATCGAAGACACGATCGCGGCCCTGTTCGATGTCGCCGTGCCGATGCTCGGCGACCGCGCGGTGCTGGTTCTGACCGGCCCCGACGGCAGCGTTGGCCGTACGGAGTCGTATCCCAGGCAGAGCGGCAAGGGCTATGAAGACTTGCCGGAGAGCCTGCGCCATGCGCTCCGGCGCGTCATGAGCGGGCGCCACTTCGAGCTGTGGCGGCACCGGGACGAAGCCGCGGCGCTGTGCCCCCTGCTGGGCGGGGGACAGTTGCGCGGCGTGCTGCTGCTGTTCACCGATTCCGACCGCATGGATCCATCGCGGCAGGCGCTCGCGAAGGAGGTGGTGAGCCGCGCCTCCATCGCCATGGAGAACGCCCGCCTGTACACGGCCGTGCAGGAGGCCGACCGGCGCAAGAACGAGTTCCTCGCGATGCTCGCGCACGAACTGCGCAACCCGCTCGCGCCGATCCGCAATGCGGTGCACATCATGCAGGGCGAAGATGTGGCGGCGAACACGATGACCTGGGCGCGCGACGTGATCGGGCGCCAGGCCGACCACATGGCGCGCCTGATCGACGACCTGCTGGACGTCTCGCGCATCGTGCAGGGCAAGGTCACGGTCAAGCCGGAGAAGCTGAGCCTGGCCGCGATCGTCGAGCGCTCGGTCGAGGCCAGTGCGCCGCGCACGCAGGCCCGCGAGCAGAAGATCGTGGTCCAGCTGCCGCCGGAGCCGGTCGAGGTGCAAGGCGACGTGGTGCGCCTCGCGCAGGTGCTGTCGAACGTGATCAACAACGCGTCGAAGTTCTCCGGCCCGAACACGACGATCCGCATCGCGGCCGCGTACGCCAACGGCGAAGTTCGCATTGCGGTGCAGGACGAAGGCGCCGGCATCTCGGCGGACTTCCTGCCCCACATCTTCGACCTGTTCGCGCAAGGCGACCAGTCGCTGGACCGTTCGCAGGGCGGCCTGGGCATCGGGCTCACGCTCGTCAAGCACCTCGTCGAACTGCACGGCGGCCGGGTGACGGCCTTCAGCGAGGGCCCGGGCAAGGGCACCGAGATCGTCGTGCACCTGCCGGCGCAGCTGGCCTCGCGCACTCCTGCTGCGCCGCCCGCACCCGCGGCGGCTCGAGCCGCCGCGCCCGCGCGAGCGAACGCACCGGCCCGCATCCTCGTGGTGGACGACCTCGCGGCGTCGGCCGAAACGCTCATGATGCTGCTGGAGATGGAGGGCTTCGACGTCAAGACGGCGCACGACGGCATGTCGGCGCTGAAGATCGCGGAGGACTTCCAGCCCGATGTCGTCCTGCTCGACATCGGACTGCCGGGCATGAACGGGTTCGAGGTCGCGAACCGCCTGCGCAGCCAGCCGCAATCCCGCGACGCCTTGCTGATCGCGTTGACCGGCTACGGTGAAGCGGAGAGCCGCTCCAAGTCCGTGCAGGCCGGCTTCGATTTCCACATGGTCAAGCCGGCGGACGTGAACCAGCTGCTTGCGATGCTGGCCGACCCGCGCAATGCGCGCCGGGTCGAGGCGGCCTGAAGCAAAAGCCCGCCATGAGGCGGGCTTCGTGCAAACAGTGGCGGAGAGGGCGGGATTCGAACCCGCGGTGGGCTATTAACCCACACACGCTTTCCAGGCGTGCGACTTAAACCGCTCATCCACCTCTCCGCGAGCCTGCCATTGTAGCAGCCGGGTCCTCGAGGACACTGCTCATGCGCACCGGCTCCACGCCTGCGGCGCGCGCGAGTCCACCGAAGCCGTCCCCCTCGAACACCGCGTATTCGTCCACCCGTGCCTGCGCGATCTCGTCGCCGGGCACAATGCCGGTCGCAACATGGCACATCAGCAAGTCACCGTCGCGCGCTTCATGGAGCCACTGCGCGAGCAGGGCGCGGAAACGCTCCGGTCCACCGCGGAAATCGTAGACGCCGAGCAGGCTGCGGTTCTGCGGGATCCCGTGTTCGCGCGCCAGCCGCTCCAGCGCGCGATTGCCCATCGCCTCGATGACGCGGCCCTTGAAACGCCAGCGCCCCGCGCCGCGCGTGCGGCGCAGCCACGGCAGGCTCGTGCCGCCGTAGCGGCGAACGAGCTCATCGACCAGCAGGTCGCGCACGACCGGGAACTGGTGGACATGCTGGTGGCCGTCGACGTGCGAGGGTGCGCGGCCCATCGTGGCTTCGAAGGCATCGAGCTGCGCCCGGATTTCGGACTGCACGGCGCTCCGATCGACACGGCGAAGCAGGCTGTCGCGCATCCAGGCGCCCACCGGCTGCCGCAGGCTGCCCTGGATGGGATATTCGACGAGGTCCAGGTGCAATCCAGCATCGACGCGCCCGGCGTCGAACTGTTCCTTCAGCCGCACCGCGTCGTATTGCCACGCGGGTGCGCCGACCATGCAGCTCGTCGCGGTGACCCGGCCCTTGGCGACGAGCGAGAGGATCGCTTCGTCCACCGCGGGGTGCAGGCCGTAGTCGTCGATGCAGATCGCGATGCGCTTCATGTCAACGCTGGGGCGGCGCGATGATCCGCCGCATCGCCTGGTTCGTGATCGTGGGCTGCATGGCGGCCGCCGTGCACCTCGGGACAGTGGTGGCCATGGTGTCGGGCTTCGGCTGGCAGCCGCTGGTCGCGAACGTCGTCGCATGGCTGGCCGCCTTCTGCGTGTCCTTCAGCGGCCACTGGCACCTGACGTTTCCGCGCTCGGGCGCGCCGCTCGCGCGCGCGGCGACGCGCTTCTTCCTCATCTCGCTGGCCGGCTTCATCGTCAATGAAACGATGTATGCGGTCCTGCTGCACCTGACCGGCACGCGGTGGTACGCGGTCGTGCTGTTCTTCGTGCTGCTCGCGGTCGCCGCCATCACTTACGTCCTGAGCTCGCGCTGGGCGTTCCGCGGCACAGGTCCGCTCTGACGGGCGACGCGCCGTCGACGCGCCAGAGGGCCAGCTTGCGGTTGGACGCGACCCGCTCGGCCTGCGCGAGCCAGCCATACTTGGCGGGTGCCTCGAGGTCGCCGACCAGCCAGCTCGTGCCGGAAGCGCAAACGCGCGCAGGCAGCTGTCCGGCGGAGATCAGCCAGTCCTGCGACGGCGCGAACACGGCGGCATCGGCGAGTTCCTTGCGCCAGTTGTCGCGCTTGGCGACCTCCTGGGGCGACCAGTCGGCCACGACGAGCACGGGCCGGCGCAGGCGGGCCTCGAAGGGGATCGCGAAGCGGTACTCCTCGAGCGCGATCACGGTATCGGACGGCTGCATCCGTTCGCGCAGCACCTGGCCGAGTTCGGCCTGCGAGCGGTCGGCCTTGATGTCGATCGCGGCCGCGCCGATCAGGCAGATCGCGACCGCGCCGATCGCGGATGCGCGCCACAGCTTGGGGCGGCGGCCACCGTGCGCTTCCGCCGCCAGGAAAAGCATGGGCGTCACGGCGGGGAAGATGTAGCCGACCAGCTTCGAGTGCGGCAGGGAGAAGAACAGCGTGATCGCGGCGATCCAGACGAGCATCAGCCGTCGCAGGACCGCTTCCCGGGAGGGACCCCGCCAGCAGGACTTGCGCGCTTCGACCATCCACGGGGACCACGGGAGCGTCAGCAGGACCAGCACGGCCGGGTAGAACCAGAACGGCTGCGGATTGTTGAACGTCGTCTGCGAAAAGCGCTGGAAGTGCTGCACGACGAAGAAGTAGTGCGCGAAGCCTTCGAAGCGGCCCTGCATCGCGACGAACCACGGCGCGGCGATGGCGGCGAACAGCACGATGCCCGGCAGCCAGAGCAGCCGCAGCATCGCCATCCAGCGCCGCTCCCATGCGAGCCAGAGGAACAGCACCATGCCGGGCAGCACGAGGCCGATCAGTCCCTTGGCGAGCACGCCCAGTGCGCACAGCGCGTAGGCGAGCAGCAGGGCCGGCTTTCGGCCGGCGCCATCCGGGTCGAGCAAGGCCGCATGCGCGAAGGCCAGGATCGTGGCCGTGATGCAGCCGCCCACGAGCATGTCCAGGTTCGCATACTGCGCGCCGAAGTAGAACAGCGGCGCCGTGACCAGCACGAGCAGCGATGAGCGCGCGAGCTCGCTGCTCGACCACCGTCGCACGAACAGGAACAGCGAGCCCGCGGCGAGGCACGCGCCGGTCAAGGGGGCGATGCGGGCGGCCAGCAGGGTGGAGTCGGTGACCGAAAGCGCCGCGGCTGTCAGCCAGTAGAAGAGGGGCGGCTTGTGGAAGTACGGCAGCCCGTCCAGCGTGGGCACCAGCCAGTCGCCCGAGCGGATCATTTCCCAGGCGACGCCCACGTAGCGGCCTTCGTCCGGCAAGGCGAGAGGCCGCAGCCAGGCGGTGGCCGCCAGCCACACGAACGCCAGCAGGAGCAGGGCGCGGTCGCGTCCGGCGGTGGAGGCGCGATCGCTCACGAGGCCGCGTCGTCCCGCAGGCCGCGGCCGAGTTCGCGCCGGACCACGTACACGGGACGCTGCTTCACTTCCTCGAAGATGCGGCCGATGTATTCGCCGATGATCCCGGTGAACAGCATCTGCATGCCGAAGAAGAACATCATGGTGACGACGATGGTGGTCCAGCCGGAGACCTTGTTGCCGTTCAGGAGGTAGTCGACGACGATGTAGGCGCCGTACGCGAAACCCAGGAGCGCCATCAGCCCGCCGACCACGCTCACGATGCGCAGTGGCCAGGTGGTGAAGGAGGTCAGGCCGTCGAGCGACAGGCTCACGAGGCGGCGCATGCTGAAATGGGTGCGTCCGTGTACGCGCGCCTCGGGCACATAGGGCAGCGCGACGGCCTTGAAGCCGATCCACGCATAGAGCCCTTTCATGAAGCGCCGCCGTTCGGGCAACATCAGCAAGGCATCCACGGCCGAGCGATCCATCAGCCGGAAGTCGCCGGCGCCCGCGGGCACCTGGAAGCGGTCGACCGCATTGATCAACCGGTAGAACAGGTTGGTGCCGGTGCGCTTGACGAACGATTCGTCCGACCGGTCCTCGCGCACGGCATACACGACGTCGGCGCCCTCGCGCCAGCAGGCGAGCATCTTGCCGATCAGCTCCGGCGGGTGCTGCAGGTCGGCATCGAGGATCGCCACGATCCCGCCGCGTGCCGCCTCGAGGCCGGCCGTGATCGCTGCTTCCTTGCCGAAGTTGCGCGACAGCTGCAGCAGCCGGAAGCCCTCCTGGCGTGCCCACGCGGCCCCGATGGCCGGGGTGGCATCGGTGCTGCCGTCATCGACCAGCAGGACTTCCCAGTCGACCCCCAATGCCGGCAGCAGGTCGCGCAGGCGGGGCAGCAGCAGCTCGAGGTTCTTCGCCTCGTTCTTGCAGGGAATGATGCACGACAGCCCGGCGCCCGCGGAGCGCACAGGCGCGGCGGCCACTTCGCGGGGCGGTACGACACGGGTATCCATCACCGGATTTTCGGTCATGCGGACGGCGACTGGGTCATTGGCGGAATCGGCATGGCTGAGGCACAAGTGGATGCCATTGGCCCGGCATCGCCTGAGGCGATCCGCCGGAGCGTGGAATCCGCCATGCACCCCTCCTTGGGTTTGTCACGCGCGACAGCATACACTTCGCGCCTGTTTCGCCGTTCCCCGAAAGGCCCCCACCGATGAAGTTCCGTTTCCCCATCGTCATCATCGACGAGGACTACCGCTCCGAGAACACCTCGGGCCTGGGGATCCGCGCGCTGGCGCAGGCGATCGAGGCCGAGGGCATGGAGGTGCTCGGCGTCACCAGCTACGGCGACCTGGCGCAGTTCGCGCAGCAGCAAAGCCGCGCCAGCGCCTTCATCCTGTCGATCGACGACGAGGAGTTCACGCCGGGGCCGGACCTGGACCCCGCCGTGCTGAACCTGCGCAACTTCATCGACGAGGTCCGCCGCAAGAACGCCGAAGTGCCGATCTACGTGTACGGCGAGACCAAGACCAGCCGCCACCTGCCCAACGAGGTGCTGCGCGAGCTGCACGGCTTCATCCACATGTACGAGGACACGCCGGAGTTCATGGCGCGCCACATCATCCGGGAGGCGAAGTCGTACCTGGAAAGCATCCAGCCGCCGTTCTTCAAGGCGCTGCTCGACTACGCGGAAGACGGCTCGTACTCCTGGCACTGCCCGGGCCACTCGGGCGGGGTCGCGTTCCTCAAGAGCCCGATCGGCCAGATGTTCCACCAGTTCTTCGGCGAGAACATGTTGCGCGCGGACGTGTGCAACGCCGTCGATGAACTCGGGCAACTGCTCGATCACACCGGGCCGGTGGCGGCGAGCGAGCGCAACGCGGCACGCATCTTCAACGCCGACCATTGCTTCTTCGTCACCAACGGCACGTCGACGTCGAACAAGATGGTGTGGCACCACGAGGTGGCGCCGGGCGACGTGGTGGTGGTCGACCGCAACTGCCACAAGTCCATCCTGCACTCGATCATCATGACAGGGGCCATCCCCGTGTTCCTGAAGCCGACGCGCAACCACTTCGGCATCATCGGGCCGATCCCGCAGTCGGAGTTCTCGCCCGAATCGATCAAGGCCAAGATGCGGGCCAACCCGCTGCTCAAGGGCGTCGACCCCGACAGCGTCAAGCCGCGCATCCTGACGCTCACGCAGTCCACTTACGACGGTGTGCTGTACAACACCGAGCAGATCAAGGGCATGCTCGACGGCTATGTCGAGGCGCTGCACTTCGACGAGGCCTGGCTGCCGCACGCGGCCTTCCACCCGTTCTACGGCAACTTCCACGCGATGGGCCGCAAGCGCGCGCGCCCGCAGAAGTCGCTGGTCTATGCCACGCAGTCGATCCACAAGCTGCTGGCCGGCATCAGCCAAGCGAGCCACGTGCTCGTGCAGGACGCCGCCGAGAACAAGCTGGACCGCCACCTGTTCAACGAGGCGTTCATGATGCACACCTCGACCAGCCCGCAGTACTCGATCATCGCGAGCTGCGACGTGGCCGCGTCGATGATGGAGCCGCCCGGCGGCACGGCGCTGGTGGAAGAGAGCATCCTGGAAGCGCTGGACTTCCGCCGGGCCATGCGCAAGGTGGACGAGGACTACGGCAAGGACTGGTGGTTCAAGGTCTGGGGCCCGGACAAGCTGGCGGACGAGGGCATAGGCCGCGCCGACGACTGGATCATCAAGGGCGAGGCGCGCACGGCCAAGTGGCACGGTTTCGGCAACCTGGCCGAGGGCTTCAACATGCTGGACCCGATCAAGTCCACCATCGTCACGCCCGGCCTGGACCTGAACGGCAAGTTCGCCAAGACCGGCATCCCGGCGTCGATCGTCACGCGCTTCCTGGCCGAGCACGGGATCATCGTGGAGAAGACGGGCCTGTACTCGTTCTTCATCATGTTCACCATCGGCATCACCAAGGGCCGGTGGAACACGCTGCTGACGGCGCTGCAGCAGTTCAAGGACGACTACGCGCGCAACCAGCCGATGTGGCGGATCCTGCCGGAGTTCTGCCAGCAGTTCCCGCGCTACGAGCGCATGGGCCTCGCCGACCTGTGCCAGCATGTGCACGAGATGTACGCCAAGTACGACATCGCGCGCCTGACGACCGACATGTACCTGTCGGACCTGACGCCGGCGATGAAGCCCAGCGACGCGTTCGCCCGCATCGCGCACCGGGAAACCGAGCGCGTGGAAATCGACGAGCTCGAAGGCCGCATCACCACGTCGCTGGTCACGCCGTATCCGCCGGGCATCCCGCTGCTGATCCCGGGCGAGGTCTTCAACAGGAAGATCGTGGACTACCTGAAGTTCTCGCGCGAGTTCAACTCGAACTGCCCGGGTTTCGAGACCGACATCCATGGGCTGGTCGAGGAGACCGGCGAGGACGGCCGAACCCGCTACTTCGCGGACTGCGTGAAGGGCTGACCGGCGCGGTTCATCCGGCGATCCCGCATTTCGTCGCACGTTCCTGCGGTTCGTCGCATCCCGCTCGCGGCGGCCGCGGGCGGTCCCTACAGTCCGTCTCCAGCAGGCCAACCCCTGGCCTGAAACGGAGAAACGACATGAAGACGACCGACGCCCCCTCCCTGCTGTCCACCGGGACGCGCGTGGCTGCGGCCCTGGCGGTCGTCGGCTTCGTGGCCGCCGCATGGGTTGGCTCGGAGCACGAAAGCCGGCACGCGGTGCAGGCCGCTTCGGTGGCCCTGTCCACGACCTATGTCACGCTGCCGAGCGTCGTGATCGTCGCCAAGCGCGAACGCGCGGATGCGACGCCCCTGGCGGCGTCGGCCTCGGCGCGTGCCGCGCGCATGGCACTCTGAGGCGGAGCAGGGGCGGGCAGGGGCAGGAATAATCGCGCATGGACAAGGACAACCACGTCGCCTCCTCCCCGCCGAAGCGCGCCTTCATCGACTGGCTGCTGCGCGTGAACGCCCAAGTGAGCGCCTGGGCGGCATCGATGACATGGTGGCGCCTGACCTTGCTGTTCATCCTCCTGATCGCTGCGGGCAGCATCCTGTCCGACCAGCTGCACCTGCATCACGACAAGGTCAAGATCGTCCGCAAGGCCTCGGGCGACGGCGTGGATGTGACGATCGGCGGCGCCGAGGGCGTTCGAATCCACCGCCGTCGGTCCACGCCGACCGTTCCAGCCCTTCCCGGCGCTTCCGAAGCCGCACGCGGCGCCGAGGTTGCGCCGGCGCCGCCGGGAACCCCCGATCAGGACGAGGACGACGAGGACGTGCCGCAGGTCGTCACGCGGACGGCCTTCACGCTGCCGGGCTTCATCGGCGACCTCGGTTCGGCCCTGATGGTGATCGTCATCGCCTACCTGGTGGCGGCGAAGATCATCGTGCGCAAGGTCGCGCAGGCCGACGCGAAGGTGAAGACCGCCCAGCACGCGGCCGAGCATGAGGCGATGGAGCGCCAGCTGGTGCAGGCCCGGCTGCAGGTGCTGCAGGCGCAGGTGGAGCCGCACTTCCTCTTCAACACGCTGGCGGCAATCGACTACCTGATCGAGACCGACCCCCAGCGCGCGAGCCAGATGCAGAAGGCCCTGATCACCTACCTGCGCGGCGCGCTGCCGCAGATGCGCCAGGAATCATCCACGCTCGGCCGCGAGCTGCGCCTGATCCGCTCCTTCCTCGACCTGATCAAGATGCGCATGGAGGACCGGCTCGACGTGGAGTTCAACGTGCCCGAAGGCGCGGAAACGGCCGAATTCCCGCCCATGATGCTGCAGTCGGTCGTCGAGAACGCGATCAAGCACGGCATCGAGCCCAAGCCGGAAGGCGGCAAGGTGTCGGTCGCGGCCCGGATCCAGAACGGGCAGCTCTGGGTCGAGGTGAAGGACACGGGCGTCGGCATCCGCAATACCGAAACGCTCGAGAGCCCGACTTCCGGCACGGGCCTGGGCCTGCAGAACATCCGCGAGCGGCTGGCGATGCTCTATCCCGGCAAGAGCCGCCTCATCCTCCGGTCCGACGACACCGAGGGCACGACCGTCAAGATCGTCGTGCCGTACCAGGTGGGCCCGGAGACGGCCGCGAACTTCGACGGCCTGCAGGAGAAGGCCGCATGAACACGGTTGCACGTCCCCTCAAGGCGGTGATCGCCGACGACGAGCGCCTGCTGCGCGAGCAGCTCAAGGCGCGCCTGGCCACGGTCTGGCCCGAACTGGAGGTCGTGGGCGAGGCTCGCGACGGCAACGACGCGCTGGCGATCGCGGAGGACCTGCGGCCGGACGTGATGTTCCTCGACATCCGCATGCCGGGCATGACCGGCATCGAGGCCGCGCGCGAGATCCTGGCGCTGCCCGACTGGTGCGGCGAGATCGTGTTCGTCACGGCCTATGACGAGTACGCGATCGAGGCTTTCGAGCAGGGCGCGATCGACTACCTGCTCAAGCCGGTCGAGCCGGAGCGCCTGGCGCAGACGGCTCAGCGCGTGAAGGCGCGGCTGGCGGCGCGCTCGACGCCACCACCGCCGCAGGACGAAGCGGCGCTCGATGCGCTGATGGCCCGGCTCGCGAAGCTCCAGCAGGGACTGACGACGCCCAAGGGCGTTCAGCCGCTGCGCTGGATCCAGGCGGCCACGGGCAACACGACGAAACTGATCGACGTGAAGGACGTGCTGTTCTTCAAGTCGGACGAAAAGTACACGCGGGTGCAGACCCGCGACCAGGAGGCGTTCATCCGCACCCCGATCCGCGAACTGCTGCCGCAACTCGATGCGCAGCAGTTCTGGCAGATCCACCGGTCGGCGATCGTCAACCTGGCAGCGATTGCGGCAGTGACGCGTGACGACACCGGTCGCCAGCGCGTTCACATCCAAGGGCACGCCGAGGTGCTGGAGGTCAGCCGCAGCTTCGCCCACCTGTTCCGTGCGTCCTGACCGGGGGCTGGAACAGGTGGGCCTCTTTTTGCCTTAGCTGCTTTCCGCGAGCGCCACGGCGGACTGGCTGAAGCCGCCGTCGACGTACGTGATTTCCGAGGTCACGCCCGCCGCCAGGTCGCTCAGCAGGAATGCCGCCACATTCCCGACGTCCTCGATCGTGACATTGCGGCGCAGCGGCGCGGCATTAGCGACGACGCCCAGCAGCTTGCCGAAATCCTTGATGCCGCTGGCGGCCAGCGTCTTGATCGGCCCGGCGCTGATGCCGTTGACGCGCATCGAGCGGCCGTCGGGCAATTTGCCCACCGCCTCGGCGAGGTAGCGCACCGAAGCTTCGAGCGACGCCTTGGCCAGGCCCATGGTGTTGTAGTTGGGCACCGAGCGGATCGCGCCCAGGTACGTGAGCGTGAGCAGGGCCGACTTGTCGTTGAGGAAGGGCAGCGCGGCCTTCGCCATCGCGGGGAAGCTGTAGGCGCTGATGTCGTGCGCGATGCGGAAGTTCTCGCGCGAGAGCCCGTCGAGGAAGCTTCCCGCGATCGCCTCGCGGGGCGCGAAGCCGATGCTGTGCACGAAGCCGTCGAACCTGGGCCATGTTGCCGACAGATCCTTGAACAGCTTCTCGATCTGCGCGTCGTCGCCGACGTCGCAGTCGAACACGAGCTTCGATCCGAACTCGGCAGCGAATTCGGTGATGCGGTCCTTGAAGCGCTCGCCGACATAGCTGAACGCGAGTTCCGCTCCTTGTTCGCGGCAGCACTTGGCGATGCCGTAGGCGATGGAACGGTTGGAGAGCACGCCCGTGATGAGCAATTTTTTTCCGGCGAGGAATCCCATGGAAAGTCCGGTTGAGTTGCAAAACTGCCCAGAATTCTAAGCATGCGAGGTTTGGCCATCGTTCTCGCTGCATCGATAGGCGCGGCGGCATGGGCCGCACCCGGCTATTCGGTGTGGGGCACGTTCAAGTATGCGCCTGGTTTCGACCACTTCGACTACGTGAACCCGAACGCGCCCAAGGGCGGCGAATTGCGGCTGGTGCCCAGCTCGCGCGTCAGTAATTTCGACAAGTACAACCCGTTCACGCTGAAGGGCCGCGAGCCTTCCTTCCTGGGCGACCTGCTGTTCGAGTCGCTGCTGACGGGGGCCATGGACGAAGTCGGCGTGGCGTACGGCCTGCTGGCGGACGACGTCGAGGTCGCGCCCGACCGCCTGTCAGCCACGTTCCGCATCCGGCGCGAAGCGCGCTTCCACAACGGCGACCCGGTGCTCGCGGCCGACGTGAAGCACAGCTACGAGACGCTCATCTCGAAATACGCGGCGCCCAGCTACGCGACGCTGCTGGTGGACGTGGCGGGCTGCGATGTCATCGACGACCGCACCGTGCGCTTTCGCTTCAAGAAGCCTGATCGCCAGCTGCCGCTCACCGTCGGCGGCCTGCCGGTGTTCAGCCGCAAATGGGGCGCCGGCAAGCCCTTCGACCAGGTGGTGCTCGATGTCCCGATCGCGAGCGGCCCGTACCGGATCGGCCCGATGAACTTCGGCCGCGACATCACCTACCTGCGCGACCCGAACTACTGGGCGCGCGACCTGCCGGTGCGTCGCGGGCAGAACAACTTCGATCGCATCACGGTGAAGATCTATCGCGACAACACGGCGCAGCTCGAAGCCCTGAAAGCAGGCGAGTTCGACGTGATGCAGTTCTTTTCCGCGGGCGACTGGTCGCGGCGTCTCACGGGCCCGCGCTTCGATCGCGGCGAGCTGGTCAAGCGCGTCTTCCTGCATCGCCGCCCCGACGGCTACCAGAGCTACTTCGTGAACCTGCGCCTGCCGAAATTCCAGGACCGGCGCGTGCGCATGGCGCTGGAGCTCGCGCTGGACTACGAGTGGATGAACCGCATGCTGTTCCGCGGCGCGTACACCCGCATCAAGGGCGTGTTCGGCAACACGGACTGCGAGGCGAACGGCATGCCCTCGCGCGAGGAGCTGGCCCTGCTCGAGCCGCATCGCGGCCAGTTGCCGGCCGAAGTCTTCGGGCCGATGGCGGTGCCGCCGCGCACCGACGACGGCCAGTCGTTGCGCGACAACCTGAGGAAGGCGCGCGACCTGTTGGCCCAGGCGGGCTGGACCTATCGCGACGGCGCCCTGCGCAACGCCAGGGGCGAGCCTTTCACCATCGAGCTGCTGGACACCACCGAAGGCCGGACCGAAACGATCACCGCGGCGTGGGCACGGGCGCTCGAAAAACTCGGTATCGGGCTGCACTACCGGGTCGTGGACTGGGCGCTGTACCAGGAGCGGCTGGACACGCACCAGTTCGAGATGGTGCAGATCGCGTACCCCGGCACTCACTTTCCGGGCACGGAGTACCTGGACCTGTTCGGCAGCAAGGCGGCCGACGTGGAGGGCTCGGGCAATGTGCCCGGCTTCAAGAACCCGGCGATCGACGACCTGCTCGTGCGGATGACGACAGCCGAGAGCCGCGACGAGTTCCTCACGGCCTGCCGGGCGCTGGACCGCGTCATCGCCCACGAGCACTACATGATCCCGGGCTGGGCCAGCCGGCAGACGCGCATGGTCTACAACGCCTGGCGCGTCGTCGTGCCGCCGGTGATCCCGCAGTACCCGCCCGAAGGCGTGGCCTACATGGATTGGCCGATCACGGTGTGGTGGGCGCGCCTGCCGCCGGTGACCGCCAAGTGACGTGACATGACCGCGTACATCCTCAAGCGCATCCTCCTCATGCTGCCGACGCTGTTCGGCGTGATCCTGATCACGTTCATCGTCACGCAGTTCGTGCCCGGCGGGCCCGTCGAGCAGTTCATCGCTGAAGCGCGGCGCGCGCAGCGGGGCGGCGAGGGCGGCGCCTATCGGGGCGGCCAGGGCGTGGACCCGAAGAAGATCGAGGAGATCAAGAAGCTCTATGGCTTCGACAAGCCGCCCACCGAGCGCTTCGCCAGGATGCTCGGCCAGTTCGCGCGTTTCGACCTCGGCCGCAGCTTCTTCCAGAACAAGGATGTGTGGGAGCTGATCAGGGAAAAGCTGCCGGTCTCGATCAGCCTGGGCCTGTGGACCTTCTTCATCAGCTATCTGATAGCGGTGCCGCTCGGGGTCGCCAAGGCGGTGCGGGCGGGCTCGCGGTTCGACCTCGTCACCACGCTGGCGATCCTCGTCGGCTACGCGATCCCCGGTTTCGTGCTCGGCATCGCGCTGCTCGTGATCTTCGGCGGGCAATTGCAGTGGTTCCCGCTGCGCGGACTCATCTCGAGCAACTGGGAAGAATTGAGCTGGCCGGCGCGCATCACGGACTACCTGTGGCACATCACGCTGCCCGTCACCGCGATGGTGCTGGGCAGCTTCGCCGTGACGGCGATGCTCACCAAGAACTCGATGCTCGAGGAGATCCGCAAGCAATATGTGCTGACGGCTCGCGCGAAGGGCCTACCCGAGCGCCGCGTGCTGTGGAAGCACGTGTTCCGCAACGCGCTGATCCCGATCGTGACGGGCTTTCCGGCCGCATTCATCGGCGCGTTCTTCACCGGCTCGCTCCTGATCGAAACGCTGTTTTCGCTGGACGGACTCGGCCTGCTCAGTTACGAAAGCGTGATCCGGCGCGACTACCCCGTGGTGATGGGCACGCTGTTCTTCTTCACCTTGATCGGCCTGGTCACCAAGCTGATCAGCGACCTCTGCTACGTCTGGGTGGACCCGCGTGTCAAGTTCGATTGAAGCCAGCCAGAGCCCGGGTGCGCGAGCGTGGCGGCGCTTTCGCCGGCACAGGCTCGGGTACTGGAGCCTGGTCGTCTTCTGCGCGCTGGTGTTCCTGAGCCTCTTTGCCGAAGTGCTGTCCAACGACCGGCCGCTGCTCGTGCGCTTCAACGGCCAGCTCTATTTCCCGATGGTGCGCGACTACCCGGAGAAGACGTTCGGCGGCGATTTCGAAACGGCGACCGACTACCTCGACCCGTTCATCCGCGGGAAGCTCTACGCCGGCGGCAACTGGGCGCTCTACGCGCCGAACCCCTACGGCCCCAACACGCTCAATTATTTTGCGACGCTGCCGAACCCCGCGCCGCCCTCGGCCGACAACCTGCTGGGCACCGACGAGCGCGGGCGCGACATGCTCGCCGTGCTGCTCTACGCCTTCCGACTCAACGTGCTTTTCGGCCTGGTGCTGATGGCGATAGGCGTGGTCATCGGCGTGATCACGGGCGCGATCCAGGGCTATTTCGGCGGCAAGACCGACCTGGCGTTCCAGCGCTTCATCGAGATCTGGTCCTCGATGCCGGAGCTGTACCTGCTCATCATCTTCAGTGCGATCTTCGCGCCCAGCGTCGCGCTGCTGGTCATCCTGCTGAGCCTGTTCGGCTGGATGGGCCTGTCGGACTACGTGCGGGCCGAGTTCCTGCGCAACCGGCAGATGGATTACGTGCGCGCCGCGCGTGCGCTGGGCGTGGGCAACCGCCGGATCATGTGGCGGCACATCCTGCCGAACAGCATGACCCCCGTGGTGACCTTCCTGCCGTTTCGCATGAGCGCGGCCATCCTGGCGTTGACCTCGCTCGATTTCCTCGGGCTGGGGGTGCCGCCGGGCACGCCGTCACTGGGAGAACTGCTGAGCCAAGGCAAAGGCAACATCGACGCCTGGTGGATTTCGATCGAGACCTTCGCCGTGCTCGTGATCACCTTGCTGCTGCTCACGTTCATGGGCGACGCGCTGCGCGACGCGCTCGATCCGCGAAAGGCGGACGAATGAGGCCCTTGCTCGACGTCACCGGCCTGCGCGTCACCTTCGGCGACAAGGAAGTCGTGCACGGCATCGACTTCCATCTCGGGCGTGGCGAGAAGCTGGCGCTGGTCGGCGAGTCCGGTTCGGGCAAGACCGTGAGCGCGCTGAGCTTGCTGGGGCTGGTGCCCGACGCGCAGGTGAACGGCAGCGCCCTCCTGGCAGGTGGAGACGGCCAGCCCGGGCGCGACCTGCTGCAACTGCCCGAGCGCGAGCTGCTGGCCGTGCGTGGCCGTGAGATCGCGATGATCTTCCAGGAGCCGATGACGGCGCTCAATCCGCTC
The DNA here is from genome assembly GCF_057785015.1 of Ramlibacter sp. GS1-15. Classification (NCBI taxonomy): domain Bacteria; kingdom Pseudomonadati; phylum Pseudomonadota; class Betaproteobacteria; order Burkholderiales; family Comamonadaceae; genus Ramlibacter; species Ramlibacter sp. GS1-15. Next base: position 1,931,628 of record NZ_JBYNTU010000001.1, on the reverse strand, counting down.
TACACCGTGGGCGACCAGGTGGCCGAGGTCTTGCGGTTCAAGCAGGGCCTCACGACACGCGAGGCCTGGCAGTCGGCGATCGAGGCATTGCGCGCGACGGGCATTCCCGAGCCGGAGCGCCGCGCCAACGCCTATCCGCACCAGCTGTCGGGGGGCCAGCGGCAACGCGCCATGATCGCCATGGCGCTCGCCGGCCGGCCGCGCCTGTTGCTGGCCGACGAACCCACCACGGCGCTGGACGTCACCTTGCGTGGCCAGATCCTGGAATTGCTCGCGCACGTGCAGCGGCAGAACGGCATGTCGGTGCTGGTCATCACCCACGACCTGAACCTCGTGCGCAAGTTCGCCGACCGCGTCGCCGTGATGGAGAACGGCTACATCGTGGAACACGGCGCCGTGGCCGACATCTTCTCCAGGCCGCAGCATCCGTACACGCGCAAGCTCATCGACAGCCGCCCGGAGCGCGATGTGGTCGAAGGTTCGTCCGCTGCGCCGCCGGTCATGCAGGCGCAAGGCCTGCAGGTGAGTTACCCCGTGGCCCTGCCGGGCATCCGCGGCTGGTTCAAGCGCGGGCGATTCGCCGCAGTCAGGGACGCGCGTTTCTCGATCGCGCCGGGCCGCACGCTCGGTGTCGTGGGCGAATCGGGCTCGGGCAAGTCGACGCTGGCACTGGCCGCCCTGGGCTTGCTGCCACACGCCGGTGAACTCGACGTGGTGGGCAGCCGCTGGGGGCCGGATGCAGCCGCCAACCAGGCGATCCGGCGCGTCGTGCAGGTCGTGTTCCAGGACCCGTTCTCGTCGCTGTCGCCTCGCATGACCGTGGAGGAGATCGTCGGCGAGGGGCTCCTCGTCCACGAGCCGTCGCTCGATGCGGTGGGGCGGCGCCAACGGGTGATCCAGGCCCTGGCCGATGTGGGCTTGGCCGAAGCGCAGTTCCCGGGCCTGTTGTACCGCTATCCCCACGAATTCTCCGGCGGGCAGCGGCAGCGGATTGCGGTCGCGCGGGCGCTGATCGTGCATCCCCGGTTGCTCGTGCTCGACGAGCCCACCAGCGCGCTGGACGTGACCATCCAGAAGCAGGTCTTGAAATTGCTTCAGCGGCTCCAACGTGAAAAGGGCCTGAGCTTCCTGCTCATCACACATGACGTCGAAGTCATCCGTGCCATGGCGCACGATGTGGTCGTCATGAAGGACGGCCAGATCGTGGAATCGGGGACGGTGAAAGCTGTGCTGGATTCCCCTCGCGCCGAGTACACGCGGACCCTGGTCGCCGCAGCGAGCTGAAGAGGCGCCCAGGAGGGTTTCGCCGCCCAAGCCCGTTGCAAATCAATGGGTTGCGGGGTACAATACTTGCTTCACGACCAGGACGGGCGGAACCAACCGCCCGTTTTTTATGGCCGATCGGTTTTAGGGAATTGAAGAAGCAGTGGCTCTGCACCAAGTCGTCGAGCAGACCGTGACCGGGCTCGGTTACGAGCTTGTGGAGATCGAAAGATCCTCCGGCGGGCTGCTGCGCGTGACGATCGACCTGCCGTGGCGCAAAGATGCGACGGCCGGGCAGTTCGTGACGGTCGAGGATTGCGAGAAAGTCACGCGCCAGCTGCAGTATGTGCTGGAAGTGGAGGGCATCGAGTACCAGCGGCTGGAAGTGTCCTCGCCCGGCATCGACCGGCCGCTGCGCAACGAAAGCGACTTCGAGCGCTTTGCCGGCGAGATGGTGGACATCACGCTGAAGGCGCCCGTCGGTGCGGCGGCGAACGGCCAGGTGGCTGCGAACCGCAAGAAGTTTCGCGGCACGCTGGAGCGAGCCGGCGACCGGTGGCAGGTGGTGTGGAGCGACGCGCCGGCGGAAAAGCCGGGCCGCAAGGTCTCGAAGAAGAGGGAGCCTGCCCCGCTGCAGGCATTGGGTTTTACGCTGGACGAGCTGAAGGAAGCGCGACTGGCGTCGATAGTCGATTTCAAGGGCCGCAAGCCCCGTGCGCAAGGAGAGTAGTGACATGAACCGCGAACTGTTGATGCTGGTGGAAGCCATTTCGCGCGAGAAGAACGTCGAACGCGACGTCGTGTTCGGCGCGGTGGAGTCCGCTCTCGCGCAGGCCACCAAGAAGCTGTACCCCGGCGAGGTGGACATCCGCGTCGCGATCGACCGCGACACCGGCAACTACGAGACCTTCCGCCGCTGGCTGGTCGTGCCCGACGAGCAGGGCCTGGAGAATCCCGACGCCGAGGAGCTCCTGATGGACGCCCGCGAACGCGTGGATGAAGTCGACGTCGGCGACCACATCGAGGAGCCGGTCGATTCCGTGCCGATCGGGCGCATCGGCGCGATGGCCGCCAAGCAGGTGATCCTGCAGAAGATCCGCGACGCCGAGCGCGAGATGCTGCTGAACGACTTCATGTCGCGCGGCGACAAGATCTTCGTCGGCACCGTCAAGCGCATGGACAAGGGCGACATCATCGTCGAGAGCGGCCGCGTCGAAGGGCGCCTGCGCCGCAGCGAGATGATCCCCAAGGAGAACCTGCGCAACGGCGACCGCGTCCGCGCCATGATCATGGAAGTGGACCTGACGCTGCGCGGCGCGCCCATCATCCTCTCGCGCGCGGCGCCGGAGTTCATGATCGAGCTGTTCCGCCAGGAAGTCCCCGAGATCGAGCAGGGCCTGCTCGAGATCAAGAGCTGCGCCCGCGACCCCGGCTCGCGCGCCAAGATCGCCGTGCTGTCGCACGACAAGCGGGTTGATCCGATCGGCACCTGTGTCGGCGTGCGCGGCTCGCGCGTGAACGCGGTGACCAACGAGCTCGCCGGCGAGCGCGTGGACATCGTCCTGTGGTCCGAGGACCCGGCCCAGTTCGTGATCGGTGCGCTGGCGCCGGCGAACGTCTCGTCGATCGTGGTCGATGAAGAAAAGCACGCGATGGACGTGGTGGTCGACGAAGAGAACCTCGCGATCGCCATCGGCCGCGGCGGCCAGAACGTGCGCCTCGCCTCCGAGCTCACGGGCTGGAAGATCAACATCATGGACGCGAACGAATCGGCGCAGAAGCAGGCCGAGGAGACCTCGACCACGCGCCAGCTGTTCATGGAGAAGCTCGACGTGGACGAGGAGATCGCCGACATCCTGATCTCCGAAGGCTTCACCAACCTCGAGGAAGTCGCCTACGTTCCGATCCAGGAGATGCTGGAGATCGAGTCCTTCGACGAGGACACGGTGAACGAGCTGCGCTCGCGCGCCAAGGATGCGCTCCTCACGATGGAGATCGCCCGCGAAGAGAGCGTCGAGGAAGTCTCGCAGGACCTGCGCGACCTCGAGGGCCTCACGCCGCAACTCATTGCCAAGCTCGCCGACGCCGGCGTGCACACCCGCGACGACCTGGCCGACCTGGCCGTCGATGAATTGACCGATATCACGGGCCAGTCCGCGGACGAGGCCCGAGCCCTGATCATGAAGGCGCGCGAGCACTGGTTCTCCGGTGCGGCGGCGACCCATGAGTGATGGGAGGCAACAGAACACATGTCCAGTACCACCGTCGCTGAGTTCGCTGCAGAACTCAAGAAATCACCCGACACGCTGCTCGAGCAGCTGAAAAGCGCGGGCGTGACCAAATCGGCCCCGTCCGACTCGCTCTCGGAAACCGACAAGCAGAAGCTGCTCGGCTACCTGAAGGCGAGCCACGGCACCGCGGGCGGCGCGGAACGCAAGAAGATCACGCTCACCAAGAAGTCCACGAGCGAGATCAAGCAGGCGGATTCCAGCGGCAAGGCCCGCACCATCCAGGTCGAAGTGCGCAAGAAGCGAACCTTCGTCAAGCGCGAAGAGGGTGGCGACACCGCCGTGATCGAGGCGCCCGAGCAGGAAGCGGCGGCGCCTGCCGCGCCGCGCGTGGACGAGGCCGAACTGGCCCGCCGCGAGGAAGAAGCGCGTCGGCAGGCCGAGCTGATCCGCCGCCAGGAAGAAGATCTCGCGGAAAAGCGCCGCCAGCGCGAAGAGCAGGAAAAGCGCGAGCGCGAAGCGGCCGAACAGGCAGCGGCCGCCGAGCGGGCGAGCGCCGCGGCGAAGAAGGCGCAGGAAGCGCCGAGCGAGCGGGCAGCCGCGACCAAGGAAGCCGATGAAGCGGCGGCGACGGCGCGAGCGAGTGCCGCAGCCGAGGCGCGCTCGAAGGCGGACACCGAATCCAAGGCGCGCGCCGCGGAGGAAGCCGCGCGCGCGAACGATCTGGCCGAGCGCCGCAAGAAGGCCGAAGCCGAAGCGGCAGCGATCCGCTCGATGATGTCCACGCCCAAGAAGGTGCTCGTGGCGAAGAAGCCCGAGGAACCGAAGCCGGCGGCCAAGCCGGGCGAGATCGTGGCCAAACCGGCAGCCAAGGGCACGCTTCACAAGCCCGCCGTGACGACCAGGCCGGGCGCCGGCGCGCCCGCGGCGCCCGGCACGGGCAAGGAAGTCAAGTCGGCCAAGCTGTCGTCCAGCTGGGCGGGCGATCCGGCCAAGAAGAAGGCGATCCCCACGCGTGGCGACACGAGTGGCGGCGTCGGCCGCAATTCCTGGCGGGGCGGCCCGCGTGGCCGTCGCGGCGATCGCGGCGACCATCGCGAAGAGCAGGTGTCCACGCCGGTCGAGGCGCGCGTGATCGAGGTGCACGTGCCGGAGACGATCACGGTCGCCGAGCTCGCGCACAAGATGGCCGTCAAGGCGTCCGAGGTCATCAAGCAGTTGATGAAGCTCGGCCAGATGGTGACCATCAACCAGCCGCTGGACCAGGACACGGCCATGATCGTGGTCGAGGAAATGGGCCACAAGGCCGTCACGGCGGCCCTGGACGACCCGGAAGCGTTCACGCAGGAAGAGACCGGCGCCGAAGCCGAGGCCCTGCCGCGCGCCCCGGTGGTCACCGTCATGGGCCACGTCGACCACGGCAAGACCTCGCTGCTGGACTACATCCGTCGCACGAAGGTGGCGGCGGGCGAGGCCGGCGGCATCACGCAGCATATCGGCGCCTACCACGTCGACACGCCCAAGGGCTCGATCACGTTCCTCGACACTCCGGGTCACGAAGCCTTCACGGCGATGCGTGCCCGCGGCGCGCAGGCCACGGACATCGTTATCCTGGTGGTCGCGGCCGACGACGGCGTCATGCCGCAGACGAAGGAAGCCGTGAAGCACGCGAAGGCGGCGGGCGTTCCCATCGTCGTCGCCGTGAACAAGATCGACAAGCCCGATGCCAACCCGGAGCGCGTGAAGCAGGAGCTGGTGGCCGAGGAAGTCGTGCCCGAGGAATACGGCGGTGAATCGCCTTTCGTGAGCGTTTCGGCGCGCACGGGCCAGGGCGTCGAGGACCTGCTCGAGCAGGTGCTGCTGCAAGCCGAAGTGCTGGAACTCAAGGCGCCGCAGGACGCGATGGCCAAGGGCCTCGTGATCGAAGCGCAGCTGGACAAGGGCCGCGGCCCGGTCGCGACGGTGCTGGTGCAGTCCGGCACGCTGAAGACCGGCGACGTGGTGCTCGCGGGCCAGACCTATGGCCGCGTGCGCGCCATGCTGGACGAGGACGGCAAGACCATCAAGGATGCGGGTCCGTCGATGCCGGTGGAGATCCAGGGTCTCACGGAAGTGCCGCAAGCGGGCGACGAGTTCATGGTCCTCTCCGACGAGCGCCGGGCGCGCGAGATCGCGACCTACCGCGCCGGCAAGTTCCGCAACACGAAGCTCGCCAAGCAGCAGGCCGCCAAGCTGGAGAACATGTTCACGGACATGACCGCCGGCGAAGTGAAGATGCTGCCGATCATCGTGAAGGCGGACGTGCAGGGCTCGCAGGAGGCGCTGGCGCAGTCGCTGCTCAAGCTGTCGACCGACGAGGTCAAGGTGCAGCTGGTGTACGCGGCCGTGGGCGGCATTTCCGAGTCGGACATCAACCTCGCGATCGCGTCCAAGGCCGTCGTGATCGGCTTCAACGTGCGCGCCGACGCCGGCGCCCGCAAGCTGGCCGAGAACAACGGCATCGACCTGCGCTACTACAACATCATCTACGACGCCGTGGATGAACTGAAAGCGGCGATGTCGGGCATGCTCGCGCCCGAAAAGCGCGAGGAAGTCATCGGCGCCGCCGAGATCCGCACGGTGTTCGTCGCGTCGAAGATCGGCACGGTCGCCGGCTGCATGGTCACGTCGGGCCTGGTCACGCGCAGCGCGCATTTCCGCCTGTTGCGCAACAACGTGGTGATCTACACCGGCGAGCTCGAGTCGCTCAAGCGCATGAAGGACGACGTACGCGAAGTCAAGGAAGGCTTCGAGTGCGGTATCAAGCTCAAGGGCTACAACGACATCAAGGAAGGCGACCAGCTCGAATTCTTCGAGGTCAAGGAAGTGGCCCGCACGCTCTGAGCCATGCCGAAGAAGTCCACCAAGCCGAATCGAGCCTTCCAGGTCGCGGACCAGATCCAGCGCGACCTGGCGGAGCTCATTCGCGAGGTGAAGGACCCGCGGCTCGGCATGGTGACGATCAACTCCGTCGAGGTGACGCCCGACTATGCGCATGCGAAGATCTTCTTCAGCGTGCTCGTGGGCGACCCGCTGGAATGCGACGAGGCGCTGAACCACGCCGCCGGCTTCCTGCGCAACGGCCTTTTCAAGCGCCTGCACATCCACACCGTGCCGACGCTGCATTTCGTCTTCGACCGCACGACCGAGCGCGCCGCCGACATGAACGCGCTGATCGCGCGTGCCGTCGCTTCCCGTTCCAAGGACGAAGAGAAGTAGCGATGAGCGCACCACGAGCACGGGTCGTGAGGCGCCCCGTGCATGGGGTGCTTCTCCTCGACAAACCCCTCGGCCTCTCGAGCAACCAGGCGTTGCAGAAGGCCAAGTGGCTGCTGCGCGCCGAGAAGGCGGGCCACACGGGCACGCTCGATCCGCTGGCTACGGGCGTCCTGCCGTTGTGCTTCGGTGCCGCGACCAAGTTCGGGCAATTGCAGCTCGAGGCGGACAAGACGTACGAGGCGAGCCTGCGACTGGGCGTGACGACGGCGACCGGCGACGCGGAAGGCGAAGTGATCGCCACGCGGCCGGTTCCGGCGATCGCGCCGGCGATGCTCGAGGAAGTCGCGCGCCGCTTCACGGGCCCGATCCGCCAGGTGCCGCCCATGCACAGTGCGCTGAAGAAGGACGGCAAGGCCCTCTACGAATACGCGCGGGCCGGCGAGGAAGTGCAGCGCGAGGCACGCGACGTGACGATCCGCTCCCTGGCGCTCACGCCGGTGGATGCCGACACGCTCAAGCTCGTGGCTACCGTGAGCAAAGGCACTTACATCCGCACGCTCGGCGAAGATATCGGGGAGGCGCTCGGTTGTGGCGCCCATCTGGCATCGCTGCGACGCACGGCGTCGGGCAGCATCACGGTCGACCAGTGCCTGGGCTTGCCGGCGCTCGAGGCGATGAGCGAAGACGAGCGGCTGAAACAGGTGAAGCCGGTGGCCTCGCTGCTCGACGGCCACACGCCCGTCACGCTCGACGAAGAGAATGCCGGCCGGTTCCTGTCCGGCCTGCGCCGGCGCGGTGACTGGGCCGACGACGAACGCGTCGCGGTGTACGCGGCGCAGGCCCATTCATTGCTCGGCACGGCCCATGTCAAGGCCGGCGAACTGATCCCGGGGCGGCTGCTGAGCCCCATCGAAATCCAGCAGATCCTGCAAGACGCATCATGAATCCTCACCAAATCCGAAACATCGCGATCATCGCGCACGTCGACCACGGCAAGACCACCATGGTCGACCAGCTGCTTCGCCAGTCCGGCACCTTCGCCGACCACGAAAAGGTCGTCGACACCGTGATGGACAACAACGCCATCGAGCGCGAGCGCGGCATCACCATCCTGGCCAAGAACTGCGCCGTGAGCTGGAAGGGCACGCACATCAACATCGTCGACACGCCCGGCCACGCCGACTTCGGTGGCGAGGTGGAGCGGGCGCTGTCCATGGTGGACGGCGTGCTGCTGCTGATCGACGCGCAGGAAGGCCCGATGCCGCAGACGCGCTTCGTCACCAAGAAGGCGCTGGCCCTGGGCCTGCGGCCGATCGTGGTGGTGAACAAGGTCGACAAGCCGGGCGCGAACCCGGACAAGGTGATCAACGAAGCCTTCGACCTGTTCGACAAGCTGGGCGCGACCGACGAACAGCTCGATTTCCCGGTGGTGTACGCCTCCGGCATCAACGGCTGGTCGTCTCTTGAAGAAGGCGCCGCGGGCGAGCAGTGGGGCCCGGACATGTCGGCCCTGTTCGACACGATCCTGAAGCACGTGCCGGAGCACCAGGGCGATCCCGGGGCGCCGCTGCAGCTGCAGATCTCCGCGCTGGACTATTCCAGCTTCGTCGGCCGCATCGGCGTCGGCCGCATCAACCAGGGCACGATCCGCCCGGCGATGGACGTGCTGGTGATGGAAGGACCGGATGGCAAGCAGGTGAAGGGGCGCGTCAACCAGGTCCTGACCTTCGAAGGCCTGGACCGCGTGCAGGTCAAGGAAGCCGGTCCCGGCGACATCGTGCTGATCAACGGCATCGAGGAAGTCGGCATCGGCGTGACGGTGACCGACCCGGCCAACCCGTCGCCGCTGCCGATGCTGAAGGTGGACGAGCCGACGCTCACGATGAATTTCTGCGTCAACACGTCGCCGCTCGCCGGCCGCGAGGGCAAGTACGTCACCAGCCGGCAGATCTGGGACCGCCTGCAGAAGGAGCTGCAGTCGAACGTTGCGCTGCGGGTGCGCGACACCGACGAAGAGGGCGTGTTCGAAGTGATGGGGCGCGGCGAACTGCACCTCACCATCCTGGTCGAGAACATGCGCCGTGAAGGCTACGAGCTCGCGGTGTCCAAGCCGCGCGTCGTGTTCAAGGAGATCGACGGCGTGAAGTGCGAGCCGATCGAGCTCGTGACGGCCGACGTCGAGGAGCAGCACCAGGGTGGCGTGATGCAGGCGCTGGGCGAGCGCAAGGGCGAACTGGTGAACATGGAGCCGGACGGCCGCGGACGCGTGCGCCTCGAGTACCGCATCCCGGCGCGCGGCCTGATCGGCTTCTCGAACGAGTTCCTGAACCTCACCCGCGGCTCGGGCCTGATCTCGAACATCTTCGACGGCTGGGAGCCGCACAAGGGCGACATCGCCGGCCGCAAGAACGGCGTGCTGATCTCCATGGACGACGGCGAGATCTTCACCTACGCCCTCGGCAAGCTGGACGACCGGGGCCGCATGTTCGTGAAGCCGAACGACCCGGTGTACGAAGGCATGATCGTCGGCATCCACAACCGCGACAACGACCTGGTGGTCAACGCCACGCGCACGAAGCAGCTGACCAACTTCCGCGTGTCCGGCAAGGAGGACGCGATCAAGGTGACGCCGCCGATCGAGCTGACGCTGGAATACGGCGTGGAGTTCATCGAGGACGACGAGCTCGTGGAGATCACGCCCAAGTCGATCCGGCTGCGCAAGCGCTTCCTGAAGGAGCACGAGCGCAAGCGCGCGTCCCGCGAGATGGCCACGGCATGAGGCTCAGGCACGGCCAGGCGGTCGTGCTGATGGTCGCGGTGACCCTGATGTGGTCGATCGCGGGGGTGATCACGCGCCACCTGGAGCACGCGCGCAGCTTCGAGGTCACGTTCTGGCGCAGCTTCTTCACGGTGCTGTCGCTGCTCGTGATCCTGCCGTTCTTCCAGGGCCGCGATGTCTTCGCGAAGATCCGCCGTGGTGGCTGGCCGCTATGGCTGTCCGGCCTCTGCTGGAGCGTGATGTTCACCGCGTTCATGGTGGCGCTCACGCTGACCAGCGTGGCGAACGTGCTGGTCACGATGGCCGCCGGCCCGTTTCTCACGGCCGTGATCGCGCGAGTCTTCATCGGCCATCGCATCCCGCGGCGGACGGCGTTCGCGATCCTGCTCGCCGCAGGCGGCATCGGCTACATGTATGGCACGCAAGTCGGCGGCGGCGGATTCGCGGGGACGTTGGTGGCGATGTTCGTCCCGATCGCGGCGGGCGTGAACTGGACCATCTCGCAACGCTCCCACGCGCAAGGCCATGACGTGGACCTCGTCCCGGCGGTGCTGGTGGGTGCGGCGATCTCTTCCATCGCGACGCTGCCGCTCGCGATGCCGTTCCACGCTTCGGGGCACGACATCGCCCTGCTGGCGCTGCTGGGCCTCGTGCAGCTCGCGATCCCCTGCGCACTGTCGGTCATCTGTGCGCGCGTGCTGAAGGCGCCCGAGATTTCCCTGCTGGGCCTGCTCGAAGTGATTTTCGGCATCATGCTGGCATGGTGGGGCGCGGGCGAAGTGCCCACGCCGACCGTACTGACCGGCGGCGCCCTGGTGGTAGGCGCGCTGATGTTCAACGAACTGGTGGGATGGAGGCAGCGCGCATGAGCGACGATGTCATCGTGGAAATAGAAGGCCGCGCGGCCCTGATCACGCTCAACCGGCCGAAGTCGCTCAACGCACTGACACTCGAGATGATCCGCCAGGTCACGGCCGTCCTGCTGGCCTGTCGCGATGCCGAGGCGATCGAGTTCGTCGCCGTGCGCGGCATGGGCAAGGATGGCCCGTTCGGCACGCTCTCGGCAGGCGGTGATATCCGCTTTTTCCACGAGGCGGCTCTCGCCGGCCGGCCCGAGCTCGAGGACTTCTTCACCGAGGAATACGCGCTCAACCACCTGGTGAACACTTTCCCGAAGCCTTATGCCGTGTTCATGGACGGCGTGGTCATGGGGGGCGGCATGGGCATCTCGGGGCACGCCCGCAGTGGCGCCACGATGCGCATCGCGACCGAGCGCACGAAGATGGCGATGCCGGAGACGAACATCGGCCTGTTCCCCGATGTCGGTGGCGGCTATTTCCTGTCCCGCACGCCGGGGCACATCGGCGAATATCTCGCGCTGACCGGGCGCGCCTTCAACGGCGCCGACGCGCTCTATGCGGGCCTGGCCGATGCCGTCGTGCCGTCCAGCGGGCTCGCTTTGCTGTGGGATTCGATTTCGGGGCAGGGCGCGCTGGCGTCGGCCTCGGGAACCGTGTCGCAGGAATCCAGCCTGGCCCGGGACGAGGACGCGATCGAGCGCTTCTTCGGCCTGGCTGGCGTCCCGGAGATCATCCATGCGCTCGAAGCGGACAGCTCGCCGTTCGCGCAGGAGAACGCGGCGCTCCTGCGCCAGCGCTCGCCTTTGATGCTGCACGTGACCTTCGAGCAGTTGCGCCGCGCGCGGTCGATGTCGCTGGCGGACGAATTGCGCATGGAGCGGGGGATCATGCGCCACTGCTTCCACCGGCGACCGGGCGCCGCGAGCGAAGTCGTGGAGGGCATCCGCGCGCTCGCGATCGACAAGGACCAGCGCCCGCGCTGGAACCCGCAGCGCATCGAGGACGTGACGCCCGAGATGGTGCAGGTCTTCTTCGAGCCGCCCTGGCCGCCCCACGCGCACCCGCTCAGGGATCTCGCCTAGGACTCGAGCTGCTTGTAGACGGCCTGGGCGAGTTCCAGCAGCGCCGCACGCGGCAGTTGGCCGGACAGCGCGCAGCCGAACCCCTGGTCGACCCAGTAGAAGCCGGGCACGGGGCCATCGTCGAGGAAGTGGAACGCCGTTTCCTTCGTGTTGAACTTGCCGCCTTCCTTCACGGCGCCGAAGTACAGCGTCAGGCGCTGGCCGGCGGCGTTCTGGTACATGAACTGCGCGCGGGCGCCGTCCTCACCGGGCAGAAGGCGCCCGCCCAACAGCTCGTAGCCCTGCGCGCGAAGGTCCGGGACCTTCAACGGACGGCCCAGGCGCTTGGACAGCCATTGCACCAGGTGCTCCTGTTGCGCGGCGGTGACTTCGACCGGATGCCGCACTTCGGGCTGGTAGACGGCGTAAGCCATGGCGGCCTGCCTGGCGAACTGGTGCGCGCTCGCCCCCGGGAGCCCGGCAGCGAACTGGATGTTGGCCAGCCAGCCGGCGCCGAAAGCGAGCAGCACCGAAGCGGCCATGCCGGCCCAACGCGTCCACTGCATCGCCGAATCCCGCAGCGCCTGCGCGCGCTCGGCTGCACCAGCCAGCGTGGCGGGCGTCTCGGGGTCGGTCGCCGCGAAGGTGCGGCGCAGGGCGTCACGTTGCGCGGTCCAGGCGTCGACCGTCGCCTGCAGTTGCGGGTCCGCCGCCACCCGGGCGCGCAGTTCCGCGGCTTCCGGGGCAGGCAGGCGACCGTCGACGAGCGCGTGCAGATCGTCCTCGCCGATCCTGCCCGGTCCGCTTTGTCGGGTGTTCATCCGGTTCTCCATCACTTCATCCGGCGCAGCTGCGGCTGCCCGGGCACGGCGCGGCTCATGCCTTCCGCGCCGTCCATCAGCTCGCGCAGCCGCGAACGCGCGCGCGACAGCCGCGACATCACGGTGCCGAGCGGAATGCCCAGGACTTTCGCAGCCTCGCCGTAGCTCATGTCCTCCAGCGTGACCAGCAGCAGGACGGCGCGCTGGTCTTCGGGAAGGCGCTGCAGGCAGCGGGTGAGGTCCAGCGCCACGTCCCTGCCGCCGTCCGGTGCGGGCAACTCGGACTGGATGTCGTCCAGCGGCATCGCGCCCGAAGTGGGTTGTACCCGGCGCCGCTGGTTGAGGTACAGGTTGTGCATCAGCGTGAACAGCCAGGCGCGCAGGTCCGTGCCCGCGAGCCAGAGCTGCCATTTCACGCAGGCGCGCTCCAGCGTGTCCTGCACGAGGTCGTCGGCCGCCCAGGCGTCGCCCGTGAGGGCGCGCGCGTAGCGCCGCAGGCCGGGCAACTGTTCGACGACGAGGCTGCGGTCCATGGGTGCCATTCCAGTCCTTACCTTGACGAACACCGCGGGCCGGCGGTTTATTCCGTCAGCGGTGGCGGTTCTTCATGGCGCGCTCCACTTCGCGCCTGCCTTCGCGGTCGCGGATCGTGTCGCGCTTGTCGTGTTCGGCCTTGCCCTTGGCCAGGGCGACCTCGCACTTCACCTTGCCGCCCTTCCAGTGCAGGTTCAGGGGAACCAGCGTATAGCCCTTTTGCTCGACTTTGCCGATCAGGCGGCGGATCTCGTCCTTGTGCATCAGGAGCTTGCGGATGCGGGTCGCGTCGGGATTGACGTGGGTCGAGGCGGTCTTCAGCGGGTTGATCTGCAGCCCGATCACATACAGCTCGCCGTCCTTGATCACGACGTAGCCGTCGGTCAGCTGGGCCTTGCCCTCGCGCAGGGCCTTGACTTCCCAGCCCTGCAGCACCACGCCCGCCTCGTACCGCTCCTCGAAGAAGTAGTTGTAGGCCGCCTTCTTGTTCTCGGCGATGCGGGCGGGGCTCTCGTTCTTGTTCGACATGGGCTGACAAATGGGGACGCGACAGCGTCACTACAATGCCGCCGGGATTCTCCATGAAAACCGTCCACAAGTCCGTCCTGATCTGGTACAGCGCGGAGGAAATGTTCAGCCTGGTCACCGACGTGGCGAGCTATCCCGAGTTCCTGCCCTGGTGCGACCGTGCGCGCGTCCTCTCGGTCGACGAGCAGGGCATGGACGCCGAGGTCGGCATCGCCTTCGGCGGCATCCACCAGAAATTCCGCACCCGCAACGAGCACGTGCCGGGCCGCGAAGTGCGTATCAAGCTGGTCGAAGGCCCGTTCTCGCACCTGGAAGGCGACTGGAAATTCATCCCGCTGGGCGGGCCCGACCAGCGCGCCTGCAAGGTCGAACTGGACATGCAGTACGGGTTCGAAAGCGTGGCACTCGCCACGCTGGTCGGCCCCGTGTTCGACAAGATCGCCGGCAGCCTGGTCGACGCCTTCGTCAAGCGTGCCGAGGAAGTCTATGGCTGACGGCACCGTGCGCGTGAGCGTGCTGTTCTCGCCGGCGTCGCGCGAGGTGCGCGAATGGCAGCTCGAAATGCCTGGAGGCAGCACGGTCGCCGATGCGATCGCCGCCAGCCCGCTGCGCACGGAGTTCCCGGCGCTCGACCCCGGTGCGCTGACGTTCGGTGTCTGGGGAAAGAAGGCCCAGCCCGGGCAGCTGCTGCGCGAACGCGACCGGGTGGAGGTCTATCGCCCGCTGCTGGTGGACCCGAAAGTCGCGCGCCGCGAGAGGTTTCGCCGGCAGGGCGCGCGGGCTGCGGGCCTGTTCGCGCGCAAAAGATAAAGGCTCAGGCCTTGCAGTCGCGGGCGATCACCGCGTCGAGGCGCTTCGTTTCCGCTGCACGCGCGTTGTCGTCCATGATCTCGCGCTCGCCCTTGTCGTTGACGGTGGACAGGCGGATGCCCGAGTCGATCGTCGCCTTCGAACGCTTGGCACGATCGCAGTTCTCGGCGCGGGCCCTGGCCATTTCATCTTCCTGGGCCTTCTTCTTCGCGGCTTCGGCGTCGGCGACCTGCTTCTTCTTTTCCTCGAGTTCCTTGTCCTTGCCACTCACCTTGGGCACCGGTGCAGCCGCGGCAGCGGCTGGGGCGGCCGGTTCCGGGTTCGCGACGAAGGTGCCCGCCGGGCGCTTGACGATCTTGTTCGCGGGCACGTCGGCCGGAGGCGGCTGGTCGCTGAACACCTTGTGGCCGGACTTGTCGATCCATTGCCATTGCGCGAACGCGGCCGGTGCGGCCAGGCATGCGAGAACGAGCAGGCTGGTGCGAAGCGTCTTCATGCGGCCAGTGTAGCTCTGCGCTTTGCGCCGGCAGCGTCCGCGTGGCGAAACTGTGCCAAGTACGCCACGGTGCAGGGCTTTCGGGCCGCGCGCGCGGGCGGCCAAAAGGCCACGAGTACAATCCGTTTTTTGGAGCTTTGACATGCGCCTTCTCGGAAAAGCGCTCACCTTCGACGACGTGTTGCTGGTGCCGGCGTTCTCCCAGGTCCTGCCCAAGGACACGTCCCTCGCGACCCGCCTCTCCAGAAACATCACCCTGAACCTGCCGCTGGTGTCCGCTGCCATGGACACCGTGACGGAGGCGCGGCTGGCGATCGCGATCGCACAGGAAGGTGGCATCGGCATCGTCCACAAGAACCTCACGCCCAAGCAGCAGGCGGCCGAGGTCGCCCGCGTGAAGCGCTACGAGTCGGGCGTCCTGCGCGACCCGGTGGTGATCACCCCGACGCACACGGTTCGCCAGGTCCTGGACCTGTCCGAGCAGCTGGGGATTTCCGGGTTCCCGGTCGTGGACGGCGGCAGGGTGGCCGGAATCGTGACCGGGCGCGACCTGCGCTTCGAGACGCGTTACGACGTGCCGGTCTCGCAGATCATGACGCCGCGCGAGAAGCTCGTGACGGTGCGCGAAGGCACCAGTCCCGCCGAGGCGAAGGCGCTGTTGAACAAGCACAAGCTGGAACGCCTGCTCGTGATCAACGACGAGTTCGAGCTCAAGGGCCTGATCACCGTCAAGGACATCACCAAGCAGACCAGTTTCCCGAACGCCGCGCGCGATGGGTCCGGCCGCTTGCGTGTCGGCGCCGCGGTCGGCGTCGGCGAAGGCACCGAGGAGCGGGTCGAGGCGCTGGTGAAAGCCGGCGTCGACGCGATCGTGGTCGATACCGCCCATGGCCACAGCAAGGGCGTGATCGAGCGCGTGCGCTGGGTCAAGCAGAACTACCCGCACGTGGACGTGATCGGCGGCAACATCGCGACCGGCGGGGCGGCGCGCGCGCTGGTCGAGGCGGGCGCGGATGCCGTGAAGGTCGGCATCGGCCCCGGCTCGATCTGCACGACCCGCATCGTCGCCGGCGTCGGCGTGCCGCAGATCACGGCCATCGACAACGTCGCCACGGCGCTGCAAGGCAGCGGCGTGCCGCTCATCGCCGACGGGGGCGTGCGCTTCTCCGGCGATATCGCCAAGGCCATTGCAGCCGGCGCCAGCACCGTGATGATGGGCGGCATGTTCGCCGGCACCGAGGAAGCGCCCGGCGAGATCGTCCTGTACCAGGGCCGCAGCTACAAGAGCTACCGCGGCATGGGTTCGATCGGTGCGATGCAGCAGGGCAGCGCCGACCGCTATTTCCAGGAAGCGACCACCGGCAACCCCAACGCCGACAAGCTCGTGCCGGAAGGCATCGAAGGCCGGGTGCCCTACAAGGGCTCGCTGGTGACGATCGTCTACCAGCTCGCGGGCGGCGTGCGCGCGGCCATGGGCTACTGCGGCTGCGCTTCGATCGAGGAGATGCGCAGCAAGGCGGAATTCGTGGAGATCACGGCCGCGGGCATGCGCGAAAGCCACGTTCACGACGTGCAGATCACCAAGGAAGCGCCCAACTACCGGGCCGACTGATGTTTACCCCCACGCTTCTCACTTCGTGTAGTGCGCTGCCCCCCGAGGGGGCCTCAGCCTCCTTCGGGCGGCCGTGCGGAGGCTGACATGCAACACGACAAGATCCTGATCCTGGACTTCGGGTCGCAGGTCACGCAGCTCATTGCGAGGCGCGTGCGCGAGGCGCATGTCTATTGCGAAGTGCATCCCTGCGACGTGGGCGACGACTGGGTGCGCAGCTTCGCGGCGGACGGGCACCTGAAGGGCGTGATCCTCTCGGGCAGCCACGCCAGCGTCTACGAGGAGACGACCGACAAGGCGCCTGAGGCCGTCTTCGGGCTGGGCGTGCCTGTGCTGGGCATCTGCTACGGCATGCAGACCATGGCGCACCAGCTGGGCGGCAAGGTCGAGGGCGGGCACAAGCGCGAGTTCGGCTTCGCCGCCGTGCGCGCCCGTGGCCACACGAAACTGTTCGACGGCATCCAGGACTACGCCACGCCGGAAGGCCACGGCATGCTCAACGTGTGGATGTCGCATGGCGACAAGGTCGTCGAAATGCCGCCCGGCTTCAAGCTGATGGCATCCACCGAGAGCTGCCCGATCGCCGGCATGGCGGACGAGGAACGCAATTTCTACGCCGTGCAGTTCCACCCGGAGGTCACGCACACCCAGCAGGGCCGGGCGATCCTCGAGCGCTTCGTGCTGCGCATCAGCGGTGCGAAGCCGGATTGGGTCATGCGCGACCACATCGGGGAAGCCGTTGCAAGGATTCGCGAGCAGGTCGGCAGCGAGGAAGTGATCCTCGGCCTGTCAGGCGGCGTGGATTCGTCCGTCGCCGCTGCCTTGATCCATCGCGCCATCGGCGACCAGCTCACCTGCGTGTTCGTCGATCATGGCCTGCTGCGCCTGAACGAAGGCGATATGGTGATGGACATGTTCGCCGGCAAGCTGCACGCCAAGGTCGTGCGCGTCGATGCGAGCGAGCTGTTCCTGGGCAAGCTGGCCGGCGTGTCCGACCCCGAAGCCAAACGCAAGATCATCGGCCGCGAGTTCGTCGAGGTGTTCAAGGCCGAGGCGGCGAAGATCAAGCAGACGCATTCGCGCACGGTCGCGTGGCTGGCGCAGGGCACGATCTATCCGGACGTGATCGAATCGGGCGGCGCCAAGAGCAAGAAGGCCGTCACGATCAAGAGCCACCACAACGTCGGCGGCTTGCCGGAAGAACTCGGGCTCAAATTGCTCGAACCGCTGCGCGACCTGTTCAAGGACGAAGTCCGCGAGCTCGGCGTCGCACTCGGCCTGCCGCCCGAGATGGTGTACCGCCATCCGTTCCCCGGCCCTGGCCTGGGGGTGCGCATCCTGGGCGAAGTGAAGAAGGAGTACGCGGACCTGCTGCGGCGGGCCGACGCGATCTTCATCGAGGAGCTTCGCAACTTCATCGACCCCACCACCGGCAAGAGCTGGTACGACCTCACGAGCCAGGCCTTCACGGTGTTCCTGCCGGTCAAGAGCGTGGGCGTGATGGGCGACGGCCGCACCTACGATTACGTCGTCGCGCTGCGGGCCGTGCAGACCAGCGACTTCATGACGGCCGACTGGGCCGAGCTGCCGTATTCGCTGCTGAAGAAGGTCTCGAGCCGCATCATCAACGAAGTGCGCGGCATCAATCGCGTCACCTACGACGTGAGCAGCAAGCCGCCGGCCACGATCGAGTGGGAATAAGCCCGGGATGTACCTGCCGCCGCACTTCAGATCCGAAGATCCCGCGATCGCGGCGGAGCTGATGCGGCAGTACCCGCTGGCCACGCTGATCTCGACAGACGACGAAGGCTTTCCCTTCGTCACGCACCTGCCGCTGCATCTGGAAAGCAAGGGCGAGCAGTTCGTGCTCTGGGGGCATTGCGCCAGGCCGAACGCGCATTGGCGCTACCTGCAGGCCCGGCCGAAGGCGCTGGCCGTGTTCAACGGGCCGCATGGCTACCAGACGCCGAAGATCTATCCGGATCTGCAGCGCGTTCC
Source organism: Ramlibacter sp. GS1-15 (assembly GCF_057785015.1). NCBI lineage: Bacteria > Pseudomonadati > Pseudomonadota > Betaproteobacteria > Burkholderiales > Comamonadaceae > Ramlibacter > Ramlibacter sp. GS1-15. The sequence continues at coordinate 1,913,380 of NZ_JBYNTU010000001.1, read as the reverse complement.
GAGCTGGAATTACCTCGCGGTCCATTGCATCGTCGAAGCGCGCCTGGTCGAAGACAACGCCGGCAAGGACGCCCTGCTCAAAAGTCTGATCGGCGACCACGAACCGGCTTACGCGCAGCAGTGGAACGGGCTCGGCGAGGACTACCAGCACAAGATGATGGCCGGTATCGTCGGCTTCGAATTGCGCGTGACCTCGTGGCAGTGCAAACTCAAGTTGAACCAGCACCGCAAGGAATCGCATGCCGCCATGCGGCAGGTGTACGCCTCGGGAAACGAAGGCGAACGCGAGCTGGCGCAATGGATGGACCGGCTCGGTCTCGGAGGATGACATGCGGATGGTGTTCAGCGTTCTGGGCCTGCTGGTCGTCGTGGCGATCGTGGGAGTCCTGGCGAAGAAGCAACTGACCTCGGCGCCCCGGGTTGCGGGTGAGTCGAGCGCCGGCGTCATCGAGCCGACCGGCACGCCGAAGCAGCAGGTCGATCAGGTGAAGCAGTCGGTGGACGCCTTGATGCAGCAGCCGCGACCGAGCACCGACGACGCCAAGTGAACGACGCTGCCTTCATGGCGCTCGCGCTGGAACAGGCGCGGGAAGCCGCGGCGGCGGGCGAGGTGCCCGTGGGCGCCGTGATCGTCCGGGACGGCGAGGTGATCGCGACGGGGCGCAATTCGCCCGTGGGTGACAGCGACCCGACGTCGCACGCCGAGATCGTCGCCTTGCGCGCGGCGGCCCGGGCCGTCGGCAACTACCGCCTCGATGGCTGCACGCTCTATGTCACGCTCGAGCCCTGCGCGATGTGCGTCGGTGCGATGCTGCATGCGCGCATAGCCCGTGTCGTCTTCGGCGCGCGCGACCCGAAGACCGGCGCAGCCGGGTCCATCGTCGATCTTTTCTCGCAGCGGCAGCTCAATCACCGCACGACGGTGGAAAGCGGTGTGCTGCAAGAGGAATGCGGCGCGCTGCTGGCCGGCTTTTTCAAGGATCGGCGCATGGAAGACCGCGCCCGGGGCCAGCCGCTTCGCGACGACGCCGTCCGCACGCCCGAAGACCGCTTCGCGAACCTGCCCGGTTACCCGTGGGCACCGCGCTACATCAGCGACTTGCCGGCGCTCGCGGGCTTGCGCATGCACTACCTGGACGAAGGCCCGGTGGACGCTCCGCTCACCTGGCTGTGCCTGCACGGCAACCCCGGGTGGAGTTACCTCTATCGCAAGATGATCCCGGTGTTCGTGGGGGCAGGGCACCGCGTGGTCGCGCCCGACCTGGTCGGCTTCGGCAAGAGCGACAAGCCGAAGAAGGACAGCTTCCACACGTTCAGCTGGCACCGGCAGGTGCTGCTGGAATTCGTCGACCGGCTCGACCTGCGCCGCATCGTGCTCGTCGTGCAGGATTGGGGGGGCCTGCTCGGGCTGACGCTGCCGATGGCCGCGCCGGATCGTTACCGCGGATTGCTCGTGATGAACACCGTGCTCGGCACAGGCGACGCGCCGCTGCCGCCGGGTTTTCTCGCCTGGCGCGAGATGTGCCGCACGAAGCCGGACTTCGATGTCGCACGACTGTTCGCGCGCGGCAACCCGCACATGAGCGCCGTGGAATGCGAGGCCTACAACGCGCCTTTTCCCGATCGCGGGCACCGCGCCGCCTTGCGGGCCTTCCCGCCCATGGTGCCGGACCGGCCGGATGCCGACGGCGCCGCGATCTCGCGCGAGGCCCGCGAGTTCTGGCGCACCCGCTGGAACAGCCGCACGTTCATGGCGATCGGCGCACAGGACCCGGTGCTCGGCGAGCCCGTGATGCGCGCGTTGCGTGCGGACATCCGCCATTGCCCGGAGCCGATGGTGCTGCCGAACGCCGGCCACTTCGTGCAGGAGCACGGCGAAGGGATCGCCCGTGCCGCGGTGGGATACTTCCTGCCGTGAAGAAACGCATCTACATCTTTTCCCCTTCCAGCGCCGTTCCCGACAAGGCCGTGATCCGCCGCGGTGCCAAGCGCCTCGCCTCACTCGGCTACGAGGTGGAACTCGACGAGGCGGTGTTCGCGCGCGACATGCGCTTCGCCGGCGACGACGACACGCGGCTGGCCGCGATCCATCGAGCCGCGGACAGCGGCGCCGACATCGCGCTCATCTCGCGCGGCGGCTACGGCCTCACGCGCCTCTTGCCGCGCGTGCGCTACAAGCAGGTCGCGAAGGCCATCGACCGCGGCATGAAGTTCGTCGGCCACAGCGACTTCACGGCTTTCCAGCTCGCCGTCCTCGCGCAGACCGGTCGTGTCACCTGGCAAGGGCCCGCGCTGGGCGAGGATTTCGGCTGCGACGGCGAACCGGACGAGATCATGCAGGCCTGCTTCGACGACCTGGCGAGCGGGCAGGGCGAGGGCACCGGCTGGCAGCTGCCGCGCGCCGAAGCGCGCGAGCGTGCCTTCGAGACGAAGGGCGAGTTGTGGGGCGGCAATCTCGCCATGATCGCGGCGCTGGCGGGCACGCCCTGGCTGCCGCAGGCCAAGGGCGGCATCCTGTACCTCGAGGACATCGGCGAGCATCCGTATCGCGTCGAGCGCATGCTCACGCAGCTGGCCTACGCCGGTGTCCTGCAGCGCCAGAAGGCCATCCTGTTCGGCCAGTTCACCAACTACCGGCTGGCGCCGAACGACCGGGGCTTCAAGCTGCAGACCGTGATCGAGTGGATGCGCACGCAGGTCAAGGCGCCGGTGTTCACGGGCCTGCCCTTCGGCCATGTGCCGACGAAGGTTGCGCTTCCGGTCGGCGCGCAGGTTCACCTGGCCGTGGAAGGCCGCGATGCATTCGTGTTGTGGGGGCACCGGCACTGAAAGCCGGCGCGAGCCATGCGCGATTCAGCCGATCAGCGGGCTTGGGCGCGAAGTCATGGCGCCGGGCAGCAGGCCGCGGAACTGCGCCGTAATGGCCGCGATCTTCTGGCGCGCCATCACTTCACCATGCATGGACGCCAGCGCGGCCATCAGGTCACCGCGCAGGTACCACAAGGCCTGGACGTCGCCCGCGTAGCGGACACGGCGCGTGACGTGCGGAAAATGGCGCGAACCCGGGTCACCGAGGGCGTCCAGCATGGCTTCACGGATGTCTTCCGTGCCTTCTTCCAGCACGGATTCGGACGGGTTCGCGTTGCCGAGCAGGCCGTAAATGCTCCGTAGATTCGGTTTGAGCCAACGCATGGCTGAAGGCACTCGGGATGCGTGATGGGGATGCAAAGTTATTCGGAGTCTGTGAAAACCGCAAGGCGAAAACGTGACAAAGTTGACGGAAAACGACAGTTAGGTCGACCCTTTCGTAACCATCCGCAAATCCCATGAGCCGAACCCTTTACCACTGCCGGCAGGCCCGGTCGTTTCGCGTGCTCTGGATGCTCGAGGAACTCGGGCTCGCCTACGAATTGCACATGCTGCCGTTTCCGCCGCGCGAATTCGCGCGCGAGTACCTCGCCATCAATCCGCTGGGGACGATCCCGTTCTACGTCGAAGGGGATGCGCGCATGACCGAGTCGAGCATGATCTGCCATTACCTCGCCTCGCGGCAGCAAAGCCCGAAGATGTGGATCGCGCCGGATGAACCCGGGCACGCCGCGTACCTGAATTTCGTGAGCTACGGCGAGGCGACACTGACCTTTCCGCTGGCGATCCATTTGCGCTACACGCGGCTGGAGCCCCAAGAGCGGCGGCAGGCGCAGGCGGCCGAGGACTACAAGCGATTCTTCGTGGGCCGGCTGAAACTCATCGAGCCGGTGCTGGAGTCGAACGAGTGGCTGTGCGGCGATCGCTTTACCGCAGCCGACATCTCCGTCGGTTACGCTTTGCGGCTCGCCAGCACGCTGCGCCTGGCCGACGCGTTCAAGCCGCAGGTGAAAGCGTACCTGGGCCGGCTCGAGCGACGCGCAGGTTTCGTGCGCGCACTGGCGGCCGAGGGCAGCACCCAGGACGACGGCCCCGTGCCGATGAATTGACGAAAGAGCCGATGAACGACGAACGGGCAGGGCGCTACCAGGAGCCCAACGAGGATTTTCCGCACGCCACGCGGCTGGACGACGTCCGCATCCGCGAGGTCCGGCCGCTGATCTCGGCGGCGCTGCTGCAGTACGAGCTGCCGGCCGACGAGGCGACCCAGGCTTTCGTCGAGGAAATGCGCCGCGAGGTGGCTGCGGTCGTGCACGGCACGGACCCGCGGTTGCTCGTCGTGGTCGGTCCGTGCTCGATCCACGACCGCGAGCAGGCGCTGGAATACGCCCGTCGGTTGCGGGCGCTGGCGAATGAACTCGAGCAGGACCTGCTGCTCGTCATGCGCGTGTATTTCGAGAAGCCGCGCACCACCGTGGGCTGGAAAGGCTACATCAACGACCCGCGCCTGGACGGAAGCTTCCGCATCAACGAAGGGCTGCGCCGCGCGCGCGAGGTGCTGCTCGAGATCGCGAAGCTGCGCCTGCCGGCCGGCACCGAATTCCTCGACCTGCTCAGCCCGCAGTACATCGCGGACCTGGTGAGCTGGGGCGCCATCGGCGCGCGCACGACCGAAAGTCCCAGCCACCGTCAGCTCGCGTCCGGCCTGAGCTGCCCGATCGGCTTCAAGAACGGCACGGACGGCAGCGTGCAGGTTGCCGCCGACGCGCTGGTCGCCTGCCGCTCGCCGCATGCCTTCATGGGCATGACGAAGATGGGGCAGGTGGCCATTTTCGAGACGGCTGGCAACGACGACTGCCACGTGATCCTGCGCGGCGGCACGCGCGGACCCAATTACTCGCCCGCGGACATCGAGGCCGCGTGCGGCGCCCTGGCGAAATCGGGCGTGCTGCAGCGCGTGATGGTCGACTGCTCCCACGCGAACTCGCGCAAGGACTACACGAGGCAGGTCGAGGTGGCCCGTTCGCTCTCCGGCGAGATTGCAGCGGGCGACAAGCGAATCCTCGGCATCATGATCGAGAGCCACCTGCGCGCGGGACGGCAGGAGCTGAAGCCGGGCGTGCCGCTGGAACCGGGGGTGTCGATCACCGACGGGTGCATCGGCTGGGAGCAGACCGAGGCCGTGCTGCGGGACCTGGCGAAAGCGGCGAGGGCGCGTCGCACCTGAAGAATCAATGGCCGTGGTTCAAGGGGCTGGGCCGGGAGCGAAGTCCCGCCGGCAGCGCCTCCCGCACGGATGCCGAGATGGTTTCGAGCCGGTGGCGTGCATCGGCTTCGCCGTACATCGGCGCGAGCAGGGCCATCATGTCGCTGCGCATGAACCAGAGCGATTGCAACGTGGCCGCGCAGCGGATCCGCAAGGCGAGGCGGGCGGCCCGCTCGCCCGGCAGGCCTTGGGCGATGTCCAGCATCTGGCGGCGAAACCGTTCCGTGACCGCCGCGTCCGGCTCGTCGTGGTCGAGCTTCTGCGGTGAGCTCGTGATGGACGTGACCCTTTCGAACATCTTCGAGAGCAGCGTCATTCGGATTCCTTCCATGCCGCCGGCGCCGCGGTCGCGCGGAGTTCGACGATTTCGGTGACGGGGAGTCCGGCCAGTCGCCGGGGCAGGTTGCCGGGCCGCGCGAAGTCGCGCAGCCGCGTGAAAGTCATCAGGCGTGCAGGAACACCGTCAGGCTGACCGGCGCCGGGGACCCCATGGACGACGCGCCGGCGGATGTCTTCCGGCAGGCGGCCGATCAGGCTGCGGGTCACCAGCAGTGAACCGCGCCGGGCGTAGCGCGCCATTTCCTGCGCGTCGTCCAGCGTTTCGCCCACCACCTGTACATCGTCCTGGGGTGACGTGCTGACCCAGGACTCCCCCTCGCACAGCCCGGCGTTGGCCAGGACGTCCAGGTCCCAATTGCGGCGCAACTTCCAGCGGGCGCTGACCTCGCGCACGGCTTCCCGGACGGCCTCGGCGGCCTCGAGCGCGCTCCACAGGTGATGGCCTTGCGGCCGGGGCAGGAAGCGGCAGACGAACCGGTGCGGCGCCACGCGCATGACCTGGCCGTTTCGGCCGGCCACGATGCGCCGGATCTCGCCGGACACCTCGTTCGTGAGCGCGAAATAGTCGTGGACAGACAGCGCGACCCACAGCGTGTCCGCGTCGTGGAGGGACACGGCCAGCACGGCGACGACCATCATCTGCGGCGAGTCGACCCGCACGCTCGCGAGCTGCGGGGCGGGCGCGCCGGGCACCGCGATCACGGCCGCCGGCGGCTCGATGCTCTCCGCCGCGGCGGGTTCGACGGGCGGCTTTTCTCCGAAGAACTGCAGGATCCGGCCCAGGCTCCAACCCTCCCGCTTCAGCCGCTGGATGGTCTCGATCCGCTCGATCGTGTCGTCCGGGAAATAGCCGATGCGCGGCGCGCCGCCATCCTGCGGCCCGGGCGGCAACACCTCCGGCCGGGCGACCAGGCCCGCCGAGATGTAGTTGTTGAGCGTTGCCCGCGAGATGCCGGTGCGCTCGAGGATTTCCTTGCTGCTGAGCATTGTCCAACCAACTGTCCAAATAAGGTGGACAGTGAATTGGACAGATAGTTAGACAGTTTGGACAGACTGTCAAGCTTGGACGGGTCCAGCGTCTCGGGCCGGCAACACTCTTGGCGGCGTAACAGGTCCGACAAGGTATGCGCATCACGCCCGCAGTGCGCCGCACGGGGCGATGCTGGGGGACGGGCTGAGATCCGAAAAAAGGAGCTCCAGATGGTCAAGACGGAACTGACGCTGCCCCAACTCGCGCTGCTGGTGGGCACGCGCGGAATGCTCGGGCTGGGAATTGGTCTGCTGGTTGGCCAGAAGCTCAGCGCCGAAAGACGCAGGGGCGTGGGATGGGCGTTGGCGACGGTCGGCGTGCTCAGCACGATCCCGCTGGCGTGGATGGTCTACAAGGGGCACCAGCGCGCCGAGGCTGGAACGGGCGTGGAGCAGTCCTGAGTGTTGTTCAGGCCTGGCGGCAGCAGCGGCTGCTTGATGTGGTCGATTTTATATTTGACATAATATACATCGTATAAAGTCATGAACCGACCGAGATCCGACCCAGGTTACATGAAGAAGCCCCGACAAGCTGTTGTCAACGCTTGGATTTCTCCTGCCACGCCTTCATGCCGGCCGTCAGCAGCTCGGCCGCATCTCGCCGGCTTCCGCGGTACGCAAAGTCCAGTGCCGTGAGGCCCAGCTGGTTCTTCAGCGTCGGATCGGCGCCGGACTCGAGCAGCAGTTTCACGGCCGCCGGCGTGCCGTACATGGCCGCCATCATCAGCGGCGTCGATCCGTTCGGCGACTCGGCATCGATATAGGCGTTCTCGTCCAGCAGCATCTGGATGATGGTGACCTGGCCTGTCGTGGCCGCGTAATGCAGCGGCGTCCATCCGGTCTTGTTCACGTCGGCACCGCGCGCCACAAGCTTGCGTGCGATTTCCGCATGACCGCGCAGACACGCCATCATCAATGGGCTCTCGTCCTGCGGCGTGCGCGTTTCGACGTTCGTCTTCGGCCAGTCGACCAGCGCCTGCGCGGCCTTCAGGGATCCTTGCCGCAACGCCAGGTAGAGCCCATCGAGCTTTTCCGGGCTGGGCGTGTTGGGGTCGAAACCGCGTTGGAGCAGCGCGCGTATGGTGGCCGGATCGTCACGCTCGATCGCGGTAAAAAAGTCGTCGTAGGAGCCCGCCTGGACGGAGGAAAATCCAATGGCGACAAAGCACAAGACGAGATACTTGAACCAGTTTCTCATCATGCGCCGACCCTGAAAAGTCGCTCGAAATTGCGGCTCGTGACCTCTCCAATCTCCTCGAGGGACACCTTCTTGATCTCGGCGACCTGCCTGGCGACGTACGGAACGTACGAGGGATTGTTGGTCTTGCCCCGGAATGGCACCGGCGCGAGGTAAGGGCTGTCGGTCTCGATCAGCAGGCGGTCCATCGGGACGAAGGCGGCGACGTCGCGCAGGTCCTGGGCATTCTTGAAGGTCAGGATGCCCGAAAAGGAAATGTGGAACCCGAGGTCCAGCGCCGCCCGTGCGACTTCGGCCGTCTCGGTGAAGCAATGAAAGACGCCGCCCGCCGCCTGACTGGAGCCCTCTTCGCCCTCTTCCTTCAGGATCGCGATCGTGTCGGCCGAAGCCGCGCGGGTGTGGATCACCAGGGGCTTGCGAACCTGCTGCGCGGCGCGGATGTGCGTGCGGAAGCGGTTGCGCTGCCACTCCATGTCGGCGATGGTCCGGCCGCCCTTGCGTTCGTCCATCTGGTAGTAATCCAGGCCTGTTTCGCCAATGGCGATCACGCGCGGCAATTGCGACCGGCGCACCAGGTCGTCAATAGAGGGTTCGGTGACGCCTTCGTTGTCCGGGTGGACGCCTACGCTGGCCCAGAAGTTGTCGTAGGCCATCGCCAGCGCGTGGACCGCGTCGAATTCCTCCAGTGTGGTGCAGATGCACAGGGCGCGGTCGACCTGCGCCTGCGCCATGGCTTGCCGGATTTGCGGCAGCTCCTCGAGCAGTTCGGGGAAAGAGAGGTGGCAATGCGAATCGACGAACATCCGTCGATGCTAACGCCAGCTCCTAGATGGTCTGCGTCGGCCGTTCCGAAGCGAGGTGCCCGCCCAGGATCTCCTCGATCTTGATCTTGAGGAGCTTGGACTTCTCGTCGGCCGGGAAGCGCACGCCGACGCCCTGGGTCCGGTTGGCGGCCGCCCGTGCCGGCGTGACCCACGCGACCTTTCCCGCGACCGGGTAGCGCTGCGGATCGTCGGGCAGCGACAACAGGACGTAGACGTCGTCGCCGAGCTTGTAGTCGCGCGTGGTCGGGATGAACACGCCGCCGTCCGCGAACAGCGGGACGTAGGCGGCATACAGCGCGGCCTTTTCCTTGATGGCCAGCTGGATGACGCTCGGACGGGCTGCGGAATGAGGAGGGGCGGTGCTCATGCGTGGGCTTTCTGGCGCGAGTGTAGGGCCGACCTGCCCTGGCTCACAAGCGCTTCCAGCAACAGGCCCGCGTTATAGGGGTGCTCGACCGTGCGGAATGTCCGCGCAAGGTCGCGTGACCACGCGGCGAGCGCCTCGTAGCCGGGCGGCTGCGGCAAGTCTGCCGGACTGAAGAAGCGCGGCGCGGCCCCGGCCTGCACGGCCATGAGGTCGTGGCAGAGCTTGAGCAGGCCATCGACCAGGCGCGCGGGCGTCCAGTCGGCGACGACGCCGACATCGCCCCGAGCCACGGCCCTCGGCAGCGCGGCCCAATTCCCGGCAGCCACGCCAGCCCGCGAAAGCGAGAGTGCGTCTTCGGGCCGCCCGCCCGCCGCTCGCAGCAACGCATTCACGTCCGCCGCGGGCACCCCTTGCTGCGCAAGCCACGCCGCGGCCTCCGATTCCTTGGGCCAAGCCATCGTGTGGCCCAGGCAGCGGCTGCGGATCGTGGGCAGCAGCTGGTGCGCGGCCTCCGTCGCCAGCACGAAACGGACATCACCCGGCGGCTCCTCGAGTGTCTTGAGCAGGGCGTTGGCCGTGATCGGGTTCATCCGCTCGGCCGGGTAGACCAGTACCGCCTTGCCTCGCCCTCGCCCGCTGGTGCGCTGCGCGAACTCGATCGCATCGCGCATCGCGTCCACGCGGATCTCGCGGCTGGGCTTGCGCTTCTTGTCGTCGATGTCCGACTGCGCCTTTTCGCCCAGCGGCCATCCGAGCTCGATCATGTCCGTCTCGGGCATCAGCACGAACAGGTCGGCATGCGTGCGCACGTCGATCGCATGGCAGCTTTCGCACTGACCGCAGGCACCATCGGGCGTCGGCGATCCGCACAGCCATGTCCGCACCAGTTCGAGGGCGAGCGGGTATTGGCCCAGGCCGGAAGGCCCTTGCAACAGCCAGGCGTGGCCGCGCTGCTGCAGCAGCTGGCGCAATTGCGCCGCGAGCCAGGGCGCGATGCCGCTCATGCGAGCCAGCCCTTCGCTCGCACGGCGGCCAGCACATCGCGCCAGACGCCCGCGCGCGGCTGGTCGCCGGCTATGCGCGCAAAGCGCTTCGCGTCGCCTCGGGCGCGCCGGTCGTAACCCGCCGCCACCCGCGCGAAGAACTCCGCGGGCTGCGATTCGAACTTGTCGGGCACGCGCGCTCCGGCCAGGCGCTGCGCGGCTATGTGAGGATCGAGTTCGAAAAGCAAGGTCAGGTCCGGTTCGCGCAGTTGCCCATCCGGCCCTGCCTGCACCCAGATTTCGAGTTGGCGCAGCACGTCCCAATCGAAGCCGCGTCCGCCGCCCTGGTAAGCGAAGGTCGCGTCGGTGAAGCGGTCGCACAGGACGACCTCGCCGCGGGCCAGCGCGGGCTCGATCACCTGCTTCAGGTGATCGCGGCGCGCGGCGAACATGACGAGCGCCTCGGTCAACGGGTCCATCGGGTCGTTGAGCGCCAGCGAGCGCAGCTTCTCGGCCAGCGGCGTGCCGCCCGGCTCGCGCGTGACGGTGACCGCCCTGCCCTGCGCCCGGAAAGCGTCGGCCAGCGCCTGCACATGGCTCGACTTGCCGGCGCCGTCGATCCCTTCGAAGCTGATGAAAAGACCCGCCGTCATTGGATCTTGCGCTGGTACTTGTTGACGGCGCGATTGTGCTCGCCCAGGCTGCCGCTGAAATGGCTGCTGCCGTCCCCGCGCGCGACGAAATAGAGTGCGTCGCTCTCGGCCGGCTGCACCGCCGCGAGCAGCGAAGCCTTGCCCGGCATCGCGATCGGCGTCGGCGGCAGGCCGACACGCGTGTAGGTGTTCCAGGGCGTGTCGGCCTGCAGGTCGCGCTTGTGGAGGTTGCCGTCGAACGCCGTGCCCATGCCGTAGATCACCGTCGGGTCCGTCTGCAGCAGCATGCCGGCCCGCAGGCGGTTGTTGAAGACGGCCGACACCAGCGGCCGGTCAGCGGCCTTGCCGGTTTCCTTCTCGACGATGCTCGCCAGGATCAGCGCCTCTTCGGGTGTCTTGACCGCCGCGCGCGCCGTGCGCTGTTCCCACGCGGCCGCAAGCCGCTTGTCCATCGCGCGCAATGCACGGCGCAGCACGGCCACGTCGCTGGAGCCTTTGGCGTAGGTGTACGTATCCGGGAAAAAGCGCCCTTCCGGGTGCTGGCCGGCGCGACCGAGCAGGCTCATGAGCGCCTCGTCGCTCAGGTCCTTGGTGTCGGGCTTGAGGGTTTCCTCCTTGGCCAGTGCGGCGCGCACCTGCCGGAAGTTCCAGCCTTCGACCAGCGTGACGGCGCGCAGGGATTCCTCGCCGCGCGCGAGTTTGGACAGCAGGCGCAGCGGCGTGATGCCCCCCTCGAGCTCGTAACTGCCGGCCTTGATCGCACGGCCTTGCCCCGACAGGCGGAACCAGGCATAGAGCAGGTGCGGATTCACGTCCACGCCGGCGTCGTGCACGGCCTGCGCCACGCCGCGCGGCAAGGTACCGGGCTCGATCGAGAGGTCCAGCGGCGCCGAGGGCAGCCGCAGTGGCTGGTGAACCCACCAATAGCCCCATGCCGCCGCGGCCCCGGCAGCCAGTACGAACAAGAACAAGACTGTCGAGAAAAATCGGCGCACCAGCTGGCCCCACGAACCCTGATGGATTGATCGGGTGATGATAATTCAGCGATGACCATTGCCTTGAACGGAGCGGCGGCGCTTGCGCACCTGGGCGTGATCGCCGTCGAAGGAGAAGACGCGGCGAGCTTCCTGCAGGGCCAGCTCACGCAGGATTTCGCATTGCTGGGCCAGGACGAGGCGCGCCTGGCCGCCTATTGCACGGCCAAGGGCCGCGTGCTGGCGAGTTTCGTCGGCATCAAGCCCACGTCCACGCAAATCCTGCTCGTCACGAGCCGCGACGTCCTGGCGCCCACGCTCAAGCGCCTGTCGATGTACGTGCTGCGGGCCAAGGCCAAATTGCGCGATGCCTCGACGGAGTTCGATCTCTGGGGGCTCGTGGGTGAGGCGGCGCACGATGCGGCGACGGAACCCTGGAAAGTTGTGAGACAAGGTGGATCGGCACTGGTCACGCTCTATTCCGCGGACGGCAGCCCGCGCGCGCTGCGTATCGCACCTGCGGGCGCCGACCGACCGGCGGGTCCCACGCTCGACCCTGAGCTGTGGCAGTGGAGTGAGGTGCGCAGCGGCGTCGCCACCGTCACGGCGCCCATCGTTGAAGCGCTCGTGCCGCAGATGCTCAATTACGAGTCGGTCGGCGGCGTGAATTTCAAGAAGGGCTGCTACCCCGGCCAGGAAGTCGTCGCGCGCAGCCAGTTCCGCGGCACGCTCAAGCGCCGCGCGTACCTTGCACATTGCGATCAGGCCTTGAGTGCGGGACAGGAGCTGTTCCACGAGTCCGACGCCGAACAGCCCTGCGGCATCGTCGCGCAGGCGGCACGCGCCCCGGGCGGCGGCTGGGACGCGATCGTGTCGATACAGATCGTGTCGGCGCAAGGCGGGAAGATCACGGCGTCGTCGGCACAAGGCGCGCCGGTCACCGTGTCGCCGGCTCCCTACCCCTTGCTGGCGGACGTCTGATCGGGCGCCGAAGTCGGCTCGATGAGGGAACGCAGGGAAGGCGGCACGCGTTCCCATACCGCGGCGCGCTGCGCGGGCGGGACCAGCGCCAGTGCTCGCGCATACGCTCCCGCTGCCCTGGCCGGCTCATGCATGTCGCGATCGAGCATCTCCGCCAGCTGGAACCAGCCTGGCGCGCGTTGCACGTCCCAGTTCGCCAGCCGCGTGCGCATCGCCTGTTCCGCCGTGGCGTAGTCGCCGTTGCGACGGGCCAGCACGAACACCGCATTGGCCATGTCGAAGTCGATCACGCCTTGCGCCATCGCCTGCCGGCCGACCTCCAGTGCCTTCGCTTCCTGGCCCGTACGGGCGTAAAGCAACACTTGCGCCGAGAGCACCGAGCGCCCGTTCGGCTGCAGGCGCTTGGCGCGCTCGAGGTACTCGGCCGCCTTCCTGGGCTCCCCGATCGCCAGGTAACCGCGCGTCACGTTCGTCAGGATCGCGACGATATTCGGCCGCGAGGACAGGACGCTTTCCCAGATCCAGATCGCATCGGGCCAGTCGCCCCAGCGCGCGAGCTCGTCGGCCGCGGTGGGCGTGATCTTGCGGTAATGCGGATTGATGCGGATGCCTTCGCGCAACAGCGCGAGCATTTCGGACTTGGCGGCGTCCCAGCGCGGGTTCTGCGGATCGCCCGTCCCGGCAATCGTGATGGCGATGCGCGATGCGCGCACGAGTCTGGACTCGGCCCGCACGGCCAGCACGCTGATGTGCCAGGCGAGCCCGATCGCCGCGATCACCGCGGCCGATGCCGCCAGCGACCACGCAGGCTGCCAGCCGAATTCGCCTGCGACCCGCCGCTGCACCGGTGAGAGCCGCAGGTCCGAGGCTGCCAGGGCGCCGAGACAGAGGGCGAACATCGCGCCCGTCGTGGCCAGCCGCCACGCGAAGCCCACGTTGCTCACGATCAGCAGCGCGAGCAGGCTGGTGAGCAGGATCGCGCGCCAGGCCGCTTCGTCTGCATCGTCCTGCTTCCACGTGCGCCACGCCGCCTGCACGAGCCAGGCGAACAGGCCGGCGAGGAACGCCCAGCCGACGAACCCGTATTCGGCCACGAGCTGCAGGAACTCGTTGTGGGCGTAGAAATCGTTTTCGAGCAGCGCGCCTTCCGCCTGGTACCGCGGGATCTCGCTTTCCCACGCGCCGGCACCGACGCCGGCCACCGGATGGGCGGCGATCATGCGCCCGGTCGCACCCCACATCACCTTTCGCATGGAGAGCGACGCATCGCCGGGCGTGATCGCCGCCGTGCGCTTGAACGCGCGTTCCAGCGCCGTCAAGCCATGCGCCTCGGCGGCGAGCTCGGCGTCACCGGTCGGCACCATGCCCAGGCCCCCAACCGTGCCCACGAGGATCGCGACGCTCAGCGCCGTGGTCGCCGCCGGCCAGCCGAACACTGCGAGCCGCGAGCGGCAGCGCCAGGCAATGAGCGGGAACAGCACCAGCAACTGCAGCCACAAAGCGGCCAGGGCACCGCGCGTACCCGTCATGCAGAGCGCGAGGATCACCAGTCCGCCGATGAAGGACAGCAGCGCGACCGCGCCGACCTTGCGGGCGCGCGCGAGCAACCACGCGATGAAGGGCACGGCGCACACCGCGAACTCGGCGAAGAAGTTGCGGTTGACGAAGGTCGAGGCCGGATGGGGCCCTTGGGGAAAGAGGCTGAATGCGAAGAAGAACTGCAGCACGGCCCACAGGGACGCCACCGCGGCGCCGCCTGCGATGCCCCATGCCAGCAGCGGCAGGCGCTCGCGATCGAGCGTGTTCAGCCCCAGTCCCATCAGGAGCGCGAAAAGGAACCAGCGGATCGCCTCGACGCCGGCCAGGTAGGTGTGCGACCAGGCCATGCTGCCGAGCGCGTATGCCATCAGCAGCAGCGGCAACGCCAATCCGGCGTGCCAGCGCAGCGTCACGGTTTCCCGCCGCCGCGACCAGAAAAACACCAGGGCCGCCGACAGCGCGAAGAACGCGACGAGCGCGGATTTCAGCGTGTCCTGCAGCACCTCCTCGACCGGCACGCCCGCGGCCGGAACGAGGAACATCATCAGCGCGAGGATGGCGGCAACCACGCTCATCCGTTCACGAGCGATCGGGTCATCTCGATGTGCGCAATGCCGGCTTCCTCGAACTCGTCGCCGCGCGCGGTGAAGCCCAGGCCCCGGTAGAACGCTTCGGCCGTGCGCTGCGCGTGCAGCACGATCTCGCGGTCGCCGCGCCGTCGCGCAGCCTCCATCAGCGCCTCCATCACGCGCCGGCCCACGCCGGACCCGCGCAGCACCTTGTTCACGGCGACCCGGCCGATCTTCGCGCTGCCGTCGTGCGAGGGAAGCAGCCGCCCCGTTGCGATGCCCTGCCCGATGCGGTTGAACACCACCGCGTGCACGGCGGTCCCGTCCGCCTCGTCCCACTCCATCTCGAGCGGGACGCGCTGTTCATCGACGAACACCTCGGTGCGGATGCGCTGCGCCGCGTCGCGCAGCTCCTTCCACGAGCCCACGCGGGTTTCGAGCACGTCCTCGCCCGCTTCGTAGCTCGTGAGCAGCTCGCGCAGCGGCCCCGGCACCGGTTGGGACTTCTGTGTCGCCGGATCGGCGAAGACGTACACCAGCTCGCAGGTGATCAGCAGTTCGCCATCGCGGAAGATCGCGCCGGTGAACGCCATCGAGGAATTGCCAATGCGCCCGCACTTCAGGGCGATCTCGAGCCGGTCGTCCATGCGCGCCGACGCGTTGAACTCCACCGTCGCCTTCTTCACGTACAGGTCACCGCCCAACTGGTGCATCGCTTCCTCGTACGGCAGGCCGATCGCGCGCCAGTAATCGGCGACCGCGGTATCGAAATACATCAGGTAGTGGGCATTGAAGACGATCTTCTGCATGTCCACTTCCGCCCAGCGCACGCGCAGGCGATGGAAGAACCGGAAATCGCTACGTTTCATGGGATGTGTCGAATGCGTGGGCGAGCGCGCGGGCCGCGTCCTCGTGGGCCTGCCGCGCCTCGCGCAGTGCCCGGCCCATCTTGATGAATTCGTGCGTCACGCCGCGATAGATCTCCAGATCCACCGGCACGCCCGCCAGCCGCAGTTTATCCGCGTAGGCGATGCCGTCGTCGACCAGCGGGTCCATCTCCGCCAGGCCGAACCAGGCGGGCGCCACACCTTCGACATCCGGCGCGTTGAGCGGGGCGAATCGCCAGTCGCCGCGCTGCTCGCGCGGAATGAACTGCTCGAAGAACCAGTCGATGTGCGCCTTCTCCAGCACGAGTCCTTCGCCGAACTTCCTGTGCGACGGCGCCTCGTCGTCCTGCGCGACCCCCGGATAGAACAGCAGTTGCAATGCGATTGGAATCCGCTCGTCGCGCGCCATGATCGCGCCGGCGGCCGCCAGCGTGCCGCCGGCGCTGTCGCCGCCCAGGGCCAGCCGCTTCGTGTCGACACCCAATTCGTCGCCATGACCTGCGACCCAGCGCACCGCGTCCCAGGCGTCGTCGAACGCGACGGGAAACCTGTGTTCGGGCGCCATCCGGTAATCGACGGAGATCACGGCACAGGGCGACAGGCGGCTGAGCTCGCGGCACAGGATGTCGTGCGAGGCGATGCTGCCGATCGTGAAGCCGCCGCCGTGGAAATAGACCAGCAGCGGATACCGCTCGTGGCTGGGCGCGTACAGGCGCGCCGCAATAGCGTGCCCGTCACGAGCGGGGATCGTGAAATCCTCGACCCGCGCCAGCTCGGCCTTGGGCACCTCCAGCACGCCCGCGCCTTTCTCGTAAGCGGCCTTCGCATCCGCGGCCGACAACGTGTACATGGGCGCATACGCGGCCCGGTGCATGCGCTCGAGCACCGATCGCATCGCGGGCGTGAGTTGGGGGTACTGCGGAAGAAAATCGGAAGCCATCGCGCTACAGTGGTGCATCGTAAACGAGTGCACGCCATGGCCTTCATCTACTACGTCACCCAGATCCAGTTGGACTTCGGCGCCGTCAAGCTGCTCAAGCAGGAATGCGAGCGCATCGGCATCACGCGGCCGCTGATCGTCACCGATCCGGGCGTGAAAGCGGCGGGCGTGCTGCAGAAGGCGATCGATGCCCTGCCCGGCCTGCCCGTGGCGGTGTTCGACCAGACGCCGTCGAACCCGACCGAAGCGGCTGTCCGAGCGGCCGTGGAGGTCTACCAGGCGAACAAATGCGACGGCCTGATCGCGGTGGGCGGCGGCTCGGCGATCGATTGCGCGAAAGGCGTGGCGATCGCGGCCACGCACGAAGGCCCGCTGACGCGCTACGCCACGATCGAAGGCGGCTCCGGCCTGATCACCGACAGGGCCGCACCCGTCATCGCGGTGCCGACCACCAGCGGCACGGGCAGCGAGGTGGCGCGCGGCGCGATCATCATCGTCGACGACCACCGCAAGCTCGGTTTCCATTCGTGGAACATCGTTCCCAAGGCGGCGATCTGCGACCCGGAGCTCACCTTCGGTCTGCCGCCCAAGCTCACGGCCGCCACCGGCATGGACGCCATCGCGCACTGCATGGAGACCTTCATGTCGGCCGCGATCAACCCGCCCGCCGACGGCATCGGCCTCGACGGGCTGGAGCGCGGCTGGGCCAACATCGAGCGCGCGACGAAGAACGGCCAGGATCGTGAGGCGCGCTTCAACCTGATGAGCGCCTCGATGGAAGGCGCGATGGCCTTCCAGAAAGGCCTGGGCTGCGTGCACTCCCTGAGCCACAGCCTGGGCGGCGTCGATCCGCGCCTGCACCACGGCACGCTGAACGCGATGTTCCTGCCGGCCGTGGTGCGCTTCAACGCACAGGCCGAATCCGTGAAGAAGGATCGCCGCCTGGAGCGCATGGCCCACGCGATGGGCCTGAAGTCAGGGGGCGAGATTCCCGAGGCGATCAGGGACATGAACGCCCGCCTGGACCTTCCGTCGGGCCTGGCGGCGATGGGCGTGCAGCGCGAGTGGTTCGACAAGATCATCGACGGCGCCATGGCCGACCACTGCCACAAGACCAACCCGCGCCTGGCGACGCGCGAGGACTACCGGCAGATGCTCGAGGAGTCGATGTAAGTCAGAGCGGCTCGACCCGCGACAGGTCGGGTTTCTCGAGCCATTGCGCGAATTCGTCCGCAAGCTGCGCGCTGGCGGACACGGCCGTCGTCCATGCCGTCATGCGTGCCTTGTGGTCCGTGCCGTAGTGCGGGAAGTCGGCGCGATCCGGCAGTTTGGCATTGGGCAGCCGGCTCACCCAGTCGCGATCCGGCGCCAGCACGATGGTGTTGTCCAGGAAATGCGTCGCGCCATGCCGCCACTTCAAACCCTTGTCCAGCCAGCCGGGCACCACGCTCCGCTGGAAATGCGGATAGAGCACGATCGGTCCTGATCCCGCCCGGTCGTAGTTCAGGTGAAGGTGGTAATCCGTGATGCCGCCGTCCCAGTACGCGCCCGGTGGTGCACCCGGGATGTCGTGGATCGCCTTGAGCACGAACGGGATGGAGCAGCTTGCCTGCAGCGCCGGCTGGAAATTCGCTTCGGTGAGCGCCACCTGGCGCGTGCGGTAGTCGCTGGTCGCGAACGGCAGTCCGGGTGACGTCGAGAAGACGACGCGTTCGAGCCAGGCACCCATCACGCGCCGATGCACGGCGTTGGAAAGGAAGGCGCCGAAGTAGCCGAGCGGCGTCGCCACTTTGTGTTCGCGACCGAGCACGTGACGCCCGCGCGACGTGACGACATGCAAGGTGAAGCGCGGGTTCGTCAGCACCTCGTGCACGCGCCCGCCGTAGAACGACTGAAGGCTCTCACCGAACCGCTCGCTCACGTGCTGCGGCAGCGGCGACTTGCGCCCCGGTGGCAGCTCGTAGTCCTGCACGATGTAGTCGCGCTCGAGCCGGCTGAAGGCCGCGATCGGCTCCTTCAGGCACGCGGTGGCCATGCGCCACGCGCCGATCGACGCGCCCACGAGGTGCACGCGTTGCGTCGAACGCGCCAGCCACTCGCCGAAGATGAAGCGGTCCAGCGGGCCGAGGATCAGGCCCTTGGGCCCACCCGCGGCGCCGGGGATGATGCCGACGTCGGCTGGACCGAGGCCGTGTTGCTCGATGTGCCGCCGCACCCGCGGTCCTGCATAGATGCACAAAGCTCGCATTCGCCCGGGCTTATCTGAAGGCGATCACCAACGCGCCCAGGGCCGCCGCAAGGTACGCCAGTGCCCAACCCAGCGCACGCAGGTTGCGACGCCGCGGCTTGCGCGCGGCAGGCTCGCCCCTGCGGTCGGCCAGCAAGCGCCGCAAGCCGGCGGACGAGTCGAACTGCAGCGCGGGCGCCAACCCCCCGGGCTCCGCGGACGCCTCGGAGGCTTGCGCCTCAACCGCAGCCATGGGCGCAGTCGCCGCGTAGGGATCGGCCGGCGCTCGGCTTCGCGCGGCGGCCGGCGCCCGCGCCACTGCCACGCGGCACTGCGCGAGGTCGCGCGCCATCTCGGCCGCGTCCTGGTAGCGGGCGTCCGCGTCCTTGTGCATGGCGCGCGCCACCACCTGCTCCAGCGGCACGGGGACACCCGGGCGCAAGCGGCCGGGCGGAGGTGGCGCCGAATGCACGATCGCATTGAGGATCTGGCCCAGGTCGGCGCCGCCGAAAGCCGGTGCGCCCGCGAGCATTTCGTACAGCACCGAACCCAGCGAGAAGATGTCGCTGCGGTGGTCCACCGGCTTACCGCCCACCTGCTCGGGCGACATGTACTTGGGCGAGCCCATCATGGTGCCGCTTTGCGTGCGCACCTCGGAGGACTTCATGCGCGCGATGCCGAAGTCCATGATCTTCGCCTGGCTCTGGCCCACCAGCATGATGTTGCCCGGCTTGATGTCGCGGTGGACCACGCCGCTCGCATGCGCCACGGCCAGCGCCGATGCGACCTGGTGCGCGATCTCCACGGCCTCGTCCAGCGGCAGCGCCCCCTGCTGCAGGCGGTCGCGCAGCTCGGCGCCTTGCAGCAGCTCCATGGCGATGTACAGCCAGTCGCCTTCGCGGCCGATGTCGTGGACGGTGATGATGCCGGGATGACTCAGCCCCGCGGCGGCCTTGGCCTCCTGGCGAAAGCGCGCCTCCAGGTGCTGCCGCTCCTGCTCGTCGTCCGGCAGCAGCAGGGTCTTCACCGCCACCTGGCGTTGCAGCGACTCGTCATCGCACAGGTACACCACGCCCATGGCGCCACGGCCCAGTTCGCTGAGCACGCGGTAGCGTCCGAGGTGACTGAAGGGGGGCGGGCGGACGGCCATGCGGGTCACCAGAACTTGAAGCGATCGAGCAAGCCGGGCCGGCGCCGCACGGGCTGCGGCGCGGTGAACACGTGCCGCAACTGCATTTCCTCGCCGGGCTCCAGCTGCACGTCCATCAGCAGCGGCTTGAAGCGGCCGTTGCGCACCTCGATCGTGTGTGGTCCCGCCGGCACCGACAGGCGCACAAGCGGTGGGGCGCTGCCCTTGGGCTCGCCATCCACGAACACTTCTCCCGTGGGCCGGACGTCCAGCACGATCACCGCCGGACGGCGCGCCTGCGCGAAATGCTCACGCCCGATGCGTCCGGCCCAGCCCGCGCCCAGCAGCGCGAGCACGCCCCCGGCGGCCAGCAGGTTGCGCCGGCCAGCGCGGCGGCGTGCGGGCTCGGGATCGAACACATAGAGGGCATGCGGCCGCAGGCGTTCGTCCACCTGCTCGCCCGCGGGCTGGAGCTGCTGCGCCAGCTGCGCCGCCTGCAGTGCCAGCGCCTCGCGAAATGCCTGCGACGCGACGATGGGACGACCGGCCGTGAATCCCGCGAGCGCCGCCGCGGTCTCGATGCCGTCGCCCATGACCCGCACGCCCGTTTCGTCCTGCAGGGCGCGCACCGGTCCGTGGTGCAGGGCGATCCCCAACTGCCCGTCGGCCCCGCGCGCGGCAAGTTCGGCACCGGCCAGGGCCACCGCCGGCTCCACCTCACCCACAATGGCCAAGCCGTCGGGCGCTTCGAGCACCACGCGGTGCTCCTCGTCCCAGGCGGGAAGCAGCGCCTCCACCGCGGCGGCCAGGCTCTCGCGACGGGTCTTCTGCGTGCTCGGAAGGTCGTCGGCGAACCCGCGCATCCGCAGGAACAGCACACTGGCCGACACCGGCTGCAAATCGGCGCCGGCCGTCATCCGCGCGAAAGGGTCACCACCATGGCCGTATTGTGCGGCCTGTGCGCCGCTACTTGCGCAGGCCCTGCAATTTGGCGAAAGCTCCCTGCATCGCAGTGCCCATCGCGGGGTTGGCTGTTGCGCGCTGGCCGCGTCCCGCGCCTTCGTACCGGTTCTCGCGCGGGCCGCCCTGCCGTGGCGCGTCGCCCAGCTTCATCGTGAGCGAGATGCGCTTGCGCGTGGCGTCGACCTCGAGCACCTTCACCTTCACGATGTCGCCGGTCTTCACGATCTCGCGCGCGTCGTTGACGAACTTGTGCGCGAGCTGGCTCACGTGCACGAGGCCGTCCTGGTGCACGCCGATGTCCACGAACGCGCCGAACGCCGCGACGTTGCTCACCGTGCCTTCCAGCACCATGCCTTCGCGCAGGTCGGCGATGTCTTCCACGCCCTCGTTGAAACGCGCCACCTTGAAGTCGGGCCGCGGATCGCGCCCGGGCTTCTCCAGTTCGGTGAGGATGTCCTTCACCGTGATCACGCCGAACTTCTCGTTGGCGTACAGCTCGGGCTTGAGCGTCTTGAGCATCTCGGCGCGGCCCATCAGCTCGTTCACCGGCTTGCCCGTGGCCGCGAGCATCTTCTCGACCACGGGGTAGGTTTCCGGGTGCACGCCCGTCATGTCCAGCGGATTCTCGCCGCCGCGGATGCGCAGGAAGCCGGCGCTCTGCTCGAAGGTCTTCGCGCCCAGCCCGCTCACGTCCAGCAGCTGCTGGCGGCTGCGGAAAGCACCGTTCGCCTCACGCCAGCGCACCACCGCCTTGGCCACGCTGGATGAAAGGCCCGACACGCGCGCCAGCAGCGGCACGCTCGCCGTGTTGAGGTCCACGCCGACGGAGTTCACGCAATCTTCGACCACCGCGTCGAGCATGCGCGCGAGCTCGCTCTGGTTCACGTCATGCTGATACTGCCCGACGCCGATGGCCTTCGGTTCGATTTTCACGAGTTCGGCCAGCGGGTCCTGCAGGCGGCGCGCGATGCTGGCCGCGCCACGCAGGCTCACGTCCACATCCGGCAACTCCTGCGTCGCGTACTCGCTCGCCGAATAGACCGACGCGCCCGCCTCGCTGACGACCACGCGCTGGAGCTGGGGCAAATCGTTCGCGAGCCGCTTCATCAGGTCGGCCGCCAGCTTGTCGGTCTCGCGGCTGGCGGTGCCGTTGCCGATCGCGATCAGCGATACGCCGTGCTTGCGGCACAGCAAGCCCAGCTGGTGCAATGAGCCTTCCCAGTCGCGGCGCGGCTCGTGCGGGTAGACGGTGGCCGTGTCGACGAGTTTGCCGGTCGCGTCGACCACGGCCACTTTCACGCCCGTGCGGATGCCGGGATCGAGGCCCATCACGACGCGCGGCCCCGCCGGCGCGGCGAGCAGCAGGTCGCGCAGGTTGTCGGCAAAGACCTTGATCGCGACCTTCTCGGCGTCCTCGCGCAGGCGGGCGAACAGGTCGCGCTCGGTCGACAGCGACAGCTTCACGCGCCAGGTCCAGGCGACGCACTTGCGGATCAGGTCGTCGGCGGGGCGGCCTTGATGGCTCCAGCCCAGGTGGAGCGCAATCCTGCCCTCGGCGATCGACGGCTTGCCCGGCTCCGGCTCGACCGGCAATGCGAGCTTCGCGTCGAGCATTTCCAGCTGGCGGCCGCGGAACACCGCGAGCGCGCGGTGCGAGGGCACGCGCCCGATCGGCTCGTCGTAGTCGAAGTAGTCGCGGAACTTGGCAACGTCGGGGTTGTTCTCGTCCTTGCCCGGCGCCAGCTTCGAGCGCAAGAGGCCTTCGGCCCACAGCCACTCGCGCAGCTGCTGCACCAGCACCGGGTCTTCGGCCCAGCGCTCGGACAGGATGTCTCGCACGCCGTCGAGCACCGCGGCCACGGTGGTGAAGTCCTCGCCGCCCTCGCCCTTCTCCGCTTTGACGAAGGCCTGGGCCTCCTGCGCGGGGTCGAGCCCCGGGTCGGCAAAGAGCTTGTCCGCGAGCGGCTCGAGGCCCGCTTCCCGCGCGATCTGTCCCTTGGTGCGCCGCTTGGGCTTGTACGGCAGGTACAAGTCCTCGAGCTCCTGCTTGGTCGGCGCCGCCTCGATCGCGGCGCGCAGTTCGGGGGTGAGCTTGCCTTGCTCCTCGATGCTCTTGAGGATGGCCTCGCGCCGGTCCTCAAGTTCGCGCAGGTAGGAAAGCCGCGTCTCCAGCTCGCGCAGCTGCGCGTCGTCGAGGCCGCCGGTCGCCTCCTTGCGGTAGCGGGCGACGAAAGGCACCGTGGCGCCCCCGTCGAGTAGATCCACCGCGGCGCGCACCTGCTCTTCGCGCACGCGCAGTTCGGCAGCGATCTGCCGGATGATTTTCTGCATGTCGTATTCGGTTACTGCTGGGCCTCTCGGGGCCGGGGACGCGCGAGTTTGCCACAGGCGCCCACAGCGGGATTCGCCACTCGCTGACACCTGCGCTTGACAACGATGCCAACATTCGGGAACCAACCGATGCAGGAGAAATCCATGCGTGGACGAATCGTTTTCATCGTGGTTGCGGCACTCGTCGTCGCAGCCATCGCGGCGCTCAACTGGCCGGAATTCACGCGCGCCGAGCCGCTGAGTTTCGGGATCATGACGGCCACGCTGCCGCTGGGCCTCGTCATGCTCACCTTGATGGCCATCGTGCTGGCCGTTTTCCTGGTCAGCAGCGCGATCCAGGAGTCACGCTACCTGCTGGACCATCGCCGTCATTCGCGGGCCTTGCAGCAGCAACGCGAATTGGCGGAGAAGGCCGAATCGTCGCGCTTCACCGATCTGCGACAGCACCTGGATTCGCATTTGCGCGACGTGCGCCAGCGCGACCAGGTCGTGTCGACGGAACTGGAGAAGCGGCTGATGCAGAACCAGGGCGAGATGCGCGCCCACCTGGACCGGATGCACCAGGCCGTGTTGGCCCGCCTGTCGGAGATCGAAGCGCGCTTGCCGGCGACACGCGTCGTCGAGCAGGCCGAGCCCGCCCGGGAGAACATCCCGCCGCGCGACCGCGTGCCGCTGTAAGGCGCGCTCCAGTGGCGCGACCAACGGCGAGAACACGCCGAAGGAGCGCCCCATGCGACCCACCCTCATCACCGCCGCCTGCGCGGCCCTGGCCAGCGCAGGCGCCCTCGCGGCGCCGGACGCCGTGTGCCAAGCGCGCTCGCCCGCCACGCTGACGCCCGTGGTCGAGTTGTACACGTCCGAAGGTTGCAGTTCGTGCCCGCCCGCGGACAAGTGGCTATCGACCCTGAAGGAGGAAGCGGCCCAGGGCCGTCTCGTCGCGCAGGCGTTCCATGTCGGCTACTGGGACTACATCGGCTGGGTCGATCGCTTCGCGAACCCGGCGTACACACAGCGCCAGAAACAGGTGGCAGCCTGGAACCGCCAGAGCGGCATCTACACGCCGCAGATCGTGCGCAACGGGCAGGACTGGCACGGCGAGACAGCGACGGGTGCGGCCGAGCCCGCGCGGGCCACGATCGAGTTGCGCAGGACGGCGGGTGACGCGTTCACCGCGACCGTCACGCCGGCTGACGGCGTCGCCAACTGGGCGGCATACTGGACGGTCACGGAGCACGGCCACAGCAGCAAGGTCAGGACAGGCGAGAACGCAGGCGAGTTCCTCCGGCACGACTTCGTGGTGCGCCAGTACGTGCCCGCGGGCGACTATCGCGGCGTGTCATCGCTCTCGCTGCGTGCCATCGCCGCCCAGCCCGATCATCCGCGCCAGGTGAACCTGGTCGTGTTCGATCCGAAGAACGGACGCACGCTGCAGTCGCTCAGCTTAAGTTGCACTTAAGAACTCGGCCGCTACACTGCCGCGCATGAACGCATTACGTGCGCTCGCGCGCCGCGTTTTCATCGCGATCTTCGCGCTGCTCCTGCTGTTCGAGGAATGGGGATGGGAGCCGCTGGCCGCCTTGCTGGCGCGGCTTGCGAAGCTGCCCTTGTTCGCGTGGCTCGAACGACAGATCGGCGCGTTACCGCCTTATGCGGCACTGGCGACGTTCCTGGTGCCGGCGCTGATGCTGCTGCCGGTGAAGGTCGCGGCCTTGTACCTGGTCGCGCACGGGCAAGGCTGGTTGGGCTTGGCCGTGTTGCTGGCCGCGAAAGTTGCCGGCACGGCCGTCCTCGCCCGCCTCTTCACGCTGACGCAGCCGACCCTGATGCGGTTGGCGTGGTTCGCCCTCTGGTACCCGCGCTGGAAGGCATGGAAGGACCGCATCATGGAAGAAGTGCGCCGCACGCCCGCATGGCAGGCCGCGCGCCGCGTCAAGGCCTCGGTCGCCGAGCAGTGGGCGCAGTTCATGCGCGGGTCGAACTAGTCGAACAGCCCCGGCTGCCCACCCAGCTGCGCGCGTTCGATCTCCAGCATCTTCAGTTTGGTCGCGACGCCCCCGTTCGCCGAGAACCCTGTGCCGCTGTTGCCGGCGCCCAGCACGCGATGGCACGGCACGATGGGCGCGAACGGGTTGTGGCCGAGTGCTTGTCCGACGGCGCGCGCGGCGCCGGGCTCCCCGAGGCGCTGCGCGATGTCGCCATATGTCAGCGTGCGGCCCGGCGGGATCGCGCGGGTGATTTCGTAGACGCGCTGATTGAACTGTGGCTCGCCCTCCCAGGCCAGCGGCACATCGGCGAGGTCATCGTGCGCACCTTCGAGCAGCGCCTGCACGCGCCCGATCACGCGCGCGACCCACTCGGGCGGCGCCGCCTCTTCGGCCGTGGGATGGCGATGGCGCAAACGACCCAGCGTGCCGACCCGATCGCCTTCGGGCAGTTGCGCGCTGGCGACCGCATCGGCCGTCCACGCGATGCCGCACGGCCCGATCGCCGTGTCGAAGACGCAGAAGCCGACGGCGTCCATCGCGATGTCAGGCCGCTTCGGCCTTTCGCAGCACGTAGCCGATACGCGGGAAGTGCACGTGCAGGCGGCCGACGCGTGCGTCCTCGCGCTCCAGCGTGTAATGCGTGCGCGTGGCGGCGAGCAGCGTTCCCTCGGTCGGCTCGGTGCCGAAGGTTTCGGGCGTGATCGTCACGCGCGTGCCGAGTGGTATGCCGTGGTCGTCCTGGAACGCGCTGTCCACCAGCAGCTTCTCGGCCACCGGCGCGGGTTCGGCCAGTTCGGCGACCTTGATCGCGTCCGCCGCATCGAACTTCTCCATCACGCCATGGCCAATAGCCTCCATGCGGTCCATCCATTCGCCCACGGCCGGCGTCGCGGCCAGGATGTCGGCCAGCGGCGGCACCTGGTGGCGCGTGTACCAGAGCGAGTGATAGGTCGAGAAATCCGCGATGCAGGGATCCAGGCCGAACAGGTAATCGTGCTCTTCGACCATGTGCGCGATACGGCGCAGGTACGAGCGGTAGGCCGAGGTCGCGTCGCCCGGCCGCAGCCGCACCATGTTCGACGACATCGCCTTGCGGTCCTCGCCGAAAGCCTTCAGCGCCTCGGGCGATGCCTTGGCGAACACGTGCTGCGCGCCGCGCGGCTGCAGGCTGTACGCCATCGCTGCCCAGAACAGTGAGCTGTCGGCCCATTGCGCGAAGATGCGCGACACGCCTTTCAGGTGCGGTGGGTACAGCGCGGGCTCGGGCTGGATGTGCTCGAGTACATCGGCAATCAGTGCCGTGTCGCAATAGATGTCGGCACCGACCTGCAGGAACGGCGTGCGCCGGTAGCCCCCCGTGAGCGCGACGACGTCGGGCTTGGGCATGATCGCCGGCACGATGACCGAATGCCAGACGAGCTTCTTGTAGCCCATCACGAGGCGGATCTTTTCCGAGAACGGGGAGCTGGCGTAGTGATGCAGGATGAGTTGGTGCTGCATGGGGTCCCTTTGGCTGGCCTCAGCGGGGTCGGGCACGCTCGATGATCGCATCGAAATCGGTCTTGCCGGCGAGCGTACCGAAAGCGTGGCCCCAATTGCCGGCCAGCCGTGAATCGCAGAAAGCCGCGAACACGGGTGAGGGCGCAGACTGGTACAGCAGCGCTGATTCGAGGACGAGCGCGACATCCTGCGCCAGCCGCCGTGCTTCCATCTCCGTGGCCATCTCCTCCACGCGTGTCGGCAGCGCAGCCGTCATGCGGTCGAGCGCCGGGTGCGCGCCTTTCGCCGGCGCGAGCTCCTGGGCCAGCGCGGCGGCGGCATCGCTCTTGCGCAGCGCTCGCAGCAGGTCCAGCGCCATGATGTTGCCGGCGCCTTCCCAGATCGAGTTCAGCGGCATCTCGCGGTAGATGCGCGCCATCACGCCTTCGCCGCCCTCTTCCACATAGCCGTTGCCGCCCAGGCACTCCATCGCTTCCTGCGCGAAATGGCTGCCACGCTTGCAGATCCAGAACTTGGCCACGGGGGTGAGCAGGCGCGCCATGGCCGCTTCGTGCGGATCGTCCCGATGATCGAAGGCGCGGGCGAGCCGGATCGCGAGCGCGGTGGACGCTTCGGATTCCAGCGCCAGGTCGGCCAGCACGTTGCGCATCAGGGGCTGGTCGACCAGCTTCTTGCCGAAGGCGGCGCGCTGCGCCGTGTGGTCGAGCGCGATAGCCAGCGCCTGCCGCATCAGCCCGCTGGTGCCCAGGGCGCAATCCAGCCGCGTCATGGTGCCCATCTCGAGGATCTGCGGCACGCCGCGGCCCTCATCGCCGACCAGCCAGGCCGTCGCTTCGTCGAACTCGACTTCGGAGCTCGCATTGGCCTTGTTGCCCAATTTGTCCTTGAGGCGCTGGATGCGGATGGCGTTGACGGATCCGTCGGGCAGCACGCGCGGCAGGAAGAAGCACGAGAGACCCGCCGGCGCCTGTGCGAGCACCAGGAAGGCGTCGCACATCGGCGCCGACATGAACCACTTGTGCCCGGTGATGCGGAAGCGCTGTCCCCAATCGTCGCTGCCATCGGGCTCGGCCCGGGTCGTGTTCGCGCGCACGTCGGAGCCGCCCTGCTTCTCCGTCATACCCATGCCCATGGTGACACCGGCCTTGTCGCGCCACGGCTTCAATGCCGGGTCGTAGCTGCGGCTCGCGAGCTTGGGCGCCCAGTCCTTGAAGATCGCGGGGTTTCCACGCAGCGCGGGCGTGACGGCGTAGGTCATCGAGATCGGGCACAGCACCGACGGCTCGAGTTCGGTGAACAGCATGAAACCCGCTGCTCGCAGCACGTGCGAATCGCCGGCATCGTGCAAGCCCGCCCCGATCGCTGCCGACATCAGCGCGTGGTAGCCCGGATGGAACTCGACCGAGTCGAGGCGCCGGCCGTAGCGGTCGTGCGAATGCAGTTGTGGCGTGGAGACGTTCGCCAGGCGCGCATGCGTTTGCATCTCGCGCGTGCCGAGGAGTCGGCCGAGTTGCCCAAGCGGCGTCGTATCGAGCTCAGGCGCGTTGAACTTCAGCGCATCCTGCAGCGCGCGGTTGCTCTCGAACAAGTTGTAGTCCACCAGCGGCTGCGGCTGGTTGAAGACCTCGTGCGTCGCGTGCATGGCAAAACTCCTTGCGCCGCGGCCTGGCGCCTAGACCAGTTTGACGAGCTGCTTGCCGAAGTTGCGGCCCTTGAGCAAGCCGAGGAACGCCTCCGGCGCCGATTCGATGCCCTGCGCGATCGATTCGCGTGGGCGGAACTTGCCGCTGCCCACCAGCTGGCCCAGCTCCGTCAACGCCTGCGGCCAGACGTCCATGTGTTCGCTGACGATGAAGCCTTCGAGCCGCATGCGGTTCGTCAGCAGCATCTGCGGGTACGACATGGGCACGGGCTTGCCGTCGTAGCCGGCGATCAGGCCGCACAGCGCGATGCGGCTGAACGCATTCATGCGCAGCATCACGGCATCCATGGTGATGCCGCCGACGTTCTCGAAATACCCGTCGATCCCGTCGGGCGCGGCTTCCTTGATCGCCGCCGACATGGCACCAGCGTCCTTGTACTGCTTGTAATCGATGCAGGCGTCGAAGCCGATGTCATGGGTCGCGTACTTGCACTTGTCCGCGCCGCCCGCGATGCCGATCACCCGGCAGCCGCGTGACTTGGCGAGCGCGCCGAACGCACTGCCCACCGCGCCCGCCGCTGCGCTCACCGCGAGCGTCTGGCCGGCTTTGGGCTCGATGATCTTCACCAGGCCGTACCACGCCGTCACGCCCGGCATCCCCACGGCGCCGAGGTAGTGCGAGAGCGGCACGTGCGTCGTGTCGACCTTGCGCAGCGCGCCGGGCTGCTCGGCGCTGGCCACGCTCCATTCCTGCCAGCCGCCCATGCCCACGACCTTGTCGCCGGGCTGGTACTTGGGCGAGCGGCTCTCGACCACTTCGCCCACGGTGCCGCCCTGCATCACCTGCCCGAGCGGCTGCGGCGCCGCGTAGCTCTTCGCGTCGTTCATGCGGCCGCGCATGTACGGGTCGAGGCTGAGGTAGTGGTTGCGCACGAGCACCTGGCCGTCCTGCAGCGCGGGGGTTTCCGTGGTCACGAGCTTGAAATTCGATGCGCTGGCTTCGCCCTGCGGGCGGTTGTCCAGGAGGATCTGCTTGTTCTGCGGCATGGCGAACCTCAGTCGGTGGAGACGGTGTTGAGGGCGTTGGTGCTCTTCGCGCCGGTGGGCAGGCGCTTGACGTACTTGAAGGTGCCGGTGGCATGCGCGCACGGCTTGCCTTCGGCGTCGTAGAGGGTGGCCTCGGTGAAAGCCATGGTCGCCGTCCGGTGCATCAGCCGTCCCTTGCCCGACAGCTTGCCGCGCGAGGCCTGCATGAAGGTGGTCTTCATCTCGATCGTCACCACGCCCATGTCGCTGTCCACGCTGCGCGCCGCGGCGGCCATGGTCACGTCCAGCAGCGTCATGCAGACGCCGCCGTGCACGACGCTGAAGGAGTTCAGGTGCTCGGGTTTCGGATCGAGGTCGATCTGCGAATTGCCGTCCTCGAACTTCTTCAGCTCGAAGCCGAGGTGTTCGACGAAGGGGATCCTGACGCCGAAATTCATGTATCTAGCCTCCCGTGATGACGCTCACGCCGCCGTCCACGGCGAGCCATTGTCCTGTGATGTGCTTGCCGGCATCGGACGCGTACAGCAGCGCGATGCCCTTCAGGTCCTCGTCGTCGCCCAGGCGCCTGAGCGGCGCGTGTTCGGCCAGCTTGTCCTCGCCCAGTCGCTCCAGGGTGCCCTTGGTCATCTTGCTCGGGAAGAACCCGGGGCAGATCGCGTTGACGTTGATGTTGTACCTGCCCCATTCGCCCGCGAGGGCCTGCGTGAACGTGATCACGGCGCCTTTCGACGTGTTGTAGGCCAGCGTCTGCATCTCGGGCGGGTTGCCGCCCAGGCCCGCGATGGACGCGACGTTGATGATGCGTCCCTTCCTGCGCGGGATCATCGAGCGCTTGGCCAGGTGCTGCGACAGGATGAAATAGCCGCGCACGTTGAGGTTCATCACCTTGTCCCAGGCCTCCACGGGATGGTCTTCGGCCGGCGCACCCCAGGCCGCGCCCGCGTTGTTCACGAGGATGTCCACGTCGCCCATGCGCTCGAGCGTCTCGTCGGCCAGGCGCCGGATGTCTTCCTCCTTCGCGCAGTCCGCCGCGATCCAGCGTGCATCGATGCCCGCCGACTGCAGTTCGGCCACCGCTTCCTCGAGCTCGCCTTCCTTGCGGGCCGACAGCATGACCTTCGCGCCCGCTTCGCCGAGCGCATGCGCGATCTGCAGGCCGAGGCCGCGCGAGCCGCCGGTGACGAGCGCCGTACGGCCCTTCAGGTCGAACAGTTGCTGGATGGTGCGAACGGTCATGGCTCTTCTCGGGAAGCGTTCGGCGATTGTGCGCCGGATGGTGGAGTTTCGGTGAGGCGCGAGCGAACGATGATCAGCACGATGCCCGCGGCCACAGCGATGCCGCCGAGGACGCCCAGCGACCAGCCGGCGATGACGTGCACTTCGCCCGAGACGATGCCCAGCACGACGGCCAGCAGGCCCGCATAGATCGCGATCCAGGCGAGGCGCTCGACCCAGGCCAGGGTCCTCGCGGAGGCCATCAGAACGCCTCCTCCGGGACCTGGGCGCATGTCGGGTCGCGCGAAGCGACGACCTTGAGCCACGCGTCGATCTTCGGCAGCTCGTAGTGGAAGAAGTAGCGCGTCGCGGCCAGGCGGCCGATGCGCGCCACTTCAGAGGTGTTCGCGGGAATGGCCAGCGCCACATCGAGCCAGGTCCACGCGATGACCGTGTGGCCGAACGCCTGCATGTACGGCACGGCATTCGCGAGCGCGTCGGCCGGATCGCCGGTCGCCCATGCGGCCTTCGTCGCGGCGCCGACCTGCTGCAAGGCCTTGCCCAGCGCATTGCCGTACTCGGCGAGATCCGGACGCTGCATCGCCCGTTCGATGGTGGCGTTGATGCGCTGGGCCACGAGCTGCAGCCCGCGCCCGCCTTCCATCGTCACCTTGCGGCCCAGCAGGTCCGTGGCCTGGATGCCGTGCGTGCCCTCGTGGATCATGTTGAGGCGCTGGTCGCGCCAGTACTGCTCCACCGGAAAATCGCGCGTGTAGCCGTAGCCACCGTGGATCTGGATGGCCAGCGAGTTCGCTTCGAGGCAGAACTCCGACGGCCAGCTCTTGGCGATCGGCGTCAACACCTCGAGCAGCAGCCGCGCCTCGTCCGCCCCTTCCGGCGTGCCGGTGTGCTGTTCGTCGACGAGGCGCGCGCAGTACAGCATCAGCGCGAGCGCGCCTTCGCCATACGACTTCTGCGCGAGCAGCATGCGCTTGACGTCGGCGTGCTCGATGATGCGCACCTGCGGCTGCGCGGCATCCTTGCCTGCCGGTCCCACGGGCCGGCCCTGAGGCCGGTTCTTCGCGTAGTCGAGCGAGGCGTAATAGCCCGCGAGGCCCAGCGCCGTCGCCGCCATACCGATGGCGATCCGCGCCTCGTTCATCATGTGGAACATGCAGCGCAGGCCTTCGCCCGGACGTCCCACCAGGTAACCGATCGCACCGGCCTGGCCGCGCACCGGGAACTTGCCCTCGCCGAAATTGAGTAGCGTGTTGGTCGTGCCGCGCCAGCCGAGCTTGTGGTTCAGGCCCGCGAGTGCGATGTCGTTGCGCTCGCCGGTGAGCTGCCCTTCGGTGTCGACCAGCTTCTTCGGCACGATGAAGAGCGAAATGCCCCTCGTGCCAGGCACCAATTTGCCGTCCGGCCCGGGTATCTTCGCCAGCACCAGATGGACGATGTTCTCGGTGAGCTCGTGTTCGCCCGCCGAGATCCACATCTTGTTGCCCTTGAGCCGGTAGCGCGGACCCAGCGGATCGCCCTCGAAATCATCGCCGTCGGGCACGGCACGGGTGGCGATGTCGGACAGCGAGGAGCCGGCCTGCGGCTCGGACAGGCACATGGTGCCCGCCCAGCGGCCGCTGAACTCGTTGAGCGCGAAGACCCGCTTCTGCAGCTCGGTGCCGTGCGCCAGCAGCAGGTTCGCATTGCCGCTGGTGAGCATGCCCCCGGAGATGCTGGCGGAAGCCACCGTGAACAGCGCATTGGCCGGCGCCTCGATCGTGTACGGCAGCTGCATGCCGCCGATCTCGTAGTCCTGCGCCGCGCCCAGCATGCCCGAGCCGACGTACGCCTCCCACGCCTCGTGCGAGGCGCGCGGCAGGATCACCTTGTCGCCGTCGAAGCGCGGCTCGTCGGTATCCACCAGCCGATTGAACGGTGCGAACTTCGCGCGCGCGATGCGCTCGCAGGTGTCGAGCACCGCGTCGAAGGTCTCGCGCGAATGGTCCGCAAACCGCGCGCGCGAGTTCAGCTCGTCGGCATGCAGCCAGTCGTAGAGGAGGAAGTCGAGCGTGGAGCGAAGGCTCATCAGAGGACTTCGAAGACCCCCGCCGCACCCATGCCGCCCCCGATGCACATCGTGACGACCACCTTCTTCGCGCCACGGCGCTTGCCCTCGATCAGCGCATGGCCCGTGAGGCGCTGGCCCGACACACCGTAGGGGTGGCCCACGGCGATCGCGCCGCCGTTGACGTTCAGGCGATCGCCCGGAATGCCCAGGCGATCGCGGCAGTAGATCACCTGCACGGCGAAGGCTTCGTTCAGCTCCCACAGGTCGATGTCGCTGACCTTCAGGCCGAGCTTGTTCAGCACCTTCGGCACGGCGAAGACGGGGCCGATGCCCATCTCGTCGGGCTCGCAGCCCGCGACGGCAAAGCCGAGGAAGCGGCCCAGGGGCTTCAGGCCCTTGCGGCTCGCGTACTCCTCGCTGACGACCACGCAGGCACCCGCACCGTCGGAAAACTGGCTGGCATTGCCGGCCGAGATCACGCCGCCGGGCAGCGCCGGCTTGATGCCGCTGATGCCTTCCTTGGTCGTGCCCTCGCGCAGGCCCTCGTCCTTGGTCGCCGTCACTTCCTTGGTGATCAGGCCCATCACCGCGTCGGCCACGCCGGCCTTGACGGTGATCGGGACGATCTCGTCGTTGAACTTGCCTTCGGCCTGCGCCTTGCACGCCTTCTGCTGGCTCGCGGCGCCGTATTCGTCCATCGCGTCGCGGCTGATGTTGTAGCGCTTGGCCACCTGCTCCGCCGTCTGCAGCATCGACCAGTAGATCTCGGGCTTCTTCGCGACCAGCGACGGATCCTGCAGCATGTGGTGGTTCATCTCCTGCTGCACGCACGAGATGCTCTCCACGCCGCCGGCCACGTACACGTCGCCCTCACCCGCGATCACGCGCTGCGAGGCCATCGCGATGGTCTGCAGGCCCGAGGAGCAGAAGCGGTTCACCGTGGCGCCCGAGACGGTGATCGGCAGGTCGGCCATCAGCGCGATCTGGCGCGCGATGTTGGCGCCCGTCGCGCCCTCGGGGTTCGCGCAGCCCATGAGCACGTCCTCGATCTCGGCCGGATCCACGCCGGCACGCTGCACGGCGTGCTTGACGACGTGGCCGCCCAGCGTCGCGCCGTGCGTCATGTTGAAGGCGCCCTTCCAGCTCTTGGCGAGCGGCGTGCGGGCGGTGGAAACGATCACAGCTTTGGTCATGTCGGGCTCCGTGTTCAGTTAAAGGTCTTGCCTTCGGCCGCGAGGCGCGCCAGCAGCGGCGCGGGCTCCCAGAACTGCGCGTCGTCGCGCGGGTTCTTCTGGAAGCGCTTCATCGCCTGCGCGACGTTGAAGAGGCCCACCTGGTCGGCGTAGAGCATCGGGCCGCCCCGGAAGATCGGGAAGCCGTAGCCGGTGATGTAGACGATGTCGATGTCGCTCGCCTTCGACGCGATGCCATCCTCGAGGATGTGCGCGCCTTCGTTGACCAGCGCGAACACCAGGCGCTGCACGATCTCCTCGTCGCTGATCTTGCGCGGTGCTATGCCGAGTTCCTTGCGGTGCGCGGCGATCATGTCCTCGACCAGCTTCGACGGAATCGCGTCGCGCTTGCCTTCCTGGTAGTCGTACCAGCCCGCGCCGGTCTTCTGGCCGAAGCGGCCCAGCTCGCAGAGCTTGTCGGCGGTCTTGCTGTACTTCATGTCCGGCCGTTCGGCGGCGCGGCGCTTGCGGATCGCCCAGCCGATGTCGTTGCCCGCCAGGTCGCCCATGCGGAACGGCCCCATGGCGAAGCCGAACTTCTCGATCGCCTTGTCCACCTGCTGCGGCGTCGCGCCTTCATCCAGCAGGAAGCCGGCCTGGCGGCTGTACTGCTCGATCATGCGGTTGCCGATGAAGCCGTCGCACACGCCGGACACCACAGCGGTCTTCTTGATCTTCTTGGCGATCGCCATCACGGTCGCCAGCACGTCCTTGGCGGTCTTCTCGCCGCGCACGACTTCCAGCAGCTTCATCACGTTGGCCGGGCTGAAGAAGTGCATGCCGACCACGTCCTGCGGGCGCTTGGTGAACGCGGCGATCTTGTTCACGTCCAGCGTCGAGGTGTTCGATGCGAGGATCGCGCCGGGCTTGGCAACGGAGTCCAGCGTCTCGAACACCTTCTGCTTGACGCCCATTTCCTCGAACACGGCCTCGATGATGAGGTCCGCGCTGGCCAGGTCCTTGTAGTCGAGCGTGGTCTTCAGCAAGGCCATGCGCTGCTCGTACTTGTCCTGCTTGAGCTTGCCCTTCTTGACCTGGCCTTCGTAGTTCTTGCGGATCGTCGCGATGCCGCGGTCCAGCGCCTCCTGCTTCGTCTCGAGGATGGTCACCGGGATGCCGGCGTTCAGGAAGTTCATCGTGATGCCGCCACCCATGGTGCCCGCGCCGATCACGCCCACCGTCTTGATCTCGCGCTTGGGCGTGTCTTCCGGCACGTCGGGGATCTTGCTGGCGGCGCGCTCGGCCATGAACAGGTGGCGCAGCGCCCGCGACTCGGGCGTGAACATCAGGTTGGTGAAGATCTCGCGCTCGGCCGCCATGCCTTGGTCGAACTTCATCTTCGTGGCGTTCTCGACGGCATCCACGCACTTGGCGGGTGCGGGCAGGTTCTTCGCCATGCCCTTGACCATGTTCCGAGCGAACTGGAAATACGCGTCGCCCATCGGGTGCTTGCACGGCAGGTTGCGCACCAGCGGGAACGGGCCCGGCCCCGCGACGGAGCGCGCGAACGCGAGCGCTTCTTCGGCCAGCGTCTCGGCCGACTGCGCCATCTTGTCGAACAGCTTCTGGCCGGGCAGCTTGGCCAGCATCTCGCTGGGCACCGGCTCGCCACTGACGATCATGTTGAGCGCCGGCTCGACACCGAGCACCCGGGGCAGGCGCTGCGTGCCGCCCGCGCCGGGAATCAGGCCCAGTTTCACTTCGGGCAGCGCCACATTGCAGCCGGGCGCGGCGATGCGGTAGTGGGCACCGAGCGCGAGCTCGAGGCCACCACCCATGCAGACCGAGTGCACGGCCGCCACCACCGGCTTGGCCGAGTTCTCGACGGCGAGGATCACCGACAGCAGGTTGGGCTCCATCGTCGCCTTGGGCGAGCCGAACTCCTTGATGTCCGCGCCGCCGGAGAACGCCTTGCCGGCGCCGGTGATGACGATCGCCTTCACCGCGGGGTCGGCGTTGGCCTTGTCGAGCCCTTGCGTGATGCCGATGCGTGTCGCGTGCCCCAGCCCGTTCACGGGCGGGTTGTTCATCGTGATGACGGCGACGTCGCCCTGGACTTTGTATTCAGCGGTCATACCGGGTTCCTTGGTGGAAGAGAAGAAAAGTACGGTCGTTCGATTTTGATTTTAGAGGGGAGATATTGCGCCTCGAAGCGCACCTTGTCACGACAGGGACAAGTCAGACTTCCAGCCACTCCTTGCGGATGTAGGCGTCGGCGCGCAGCGAATCGGGCGTGCCCTCGAACACGATGCTGCCGTGGCCCATGACCAGCGCGCGGTCCGAAATGTGCATGGCGATCGTGAGCTTCTGCTCGATGAGCAGCACCGAGATGCCGCGCTCCTTGAGCTTCATCAGGTACTCGCCCACCAGCTCGACGATCTTCGGCGCGAGGCCTTCGGTCGGCTCGTCGATGATGATGAGCTCCGGATCGCCCATCAAGGTGCGGCACAGCGTGAGCATCTGCTGCTCGCCGCCGGAGAGCACGCCGGCCTCCGTGTGCTGGCGCTCCTTCAGGCGCGGGAACATCTCGTACATGTCGTCGAAGGACCAGCGACCCTTCTGCCGGGCGCTCTTCTGGCCGAGCATCAGGTTCTGGTGCACCGTGAGCTTCGGGAAGATGTCGCGGTTCTCGGGCACATACCCCAGGCCCAGGTGGGCGATCTCGTACGGCTTGCGTCCCAGCGTGTGCTGGCCCTTCCAGTCGATGATGCCGGTGCATTCGACCATGCCCATGATCGCCTT
Source organism: Ramlibacter sp. GS1-15 (assembly GCF_057785015.1). NCBI lineage: Bacteria > Pseudomonadati > Pseudomonadota > Betaproteobacteria > Burkholderiales > Comamonadaceae > Ramlibacter > Ramlibacter sp. GS1-15. Next base: position 1,876,882 of record NZ_JBYNTU010000001.1, on the reverse strand, counting down.
GGCCGTCGTCGAGCGGCCCGAACCGTTGCGACCGAGCAGCGCGACGATCTCACCCTGCCCCACATGGAAGTGCACGCCATGCAGCACGTGGCTCTTGCCGTAGAAGGCGTGGAGGTTTTCGATCTTCAGCATCAGTGCGCTCCCGCCTGGGCTTCGGCGACCGAGGAGCCCAGGTAGGCCTCTTGCACCTTCTGGTTCGCGCGCACCTTCTCGGGCGTGTCGAAGGCGATGATCTCGCCGTACACGACCACCGCGATCTTGTCGGCCAGCCCGAACACCACGCCCATGTCGTGCTCCACCGTCAACAGCGTCTTGCCGACCGTGACTTCCTTGATCAATTCGATGAAGCGCCGGGTTTCGCTCTTGCTCATGCCCGCCGTCGGTTCGTCCAGCAGGATCACGTTGGCGCCGCCGGCGATGGTGACGCCGACCTCCAGCGCGCGCTGCTCGGCATACGTGAGGTTCACGGCCATCACGTCGCGCTTGCGATCGAGATGGATCATCTCCAGCAGCTGCTCCGCGCGCTCGTTGGCGTCATCCAGGTCCGCGAGGAACTTCAGGAACGTGTACTTGTAGCCCAGGCTCCAGAGCACGCCGCAGCGCAGGTTCTCGAACACCGTCAGCCGCGGGAAGATGTTGGTGATCTGGAAGCTGCGCGACAGGCCCAGCCGGTTGATCTCGAACGGCTTCTTGCCGTCGATGCGGTGGCCGTTCAGCAGCACCTCGCCGCTCGTGGGCGCGAAACGCCCGGAAATCAGGTTGAACAGCGTGGATTTGCCGGCGCCGTTCGGCCCGATCACCGCGACGCGTTCACCCTGCTTCACCGCGAGGTTGCAGCCGCGGATGATTTCCGTGCGGCCGAAGCTCTTGCGCAGGTCCTTGAGTTCGAGTGCGTATTGGGAGCTCACAGGCTTTCCCTCCGCTTCATCTCTTTCTCGATGAACTCCTGGATCTCGCCCCACTGCCGCTTGAAATGGCGGCGCACGACCTCGAACAGCCCGAGGCCGGTGAGCATCACGAAGGCGCAGCCGAACCAGCTGCCCGCGCTGTGCGCGTCGAGCCTGGTGCCGAGGTACGTGAGCTCGGGCCCGAGCGCCGCGTTCAGCTTCAAGTGGTACACCATCTCGATCATCCCCGCCGCGCCGAGCAGCACGATGAGCGCCGTTACGCCGAGCGCGAGGTAGCTCACCGCGAGCTCCTTCAGGCGCCCGAACGAGGCGACGCGCAGGTTCATCATGATCAGGCTGGCGATGCCGCCGGGCGCGTACATCACCATGAAAAGGAACACGAGGCCCAGGTACAGCAGCCACGCCTTCGTCAACTCGGACAGCAGCACGAAGGCCAGCACCATCAGGATGCCGCCGATGATCGGGCCGAAGAAGAAGGTCGCGCCGCCGAGGAACGTGAACAGCAGGTACGCGCCGGACCGGTAGCCGCTCACGACTTCCGACGTGACGATCTCGAAGTTCAGCGCCGCCAGCCCGCCCGAGATGCCGGCGAAGAAGGCCGCGATGATGAACGCGATGTAGCGCACCTTGCGCGTGTCGTAGCCCACGAACTCCACCCGCTCGGGGTTGTCGCGCACCGCGTTGAGCATGCGTCCGAGCGGCGTGCGCGTGAACGCGAACATGAGGCCGGTGCAGACGAAGGTGTAGACCGCGATCAGGTAATAGAGCTGGATCTGCGGCCCGAACGTGATGCCGAAGGGCTTGGGCCCGACGACGCGGTTGCTCGAGATGCCGCCCTCGCCGCCGAAGAACTCGGGGAACATCAGCGACATCGCGAACACCAGCTCGCCGATGCCCAGCGTGATCATGGCGAACGGCGTCGCCGCCTTCTTGGTCGTCACGTAGCCGAACAGCACCGCGAAGAATGCACCGGCGACACCGCCGATCAGCGGGATCAGGCTGACGGGGATCGGCCACTGGCCCTTGCCCACGAGGTTCAGGATGTGGATCGCGATGAACGCGCCCATGCCCGAATAGACGGCGTGGCCGAAGGAGAGCATGCCGCCCTGCCCGAGCAGCATGTTGTACGAGAGGCAGACGATGATGGCGATGCCCATCTGCGACAGCATGGTGTGCGACAGGCTGCTGGTGAAGACCATGGGCGCGATCGCGAGGATCAGCGCGAAGCCGCCCCACACCAGCCAGCGCCCGATGTTGATCGGCTTGAATTCGTAGTACGGCGTGTGGGCCGCGTGCCGGGCGCGCATGGCGGGCTTCACGGGTTGGGGAACGGCACTCATCGGGTCAGCCCTCCCGCGTGCCGAGCAGGCCCTTGGGCCGGAACACGAGCATCAGCACGAGGAACACGAAAGGCAGGATGGGTGCGACCTGGCTGATCTTCAGCTTCCACAGTGCATAGCCGAAGGTGTCGGGCGTGACGTTCAGGCCGATGCTGGAGAGCGCGCCCATGATCGATGCGTCGACACCCACCGCGAAGGTCTGCACCACGCCGATCAGGAGCGACGCGACGAATGCGCCCGCCAGCGAACCCATCCCGCCGACCACCACCACCACGAAGATCACCGGCCCCACGGCGCCGGCCATGCCGGGCTCGGTGACGAAGGCGTTGCCGCCGATTACTCCCGCCAGGCCGGCGAGCGCCGCGCCGCCGCCGAACACCAGCATGAACACGCGCGGCACGTTGTGGCCGAGCGCCTCCACCGTCTCCGGATGCGTGAGCGCCGCCTGGATCACGAGCCCGATGCGCGTGCGCGTGAGCAGCAGCCAGATCGCGACCAGCATCAGCAGCGCGACGAACATCATGAAGCCGCGGTAGATCGGGAACTGCGTGCCGTACAGCGTGAAGAGCGGCCCGGAGAGTTCGGCCGGCACGCGGTAGTCGACCGAGCTCGTGCCCCAGATCAATTGCACCATCTCCAGGATGATGAACGACAGGCCGAAGGTGATCAGCAGTTCGGCGACGTGGCCGAACTTGTGCACGCGGCGCAGGCAGTAGCGCTCGAACAGCGCGCCCAGCACGCCCACGAGCAGCGGCGCGATCACCAGCGCTGTCCAGTAGCCGGCCAGCTGCGACACCGTGTACGCGAAGAACGCGCCGAGCATGTAGAAGCTCGCATGCGCGAAATTGAGGACGCCCATCATGCTGAAGATCAGCGTGAGGCCGGAACTCAGCATGAACAGCAGCAGCCCGTAGCTGATGCCGTTCAAAAGCGAGATGGTGAAGAACTCCATGCGGTCAAACGTTATCGGTGGAATCCATTAGACGACTGCGAATGGGCAAAGAAAAGCCGGGCGGCTCTCGCGGCCCGGCTCTTCTTGAGGATCAGCTCGATGCGCCGGGCCGCTTCATCTGGCAGCTGGTCGGCGTGCTCGACACATACGGGTCGAGCTGCTTGATCGGCGCGAAGGTGTACGCGGTGTGTTCCACCTTGTACTCGCCCGGCTTCGCCTTCTGCCACTTCGTGATGAACATCGACTGCTGCAGCTGGTGGTCGGACGCGCGCATCGTCGCGTCGCCGGCGAAGCTCTTGACCGACAGGCCTTCCATGGCCTTCGCGACCTTCACGGGGTCGGTGGTCTTCGCCTTGGCCATCGCGGCGCCCAGCAGCTTGATGCCGTTGTAGGTCGCAAAGGTGTAGTAATCGTCATTGAACTTCTTGTTGAAGTCCGCGGCGATCTGGCCCAGCTCGCCCGTGTGCAGGGAATGGCCGTACGCGACGACATACACCTCGCTGTCGCCGCCCGCGGCCAGCGCCGTCGGCGTGCCGGTGACGCCCGCATAGTAGGTGTACATCGGGATCTTCAGGCCCGCGTCGTTCAGCGCCTTCACCAGCAGCGTGAGGTCCTGGCCCCAGTTGCCGGTGACGATGGTGTCGGCACCCGAAGCCTTGATCTTGGCGACATAGGGCGCGAAGTCCTTCACCTGGCCGATCGGGTGCAGTTCGTCGCCGACGATCTGGATGTCCGGGCGCTTGCGCTGGATGTCTTCCTTGAAGTACTTGGCGACCTGCTGCCCGTGCGAGTAGTTCTGGCCGATGATGTAGACCTTCTTGATCTTCGGCTGGTCCTTCATGAAGGAGGTCAGCGCCTCCATCTTCATCGTCGTGTCGGCATCGAGCCGGAAGTGCCAGAAGTTGCACTTCTCGTTCGTGAGCGCCGGGTCCACCGCCGCGTAATTGAGGTACACGATCTCCTTGCCCGGGTTGCGCTCGTTGTACTTGTCCACGGCGTCGGAAATGGCCAGGGCGGCGCCCGAACCGTTGCCCTGCGTGACGTAGCGGAAGCCCTGGTCGATCGCGGCCTTCAGCGTGTTCAGGCTTTCCTGCGGCGAACCCTTGTTGTCGAAGCCCACCACCTCGAACTTCACGCCGGCCGGGTTGTTCTTGCCCGAGAAGCGGTCGGCGACGAACTGCCAACTCTTGAGCTGGTTCTGCCCCACGTTGGCGAACGGGCCGGAGAGCGGGTCCATGAACGCGATCTTCACCGTCTGGCCGGCCGTTTCTTTCGGCGGCGCGGCCTGCTGCGCGTGGGCGCTGACGGCGCAGGAGAGGAGGACGGCAAACGTGACTTGGCTGATCGCTGTTTTCATGATGTCTCCATGTGAATCCGACAGGCGCAGGGTACTTGTTTTGTGCAGTGCAGCGGTCAGGGAATGCCCGTAAGAACGGGCGTCCCTATCACGCAGGCGACATCAGGTGCCCGGCAGCTTGTAGTCCTTCAGCATCTCGCGCAGTTTCGTCTTGAGCATCTTTCCCGTCGCGCCGAGCGGGATCGCATCGACGAACACCACGTCATCGGGGATCTGCCACTTCGCCGTCTTGCCTTCGTAGAAGCGCAGGAGCTCTTCCTTGCTCACTTCCGCGCCGGGCTTCTTCACCACCACGACGATCGGGCGCTCGTCCCACTTCGGGTGCTTCACGCCGATGCAGGCGGCCATCGCGACGGCCGGATGGGCCACGGCGATGTTCTCGACGTCGATCGAGCTGATCCATTCGCCGCCGGACTTGATGACGTCCTTGCTGCGGTCGGTGATCTGCATGTAGCCGTCGGCGTCGATGGTGGCGACGTCGCCCGTGGGGAACCAGCCCTTGACGAGCGGATCGCCCCCTTCGCCCTTGAAGTACTCGCGGATGACCCACGGGCCCTTGACGTACAGGTCGCCCGAAGTCCGGCCGTCCCACGGCAGCTCCTCGCCGTCGCCGTTCACGATCTTCATGTCGATCGCGTAGATCGCGCGGCCCTGCTTGAGCCGGATGTTCATCTGCTCATCCGGCGACATCGTCAGGTGCTTGTTCTTCAGCGTGCACAGCGTGCCGAGCGGGCTCATCTCCGTCATGCCCCAGGCGTGCAGCACCTCGACGCCGTAGTCCTCGCGGAACGCGTCGATCATGGCCGGCGGGCAGGCCGAGCCGCCGATCACCGTGCGCTTCAAGGTGGAGAACCGCAGGCCGTTCTGCTTCATGTGCGTGAGCAGCATCTGCCACACGGTCGGCACGCCCGCCGAATACGTGACGCGCTCCGATTCCATCAGCTCGTAAACCGACTTGCCGTCGAGCTGCGCTCCCGGGAACACCAGCTTGGCGCCGGCGAGCGCCGCGGAATACGGGATGCCCCAGGCATTGACGTGGAACATGGGCACGACCGGCAGGATGGCGTCGCGCGCCGAGATGCACATCACGTCGGGCAAAGCGGCGGCGTAGGCGTGCAGGATCGTGGAGCGGTGGCTGTACAGCGCCGCCTTCGGGTTGCCGGTGGTGCCGCTGGTGTAGCACATGCTCGAGGCCGAGTTCTCGTCGAACGAGGGCCACTCGTACGTGGTGGGCTGGCCGCCGATCCAGTCCTCGTACGCGACCAGGTTCGCGATGCCCGTCTCCTTCGGCAGCCGGGCGCCGTCGCACAGCGCGACGAACTTCCTGATGGTCGAGGTCTTCGCGTGGATCGCCTGGACGATCGGCAGGAACGTGAGGTCGAAGCACAGCACCTGGTCCTCCGCGTGATTCGCGATCCACGCGATCTGCTCCGGGTGCAACCTCGGGTTGATCGTGTGCAGGACGCGTCCGGAGCCGCTCACGCCGAAGTACAGCTCCAGGTGGCGGTAGCCGTTCCAGGCCAGCGTGGCGACGCGGTCGGAAAAGAGCAGGTTCGACGCATCCAGCGCGTTCGCCACCTGCCTGGCGCGCAGCGCGACGTCGCGCCAGGTGTAGCGGTGGATGTCGCCCTCGATGCGGCGCGACACGATCTCGGCGTCGCCGTGGTGGCGGCTCGCGAAATCGATCAGCGAGGAAATCAGGAGCGGTTGTTGTTGCATCAGGCCCAGCATGGCTTTGTCTCCGGTTTCGTATCTGGCGAATCGTAATGCTGCGAGTCTGCGCGAAGCGCGCCCCTGGGGGCAAGACTTGTCGGTCAGCGGACAATGGCGGCCATGAACATCGCAGACGTCTCGCGGCCCGCCGTGCGCTTCATGCTTGCCCAGCCGTGGATGGCCGGGCTGCCCGAAGACATGCGGCGGCGCGTGGTCGAAAGCGCCTACACCCTGGCGGGCGGCAAAGGCGATTCGATCCTGCGCGCCGGCGAACCGGTCAAGGGCTGGTACGCCGTGCTGCATGGCCTCGTGAAGCTCCAGACCCAATCGGCCGAGGGGCGCCGGCAGGCCTTCCTCGGGATCCCTGCGGGCGAGTGGTTCGGCGAGGGTTCGGTCCTGAAGGACGAGCCGCGGCGCTACGACGTGATCGCCCTGCGCGAGAGCGAACTGCTTTGCCTGCCGCGCGCGGAGTTCGGGCAGTTGCGCGCGAGCAGCATCGGCTTCTGCAATGCGCTGATCGAGCACTTGAACCTTCGCCTGGGCCAGGCGATGGCCATCATCGAGACCGCGCGGCTGCGTTCGCCCCACCAGCGCATCGCCATGTACCTCGGCCCGCAGCTGTGGCGCGGCTCGCGCCGAATGAGCCTGTCGCAGGAAGAACTGGGCATCCTCGCCGGGCTTTCGCGCCAGACCGTCAACGCCGTCTTGAAGGACTTCGAGCGCCGCAAACTGGTGTCGGTGGAATTCGGCCGCGTGGACATCGTCGACGAGGCCGGCCTGCAGGCCGTGCTGGCAGACTAGCCGCGTACGGCGCGGGGTCGCTCCCGAAGCACGCTTGCGCCGAGCCCACGAAAGGAATTGAATCTCTTCATGGCCGATGTCCCCAGCCATTCGTCCGCCTTCATCCGGAGCGTGGTGTCGCTGTTTGCCTCGCAGGCCGTGGATGCCGGGGACCTGCTGCGCGAAGCCGGCATCGATGCCGATCGCCTGACGCACGTGCACGAACGTTTCGCGCTGCCCGAGGTGAACCGCCTGTGGGCCCTGGCCGTGGCCCGCACGGGCCAGCCCACGCTGGGCCTGGACCGCGCGCTGGTCCGCCGCCACATCCACTTCAACATCGCGGAGCAGGCGATGTGGTCCAGCCCCGACCTCGCCTCGGGCCTGACGGTGCTCTCGCAATACCTGCGCCTGATTGCCGATGCATCCACTTTCTCGCTGGTGTCCGAGCGCGGCGACCGCTGGCTGGTGCTCGAATACGGCGCGGACGGCACCGGTCCGCGCCAGAGCGTGGAGTTCGCGATGTTCGCGACGCTGTTGCTGTGCCAGCGCGTCACTCGGCATGAATTGCGGCCGCTGGTGGTGGAGTTCGTCTTCCCCGAGCCAGCCGACCTGCACCCGTACCGGATGGCTTTCCATTGCCCGCTTCGCTTCGGGCAGGCGGCCAACCGCATGCGCCTGTCGCGCGAGGACCTCGCCCTGCCGGTGATGGCCGAAGGTGAGTCGCTCTTCGCGATCCAGGACCAGGTGATCGAGGCGCGGCTGGCGCGCTCGGCCCGCGGGGTCACGGGCTACCGGGCAGCCGAGGAGATCATCCGCCACCTGCACCTGGGCGAGCCCCGGCGCGAGGACCTTGCCCGCCGCCTGGGCCTCACGGACCAGGCCTTCGACAAGCGCCTGCGCTCGGAGAGCAACCTGACGTTCGAGCAGTTGCTCGACGGCGTGCGGCGTGAACTCGCGGAGCGGTACCTCAGGCAGCCGGGCTACACGCCGGCCCAGGTCACCAGCCTGCTCGGATGGGAAGCGCCCGCGCAGCTGACCGCGGCGTGCAAGCGCTGGTTCGGCCTGAACGCGGCCGACTTCAAGCAGGCCGGAAATAGAGCGTGACGCGGGCGCCCTCGCCCGGCGCCGAATCGATCGCGATCGCACCGCCGATCGACTGCATCACGCGGTGGCAGAACATCAGCCCCATGCCGCTGCCCCCGGACGGGCCCTTGGTCGTGACGGGCTCGCGCGTGAGCCTGGCCAGCACCTCGGGCGCAATGCCCGGTCCGTTGTCGGTGAAGCGCACCCACGGCCGCTTCGTCGCCTCCTGCTCGCGGCCGACTTCGACCAGCAGGCGCGATTCGGGCCGGCCGCGCATCGCCTGCATCGCGTTCTTCGCGAGCGTGCACAGCACGAGGTAGAGCAGGTCGCGCCGCCCAGGCAAGCTGAAATCCTCGTGGACCTGGCTCGCGACCTGCGAGCGCTCGTGGTCCTCGAAGGGGAATTCGTCGAGCAGCGCGGACACGAGCGACGCCGCGCTGACCGATTGAGGCATCGAGCCCGGATAGGCGTCGCGCGCCGACTGCACGAAGGTGGAGACGAGCGACTGGCAGTAGAGGGCGCGGCGCTCGGCACGCTCCAGCGCGGCGAGCAGCTCGCCGGTGCTGTCCTCGCTGAAACGCGCGGCGCCGGCCGGCTCGCCCGGCGCCGGCGGCTGGTAGCGGGACGCGACGAGGCTCACGCAGCCGCGCACGGTGGCCAGCGGCGTGTTCAGCTCGTGCGCGAGGAAGCCGAGCGTCTCGCGCAGTGCTGCGACGCGGTTCTCGTTCACCGCCCGCTCGATCGCCTGGGCGCGGTGCAAGGACGTCGCTTCGCGCAGCGCCTCGCGCACCACTTGTTCGTCCAGCGGCTTTTCGAGGATGCGCAGCACCCTGCCCTGGTTCACCGCAGCGATCGCGACGTCCTTCTCGGCATAGGCCGTCGCGAGCAGCCGCACGATGTGGCGATGGTCGCGCTGCACGGCGCGCAGCAGTTTCATGCCGTCGCGCTCGGGCATGCGGTAATCGGTGACCAGCACCGCGAACTCCTGGCCCCGCCCGGCCAGCAGCTCGAGCGCCTCGGCGGCGCTGGCGGCTGTGACCACCTTGAATTCCTCGCCGAAAACGCGCGCGAACCATTTGCGCGACGGCACCTCGTCGTCCACGAACAGCACGGCCTCGGCGGCCGGGGAAGGCAGGAACATCGGCATCAGGGGTTGTCTTGCGCGATGCTCGCCGATGCGGCGTAGGCTTTCAAGGCCTTGTCGGTGTCGGCCGCGAGCGCCGCGATCTGCCCGGTCCAGCCGCCCTGCGGTGGCCAGGAGCGGCTTTCGACCATGGGCACGTAGATGCGCCGCACGGCCTGGTACAGCGCCTGCGCCCCCGCCTCGCCGCTCATGCCGAGCAGCGAATGCAAGGCGTCCAGACATCCCTGGATGTCCTGCTGCGCGGCGTGCCGCTGGAGCTTGCCCACCAGCCCGGCGATCTCGGGCAGGTAGTCGTCCAGCAGTTCATCCAGCATGCCGATCCGCCGATAGCTTTCGAGCCGGTCGGTATTGAGCAGCAGGTCGGCCGGACCGGCGGCGACCGGGCTGAAGGTGGGCTTGAGCGGGCCGCCCGGGGCCTTCGCGCCCAGCACCAGGTCGTGCAGACGCTGGTACAGCACCGTGGCCTCGACCGGCTTGGTGATGAAATCCATCATCCCCGCCGCCTGCGCGGCCCTCACGGTGGTCTCGTCGGAATGCGCCGTGAGCGCCACGATGGGCACGGCACCATTGGGCGGGCCGAGCGCACGGATGGCGCGGGTCGTCTCGAGACCGTCCATGCCCGGCATGGCGATGTCCATCAGGACGGCATCCCAGCGTCCGCCATCGTTCAGGTGCTCGAGGACCGACCGGCCGTTGTCGGCTTCGACGACCACCGCGCCCGCATGCCGCAGGTAGGCCGCCACGGCCCGGCGATTCTGCGGGCTGTCGTCGGCCAGGAGCACGCGCCGACCGGCCAGCAAGGCCGGGCGGGCTCGCTCGCCCGCGCGACGCAGGGCCTCGACGATCGCGTGCATCAGCTGGGCCTGCGTGCACGGCTTCGACACGAAGGCATCCATGCCGGCCTTGCGCGTCTTCACGGCCGCCACGTGTGCCGGCTCGCTCGTGTAGGCGACCACCGCGACGTCGCGGTTCAGGCCGATCTCCTTCGCGCGCAACTGTTCGGCTACGGCATAGCCATCGATCACGGGCATGTGCAGGTCCAGCAACACGACGTCGTAACGCTGGCGCGCGAGCGCATCCAGCGCGCGCCGGCCATCGGCGGCCTGGTCGGTTTCGATCCCCATGGCCTGCAGCTTGTGACGTGTGGTCAACCGCAAGGCCGCATCGTCGTCGACGATGAGGACACGCTTGCCGGCCAAGGCGGCCCGGGCGCCCACCAGGGTTTCCTCGCGCAATCGGCGGCTGTCTTCGGGTGTCGCGGCCGGGAAGCGGAGCGTGAATCGCGTGTACTGCCCGACGACGGACTGGCATTCGATGTCGCCACCGAAAGCCCGCATGACGCGGCGGCAGTACGACAGCCCCAGCCCCGTGCCGCCCGATTTGCCCGTCGAAACGAAGGGCTGGAACAGGCGCCGCAGCACGTCCGGCGCAATCCCCGGGCCGTTGTCGCCCACGATCACTTCGCCATTCGCGACCGTGATCGTGACCGACGACTGCGGATAGGCCGGCAGGTAGTACAGCGCGTTCTTCAGCAGGTTGAAGACCACGAACAGGTAGGCCGTCTCGTCGCCGAGGAAGGCGAAATCCTCCACCACGTCCAGGTGCACCCTGTGGGCCTCCTCCGTGGACTGGAACGCGTATTCCTGCAGCGCCTTGCGTGTCGCGTCCGCGGCGGACAGCATGGAAAAACCGGTCGTGTCCATCGGCTTCGCGCCGACTTCGTCCAGCGTCATCGCGATCACCTGCAACCCGCGTTTGACGGCGAGCTCGCTTTCGGCGAGCTCGCGATAAAGGGCCTCTGTTTGCGCCGGTCCCACCACTTGCGCACTGCCCAGGGTCGTCGGCGCAGGCAGGGCGCCGTGCATCTTCTCCAGCGCGTGCTTGATCCGGGCGAGCGGATTGCGCATCTCGTGGGCAATCGAGCCGGCCAGGGCATTGGCCAGCCGCTGCTTTTCACGGTCGATCTGCTTGTCGGACAGCTTGGACACGGTCCCGACGATGACGATCACCAGGTAGGCGGGGGTCTGCAGCAGCAGGTCGCGCGGCCAGGACGAGCCTGGGTGCAGCGAGAAATGCAGCAGCGACGCTGCGCCTATGCCGATCACGAGCATCGCGATCAGGTTGCGCCAGTCCGCGAGCAGCAGGACGAACGTGAGGGCGAGGAAGCAGTTCGATATCGAGGCCATGCCGCCATGCCGCTCCAGGGACATGAAGACGTTGAAGAACGGCAGGCTGAAGATGAGGACCCCGTACGAGTACGGCAGGTAGTATTTGCGAACGGGCTCGGGCCAGCGCTTGCGCAGCGCCAGCATGACCATCATGGCGATGATGGCCAGGCGCATGCCGAGGTCGTCGAACACGTCGGGATTGGGCTTCGTGAACCGGATCACGTAGAACGCGGCGTAGATCACCGCGCCGATCGCGCCGAAATACTGGAGCAGCGGGCGCTCGTGGTCGTGGTACGCCGCGTAGGACCGGAACAGGTTCTTGATGGCCGTTCGCATTCGCAACACCGCTCGTCAGTTGCTCGTGGCCTGCGGCTGCGGCGCAGAAGTCCGAAGCATGTCGGGCACCGTCCCGTGCATCAGGCAATAGGTTTCAGCGCCGTCGTCGGCGCGTCCGCCCGAAGCCGTCCGGGACAGCACGGTGGCCCCGAATCGGCGATACAGCCGGGCCAGCATCGGTGTACAGCACGCGAAGACGTTCTCGGCGGCCGTGTGTCGCGACAGCTGCTGCACACCGAGAAAGACGCACTGCCTGACCAGCTCGGGGCTGCTGCGGTACCCGGGATCGAGGACGAGGCGCCCGAACTCCCAGGCCCGGTACGTCAGATTCGGATCGGTCTCGGCCATCAATCCATCCAGCGGGCTGACACCTTGGCCGAGAGGCAGCAGCCTCAATGTCCCGACCGTGCGGCCGCGCCAATCGATGGCTGCGACGATGCCGGTCTCATCCCTTTTTTTTCGAGCGATGCAAATCCGGGATCGGCCAGCACTTCGGCCGGCAGTGGGATCTGCTTGCGCAAGGTCATGATTTCCGCGATTTCCGTGGCAGTCCTCAACGGGCGGAGCCAGAGCTCCTGCACCGGGACTTCCTGGCGGACGGGCGACAGTCCCAACGAGCCGGCGTCCACACGGACGGACGGCAATGCCTCTCCGATCTGCATGATCTTCTCCCTGAACCACTTCCATTCCCTGCGGCGGCTGGTGCGCCGCTCGAGCGGCGATTATGTGCCTGAGCCGCCGGCCCAGCAATAGCGGTCATCGGAAGTGCAGCGATGCCCCCTCGCAACGCCCGGCGGCACGCCGGGCGGACAATAGGGACATGAGTGCAGTCCTCGACACACCCGCCCTCGAGCTCGGGCTCGCCTGGCGCCACAGCTTCGCGGTGCTGGGGCCGGCGTTCCATACCGAACTGCCTCCGCAGCCCTTGCCCGATGCGTACCTGGTCGCCCTGAACACCCCGCTCGCGCGCGAGCTGGGCCTGGACCCGGCGCTGCTGGTCTCGCCCGCAGGCGTGGACGCCTTCACCGGCAACCTGCCGATCGCCGGCAGCAAGCCCCTGGCCAGCGTCTACAGCGGCCACCAGTTCGGGGTCTGGGCCGGGCAGCTGGGTGACGGGCGGGCGATCCTGCTGGGCGAAGTGATCGCGCCGGCCGGCGCGCAGGAGCTGCAGCTGAAGGGTTCCGGGCGGACGCCCTACTCCCGCATGGGCGACGGCCGCGCCGTGTTGCGATCCAGCATCCGGGAATTCCTCGGGTCCGAGGCGATGCACGGCCTGGGCATCCCGACGACGCGCGCGCTGATGGTCACCGGCTCCGATGCCCCCGTGCGCCGGGAGGAAATCGAGACCGCTGCAGTGGTCACGCGGGTGTCGCCGTCGTTCGTGCGCTTCGGCCATTTCGAGCACTTCTCGGCGCGCGGCCAGCTCGACGAATTGCGCAAGCTGGCCGACTACGTCATCGACCGCTTCTACCCGGAGAGCCGCACGACGGAGAAATTCGCGGGCAACGCCTATGCCGCCTTCCTCGAGCAGGTGAGCGAGCGCACGGCCGCCATGGTGGCGCACTGGCAGGCCGTCGGCTTCTGCCACGGCGTGATGAACACCGACAACATGAGCATCCTGGGCCTGACCATCGACTACGGACCGTTCCAGTTCCTCGATGCGTTCGAACCGGGGCACATCTGCAACCACAGCGACGAACAGGGGCGCTATGCGTACAACCGCCAGCCGAACGTCGCCTACTGGAACCTGTTCTGCCTCGGCCAGGCGCTCTTGCCGCTGATCGAAGACCAGGAACTCGCCCTGGCGGCGCTCGAGTCGTACAAGACCGTGTTCCCGCGCGAGCTGGAAGCGCGCATGCGCGCCAAGCTCGGGCTGGCCGGGGCGCGCGACGGGGACCGCGAGTTGATCGAAGGCATCCTTCAGCTCATGGCCGCGGACAAGGTGGATTACACGATCTTCTGGCGGCGCCTGTCGCGCCATGTCGCTGGCGAGCCGGGCGAGATCGTGCGCGACCTCTTTCTCGACCGTGAAAGATTCGACGCATGGCTCCGACAATATGAAGCACGCCTCGGAAACGACCGCGAGGCGGCTGGCCTGGCAATGCCGCGAACCAACCCCAAGTACGTGCTGCGCAACCACCTGGGCGAGCTCGCCATCCGGCAGGCGAAACTGAAGGACTTTTCCGAGGTCGAAGCGCTGCTGGCCCTGGTCCGCTCCCCGTTCGACGAGCATCCGGCGCACGAGGGCAAGGCCGGCTTCCCGCCCGACTGGGCGCAACACATCGAGATCAGCTGCTCCTCATGAAAGACGATTTCCCGATCAAGAAAAGTGCCGAGGAATGGAAGGCCATCCTCGCCGCCAAGGGCGCCGAGCCCGGCGCCTTCCAGGTCACCCGGCAGGCCGCGACCGAACGCCCGTTCACCGGGAAATACGAGCGCGTGTGGGCGGACGGCAGCTACCACTGCATCAGCTGCGGGAACAAACTGTTCGATTCGAGCACCAAGTTCGATGCGCACTGCGGCTGGCCGAGCTTCGACAAGGCGGTGCCGGGCGCGATCAAGGAGATCCGCGACACCAGCCACGGCATGGTCCGCACCGAGACCGTATGTGCACAATGCGGAGCGCACCTCGGCCACGTGTTCGACGACGGCCCGACCGACACCGGCCTGCGCTACTGCATGAACTCCGCCTCGCTGGACTTCCATCCGGACAAATGATCCCGCCTCGATGAAACTGCTGCTCGACTTCTTTCCCATCATCCTGTTCTTCGCGGCGTTCAAGTTCGCGGGCATCTATGTGGCCACCGGCGTCGCGATCGGGGCGACCATCCTGCAGATCGCGTGGTTGCGGCACTCGACCGGCAAGGTCGAGCCCATGCAATGGGTGAGCCTGGCCGTGATCGTCCTTTTCGGCGGCGCGACGATCGCGCTGCACAACGACACCTTCATCAAGTGGAAGCCCACGGTGCTCTACTGGCTGATGGGCGGCGCGCTCGCCGCGGGACAGCTGTTCTTCCGCAGGAACCTGCTGAAGTCGCTGATGGGCTCCCAGATGGAGCTGCCGGACGACGTCTGGCGCGTGACCAACTGGAGCTGGGTCGTGTTCTTCGCCGCCATGGGCGTGGCCAACCTGTGGGTGGCGTTCAACTTCGAGACGGACACCTGGGTGAACTTCAAGCTGTTCGGCGGCATGGGGCTCATGCTCCTGTTCATCCTCGGCCAGGCCGTGTACCTCGGCCGTCACATGAAAGCCGACGAAGTGGAAGCACGCGACTGACATGGCCACCGGCATCACCGCCGACGCGCTGCGCGCGCGGCTGCAGCAATCGCTGGCACCCAGCGAGCTCGAAGTGCTGGACGAAAGCTGGCAGCACGAGGGCCACGCCGGCGCGGACGGCACGGGCTTCGGCACCCATTTCCGCGTGCGGATCGCCTCGCCGAAATTCGCCGGCCTGAGCAAGGTGGCCCAGCATCGCCTTGTGTATGATGCGCTGCGCGATTTCACCGCGCGCGGCCTGCACGCGCTGGCGATCGAGACCATTTGACCTTCCCCGTGATCCTGTAGGGACCTCCTCATGAAGCACTTCCTCCTGTCCGCCGTTGCGGCAGCCACGCTGGCCGTCGCCCTGCCCGTGTCGGCGCAGAACCTCGCGATCGTCAACGGCAAGCCCGTTCCCAAGTCCCGCATGGACGCCCTGACGACGCAGCTCGCGCGCTCCGGCCGGCCGGTCAGCCCCGAGATGGAAGACCAGCTGAAGCAGGAAGTGATCGCGCGCGAGATCTTCATGCAGGAAGCGCAGAAGCGCGGCCTCGACGGCACCGACGATTACAAGGCGCAGCTGGAGCTCGCGCGCCAGACCATCCTGATCCGGGAACTGTTCGCGGACTACCAGAAGAAGAACCCGGTGAGCGACGCCGAAGTGCAAGCCGAGTACGACAAGTTCGTCGCGGCCAACGGCGGCAAGGAATACCACGCGCGCCACATCCTGGTGGAGAACGAGGCCGACGCGAAGCAGATCATCGCCGATGTGAAGAAGGGCAAGAAGTTCGAGGACATCGCCAAGGCGAAGTCCAAGGACCCGGGATCGGCCCCGAACGGCGGCGACCTCGAATGGGCGACGGCGGCGAGCTACGTCCCCGAGTTCTCGCAAGCCATGGTCAAGCTCGGCAAGGGCCAGATGACGCAGGAGCCGGTCAAGTCGCAGTTCGGCTGGCACGTGATCCGCGTCGACGACATCCGCGAGGCGCAGCTGCCCAAGCTCGAGGAAGTGAAGCCGCAGATCGCGCAGCAGCTGCAGCAGCAGAAGCTCGGCAAGTTCCAGGAAGAACTGCGCGGCAAGGCGAAGGTCGAATAACCTTCAGAGCGCCTTCAGCGCCGTGAGGGCACCGATCATCACCGGTTGGTGCACCATGTACCAGGTCAGGCTCCAGCGCCCCATCCACGCGAGGGGCGCTGTTGCTTTGGGCATTCGCATGGCAATGCGTTCGCGGTGTTTCGCCAGCAGCCACTGGCCTGCCGCCATGCCCCACCACATCACCCCCAGCCACGGAATCAGCGGCACGTAGTCCTCCGTGATCGGCTTGCGGCTCACGAGGCCGAGCCAGTTCCACGTACGGTCATTGAGGACGTCCAGCGCGGGCCATTGGCTGATGGCCGCCGCCGCGCCCCACTTCGCCGCGATCGCCAACGCGCCGGCGATCCACAGCCAGCGTCCCCAGCCGGCCGTCGCGCGCGTCACGATCAGCATCACGGCAATGCCGTGCAGCACACCGAAGTAGATGAAGCTGCGCGGGAACATCCAGTACGAGCCGATCGTCACCAGCAGCGCGCAGCCGGCGACCTGCGCCCATCGTTTCCAGAATCGCGTCCAGCTCTGCGCCTGCGCGACAGCCACGGCCTGGCCCAGCCCGGCGCAGAAGAGGAACAGGCTCACGATCGCCGTCCTCTGGCCGGTCCAGAACGGGTCGTCGTAGAAGTTCTGCCGGATCCAGCCGAAGTGGTTGAGGTCGAACGAAAAATGGAAGACCGTCATCCACACGATCGCGACGCCCCGCAGGACGTCGATCGAATCGTGGCGCTCGCGGGTCAACCGATCCACTTGCGCGCGTTGCGCCACAGGCGCATCCACGGGCTGAACTCGCTCCTGTCGCCGCTGGTCCACGACATCTGGACGTTGCGGAACACGCGCTCGGGGTGCGGCATGATCGCCGTGAAGCGGCCATCGGCCGTCGTTACGCTGCACAGGCCGCCCGGGCTGCCGTTCGGGTTGAACGGGTACACCTCCGTCGGCTGGCCATGGTTGTCGACGAAACGCGCGGACGCGATGACCTTGGCCTTGTCGCCGCGGTGGGCGAAGTTCGCGTAGCCCTCGCCGTGCGCCACCGCGATCGGCATCCGGCTGCCGGCCATGCCCTTGAAGAAGAGGCTCGGCGAATCGAGCACTTCCACCATCGCCAGCCGCGCCTCGTAGCGCTCGCTGCGGTTGGTCGTGAAGCGCGGCCAGGCTTGCGCGCCGGGGATGATGTCCGCGAGCTCCGCGAGCATCTGGCAGCCGTTGCACACGCCGAGCGCGAAGGTGTCCCGCCGGTCGAAGAAGGCCTGGAACTGCCCGGCGAGCTGCGGGTTGAACGTGATGCTGCGCGCCCAGCCGATGCCTGCGCCCAGCGTGTCGCCGTAACTGAAGCCTCCGCACGCGACGAAGCCCTTGAAGTCCGCGAGCCTGGCGCGACCCGATTGCAGGTCCGTCATGTGGACGTCGTACGCGTCGAAGCCGGCCTCGGTGAACGTGTACGCCATCTCCACGTGCGAGTTCACGCCCTGCTCGCGCAGGATCGCGACCTTCGGGCGCGCGAGGTTGAGGAACGGCGCGGCGACGTTCTCCTTCGGGTCGAACGTGAGCGACACGTGCAGGCCGGGGTCGGCCGGATCGCCCGCTGCCGCGTGCTCGCTGTCCGCGCCCGCGGGGTTGTCGCGCTCGCGGCAGATCTTCCAGCTCACGCTGTCCCACACCTGCTGGAGGTCGACCAGCTTCGCGCTGAAGACAGCCTTGGTGTCGCGCCAGACGGCGATCTCGCCTTTGCCCAGGTCGATCGGCGAGGACGCGGGCCGCGTCTTGCCGACGAAGTGGCTCCACTTCGCCAGGCCATGGTCGCGCAGCACCTGCATGACCTCATTGCGGACGTCGGTCGGCACCTGCAGCACGACCCCGAGCTCCTCGTCGAAGAGCGCCTTGAGCGTCAGCTCCTCGCGCCGCGCGCTGACCTGCGAGGCCCAGTTCTTCGCGTCGCCGTATTCGGCACGGCTGTCGTTGATGCCGTCGCCCTCGGTGACCAGCAGGTCCACATTCAGCGCGACGCCGACATGGCCGGCGAAAGCCATCTCGCATGCCGCGGCAAAGAGGCCGCCGTCGCTGCGGTCGTGGTAGGCGAGGATGCGGCCCTGCGAACGCAGCTGGTTCACCGCCTTCACCAGGTTCACGAGATCCTGCGGATCGTCGAGATCGGGCACCTCGTCCCCGGTCTGGCCCAGGGACTGCGCCAGGATGCTGCCGGCCATGCGGTGCTTGCCCTTGCCGAGATCGACCAGCACCAGTGTCGTGTCGCCTTCGGCCTGAAGCTGGGGCGTCAGCGTGCCGCGCACGTCCTGAAGCGTCGCGAAGGCCGACACGATCAGGCTCACCGGCGAGGTGACCTTCTGGCCGTCCCACTGCGTCCGCATCGACAAGCTGTCCTTGCCGACGGGAATCGAGATGCCCAGGGCCGGGCACAGCTCCATGCCGACCGCGCGCACGGTCTCGTACAGCGCCGCGTCCTCGCCCGCCTCGCCGCAGGCGGCCATCCAATTCGCGGACAGCTTCACGCGCGACAGCTCGATGGGAGCAGCCAGCAGGTTCGTGATCGCCTCCGCCACCGCCATGCGGCCGGACGCGGGTGCGTCGATCGCGGCGATCGGCGTGCGCTCGCCCATGCTCATCGCCTCGCCGGCGAAGCCCTTGTAGTCGGCCAGGGTCACGGCGCAATCGGCCACCGGCACCTGCCAGGGCCCGACCATCTGGTCGCGGTGCGTGAGGCCGCCCACGGTGCGGTCGCCGATGGTCACGAGAAAGCGCTTGGACGCGACGGTCGGGTGCGAGAGCACCTTGATCGCAGCATCCTGCAGGCTCACGCCCGTCAAATCCAGCGGCTTGAATTCACGCTTGACCGACTCCACGTCGCGATGCATCTTGGGCGGTTTGCCAAGCAGCACGTCCATCGGCATGTCGACGGGCGCCTTGCTGCCCTCGTCAGCGACGACGAGCCGCCGCTCCTGCGTCGCGACGCCCACCACGGCGAACGGGCAGCGCTCGCGCTCGCAGAAAGCGCGGAATTGCTCCAGCGATTCGGGCGCGATCGCCAGCACGTAACGTTCCTGGCTTTCGTTGCACCAGATTTCCTTGGGCGCGAGGCCGGACTCCTCGACGGGAACCTTGCGCAGGTCGAAGCGCGCACCGCGCCCGGCGTCGTTCGTGATTTCGGGGAACGCGTTGGACAGGCCGCCTGCGCCGACGTCGTGGATCGCGAGGATGGGGTTCTGCTCGCCCAGCGCCCAGCAATGGTTGATGACTTCCTGCGCGCGCCGCTCGATCTCGGGGTTGCCCCGCTGCACGGAGTCGAAATCCAGGTCGGCCGCATTGACGCCCGTGGCCATCGAGCTGGCCGCGCCACCGCCCATGCCGATGCGCATGCCGGGGCCGCCGAGCTGGATCAGGAGCGTGCCGGCCGGGAACTCGATCTTCTTCGCGAGCTTCGCGTCGATGGAACCCAGGCCGCCCGCGATCATGATCGGCTTGTGGTAGCCGCGTTTCACGCCGCCGGCTTCCTGCTCGTATTCGCGGAAGTAGCCCAGCAGGTTGGGCCGGCCGAATTCGTTGTTGAAGGCCGCGCCGCCGAGCGGCCCTTCGATCATGATCTGCAAGGGCGAAGCGATGTGCTCGGGCTTGCCGCCCTTCTCGTCCGACCAGCCGCCCCACAGTTTCGATACCGTGAAGCCCGTCAGGCCCGCCTTGGGCCTGGAGCCGCGGCCGGTTGCGCCCTCGTCGCGGATCTCGCCGCCGGCGCCGGTCGACGCGCCCGGGAAAGGCGAGATCGCCGTCGGGTGGTTGTGCGTCTCCACCTTCATCAGCATGTGGTGCAGCGCATCCTGCTTGCCATACAGCGCATCGCCCGGCGCCGGCACGAAGTGCTCGACGCGCGTGCCCTCGACGATGGAGGCGTTGTCCGAGTATGCGACTACCGTGTATTGCGGCGCCTGCTGGTGCGTGTAGCGGATCATCGAGAACATGCTGCGTTCCTGCGGCACGCCGTCGATGGAGAAGCTGGCGTTGAAGATCTTGTGGCGGCAATGCTCGCTGTTGGCCTGCGCGAACATCATCAGCTCGACGTCGGTCGGGTTGCGGCCCAGGCCCTTGAACGCCTCCACCAGGTAGTCGATCTCGTCGTCGGCCAGCGCCAGGCCGAACTGCACGTTCGCTTTCTCCAGCGCCGCGCGGCCGCCCGCGATGACGTCGACGTATTGCATCGGTGCCGGCGGCAGCTCGGTGAACAGTGCATGCGCCTTGTCGCGCGACAGCATCGCGCTTTCGGTCATGCGGTCGTGCAGCGGCGCCGCCATCGCGCGCAGCTGCGCGGGCTCGATCGCCCCCTTGGCGCCGATCCGGAATTCCGTGATCCGCTCGATGCGCCGCACGGGCAGGCCGCAGTTGTGCGCGATGTCGGTTGCCTTGGAAGCCCAGGGCGACACCGTGCCGAAGCGGGGCGTGACGACGATCAATGCCCCATTCGCGGGCGCGGCCGGCTCGCCGTAGGTCAGCAGCGCGCCGATGCGCTCGCGCTCGGCGCCGTCCAGCGGATGGTCGGTCGCCACCAGGTGCACGAAGCGCGCCGACAGCTCTGTCACTTTCGGGTGCAGGGCCTGCAGGCGCGGCAGGAGCTGCTGGATACGGAAGCCGCTGAGGGCATTGCCGCCCTCGAATTCGGTGATGTGCAGGGTCACGGGTGATGCCTGATTCGTCTCGGGGGCCTGGGCGCGGCCGGGTCGCTGACTGGGGCCCGTGCGCAAGTTGACATTGTACCTGCGCAGCCATTTCGCCTCTGGGATAATCCACAGCATGGGAATCACGTACAAGGACGCCGAGGGCATCCAGGGCATGCGCACGGCGGGGCGCCTCGCCGCCGAGGTGCTGGACTACCTCACGCCCCACATCAAGCCGGGCATCACCACCCAGGAGATCGACCGGCTGGCGGCGGAGTGCATGAAGAAGCAGGGCACGACCTCGGCCACGCTGGGCTACCAGCCCTCGGGCTACCCGCCCTACCCGGCGTCGCTGTGCACGTCCGTGAACCACGTCGTCTGCCACGGCATTCCCAACGGCAAGCCGCTCAAGAAGGGCGACATCGTCAACGTCGACGTCACCGTGATCAAGGACGGCTGGTTCGGCGACACCAGCCGCATGTTCATGGTCGGCGAGGTCTCAATCGCGGCCAAGCGCCTGGTGAACGTCACCTACGAGGCGATGTGGCACGGCATCGCGATGGTCAAGCCCGGCATCCGCCTGGGCGATATCGGCTGGGCCATCCAGAAATTCGCCGAAGGCCAGGGCTTCTCGGTCGTGCGCGAGTTCTGCGGTCATGGCATCGGTCGCAACTTCCACGAAGAGCCGCAGGTGCTGCACTACGGCAAGCCCGGCACGCTGGAAGAACTCAAGCCCGGGATGACTTTCACGATCGAGCCCATGATCAACGCGGGCCGCAAGGAAGTGAAGGAGCTCGGCAACGACGGCTGGACCATCGTCACCAAGGACCATTCGCTGTCCGCACAGTGGGAGCACACGGTGCTCGTCACCGAAACCGGCTACGAGGTCATGACGCTCTCGGCGGGCAGTCCGCCCCCGCCGGCGTTCGTCAAGGCATGATGCCTCTGGGGCTTGCCCCGGATCCGGCTGCGCACGACGTGCAGGCCTTGCGCGACGATTACCGCGCGCGCAAGGCGGCGGTGCTGGAAACACTGCAGGCCCAGGGCTCGTCCACCCGCGGGATCGCCAAGCTGTTGCACAGGCTGGCGCGCGAAGCCGACGTCACACTGCAAAAGCTCTGGGCGGCAGCGTCGTTCCCCGATGCTTTCGCGCTGGTCGCCGTGGGCGGCTACGGTCGCGGCGAGCTGTTCCCGCATTCGGACGTCGACGTGCTCGTGCTCATGCCCGACGGCACGTCGGCCGACCACAACGAGGCGCTCAGGCAGCGGGTCGAGAGTTTCATCGGCAACTGCTGGGACGCGGGCCTGGAAATCGGTTCCAGCGTTCGCACGGTGGCCGAATGCGTGGCGCAGGCCGAAGCCGACGTCACGGTGCAGACCTCGCTGCTGGAGTCGCGCGCGATCGCCGGCGACCCGCAGCTCCACGCGGAGTTCGTCGAGCGCTTCGAAGCCACGATCGACCCCAAGGCTTTCTTCGTCGCCAAGACGCTGGAGATGCGCCAGCGACACACGAAGTTCGAGAACACGCCGTACTCGCTCGAGCCGAACTGCAAGGAATCCCCCGGCGGGCTGCGCGATTTGCAGGTGATTCTGTGGGTCGCCAAGGCGGCCGGCCTGGGTTGCAGCTGGGACGAGCTTGCGCGCAACGGCATCGCCACCCGTTTCGAGGCGCAGCAGATCAAGCGCAACGAGGCGCTGCTGGGCCTCATACGCGCGCGCCTGCACGTGATCTCGAAGCGCCGCGAGGACCGGTTGGTGTTCGACCTGCAGACCGCCGTCGCGGAATCGTTCGGCTACCGCAACGAGGTCGCGGACAACGGCCGCATCGTCGCGCGCGCGAGCGAGATGCTGATGAAGCGCTTCTACTGGGCGGCAAAGGCGGTGACCCAGCTGAACCAGATCCTGCTGCTGAACATCGAGGAGCGCATCAGCCCGAGCGGCCAGGAGCCGCAGCCGATCAACGAGCGCTTCTTCAACAAGGCCGGGATGATCGAGGTCGCGGCGGACGACCTGTACCTGAAACAGCCGCACGCGATTCTCGAGACCTTCCTGCTGTACCAGACGACGGTCGGCGCCAAAGGCTTGTCGGCCCGCACGCTGCGCGCGCTCTACAACGCGCGCAACGTGATGGACGCGAAATTCCGCAACGACCCGGCGAACCACGCGACCTTCCGCGCGATGCTGATGCAGCCGGAAGGCATCACGCATGCCATGCGGCTGATGAACCAGACGTCGGTGCTCGGGCGCTACCTCTGGGTGTTCCGCCGCATCGTGGGCCAGATGCAGCACGACCTGTTCCATGTCTATACGGTGGACCAGCACATCCTGATGGTGCTGCGGAACATGCGGCGCTTCTTCATCCCCGAGCATGCGCACGAGTACCCGTTCTGCTCGCAGCTCGCCGCCGGTTGGGACAAGCCCTACATCCTGTACATCGCCGCCCTCTTCCACGACATCGCCAAGGGGCGCGGTGGCGACCACTCGCAGCTGGGGGCGCGCGAGGTCCGCACCTTCTGCCGCCAGCACCAGATCGACAAGGAAGACGCCAGGCTGGTGGAGTTCCTGGTGCGCGAGCACCTGACGATGAGCCATGTGGCGCAGAAGGAGGACCTGGGCAACCCGGAGGTGATCAAGGCCTTCGCCAAGCGCGTGAAGAACGAGCGCAACGTGACGGCCTTGTACCTGCTCACCGTGGCGGACATCCGCGGCACCAGCCCGCGCGTGTGGAACGCATGGAAAGGCAAATTGCTCGAGGACCTGTACCGCTACACGGTGCGGGCGCTGGGCGGCCGCGCACCGGACGCGCATGCCGACGTGGAGGCGCGCAAGCGCGAGGCGCTGGTGCAGCTGCAGCTGTACGCGCTGCCTTTCGAGGGCCACAAGAAATTGTGGGAGACGCTGGACGTCGGCTACTTCATGCGCCATGACGCGAGCGACATCGTGTGGCACACGCGGCACCTGGCGCGCCACGTCGGCCAGGCCAAGGCCATCGTGCGCGCGCGCATGTCGCCGGTGGGCGAAGGCCTGCAGGTGCTCGTGTACACGCCCGACCAGCCGGACCTGTTCGCGCGAATCTGCGGCTACTTCGACCAGGCGGGCTTCTCGATCCTGGACGCGAAGATCCACACGGCCAACAACGGCTACGCGCTCGACACCTTCCAGGTCGTGAGTTCGCTGCTGCCGGAACACAACCGGGAGCTGATCAGCATGGTGGAGTCCGAGCTGCAGCACACGATCGAGAACGCGGGCCCGTTGCCGTCGCCCAGCCGGGGACGGGTGTCGCGCCGCGTGAAGAGTTTCCCGATCGCGCCGCGCGTGCAGCTCGCGCCGGACGAGAAGGCGCAGAAGTGGCTGCTGTCGGTCTCGGCCAGCGACCGCGCCGGGCTGCTCTATTCGATCGCGCGCGTGCTGGCCAGGCACCACATCAACCTGCAGCTCGCGAAGATCTCCACACTGGGCGAGCGCGTGGAAGACACCTTCCTGGTCGACGGGCCCGAGCTGCAGCACAACCGCAAGCAGATCGAGATCGAGACCGAGCTGCTGGAAGCGCTGGGCGAGAGCTAGCTCATTCGTCCTGCGAAGCGTCGAGGCCCGGAAACAGCACGTCGGTGAAACCGAACCTGGTGAAGTCGCGCACGCGCATCGGGTAGAGCTTGCCGACCAGGTGGTCGCACTCGTGCTGCACGACGCGCGCGTGGAAGCCTTCGGCCCTGCGGTCGATCGGCTTGCCGCAGGGATCGAAGCCCGTGTAGCGGATCGCCTTCCAGCGCGGCACCACAGCGCGCAGGCCGGGCACCGAGAGGCAGCCTTCCCAGCCCTCTTCTTCCTCGTCGGACAAGGGCGTGATCTGCGGGTTGAGCAGCACCGTGCGCGGCACGATCGGCGCATCGGGGTAGCGCGGGTTCGGCGCGTCGGAGCCAAAGATCACGAGCTGCAGGTCCACACCGATCTGCGGCGCGGCCAGCCCCGCGCCGTTGGCGGCGGCCATCGTCTCGAACATGTCGGCCACGAGCCGGTGGAGTTCCGGTGTGTCGAACCGGGCGACGGGCTGGGCGATGCGCAGCAGGCGCTCATCGCCCATCTTGAGGATCGGGTGTACGGCCATGGGTGAATCGTACAGGGCTGATCGCGCGGATGGCCTAGGAAAGCAGCGCCCTCAGGCCCGCCTCGTCGAGCACCGGCACACCGAGTTCCTGCGCCTTGTCGAGCTTGCTGCCGGCTTCCGCGCCGGCGATGACGTAGTCGGTCTTCCTGCTCACCGAGCCCGCGACCTTCGCGCCCGCCGCTTCGAGCATGTCTTTCGCCTCGTCGCGCGAGAGCGTCGGCAGCGTGCCCGTCAGGACGATGGTCTTGCCCGCCAACGGCTTCGGTTCGCGCGCCGCCGGCTCGCCCTCTTCCCATGTGACGCCGCAGGCGCGCAACTGCTCGACGACCTCGCGGTTGTGCGGCTGCTGGAAGAACTTGTGGATGCTCTCGGCCACCACCGGGCCGACGTCCGGCACCTCGAGCAGCTGCTCGACGCTGGCGTCCATGATGGAATCCAGCTGGCCGAAATGGCGCGCCAGGTCCTTCGCCGTCGCTTCACCGACGTGCCGGATGCCCAGCCCGTAGAGGAATCGCGGCAGCGTCGTGTGCTTGGACCTCTCCAGGTTCGCGAGCAGGTTCTGCGCGGACTTCTCGCCCATGCGCTCGAGCTCCACCAGGCCGCGCAGGCCGAGCCGGTACAGGTCGGGCAAGGTCTTGATCACGTCGGCTTCGACCATCTGGTCCACGAGCTTTTCGCCCAGGCCCTCGATGTCCATCGCCCGGCGCTGCGCGAAATGCAGGATCGCCTGCTTGCGCTGCGCGCCACAGAACAGGCCGCCGGTGCACCGGTAGTCCGCCTCGCCCTCTTCCCGCACGGCTTCCGAGCCGCATACCGGGCAACGCCTGGGCATGGTGAACTGCTTGGCCTCGTGCTGGCGCTTGTCCGGAACGACGGCCACGACCTCCGGGATGACGTCGCCCGCGCGGCGGACGATCACCGTGTCGCCCACGCGCACGTCCTTGCGACGCGCTTCATCCTCGTTGTGCAATGTCGCATTGGTCACCGTCACGCCGCCGACGAACACCGGCTCCAGGCGCGCAACCGGCGTGAGCTTGCCGGTGCGGCCGACGTAGACGTCGATGGCGACCACCTTCGTCACCTGCTCCTGCGCCGGGAACTTGTGCGCCACCGCCCAGCGCGGCTCGCGGCTGACGAATCCCAGGCGACGCTGCAGCTCGATGCTGTTGACCTTGTAGACCACGCCGTCGATGTCGAAGGGCAGGCCGTCACGCTCGTTGCCCACGCCTTGATGGTAGGCCACGAGTTCCTCGGGGCCGGTGCACACCTGCGTTCGGTCATTGACCGGGAAGCCCCACGCCCGCATGGCGAGCAGGGATTCGAACTGCGTCCCGAATCCGGGGGATGGCGTGACCTCGCCGAAGCCATACGCAAAAAAGCTCAGGGGACGCTGGCGCGCGATGCCCGGGTCGAGCTGGCGCACGGCGCCCGCCGCGGCGTTGCGCGGATTCACGAAGGTCTTCTCGTTCTTCGCGCCCCTGGCAATCTTCTCGCGCTGCGCCTCGTTCATGCGCTCGAAGTCGTCGCGCCGCATGTAGACCTCGCCGCGCACCTCGAGCACCGGCGGCGCATCGGACGGCAGCCGCAAGGGGATCTGCCCGATCGTGCGGATGTTGTGCGTCACGTCCTCGCCCACCTCGCCGTCGCCGCGCGTGGCCGCCTGCACCAGCACCCCGTGCTCGTAACGCAGGTTGATGGCGAGACCGTCGAATTTCAGCTCGGCGACGTATTCGATGGGCGGATCGTCGTCCTCCAGGCCCAGCTCGCGCCGCACCCGGCCATCGAAGTTGCGGGCACCGCTGGCTTCGATGTCGGTCTCGGTGCGGATCGACAGCATCGGCAACTTGTGCCGCACCTTGGCGAAGCCCTCCAGCGCCTTGCCGCCCACGCGCTGCGTCGGCGAATCGGGCGTGCGCAGTTCGGGGTACTGCTCCTCGATCTCCTGCAGCTCGCGGAACAGCCTGTCGTACTCGGCGTCCGGGATCTCCGGCTCGTCGAGCACGTAGTAGCGGTGGGCGTGGTGATGCAGCAGCTCGCGCAAGGCGGCGGCGCGCTCCTCGATCTTCGGCGTGGCCATGGCTAGGAGAATAGCCGCCGCGCCTGCGGGGAACCGGCAGCAAGGTCGCGCGCCTCGAGCACGTCGTAGAGCTGCTCGAGGTGCGAGCCGATCACGTCCAGCCCTTCCGCGCGGATCACGTCGCCCTTGTCATCGGTGATCACGCCTTCCATGCCCGCGGCGAGCGCGATCGCCGCGTCGCGCATGCGCACGAACGGCTGCTCGCCGCGATGCACCTGCGGCACGTCCAGGCTCAATGCCAGTTCGCGCAGCGCGGATTGCGCGGGGTCCTCGGCCAGCGCCGCCTGCGTGTCGAACGAGAGGACGAGCACGGGGGGCGTGCCCGGCGTGCTGGCGGGCAGCACGAGCCGGCCGGGAATCACGCCGGGCACGAAGCCGAGCCGGGCCGCGCTTTGCTGCACATAGCCCGGGCTCCAGGCGGCGTTCTTGGCACGCAAGGTGAAGCCGAGCTGGGCGTCGTGTTCGCCCGCAAACTGGTCAAGCTCCTTGGCCCGGGTGACTTCGGCGCGCATGTCCGGGAAGTCCGGCGAGCCGTTCACGGCATCGGCGAACTGCTGGGCCTTCATCACGAATTCGGAGAACTCGATCTCGTTGAGGTGTCCGGTGCGGTTGGCGAGCTGCACGCCGGCCTGGAACGCGACGTAGCGCTGGCCGGCGCGCGGCGGCTCCCATTGCTGCGTGGACTCGTTCAGGCCTTCGATGGCGAACGGCTTGCTGCCGGCGCGGCGCGTCGGTGGCATCGCGGCGATGGCCGCCTCGCCGGAAACGAGGCCGTCCACGGCGATCGGCGCGATCGCATCGATCAGCGCGTCGAGCGGCGGCTTGCGCTCCACCGGCGGCAATACCGGCTCCGTATCGGAAAACACCGGCTCGCGGGGCATCGTCGGTTCGATCGGCTGCGTGGCGACGGTCGGTGCATCGGGCTGGCGCGGCGAGTTGCGGCGCGATACCCAGGTGTTGTAGGCCACGAGCGAGGCGAGCACGAGGCCGCCGAGTACCGCGACACCAAGGGTGAAACCGCTCATGCCGCTTCGGCCATGGAAACGGCGGATTCCATGTCCACCGCCACGATCCGCGAGACGCCCTGCTCCTGCATCGTGACACCGATGAGCTGCTCGGCCATCTCCATGGCGATCTTGTTGTGCGAGATGAAGAGGAACTGCGTTTCCTTCGCCATGCTGCTCACGAGCTTCGCGTAACGCTCCGTGTTGGCGTCATCCAGCGGCGCGTCGACCTCGTCCAGCAGGCAGAACGGCGCCGGGTTCAGCTGGAAAATCGCGAACACCAGCGCGATGGCCGTCAGCGCCTTCTCGCCGCCCGAGAGCAGGTGGATGGTCTGGTTCTTCTTGCCGGGCGGCTGGGCCATGACCTGCACGCCCGAGTCGAGGATCTCGTCGCCCGTCATCACGAGCTTGGCGTCGCCGCCGCCGAAGAGCTCCGGGAACATGCGGCCGAAGTGCTCGTTGACGGTGTTGAAGGTGGCGCCCAGCAGCTCGCGCGTCTCGCCGTCGATCTTCCTGATCGCGTCTTCCAGCGTCGTGATCGCCTCGTTCAGGTCCGCCGACTGCGCATCGAGGAACTGCTTGCGTTCGCGCGAGGTCGTGAGCTCGTCCAGCGCGGCGAGGTTCACCGCACCCAGCGCCGCGATGTCGCGGTGCAGCCGGTCGATGTCGCCCTGCAGTCCCGCAAGGCGCACCTTGCCTTCTTCGATCGACTTCGCGACGGCTTCGAGATCCGCCTGCGCATCGGTGAGCAGCTGCGAGTACTGCTCGAAGCCCAGGCGGGCGGCCTGTTCCTTCAGCTGGAAATCGGTGATGCGCTGGCGCAGTGGATCGAGCTCGCGCTCCAGCTGCAGGCGGCGCTCGTCGCTCGCGCGCAGTTTGGTCGTGAGGTCGTCGTACTCGCTGCGCTTGGCGCCCAGCGCCTGTTCGCGTTCCAGTTTCAGGGCCAGTGCGGTCTGCAGCCCTGCCTGCGCCGCGGCATCGGTCAGGCGCAGGAGCTCTTCCTTCGCCCGCGATTCTTCGTCGGCGATCGAGCGCACCTGCTGGTCCGCCGTCTCGATGGCGCGCTGCAATTCGGCCTTTCGCGCCTCGACCGAGCGCTGCGCGAACTGCGCTTCCTGCGCCTCGCGCTCCAGGCTGCGGTGCTTCTCCCGCGCCTCGGCCAGCTTGCGCTCGGCCTCGATCACCCGCTCGTCGAGTTGCGCATGCCGCTCCTGGCTGTCGGCCAGCTGCATGTCGAGTTCTTCGAATTTCGCTTCGGCGGTGACGCGGCGTTCCTGCAGCTGTTCGAGCTGCGCATCGACTTCGGCGAGGTCGCCGGCGATCTGCTCGCTGCGCGCGCGCGTCTGTTCGGCGAGTTGCGTCAGGCGCACCACCTCGACCTGCAGCTCGTGCGATTTCGCCTGTGTCTCCGCGGCATCGCGGCGCGCCGTGACGAGACGCTGCGATGCATCGCTGTACGCCGCCTCGGCGCGGACCAGCGCTCCGCGCGCCTCTTCCGCGATCAGCGCCTGGGCCCGCAGTTGCTTCTCCAGGTTCTCGATCTCCTGCGCGCGCGCGAGCAGGCCGGCCTGCTCGGAGTCCTGCGCATAGAAGCTGACGCTGTGGCGCGTGACGGCATGGCCGCTCTTGACGTAGATGACTTCGCCGGCGCCGAGCTTGTCGCGCGCGACGAGCGCATCTTCGAACGAAGGCGCCGTGTAGCAACCGTGCAGCCAATCCGTGAGCAACGCCTTCTGCCCCGCGTCGTTCAGGCGCAGCAGGTCCGAAAGGCGCGGCAAGGCCGACGAGCCTTCCGGCGCCCCGGCCTGCGGCGGCGAATAGAACGCGAGCTTGGCGGGCGGCGCGTCGTTGCCGAAGGCGCGCACCATGTCCAATCGTGACACTTCGAGCGCGCCAAGCCGCTCTCTCAGAGCGGCTTCCAGTGCATTCTCCCAGCCCTGCTCGATGTGGATGCGGCTCCACAGGCCTTGCAGGTTTTCGAGGCCATGCTTGGCGAGCCAGGGACGCAGCTTGCCGTCGGTCCTGACTTTTTCCTGCAGCGCCTTGAGCGCTTCCATGCGGGCGGACAGGTCGGCCTGCTTGTGGCTTTCGCTGTTGACGGCCGACTGCTTCCCGCGCCGGTCTTCGTCCAGTTGCGGCACCTGCTCCTGCAATTCGTGCAGGCGCGCATCGGCTGTCTCCGCCGATTCCTTGGCCGCGGCCAGCTGCTGTTGCAGGTTCGCGAGGCGCACCTCGTCGGGCGCCGCCAGCGCGTTCCTGTCCGCGACCAGCCGCTCGCGCCGCTGCGTGAGCTGGCGCGACTGCTCCTCGATATTGCGCTGGTCGGCGGCCAGCACCTGGATCTGCTGCTGGACCTGGGCGACGTTGCCGCGCTGTTCGCTGGCCTTCGCCTGCGCCTGGCGCAGCGCGTCCTCGAGCTCCGGCAGGTGCTGGTCGTGCTCCTCCAGCTGCGCGGCCAGCAGTGCCGCCTTTTCCTCGGCGTCGACCTGCTGCGCGGCAAGCGTTTCGATCTCGCCGGCGGCTTCTTCCTTGCGCGAGCCCCACTGCGTGGTCTGTTCCTTCAGCTGCACCAGGCGCTGTTCGACGCGCTGGCGGCCTTCCACCACGAAGCGGATCTCCGCCTCCAGCCGGCCGACTTCGGCGCTCGCCTCGTACAGTGCGCCCTGCGCCTGGTTCACCTGGTCGCCGGCGGCGTAATGCGCCTGGCGGATCGTCTCGAGGTCGCTTTCGATCCGGCGCAGGTCGGCGACGCGCGATTCGAGGTCGTTCACGGCCTTCTCGGCGTCGGCCTTGATCCTGGCCTGGTCGGTCTCGCTCTCGGCGCGCTTGAGGAACCAGAGCTGGTGCTGCTTGAGCGTGGCGTCGGCCTGCAGCGCGTTGTACTGCTGCGCGACTTCGGCCTGCTTCTCCAGCTTGTCGAGGTTGGAATTCAGCTCCCGCAGGATGTCCTCGACGCGCGTCAGGTTCTCGCGCGTGTCCTGCAGCCGGTTCTCGGTTTCGCGGCGACGCTCCTTGTACTTGGAAACGCCCGCGGCTTCCTCGAGGAACAGGCGCAGCTCCTCGGGTTTGGATTCGATGATCCGGCTGATCGTCCCCTGGCCGATGATGGCGTAGGCGCGCGGGCCCAGGCCGGTGCCGAGGAACACGTCCTGCACGTCGCGGCGGCGCACCGGCTGGTTGTTGATGTAATAGCTGGACGTGCCGTCGCGCGTCAGCACGCGCTTGACGGCGATCTCGGTGAACTGCGACCACTGGCCGCCCGCGCGGTGGTCGGCGTTGTCGAACACCAGCTCCACGGACGAGCGCGAGGCGGGCTTGCGCGTGGTCGTGCCGTTGAAGATCACGTCCTGCATCGATTCGCCGCGCAATTCGCTCGCGCGCGATTCGCCCAGCACCCAGCGCACGGCGTCCATGATGTTGGACTTGCCGCAGCCATTGGGCCCCACCACACCGACCAGCTGGCCGGGCAACAGGAAGTTGGTGGGTTCGGCGAAGGACTTGAATCCGGAAAGCTTGATCGAGGTAAGACGCATCGCCCTTGAAATCTCTTCTGCCGGACCCCTCGTCCGGGTTGCCGGTGATGATAGCGCCCTGCGGCAGGGCTTCCGCCTACAGAAACGTTCGGAAATGCTGCATTCCGGGGGCCGGCCGGTCGGGTCAAAACTGCCCTCATGGGCGGGAAGATACGGATTGGCGTCTCCGGCTGGCGATACCCGCCCTGGCGCGGGAATTTCTACCCGAAGGGGCTTGCGCAGTCACGCGAGTTGCATTACGCAGCGCGCGTCTTCAGCACGATCGAGCTCAATGGCTCGTTCTATTCGCTGCAATGGCCTTCCAGCTACGCGCAATGGGCCGAGGAAACGCCCGAGGGCTTCGTCTTCGCCATCAAGGGCAGCCGCTACATCACGCACATGCTGAAGCTGCGCGGCATCGAGGCGGCGCTGGCGAACTTCTTCGCCTCGGGTCTCTTCGAGCTGGGCGACAAGCTCGGCCCGATCCTGTGGCAGTTCCCGCCCACGATGCGCTTCGATCCGGAAACGTTCGAGAATTTCCTGTCGATCCTGCCGCGCACGACGGGAGAGGCGCTGTGGATTGCCTGCGCCCACGACGAGCGCCCGAAGGGCCGCGTGTGCCTGCAGCCGCTGGACGACTTTCCCATGCGGCATGCCGTCGAAGTGCGGCACGCGAGTTTCGAGACGCCCGGCTTCGCGGCGATGCTGCGACGTCACAACGTCGCTTTCGTCGTCGCCGACACCCCGAACCCCTGGCCCCGCTTCGAGGGCATCACGGCCGATTTCAGCTACATGCGCCTGCACGGCTCGACCGAGCTCTACAACAGCCGCTATACGCCGGAAGAACTCGCCCGCTGGGCCGCGCTGATGCGCAGCTGGGCCCGATCGGGTGACGTCTATTGCTACTTCGACAACACCGACAAGTTGCACGCGCCCGACAATGCGCAGGAGCTCATGGAGATGCTGGGATTGCCCGTGCCGTGGCAGCCAGCCGGGGGTGCATCAGCCGGAACCAGAGCGGCGGGATCGCCGCAAGAAGCAGGCAGCCTGCATAGCCCGTAGGCAGTTGCGGCCCCGGCAGCGGCGCGAGCTGGGCGCCGGGCTTCCACGCGTGGACATGGTGGTCGGAATGGCGCTGCAAATTGGCCAGCAGGGAATTGGACATCACGTGGTCCGCGTTCCACGCATGCTCGACCCCGAAGGGCTCGCGCTGGCCGTTGAACAGTTTGCGCCGCTCCAGGCCGTAATGCTCGATGTAGTTCACCGTTTCCAGAAGCCAGACGGCGAAGGCGGACTGGCCGATCCAGAACACCAGCGCCTTCCACTGGCCGAACGCCGCCAACGCCGCGACGAACGACAGGTTGAAGGCCCAGGCCCAGAGCAGGCGGCGTCGGCCGAGCTGCCACGCATGCACCGTGCTGCCGATCACGGTGCGCGGCAGGAAGCGCCACAGGCTCTCGCCGAAGCGCGCGGTGGCCGGATCGTCGTGCGTGGCCGCGCGCACGTGGTGGCCGCGGTAATGCTCGATCATGAACTGCGGATAGTTCACGCTCGTCATCAGGACCCAGGCGAGCACCCGGTCGGCCTTGGCGCGGCTGTGGCCCAGTTCGTGCGCGAAGGTGATGCCTTGCGCGCCGGTCAGGAAGCCCGCGCCGTAGGCGAAACCGAGCACGATCGCCCAGTCGCTGTGTGCAGTGATGGACAGCCCGACGACCAGCATCAGAAGCTGCAAGGGCACGTACAGGCGCAGGATCCATGCGAGGAAGGTGGCCGACCCGCCCGGCGGCGGCGACCGGTCGGCGCCCGGCCAGAAGCCGTCCACCAGAGCGACGGCGAGCCAGATGAGGAATGCGCCCGCCGCCGCCTGCTGCGGATGGACCACCATGTTGAAAACCAGTCCCGCCGGCAGCAGCCAGCCGGCGAGGAAGCGCAGGTCGGAAGCCCGGAAACCGTTGTCCATGCCCCATTGAACGCAGCCAGGCAGGCCCCGTCAATGGGCGGCCCGATAATCGGTGCATGAATCCCCTGCTCGACAGACTGCAGCCCTATCCTTTCGAGCGGCTGCGGCAGCTTTTCGCGGGCACCACGCCCAATGCCAAGTACCGGCCGATCAGCCTGGGCATCGGCGAGCCCAGGCATCCCACGCCCCAGTTCATCAGGGACGCCCTCATCGCCGGCCTGGACGGCCTGGCGCATTACCCGATCACGGCCGGCGAGTCGCATCTGCGCGATGCCTTCCGCCGCTGGCTGATGACGCGTTACGGCCTGGCGGTGGACGCCAACACGCAGATGCTGCCCGTGAACGGCTCGCGCGAGGCGCTGTTCGCGTTCGCGCAGACGGTGCTCGATGCCGGCAGGAAGGGGGTCGTGGTCGTGCCCAACCCGTTCTACCAGATCTACGAAGGCGCGGCGCTCCTGGGCGGCGCCGAGGCGTTCTACGCCCCCGCCGATCCGCAACGCAACTACGCGGTGAACTGGGACGCGGTGCCGGCCGAGGTCTGGGTGCGCACGCAACTGATCTTCGTCTGCTCGCCCGGCAACCCGACGGGTGCGGTGATGCCGCTGTCCGAATGGAAGAAGCTGTTCGAGTTGTCCGACCGCTACGGTTTCGTGATCGCCTCGGACGAGTGTTACAGCGAGATCTACTTCGGCGACGAGGCGCCCCTCGGGGGCCTGGAGGCGGCACACAAGCTGGGCCGCAGCGACTTCCGCCGGCTCGTGTCCTTCACGAGCCTCTCGAAGCGCAGCAACGTGCCCGGCATGCGCAGCGGCTTCGTGGCGGGCGATTCCGCCTACATCAGGAAATTCCTGCTGTATCGCACCTACCACGGCAGCGCGATGAGCCCGGCGATCCAGCGCGCCAGCACCGCGGCGTGGGAAGACGAGAAGCACGTCGCCGAGAACCGGCAGCTTTATCGTGCCAAGTTCGCGCAAGTCACGCCGATGCTGGCCGAAGTGCTCGATGTCAAATTGCCCGATGCCGGGTTCTATCTGTGGGCCGGTGTGCCGGGAAGCGACACCGAATTCGCCCGCGAGCTGTACGCCCAATACAATGTGACGGTCCTGCCGGGCAGCTATCTCGCCCGCGAAACGGAAGGCATCAATCCCGGTGCCGGCCGCGTGCGCATGGCCCTCGTCGCCGACACGGCGGAATGCGTGGAAGCCGCGCAGCGCATCGTCGAATTCGTGAAGTCCAAGAAATGACCCAGCAACTCCAGCAAATCATCGATACCGCGTGGGAAAACCGCGCCCAGATCTCCACCGCCTCCGCCCCCAAGGAAGTGGTCGACGCCGTGGAGCACGTCATCGCGGAGTTGAACAAGGGCAAGCTGCGCGTCGCCACCCGTCAAGGCGTGGGCCAGTGGACGGTGCACCAGTGGATCAAGAAGGCCGTGCTGCTGTCGTTCCGCCTGCGCGACAACGAAGTGGTGCGCGCCGGTGACCTGGGCTTCTACGACAAGGTGCCGACCAAGTTCGCCCACCTTTCGCCCGAAGAGATGGCCGCCACCGGGGTGCGCGTGGTGCCGCCCGCTGTCGCGCGCCGCGGCAGCTACATCGCCCGGGGCGCGATCCTGATGCCCTCCTACGTCAACATCGGCGCCTACGTGGACGAAGGCACGATGGTCGACACCTGGGCCACCGTCGGCTCCTGCGCGCAGATCGGCAAGGGCGTGCACCTGTCGGGCGGCGTGGGCATCGGCGGCGTGCTGGAGCCGGTGCAGGCCGGCCCGACGATCATCGAGGACAACTGTTTCATCGGCGCCCGCTCGGAGATCGTCGAGGGCGTGATCGTCGAGGAGAACTCGGTGATCTCGATGGGCGTGTACATCGGCCAGAGCACCAAGATCTACGACCGTGCCACCGGCACCGTGACCTATGGCCGCGTCCCGGCCGGCTCGGTGGTGGTCTCCGGGAACCTCCCGAGCGCGGACGGCAAGTACAGCCTGTACTGTGCGGTGATCGTCAAACGCGTGGATGCGGGAACGCGTGCGAAGACCAGCCTGAACGATTTGCTGCGGGACTGAAACGAGCTGGGGACGGAAGGAGCGGTATGAGCACGATGGAGAAGATCCTCCGGCTGATGGGGGAAAAGAAGGCGTCGGACGTGTACCTGTCGGCGCACGCGCCGGCGCTGATCAAGATCAACGGGCAGTGCCTGCCGATCAACAACCAGCTCCTGCCGCCCGATGCGCCCAAGGCGCTGCTCGCGGAGGTGCTGCCGCCCCGGCGCATCCAGGAACTCGAGGACACGGGCGAGCTGAACATGGCCCAGGCGATCGACGGCGTGGGCAACTTCCGCTTCTCGGCGATGCGCCAGCGCGGCACCTATGCCGCGGTGATCCGCTTCATCACCACCGAGATCCCGCCGCTGGAAAGCCTGGCGGTGCCCATGATCCTGGGTGACCTGATCATGGAAAAGCGCGGCCTGCTGCTGATGGTGGGCGCCACCGGCGCCGGCAAGAGCACCACGCTCGCGTCCATGATGGATTTCCGCAACGAGCGCGTCTCCGGCCACATCCTGACGATCGAGGACCCGGTCGAATTCCTGTTCAAGAACAAGAAGTCGGTCGTCAACCAGCGCGAGGTCGGCACCGACACGCAGTCCATGCAGATGGCGCTGAAGAACGCCCTGCGCCAGGCGCCCGACGTGATCCTGGTCGGCGAAATCCGCGACCGCGAGACCATGTCCGCCGCGATCGCCTATGCGCAGTCAGGTCACCTGTGCCTGGCGACCATGCACGCCAACAACAGCTACCAGGCGCTGAACCGGATCCTGTCGTTCTACCCCGTGGAAGTGCGCTCGACCATGCTGGGCGACCTGGCGGCCGCGATGAAGGCGATCGTCTCGCAGCGCCTGCTGCGCACGGTGCACGGCGGCCGCGCGCCGGCGGTGGAGGTCATGCTCAACACGAAGCTCGTCGCCGAGCTGATCGAAAAGGGCGACTTCTCGGGCGTCAAGGAAGCGATGGAAAAGTCGATGGCCGAAGGCTCGCAGACCTTCGAGCAGGACATCGCGCGCCTGATCATCGAAGGTATCGTGGACAGGAAGGAAGGCCTGGCCTACGCCGACTCACCGACCAACCTGCAATGGCGCCTGCAGAACGACTTCGCGGGCAAGGATGCCGAGCGGGTCGAGGAAGGCGCGTCCGAGGAAGACCTGCAGGACGAGCCCTCCTTCACCGAAATCACGTTGGACATCAAACATTGACGCGTGCGCTGCACCTCACCGAACAGCTCATCTCGCGGCGTTCCGTCACGCCGCAGGATGACGGCTGCCAGGAGATCCTCGCCGCGCGCCTGAGGCCGCTGGGCTTCGCCTGCGAAACCATCGCGAGCGGCCCGCCGGAATTCCGAGTCACGAACCTGTGGGCCAGGCGCCCCGGCAAGTCACCCCGTACCCTGGTGTTCGCCGGCCACACGGATGTCGTGCCCACGGGCCCGCTCGAGCAGTGGACCAGCGACCCGTTCACACCCTCCCACCGCGATGGCCTGCTCTACGGGCGCGGCGCGGCCGACATGAAGACCTCGATCGCGGCTTTCGTCGTCGCGGTCGAGGAGTTCCTGGCGGCCCATCCCGATCCGCAGGTCTCGCTGGCCCTGCTCATCACCAGCGACGAGGAAGGCCCGAGCGTCGACGGCACCGTCGTCGTTTGCGAGAAGCTGAAGGAACGCAAGGAGCGGCTCGACTGGTGCATCGTCGGCGAGCCGACTTCGGTGGAAAAGCTCGGCGACATGATCAAGAACGGCCGCCGCGGCTCGCTTTCCGCCAGGCTCACCGTCAAGGGCGTGCAAGGCCACATCGCCTACCCGCAGCTCGCGAAGAACCCGGTCCACCTGGCGGTGCCGGCCTTGACCGAGCTGGCAGCGATCGAATGGGACCGCGGCAACGAGTTTTTCCCGCCCACCAGCTGGCAGATGAGCAACATCCACGGCGGTACGGGCGCAACGAACGTGATTCCGGGCAGCGTGGTGATCGACTTCAACTTCCGCTATTCGACGCAGTCCACCCCCGAGGGCCTGCAGAAGCGCGTCCATGAAGTGCTGGACAAGCACGGCCTCGATTACGACATCGCCTGGGTACTGGGCGGCCTGCCCTTCCTTACCACCCCGGGCGAGCTGGTCGGGGCGATCCAGCGGGGCATTCGCGCGGAAACGGGCGTGGAGACCGAGCTCTCGACCACGGGGGGCACCAGCGACGGCCGCTTCATCTCGCGCATCTGCCCGCAGGTGATCGAGTTCGGCCCGGTCAACGCGAGCATCCACAAGATCGACGAACACGTGCGCGTGGCGGACATCGAGCCGCTGAAGAACATCTACCGGCGGACGATCGAAAACCTCGACTCCCAGGCGACATGACGGTGATCGAACTGGTCGAGGCGAGCGCCGCCCGGCTCGCCGGCGCTGGCGTGGCATTCGGCCACGGCACGACGAACGCGTTCGACGAGGCGGCCTGGTTGGTGCTGTGGCAGCTCGGCATGCCCCTGGACGACCTCGACGGCGTCGCCGCGATGGCCGTTTCGCCGCAACAGCAGGCCACGGTGGAAGAGCTCGTCACGGAGCGGATCGCCACCCGCAAGCCTGCGGCCTATCTCACGCGCGAAGCCTGGCTGCAAGGCGTGCCTTTCTATGTCGACGAGCGTGCGATCGTGCCGCGCAGCTTCATCGCCGAGCTGATCGCCGATGGGACCATCGATGCGTGGTTGTCCGACGAGACGAAGCGCGTGCTCGACCTGTGCACCGGCAACGGCAGCCTGGCGGTGCTCGCGGCCATGGCGTATCCGGACATCGACGTGGACGCGGCGGACATTTCGCGCGATGCGCTGGAGGTCGCGAAGGTCAACGTCGACAGGCGCCAGCTGGCCGGCCGCGTGCGGCTGGTCGAATCCGATGGACTGAGGTCCGTCGCGGGACCGTACGACCTGATCCTGTGCAACCCGCCGTACGTCAACGCGCAGAGCATGGCGCAGCTGCCCGATGAGTTTCGGGCCGAGCCGCGGCTCGCCTTGGCCGGTGGCGCGGACGGCATGGATTTCATCCGCCAGCTCCTGCGCGACGCGCCCGCGCACCTGAGCGAGCACGGCGTGCTGGTGCTGGAGATCGGCAACGAGCGCGAAAATTTCGAGCGCGCATTCCCGAAGCTGGAATGTGTCTGGCTGGAGACGAGCGCGGGCGAGGACCAGGTCCTGCTGCTGACGCGCGACAAACTGTGATCACCCTCAAGAACCTGACCTTGCGCCGCGGCGTCAAGGTCCTCCTGGACAACGTCTCGCTCGTGATCAACCCGGGCGAGAAAGTCGGCCTGGTCGGCCGCAACGGCGCGGGCAAGTCCAGCCTGTTCCGCCTGGTCGACGGCACGCTGCACGAGGACAGCGGGGACTTCTCGATGCCATCCCAGTGGCGCCTGGCGCAGGTCGCCCAGGACATGCCCGACACGCAGGAGTCGGCCACCGATTTCGTGCTGGCAGGCGACACGCGCCTGATGGAACTGCGCGCGGCACTCGCCCGGGCCGAGGAGAGCGGCGACGGCATGGCCATCGCGCACGCGCATTCGGACCTCGCCGATGCGGGCGAACACGACGCGGCGCCGCGCGCCCAATCGCTGATCCTGGGCCTGGGCTTCAAGGTGGCGGAACTCGACAACCCGGTGAACAGCTTCTCGGGCGGCTGGCGCATGCGGCTGCAGCTGGCGCGGGCCCTGATGTGCCCCTCGGACCTGCTGCTGCTGGACGAGCCGACCAACCACCTGGACCTCGATGCACTGGTGTGGCTGGAGTCGTGGCTGAAGAAATACGCGGGCACGCTGATCGTCATCAGCCACGACCGCGAATTCCTCGATGCCGTCACCGGCGTCACGGTGCACATCGAGCGCCAGCAGCTCACGCGTTACGGCGGCAACTACAGCGCGTTCGAAACGCTGCGCGCGCAGCAGATCGCCCTGCAGCAGGCCTCGTTCGAAAAGCAGCAGGAAAAGATCGCGCACCTGCAGAAGTTCATCGACCGCTTCAAGGCCAAGGCGACCAAGGCCAAGCAGGCGCAGAGCCGCGTGAAGGCGCTCGAGCGCATGGAGAAGATCGCGCCGGTGCTGGCCGACGCGGAATTCACCTTCGAGTTCAAGGAGCCGGCCAACCTGCCGAACCCGATGCTCGCGATCGCCGACGGCGAGTTCGGCTACGCGGACAGGGTGGTGCTGCGCAACGTCAACCGCAGCGTGCTCGCCGGCCAGCGCATCGGCATCCTCGGCGCGAACGGCCAGGGCAAGTCGACGCTGGTGAAGTCGATCGCGCGCGACATTTCGGCGCTGGGCGGCACGATCACGGAAGGCAAGGGCCTGACCATCGGCTACTTCGCCCAGCAGGAGCTCGACGTGCTGCGTCCGCAGGACACGCCGCTCGAGCACATGACGCAGCTCGCGCGCGAGCTCGCCGACGGCGGCAATGCGGCGCGCGAGCAGGAGTTGCGCAATTTCCTCGGCACCTTCAATTTCACGGGTGACATGGTGAAGCAGGCCGTCGGCACCATGAGCGGCGGCGAGAAGGCCCGCCTGGTGCTGGCGATGATGGTGTGGCAGCGCCCCAACCTGCTGCTGCTCGATGAGCCGACCAACCACCTGGACCTGGCCACGCGCGAGGCGCTGGCCATGGCCCTGAACGAGTTCGAAGGCACGGTGATGCTGGTCAGCCATGATCGCGCGTTGCTTCGCGCGGTGTGCGACGAGTTCTGGCTGGTGGCGCGCGGCGCCGTGCAGCCCTTCGATGGCGACCTGGACGACTACCAGCAGTTCCTGCTCGACGAAGCGAAGCGCCAGCGCGAACAGGCGAAGCAGGCAGCCGCCCCGGCCCCCACGCCGGTGCCGCCGCGCAAACCCGACCTGTCGCGCGCGAAACCGCTCAAGCGCGAGCTCGAGCAGTCGGAAAGGCGCATGGCCGAGCTGAACACCCAGCGCGAGAACCTCGAGGCCCGCCTCGTGACCCTCAGCGCACCGGCCGAGCTGGCCGAAGCCGGCCGCCTGCTGAAGGGCGTGAACGACGAGTTGCACACGCTGGAAGAACGCTGGCTCGAACTGCACGAAGAGCTCGATAAGATGGCGTGAAGCCGTCATGCCCACCGCCCTGCAACTCGCCGAAGGCGACACCGCGCTGCTCGAGGCGGTGCGCCGCTGCCGCAGGCTGTTGAACCGGCGGGCGCTCGTCGCCGCGGCCGCGAGCACGGTGCCGGTGCCGGGCCTGGACTGGGCCATCGACGCGGCGCTGATGTCGCGCCTGATCCCGGCGATCAACCAGGAGTTCGGGTTGACGCCGCAGCAGATCGAGCAACTGCCGCAGGTCCAGCGTGAACAGGTGCAGAAGGCGCTGGCCGTGGTCGGCTCGCTGGTCGTCGGGCGCTTCGTCACGCGCGACCTGGTCGTGCGCATGGCGCAGGCAGTGGGCAAACGCCTGACGGTCCAGCAAGCCGCGAAGTACGTGCCGATCGCAGGCCAGGCGGTGTCGGCAGTGCTGGGCTACAGCGCCGTGCGCTACCTCGGTGAGGAACACATCAAGGATTGCGTGCGCGTGGCGCGCGAGGCGCAGCTCACGGTGCCTCGGCCGCGGAGGGCACTTCTTCCGGATAGAACATCTGCCCGTCGGCGGACATGAACGCCTGCAGCACGCGCGCGTTTGCACCGCGCGCCGCCGGCAACTGACCGACCCGCAGCCAGCGACGCACCTGCCAGGCCGGCACGCGCGCCTGGGAGCGCGTGAGCAGCGTGCGCTGCCCGCCGGTCTCCACCAGCTCGATCACGGCATCGGCATCCTGCCAGGCCCGGCGATCGACCAGGGCTTCTCGCGGATCCGTCTTCTTCACGGTCATGCGCGCGATGATTCCATGCACGCGCGCGAGATCGCCGGAGCGAGCTTCGACTCTTCGTGTGGGGGGCGCGCTAACGCGAAAGTCAGACTGGGCGCAGCGCCCCTACGCGGTTGTTCTGCGCCGTCCTACGGCGGCGGCTTACCAGCCGCGATCAAAGCGCGTGCGCCAGACGCCCCGCTGCGGCACCTGCATGGCAACCGTGGGCTCGGGAGCATCGAAAGCGTTCGCGCCCCCGTCGGCGCCGGGCAGCTCCCAGGCGCCGATCACCGAGCCGTCCGTGCGCATCAGGAGGCCGCCCCCGAGCTCGGTGAACTCCGTGTTGGGGCGCGTCCATGTCCAGGAAACCAGCAGCAAGCCCGCCAAGACCAGTGCGGTCCAACGGATGTCCATGGTGTTCCTCCCTCCCCCCGCTTGGTGCGAGTAGTTGGGCGATTGTCCGCCCGGCCCCACCCGACGCAAGAGGCTGGACGCTATCGCGCTGCGCGTGTCCATATCAATGCCGGAGGCAGCTGGCGTAGGAACGCGTCCACTGGCGCCTGCAGCGCTTGTCCTACATTGGATCGGGGCATGGAAGGTGTTCGTCCTTGCACATTCCAAGGAGAGCACGATGTCGAGACTGCATCTGTTATCCAGCCTGTTCGCGAGCGCCCTCGCGCTCCTCACGCCGGCCTGCGGCGGAGGCGGCGACGGAGGCTCCATGAGCAGTGCTCCGGCGCCCGGGCCCGCGACACCCGCTGAGAACCCCGCTTCCGCTCCAGCTCCAGCTCCGGCTCCAGCGCCTACTCCGGCTCCGGCCCCAGCGCCCGCTCCCGCCTACTGATGTGCGCCAAAAACGAAGGCCCGCTCTCTTGTCGATGGCGGGCCCATGGGTGAACGCGGAAGGACTGGTAGGACGTACAAGATTCGAACTTGTGACCAACGGATTAAAAGTCCGCTGCTCTACCAACTGAGCTAACGTCCCGCCTTCTGCCGCTGCTGCACGCATTGCGCGTGCAGCAAAGCCCGCAATTATATCGTCTTGCTGAACCGTTTTCGGGACGCGATGCGGTCGAGCAGCCAACCGGCCGCGCATTGGCCGAAAGTCGCCGTCACGCTCACGACGGACCCGTAGCCGTGGCAATTGAGCGAACCGTCCCCCTCGATGTTGCACGACGGGTCCGGCGGCGCCACGGCCTCGCGGCTGAAAACACAGTCGACGCCGATGCGTTTGCCCTCGCGTGGCGCGCCATGGAACTTGCGCAGGCGCTGGCGCACCTGGGCGAGCAGCGGGTCGTGCGTGGTGCTCGCGAGGTCATCCACCTCCACCTGGTGCGCGAGCCGCTTGCCGCCGGCCGCCCCGCAGGCGATGAACAGCGTCTTCGTGTGCAGCGCCCAGGCGGCCATCGCCAGCTTGGCTTTCACCTGGTCGCAGGCATCGATCACCGCCGTGACGCCCGCGGGCAGCAGCTGCGGCCAGTTGTCGGGGCCGGCGAACTCGTCCACGGCGTGCACGACGCAGCCCGGGTTGATGCGGGCGATGCGCTCGCGCATGGCCTCGACCTTGGCTTGCCCGAGCGTGATGTCCAGCGCGTGGACTTGCCGGTTGATGTTCGATTCGGCCACATGGTCGAGGTCGACCAGCGTGATTTCGCCGACGGCGCTGCGCGCCAGCGCTTCCGCCGCCCAGGAGCCCACGCCGCCGACGCCGACCACCGCGACGTGCGCCGCGCGGATGGCCGCTGCCCCGTCGATGCCGTACAGGCGCTCGAGCCCGCCGAAGCGGCGTTTCAGGTCGGCGGATTCGTCGAGGTGGGTCACCCCGCGATTGTCACTGCAGTCGTCACCGCAGCCGCTGCAGCCTTTCCTTCGCCGCCACCGCCGCCTCGGACTGCGGATAAGTCTTCGCGAGCTGGTCCAGCGTGCGGCGCGCGCCGGCGTTGTCCTTGAGCTCGATCTGGCAATTGGCGATCGACAGCAGCGCCTCGGGCGCGCGTGCGTGGTCGGGGGCGGAGTTCAGCAGCTCGCGGAAATTCGCGATCGCCCCGCGGTAGTCGCGGTTGGCGTACTGCGCATTGCCCAGCCAGAACAGCGCCGTCGGCCGGAAGCCGCTTTGCGGGTAGCGCTTGATGAAATCGGCGAACTGGGCCTGCGCGCCCGGGAAGTCGCCCTTGCGGAAGGTGGCGAGCGCCGCCTCGTAGGTGTTCGATTCCTGCGGATCGGCGATGAACTCCTTGCCGTCCACCGTGACCTTGGACGGCTCGAACTTGCGCAGCCGTTCGTCCACCCCCTGCGCGATGTCCTTCTGGCGCCGCTGCAGGTCCGCCACATCGCGCGTGAGCTGCTCGTTGGCGCCGTTCAGGCGTGCGATCTCCTGGCGCAGCGCCTCGATCTGCTGCTGCAGTTCGAGCAGGCTGCGGCGGATGTCCGCCGTCGACTGGTCGAGCTGCCGCTGCTGGTCTTGCCGCTGCATTTCCAGCCGCTGGCGCAGGTCGAGGATGGCCTTGCGCGCGTCTTCGTCCTCGAACAGCGCGGCCGATGCGCCGCCGGACGCCGCGAGTGCCAACGCCGCGAACGCGGCCGCGGCCAGGGCGCGGGCGGAAAGGAAGCGGGGCATGCGCGCTTCCATCAGCGGTACACGATCTCGGCGCGGCGGTTCTTGGCCCACGCTTCCTCGTTGCTGGCGGGATCGACCGGCTTTTCCTTGCCGAAGCTCACGGCTTCGACCTGGTTGTCCTGCACGCCCAGCAGCTTGAGGGCGTTGCGCACGGCCTCGGCACGGCGCTGGCCGAGCGCCAGGTTGTATTCGCGGCTGCCGCGCTCGTCGGTGTGGCCCTCGATGAAGATGTGGCGGCCCGGATTGGACTTCAGGAAGCGCGCATGGCCGTCGATGATGGACTGGTACTCCGGCTTGATCGCGTTGCTGTCGAAGTCGAAGTAGATGATGCGCGCCACGTTGCGCGGGCCCTGCGCGGTGGCCTGGTCCGCACCCGCGGTCACGGGCGCCACCTGGCTCTGCGGAGCCGGCTGCTGCCCGGTGGGCTGGGCGGCCTTGTTTTCCACCGGCACGTCGTTCAGCGGGGTGCTGGAACAACCCGCGAGCGCGGCGGCGGCCACCAGCAGGGCGGCGAGACTGTTCTTGATCATTCGGAAACTCCTTGTGGGACGATACATTTGTGCAATTCTATTTCTGGAACGGGCCCCAGTCCGGCTCGCGGATGTCGCCACCCTGCCCGGCCAGTCGCGCCTTGATCTTGCCATCCAGCGTGGTGGTCATGAGCGCCTCGCGCCCCCCCTGCCGCGTGGCGTAGACGATCATGCGGCTGTTGGGCGCGAACGACGGGCTCTCGTCGGCCGTGGTGTCGGTGATGGACGTGGCCGTCCCGCCGGCCAGGTCCATCACGTGGAGCTTGAACTGCCCGTTGATGCGCGACACGAAAGCGAGCCAG
This sequence comes from Ramlibacter sp. GS1-15, assembly GCF_057785015.1. Lineage (NCBI taxonomy): Bacteria > Pseudomonadati > Pseudomonadota > Betaproteobacteria > Burkholderiales > Comamonadaceae > Ramlibacter > Ramlibacter sp. GS1-15. Next base: position 1,832,119 of record NZ_JBYNTU010000001.1, on the reverse strand, counting down.
CGCCCGTCGTGGCTCACGGCCGGCGACACGTTGTAAGTGCCGGTAAACGTCACCCGCTCGGGGCTGCCGCCGCCGGCGGGCATGCGATAGATCTGCGGCGCGCCGCCCCGGTCGCTGGTGAAGTAGATGTACTTGCCGTCCGGCGAGTAGGCCGGCTCGGTGTCGATGCCCTGGGACTGCGTCAGGCGCCGCGGCTCGCCGCCATCGGCGGAGATCGTGTAGAGCTGCGAGCCGCCATCACGGCTGAGCGTCACCGCAAGCGACCTTCCGTCCGGCGACCACGCCGGCGCGCTGTTGCTGCCGCGGAAGTTGGCGATCAGCCGGCGCCGGCCGCTGGCGACGTCGTGCACGTACACGACCGGCTTGCGCGATTCGAACGAGACGTACGCGACCTGCCCGCCGTTGGGCGACCAAGCCGGCGAAATGATGGGCTCGTTGCTGGCCAGCGCCGACTGCGCGTTCTCGCCGTCGGAATCGGCGATCCACAGGTTGTAGCGGTTGCCGGCCTTCGTGACGTACGCGATGCGCGTGGCGAAGACGCCCTTGTCGCCCGTGAGTTTCTCGTAGATGTAGTCCGCGATGCGGTGCGCCGCCAGGCGCAGGTCGCCGGCGGCGACCGCATGGCTTTGTCCGCCGAGGTCCTGGCCCTTCACCACGTCCCACAGGCGGAAGCGCACGTCCCAGCGGCCGTCCGCCAGGCGGGAGATGCTGCCGACGGCCAGCGAATCGGCGCTGCGCTGGCGCCACGGTGCCAGGTCCGGGCGGCTGGTTTCGTCGAGGTTCGCACCGCTGCCGTCCACCACGCGGAACTGCCCACTGCGCTCGAGGTCCGCCTGCACGATGGCGGCGATCTTCTGCGGCGCCTGGTCCTGGCCGCGGAACGGGGCGATCGCGATGGGAACCTGGGTGAGGCCGACCCCGGTGACTTCGACACGGAACTGAGCGATTGCAGGTGCGACCGCGAGGCCGCCGACCAGCGCCGCGAACGATCGTCGGCGCCACAGCTGAGTTTCTTGCATAGGGCTTAGTCTTTGTGGATGTGAAAAAGTTGCGCGAAGCTACAATGCCGCACCTCCCAGCGGGGACATTGGCGCCTCCTCGCGCACACTGATGAGCAAGCTCTCCGTCTACATTATTGCGTACAACGAAGTCGAGAAAGTCGCCGCCACGATCGAGGGCGTGCGAGGCTGGGCGGACGAGATTGTGCTGGTCGATTCCTGGAGCACGGATGGCACGCAGGAGGTCGCCGCGAAGCTCGGCGCGCGTGTCGTCCAGGTGAAGTTCGAAGGCTTCGGCAAGCTGCGCAACGCCGCCATCGAGGCCTGCAGCCACAAGTGGATCTTCAGCCTCGATGCCGACGAGCGCTGCACGCCCGAGGTCCAGCGCGAGATCAGTGCGATCATCGCCGACCCGAACAGCGCGGACGCCTATCTCGTGCCGCGACGCAACTGGTTCATGGGCCGCTGGGTGCGCCACTCGGGGTGGTATCCCAACTACCGCCAGCCGCAGCTCTTCCGTGCGGGCCGCATGCACTACGACGACAAGCCGGTGCACGAGGGCTACGTGCTCGCGGACCCGTCGCGTCCGCTCGGCAAGCTGAAATCGGCGATCTGGCAGTTCCCGTTCAAGGACATGGGCGAGGTCATGCACAAGGCCAATCGCTATTCCACGCTGAGCGCGCAGCGGGTGCTGGACCGCGGGCGCACGTCGATGGGCGCGGCGTTCGCCCACGGCTGGTGGGCGTTCGTGAAGCACTACGTCTTCAAGCTGGGCGTCCTGGACGGGTGGGCGGGTTTCGTGATCGCCTTCGCCTATTTCGAGCAGACCTTCTACCGGTACGTGAAGGCCGTCGAAATCCAGAATGCCGCCCAATGGAAGGTACCGCCCGGCTCCTAGGCCCAGGCGATGCTTCCTTCCTGCGTGCGGCCGTGCATGCTCATGCCGTACTTCGCGAGTTCCCCATCGCGCCACGCCCGCAGCTGCCGGTTTCGCGCCGCCTTGTCCAGCTTGCGCTGCAGCCACGATTTGCGCAGCAGCCGGTAGTTGTAGCGATAGCCCAGACCGTCCTTCGCGGCAAGTCCCCGCTCCTGCTTCATCGCGGTCTGCGTGATCGATCCGAAGTGATGCAGCCACGAGGCACCCGTCGTGCCCCCGGTGATGCGGCTTTTCTCCATCTCGTGGAAGAACAGCGTGTCCTCGTAGCCCAGCAGCTTCGGCACGGGCTGGAAGTAGCCGATATCGAGCCACACCGACTTGTGCACGGCGAGGCACACGGCATGGCACCAGCCCACGCGCACCGCATCGCGCATCGTGCGGCTCGCGCGATCGGCCAAGGCATCGAAGTCGTAATCGAGCGGTCCTTCCACCAGCGACGGCGAGATGACGCGCAGTCCGTGCCGCTGCGCCGCGCCGATGAGGTTCTCGACCCAGTTCGCGCTGACCAGCACATCGTTGTTCATGATGATGGTCCACTCCGCCTGCAGCGCGAGTGCGCCCTGGTTCCATGCGACGCCGCAGCCCAGGTTCTCCTGGTTGTAGATGCGCCCGCCCAGCGGCAGCGTGTAGAGGTATTCGCGCGTGGCGTCCTTCGAGCCGTTGTCGACGACCACCACCCGGTCCAAGGGCGTCCCATGCCGCACCATGCTCTCGACGCATTGCCGCGTGTAATCGAGCTGGCCGTAGCAGGCGAAGGTGATGGCGTAGTCGGTCTTGTTCATGACGTGCGAGCGAGTGCGGCTCCGCAAAAAATGGCGGTCATCACCGCGTAGAAGCTGGCGGCGAACTTCAGGTCCACCACCTCCGTGGAAAGGCTGCTCACCACGAGACAGGTGCAGTACGCCAGGCCCATCAGGGCGTCCTTTCCCTCACCGGCCCGACTGCGCCGGACGCTGCGTGCGCACACCAGTAGCGGCACCAGCATCAGCGCCGCCGTCGCAAGCAACCCGCCAGCTCCGGTACGCACCGCATTGCTCACCACCTGGTTGTGGAAGCCGGACTTGAACGCCATCGCCGCGGCGTGCGGGGTCGCGTAGGGGAATGCATCGATCGGCACGGATGACATGTGGGACGTGTCTCCAAGGCCGGCCCAGGGATGCAGGACGAACAGGTCGGCCGCCATGCGCAGGAAAGTGATGCGGTACCCCACCGACGTCTCGTGCGTCAGGACACCGTTCCACGGGTAGTGCGCAAACTCGTTCACCGCCAGGTCGACGCGTTCGGCCACCACCGGGCTGAACTTGTACGCAAGCACCGGCAGCAGCACTGCGGCCACGATCGCCGCGGCAGTCCCGAGGCGATGGCTCCTGCCCCAGTGGTGGTACGCCCAGATGCCGATCACGATGGGCACGGCGGCCCAGCCCGTGCGCGATCCGGATTCGACCGAGAGGTAGAACCCCAGCGCGACGCCGAGCAGCTTCAGCAGCACGCCCCAACGTCCAGCCCCGCGCCAGTCGCGCGGTGAAATGGACGTCAGGCACATCAGGGCGAAGGCGATGCTGAAATACCCGAACACCAGCGGATCGACCTGATGGGTCGTGACCCGGGTGACATCGGGCGTGTACCACTTGCGGTCATAGCCGACCAGCTGGATGTCGGCGAACACGAGGATCAGCGCGGCCGGCAGCACCCACTGCATCACCCGCGCCACCGGCCAGCCGGAACGCAGCACGAGCAGGAAGATCGGGATGGCGATCAGGAAGCGCGATGGCGCATCGAACTGGCCGGCATAGCCGTCGCCCCGCAAGGCCGCGGCAATCGCCACGGACACGATCGGGGCAATGTAAGCGAGCAGCAGCGCCTGTACCCAACGACGATCCGAGCGTCCCGGCGTCGTGGCCGGCAGGTCGCTTCGGGCCAGGGCCAGAACGCTCAGCACTCCCCCCAGGAACAGCACGGCGTTGGCCCAACCGTGAAAGGTCAGCACCAGCAGCGGGGCGCTGCACACCAGCAGGCCCGTGACCGAAACAAGGGGCACGCTGCGTGTTTTCGTGGCGACGCCACCGTCCGTTTCGCACTCTTCGTTCAGAGACGACATCGATATATGTGTGAGCGGCGCGGACGCCGGGCCCCGGCGGCGGGCGCCCGGCCGATTCATTGGATAATAGGCTGCTGCATGCAGACCGCCTCGCCTATTGTGCCTGACGCCTCCGGTGCCACTGCGAACGCCCCGGCACCCGAGGCTCCCGCGGGGCTCGTCGAGCGCCTCAAGCGTTTCTTTCCTTACATCAGCCACGTCCACCGCTACTGGATCGTGGTGCTGCTGGCGACCGCCGTCGCCGCCGCCACCGAGCCCGTGGCGCCGGGGCTGCTCAAGCCCCTGCTCGATCAGGGCTTCCAGTCCCGCGACCTGGACCTGTGGACGATCCCCGCAGCGCTGCTGCTGCTGTTCACGGTGCGCGGCGCGGCCGGCTTCATCGCGGACATCACGCTCGCGAAGATCGCCAACGAGGGCATGCTCAGGCTGCGCCGGGCGCTCTTCGCGCGCATGCTCGACGTGCGGCTGGATGTCCTGCGCAAGGAGTCCGCGAGTTCGCTGGCCAACAGCATCGTGCACGACGTGCAGAACGCGATCACGCAGCTCGTGAACGCGCTCACCGGCGTCGTGAAGGACGGCCTGGCGCTGGTCGCCCTGCTCGCGTACCTGCTGTACATCAACTGGGCGCTCACGCTGATCGTCGGCTTTCTCGCGCCCGCCGTGGCCTGGGTGATGCGCACGGCGTCGCGCCGCCTGCACCGCCTCGCCAAGAGCAGCCAGTCGGCGACGGTGGAGCTCGCGTACGCCGTCGAAGAGAACATGCTGGCCAACCGGGTGGTGCGCCTGCACGGTGCACAGGAGGCGCAGGCCAGCCGCTTCGAGAAGCTGAGCGTGGGGCTGCGGCGGCTCGCCATGAAGTCGGCCGTCGCCCAGGCCGCCATCACGCCGCTGATGCACCTCGTCGCGGCCCTGGCGCTGTCGACCGTGATCTGCATCGCGCTCTGGCAAAGCGGCAGCGGCATGACCGTGGGTACCTTCGCGTCGTTCGTCAGCGCGCTGCTGATGCTGATCGCGCCCGTGAAGCGGTTGTCGGAAGCCACCAGCCCGATCACGCGCTCGCTCGCGCTGCTGGAGCGCTCGTTCGACCTGGTCGAGAACACGCCGCCCGAGCGCGGCGGCGACTATGACGCCGGCCGTGCGACGGGCCGCATCGAATTCCGACGGGTCGAAGTGCGCTATCCCGAAGCCCGCGCGCTCGCGCTCGACGACTTGTCCCTCGATGTGCGGGCCGGGGAAACCGTGGCGCTGGTCGGCCCTTCGGGCTCGGGCAAGACGACGCTCGTCAACCTGCTTCCGCGATTCGTCGAACCCACCGGCGGCCAGGTGCTGCTCGAAGGGCATGCCCTCGCCGAATGGTCCCTGCCCGCGCTGCGCCGGCAGATCGCGATGGTGAGCCAGGAGGTCGTGATGTTCAACGACAGCCTCGCCGTCAACATCGCGCTGGGCGAGGACGTCGACCGCGAACGCGTGCTGCGCGCCCTGGAGGCGGCCAACCTCGGCGACCTGGTCGCATCGCTGCCGCAGGGCATCGACACCAACGTGGGCCACAACGCGGCCGCCCTGTCCGGCGGCCAGCGCCAGCGCCTGGCCATCGCGCGTGCGCTGTACAAGGACGCGCCGGTGCTGATCCTCGACGAGGCGACATCGGCCCTGGACAACGAATCCGAACGGCTCGTGCAGGACGCACTGCGCAAGCTGATGACAGGCCGCACGACGCTGGTCATCGCGCACCGGCTCTCCACCATCGAACACGCGGACCGCATCGCCGTGCTCGACCAGGGCCGGCTCGCGGAATGCGGATCGCACGCCGAGCTCATCGCCCGCGGCGGGCTTTATGCGCGCCTGCACGCGCTGGGCACGGCGGGCGGGGTCGTGCCGTGACACCGGATGCCGTCCGCTCGGTCCTGGTGGTCGTCACTCGCCAGATCGGCGACGTGCTGCTCACCACACCGCTGATCCGCGCCGCGAGGCAGCGCTGGCCGCAAGCGACGATCGATGTGCTCGGCTTCGCGGGCACGTTGGGCATGTTGCGCGGCAACCCGGACGTTCATGAGCTGATCGAGACGCCGCCACGCCTGGGATGGGCCGGCGGATGGCGGCTGGCCAGGAAACTGTGGCGCCGTTATGACCTCGCGCTGGTCGCCGACGTGGGCGACCGGGGGCACATCATCGGCACCGTGGCCGCGCGCCAGCGGGCGGGCATCGTCCCCCAGCGCAACGGCAGCAACTGGTGGAAGAAGTCGCTGCTGTCGCATGTGGTCACGGCCGCCGGCGACCTCGGGGACGTGCACGTGGTCCGGGAAAAGCTCATGCTGCTCGATCCGTGGCTCACGCAGTCGCCCGTGCCACTCGCGCAGGTCGTGCCGCCCCCGGCTGCGCCGCTGCCCGAAGTGCTTCGCTCGCGCATCGAGGACGGTTACGTCGTCGTGCACGCACCGTCGATGTGGCGCTACAAGGAATGGCCGGCCGCGCATTTCCGCGCGCTCATCTCCCACTTGGCCGAAGCCGGTCGGCAGGTCGTCCTCACCGGCGGCCCGTCGCAGCAGGATCGCGAGCTGGTCGCTTCACTCGTGGATGCCGCGGCGCCGGGTCGCGCCATCGATGCCGGCGTGCTGGACTTCCGGCAGCTGGTCACGCTGATCCGCGAAGCGGCGCTCTACATCGGGCCCGACACCTCGATCTCGCACCTGGCCGCGGCCGTCGGCGTGCCCATGATCGCGATCTTCGGGCCGACCAATCCGCAGCGCTGGGCGCCGTGGTCCGCGCCCGCGGCGGGGGAAGCGCCCGTGCGCTTCGTGCGCCGCAGCCTGCAGCAGACCACCGGCACGGTCACCTTGATGCAGGACGACCGGGCCTGTGTGCCCTGCGGAAGGGCCGGGTGCGAGGACCATCGCATGAGCCGCACCGATTGCCTGCCCTCGATCACGCCGGAGCGCGTCGCGGCGCGCGCCCTCGAGATGCTCCGGCAATCCCGGGCCTAGAGCAGCACGATGTCGTACTGCTCCTGAGCCATCGCGCTTTCGCTTTGCAGCGAAATGGGCTTGCCGATGAAGTCCGACAGTCCGGCCAGGTGCGCGCTCTCCTCGTCGAGGTACAGCTCGATCACCTTGGGATTCGCAACGATGCGATATTCGCGCGGGTCGAACTGGCGCGCTTCGCGCAGGATCTCACGCAGGATGTCGTAGGCCACGGTGCGGGCGGTCTTCACGATGCCTTTGCCCTGGCACGCCGCGCAGGGCTCGCAGAGCATGTGGGCCAGCGATTCGCGGGTGCGCTTGCGCGTCATCTCGACGAGGCCGAGGTTCGAGAACCCGCCGGCCATGGTCTTCACCCGGTCGCGCGCGAGCTGCTTGCGGAATTCGGCGAGCACGGCGCCGCGATGATCCTCGCGCTGCATGTCGATGAAGTCGACGATGATGATGCCGCCCAGGTTGCGCAGGCGCAGCTGCCGCGCGATCGCCTGCGCCGCCTCCAGGTTGGTCTTGAAGATCGTGTCGTCGAAGTTGCGCGCACCCACGAAGCCGCCCGTGTTGACGTCGATGGTCGTGAGCGCCTCGGTCTGGTCGACGATCAGGTAGCCGCCGGACTTCAGCTCCACGCGCCGGCCCAGCGCCTTCGCGATCTCGTCGTCGATCGAATACAGGTCGAAGATCGGCCGCTCGCCCTTGTACAGCTGCAGCTTCTCGGCGGCCTTGGGCATGAACTCGCGACCGAAAGCCTGCAGCATCGCGAACTGCTCGCGCGAATCGATGCGGATGGTCTGCGTCTCGTCGGTGACCAGGTCGCGCAGCACGCGCTGCAACAGGTTCAGGTCCTGGTGCAACAGCGACGCCGGCGGCAATTTGGTCGCCGCCTCGCGGATGCGCGCCCAGGTCTTGCGCAGGTAGGCGATGTCGTCGGCGAGCTCGGCGTCCGACGCGTCCTCCGCGTTCGTGCGCAGGATGAAGCCGCCGCCCTCCTTGCCCACCAGCGCCTGCAAGCGCGAACGCAGCGCGTCACGCTGCTCCGGCGGGATCTTCTGCGAGACGCCCACATGGTCGTCCTGCGGCAGGAACACGAGCAGGCGGCCGGCGATGCTGATCTGCGTGGACAGGCGCGCGCCCTTGGTGCCGATCGGGTCCTTGATCACCTGCACCATGATCGCCTGGCCCTCGAACACCTGGCGCTCGATCGGCACCTGCGGCTGGTTGCGCACGAACCCGGGCGGCTCGCCCTCGGCCTGGCGATGCCACACGTCCGCCACGTGCAGGAAGGCCGCACGCTCCAGGCCGATGTCGATGAACGCCGACTGCATGCCGGGCAGCACGCGCGCAACCTTGCCGAGGTAGACGTTCCCGACCAGCCCGCGCTCGAGCGTGCGCTCGACGTGCAGCTCCTGAACCGCGCCGCTTTCGATGACGGCCACGCGCGTTTCCTGCGGCGACCAGTTGATCAGGATGTCCTGCTGCATCTACGCAATCACCTTCAGTTGGCGCAGCAGGTTGGCGGTTTCGAACATCGGAAGCCCCATGATGCCCGAATAGCTGCCGCTGATGTGCGAAATATACGCCGCGGCCTGCCCTTGCACCGCATAGGCGCCGGCCTTTCCCAACGGCTCGCCACTGGCCACGTAGGCGCGGATCTGCGCCGGTGTCATCGCAGCGAAGGTCACGCGAGAGTCGCTCACCGCCGCGATGCGCCTGCGACCCGAGTGAATCGCGACCGCCGTCAGCACGCGATGTGTGGCGCCCGCCAGCTCGCGCAGCATGCGCGCCGCGTCGCGCTCGTGGGCAGGCTTGCCATAGATCTTGCGGCCGAGGGCGACGGTGGTGTCGGAGCACAGCACCGGCGCCGGCGCAAGGCCTCGGCGCTTCATGCGTGCGATGGCGGCATCGAGCTTCAAAGCGGTCACACGCTGAACGTAGCGCATAGGGGCTTCGCCAGGCAGCACCGCTTCCAGCGCTTCGGTGTCTTCACCTGGATCGGGAAGGAGCAATTCGTGTTCGACGCCGAGCATGTCGAGGAGTTGCCGACGGCGTGGAGATTGGGATGCGAGATAGATCACGCGCCGCATTGTCACCCCAGCCATGAGCGGCTTGCGGGCGGGTCCACGGACCCACCAACGGTGCGGCCGCGCTATTCGCGGTGGTACGGATGGTTCGCATTGATCGACCACGCCCGGTACAACTGCTCCACCAGCAATACGCGCACCATCGCATGCGGCAGCGTGAGGTCGGACAGGCGAATGCGTTCGTGCGCCGCGCGCTTGAAATCGGGGTCGAGCCCGTCGGGACCGCCGATCACCAGCGCCACATCGCGGCTTTCGAGCTGCCAGCCCTTGAGCCTTTGCGCGAGAGCCACCGTGGTGAGCGCCGTCCCGCGCTCGTCCAGTGCGACGATGTGCGCGCCCTTGGGAATGGCCGCCTCGATCCGCTGGCGCTCGGCCGCGTAGATCGCTTCCACCGTCTTCGAGGCACGCGGCTCGGTCTTCACCGCCTTGAGCTCGACGCGCAGCTCGGGCGGGAACCGCTTGGCGTAATCGTCCCACGCCACCTGCGCCCAGTCCGGCACGCGCTGGCCGACTGCGACGACGACGACCTTCATCCGCGCCGCTTGGGCGCTGCCGTGCTCTTCTTCGCCGCCGCCTTCCTGGCGGGCGCCTTCTTCGCAGTTGCCGATTTCGCAGTGGCCGATTTCGCAGTGGCCTTGGCGGGAGCCTTCTTCGCCGGCGCCTTCTTGGCCGCGGTCTTCAGGGCCGCCTTCTTCGCCGCCGTGTTCGCACGCTTGGCCGGCGCAGGCTTCGTCGCCGGGCCGTTACCTTGCGGCATGGCGGGCTTGGGCGCGCCGAACTTCAGCCCCACCGGCTTCTCGCCCCAGATCTCTTCGAGGTGGTAATACTGCCGGATCGCGGGCTGCATGATGTGCGCGACGGCCGCTCCGCAGTCCACGATGATCCATTCCCCGTTGTCTTCGCCCTCGACGCGCGGCTTGGGAAAACCCGCTTCACGCACCGAATCGCGCACGCTCGCGGCCAGCGCCTTGGTCTGGCGATTGGAGGTGCCCGAGGCCACGATCACCCGCTCGAACAGCGGCGACAGATGCTCCGTGTTGAAAACCGCGATGTCCTGCGCCTTCACGTCCTCCAGGCCATCGACGATGGCACGCTGCAGGCGTTGGGTATCTTTCTTGACGGCGGCGGTTTCCTGGGTCATCAGTGGCTTCGGTAAAGATGGTGGGAGGCAATATAGCCTGCAACGGCGCGGGGAACCAGCGAGGATACGTCCTCGCCGCGCGAGACCCGCTGGCGGATTTCGGTCGCGCTCTCGGGCATATGGGGCAGCTGGAGCATGACGACAGTGGCTTGCGGCAATTGCGGCTGGGCGGGGGCGGATCCACGGTGCGCGACGCACAGCGTGGCCAGGCGAACGATCTCCGCCCACTCGTGCCAGGTGGTGAACGCACGCGCCTGGTCTTCGCCCATCACGAGGAACAGTTGCGCATCGCGGTGTTCGCGCCGCAGCTCGCGCAGCGTGTCGATCGTGTACGTGGGGCCGGCGCGGCGGATCTCGCGGTCGTCGACGACAGCCTTGGGCAGTGCTTCGAAAGCGAGCCTGGCCATCGCCAGCCGGTGTTCGGGCGCAGTGAGGGTTTCGCTGCGATGCCACGCATGCCCTGTGGGCAGGACATGCAGCTCATCAAGACCCAATTGCCCGACCGCCGCGCGGGCCAGCGCCACGTGTGCATTGTGCGGCGGGTCGAACGCGCCGCCGTAGATGCCCAGCTTCAAATCCAGTCCCTTCGCACCAGGTACTTCGCAGTCAGCTCGGCTTCGCGCGAGCCGGCCTGCGGCTGCGCGTCGTAGGCCCAGCTCGCCAGCGGCGGCATCGACAGCAGGATCGATTCGGTGCGGCCGCCCGATTGCAGGCCGAAATGCGTGCCGCGGTCCCACACCAGGTTGAACTCGACGTAGCGCCCGCGCCGATAGAGCTGGAAACCGCGCTCACGCTCGCCATACGGCGTGTCCTTGCGGCGACGCAGGATCGGCAGGTAGGCGTCGAGGAAGGCGTCGCCCACCGATCGCATCAGCGCGAAGCCGTTCTTGAAGCCGCCCTCCGCGAAATCGTCGAAGAAGATGCCGCCGACACCGCGCTGCTCGTTGCGGTGCTTCAGGAAGAAATACTCGTCGCACCAGGTCTTGAAGCGCGGGTACTTGTCGGCGCCGAACGGCTCGACCGCGCGCTTGCACACCGAGTGGAAATGCACCGCGTCTTCCTCGAAGCCGTAGCAAGGCGTCAGGTCCATGCCGCCGCCGAACCAGTACACGGCCTCGCCCTCTTTCGGCTGCGCGCGCAGGGACCGCACATTCATGTGCACCGTCGGCGCGTAGGGGTTGCGCGGATGGAAGACCAGCGACACGCCCATCGCTTCGAACGAGGAACCTGCGAGTTCGGGCCGATGCTGCGTGGCCGAGGCCGGCAGGCGCGGACCGGTGACGTGCGAGAAGCCGCAACCCGCACGCTCGAACACCGGCCCGCCTTCGGCGATCATGGTGATGCCGTCGCCTTGCAGCAGCTCGCCCGGGTCCTTTCGCCAGGCGTCCTCCGTGAAGGGGTGCCCGTCGATCTCCGCGCAGGCATCGACGATGCGGCGCTGCAGGCCGACCAGGTACTCGCGGACTTGCTCGGCCGGTTCCATCGCGATCAGCTGCGCACCGCCCGGTGGCCGATGTCGCGGCGGTACTGCGCGCCGTCGAAGTGGATGCCTTGCGCGATCCGGTAGGCGTGCTGCTGCGCCGCCTTCACCGTGTCGGCAAGCACCGTGACGCACAGCACGCGCCCGCCGCTCGTCACGGTGTCGGCGCCCTGTTGCGCCGTCCCCGCGTGGAACACCATCGCCTCTTCGCTGGCCTTGGGCAGTCCGGTGATCCTGTCGCCCTTGCGCGGATTCAGCGGATAGCCCGCCGCTGCCATCACGACGCCGAGCGCCGTGCGGTGGTCCCACTGCAGCTCCACCTTGTCGAGCCCGCCCGAGGTCGCCGCCATCATCACGTCGTAGAAGTCGGACTTCAGCCGCATCATGATCGGCTGCGTCTCGGGATCGCCCATGCGGCAGTTGAATTCCAGCGTCTTCGGGTGCCCGTCGCGGCCGATCATCAAGCCCGCGTAGAGGAAGCCCGTGTACGGGATGCCGTCCTTTTCCATGCCGCGGATGGTCGGCATGATGATCTCGCGCATCGCGCGCGCATGGATCGCGGGCGTGACCACCGGCGCGGGCGAATACGCGCCCATGCCACCGGTGTTCGGCCCCTGGTCGTTGTCGAGCAGCCGCTTGTGGTCCTGCGAGGTCGCCATCGCCACGACGTTCCTGCCGTCGCACATCACGATGAAGCTGGCTTCCTCGCCCTGCAGGAACTCCTCGATCACCACACGGGCCCCGCCCTCGTTGTGCGACACGCCCAGCTTGTTGTCCAGCAGCATGAAGTCGATCGCCTCATGCGCTTCGGCCGTGGTCATGGCGACCACGACGCCCTTGCCCGCCGCGAGGCCGTCGGCCTTGATCACGATCGGCGCACCCTTGCGATCGACGTATTGGTGCGCCTGCGCCGGGTCGGAGAAGGTCTCGTATTCGGCCGTCGGGATGCCATGGCGCTTCATGAAGGCCTTGCTGAAGGCCTTCGAGCTTTCGAGCTGCGCCGCGGCCTGGGTCGGCCCGAACACGCGCAAGCCGTGCGCGCGGAATTCGTCCACCACGCCCGCCGCCAACGGCCCCTCGGGACCGACGACGGTCAGCGCGATCTTGTTCTTCAGCGCCCAGTCGCGCAGGGCCGGGATGTCGCTGATCGGCACGTTCTCCAGCCGCGGATCGAGCGCCGTGCCGCCGTTGCCCGGCGCGACGTACACCGCCTGCACCTTGGGCGACTGCGCGAGTTTCCATGCGAGCGCGTGTTCGCGCCCGCCACCGCCGATGACGAGGACTTTCATTCGTTGATTTCGGCGTTGTGGTAGACCTCTTGCACGTCGTCGAGGTCTTCGATCACGTCCAGCAGCTTCTGCATGCGTTGCGCGTCTTCGCCGGAGAGTTCCACCGTGTTCTCGGCGCGCATGGTGACTTCCGCGATCTCGGGCTTCAGCCCCGCGGTTTCGAGCGCGCCCTTCACCTTCTCGAAATCGGCCGGCGCGGTGATGACCTCGATCGAGCCGTCCTCGCCGGCGATCACGTCTTCCGCGCCCGCATCCAGCGCGATCTCCATGACCATGTCCTCGCTGGTGCCGGGCGCGAGGATCAACTGGCCGACGTTCTTGAACTGGAAGGCCACCGAGCCTTCCGTGCCGAGATTGCCGCCGTGCTTGGAGAAAGCATGGCGCACTTCGGCCACCGTGCGGACCTTGTTGTCCGTCATCGTGTCCACCAGGATGGCCGCACCCCCGATGCCGTAGCCCTCGTAGCGGATCTCCTCGTAGTTCACGCCCTCGAGGTTGCCGGTTGCCTTGTCGATGTTGCGCTTGATCGTGTCGGCGGGCATGTTGGCCGCCTTGGCCTTGTCCACCGCCAGCCTCAGCCGGGGGTTGGCCGACAGGTCGCCCCCGCCCTGGCGGGCCGCGACCATGATCTCGCGAATGCAACGCGTCCAGATCTTCCCGCGCTTCTCATCCTGGCGCCCCTTGCGGTGCTGGATGTTCGCCCATTTGCTGTGTCCGGCCACTTGTGCCCTCTTGTTCTCTTGCGTTGGTATATTGGATCACCCGATTCTACGTTTCAGCCATGGCCGACCCGATCCTCATTGCCAAGAACGAGCACACGCAGTGCGAGCTGCTGCCCGCGCTGGCCAACCGGCACGGGCTGATCACCGGCGCCACCGGTACCGGCAAGACCGTGACGCTGCAGTCGATGGCCGAGAACTTCTCGAAGATCGGTGTGCCGGTCTTCATGGCCGACGTCAAAGGCGACCTGACCGGCATCAGCCAGACCGGCAGGATCGGCGAGAAGCTCGCCGGGCTGCTGAAAGAGCGCCAGCTGCCCCCACCGGAACCCTTCGCGGCCCCGGCGACGCTATGGGACGTCTTCGGCGAGCAGGGCCACCCCGTGCGCGCGACGGTGTCCGACATGGGCCCGCTGCTGCTGGGCCGCATGCTATCGCTCAACGAGACACAGGCCGGCGTGCTGAACCTGGTCTTCAAGATCGCCGACGACAACGGCCTGCTGCTGCTCGACCTGAAGGACCTGCGCGCGATGCTGCAGTACGCCGGCGACAACGCGGCGAATTTCCGGACGCAGTACGGCAACATCAGCGCCGCCAGCATCGGCATCATCCAGCGCGGCCTGCTGCAGATCGAATCGCAGGGCGGCGACAAGTTCTTCGGCGAGCCCATGCTCAACATCGAGGACTTCCTGCAGACCGACGAGAAGGGCCGCGGCGTCGTCAACATCCTCACGGCCGACAAGCTGCTGGACTCGCCGCGCCTGTACGCGACCTTCCTGCTGTGGATGCTTTCGGAGCTGTTCGAGCAACTGCCCGAGATCGGCGACCCGGACAAGCCCAAGCTGGTGTTCTTCTTCGACGAGGCGCACCTGCTCTTCGACGAGGCGCCCAAGGTGCTCATCGAGCGTATCGAGCTGGTCGTGCGGCTGGTGCGCTCCAAGGGCGTCGGCGTGTACTTCGTGACGCAGAACCCGCTGGACATTCCCGATTCGGTGCTCGCCCAGCTGGGCAACCGTGTGCAGCATGCGCTGCGGGCCTACACCCCGCGCGACCAGAAGGCGGTGAAGGCCACGGCCGAGACGATGCGGCAAAAGCCCGGGCTCGATATCGAGAAGGCGATCACCGAACTGGCCGTCGGTGAAGCGCTCGTGAGCCTGCTGGACGAGAAAGGCCGGCCCAGCATCACGGAGCGTGCCTTCGTCATCCCGCCGGGCAGCCAGATCGGGCCGATCACGCCCGATCAGCGCCAGGCCCTGATCGCGAATTCGCCGGTCGCGGGCGTGTACGAGAAAACCGTGGATCGCGAATCGGCCTACGAGAAGCTCAAGGGCCGCGCCGAAACGGCCACGCCGACGACCAGCGCGCCGGTGCCGCCCCTGCCGACGCCGGCCGGCGCACCCGCGGCTTCCGGCGGCGGTGGCCTGCTCGACGGGCTGGGCAAGGCGATCTTCGGCAACACCGGGCCACGCGGCGGGCACCACGAAGGCCTGGCCGAATCGATGGCCCGCTCGGCCGTGCGTACCGTCGGCAGCGCCGTCGGGCGCGAGATCATCCGAGGCGTGCTGGGCGGGATCCTGGGCAGCAAGAGCCGGTAGCGATCCAGTGACTTTTTGCGAACTGGGCACGACAACGGACGTGCCGCGCCAGGCGTTCTGCTGGCATGGACTATCACGTCTACATGATGGCCGGTGGCCGCAACGCCAGCCTGTACGTCGGAGTGACCGGCGACCTGGTCCGGCGTGTGTGGCTGCACAAGCACCACGGCGTGCCCGGGTTCACCTGCCCGCATGCGGTGAATCGCCTGGTCTGGTTCGAATCGTCCTCGGACATCCACGCGGCGGTGGCGCGCGACAAGCAGTTGAAGCACTGGAAGCGCGAGTTGAAGATCGTCCTCATCGAGAGGATGAACCCCTACTGGCGCGACCTGTACGAAGACCTGCTGGAACCCTCGTTCCCCGGACGCACGCCGTCCTCGATCCAGCGCGTGTAGAAATCGATCTTCGCGTCGATCAGCAGCAGCGCGCGTTGCCATAGCGCGATCGAGTCCTCGACGCGCCGGCGATGCGCCCGCAGGATGTCACGGGTCTGTTCGAGCGAGGCGGCCCCGCGCTGCGCAGACGCCGTGTAACGGCGCAGCTCGGCGACCGACATGCCCGAGGCACGCAGGCGCTCCATCAGCTCCAGCCACTCGACATGCCGGTTGCTGTAGATGCGGTGCGTGCCCATGCGCGGCACGGGTGGCAGCAGCCCCTGCCGCTCGTACCAGCGGATCGTGTGCACGCTGCGCCCGGTGCGCGCCGCGAGCTCGCCGATGCGGATCTTCAGGGGTGCCTTGGCTGCCATGTCGATCAGCGCGTGTACCAGACGGCCTGGACGTGCTGCGTGTCCATGTACTCGCGCGCCGCGGCGATCCTGCCATCCCGCACGGTCATCAGCACATGGTATTCCTGCTCGTACACGCGGCCGCTGCGCAGCTCGCCGCGGGATGTCGCCTCGACGGCGACCCGGTCGCCCTCGGCCACCGTGCCCTTGACCTGCATGCGCAAAGGCCCGGTCATCGCCTCGCCCATCCTGCGGAAGATGTCGGCCATCTCGGCCTTGCTGTGCGCTCGGCCCGCAGTGGCGTTGCTGCCGGGCTTGCCGGCCAGCCAGTAGCGGCAGTCGTCGGCCATGAGGTCCAGGGCACCCTGGGTGTCGCCCATGTCATGGCGGCGGAAGAACTCGATCGCCACGCGGCGATTCTCTTCGATGCTCATTCGGATGCTTTCTCGATGCACGGGGACGGCCCCCGCATGCCGGATTCAAAACCCTCGAGTGAACTCTAGGTCAAGCCCCGGGCCCGGATCATGCCGCGTTGGCGCTTTGAACACAGCTGAGCGGCCCTGCGATAAAGTGAACCTCATGTCCTCCACTTCGCCGCCGCCGCGCCACATCCGCCTGACGTCGCACGACGCTTCCTTCGGTGCGCCGCTCATCCGTTGGGGCGCGGCGACGCCGCTCGAGCGTGGGCCGGTCGTGGGCACGACCACCAACCGCGCGCACCGCAACGTCATCGGCACGCACAGCGGGTCGTACAGCGTGTACCGGGCGCTGGCCGTCGCGGCGGGCGCGCTCAAGCGCGACCACAAGGCGGACCTGACCAACACCGCGCCGACCGACGTGATCGGTCCGTACCCGCAGTGGACGGACCCCGGCCGCATCGTGAGTCTCGACCCCTGGGGCGCGATGGTGGCCGACGCTTTCGCCGATCAGATCGCCGCCGGCTACGACATCCGCCCGACCATCGCCGTGACCAAGGCGCACGTGATCCTGCCCGAGGTGATCGAGGCCGTGCAGAAGGGCCGCCTGAAGGCCGACAACAGGTTCCTGCTGCCGCAAGGCGCCGCCCTCGTCACGAAGGCGGCGATCGAGCCGGTGTGGTGGCTGCCCGGCGTGGCCGAGCGTTTCGGCTGCAGCGAATCGGACCTGCGCCGCGTGCTGTTCGAGGAAACCGGCGGCATGTACCCCGAACTGGTCACGCGCAGCGACCTCGAGGTGTTCCTGCCGCCGATCGGCGGGCAGACGATCTACATCTTCGGCAACCCGCGCGACCTGGCCAACCCCGATGTCGAACTCACCGCCCGCGTGCACGACGAGTGCAACGGCTCGGACGTCTTCGGCTCGGACATCTGCACCTGCCGGCCTTACCTCACGCACGCGATCGAGGAGTGCATCCGCGGTGCCCAGCGCGGCGGCGTGGGCCTGATCGCCTATTCGCGCAAGGAAGGACGCGCGCTCGGCGAAGTCACCAAGTTCCTGGTCTACAACGCGCGCAAGCGCCAGGTGGGTGGCGACACGGCCGACCAGTACTTCGCGCGGACCGAATGCGTCGCGGGCGTCCAGGACATGCGCTTCCAGGAGCTGATGCCCGACGTGCTGCACTGGCTGGGCGTGAAGAAGATCCACCGCCTCGTCTCGATGAGCAACATGAAGTTCGACGCGATCGTCAAGTCCGGCATCGAGATCGGCGAACGGGTGAACATCCCCGACGAGCTGATCCCGGCGGACGCGCAGGTGGAGATCGACGCCAAGATCGCCGCGGGCTATTTCACGCGCGGGGCCGTTCCCGCGGCGGACGAACTGAAAAAGGCCAAGGGCCGGGGACTCTGAACCGTCAACAACGAAGCGGGAGAGCACATGGGTACACACCTCGGCTCGGACCAGGAAGCGGCCGCAGCCGCAGCCGCCGAACTGCGCACCACCGTCGCGATCCGCGAGCGCGCGAACCAGCTGCTGCAGCGCGCCCGCAGTGGCGAATCGGCATGGTTCATCGTCGACGAGGGATTCAAGCAGACCGCGGCCGACGAGGTCGTGAAGGCCACGCGCCAGCGCTACCCCCGCGGCCACATCCCTATCCACAGCCGATGGCGCCACTTCGAGGCGGGCGGTGTCGACCGGCATGCGCTGCTCGACAAGCAGATCGGCAACGTCAAGCCCGCGGAGAAGGCGCACATCCTGATCGACCTGGCGATCGTCAGCGTGCTGCTCGACGCTGGTGCCGGCCCCGACTGGAAATACACCGAAGCGTCCACCGGCAAGACCTTCACGCGGTCGGAAGGCCTGGCGCTGGCGAGCTATCACGCATTCACGGGCGGGCTGTTCTCCAGCGACGGGAACCACCTGCTGCAAGCCGATTCGGAAGGCCTGCGCGCGCTCGTCACCGAAGACCTTGCCGAAGCCTTCCAGGTGACCGACGCCAATCCGCTGGTCGGCCTGGAAGACCGCGCCATCCTGCTGCGGCGCCTGGGCGAAGTCATCGCCGAGCAACCCGAAGTCTTTGGCGACGAGGTCCAGCGACCGGGCGGGATGTTCGACATGCTGGTCTCGCCATTGGGTCCGGAGGCGCCGCCGCACACGGCGGACATCGCGGCGCACGACATCCTGTCGCAGCTGCTGATCTCGCTGTCGGCGATCTGGCCGGCCAGCAACTACATCGGATCAGTGCCGCTGGGCGACTGCTGGCGCCATCGCGCCGTGCGCGGCGAAGGCCTGACGGATGGCTGGGTGCCCTTCCACAAACTGTCGCAGTGGATGACGTACTCGCTGCTCGAGCCTTTCGAGTGGTGCGGCGTGAAGGTGCGCGACGCGCACCTGCTCACCGCCCTGCCCGAGTACCGCAACGGCGGCCTCCTGCTCGATTCCGGATTACTGCGGCTGCGTGACGAGGCGGCCGCGCGCCAGCCGTGGCAGGTCGGCGACGAGATCATCGTCGAGTGGCGGGCTTTGACCGTGGCGCTGATGGACGAAGTCGCCGATGCCGTGCGCCGGCAGCTGGACATGGACGAGCGCCGGCTGCCGCTGGCCAAAGTGCTCGAAGGCGGTTCGTGGGCCGCGGGGCGCACCCTGGCGCAGCGCCATCGCGGCGGGTTGCCGCCGCTGACGGTGATTTCGGACGGGACGGTGTTTTAATTCGCGCATGAACAACGTCCACGTCATCGACCATCCGCTGGTGCAGCACAAGCTGACGCTGATGCGGAACAAGGAAGCGTCGACCAACAGCTTCCGGCGCCTGTTGAACGAGCTGGCGTCGCTGATGACGTACGAGGTCACGCGCGACATGCCGATGCAGGAGGTGGAGGTCGAGACGCCGCTCGAGAAGATGAAGTCCAAGGTGATCGACGGCAAGAAGCTGGTCTTCGTCTCGATCCTGCGCGCCGGCACCGGCATCCTGGACGGCATGCTCTCCGTCGTGCCGGGCGCGCGCGTCGGCCACATCGGCCTGTACCGCGACCCGAAGACCCTCATGGCGGTGGAGTACTACTTCAAGATGCCGCAAGCCATGCACGACCGCGACGTGATCGTGGTGGACCCGATGCTCGCCACGGGCAATTCCGCCATCGCCGCCGTGGACCGCCTGAAGGAACTCAACCCGAAGTCGATCAAGTTCGTGTGCCTGCTCACCTGCCCCGAGGGCATCGCCGCGATGCAGGGCGCGCACCCGGACGTGCCGATCTACACGGCGGCGATCGACCGCCAGCTCAATGACCACGGCTACATCCTGCCGGGCCTGGGCGACGCGGGCGACCGGATCTTCGGGACGAAGTGAAGCCTTGTTGAGCTGCGGTGCTTGCTAGCATCGCCCGATGACCGACGCCCAGCAGCTGTTCGATGCGGCGATCCTCTTCACCGACCTGCGCCGCTCCGCCGAGCTGATCACGAGCACGAGCGCGCAGGACTACTTCCGCATCCTCAACGTGTCGCTGTCCGCGCAGAGCAAGGTCGTGCGCGACCGGCGCGGGCGTGTGCTGAAGTACGTCGGCGACGGGCTGATGGCCGTCTTCCGCGGGCCGGATCGCGCGCAGCGTGCCCTGGCCTGCGCATGCGAGCTGGCGCACCCGGCCATGCACGCGGCCGCTTCGTTCGGCATCGGCCTGGCCGACGGCCCGGTGCTGGGCGGCATGGTGGGCGACGCGCTGGACGACGTCGAACTGCGCCAGTACGAAGTGATCGGGGTGCCGGTGCACCTGGCCGCTCGCCTGTGTGCGCGCGCCGCCGCGGGCGAAGCCCTGGCCACGCGTCGCATCGCGCAGGCGTCCGGCCTCGCGCTGCCGATGCGTGATGTGGGCGCGGTGAAAGTGCGAGGCTTCACCGACACAGTAGACTGCGTCTCGATATGCGGCGCACCTTCCTCGGCCTGATCTTCGCCTTCCAGATCCTGCTTGCCGGTTGTGCGGGCGTTCCCGGCGGCGACACGCCGCGCATCGCGGTGATCTCCGCCTTCCCGGCCGAACTCGCGCTGCTCGAGGCGAAGGTGGCCGGCGCGCGCAGGCAATCGGTCAACGGTGTCGAGTTCACCACCGGCACGCTGGAGGGCAGGCCGGTCGTGCTGTTCCTCTCCGGCATCAGCATGGTGAACGCGTCCATGAGCACACAGCTCGCGCTCGACCGCTTCCGCGTGACCCACATCGTGTTCACCGGCATCGCGGGCGGCGTCAATCCGCAACTGCAGATCGGCGATGTCGTCGTCGCGCAGCGCTGGGCCGAGTACCTGGAGGCGCTGTTCGCCCGCGAAGTCGCACCGGGCAAGTACCAGCCGCCCGGCCATCAAGGCGATGTCAGCCTACCGAACTTCGGGATGATCCACCCGCGCCCCGTGGGCGTGCGCTCGGCCGGGCACACGCAGGAAGAAAAGAAGATGTGGTTCGAGGCCGACGCGGCACTCCTGGACATTGCACGGCGGGCCGCCACGAAGGTGCAACTGGAGCGCTGCGACAAGGACAACGTGTGCCTGGTGCGCCAGCCACGCATCATCGTGGGCGGCAATGGCGTGTCGGGCCAGGCCTTCGTCGACAACGCCGCCTTCCGCGAGTACACCTTCAAGACCTTCGACGCCAGCGTGCTCGACATGGAGACCGCGGCCGTCGCGCACGTGGCCTATGCCAACGGCGTGCCGTTCATCGCCTTCCGCTCGCTCAGCGACCTCGCCGGCGGCGGCGAGGGCGAGAACCAGATCAAGACCTTCTTCAAGGTCGCGGCCGACAACTCGGCCCGGGTGGTGCTGGCGTTTCTCGCGGGCTGGAGGTAATCAGCCCTTTGCCTGCGACACCAGCACCGGCTTGTCCCGGTACAGCTGCGGCATCGTCGCCTTGAGGTTCGCGATCTTCGGCAAATCGAACGCCGAGATGTACGGCGAATCGGGGTGGAGCGTCGCGTAGTCCTGGTGATACGCCTCGGCGGGGTAGAAGCCCTTCAGCGGCGCGACTTGCGTGACGATCTTCCGGGGGTACACCTTCGCGGCCTCGAGCTGCGCGATGTACTTCTCGGTCACATCCTTCTGCTGGGGCGTCGAATAGAAGACCGCCGAGCGGTACTGCGGGCCGGAATCGGGCCCCTGGCGGTTGTACTGCGTCGGATCGTGCGCGACGGAGAAGAAGACCTGCAGCAGCTTGCCGTACGACACCTGCCTGGGATCGTAGGTCACCTGCACCGATTCCGCGTGGCCCGTCAGGCCCGAGCCGACCACTTCGTATTGCGCCGTGGCCTTGTCACCGCCGGCATAACCGGAGACGGCGTTGATCACGCCCTTGGTGTGCTGGAAAACGCCCTGGACGCCCCAGAAGCAGCCGCCCGCGAAGACCGCCGTTTCGGTCGGTGCTGTGCTCGTGATGTCCTGCGCGGGCGCCGGCAGCGGCACGGCCTTTTCGGCGGCGAAGGCGGCGCCGCAAGCGGCGATCGCGACGAGGGCTGCGGCGAAATGGCTTTTCTTCATGTCTTGGCTCCGTCGGGGATGAACTTGAGGGCCAGCCCGTTCATGCAGTAGCGCAGGCCGGTCGGCTTGGGACCGTCGTCGAACACATGCCCCAGGTGGCCGCCGCAGCGGTGGCACAGCACTTCCACCCGCCGCATGCCGAAGCTGGTGTCGGCCACCTCGTCGACCGCGTCCTTGGCGAGCGGCTCGTAGAAACTGGGCCAGCCCGTGCCGCTCTCGAACTTGGCCTTCGCGGAGAACAGCGGCAGCCCGCAGCCGGCGCAGACGAAGGTGCCCGCGCGTTTTTCGTTGTTCAGGGGGCTGCTGAACGGACGTTCGGTGCCGGCCTGGCGAAGCACGTTGAACTGCTCCGGCGTGAGCAGCTTCCTCCAGTCGGCCTCGCTGTGACTGACCTCGTAAGTGCGTGCGGCTTGCGCGGGCGCACTCGTGAACAGCGCCCGCAGCCCCGCCAGCGCGGCAGCGCCAGCACCCAGGCGGAAGAAGGCATTCCTGCGGCTCATCATGGTGTTTCCAGTTCCTTTGGCGTGTTGGTGGGTCGCAGGTCGTCCATGGTTCCTTACATCGTATGCTCGCACCCATGCAAGGTCGCGCCACTTCTTCACCCGCCGTCGCATACGTCTCCAATGCAGACAGCCGCGACATCACCGTCCTGAAGCTCGACCGTGATGCGGGCACGGTCCAGGCCATACAGACCGTCGAAGTGGGCGGGGCCGTGATGCCGCTGGCGCTCAGCCCGGACCAGCGCTTTCTCTACGCTTCATTGCGCTCCGAGCCCTTCAGCGTCGCCGGCTTCTCGATCGATGCCAAGACCGGCGCGTTGACGCGCATCGGCACGGCTCCTTTGCCCGACAGCATGGCCTACGTCATGACGGACCGCACCGGGCGCTGGCTGTTCGCAGCTTCATACGGCGGCAACAAGATCAGCGTGAGCCCGATCGGAACCGACGGTGTCGTCGGCGACGCTGCGGCGATCCTGCCCACGGGCAAGAACGCACACGCGGCGGTCATCGACCCAGCCAATCGCAACCTGTACGTCACCAACCTGGGCAGCGACCAGGTGCTGCAGTACCGCTTCGATGCGGCGAGCGGCCAGCTCACGCCGAACGATCCGCCGGCCCTGAAGACCCGCGCCGGCGCCGGTCCACGGCACATCGTGCTGCATCCGGACGGCAAGCACGCGTACCTGTTGCACGAGTTGGATGCGACGGTGGACCTGCTGGCCATCGATCCCCGGCGCGGCACGCTGGGCTTCGTGAGAACCTGGTCCACCCTGCCCGCCGGCTTCAGCGGCAAGGCCTGGGGCGCGGACCTGCACCTCACGCCTGACGGGCGGCATCTGTACACGAGCGAGCGCAACTCGAACACCCTGGCGATCTGGAAGGTGGAGGCCCCGACGGGCGAGCTCACGCTGGTCGGCCACCAGCCGACGGAAACGCAGCCGCGCGGCTTCCAGGTCGATTCGACCGGCACCTGGCTGCTCGCCGTCGGACAAACGTCGCATCGACTCACGGCGTACAGGATCGACCCGGCCAGCGGCAAGCTCACGCCGCAAGCGACATTGCCCATGGGCAGGAACCCGAACTGGGTCGAGGTCGTCGATTTGAAGTGACGCCTCAGCAAGGCGCTGCGCGCCAGGCCCCGGGCGCCACGCCGGTCTCGCGCTTGAAGGCCTTGCTGAAGGCGGCCTCCGACTCGTAGCCGACCTGCGCGGCGACCTGGCCGAGCGAGAGGCGCTGCTGCCGGAGCAACTGCGCCGCCTTCACCATCCGCCAGCGCGTGAGGTATTCCAGTGGCGCCTGGCCCACGCGCTGGCGGAAACGCAAGGCGAAGGCCGAACGCGAGAGCTTCGCGGCCGACGCCAGCGCATCGACCGTCCACGGCCTGGCCATGTCCTGGTGCATGGCACGCAAGGCGGCGCCCAGTCGCGCATCCGCCAAGGCGCCGAGCCAGCCGGCTTCGTCCTGGCCCGAGGCGGCGACATGCGCGCGCACCGCCTGCACGAAGAGAATGTCCGCGAGCCGGCTCACGACCAGGCCCGATCCCAGGCCGGGCTGCAAGGTTTCCATCGCAAGCAGTTGCAGCGTTCCCTGCAAGGCCGCAGAACGCGGTGCGTCCATCCTCGCGTGCAACAGCGGCGGCAACAGGTCGACCAGCGGCCGCGCCGCCGCGGGATCGAACTGGAACCAGCCGCACAGGATGATGGCGGGCTCGCCCGTGCCGCCGAGTTCCACCACGCCGCCGATCCTGTCGCGCACCACGGCCCAGCAGCTCACCGTGGGCGTGAGGGGCGCATCGCGCAGCACGTAGGGTGTGCCGTGGGCCAGGACGAAACAATCGCCTTCGGCGAGCTCGGTCCGGCCGCCTTCCATTTCGAGCAGGCAGCGGCCGTGCACGACGAGCCCGAACCGCGCCGCCTGCCCCGCCGCCAACGACAGTCCCCATGGCGCGCGCGCCTCGATGCGCGCATACAGCGCATCGCGCACGCGCATGGCAGCGAACACATCGTCGAGCGGATCCATGGCATTCCTTGCAGTCGTGGACGAACGGACATGAATCGTGGCGCAGCGCGCATTCACCGTGCTGTCAGCAGGCCGAAGAATCGTACGCATGAACCACCCCGTCCTCACTCCCACGCATTACCTGCGACGTCATTGCCGCACGTCACCTTCCCTTCGAGACTTCACGCCATGAGATCCGCGCCTTTGACCTCCGCTTCGTTGTCCGCGGCGGCTGCCCCGCCTGCCCACGGACACTGGACCCTGCTCGTGATGCTCAGCGGCACCTTCATGGTGGTGCTGGACTTCTTCATCGTGAACGTGGCCCTGCCTTCGCTGCAGCACGACCTGCACGCGAGTGCAGGCACCTTGCAGCTCGTAGTCGCCGCCTACGGCATCGCGACGGCCGCGGGGCTGGTCACGGGTGGGCGCCTGGGCGACATCTTCGGACGCCGGCGCATGTTCATGCTGGGCATGCTGCTGTTCGCCATCGCCTCGCTCCTGTGCGGCATCGCGCCCGGCGGCGAAGTGCTGGTGGCGGCACGCGTACTGCAGGGCCTGGCCGGGGCTCTGATGCAGCCGCAGGTGCTCGCGATGCTCGGGCTGGTGTACACGGGCGAGCGCCGCGCCCGGGCCTTCGCTGCCTACGGACTCGCCTTGGGCCTGGGTGCCGCCCTCGGACAACTCATCGGCGGCGTGCTGATCCACATCGACCTCGCGGGCCTCGGCTGGCGTTCGTGCTTCCTGATCAACTTGCCCGTCGCCGCAATCGCGCTGCTGGCCGCGCCGCGAGTGATCCCGCCGCTGGCCGGCACCGGCCACAGCCGGCTCGACCCGCTGGGCATGCTGCTGGTGGCGCTGGCGTGCGTCGCAGTCGTCCTGCCGCTGGTGTACGGACGCGAGCAAGGCTGGCCGGCCTGGAGCATCGCGGTGCTCGTCGCCGCACCGCTGCTGTTCGCGACCTTCGCCGCGCAGCAGAAACGCCTCGCGGCCCGCGGCGGCGACCCGCTGGTCGCACCGTCGCTGCTCGCGCATGGCCGCTTCGTCGCGGGCCTGGCCGTGTCGCTGGTCTTCTATGCCGGCAATGCGTCACTGTACTTCGTGCTGGCCTTGTACCTGCAGCAGCACCTGGGCCTGGCCGCGCTGCCCTCCGGCCTCGTGTTCACGGCCATGGCCGCGGGGTTCTTCATCTCGTCGATGGCCGCGCCGCGGCTGGCGAAACGATTCAGGGGTGCTCCAATCGCGCGTGGCGCCCTGTTGCTCGCCCTCGGCCACGCGCTGCAGCTCGCGAACGTCATGTGGGTCGAGGAACGGCATGTCCTCGTGGCGATGGTCCCGCTGCTGTTCATGCAAGGGCTCGGCCTGGGCGTGGTCATGGCGCCGCTGGTGTCCGCGGTCCTGGAAGGCCTGCCGCCGCAGCACGCGGGCGTCGCGGCGGGCGTGGTGGCGACGGTGCAGCAGGCCTCCAACGCGATCGGCGTGGCGCTGATCGGGCTGGTGTTCTACTCGCACGGGTTCGCGGGGGCGCTGGTGTACCTCGCGGGGTCGGCGCTGCTCGTGGCGGTGCTGTGGCGTCAGCGACCCCGGCCTGTGCCGCCCGGGTGACAATGCGCTGATGCTCGACCTCCTCATCAAGAACTGCGTCCTGCCCGATGGCCGCACCGACATGTCGGTTGCCGTGCAGGCCGGCAGGATCGTCGAAGTGGCGCTCGGCCTGGTCGCGCCGGCGGCGCAGGTGGTCGACGCAGGCGGCTATCTGCTGTCGCCGCCCTTCTGCGATCCGCACTTCCACATGGATTCGGTGCTCACGTACGGCACGCCGCGCGTGAACGAAAGCGGCACGCTGCTCGAGGGCATCCGGCTGTGGGGCGAACTCAAGCCTTCGCTGACGCAGGAGAACGTCATCGAACGCGCGATGCGGTATTGCGAGATGGCCGTCGCCAAAGGGCTGCTGGCGATCCGCAGCCACGTCGATACGAGCGATGCGCGCCTGCTCGCCGTCGAAGCGCTGCTGGAGGTGAAGCGCCGCGTCGCGCCCTACATCGACCTGCAACTGGTCGCCTTCCCGCAGGACGGCGCGCTGCGCTCGCCCGGCGGCGTCGACAACCTCAGGCGCGCCCTCGCGATGGGCGTGGACGTCGTCGGCGGCATCCCGCATTTCGAGCGGACGATGGCTGAAGGCGCGGCCAGCGTGAAGCTGCTGTGCGAGATCGCGGCGCAGCAAGGCAAGCTGGTCGACATGCATTGCGACGAATCGGATGACCCCATGTCGCGCCATATCGAGGCGCTGGCCTTCGAGGCCCGGCGCCTCGGCCTGCAAGGCCGCGTGACGGGCAGCCACGTCACCTCCATGCACAGCATGGACAACTACTACGTGAGCAAATTGATCCCGCTGATCGCGGAAAGCGGTGTGTCCGTCATTGCCAATCCGCTGATCAACATCACGCTGCAAGGCCGCCACGACACCTACCCGAAGCGCCGCGGCATGACGCGCGTGCCGGAGCTGATGCAAGCCGGCGTGACGGTCGCCTTCGGCCACGACTGCGTGATGGACCCGTGGTACGCCATGGGCTCGGGCGACATGCTCGACGTCGCTCACATGGGGCTGCACGTGGCGCAGATGACCAGCCAGCCCGGCATCCGTGCGTGCTTCGACGCGGTGACGGCCAACGCGGCGGCGATCATGCACCTGTCCGGCTGGGGCCTCGAGCCCGGGTGCGACGCCAGCTTCGTGCTGCTGCAGGCGCGCGACGTGGTCGAGGCGATCCGCCTCCGCGCGAACCGGCTGCGGGTCTACAAACGCGGAGCGCTGCTGGCCGAGACGGCGCCCGTCGAGCCGCGGCTCCATCTCACTCGCCCGTGACCTTGCGTCCGGGCAACAAGCTTGGCGAGCCCAACCGTCGCACTGACGCCAAAGTGACAGGGGTTTCCACTCTTGGCCCCGGGGTCGCCCGCGCGACATAACGCAGGCCATGCCTGCAGCGTTGCTCGAAGTCTCCGACGTCACGGTCCGGTTCGGCGGCATCACGGCGCTCGACCGCGTGTCCTTCGCCGTCATGCCCAGCACGATCGCCGGCCTGATCGGTCCCAACGGCGCCGGCAAGACCACCCTCTTCAACTGCCTCTCGCGCCTGTACCAGTTCAGCGACGGGCGCATCCTGTTCGAGGGCCAGCCGCTCACCAAATTCGCCCCGCATCGCATCGCGGCGCTCGGCATAGGCCGAACGTTCCAGAACCTCGCGCTCTTCCGCACGATGAGCGTGCTGGACAACGTGATGATCGGCGGCCACTGCCGCACGAAAAGCGGGTTCCTGTCCAATGCCTTGCGGCTGCCCTGGGTGCGGCGCGAAGAGAACGAGCTGCGTCAGCGGGCGGCCGAAGCCATCCGCCTGCTCGACCTGGAAGAGGTCGCGCACCGGCCCGTGTCGGACCTGCCCTTCGGCACGCAGAAGCGGGTCGAACTGGCGCGGGCGCTGATGAGCCAGCCGAAGTTGCTGCTGCTCGATGAGCCGGCGGCGGGCCTCAACCATGAAGAGGTCGACGCGCTGCGCCAGTTGCTGCGCCGCATCCAGTCGGAACTGAAGCTCACCATCCTGCTGGTCGAGCACCACATGAACCTCGTGATGCGCGTGTCGGACCAGGTGGTCGCTCTGGACTTCGGCCGCAAGATCGCCGACGGCACGCCGGCGCAGGTGCAGGTCAATCCGGAAGTGGTGAAGGCCTACCTGGGGGTGGAGGCATGACCCCGATCCTGCAGGTGCGCGGCCTGCACGCGCAGTACGGCCCGACGCGCGTGCTGCACGGCATCGAGTTCGAGGTGCAGCAAGGTGGCATCACCACCATCCTCGGCGCCAACGGCGCCGGCAAGACCACCACCTTGCGCGCGATGTGCAACATGGTCCGCACGCAAGGCGAGATCCTGCTGGCCGGCGAGCGCATCGACGGCAAGGCGACCGAGGACATCGTGCGGCGCGGGGTCGCGCACGTGCCCGACGGGCGCGGCACCTTCATGCACCTCAGCGTCGAAGAGAACCTGCGCATGGGCGCCTACACGCGCCGCGACAAGGCGCAGGTGCAGCAGGACTACGAGCGCATCTACACCTATTTCCCGCGCCTGCGCGAGCGGCGCAAGCAGCAGGCCGGCACCTTGTCGGGCGGCGAGCAGCAGATGCTGGCCGTTTCGCGCGCGCTGATGCTGCGCCCGCGCCTGCTGCTGCTGGACGAGCCCTCGTTCGGCCTCGCACCGCTGATCGTGCGCGAGCTGTTCGACATCCTGGGCGAGATCAACAAGGCCGAAGGCACGAGCGTGCTGCTGGTGGAGCAGAACGCCGCGCTTGCGCTGCGCCTGGCCGACCACGCCTACCTGCTCGAAACCGGCCGCGTCGTCATTTCGGGCAAGGCCGACGACATCGCCAACGACGAAGCGGTGCGCCGCTCCTACCTGGGCTACTGAGAACCACGATGGACCTGCTGCTCCACCAGATCCTCTCCGGCCTTGCTACCGGCGGCATCTACGCGAGCGTCGCGCTGGCGCTCGTGATGATCTACCAGGCCACGCACCTCGTGAACTTCGCGCAGGGCGAGATCGCGATGTTCGCCACCTACATCTGCTGGTCGCTGATCGAAGCGGGCGTGCCGTACTGGGGTGCGTTCTTCCTCACCATCGTCATCGCTTTCGTGGGCGGCGTATTGATCCAGCGCGTGATCATGCGGCCCGTGCAGAACGCGCCGGTGCTCTCGGTGGTGATCGTCTTCATCGGCCTTCTGGTCATCTTCAACAGCGTCGCGGGCTGGATCTACAGCTACACGATCAAGCCCTTCCCCAGTCCCTTCCCCGACAAGGCGCTGTTCGACAACACCTACATCGGCCCGCACGAGCTCGGCTCGATCTGCGTGACGCTCGTGGTGCTGGGACTGGTGTTCGCGTTCTTCCGGTTCACGCCGCTCGGGCTGGCCATGCGCGCGGCAGCGCAGAACCCGGTGTCGAGCCGGCTGGTGGGCGTGCGCGTGGGCTGGATGCTCGCGCTCGGCTGGGGCCTCGCGGCGGCCATCGGCGCCGTGGCCGGCATGATGGTCGCCCCCATCGTGTTCCTCGAGCCGAACATGATGGGCGGCATCCTGCTCTACGCCTTCGCCGGCGCCCTGCTGGGCGGCATCGACAGTCCCGGCGGCGCGGTGGTCGGCGGCTTCCTGGTCGGCGTGATCGAGAACGTGGTCGGCGTGTACCTCGGCACGGAACTGAAACTGAGCGTCGCACTGGTGATCATCGTGACGGTGCTGGTGCTCAAACCCTCGGGCCTGTTCGGCCGCATGCAGGTGGCGCGCGTATGAGGAGCATGGACGTCAGGCGCAAACTCAGCGCGCAGCAGGTCGCCGGGCTGCTGGTGCTGTTCGCCATCGCCTGCATCCTGCCGTTCGTGCTGGGCAACTACACGGTGTTCCAGCTCACGATGGCGATGGCGTACGCGATCGCCCTGCTCGGGCTGAACATGCTCACCGGCTACAACGGGCAGATCTCGCTGGGCCACGGCGCCTTCTTCGCCATCGGCGCGTACACCGCGGCGATCCTGATGGACAAGGCCAACTGGCCGTACTGGGCGACGATCCCCGTCGCGGGCGTCGTGTGCCTCGTGGCGGGCTTCCTCTTCGGCCTGCCGGCACTGCGGCTCGAAGGTCTGTACCTCGCGCTCGCCACCTTCGCGCTGGGCGTGGCCATGCCGCAGATCCTGAAGTACAAGGGCTTCGAGCACTGGACCGGCGGATCGATGGGCGTGGTGATCGTCAAGCCCGACCCGCCCGAAGGCATTCCGCTCAACCAGGACCAGTGGCTCTATTTCTTCACGCTGTTCTGGGTGATCGTGCTGTTCGTCGCCGGCTGGAACCTGCTGCGCGGACGCGTGGGCCGCGCGCTCGTGGCGATCCGCGACCAGCCGATCGCCGCGCAAGCGATGGGCGTGAACACTGCCCTATACAAGTCGCTGACCTTCGGCGTCTCGGCGCTCTATACGGGCATCGCCGGCGCGCTGGCCGCCATCGGCGTGCAGTTCGCCTCGCCCGATTCGTTCAGCGTGTTCCTGTCGCTCACGCTGCTGGTGGGCGTCGTCGTGGGCGGGCTCGCTTCGATCTCGGGCGCGTTCTACGGCGCCCTCTTCATCCAGTTCATCCCGAACGTCGCCGACCAGATCTCCAAGGCCGCGCCCTGGGCGATCTATGGCGTGTTCCTCATCGGATTCATGTACCTGATGCCCTCGGGCGTGGCCGGCCTCATCGCCATGCTGCGCCGGCGCTTCGCCGCGGGGACAACGAGGACGGCCGCGCCCGCACAAGAAGGACGCGACGATGTGCAACTGCCACTGACTGGAAAGGAAGCAGGATGAAAACGACTCGACGCAAGACCCTGGCGATCGGCGCAGCGGCCGTGGCCGCGCCTTACCTGAACACGGTGTTCGCGCAGGCGAAGAAGGAAGTGAAGCTCGGGCAGACCATGCCCTATAGCGGGCCCGCCTCCGCCTACGGCACGATCGGCAAGTTGCACCAGGCGTTCTTCAAGAAGGTCAACGCCGAGGGCGGCGTGAACGGCGCGATGGTGAACCTGATCTCGCTGGACGACGGCTACAGCCCGCCCAAGACGGTGGAGCAGGTGCGCCGCCTGGTCGAGCAGGACAACGTGGACGCCCTCTTCCAGACGCTGGGCACGCCCAGCAACACGGCCATCCACAAGTACGTGAACGCGAAGAAGGTGCCGCACCTGTTCGTGGCGACCGGTGCGACGAAGTGGAACGACCCGAAGAATTACCCCTGGACCTTCGGCTTCAACCTGAGCTACCAGACCGAAGGCGAGATC
This sequence comes from Ramlibacter sp. GS1-15, assembly GCF_057785015.1. Classification (NCBI taxonomy): domain Bacteria; kingdom Pseudomonadati; phylum Pseudomonadota; class Betaproteobacteria; order Burkholderiales; family Comamonadaceae; genus Ramlibacter; species Ramlibacter sp. GS1-15. Next base: position 1,800,820 of record NZ_JBYNTU010000001.1, on the reverse strand, counting down.
TACGCCAAGTACATCCTGAAGAACCGGCCGAACGCCAAGATTGCGATCCTCTACCAGAACGACGACTACGGCAAGGACGTGCTCGCCGGCGTGGAGAACGTGATCAAGGGCGACAAGGCGAAGATGATCGTCGCCAAGGCCACCTACGAGGTGACGGATCCGACGGTGGATTCGCAGATCCTCACGCTCAAGGCCAGCGGCGCCGACACCTTCATCAACATCACCACGCCCAAGTTCGCCGCGCAGGCGATCCGCCGCGTGTACGACTCGGGCTGGAAGCCGCCGCTGAACATCGTGAACAACGTCGGTGCCTCCGTCGGCAGCGTGCTCACGCCCGCCGGCCTGGACAAGAGCGTGGACCTGATCACGGTGCAGTACTACAAGGATGAATCCGACCCGACGTGGAAGGACGACCCGGCCATGCTCGAATGGCGCGCGTTCATGGGCAAGCACTACACCGAAGGCAATCCGCTCGATGCGAGCAACATCTACGGCTACATCACCGCCAACCTGATGCTGCAGACGCTGAAGCAGTGCAACGGCAACTACAGCCGCGACAACATCAGGAAGCAGGCCGAGAGCATCAAGAACTGGAAGCACGGCCTGCTGCTGCCCGGCATCGTGGTCAACACCTCGCCCACCGACCACGCACCGATCGAGCAGGCGCAGCTGTCGAAGTTCGACGGCAAGAAATGGGTGCTGTTCGGCGAGGTGCTGGGCGGCGGAGCCGGCTAGTCACTTCTGGGGGCGCAGCCGGGGTGGGCGAGGCGTACGATCGCCTCGCCCGCGTGACTGCACGCACCCCCAGGAGATCGTCATGAGCCTGCCCACCCGCCGTACCCTCCTTCGCGCTTCGGCGCTCCTCCCGCTCGCGGGATTGGCCTGGGCCGGCACCACCCGCGCGCAGGGCCAGCGCAACCGGCTCGTCATCCAGGTCACCGACAACGACCCGGCGCGCTGGAACCTGGTGCTGAACAACACGAGGAACGCGCAGGCCGACGTGGGCGGCGCGGCCAACATCGACCTCGAGATCGTCGCCTATGGCCCGGGCATCAACATGCTCAAGCACGATTCCCCCGTCGGCCCGCAGGTCGCCGAACTGGTGAAGTCCGGCGTGAAGGTGGTGGGCTGCGAGAACACCATGAAGGCGTTCAAGCTGTCGAAGGACGAGATGCTGCCGACGATCGGCTACGTGCCGGCCGGCATCACCGAGCTGATGAAGAAGCAGCAGGAAGGCTGGTCGTACGTGCGCCCGTGAGGACCGACGTCACCCCGGCGCAGGCCGGGGTCGCTGGCCTCAACGGCCCTTCAGCCTCTCGTTCGCCTTCTGCGCCCACACTTCCAGCGCCTCCAGCAAATCAGCCTGGCTGAACGAGCAACTATCGCCGTCGAACAGCGCACTGGATTCCATCCGATCCGCGATGTTGGCGAGGACCTCTCCGAATTTCGGCGGCAGTGCGGCGGGCAGGATGAGCCCTCGCAAGCGCCGTGCGAGCGTGCCCATGTCGAGCGTGCCCGCCCGCGCGGCCTGTAGGTCGCGCTGCAGCGTTTCGAACTTCATGGGGGCGAATGGTGCATGAAAAAGCAGCTTCCTCGGCTCGCACGCACTCGGGGAATTCCCCACCTAGCATTTCGCAGACAATCGCCCGTTCACCACGCCAAGGCTTCTCATGTTCATCGGTCACTTCGGCCTCGGCTTCGCTGCCAGGCGTGTCGCGCCGAAAGTCTCGCTAGGCACCGCCTTCCTCGCCGCGCAATGGGTGGACCTGGTGTGGCCCACCATGCTCCTGCTCGGATGGGAGACGGTGCGCATCCAGCCCGGGGCCACGGCCGTGACGCCGCTGGTGTTCGAGCGTTACCCGCTCACGCACAGCCTGGTCGCGGCGGCGCTCTGGGGCGTGCTGCTGGCCGTGTTCTACGGATTCACCCGCAAGAACCTGCGCGGCGCGATCGTCGTCGGCGCACTGGTGGTGAGCCATTGGTTGCTCGACGCGATCGTGCATGTGCCCGACCTGCCGATCACGCCCGGCGGCTCGACCCTGGTCGGACTGGGACTGTGGCAATCGAGGGATGCGACACTGGCGGTGGAGGTGCCGATCTTCGCGATCGGCGTGTGGCTCTATGCGCAGGCCACGTGGGCGATGCTGGACAAGGTCGGGCGATGGGCGCTGGTCGGCCTCGTGGCGTTTCTCGCGATCGTCCACATCGCCAACCTGTTCGGCGAGCCGCCGCCGAACGTGACGGCACTGGCCTGGATAGGGCAGGCGCAGTGGCTGCTCGTACTGTGGGCTTACTGGGTGGATTCGCGCCGTTCGCGCCAGACCTGCTGATCTTCGGCGCGCAACTTGGAAAACACGCCGCGGCGACCATAATCCGCTTCGCGGCCGGACCGGCCGACGGGAGGCGCATATGGGCGGGTTCCGGCTTTTCCTCAGTGCAATCGCGGTCGCGCTCACGGCCTGCGCCTCCTCGCCCGGTCCCGCATCTTCCGCCGCCGTGCAGCGCCTGTACGCGATCGACTGCGGCGAAAACCGCACGCAGGACCTGTCGATCTGGACCACGCCCCAGGACAAGGGCAAGCCGTACGCCTTCTCGAATAACTGCTACCTGGTGCGGCATGCCCAGGGCTGGTTCCTGTGGGACAGCGGGCACCCGGATGCTTACGCCAGCATCCCGGAGGGCGTGCCCAACCAGCGGCGCACGTCGGTGGCGGTGTTGCGCAAGCCGCTCACCCAATCGCTGCGCGAGATCGGCGTCGCGCCCGCCGACATTCGCTACTTCGCCATGTCGCACATGCACGCCGACCACACCGGCAATGCGAACCTGTTTGCGCACGCGACCATCTACATGCAGTCGGCCGAGTACGACGCGGCCTTCGGCCCGGAGCCGCAGAAGTACGCGTTCAATCCCCGAACGTACGATCAGCTTCGCAACGCCGAGGTGGTGAAGCTGAAGGGCGACCACGACGTGTTCGGCGACGGCTCCGTGGTCATCAAGTCCACGCCCGGCCATACGCCGGGCCACCAGTCGCTCTTCGTGCGCCTGCCCAGGAGCGCGCCCGTCCTGCTCGGCGGCGATTTCGTGCACCTGGAAGCCAACTGGGAGGCCATGCGCGCGCCGCCGATCAACTTCGACCGCGAACAGAGCGTTCGCACGATGAAGGAGATGGAGGCTTTCCTGAAGCAGACCGGCGCGCGGCTATGGATCAACCACGACGCGGAACAGTCGCGCACGATCGCCAAGGAGCCGCAGTACATCGAGTAAGGACGGCCTAGCGCGCCGCCGCTTGCCGCAGCGCCAGCACCGCGCACCCCGGGCTCGTCAACACCGGGCAAGCCAGCTCCTGCTGCACGAGCGGCGCCGCGGCAGCCATCGAGAACTGCGCCAGCATGACGCCGTCGCAGTCCTTCAGCCGGGCGGCGGCCTGCGCGATCTTGAGGTCGTGGTCTTCGCTGCGCCCGGCCGCCAGGTCGGCCATGGCGCCGGGAACGAAGACGGTGCGCAGTTCCACCTCCTTGTCGCGCGCGTGGGCCATGGCCTCGATCTCCTCGGACATGGAGACCAGCGACGGCCGGAATGTCGCGAGCAGCGCGAGCCTGCGGCCCAGGCCCAGCCCCTGCTCGAACATCGCCTCGTTCGGCTTGAGCGTCGGGATCTCCACCGCCCGGCCCGCCGCCTCGATCGCCGGGCCGAAGGCGGAACAGGTGAACAGGATCGCCTCCGCGCCGGTGCCCTTCGCATAGGTCGCGAGGGCGATGAAGCGATCGATCATCGCCTCGGTCAGCTCGCCATCGCGCTCCCGGTCGCGCGAGAGGGAATCATCCAGCAGGTGCATCCGTTCCGCCTCGGGCCAATGCCGCTCGAACGCGGCATCGATCGGGTCGATGGACAGGCGGGTGGCGTGGATCAGGGCAATGCGCATCGAGCTATTCTCTCTCTGGCACTGGACTTGCATCCCTCCCCGCCATGAAAATCGGCCACAACATGACCATCGCCCCTCGCCGCTCCTTCGTGCAGTCGCTGGCCGCTCTCGCCCTGGCCGGCGCCCTGCTCCCCGCCTCCGCCCAGTCGCCCACGCCGATCAAGTTCCAGCTGGACTGGCGCTTCGAAGGCCCCGCGGCGCTGTTCCTCACGCCGGCCGCCAAGGGCTACTTCAAGGCCGCGGGCCTGGACGTGACGATCGACGCCGGTAGTGGCTCGGGCACCGCCGTGACGCGCGTGGCTTCGGGCAGCTACGACATCGGCTTTGCGGACATGGCAGCACTGATGGAGTTCCACGCGAACAACCCCGACGCGCCGAACAAGCCCGTGGCCGTGATGATGGTCTACAACAACACGCCGGCCTCGGTGATGGCGCTGAAGAAATCCGGCATCGCCAGGCCCGCGGACCTGGCGGGCAGGAAAATGGGTGCGCCGGTGTTCGACGCCGGCCGCCGCGCGTTCCCGATCTTCCAGAAGGCCAACGGCATCGGGGCGGTCAACTGGACGACGATGGACCCGCCGCTGCGCGAGACCATGCTCGCCCGTGGCGACGTCGACGCGATCACGGGCTTCACCTTCACTTCGCTGCTCAACCTCGAAGCACGCGGCGTGAAGTCTTCGGACATCGTCGTGCTGCCCTATGCCGACAACGGCGTGAAGCTGTACGGCAATGCCGTGATCGTCTCGCCGAAGTTGATTCGCGAGAACCCGGCCGCCATCAGGGCGTTCCTGGCGGCCTTCACCAAGGGCATGCGCGACGTGCTCGCCAATCCGGCCGCCGCGATCGAGGACGTGAAGGCGCGCGACGGCATCATCAACACGCAGCTGGAAACGCGGCGCCTGAAGCTCGCGATCGACACCGTGATCAACAGCCCCGACGCGCGCGCCGAAGGCTTCGGGCAGGTCAACCCCGGGCGCCTGTCGCTGATGGCGTCGCAGGTGTCGGACGCCTTCGGCACCAGGACGCGCGTCAACCCCGACCTGGTCTGGAACGGCTCGTTCCTGCCCCCGAAGGCCGAACTCGCCTCCGTGCTGCCGAAGAAGTGATGGCGCAGGCGGAAAGCGCCTTCGTCGAGTTTCGCGACGTCTGGCTGGCCTACGACGAGGAACTGCGGGCCCAAGGCCGCTTCGCCGTTGAAGCGATCGGACTCACACTGGCGCGCGGCGAGTTCGCGGCCATCGTCGGGCCCTCCGGCTGCGGCAAGTCCACTTTCATGAAGCTCGCGACGGGCCTCAAGCCCGCGACGCGCGGCGAGGTGCTGGTGGACGGCCGCGCGGTGAACGGGCCGCTCAAGATCTCGGGCATGGCGTTCCAGGCACCGTCGCTGCTGCCGTGGCGCACGACATTGGACAACGTGCTGCTGCCGCTGGAGATCGTCGAGCCCTACCGCAGCGACTTCAAGCGCAAGCGGGCCGAGTACGTGCAGCGCGCGCTGGACCTGCTGGCGAAGGTCGGCCTGGCCGGCCATGCGGACAGCTATCCCTGGCAGCTCTCCGGCGGCATGCAGCAGCGCGCCAGCATCTGCCGCGCGCTGATCCACGAGCCGCAGCTGTTGCTGCTCGACGAGCCCTTCGGCGCGCTGGACGCGTTCACGCGCGAGGAGCTGTGGTGCATCCTGCGCGACCTGCACGCCGAGAAGCGCTTCAACGTGATCCTGGTGACGCACGACCTGCGCGAATCGGTGTTCCTCGCCGACACGGTTTACACGATGAGCCGCGGGCCCGGCCGCATCGTCGCGCGCAAGTCCATCGACCTGCCGCGTCCGCGCGACCTGGAGATCGCCTACACGCGCGAGTTCACCGACGTCGTGCACGAGCTGCGCGCGCAGATCGGCGCGCAGCGCGGCGAGCGGGTGCCGGCATGAAGGCGCGCGGTCTCGAACGTTGGTCGCCCTGGTTGCTGCTCGCCGGCGTGCTCGTCATCTGGCAGGTGCTGTGCTGGGCGCTGCAGGTGTCGGAGTTCATCCTGCCCTCGCCGCTGCGCATCGCGCAGCAACTGGTGGAATTCCGCGGGCCCATCGCGATGCACGCCTGGCGCACATGGTGGGTCACGATGGCGGGCTTCGGCCTCGCGATCGTCGTGGGCGTGCTGCTCGGCATGTTCATCGGCAGCTCGCGCCTGGCCTATGCGGCGGTGTACCCGGCGATGACGGCGTTCAACGCACTGCCCAAGGCGGCCTTCGTGCCGCTGCTGGTGGTGTGGTTCGGCATCGGCGCGGGCCCGGCGATCCTCACCGCCTTCCTCATCTCGTTCTTCCCGATCATGGTGAACATCGCGACCGGCCTCGCGACGCTGGAGCCCGAGCTGGAAGACGTGCTGCGCGTTCTGGGCGCCACGCGCTGGGACGTGCTGCGCAAGATCGGCTTCCCGCGCGCGCTGCCGTATTTCCACGCATCGCTGAAGGTCGCGATCACGCTGGCCTTCGTCGGCACCACCGTGTCGGAGATGACGGCGTCGAACGAAGGCATCGGCTACCTGCTCGTTTCGGCCGGCTCCGCCATGCAGATGGGCCTGGCCTTCGCCGGCCTGGTGGTGGTCGGCGCGATGGCCATGGCGATGTACGAGCTGTTCAGCGTGCTCGAGCGTCACACGACGGCCTGGGCCCATCGCACCTCGCCGCCCGCCTGACAGTCAGTACGCCACGCGCTGCCGTTGGGATCCGGCTGGCTGAGCGCTGCGGCTGCCAGCTCGGCCGCGGGGTCTGCTCCTTCGTTGCAGTCTTCCACGACCAACGAAGCGGCCCCATATCGACATGCGTCAGGCACAGGCGTACGCTGCGTCCCTCAACACACCCGAGGAGCTCATCCATGAATGCTGTCGTCAATCCGAACAAGGCGCTCTGGGAAAAGGGCGACTTCACCCGCATCGCGGCATCGATGCGCGAGAGCGGTGAAGCGCTCGTGCGGGACATCGGCATCCGCGCGGGCCTGTCCGTGCTGGACCTCGGTTGCGGCGACGGCACCACCGCCCTGCCCGCCGCGCGCCTGGGTGCGCAGGTGCTCGGCGTGGACATCGCCAGCAACCTCGTGGCCGCCGGCAACCGGCGCGCGAAGGAGGCGAACCTGCCGAACCTCAAGTTCCAGGAGGGCGACGCCTGCAACCTGGGCATGATCGAGAACAAGACGTTCGACCGCGTCGTGAGCATCTTCGGCGCGATGTTCGCGCCCAAGCCGGTCGAGGTGGCGAAGGAGATGGTGCGAGTGACCAAGCGCGGCGGGGCGATCACGATGGGCAACTGGATCCCGGGCGACCCGACGCTGGTCGCGCAGATCCTGAAGATCAGCGCGGCGTACACGCCGCCTCCTCCCGAGGGATTCGTCAGCCCGATGACTTGGGGCGTGGAAGCGAACGTCGTCGAGCGCTTCGGTGCCGCGGGCGTCGCGCCGCAGGATGTCGCGTGCCGCAAGGACGTCTATACCTTCCGCTTCGACGGCACGCCGGCGGAGTACGTCGAGACCTTCCGCCGCTTCTACGGCCCGACGATGAACGCCTTCGACGCCGCCGCGAAGAACGGCAAGGAAGACGGCCTGCGTCGTGAACTGGAGGCGCTGTTCACTGCGCAGAACCAGAGCACGACGGCCGGCAAGACGGTGATCCCCGCGAACTTCCTGCGGGTGACGGTGACGGTGCGCTAGCTCAGAGGAACGTGCCGCCGCTGGCTTCGAGGCGCTGCGCAGTGATCCAATGCGCAGCCTCCGAGCAGAGGAAGGCGACCACCGGGCCGATGTCGTCCGCCTGGCCGACGCGGCCCAGTGCCGTGTTGCTCGCGATCAGCTGAACCATCTGCGGGTTCTGGGCGAAGCGCTCCTTGTTGAAGTCGGTGTCGATCGCGCCGGGCGCGACGGCGTTCACGCGGATGCGGCGCTCACCGAGCTCCTTGGCCCAGTACTTGGCGAGCTGTTCGATCGCGCCTTTCATCGCCGCGTACGGACCGTAGCCGGGAATCGCGAAGCGCGTGAGGCCGGTGGACACCAGCACGATGCCGCCGCCGTCCGCGATCTGCGGCAGCAGCGCCTGCGTCAGGAAATAGACGCCCTTGAAGTGGATGTTCGCGAGCTCGTCGAAGAACTGCTCGCTCGTCGCTCCCAGCGTCGCGTGGCCACCGATGCCGGCGTTGTTGACGAGGAAGTCGATCTGCTTGCGCTTCCACTTCCCTTCCAGCACGTCGGCCACGCGCAGCGCGAAGGCCGCGAACGATGCCACGTCGCCGACGTCCAGCTGAAGCGCTGCAGCCTGGCGGCCGAGCGCCTCGATCTCCTGACGCACCGCCGCGGCCTCGTCCGCGCGGCTCTTGTACGTGAGGATCACGTCGTGGCCGGCGCGTGCCAGCTGCAGCGCCATGTTGCGGCCCAGCCCGCGGCTGCCGCCGGTGACGAGGGCGATCCTGTGCGTTTCCATCTGCATTCCTTTCGTGTGTGAGTCCACGAATGGTCGGCGGAATCGCTCGCCGGATAAATGCTCGCCAATTGGTAGGATTGTTCAAATACGGACAACAAAGCGCAAAAATGGATCGCATCGACGCCATGCGCCTCTTCACGCGCATCGTGGACCTGGGCAGCTTCACCGCGGCGGCCGAGGACATGAACCTGCCCCGCGCCACCGCGACCTACACGCTGCAGCAGCTCGAGCGGCGGCTCGGCGTGCGCCTGCTGCACCGCACGACGCGCCACGTGAGCCCGACGCTCGACGGGCAGGCGTATTACGAACGATGCCAGCGCGTGATCGCGGAAGTGGAAGAGGCCGAATCCTTCCTTGGCGAAGCAGCCGCCAGCCCGAAAGGCAAGTTACGCGTGGACCTGCAATCGACCGTGGCGTCGATGTACCTGTTCCCGCACCTGGGGGAATTCTGCCGGCGCTACCCCGGCATCGAATTCGAGATCGGCACGGGCGATCGCCTGGTCGATCTCGTGCGCGAGGGCGTCGATTGCGTGGTGCGTGGCGGCGAACCGCGCGACTCGGGGCTCGTGGCCCGCCGCATTGCGGCCGTGGCGCAGGTGACTTGCGCGAGCCGCGAATACATCGAGGAACGCGGCCGGCCGCGCAACCTCGAGCAGTTCCGCCAGCACGACGCGGTGAACTTCTTTTCCACGGCCACCGGCAAGCGCGCGCCTTTCGAGTTCGTCGTCGGCGGCAAGGTGCAGGCGATGCAGCTCAAGGGCCGGGTTTCAGTGACGAGCGTCGAGGCCTACACCGCCTGCTGCCTGCAGGGCCTGGGGTTCATCCAGGCGCCGCGCTATCACCTGCAAAAGCACCTCGACGCCGGCAAGCTGGTCGAAGTGCTGCCCCGGTCCGCACCCCCGCCGATGCCGATTTCGGTGATGTACCCGCACCACCGGCAGCTTGCGCCGCGGGTGCGGGTGTTCCTCGACTGGGTCGTCGAGCGGCTTGCACCCCTGTCAGTCGACCTTCGCGCCTGACACCTGGACGACCTTCGCCCATTTCTCGGTTTCCATGCGATGCATCGCCCAGAACTGCTCGGGCGTGCCCGGAATGGGCACGCCGCCCAGGTCGGCCAGGCGCGCCTTCAACGCGGGATCGGCAAGACCAGCGTTGATTTCCTTGTTCAGGCGCGCGATCGCGTAGGCGGGCGTGCCCTTGGGCGCGGACACGCCGAACCATGCGCTGGCTTCGTAGCCGGGAACGACTTCGGCGATCGCGGGCACATCCGGCAGCGCGGGCGAGCGCTGCGCGCTGGTCACGCCCAGCGGCTTCACGCTCTTCGCCTTGATGTGGCCCATCATCGACGGCATGTTGTCGAAGATCACGTCCACCTGGCCGCCCAGCAGGTCCTGCGTGGCGGGGCCCGCGCCCTTGTACGGGATGTGCTTCATGTCCACGCCGGCCATGGTCTTGAACAGCTCGCCGGAAAGATGCACCGACGTGCCCGTGCCGGACGAAGCCATGTTCACCTTGCCCGGGTTCTTCTTCGCATACTCGATGAATTCCTGGACCGTGTTCGCCGGGAAGTCCTTGCGCACGGTCATCACGTTCGGCACGCGGATGATGCCGCCCACGGGCGCCATGTCGTTCAGGAAGTTGAACGTGAGGTTCGTGTACAGCGACGCGTTGATCGCGTTGGCCGGGTTCACGAGGAAGATCGTGTAGCCATCTGGCGGCGACTTGATCGCGTAGTCGGTTCCGATGTTGTTGCCGCCACCGGCCTTGTTCTCGACGATCACCTGCTGGCCCAGGCGCTGGGTGAGCCACTGCGCCATCAGCCGCGCGAGCAGGTCCGTGGTGCCGCCCGGCGGGTACGGCACGACCCACTTGATGGGCCTGTTGGGATACTCCGCCTCGCCCTGCGCGAAAGCGAGGAAGGTACTGCACAGCAGCGCGATGCCCAGTACCACTTTTTGCAGCAGCCGCATGGTGTCTCCTTGGAAGTGACGCCGCAGGCTACCGACGCGTGCTGGACGGCGTCAACGGGTGTGCGCCCTAGGTAAAAACCACATGACCGCACTCAGGGCTCTCTCTGATGACGCTCGCCGCTGCTGCGTGATTGAATGGCTGTCGTTGCAACAACAAGTCGTCAAGGAGACCTGCCCCATGAAACGTCGCTCCCTCATCACCGCCGGCGCGGCCGCCGCCGCATTGGGCGTTGCCGGCGTGAAGGCCCAACAGCCGATCGTGGTCAAGTTCAGCCACGTGGTCGCCGAGCACACCCCCAAGGGCAAGGGCTCGCTCAAGTTCAAGGAGCTCGCCGAAGAGAGGACCAAGGGCCGCGTCAAGGTCGAGGTCTATCCCAACAGCTCGCTGTTCAAGGACGGCGAGGAGATGGACGCACTGCAGCTCGGCTCCGTGCAGCTGCTCGCTCCTTCGCTCGCGAAGTTCGGGCCCCTGGGCGTGCGCGAGTTCGAGGTGTTCGACCTGCCGTACATCTTCGACAACTACGCGGAGCTGCACAAGGTGACCGAGGGCCCCGTCGGCGCCAAGCTGTTCAGCAAGCTCGAAAGCAAGGGCGTGCAAGGCCTGGCGTACTGGGACAACGGCCTGAAGGTGATGAGCGCCAACAAGTCGATCCGCGTGCCGGCCGACTACAAGGGCCTGAAGATGCGCATCCAGTCGTCCAAGGTGCTGGGCGACCAGATGAAGGCGCTGGGCGCGATCCCGCAGGTGATGGCGTTCTCCGAGGTGTACCAGGCGCTGCAGACCGGCGTGGTGGACGGCACGGAGAACACGCCTTCCAACGTCTACACGCAGAAGATGCACGAGGTGCAGAAGTTCATCGCGCTCACCGACCACGGCTACATCGGCTACGCGGTGATCGCCAACAAGAAGTTCTGGGACGGCCTGCCCGCCGATGTGCGCAAGACGCTCGACGGCGCGATGAAGGACGCGACGAAGTACGCGAACGACATCGCCGCCAAGGAGAACGAGGATGCGCTCGAAGCGATCAAGAAGAGCGGCAGGAGCCAGATGCTCACACTGACGGCCGACGAGAAGGCGCAGCTGAAAAAGGCGCTGCTCGTGGTGCACAAGGAGAACGAGTCGCGCATCGGCAAGGAAACGATCCAGGCCGTGTACCAGGCCACCGGCTTCAAGGCCTGACGCGCGATGGGCCGCTTGCTCGATCATCTGGAGGAGTGGCTCATCGCAGCCCTGATGGGTGCGGCCACGCTGCTGATCTTCTTCGCCGTCGTCCACCGCTACTCGGCCGGGATTCCGGTTCCGGCCGTGCAGGACGTGCTGCTGAAGATCGACCTGTCGTGGGCGCAGGAGCTGTGCATCTACATGTTCGTGTGGATGGCGAAGTTCGGCGCCGCCTACGGCGTGCGCACGGGCATCCACGTGGGCGTGGACGTGTTGATCAACCGCCTGCCGCCCGGCCTGCACAAGGCCTATGTCCTGGTCGGCATGGCCGCGGGCGCGCTCTTCACGGGCATCGTGGGCACGCTGGGTGCCACCTTCACCTGGGACATGGCCCACACCAGCAACACGACGCCGGACCTCGAATTGCCCAAGTGGATCGTCTACCTGTGCATCCCGCTGGGGTCGTACCTGATGTGCTTCCGCTTCCTGCAGGTCGCGTGGTATTTCGCGCGTACTGGCGAGCTGCCGCGCCATGACGTGACTCACGTCGAAGGCGTCCCGCCTGCCGATGTGGTCGAAGGCATGCCGGACAACCTGCATCCGCTGCCCGCGTCGCCGGGAGCGCGGACATGAGCACGGCAGCCGTTCCCCTGCGCGCCGATGCGCCGCGCTGGCCCTCGCTGATTCCGCCGGTCATCCTGCTCGCGCCGTTCCTGCTGCGGCTGGCGGGCGCGCCCGTGAACAACGCGTGGATCATCTTCGCGCTGCTGATCGGGCTGATGCTCACCGGCATGCCGATCTCGATCTCGCTCGGCCTTACCGTGCTCACGTACCTGTTCACGATGACGACGGTACCGATCGAATCGGTGGCCCTGAAGCTGTTCACCGGCATCGAGAAGTTCGAGATCATGGCGATCCCGTTCTTCATCCTCGCCGGCAACTTCCTCACGCACGGCGGCGTCGCGCGAAGGATGATCAACTTCGCCTCCTCCATGGTCGGGCACTGGCATGGCGGGCTCGCGCTCGCCGGCGTGATGGCGTGCGCGCTCTTCGCGGCGGTGTCGGGCTCGTCGCCCGCAACCGTGGTCGCCATCGGCTCGATCATCCTGCCCGCGATGGTCAAGCAGGGATTCCCCAAGCGCTTCGGCGCCGGCGTGATCACCACGTCGGGCGCGCTGGGGATCCTGATCCCGCCGTCGATCGTGATGGTGATGTACGCGGTGGCGACCAACACCTCGGTCGGCGCCCTCTTCATCGCCGGCATCATTCCCGGCCTCGTGCTGGCCGTCATGCTGGGCGTGGTGACGTGGTGGCGCGCGCGCCGCTTCAACTACCCGCGCCAGCCGGTGGCCTCGTGGGACGAGCGCTTCACCGCCTTTCGCAAGGCGATCTGGGGTTTGCTGCTGATCGTGGTCGTGATCGGCGGCATCTACACCGGCATCTTCACGCCGACCGAAGCGGCGGCGATGAGCGCGGTGTACGCCTTCTTCATCGCCGTGTTCGTGTACCGGGACCTGGGCTTGAAACAGGTGCCCAAGGTGCTGCTCGACAGCGCGAACATGTCGGCGATGCTGCTGTACATCATCACCAATGCGGTGATGTTCAGCTACCTGATGACGTCGGAGAACATCCCGCAGGCCCTGGCCGCATGGATGATCGACAAGCACCTGGGTGCCGTGGGCTTCCTGCTGTTCGTCAACATCATCCTGCTGCTCGCGGGCAACGTGATGGAGCCGTCGTCGATCGTGCTGATCATGGCGCCCATCCTGTTCCCCGTCGCGATGAAGCTGGGCATCGACCCGGTGCACTTCGGCATCATGATGACGGTGAACATGGAGGTCGGCATGTGCCACCCGCCGGTGGGGCTGAATCTCTACGTCGCCTCGGGGATAGCGAAGATGGGCATCACCGACCTGACCATCGCCGTGTGGCCGTGGCTCGCGACGATGCTGGTGTTCCTGCTGATGGTGACCTACTGGCCGGACCTGTCGATCTGGCTGCCGAAGGTGCTGGGGATGATGTAGGGCGCGGCTAGCGGCCCTTCCGCCAGGCCTCGTAGCGCTTGCGGTTCTCCTCGTTGGGCGGGTACAGCCCCGGCAGCTTCGCGCCCTGCTCCACCTCGGACATGATCCAGTTCTCGAGATGTTCCTGCTCGGTGGCGGCGGCGATCACGTCGTCGAGCAGCGCGGCCGGGATCAGCACGGCGCCGTCCTGGTCGACCACGACGACATCGTTCGGGAATACCGCGACGCCGCCGCAATCGATCGGCTCCTGCCAGCCGACGAAAGTGAGGCCCGCCACCGAGGGCGGCGCGGCCGTGCCCTGGCACCACACGTTCAGGCCCGTGCCGAGCACGCCCTGCACGTCGCGCACGACACCGTCCGTCACCAGCGCGGCGACGCCCTTCTTCACCATGCGCGCGCACAGGATGTCGCCGAAGATGCCGGCGTCGGTCGTGCGCATCGCGCCGACCACCGCGACGCAGCCGGCCGGCATGGCCTCGATCGCGGCGCGCGTGGAAATCGGCGAGCCCCACGACGCCGGCGTGGCGAGATCCTCGCGCGCGGGCACGAAGCGCAGCGTGAAGGCGCGGCCCGCCACCCGCGGCTGGCCGGGCTTGAGCGGCATCGTGCCGCGCATCCAGACGTTGCGCAGGCCCTTCTTGAGGAGCACGGTGGTGATGGTGCCGGTGGAGACAGCGAGCAATGCGTCGATCCTGGCTTGCTCGAGCGGGAGCGGTTCGGTGTTCGTCATGGGTGGTGCAACTCCTGAGCGGCCAGTATAGGCAGGCGTGCACAATGCGCAGCCATGCGAACCTTTCTCTATCTTCTGTCCCTCGCCGCCCTCCTCGCCGGCTGCGCCACGGCGCCGCGCGCACCCGTCACCACGCCGAGCGGCCTCGTGTACCAGTCACTCAGGGAAGGAACGGGCACGCCGCCCAGCGCCACCGACGTCGTGCGGGTGCATTACCGCGGCACCTTGCTGGACGGTCGCGAGTTCGACAGTTCGTACGCGCACAAGGAGCCGGCCGAGTTCCCTCTCAATCGCGTGATCAGGTGCTGGACCGAAGGCCTGCAGATGATGAAGCCAGGCGGCAAGGCCAGGCTCACCTGCCCGCCGCAGATCGCTTACGGCGAGAAGGGCGCGGGCGGCGTGATCCCGCCCAATGCCACCTTGAACTTCGAAGTCGAGCTGCTCGACGTCACGCGCTGACCGTCCGGCACCCACGCGGGCGCTGCCCTGCGGCGGGCCTCACCGCGGCTTGAACAATCGCTCAGGCCGGCTATTCTTCTCTGCGCATCGCGTGAGGAGACCGCCATGTCCTGGCAAATTTCCGGTCAGTACGCCGAAACCTGCAACTGCACGCAGCTCTGCCCCTGCATCACCAGCAATCTCGCGGCGACGCCCACCGAAGGCGACTGCAAGGCGGCGCTGGGCCTGCGCATCGACAAGGGCAGCAAGGACGGTGTGCCGCTCGACGGAATCAGCTTCCTGGTGCTGCTGCAATCGAAAGGACCGATGGGCTCGGGCGACATGACCGTGGGCCTGGTCGTGGACTCGTCGGCATCGCAGGAGCAAGTCGATGCGATCACGGCGATCGCGAGCGGCGCGGCGGGCGGGCCCATGGCCATGATGGCGCCGCTGGTCGGCAAGTTCGCGGGCGTGGAGCGCGCCAAGGTCTCCATCACGCAGGATGGCAACCAGTGGTTCGTGCGCGGCGGCGATTTCGTCGACCAGGTGTGCGACGCGATGCTCAACATGGACGGGCGGCCGATCGCTATCGACGATGTCTCGCACCCGGTCAATTCACGGCTGTCGCTGGCGAAGGCGAAACGCAGCCACATGCACGCGTTCGGCATCGACTGGGACGACGACACCGGCACGCGCAACGGCCATTTCGCGCCGTTCGCCTGGTCGGGCTGATTCCGGCTACTTCTTCGGTTCGATCAGCTTCACCAGCGCCCACAGCGCCTGGTTGGCGGGCGTCTTGATGCCCAGCGCCTTGCCGCGCTGGACGATGTAGCCGTTCAGGTAATCGATCTCGGTCGGCTTGCCGCGCATGATGTCCTGCGCGGTCGAGGCGTATTGCTGCGGGATCGTCTCGTAGATGCGGCGCACGGCGGCATCGACGTCGCCCGGAATCGTCACTCCCTCCGCCTCCGCGATCGCGAGGCACCCGTCGATGACGTCGCGCATCACGTCCTGGATGCCGACGCCGGGCACGGTTTCGCCGTACGGCTTGCGCGCGATCGCGGAGATCGCGTTGTACGCGCAGTTCAGGATCAGCTTGAGCCACAACGCGCCGCGCACGTTCGGCGAAACCTCGGTCGGCACGCCCGCTTCGACGAAGGTCCGGGCCAAGCCCGGGATCTTGCGCACGGGATCGATCACCAGCTCGCCCCGGCCGTGGTGCTTGAGATGACCGGGGCCTGCAACCTCGGCACCGACATAGACGACCGCCGCGGCGACCTCGGGCTGGGCCAGGATACGCCGCAGCCGCACGTCGTTGTCCACGCCGTTCTGCAGGCACAGCACCACGCTTTCCTTTCCGACGAAGGCTTTGATCTGCTCGCCGGCGCTTTCCGTGTCGGTGGACTTCACGCAGAAGAGCACGAGCTGTGCGCCCATTACGGCGGCCGGGTCGCTGCTCGCCCGCACGCGCACCCGCTCGTCGAAGGTCTTCGTATCCATGCGCAGGCCGTCGCGCCCGATCGCCTCGACGTGCTGGGGTCGCGCAACGAGCGTCACGTCATGGCCGGCGCGCGCGAGCATGCCGCCGAAATACATGCCGACGGCGCCGGCGCCCATGACCGCGACCTTGATCACACTGGCGTCCACACGCCGTCGTCGCGACGGCAAGCGGTTTCGTTCACCCGCCTCCAGCCCTGCGGCGTTTGCTCCTCGAAGGTGTAGTTGCGGCATTGACGACCGCCCCGCCCGGCGCTCACCTGCCCCGGAACCACCGCATATTGCTGCGGGCCGGAAGCCCATTGCACGCGCTGGCCGGCCGGGGCGAACTCCAGCACCTGGCCCACGCAGGCCTGGTCGCCGGCGTCGATGCGGCGGCCGATCTCGCCGCCGATCAGCACCCCACCCACCGCGCCGCCGACGGTCGCCAGCGCGCGGCCATTGCCATGGCCGATCTGGTTGCCCAGCAGGCCCCCCAGCAGGCCGCCGAGCACGCGCCCGACGGTCTGGCTCTCGCAGCGCATCACTCCCGTGCTGGGGACGGCCGGAGCGGCCTGGTACACGGGCGCCCCCTGCTGGACGACCATCCACGGCGGGTACACCACGGCCGGTGCAGGCTGCACGACCACCGGCGCGGGCTGCACCACCACGGGTTGCGCCCGGCACTTGCGCTTTTCCTCGTATTCGCCGTGCTTCCACTTGCGCTCGACCTTGCAGTTGCCCTCGTAGAACGTCTCCTTGTGCTTGTGGTGATGCCGAGGACCGTCGTCGTCATCATCGTCATCGGCGCGCGCGGGATGGATCGCGACGACGGCCAGCAGGAGGGCGAGCAGGTAGATCGACGGGTGTTTCTTCATGGGCGGCAAAGGTGGCTTCGAAGTTTCGACAACGTCGATCATCCACGCGGTTCACTGCTCAGCCAAGTGCCGGACGATCTGTTACATCCAGGGCGCGCCCGGTGTGTACGTCACAATGCGCCGTCATGAACTACTGGCTGATGAAATCCGAGCCCGACGAAGTGTCGGTGGACGACGCAATAGCGGCGCCCAAGTCGACGGTCGCCTGGACCGGTGTGCGCAACTACCAGGCGCGCAACTACATGCGCGACCAGATGCGCGTGGGCGACGGCGTGCTGTTCTATCACTCGAGCTGTCCCGAGCCGGGCATCGTCGGCATCGGCCGCGTGGCATCGGCGCCCTACCCCGACCCGACGCAGTTCGACAAGAAGTCCGATTACTACGACCCCAAGTCGAAGAAGGAAGAACCGCGCTGGATGCTGGTGGACGTGCAGGTGACGAAGAAGATCCCGTTGATCTCGCTGGCCGAGCTGCGCGAGCGGCCCGAGCTGGCGGACATGATCGTGCTCAAACGCGGCAACCGCCTGTCGATCACGCCGGTCGAGCCGAAGCACTGGAGGGCCATCGTCGGCAAGGCATGACTGTTGCTTGGACGGGGTGCATCCATCTGCGCCAAGGAGCAACGCATGAACCGCAACGACGTCACCGAAAAGATCATCGCCGCGAAGGTCTCGCGCGGCCTGACGTGGGCCGGCGTGGCCGGGAAGATCGGCCGGTCCAAGGAGTGGACGACAGCGCTGTGCCTGGGCCAGATGACGGCCACCGACGAGCAGGCCCAGGCGCTCGGCGAGATCTTCGGCCTGAGCGGCGAGGAAACGAAGTGGCTCAAGGTGGTGCCGTACAAGGGGTCGCTGCCGACGGTCGTGCCGGCCGACCCTCTGATCTACCGCTGGTACGAGATCGTCAGCGTGTACGGCACGACCATCAAGGAGCTGATCCACGAGGAGTTCGGCGACGGCATCATGAGCGCGATCGACTTCTCGATGGACATCACGCGCGAGCCCGACCCGAAGGGCGACCGCGTGAACGTCGTGCTCTCGGGCAAGTTCCTGCCCTACAAAACGTACTGACGGCTACGACTTCGCGATCACGCCGCACGCCACACGCGCGCCGGAATTGCCCGCGGGCTGCGTCTTGAAATCGTCCGGGTCGCGGTGCACGACCAGGCCGCGGCCCACCACGTCGTTCGCGCCGCCGCTGCCCACCGAAATCGAATCGGCTTCGTAGCTGATCTTCGCCACGCCCGATGCATCCGCGGCGAGCGGCGGCAGGTCGCCAGCGTGGTGCGGCTGCCGGTGCGCGTCGCCGTGCGGTTTGCCGTCCGGATTGAAGTGCCCGCCGGCACTGGCCGCATCGGGTGCGGAGCAGTCGCCCTTGTCGTGGACGTGGAAGCCGTGCTGCGCACCCGGCTTCAGCCCGCGCACTTCGCCGCTGACCAGCACCTTGCCGCCATGCTGCACGAATTGCACGGAGCCGCTGGCCGTGTTGCCGGCGGTGGGCTGCAGCGTCGCGATGGCACGCGGTCCCGGAGGCTGCATCGAGGCACATCCCGTGAGGGCGAGGAAGGCAGCGAGTGCGGCGAGTCGGTGCATGACAGTCTCCTTTTCGGGGACTGTAACGCGCCCAAAGAAAAGCCGCCCGAAGGCGGCTCTCGTGGATCGCGACAGGCTCACTGGCCGTCGGTCGAGATCTCTTCCGGCTCCGGCCTGGATTTGCCTTCCTTCTTCGGCAAGGGCTGGATATCCAGCAGCACCTCGTCCTTGTCGTCCAGGTCGACCGTGAGGCGTCCGCCTTCGGTCAGCTTGCCGAACAGCAGCTCGTCGGCCAAGGCACGGCGGATCGTGTCCTGGATCAGGCGCTGCATCGGGCGCGCGCCCATCAGCGGATCGAAGCCCTTCTTCGCCAGGTACTTGCGCAGCTTGTCGGTGAAGGTGACTTCCACCTTCTTCTCGGCCAGCTGCTGCTCGAGCTGGAGCAGGAACTTGTCGACCACGCGCAGGATGACCTGCTCGTCCAGCGCCTTGAAGCTCACGATCGCGTCCAGGCGGTTGCGGAACTCCGGCGTGAACAGGCGCTTGATGTCGGCCATCTCGTCGCCCGACTCGCGGGCGTTCGTGAAGCCGATCGTGGCCTTGTTCAGCGACTCGGCCCCCGCGTTCGTCGTCATGATGATGATGACGTTGCGGAAGTCCGCCTTGCGGCCGTTGTTGTCCGTCAGCGTGCCGTGATCCATCACCTGCAGCAGCACGTTGAAGATGTCCGGGTGCGCCTTCTCGATCTCGTCGAGCAGCAGCACGCAGTGCGGCTTTTTCGTGATGGCTTCGGTGAGCAGGCCCCCCTGGTCGAACCCGACGTAGCCCGGAGGCGCGCCGATCAGGCGCGACACCGCATGGCGCTCCATGTACTCGGACATGTCGAAGCGGATCAGGTCCACGCCCATGATGTAGGCGAGCTGCTTGGCCGCCTCGGTCTTGCCCACGCCCGTGGGGCCCGAGAACAGGAAGGAGCCGATCGGCTTGTCGCCCTTGCCCAGGCCCGAGCGCGCCATCTTCACGGAAGCGGCGAGCACTTCGAGCGCCTTGTCCTGGCCGAACACGACGGACTTGAGGTCGCGCTCGAGGTTGGCCAGCTTGCCGCGGTCGTCGTTCGAGACGTTGGCTGGCGGGATGCGCGCGATCTTCGCCACGATCTCCTCGACCTCGGTCTTGGAAATCGTCTTCTTGCGCTTGTTCACCGGCAGGATGCGCTGCGCCGCGCCGGCCTCGTCGATCACGTCGATCGCCTTGTCGGGCAGGTGCCTGTCGTTGATGTACTTCGCGCTCAGCTCGGCAGCCGCCTGCAACGCATTGGCGGCGTACTTGACGCTGTGGTGCTCCTCGAAGCGGCTCTTCAGGCCCTTGAGGATCTCGATCGTCTCGGCCACGCTGGGCTCGACCACGTCCACCTTCTGGAAGCGGCGGGACAGGGCCGCGTCCTTCTCGAAGATGCCGCGGTACTCGGTGAAGGTCGTCGCGCCGATGCACTTCAGCGAACCCTGGGACAGCGCCGGCTTGAGCAGGTTGCTCGCGTCCAGCGTGCCACCCGACGCCGCGCCGGCGCCGATCAGCGTGTGGATCTCGTCGATGAACAGCACCGCGTTGGGCTTGTCCTTCAGCGACTTGAGCACGCCCTTCAGGCGCTGTTCGAAATCGCCGCGGTACTTGGTGCCCGCCAGCAGCGCGCCCATGTCGAGGGAGTACACGGTGGATTCCGCGAGGATCTCCGGCACTTCCTTCTGCACGATGCGCCAGGCCAGGCCTTCGGCGATCGCCGTCTTGCCCACGCCGGCTTCGCCCACCAGCAGCGGGTTGTTCTTGCGGCGGCGGCACAGGATCTGGATCACGCGCTCGACCTCGTACTCGCGGCCGATCAGCGGGTCGATCTTGCCGTCCTTCGCGGCCTGGTTCAGGTTCTGCGTGAATTGCTCCAGGGGCGAGGCCTTCTCGCTCTTCTCGCCGCCCTCGCCTTCCTCGCCACTGGAGGATTCGCCGCTCTTGGCGGGCTCGGGCGGATCGCTCTTCTTGATGCCGTGCGCGATGAAGTTCACCACGTCCAGGCGGGTGACGCCCTGCTGGTGCAGGTAGTAGACAGCGTGCGAGTCCTTCTCGCCGAAGATGGCCACGAGCACGTTGGCGCCCGTCACTTCCTTCTTGCCGTTGCCCGTGCTCTGCACGTGCATGATCGCGCGCTGGATCACGCGCTGGAACCCCAGCGTGGGTTGCGTGTCGACGTCGTCGGTGCCGGCGACCTGCGGCGTGTTGTCCTTGATGAAGTTGGACAGCGACTTGCGCAGATCGTCGATGTTGGCCGAGCATGCGCGCAGCACTTCCGCCGCGCTGGGATTGTCCAGCAGCGCCAGCAGCAGATGCTCCACGGTGATGAATTCGTGGCGCTGTTGCCGCGCTTCCACGAACGCCATGTGGAGGCTGACTTCCAATTCCTGGGCAATCATCTCAATTCCTTTTGCCTTGCTGCTTCAATGAATACTGTAGATCGGTTCGACTGCCGTTTATTCAACCGGTTCACTCACACATTGCAGGGGATGCCCGGCTTGACGCGCGGCTTCCTGCACCTGCTCCACCTTCGTCGAGGCGATGTCACGTGAATACACGCCGCAAATCCCCTTTCCGTCGAGGTGGATCTTCAGCATGATCTGCGTGGCCGTCTCCCTGTCCTTGTTGAAGAACTCCTGGATCACCACCACGACGAATTCCATGGGGGTGTAGTCGTCATTGAGCATGACGACCTGGTACATCTGCGGGGGTTTGGTTCGCTGCAGCTGGCGCTCGACCACCACCGAGTCGCCGTCGTCCTGCTTCGGCCGGGTGACCGGCGCGACAGGCGCGGGGGAAGGGGGTTTCGTTGCCATGAAATTCATTCTAGCCAGCGCCGTTTCGCACCGCAGCCTGCAAGTGAATTGGTGGCGCCACCGCGACATTCAAGCGAGCAGCCCGGCCTGCTCGAGGCCAGGCACGGCCCCGTGCCCGCCATCCGGGAAAAAGCCGTGAATCCTGCCGCACACGAAGAAACTTTAGTTTGTGAAAACATTGACAGAAGTGCCACAAGGCGTGACACTTCGCACGGTAAGAGGGTCTGCTCGAGGAAGAAGAAGATGGCGACTGGCACCGTGAAATGGTTCAACGACGCGAAGGGGTTCGGCTTCATCGAGCCGGACGGCGGCGGCGCGGACGTTTTCGCACACTTTTCCGCCATCGCCATGGAAGGTTTCAAGACGCTCAAGCAGGGCTCGCGCGTCACCTTCGACATCACGGAAGGCCCCAAGGGCCAGCTCGCGCAGAACATCCATGCCGAGCCCGGCAGCGCCGACATCAAGCCCATCTCCACCCAGCCCGGCGGCCATGACCGCCAGCCGCGCCACTCCAAGGTCCGCGCGCCCCAGTTCCACGCCTCGGGACATGGGGACCTGATCCAGAAGTAGGCTGCCCCGCGCCATAGAAAAAGCCGCCCGAAGGCGGCTTTTTTGTGCTCCGGCGCAGCCGGCGATCACATGTTGTCGATCATCACCTGGCCGAAGCCCGAGCAGCTGACCTGGGTCGCGCCGTCCATCAGGCGCGCGAAGTCGTAGGTGACCTTCTTGGAGAGGATCGCCTTCTCGAGCGAGCTGATGATCAGGTCCGCCGCCTTCGTCCAGCCCATGTGGCGCAGCATCATCTCGGCCGAAAGGATTTCGGAACCGGGGTTCACATAGTCCTTGCCGGCGTACTTGGGCGCGGTGCCGTGCGTGGCCTCGAACATCGCGACCGAGTCGCTCATGTTCGCGCCGGGGGCGATGCCGATGCCGCCCACCTGCGCCGCCAAGGCGTCGGAGATGTAGTCGCCGTTCAGGTTCAGCGTGGCGACCACGCTGTACTCGGCGGGACGCAGAAGGATCTGCTGCAGGAAGGCGTCGGCGATCGAGTCCTTCACCACGATGTCCTTGCCGGTCTTCGGGTTCTTGAACTTGCACCACGGGCCGCCGTCGATCAGCTGCGCGCCGAACTCCTTCTGCGCCAGGCCGTAGGCCCAGTCACGGAAGCCGCCTTCCGTGTATTTCATGATGTTGCCCTTGTGCACGATGGTGACGCTGGGCTTGTCGTTGTCGATCGCGTACTGGATCGCCTTGCGCACCAGGCGCTCGGTGCCTTCGCGCGACACGGGCTTGATGCCGATGCCCGACGTGCCCGGGAAGCGGATCTTCTTGACGCCCATCTCGTCGATCAGGAACTTGATGACCTTCTTCGCCTTGTCGCTCTCGGCTTCCCACTCGATGCCGGCGTAGATGTCTTCCGAGTTCTCGCGGAAGATCACCATGTTGGTCTTCTCCGGCTCCTTCAGCGGCGAGGGCACGCCGGCGAAGTACTGGATCGGGCGCAGGCAGACGTAGAGGTCCAGCTCCTGGCGCAGCGCGACGTTCAGCGAGCGGATGCCGCCGCCGACCGGCGTCGTGAGCGGGCCCTTGATCGAGACGACGTAGTCGCGCACGGCGTGCAGCGTCTCCTCGGGCAGCCACACGTCGGGGCCGTACACCTTGGTCGACTTCTCGCCGGCGTAGACCTCCATCCAGTGGATCTTCTTCTTGCCGCCATAGGCCTTGGCCACCGCGGCATCGACCACTTTCAGCATCACCGGGGTGATGTCCACGCCGGTGCCGTCGCCCTCGATGAAGGGGATGATCGGCTGGTCAGGCACGTTGCAGGAAAAGTCGGCGTTGACGGTGATCTTCTGGCCCTGCGAAGGGACCTTGATGTGCTGGTACATGGGGGAAACGTCTCCGGGGAGTGGCTGCATGCGGGTAAACCAGAGGATTCTAGCGCGTGTCAACCAATGGGCTGGCTTGTGCGTTGGCGGGAGGTTGCCCGGAGCCGGGCAACGATTTTCGAAAAACCAAACCTTTCCTGAAGGACAAGAAACATGAACAAGCTCCTCGCCGCCCTCTTCGCCACGCTGTTCGCCGGCGCCGTGTTCGCGCAAGCCGCCGCCCCGGCCCCCGCCGCCTCTGGCGCGAAGGCCGAAGCGAAGACGGAAGCCAAGGCCGAGAAGAAGGCCGCCAAGGCCGACGCGAAAGCCGAGAAGAAGGAAGCCAAGGCCGACAAGAAGGAAGCCAAGGCCAAGGCCGAAGTGAAGGCCGTGAAGGCCGACGCGAAGGCCGACGCGAAGGCCGAGAAGAAGGAAGCCAAGGCCGAAGCCAAGGCCGACGCCGCTTCCGCCAAGAAGTAATCGGGTCCGCCCGAACCGGAACGCCGCGCCGTGTGCGCGGCGTTTTTGTTTCGGGGCGGCTCGTGCGTGTCAACCGCCGCGCCGGGCTTGCCGTTGTGGTTTCACCTTCGGAAAAGCCGGAGGGGTTTTTCGAAAAATCATCTGCCACCTGAAAGGACTCAGAAATGAACAAGCTGCTCGCGACCCTCATCGCTTCCGTCTTCGCCGTGTCCACGGCCTTCGCCGCTGACGCGCCGGCCGCCGCCGCCTCCGCCGCCAAGCCCGCCGCCACCGCCGACGCCGGCATGAAGAGCGAAGCCAAGGCCGAGAAGAAGACCACCAAGAAGACCAAGAAGGCCTCCAAGAAGAAGGCTGACAAGGCCGCCGCGGCCGCTGCCCCCGCTTCCGCCGCCAAGTAATCGGCTCCTGCCGAAAGCTTCGATGCCCGCCTCGCGCGGGCATTTTCGTTTGCGTCCTCAGGTGACAATCAGCGCATGAAGTCCCTCGCCTCCGCCCTCGCTTCGCTGGCATTCGTCGCCAGCTTCGCGGCCGCCGCCCAGGAGCAGCCGCAACTCGACCTGCCGCGCGTGCAGCTCGCCGCCGGCATGCACCGTATCGATGCACAGGTCGCCGCCACGTACGACCAGCGCATGACCGGGCTCATGTTCCGCAAGGAAATGCCGCAGCACGAAGGCATGCTGTTCGTCTTCGAGCAGCCTTCGGTGCAGTGCTTCTGGATGAAGAACACGCTGCTGCCGCTCACGGCCGCCTTCGTCGCGGAGGACGGCACGATCGTGAACCTCGCCGACATGAAGCCGCAGACCGAGGATTCACACTGCTCGGCGCAGCCCGTGCGCTTCGTGCTGGAGATGAACCAGGGCTGGTTCGCCAAGAAGGGGATCAAGGCCGGCGCCAAACTCTCCGGCGCGCCGTTCCAGAAATGAGAAAAGCCGCCCGCAGGCGGCTTTTCGGTCAGGCGCTGTCGCTCAACCGAAATTCTTCTGCGCGAAGTCCCAGTTCGCGAGCTTGTCGAGGAAGGTCTCGACGAACTTCTGGCGCAGGTTGCGGTAATCGATGTAGTACGCGTGCTCCCACACGTCCACGGTGAGGATCGCCTTGTCGGCGGTGGTGAGCGGCGTGCCGGCGGCGCCCGTGTTCACGATGTCGACGCTGCCGTCCGGCTTCTTCACCAGCCAGGTCCAGCCCGAGCCGAAGTTGCCCACCGCGGACTTCACGAAGGCGTCGCGGAAGCCCGAGTAGCTGCCCCACTTCTTGTTGATCGCCTCGGCCAGCGCGCCCTTGGGCTCGCCGCCGCCCTGCGGCTTCATGCAGTTCCAGAAGAAGGTGTGGTTCCAGATCTGCGCGGAGTTGTTGTAGATGCCGCCGGAGGATTTCTTGATGATCTCCTCGAGCGCCATGTTCTCGAATTCGGTGCCCACCTGCAGCTTGTTCAGGTTGTCCACGTAGGCCTTGTGATGCTTGCCGTGGTGATACTCCAGCGTCTCGCGCGAGTAATGCGGCGCCAGCGCGTCGATCGGGTACGGCAGCGGCGGCAGGGTGTGTTCCATGGTGTTCCTCTTCGGTTGTTGGTCTATGGATTTGCCGATTCTATGAGCTGTATGTTCCGGGCGCGCGCACGGTGAGAGCAACCTCGCCGTCGGCGAGGGTGGCGGTGAGCGGCTGGCCCGGATGAGTTCGCGCGGCGCTGGTCACGGGTGCGCCCTGCTCGTCGCGCAGCAACGCGTACCCGCGCTGGAGCACCAGTTTCGGGTCGAGCAGCTCCAGCCGCATGCCGGCTCGCTCGAGCGCATGCGTGCCCTTGTCGAGGCGGGCGCGCAGTGCATCCGACACCTGCTGCTGGGTGAGCGCGAAGCCGCCCCGCTCGCGCTCGAGCCGTGCATGCATCGCGTAATGCAGCCGGTGCGCCGCGCGGCCGAGCCGCACCTGCTGAGACCCGAGGCGCGCCAGCGGGCGACCGATCCGCGCGGCCGCCTGGTCGAGCCGCTGCTGTGCGAAATCGAGCCGCCGCTGCACCGTCCGATGCAATCTCTCGCGCTCGCCGAGCAGCTCGTCGAGCCAGTCCCGGCGCGAACGGGCGGCGAGTTCGGCCGCGGCCGTCGGCGTCGGCGCGCGCACGTCGGCGCAGAAGTCGGCGATGGTGAAATCGGTTTCGTGGCCGACACCGCAAACGAGGGGCACGGGGCTGCGGGCGATCGTGCGGGCGAGGCGTTCGTCGTTGAATGCCCACAGGTCCTCGATCGAGCCGCCGCCGCGCACGAGCAGGATGACGTCGATCTCGCCCCTGGCTGCGCGCGCATAGAGCCGCTCGAGCGCTTCGATGAGCTCGCCGGGTGCCCCGCTGCCCTGCACCGCCGCCGGCGCAAACACGACCGGCACGTGGCAGGCGCGGCGCCGCAGTGCGGTCACCACGTCGTGAAGCGCCGCGGCCTGGGGCGACGTGACCAGGCCGATGCCGTGCGGCATGGCCGGCACATCCCGCTTGCGCGCTTCGTCGAACAGGCCTTCGGCTTCGAGCTTCGCCTTGAGCCGCATGAACTGTTCGAACAGGGTCCCCTGCCCGGCGCGCCGCATGGTCTCGACGACCAGTTGCAGGTCGCCGCGCGCCTCGTACACGCCCAGCCGACCCCAGGCTTCGACCATCTCGCCTTCACGCGGCATGAAATCCATCAGGCCCGCCGCGCGGCGGAACATCGCGCAGCGGATCTGGCCCTGCGCGTCTTTCAGGCAGAAGTACAGGTGCCCGCTGGCCGGCCGCGACAGGCCCGAAATCTCGCCGCGGACCGCGACAGGATTGAATCTCGCCTCCAGGGCATCGGCAACGGCGCGGCATAGCGCGCCCACCGGCCAGATTCGCGGCGCCAGGGCTGGCGGTGTGGTGTCGGACATCAGGAAACGGGGGGCTGGACGCCCGATCGGGCGTCTCGTTTAGTCCACAGATGCGGGGACAGGAAGCAAAGGATACAAAGTGCCTCGGAAAACGCTGATTTTGTCGAGCAAGGCCTTGATTTCATTCAGGATTTTCCTGCTCAATTTGTCATCGATCTGTCACCGTGAAGCAATGGCGCGGGTTTGCGCGTGGGGCAGGCCGGCTTCTCAACAAAGTTGTCCACAACTTCTGTGGGCCAACTCCTACGATGTGTGCTTTGCCTTCCTACAGTGCGCCGTTCGTACACGATAATCGGCCCGCACTTCAGCAGTACTCGTCAGGCGGAGACCCCTTGCTTTCGATCATACAAGCCGCAGGCTGGCCGATCTGGCCGCTCGTTGCCTGCTCCATCCTTGCACTTGCGCTCATCGTCGAGCGCTTCCTCAGCCTCAAGACCGCCAAGATCGTCCCGCCGAAATTGCTGGACGAAGCCCTCGCCGCGTCGCGCAGTTCCGTGCCCACACCGGACGTGGTCAAGCAGCTCGAGCGGAACTCGGCGCTGGGCGAGGTGCTGGCCAGCGGTTTTCGCGCGCTCAACACCGACCCGCGCTGCACCGAGGTGGACCTGCGCGCCAGCATGGAGGCCACCGGCCGGGCGGTGGCGCACCGGCTCGAGCGTTACCTGAGCTCGCTCGCCACGATCGCCTCGGCCGCGCCGCTGCTCGGCCTGCTGGGCACCGTGATCGGCATGATCGAGATCTTCGGCTCCCAGGCGCCCGGCGGCGCCACGGGCGGCAACCCGGCGCAGCTCGCGCACGGCATCTCGGTGGCGCTCTACAACACCGCCTTCGGCCTGATCGTCGCGATTCCGTCGCTGATCTTCTGGCGCTATTTCCGCGTCCGGGTGGACGACTACCTGCTCACGCTGGAACTCGCGGCCGAGCGCTTCGCGCGCCACCTCGCGACATTGAGGGGCCGATGAACTTCCGTCCGCGTCCGAAGGAAGAACCGGAGATCAACCTGATCCCGTTCATCGACGTGCTGCTGGTGATCCTCATCTTCCTGATGCTCACCACGACCTACAGCAAGTTCACCGAGCTGCAACTGAAGCTGCCGGTCGCGGATACCGACGCGCAACGCGACTACCCGAAGGAGATCATCGTTTCGGTGACGAGCGATGGCCGCTACACGATCAAGGGCATGCCGGTGGCCGGTCGCAATGTGGACGCGGTCGCGCAGGCATTCGGCAGCTTGCAGCCGCAAAAGGACAGCGTGGTCATCATCACGGCCGACGCCGCAGCGCCCCACCAGTCCGTGATCACGGTGATGGAGGCCGCGCGCCGCGTGGGCCTGAACCAGATCACCTTCGCCACGCAGAACTCGGCGGCCGCCGGGGCGCACTGAATGGGTCAGGCGCTGCAGCGCGCCTGGCTGGAACGCGGCGCATTGGCTTGCGCGCTCTGGCCGCTCTCGTTGGCCTTCGGGCTCGTCGTCGCACTGCGGCGCGCCGCTTACCGCCTGGGCCTCTTCAGGAGCGAACGCGCCGGTGTGCCCGTGATCGTCGTCGGCAACGTCATCGCCGGCGGGTCGGGCAAGACGCCCATCGTGCGCGCGGTCGTCGAGCACCTGAAGTCGCAAGGCCTGCATGTGGGCATCGTCTCGCGCGGCCATGGCAGGCGCACGAGCGATTGCCGCGAGGTCCGACCGGAGAGCGACGCCGCCGACGTGGGTGATGAGCCGCTGCTGCTCGCGCGCGCCTGCGGCGTGCCGGCGTTCGTGGCGCGCAAGCGCATCGAGGCCGCGCGTGCGTTGCTGCGCGCGTACCCCGACACCCAGGTCATCGTGAGCGACGACGGCCTGCAGCACTACGCGATGGCGCGCGACATCGAGGTCTGCGTGTTCGACGAGCGTGGCGTGGGCAATGGCTGGCTGCTGCCCGCGGGCCCGCTGCGGGAGCCGTGGCCGCGCGCCGTCGACTTCGTGCTGCCGCCGGAGAAGGTGGAACGAAGCCTCGCGTCCGAGGCGATCCGGGCCGACGGCACGCGCGTGCCGCTCGCCGGATTGAAAGGCCGCCCGCTGACGGCCATCGCCGCGATTGCCAAGCCACAGGCCTTCTTCGACATGCTGCGGCAGCGGGGTCTGGTGCCGGCCCTGACGATGGCCCTTCCCGATCACGACAGCTTCGCCTCGCTCCCGGCGATCGAGGGCGAGATCGTCTGCACCGAGAAGGACGCGGTGAAGCTGTGGCGAACGCGCCCCGATGCCTGGGCCGTGCCGCTGCAGGTCGGCATCGACCCGGCGTTCTGGACAGCGTTCGACGCAAAGCTATCATCGCCCGATGGACCACAAACTGCTTGAGCTGCTCGTGTGCCCGGTGACGAAGGGGCACCTCGATTTCAATCGTGAGCGGCAGGAGCTGATCTCGCGCAGCGCGCGCCTGGCCTACCCGATCCGCGACGGCATCCCGATCCTGTTGGAGCAGGAAGCGCGCACGCTCAGCGACGATGAGCTCGAGCGGCTGCCCCCGCGCACGCCGCTGGTCTGATGGGCTTCACCGTCCTCATCCCCGCGCGGCTGGCGTCCACGCGGCTGCCCAACAAGCCGCTCGCGGACATCGCCGGGCGGCCGATGATCGTGCGTGTCGCGCAAAGGGCGGCGCAGTCACGGGCGCAGCGCGTCGTGGTCGCGGCGGACGATGCATCGATCGTCGACGCCTGCCGCGCGCACGGCATCGAATCCGTGCTCACGCGCACCGACCATGTCTCCGGCAGCGACCGGCTGGCCGAAGCCTGCGAGATCACCGGGCTCGACGGCGATGACGCCGTGGTCAACGTGCAAGGCGACGAGCCGCTGATCGACCCGGGCTTGATCGACTCCGTTGCCACGCTGCTCGACGCGAAGCGCGAAGCCGCCATGAGCACGGCGGCCCACGCGATCGACAACGTCGCTGACCTCACGAACACCAATGTCGTGAAGGTCGTGCTCGATGCGAACGGGCTCGCGCTGTACTTCAGCCGCGCGACGATTCCCTGGTCGCGCGACGCGTTCGCCGGCGGCATCAGCGCGCTGCCCCCACAGCCTCTGCTGCGCCATATCGGCATCTACGGCTACCGCGCGGCGTTCCTGCGCGGCTTTCCCCGGATGCCGCAAGCGCCGATCGAATCGGCCGAGGCGCTGGAGCAGTTGCGCGCGCTCTGGCATGGCCACCGGATCGCGGTGCATGTGACCGAATCCGCACCGGGAGTTGGCGTCGACACCCCCGAAGATCTGGAGCGGGTGCGTCACCTCTTTGGAGCGCACCAAACGTAAGCGCGCGCCAAGGCACGCGTGCTATCCTCGGGCGCGAAAGAGGGAACCATGAGACTGATCTTGTTGGGCGCACCGGGCGCCGGCAAAGGCACGCAGGCCACGTTCATCTGCCAGAAATTCGGCATCCCGCAAATCTCGACGGGTGACATGCTGCGCGCGGCCGTGAAGGCCGGCACCCCGCTCGGCCTCGCGGCGAAGAAGGTCATGGACTCGGGCGCGCTGGTCAGCGACGACATCATCATCGGCCTGGTGAAGGAGCGCATCGCCCAGCCCGATTGCGCCAAGGGTTTCCTCTTCGACGGTTTCCCGCGCACCATTCCGCAGGCCGAGGCCATGAAGCAGGCCGGCGTGAAGCTCGATTACGTGCTCGAGATCGACGTGCCGTTCGAGGCGATCATCGAGCGCATGAGTGGCCGCCGTTCGCACCCGGGCTCGGGCCGCACCTACCACGTCAAGTTCAACCCGCCGAAGGTCGCCGGCGTGGACGACGTGACCGGCGAGCCGCTGGTGCAGCGCGAGGACGACAAGGAAGAGACCGTGCGCAAGCGCCTGCAGGTGTATGCCGACCAGACGCGCCCGCTCGTCGACTACTACGCCAACTGGGCCAAGGCCGACCCGGCCAACGCGCCCAAGTACCGCGCCATCAGCGGCATGGGCACGGTGGAAGAGATCACGCAGCGCGTGTTCCGCGCGCTCTCCGCCTAAAGCAGTTCCAGGATCAGCCGGATCCTCGCCTTCACCGGCGGGAGATTCGTCGACGGCAACTCGTCGCCCGCCTGAGGGATGATCCCGCCCTCGGCGCAGCGGCTCGCGCGCAGCACCTTCACGCCTTTCGCCCGGGCGTCGAGCAATGCAGGCATCAGTTCGCGATGGACCGTGCCGTTGCCGGTCGCGGCGACCACGAGGCCCTTCACGCCCGCGGCGACCAGCGCGTTCACGGTATCGGCCGATGCACCAGCGTGGCTGGTGACGATCTCGACGCGCGGCCATTGCTTCGCGGCGGCGACGCGGGCGAGCCGTGACGCATCGCCGCCCGCAGGCCAGGCACGCGCGAGCCGAAGCGTCCCCTCTTCCACGTAGCCCACGGCACCCGCATCGCCCGAGCTGAACGGATCGAGCCGGAAGTGGTGCACCTTCGCGATGTCGCGCGCATCGTGGATGCGGCCGGCGCACACCGCGACGACCCCGCGTGCACCCGGGTGCGACGCCACCGCGACCGCGTCGACGATGTTCTGCGGGCCGTCCGGCGACAGCGCCGTGGCCGGCCGCATCGCGCAGGTGATCACGACCGGCTTGTCCGGGTGCAGCACTTCCTGCAGGAAGAAGGCGGTCTCCTCTAGCGTGTCGGTGCCGTGCGTGACGACGATCCCGGCGACCTCCCCCTGCGCCAGCCAATGGGCGCAGCGCAGCGCGAGTTCGCGCCAGATGGCAAAGGTCATGTCCTTGCTGTCGACCTGCGCCACCTGCTCGCTCTCGATCGGCGCTCCGGCCAGGGACGGAATCGCCGCGACCAACTGCGCCACACCGATCTGCGCGGCGGTGTAGCCGACGTTGTCAGCGGGTGACGAGGAGGTACCGGCGAGCGTGCCGCCGGTGCCCAGTACCACGATTTTTGTTTGCCGCACTTGCACTTTTCACGAAAGCTGGTTAAAAATACAGTTACTGGATATCGAAACAGGAGCACCCTGTGATTGACCAACCCAAGCTCACTGCCCGCCAGCAGCAGATTCTGGACCTGATCCAGAGCACCATCGCACGCACCGGTGCGCCGCCCACGCGCGCCGAGATCGCGTCGGAACTCGGCTTCAAGTCGGCCAACGCGGCGGAGGAGCACCTGCAGGCGCTCGCTCGCAAGGGTGTCATCGAGCTCGTATCCGGCACCTCGCGCGGCATCCGGTTGCAAAGCGACGCACTCAAGGCGATCAACGAAAGCCGCACCAAACAGTGGGCGCTGCCCGGGCTTTCCCAGCTGTCGCTTCCGCTCGTGGGCCGCGTCGCCGCCGGGTCGCCCATCCTCGCGCAGGAACATATCGACCAGACCTACTACGTCGAGAGCACGCTGTTCCAGCGCCGGCCGGATTACCTGCTCAAGGTGCGCGGCATGTCCATGCGCGACGCCGGCATCATGGACGGCGATCTGCTCGCCGTTCAGGCCACCAAGGATGCGAAGAACGGGCAGATCGTGGTGGCGCGCCTGGGCGATGAAGTCACCGTCAAGCGCTTCCGTCGCAACAAACACCTGATCGAGCTGCACGCGGAGAACCCGGACTATCCGACCATCGTGGTGGAGCCGGGCGAGCCGTTCGAGATCGAGGGCCTGGCCGTGGGCCTGATCCGCAACACCATGCTGATGTAACACGTTTCGCCCGGCGCGCCGCAGGTGGCAGGCGTATCGTCCCGCGAGCGGGACTACCCTGCGGCAGCGCCGGTCCCCACCCAATCCTGCCGTGTCAGTGCTCCAAGGAGTCTCACATGGCCATCGCAGTGCTTTCCTTTTTCCGTTCGCTGTTGCCCCGCAAGGCGGGCGTGCCCACGATGCAGTCGCTGCGCCCCGGCGCAACGGCGCATCCGGGCCGTCCGTCTTGCGGCTCCTTTTCGAGGAGGCCGCTGCGGGTCGTGCGCTCGACCAACCGGATCGTGATCAGCGGCCGCATGGCCGACGTGTGCGCGGAGCTGGACCGGCTTGCGGCCCTGGAAGCAGCGGCGAGCTGAATCAGCCCTTGCGCGCGCCGGCCAGGTAATCGGTCTTGCCCAGGTCCACACCGTTGTGACGCAGGATCGCGTACGCCGTCGTCACATGGAAGAACAGGTTGGGCAGCGCGTGAAAGCGCAGGTAGTCCTGGGCCTTCATCTGGCGCGAGGTCTCGCGGCCGGTGGGGATGGTGAGTTCCTTGTCTTCCGTGCCATCGAGCTTCTCCGGCGCAATGGTGGCGAGGAAATCCAGCGTCTTCTGGATGCGAGCCTTGAGGTCCGCGAAGCTCGCCTCGTTGTCCTCGAACTTGGGCCATTCCACGCCGGCAATGCGCGCCGCACAGATCTTGGCAGAGTCGCAGGCAATCTGCACCTGCTTCGTGAAGGGCAGCATGTCCGGTGCCAGCCGGTAGGTCAGGAGGTTGGCCGGGTCGAACTTCTTCGCCTCGGCGTGCGCCGCCGCCTTGTCCAGGATGTGGGACAGGTTCGCCAGCATGTGCTTGAAAACCGGCAGGCTGGCTGCGGACATCGACATCGTCATTTTGTGAACCTCTTGTTACTGATGAGAAAGCGCGAACTTTAAGTCGGCCGCAGATTTCCTGCTCCGGACGGCCTTTGGCCACAAGGCACAATCCGGGGCATGAATATCGTGATCCTCGACGATTACCAGGACGCGGTGCGCAAGCTGAAGTGCGCCTCCAAGCTCGAAGAGTACCCGGCCAAGGTCTACACCAACACGGTGAAGGGCATCGGCCAGCTGTCGGTGAGGCTGCGCGATGCCGACGTGATCGTACTCATTCGCGAGCGCACCCACATCTCGCGCCAGCTGCTCGACAAGCTCCCGCGCCTGCGCCTGATCGCGCAGACCGGGCGCGTCGGTGCGCACATCGACGTGCAAGCCTGTACCGAGAAGGGGATTGCCGTGGCCGAGGGCGTGGGTTCGCCGGTCGCGCCGGCCGAACTGACCTGGGCACTCATCATGGCGGCGATGCGGCGCCTGCCCCAGTACATCGGCAACCTGAAGCACGGCGCGTGGCAGCAGTCGGGCTTGAAGTCCGCGTCGATGCCGCCCAACTTCGGCCTGGGCCTGGTGCTGCGCGGGCGCACGCTGGGCATCTGGGGCTACGGCAAGATCGGTCAGCTGGTCGCCGGCTACGGCAAGGCCTTCGGCATGCGCGTGCTGGTGTGGGGCAGCCAGGCTTCGCGCGCCCGGGCCGAGAGTGACGGCCTGCAGGCGGCCACGTCGCGCGAAGAGCTGTTCCAGGAAAGCGACGTGCTGTCGCTGCACCTGCGCATGTCCGACGAGACCGCCGGCATCGTCACGCTCGAGGACCTCGGGCGCATGAAGCCGACCTCGCTCATCGTGAACACCTCGCGCGCCGAACTGATCGAGCCCGAAGCGCTGATCGCCGGCCTGAACCGTGGGCGTCCCGGCATGGCGGCGATCGACGTGTTCGAGAGCGAACCGATCCTGCAGGGCCACGCGCTGCTGCGCCTGGAGAACTGCATCTGCACGCCGCACATCGGCTATGTCGAGCTGGACAGCTATGAGCTTTACTTCGGTGCTGCTTTCGACAATGTGGTCAACTTCATTCGCGGTACCCCCACGAACATCGTGAACCCCGGCGCACTGCAAGTGCGCCGATAGCGTGGCGCGGGCGGTCCGCTGACCGGAGGAACGCCCTTGTCATCTGCCAATCCCGCGGCCGCCGCCGCAGCGCCGGCCCGCCTGCCCGCCGTCCTGTGGCCGCTCCTGTTCGGCAACTTCGTCATCGGCAGCGGCGTGATGGTCGTGCCCGGCACGCTCAACGAGATCAGCGGAGGCCTGGGGATTTCGGTCGCGAGCGCCGGCCAGCTCATCTCCGCCGCGGCCTTGCTCATGTGCCTGGGTGCGCCGCTCTTCGCGGCCGTGGTCGCGGGCTGGGACCGACGTCGCCTGCTCGCCCTGTCGATGGTGTGGTTCGCCCTGCTTCACTTCGCGTGCGCGGCGGCGCCGAGTTTCGCGATGCTGATGGTGTTGCGCGTACTCGCCGTGATCTCGCCCGCCATCTTCACTCCCCAGGCGGCCGCCTGCGTCGGCCTGCTCGTCCCCGCGGAACAACGCGGCCGCGCCATCACCTTCGTCTTCCTCGGCTGGTCCGTCGCCTCGGTGCTGGGCATGCCGATCGGCGCGTTCGTCGGCGGCACGATGGGCTGGCGCAGCGCGTTCGCCATGATCGGCATGGCCAGCCTCGCGAGCGCGCTGTGGGTATGGCGCAGCATGCCCGACGGCGTGAAGCCGCCGGCCCTGTCGCGTGCAGCCTGGGCGGAAACATTCCGCTCGCCCGCGCTGATGCTGTGCATCCTGGTCACCGTGCTGTACGCCGCCGGGCAGTTCGTGCTGTTCTCGTACCTGGCGCCTTACTACAAGCAGAAGATCGGCATCACCCCGACCGAACTGAGCCTGCTCTTCATGTGGTTCGGCGTGTTCGGTTTCATCGGCAACATGCTGATGTCGCGCTACATCGACCGCCTCGGTGCATCGCGTGCGGTCATGATCGGCATCGCCGCGATGGCGTCGAGCCTGCTGGTGTGGCCGCTCGGCACGACGATGGCGCTCGCCGGCGTGGTCGTGATCCCGTGGGCGCTGGGCTGCTTCTCCTCGAACTCGGCGCAGCAGGCGCGGCTCGTCGGCATAGCGCCGGCCCTGGCTTCCGCATCCGTCGCGCTCAACAGCTCGGCGATGTACGCCGGCCAGGCGATAGGCGCAGCCACCGGCGGCTGGCTGATCGCGCGCGACAGCATGGACTGGCTGCATTGGGCCGGCTTCGCGGGCCTGGTGCTCGCGATGGGCGTGAGCGCCTGGGCGACGACCTTCTCACGCGGCCGATAATGGCCGCATGAACGACCGTCTTTCGCGTCGCAGCCTGCTCGCCCTGCCCGCGCTCGCAGGGCTCGCTGCTTTCGCGCAGCCGGCCGTCGTGCGCACGCGTGTCGAGACGCCTCTGGGCGACTTCGTCATCCAGGTCGATCCGCGCGTCGCGCCGGTGACCGTGGCCAACTACCTGCGCTACGTGGACGCCGGCCATCTGGACAAGGCGCGGGTCTACCGCATCGTCACGCTGGCGAACCAGTCGCCCGAGACGGTTCACAAGATCGAGGTCGTGCAATGGGGCCTGGACATCCAGGACGATGCCGACGCGGTCTTCCCGCCCATCGCGCACGAGACCACGCAGCAGACGGGGCTGCGCCATCGCGACGGCACGGTGTCGATGGCGCGCGGCGCGCCGGGCACGGCGAGCAGCGAATTCTTCATCTGCATCGGCGACCAGCCCGAGCTCGACTTCGGCGGCCACCGCAATCCTGACGGCCAGGGCTTCGCCGCGTTCGGGCAGGTGGTGCAAGGCATGGACGTCGTGCGCGCCCTCCATGGGAAGGCGCAGGCCCAGCAGCGCATCGAGCCGCCGGTGCCGATCCGGCGCGTGCGGCGCGTGGCCTCGCCATAATCGCCGCATGACCCCCGTATTCCCGACAGTCGGCGTCGTCGGCGCCGGAGCCATGGGCCGCGGCATCGCCCAGATCGCCGCGCAGGCCGGCAGCACCGTGCGCCTGTACGACACCCAGCCCCAGGCCGTGGAGAAGGCCCGCGCGGACGTCTCTTCCCAATGGGCGCGCCTGCAGGAAAAGGGCCGCATGGACGAAGCTGCCGGGCGCGCCTGCAACGAGCGGCTGCGGCCCGCGTCGTCGCTTTCCGAACTCGCCGATTGCGACCTCGTGGTCGAAGCCGTCGTCGAACGGCTCGACGTGAAGAAGTCGCTGTTCGCGGAACTCGAAGGCATCGTCCGCGATTCCGCCGTGCTGGCGACCAACACCTCGTCCCTTTCGGTGACGGCGATTGCGGCCGGCGCGAAGCGGCCGCAGCGCATTGCCGGCTATCACTTCTTCAACCCCGTACCGCTGATGAAGGTGGTCGAGGTGATCGCGGGCCTGAAGACGGATGGCGACACCTGTTCGCGCCTCACGGCCTATGCGCGCGAGATGGGCCACACGCCCGTGCAGGCGCAGGACACGCCCGGCTTCATCGTGAACCACGCGGGACGCGGCTACGGCACCGAAGCGCTGCGCCTCGTCAGCGAAGGCGTCGCCGATTTCGCGACGGTGGACCGCATCCTGCGGGACCAGGTCGGCTTCAAGCTCGGGCCTTTCGAGCTGTTCGACCTCACGGCGCTGGACGTCTCGCACCCCGTCATGGAGTCGATCTACCACCAGTATTACGAGGAGGCGCGCTACCGCCCCAGCGTGATCACGGCGCAGCGCGTCGCAGGCGGCGTGGTCGGCCGCAAGTCCGGCGAAGGCTTCTACCGGTATGTCGAGGGCAAGGCGCAGATGCCGCCCGAGCCGCCGGTACCGAAAGTGGACGAGATCCCGCCGGTGTGGGTGTCGACGCGCGCCGCCCGCCGCGCCGAGCTGTACCAATTGCTCAAGGACCTGGGCGCGAAGATCGAGACAGGCCAGTCGCCGTCGATGAACGCGCTGACGCTCGTCGCGCCGCTGGGTTTCGATGTCACCACCGTCGCCGTCGTCGAGCGGCTCGACCCCGCGCGCACCGTCGGCATCGACATGCTGGTCGAGGACACCGCGACGAAGCGGCGCGTGCTCGCGACCAACCCCGCCACGCGCGCGGACATGCGCGACGCGGCGCATGCCCTGTTCGCGCGCGACGGCAAGGCCGTCAGCGTAATCCGCGATTCGGGCGGCTTCGTGACGCAGCGCGTCGTCGCGAACATCGTCAACATCGCCTCGGACATCTG
Source organism: Ramlibacter sp. GS1-15 (assembly GCF_057785015.1). Taxonomy (NCBI): domain Bacteria; kingdom Pseudomonadati; phylum Pseudomonadota; class Betaproteobacteria; order Burkholderiales; family Comamonadaceae; genus Ramlibacter; species Ramlibacter sp. GS1-15. The sequence goes on along the minus strand of NZ_JBYNTU010000001.1, from coordinate 1,763,350 downwards.
CCAGCAGCGCATCTGCAGCCCGAAGGACCTCGAGACCGCCGTCACGCTCGGGCTGGGCTACCCGCTCGGGCCGCTCGCCATGGGCGACCGCTGGGGCCCGACCAACATCCTCGAGGTGCTGTTCAACATGCAGACGGTGTACGGCGATCCACGCTATCGCCCCAGCCCCTGGCTGCGCCGCCGCGGCGCGATCGGGCTGTCGCTGTTGCACGAGGAAGAATGACCATGCCGGCCGAACTCAAGAGCACCAGCCAGGGCCGCACCATGGTCCTCACGATCTCGAATCCCGAGCACCGCAACGCGCTCGGGCCCGAGATGTACGCCGCGGGCGTGGAGGCCCTGAACGTCGCCGAGACCAATCCGGACGTGCGCAGCGTCGTGATCACCGGCGAAGGCTCGATCTTCTGCGCGGGCGGCAACCTGCAGCGCCTGCAGGCCAATCGCCAGCAACCGGCCCAGGTGCAGGCGGACAGCATCGAGGCGCTGCACAGCTGGATCGAGGCGATCCGCACCTTTCCCAAGCCGGTGATCGCCGCGGTGGAAGGTCCGGCCGCAGGTGCGGGCTTCTCGCTCTGCCTGGCCTGCGATTTCATCGTCGCGGCCGACAACGCCGTGTTCGTGATGGCGTACAGCAATGTGGGCCTCTCTCCCGACGGTGGCGGCACCTGGCAGCTGTCGCGGATGCTGCCGCAGCAGCTCGCGAGCGAGTTGCTGATGGCCGGCGAGCGCATTGGCGCCCAGCGCCTGCATGAGCTGGGAATCGTCAACAGCGTCACGCCCGCGGGCGGCGCGCTCGCGCAAGCCCTTGCTCTGGCCGGGAAGCTGAACGAGCGCGCCCCCAACGTGCTCGCCAGCATCAAGGAACTGGTGAGCGAAGCGGGCGAGACCAGCCTCAACCGCCAGCTCGCCGCCGAGCGCGACCATTTCGTGCGCAACCTGCACCACCCGAACGGCGGCATCGGGATCGCGGCCTTCCTCGCGAAGCAGCGGCCCGAGTTCGAATAGCGCTGTCGCTGTTACGCAGGGGACATCCCCTGTTGTTTCGCGCGCGTCGCTGACGCGACAATGGGGCGAGCCACAGTCACCGAGCAGACAGACCATGGACGAGCCCATTCTTACCATCGAGGAACGAGAGGCGATCAACAACGGTCGCTGGTTCTCCTCCCTTTCACCATCGCTGCGTCACGACATCCTGAGATGCGCCTACGTCAAACGCTACAAGGACGGCGAGCTGATCACGGCGCGCGGCGACGCGGCCGACGCGTGGAGCGCCGTGGCCAAGGGCGCGGCGCGGGTGAGCTCCACGTCGATCACCGGCAAGCAGGTGACGCTGACCTACGTCGAACCGGGAGTGTGGTTCGGGGATATCGCGATCTTCGACGGGGACCGCCGGACGCACGACGCCTTCGCGCATGGCGACACGACCTTGCTGAGCGTCTCGCGCGCGGATTTCAAGAAAATCCTGTCGCAGCATGTGGAACTGTACGAAGCGCTGCTGCGGCTGCAGGCGCGGCGCCTGCGCCAGATGTTCGGCCTGATCGAGGACCTGAACACGTTGCCATTGCGTGCGCGCCTGGCCAAGCAGCTCGTGCACCTGGTGCGCAGCTACGGCGTGCCATCGCTCGCGGACGGCAGCGAGATGCGCATCGGGCTGCAGCTCGCACAGGAGGAGCTGGCGCAGCTGCTGGGTGCCTCGCGCCAGCGCGTGAACCAGGAATTAAAGCAGATGGAGCGCGAGGATGTGATCCGCATCGAGCCGGGCGGGCTCGTCGTGCGCAACCGCGACGCGCTGATGCGCATCATCGAAGCCGACAACAACTAGAACAACAAGACATGAGCCAATTCGACCATTTCGTCGGCACGCGCCCGGTGTCCGACAAGCACAGTTTCGACGCCGCCGCCCTCTCCGCCTGGCTGGAGAAGAACCTCGACGGCTTTCAGGGCCCGCTCACGGTGTCCATGTTCAAGGGCGGCCAATCGAACCCGACCTACAAGCTCGACACGCCCGCGCGCAGCTACGTGATGCGCGCCAAGCCGGGCCCGGTCGCGAAGCTGCTGCCGTCCGCGCACGCGATCGAGCGCGAGTTCGCCGTCATGCGTGGCCTCGCCGGCACCGACGTTCCCGTGCCGCACATGTACTGCCTGTGCGAGGACGAATCGGTGATCGGCCGCGCGTTCTACGTGATGGAGTTCATGCAGGGCCGCGTGCTGTGGGACCAGTCGCTGCCGGACATGACGAAGGCGCAGCGCGGCGAGATCTACGACGAGATGAACCGCGTCATTGCCGCGCTGCACACCGTGAAGTTCGCCGAGCGGGGCTTGGCGAACTACGGCAAGCCGGGCAATTACTTCGATCGCCAGATCGGCCGCTGGAGCAAGCAGTACAAGATGTCCGCCGATGGCGCGGGGCCGATGTCGCAGCCGATTCCCGAGATGGAACAGCTCGTCGAGTGGTTGCCCGCGCACATCCCGGCGGCCGCGCGCGACGAGAGCAAGGTCTCCATCGTGCACGGCGACTATCGCCTGGACAACCTGATGTTCCACCCCACCGAGCCGCGCATCATCGCGGTGCTCGACTGGGAGCTGTCCACGCTCGGGCACCCGCTGGCGGACTTCAGCTACCACTGCATGGCCTGGCACATCCCGCACGGCTCGTTCCGCGGCATCGGCGGCCTGGACCATGCGGCGCTGGGCATCCCCGGCGAGGACGAGTACATCCGCCGCTACTGCGAGCGCACGGGCCTCACGACACCCGAGGCACTGGCTGCGGACTGGAATTTCTACATGGCCTACAACCTGTTCCGCATCGCCGCGATCCTGCAGGGCATCGCGAAGCGGGTGGAGGCCGGCACGGCGTCGAGCGCACAAGCGGCGGATTCGGGCGCCAGCGCGCGCCCGATGGCGCAACTCGCATGGCAGTTCGCCCAAAAGGCGGACTGAAGGCAAACATCATCCGAAGAAGGAAACACGATGGACTTCGACTACTCCCCCAAGACCAAGGAACTCCAGGCGAGGCTGCTGAAGTTCATGGACGACCACATCTACCCCGCCGAGGCGGAGTACGAAGCCGAGCTCGCGGCCAACACGGCGGCGGGCAAGCGCTGGTCGGCCCTTCAGACGATCGAGAAGCTCAAGCCGAAGGCGCGCGACGCGGGCCTGTGGAACCTGTTCCTGCCGGTCGACACGGCCGAAGCCTCGGGCTACAAGGGTGCGGGCCTCACGAACTCCGAGTACGCGCCGCTGGCCGAGATCATGGGCCGCGTGCAATGGGCCAGCGAGGTCTTCAACTGCTCGGCGCCCGACACCGGCAACATGGAGACGATCGCCCGTTACGGCTCCGACGAGATCAAGGCGAAGTGGCTCAAGCCCCTGTTGAACGGCGAGATCCGCTCGGCCTTCGCGATGACGGAGCCCGAAGTCGCCTCGTCGGACGCGACCAACATCTGCACGCGTATCGAGCGCCAGGGCAACGAGTACGTCATCAACGGCCACAAGTGGTGGATCTCCGGCGCGGCCGATCCGCGCTGCAAGGTGTTCATCACGATGGGCAAGACCGATCCGGAGGCGCCCAGGCATTCGCAGCAGAGCATGGTCGTCGTGCCCGCCGACGCTCCCGGCATCCGCATCGTGCGTCCGCTCACGGTATTCGGCTATGACGACGCGCCGCACGGCCACGTCGAGATGTACTTCGAGAACGTGCGCGTGCCGGTCAACAACATCCTGCTCGGCGAGGGCCGCGGCTTCGAGATCGCCCAGGGGCGGCTCGGCCCCGGACGCATCCACCACTGCATGCGCCTGATCGGCCTCGCGGAGCGTGCCCTCGAGCTGATGTGCAGGCGGGCGCTGTCGCGCGTGGCGTTCGGCAAGACGATCGCGCAGCAGACGGTGACGCAGGAACGCATCGCCGAGGCCCGCTGCCGCATCGACATGGCGCGCCTGCTCACGCTGAAGGCCGCCTGGATGATGGACGTCGCCGGCAACAAGGTCGCCAAGACCGAGATCGCGATGATCAAGGTGGTCGCCCCCAACATGGCGCTGCAGGTGATCGACTGGGCGATGCAGGTCCATGGCGGCGGCGGTGTGAGCGGCGATTTCCCGCTGGCCTCGTCGTGGGCAGGCGCGCGCACGCTGCGCTTCGCCGACGGCCCCGACGAAGTGCACCGCAATGCGATCGCCAAGTGGGAGATGGGCAAGTACGGCGCTTACGGCCGGGACGCCGCCGTGCCGGTCACGCGCGGCGCCTGATCTTCAGTTCTTCCTGAACGCGGAGAGCGCACTCTCCGCGGCGATCTTGAAGATGTGGGCCGCGTGCTGCAGCGTCGCCAGGTCGGCCGGCGTGTATTCCATGCGCAGGTAGGCCTTGCCATTGAGCAGCAGCACCATGAAAGGCACTTGCGGCGAGGGGCCGGGCGCGGGCCAATCCATCATGAGGCGGGCGAACTGCGGGTCGAGCCAGGCCAGCGCCGACGCGCGGTTGTCGGTGAGCACGGAAAGCCGTTGCCAGAAAGGGGCCGGCAGGCTGTCCCAGCCCACTTCGTCGAACATGGCGAGCCAGCGCATCTCTTCCGGCATCCTCGAATCGACCGAGGTCTGCAGCTCGTTCGTGTACATCTCGTAGGCACGCGTTTCCAGCGCTTCCTTCAGCGGCCGGTTCATCACCAGCACGGCCACCGATTCGTCGATGCCCAGCTCGGCCCGGGCGCGCACTTCCTCGCCGAAGATGTAGTTGCGCGACGGCCGCCCGAGCTGCAGGCGCCAGGGCCGGCCACCCACCTTGCCTTCGAGCGCGATGTTCTGGCCGGCGTCGTCGACCGAGAAGCCGAAGCCCTGCGTGGCAGCCCATTCCGACATCGGGCCATGCGCGATCTGCGAAGGCGGCGCCTCCGATTTGGCTTCCTTCCCCAAGGCCCTTTTGATGCGCTCGAACATGTCTCCCGCCCGATTCGCCTAAAGTGCGCATTATCTGCCCGAATACCAGGAAGGTCATCCATGATCGACGTCTACACCTGGGCCACCCCCAATGGCCACAAGGTCCACATCATGCTGGAGGAATGCGGCCTGCCGTACGCCGTTCACCCGGTGAACATCGGCGCGGGCGACCAGTTCAGGCCCGAGTTCCTCGCGATCAGCCCGAACAACAAGATCCCGGCCATCGTCGATTCCGACGGCCCCGAGGGCCGGGCGATCTCGCTGTTCGAATCCGGGGCGATCCTGGTGTATCTCGCCTCCAAGACCGGCAAATTCCTGCCGAAGCCGGATCGCAAGAAATTCGAGGTGCTCGAGTGGCTGATGTTCCAGATGGGCGGCGTCGGGCCGATGCTCGGGCAGACGCACCATTTCCGCCTCTACGCGCCCGAGAAACTCCCCTACGCGATCGACCGCTACACCAACGAGGCGAAGCGCCTGTACGGCGTGATCGACAAGCGCCTGTCGCGCAGCGAGTGGCTCGGATGCGACGAATATTCGATCGCCGACATCGCCACCTTCCCGTGGCTGCGCAACTGGAGGAACCAGGGCATCGTGCTGGAGGACTACCCGCACCTGAAGGCGTGGTTCGAGCGGATCGAGGCACGCCCCGCCGTGCAGCGCGGCGTGCAGGTGCTGGCCGACCAGCGCCGCCAGCTCACCGACGACAAGGCCCGCGACATCCTGTTCGGCAAGACGCAGTACGAGCGGCGTTGATCGGGCCCTCCGACAGGCCCTAGAATTTTGGCGGTGACGAAGGGGACCGCCGCCGTGAGCAAATCCGAGATCGAGGCACGTTCGGCGTTCCGCCAGCGGCTGCGCCAGTTCGAGCGTTTCGGCGAGGACGTCGCGCGCGACCACGGCATCACCTTCTCGCAATACCTGATCCTGCTGCACGTCAAGGGCATGCCCGAACGCGCCTGGGCACTGGTCGGCGAGCTCGCCGAGAAGATGCTGCTGGAACACCACAGCGTGGTCGGGCTGGTCTCGCGCTGCGAGGTCGCGGGCCTGGTCAAGCGAAAGCGCAGCAAGGAGGACGGCCGCCAGGTCGAGGTCCACCTGACGGCCAAGGGCGAGCGGGCGCTTCAGGCGATCGTCCGCGCCCAGTCCGATGAGCTCAAGGGGCTGCTCACGTATCTCACGGCCGCAGCGCGCCACGCCGCACGCGCCTAGTGGCAACATCGGCCATTCCATGGCCGAATCCCGCGCAGCCGTCTACGGCGCGATCGCCGCGAACGTCGCCATCGCCACGACGAAGTTCGTCGTCGCAGGACTGACGGGCAGTTCCGCGATGCTCTCCGAAGCGATCCACTCCGTGGTCGATACCGGCAACGACGTCCTGCTGCTGGTCGGCATGGCGCGCAGCCAGCTGCCGGCGACGGCGGAACATCCCTTCGGCCACGGCAAGGAGCTGTACTTCTGGAGCCTCATCGTCGGCGTCCTGATCTTCGGCGTCGGCGGCGGGATCTCCTTCTACGAAGGTGTGCTGCACGTGCTGGATGGACCGCCGCTCTCGGACCCGTTCTGGAATTACGTCGTGCTTGCCGCCGCCGCGGTGTTCGAGGGCGCGAGCCTGCTGGTGGGCTGGCGCCAGTTCGCGCGCGAGCGCGGCAGGACACCGTTCTGGCGTGCGCTGCGCACCAGCAAGGACCCGACGACGTTCACCGTCGTCGCGGAGGACTCGGCGGCGCTCGCGGGTCTGGCCATTGCCGCGTTCGGGATCTTCTTCAGCCACGAGCTGGACCTGCCGGAGCTCGATGGCGTCGCGTCCATGCTGATCGGCGTCTTGCTCGCCTCCGTCGCCACACTCCTGATCCGGGAATCGCGCGGCCTGCTGGTGGGCGAAGGCATCAAGCCCGAGACGGCGAAGGCGATCCAAGGGTTGCTCCAGCGCGAAGCCGGTGTGACCGAAGTGGGACCGGTGCTCTCCATGTACATCGGGCCCGAGGAGGCGCTGGTGGCGGTGGAAGTGCGCTTCGCGCCCGAAACGCCGACGGCGGATGCCGCCGAAGCCGTGCGCCGCGCCCAGAACGCCATCCGCGGACGCTTCCCGAAGCTGAAACGGATCTACATCGACGTCCCGCAGGAGCCTGCCCAGTAGAATGGCAGCATGTCGGAGCGTAGCGCAGTCTGGTAGCGCATCTGGTTTGGGACCAGAGGGTCGTAGGTTCGAATCCTATCGCTCCGACCAATGGCCTTTCCTTTCGACCTGCCCGTAGCTCAGTTGGATAGAGCAACAGCCTTCTAAGCTGTGGGTCGGGGGTTCGATTCCCTCCGGGCAGGCCAATGCCCAGCGGCCCTACACTCGCGGGCATGGTGCGCCTCCTCATCCTTGCCGCCAGCGCGCTGGTTCTTCCGCTTTCGCTCCTGCTCTTTGCCCAATGGCCGCTGCGCGACCTCGTACAGGCCGGATCGCGGGAAGCGAACGACGCGGCGCAGGTGATCTTCGCGATCTACATGGCCGTGGCCGTCACGGCCGCCAGCGCCGGCGGGATGCACCTGGCCGCGTATCACGCACCGGACGAACACGCCCAGCCGCGCGGCTGGCGGGCCTGGGCGGTGTTCGCCTGCACGGCGCCATGGGCCGCGTATGTGCTGTGGACGTCCGCGGGCAGCGTCTGGCAGTCGATGATGCAACTGGAACGCTTCGGCGAAACACTCTCGCCCGGCTATTTCCTCATTCGCATGGCGCTGTGGCTGCTGGCCGCCCTCGTGCTGGTGCACGCCATTGCGTCCGTGACGCGCCGGCGCGCATGAACGCGTTCGGCCTTTGGATGCTGGTGGGCCTGGCCGTGCTGGTCGTGGCCACTGGCCTGCCGGTCTGGGCGCTCCTGATCGGTGTCGCCTGGGTCAGCGCGCTTGCCGGATGGTTCACAGGCTTCGTGGACGCGTCGGTGCTCACGGCCGTCGGCCCGCGCATCATCAACCTGCTCGAACACGACCTGCTGCAGGCGTTGCCGCTCTATGTGTTCGTCGGCGTGTTGCTCGAACGTCTGGCGGTCGCCGATGCGCTGTTCGCCTCGGGCGAGCGGCTGTTCCGGGCCAGCGGCGCCGGAGCGCCGCTCAGCGCACTTGCGGTGGGCACGCTGGTCGCGCCGATGAACGGTTCGGTCGCCTCCAGTTCATCGCTGCTCTCGCGCCTGGTCGCGCCGCGGCTGAAGCACCGCCCCGCGCCGGGCGCGATGGCGCTGATCAGCGTGGCGGCGACGATCGGCGTGGTGGTGCCGCCGTCGCTGGTGCTGATCCTGCTGGGCGACGCGATGATGCGCGCGCACACGGAAGCAAGCCACCTGCCCGGCTTCGTGCTGACGGGCCGGATCGTCAACACACAGGACGTGCTGCATGCGGCGCTGCCGCCGGCAGCCGTCGTGCTGGGGCTTTGGGCCTTCGCCGCATGGCTGCAGAGCCGTGGGGCGCCACGGGAACCGCAGCGACCGCTGAAGGCCCGCGAACTCATGTTGGCGATCGCGACGACGGGGGCGATCCTGTTCCTGCTCGGAGGCGTGTTCCTCGGCCGCCTGTTCGCCGTCGAAGCGGCTGCGGCGGGTGGCTGCGTGCTCGCGGCGGGCGCGGTCATCACGCGCTCGCTCGATGCGAAGCAATGGAAGGCGGTGCTGGAAGACACCCTGGCACTCAGTGGCGCGCTCTTCGCGCTGCTGGTCGGGGCGACCACTTTCAGCCTGGTGTTCCGGCTGTTCGGCACGGACCGCTGGCTCGCCGACACCGTGCTGGCGTCGCCCTTTCCCGCCGACGTGACGGCCGCGCTCGTCCTGCTGCTGGTCGCCCTGTGCGCCTGCGCGCTCGATGCCTTCGAGATGATCTTCGTGGTGATCCCCATCGTCGCGCCGCCATTGATCCTGCAGTTGGGCGACGCGCAGCAGGTCGCGGTCCTGCTGCTGTTCGTGCTTCAACTGGGGTTCCTGATCCCGCCGCTGGGCTATGCGGTGCTGATGACGCGCGCGCGGTCGGGCCTGGGCCGGGTCGGCAACACGGCGCTGCTCAAGGCGCTCGCCCCCTTCCTGGCCGCACAGCTCGCGGTCGGCGCGATGGTTTTTGCCTGGCCACGCCTCACCCACCTGCTCGATGCGGACGTGCCCGTCAGCAGCACGCCTGGGGCATCCGACGCGGATATCGTGAAGCAGATGGAGGACATGGCGCGCCAGCCGGACGAAGCCGCCAGCGCGCCCGAAAACAAGCCCTGATCAGAGCTTCACGTATTCGTATTCGACCGGCTGGGCATTGATGCCGCGATCCGGCGGTGCGATCCAGCCGGCGATCTTGCCGGGTTCGGTCACACGCTGCATCAGGCTCTTGACGAAGCGGATGTCCGCCTCGCTCGGGATCCACTCGTGCTTCTTCGCGTCGAATTCGGCCTGCGGGATCGGCTGGCCCTCGGGCGTCGTCGGGATGCCGGCCCAGACGCCGACCTCGCGGCGGAAACGCGTGGAGGGCAGCTTCAGCTCGAAGTTCACGCCGGCGCGCTTGATCATCATGTTCCAGCGCGTCACGCCGACGTTGCAGTCCTTGACGTATTCCAGGCGCGTGACCTCGTTCATGCCGTTGCGCACGCTGACCGTCTCGTCCTTCACGCCGCCCCGGCCGTCCGGCACCTGGATCGTCATCTGCGAGTCGGCCTCGACGTGGTCCGCGAACTTCGCCTCGTCGGGCCGGCCCTTGATGCCGTTGCTGAAGTAGTTCGCCGCGTTCGACGACGCTTCGGAGCCGAACAGGTCGAGCGAGTCGGTGAACCAGTAGTTGAGGAACCGCTGGATCGTCGGCAGGTCGATCGCGCCGGCGTTGCGGATCGCCGTCACGTCGTCGGTGTCGAGCTCCTTCATCACTTCCAGCGTGCGCCTGATGACGCGGCCCACGCCCGTCTCGCCGACGAACATGTGGTGCGCTTCTTCCGTCAGCATGAAGCGCGTGGTGCGCGCCAGCGGGTCGAACGCGCTCTCGGCGAAGGACTTGAGCTGGAACTTGCCGTCGCGGTCCGTGAAGTACGTGAACATGAAGAACGACAGCCAGTTGTCCATGGGCTCGTTGAACGTGCCCAGGATGCGCGGCTTGTTGGGGTCGCCCGAATGGCGCTCGAGCAGTTCTTCCGCCTCCTCGCGGCCATCGCGGCCGAAATGCGCGTGCAAGAGGTACACCATCGCCCAGAGGTGACGGCCCTCTTCCACGTTCACCTGGAACAGGTTGCGTAGGTCGTACAGCGACGGCGCGGTATGGCCGAGCAGCCGTTGCTGCTCCACCGACGCGGGCTCGGTATCGCCCTGCGTGACGATCAGGCGGCGGAAGGTCGAGCGGAACTCGCCCGGCACCTCCTGCCACACGTCCTGGCCCATGAAGTCACCGAAGCCGATTTTGCGGCCTTCGTCCTTGTCGGCCAGGAAGATGCCCCAGCGGTACTCGGGCATCGGCGTGTAGCCGTAGCTCGCCCAGCCCTGCGCATCGACGCCCACGGCCGTGCGCAGGTACACCTGGTTCGCCTTGAAGTCGCTCGGGCCCATTTCGTCCCACCAGTTCAGGAACGCGGGCTGCCACTTTTCGAGCGCGCGCTGCAGCTGGCGGTTGTCCGCCAGGTCGACGTTGTTGGGGATGAGGGCTTGCAGATCGATCGTTGACATGATTCAGACTCGCTTCCAGTCGAACCTGGCCTTCTTGCCGGTTCCGAACAGTTTGAGTGCGCCCTCCTCGCCGACGGCGTTGGGGCGGATGAAGATCCAGTTCTGCCATGCGGACAGGCGGCCGAAGACGCGCGTCTCCATGGTTTCACGGCCCGGGAAGCGCAGCGACGCTTCCATGCCGGTGAGCGCATCGGGCGAGAGCGAGGCGCGCTCTTCCAGCATGATGCGGATCTCCTCGTCCCAGTCGAGGTCGTCGGGCGTGAGCGTCACGAGGCCCAGCGCCAGCGCCTGGTCGGCACGCAGCGGGCTGTCCTTCAGGCCATGCAGTTGCTCGACGGTCTGGGCGTCCTCGTTGAAGCGCGTCGCAAGGCGCGTGAGGCCGTTCACCTCGGGGTAGCGGCCGAAGTTCGCGGGCGACAGGCGCAGCGCCGGCGCGGCGTCGGGCGAATCGGGCAGGTCCAGCATGTAGATGCGGTCGCAAGCCAGGGCCAGTTCGTAGAACGTGCCGGCGAAGCACGAGCCTTCATCGACCAGCGCGATGAGCGAGCGGCTCGTCACGTCCAGGCGCGCCAGCGTGCGGCGCAGCAGGGCTATGGTTTCGCGCACCAGCCAGTGGCCCTTGTGCAGGTCGAGCACGGCGTCCATCTGCATGACGCGGTTGGCATCGCCGCGGGTCTTGATCACCCAGGTGCCGATCTCGAGTTCGTTGGTGCGCAGGTTCAGGATCAGGTCGTCCAGCTCGCGCGCGAAACGCAGCGGCCACCAGAACGCGCCGGCTTTCTCGATCGCCTCGGGCGCCCCCTCGACGGGCGAGCCCGGCGCATTGACGGTGATGGTGGCGACGCGGGCCTCGCGATCGATCTGCGCGTCCACCGTGCTGTAGTGGTAGCCCTCGTCGTCGATCGCGGCCCGTACGGGCGTGAGCTCGATGCCCTTGCCCGGGCCGTTGCGCCGGGACTGCGTACGCAGCGCGGCGATCTCCGATTCCACCAGCTGCGCGAACTGCTGCGGCTTGGCGCAGGCGTCGATCAGCTTCCAGTCCTTCGCCCGGTCGGCCCGCACGCCTTCGCTGGTCGTGCAGAAGATGTCGGCGAGGTCGCGGCGAACCTTGCGCTTGTCGGTCACGCGCGTGAGGCCACCGGTGCCGGGCAGCACGCCGAGCAGCGGCACCTCGGGCAGGCTCACCGTGGACGATCGGTCGTCGACCATCGCGACGCGGTCGCACGCGAGCGCCAGCTCGTAACCACCGCCGGCGCAGGCGCCCGTCACGGCCGCGAGCGACTTGAGGCCTTCGTGGCGCGAGGAGTCTTCGAGGCCATTGCGCGTCTCGTTGGTGAATTTGCAGAAATTCACCTTCCACGCGTGCGAGGACAGGCCCAGCATGTAGATGTTCGCGCCCGAACACCAGATGCGCTCCTTCGCGCTCTCGAACACCACCACCTTCACGGCCGGATGCTCGAAACGGATGCGGTTGAGCGCGTCGTGCAGCTCGATGTCGACGCCGAGGTCGTAGGAGTTCAGCTTGAGCTTGTAGCCGGGCTTGATGCCGCCGTCCTCGTCGATGTCCAGCTTGAGCCGCGCGACGTCGCCGTCGACCGCCAGCTTCCAGTGCCGGTAGGTGGAGGGATGGGTGGAGAAGTTCACCAGCTCGCGGTCGCCCTGCTTGAACAGCAGGGGTTCGGTCACGGCGTTCATTTCAATGGGCTCCTTTCGCGGCGGGCACGGCCCGCTCGAGGTCTTTCAGCGATTGCTTGACGGTGCGCGACGCCGTGTCCACCACGGCGTCGGCGCGCGCATACAGGGCTTCGCGGCTGGCGAGGATGCGGCGCAGGTCCTCCAGCGCTTCCTTCGTCGCGCCGCGCGTGGAGTCGAACGGCCGCATGTCGCCTTGCGCGACCACGCGGCTCATGTGCTCCTCGGGGCTCGCCTTGATCCATACGCAGTAGAAGCGGCTTTGCAGCAGGTCGAAGGTCTCGCGCTCGCTCACGATGCTGCCGCCAGTGGTCATCACCACGCCGTCGGCATGATCCTCGGCGATGCGGAACAGCGCACGCCGCTCGTAACGGCGATAGCCCGCCTGCCCGTGCAGCAGCAGGATCTCGTTCATGCTGGTGCCGGCCTCGCGTTCGATTTCGCGGTCGAGTTCGACGAAGGGCACGCCGCGCTCCTGCGCGAGCTGCGCGCCCAGCGTCGATTTGCCCGCGCCGCGCAAGCCGATCAGCGCGATGCGCTTCTCGCGCCCATGGTCGGTGCCCAGGCCGAACTGGTTCGCCACCAGCTCGTAGGCCGAATCGAGCTGGGCGTCGTCCAGGTGCGAGAGCAGCCCTTGCACGCGTGCCAGCGCCGGCCGCGGTGCGTCCTGCAGCAATTCGATGATGGTGATATTCAGCGCGCGGGCGGCGGCTTCCAGCGAATTGATGGAAACGTTGCCCTTGCCGCTCTCGACGTCGGCCAGGAAGCGCTCCGACAAGCCCGAGTCGGCGGCCAGCTGCTTGCGGGTCATACCGCGCCGGGCCCGCCAAGCCCGCACCCGGGCACCCAGCTCGGCGAGCGTGGCCCGGTTCTCCTGTTCAGTCATGACTTGCATGGGAGCAACTGTTTTCTGAAGAAAATTTGCGCTGGATCAAGATTGCAGTATACTGCCTGTTATCGGAACGTCAAGCAGTTTAGTGCATCTGGAGAAATTTGATGAAGCTCAAGATCCTCGTCGGCACGATGACCAACACGGCCGAGTACGTGGCGCAGGCGATCCAGATGGATTGCGCCGACCTGGTGGAGGACATCGAGATCACCATGATGGACGGCCTGGACATCAACGTGTTCGATGAAGATGCGCTATACCTCATCTGCACGTCCACCTACGGATCGGGCGACGTCCCTGACAACGCGCGGGCCCTGTACGACTCCCTGGACGCCAATCCCAAGTACCTCGGCAACGTGAAGTACGGTGTGATCGCGCTGGGCGACCGGACCTACCAGCAGACCTTCGCCTTCGGTGGCCGCAAGTTCGACGAGCGCCTGCAGGGCCTGGGCGCGCAGCGCATCGGCGACCTGTTCATCCACGACGCGAGCGCCGGCACCATGCCGGAAGAGCTGGGCACCGCGTGGTGCCGCGAATGGCTACCGGTGGCGATCGCTGCGATGGCGAAGCAGCCGGCATAAAAGAAGAGAAGCGCCACCTTCGGCAACGCGCGAAACGAGGAGACAGACATGCATTTGAGCCGCGCCGATCACAGCACCCGCCCGCCGCGCGTGGAGATCCCGCGCGACTACAACGCCGCCCATGACCTGCTCGCGCGCAACGCCGCACGCCCCGACAAGGTGGCCTTCATCGACGGCGCGACCGGCGCCCCGCTCACCTATGGCGAGCTGACCGAGCGGGTGCACCGCTTCGCCAACGCGCTGCGCGCGCGCGGCGTCGCGCCCGAGTCGCGCGTGATGATGGCGATGCTCGACACGCTCGAGTGGCCCGTGGTCTTCCTCGGATGCATCCTCGCCGGCGTCGTGCCGGTCGCGGTCAACACACTGCTCACGACGAAGGACTTCGAGTTCATGCTGCGCGATTCGCGGGCGCGGGTGCTCTTCGTTTCCAAGCCGCTGGTGCCCGCGTTCGAGCCGCTGGTCGGCGAGGTCGGCACGCTGCGCTCCATGGTGATCGCCGGTGAGACGGGGCCCAATTCCGTCGAAGCGATGGTGCAGTCCGGCAGCCGCGAATGGAATGTCGCGGGCACGAGTTGCGACGACCCGTGCTTCTGGCTGTATTCCAGCGGCTCGACCGGCACGCCCAAAGGCACGGTGCACCTGCACTCGCACTTGATCCAGACGGCGGAGCTCTATGGCCGCGGCGTGCTGGGCATCCGCGAGAACGACGTCGTGTACTCGGCGGCCAAGTTGTTCTTCGCCTATGGCCTGGGCAACGCCCTTACCTTTCCCATGAGCGTCGGGGCGACCGCCGTGCTGCTGCCCGCGCGGCCGACACCGGGCGATGTGTTCAACGTCCTCAGGAAATACCAGCCGACGATCTTCTACGGCGTGCCCACGCTCTACGCCGCCTTGCTCGGCGATGCGAGCCGTCCGAAGAAAAGCGAATTGAAGCTGCGCGTGTGCACCAGCGCCGGCGAGGCGCTGCCCGCGGAAATCGGCAAGCGCTGGACGGCCGAGTACGGCTGCGAAATCCTCGACGGCATCGGCTCGACCGAGATGCTGCACATCTTCCTGTCGAACCGGCCCGGTGAAGTGCGCTATGGCACCACCGGCAAGCCCGTGCCGGGGTACGAGCTGCGCATCGTGGGGGACGACGGCCGCGAGTGCGGGCCGGGCGAGATCGGCGAACTGCAGATCAACGGCCCGAGCGCCGCGATCATGTACTGGAACAACCGCGCGAAGACCAAGGCCACCTTCGCCGGGGAATGGACGCGCAGCGGCGACAAGTACACCGTGGACCCGGACGGCTACTACACCTACGGCGGGCGCAGCGACGACATGCTCAAGGTCGGCGGCATCTACGTCTCGCCGTTCGAGGTTGAAGCGTGCCTCATGACGCACCCCGCGGTCTTCGAAGCGGCGGTGATCGGCGCGAAGGACACGGACGACCTGGTGAAGCCCAAGGCCTTCGTCGTGCTCAAGCCCGGCCAGGCCGCCTCCGCCCAGGACCTGCAGCTGCACGTGAAGAACGCGCTCGCGCCGTACAAGTACCCGCGCTGGGTGGAGTTCGTGCCGGAGCTGCCCAAGACAGCGACGGGAAAGATCCAGCGCTTCAAGCTGCGCGCCGCGAACGCGTGAGCGGCGTAGGGAAAGTCATGTAGCGCGAACAGCGCGCTTCGGCTAAAAATGCTTTAAGCCTAAACAATCTGAAAAAGGAGACTCCATGACCACCCGCCGCCTCGTCCTCACCCGCAGCGCCGCCGTCGTCGGGGCCGCGTCCGCGGGCCTGCTCCTTCCCGGGATCGTCCGCGCGCAATCGAACAAGGTGCGCGTCGGCTTCATGCTCCCCTACACGGGCACGTATGCGCAGCTGGGCGTCGCGATCGAGAACGGCGTGCGCATGGCGATCGCCGAAAAGGGCGGCAAGCTCGGCGGCCGCGAGATCGAGTGGTTCAAGGTGGACGACCAGTCCGAACCCGCCAAGGGCGTGGAAAACGCCAACGTGCTCGTGCAGCGCGACAAGGTGGACGTGCTGATCGGCACCGTCCACTCGGGCGTGCAGATGGGCATCCAGAAGGTCGTGCGCGACAGCGGCACGCTGTGCATCATCCCCAACGCCGGTGTGCACGCGGCTACCCGTGCCCTGTGCGCACCGAATGTGTTCCGCACCTCGTTCACCAACTCGCAGCCGACGCTGGCCCTGGGCAAGCCCATGATGGACAAGGGCCTGAAGAAGGCCGTGTGGATCACGTGGAAGTACGCGGCCGGCGACGAGGCCTTCGAGGGTTTCCGCGACAGCTACACCAAGGCCGGTGGCACCATCGTCAAGGAGCTGGGCCTGCCCTTCCCCAACGTGGAGTTCCAGGCGCTGCTCACCGAGATCGCGTCGCTCAAGCCCGATGCCGTGGCCTGCTTCTTCGCCGGCGGCGGTGCGGCCAAGTTCATCCGCGATTACGCCGCGGCTGGCCTGAAGGACAAGATCCCGTTGTGGGGCTCGGGCTTCCTCACCGAAGGGGTGCTCGATGCGGCCGGCCCTGCCGCCGAAGGCATCATGACCACGATGCACTACAGCGATTCGCTGGACACGCCGCGCAACAGGCAGTTCCGCCTCGATTACGCCAAGGCTTTCAAGCTGCAGCCCGACGTCTACGCCGTGCAGGGCTACGACAGCGGCCAGCTCCTGGTGCAAGGCGCGGCCGCCGTGAAGGGCGACCTGGCGAACAAGCAGGCACTGTACAAGGCGATGGAATCGGCCGTGATCGACAGCCCGCGCGGCAAGTGGACCATGAGCAAGGCCCACAACCCGGTGCAGGACATCTACCTGCGCCGCGTCGAGAAGGGCGAGAACAAGGTGGTCGGCGTCGCCGCCAAGGCGCTGGCCGATTCCGGCGCGGGCTGCAAGATGGCCTGATTCGACTGCCGCGATGACAATGGGAGGTGACGGCCTCCCATTTTTTTGCCCGATGACGCTCTCGACCTACCTGCTCTACCTGCTCGCCGTGACGCTGTTGATCGTCACGCCCGGTCCCACCATGCTCATGACGCTCACCAACTCGGTGAACCATGGGCCGTGGCGCGCGCTCGCCTCGCTCGCCGGCGCTCTCGCCGCGAACTTCGCGATCATGATGCTGTCCGCGCTCGGCCTGGGCGCTGTGCTGGCCGCGTCCGAAGCGGCGTTCACCGCGCTCAAGGTGATAGGCGCGGCCTACCTGACCTGGCTGGGCGTGCGCACGTTCCGCAACGGCGGCGGGCTGCAGCTCGGCGCCGATGCCGCGCCGCGCGGGCGGTCGCTCTTCATGCAGGGCGTGCTGGTGGGCGCGAGCAACCCGAAGTCGCTCCTTTTCTTCACGGCGTTCTTCCCGCAGTTCATCGACCCGGCCGCGGCCTTCGCGCCGCAGTTCGCCGCGCTGTCGCTCACGTTCGCATTCGGTGATTTCCTGATCCTGGGCCTGGCCGCGTTCGGTGTCGGGCGCGTGGCGCCCTGGCTGCGGCGGGCGCATGTCGTGCGCTGGATCAATCGCGTGTGCGGCGGCCTGTTCGCGACGCTCGGCGGCCTGCTGCTCCTCGCCCGCCGCCACGCGTGATGGACGTCGCCAACTTCCTGATCCAGCTGCTCAACAGCGTGCAGTATGGGCTGCTGCTGTTCATGCTCGCGGCCGGCCTGACGCTGATCTTCGGCATCATGGGCGTCGTCAACCTCGCGCACGGCAGCTTCTACATGCTGGGCGCGTACCTCGCGTGGTCGCTGGCGAGCCTGTCGGGCAGCTTCACCGTCGCGGTGATCGGCGGTGCGATCCTGTCGGTGATCTTCGGCCTGGTGCTCGAACGCATCCTGTTCCGCCATTTCTACGACCGTGACCACCTCGACCAGGTGCTGCTCACGTTCGGCCTGATCTACATCTTCGAGGAGGTGCGCTCGCTCCTGTGGGGCGACGACGTGCACGGCGTGACCATTCCCTCGCTGCTGTCCGCGTCGGTGCCGCTCACGGAAAACCTCTCCTACCCCGTTTACCGGCTGTTCATGTCGGGCGTGTGCATCGCGCTCGCGCTGGGCCTGTATTTCCTCATCTCGAAGACGCGCCTGGGCATGAAGATCCGCGCCGGCGCGTTCAATCGCGACATGGCCGAGGCGCTGGGCGTGAACATCAGGTTGATCCACGCCTTCGTGTTCGCGATGGGCGTGGCGCTCGCGACCGTCGCCGGCATGATCGCCTCGCCCATTTCCAGCGTCTACCCGAACATGGGCTCGCAGGTGCTGATCATGTGCTTCGTCGTGGTCGTGATCGGCGGCATCGGCTCGGTGCGCGGGGCGCTGATCTCCGCGCTGCTGGTGGGCTTCGTCGACACCTTCGGCAAGGTGCTGCTGCCGCAGGTGGCGGGCATGCTGGTCTACATGCTGATGGCGGCCGTGCTGCTGTGGCGACCCGAGGGCCTCTTCAAGCAATGAGCACGAAGGCCAATCTCGAGAGCTTGCCGCGCACGTTGCAGGTCGTGCTGGCCGTGGGCTTCCTCGCGCTGGCGGTATTCCCATTGGTCGGCAGCGACTTCTACGCGCAGATGGTCGCCCGCATGATGATCCTGGGCATCTTCGCGATGAGCCTGGACCTGCTGCTCGGCGTCACCGGCCTGGTCTCGCTGGGGCATGCCGCCTTCTTCGGCCTGGCCGGCTACGCCCTCGCCTTTCTCACCCCCCAAGGCGAGCCCGTGAGCCTGTGGTGGACGCTGCCCGCAGCCGTCGGTGCATCGGCGCTGGCGGCGCTGGTGATCGGCTTCTTCGTCGTGCGCACCAGGGGGATCTACTTCATCATGGTGACGATGGCCTTCGCGCAGATGGTCTATTACCTGTTCTTCGACAACAAGGTGCTGGGCGGCTCGGACGGCATCTACGTGAACTTCAAGCCCGACGCGAAGCTGTTCGACCTGGAGAACAAGCGGGTCTTCTACTACTTCACGCTGTCCATGCTGCTGGCGGTGTACGTGTTCCTGCGGCGATTGCTGTTCAGCCCGTTCGGCCGCACGCTCGCGGGCATCCGCGTGAACGAGCACCGCATGCGCGCGATCGGCTACGGCACTTTCGGCTACAAGCTGGCCGCCTTCACGCTCGCCGGGGCGCTGGCGGGCCTGGCCGGTTACCTGTGGGCCGCGCAGACCGGCTACGTGAACCCGGAGCTGATGGGTTTCCACACCAGCGCGCACGCGATCATGATGGTCATCCTCGGCGGCATGGGCAATTTCGCCGGCGCGATCGTCGGCGCGTTCGCCTTCGAATGGCTGCTGCACGTCTTCCAGGACCTCCCCGCCATCGGCGGCTTCCAGACGGGCAAGCACTGGCAATTGTGGATGGGCCTGTTCATCGTGCTGGTCGTGACTTTCGCGTCGCGCGGGTTGATGGGCGCGGCCGCGCGCGTCATCGCGGGCAAGGACAGGCGCCATGAGTGACGCGCTTCTTGCCGCGACGAAACTGACCAAGCGCTTCGGGGGCCTGGCCGCGGTGAACGACGTCTCGCTCGAGCTGCACCAGGGGCGCCTGCACGCGGTGATCGGGCCCAACGGCGCGGGCAAGTCGACGCTGACCAACCTGCTCGCGGGCGACCTGCCGCCCACGAGCGGGCGCGTGCTGCTCGCGGGCCAGGACGTCACCTCGTGGAGCCCGGAGCGTATCGCGCGTGCGGGTCTCGGCCGCAGCTACCAGAAGACCAACATCTTCCTGCCCTTCACCGTCTGGGAAAACGTGCGGCTCGCCGCGCAGTCGCGCAAGCCCCACGCGGCGCGGTGGTTGAACCTCGCGACGGCTTTCGGCGAGACGAACGAGCGGGCCGAGCGCGCCCTGGAGCTCGCCGGCCTCGCCGAGCGGCGCGGCGCCATCGCGGGCGCGATCAGCCACGGCGAACAACGGCAACTGGAAATCGCGATGACGCTCGCCACCGGGCCGCGCGTGCTGCTGCTCGACGAGCCGCTCGCGGGCATGGGCACGATGGAAGCCGAACGCATGGTGCAATTGCTGCTGAAGATCAAGCCCGACCACGCCATGATGCTGGTGGAGCACGACATGGATGCCGTCTTTGCGCTCGCGGACCAGCTCACGGTGATGGTCAACGGTCAAGTGATCGCCACCGGCACGCCGCCGCAGATCCGCGCCGATGCGAACGTGCAGGCGGCGTATCTGGGGGAGGAGCACGCATGAACGAGCTTCTCATCGACGCCACGGGCCTGAACACCTACTACGGCCAGAGCCATATCCTGCGCGGCATCGACTTCCGCGTCGCGCGCGGCGAGACGGTCGGCCTCATGGGGCGCAACGGCATGGGCAAGAGCACATTGCTCAAGACCCTCATGGGTCTCGTGAAGCCGCGCGCGGGCACCGTGCGCATCGCCGGCCGTGACATGACTTCGCGCGCGCCCTACGAGATCGCGCAACTGGGCATTGCCTACGTGCCCGAGGGCCGCGGCATTTTCGGCAACCTCTCCGTCGAGGAGAACCTCAGGATGGCGGCGCGCCCGGGCACGCGCGGACAGCGCGACTGGACCTACGAGCGCGTGCTGACCACCTTCCCGCGCCTGAAGGAGCGCCTCGGTCACGGCGGCCAGCAGCTCTCGGGCGGCGAACAGCAGATGCTCACGATCGGCCGCGCGCTGATGACGAACCCCGACGTGCTCATCCTCGATGAAGCCACGGAAGGCCTGGCGCCCCTGATTGCGCGCGAGATCTGGCGCATCTGCGCGCTCATCCGTGAAAGCGGCATCTCGAGCGTGATCGTCGACAAGAACTGGAAGCACGTCACCGAGGTCACCGACCGCAACGTGATCCTCGTCAAGGGCGAAGTCGTGTTCGCCGGAACGTCCAGCGAGCTGCGCGCCCAGCCGCGGCTGCTCGAGCAGTACCTGGGCGTCTAGTGCCCTGCGCTGACGCGCGCGTCGGCGCACTCTCTTTCCGTCTGTAGGCGGCGGACTACGTCGCATCGCCATCGCTTCCTGCATGGCCGCGCAGGAGCGCCAACCAGAATTCGTCGCTCGGGCTCGGGCGGCATGATCAACTCCAATTCCAACACGACCACGACAACCCACGGCGGCGCCGGGACCTGGCGCGGTGCGCACCACCACCGCCAGTTCGAGGTGATGGGCGCGCACGCGGTCGACCGCGGCACCCACTTCACCGTCTGGGCGCCCAACGCCCGCTTCGTCGGCGTGATCGGCACCTTCAACGGCTGGAACTGCCAGCCGTTGCACCGCCTCGACGACGGCAGCGGCCGCTGGATGGGCTTCTTCGAGAACGCGCGCCACGGCGACTACTACAAGTTCCGCATCCAGGGCATCGAGGGCGACTGGTTCGACAAGGCGGACCCGTACGCCTTCCGCGCCGAGCACCCGCCTGGCACGGCCTCGCAGATCTGGGACCTGTCGCACCACTGGGGCGACCGCGAATGGATGGCCCGGCGCGGCCGGCTGCAATCGCATCGCGCGCCGATCTCGATCTACGAAGTCCACCTCGGCTCGTGGCAGCGCCAGGAGGACGGGCGGTTCCTGAACTACCGCGACATCGCGGTGCGCCTCGCGACGCACTGCCACAACATGGGCTTCACGCATGTGGAACTGCTGCCCGTGTCCGAGCATCCGTTCTACGGGTCGTGGGGCTACCAGACCACCGGCTACTACGCGCCTACGGCACGCTATGGCACGCCGCAGGACCTGATGACGCTGGTGGACACATTGCACCAGGGCGGCATCGGGGTGATCTTCGACTGGGTCGGCTCGCACTTCCCCTCGGACCCGCATGCGCTGGCGCGCTTCGACGGCACGGCCCTGTACGAGCACGAGGATCCGCGCCAGGGCTTCCATCCGCAGTGGAACAGCCTGATCTTCAACTACGGCCGCTACGAGGTGCGCGATTTCCTCATCAGCAACGCGCTCTTCTGGCTGGAGAAGTACCACTTCGACGGCCTGCGCGTCGATGCGGTCGCCTCGATGCTGTACCTCGATTTCGCGCGCGGCCCGGGCGAATGGATCCCCAACCAGTACGGCGGCAACCAGAACCTCGAAGCAGTGAGCTTCCTGCAGGACCTGAACGCGGCCGTGTACGCGCAGTTCCCCGACATCCACATGATCGCCGAGGAGTCCACGGCATGGCCCGGCGTGTCGCGGCCCGTCCACCACGGGGGGCTGGGCTTCGGCATGAAGTGGAACATGGGCTGGATGAACGACACGCTGCGCTACGTATCCCGCCCGCACTTCTTCCGCCGCTGGCACGGCGACGACGTGCGCTTCTCGGCCGTGTACGCGTTCTCCGAGAACTACGTGCTGCCGCTGTCGCACGACGAAGTGGTTCACGGAAAGGGCAGCCTGCTGGCACGCCAGCCCGGCGACGAGTGGCAGCGGTTCGCGGGCCTGCGCAACCTGTACGGGTACATGTGGACGCACCCGGGCAAGAAGCTGCTTTTCATGGGCAGCGAGTTCGCGCAGCCCGACGAGTGGCATCACGAGCGCACGCTCGACTGGCACCTGTGGGCGCGGCCTTATCACGCGGGCACCGCGCGCTGGGTGGCCGATCTCAACGCGGCCTACCGCCGCATCGCGGCGCTTCACGTGCACGACTTCGAAGGCGTCGGGTTCGATTGGCTGCCGCTGGAGCATTACGACCCGACGATCCTGTGCTTCGTGCGCCGGGCCGAGGTGAATCAGCCGCTTGCCATTGCCATCGTCAACATGACGCCACAGCCACGCTACGGCCTGCGGCTGGGCGTGCCGCACCCCGGCCACTGGTACGAGGTCCTGAACAGCGACGCAGCCGTCTACGGCGGCAGCGGTGTCGGCAACCTCGGCCGCGCCGTCGCGTCGAACGCTCCCCTGCACGGCCAGGCGGCAACGCTGGAGTTCACCTTGCCGCCGCTGGCCATGGTCCTCTTTTCCGACGAACCCTACGACCTGAACTCACCTCTTACCGGAGTCGCCGATGCCCGCCACTAGAAACGTCCTGGCTTTCGTCATGGCCGGCGGTGAAGGCTCGCGCCTGCATCCCCTCACCGCCAACCGATGCAAGCCGGCCGTTCCCTTCAACGGCAAGCATCGCATCGTCGATTTCGTGCTTTCCAACCTGGTGAACTCCGAGATCTATTCGACCTACCTGCTGGTGCAGTACAAGTCGCAGTCGCTGATCGAGCACATCAGGCACACCTGGGCGATGGCGCGCTTCATGCCGCAGCACTTCATCACGGTGGTGCCGCCGCAGATGCGCAACGGCCGGGAGTGGTTCCAGGGCACGGCCGACGCTGTCTACCAGAACATCCACCTGATCGAGAGTTTCAAGCCCGACATCGTGGCGGTGTTCGGCGCCGACCACATCTACCGCATGGACGTCCGGCAGATGCTCGACTTCCACGAGAAGTGCGGTGCACACGCCACGGTGGCGACACTGCCCGTGCCGATCGAACAATGCGACCAGTTCGGCATCGTCGAGACCGACGACCGGCACCGCATCGTGGATTTCAAGGAGAAGCCGCGCAGCGCCCGGCCCATGCCGGGCCGCCCGTCGCACGCGCTGGCCTCGATGGGCAATTACATCTTCGACGCCGACGTGCTGCTCGAGCAGCTGCATCGCATGCATGAGCAGCACACCAGTGACTTCGGCAAGCACATCCTGCCGGGCATGGTGAAGTCGCACAAGCTGGTCGCCTACGATTTCCACAGGAACGTGATCCCCGGCGTGCAGCCTCATGAAGAGCCGGGCTACTGGCGCGACGTCGGGACCATCGATGCCTACTTCGAGGCGCATTTCGACACGCTGGGCGCCGCGCCCCGCTTCCGGATCACGAACCGCCAGTGGCCCATCTATGCCAGTCCGGACGAGGCCGAATCGGCCCAGATCGAGAACGGCGTGATCCACCGCTCCGTGGTCGGCAGCGGTAGCATCGTGGACGGGGCGACGCTCGACCACGCGATGCTCAGGCGCTCGGTGACGGTCGAGAGCGCGGCCCGGCTGGAGCACTGCATCATCATGGAACGTTCCCGCATAGGCACCGGCGCGCAGGTCCGCCGCGCCATCATCGACCAGGACAACGACGTGCCGCCCGGTGTGCGCATCGGCTTCGAGGAGGATGAGGACCGGCGACGCTTCCACGTGACCGAAAGCGGCATCGTCGTCGTACCCGCCGGCTACTTCCCGCCGCGCAGCGGGTTGTCGCGCCCGACGAGGCCCGCGGCCTCCGGCAAGGAACCGAATCCCGGCCCCCTGGAGGTGCTTGCATGACGGCACGCGCCGTCGCCAAGCATCACGCTGTCCGCCGCAAGACTCCCGCCGACTCCGCGGCACCGCACCGCTGCGAACGCGGCCGTCCCTGGCCGCTCGGTGCGACGCTCGAACCCGGTGGGGTGAATTTCGCGATCCACTCGAGCGCCGCCGACCAGGTCGAACTGTGCCTGTTCGATGCGGGCGGTGCACGCGAGATCGAACGCATTCCCCTGCCCTGCCGCACCGACGACGTGTGGCACGGCTTCGTGCCGGGGGTCGCAGCCGGTACGAAGTACGGCTTGCGTGTGCACGGCCGCTACGAGCCCGACCTGGGCATGCGCTGCAACCCGAACAAGCTGCTGCTCGATCCGTACGCGCGAGCCATCGACCGGCCGCTGCACGGCGCACCCTGGCAGTACGCCTACAGGCTCGGCGGGCCGGACCGCGACCTGAAGATCGACACGGTCGACAACGCGCCGCTCGCGGCCAAGTGCGTGGTGTTCGACCCGGCGTTCGACTGGGAGGGCGACACGCCGCCGGGCGTTGCGCTCGAGGACACCGTCATCTACGAAACGCACGTGCGCGGATTCACGATGCAGATGCGCGAGCTGCCGCAGGAGCAGCGCGGCACCTTCGCGGGCATCGGGTCCGGAGCGGCGATCGCACATTTCCGCAGGCTCGGCGTGACGGCGATCGAGCTGTTGCCGGTCCACGCGTTCAACGACGAGCGGCGCCTGATGGACATGGGCCTGGCGAACTACTGGGGCTACAACACCGTCGCCTACTTCGCGCCCGAGCCGCGCTATTGCCTGGGCGGCGATGTCAACGACTTCCGCCGCATGGTCAAGGCGCTGCACGCCGCCGGGCTGGAAGTCATCATCGACGTGGTCTACAACCACACCTGCGAAGGCAACCACCTCGGCCCGACGCTGTGCTTCAAGGGCATCGACAACGCCTCGTATTACCGCCTCGCGCCGGACCGCCGCCACATGATGGACTACACGGGGACGGGCAACACGCTGGACGCGAGCCACCCGGCGACGCTGCGCCTCGTCATGGACAGCCTGCGCTACTGGGTGGAAGAGATGCACGTGGACGGCTTCCGGTTCGACCTCGCCCCCGCGATCGCACGCAACGGCGCCGGCGCGTTCGACCACCGATCGCCGCTTCTCTCGGCCGTGGCGCAGGACCCGGTGCTCAAGCGCGTGAAGCTGATCGCGGAGCCCTGGGACGTCGGGCCGGGCGGCTACCAGGTCGGGGGCTTTCCGCCCGGCTGGTCGGAGTGGAACGGCCGCTACCGCGACACGGTGCGCGACTTCTGGCGCGGCGCCGACGGCTCGGTGCCCGACTTCGCCGCGCGCCTGTGCGGATCGGCCGACATCTACGGGCCGAGCCGCCGGTCGCCCTCGGCCAGCATCAACCTCGTGACCGTGCACGACGGCTTCACGCTGCACGACCTCGTCTCCTACAACGAGAAGCACAACGAATCGAACGCCGAGGACAACCAGGACGGCGAAAGCCACAATCGCAGCTGGAACTGCGGGTTCGAAGGGCCGACCGAGAAGATCGACATCGTCCAGCTGCGCGAAAGGCAGAAGCGCAACTTCCTCGCGACGCTGTTCGTCTCGCGCGGCGTGCCGCTGCTGCTGGGCGGTGACGAGATGAGCCGCACGCAATGCGGCAACAACAATGCCTACTGCCAGGACAACCCGATCAGCTGGTTCGACTGGCGGCCCGAGCGCGCGTCCGACCCGCTGATCCGGTTCGTCCGCGCGCTCGTCGACCTGCGGCGCGAACTGCCCGTGTTGCGCGCGAACCGCTGGTTCACCGGCGAGGAGGACGAGGAAGGCCGGCGCGACATCGGCTGGTTCAGCGTATGGGGCCTGCCCATGACGCCCGAGGAGTGGACCGACCCGAAGGTGCGCGTGATCGCGGCGCTGATCGATGGCCGGTTCGTGCCCGAGGGCAAGCCGTGCGACAGCGTGCTGCTGCTCTTCAACGCGTCCGGCGAGCCGGTGTCGTTCACGCTGCCGCAGACGCCCGTCGCCGCGGGCCGATGGCGCGTGCGCGTCGATACCGCGGAAGACGCGTCGCTCGGGGATTCGCGCACCGTCGAGGGAGAACAAAAGTACGAGCTCGCGGCGCACGCGATGGCCATACTCACGCAACGAGTGGAAGGTGCAGGCGATGCGATGCCGGCATGACATGCCTGTCGGCGCGGTGCTGAACGCGCAGGGTGGCGTCGACTTCCGCCTGTGGGGGCCCGCCGCGCAGCAGGCCGAGGTCGCGACGTATGCCGGGCCCGGCGCGAAGCCGCAGTTCCATCCCGCCGAGTGCGACGCGCAAGGGTGGTGGGAATGCCATGTGGACGAAGCGGCGGCCGGCACGCTGTACCACTGGCGTATCGACGGCGAGCTGCTGGTGCCGGATCCGGCGTCGCGCCAGAACCCGCACGGCGTGCACGAGCCGAGCGCGGTGGTCGATCCGCTGCAATTCGACTGGGACGACTGGCGCGGCCGGCCGTGGAACGAGGTGGTGCTGTACGAGCTGCATGTCGGCGCCTTCACGCGCGAAGGCACGTTCATGGCGGCCTGCGACAAGCTCGAGTCGCTGGCCAAGCTGGGCATCACCGCGATCGAGCTCATGCCCGTGGCGGACTTCCCCGGTCGCTTCGGTTGGGGCTACGACGGCGTCCTGCCGTTCGCGCCGCACGCGGCCTACGGCACACCCGACGAGCTCAAGCACTTGGTCAAGGAAGCGCATCGCCACGGCCTCATGGTGTTCCTCGACGTGGTCTACAACCACTTCGGCCCCTCGGGCAATTACCTCGGCCGCTACGCACCTCAATTCTTTTCGGAAACGCACGCGAGCCCGTGGGGCGCGGCCATCAATTTCGATGGACCGGGCAGCCGCACGGTGCGCGACTTCTTCGTCCACAACGCGGTGTACTGGGTGCAGGAGTACCGCATGGACGGCCTGCGGCTCGATGCCGTGCACGCGATCGTCGACAAGGGCCGGCCGCACGTGCTCGAGGAGATTTCGCGCGCGGTGCGCGAGGCCGCCGCCGGCCGGCACGTGCACCTGGTGCTCGAGAACGAGAACAACGACTACCCGCGCCTGGCTGCCGCACCCGAGCCGGGCCGCTACGACGCGCAGTGGAACGACGATTTCCACCATGTCCTGCACGTGGCGCTCACGGGCGAGACGCAACGCTACTACCGCGACTACGGCAAGGAGCCGCTCAACCTGCTCGCGCGCTGTCTTTCGCATGGCATGTTGTTCGAGCCGTCGCCACGGGGCGAAGGCGGTGCGCGCAAGCACCCGAAGGAAGCGCCGGCGCAGCCGCTGGGCGCGCTCGTGAATTTCGCGCAGAACCACGACCAGACCGGCAACCGGCCATTCGGCGAGCGGCTGCGCGAACTGGTGCCGCCGGGCGCGGCACCGCTCGCGACGCTGCTGGCGCTGCTCACGCCCGCGGTCCCGATGCTGTTCTTCGGCGAAGAGTTCGGCGCGACCACGCCGTGGCTTTATTTCGCGGACTGGGAGGGCGACCTGCGCGATGCCGTGCGCGAGGGGCGCAAGCGCGAATTCGGCGAAGCGGTGCAGGCGCCGGACCCTTGCGATGAGAAGACGTTCGAGGCCAGCCGGCCCGACGATGCGCAACGCGAGAGCGAGGAAGGCCGGCGCTGGCTCGAGCTGGTGGAACGCGCGCTGCACGTGCGGCGCACGCATCTTGCACCGAGGCACGACCTGCTCGCGCACGGCCGGCACACCGCGCACCGCGTGGGCGACACCGGCATACAGGTGTGCTGGCGTTACGAGGATGGGCAAGCCATCGTCCTGCAACTGAATCTCGGACCGCAGCCCCTGCCCCTGCCGACGCGCATCGACGAGCTCACGGCGGGCGAGCAAATCTTCGCCCACGACTGGCCGGCCGACCTGACCGAATGGCCGGCCTGGGCCGCCCGCTGGACGATGGGCCCTCTCGCATGAGCGCCGTCTCGCGCGAGCTCGCCGAACTCGCCGAGCGCTGCGGCGTCGCGCTGCAGTACAGCAGCTTCTGGGGCGAGGACAAGCCGGTCGGCGAGGGCGTGATCCGGCGCGCGCTCGCGGCGATGGGCGTGTCGCCCGAGCAGCCGCTTCTCGCGCCCGCCAACGGATTTCCACCGGTGCGCGTGGCCGCCGAAGGTGCGCCACTGCGCATCGAGTGGCGCGGCACGCCCGCGGCCCGCACATGGCAGCTCACGCCCGCGGATGGTGCCCGGGGGGCGCGCCCGCACCATGGCGAAGTTTCGTCGCTGGGCGACGACCACACCATCGAGTTGCCTGCGGGACTGGAGCGTGGGTATTGGCACCTCACCGTGGGCGAGGCGAACGACCCGCACTGCCTCGTCATCGTCGCACCCGCCCGCTGCTGGATCCCGCCCGCCCTCGAAGCGGGCGAACGCTGGTGGGGTTGCACCGTGCAGCTCTACGCACTGCGCTCGTCGCACGACTGGGGTATCGGCGATTTCGGCGACCTGCGCCGGCTGGTGGAAATCGCCTCGCGACAGGGTGCGTCGTTCGTCGGGCTGAGCCCGTTGCACGCCCTCTTCCCGCACCGGCCCGAGGTGGCGAGTCCCTACAGCCCGTCGAGCCGCAACGCGCTGAACCCGATCTACCTGGACGTGCAACTGCTTGTCGACCAAAGCGGCTCGCGGGAAGCGGCCGCGCACGTGAACTCGGACGCATTCCAGGAAAGGCTTCTTTCGCTTCGCGGCACCGAGCTGGTCGATTACCCGGGCGTGGCGGCCGCGAAGGAAGAAGTGCTGCAGATGCTGTGGCGACACTTCGAACGGCAGGAGATCGCCCACAAGACGGCGCGCGCGGCGCACTTCGAGGCGTTCACGAAGGAGCGCGAGCAGACGCTGGGGCGCCACGCGCTCTTCGAAGCCTTGCAAGCCCACTTCTTCGAGCAGGACGCGAACACCTGGGGCTGGCCTGCGTGGCCGCGACAGTACCGCGACATCGACGCCGAGTGCGTCCAGGACTTCGCGCGCGAGCACGCCTCCGAAGTGCGATTCCGCTTCTGGCTGCAATGGCTTGCCGAATCTCAGCTCGAGAACGTGCAGCGCTACGCTCGCACGCGCGGCATGGGGCTGGGGCTGTATTGCGATCTCGCCGTGGGCGCGAACGAAGGTGGCGCCGAAACCTGGGTGCAGCCGCATCTGTACGCGCTCGGCATGCACGTCGGCGCGCCGCCCGACCCGCTCAACGCGCTCGGACAGGACTGGGGCCTGCCGCCGGTCAACCCGGTCGCGCTCCAGCGCGCGCGCTTCGGCCCCTGGATCGAGACGCTGCGCGCGAACATGCGGCACGCGGGCGCTCTGCGGCTCGACCACGTGATGGCGCTGATGCGGCTGTTCTGGACCGAAGGCGGCGAAGGCACCTACGTGCGCTACCCGCTCGACGAGCTGCTCGCGATCCTCGCGCTGGAAAGCCACCGCCACCAATGCATGGTGATCGGCGAGGACCTCGGGAACGTCGCACCCCGGATGCGCGAGGCGATGGCGCAGCAATCGCTGCTGTCGTACCGCCCGCTGCTGTTCGAGCGCAACGAGGACGGCGCGTTCAAGCAGCCTTCTCGATGGCACGCCCAGGCGCTGGCCGTCGTCAGCACACACGACCTGCCGACCCTGCGCGGCTTCTGGCTGGGCGAGGACATGCAGGTGCTGGCCCGATTGAACCTCTACCCGAACGAGGGGGCGCGCGAACAGCATGTCGTCGAGCGCGCACAGGACCGTGCCCGCCTGCTGCTCGCACTGGAACGCGAGGGCCTGTTGCCCCCCGGCGCTTCGGTGCAGCCGAGCTCAGTGCCCGACGCGACGCCCGCGTTCGTCGATGCGGTCTATGCGTACCTCGCGCGCACGCCCTGCTGGCTGGTCGGCGTGCAACTGGAGGACGTCACGGGACAACTGCTGCAGGTGAACGTGCCCGGCACGACCGAGGACCGCTTTCCCAACTGGCGGCGCAAGCTCACGATGACGGTGGACGAGCTGGCCAGCGACACGCGCTTCGCTTCGCTGGCTTCGGTGCTGCGCGCGCAGCGCAGCGGCCCGGCGCCGACCGAATCGGCCAGCGTGGAATTGCCGCCCCTCTCGACGGCGCGCATCCCGGTCGCGAGCTACCGCGTGCAGTTCCACAAGGACTGCAACTTCGACGACGTCACGCGCGCGATTCCCTACCTGCACGCGCTGGGCATCAGCCACCTCTACAGCAGCCCTTACCTGCGCGCGCGCCCGGGCAGCACGCACGGGTACGACATCGTCGACCACAACGCGCTCAACCCAGAGGTGGGCGACGCGCGCGCGTATGACCGGATGTGCGAGCAGTTGCGCAGCCACGGCATGAGCCAGATCCTGGACGTGGTGCCCAACCACATGGGCGTGCTCGAAGCCGACAACGCCTGGTGGCTCGACGTGCTGGAGAACGGGCCCGCGTCCGCGCACGCGCAGACCTTCGACATCGAATGGCACCCACTTTCGCCCGAGACCACGGGGCGCGTGCTGCTGCCGGTGCTGGGCGACCATTACGGCCGCATCCTGGAAGCGGGCGAGCTGCAACTGAAGTTCGACGCCCATGCCGGCGAGTTCTCGCTGCATTACTGGGAGCAGCGCTTCCCGATCGACCCGGCTCATTACCCCGACATCTTCGACGTGCTGCCACCGCCCGCCGCACGCACCGAGGCCGAGGCCGACAGCCATGCCGTCGTCGCGTCGGTCCTCGCCTCCTTCGGCCGCCTGCCGGGCCGCGATGCGCACGACGAGAGCGAGAAGCGCGCACGCTCGCGCGACGCCGCCGTCTTCAAGCAGACGCTCGCGCGCCTGGCGCGGCGGCACGAGTGGCTTCCCGAATGGATCCATGCCTGCCTGAAGCAGCTCAATGGGCAGGTCGGCGACGCCGCGAGCTTCGACAGGCTCGACGGCCTGGTTTCACGGCAGGCGTGGCGCCTGACGAACTGGCGCGTGGCGAGCGACGACGTGAATTACCGGCGCTTCTTCGACGTCAACACGCTCGCCGGGCTGCGCATGGAGCAGCTGTCCGTGTTCGAGGCGACGCACCGGCTCGTTTTGCGCTGGCTGCGCAACGGCCAGCTCGCGGGCCTGCGCATCGACCACCCGGACGGCCTCTCGGACCCGCAGCAATACTTCGAGCGCCTGCAATGCCATTACGCACGCGAAGCCACCGCGATCGGCCACGAGCCGCGCGCGCTGTACCTCGTCGTGGAGAAGATCCTGGCCGAGCACGAAATGCTGCCCGATGCGTGGCCCGTCCATGGCGACACGGGCTATCGCTTCTCGGGACTGGTGAATGGGCTCTTCGTCGATTCGCGGCGCGAGGGGGAAGTCGATCGGCTCTATCGCTCGTTCACCGGCGAGGCGCAAAGCTTCGACGAGATCGTCTACCGCTGCAAGAAGATCATCATCTACACGGCGCTGTTCTCCGAGCTGCGCTGGCTGGCGACGGCCATCCACCAGATCACGCGCGCCAACCGCCGCACCTGCGACTTCACCCGGCCGCGCCTGCGCGTCGCGCTGGCGGAAACGGCGGCGGCCTTCCCGGTGTACCGAACCTATTTGCGCGCGGGCGAGCCGCCGAGTGCCAACGACCGGCAACACATCGACTGGGCGGTGGCTGCCGCCAAGCGACGCCTGGGCGGCGCCGAGGCCGCGGTGCTCGATCACTTGCGCGACGTGCTGCTCGGCGAGGGCGAAGCCGTGCATGCTGATCCACGACTGCGCTCGCGCTTCATCGCCCGCTGGCAGCAGTTCACCGCGCCCGTGATGGCCAAGGCGGTGGAGGACACGGCCTTCTATCGTTACGTGCGGCTGCTCTCGCTCAACGAGGTGGGCAGCGACCCGCGCACCTTCGGGATCTCGCCCGCCGCTTTCCATGCGGCCAACCAGGTTCGCCTGCGGTTTCGCCCGCACTCGATGCTCGCGACATCCACGCACGACAGCAAACGCGCCGAGGACTTGCGCGCGCGCTTGAACGTTCTCGCCGAGGACCCGGACCTGTGGGACGAAAGCCTGCAGCGCTTCCATCACCGGGCCGAGCGCTACGTCACGCAGACCGACGCCGGACCGGCGCCGACGCGCACCGACATGTGGCTGCTGTTCCAGACGCTCGTCGGCGTGTGGCCCGCGCAACCGCCGACCGACGGTGAGCGAGACGCGCTGCGTCATCGCGTGCAGGCCTACATGCTCAAGGCGATCCGCGAAGCCAAGCTGAACACGAGCTGGACCAGCCCCGTGCCCGCCTATGAGGACGCGATGGAGCGCTTCGTCGATGCGCTGCTTCGGCCCGGCCAGCCCAATCCCTTCGTCGACGAGCTCGACCGCATGACGGCGCGGCTCGCTCCCTTCGGCTTTGGCAACAGCCTCGCGCAGGTCGCGCTCAAGTTCACCGTGCCGGGCGTGCCCGACCTGTACCAGGGCAGCGAGCAGTGGACGTTCAGCCTGGTCGACCCGGACAACCGCCGGCCGGTCGATTTCGGCCAGCTCGCGGCGCAGCTCGAAGGATTGCGCAGGCTGGCCGAGGACGGCGTGCCGAGCGCAGCGCAGTGGCACGAGCTGTGGCGCGGCGCCGCCGACGGACGCATCAAGCAGCTCGTCACCTGGCGGCTGCTCCAGTTGCGCGGCGCCCTGCACAAGCTGTTCCAGCACGGCGGTTACCTGCCGCTCGCGCCACGCGGGGAAGCAGCCGACCATGCGATTGCCTTCGCGCGGCACCATGAAGGCGACGTCATCGCCGTGATCGCCGCGCGATGCACCTACACGCTGTGCGGCGGCGACGAGGCGTGCTGGTCACCGTCCCTGTGGCGCGACACGCAAGTCGACCTCGAGGCCGAGGCGGTGTCGCGCATCCCGCGCTGGCGCAACTGGCTCACGGGCGAGGAGATCGAGGTGCCGCGCACGGGCGAAGCCTCGCTTTCCCTGGAGCGCGTGTTCGCGCAGGCACACGGCCTGCCCTTCGCCGTGCTGCACGGGAGAGCGCCATGAAGATCCTGTTCGTCACCCCCGAATGCGCACCTTGGGTGAAGACTGGCGGGCTCGGCGACGTGAGCGGCGCATTGCCACCCGCGCTGTCGCGCCTGGGCCATTCGGTGCGCGTGCTGATGCCCGCGTACACCGGGATGAAAGTGGAAGGCGATGTCACCGAAACCGTGGACCTGCCGGCGGACGGCCGCTGGCCCGCGGCGCAATTGATGACCGTGGAGACCCCTGCGATCACGCTGGTGCTGCTCGCCTGCCCGGCGCTGTACGACCGGCCGGGCGGCCCGTACGTCACGCCGGAAGGCCACGACCACCACGACAACGCGTTCCGTTTCGGCTTCCTCGCGCACGTGGCGGCCCGCGTCGGCATGCCGATGTCCCCGCTGCACGGCTGGCAGGCCGATGTCGTGCACGCCAACGACTGGCCCTGCGGCCTCGCACCCCTGTATCTCGCCGATTGGCGCGTGTCGCTGCCGCAGCACCAGCGCGCCGCCAGCGTCATCACGATCCACAATATCGCCTTCCAGGGCATCTTTCCGATGCAGTTCGCGGACGTGCTCGGTGTGCCATGGCATTGGCGCGGCATCGACGGCGTGGAGTTCTGGGGCCAGCTGTCGATGTTGAAGGCCGCGCTGCAGTTCGCGGACGCGATCACCACCGTCAGCCCGAGCTACGCCCGGGAGATTCGTACCGAGGCGTTCGGCGCAGGTCTCGAAGGTGTGCTGCAGGCCCAGGCGCACAAGCTCACGGGCATCCTCAATGGAATCGACACGCAGG
This sequence comes from Ramlibacter sp. GS1-15, assembly GCF_057785015.1. NCBI lineage: Bacteria > Pseudomonadati > Pseudomonadota > Betaproteobacteria > Burkholderiales > Comamonadaceae > Ramlibacter > Ramlibacter sp. GS1-15. Next base: position 1,729,580 of record NZ_JBYNTU010000001.1, on the reverse strand, counting down.
CGTGGAACCCGCAGGCCGACGCGCACCTCGAGCATCCCTACGGCGCCCCCGACCTGTGGAACAAGCACGCGAACAAGCTCGCCTTGCAGGACCGCTGCGGGGTGGCCGTGGGCGAACGCGCGATGCTGTTCGGCGTGGTGAGCCGCCTCACTTCGCAGAAAGGGATCGATCTCGTGCTCGGCGCCATCGAGACGATCGTCGCGCGCGGCGGGCAGCTCGTCGTGCTCGGGCAAGGCGAGCCGGCCTTGCACGACCGCTTGCGCGCCGCCGCGCAACGGCACCCACAGGCCGTGGCGGTGCGCTTCGGCTTCGACGAGGCGCTGGCGCATCGCATCGAAGCGGGCATCGACTGCTTCCTGATGCCGTCGCGCTTCGAGCCTTGCGGCCTGAACCAGATGTACAGCCAGGCCTACGGCACGCCGCCGATCGTCGCGCCGGTCGGTGGGCTCAGGGACTCCGTGATCGATGTCGACGCCGACCCGGTGAACGGCAGCGGGTTCGTCATGGACTCCTGCGACGCCGCGGGACTGGCCAACGCGCTGGACCGCGCATTCGACGCGTACTCCGATCCCGCGATCTGGGAACGCATCCAGCGCAACGGGATGGCGCGCAAGTTCGGCTGGGAGGAAAGCGCGGCGCGATATGTCGAAGTGTACGAACGCGCATTGGCCACAGCGCGTCGCTGACGCGTCACGTCGGGCAGCCGATCCCCTCGCCCGTCACGTTCTCGCCGAGGAAGTCGAGGAAGCGCCGGATCGCCGGCACCAGGCCGCGCCGCGACGGGAACACGGCGTGGATGATCGCGGTCGGCGGCGCCCAGCCGGGCAACACTTCCTCCATGCGCCCTTCCCGGATGTCGCGGTGGCACAGGTAGTCCGGCAGCACGCACATGCCGGTGCCCTCGATGACGAGATGCCGCAGCGTGACCAGGTCGTCGGCCGTGACGCAGGGCTTGTGCTGCACCGTGAACTCGCGGCCGTGCGGACCTTTCAGCTGCCAGCTGGCGCGCCCGTCGGCGGCCGACATCGCCACGCTCGGGAGCCGCCCGATGTCCTCGGGATGCTGCGGCCGGCCTTCGCGGGCCAGCAGCTGCGGGTTCGCCACGAGCAGCGCGTTGGTCGGCGAGAGCTTCTTCACGATCAGGCTGCCGCTGTCGTCCACCGTGGCCCGCACGCGCAGCGCGACGTCGACGCCTTCCTGCACGAGGTCGATCACGCGGTTGGTCACGATCATGTCGAGGCGCACGTGCGGATGGTCGGCCAGGAACTTCGGCAGGATCGGCCCCACCGTCGTCTGGGCCAGCGTCGTCGGGCAGGTGACGCGGATGGTCCCGCGCGGCTCGTTCTGCACGAGTGCCACCGCCTCTTCCCCCGCCTCGGCCTCTTCGCGCATCGCCACGGCATGGCGGTGGTACAGCTCGCCCGCTTCGGTCAGCGACAGCTTGCGCGTGGTCCGCTGCAATAGCCGCACGCCCAGGCGCTGCTCCAGCTCGGCCACGCGGCGCGACAGCTTCGACTTCGGGATGCCGAGTTCACGCCCGGCAGCGGCGAAGCCGCCGCGGTCCACCACCTCGGCGAAGTAGTACATATCGTTGAGATCTTGCATGGATTGTCCTGCCAGTCGGGACAATGTATTGCGAAATCGCCGTCTTATCAATTCATCGGCCCATGCCCACAATCATTACCAAGCCAATCGGCTCCTGAACACTGATTGAAAGGTCTGAAATGAAACTGCTCCACATCGATTCCAGCCCGCTCGGCGGCAGCTCCGTCTCCCGTGAACTCACGCAGCGCATCGTCGCGCAGTGGCGTGCGACCCACCCCCACACCAAGGTCGAGCACCTCGACCTGGCCCTGGAGGCGCCCACCCACCTGAACGCCGACTCGCTGGGATTCCGGATGGGCGTGAACGCCGAGGGCCTGTCGGACGTGCAGCGCAAGGAGAACGAGCTCTCCGAGAAGCTGGTGAGCCAGTTCCTCGCCGCCGACGTGGTCGTCGTGGGCGCGCCCATGTACAACTTCTCGGTCCCGAGCCAGCTCAAGGCCTGGATCGACCGTGTGGCGCAAGCGGGCCGCACCTTCAAGTACACCGAGAAGGGCCCGGTGGGCCTCGCGGGCGGCAAGGTCGTGATCGTCGCGTCGACGCGCGGCGGCATGTACTCGACCAACCCCGCGTTGGCGGCGCTGGACCACCAGGAGAGCTACCTGAAGACGGTGTTCGGCTTCTTCGGCGTCACCGACGTCCGCTTCGTGCGCGCCGAAGGCGTGGCTATGGGCGAGGAAGCGAAGAAGAAGGCCTTCGACCTCGCGGACGTGGAGATCAAGATCGCCGTGAACGAAGCGGCGAACCAAGGGGAAGCGGCGCTGGCCGCGTAAGAGAAAGGACGCCCTGCGGCGCCCTTTTTTTTCGTCACTTGCGCGAGTAGATCTGGTCGAAGCTGCCGCCGTCCGCGAAGTGCTCCTTGTCGGCCTTCGTCCAGCCGCCGAAAGCTTCGTCGATCGTGAACAGCCTGATCTTCGGGAACTGCTTCGCGTACTTCGCCTGCGCCTTCTGTGAAACGGCGGGCCGGTAGAAGTTCTTGCCGATGATGTCCTGGCCTTCCTCGCTGTAGAGGTACTTCAGGTACTCCTCGGCGACCTGGCGCGTGCCCTTGCGGTCCACGTTCTTGTCGACGACCGCCACGGCCGGCTCGGCGAGGATCGACAGCGACGGCGCGACGACGTCGAACTTGCCGCCGAACTCCTTCTCGAGCAGGAAGGCCTCGTTCTCCCAGGCGATCAGCACGTCGCCCTGCCCGCGCTGCGCGAACGTGATCGTCGAGCCGCGCGCCCCCGTGTCCAGCACCGGCACGTTGCCGTACAGTTTCGCGACGAACTCCCTGGCCTTGGCGTCGCCGCCGTACTTGCGCTTCGCGAACTCCCAGGCGGCCAAGTAGTTCCAGCGGGCGCCACCCGAGGTCTTCGGGTTCGGGGTGATCACGCCGATGCCGGGCTTGACGAGGTCGTCCCAGTCCTTGATTCCCTTCGGGTTGCCCTGGCGCACCACCAGCACGATGGTCGACTGGTAAGGCGAGGAGTTGTGCGGCAGGCGCTTCTGCCAGTCCGGGGCGACCCAGCCGCCGTGCTGCACCAGCGCATCGGTGTCGCCCGCGAGGCCCAGCGTCGCGACGTCGGCATCGAGTCCGTCGATGATCGAGCGCGCCTGCTTGCCCGAGCCGCCGTGCGACTGGCGCACCGCGACGTCCTGCCCGGTCTTGCCCTTCCAGTACCTGGCGAACGCCTGGTTGAACTCGACGTACAGCTCGCGCGTCGGGTCGTAGGAGACGTTGAGCAGCGTGACGGGCGCCTTCTGCGCGAAGGCGGATGAGGCGCACAGGGTCAACGCGCCGAGCGCGGCGGCAACCAGTGGAATCTTGATAAAGTCTCGGCGAGTGCTCACGGCACGGCTCCTTCGTTGGGATGGGCCGCATTCTTGGGCGAGAGATCCGGAACTGGAACGACAGAGTTTTCAGTTGTTTATCTGCATAAGCTAATCAGACCAGGCAACACATGGCCCGCACCGTCCACTGCATCAAGCTCGGCCGAGACGCCGAAGGACTCGATTTCCCGCCCTACCCGGGCGAGCTGGGCAAGCGCATCTACGAGAACGTCAGCAAGGAGGCGTGGCAGGGATGGATCCGCCACCAGACCATGCTGGTGAACGAGAACCGCCTCAACCTCGCGGACCAGCGCGCACGGGACTACCTGCGCCGCCAGATGGAGCAGCACTTCTTCGGCACCGGCGCGGACGTCGCGGCCGGTTACGTGCCACCCAAAGAGTGAAGACCCGTGGCGGAGCCGGTGGAGTGGCAGCCTGACGGCACGCCGCGCAGCGCCCGCTTCGACGACATCTACCGATCGCGTGCGGGCGGGCTCGAGCAGGCCCGCCACGTCTTCCTGCGCGGTTGCGGCTTGCCCGACGCGTGGGCCGGCCACGCGCAGTGGCGAATCCTGGAGACGGGCTTCGGGCTCGGGCTGAATTTCCTCGCGACGTGGCGCGCGTGGAAGGACGACCCGCGGCGCCCGCGCATCCTGCATTTCGTCTCGGTCGAGGCCTGGCCGGTGTCGGCCGAGGACATCGTGCGCAGCGCGGCGGCGCACGAAGGGCTCGCCCCGCTCGCGCGCGAACTCGCGGCCCGGTGGTCCGGCCTCGCGCGGGGCGCACACCGCCTTGCGTTCGACGGCGGTCGCGTGCTGCTCACGCTGCACGTGCGCGATGCGCGCGAGATGCTCCAGCGCGAACCGTTCACGGCCGATTCGGTGTTCCTCGACGGGTTCGATCCGCAGCGCAATCCGCAGATGTGGGATGCGGCACCGCTCAAGGCCATGGCCCGCCATTGCCGGCGCGGCACGCAGCTCGCGACGTGGACGGTGGCCGGCGAGGTGCGGCGCACGCTCGGGGAGTGCGGCTTCCAGGTCCGCAAGGTCGACGGGCTGCCGCCCAAGCGCCATTGCACGCATGCGGTGTTCGATCCGCATTGGGAGCCGAAGGGGCTGCGACCGGCCGGATCCGTCGAGCCGGCCGATGCCGTCGTGATTGGCGCAGGGCTCGCCGGTGCCGCGGCCGCCGCGAGCCTGGCGCGGCGCGGCTGGTCCGTCACCGTGATGGACGCCGCCAATGCGCCGGCAGCGGGTGCATCCGGCCTGCCCGTCGGCCTGCTCGCGCCGCACACCTCGCCCGACGACAACCTGCTCTCGCGCCTGTCGCGCGCCGGCGTGCGCATGACCTTGCAGCAGGCGCGCGAGCTGCTGCGCGAGGGCGAGGATTGGCGCCTCACCGGCGTGCTGCGCCGGGACGGCGAGAGCGCAACATGGCAAGAGCACGCCGGCTGGATCAAGCCTGCCGCGCTGGTGCGGGCCTGGCTCGCCCAGCCCGGCATCGAATGGCGCGGCGCCACGCGCGTGAGTTCAGTCGAACCGCGGGCCGCGACGCTGGTCGTCGTCGCCGCCGCGCAGGCTTCGCAGGCTCTGCTTGCCGATCGCGTGGCGCTGCATCCGGTCCGCGGGCAGATCGCCTGGGGGATGCAGGACGAGAACCTGCAACTGCCGGCGTCCCCGGTCAACGGCAACGGCCACTTCATCCCCTTCGTGCCCGTGAACGGCGGGCTCGCCTGGTTCTGCGGATCGACCTATGTCCGCGGCGATGCCGACGCGTCCATTCGCGCGCAGGACACGCGGGCGAATCTCGAGCGGCTGCATTCACTGCTGCCCGACGTCGCGGCACAGCTGGAACATCGACCGATCCAAGCCTGGGCCGGCGTGCGTTGCGCATCCACCGACCGCCGCCCGCTCGTGGGCGAAATCGGACCGGGCCTGTGGGTGAGCACCGCAATGGGCTCGCGCGGCCTCACGTTCAGCGCCCTGGCCGGGGAACTGCTGGCTGCGCAGGTGCACGACGAACCGCTGCCGCTGGATGCGCGCCTCGTGCAGGCGCTCGATCCGCTGCGCGCCCTCGTCCGCTAGATCTTCGCGAGCAGCGCGTGCAACCTGCCGGGGTGCGGCGGCTTGTCGAACAAGCCCACGACGCCGGCGAAGCGGGCGTGCACGCGCTCGGCGAGCGACGGCTGGTCCTTGATGGCGATGACCTTGGCGATCGGCCGCTGGCCCTGGCCCAGCTCCCTGAGCAGCTTCCAGCCCTGCGCGTCGGGCAGGTCGAAATCGACGACCGCCAGCACGTACTGGTTGTCGCGCGCGAGCTCCAGCGCCTGGGCGCCCGTCTCCGCCTCGTCCGCCTCGCACAACTGCACCAGGGCAAGCTTGGCGCGCAGGTACAGGCGCTGGTCGCGGTTCGCGTTGACGATCAGCGCGCGCCGACGCGGAGGAACGTCGGGCGGCAGGGTGTCGGGGGGCTGGGTCGCCGGTCCTTCGGCGGGCGGTTGGGTATCGACGTCGTCGAAATCGAAATCGATGGCTCCGCTCATGGTTCGATTATGGCCTCACCGCCGTGCCGCACCGCTTATCCGGGCAAGCCGGCCCATGGCCCGGAAACCCGCGCCAGTACTGGCCCATAAGCTTATCCGCATATGCCGTGAACGAAAAAATAGTTTGGATCCATAAGGGTCGCCCGTAAATTCGCAGCTCCCGTGGACGACCACGGCCACCTGACATGTACCAGTATTCAGAATTCGACCGACAGTTCGTCCGCAACCGTGCGGCGCAGTACCGCGACCAGCTCGAACGCTATTACGCCGGCAAGTTGAGCGACGACGAGTTCCGGCCCCTGCGCCTGCAGAACGGCTGGTACATCCAGCGCTACGCGCCGATGGCGCGCATCTCCGTGCCGTACGGCGAGCTGTCGACCGCGCAGCTGAAGGTGCTCGCGAAGATCGCGCGCGAGTACGACCGGCCCGATCCCGGGCTGCTGCGCGAAGCTCAGGACAAGCAGACGGCGCTTGGCACCGTTCCGGTGCCCGGCACGAATCGCCAGGTCGCCACGCACCTGAAGTACGGCTACGGCCACTTCACGACGCGCACCAACGTGCAGTTCAACTGGATCCCGCTGAAGAAGAGCGCCGAAGTCATGGAGCTGCTGGCCTCGGTCAACATGCACGGCATCCAGACCAGCGGCAACGCGATCCGCAACATCACCGTCGAGGAACTCGCCGGCATCGCGGTGGACGAGGTCGCCGATCCGCGTCCCTTCGCCGAGATCCTGCGCCAGTGGGCGGCCCTGCACCCGGAGTTCGCCTTCCTGCCGCGCAAGTTCAAGATCGCCATCAACGGCGCCAAGGAAGACCGCGCCGCGATCGGCTGGTACGACATCGGCCTGCAGCTGGTGAAGAACGATGCCGGCGAAGTGGGCTTCCGCGTGCAGGTCGGCGGCGGCATGGGCCGCACGCCCATCATCGGCACCGTCGTGAGCGAATTCGTGCGCTGGGACCAGATCCTCAACTACATCGAGGCCTGCATCCGCGTCTACAACCAGTACGGCCGCCGCGACAACATCTGGAAGGCGCGGATCAAGATCCTCGTGAAGTCCGAGGGCCAGGCGTACATCGACAAGGTGGAAGAGGAATTCCGCCAGATCGTCGAACTGGACGGCGCGCCGCACACGATCACGCAGGCCGAGTACGAGCGCGTGGTCGCGCAGTTCGCGCCGCCGGTCATCACGGGCAGGCCGCGCGATGCAGCCGACCAGCGTGTGCACGAGATCATCCGGAGCGACGCCGAGGCCGATCCGCTCTACGACCGCTGGCTGCAGCGCAACGTGCTGCCGCACCGCAACCCCGAGCTGCGCGCCGTGATCCTCTCGTTCAAGCGCCTGGGCCAGGCCCCCGGCGACGCGACGGCCGACCAGCTCGATGCCGCGGCCGACCTCGCCGAGCGCTTCTCGGCCGGCGAAGCGCGCGTCACGCACGAACAAAACCTGCTCTTGCCCTGGGTGCACCAGGACGACCTGCCCGAGCTGTGGGCCGCGGCGCGCAAGCTCGGCCTCGCGCGCCCGAACATCGGCCTGCTCACGGACATGATCGCCTGCCCCGGCGGCGATTTCTGCTCGCTCGCCAATGCACGTTCGCTGCCGATCGCCGAAGCGATCACCGAGCGCTTCCAGGACCTCGACGAGGAATGGGACATCGGCGAGATCGACCTGAACTTCTCCGGCTGCATCAACAGCTGCGGCCACCACCATGCCGGCCACATCGGCATCCTGGGCGTCGACAAGGACGGCAAGGAGTGGTACCAGATCACGCTCGGCGGCTCCGACGGCTCCCAGCTTTCCGGCCCCGCGACGCCCGGCAAGATCGTCGGCCCGTCCTTCGCGAAGGAGGAAGTGCCCGGTGTGATCGAGGCGCTGATCGACACCTATCGCCGGCTGCGCCAGGGCGCCACGGATGGCCGGTGGGAGACCTTCATCGCCACGTTGCGCCGCGTCGGTCACGAGCCCTTCAAGGCCGCGGCCAATGGCGCGCGCTTCGTCCAGAAGGAGGTGGCGTGATGCAACGGACATTGAACATCCTCAGCGCGCAGGAGCATGAGGGGCAGGGCGCGGTGCGCGTGCTGCAGCTGGCCAACGACGCGGACCCGCTCACGGTTGCGCTCGAGGGCGTCGACCGCATCGAACTGAACTTCCCGAAGTTCACCGACGGCCGTGCGTTCAGCCAGGCCTGGCTGATCCGCAAGCGCCGCGGCTTCGCGGGCGACATCCGCGCCACCGGCGACGTGCTGATCGACCAGCTGGTGCAGATGCAGCGCACGGGCTTCTCCAGCGCCGTGCTGAAGGACGGCAAGGACGCCGCCGATGCGCAGCGCCAGTTCGAGCGCTACGCCGCTTATTACCAGGGTGACGCCAGCGAGCCGCGCCCGTTGTTCGCGAGGTTCGCCTGATGGGTGCGATCGACCTGCACGCCAGGCCCTCGAAGGATTTCGAGGCGAAGCTGGCCGAAACGAAGGCGCTGCTGCAGCGCGCGGCCGCCGAATTCAAGCCGCTCAAGCAGGCATCCAGCCTGGGCGCCGAGGACGTGGTCATCACGCACCTGATCGAAACGCTGGGCCTGGACGTTCCGGTGTTCGTGCTGGAGACCGGCATGCTGCACAAGGAGACGCTGGAACTGCTCGAGCGCACCAAGGCGAATGTGCGCCTGCGCGTCGAGGTCTACCAGCCGCAGCACGAGGCCGTGGTGCAGTTCGTCAAGCGCGAGGGCAAGGACCCGATGTACCGCAGCGTGGAGCTGCGCAAGGCCTGCTGCCACATCCGCAAGGTGGAGCCGCTCGAGCGTGCGCTCGCCGGCCAGCGCGCCTGGATCACCGGCCTGCGGCGCGAGCAGTCCGCGGCGCGCGCCGAAGTGCCGCTGGTGGACGACAGCGAGGCTCGCACCAAGATCAACCCGCTCGCCAACTGGACCTGGGGCGACGTGTGGCACTACATCAACCTGAACCAGGTGGACTACAACCCGCTGCACGACGAGTTCTATCCCAGCATCGGCTGCGCGCCTTGCACGCGGGCCATCTCGCTCGGTGAGGATTTCCGTGCCGGACGCTGGTGGTGGGAACAGGAATCCGCCAAGGAATGCGGACTGCACGTCAAGGAAACTGCATGAACGCGCGCGTCGAACCCCAATTGCTCACGCCGCTGTCGAACCGGCACCTCGATGCACTCGAGGAAGAGACCGTCTTCATCCTGCGCGAGGTCGCGGGTGCCTTCGAGCGCCCCGCCCTGCTGTTCTCCGGGGGCAAGGATTCGCTGGTCATGCTGAAATGCGCCGAGAAGGCCTTCGGCGTCGGCCGCATCCCCTACCCGCTGCTGATGATCGACACCGGGCACAACTTCCCCGAGGTCACGGACTTCCGCGACTACCGCGCGAAGCAGCTCGGTGCGGAACTCATCGTGCGCAGCGTCGAGGATTCGATGAAGCGCGGCACGGTGCGCCTTGCGCGCCCCGACGAATCGCGCAACGTCCACCAGTCGGTGACGCTGCTCGAAGCCATCGAGGAATTCCGCTTCGACGCGCTGATCGGCGGTGCCCGCCGCGACGAGGAAAAGGCCCGCGCGAAGGAGCGCATCTTCTCGCACCGCGACAGCTTCGGCCAGTGGCAGCCCAAGGCGCAGCGGCCGGAACTCTGGACGCTGTTCAACACGCGCCTGCAGCCCGGCGAGCATTTCCGCGTCTTCCCCATCTCCAACTGGACCGAGCTGGACGTGTGGCAATACATCGAGCGCGAGAAGATCGAGCTGCCCTCGATCTACTACGCGCACCAGCGCCAGGTGGTCGAGCGCCGCGGCCTGCTCGTGCCGGTGACCGAGCTGACGCCCCCCAAGCACGACGAAACGATCGAGACCCGCACCGTGCGCTTCCGGACCGTGGGTGACATCACCTGCACCTGCCCGGTGGAGAGCGATGCGGCGAATGCCGCGGATGTCGTGGTGGAAACGCTCACGGTGGAAGTGAGCGAGCGTGGCGCGACGCGCATGGACGACAAGACCTCGGACGCGTCGATGGAAAAGCGCAAGAAGGACGGTTATTTCTGATGTCGGTGATCGATTTTCCCGCCAAGCCCGCCCCGGCCACGGAGCACGACCATGTCTCCGCGCTGCGCTTCATCACGTGCGGTTCGGTCGACGACGGCAAGAGCACGCTGATCGGCCGCCTGCTGGTGGACAGCAAGTCCGTGCTGCAGGACCAGCTGGCCGGCGTGCAGCGATCCGGCGAGACGGACCTGGCGTTGCTCACCGACGGCCTCACCGCCGAGCGCGAGCAAGGCATCACCATCGATGTCGCGTACCGCTATTTCGCGACGCCCACGCGCAAGTTCATCATCGGTGACGCGCCGGGCCATGAGCAGTACACGCGCAACATGGTCACCGCCGCTTCGAGCGCCGACGCCGCTGTCGTTCTGGTCGATGCGACGAAATTGCAGTGGCAGAACCCCGGCCTGGAGCTGCTGCCGCAGACCCGGCGCCATTCGCTGCTGGTGAACCTGCTGCGCGTGCCCTCGATCGTGTTCGCGGTGAACAAGCTCGATGCCGTCGAGGATGCGACGGTGGCCTTCAACAACATCAGCGGCGCTCTCTCCGCGTTCGCCCGCGCAGCCGGCATCGAAGTGCGCGCCACCGTTCCGATCTCGGCGCTGAAGGGCCACAACGTCGTCGAACCCGCGCCGGGATGGTGCGGCTACGAGGGCCTGTCGCTGCTGGAAGTACTCGAACAGCTCGACGTCACGGCGGCCGAAGCCAGCGAAGCTTTCGCTTTCCCGGTGCAGTGGGTCGAGAAGTTCTCGTCCTCGTCCGACACCCGCCAGGGCCGCCGGGTGTTCTGGGGCCGCATCGCGACCGGCGACGTGCAGGTGGGACAGACGGTGCAGGTCATGCCCAGCGGCCAGACGGCCACCATCGCCCAGGTGCTGAACCACGCGCGCCAGCCGGGCCACGTGCAGGCGGGCCACAGTGCGGGCCTCGTGCTCGATCGCGAAGTGGACGTCTCGCGCGGCGACTGGCTGCTGGCCCTGGGCACGCACGATGCCGTGCGCGAGGTCTCGGCCACCGTTGCCTGGCTCGACGACGAGCCGTTGGTGGCCGGGCGCGTGTACTGGGCGCTGCATGGCCATCGCTGGGTCAAGGCGCGCATCAAGCGCATCGTGCATAAGCTGGACGTCAACACGCTGGCCGAGAGCGAGACCGATCACCTGGAGCCGAACGGCATCGGGCACGTCGACCTGGCGCTGCAGGAACCGATTCCCGTCGAGTCCTACGCGCGCTCCCGCCTGCTGGGGTCGCTGGTGCTGGTGGACACGGCCACGCACAAGACCTCGGGGGCCGTGCTGGTTCGTTGAGCTGCCGCAAGGCCGCCCCGGTGCGGCGCCCTAGAATCGAGGGTCGTTTTCCCTCGCCTGACAGAACAACATGACTCACGTCGTCACCGAATCCTGCATCCGCTGCAAGTACACGGATTGCGTGGATGTCTGCCCCGTGGACTGCTTCCGCGAAGGGCCGAACTTCCTCGTCATCGACCCGGACGAGTGCATCGATTGCGCGGTGTGCATCCCCGAGTGCCCGGTCAACGCGATCTACGCCGAGGAAGACACGCCGCCGGACCAGTTGCAGTTCATCCAGATCAACGCCGACCTGGCGAAGGCCCCCGGCTGGAAGAGCATCACCAAGCGCAAGCCGGCGCTGCCCGACGCCGAGGAATGGAAGGACAAGACCGGCAAGCTCCCCGAGCTGATCCGGGACGCACAAGGCTGAAGTGAGCAACCCCGCCGCACCGATCGAGACCGACGCCCTGATCATCGGTGCCGGGCCGGTGGGCCTGTTCCAGGTCTTCGAACTGGGCCTGCTCGAGATCAAGGCGCACGTGATCGACTCGCTCGCCTATGCCGGCGGGCAGTGCATCGAGCTCTATCCCGACAAGCCGATCTACGACATCCCCGCCGTGCCGGTGTGCACGGGACAGGAACTCACGGACAACCTGCTCAAGCAGATCGAGCCGTTCGGCGCGACGTTCCACCTGGGCCAGACCGTCATGACCTTGCAGCGGCGGGACGATGGCCGCTTCTTCGTCGTGACCGACAAGGCGAAAGAGTTCATCGCGACGACCGTGTTCATCGCAGGTGGCATGGGCGCGTTCGAGCCGCGCGCCCTCGCACTCGAGGGCATCGCGAAGTTCCGGGACTCGCAGCTGTTCTACAGCGTGAAGAAGCCCGCCGAACTGGCCGGCAAGCACCTGGTCGTGCTCGGCGGGGGAGACTCCGCGCTCGACTGGGCGCTGAACTTCGCGCAGGACGGCCCGAACAAGGCAGCGAGCGTGACGCTTGTCCATCGCCGCGACGCCTTCAAGGCGGCGCCCGCTTCGGTCGCCAGGATGCGGGCCTTGTGCGAGGAACAGCGCATGCGCTTCATCGTCGGGCAGGTCACGAGCTACGACGAGCAGGACGGCAAGCTGTCCGCCGTGAAGGTGACGGGTCCGGACATGGCTGTGCACGAGCTGCGTGCGGACGCGTTGCTGGTGTTCTTCGGACTGTCGCCCAAGCTCGGCCCGATCGCGGATTGGGGCCTGGACATCGAGCGTCGGCAGCTCAAGGTGGACACCGAGAAGTTCTCGACGAGCGAGCCGGGCATCTTCGCGGTCGGCGACGTCAACACCTATCCCGGCAAGAAGAAGCTGATCCTGTCGGGGTTCCACGAATGCGCGCTGGCCGCCTTCGGTGCCGCGAAGATCGTCTACCCCGGCCAGACGATCATGCTGCAGTACACGACCACGTCGCCGAGGCTGCACAAGGTGCTCGGCGTGGAGACACCCGTCTTCGATTAACATTCGCGCACTCGCTAGGGGTGTTGCCGCGTGCCGCGGCGACTGAGAGAGTCCCTTTGAACCTGACTGAGGTAATCCTCGCGCAGGGAAAGCCATGACAGAAGCACACACCTTCCCTTTGCGCGCCATCGCGCGCGTCGCCCTCCTTGCCGCCGTCGCCGGCAGCGCCCATTCGCAGACCACGACGCTCTCGCCTGTCACCGTGACGGAAAAGGCCTGGCCGCCGGCCGCCGACGTGACCGGCTTCGGCGACCTGCCGCTCAAGGACGTGCCGATGTCCGCGAGCATCATCGATCGCAAGCAGATCGAGCAATCCGGTGCGCGGCGCCTGGCGGACCTCACGCGTTTCGACCCTTCGCTGGTCGACGCGTACGACGCGCCAGGCTACTGGGACATGTTGTCGATCCGCGGCTTCCTGCTCGACCAGGACTACAACTACCGCCGCGAAGGCCTGCCGATCAGCGCCGAGACCACCATCCCGCTGGACAACAAGGAACGTGTCGAGCTCCTCAAGGGCACGAGCGGGATCCAGGCGGGCACGAGCGCGCCGGGCGGGCTGGTGAACTACGTCGTGAAGCGACCGACCGAGACCGACCTGCGCGAAGTGCGCCTGGAATGGACGCGGCGCGCGAGCGTGCTCGCGGCCGTCGACCTGGGCGGGCGCTTCGGCACCGACGGCGCCTTCGGCTATCGCCTCAACGTCGCGCAGGAACGCCTGCGCCCCTTGATTCACAACCTCGATGGCGATCGCAGCCTGGTCGCGTTCGCGGGCGACTGGCGCATCACGCGCGACTCGCTGCTCGAAGGGGAGTTCGAATGGAGCAGCAAGAAGCAGGCAAGCCAGGTGGGCTTCAGCCTCCTGGGCGACGTGCTGCCCGCGCCTGTCGATCCGCGCCTGAACCTGAACAACCAGCCCTGGGCGCAGCCCTCGAAGTTCGACGCGCTGACCGGCACCTTCCGCTACACGCACACGCTCGGCAGCGACTGGCGCGTCGTCGGCCAGCTCGGATCGCAGCGGCTGAAGAACGATGACTTCACGGCGTTCCCGTTCGGCTGCAGCGCGGAGGGCCGCTTCGACCGCTTCTGCTCCGACGGCACGTTCGACTACTACGACTACCGCAGCATCGGCGAGAAGCGCCGCGAGAACGCGGCTTCGCTGGAATTGAAAGGAAAGGTCGCCACCGGCGGCATCACGCACGACCTCGGGCTGGGCATCCTGCGCAGCACGATCCACGACCGGCTTCCCGACAACGCCTACAACTTCGTCGGCACGGGCAACGTGCAGGGCACGGCGATCGTGCCGCCCGATCCCACGCCCGTATTCCCCGGCCAGAACCAGGACGAGCGCTCCACCGAACTGTCGCTGCGCGACGCGATCCACTGGAACGCGAAGTTCACCACCTGGCTGGGCATGCGCCACACGCGCCTGAACCGCTCGTTCGCCGCGAGCGACGGCAGCGAGGCCACGAGCTACTCCCAATCCCTCACGACGCCGTGGCTCGCCGGCAGCTACAAGCTGGCCGACGCGACGACGGCGTACGCGAGCTGGGGACAAGGCCTGGAGTCGCAGGTGGTTCCCAACAACCCGAGCGTCTACGCCAATCCCGGCGCGGTGCTGCCGGCGCTGAAGTCCCGCCAGTGGGAAGTGGGCGTGAAGGGATCACGCGATGCGTGGGCCTGGGAGCTCGCGTGGTTCGACATCCGCCGGCCGGTGTCGAACATCGCCTTCTGCGACATCACCTTCAGCCTGTGCACGGGCCAGTTCGACGGGACGGCCGTGCATCGCGGCATCGAAGGCGCGCTGCAGTGGACGTCCGGCCCATGGCGCGCAGGCGCGACGGCGATGCTGCTGCATGCGCGCCGCGAAGGCAGCGCGATCGATCCGGCGAGCAACGGCCATCGTCCGATCAACGTGCCCGCGGTGGTCGCGCGCGCGTTCGCGGCGTGGAAGATGCCGGGCATCGCCGGCCTGGAGCTGCAGGGCTCGCTGTCGCACGAAGGCAATCGCGCCGTTCTCGCGGATGAATCCATCAAGTTGCCGGCCTGGACGCGCGTCGACGCGGCGCTGCGCTATGAGAAGCAGATCGGCCGAACCGCGACGACGTGGACACTGGGCATCGACAACGTGGCCAACAAACGGTATTGGCGCGAATCGCCCTACCAGTTCGGCCACGTGTACCTGTACCCGGGCGCTCCGCGCACCGTGCGCCTAGCCGTCACGGCGGCGATGTAATTGACGCTATAATTGAAGGCTGTTCCCCGATAGCTCAGTCGGTAGAGCGCCGGACTGTTAATCCGTAGGTCCCTGGTTCGAGCCCAGGTCGGGGAGCCAAATACCGGAAGGCCAGCACGCGAAAGCGCGCTGGCCTTTGTTTTTTCGCTGGGATCGACACGAAGGCGGCCTGCCCGCCTACAGCACGCACTGCTGAGGCTCCTACAGCCGAGCCTCGGCGCGACGCCTAAGCTTCAGTTGCCATAGGTGTCTTCAACTCTTTGAAGGTTCGGGCCGGACAGCGATGTCCGGCCCCTTTTTCATTGCTGCAGGATCTTCTTGCGGAACGACGCAAGCTGCGGATCCGGCTGCGTGAGTTCGTCCAGCGCCTTCAGCTCCGCGTTGGCGAGTTTCTGGTCGCCGGTGCGCGCATACGCAAGCGCCAGGTAGCGCCGGATTTCCACGAAGCCGGGCGCAATGTCGCGCGCGCGCTCCAGGGCACTCACCGCGCGTGACGATTCGCCGCTCTGCAGGTGCCTGATGCCCACCCCCGTCCAGTAGTACGGATCGCGCGAGCGGCGCGATTCGAGCTCTCGCGCCAGCGCCTGGGCCTCGCCCGCGCGGCCCTCGTCGACGAGCAATTGGTGCAAGGAGCGCAAGGGAAGGTCCGAGCGCGAATCGATCGCAAGCGCCGCACGCAGCAGCTGCTCGGCCTCGCGCTCGTAGCCCTTTGTCCGGTACAGGACCGCGAGGTTGCCGTAAGCGGCGCCGTATTTCGGGTCCGCCCGCAGCGCGGCGCGGAAGTGCGCGTAGGCCAGGGCGAAACGCTCGTGTGCAAGGTGCTCCACGGCGATGTTGTTGTAGTAGCGCGCGAGGATCGCCTGTTCGCCCATCGGCTTGCCGCGGCGCCCGGGGTTGAAGTCTGGATCGAAGTCGATCACCACGTCGCGCGACTCCGCGTACTCGGAATTGGCGTGGTAGGCGCGCGGGAAATAGACGTTGACGTGCTCGTTCAGCACGTCGAAGCGGCCCATACGGTCGAACGTCATGGGACTTTGCACTTCCTGCATCTCGCCGTGCAGGCCCATCTCACGCGCGATGGCGTACGTCAGCACCGTGAGCGACAGGCAATCGCCGCTGCGACGCGCCCAGGTTTCCGCGGCCACCGTCGAATGCCCTGATGAATAGCCGAAGGCCTTCTTGTCGGGGCCGAAGATCAGGTCGGCGAGCTGGCGCAACTTGGTCTTCGCGCCGGCGCGGTTCGCCGGGTCCTCGACCACCGCCTTGAGCTCGGGCGGCAGGCGGAACAGCTCGCCGGCATCCACCGTCACCAGGCCCGGTTGCCAGTCGAACTGCTGGTCCAGCCACGGCATGGAGCCCAGTGTTCGCTCGGGACTTGTTGTCGTCGAGCACCCCGCCAGCCCGATCAGCAGGAGCAACGTGACGATAGCGCGCCGCATGAGGCCTCCACCAATCCGATGTTCAACTACACAATAGCAGTGTCGCAGCAAAGTGGCGACCTCCGTGACCCGAATGAACCTGCCCTGGCTCGACCCCGGCGACCCCTTTCCCGATCCGGCCCGCGCCTGGGATGCCCGCCAGCCCGCGCCGGGCCTGCTGGCTGCCGGCGGCGCCCTGGACGTCGACAGCCTGCACCGCGCCTACTCGGCCGGGATCTTTCCCTGGTTCAGCGAGGGCCAGCCAATCCTCTGGTGGAGCACCGACCCCCGCATGGTGCTGTTCCCGGCCGAGTTCCGGCTGCATCGCTCGCTGCGCAAGACGATCGATCGATGGCGCGCCGGCGGGAGCCTGGAGGTGCGCTTCGATTCGGCGTTCGAGGAAGTAATCCACGCATGTTCGAACAGCCCGCGGCCCGGCCAGTCGGGCACCTGGATCGTCCCGCAGATGGTTCAGGCGTACGGCGCATTCCATCGCGCCGGCTTCGCACACAGCGTGGAAACCTGGATCGACGGGCGGCTCGCCGGGGGCCTCTATTGCGTCGCGATCGGGCGGGCGGTGTTCGGCGAATCGATGTTCACGCGGGTGCCGGATGCATCGAAGGTCGCGCTGGCGGCGCTGGTCGCCTTCTGCCTGCATCACGGCATCGGCATGATCGACTGCCAGCAGAACACGCAGCACCTGGCTTCGCTCGGCGCCCGCGAAATCCCGCGCGCGGCGTTTGTGGCGCAACTGGCACAGGGTGCGAAAAAACCTTCGCCACCGTGGCGGTTCGACCCCCTATACTGGAACGCACTCCTGCCGCGAAAGCCGTGACGCACCTCAAGGACCTTCCGCTCCAGACCCTGCAGTTCTACGCGACGGCTCCCTACCCGTGCAGCTACCTGCCGGGCAAGCAGGCGCGGTCGCAGGTGGCCACCCCCAGCCACTTGATCCACAACGACGCGTACTCGGACCTCGTGACCAGCGGGTTCCGGCGCAGCGGCATGTTCACCTACCGGCCGTATTGCGACGGCTGCCGCGCCTGCGTGCCCTTGCGCGTGCTCAGCGAGCAGTTCAAGCCGGACCGCAGCCAGCGCCGCGCGTGGGCGAAGCACGGCAACCTGCAGGCGCGCGTGCTCAAGCTGTGCTTCGTGCCGGAGCACTACCACCTCTACCTGCGTTACCAGACCGGCCGCCACGCGGGCGGTGGCATGGACCACGACAGCATCGACCAGTACACGCAGTTCCTGTTGCAAAGCCGCGTGAACTCGCGCCTGGTCGAATTCCGTGAGCCGCGCGGGGACGGTTCGCCGGGCCCGCTTCGCATGGTGTCGATCCTGGACGTCCTCAACGATGGCCTCTCGGCCGTCTATACCTTCTACGAGCCGGATGCGGCCGCCAGCTACGGCACCTACAGCGTGCTCTGGCAGATCGACCAGGCCAAACGCCTGCGCTTGCCCCATGTCTACCTCGGCTACTGGATCGGCGAGAGCCCGAAGATGAACTACAAGTCGCGCTTCACCCCCCACGAGGTGCTGCTCGACGGGCAATGGGTCCCGGGCGATACCGGGCAGACCTGATCAAGAAGGCGGCTGTGCCGCCGCCTTTTCACAAGATAAAATGACGGCCTGTTCACCGAACCGGCCGTCATGAAGAACAAGGACCCCGGCGCCACCGCCAAGCCCACCATCCAGGTCATCGAGCGCATGTTCGCGCTGATCGACGTGCTCGCCTCGCGCGAGGAAGCCGTGTCGCTGAAAGAGATCAGCGAGCGGACCGGCCTGCACCCTTCCACCACGCACCGCATCCTGAATGACCTCGCGACGGGGCGTTTCGTCGACCGTCCCGAGGCGGGCAGCTATCGCCTGGGTATGCGCCTGCTGGAGCTGGGCAACCTGGTGAAAGCGCGCCTGAATGTGCGCGACGCCGCGCTCACGCCCATGCGCGAGCTGCACAAGCAGATCCAGCAGCCCGTCAACCTCGCCATGCGGCAGGGCGACGAAATCGTGTACATCGAGCGCGCCTACAGCGAACGCTCGGGCATGCAGGTCGTGCGCGCCATCGGCGGGCGCGCGCCCCTGCACCTGACGTCGACGGGCAAACTGTTCCTTGCGGCCGATGATGCGCAGCGCGTGCGCCAGTACGCGACGCGCACGGGACTGGCAGGCCACACGAAGAACAGCATCACCCAGTTGCCCGTGCTCGAGCGCGAACTCGCAAAGGCGCGCCAGTACGGGATTGCGCGCGACAACGAGGAGCTAGAACTCGGGGTGCGCTGCATGGCAGCGGGCATCTACGACGACCAGAACCGGCTGGTGGCGGGCCTGTCGATCTCCGCACCCGCGGACCGGCTTGACGAAGGCTGGCTGACGAAATTGCAGTCCACGGCCAGCCAGATCTCCTCGGCGCTGGGCTACCGGCCGCCCACGGCGCGCGCGGCTTAGCTGCTGATCTGCGGGGCGGCCGCCGAGGTCGCCGGCGTGCTTGCCTGAGGCTGGCGCTCCAGCCAGTGGCGCACGCGCTCGGCATCGGCGATGCGACTGAGCTTTCCGGCCGAGTCGAGGAACACCATGATCAGCTTGCGGCCGGCGATCTTCGCCTGCATCACGAGGCACTGGCCCGCCTCGGTGATGTAGCCGGTTTTCTGCAGGCCGATGTCCCAGTCGGAACGCTTGACCAGCCGGTTCGTGTTGTTGAACTGGAGCGTGCGGTTGCCGATGGCGACCATCTTCTCGGGCGTCGTCGTGTATTCGCGCAGCAGCGGGTCCCCATAGGCCGTGTTCACCAGGGTGGCGAGGTCATGGGCACTCGACTGGTTCTGGCTGGACAGGCCCGTGGGCTCGACGTAATGCGTGTCCTTCATGCCGAGCAACTGGGCTTTGGCGTTCATCTTTGCGACGAACTGGTCCATGCCGCCGGGATAGGTGCGGCCGAGGGCGTGGGCCGCGCGGTTCTCGCTCGACATCAGCGCCAGGTGCAGGAGCTCGCCACGCGAGAGCGTCGTGCCGACACGCAGGCGCGAGCGCGAATGCTTTTCGGTGTCGACGTCTTCCTGCGTGATGGTGATCATCTCGTCCATCGGCAGCTTGGCTTCGCTCACCAGCAGCCCGGTCATCAGCTTGGTGATCGAGGCAATCGGCAGCACGGCGGAATCGTTCTTGCGGAACAGGACTTCCTGTGTGTCCTGGTCCATCACCAGTGCGACGCTGGACTTCAGCGACAGGTCATCGCCCGTGAGGTGCAGGCCGGCCAGCTGGCCATAGGACGGTTTCGCGGGGATGACGGCGCGCACCACGGACGGGTGCTTCGTCATCGCATAGACGCGGTGAACCCGCCGCTTCTTGGTGGCGGCGTCGGCCGCCGTGGGGACGAGCGCCATGGCCACGGCCACGAGCACGACCGCCTGTGCAAACTGCTTCAACGACATCGCCGACAAGGCTTTCCGGAACATTCGAGACTCCCACAACGCCACAGCAGTGGGTGCAGTTTACGCGCCACCCGAAAAAGTTACATAGCCACAACGAGTTATGTAACGTTTCTCAGCCGTTGTGTCAATTATAGGCAGCCGCCTCAGCCCTGTGCAGCCACTCGATCAGCTTTACTCTGTAACTTGTTGAGAGCGCTGAGATAAGCCTTGGCCGACGCCACGATGATGTCCGGGTCCGCGCCCACCCCGTTGACCACCCGGCCCGAGTTCTGCAGGCGCACGGTGACCTCGCCCTGGCTCTCGGTGGAACCGCTGATCGCGTTCACCGAGTACAGGACCATTTCCGCACCGCTCTTCACGTGCGACTCGATGGCCTTCAGCGACGCGTCCACCGGGCCGTTGCCGTCGCTTTCGGCCTTCACTTCCTTCCCGTCCACCTTGAAGACGACGCTGGCGTGCGGCTTCCCGCCCGTCTCACTGTGTTGCGCCAGCGAGACGAAGTGGTAGCGATCGGTCTCATGATCATGCGCAACGCTGTCGTCGCTCACGAGCGCCAGGATGTCCTCGTCGAAGATTTCGCTCTTGCGGTCGGCCAGCTCCTTGAACTTCGCGAAGGCCGTGTTGACGTCGGCCTCGCTCTCGAGCTGCACCCCCAGCTCCTGCAGGCGCTGCTTGAAGGCATTGCGCCCGGAGAGCTTGCCCAGCACGATCTTGTTCGCGCTCCAGCCCACGTCCTCGGCGCGCATGATCTCGTAAGTGTCGCGCGCCTTGAGCACGCCGTCCTGATGGATGCCGCTGGCGTGCGCGAATGCATTGGCGCCGACGACGGCCTTGTTCGGCTGGACGACGAAGCCGGTCGTCTGGCTCACCATGCGGCTGGCCGCCACGATGTGGCGCGTGTCGATGTTGAGGTCGAGGCCGAAGTAGTCCTTGCGCGTCTTCACGGCCATCACGACTTCCTCGAGCGAGCAGTTGCCGGCGCGCTCGCCCAGGCCGTTGATCGTGCATTCGACCTGCCGCGCGCCGCCGATCTTCACGCCGGCGAGCGAATTGGCCACGGCCATGCCCAGGTCGTTGTGGCAATGCACGGACCACACGGCCTTGTCGGAGTTCGGGACGCGCTCGCGCAAGGTCCTGATGAAACTGCCGTACAGCTCGGGGATCGCATAGCCGACCGTGTCGGGCACGTTGATCGTCGTCGCGCCCTCCTCGATCACGGCCTCCAGCACCCGACAGAGGAAATCCACGTCGCTGCGATAGCCATCCTCGGGGGAGAACTCGATGTCCCCGCACAGGTTGCGCGCGAAGCGCACGGAAAGTCTCGCCTGCTCGAGCACCTGCTCGGGCGTCATGCGCAGCTTCTTCTCCATGTGCAGCGGCGACGTCGCGATGAACGTGTGGATGCGCGCGCGGCTCGCGCCCTTCAGCGCCTCGGCCGCGCGCGAGATGTCGCGGTCGTTGGCGCGCGAGAGGCCGCACACCGTGGACTCCTTGATCGCGCTCGCGATGGCCTGGACCGCATCGAAATCGCCGTTCGAGCTCGCCGGGAAGCCGGCTTCGATGACGTCGACCTTGAGGCGCTCGAGCTGGCGCGCGATGCGCAGCTTCTCGTCCTTGGTCATGGAGGCGCCCGGGGACTGCTCGCCGTCGCGCAAGGTGGTGTCGAAGATGATCAGCTGGTCTGCCATGCCACGTTCCTCAATCGGTCGAGGACAGAGCTGAAGATCTGTCCCCGAAGACGTTAGTTTTGGTCGCGCGCTGCACGCCCGAGACGATCGCCTTGAGCGACGCCGACACGATGTTGGAATCCATGCCGACGCCGAACAGCGTTTTCTCGCCGATGCGCAGCTCGAGGTAGGCGACCGCCTGCGCGTTCGCGCCCGCGCCGATCGCATGCTCATGGTAGTCGAGCACGCGGATCGACCGGCCACAGGCGGCGGACAGGCCTTCGACGAACGCATCGATCGGGCCGTTGCCGGCGCCGGTGACCGAGACGCGCTCGCCATTCACGAACGCCTCGCCGGCCAGCCGCACGAGCTTGCCTTCCGCGCCCTGCCCCTCCTCCAGCACCTGGTGCCTGGGCGCGGCGATGCTGTGCACACCGTACTCGCGCTCGAACAGGTCGAAGATGTCGTGGGCCGTGAACTCCTTGCCGCTCGCATCCATCGCCTGCTGCACGACCTGGCTGAACTCGATCTGCAGGCGCCGTGGCAGCTCGAGCCCGTATTCCGCCTCGAGCAGGTACGAGATGCCGCCCTTGCCCGACTGGCTGTTGACGCGGATCACCGCCTCGTAGCTGCGGCCCAGGTCCTTCGGGTCGAGCGGCAGGTACGGCATGTCCCAGGCATCTCCCTCCTTGCGCGCCGCAAACGCCTTCTTGATCGCGTCCTGGTGCGAGCCGGAAAACGAGGTGTAGACGAGGTCGCCCGCGTAAGGGTGGCGCGGATGCACCGGCAGCTGGTTGCAGTGTTCGACCGTGCGGCGGATCTCGTCGATGTCGGAGAAATCGAGGCCCGGGTCCACGCCTTGCGAGTACATGTTGAGCGCCACGTTCACCAGGTCGAGGTTGCCGGTGCGCTCGCCGTTGCCGAAGAGGCACCCTTCCAGCCGGTCGGCGCCGGCCATGATCGCGAATTCGCCGGCCGCCGTGCCGGTGCCGCGGTCGTTGTGCGGATGGATCGACAGCACGATGGAATCGCGGCGCGCGAGGTGGCGGTGCATCCACTCGATCATGTCGGCGAAGATGTTCGGCGTGGAATGCTCCACCGTCGAGGGCAGGTTGATGACGCACTTGTGCTGCGGCGTCGGCTCCCACACTTCCGTCACCGCATCGACCACGCGCTTGGCGAAGGGCAGCTCGGTCCCGGAGAACATCTCGGGCGAGTACTGGAAGGTCCACTGCGTGTCGGGCTGCTGCGCCGCGAGTTCCCTGAACAGGCGCGCCTGCGATGTCGCGAGCTGCACGATGCCGTCCTCATCCAGGCCCAGCACGACCCGTCGCATGACCGGCGCCGTCGCGTTGTACAGGTGCACGATCACGCGCCTGGCGCCCCGCAGCGACTCGAAGGTCTTGCGAATGAGCTCCTCGCGCGCCTGCGTGAGGACCTGGATCGTGACGTCCTGGGGAATCAGGTCCTCGTCGATCAGCTTGCGCACGAAGTCGAATTCCACCTGCGACGCGGAGGGAAAGCCGACCTCGATCTCCTTGAAGCCGATCTGCACCAGCGCCTTGAACATGCGCAGTTTGCGCGGGATGTCCATCGGCTCGATCAGCGCCTGGTTGCCGTCGCGCAGGTCCACGCTGCACCACACGGGCGGCTTGGTGATGACGGCGTCGGGCCACGTGCGGTCGGCGAGCCGCACCGCCGGGAACGATCGGTACTTGCTGGCGGGGTTCTTCAACATCGGCATGTCAGTGGTTCCAGGTGGTTGCCAGCAGCCCCAAAATGCAAACGGCCCGCTGCTGGTGCATACGGGCCGTGATCCGGGTAAGGCTATTTACGCGCGCGTTACCGTCTCCGCCCGTGGGGGGATAGAAGCAGTAGCGCCAGCGAAATCATGTGCATGCGGATCAATGTACCACAATTCTTCACTTGTGCAGACCGCGCTCGTCGGGCTCGTCGGTCGACGTGCTGATGACACTGGTCGGCTGGCCCTTGGCCCGGCGCAGCGCATACAGCACGTAGCCCGACAGGCCATAGACGACGAACAGGGAGAACAGCACGACCGGCGGCCGGATCGTGATCACCGCGATGCCGAGGGCGATCGCCACGATCACGACGAAGGGCACGGTCTGCTTCATCCGCACGTCCTTGAAGCTGTAGAACGGCACGTTGGTCACCATCGTCAGGCCCGCATACACGGCCACCGCGAACATCAGCCAGGAGAGCTCGTAGCCCTTGAAGCCCACGTCGTTCATCAGCCAGATGAAGCCCGCCACCAGCGCCGCCGCCGCCGGCGACGGCAGGCCCTGGAAATAGCGCTTGTCGACGACGCCGGTGTTCACGTTGAAACGTGCGAGGCGCAGCGCGGCGCAGGCGCAATACACGAAGGCGGCGAACCAGCCCCAGCGGCCCAGGCTCTTCAGTGCCCATTCGTAGGCGACGAGGGCCGGCGCGGCGCCGAACGACACCATGTCCGACAGCGAATCCATCTGCTCGCCGAAGGCGCTTTGCGTGTTGGTCATGCGCGCCACCCGCCCGTCGAGGCTGTCCAGCACCATCGCGCAGAAAATGCCGATGCCCGCGAGGTCGAAGCGATCGTCCATCGCCATCACGATGGCGTAGAACCCGCCGAACAGGGCGCCCAGCGTAAACAGGTTGGGCAGAATGTAGATGCCCTTGCGGCGCTTGCGCACCACGACCGCTCCCTCGGAGGGATGGTGTTCGATTTCGTCGCCGTCGTGCATGGGTCGGGAGTGTAATGCGCCCAAAAGAAAAGCCGCCCGAAGGCGGCTTCCGTCGTGCGGGAGCGCGTCAATTCTTCGACTGGTCGACCAGCCGGTTGGCCTTGATCCACGGCATCATCGCCCGCAGCTTCTCGCCGACCACCTCGATCTGGTGTTCGGCCATCAGGCGGCGACGCGACTGCAGCGTCGGCGCGCCGGCTCGGTTCTCGAGGATGAAGCTCTTGGCGTACTCGCCCGTCTGGATGTCCTTCAGGGCCTGGCGCATGATCTCCTTGGTCTGCGCATTCACCACCCTCGGGCCCGTGACGTACTCGCCGTACTCCGCGTTGTTGGAGATCGAGTAGTTCATGTTCGCGATGCCGCCCTCGTAGATCAGGTCGACGATCAGCTTGAGCTCGTGCAGGCACTCGAAGTACGCCATCTCGGGCGCGTAGCCGGCTTCCACCAGCACCTCGAAGCCGCACTTGATCAGCTCCACGGTGCCGCCGCACAGCACGGCCTGCTCGCCGAACAGGTCGGTCTCGGTCTCTTCGCGGAAGTTCGTCTCGATGATGCCGGCCTTGCCTCCGCCGTTGGCCATCGCGTACGACAGAGCGAGGTCACGTGCCTTGCCGCTCTTGTCCTGGTGCACCGCCACCAGGTGCGGCACGCCGCCGCCTTGCGTGTACGTGGAGCGCACGGTGTGGCCCGGCGCCTTGGGCGCGACCATCCACACGTCGAGGTCGGCGCGCGGCACGACCTGGCCGTAGTGCACGTTGAAGCCGTGCGCGAACGCGAGCGACGCACCCTGCTTGATGTTCGGCTCGACGTCCTTGCGATAGACCTCGGCGATCTGCTCGTCGGGCAGCAGGATCATGACCACGTCGGCCATCTTCACCGCCTCGTTCACCGCGGCGACCTTCAGGCCCGCCTTCTCGACCTTCGGCCAGGACGCGCCGCCCGGGCGCAGGCCGACGATGACCTTCACGCCGCTGTCGTTCAGGTTTTGCGCGTGCGCGTGGCCCTGCGAGCCGTAGCCGATGATCGCCACCGTCTTGCCCTTGATCAGGCTCAGGTCGCAGTCCTTGTCGTAATAAACCTTCATTGCTCTCTCCAAAAATCAAAAGAAACTAGACGCGCAGGATCCGTTCGCCGCGGCCGATGCCCGAGGAGCCCGTGCGGACGGTCTCCAGGATGGCGGTGCGGTCGATGGCTTCCAGGAACGCGTCGTTCTTGGCCTGGTCGCCGGTGAGTTCGATGGTGTAGCTCTTCTCGGTCACGTCGATGATGCGGCCGCGGAAGATGTCGGCCATGCGCTTCATCTCCTCGCGTTCCTTGCCGACGGCGCGCACCTTCACCATCATGAGCTCGCGCTCGGTGTAGCTGCCTTCGGTGAGGTCCACGACCTTCACGACCTCGATGAGGCGGTTCAGGTGCTTGGTGATCTGCTCGATGATGTCGTCCGAGCCGGTGGTCTGGATCGTCATGCGCGACAGCGAGGGGTCCTCCGTCGGCGCCACCGTGAGCGATTCGATGTTGTAGCCGCGGGCCGAGAACAGGCCCACCACGCGGGAGAGAGCGCCCGGCTCGTTCTCCAGCAGCACTGCGATGATGTGTTTCATGTGTCCTCCGGCTCCTCATTTCGGTGCCCTCCCCCGCTGCCGGTAAGCAGCGGGCTCGGCACGCGATGGATTCGCCGCCTTACGGTTGCGTGGTTACAGGTCCTCGGAGCCGAGCAGCATCTCGGTGATGCCCTTGCCGGCCTTCACCATCGGAAAGACGTTTTCGGTCGGGTCGGTGCGGAAATCCAGGAAGACCGTGCGGTCCTTGAGCTTGCGCGCTTCCTTCAATGCCGGCTCGATGTCGCGCGGATGCTCGACCAGGATGCCGACGTGCCCGTAGGCCTCGGCGAGCTTCACGAAATTCGGCAGCGCGTCCATGTAGCTGTGGCTGTAGCGGCCCTCGTAATCGAGCTCCTGCCACTGCCGCACCATGCCCAGGTAGCGGTTGTTCAGCGAGACGATCTTGATCGGCGTGTTGTACTGCAGGCAGGTCGACAGCTCCTGGATGCACATCTGCACCGAGCCCTCGCCGGTGATGCAGAACACCTCGCTCTTGGGCTTGGCCAGCTTGATGCCCATCGCGTACGGGATCCCCACGCCCATCGTGCCCAGGCCGCCCGAGTTGATCCAGCGGCGCGGCTCGTCGAAACGGTAGTACTGTGCGGCCCACATCTGGTGCTGGCCGACGTCCGACGTGATGTACACGTCGTCGTTCTTCGTCATGTTCCACAGCGTCTCGACCACCGCCTGCGGCTTGATGACCTCGGTGTTCTTGCGGTCGTACTTGAGGCAATCGCGCTTGCGCCACTCGTTGATCTGCGACCACCATTCGGCCAGGGCCGCGGCATCAGGCTTCGTGCCCGCTTCCTTCACCATCGAGATCAGCTCGGAGAGCACGTCCTTCACGTCGCCGACGATCGGGATGTCGACCTTCACGCGCTTGGAGATCGACGACGGGTCGATGTCGATGTGGATGATCTTGCGCTCGTTCTGCGAGAAGTGCTTGGGGTTGCCGATCACGCGATCGTCGAAGCGTGCACCGACGGCGAGCAGCACGTCGCAGTTCTGCATCGTGTTGTTCGCTTCGAGCGTGCCGTGCATGCCCAGCATGCCGAGGAACTTCGGGTCGCTCGCCGGGTAGGCACCCAGCCCCATCAACGTGTTCGTCACCGGGTAGCCGAGCAGGTTGACCAGCGTGCGCAGCTCCTGCGTCGCGTTGCCCAGCACAACGCCGCCACCGGTGTAGATATAGGGCCGCTTGGCGGCCAGCAGCAGCTGCAGGGCCTTGCGGATCTGTCCGCCATGGCCCTTGCGCACCGGGTTGTACGAGCGCATCTCGACCTTGTCGGGATAGCCCGTGTACGGCGTCTTGTTGAACGACACGTCCTTCGGGATGTCCACCACCACCGGGCCCGGACGGCCGCTGCGGGCGATGTGGAAGGCCTTCTTCAGCACCTCGGCCATCTGGCGCACGTCCTTGACCAGGAAGTTGTGCTTGACGATGGGGCGCGTGATGCCGACCGTGTCGCATTCCTGGAAGGCGTCGAGGCCGATGGCGGGCACCGGCACCTGGCCGGTGATGATGACCATCGGGATGGAATCCATGTAGGCGGTGGCGATGCCCGTCACGGCATTCGTGACGCCGGGACCCGATGTGACCAGCGCCACGCCGACGTCGCCCGTTGCCCGGGCGTAGCCGTCGGCCGCATGCACCGCCGCCTGCTCGTGGCGCACCAGGATGTGCTGGATCGTGTCCTGCTTGTAGAACGCGTCGTAGATGTGCAGCACCGCGCCGCCGGGATAGCCCCAGACGTACTTGACGCCTTCGGCCTGGAGCGCCTTGACGAGGATTTCCGAGCCGCGCAGTTCGGGGGAATTGGCGTGCTGGGCGGCCGATGCGGCCGCCGCGGAGGCGACCTCCGCTTTCGAGATTTCCATGTTGAACCTTTGCGAATTTCTCAAAGAGAAAACCTTGGGTGCCCCTCGCGGACCCTTGTGAGGCCGGTATGGGACTTAGAACCAGTGGCCATGGGCGGGCCGATTGCGCCGCCGGACCAAGGCTCGTTTGCCTTTTGACTTGCCCGCGCATTATCGCACTGCAGCACGGTTGTCCGCAAACCTTCGCTTACGCGATGCGATAATCGCGCCCGCCGCAGCTGTGCCGCGTGCATACGAAGGCCCGATAGCCGCATTTCCCCGAGGGCGCGCAACAGCCCGGAATTCCTTGGCAACAGAACGAGAACTTTCCGACTTCCTCAAGAGCGTCGAGAAACGGGCCTTCAAGCGCTCGATCTACCACGTGCGCGACGAGGAAGCGGCGCTGGACATCGTGCAGGACGCGATGATGAAGCTCGCCGAGCACTACGGCGACAAGCCGGCGGGCGAGCTGCCGATGCTGTTCCAGCGGATCCTCTCCAACTGCACGCTCGATTTCTTCCGCCGCCAGAAGACGCGCAACGCCCTGTTTTCGAACATGAGCGACTTCGAGGGAGCCGACGACGACGGGAATTTCGACCTGCTTGAAACTTTCTCCTTCGAGGAGGGCTCACAACAGGCGGAGAGCGCCGAAGACAGCACCCGGCGGGCGCAGATCTTGCGGGAGATCGAAACGGAGATCCAGCAGTTGCCGGCACGTCAACGCGAAGCCTTCCTGATGCGTTACTGGGAGGACATGGACGTGGCCGAAACGGCAGCGGCCATGGGCTGCTCGGAAGGCAGTGTCAAAACCCACTGCTCCCGTGCCGTCCAGGCCCTCAGTAAAGCGCTGAAGGCAAAGGGAATTCAACTATGAACAGCTACCAGCTCACCCAGCCCCAGGACCGGTTCGGCCGCCAGGTCGCCGTGCGGCTGGCCGCCGGCGCCCAGGAGCTGCCCTACGAGGTTACTGAACGCCTGCGCGCCGCCCGCATGCAGGCCGTCGCCAAACGCAAACGCGTGGCCGGGCTGCGCACCGCCGCGGTCGTGGCCGCGTCGGGCAGCGCCGCCACGCTCACGGCGGACGAGCAGATGCCCTGGTGGAACCGCATCGCATCGGTGCTGCCGCTGGTCGCCCTCGTCGGCGGGCTGGTCCTCATCCACTCGATCCAGAACGAGCGCCGCGCCAACGAAGTCGCGGAAGTCGACGCCGCCCTGCTCACGGACGACCTGCCGCCTTCCGCTTACGCCGATTCCGGCTTCGTCCAGTTCCTGAAACAGTCCAGCGCGGAATAGGCGGCGGGCCAGCGCATGACACCGCCTGAAGCTCCCGCTCGCAGGATTCTCTGGGCATTGCCCGCCGCAGCCTTGTTGGCCGCGGTGGCATACCCATTCCTGTCGCTTTCGCAACCGGCCGCGCCGGCGCCCCAGGCCCAGGCTTCCGCTTCTGGACAGCCGCGTCCCGCAGCCGCGCACCCCGCCGCCTCCGCCGGCAAGTCCGGCAGCAAGGGCGTCGCCATGGCCAGGCCGGCCACGCATCCGCTGTGGCGCGAACTGGCGCCCGGCCAGCAGCAGGCGCTCGCGCCGCTGGCAGCGCAATGGGACACGCTCAACGAGCCGCAGAAGCGCAAGTGGATCGCGCTCTCGGCCAATTTCCCGAAAATGTCCGGCGAGGAACAGGCGAAGCTGCACAGCCGCATGACGGAGTGGGTGACGCTCAGTCCGCAGCAGCGCTCCATCGCGCGGCTGAACTACGGCGCGACGCAGAAGATTTCGCCCGACGACAAGAAGGCGAAGTGGGAGGCGTACCAGGCCTTGCCGCCCGAGGAAAAGAAAAAGCTCGCGGCCAAGGCAGCCAAGCCGCCCGCTACGGCCGCGGCCGTGAGGCCGGTGCCCGCCGAGAAGCTCGCCACCGTGCCGCGGACGCACCAGCCGCCTGCGACCAAGGCGCCGCGCATCGCGGCGAACCAGGTCGACCACAACACGCTGCTGCCCCAGCGCACGCCCGCCATCTCACCGGCACCGCAGCCCGCGCCCGCCCCGGCTCCAGCGGTGCAGCCGCAGCAGCCCGTCCAGCCGCAGCCGCCGTCGTCCTTGCCGCCGCACGCCGGAACGGACTAGTGGGCACGCCCCCCTTGTCCCGCAGGCTGGGCAGCCTGCTTTACGATGGGCTCGTGGTCGCCGCCGTGACGCTTCTCGTCGTCGCCCTTTTCTCCCTTGTGACGAGCGCCGCGCCGGGCCTGCCGCACCAGCGGCCCGTCCTGCTGGCCCTGTGTTTCCTCGCGATCGGCGGCTATTTCATCTACTGCTGGCGCAACGGCCAGACGCTCGCGATGCGTGCCTGGCGCATCCGCATCGTCACCGCCGCAGGCCAGCCGCTGTCCTGGGGGCGCGCCTGCGTGCGCTATGTCCTCGCCTGGGTGTGGGTCGCGCCGCCGCTCGCGATCGTGGCCGCGCTCAAACCCTACTCGCACTCGATCTCGTCGGCACTGTCGGTGAGCAGCGGGGCCGTCCTGGCGTGGGTGCTGCTGTGGGCGCTGTCCAGCCGCCTCCATCCGCAACGCCAGTTCTGGCATGACGCGGTCGCAGGCACCCGGCTCGTTCCGGCCTGAACCGTCACGCGCGTGCGCGACAATCCGCGCATGTCGTCATCACCCCCGAAGTACGTTTCCCCCGCCGAACAGCAGAAGCTGCGCACCGGCCTCGATCGTGTCTGGCATGCGGCGGGTTTTTCCCTGGCGGGCCTGCGCGCAGGCTGGGGCGAAACCGCATTCCGGCAGGAGGCGATCGCCGCGATCGTGCTGGTCCCGGCCGCGTTCTGGCTCGGGCGCAGCTGGGTCGAGGTTGCGCTGCTCGCCGGCTCGGTCCTGCTCGTCATGATCGTCGAGCTCCTGAACACGGGGATCGAAACGGCGATCGACCGCATCGGTCCCGAATGGCACGACCTCTCCAAGCGCGCCAAGGACATGGGCAGCGCCGCCGTGCTGCTGGCACTGCTCCTGTGCGCAGGCACCTGGATCGCCGCGATCTGCCAGAGGTTCTGGGCATGACGGTGCCCGCCTTTTCCCTCTGCGTCTACTGCGGCTCGCGGCTGGGCGCGGACGAGCAATTCCAGCGCATCGCCGTGGACGTCGGGGCGTGGATCGGGCAGCACCGCGGGCAGCTCGTCTACGGCGGCGGCAACGCGGGGCTGATGGGCATCGTCGCCGACGCCACGCTGCGCGCGGGCGGCACCGTGGTCGGCGTCATCCCCCAGGCGCTGGTCGAGCGCGAACTGGCCAAGCGCGATTGCACCGAGCTGCACATCGTCCCGAACATGCACGAGCGCAAGCGCCTGATGGCCGAGCGCGCCGACTGCTTCGTGGCCTTGCCCGGCGGCATCGGCACGATGGAGGAGTTCTTCGAGGTGTGGACCTGGCGCCAGCTCGGCTACCACGACAAGCCGGTCGGGTTGCTCAATGCCGCCGGCTACTACGACGCGCTGTTGGCGTTCCTCTCGGCCACGGTGAAGCACGAGTTCATGAACGACTGGCAGATGGACCTGGTGCACGTGGGCACCGGGGTGGACACCTTGCTGCCGGAACTGGTCGGCGCCCGCAAGCCGGGCCCGGCTCATTCCGACCTGTCGGAAATCTAGATCGCCGACTCGTCGATCTCGCCCGTGCGGATGCGTACGATGCGCTCGACGCTGGTGATGAAGATCTTGCCGTCACCGATCTTGCCGGTGCGCGCGGCCTTCACGATCGCGTCGACGCAGCGGTCGACGTCGCCGTCCTTCACCACCACCTCCACCTTGACCTTCGGCAGGAAGTCGACGACGTATTCGGCGCCGCGATAGAGCTCGGTGTGGCCCTTCTGCCGGCCGAAGCCCTTCACTTCGGTCACGGTGAGGCCGGTGACGCCGCATTCGGCCAGGCCCTCGCGCACTTCCTCGAGCTTGAACGGTTTGACGATGGCGGTGATCTGCTTCATGTTCTCTTCCGGAGGTCAGGCATTGAATTTACCAGTAATGGGATAGCGCCAGTCCTTGCCGAAGCTGCGGTGCGTGACGCGGATGCCCACCGGCGCCTGCCGGCGCTTGTATTCGTTGATGCGGATCAGGCGCGCGACACGCTCCACCACCGCGCGATCGAAACCCGCCGCGATCACCTCCTCGATCCCCTGGTCGTCCTCCATGTAGCGCTCCAGGACCGCATCGAGGATCTCGTAGGGCGGCAGGCTGTCCTGGTCGACCTGGCCGGGGCGCAGTTCGGCGCTGGGCGGGCGCGTGATGATGCGCTCGGGGATCGGGCTGATCCCGGTGCCGTACGGATCGTGCACGTTGCGCCAGCGCGCCAGGCGGAACACCGTCGTCTTCAGCACGTCCTTGATCACCGCGAAGCCGCCGGCCATGTCGCCGTACAGCGTGCAGTAGCCGGTGGCCATCTCGCTCTTGTTGCCGGTGGTCAGGACGATGCTGCCGAACTTGTTCGACAGCGCCATCAGGAACACGCCGCGGATGCGCGCCTGGATGTTCTCCTCGGTCGTATCCTCCGGCAGGCCCTCGAACTCCTTCGAGAGCGAGCGCCTGAACGCCTCGAACTCGGGAGCGATGGAAATCTCGTCGTAGCGCACGCCCAGGCGCGCCGCCATGTCGCGCGCGTCGATCCACGAGATGTCGGCCGTGTAGGGCGAGGGCATCATCACGGCGCGAACCTTGTCGCGACCGAGCGCGTCGACGGCGATCGCCAGGACCAGCGCCGAATCGATGCCGCCCGACAGCCCCAGCAGCACGCCGGGAAACCCGTTCTTGCGCACGTAGTCGCGCACGCCCAGCACCAGTGCGTCCCACAGCTCCGCCTCCGCACTGCGGTCGTGCGCCATCGGGCCGGAGACGACGACCCGGTCCTGCACGCGCTCCAGTTGCAGCATGTACAGGTCTTCCTGGAAGCTCGGTGCCCGCGTCGCGAGCGTGCCGTCTGCGGCGACGGCGAAAGAGGCGCCGTCGAACACGATCTCGTCCTGCGCGCCAACGTGGTGCGCATAGACCACCGGCACGTCGAGCGCGAGCGCGCGTTCGGCCATGCGCGCGATCCGCTCGCCTGTCTTGCCGACATGGAACGGCGACGCGTTCGGCACGATCAGCACTTCCGCGCCGGCCTCCTTCGCGAGCAGGCCCGGCTCCTCGAACCAGGCGTCCTCGC
Source organism: Ramlibacter sp. GS1-15 (assembly GCF_057785015.1). Classification (NCBI taxonomy): domain Bacteria; kingdom Pseudomonadati; phylum Pseudomonadota; class Betaproteobacteria; order Burkholderiales; family Comamonadaceae; genus Ramlibacter; species Ramlibacter sp. GS1-15. The sequence goes on along the minus strand of NZ_JBYNTU010000001.1, from coordinate 1,696,671 downwards.
AGATGATGAGGCCGACGCTGATGCCCTCGACCTGGAACACGCAGCTGCCCTGCCCCGGCGTGAAATAGCGCCGCTCGTCGAACACCTGGTAGTTCGGCAGTTCGCGCTTGGCATACGTTTCGATGACGCGGCCTTCGCTCACCACGCTGGCCGCGTTGAAGCGCCGCTGCACGGCCACGGATTTGGTGCGGACGTCGCCACCCATGGGATGGCCGACCACGACGTGCAGGCCTTTCAACCCCGCAAGCTCGCGGGCCACCGCCTTCACGGCATCATCGCAGGCGGCGATGAAGGCGGGACGCAGCAGCAGGTCCTCGGCGGGATAGCCGCAGATCGACAGCTCCGGCGTGAGCACGAGGCGCGCGCCCTGCGCGTATGCTGCCTTCGCCGCGGCAATGATCTTCTGCGCGTTGCCCGCCGTGTCGCCGACGAGGAAATTGAGCTGGGCAATGCAGAGTTTGAGGGACATGGGCGAGTGAGGAACGACTCGAACGATTATGTCATCCGGGTGACGGGCACACCGGGCGAGGTCGATGCCGCCTCATGGAACGCGCTGCTCGAACGACAGCACGAGCCCACGCCCTTCATGCGCCACGAGTACCTGGCCGCGATGAACGACAGCCGCAGCGCCGTCCCGCGCACGGGCTGGACGCCGCGCTGGCTCACGTTGTGGCGCGGCGACGAACTGCACGCGGCCTGCGCGCTCTACCTCAAGTCCCACTCGTACGGCGAGTACGTCTTCGACTGGGCCTGGGCCAGCGCCTACGAGCAGCACGGGCTCGAGTACTACCCGAAGGCGCTGGTCGCCAGCCCCTTCACGCCCGTGCCGGGCACGCGCCTCATCGCGCGCGACCCGGCCGCGCGGCGCGCACTCGTGGATTCATTGGTCGAGTGGTGCCGCAAGGAGAAGCTCTCTTCCCTGCACCTGCTCTTCTGCAGCGACGAGGATGCCGCGGCCTGCGCGCAGGCGGGGCTCATGCTCCGCCACAACGTGCAGTTCCATTGGACCAGCAGCACCTGGGCGGATTTCGATGCGTTCCTCGCAAGCCTCGCGCACGACAAACGCAAGAAGATCCGGCAGGAGCAGCGCAAGGTTGCCGATGCCGGCGTGACCTTCCGCTGGTCGCGCGGCCGCGGGATCAGCGCGAAGGACTGGGATTTCTTCTACCGCTGTTACGAGCGTACGTACTACGAGCACGGCAACGCCCCCTACCTGACACGCGACTTCTTCCGGCGCATGGCGCACGAGATGGCGGAGAACTGGCTGCTCTTCATCGCCGAGCGCGGCGGCCAGCCCATCGCGTCCAGCCTGATCGCCATCGACCCCGACACCCGGGCCGCCTACGGCCGTTACTGGGGCGCGCTCGAACGCGTGGACTGCCTGCACTTCGACGCCTGCTACTACCAGCCCATCGCCTGGTGCATCGCGCATTGCTTCGAGCGGTTCGAGGGCGGCGCCCAGGGCGAGCACAAGATGGCGCGGGCGCTGATGCCGGTGAAGACGACCAGCGCGCACTGGCTCGCCCACCCGGCTTTCGCCGACGCGGTGGAGCGCTTCCTCGAGCGCGAGGGCCGCGGCATCGACGACTACCTGGAGCACCTGGAGCACCGAACGCCGTTCCGGCGCGTCCAGGCGTGAGCCGCGTCAGCCGTGCTGCTTGCGGTAGCTCTCGATGCCGTCCAGCACTTCCTTCTTGGCCGACTCGGGGCCTTCCCAGCCGATCACCTTGACCCACTTGCCCGGCTCGAGGTCCTTGTAGTGCTCGAAGAAGTGCGCGATGGTCTTCAGGCGCAGCGGGTTCAGGTCCTCGGGCTTCTGCCACTGGGTGTAGATGGCGAGCACCTTGTCGATCGGCACCGCGAGCACCTTGCCGTCCTCGCCGGCCTCGTCTTCCATCTTCAGGATGCCGATCGGCCGGCAGGGAACGACCACGCCCGGGATCAGCGGCACGGGCGTGATGACCAGCACGTCCACCGGGTCGCCGTCGCCCGCGATCGTCTTGGGCACGTAGCCGTAGTTGGTCGGGTAGTGCATCGACGTGCTCATGAAGCGGTCGACGAAGATGGCACCCGTTTCCTTGTCGACCTCGTACTTCACGGGGTCCGCGTTCATCGGGATCTCGATGATCACGTTGAACGCGTCGGGAACATGCTTGCCGGGGGTGACTTGGTCGAGGGACATGGGATTTTCTTGTGGTGAGTCAGTGAGATCGGAGATCGGGATTAACCCTGATTTTACTTTCGTGGTCCTTGCATCCCCGCCACAGACGTGAATCCGTCACTTTTTCGCCTGTATAGTCCGCCCGTTGGCCAATCTGGGTTTCCCGGTGTGGAAAGCCAAGAGGAAGCAACGCAGCGGTGGTGCCGCTAGCGTGGCACCTCTTCGCAACGTACACATACTCGACAGGAGAAACTTGTATGACTGGCAACTCGGCGCTCGTGCTGGCGCTCGTCTGCGGCCTCATCGCCGTCGCATACGGCATCTGGGCACGCAGCTGGATCCTCTCTCGTGACGCGGGCAACGCCCGGATGCAGGAAATCTCGGCCGCCGTCCAGGCGGGCGCAGCGGCTTACCTCGCACGGCAGTACAAGACGATCGGCCTCGTGGGCGTCGTGCTCGCCATCCTCATCGGCGTCTTCCTCGACGGCACCACGGCCGTGGGCTTCATCATCGGCGCCGTGCTCTCCGGCGCGTGCGGCTTCATCGGCATGAACGTGTCGGTGCGCGCCAACGTGCGCACGGCCCAGGCCGCGACGCGCGGCATCGGCCCGGCGCTGGACGTCGCGTTCCGCGGCGGCGCGATCACCGGAATGCTGGTGGTGGGCCTGGGCCTGCTGGGCGTGACGAGCTTCTACTGGTTCTTGGCCGGCAATGGCAACCTCAAGCCCGACTCGAACCTCGCCTCGCTGCTCAACCCGCTGATCGGCCTGGCCTTCGGCGCCTCGCTGATCTCCATCTTCGCGCGCCTGGGCGGGGGTATCTTCACCAAGGGCGCCGACGTGGGTGCCGACCTGGTCGGCAAGGTCGAGGCCGGCATCCCCGAGGACGATCCGCGCAACCCGGCCGTGATCGCCGACAACGTGGGCGACAACGTCGGCGATTGCGCCGGCATGGCGGCCGACCTGTTCGAGACCTACGCCGTGACGCTCATCGCGACCATGGTGCTGGGCGCCCTGCTCGTCACGAACGCGGGCACCAGCGCGGTGATGTACCCGCTCGCGCTGGGCGCCGTCTCGATCGTCGCTTCGGTGATCGGCTGCTTCTTCGTGAAGGCTTCGCCCGGCATGCGCAACGTGATGCCGGCGCTGTACAAGGGCCTGGCCATCGCCGGCGTGCTGTCGCTGGTCGCCTTCTACTTCGTGACCACCTGGCTGATGCCCGACAACTCGATCACGGCCACGGGCACGCAATTGCGCCTGTTCGGCTGCTGCGTCGTGGGCCTGGCGCTCACCGGCCTGCTCGTGTGGATCACCGAGTTCTACACCGGCACGCAGTACTCGCCCGTGCGCCACATCGCGCAGGCCTCCACCACCGGCCACGGCACCAACATCATCGCGGGCCTGGGCGTGTCGATGCGTTCCACGGCATGGCCGGTGCTCTTCGTGTGCGCGTCCATCATGGTGTCGTACACGCTCGGCGGCCTCTACGGCGTCGCGATCGCGGCGACCTCGATGCTGAGCATGGCGGGCATCGTCGTGGCGCTCGACGCCTACGGACCGATCACCGACAACGCCGGCGGCATCGCCGAAATGGCCGACCTGCCGCATGAGGTGCGCGACATCACCGACCCGCTCGACGCCGTGGGCAACACGACCAAGGCCGTGACCAAGGGCTACGCGATCGGTTCCGCCGGCCTGGCCGCGCTGGTGCTCTTCGCCGACTACACGCACAAGCTCGAGAGCTTCGGCCGCTCGATCTCGTTCGACCTGTCGGACCCGATGGTGATCATCGGCCTGTTCATCGGCGGCCTGATTCCCTACCTGTTCGGCGCGATGGCGATGGAAGCCGTCGGCCGGGCCGCGGGTTCCGTGGTGGTCGAAGTGCGCCGCCAGTTCCACGAGATCAAGGGCATCATGGAAGGCACGGCCAAGCCCGAGTACGGCGTGGCGGTGGACATGCTCACGCGCGCGGCGATCAAGGAAATGATCGTCCCGTCGCTGCTGCCGGTGGCCGTGCCGATCGTCGTCGGCCTCGTGCTCGGCCCGAAGGCGCTCGGCGGCCTGCTGATGGGCACGATCGTCACGGGCCTGTTCGTCGCGATCTCCATGTGCACGGGCGGCGGCGCCTGGGACAACGCCAAGAAGTACATCGAGGACGGCAACCATGGCGGCAAGGGCAGCGAAGCCCACAAGGCCGCAGTGACCGGCGACACGGTGGGCGATCCCTACAAGGACACGGCTGGCCCGGCCGTCAACCCGCTGATCAAGATCATCAACATCGTCGCGCTGCTGATCGTGCCGCTGGTGGTGAAATTCCACGGTGCGGACGCCGCGGCGGCACCGCACGTCGCGACGCCGCCCGCGGTCGTCGCCCCCGCGGGTTCGCCGACGGCGAAATAGGGCGCCTGCGCGCAACTTTCAGGGCCCGCTCACGCGGGCCTTCTTCATTGGCGCGTGACCAGGTGGACCAGCCGGCTCGCCGGCTCGACCAGCTCCCCGAGCCGCGTCACCTTGTCCTGCTCGATGTATTCGAGCACCAGCTCGTTGATGCCGCCGACGATGGCCATCGCCATGTCGCGCGTGATGGTCTCTTCGCCCCCGCGGCGGTTCACCACCTGCAGGATCAGGCCGGCGATCTCGTCGTTGACGCGCCGGCGGGCGGCCAGGCCCTCGGGTCCGAGGTGCAGGATCTCGATGAACAGCGTGCGCACGAGCACCGGGTTCGACGCCATGCCCTCCAGGTAGGCGCGCAAGGCCCTCTCAACCTGTGTCTGCCATTCGTGCGAGGGATCGATCGCGCCGCGCAGCACCTTGAGCGCGTTGTGGCTGGCCGCCTCGTACAGCGCGATCAGGCATTCGGTCTTGGAGGTGAAGTGCTCGTAGAACGTGCGGCGCGATACGCTCGCTTCGCCGACGATGTCGGCGATGGTCGTCTCGGCGTACCCCTTGCGGGACACGGCATGTGCCATGCCCTCGAGCACTCGGGTGCGGTGTTCACGGTTCGCGGTCTGCACTTCAGCCATGGCGCGATTGTCATTCCCTTCTTGACCGGCATGGTACTACGTCGTACCATATCATTCCATGACCGATCTCGTCGTCCGCCGCCTGCTCGTCGACATGGAAGCCCCCATTCCCCGCCACTGGTGTGCGGGCGACGCGTTCCGCACGGCCCTGCTGAATGCGCTCTCGATGAGTTTCCCCGTCGGCGAGCAGTTCTTCATCGATGCCGTCCGCAACGGATTCAAGTCGCTGTCGGCCGACCAGCAGGAACCGCTGCGCGCCGAAGTGCAAGGCTTCATCGGCCAGGAGGCGACGCACCGGCGGCTGCACTCGCTCTACAACGCCCATCTCGAAAGATCGGGACTGGAGAACCGTTGGGAGGCGCGCGCCCTCGAGCGCCTGAAACAGCTGGAGGGGCTCGATGCACGTCACGCGGTGGCGATCACCGCGGCGAACGAGCACTTCACGGCGATCCTGGCCGACTGGCTGCTGAAGAATGCCGACCTGCTCGGGGACCAGGACCCGCGCCTGAAGACACTGTGGCTGTGGCACAGCGCCGAGGAGTCGGAGCACAAGAGCACCGCGTTCGACATCTACGTGGCGATGGGCGGCAGCCACGAATGGCGCGTCACTTGGTTCCGGCGCGTCACCTCCATCTTCCTCGGCGACACGATCCGCCAGACGATCCACAACCTGCGTCGTGATGGAACGCTCTGGCAATGGAGCACCTGGAAATCCGCAGCCTCGTTCCTGTTCGGCCGGCGCGGGCTGGTGCGCCAGTTGTACAAGCCCTGGCGCGAATACTTCCGTGCTGGTTTCCATCCGCGCCAGCAGGACAGCGCCGCATCCGAGCGCTGGTTGAAGGAACACAGCGACCTGTTCGCCCCTGTCGGCGCATAACCCCACGCTCGTGCATGGCGCAAAATCGCGCCATGCAATTCCACTTCATCGCCAACCAGACGCAGGCCTCGACCAGCGGTCGCACGATCCCGGTCATCGACCCGTCCGACGGGCAGGCTTACGACGAGATCCAGCGCGGCACCAGCGAGGACATCGACGTCGCGGTGCGCGCCGCGCGCAGCTGCTACGAGTCGGTCTGGAGCAAGTTGAGCGCGGCCGAACGTGGGCGGCTGCTGATGCGCCTGTCGAACAAGATCGCGGATCACGCCGAGGAGCTCGCGGCGATCGAGCAGCGCGATTGCGGCAAGCCGACCAAGCAGGCCAAGGCCGATGCGCTGGCACTGGTGCGCTACTTCGAGTTTTACGCAGGTGCGTGCGACAAGTTGCATGGGGAGACCCTGCCCTACCAGGACGGCTACACCGTGCTCACCTGGCGCGAGCCGCACGGCGTCACGGGCCACGTCATTCCGTGGAACTACCCGATGCAGATCTTCGGCCGCAGCGTGGGCGGTGCGCTTGCCGCCGGCAATGTGTGCGTGGTCAAGCCCTCGGAAGATGCCTGCCTGTCGCTGATCCGCGTGGCGCAGCTCGCCGCCGAGATCGGCTTTCCCGCCGGCGCGATCAACATCGTGACGGGCTACGGCCATGAAGTCGGCGACGCGCTCGCACGCCACGAGGGCATCGACCACATCAGCTTCACGGGCAGCCCGCGCGTGGGCACGCTGATCCAGCAGGTCGCAGCCGAACGCCATTGCCCCGTGACGCTGGAGCTGGGCGGCAAGAGCCCGCAGATCGTCTTCGACGATGCGGACCTCGATGCCGCGTTGCCGGTCGTCATCAACGCGATCGTGCAGAACGCCGGCCAGACCTGCTCTGCGGGTTCGCGCCTGCTCGTTCAGAAGTCGATCTACGAGCCGCTGCTCGACCGGCTGGGCAAGATTTTCGAGAACCTGAGAGTCGGCCCCGCCGCGATGGACCTGGACGTCGGCCCGCTGATCCGCCAGACCCAGCAGCAGCGCGTGTGGGACTTCCTGTCCGATGCGCAGCACGCGGAGATTCCGATGGTGGCGCAGGGCCAGATCGTCGACGAGGCGCCCGAGAGCGGCTACTACCAGGCGCCGACGCTGCTGCGCGACGTGCCGGTCACGCACCGCCTCGCGCAGGAGGAAGTGTTCGGCCCGGTGCTCGCGGCCATGAGCTTCCGGGACGAGGATGAGGCCGTGCAGCTCGCCAACGCGACGAAGTTCGGCCTGGTCGCCGGCATCTGGACGCGCGACGGCGGCCGGCAGTTGCGCATGGCCAGGCGCGTGAAGAGCGGCCAGGTCTTCATCAACAACTACGGCGCTGGCGGCGGCGTCGAACTTCCCTTCGGCGGCGTGAAGTCCTCGGGCTACGGCCGCGAGAAAGGTTTCGAAGCCCTCTACGGCTTCACCACGTTGAAAACCGTCGCCATCAAGCACGGCTGATCCAGGAGTACACACATGCGAGTCAAAGGCAAATCCGTCATCGTCACCGGCGCGGGCGGCGGCATCGGCGAAGGCATCGCGAAGCGGCTGGCGCAGGAAGGCGCGCAAGTGGTCGTGAACGACATCAACCGCGACGCGGGCGAGCGCGTGGTCGCGCAGATCGAGGTCGGGGGTGGCGAAGCCATGTTCGTCGCCGGTGACGTCACCAAATCGGCCGACGTGAAGGCCCTGGTCGACGCCGCCGTCAAGCAGTACGGCAAGCTCGACGTGATGGTGAACAACGCGGGCTGGACGCACCGCAACCGCCCCGCGCTCGAAGTGAGCGAAGTCGAGTTCGACCGGGTCTATGCCGTGAACGTCAAGAGCATCTATCTCGCGACGATCCACGCGGTGCCGGCCTTCCGCGCGAACAAGGGCGGCTCGTTCATCAACATCGCGTCGACGGCCGGGGTCCGCCCGCGCCCGGGCCTGACCTGGTACAACGGCTCCAAGGGGGCCGTGATCACGACCAGCAAGTCGCTCGCGGCCGAGTTCGGCCCCGACAACATCCGGGTCAATTGCATCAACCCCGTCTTCAACCCGGATACCGGGCTTTCCGCGGAATTCGCGGGCGGTCCCGTGGACGAGGCGCGACGTGCGAAATTCCTCGCGACCATCCCGCTCGGGCGGTTTTCCACCGCCCTGGACGTGGCGAACGCCGCCCTCTACCTGGCGAGCGACGAGGCCGCGTTCATCTCCGGCGTGTGTATCGAAGTGGACGGAGCCCGCTGCGTCTGATTGCGGGACAATAGGCACATGGCCGAACGCGTGATCCCCCTGGTGGACCAGCGCATCGCTGCCCGTGCGGCGGCGCTGCCCGAGCGCGCCATCGCGCCGAACGGCCTCTTGTCCGACCAGCTCGGCCGTCCCTTGCGCGACCTGCGCATCAGCGTGACGGACCGCTGCAACTTCCGCTGCAGCTACTGCATGCCCAAGGAAGTCTTCGACAAGGACTACCCGTACCTGCCGCACGCCGCGCTGCTGACATTCGAGGAGATCACGCGGCTCGCCCGCCTGTTCGCGCTGCACGGCGTGCACAAATTGCGCCTCACCGGCGGCGAGCCGCTGCTGCGCAAGAACATCGAGGTCCTCATCGGGCAGCTCTCGCAGCTGCGCACGGTGGATGGCGAGCCGCTGGACCTCACGCTGACCACCAACGGTTCGCTGCTCGCGCGCAAGGCGAAGGCCTTGAAGGCCGCGGGCCTGAATCGTGTCACCGTCAGCCTCGACGGGCTGGACGACACCGTGTTCCGCCGCATGAACGACGTCGATTTCCCGGTGGCCGAAGTGCTCGAGGGGATCGCCGCCGCGCGCGAAGCGGGGCTCGGCCCGATCAAGGTCAACATGGTGGTCAAGCGCGGCACCAACGAGCACGAGATCCTGCCGATGGCGCGCCACTTCAAGGGCACCGGCATGGTGCTGCGCTTCATCGAATACATGGACGTCGGCGCGACGAACGGCTGGCGCATGGACGAAGTCGTGCCCTCGGCCGAAGTGATCGCAATGATCCAGCGCGAGATGCCGCTCGTCCCGATCGAAGCGGCCGCACCGGGCGAGACGGCGCAGCGCTGGGCTTATGCGGACGGCAGCGGGGAGGTCGGCGTGATCAGCAGCGTGACTCAGGCGTTCTGCGGCGACTGCAACCGCGCGCGCCTGTCGACCGAGGGCCAGGTGTACCTGTGCCTCTTCGCGACCCAGGGCCACGACCTGCGCTCGCTGTTGCGCGGCGGTGTCAGCGACGAGCAGATCGCCTCGGCCATCGGCCACATCTGGCAGCAGCGCGAGGACCGCTATTCGCAACTGCGCGCGAGCTTGCCGCCGGACGCACGCGCCGGCCGGCGCCGTGTCGAGATGAGCTACATCGGCGGATGATCGAGCGGAACGACATCACGGGCGTGATCCTCGCCGGCGGCCGCGGCTCGCGCATGGGCGGCGTGGACAAAGGCCTGCAGAATTTCAACGGCATGCCGCTTGCGCTCGCCGCCCTGATGCGCCTCTCGCCGCAGGTCGGGCAGGTGCTGATCAACGCGAACCGCAATCTCGGCGCTTACGAGTCCTTCGGGGTGCCGGTGTGGCCCGACGTGCTGCCCGATTACGCCGGCCCGCTCGCGGGCTTCCTCACCGCGCTGGAACACTGCGAAACGCCGTGGCTGGTCACGGTGCCGTGCGACACGCCTCTCTTCCCTCATGACATGGTCGAGCGGCTCGCGCAAGCGGCGCACGACCAGGACGCGGAGATCGCCATGGCCGCCGCGCGTGAAGATGACGGGCAATTGCGCACGCAGCCCGTGTTCTGCCTCATGCGCCTCGAGCTCCTGGAAAGCCTGGTGGCCTTCACGCACGCCGGCGGGCGCAAGATCGACCAATGGACGGCGCAGCACCGCGTCGCCGTCGTGCCTTTCGATGCGCCCGGCGATTCCCCCCGCGCCTTCGCCAACGCCAACACGCTCGCCGAGCTGCATGAGCTCGAAAAGCCATGAGCCGCACGGCCGCTCCGAAGGCTCATAGCACCGCAGCCCGCAGGGCGGAGGTTACTCAATGCTGAGCCTCGCCGAGATCGCGGCGCAGTTGCAGGGCTACGACCCGAAGGCGCTGAGCGCCGATGCCGTGAACGAATTCCTCGCGCACCTCGTCGAGCCCGTTCGCGAGGTCGAATCCGTTTCGGTCTTCGATGCGCTCGGCCGCGTGCTGGCGCAGGACATCGTCTCGCCGCTTTCGGTCCCGCCGCACGACAACTCGGCGATGGACGGCTTCGCCTTCGACGGCTCGCAGCTCGCCGCCGGCGCCACGCTGTCGCTCGAGGTCGTCGGAACTGCGCTCGCGGGCAAAGCATGGCAAGGCGCCGTGGGGGCGACCCAATGCGTGAAGATCATGACCGGCGCCATCATGCCGGCGGGCCTGGACACCGTCGTGCCCCAGGAGTTCACGCAGGTCGCCGCCGATGGCCGCGTGACCTTTGCCGCCGCAGCCGTGCGGCCCGGCGACAACCGCCGCCTGAAGGGCGAGGACCTGATGCAAGGCCGCCCCGCCCTGCTCGCCGGCACGCGCATCGGACCCGCGGCCTGCGGGCTCGTCGCGAGCCTCGGCATTGCGCAGGTTCCGGTGCGCCGCCGACTGCGCGTCGCGTACTTCTCCACCGGCGACGAGATCCTCAGCCTGGGCGAGCCGCCGCGCGAAGGCGCGGTGTACGACAGCAACCGCTACACCGTGTCCGGCATGCTCACGCGGCTCGGCTGCGAGGTGATCGACTTCGGGGTCGTGCGCGACGACCCGGCGCGGCTGGAGGAAGCTTTCCGTGCAGCCGCGGAAAAGGCCGACGCGATCATCACAAGCGGCGGGGTCAGCGTCGGTGAAGCCGACTTCACGAAGGCGATGATGGCCAAGCTCGGCGACGTCGCGTTCTGGCGCATCGCGATGCGGCCGGGCCGGCCCATGGCGGTGGGACGCATCGGCTCTTCCGTGCTGTTCGGGCTGCCCGGCAATCCGGTCGCGGTGATGGTCACCTTTCTTGCCTTCGTGCGCCCCGCACTGCTGAAGATGATGGGGGCGAACGCGCCGGCCCAGCCGTACCTCAGGGCCCGCAGCCTCGAGCGCATGCGCAAGAAGCCCGGTCGCACCGAATACCAGCGCGGCAGGGTCACCACCTCATCCGAGGGCAAGCCCGAAGTGCGCACGACGGGCAACCAGGGCTCGGGTGTGCTCAGCTCGATGGTGCAGGCCAACGGCCTCATCGTGCTGCATCACGGGCAAGGCACGGTCGAGCCGGGCGACGAGGTCGACGTGCTCATGTTCGAAGGGCCGCTCTAGCGTCAGTCGCGAGAAATCGGTGTCGTCCTACAAACGCGTTCCTGCGCAAATGCGTTGATGAAGAGGGCCGGGATCTCCGGCTCTCATTCACAGGAAACAGGAACCATGAAAAACGTCATCGCCATCGCCGCCGCCCTGTGCCTCGGCCTGAGCGCCTCGGCCTTCGCCCAAAAGGCTCCCAGCACCAGCAGCGCTGCATCCGCGCCTTCCGCCTCGACCACGGCGCCGTCCACCACTGCACCGATGGCCTCGACCGAGTCCAAGGACGACATCAAGGCCATGAAGAAGACGGCCAAGGCCGACTACAAGGCGGCCAAGGACAAGTGCAAGCCCATGAAGGGCGACGAGAAGAAGGCCTGCGAGAAGGACGCCAAGTCCGCCTATGACAAGGCCCAGGCCGACATCAAGCGCGCCGAAGCCGACCAGAAGGCCGCGAAGAAGAGCGCGAAATCCTGAGCGACTTCGGCTGACCCTGCTAGCCCACGCGCACGACCGCGATGGGCGGCAGGTCGCGCGACAGGCATTGCCATGTCGCGCCCGCATCCTCGCTGACCCACAGCCCGCCGGTGGTGGACCCCATCGCCAGCGTGGCGCCGTCGTCGCCCACCGCGAGTGCGTGGCGATACACGAGGTGGTAGGCGTCGTGCGAAGGCAGGCCTGACCCGCATGCCTCGAAGGACGCGCCGCCGTCGCGGGTGCGCGTCGCGACCATCCGGCCGTCCACCGGCATGCGCTGCGCATCCGAATGCGCGGGGACGAACCACGCGGCCTGCGGATCGCGCGGATCCACGGCCACCGCGAAGCCGAAGTCGCTGGGCTGCGGCGTCTTCATGCGCAGCCACTGCATGCCGCCATCGGCGGAACGGTAGATGCCGAAATGGTTCTGCGCCCACAGCACGTCGGGGTTCGCGGCGCATTGCACCAGGCGGTGCACATCCTGGATGTTGCCGTCCTCCTGGCGCTCGGGCGGCATGAAGTCCGCGACCATGCCCTTCGACGAGTTGGCCCAGGTCTCGCCGCCATCGCGCGTCTGCCACACGCCGCCGCAGGAGATCGCGATCGTCAGGTGACGGGGATCGCGCGGATCGATCGCGATCGAGTGGATGCCGGCATGGTCGTAGCCGCCGCCCATCCATTCGCGCCGCTCGGGCCGCAGCCACAGGCTCTCGACCAGTTGCCAGCTCGCGCCGCCGTCGCCGGACTTGAACAGGCCCGCCGGCAGGCAACCGGCCCACAAGGTGCCCGGCCCCGCTTCCAGTCCCCACACCATGTCCACGGTCCACGGCGTCGCGTCGTCCTTCCATTCGCCTTCCGCGGGCTTGGGCGGGAACGCCGGCGCGGCGATTTCCTTCCATTCGCCCTCGCCGTTTTCGCTCTTCGAGAGCTTCACGCCGAAATGGCCCAGGCGCAGCGCCGCGTAGCACGCGCCGGTGTGCGGATCGCGCAGGAACTGCGACACGGGCTCACCCGGAAAGCGCGGCGCCCCGAGCTTCCAGCCGGCAGCCGTGCGCCTGGCGGCGAACAGGCCCTTGCGCGTACCCACCCAGATCGTCGATGTACCCATGGCTCACCCTCCAGGCTAACCGCCCGTCAGCGCCTGGATCACCATCACCTTGTCGGTGCCCGCGAGCGGGACGTCGAGGTTCACGCGGTCGGCGACCAGGCGCGCGTTGACGAAAACCGCCACATGCTTGCGTACCGCGCCCTGCTCGTCAAGGACGTAGTGACGCATCGCCGGCGCGGCGTCGAATGCATGGCTGAGTGCCTCGCGCAGCGTGCGCGCTTCCACGTCCTGGGGCGGGCACGGAACGTGGCGCGTGAGCGCGGGAGCGAACTCGACGTACGGCATCGGCGCGATTATTGCGCCGGCAGCTTCATTTGGCGACCAGCTCGTCGCCGTGCGAGGCGTGCGGATCGAAGCGCACGGCCGCCTTGTTGGCGCCGGGCACTTCCTTGCGCGCGAACAGCAGGTACATGGTCGGCACCACGAAGATCGTGAGCAGCGTGCCCAGCGACATGCCGCCGACGATGACCCAGCCGATCTGGATCCGGCTCTCGGCGCCCGCGCCGGTCGCGGTCGCCAGCGGGACGGCCCCCAGCACCATCGCACCCGTGGTCATCAGGATGGGGCGCAAGCGCTGCGACGCGGCCTTCACCACCGCATCGACCGTGTCCATCCCCTGCTCGCGCAGCTGGTTCGCGAATTCCACGATCAGGATGCCGTGCTTGGTGATCAGGCCCACCAGCGTGATCAGGCCGATCTGCGAATAGACGTTGAGCGAGCCGCCCGTCACCTTCAGCGCGGTCAGCGCACCGATCATAGACAGCGGCACCGACAGCATGATCACGAACGGATCGACGAAGCTTTCGAACTGCGCGGCCAGCACCAGGAAGATGAACAGCAAGGCCAGCACGAACACGATGGCGAGTGCGCCCTGCGAGTTGCGGAACTCGCGCGAGGTGCCGTTCAGGTCCGTCGTGTAGCCGGGCTTGAGCACACGGGCCGCGGTTTCGTCCACGAACTTCAAGGCCTGGCCCAGCGAGTAGTCCGGCGCGAGGTTCGCCGTGATGGAGGCCGAGCGGCGCTGGCCGAAGTGGTTCAGCTCGCGCGGGCTCACGCTTTCGCGCACCTTCACCAGCGACGACAGCGGAATCATCGTGTCGTTGCGGCCGCGCACGTACAGGCTGTCGATGTCCTCCGGCGTCGTGCGGCCGCTCGCTCGGTTCTGGATGATCACGTCGTACTGCTCGGCGTCGCGCTTGTAGCGAGTCACCTGCCGGCCGCCCAGCGCCGTCTCCAGCGCACGCGCGACCACGTCGACGCCCACGCCCACGTCCGCCGCCTTCGCGCGGTCGACGTCGATGCGCAGCTGCGGCTTGTTCAGCCGCAGGTCCACGTCCACGCCCTGGATGCCGGGGTTCTTCGAGATTTCGGCGACCAGCTCCTGCGTGACCCGGCTGAGGTTCTCGTAGCTGTCGGAGGTCTGGATGACGTAATTCAGCGGCCGGTCGCGAAAGCCCTGGCCGAGCGATGGCGGCGTGATCACGAAGGCGTTCACACCGGGCAGCGAGTTCACCTTGGGCGCGATCTCGCGCGCCATCTCGAGCGTGCTGCGGTGGCGCTTCTCCCATTCGATGGTGCGGTAGATCACGCTCGCCTGCGACACCGTCGGGTTGCCCAGGCTGACGAAGATGCGGTCGAACTCGGGGTATTGCTGCCCCATCTTCTCGAGCTCGCGCGCGTACCGGTCGGTGTAGTCGAGCGTCGCGCCGTCCGGGGCGTTGATGTTCGCGAGGATGGTGCCACGATCCTCCAGCGGCGAGAGCTCGGACTTCATCGTCGGCCAGATCGCGGCGATGGCGATCGCGCACACGGCCATCACGCCGAGGACGAGCCAGCGCGCCTGCAGCAGCCGTGCGCGCAGCTGGCCCGGCTGCGCCGGCGCACGAGCGAGCAGCACCCAGCGCAGCGCCCGTGCATAGCGCGTGGACAAGGCCGTGAGCCATTTCTCCATGTGCGCGTCGAACCAGGTCGGGTTCGGGTTGTGGCGCAGGAGCTTGGAGCTCATCATGGGCGTGAGCGTCAGCGCGACGAAACCCGACACCAGCACCGACCCGGCGAGCGCGAGCGCGAATTCCACGAACAGGCGTCCGGTGCGCCCCGGCGTGAAAGCGAGCGGCGCATACACCGCCACCAGCGTGAGCGTCATCGAGACGACCGCGAAGCCGATCTCGCGTGCGCCGGTCACCGCCGCCGAGAACGGGTCCAGCCCCTCCTCGATATGGCGGAAGATGTTCTCCAGCATCACGATCGCATCGTCGACCACCAGGCCGATCGCCAGCACCAGCGCGAGCAGCGTCAGCGTGTTGATGGAGAACCCGAAGAGGGCCATCATCCCGAAGGCCCCGATGAGGCTGACGGGAATAGTCACGATCGGGATGATCGAGGCGCGCACCGTGCGCAGGAAGACGAAGATCACCAGCGCCACCAGCAGGATCGCCTCGGCGATGGTGTGGTACACGTTCTGCACGGAACGGTCGATGAACAGCGAGTTGTCGTTCGCGACGTCGATGTTGATGTCGGGCGGCAGGTCCTGCTTGAGCTTCGGGATCATGTCCCGCACGCCCTGCGACACCGTGAGCGGGTTCGCCGTCGCCTGCCGGATGACACCCGTGCCGATGGCCGAGCGGCCGTTCAGCCGCACGCCGCTGCGCTCGTCGGCCGGGGCCTCCTCGACGCGCGCGATGTCGCGCATCTTCACCGGGAAGCCGTTCACCGTCCTGATCACGATGTCTGCGAACTGCGAGGGCCGCACCAGGTCCGTCTGCGAGGTGACGCCGAATTCGCGCTGCTGCGACTCGATGCGTCCGGCCGGGATCTCGAGGTTGTTGCGGCGCACGGCATCTTCCACGTCCTGCGTCGTGAGGCGATAGCCCGCCAGCTTGTCCGGGTCGAGCCACACGCGCATCGCGTACTTGCGCTCGCCGAAGATGCGCACGTCGGCCACGCCGGTGATCGTCTGCAGCCGCGGCTTGACGATGCGGTTGACGAGGTCGTTGATCTGCAGCGGCGTGAGCGTGTCGCTCGTGTAGGCGAGCCACAGGATCGGGAACGCGTCGGCCTCGACCTTGGCGATCACCGGCTCGTCGATCGTGTCGGGCAGCTTGTTGCGAACGCGGGCCGTGCGGTCGCGCACCTCCGCGGCGGCCGCGTCGGCGTCCTTCTCGAGCCGGAAGCGCACCGAGATCTGGCTTTGCTCCTCGCGGCTGATGGACGTGATGACATCCACCGCGTCGATGCCGGCGATCGAATCCTCCAGCGGCTTGCTCACTTGCGATTCGACCACCTCGGCCGACGCGCCGGGATAGCGCACCGACACGGTCACCACCGGCTCGTCGATCTTCGGGTACTCGCGTACCGACAGGCGCGTGAAGCTCACCGCGCCGATCAACAGGACCAGCAGCGACAGCACCGTCGCGAAGACGGGCCGCCGGATGGATATCTCGGGCAGTTGCATGTCAGCTCCGACGCGCGAGCTCGACCACCCGCACGGCCGTGCCGTCCTTCGGGATGCGCTGCTGGCCGGCCGTCACGACCAT
Organism: Ramlibacter sp. GS1-15; assembly: GCF_057785015.1. NCBI lineage: Bacteria > Pseudomonadati > Pseudomonadota > Betaproteobacteria > Burkholderiales > Comamonadaceae > Ramlibacter > Ramlibacter sp. GS1-15. The sequence goes on along the minus strand of NZ_JBYNTU010000001.1, from coordinate 1,680,199 downwards.
GTCGCCGGGACGCAGGCCCTCGGTCACTTCCACCCGGCCGGGACTGCGCAGGCCGACCTTCACCTCGACGCGCTGCGCGATCTTGGTGTCCTGGTCCGGCCCGTCCACCAGGCGATACACGTACTGCTTGCCCGCGAGCGGGACGATCGCTTCCTCGGGGATGACGCTCGCGTTGTCGCGCGCGCCGAACAAGGCCGTCACGCGCGCGAACATGCCGGGGCGCAGCTGCAGCTGCCGGTTGTCGATGAGGCCGCGGATGGCGAGCGAGCGGCCGTTGGCATCCACCGCCGGATCGATGGCCTGCACGGTGGCGGTGAATTTCCGTCCCGGCACCGAATCGACCTCCACCAGCGCCTGCTGGCCGCGCTGCACCTTGCCCTGGTAGCGCTCGGGCAGGCGGAAGTCGACGAAGATCGCATCGATGTCCTCTATGTTGACGATGTCGGCGCCATCCTTGAGGTAGTCGCCGACGCTGATTGCACGGATGCCCGCGATGCCGTCGAACGGCGCCACGATGCGCATGCGCGCGGCGGTGGCCTGCGCCAGCGCGAGTTTCGCTTCGGCCACCTTGAGGTTGGCCGCGCTTTCGTCCACCGAACGCTGGCTGATGAAGTTCTGGGCGACCAGTTCCTGGTTTCGCTTGTGGTTGGCGCGCGCGATCGAGAGCTCGGCCTGCGCCTGCTGCACCTGGGCCTGCGCGAGCTGGTCATCCAGTTGCACCAGCACCTGCCCGCGCCGCACCCGGTCGCCGTCGCGGAAGTTGATGCGCGTGACGCGCCCGCTCACCTCGGGGCGCAGCACCACGCTCTGGCGCGATTTCAGGTTGCCGACGGACTGGGCGTCATCCGTGATGCGCACCTGCTCCACGCGCGCGGTTTCGACCGCCGGGGCCTTGGCCGGTCCGTTGCCGTTGCCGGCCCGGGCGGTGACGCCGGCCTCCGCCGGTTCATGCGCGCCCGAAGGCCGGTGTTGCAACCACCAGGCGGCGGCCGATGCGATGGCGATGCCGACGACGGCGACAACGGGATAGATGGCTTTGGGCGGCATGGACAAGCAGCATGCTAACCCGACATTGTCGCGCTGGCGGGCCTTCGCCCGCGGGCGCGCGGACGGGCAACGCTGCGTTTTACCGGCGCTTTACATTGCCGGCGGCGGCCTGCGGCCCATCGCGACTTCGACGCCCATGTTGGCCAGCTCGTCGGCGCGCTCGTTGCCGGGATTGCCGTTGTGCCCCCGAACCCAGCGCCAGTCGATCACGTGGCCCTTGTGCGTGACGAGGTCGTCGAGCTGCTGCCACAGCTCGACGTTCTTCACCGGCTTCTTGTCGGCCGTGCGCCAGCCCTTGGCCTTCCAGCCCGGCAGCCACTCGGTCATGCCCTTGAGCACGTAGAGGCTGTCCAGGTGCAGCGTGACGGCGCAGGCGCGCTTGAGTGCCTGCAGCGCCTGGATCACGGCCATCAGCTCCATGCGGTTGTTGGTGGTCTCGCGCTCGCCGCCGTACAGCTCCTTCACCGTGGTGCCCGACTGCAGCACCACACCCCATCCGCCCGGCCCGGGGTTGCCCTTGCAGGCACCGTCCGTATAAATCACGACTTCGTTCACGAGACTTCTTCTTCCACTTCCATGTAGGTGGGCTGCCGCCCGCGGTTGGCCAGCGGCACCGGTGCGGTGGCGATCGCCGGTTTGCTGCGCCAGGCCTTGCCGATCAACTTGATGCCGCGCACGCGCTTGACGGCGACCATGAAATACACGGCCCCGAAGATCGGCCACCAGCGCTCGCCCGCGTGGTCCATCCAGTCGAAGCGCTCGAGCCAGCGGTCGGTGCGGAACGACGGGCGCCAGCAGCCGAAGTGGCTCGCCTCCACTTCGAAACTCAGGAGGCGCAGCCAGTCGCGCAGGCGCCAGTAGCCGATGAAATCGCCCTCGGACGGCAGGAACAGCTCGCCGAAACCGAGCTTGCGATAGACATGGGCGCGCCGCTGGCGCAGGCCCCACAGGCTTGCCGGGTTCAGGCCGCAGATCACGACCTTGCCCTCGGGCACCAGCACGCGCTCGACCTCGCGCAGCGTCGCGTGCGGGTCGATGTTGAGTTCCAGGGCGTGCGGCAGCACCACCAGGTCCAGGCTGTTCTCCTCGAAAGGCAGCGCCGCGAAATCGGTGATGAGGGCGGGCTTCACGGCCGATCCCTCGCGCGGAGGCTCCTGCAGGGCAAGCCAGCGGTGCGGCATGCGGTTGGCCTGCAGCGCGTCGATCTCCGGCAGCCCGAGCTGGATCGCGTGGAAGCCGAAGATGTCGGCGACGGCGCGGTCGAACTCCGCCTTCTCCCAGGCCACCAGGTAGCGGCCGGGCGGGGTCTCGAACCACTCGTGCATTCCTATAATCGCGTCACTCATGAAGTTGATCCCGCTGCCGGCGTTCCAGGACAATTACCTGTGGTTCTTGCACGACGGGCACCGAGCCCTCGTGGTGGACCCGGGCGATGCGCAACCCGTCATGGCCTCGCTGCAGCGTGAAGGCCTGAAGCTGGAGGCCATTCTAGTCACGCACCACCATCCGGATCACATCGGCGGCCTCGACGCGCTGCGCGATGCGACCGGGGCGCAGGTCTATGGTCCCGCGCGCGAACGCATCCCCGGGCCGCTCACGCGCCTCGCGGAAGGCGACCGCATCACGGCCCTCGGCCTGCAGTTCCGGGTACTGGACGTCCCGGGGCACACCGCCGGACACATCGCCTACTACTGCGACAACGTCGACGGCGCGCCCCTGCTCTTTTGCGGCGACACGCTGTTCTCCGCCGGCTGCGGGCGCCTGTTCGAGGGCACGCCGCAGCAGATGGCCGATTCGCTGGACAAGCTGGCAGCGCTCCCCGGGGAAACCCGCGTTTGCTGCACACATGAATACACATTGAGCAACCTGAAATTCGCATTGGGCGTGGAACCGGGTAATCTCGAGCTGATCCATTACGCGAAGCGCTGCGAAGACCTGCGCTCGCGCGATCTGCCGACCTTGCCTTCGACCATCGGGCAGGAACGGCAGGTCAACCCGTTCCTGCGCACGCGCGTCCCCGCTGTCGTGCAGGCCGCCCGGGGGCACGATGCCTCCACCCCGCCGGACCCCGTGGCCGTGTTCGCCACCCTCCGGCAATGGAAAAACGAATTCAGATGAAGCTCTCGCTCCTGGCCGCCTCCATCTTCGCGTTGACCCTCGCGGGCTGCGCCACCACCGGCAACCAGCAGGACTCCGCACCCGCCAGCACCGTCCAGCCGTCCACGAGTTCCACCGCGGCGCCCCTGCCCGCGGGCCCGTCCGTCATCCCCGGCGGCGACCTGAAGCCGATCACGCGGGTGGAAACGACGCAGGCGCGCAGCGTCACGCTGCTGCTGCCGCCCACCGACCTGTGGGAGCGCATCCGCCGGGGCTTCCGCATGCCCGACCTGCAAAGCAGCCTCGTGCGCCAGCAGGAGCAGTGGTACCTCGGCCGCCCCGATTACATCCAGCGCATGACCGAGCGCTCGCGCAAGTACCTGTTCCACATCGTCGAGGAACTCGAGCGCCGCGACATGCCGACGGAGCTCGCGCTGCTGCCCTTCATCGAGAGCGCATTCAACCCGCAGGCCGTCTCGAGCGCCCGTGCGGCCGGCATGTGGCAGTTCATGCCCGCCACCGGCCAGGTGTTCGACCTGAAGCAGAACGTCTTCCGCGACGACCGGCGCGACGTGCTCGCGTCCACCCGTGCCGCGCTCGACTACATGCAGAAGCTGTACGGCATGTTCGGCGACTGGCACCTGGCCCTGGCCGCGTACAACTGGGGCGAAGGCAGCGTGCAGCGCGCCATCGCGCGCAACCAGAAGATGGGCCTGCCCACGACCTATGCCGACCTGAGCATGCCCAACGAGACGCGCAACTACGTCCCCAAGCTGCAGGCCATCAAGAACATCATCAGCAACCCCGAGGCCTACAACGCCGACCTGCCTGAAATCGGCAACCACCCGTACTTCCAGAGCGTGGAAGTCACGCGCGACATCGACGTGCAGCTGGCCGCCCGGCTTGCCGACATTTCGCTGGAAGACTTCAAGGCGCTGAACCCGTCGATGAACCGGCCCGTGATCCTGGCGGCCGGCACGCCGGAGATCCTGCTGCCCTGGGACAACGCGACGATCTTCCGCCGCAACTTCGAGGCCTACACCGCGGGCCAGTATGCGAGCTGGACGGCGTGGAAGGTGCCCTCGAACATGAGCGCGGCCGAGGCCGCCAAGCGCACCGGCATGAGCGAGACGGACCTGCGTGCCGTCAACACCATCCCGCCGCGCATGCTGATCAAGGCCGGCTCGGTGCTGATCGTGCCGCGCTCCGCGAAGATGCAGGCCGACGTCGACGACGAGATCGCCGACAACGCGCAGCTGAAGCTCCAGCCCGAGGCCGTGACGCGCCGGATGATGATCAAGGCCGGCAAGAAGGACACCGTGGCCAGCATCGCGCGCCGCTACAAGGTGAACCCGAAGCAACTGGCCGACTGGAACGACATCGCACCCACTGCCGCGTTCAAGGCCGGCCAGCAGGTCGTGGTCTACGTGCCGGTCAAGACCGGCGTGCGCAAGTCGCACGGCAAAGGCAAGGCAAGCGCGAAGAAGACGGCGCACAAGCGCTAGGCCGTCACATCTGCTCCGTTTCGCTCTGGCGCGGCTGCCACTTCATCAGCCGCCGCTCGATGCCGCCCACCAGGCCATCGAGCAGGAGGGCGAAGGCGGTGAGCACCACGATGCCGGCGAACACCGTGTTCACGTCGAACGTGCCCTCGGCCTGCAGGATCAGGTAGCCGACGCCGCGCGCGGAGCCGAGGTATTCGCCGACCACCGCACCGACGAACGCGAGGCCGACCGAGTTGTGCAGGCTGGCGAAGACCCAGCTCGTGGCGCTGGGCAGGTACACCGTGCGCAGCAACTGCTTGTGGTTCGCCCCCAGCATGCGCGCATTGGCCAGCACGACCGGGCTGACCTCGCGCACGCCCTGGTACACGTTGAAGAAGACGATGAAGAACACCAGCGTGACGGCCAGCGCCACCTTGCTCCAGATGCCCAGCCCGAACCAGAGCGCGAAGATCGGCGCGAGGATCACGCGCGGCATCGAGTTGAGCGCCTTGATGTAGGGATCGAAGATCGCGCTGGCCATCGGCGCGAGTGCGAGCCACAAGCCGAACCCCAGCCCGAGCACGGTGCCGATCGCGAAGGCCAGCACGGTCTCCAGCAGCGTCACGCCCAGGTGCTGGTAGATGTCCGCATGCCCGGCCAGTCCTTCCGGGAAGAGCGAATTGGGCGCGACGTCCACCGGCAGGAACCACGACCAGATCCGGCCCGCCACCTTGACCGGTTCGCCCAGGAAGAAGGCGGTCTGCTCGTTGCGCGAGACGAGGTGCCACGCGACGAGCAGCACGAAAAACACGGCGATCTGCCAGGCGCGCAGGTTGCTCGCCTTCATCAGGCCGCCTTCCTCAACTGCTGCGCGTAGCCCTTGAGGACCTCGTCGCGCAGCACGCCCCAGATCTGCGAGTGCAGCTCGACGAAGCGCGGATCCGAGCGCACCTCGGCGACGTCGCGCGGACGCGGCAGGTCGATCGTGAATTCGCCGATCGGGTGGGTCGCCGGGCCCGCCGAGAGCACCACCACCCGGTCGCTCATGGCAATGGCCTCGTCGAGGTCGTGCGTGATGAAGAGCACCGCCTTCTTCTTCGCCGCCCAGAGGTCGAGCACCTCGTTTTCCATCAGCTGGCGCGTCTGGATGTCCAGTGCCGAGAACGGCTCGTCCATCAGGATGATGTCCGGGTCCAGCGCCAGCGTCTGCGCGAGCGAGGTGCGCTTGCGCATGCCGCCCGAAAGCTGGTGCGGGTAGCGGTCCGCGAACTCGCGCAGGCCCACGCGTTCGAGCCAGCCGAGCGCCTGCGCGCGCGCTTCACCCGCAGCCACCCCGCGGTATTGCAGGCCGACCATCACGTTGTCGAGCGCGCTGCGCCAGGGCATCAGCGCCTCGGACTGGAACATGTAGCCCGCGCGGCGGTTGATGCCGGCCAGCGGCTCGCCGAAGGCGCGCACTTCGCCGGCCGACGGCGCGAGCAGCCCGGCGGCGATGTTCAGGAGCGTGGACTTGCCGCAGCCCGTGGGCCCGACGACCGAGACGAACTCGCCCGCTCCGACCCGCATCGTGGTGTTCGCGACGGCGGTGTAGCGCTCCGCGCCCGCTTCCCGCGAGCGGAAGGTCACGGTGATGTCGCGGAACTCGAGGGCGAATGACGTCATGGCCGGCGCAGCGGCCGTCATTCTGTCATGCCTTGAACTTGTCCTTGGCGCGCCGCGCGAACTCGTTCGTCCAGGTCTTCGCCAGGTCGATCTTGTCGGGATGCACTTCGGGCTCGAAGCTCGAAAGCGCGCGCAGCGCCGTGCGCGGGCCGTCCTCGGGCATCACGCCGTCCAGCGCGATCGCCTCGCGCACCTTGTTGAAGGACGCGAGGTACAGCGCGCGGTCGCCGAGCAGGTAACTCTCGGGCACGGTCTTGATGATGTCGCTGGGCCCGGCGGTCTGCAGCCACTTCAGGCCCCGCACCACGGCGTTGGCCAGGGCCTGGCAGGTGTTGGGGTTGGCCTTGATGAAATCCAGTCGCGTGTAGAAGCACGCGGCCGGCATCGGCCCGCCGAACACGTCTTGCGTGCCCTTGAGCGTGCGCGTGTCGCTGATGATCTTCACCTCGCCCTTTTGCTCGAGCATGGTCATGATCGGGTCGGTGTTCGAGATCGCGTCGATCTGGCCGGCGCGCATCGCGGCGATCGCGCCGGAAGACGTGCCCACGCCGACGTAGCTCACTTCATTGCCCTTCACGCCCGCGCGCGACAGCAGCAGGTTGGCCACCATGTTGGTGGACGAGCCCGGCGCCGACACGCCGATCTTCTTGCCGCGCAGGTCCGTCGGCGTGCGATAGCCGGGCATGGTCTTGGTCGAGACGCCCATCGAGATCTGCGGTGCGCGACCCATCAGGACGAATTCCTGGATGAACTGGTTGCGCGCCTGCATGTTGATGGTGTGTTCGTACGCGCCGTTCACGACGTCGGCCGAGCCGCCCATCAGCGCCTGCAGTGCCTTCGCGCCGCCCGCGAAATCGGAGATCTCGACGTCCAGGCCCTCGGCCTTGAAATAGCCGAGCTGCTCGGAGATGGTGAGCGGCAGGTAGTAGAACGCGGACTTGCCGCCCACCGCGAGGGCGAGCCTGGATTTTTCCAGGCGCGGTTGCGCGCGCAGCGCCGGTGCGGCAACGGCGGCCGCGGCAACTGCAGCCCCGGCGGCGAACGTGCGCCGCGTGATCATGTTTTCTTGCATGGCGGATGACCCCTGACGTGTGTTGCCGAGCGTACTCAGCACCCGTGAAAACCGCATCGGGAACATCCCCTGCGGGTTTCCACGTAACGGCGACGCGTCAAGAAAACGTCAGCGATATCCCGCGAAGAAGATGCCCACGTTGACGAGCAGTGCCAGCGCCCAGATGCCCGAGCGCACCGCGGGCAGCCCGGCCACGTCCATGGCGATGTAGATGATCCGCAGCGTGACGAAGATGACCGCGAGGATGTCGACCACGCCCTGCGCGGCGCCCAGTTGATGGGCGATGATCACCGCGCCGATGAAGAACGGCAGCGCCTCGAAGCTGTTGGCCTGTGCCGCGTTGGCCCGTGCCCTCAAGTCGTCCTGCTTCGCCAGGAACACGCATGCGAAAGGCAGCATCGCGGCAGCGAACACACACCAGTAAGCAATTGTGAAATGCGGATACGCCACCGTCTCTGCTCCTCGTCTTCTTGTCGGTCGATTTCTTGTTCTACCTGCGGTCCACCAGCGCGTGCGCGATGGTGCCCAGGTCCACGTATTCCAGTTCGCTGCCCGCCGGCACGCCGCGCGCCAGCCGCGTCACCCGCAAGCCCTTGGCCTTCAGCGCTTCGCCGATCACGTGCGCGGTGGCCTCGCCTTCGGCCGTGAAGTTCGTGGCGAGGATCACCTCCTGCACGAGGCCGTCCCCCGCGCGCTCGAACAGTTTGGCCAGGCCGATGTCCTTCGGGCCGACGCCATCGAGCGGGCTCAACTTGCCCATGAGGACGAAGTACAGGCCCCGGTAGGCCGACGTGCGCTCCACCGCCGCCTGGTCGGCCGGCGTTTCCACCACGCACAGCTTGCTGGCGTCACGCTGCGGATCGCGGCAGGTCGCACAGACCTCGCCTTCGGTGAACGTGTGGCAGCGGTTGCAATGCCGGATCTGCGTCGCCGCCCGCTCGAGCGACTGCGCCAGCACCTGCATGCCGCCGCGGTCGTGCTGCAGCAGGTGATAGGCCATGCGCGACGCCGACTTCACGCCGACCCCGGGCAGGCGGCGCAAGCTTTCGATGAGGGCGTCGAGCGCGCCGGCCATCAGAAGGGGAGCTTCATTCCCGGCGGCAGCCCGGCGGTGATCTTGCCGAGCTTTTCCTGCGAGGTTTCCTCGGCCTTGCGCACGGCCGCATTGAAGGCGGCGGCGACGAGATCCTCGAGCATGTCCTTGTCGTCCGCGAGCAGGCTCGGGTCGATCGCGACGCGCTTGACATCGTGCTTGCAGGTCATGGTGACCTTCACCAGGCCCGCGCCCGATTCACCCGTCACTTCGATCGTGGCGAGCTCGTCCTGCGCCTTCTTGAGGTTGTCCTGCATGGCCTGCGCCTGCTTCATGAGGCCGGCGAGCTGTCCCTTGTTGAACATGGTGCTTCCTTGAAATGAATGGGTCGAGCCGCGTCACACGGGCTTGATGCTGCCCGGCACGATTTTCGCGCCAAAGTCCCGCATCATGTCCTGCACGAAGGGGTCCTTCAGGATGATCTCCTCGGCCGCCTTCTGGCGCGCGTAGGCGGCCGCGGCGTTGCGCCGCGCGGGGCTGTCCGTGACGACGCCGACCTCGACGCTGAGTTTCACATCGTGCCCCGCCGCGCCAAGCGCAGCCTGCAGGCGGTCGCGGCTTGCCGGCTGGTTGAGCGATTCGCGCTCGACCCGCAGCATCCAGTGGCCTTCGTCGCGGGCCACCAGTTGCGACTGCAGCGCGAGTTCGCGGACCAGGGCCGTCACGGCTTCGCGCGCCACCAGCTCCTTGACGACTTGCTGCCAGAAATCGCCTTCGGGCGTGGCCGTGTATTCGGTCGCCGGCGCAGGCGCGGCATCGCGCGAGGATTCGGACTGCACGCGCACCGGCACGCCGACGACTTCGTTCTGCGGGCGGCCGTTGGGGGGCATCGGGCGCGGCGTCGGCTGCACTTGCTGCGGCCGGGGTTCGACGACGGGCAGGACGCGACCCGGCGGCGCGGCGACGGGCCTGACGGGCGGCGGGACGGGAGCGACAGCCCGCGCCGGCGCCGCCGCGGCTTCATTCAGAGTTTTTTTTTGACCCGTGCCCGGCGACTTGAACGCCAGCAGCCGCAGCAACACCATCGTGAGCGCCGCGTATTCGTCGGCCGCGAGGCCCAGCTCGGCGCGCCCATTCAGGCACATGCTGTAGAGCAATTGCGTCTCATCGGCCGGCATCGCCGCGGCCAGGCGCACGATCTGTCCGGTTTCTTCGTCACTGTCGTCGGCCGAGCCCGGCACCGCCTGGATCACGGCCATGCGCTGCAGCACGGCGCACATTTCCTCGAGCGTGGAGCCCGCCGAAAAGCCGTGCTCGCGCAACTGGTCGGAGACATCGACCACCGTCTTGCCGTCGCCCTGTGCGAGCGCTTCGATCAGGCGGAACACATGGCTGCGATCGACGCTGCCCAGCATCTGCCGCACGCCCGCTTCCTCGATGCGGCCGCCGCCGTAGGCGATCGCCTGGTCGGTGAGCGAGAGCGCGTCGCGCATCGAGCCGCGGGCCGCGCGTGCGATGAGGCGCAGCGCATGCGCATCGGCGGGGACCCCCTCGGCCGCGAGCACGTGCGTGAGGTGGCCGTGCACCGTCTCGGGCGCCATCGGCCGCAGGTTGAACTGCAGGCACCGCGACAGCACCGTGACCGGCACCTTCTGCGGATCGGTGGTCGCCAGCACGAACTTCAGGTACTCGGGCGGCTCTTCCAGCGTCTTGAGCATCGCGTTGAAGGCGTGGCCCGTGAGCATGTGCACTTCGTCGATCATGAAGACCTTGAAGCGGCCCTGCACCGGCTTGTACACGGCCTGCTCCAGCAGTGCCTGGACTTCCTCGACACCACGGTTCGACGCGGCATCCAGCTCGGTGTAGTCGACGAAACGGCCCGCATCGATCTCGCGGCACGGCTGGCACACACCGCAAGGCGTGGGCGTGATGCCGCCGTTGCCGTCGGGCCCGACGCAATTGAGCGCCTTCGCGAGGATGCGCGAGACCGTCGTCTTGCCGATGCCGCGCGTTCCGGTGAAGAGGTACGCGTGGTGCAACCGCTGCTGAGCCAGCGCATTGGTCAGCGCCTGCACGACGTGCTCCTGGCCGACCATCTCGGAGAAGGTCCGCGACCGGTACTTGCGGGCGAGCACGACGTACGACATCGCGGCGATTCTACGGGCATGCGCTCGCGCCGCTTCGACAGCAGCTGCGTCAACGCGCCTACAATACGCGCTGGCGGGCCTCCCCGCATGGCAAAGCGGCCAACCGGGTCAGGTGGGGAACCAAGCAGCCCTAACCGTGGAGCCAGTGCCGGGGGTAAGGCTCGTCAACTCCCCTTCTCTCCCGCAGGACGACCGCGCTATCCGGCAACGTCCGACAAACCTCCCCTCGACCCACCCGTAACCTGCTTTGCAGCGTTTGGGAGTGCTTGGGCCATGAAGGCGGTTGCCGGTTTCGCGCTTGTCGCTTGCGCCAGCCATGTCATTGCCGCTGGCTCGATGGTCACCCCCGACTGGCCGGGGCGGCCCCAGGTGGAGGTCTCCACCACGACCTTGCCGTACCTGGACGGCTTCGACCAGGCCACGCACTCTTCGCGCATGGGCGTCACGCTGCTGCCCCAACGTCGTTCCGCGGTGGGCGTCGCGTTCGGCCTGAGCAACCTCACGGGCGCGAACCCCGCCTACGGGCCCGCCGCCTACACGTCGGCGCCCTCGATGGATTTCGGCGTGCACTGGCGCTACAGGCTCGACGGCAACCACCGCTTCGACGTGACGGCCTACCGGCGCGTGCCCCCCACCACCGACGCGATCAGCATGATCGAAAGCCGCGACCCGAGCTACGGCGCCCGCGTGGAACTGGGCCTGGGCTCCATGCGCGGCAAGGGCAAGGGCTTCGTCGCCGACCGCGGCTTCGTCGGCTTCCAGCTCGAAAGCGGCGCGCGCGTGACCGTCAAGCGCAAGAACGGCGGGCCGATGTTCTACTACCGCAACGCGTTCTAGGAGCCTGGGCTCAGGGAACGAGCACCACGCGTCCCTGCGCGGTGAGGAAGGCCGCCTGCACGGCCGCACCCGGATGGATCGCCTGCAGCGCGGCGCGATAGCGCTGCATCTGCGCGACGAGCTCCGGCTTCAACTCGGGGCGGGCCGCGCTCTTGTAATCGAGCACCCACCACTCGCCGGTGGCCGCGCGGCGCACCAGACGGTCCACGCGCAGGAGTTCGCCCTCGTGGTGAAGCGGCACCTCGTTGGCGTGCCAGTCCACCACGCCCAGGTCCCAGACCCATGCGCCTTCGCCACAGGCCACACGCTGCGCCATCTCCGCGGCCTTCTGCGCTTCGCGCTCGTCGAGCGCGAACTCGCGCGCCACGCGCTTCAGTTGCGCGGAGGTGAACGACGCGGAACCGGTTGCCATCGTCTCCAGCAAACGGTGCATCGCCTGGCCCAGGCGCGATTCGGGCGAATCCTGCACGGGCACGAACCCCGCGGTCGCCCGGCTGGGGAGCGACGGCACGTGCCGCAGCACGAACCGCCGGTCGTGCGCAGCAGGCCGGGTCGGCGCGGGCGCGACTTCCGCCGGGATCGCCCACGGCTCGAGCCGCTGCCACCAGCTGCCCTCGCTGCCGTTGCGCGGCGCGACCGACGAGATCACGAGCCGCTCGCGCGCCCGCGTCATGGCCACGTACAGGCCGTTGAGTTCCTCCCGCAGGCGCAGGCCGCGTTCGACGTCGAGCGCTTCCGCGTTGCACGGCGGCGGATTCGATTCGCTCGCGATGAACGAGAAGCGCCACGGCGCCGGCGCCTCCCCTGGCCATTCGACCACCACGCCCATCGTTTCCGCGCGCGGCGGTGGTGCGTCGGTGTCGAGCAGGATCACGATGCGCGCTTCCAGGCCCTTCGCGCCGTGCACGGTCAGCAGGTTCACCACGCCCGCTCCCTGCGCTGCCGGCGCCTCGATGCCGCCCGCCTTCAGCGCACGCACGAAGGCATAGGGCGTGGGGTACCGACCGCCATTCCAGTCGAGCGCGGCGCCGAGCAGCGCGCGCAGGCGTGCGAGCACCAGGGGACGCATGGCTGCGGGTGCGGCGGCGCCGAAACGCGCGAGCACGTCGGCGTCCGCGTAGATGGCCGCCAGCGCATCGTGCGGCGGCAGGCGATCCACGAGCTGCTTCCAGCGCGCGAGCTGCGTACCCGCTTCGCGCAAGGGCGCAGGCATCGCGTCCTGCTGCAGCAGCTCGTACCACGAGGGAAACCGCTGCTCCTGGTCGCGCGCCCGGCGGGCGGCGAGCGCGATCGCGACCAGCGCCTCGTCGTCCATGCCGAACAGCGGCGACTTCAGCACGCGCGCGAGCGACAGGTCGTGCGTCGTCGAGACCAGCACGTCCAGCAACGCGGCGACGTCCTTCACTTCCGGCACTTCGCACAGGTCGGTCTTTTCCGGCTGCTGCGCGGGCACGTGGATGGCGCGCAATTCTTCTTCCATCACCGCGAGCCGGTCGCGGCGGCGCGCCAGCACCATGATGTCGCCGGCCGGCGTGCCTTGCGCGATGCGCCCGGCGATCCAGGCTGCGGCCTGGCGGCACTCGAGCGCCACCAGCCGCTCCTCGGGCAACTCGCGCGGCGTGGTCAGGCTGTCGCGCCACTCGATGCCGGGCTGCGCCTGCGGCCTGGCGATCGCGTCACGTTCGATGCGCGGCAGCCGCAGCACGCATCCCGCAGCGTTCGCCTCGGTCGTGTGGGCGCGAAAGCCGTCATAGAGGTTCTCGTCCTGCGCGGCCGACATCACGCGATTGACGACCGCCAGCACCTCGGGTGCATTGCGGTGGGTGTGGTCGCAGCTGAGGACGTCGCCCTCGAACGCCTGAGCGATGAACTCCTTGGCCGCGCGGAACACCTGGGGCTCGGCGCGGCGGAAGCGGTAGATGCTCTGCTTCGGGTCGCCGACGATGAACACGCTGGGCGCATCCGCACCGGCCCCCGCATAACCGGAAAGCCACGAGTTCAGCGCCTGCCACTGCAAGGGGTTCGTGTCCTGGAACTCGTCGATGAGCAGGTGGCGCGTGCGCGCGTCGAGCCGCTCCTGCACCCAGCCCGAAATCACCGGGTCCGACAGCATGGCCAGCGCCGCGCGCTCCACGTCGTTCATGTCGATCCAGCCGCGCTCGCGCTTGAGCGCGGCGAACTCCCCGATCACGATGCGCGCGAGCCGCGCCATGCGCTGCTGGTGCAGCCACGCTTCGTGCTGCAGCACCGCGGCGGCGAGGCGCAGGACGAGCTCCTGCGCAACCCGGACGTCGGCGATGCCCTCCAGCTTGTCGTTGAACCTGCGCGGCTCGCCTCCCTTGGTGAGCAGCGCGTCGAACACGTCTTCCAGATTCCCCCCGGAGACCGCGCGCTCGAGTTGGACGGCCTTCGCGGCGACACTGGGCGTGCCGCGGCCGAGAGCGCGGGACGCGGCGAACAGCGGCTCCCGCAGGGCGGGGGCGGCCAGCGCCTCGCGCGGCTCGCCCCAACCCGCGAACTCGGGGAACTGCGCGCCGAAGGGCTGGACGGATTCCTCCACCACCCGCAGCCTGTCCGCGAACTCGAACTCCACCCGTTTGGCGAGCAGCGCGGCCAGCGCCTTCTGCGTCTGCGAGCGGCCGTGCGCCGCCACGCTCGCCTCGTAGTCCGTTCGTGAGGCGTCGTTGCGCCACACGGCGGCGTAGAAGCGGCGCCACACGAGATCGATCGCCTCGTCGTCGCGTTCGAGCAATTCGTAGTTCGCCGGCAGCCCCAGGCGTTCCAGCACTGCCAGGGGTGCGTTGCGCAGCAGCGCCGCGAACCAGCTGTGGAAGGTGCGGATCTGCACGGGGCGCCCGCTGGCGAGCAGCTTCGCGTACAGGCCTTGCAGCGCGTCGATGTCCTCGGGACGCGGTTGGGCGATGCCGCGCGCGACCAGGGCCTCCCGCAGCTTGTCCTTGGGACAGGACGCGAACTCGGCCAGCCATTCGTGCAGGCGCTTGCGCATCTCGCCCGCGGCCTTCTTGGTGAACGTGATCGCGAGGATCTCGTGCGGCTGCGCGCCCGCAAGCAGCGCCCGCAGGATGCGCGACACCAGCATCCAGGTCTTGCCCGCACCCGCACAGGCCTCGACGGCGACGCTGCGGCGCGGGTCGCACGCGATCTCGTAGAAGCGCTCGCGCGTGACGCGCACGCCATCGTGCTCGTAGGCGAAATCGGGGGTTCGTGCGCTCATTCCCGGAAGTCCTTGCGGCACAGGCCCCGCGCGGCGCAGTACTCGCACGCCCTGCCTTCGCCGAGCGCGGGCAGCGGTGCGCCCTGCATGATGCGCTCCATGTCCTGCGTGATGCCGGCCAGCAGCAGATCGCGCGCCTCGCCCACGTCGGGCTGTTCGACGGTGCGCGTCTCTCCGCGTTCACCGACGTTGATGTAGGCGGCCCGCAATTCCGCGTCGCCAAGAAGGGCGGCGTAAAACGCGAGCTGCGTGTCCTCGCCGGGGTTCTTCACGCGCTCCTGCGAGACCGGGTAAGCCTCGGTCTTGTAGTCCATCACCATGCGACCGCCGCCACGCAGGCGGTCGACGCGGTCGATACGGCCGTAGAGCTTCAACGCGCCGAGGAGGCGCTCGTGTTCGCCCTCCGCTTCCTGGAATACCGCGCCTTCCGACGCCTCGTGTTGGTCCAACCAGGCCAGGTAGCCTTCGCGCACCCGCGGCCACGCCGCGCTGAAGGGCAGGAACTCGCCGTCGTCCAGCCGCATCTCCCGCTGGGTCGCGGCCGCGGCTTCGTCGAGCAACTGCACGCGCGCGGCGCCGGTCTCCCCGCTTTCCGCGAGTCGCGCATGGAAGGTGCTGAGCACCTTGTGCAGCCAGTTGCCGAAGTCGCGCTTGTCCAGATCCACGTCGATCTCGTCGGGCTCCTGCAGCCCGAGCTGACGCAAGGCGAAGAAGCGGTAGGGGCAGCGGCGCAGGTCCTCGTACGCACTCGCCGAGAGCCGGTCGACCGGCAACAGCCGTGCGACGGGTTTCGGCGGCAACGTCGCACGAACCTCGACGTCGCGCTGCTCGCGCGCATCGTCACCTTGCTCCGCCAGTCCCTGGAGCTGCAACTGCTGCACCAACGGGCTGGCCAGCACGGGCTCGCCGCTCTCGTCGGCACTGCGCCACAGGATGTCGCACACGGGCGCCCGCAGGGCCTGTTGCCAGGCACTGCGCGTTTCCTCTTCCAGCGCCTCGCGCGAAGGCAGGCCGAGCGCGCGGCGCTGTGCGGGCGTCCACGCGCCCGGCGGCTCGGACGATGCGGGCAGACGCGCCTCGTCGCAGCCGGGCAGCACGAGCGCGGCGAAGGGACGCCCGACCAGCAGGTGCAGCGGCAGGATCACGACTTGCGCCTCGTTCGCCGACGGCGGCATGAAACTCTGCGCTTCCAGCACGTCGTTGGCCCAGGCGGTGAATTCGGCGAAGCTGAATCGCTGGCGCGCGGGCATGAAGGATGCGAGCTCGGTGCGATCGATTTCGGACAGGCGCAGCGCCTGCAGGACCTGCACGCCGGCCGCGTCGCGTTCCAGCCACTGCCACTGGCCAGTCGCCTGCAGCATGACTCGCAAGTCCGTCAGCCACTGCGGCAACGGTCGCGCGGCCTGCATGCCTTCGCGCCATGTATTCACGCGTTCGAGCAAGGCTTGCTGCCCGTCGCCGAGGTCGCCCGGCCGCAGCGAGCGCCATTCGCGGATGCCCGCGCGCCGCACGCGCCGCTCGAGCGCCAGCACCGAGCCCGGCGCATGCGCCGGCGAATTCTTCAACCAGTCGATCACCGCGTCCGCGCCCGCGCTCCAGTGGCAGGCTCGCAAGGCGAGCATCACGTGCGCCGCAGACCGCGTCGTCGACAGGGTCCAGCCCGTCTCGTCGCGGATCGCCGCGCCCGCGTGCTCCAGCATTGCGCGGATGCGGCGCGTGAGCACACGGTCGACCGCGGCCAGCGCCACCGGCGCGCGTCCCTCGCGCACGTGGCGCAGCACGCAGGCCGCAGCGCGCTCGGCCTCGTCGGAGGGATCGAGCGCGGCGTGGAGCACCACGCGTCCCGGTGGTCCTTCGGCAATGAGCGGCAGCGCCTCCGACTTGGCCCGCAGCCGCCCGGCGACGGCGCCAGCCAGCGGCTCCTCGCGCAGGCCCCTCACGATGACGAGCAGGTCGACCTCACCCGCGACCTCGGGTTCGAGCAGGCGGTCGGTCGCAAACGAGGAAGCCGCGAGCCACTCGATGGCGATGGTGGCGACCGCGCCCTCGTGCGACAGCATGGGCGTGTCGAACGCAGGCGCGACCGATTCGCGCACACGCCCCGCCCAGGCCCGGCGCGAGCCCGGTTCGATCGCAGCCACGACGCCCGCGAGCTGCGCCGCCGCGTCGACAAGGCGTGGTGCCAGCAGGTCGACGTGCGCACCGAATCCCGCGCGGTCCAGCAGCGAACGCGCGGCGAGCAGGTCGCGCGCCATCTCGCCCGCGAAGTCCCCGGGGGCCGGGGCGAAGCCGGCGGCGGCACTCCAGGTGCCGGTGGTCTCGAAGCGCGGCAGGAATCCCGGCGCGGCGCCGACCGCCCACGCTTCGCGCGCCAGGGGCAGCAATTGCGTGAACGGCAGCAGGACGACCGTGCGTGCAGGATGTGCCGCGTGCGCCGCGATGAGTTCGCGCAAACGGCTCATCAGGCTGCGAACCGCCGCTTGCGCGTGATGGGTTTCCGCTATCGCATCCATAGCGGCCTGCAGTGCGTCCTTACGCCTTGTGCGGACTTGGTTTCTGTCACAATGACCCGACTGTACCGGCTAGGCGCCGCCACTCGCGAGCGGTGCACCCACAGAAAGGTGAATTCGTCATGGCCAGCGACCTGATCAAGCACATCTCCGACTCCACGTTCGAGGCCGACGTCCTGAAAGCGGACAAGCCGGTGCTGGTGGACTACTGGGCGGAATGGTGCGGACCGTGCAAGATGATCGCGCCGATCCTGGACGAAGTCGCGGGGACCTACGGCGACAAGCTGCAGATCGCGAAAATGAACGTCGACGAGAACCGCGACATTCCCGCGAAGTTCGGCATCCGCGGCATCCCCACGCTGATGTTGTTCAAGAACGGCGAGCTCGCCGCCACCAAGGTGGGCGCCATGAGCAAGGCGCAACTCACCGCCTTCCTCGACCAGCAGTTGAGCTAACGGAAAGATCAAGGGGCCACGCGGCCCCTTTTTGTTGACTATAATTTGTCCAGTTTCACCGGAAGGCCACCAGCCGACCGGTTCGAGTTTCCCGGTTCGAGAGGCACCCTCGCCTCGCCTTGAACCCTCCCCCAGATCCAAAAGAAAAACTCCGACACGGAGTCTTCCATGCACCTCAACGAACTCAAGGCCCTGCACGTCTCGGAAGTCCTCAAGCAGGCCGAGGAACTGGAGATCGAGAACACCGGCCGCATGCGCAAGCAGGAGCTGATGTTCGCCATCATCAAGAAGCGCGCGCGCGCCGGCGAACAGGTCTTCGCCGACGGCGTGCTCGAGATCCTGCCCGACGGCTTCGGCTTCCTGCGCAGCCCGGACACGAGCTACACCGCCAGCACCGACGACATCTACATTTCGCCCTCGCAGGTGCGCCGCTTCAACCTGCACACGGGCGACATGATCGAAGGCGAAGTGCGCACGCCCAAGGACGGCGAGCGCTATTTCGCTCTGACCAAGCTGGACAAGGTCAACGGCGGCGCGCCGGAGGACAACAAGCACAAGATCATGTTCGAGAACCTGACGCCGCTGTTCCCGCGGGAACAGATGCGCCTCGAACGTGACGGCTTCAAGGGCGAAGAGAACATCACCGGCCGCATCATCGACATCATCGCGCCCATCGGCAAGGGCCAGCGCGCGCTGATCGTGGCGCCGCCCAAGAGCGGCAAGACGGTGATGATGCAGCACATGGCGCATGCCATCGCGGCCAACTACCCGGACAGCTACATGATGGTGCTGCTGGTGGACGAGCGTCCCGAGGAAGTGACCGACATGCAGCGCTCGGTGAAGGCCGAAGTGATCGCGTCCACCTTCGACGAGCCGGCCGCCCGCCACGTGCACGTCGCCGAAATGGTGATCGAACGCGCCAAGCGCCTCGTCGAACTGAAGAAGGACGTGGTGATCCTGCTGGACTCGATCACCCGCCTGGCCCGCGCCTACAACAACGTCGTGCCCTCGTCGGGCAAGGTGCTCACCGGCGGTGTCGATGCGAACGCGCTGCAGCGGCCGAAGCGCTTCCTCGGTGCGGCCCGCAACGTGGAAGAAGGCGGCTCGCTCACCATCATCGCCACTGCCCTCATCGACACCGGCTCGCGCATGGACGAAGTGATCTTCGAGGAGTTCAAGGGCACCGGCAACAGCGAACTGCACCTGGACCGCCGCCTGTACGAAAAGCGCGTGTTCCCCTCGATCCAGCTCAATCGCTCCGGCACCCGCCGCGAGGAGCTGCTGCTGGCCCCCGAGGTGCTGCAGAAGACCCGCATCCTGCGCCAGTTCATGTACAACATGGACGAGATCGAGGCGATGGAGATGGTGCTCAAGTCCATGAAGGCGACCAAGAGCAACGTCGAGTTCTTCGACATGATGCGCCGCGGCGGCTGAGTACACTCCGGGCGCATGCGGATCCGCCGGCGCCCCCTCCTCCTCCTTCTTCCCCTCATGGCCGCGCTCCCGGGCGCGGCTTTCGCGCGTCCGCTCGACGCGATCCGCAAGAGCGGCAAGCTCGTGGCCGCCACGGAGGGCGCGTTCACGCCCTTCAACTACTTCGACGGCCCGAAACTCACGGGGTTCGAGGTCGAACTCGCCGAGCTGCTCGCGAAGAAGATGGGCCTGGCGATCGAGTGGAAGGCCGTCGGCTTCGACGCGCTCCTCACCGGCCTTGCGCAGGACCGCTGGGACCTCGCGATCGCCTCGCACGGCATCACCGACGAGCGCGCCAGGGCGGTGACCTTCATGGCACCGCACTACTGCTCGGGCGGCATGATCGTGGCGCGCGATGCATCGATCGCCACCGCGAAGTCGCTGGCCGGCAAGACCGTCGCCGTGCAGACCGGCACCACGTACCTAGAGCACGTCACGCGGCTCGGGACGGCGCGGGACGTCAAGAATTTCCCGTCGGATGCCGATGCGCGCTCCGCGCTGGCGGCCGGACGGGTCGATGCGTGGGTGACGGACCGGTTCACGGCCATCGAATCCGCACGCAAGAACCCGGCGCTGAAGCTGCACCTGGGCGACCTGTTGTTCACCGAGCGCATCGCGGCCGCGGCGGCGAAGGGCAATGCCTCGCTTGCAAGCGCGTGGAACGAGGCGCTGGCCGCCGCCATGGCCGACGGCAGCTACGCCGCGCTGTCGAAGAAGTATTTCGGCGAAGACGTGCGCTGCCGATGAGCGCGGCTCGCGCGGCGCGCAGCAACGCCCTCCTCGCCGCGACGGCCGTGCTGCTCGTCGCCGTGCTCGCGGGCCTGGGCGAGGTGCTGTCGTGGCTGCCCGACCCCATCGGCAACAACGCACAGCAGTTCGCGTCGGGCGCGCGCACGACGCTCGCCCTGACCGTGGTTTCCGGCGCGATCGGCCTCGTGCTCGGTCTCGTGGCGGCGCTGGCACGCACCTCCGGAAACCCGCTCGCGGCCGGCCTTGCCGGCTCCTACATCTGGCTCATCCGGGGCACGCCGCTGCTGGTGCAGATCCTCTTCGTGTACTTCGCGCTGCCGGTGCTGCTGCCGGCCGTGACGCTGCCGGACTTCGCGGCGGCCGTGATCGCGCTGGCCGTCAACGTCGGCGCCTACAACGCCGAGGCCGTGCGGGGCGCGCTGCTCGCGGTGCCCCAGGGCCAGCGCGACGCGGCCGTGGCGCTCGGGATGCGCCCGCGCGCGGTCCTGGCGCACGTGGTGCTCCCGCAGGCCGCCCGCGTGGCCCTGCCGCCGCTGGCGAGCAACGTCGTGGCGCTGCTGAAGGACTCGTCGCTGGCCTTCGCGATCGGGGTCGTGGAACTCACCAACGTCGGCAATCGCGTGCAGGCGGTGACTTTCCAGCCGGTAGCCACGCTGGCCACGACCGCCTGCATCTACCTGTTGCTGACCACGGTCCTCACCCGCTTCGCCGCGGCCCTGGAGCTCCGGCTGGACCACGACCGGCTATAATTCCCGGTTTCCCGCGGAAAGTACTCCAGAAGGGCTGGAGCGGCTGCCGCAGACGACCCAGGAAAGATCATGAAAGAAGGCATCCACCCCAACTACCGCGAAGTGCTCTTCGTGGACCTCTCCAACGGCTTCAAGTTCGTGACGCGCTCGTGCGTCACGACCAAGGAAACGGGCAAGGCCGACGACGGCCGCGAGCTGCCGCTCTTCAAGCTCGACACCTCGAGCGAGTCGCACCCCTTCTACACGGGCACGCAGAAGTCCGTGGACAACATGGGCGGCCGCGTCGAGAAGTTCCGCAACCGCTTCGGCACGAAGAAGTAATCCTTCCTCGCGCAAGCAAAGGGCAGCCCAGGCTGCCCTTTGTTTTTGCAGCCCCATAATCGCGGGTCACGTGAACCAGCCCACTCCCGCCATCGTCGCCCAGGACGCGGTGCGCCGCCTTCCGCGCGCGGTGCTCTTCCTGTTCTGCCTTGCGTACGTCGTGCCAGGCTTCGTCGGCCGCGGGCCGTGGAAGAGCGCGGATATCACGAGCTTCGGCCACATGTTCGAACTGGCGCGCGGCCATGCGTCCTGGT
Organism: Ramlibacter sp. GS1-15; assembly: GCF_057785015.1. Classification (NCBI taxonomy): domain Bacteria; kingdom Pseudomonadati; phylum Pseudomonadota; class Betaproteobacteria; order Burkholderiales; family Comamonadaceae; genus Ramlibacter; species Ramlibacter sp. GS1-15. The sequence continues at coordinate 1,659,073 of NZ_JBYNTU010000001.1, read as the reverse complement.
TCGCCCCTACGCTGCTCGGGCGGCCGCCGGAGTTCGATGCGCTGCTGCCCTACTGGCTCGGCGCCTGGGCCATCGAAGTCGCCCCCGCGTGGGTCACGCCCGACTTCGCGGCGCGCGTGCCCTTCATCGCGCTGCTCGCGCTCACGCTGTCGGCCACCTGGTACGGCGTGTACTACCTGGCGCGCAGCCCGCAGGCGCAGCCGGTGCCCTTCGCGTTCGGCGGCGAGGCCAAACCCACGGATTACGCGCGCGCGATGGCCGACGGCGGCCTGCTCGCGCTCGTCGCGTGCCTCGGTCTCGCCCAGTTCTCGCACGAGACCACGCCTTCGCTCGCGCAGCTCGCCTTCACCGCCACGGCCTTCTACGGCATCGCCGCGCTGCCCTACCGCCCGTGGGCCGCGGGCATCGGGCTTTTTGCCGGACTGCTCGCACTGACGCTTTCCGGCGGGCCCTCGATGGCCGCGCTCTTCGGCGCCGGCGGCATGCTCGTCGCCTTCTTGCGTCGCGGCGACGCGCCGGAAAGCGGGCAGCCGCATCCGGGCGTCCAGGCCCTCGTGATCGCTGCAGCGGTGGCGGTTGGCGCGGCGCTCGCCACCGCGCTGGACCTGTGGCACTGGCGGGTGGACCTGCCGGCATCGTCGCACGAGTGGCGTCCCGAGCTGCGGCTGTTCCTGTGGTTCGCCTGGCCCGCCTGGCCGCTGGCGATGTGGACGCTGTGGCGTTGGCGGCGGCAGGTGGCCAGCCAGCACGTGGCGCTGCCGCTGTGGTTCGTCGCGGTGGCGATCGGGACCATGCTGTCGACCCCGACCTCCGACCGTTCGCTGCTCCTGGCACTCCCGGCCCTTGCGACCCTGGCCGCCTTCGCCCTGCCCACGTTCAGCCGCAGCGCCGCCGCATTGATCGACTGGTTCACGCTGCTGTTCTTCACGGCCTGCGCGATCGCCATCTGGGTGGTGTGGCTGTCGCTGCAGACGGGCATCCCTGCCAAGCCCGCCGCCAACATCGCGCGGCTCGCGCCGGGCTTCGTTCCCAGCTTCTCGCTCATCGCGCTCGCCGTCGCACTCGCCGGAACGCTGGCCTGGGGCTGGCTCGTGCGCTGGCGCACGGGGCGCCACCGCCAGGTGATCTGGAAAAGCCTCGTGCTGCCCGCATCGGGCACGGCCTTGTGCTGGCTGCTGCTCATGACGCTGGGCCTGCCGGTGCTGGATTACGCGCGCAGCTACAGCCCGCTGGTGCACAACGTCGCGAGGTACGTCGACACACCGGGTTGCGTGGAGGAGCTGGGCCTGAGCCGCGCGCAGCTCGCCGCCTTCACCTATCACGGCGCCATGGACCTGCGCCCGGCCGCGCAGTCGCAGAGCTGCCCCTGGCTGCTGGTTTCGGCGACCGTGCAAGCGGCCGCGCACGTGGCGCTCGACATGCGGCAATGGCAGCTCGTCGCCAGCGTGCGCCGGCCGTCCGACAGCGACGAAAACGTCCTCGTCTACCGCAGGGCACCCGCGACACGGTGAGCGACTTCCGCCAGAGCGAGTTCGGGATCATCGCCCGCCACGCGTCCACGGTCCTGGTGGGCCAGCTGGCCGTGATGGCGTTCGGCATCTGCGACACCATCGTGGCCGGCCGCTATTCCGAACAGGCGCTCGCCGCGCTGTCGGTCGGTGCGGCGGTCTACATCACCGTGTTCGTCGCGCTGATGGGCGTGCTGCAGGCCCTGCTGCCCACCTGGGCCGAGCTGCATGGCGCGCAACGCCACCATGAACTGGGCCGCTCGGTGCGGCAGGCGCTGTATCTCGCGCTGCTGGGCATGTCGGTCGGCGCCGTGGCGCTGCTCTTTCCGGGACAGCTGCTGCGCCTGACCGAAGTGCCGGCCGCACTCGAGGGCGACGTGGGCCGGTACCTCGGCGTGCTGGTCTTCGCGCTGCCCGCCGCCCTGCTCTTTCGCATGTACAGCACCTTGAACCAGAGCCTGGGCCACCCGAAGCTCGTGACCTGGCTGCAGGCGATGTCGCTGCTGGTGAAGGTGCCGCTGACGATCTGGTTCGTATTCGGCGGGCTGGGGATCGAGCCGCAGGGCGCCGTGGGATGCGCGTGGGCCACCGTGTGCGTGAACTGGCTGATGATCGCCGTCGCCGCATGGACCTTGCGCACGCAGCACCTGTACCGGCCTTACGCGATCTGGCAGGCGCTCGAGCGGCCGCACTGGCCGACCATCGCGGAGTTCGCGCGCCTGGGCGTTCCGGGCGGGCTGGCGGTGATGGTCGAAGTCACCTCCTTCACCCTGATGTCGCTGTTCATCGCGCGGCAAGGCACGGTGGCTTCGGCGGCCCACCAGATCGCCGCCAACCTCGCGGCCGTGATGTACATGGTGCCGCTGTCGCTGTCCATCGCGACCAGCGCGCGCGTGAGCTTCTGGCTCGGCAGCGGCGACACCCGGCGCGCCCGCCACGTGATCCGCACCGGCTTCAAGATGGGCCTGGCGATGGCACTGCTCATGTCGGGCACGATGTTCCTGGGTCGCACGCAGATTGCCGCCGTCTATTCGCCCAACGCCGATGTGGTGGCCGTGGCTTCGGGCCTGCTGGCCTGGCTGGCGGTCTACCACCTCGGCGACGCGTCGCAGGCCATGTGCGTGTTCGTGCTGCGCTGCTACCGCGTGGTCATCGCGCCTTTCGTCGCCTATGCCGTGCTGCTGTGGGGCGTGGGCCTGGCGGGCGGTTACGCGCTGGCCTATGTCGGGCTCGGCCCGGTGTCCGCGCGACACTCGCCGGCCGCGTTCTGGACCGGGGGCGCCATCGCGCTGCTGCTGCTCGCGCCTAGCCTGGCTGCGATTCTGTGGCGGGCCGTGCGGCGGTCCCGGGGCTGACCGCCGGTCGCACGCGCGAAGCCGGCAGCACGATCGCGAACGTCGACCCCGCGCCGGGCCGGCTCTCGATCTTCAGTTCGCCGCCGTGCCGCTGCACGACGTGCTTCACGATCGCCAGGCCCAGTCCCGTGCCGCCGGTCTCGCGCGAGCGGCTGCGGTCGACGCGGTAGAAGCGCTCCGTCAGGCGCGGCAGGTGCTCGGACGCGACGCCCGGCCCCGTGTCGGTCACCGAGAACTCCGCGCGGCCATCGGGCAGGCGCTGCCAGCGCACGTCGATGCGCCCGCCGCTCGGCGTGTAGCGGATGGCGTTGCTCACCAGGTTCGACATCGCGCTCTGCAGCTCGCTCGTCGCGCCCGCGACCTCCAGCGGTGGTGCAGGCGCGACGTTGATCTGGTGCGCCTTGCCGAGCACGTCGGCCAGCGCACGCGCTTCCTCGTCGCACTGCGCGGTGAAGAGGGCCAGCGGCGTCCATTCGGCGAGCCCTGGCGGCGGGCTGCCCTCGAGCCGCGACAACGTCAGCAGGTCATTGACCAGCGTCTGCATGCGGTGCGCCTGCTGCGCCATCATCGCCAGGTAGCGGGATCGCTCCTCTTCGGGAAGCGGCAGGCTTTGCAATGTTTCGACGAAGCCCGTGAGCACCGTCAGCGGCGTGCGGATCTCGTGCGACACGTTCGCGACGAAGTCGCGCCGCATCACTTCGGCCTGCTCCACGCCGGTGATGTCGCGCGAGAGCAGCAGCTTGCGGCCGTGCCCGTAGGGATGCAGGTGCACCGACAGCTTCATCGGCCGCGCCGGCGTGCTGTCGCGCCCGACGATCGCCACCTCGTGCGAGAAATCGCGCGAAGCGTAGTACGCCGTGAAGACCGGGTCGCGCAGCAGGTTGCCGATCAGCTGCTCGCGGTCGCGCTCGGGATCGATGCCCAGGTGCTGCTGCGCCGTCTGGTTGCTCCACTCGATCCGGCCTTCGGTGTCGAGCAGCACGACGCCATTGGGCGACGCCTGGATCGCCGAGAGGAAATGCTGCAGGCGCTCGCCGACCTCCTCGGCCTGCTGTTCGCGCGCGCGCAGGCCGCGCCGCATGCGGTCCGCCACTTCGCCCCACAGGCCGCGCACCTGCGGCGCCTGCGCCGGCGAGCCCGAACGCAGCCAGTGCAGGACGCGCACGCCGCGCATCAGGTCGACGAGGAACCAGCCGATCGCGCCGCCCGCGAGGCCGATGAACGCGCCGCCCTCGCCCGCCGCGATCCAGCCCGCGATCGCGGGCACAAGGAGCGTCGTGAGGAACGTCGCGATGCGAAAGAACATGGGATCGAGCCGCGCGGGCTCAGGCCGCCGACCTGTCGCCGATGGGGACCTGCCCCGAGATCCGGTAGCCGGCGCCGCGCACGGTTTCGATCATCGCGCCGGCCGCGCCCAGCGACTCGCGCAGGCGCTTCACGTGCACGTCGACCGTGCGTTCCTCGATGAACACGTGGTCGCCCCACACCTTGTCCAGCAGCTGCGAGCGGCTGTGCACACGCTCGGGGTGCTTCATCAGGTAGTGCAACAGCTTGAATTCGGTCGGGCCCACCTTGATGGACCGGTCGTTCCAGGTGACACGATGGGTGGACGCGTCGAGCACCAGGCCGCCGAGCGACACGGTGTCGTTCACCTGTTCGGGCGCGCGCCGGCGCAGCACCGCGCGGATGCGGGCGAGCAGCTCCTGCGTGGAGAACGGCTTGGTGACGTAATCGTCGGCGCCGGCGTCCAGGCCCGCGACCTTGTCGGGCTCGTCGCCGCGCGCGGTGAGCATCAGGATGGGAATGGGCTTGGTGCGCGCGTCCGCGCGCCACTTGCGCGCCAGCGTCAGCCCGCTCTGGCCCGGCAGCATCCAGTCGAGCAGGATCACGTCGGGCATGACCGCATCCAGTTCGCGCTGGGCGGCCGCGCCGTCCTCGGCCCACACCGGCTGGAAGCCGTTGTGGCGCAGGTTGACGGCGATCAGCTCCGCGATGGACGGCTCGTCTTCGACGATGAGCACGCGGGGTTGGTTCTTCATTCGATCAGCGGATGGCGGATTCGATGTGTTCCATCGAAGTATGGCGCACGTCGGCGCCCTTGACGATGTAGATGATGAACTCGGCGATGTTCTTCGCGTGATCGCCGATGCGCTCGATCGCCTTCGCGAGGAACAGCAGGTCCAGGCTCGCGGAAATCGTGCGCGGGTCTTCCATCATGTACGTGATGAGCTTGCGCACGAACCCGTCGAACTCCTGGTCGATCAGGTTGTCCTCCTTCATGATCGACACCGCCGCCGTCGTGTCCAGGCGCGCCAGCGCATCCAGCGCCTTGCGCAGCAGGCCCGCGGCCATGTCGGCCGCCACGCGCAGGTCCGACGACGGCAGCGCGCGCACGGCGCCACTTTTCTCGATGATCGACTGCACCATGCGGGCGATCTTCTCGGTCTCGTCGCCCACGCGCTCCAGGTTGGCCGTGGTCTTGGAGATCGCCATCAGCAGGCGCAGGTCGCGCGCCGTCGGCTGGCGCCGCGCGATGATGGACGACAGCTCGCGGTCGATCTCGACCTCCATCGCATTGACCTGGTCCTCGATCTCGATCACCTTGGCCGCCGCCGCGGCGTCGTACTGCGCCAGCGCGTACATCGCGTGCCGCAGCTGCGATTCCACCAGCCCGCCCATTTCGAGGACGCGCGAGGAAACGCCATTGAGTTCGGTATCGAACTGCGTGGAAAGATGCTTGTCCGCCATCGCGTACTCCTTAGCCGAAACGGCCCGTGATGTAGTCCTCGGTCTCGCGCCGCTTGGGCTTGAAGAAGATCTGCTCGGTCTCGCCCACTTCGACGAGATCGCCCAGGTACATGTAGGCGGTGTAGTCGCTGACGCGCGCGGCCTGCTGCATGTTGTGCGTCACGATGACGACCGTGTAGTCCGACTTCAGTTCGGCGATCAGCTCCTCGATCTTCGCGGTGGAGATCGGGTCGAGCGCCGAGCACGGCTCGTCCAGCAGCAGCACCTCGGGCTTGATCGCGATGCCGCGCGCGATGCACAGGCGCTGCTGCTGGCCGCCGGACAGGCCCGCGCCGCTCTGGCCCAGCTTGTCCTTCACCTCGTTCCACAGCGCCGCCTTGCGCAGCGCCCATTCGACCCGCTCGTCCATGTCGGCCGCGCTCAGGCTCTCGAACAGGCGCACGCCGAAGGCGATGTTGTCGTAGATCGACATGGGGAACGGCGTGGGCTTCTGGAACACCATGCCGACCTTCGCGCGGATCAGCGCGACGTCCTGCTTCGAGGTGAGCAGGTCCTCGCCGTCGATGACGATCTGCCCTTCGGCCCGCTGCTCAGGGTACAGCTCGAACATGCGGTTGAAGGTGCGCAGCAGCGTGGACTTGCCGCAGCCCGACGGCCCGATGAAGGCCGTCACCTTCTTCTCGGGGATGTCGAGGTTGATGCTCTTGAGCGCGTGGAACCTGCCGTAGAAGAAGTTCAGGTCCTTGACCGAGATCTTCGGGATTTCCGGCGCTTTGGTCGTGAGATTCATGGCGTTCAGGTGCGGGCCCGCGTGAGCACGCGGGCGAGGATGTTCAGGCCCAGCACGGCCAGGGTGATGATGAAGACGCCGGCCCACGCCAGCTGTTGCCAGTTCTCGTACGGGCTCATCGCGAACTTGAAGATGGTCACGGGCAGGCTGGAAATCGGCTGCGACAGGTCGCTGGTCCAGAACTGGTTGTTCAGGGCGGTGAAGAGCAGCGGCGCCGTCTCGCCCGCGATCCGCGCGAGCGCCAGCAGCACGCCCGTCACCACCCCCGCGCGGGCAGCGCGCAGCGTGATGCTCATGATCACGCGCCACTTCGGCGCGCCGAGCGCGTAGGCCGCTTCGCGCAGGCCCGACGGCACGAGTGCCAGCATGTTCTCGGTCGTGCGGATCACGACCGGGATCACGATCAGCGCCAGCGCGATGATGCCGGCCCAGCCCGAAAAGCTCTTGTAGCGCGCGACCACGACCGAATACACGAACAGGCCGATCACGATCGACGGCGCCGACAACAGGATGTCGTTGACGAAGCGCGTGGTCGAACCCAGCCAGCCCTTCGGGTCGTATTCGACGAGGTAGATGCCGGCCATGATGCCGACCGGCGCGCCGATGAAGGTCGCCAGCATCACCATCACGAACGAACCCCAGAGCGCGTTCGCCAGCCCCCCTGCCTCGTTCGGTGGCGGGGTCATCTGGGTGATCGTCGACCAGGTGAGCCCGCCGATGCCGAGCACCACGGTCTCCCACAGGATCCATACCAGCCAGAAGATGCCGAACACCATCGCGGCGAGCGACAGGCCCAGCGCGATCCTGTTGATGCGCTTGCGGGCGGCGAACATGCGCTCGCGCGCCTGGCTCGCGTCGGCGCGTTCGAGCAGCTGGGCGCCGGTACCCCTCATGCGCGCGCTCCTTCGGCCTTGCGCAGGCGCGCCAGCAGCAGCTTGGACAGCGACAGCACGACGAAAGTGATGAAGAAGAGCACGAGGCCGAGGTAGATCAGCGCCGCCTGGTGCATGCCGCTGGCCGCTTCCGCGAATTCGTTGGCCAGTGCCGAGGTGATGCTGTTGGCCGCCTGGAACAGCGACAGCGATTCGAGCTGGTTGAAGTTGCCGATCACGAACGTGACGGCCATCGTCTCGCCGAGCGCGCGGCCCAGGCCCAGCATGATGCCGCCGATGACCCCGGCCTTGGTGTAGGGCAGCACGACCTTGGAGACGACTTCCCAGGTCGTCGAGCCCAGTGCGTAGGCCGACTCCTTGAGCATGGGAGGCGTCACCTCGAACACGTCGCGCATGACCGCCGAGATGAACGGGATGATCATGATGGCCAGGATGATCCCGGCCGAGAGGATGCCGATGCCCACCGGGGGGCCGGCGAACAGCGCGCCCAGCACGGGGACATTGCCGAACAGGGCCTGCAGCGGCTGCTGCACGAACTGCGCGAGGATGGGCCCGAACACCAGCAGGCCCCACATGCCGTAGACGATGGACGGCACGGCGGCGAGCAGCTCGATGGCGGTGCCGAGCGGACGCTTGAGCCACGCCGGCGACAGCTCGGTGAGGAACAGCGCGATGCCGAAGCTCACCGGCACGGCGATGACGAGCGCGATGGCCGAGGTGGCCAGCGTGCCGTAGATCATCACCAGCCCGCCGAATTCGCCGCTGACGGGGTCCCAGACGTTGCTGGTGAGGAAACCCAGCCCGTACTTGTCGATCGCCGGCCACGCGCCGACGACCAGCGAGGCCAGGATGCCCGCGAGCAGCGCGAGCGTGAGCAGGGCCGCCCCTTTGGCGGCCCAGGCGAACAGCGTGTCCGCGATCTGCGCGAAGCGGCGCGGGGCCGCCGGGGGCGGCGTCATCTCGCGCTCGCGCGAACCAGCGAGCCTCCTCGGCAGGGTGGCCTCATGGGCCGGCAGTGTAGAGGACAAGCCCGCTCCTTCCGTCCGGTCAGCCGGCGGTCTTGTACGCGATCGGCTTGCCGGCCGCGTCCTTGACCTGCGTATCCCACAGCTTCTCGATCTGCTGCTTCACGCTGGCGGGCATGGGCACGTAGTCCAGGCTCTCGGCCGTCTTGTCGCCGTTCTTGTAGGCCCAGCTGAAGAACTTCAGCACGGCGGCGGCCTGGGCCGGCTTGTCCTGCACCTTGTGCATCAGGATGAAGGTGGCACCGGTGATCGGCCACGATTGCGGGCCCGGCTGGTTCGTGAGGATCTGGTAGAAGCTCTTGCTCCAGTCGGCGCCGGCCGCGGCGGCCTTGAACGCGGTGTCGTCCGGCGCGACGAAGTTGCCGGCCGCGTTCTGCATCATCGCGTACGTCATCTTGTTCTGCTTGACATAGGCGTACTCGACGTAGCCGATCGAGTTCGGCAGGCGGCCGACGAACGCGGCGACGCCTTCGTTGCCCTTGCCGCCCGCGCCCGTGGGCCAGTTGACGGCCGTGCCTTCGCCGACCTTGGACTTCCAGTCGGCGTTCACCTTCGACAGGTAGTTCGTGAAGATGAAGGTCGTGCCCGAGCCGTCGGCGCGGCGCACGGGGGCGATGGCGGCGTCAGGCAGGTTCAGCGACGGGTTGAGCGCCTTGATCGCCGGGTCGTTCCACTTCGTGATCTTGCCGAGATAGATGTCGCCGAGCACCTGGCCGTTGAGCTTCATCTGGCCGGGGGCGATGCCCTTGATGTTGATCACGGGGATCACGCCGCCGATCACCGTCGGGAACTGCACCTGGCCCTTCTTGGCCAGGTCCTCGTCCTTCTGCGGCATGTCCGACGCGCCGAAGTCCACGGTCTTCGCGTCGATCTGCTTGATGCCGGCACCGGAGCCCACGGACTGGTAGTTCACCTTGACGCTGGTCGCCTTGTTGTAATCGGCGGCCCACTTGGCGTACAGGGGCGCGGGGAAGCTGGCGCCGGCGCCGGTCACGTCCTGCGCCTGCGCGTAGCCCGCGAATGCGAGCGCGGCCGCGCCGATCAGCGCGATCTGGGGGATTCGGGTCATGTCATTCACCTCTCGTTGGGCTGATGGAATGCGGCCACTCTAGGAAGATTTTGTGACATCTCCATGACACAGCCTCCGGGCCGGGGCTGAGGCGGGGTTTTCGTCACCGATCTGTCATGCATCGGTCACTCGTATGTCACGGATGTTTCCTACGCTCGGCCCGACCCTTACAACCGGAGGAATCCATGATCCATCGCCGCATCCTGCTGCTCGCGCCCGTCGTTGCCCTCGTCGCCGCCTGCGCGACCCAGCCCGCCGCCTCGCCGGTGTCCGTGGCCGACACCATCGCGCAAGATCCCGAGCTTTCCACGCTCAACACGCTCGTGGCGCAAGCCGGCCTGGCGGAGACGTTCAAGGCCCCCGGCCCGATCACCGTCTTCGCGCCGACCAACGAGGCCTTCAAGTCGGTGCCGGCCAAGACCATGGACGAACTCGCGCACGACCCGGCCAAGCTCAAGGCCGTCCTGAGCTACCACGTCGTGCCGGCCCGGCTGACGGCGGCCGACGTGAAGAACGGCAACGTGAAGACGGCCCAGGGCGCCAACGTGGCGCTCGCCAAGGCCGGCGAGTACGTCACCATCGAAGAAGCGATGGTCCAGCACGCCGACATCGTCGCCACCAACGGCGTGGTCCACACCGTGGACCGGGTGCTGATGCCCCCCAAGAGCCACTGAGCGGTGAGCCCCCACCGTTTCAGCCGCCGGCAGTTGCTGCTGGCCGGCGGCGCCAGCGTGATGGCAGGCGCCGTGCGCGCCCAGCCCGGCAAGGCCGCAGGTGGGCCGCTCACGATCGCACAGGTGTTCGATGCGTCCCCCGGCCAGCAGGATGTCTCGAAGGACTTCCTGATCGGCAGCCGCGCCGCCTGGCAGGACATCAACACGCGCGGCGGCATCCGCGGCCGGCACGTTCAGCACCTGAACCTGGAAGTCGACGGTTCCGCGGCCTCCGTGCGCGCGGCCATCGCGTCCATCAGGGACAACGCCACGTGCATCGCACTGTGCGGCACGGCCGGCGACCTCGCGGCCAACCGCGTGGTCGAGGTGCTGCGCAGCGAGCAGCTTGCGATCGCGCACGCGGCGCCGTGGCTGCAGAACTCCGCAACCGACGTCGACGAGCGCACCTTCCCGATCTTCGCGGCGCGGCAGGAACAGGTGGCGCATGCGCTGAAGTCGCTGTCGGTCATGAGCATCACCGAGATCGGCGTGGTGTACGCATCCGACCCCGAACAGGCCGCCTACAAGGACGACATCGCTCGCGTGGCGGCGGAACTCAAGGTGAAGCTGCAGGCGTTCGGCGCGGGCGGCAACCTGCAGCGCCTGGGCGCGCAGCTCGGGCAGAACAGCCCGGCCGTCCTGCTGTTCGTCGGCGGCACGCCGGAGCTGGTGCAGTTCACGCAGGGGCTGGAGAAGCAATCCCGCCAGCGCTACGTGGTCGCGCTCGCCGACGTGAACCTGCAGACGATGATCCAGATGGGCGCCGCGCGCACCACGCCGGTCATCGCCACGCAGGCCGTGCCGGTGGTGAACGCGGCGCTGCCGATCGTGCGCATGTACCGCGATGTGCTCGGGCGCCTGTTCGACGAGCCGCCCACGCCTCTGAGCCTGGCCGGGTTCATCGCTGCGCGCTACACCTACGAAGTGCTGGCCGACATCGATGGGCCGGTCACGCGCCACAGCGCGCTTGCCGCGTTCCAGCGTCGCAGCGCGCTGGATGTCGGCGGCTACCGCATCGTGTTCGACGCGCGCCGGCGCGGCGGTGCCTACGTCACCCAGTCGATGCTTGCGCAGGACGGCCGCGTCATTGGTTGAGCCCCCGCCCCGCGGGGCCGGTGTATCCTGAGCCATGCAGAACGGCACCCTGCTCGCCGCGGTCGACCTCGGCTCCAACAGCTACCGGCTCGAGATCGGCCGCTACGAACACGGACAGGTCCGGCGCACGGAGTACATCAAGGAAACCGTGCGCCAGGGCAATGGCCTGGATCCGGCACGCAATCTCACGCGCGAGGCCATGCAGCGCGGCTGGGAGTGCCTGGCGCGCTTCGGCGAGCGGCTCGCGGGCATGCGCAAATCGCAGGTGCGCGCCGTGGCCACGCAGACCTTGCGCGAAGCGCGCAACCGCGAGGAGTTCCTGGCCCGCGCGCACGAGGTGCTCGGATTTCCCATCGACGTCATCTCCGGCAAGGAGGAAGCACGCCTGATCTACCAGGGGGTCGCGCACCTGCTGCCGCAATCCGACGAGCAGCGGCTGGTGGTCGACATCGGCGGCCGTTCGACCGAGTTGATCCTGGGCCACGGCTACGACGCACGCGTGATGGAAAGCTATCGCGTGGGCAGCGTCGCCTGGTCGATGCGCTATTTCCCGCAAGGCGTGCTGGCCGACGATGCGTTCGACGCGGCCGAGGTGGCGGCGCAGGCCGTGCTGGAAGAAGCGATCGGCTCGTACGCGCCGGACCAGTGGCAGGTGAGCTACGGGTCCTCGGGGACGATAGGCGCGGTGGCGGACATCCTCCAGGCGTCCGGTGGTGCTCCCGGCGAAATCACGCGCGAAGACCTCGACTGGTTGCGCGAGGTGCTCGTGTCGGCCGGCCATGCCGACAAGGTCAAGCTGCCGGGACTGAAGGACGACCGGCGCCCGGTGATCGGCGGCGGGCTGGCCGTCCTGCGGGCGGTGTTCGAGACACTCGGGATCCACGAGATGCAGGCCGCGCAGGGTGCGCTGCGCCATGGCGTGCTCTACGACATGCTCGATCGCGAGAAGGCCGACACCGACGTGCGCTCCGCCACCGTCAGCCGGCTGTGCGCGAAGTTCGACGCGGACACGGCCCACGCCACGCGCGTGGCGCGAACCGCCTGCACGCTGCTGCGGCGCCTGCGCAGCAATGACGAGCCGCAGGTGCTCGCGCGCCACGAGCGCAAGCTCGCCTGGGCCGCGCAGCTGCACGAGATCGGCAGCGCCGTCTCGCACAGCGACTACCACAAGCACGGCGCCTACATCCTGGACAACACCGATGCCCCGGGCTTCGCGGTGCCGGAACTGCACCGCCTCGGCCTGCTCGTGCTCGGCCACCGCGGCAAGCTGCGCAAGCTCGAGGCCGACTTCGACGACGAGCTGTTCGTGCACCAGCTGATCTGCCTGCGGCTCGCCGTGATCCTGTGCCACGCGCGGCGCGACCCGGACGTCGCGGGCCTGCAGCTGGCCGGCACGGGCCGCAAGCTGACGCTCAAGATGCCCTCGGCATGGTCGAAGAACTACCCGCAGTCGGCGTACCTGCTGCGCCAGGAAGTCGAGGCCTGGCAGAAGATGCCCTGGGCCTTCGCGCTGGCCTAGCCCCGATCGAAGTGTGACGCGGCCCAGGTGCCGACCGCCCCGCCGGCGAACTGCGCGGCAATGAAGGCTGCGGCACTGGCAGGCGCGATGCCGGCGAAGGTGTCGCTCAGCATGCGGCCGACCACCGCGGCGGGATTCGCGAACGACGTGCTCGCGGTGAACCAGTAGGCGGCGCCTATGTAGGCGGCGACCAGCCCGGCGATCTTCTCGCGCGGGCCGCGCAGGATCACGAACATCAGGCCGGCGGCCGCGACCGCCTCCGCGAGCCATTGGCCAGCGCTCGCGCGCGGTTTGGCGCTGATCTGCACGACGGCTTCATCGAACATCGCGTTCGCCAGGAATGCGCCGAGCACGGCGCCCGCCAGCTGGGCGACGATGTACAGCGGCGGCAGCGACAGCCGGTCGTGCGCGCTCATCTTGCCGCGCCAGGCGAGCATCAGCGTGACGACGGGATTGAAATGCGCCCCGCTCGCGGGACCCAGGACCTCGATCAGTACGTAAAGCGCGAACACGGTGGCCAACGTGTTCGCGAGCAACGCGACACCGTCGTTGCCGGCACTGAGGCGCTCGGCCATGATGCCCGAGCCGATCACCGCGCACAGCAGCATCGCCGTGCCGAGGAATTCGGCGAGCAATGCCTTGCGGATGTCGGGCGCGGCCGGGCTCATGACTCGCCCAGCAGCTCGGTTTGCAGGCGTGCGTGGATCGCGTCCAGGGTGCGGCGGAAGGCTTCGCGCCGGTCCTCTTCGCTGCCCTGCACTTCCGATGGGTCCGCATAGCCCCAGTGAGCCCGGGCCGGATGTCCCGGCCAGACGGGGCAGACCTCGCCGGCGGCGTTGTCGCACACCGTGATGACCAGGTCCATCTGCGGCGCGCCGGGCCGCGCGAACTCGTCCCAGCTCTTGCTGCGAAGCCCCTCGGTCGAAATCCCGGCCTGTCGCAGCACCTCGAGGGCGAGCGGATTCGGCTGCTGGTTCTGGCGCGGGCTGCTGCCCGCCGAGTAAGCCTGGAAGCGCCCGCGCCCGATGTGGTTCAGCATCGCTTCGGCGAGGATGCTGCGCGCCGAATTGTGCGTGCAGAGGAAGAGGACGTTGAGCGGCTTGCCCATTCAGCAGCAGGCCTTCCCGGTGTCCTTCGCGGCGCAGCAGCCGGCGGCGGGAGCCCGCGTCTCGCTGAACGTGGGGATCGACTCCAGCGTGTGGAACTGCTCCCAGGCCACGCCTTGCGGATCGGTCACCCAGTACTTGTCGCTGCGGGCGTAGCAGCAGCTGGTCCTGCCTTCATCGAGCAAGGCCATGTCCGCCTGCGAAGCGCGTGCCTTCAGCGCGGCGAGATCCTCGTCGCTTTCGACCTGGATGCCCAGGTGATCGACACCGGTGGCGCGCCCGCGGGCCGAGATCGCGAAGTTCACCGGCGGATCGTCCAGCATCCACTTCGCGTAGTCCGATTCGGTGCGGGCGGGTTGCTGGCCGAACATGGCGTTGTAGAAGGCGATGTTCTTGGCCAGGTCATCGACATGTACGTGCACGTGGAAGCGTTTCATGGAAGTCCTTTCAGCAGTTTCTGCACGACGAAGCGGGCTGCTTCACTTCGCACGCCGCGCCCTCGCAGCAATGCTCGGTGAGGTAGCCCAGCACGGAATTCATGGCCTTGAAGTTCGCGCGGTAGATCAGGTTGCGGCCGTTCTGTTCCACGGTCACGAGCTTCGCTTGCGCGAGCGTCTTGAGGTGGAACGAGAGCGCGTTCGGCGCAATGCCCAGCATGCCGGCGAGCACCGAAGGCGTGATGCCCTCCGGGCCCGCCACCACCAATGCGCGGAAGGCACGCAGGCGCTGCGGCTGCGCGAGCGCGGCGAGCGAATCGACGACGGCGGCCTCTTTCATGATTCAACCATACAAGAATAATTGAATCATTGCAAGCGACGGTCCGGCCCGCGGCTTCCCTGCCGGTCAGACCATGTCCGGCGACTGCACGGCCACCAGCACGACCTGGTCCTCCCCGGCCCGCTCGCGCGAGCGGAACCACCACACGGCGCCCTTGCGGATCGTGAGTTCGCGCGGCTTCATGCCGAGCAGCTTCGAGGCGGTCTCGCCGAGCGTCGGCTGGTGACCGACGATCAGCACCGGCTGCTTGGCATCGGGCCACTGCGCGGCTGCGAGGACCGCGTCGGGCGACGCATTGGGCGCGAGCTCCTCGCGAACCTTGTACTTGCGCCCGAGCGGCAGCACGGTCTGCTCGCAGCGCAGTGCGGGGCTGCACAGGATCTTCACGCCATCCGCGAGCTGCCGGTCCAGCCAGGCCGCCATGCGTGCGGCCTGCTTCTCGCCGCGCGGCGTCAGCGCGCGCTGCAGGTCGTCGCCGCCCGGCGGCGCGTCTTCGGCTTCGGCATGGCGCCACAAGATCAAATCCATCGCATCAGCTCCTTTCCTCGCCTGCCGGCGCCGAGTAGCGTGCCATCAGCGCGGATTGCGCGCCATGGCCCTTGGGCTCACCCGCGCCCTTGACGCGCTTGTAATGGCCGTCGGGCATCAGGTCCCAGGCATCGCGATTGTCGTGCAGGCAAGCCACCAGGCATTCGTCGATGATGCGCTGGCGCAGCTTCGGGTCGTTGACCGGCCACGCCAGTTCGATGCGCCGGAGCATGTTCCGGTTCATCCAGTCGGCGCTGGACAGCAGCAGCTGCTCCTCGTCGTCGAGCCGGAAATAGAACACCCGCGAATGCTCGAGGAAGCGGCCGATGATCGAGCGAACCCGGACGTTGTCGGTCACGCCGGGCAGCCGGGCCGGCAGCATGCAGGCGCCGCGCACGATGAGGTCGATCTGCACGCCCAACTGTCCCGCCCGCACCAGCGCCTGGATGAGCGGGATGTCGGTCAACGCGTTGAGCTTCAGGACGATGCGCGCCTTCCTGCCGGCGGCCGCGCCTTCGGCCAGCGCCTCGATGCGGTCGATCAGCTTGCGATGCAGGTGGAAGGGCGCGAGCCACACCTGCGACAGGCGCGGCAGGCGGCTGTGGCTGGCCAGGTGCACGAAGACGCTGTCGACGTCCGCCGTGAGCGCCGCATCGGCCGTGAACAAGCCCACATCGGTGTACTGGCGCGCCGTGCGCGGGTTGTAGTTGCCGGTGGACAGGTGCGCGTAGCGTGCCAGGTGGCGGCCTTCCCGGCGCGTCACGAGCAGCATCTTCGCGTGCGTCTTCAGGCCCACCACGCCGTACACCACCTGGGCGCCGATCGCCTCCAGGCTTTCGGCCCAGTTGATGTTGGCCTCCTCGTCGAAGCGCGCCTTCAGCTCCACGACGGCGGTGACTTCCTTGCCGCGGCGCACGCCTTCACGCAACAGCTCCATCAACTCCGAGTCGTTGCCGGTGCGGTAGATGGTCTGCTTGATCGCGAGCACCTTCGGGTCCTCGACGGCTTCGCGCAGGAAGGCGACCACGCCGTCGAAGCTCTCGAAGGGGTGATGCACCAGCACGTCGCGCTTTCGAAGCTGCTCGAAGATCGGACGGCCCGGCTGCAGCTGCGTCGGATAGCACGGCTTGTAAACCGGGAACAGCAGGTTCGGCGCGTCCACGATGTCGATCAATTGCGCCAGCCGCACCAGGTTCACCGGCCCGTGCACGCGATAGAGCGACTGCCCGGGCAGGCCGAACTGCTGCAGCAGGAAACTCGCCAGGTAGTCGGAGCAGCCGGCGGAGACCTCCAGCCGCACGGCCTGGCCGTAATGGCGCTGCTGCAAGCCCAGGCGCAGCGCCGTGCGCAGGTCCTTCACATCGTCCTCGTCCACCGCGAGGTCCGAATGGCGCGTCACGCGGAACTGCGAGAACTGCCCGACGTCGCGGCCCGGGAAGAGTTCGCCCAGGTGCGCGCGGATCACGCTGGAGAGCGAAACGAACAGCGTCTTGCGGCCCGACACCCCGGGCGGCATCCTGATCAGGCGCGGCAGCACGCGCGGCACCTTGACGATGGCGATCTCGTTCTCGCGCCCGAACGCGTCCTTGCCGCCCAGGCGCACGATGAAGTTGAGCGACTTGTTGGCGACCTGCGGGAATGGATGGGCAGGATCGAGCCCCACCGGGATCAGCAGCGGCCGCACTTCGCTTTCGAAATGCTCCCGCACCCAGGCGCGCTGCGCGGCCGTGCGCTCGCCATGCGCCACGATCTCGATGCCCTGCTTCGCGAAAGCGGGCATCAGCTCGTCGTTGTAGAGCGCGTATTGCTTGTCCACCAGCGTGTGTGCGGCGCGCGCGAGCGCCTCGAAGCTCTGGACCGTGTACTCGCCCTTGTGGTCGCCCGACTTGAACGCGTCGAGGTGCGGCGCCGCGCGCACCTCGAAGAACTCGTCCAGGTTCGACGAAACGATGCACAGGTAGCGCAGCCGCTCGAGCAGCGGCACGTCGGCGCGCTGGGCCCAGTCGAGCACCCGCTCGTTGAAAGCGAGGATGCTGTGGTCGCGGTCGAGAAAGGGAATGGCCTCGGCCAGGGCCGCAGGCACTGGAACGGCCGACATGCGCGCTCGGGTGACAGGGTTATGACAGTGTCGAGGAGTCCGATGACAGTTTCGTGACACCGGCCAGCGCCCAGGCGCGGCGGTCTTCGGCCCGCGCCGGCACCAGGTGGCCCTCGAAAACCCGCGAGGCGTGCTCCCAGCTGAAATCCAGCGCTCGCGCCCTCGCCTCCTCGCGCGGCACCGCCAGGGCTTCATGGCAGGCCTGGCGCAGATCGCCATTCATCGCCCCGCCGACCGGGCGCCCGTCGGGATGCGCGCGGCCGAGCACTTCCAGCGGGCCATCGACCGGGAATGCCGCCACCGGCGTGCCGCTGGCCATCGCCTCGACCATCACCAGCCCGAACGTGTCCGCATGGCTGGGAAAGACGAACACATCCGCGGACGCGTACAGCTGCGCGAGCTTGTCGCGCGGCAGCAGGCCCACCCAATGCACATGCGGATACTTCTGCTTGAGCTGTGCCTCGACCGGACCTACACCGCACACGATCTTGCTGCCCGGGAACTCCATGTCGAGGAAGGCCGCGATGTTCTTCTCGTAGGAGACTCGGCCGACGAACAGGGACACCGGCCGCGGCAGTTCGCCCAGCAGCTCCCAGGTGCCCGCTTGCGCCTGGAACTTGAACAGGGTCGTGTCCACGCCGTGCGTCCAGGGCCGCAGGTGGCGCAGGCCGCGCTGCTCGAGCATCCGCAGCACGCTCTGCGTCGGCACCATGACGCCGGACGACGGCCGGTGGAAGTGGCGCATCACGGCATAGCCCCAGGACACCGGTACGATCTTCGTGGCCGCGTTCACGATCTCCGGGAACTTCGTATGGAACGCGGTCGTGAAATTCAGCTTGCGCTTGAGGCAGTATCCGCGTGCCGCCCAGCCGAGCGGCCCCTCGGTGGCGACATGGATCGCGTCCGGCTGGAACGCATCGAGCAGCTCCGCGACGCGCTTCTTCGGGCGCACGGCGAGGTCGATGCCGGCGTAGCCGGGACAGGGACGCGTGGCGAACTGGTTCGGCTCGACCACTTTCACGTCGTGGCCGAAGCCGCGCAGCTCGCGCACGAGCTCGACCAGTGTCGTGACGACTCCGTTCACCTGCGGTTGCCAGGCATCCGTGACCAGTGCGATCTTCATACCGTCTCCTCCAATCTGGATCTCGCGACGGCGGGCACCTCGTGCGTCGGCGCCCAGTGGAGCAGCTCCAGCGTGCCGTCCAGGTGTTCGACCAGGGCGCTGCGGCTTTCCACCCAGTCGCCGTCGTTGCAATAGAGGACGCCGGCTATGGTCCGCATCTCCGCCCGGTGGATGTGGCCGCAGACCACGCCCTGGTAGCCGCGCCGGCTCGCCTCGTGCGCCACCGCCTGCTCGAAATCCGTGACGTAGTTCAGTGCCTTCTTCACCTTGTGCTTCAGGTAGGCGGACAGCGACCAGTACGGCAGGCCGAAGCGGCCGCGCAGGCGGTTGAGATGGCGATTGAGCTTGAGCGTGAACTCGTACAGCGTGTCGCCCAGGTACGCGAGCCATTTCGCGCATTGCACCACCGCGTCGAAGTCATCGCCGTGGATCACCCACAGCTTGCGGCCGTCGGCCGTCGCGTGCACGGCCTCGCGCAGGACTTCGACGCCACCGAAGTGGTGACCCGTGAAATCGCGCGCGAACTCGTCGTGGTTGCCCGGCACGTAGATCACGCGGCAGCCCTTGCGCGCCGCACGCAGGAGTTTCTGCACGACGTCGTTGTGCGGCTGCGGCCAGTACCAGCGCTTGCGCAATTGCCACCCGTCGACGATGTCGCCGACCAGGTACAGGTATTCGCAGGGATGGTGCTTCAGGAAATCGAGCAGCGCGAGCGCCTGGCAGCCCGGGGTGCCCAGGTGGATGTCGGAGATGAAGACCGCGCGCACATGACGCTCGATCGGCAGCTCCATGTCGCGTTTCACGCTGCGAAGTGCTTGCGGTAGCGCGGCGGCAGGTCCGCGATGCGCATCAGCATCGGCAGGTCGGCCGAGTTGAAGTCGGGGTCCCATGCCGGCGGGCCGAGCACCTTGGCGCCCAGCCGCAGGTAGCCCTTGATCAGCGCGGGCGGCTCCACCTCGAGCGAGCCGTCCAGGCGGTCGATCGGCAGCGGCAGGCGGGGGCGGACGTGGTATTCGATCGGCGCAAGGTGCGTCTGGCTCACCTGCTTCCAGATGCTCGCCGCCGCATCCCCGGAGAGCACGCCGTTGTGCAGCATGGGGATGCTCGCGCAACCGATCATCGTGTCGAGCTGGTTGCGGTTCATGAACTCCGCGAGTGCCCCCCACAGCGCGAGGATCACCCCACCGTGGCGGTGGTCGGGGTGCACGCAGCTGCGGCCCAGCTCCACCATGCGGTCACGCAGGTGCCGCAGTCGCGTCAGGTCGAATTCCGTGTCGCTGTAGAAGCTGCCCGCGCGCACCGCCTGGGCCGGCGTGAGCACGCGGTACGTGCCGATCACTTCGTTCGTTTCGCCGTCCCGCACCAGCAGGTGCTCGCAAAAATCGTCGAACAGGTCGACGTCGTGTCCGGGCAGCGGCGTGTCCAGGCGCGCGCCCATCTCCTTGGCGAAGACGTCGTAACGCAGGCGCTGCGCCTGCCTCACTTCGTCCTGGTGCTGCGCCCAGGCCACCAGCGCAGGACGGCGTTCGACGCGATCAGGCGAATCGCTTCGATGAAGCGACCCCCGTGGCAGCGAGACCGGCGAGAGCGGCAGGGTCGGGGTGGGCAATTCGTTCATGGTTCACCTCGGAGCGTTGCCGCAGTGTCCGAGGCGCAGGTGACGCGCTCGTGGCAGTTCCGCGTCGCTTCGATGACAACCATGACGGTTGCGTGAAATCACACGTCCTGCCATCGTGCGCACTGCCGCGCGAGCCAGCCCGGATCGTCGAGCGCGATCTCGTGGCCCGCCGCCGGATGCAGCAGCAGCGGCCAGCTCCAGCGACGGGCGATTTCGATCGAGCACTCGACCGAGACGAGGCGATCGGCCGTGGACGCGATCACCAGCCCCGCAACTTCGGGGCGTGAGCCGGGCCAGCGATAGCGCATCGCAGCCAGCAATTGCCGCGCCGCATTGGCGGGCGAGCTCGGCGCCTCGCGCGCGTAGTGCGCCCACCGCGCGACCACGGCTTCCTTGCTCGCCAGGTTGCTGCAGATGCCGACGATGCGGCGTTCGCGGTCCTCGGGCGTGCGCCCCGGCAGGGCTGCGCGAGCCAGGGCCCAGGCCGCCGCGGGCCGCAGCCGCCGCCAGGGCGGGGAAATTCCGCCTGCGCTGCCGTTGACCAGCACCAGGGACGCGACCTCGCCCGGGTAGCGCCGCGCCCACTCGATGGCCACCATCGCCCCGAGCGACAGGCCCACCAGGTGAGCGCGCGAGCCCGCGGGCAGACCTTGTCGGTAGGCCTCGACCATGTCCGGCACGCTCGCGGGGCTGCGCAGGTGGCGCAACTCGCCGTTGCCCGGGAGGTCGGGCGTGATCACCGGCGCCCCGTCGCCCAAGGCGGCCGCGAGCCGCTCCGGAAAGGACTCCCAGTGCCGGCTGTTTCGCGCCAGTCCGCGCAGCAACACCCAGGTCGCGCTCATGCCGAATACCAGCGCGCCCGCGCGAGCCGCCGGTGCCGCTCCCTGTCTTCCTGCGTGGCGGGAAGCCAGCGCGGCGCGGATATCGCCGCCCGCACGATGAAATCGAGCAGCGGCCAATGGCGGCGCAGCACGCGCTGCTCGCGATGCCCGACGAGCGGATTGAACAGGCCGCGCAGCGAAAAGAACTGGCGCGGATTCTTCTTCACCCACAGCCACGAACCCATTTCCAGCGTGAGCGGCAGGAAGACGCGCGAAGGATCGGCACGCAGCACCAGGTGATCCCACAGGTCGCCGTGCGCCAGGTACTGCCGGCTCTGCGGCTCGATCAGGTACACGTGATGCGTGTGCGTCTCTTCGAAGATCGCGTGCATGGCGTGGAGCTGAGCGAGCGCGGCGAACGGCGCGCGCCGTCCCGCGAACGGGAACCACAGGCGGTCGCGCATGCCGAAACCCGAATGGCAATCGAGCGCGATGGCGAAGGGCCGCGGCAGCAGCTCGCGTTCGACCGTGTCGCACAGTGCCCGGCTTTCCGGCTGCATCGGCTCGCCCAGCCGGCCCCGGTACCAGGGCAGGCCCGGCGAAATCCGCTGGCCGCCGACCAGGAAGGGCACGGGATCGGCGGCCTCCACGGGCGAATTGCGCATCAGGTCCACGCCCGCGGGATTGGCGCGCGTGCCGCGCCACATGCCTCCGGGATTCACCAGGGGCATGAAGACGAAACGCATCGTCTCGAGCTGGCGATGCAGCGTCTCGTCCCACGCGAGGCGCGCGACGATGCTGCGCAGGAACGAGAGGACCACCTGCGTCCCGATGCGTTCCAGCCCGTGCACGCCGGCGAAGAAGCCGGCCGCGGGCGCCTGGGCGCTTTCGCTGCCCAGCGCGATCGCATAGACCGGCAGCGCCGCCATGCCGGGCGCGCCCGCGCTCTCGTGGCGCGTGACGCGCAGTGCGCTGCCCCCGGCAGCGATGATCTCCTCGAGCGCTTCGAGTTCGGGTGGGCCTAGCGCGCGATCCATGCGCGCAGCCGCCAGCGCTGCAGCGTCAGGAATTCGGCGAGACCCTGCGCCAGTGCGAAGAGCAGCGCGGCAATGCGAATCGCGGATGGTTGCGGCTGGAACATCAGCCGCGATGGTGGGCCCGGTTTATGGCAAGGGTGTGACGGCTAGAAGCGGATCCCGGCCGAGAAGCGCAGGCGCTCCTGCGGCACGAGGTTCACGGGCGGCTCGTACGAGAAGCGGACGAAATAGCGCGGCCAGTCGTAGTTGACGGCCAGGCCCAGCCGTTGGTTGGGACCCCGGCTGAGCTGCAGGGACAGCGACCGGCCGCTGGCCCAGCGGTAGCCGCCCGCCAGATTCACGCTTGCCGGGCCGGGCGCCAGGTCGACCTGCCCGAACCAGTGGGGGCCAGCCCGCAACGAGAGGCCTGCACCGGACGTATCGCCCCCCAGCGCCAGCGCAGGCGCCAGTTCGTAATCGGCCGTGAACCCCTGCGCATGGGCAAGCCCTGGCGGCACAGCCATCAGGGCCGCAGCGATCATGAGGCGAAGCGGGCTCACGATACCCATGAGCTTCAATGTAGTCCTGCCGCGCGCTTTGCGCACGCGTGCCATGCGGGCCTGTCGCGCCCGCGCGACGCCTGCTCAGCCGGCCCGAACGGCGTCCGCGATGCGCTCCGCCGTCTTGCGCGCGACGCGGGCGTCGCGCGCCTCCACCATGACGCGCAGCAGCGGCTCCGTGCCGCTGGGACGGATGAGCACGCGTCCGTGGTCTCCGAGCTCCGCCTCGGCCTTGCGTGTTTCGGTGGCGAGGGCCTCGTTCTTCTTCCAGTCCTGGCCGGCTTGCAACTTCACGTTGATCAGCGTCTGCGGGAACAGCGCGATGCCTTCGAGCAGCTGGTCGAGCGACTTGCCGCTGCGTGCGATTGCCTTCAGCACCTGCAGCGCACTGATCAGGCCGTCGCCGGTGGTGTGCTTGTCGAGCGCCAGCAGGTGCCCCGAGCCCTCGCCGCCCAGCAGCCAGCCGCGCCGCTCCAGCTCCTCGAGCACGTAACGGTCGCCGACCTTGGCGCGCACGACTTCGATACCGCGGGCCTTGAGCGCCAGCTCGATCGCCATGTTCGTCATCAGCGTGCCGACGACACCCGGCACCTTTTCGCCGTGCTCGATGCGGTCGAGCGCCATCACGTAGAGCAGCTCGTCGCCGTTGTACAGGCGCCCGGCGGAGTCGACCAGCTGCAGGCGGTCGGCGTCGCCATCGAGCGCGATGCCGAAGTCCGCGCCCTGCTCCTTCACCGCCGCGACCACCGACTCGGGGTGCGTCGCGCCAACCCTGTCGTTGATGTTCAGGCCGTCGGGCGCGCAGCCGATCATCGACACCTCGGCCCCGAGCTCGTGGAAGACCTTGGGCGCGATGTGGTACGCGGCGCCGTGCGCGCCGTCGACCACGATGGTGAGGCCGCGCAGCGTGAGGTCGTTCGCGAACGTGCTCTTGCAGAACTCGATGTAGCGGCCCGCCGCATCGTCCAGGCGCCTTGCCTTGCCGAGGTTGGCGGAGTCGACCCAGGCGGGCGGCTCCTCGAGCGCGGCCTCGACGGCGGATTCCCATTCGTCGGGCAGCTTGGTGCCCTGCGCGCTGAAGAACTTGATCCCGTTGTCGGGGTAGGCGTTGTGGCTCGCGCTGATCACCACGCCCAGGCTCGCGCGCTGCGCCCGCGTGAGGTAGGCGACGCCGGGCGTGGGCAGAGGGCCGAGCAGCACGACGTCGACGCCGGCCGAATTGAAGCCGGATTCGAGCGCGCTCTCCAGCATGTAGCCGGAAATCCGCGTGTCCTTGCCGATCAGCACCGTGGGACGGTGTTCGCGCCGTTTGAGCACGCGGCCGACCGCATGCGCGAGGCGCAGCACGAAATCCGGTGTGATCGGCGGTTGGCCGACGGTTCCGCGGATGCCGTCCGTGCCGAAATAGCTCCTGCTCATTCCTGTGTCTCCATCGCATCCCGCACCTTCAGCGCGGCGATCGTTTCCTTGACGTCGTGCACGCGCACGACGTGGGCCCCACGCTCGACCGCCAGCAGCGCTGCCGCGACGCTCGGTACGAGGCGTTCATTGACAGCGAGGCCCGTGACATTGCCAAGCGATGACTTGCGCGACCAGCCGACCAGCAGCGGATACCCGCCGTCGAGCAGCTGGACTTGCCGCGCGAGCAATGCGAAATTCTGCTCCACGGTTTTGCCGAAACCTATGCCCGGGTCCCACGCCATGCGTTCCGCATCGACCCCGCGCGAACGCAGCAGCCCGCTTTGCCGCGCCAGGAACTCGCGCACCTGCGGCACCGCGTCGCCTTCCATCGGCGAGCGTTGCATCGTGCGCGGCTCGCCATGCATGTGCATGATGCACACGCCGCAGCTCGGGTGCGCGGCGATCGCGTCCATCGCACCTTCGCGCCGCAGGCCCCAGATGTCGTTGATGATGTCGGCGCCGGCGTCCAGCGCCTCGCGCATGATCTCCGGTTTGTAGGTATCGACCGAGACCGGCACGCCGAGCGTCACTGCGTCGCGCAGCACGGGCATGATGCGCGCCCGCTCCTCCTCCAGCGTCACCGGCGGTGTGCCGGGCCGGCTGGATTCGCCGCCGATGTCGAGGATGTGCGCGCCCTGCACGAGCAGCTCCTCGCAGTGGGCCAGCGCCTGCCGCGTGCTCGCGTAGCGGCCACCGTCCGAAAACGAATCCGGCGTGACGTTCACGATGCCCATCACTCTGGGCTGCGCGAGGTCGATGCGGAAACGCGTTGTCTGCCAATGCATGAGCGAATTGTGCCTCGGTGGCAAAACCAAAAAGGGGCCCGAAGGCCCCTTCTTACGCTGCGCTGGGTGCGGGGTTGTCCGCCCCCACCGCGCTGCCGCCCCCGGGCGAGCCGGGCGTGCGCGGCGTGAAGTCCTTCGGCGGGCGCGGCTCGCGGCCGGCCATGATGTCGTCCAGCTGCTCGCCGTCGATGGTTTCCCACTCGAGCAGCGCCTTGGCCATCGCGTGCATCTTGGCGCTGTTGTCCTCGATGAGCTTGCGCGCGAGCGCGTATTGCTCGTCGATGATGCGGCGCACTTCCAGATCGACCTTCTGCATGGTCGATTCGGAAATGTTGGTCGTCTTGGTGACGGAACGGCCGAGGAAGACCTCGCCCTCGTTCTCGGCGTACACCATCGGGCCGAGCGCGTCGCTCATGCCATAGCGCATCACCATGTCGCGGGCCAGGTGCGTCGCGCGCTCGAAGTCGTTCGAAGCGCCGGTCGTCATCTGATTCATGAAGACTTCTTCGGCGATGCGGCCACCGAACAGCATGGCGATCTGGTTGAGCATGTACTCGCGGTCGTAGCTGTAGCGGTCCTTTTCGGGCAGGCTCATCGTCACGCCCAGCGCGCGCCCGCGCGGGATGATCGTCACCTTGTGGACCGGGTCGCACTTGGGCAGGAGCTTGCCGATGAGCGCGTGGCCGGACTCATGGTAGGCCGTGTTGCGCCGCTCTTCCTCGGGCATGACCATGGACTTGCGCTCCGGGCCCATGATGATCTTGTCCTTGGCCTTCTCGAAGTCCTGCATCTCGACGACGCGCGCGTTGCGGCGGGCGGCCATCAGGGCAGCCTCGTTGCAGAGGTTCGCGAGATCGGCGCCCGACATGCCAGGCGTGCCGCGCGCGATGACGCTCGCCTGCACGTCCTGCCCGATCGGCACCTTGCGCATGTGCACGTTCAGGATCTGCTCGCGGCCGCGGATGTCGGGCAGCGTCACGTAGACCTGGCGGTCGAAACGGCCGGGGCGCAGCAGCGCCGCATCGAGGATGTCAGGCCGGTTGGTGGCCGCCACGACGATCACGCCGAGGTTCGTCTCGAAGCCGTCCATTTCGACGAGCATCTGGTTCAGCGTCTGCTCGCGCTCGTCGTTGCCGCCGCCCAGGCCGGCGCCACGCTGGCGGCCCACGGCGTCGATTTCGTCGATGAAGATGATGCAGGGCGCGTTCTTCTTCGCGTTCTCGAACATGTCGCGCACGCGGGCTGCACCCACGCCGACGAACATCTCGACGAAGTCCGAACCGGAGATCGAGAAGAACGGCACCTTCGCCTCGCCGGCGATGCCCTTGGCCAGCAGCGTCTTGCCGGTGCCGGGCGGGCCGACCAGCAGCAGGCCACGCGGGATGCGCCCACCGAGCTTCTGGAACTTCTGCGGGTCCTTCAGGAAATCGACGACTTCCTTCACCTCTTCTTTCGCTTCGTCACAGCCTGCGACGTCGGCGAAGGTGATGGTGTTGTTGTTCTCGTCGAGCATGCGGGCCTTGCTCTTGCCGAAGGAGAAGGCCCCGCCTTTGCCACCCCCTTGCATCTGCCTCATGAAGTAGATCCAGACGCCGATCAACAGGAGCATCGGCCCCCAGCTGACGAGCAACGTCATGAGCAATGACCCCTCCTCGCGCGGCTTGACGTCGAACTTGACGTTGTTGTTGATCAAGTCGCCGACGAGGCCCTTGTCGAGGTAGGTGGCGGTGGTGCGCACCTTGCGGTCGTCGGTGGTGACGGCCACGATCTCGGTGCTGCCGGCCTGGCCTTCCTGGATGACGGCCTGCTTGATCTGCTTGTTGCGGACCTGTTCGAGGAAGTCGGAGTACCCGACCACGGATGCGCCGGCTGCGCCGCGCGTGTCGAATTGCTTGAAGACGGTGAAGAGCACGAGCGCGATCACCAGCCATACGGCAATTTTCGAAAACCACTGATTGTTCAACTCGTGTCTCCGGGAACGGGGTAATGCCTGCTACAGGCCTACTTGACACCCATTCTAGGGCTTTCAAGTGGGCGACTGATGCATTTTCGCTACGGCTGCGATTGGACGCCGTAAGAGGCTGAAAAAGGCTGCTTCAGCCCGATGCCCACGAGGAAAGTCTCCGAGGACTTGTCGCGGGACGCCTTGGGTTTGAGAGGCTTCACGACCCTGAAAGTTTCCTTGAACAGCTTGACAAGCTGGCTGTAGCCGCTGCCATGGAACAATTTCGCGACCAGCGCGCCTTCAGGCTTGAGGTGCGACTGGGCGAATTCCACGGCCAGCTCGACCAGGTGCGCGATGCGGGCGGCATCGGCCGACTCGATTCCCGAGAGATTGGGGGCCATGTCCGAGATCACCACGTCCACCGGCCGGCCGGCGAGCGCCTCGTGCAACTGCTGCAGCACCTCGGGCTCGCGGAAGTCGCCGAGCAGGAATTTCACGCCTTCGATCGGCTCCATCGGCAGGATGTCGAGGCCGATGATGGTGCCGCGCAATTCGCCCGTCGCCGCGCCTTCTGGCGCGAACTTGCGGCGTACGTACTGGCTCCAGGCGCCGGGGGTGGAGCCCAGGTCGACGATCACCTGCCCCGGCTTGATCAGGCTCAGGCTTTCGTCGATTTCCTTCAGCTTGTAGGCGGCGCGGGCGCGATAGCCCTCCTTCTGCGCGAGCTTCACGTACGGGTCGTTCACATGGTCGTTCAACCATGCCTTGTTGACCTTCTTGCTCTTGGTCTTGATCTTCATGAATGTGCGTCAAACGATAATACCGGCATGCCCCGCATCGAACTCTCCATCCAGGACCGCAAGGCCCATCGCGCCGAAGCGCACCACCTCGACCCCGTGGTCCTCGTGGGCAGCGAGGGCCTGACCGCGGCCGTCAAGAAGGAAGTCGACGCGGCGCTCTCCGCGCACGGCCTCATCAAGGTCCGCGTCTTCGGCGACGACCGCCTGCAGCGCGAACAGGTCTTCGACACCCTGGCCGACGACCTCGGCGCCGCGCAGATCCAGCACATCGGCAAGCTCCTGGTCCTGTGGCGGCCCAAGCCGAAGAAGGAACGCGCGCTGGACGAGGAGCGCAAGCCCGGCCCGCGCGAATACAAGGTGCTCGAGTACGACAAGCGCGGCGGCCAGCGGCCCCAGGTCAAGACCCTGCGCGTGCTGGGGAACCAGCGCCTCACCTCCGGCGGCAAAGTGAAGAAGGCCAAGCCGAAGCAGCGGTCGGTCAAGAAGACCGCGCGCTGACCTTCCAGAGCACCACCAGCGCGCACGCCCACTGCAGGGCGTAGAACACCGTCCCGGCCGAATGCCAGAACGCCAGGTCCTGGCGCGCGGTGATGCGCGGCGCCACGGCGAACTCCAGCAGGATCGCGAGCAGCATCCCCGCGAGCACGAAGGCCAGCGCGCCACCGCCCCAGTCCATGCGCGCCGGCTCGGTGCTCCGCGCGGCGATGAGCACCAGCAGGCCGCAGGCGATGGACATCCAGGCCTGCGCGGTGAACAGCTTCGCGGCCATCTGGCCCGCCGTCGCCGGCGTGGCGAGATGGGCGAAGAGCAGCGGCACGGCCACGAAGCCGATCGCCGTGAGGCTGCCCCACCACAACGCTGCGGCGAGGACCGGGACGCGGGCCTTCCAGCTCAAAGGTAGTGGACGGCGACGATCTCGTAGCGCTTGATGCCGCCCGGCGCCTGCACTTCGGCCGTGTCGCCCTCCTCCTTGCCGATCAGCGCACGCGCGATCGGGCTGGAGACGTTGATCAGGCCCTGCTTCAGGTCGGCTTCGTCCTCGCCGACGATCTGGTATTTCACCTGTTCGCCGGAGTCTTCCTCCTCGAGCTGGACGGTCGCGCCGAAGACGACCTTGCCGTTGGCATCCACGCTGGACGGGTCGATGATCTGCGCCGCCGCCAGCTTGCCTTCGAGCTCGCGGATGCGGCCTTCGATGAAGCCCTGGCGGTCCTTGGCGGCGTCGTACTCCGCGTTCTCCGACAGGTCGCCCTGCGCGCGCGCTTCGGAGATCGCGTTGATCACGCCGGGGCGGTCCACCGTCTTCAGGCGGTGGAGCTCGGCTTTCAGCAGGTCGGCGCCGCGCTTGGTGATGGGGATGGTGGCCATGGGGTATTCGGGAATTCTCAAAAGAAACGCCGGAGCTCGTCCGGCGCACGTCTTGGGGTTGCGGCGCCCGCTAGGTCAGCGGGTGCCCGACCAGCCGGCCGAGGATGGCCAGCGGGCTTGCATCCGGATTGTATTGCTTTGCCGCCGGTAAGTGGAACGTTTGCTCCATCATGTACTGCCCGGTCATGGCGGCGTGCACGGTCTGGTCGGAAAAGCAGACCCAGGCCGAACCCGGCGGGAACGGCATGGTGACCTGCGGCGAATTGCGCTGGTAATCCTCGTCCGCCTTCATGCGGTCGTGGATCTGCAGCATCAGGTGGTCGTACTCGCTGCGCAGCGACTTGGTGATGTGCAGTCCGTTCAGCACCTTCGCCTGCCAGCGCGAATACGGCCTGGCCTGCGGCAGGTACCGCCGAGCCACGTCCTCGAACGGCTCACCCACGCGCCAGACGCGCGGCTCGCCTTTCGGATTCACGTTGGCGAACACCCGCAGGATGCGCTCGCCGTAGTTCGGCCGTGAGGGGAAAGCATCGACGTGCAGGCGCCGGTCGTCCGCCCGCACGGACTGTTTGCGGTTCGACACGGACCTCGGCCGCAAGCTTGCCGGGGCCGCCCGCAGGTGCGGCGCGTAAGCCGGGAACAGCTGGTGGACGAGCTCGGTCGCCTGGGCGGCGAAGCGCGAGACCAGCTCCGTCACCTCGGCCTGCACCTTCCCGTCACCCGCCGCGCCCTTGAGCCCGCGCTGGGCGTCCCAGCTGATGTTGCGCACGCCCTCGGCCAGCAGCTCGGGCTTGAGCAGCCCACGTTCAGCGGCCGACAGCTCGAACGCGAGCTTCGGGAAGTACAGGACCTTGCCGTCCTCCACGGCCGCGATCCATCCCGGATCGCTGCCGCAGTCGCGCCAGTCGGTTACGCCGAGTTCGACGATGCGGTCCCGCATGCCTTCAAGCCAGCTGCGCGTGCAGCTCCTGCACCGAGTACACGTCCAGGTTGTCCATGTACTTCATGCCTTCGACGGCGGCTTCCGCCCCGGCGATGGTCGTGAAGGTCGTCACGCGGGCCAGCAGCGCGGAGGTGCGGATCGCGCGCGAGTCGGCGATCGCGTTGCGGCGCTCTTCCACGGTGTTGATCACGAGGCAGATCTCGTTGTTCTTGATCATGTCGACGACGTGCGGCCGGCCTTCGGCGACCTTGTTCACCGGCTGGCAGGCGATTCCTGCCGCGCTGATCGCAGCGGCCGTGCCCTTGGTGGCGACGATCTCAAAGCCTTGGCCCGCGAGCTGGCGCGCGACTTCCACGGCCCGCGGCTTGTCGCTGTTCTTCACCGTGAGGAAGACCTTCTTCACGGCATCGCTCGGGCGCGGCAGCTTGGTGCCCGCGCCGAGCTGGCTCTTCACGAACGCCTCCCCGAAGGACTTGCCGACCCCCATCACTTCGCCGGTCGATTTCATCTCCGGGCCGAGGATGGTGTCCACGCCCGGGAACTTGACGAACGGGAACACCGCTTCCTTGACGCTGAAATACGGCGGCGTGACTTCGGCCGCGATGCCTTGCTGCTCGAGCGTCTGGCCGACCATGCAGCGGGCCGCCACTTTCGCCAGCTGGATGCCCGTCGCCTTGCTCACGAACGGCACGGTGCGCGAGGCGCGCGGATTGACTTCCAGCACGTAGATCACGTCCTGGCCACCGTCGTCCTGCTGGATCGCGAACTGCACGTTCATCAGCCCGACCACATTCAGCGCCTTGGCCATCGCGGCGGTCTGCTTCTTCAGCTCGTCGACGGTTTCCTTCGACAGCGAATAGGGCGGCAGCGAACAGGCCGAGTCGCCCGAGTGCACGCCGGCCTGCTCGATGTGCTCCATCACGCCGCCGATGAAGGTGACCTGGCCATCCGACAGGCAGTCCACGTCGCACTCGATCGCGTCGTTCAGGAAGCGGTCGAGCAGCACGGGCGAATCGTTGGAGACCTTGACGGCCTCGCGCATGTAGCGCTCGAGGTCGCGCTGCTCGTGCACGATTTCCATCGCGCGGCCACCCAGCACGTAGCTCGGACGCACGACCAGCGGATAGCCCAGGGCCGCCGCCTTCTCCAGCGCTTCTTCCTCGGTGCGCGCCGTCGCGTTCGGCGGCTGCTTCAGCTGCAGCTCGTGCAGCAGCTTCTGGAAGCGCTCGCGGTCCTCGGCGGCATCGATCATGTCGGGCGAGGTGCCGATGATCGGCACGCCTTCGGCCTCGAGGCCGAGTGCGAGCTTCAGCGGCGTCTGGCCGCCGTACTGCACGATCACCCCCAGCGGCTTTTCCTTGTCCACGATCTCGAGCACGTCCTCGAGCGTCAGCGGCTCGAAGTACAGGCGGTCGCTCGTGTCGTAGTCGGTCGACACGGTCTCGGGGTTGCAGTTGACCATGATGGTCTCGTAGCCGTCCTCGCGCATGGCCAGCGCTGCGTGCACGCAGCAGTAGTCGAACTCGATGCCCTGGCCGATGCGGTTCGGCCCGCCGCCCAGCACCATGATCTTCTTGCGCGTGGTCGGGTCGGCCTCGCACTCGTCCTCGTAGGTCGAGTACATGTAGGCGGTGTTGGTGGCGAACTCCGCCGCGCAGGTGTCCACGCGTTTGTAGACCGGTCGCACGTCGAGCTTCTTGCGCAGTTCGCGCACGGCCTTGTCGGTGGTCTTGAGCAGCTTGGCCAGGCGCCGGTCCGAGAAACCCTTGCGCTTGAGTAAGCGCAGCGTGGGCTCGCCGATGGAGGCCAAGGCCTTGTCGCCCTTCTCTGCGGCGAGCTTGTCCAGCTCGAGCTCGATTTTCACGATCTCCTCGATCTGCACGAGGAACCAGCGGTCGATCTTCGTCAGCTCGTACACCTCGTCGACCGACATGCCTTGCGCGAACGCGTCGCCCACGTACCAGATGCGCTCGGGACCGGGCTCGCCCAGCTCCTTCTCGAGCACCTCGCGGTCCTGCGTCTTCTCGTTCATGCCGTCGACGCCGACCTCCAGCCCGCGCAGCGCCTTCTGGAACGATTCCTGGAAGGTGCGGCCGATCGCCATCACCTCACCCACGGACTTCATCTGGGTGGTCAGGCGCGAATCGGCCTGCGGAAACTTCTCGAACGCGAAGCGCGGCACCTTCGTCACGACGTAATCGATCGTCGGCTCGAACGATGCGGGCGTCGCGCCGCCGGTGATCTCGTTGCGCAGCTCGTCGAGCGTGTAGCCCACGGCCAGCTTGGCGGCGACCTTCGCAATCGGGAAGCCCGTAGCCTTCGACGCGAGCGCCGAGGAACGCGACACGCGCGGGTTCATCTCGATCACGATCATGCGCCCGTCCTGCGGGTTGATCGCGAACTGCACGTTCGATCCGCCGGTGTCCACGCCGATCTCGCGCAGCACCGCGATCGACGCGTCGCGCATGATCTGGTATTCCTTGTCCGTGAGCGTCTGCGCCGGCGCGACGGTGATCGAGTCGCCCGTGTGCACGCCCATCGGGTCGAGGTTCTCGATCGAGCAGATGATGATGCAGTTGTCCGCCTTGTCGCGCACAACTTCCATCTCGAACTCCTTCCAGCCGAGCAGCGACTCCTCGATCAGCAGCTCGCTCGTCGGCGATGCCTCGAGTCCGCGCTTGCAGATCGTCTCGAATTCCTCGGGGTTATAGGCGATGCCGCCGCCCGTGCCGCCCAGCGTGAAGCTCGGGCGGATCACTGCGGGGAAACCGACCTGCTTCTGCACGGCCCAGGCTTCGTCCAGCGTGTGCGCGATGCCGGAGCGGGCCGAACCCAGCCCGATCTTCGTCATCGCTTCCTTGAATTTCTGGCGATCTTCGGCCTTGTCGATCGCGGCGGGCGATGCGCCGATCAATTCGACCTTGTACTTCTCGAGCACGCCGTGATGCCACAGGTCGAGCGCGCAGTTGAGCGCCGTCTGGCCGCCCATGGTCGGCAGGATCGCGTCGGGCTTTTCCTTGGCGATGATCTTCTCGACCGTCTGCCAGGTGATCGGCTCGATGTAGGTGACGTCGGCCGTGGCCGGGTCCGTCATGATCGTCGCGGGATTGCTGTTGATCAGGATGACCTTGTAGCCCTCCTCGCGCAGCGCCTTGCAGGCCTGCACGCCGGAGTAGTCGAACTCGCAGGCCTGGCCGATGATGATCGGGCCGGCGCCGATGATGAGGACGCTCTGGATGTCGGTGCGCTTCGCCATGTCTTACTTTTTCTCCATCAGGTCGACGAAACGATCGAACAGGTAGCCGATGTCGTGCGGGCCGGGCGATGCTTCCGGATGGCCCTGGAAGCAGAACGCGGGCTTGTCGGTGCGCGCGAGCCCCTGCAGCGTGCCGTCGAAGAGCGACACGTGCGTGGCGCGCAGGTTGGCAGGCAGCGTCTTCTCGTCCACTGCGAAGCCGTGGTTCTGGCTGGTGATCGAGACGCGGCCGGAGTCGAGATCCTTCACCGGGTGGTTCGCGCCGTGATGGCCGAACTTCATCTTGAAGGTCTTCGCGCCCGAAGCGAGCGCCATGATCTGGTGGCCCAGGCAGATGCCGAAGGTGGGATAGCCGGCTTCGATCAGCTCGCGCGTGGATTCGATCGCATAGTCGCAAGGCTCGGGGTCGCCCGGACCGTTCGAGAGGAACACGCCGTCGGGATCGAGCTTCTTCACCTCGGAGGCGGGCGTTTGCGCCGGCACGACGGTGACGTGGCAGCCGCGCTCGGTCAGCATGCGCAGGATGTTCTTCTTCACGCCGTAGTCGAAGGCCACGACGTGGCACTTGCCCGTGGGCTTCTCGCCGTAGCCGGAACCCAGGTGCCATTCGGCCTGGGTCCAGTCATACGGCTTCTTCACGGAAACGACTTTCGCGAGGTCCAGCCCGCTCATGTCCGGCGCGGCCCTGGCCGCGGCGATCGCCTCGTCGATGGCCGCCGGCGTCACCTGCTCGCCCGCCGCCAGGCCGACGATGCAGCCGTTCTGCGCGCCCTTGGTGCGCAACAGACGCGTGAGCTTGCGCGTGTCGATGTTCGCGATGGCGACGGTGTTCTGCTTGCGCAGGTAGTCCGACAGCGTCTGTTGCGTGCGGAAGTTCGACGCGACCAGCGGCAGGTCGCGGATGATCAGGCCCGCGGCATGGACCTTCTCGGCTTCGACGTCCTCCTCGTTGACCCCGTAGTTGCCGATGTGCGGATACGTCAGCGTGACGATCTGCTGGCAGTAGCTGGGGTCGGTGAGGATTTCCTGGTAACCGGTGATGGCCGTGTTGAACACGACTTCGCCGGTCGTGGAGCCGGTGGCTCCGATCGAGATGCCTTGAAAGACCGTGCCGTCTGCAAGAGCCAAGATGGCGGCAGGGTGGGCTCCCTGTTGAGACAAAAGCACTGGGTTCTCCGATGTTCGGGTACGCCCAACCGCACTCAGGACGCCTGTGGTCTTGGTGCTTGTTTTGTCAGGGAGGAGCTCGAATGCGCTAGGCGTACGGGGGGTTTGCGGGAAAGCCCCTGATTATAGTCCGAAGGACCTTATCCCTTGCCCGTGATCGCGCTTGCGTGCAGGCAGATCGCGGCGGCGGCGGCGACGTTCAGCGACTCCTCGCCGCCCGGCTGCGCGATACGCACCGAAAACGCAGCGCGTTGCGCCAGCCGGGGGGCCAGCCCCTGCCCCTCATGCCCCAGCATCCAGGCGCAAGGCCAGGGCAGCCGCGCCTCGTGCAGGAACTCACCCCCGTGCGAGCTGGTCGCGACGAGCGGCACCTCGAGCGCCTCCACCTGCGCCTCGTCCGCCGACTCCACCAGCGACAGCGCGAAGTGCGCGCCCATGCCGGCGCGCAGCACCTTGGGGCTCCACAGCGCGGCCGTGCCCTTGAGGGCGATCACCTGCGTGAAGCCGAAGGCAGCGGCGCTGCGCAGGACGGAGCCCACATTGCCGGCATCCTGCAGGCGATCGAGGATGACGGTCGGAGCGCTCGCGGCGACTTCCTGCGCGGCAGGAGCGTCCATCACGAAGCCAACGTGTGCGGGCGATTCGAGCGAACTCAGCGACGCGAACAAGGCATCGGACAGGATCACCTCGCGCGGTGCGTGGCCGAACCAGCGCTGCTCGTGGGACAGCGATTCAGAAATGACCAGCACCTGCGGCCTGAGGCCCCGCTTGAGCGCGGCGTCGCACAGGTGGTCGCCTTCGAGCCAGACGCGGCCCAGCTTGCGGTAGGCGCTGCCGTCCTGCGAGAGCCGGCGCAGCTCCTTGAGCAGCGGGTTGGCCGCGGAGGTGACGAGCTGGGGACCGGAGGTCACTCGGACTCGGTCTCGCGCAGCTCGATCACCTCGCCTTCCGGCGTGGTGAAGGTCGCGGCGACCGGGCTGAAGCCCCGGCGGTGGTACTTGCAGGCGCCGTGCATCCGCAGCGCCTCCAGGTGCTCGGGCGTGCTGTAGCCCTTGTGCGCGGCGAAGCC
The DNA here is from genome assembly GCF_057785015.1 of Ramlibacter sp. GS1-15. Classification (NCBI taxonomy): domain Bacteria; kingdom Pseudomonadati; phylum Pseudomonadota; class Betaproteobacteria; order Burkholderiales; family Comamonadaceae; genus Ramlibacter; species Ramlibacter sp. GS1-15. The sequence continues at coordinate 1,623,917 of NZ_JBYNTU010000001.1, read as the reverse complement.
GTACTGCGGGAACTCGTCGTGCAGTTGCACGAGGATGCGATCGCGATGCACCTTGGCGATGATCGATGCCGCCGAGATCGACTTGATCTTGGCATCGCCGTCCACGATGGCCTCGCAATACACCTCCAGCCGCGGCAGGCGGTTGCCGTCCACCAGCACGCGCGCGGGCTTCAGGCGCAGGCCTTCGACGGCGCGTTTCATCGCGAGCATGGTCGCGTGGAAGATGTTGAGCTCGTCGATCTCCTCGACCGATGCCTCGCCGACCGAGCAGCACAGCGCCTTGTCGCGGATCTGGTCGTAGAGCTTCTCGCGTGCCATCGGCGTGAGCACCTTGGAATCCGCCAGGCCCCGGATGCGCTTGGCATCGTCGAGGATCACGGCAGCAGCGACGACCGGGCCGGCGAGGGGCCCCCGGCCGGCTTCGTCGACGCCTGCAGTCAGCCCGACCGGCTCCCAGCCCGCGAGCCGGGCCTGTTCACCTTTGGAGAGTCTTTTCGATCGCATCGGTCGCAAGTTGGGCGGAATCCCTGAGCAGGAGCTCGTGCAACGCGACGAATTTCTCCCGGACGGCCGTCATTCTGTCAGGAGCTTCCAGCCAATCCAAGAGCGCGCGAGCAAGCGAGTCGGGATTCGCCTCGCGCTGGATCAACTCGGGTACGACGAATTCACCGCTCAGGATGTTGGGCAGCCCGATCCACGGCTGCAGCTTCATCGGCTTCATCATGAAGTAGGAGATCCAGTTCACGCGGTAGGCGATCACCATCGGCAGCTTGAAGAGCGCCGCCTCCAGCGTGGCGGTGCCGCTCGCGATCAGCGTGAGGTCGCACGCAGCCAGCGCCGTGTGCGACTGCCCGCTGAGGACGTGAACGTCCTTGTGCAGCCCTGCACGCCGCGCCGCCTCCTCGACCTTCGCCTTCAGCACGGGCATGGAGGGAACGACGACATGCAGCCCGGGCCGTGCGCGTTGCACGATGGCGGCAGCGGCGAGAAAAATCTCCGCGTGGTATTCGATTTCGGAGGCGCGGCTGCCGGGCAGCACCGCGAGCACCTGCGCGCCCTCGGGAATCCCCAGCCGCGCCCGCGCCGCCGCCTTGTCCGGCTCCATCGGGATGACATTGGCGAGCGGGTGGCCGACATAGGTCGCAGCGATCCCTTCACGCGCGAGGATCTCCGGCTCGAACGGGAACAGGCACAGCACGTGGTCGGCCGCGCGCTTGATCTTGTGCACGCGGTCCGCGCGCCATGCCCAGATCGACGGGCAGACGTAGTGGACGGTCTTGATGCCGCGGGCCTTCAGCGACTCCTCGAGCCCGAGGTTGAAATCGGGGGCGTCGACGCCGATGAAGCAGTCGGGCGGATTCGCGAGCAGCTTCTCGCGCAGCTCGTCGCGGATGCGGACGATACCGCGGTAATGCCGCAGCACCTCGACATAACCGCGCACGGCCAGCTTCTCGTAGGGCCACCACGGCTGGAACCCATGCTGCGCCATCTGCGGGCCGCCGATACCGTCGGTCGCGAGATCGGGCCAGCGCTGCTTGAGGCCGCCGAGGAGCTGGCCGCCCAGCAGGTCGCCGGAGGCTTCGCCGGCCACCAGGGAGAAGCGCACGCAGCGACCCCCGTTCAGCGCGCGATGCCGCGCTCGGCCTTCGCGAGGAAGCCGCTCATGAGCGCGACGTCGTCGGCGGCTGCGGGCACCTGCTGCGCCAGCGCGTCGATGGCCGCGCGCGCATCGGCCAAGGTCCGGCCTTCGCGGTAGAGCAGCTTGTGCATCTGGCGGATCCCGTCGATACGCTGGCTGCTGAAGCCCCGGCGCTTCAGGCCGATGACGTTCACGCCGACGACCTTCAGCGGGTTGCCGTCGACGAGCAGGAACGGCGGCACATCCTGCGAAATGGCACTTTGGAATCCGAGCATCGCGTGCGCGCCGATCTTCACGAACTGGTGGATGCCGGTGAGGCCGCCGACCGTGACCCAGTCGCCGATCTCGACGTGGCCGCCCAGCGTGGCGTTGTTGGCCATCGTCACGTTGCTGCCCACCACGCAGTCGTGCGCGATGTGCGAGTAGGCCATGATCCAGTTGTCGTTGCCGATTCGCGTCACGGCCTTGTCCTGCACGGTGCCGATGTGCAGCGTGACGAACTCGCGGATCGTGTTGCGGTCCCCGATCACCAGCTCGGTAGGCTCCCCCTTGTACTTCTTGTCCTGGTTGGCCGCGCCGATGGAGCCGAACTGGAAGAAGCGGTTGTCACGGCCGATGGTGGTGTGGCCTTCGACCACGCAATGCGGACCGATCACGGTGCCCGCGCCGATCTTCACGTGCGCGCCGATCACCGTGTACGGCCCGACGGTGACGGACGAGTCGAGCTGCGCGCCCTCCTCGACGATCGCGGTGGGATGGATTTTCGTCATTCGGAGGCCTCCGCGCAGCGCGCTGCGGCGCTATGAGGCTTGGGAGCGGCCCGGCGCCTCATGCCACCTTGCGCATGGTGCACATGAGGTGCGCCTCGCACGCGAGCTCCTCGCCGACGCGCGCTTCGGCGTGGAACTTGTAGATGCCGGCCTTCGCCCGGTCGGTGAAGACGTCCATCACCAGCTGGTCGCCCGGCTCCACCGGCCGCTTGAAGCGCGCGCCGTCGATGCCCGCGAAATAGAACACATGGTCGTCGTCGAGCTTCTCGATGCCGACGGTGGCGAATGCGAGCAGTGCGGCGCTCTGCGCCATGGCCTCGATCATCAGCACGCCCGGCATCACCGGCCGGTTCGGGAAATGCCCGGTGAAGAACGGCTCATTCATCGTGACGTTCTTCAGCGTGCGGATCGTCTTGCCCGCCTCCAGCGAGAGCACGCGGTCCACCAGCAGGAATGGGTATCGGTGGGGCAGTTTCTTCAGGATCGCGTGGATGTCCATCATGGTTTTTCGCTTTTTTTCTCGAGGGCCCGCACGCGATCGCGCAGCTGGGACAGCTGCCTCACGGCCGCGGCGTTCTTCAGCCAGGCCGCATTGTCGTCGATGGGGAACGCGCCGGCGTAGTGGCCCGGCTTGTGGATGGACCCGGAGACGAGCGTGAAGCCTGCGACCGTGACATGGTCGGCGATCGTGAGGTGCCCGGCGATGCCGACGCCGCCGCCGATCATGCAGTGCGCGCCTATCTTCGCGCTGCCCGACACGCCGACGCAGCCCGCGATGACGGTGTGCCTGCCGACGTGCACGTTGTGCGCGATCTGCACCAGGTTGTCGATCTTCACGCCGTCCTCGATCACCGTGTCGGCCAGCGCGCCGCGGTCCACGCAGCTGTTGGCGCCGATCTCCACGTCGTCGCCGATGCGCACGGCGCCGAGCTGCTCGATCTTGACCCACTCGCCCTGGTGCTGCGCGAAGCCGAAGCCGTCGGCGCCGATCACCACGCCCGGCTGCAGGATGCAACGCGCGCCGATCGCGCAGTCCTCGGCGACGGTGACGCGCGACTTGAGCACCGTGTCCGCGCCTATGCGCACGCCGCGCTCGACCACGCACAGCGGGCCGATGCGGGCCGTCGGATCGATCACGGCTTCCGGATGGACGACCGCCGTCGGGTGGATGCCGGCCGGCTCCTCGCCACTCTGGTTCCTCTTCCACCACTGCGTGACGCGGGCGAAATAGAGGTAGGGGTCGGGTGTGACGATGCAGTCGCCGCGGGCACGCGCCGCGTCGCGCATCGCGGGCGAAACGATCACGCAGCCCGCTTTCGAGGCGGCCAGCTGCGGCTGGTACTTGGGGTTGGAGAGGAAACTGAGCGAGCTGGGCGTCGCGGCTTCGAGCGGCGCGAGGTTGGCGATGGGCCGCTCGCGGTCGCCGTGCAGTTCGCCGCCGAGCGCGTCGACGATCAGGCCGAGGGCATGCGCCACATTGCGCCTACTTCGTGGTTGACGCGTTGAGGGCCTTGATCACCTTGTCGGTGATGTCCAGCTTGGGGTTGATGTAGACCGCCTCCTGCAGGATCACGTCGAAGTGCTCCTGCTCGGCGACCTGCTTGACCACGCGGTTGGCGCGATCGAGGACCTGCTGCAGTTCCTCGTTCTTGCGCGCGTTCAGGTCTTCCTGGAATTCGCGGCGCTTGCGCTGGAAATCGCGGTCCATGTCGATCAGCGACTTCTGGCGCTGGGCGCGCTGGCTCTCGGGCAGCGTCGGTGCCTCGCGCTCGAACTTCTCGGACGAACTCTTCAGCGAGTTCCCCATGTCGTTGAGTTCCTTCTCGCGCTTGGAGAATTCCTGCTCCAGCTTGGCCTGCGCGGCCTTGGCCGTGTTGGCTTCGCGGAAGATGCGGTCGGTGTTCACGAACCCGATGCGGAAGTCCTCCGCCTGCACCGTCGCGTGGGCGAACACCGCGGCGGCGGCGACAACGAGGGGCAGGCAGTGGCGGGCGAGGGACTTCATTAGAACGAGGATCCGATCTGGAATTGCAGGGTTTGGATTCTATCGCCGGCAAATTTGCGCAGCGGCTTGGCCAGGGCGATGCGCAGCGGGCCCACGGGCGACAGCCAGGAAATGCCCACACCGACGGAGGTGCGTAAGTTCGAGAAGGACATCTTCTCCTGCTCGGCCCAGACGTTGCCGGCGTCGGCGAAGCCGAACAAGCGCAGGGAACGATCGTTGCCGGCCCCCGGAAGCGGCGCGCTGAGCTCGAGGTTCAAGGTCAGCTTCTTTGCGCCGCCGATGACCGAACCCGTCACGTCCCTCGGACCGAGAGTGCCCTGCTCGAAGCCACGCACCGAGCCGAGACCACCGCCGTAGAAGTTCTTGAACACCGGGAAGGGCTGGTTACCCAGTCCCTTGCCGTAACCCACCTCGCCATTGAAGCCCAGGGTGAACTTCTTGGTGAGCGGGAAGAACTGCTGGAACTGGTAGTCACCCCGGAAGTAGTGCGCGTCGCCGATCAGGCCGAGCTCGCCCGCCGCGCGCTGGTAGCGACCCGCGGTGGGCGCAATCACGCTGTCGCGGCTATCGCGCCCCCAGCCCACGGTGAGCGGCAGGGAGGTCGAGGTGTCGCCGAACCGTTCCGTGTACGCCAGGTACGCCGCCGGGATGTTGGTTCCCGGGACGATCCTCACGCGTTCGGCGTTCGCGCCGAAGTACACGGTATCGACTTCACTGAACGGCACGCCGAAGCGCAGGCCGCCGCCGCTGGTATCGATCCGGTAGTTGCCGCCCTGGTCTGCGTAGGGCTTGGATGCCCGGTGGTAGAGGTCGATCGTGCGGGAAACGCCGTCCTGCGTGAAGTACGGGTCTACCGATGTGAACGCGATGGTGCGGTTGTACTTGCTGGTGTTGACGTCCACGCCCAGGTAGTTACCACTGCCAAACGCGTTCTCCTGCTTGATCGAGAACGATAGCGAGAGCTTCTCAGCTTGCGAGAAGCCGGCGCCCAGCTGCAGGCTGCCGGTGGGCCTTTCCTCCACCTTGATGTTGAGGTCGACCTGGTCGGCAGCGCCCGGGACGTCGGTCGTGTCGACGTCCACACTCTTGAAGAAGCCCAGGCGGTCCACGCGGTCGCGCGATCGCTTGATCTTGTCGCCGTCGTACCAGGACGACTCGAACTGGCGGAACTCCCGGCGGATCACTTCGTCGCGCGTGCGGTTGTTGCCCACCACGTTGACGCGGCGCACGTAGGCGCGGCGCTGCGGATCGGCGACGAGGACGAAGGACACGCGGCTGTTCTCGCGATCGATCACTGGGTGCGCGTCGACATTCGCGAAGGCAAAACCGAAGTTGCCGAAGTAGTCGGTGAAGGCCTTGATCGTCGCCGCCACGTCATTGGCGTTGTACGGCTCGCCGGGCTTGATCTGGACCAGCGACTTGAACTCCTCGTCCTTGCCGAGGTAGTTGCCCTCCAGCTTGACGCTCGACACCGCATAGCGCTGGCCTTCGGTGATGTTGATGGTGATGCTGATGCCCTGCTTGTCGGGCGAGATGGCGACCTGGGTGGAGTCGACCTTGAACTCGAGGAAGCCGCGCGACAGGTAGTAGTTCTTGAGCGCCTCGATGTCGGCGGTGAGCTTGGTGCGCGAATAGCGGTCCGACTTCGTGTACCACGACAGCCAGTTGCCCGTGTCCAGGTCGAACTGGTCCCTGAGCGTGCCTTCGCTGAACGCGTGGTTGCCCACGATCCGGATTTCGCGCACCCGCGCCGGTGCGCCTTCGGTCACGGTGAAGGTGAGGTTCACGCGGTTGCGCTCCACCGGCGTCAGCGTCGTCACGACCTCCGCGCCATAGAGGCTGCGGTCGATGTACTGGCGCTTCAGTTCCTGCTCGGCGCGATCGGCCAGGCTCTGGTCGAAGGGGCGTCCTTCGGTCAGGCCCACCTCGCGCAGTGCCTTGCGCAAGGCTTCTTTATCGAATTCCTTGATGCCGGCGAAATCGATCTCGGCGACCGTCGGGCGCTCCTCGACGACCACGACCACCACGTCGTTCTGCACCTCGATGCGCACGTCCTTGAACAGGCCCAGGCCGAACAGGGCGCGGATCGCCGCGGTGCCCTTCTCGTCGTTGTACTGCTCGCCGATGCGGAACGGCAGCGATGCGAAGATCGTGCCGGGCTCGACACGCTGCAGGCCCTCGACCCGGATGTCCTTCACCGTGAACGGATCGACGGCCCAGGCGTTCGCGGCGAAAGCCATGGCCGCGATGGCCGAAACGGTACGCACGCGAAAGCGCTTGATGTGTTTCTTCATGAATCAGGGTTGGGCCCGCGTCGCTCCGGGGCGACGCATTTCTCGGCACTTCAAGGTTTATCCAAACAGGCGCGTGACGTCGTTGAACAGCGCGATCGACATCATGAGCAACAGCACCGCGACCCCGCCACGTTGCAGACGCTCCATCCAGGCTTCGGAGATGCTCCGGCCCGTGACGGCCTCCCAAAGATAATACATCAGGTGCCCTCCATCCAGCACCGGGAGAGGCAGCAGGTTCAGCACCCCGAGGCTCACGCTGATCAAGGCGAGGAACACGAGGTATTGGGTCAGGCCCAGGCTCGCGGACTTGCCCGCGTAATCGGCGATGGTGAGCGGGCCCGAGAGGTTCTTGATCGACGCTTGGCCGATGACCATGCGCCCCATCATGCGCAGCGTCAGCAGCGAGACCTCCCATGTGCGCAACGCGCCCTTCTCGAGACCTTCGAGCGGTCCGTAGCGCACGGTGGTGAATTGCGGCGGCGCGCCGACGTAGGCGCCGATGCGGCCCACGGTCCTGTCGCCCTCCTGCACCGCTTCGGGTTGCGCTTCGAGTTCGATGACGGCGCCGTCACGCCGCACGCGCCAGGTTTCGCGCAGCCCCTGGCCGCCTTTGACGCCGGTGCGGATGCGCTCGCGCAGCTGCTGGCCGTCGACGATGGCGGTGGACCCGATGGCGATCACGACATCGCCCTTGTGCAGTCCCGCGCGCTGCGCGGCGCTCTTGTCGATCACCTCGCCCACGACCGGCGGTGTCCACGGGCCCAGGATGCCGATGCGGCGGAACAACTGGGCGTCGGCCTCGCGCGTGGAAAGCTGGGACAGGCGCAGCACCGGCTGGCGCGAGCCGCCCGCCACCTGCAGGCGCACGTCGCGGCCGTCGAGCGCGCCGCGCGTGACGAGCCAGCGCAGGTCTTCGAACGAGCGCAGGGGCTGCAGCTCTTCGCCGTCGAAGCCGCCCGCCTCGACGACTTCACCGCCGGCCAGCCCCGCGCTTTCGGCGATCGAGCCGGCCACCGGGCTGGCCAGGATGGCCTTCGGCTCCTCCACCCCGTACCAGTTGACGCACGAATAGAGAAGAACGGCGAGCAGCAGGTTGGCCACCGGCCCGGCCACGACGACCAGCGCGCGTGACCGCAGCGGCTGCGTGTTGAACGTGAGGTGCCGCTCCTCGGGCCTCACCTCCCCTTCGCGCTCGTCGAGCATCTTCACGTAGCCGCCCAGCGGAAACGCGCCGATGACGAACTCGGTGTCCTGGTTCGGCCGTTGCCGCTTCGGGCGCCAGCGGAAGATGGTGTGGCCGAAGCCGATCGAGAAGCGCAGCACCTTGACGCCGCAGGCCACGGCCACGCGGTAGTGGCCGTATTCGTGAACCGCGATCAGCACGCCCAGTGCGACGACGAAGGCGACGATGGTGAGCATCAGGTGGCGATCCGTTCGATCTCGGCGCCGGCCGCGGCGCGCGCGCGCGCGTCCAGGGCCAGCAAGTCATCCAGTGATTCCGGGTTGGATGCCGCCACCGCGGACAAAGTTGCAAGGTTCACGCGATGGATCTGGTCGAAGCGGATGCCGCGCTCCAGGAAGGCGGCCACGGCCACCTCGTTGGCGGCGTTCAGCACAGCCGTGGTGCCGGCCGGCGCGCGCAGCGCCTCCCACGCGAGCGCCAGGCCCGGGAAGCGCTCCGGGTGGCCGCGGCTGTCCATCGCCTCGAACGTCATGTCGGCCAAGGCATGGAAATCGAGTGCCTGCGCGCCGGACACGACACGGTCGGGCCACGCGAGGCCGTAGGCGATCGGCACGCGCATGTCGGGCGTACCCAGCTGCGCCACCACTGACTTGTCGTGGTACTGCACCATCGAATGGATGACGCTTTGCGGATGGATCACCACCTCCAGCCGCCCGGGCGCGAGGCCGAACAGGTAGCGGGCCTCGATCACCTCCAGCGCCTTGTTCATCATCGTCGCGGAGTCGACCGAGATCTTGCGGCCCATCACCCAGTTCGGGTGCGCGCAGGCCTCTTCCGGCGTCACGTCCCGCAGCGACTTCGGGTCGCGCGTGCGGAACGGCCCGCCCGATGCAGTGAGGATGATCTTCTCGACGCGCGAGTCCCAGGTCGACGCGTCCTCGGGCAGCGACTGGAAGATCGCCGAGTGCTCGCTGTCGATCGGCAGCAGCTTGGCGCCGCCCTGGCGCACGGCGGCGAGGAACAGCTCGCCGCCCACGACCAGCGCCTCCTTGTTCGCCAGCAGCAGGCGCTTGCCGGCGCGCGCGGCGGCCAGGCATGACGCGAGCCCCGCCGCGCCGACGATCGCCGCCATCACGCTGTCGACCGACTCGTGCGAGGCAACCTCCTCGAGCGCCTTCGTGCCCCACAGCACGTGGGTGGCGAGCCCGCTGCCCTCGAGCCGGCGCGCCAGCTCGCGCCCCGCCGCCTCGCCGGCCATGACGGCGAAAGCCGGCTGGAACTCCGCACATTGCTGCAGCATGAGGTCCACCTGGGTGGACGCCGTCAATGCGAAGACGTCGAAGCGATCGGGATGCCGGCGGATCACGTCCAGCGTGTTGGCCCCGATCGAGCCGGTCGAGCCGAGGACCGCAACGCGTTGCCGGGTCGGCGGCCGGGCGGCGCTCATCACGACACCATCCCCGCGATGAACATGGCCAGCGGCAGCGTGGGCAGCAGCGCGTCGACCCGGTCGAGCACGCCGCCGTGGCCGGGCAGCAGGTTGCTGGAATCCTTCATGCCGGCACTGCGCTTGACGAGCGACTCGGTCAGGTCACCCACGATGCTCATGGCCGTGAGGAAGACCGCGGCGATCGGCAACAGCCACCAGCCCGCGCCGGCCAGGCGCGAGTAGAGGCTGGCGACGTCCGCGCCCTGGAAGCGGTCGGCCACCACCCAGGCAACACCGAGGACCAGCACGCCCAGCATGCCGCCCCAGGCGCCCTCCCAGCTCTTGCCGGGACTGATGGTGGGCGCCAGTTTGCTCCTGGTGAACTTGAGGCCGAAGGTGCGGCCCGCCGCATAGGCCGCGACGTCGGCGACCCACACCAGCACCAGGATCGAGAGCAGGAAGTTGATGCCGATCGCGCGGGCCTGCGCCACGGCCAGCCACGCCACCCACAGCGCGAGCACGCCCACGGCGAGCCGGATCCAGCGCGGGACATGCGGCCAGCCCGCCACGCCGACGCGCAGCAGGAAGGCACCGCCCAGCACCCACAAGGCGCCCGCTATCGCCCAGATCACGCCGAGCGGCTGGTCGATCAGGCCCGCGTACCAGGATCCGGCGCACAGCACGAGGCAGGCGGCCGCGATCACGAGGGACAGCCCGAAGCCCAGGCCATTCAGCCGGCCCCATTCCCAGCCCGCCGCCGCGATGAGCACCAGCACTACGCCGGTGAACGGAACGGGCGACGGCCAGAACAATGCGGGCAGCAGGATGGCCAGCAGCACGACGGCCGTGATGACGCGCTGCTTCAGCATTTACGCCGCCTTCTGTGCCGGTGGCGCAACCTGCTCCGAAGTCTTGCCGAAGCGGCGTTCGCGCGCCGCGTAATCGGCGAAGGCAGCGTCGAGGGCAGCCTCGTCGAAGTCGGGCCAGAGCTTGTCGCTGAAATACAGCTCCGAATACGCCGCCTGCCACAGCAGGAAGTTGGAGATGCGCTGCTCGCCCCCGGTGCGGATGATCAGGTCCGGGTCGGGCACGTGCGCGAGCGCCATGGCGGCATGCATGCTTTCCTGCGTGATCGGCTCGCCACGGGTCGCCAGCTTGGCCGCGGCCTGCGCGATGTCCCAGCGGCCACCGTAATTGAAGCAGATGTTGAAGGTCAGGCGCGTGTTGCCCGCCGTCGCCGCTTCGGCGTGATCGAGCCCCTGGCGCACCTTCTCGGACAGCGCGGCGCGGTCGCCGATGAAATGCACCCGCACGCCCTCGGCCTTCAGCTGCGGGATCTCGCGCGACAACGCCATGGCCAGCAATTCCATCAGGCCGTTCACCTCGTCGGCCGGCCTCTTCCAGTTCTCGGAGGAAAACGCGAAGACGGTGAGCACCTTCACGCCGCGCTCACCGCAATGGCGCACGCACGCGCGCAGGGCGTCCATGCCCTTCTTGTGGCCCGCGACGCGCGGCAGGAACCGGCGGGTCGCCCAGCGGCCGTTGCCGTCCATGACGATCGCGACGTGATGCGGGATGCGCTGATGCGTCATGTCGGGCGACCGCGGCCTCAGACCGCCATGATCTCCTGCTCCTTGGCGTGCATGAGCGTGTCGATGTCGGCGATGTGCTTGTCGGTGGTCTTCTGGATGTCGCCTTCGGCGCGTTTCTGGTCGTCCTCGGAGACGTGCTTGTCCTTCACGAGCTTCTTGATGTGCTCGTTGGCGTCGCGGCGCAGGTTGCGGATCGCGATCTTGGCCTGCTCGCCCTCGTGGCGCACGATCTTGGTCATCTCCTTGCGGCGCTCCTCGCTCATCGGCGGCATCGGCACGCGGATGAGGTCGCCCATGGAAGCCGGATTGACACCCAGGTCGCTGTCGCGGATGGCCTTCTCGATCTTGGCGGCCATGCCCTTTTCCCAGGGCTGCACGCTGATCGTGCGGGCGTCCAGCAGGGAGACGTTCGCGACCTGGCTGATCGGCAGCGTCGAGCCGTAGTACTCGACGTGCACGGTGTCGAGGATGCCGGGGTTGGCGCGGCCCGTGCGGATCTTCGTGAGGTTGGTCTTGAAGGCGGCGATGGTCTGGTCCATCTTGCCTTCGGCGTGCTTCTTGATTTCGGGGATGGTGTTCATGCAGCTCTCCTCTTTTTCTCAGGCGTAGACCAGCGTGCCTTCGTCCTCGCCCATCACCACGCGGCGCAGCGCCCCGTGCTTCACGATGGAGAAGACCTTGATCGGCAGTTTCTGGTCGCGGCACAGCGCGAACGCGGTGGCATCCATGATCCCGAGATTCTGCGCCATGGCGTCGTCGAAGGAGATCTTCGAGTAGCGCGTGGCAGAGCTGTCCTTGTTCGGGTCCGCCGAGTACACGCCGTCCACCTTGGTGGCCTTGAGCACGAGCTCGGCGCCGATCTCGGCACCGCGCAATGCGGCGGCGGTGTCGGTGGTGAAGAACGGGTTGCCGGTGCCGGCCGCGAAGACGACGACCTTGCCTTCCTCGAGGTACTGCAGCGCCTTCGGGCGCACGTAAGGCTCGACCACCTGTTCGATCCCGATGGCGGACATCACGCGCGCCGTCAGGCCCGCCTTGTTCATGGCGTCGGCCAGCGCGAGGGAATTCATCACCGTCGCCAGCATGCCCATGTAGTCGGCCGTCGCGCGGTCCATGCCCACCGCGCCGCCCGCGACGCCGCGGAAGATGTTGCCGCCGCCGATGACGATGGCGACCTCGACACCCATCTTCACGACTTCGGCCACCTCGTCCACCATGCGGACGATGGTGGAGCGGTTGATGCCGAAGGGGTCATCCCCCATGAGGGCCTCGCCGGACAGCTTCAACAAGATTCGCTTGTGGGCCGGCTTGGCGTCGGTCATGGAAGGAGGCTCCTTTCGAATACGGGGTCGAGTGTAATGGGGTTGCCCCCTTCTTTACGCGGCTTGCTTGGCGGCAGCGACCTGCGCGGCCACTTCGGCGGCGAAATCGTCGACCTTCTTCTCGATGCCCTCGCCCACCACGTAAAGCGTGAAGCCCTTCAGGGTGGTGCCCTTTTCCTTGAGCATCTGCTCCACGGTCTGCTTGTCGTTCTTCACGAACGGCTGGTTGAGCAGCGAGACTTCCTTCAGGAACTTCTGCACCGAGCCTTCCACCATCTTGGCGACGATGTCGGCGGGCTTGCCCGATTCGGCGGCCTTCTGCGTGGCGATCGAGCGCTCCTTCTCGACCAGGTCGGCGGAGACGTCCTTGCTGGACAGGGCGACCGGTTTCATGGCGGCCACGTGCATGGCGACGTCCTTGGCGGCCACGTCGTCGCCTTCGTACTCCACGACGACGCCGATACGCGTGCCGTGCAGGTAGGAGGCCAGCTTGCCGCCGCCGGCGAAGCGCTTGAAGCGGCGGAACGTCATGTTCTCGCCGATCTTGCCGATCAGGCCCTTGCGCACGTCCTCGAGCGTCGGGCCGAACCCGTCCTGCGAGTACGCGAGCGCCGACAGCGCAGCCACGTCGGCCGGGTTGTGCTTGGCGACCAGCTGCGCGGCGGCCTGAGCCATGGCGAGGAAGCTGTCGTTCTTGGCGACGAAGTCGGTTTCGCTGTTGGTCTCGAGGATCGCGCCGGTGGAGCCCTCGATGAACGCAGTGACCACGCCTTCGGCCGTGATGCGCGCGGCAGCCTTGCCGGCCTTGTTGCCCAGCTTCACGCGCAGGATTTCCTCGGCCTTGTCCATGTTGCCTTCGGCCTCGGTGAGTGCCTTCTTGCACTCCATCATCGGCGCGTCGGTCTTGCCACGCAGTTCGGCGACCATGCTTGCGGTGATTGCAGCCATTTCTCTTTCCTAGCCTTTCTGAAATTTTCGGATGTGAAAGGGGGCCCGAAAGCCCCCTTCATATCGCCTTGCGGGAGCCGGCGCTTTAAGCGGCGGCGCCTTCCTGCACTTCGACGAACTCGTCGCCGCCTTCGGACACGGCGCGCACCACGTCGGCGGCGGCGTTGGCCCGGCCTTCGAGCACGGCGTCGGCGATGCCGCGCGCGTACAGCGTGACGGCCTTGGAGGAGTCGTCGTTACCGGGGATCACGTAATCGATGCCCTCGGGCGAGTGGTTGGAGTCCACCACGCCGACGATCGGGATGCCCAGCTTCTTGGCTTCGGCCACGGCGATCTTGTGGAAGCCCACGTCGATCACGAACAGGGCGTCCGGCAGGTTGTTCATCTCCTGGATGCCGCCGATGTCCTTCTCGAGCTTGGCCATCTCGCGGGTGAACATGAGCTGTTCCTTCTTGCTCATGGACTCGAGGCCGGCTTCCTGTTGCGCCTTCATTTCCTTCAGACGCTTGAGGGAGGTCTTCACCGTCTTGAAGTTGGTCAGCATGCCGCCCAGCCAGCGCTGGTCGACGAAAGGCATGCCGCAGCGCTTGGCTTCGGCCGAGACGATCTCGCGGGCCTGGCGCTTGGTGCCGACCATGAGGATGGTGCCGCGGTTGGCCGCGAGCTGGCGCACGAACTTGGTCGCGTCCTGGAAAAGCGGGAGCGATTTCTCCAGGTTGATGATGTGGATCTTGTTGCGATGGCCGAAGATATACGGGGCCATCTTGGGGTTCCAGAAGCGCGTCTGGTGGCCAAAATGGACACCGGCTTCCAGCATTTGACGCATGGTCACGGACATGATGATTTCCTGAGGTTGGGTCTAAAATCCGGCCCGAAATCGCTGCAGTTCGCAGAACCGCCGCGACACCTTGGAGGGCTGGATTCGCGATTTGTCTTGCACTCGAGGCAACGCTCGAAGAGCACCACCCGGCAAAACCCAAAAATTATAGCAGCTTGCGCCTTGCCGACCTCCCGCCCCGACCTCCACCACATCCGTGAAGCGCTGACGCGCCGCAGGACCACCGCGACTGCCGAACTCGAGCAATCGATCGCCATCGCCCAGTCGCCCGCCTGCGACCGGGCTTTCCTGAAAACGACCTTCGACGAAGCGCGGGCCTGTGCATCCGCTTCGGCTTCGGCCGGGCATCCGCTGATGGGCTTGGCGGTCTCGGTCAAGGACCTGTTCGGCGTACGGGACCAGGTCACGGCCGCCGGCTCCGTGGCCCTGGGCGACGCTGCGCCCGCCGCCGACGATTGCCCAGCCGTGGCCCGCCTTCGCGCCGCCGGCGCGGCCCTGCTCGGCCGCACCAACATGACCGAATTCGCCTTCTCCGGCGTAGGCACGAACCCGCATTTCGGCACGCCGGCGAACCCGGCCGACCCGAAGGTCGCCCGCATCCCCGGCGGCTCCTCGTCCGGCGCGGCGGTGTCGGTCGCCACCGGCGCGGCGTTCATCGGGCTGGGTTCCGACACCGGCGGCTCGATCCGGATCCCGGCGGCGCTGACCGGGATCGTCGGGTTCAAGAACACGGCGCGGCTGGTGCCGACCGAGGGCGCGGTGCCCCTGTCGACCACACTCGACACGGTCTGCGCCATGACCCGCTCGGTGCGCGACGCCATCCTCGCGCACGAGGTCCTCGCCCACCGCTCGGTCAGGCTGGCCGACGTCCCGCTTTCGGGCTTTCGCTTCGCGGTCGCGCGCACGGGCATGCTCGAGTCGCTCGATGCGACCGTCGCCCGCGCTTTCGACCGCGCGCTGAAGGCACTGCGCGACGCCGGTGCGGCCGTGGTGGAGATCGAGCTCGGCGCGATTCGCGACCTGGGCACCATCCAGGCCACCGGCGGCTTCTCCGCTGCGGAGAGCTACGCCTGGCACCGGCAGCTGCTGGCCCGGGCGGGCGAGCGCTACGACCCGCGCGTGCGCGCCCGCATCGAACGCGGCGCCGGCATGAAGGCCTTCGAATACATCGAGCTCGTCACCGCGCGGCGCGAATGGATCGCACGGGTCGTCGATTCGCTGCGCGGCTTCGACGCCGTGCTCTCGCCCACCGTGCCCATCGTCGCGCCGCCGATCGCGCAGGTCGCTCCGGGAGCCGAGCGCGACGAGGAGTTCTTCCGCGTCAACGCGCTGTTGCTGCGGAACACCAGCATCGTGAACATGCTGGATGGTTGCGCGATCTCGATCCCCTGCCACGCGCCCGACGAACTTCCGGTGGGCCTCATGATCTGGCAAAGTGCCATGCACGACGACACGGTGCTGAACATCGCGCGGCTAGCGGAAGCCGCGCTCGCGAACGCAATCACTTCATGAATCGAATTGGGCAGGGACGGCGATGAGGATCGCCGTCATCGGCGCCGGCATCATCGGCATCACTACGGCTTTCGAACTGGCGGTGGACGGCCACGACGTCACCGTCTTCGAGCGGCGCTCGTCCGCGGCGGAAGAAACCAGCTTCGCCAATGCGGGCGTGATCGCGCCCGGCTACGTCACGCCCTGGGCGGCGCCCGGCATGCCGCGGAAGGTCGCGCGCTACCTGCTGTCCGACCATGCGCCGGTGCGCGTGAGCTGGCCGCTGACGGCCGCGGACATCGGCTGGATGTGGAAGTGGTACCACTCGTGCGAGCTCCAGGCCTACACGGCGAACCGGGCCCGCATGCAGCGGCTCGCGTTCTACAGCCGCACGCGGCTGCACGACATCACCGAGCACTTCGGCCTGGACTACGACCGCAGCACCGGCTACATGGTCATGCTGCGCACGGACAAGGACCGCCAGCTCGTGGAGCCGGGCCTGCAGGTGATGCGCGACGCGGGCGTCGCCTTCAAGGAGATCGCGCCGCAGGAAGCGCGCGTACTGGAGCCGGCGCTCAATACGGACACGGAGTTCGCCGGCGCCATCCACCTGCCGCAGGACGAAGTCGGCAACTGTCGCCAGTTCGCGCTGCAGCTCAAGGCCGAGTGCCAGACGCGCGGCGTCGGCTTCGAGTTCAACAGCACGGTGGCGCCGCTCAATCCCGCGACGCCGGGCTCGCTGCAGGTGACGAACGCGGACGGCGCGACGTCGCAGTGGAACTTCAACGCTGTCGTGGTGTGCGGCGGGGTCGACTCCGCCCGGCTGCTGCGCCCGCTCGGGCTCGAGGTGCCGCTCGCGCCGGTGTACGGTTACTCGATCAGCGCGCCGATCCGCGAGCCGCTCAACGCGCCGCGCAGCGGCATCATGGACGAGCGCTACAAGGTCGCGATCTCGCGCATGGGCAACCGCGTGCGCGTGGCCGGCAGTGCCGAGATCGGCGGCTCGCCGACGAAGAAACGCGCCAACTCGATCCAGACGCTCTACAAGGTGCTGCACGACTGGTTCCCGGGCGCGGCCCAGCTCGCGAACACCGGCGGCGCCACGGTGCAGGAGTGGAAAGGCGCGCGGCCGATGCTGCCCGACGGCCCGCCGATGCTCGGCGCCACAGGCATCCCCGGCGTGTGGATCAACCTCGGGCACGGATCGAGCGGCTGGGCGCTGTCGTGCGGCAGCGCGCGTGTGGTCGCCGACCTGATGTCCGGCCGCGAGCCCGATGTCGACGTCGAGGGACTCGGCGTGGAGCGCCTCGCCGCCTAACGCTACGATGCGCTGATGCGCCGCGTCACCCCCGATCGACCCTGGCCGCTGCACGACGTTGCGGGCACGCGCGCGATCGAGCAGGTCGCGGCAGCAGCACTTGCCCCGCACACCCTGATGCAGCGGGCCGGCCTGGCGGTGGCGCGACTGGCTCTGGCCATCGCGCCGCACGCGAGGCGGGTCTGGATCGCCTGCGGGCCGGGCAATAACGGGGGTGACGGCTTCGAGGCGGCGACACACCTGCATCTCTGGGGAAAGGCCGTGACGGTCACCTGGGCCGGCGACCCAGCCAAGGCGCCTGCCGATGCCCGCGCTTCATTGCAACGGGCGCGCGAGGCCGGCGTTGCGGTCGCGAGCGAGGCACCGGCGCAGTTCGACCTGGCCATCGACGCCCTGCTCGGCATCGGCTCTGCACGGCCGCTGGGCGCGACGATGGGCACCTGGGCCGACCGCATGAACACGGCGGGCGTGCCTGTTCTTGCGATCGACATGCCTTCCGGCCTGGCGAGCGACACCGGCACGGGCCACGGTGTCAGGGCGACCCACACGCTCAGCCTGCTCACACTGAAGCCGGGCCTATTCACCGCCGAGGGGCGCGACGCATCGGGCGAAGTGTGGTTCGACGATCTGGGCATCGACAGCAGCGATCACGCACCTTCCGCGTGGCTCGCCGGACCCGCGCCTGCCGGCCCGCGACCGCATGCCTCGCACAAGGGCACGTGGGGCGACGTCGCGGTGATCGGCGGGGGGCCGGGGATGACGGGCGCCGCCCTGCTCGCGGCCTCGGGCGCCTTGCACGCCGGCGCGGGGCGGGTCTTCGTCGGCCTGCTCGGCGACCCGATGCCGGTGGACGTCGCCCAACCCGAGCTGATGCTGCGCGCCTGGGACTCGCTGGATCTCGCGGCCATGACCGTCGCCTGCGGCTGCGGCGGTGGCGACGCCGTGCGTGCGCCGTTGCCGAAAGTCCTCTCCACTTCGCGCGCGCTGGTGCTCGACGCCGACGCCCTCAATGCCATCGCCGCCGACCCGCAATTGCAGGCACAGCTGCAGGCGCGCGGACGGCGGGGTCGGCCGACGGTGCTGACGCCGCATCCGCTCGAAGCGGCGCGGCTGCTGGGCCGCTTCGCGAAGGACGTGCAGTCCGACCGGATCGCCTCTGCCCGCGAACTCGCCTTTCGCTTCGGGTGCGTCGTGGTGCTGAAGGGATCGGGCTCGATCGTGTGCGCCCCCGATCGCGTGCCGCAGATCAACCCGACCGGCAATGCGCGCCTGGCGACAGCGGGAACCGGCGATGTGCTCGCCGGCCTGGTCGCGGCGAGGCTCGCCGCGAACACCGACGCCTTGCAGGCCGCGTCAGGCGCGGTGTTCGACCACGGGGGCATCGCCGACGAGTGGCCCGCCGGCCGCACGCTCACCGCATCACTGCTCGCGAAGGCGCTGCGGCCCTAGCCTCGACCGACGAAGGGCATCTTCGTCGCCATCACGGTGTGGAACAGCACGTTGGCTTCCAGCGGCAGGTTGGCCATGTACAGGATGGACTGGCCGACGATCCCCGCGTCCATCAGCGGCTCGACGGCGATCGTGCCGTTCGCCTGCGGCACGCCCTTGGCCATGCGCGCGGCCAGGTCCGTCATCGCGTTGCCGATGTCGATCTGGCCGACGGCGATGTCGTACTTGCGCCCGTCCAGCGACGCCGTCTTGGTCAGGCCCGTGACCGCATGCTTGGTCGCGGTGTAGGCGATCGAGTTCGGCCGCGGCGCGTGCGCCGAGATCGAGCCGTTGTTGATGATGCGCCCGCCCATGGGCTGCTGCGACTTCATCACCCGGAACGCCTCGCGGATGCCGTAGAACATGCCGTTGAGGTTGGTGTCGACGACTTTCTTCCAGTCGTCGTCGCTGATGTCCTCCAGCAGCGTCTGGCCCAGGCCCATGCCGGCGTTGTTGAACAGCAGGTCGACGCGCCCCCAGGCCTTCACCGTCGCGTCGAACAGCGCGCGGACCTGCGCCGGGTCCGTCACGTCGGTGGGAATCGCCAAGCCGCGATCGCCCGCACCGGATTCGGAGATCGTCTCCTGCAGCGGCTCCTTGCGGCGGCCCGCCACCGCGACCCGCCAGCCGTCGCGCAGCAGCGCCAGCGCCGCCGCCTTGCCGACGCCGGAGCCGCCGCCCGTGACGATCGCCACCCTTGCCTTGTCGTTTGCCATGTGTGTGTACTCCTCGTTGTGGTGTTCAGCGCCGCGCGCGCCCTTTGGGCTTCGCGGCGGATTTCTTCGCTGCGGTCTTGGCGGCCTTCTCCCCGCCCTTGTTTCCGGCCTTCTTGGCCGAGGCCTTGGACGTGCCGCCCTTGCCCGCACGGGCCGGCGGCGGCACGCCCTTGTCGCGCAAGGCACGCGCAACGAGCTCCTCGCCCTCGCGCACCAGGCGGAAATCGATCTTGCGGCCGTCCAGGTCCACGCGGCTGACCTGCACGCGCACCCGCGAGCCGATCGCATACCGGATGCCGGTGCGCTCGCCGCGCAGTTCCTGCCGCGCTTCGTCGAACTTGAAGTATTCGCCGCCCAGCTCGGTGATGTGCACCAGCCCCTCGACGTACATCTGGTCCAGCGTGACGAAGATCCCGAAGCTGGTGGCCGCCGTGACGACGCCGCCGTATTCCTCGCCCAGGTGCTCGCGCATGTACTTGCACTTCAGCCACGCTTCGACGTCGCGGCTCGCCTCGTCGGCGCGCCGCTCGTTGGCGCTGCAGTGGATGCCCGCCGCTTCCCACGCCAGCATCTCGCGGCTGGGCGGCGCGGCCGGCTTCTCCTTCTTGGCCTTGTGCGGCGCCGACTTCGCCGCCTGCGTCGCCAGCCGGCGCACCAGCTTCTCGTGCTGCTCGCCGGGCGTGGGCAGCGCGGGCAGTTCGTAGCGCTCGCCGTTCAGGATCGCCTTGATCACGCGATGGACCAGCAGGTCCGGGTAGCGGCGGATCGGCGATGTGAAGTGCGTATAGGCGTCGTACGCCAGGCCGAAGTGCCCGCTGTTGAACGGCGTGTAGATCGCCTGCTGCATCGAGCGCAGCAGCATGGTGTGGATCTGCTGCGCGTCCGGCCGGTCCTTGACCGCCTCGGCGATGCGCTGGAATTCGGAGGGCTGCGGGTCGTCGCTGATCGTGAGCGACACGCCCATGGCCTTCAGGTACTGGCGCAGGATTTCCTTCTTCTCCGGGGTCGGCCCCTCGTGTACGCGGTACAGCCCCGGGTGCTTGCTTTGCTGGATGAAATCGGCGGCGCAGACGTTGGCCGCGAGCATCGCCTCCTCGATCAGGCGGTGAGCGTCGGTGCGCACGCGCGGCACGATCTGCTCGATGCGGCCGTTCTCGTCGCAGATGATCTGGGTTTCGGTCGTCTCGAAGTCGACCGCGCCACGCACCTCGCGTGCCTTGAGCAGCACGCGGTAGACGTCGTGCAGGTTCAACAGGTCCTGTACGCGGTCCTTGCGCCGCGCCGCCTCGGGACCACGCGTGTTCGCCAGGATGGCCGCCACCTCGGTGTAGGTGAAGCGCGCATGGCTCCACATCACGCCCGGGTAGAACTGGTAGGCGAAGATCTCGCCGCTGGCGGTGATCAGCATGTCCGCGACCATGCACAGGCGCTCGACCTCCGGATTCAGCGAGCACAGCCCGTTCGAGAGCTTTTCCGGCAGCATCGGGATCACGCGCCGGGGGAAATAGACGCTGGTGGCACGGTCGTAGGCGTCGACGTCGATCGGGCTGCCCGTCTCGACATAGTGGCTGACGTCCGCGATCGCCACGAGCAGGCGCCAGCCCTTGCTGCGTCCGACCTTCGCCGGCTCGCAGTACACCGCGTCGTCGAAGTCGCGCGCGTCCTCGCCGTCGATGGTGACGAGCGGCACGTCGGTCAGATCGACGCGGTGCCGCTTGTCCTCGCGCCTCACCTTGTCCGGCAGCGCGCGCGCGAGCCCGATGCAGCCATCGGAGAACTCGTGCGGCACGCCGTACTTGCGCACGGCGATCTCGATCTCCATGCCGGGATCGTCGATCTCGCCCAGCACTTCCTTCACGCGGCCCACCGGCTGGCCATAGAGGCTGGGCGGCTCGGTCAATTCGACCACCACCACCTGCCCGGCCTTCGCCGAGCCGGTCGCGCCCTTGGGGATCAGCACGTCCTGGCCGTAGCGCTTGTCTTCCGGCGCGACCAGCCATACGCCGCTTTCGTGCAGCAGGCGCCCGATGATCGGTTGCGGCGGGCGCTCGATGATCTCGACCACGCGTCCTTCCGGGCGGCCCTTGCGGTCGTGCCGCACGACGCGCACCTTCACGCGATCCTTGTGCAGCACCGCGCGCATCTCGTTGGGCGGCAGGTAGATGTCGGCTTCGGCGTCGTCGCGGACGACGTAGCCGTGGCCGTCGCGATGGCCCTGGATCACGCCCTCGAATTCGTCGAGAAGGCCGATGGTGTGCGGGGGTGTGAGATGACTGACGTTTTTGATGTTAGAATCCTTGGTTCCTGAAAGCCCAGGTGGCGGAATTGGTAGACGCACTAGTTTCAGGTACTAGCGAGTAACATCGTGGGGGTTCGAGTCCCTTCCTGGGCACCATACTTGTACACAGAGAGCCTTGCAAGTCTTTGACTCGCAAGGCTTTTTTGTTTCTGGGGACAGCCCTTGGGGACGGCTTGGGGACAGCCCGACTCCCAGGTGTAGTCCTTCTCTCAATTGGCGGGCGCCGCTCAAACAGGTTGCTCACTTCGCTATTGTCGTCCACACGAGTTCGTTGCTTGTGATCACAACGTGTTGGATATGATGACTCAAGCAGCATTCAGTTGAGGAGTGTGACGACATGAAGGTTGGGGAGCAAATCAAGCGCCAGATGGACAAGGTCAAGATCTCCGTGCGCGAATTGTCGGAGCGCCTGGACGTTTCGGACCAGACCGTGCGCTACTGGATCAACAACCGCAACCTGCCGGGCAAGCAGTTAGCCAGGAAGCTCCAGACCATCCTGTCATTTCGTATCGATTGGACGGAAGGCGACTCGACCCCACCGGAGCCGTTGATTACCACTGCACCCGCGACGTCCGAGGACCAAGAAGGAATCAAGGCAATTCTGAACTTGCCCCTCGCAGTCAGACGATCGTTGTTCCAAGCCGCGATAGCAATGCACGCGTTCGCACGGAAAGAGTAGCAATCGTCATTTGGGGACATTGCCGTCCCCAAATCCCCGGCAAATCGCACCAGCTCTAGCTCAAGGTGCACTTCCTGGGCACCAGACAATCATAAAGCCGGCGCAAGCCGGCTTTATTCATTTGGGGCGGCGCAGAGATTGCAGCCTTTCAGACCGGTACCGCGACGAGGTCGTGCCCCTGCGCGCCCACGATGCGCGCCTTCGTGAATTCCCCCACCTTCAGCTGCTTGCTCAACTTTTCCGGCGGCAGCAGCTGCACGGTTCCGTCGATCTCCGGTGCATCGGCGTAGCTGCGGCCCACGCCGCCCCTGCGGCCAAGTGCCGGGGCGGAGTCGACGAGCACTTGCATGGTCGCGCCGATGCGCTCGCGCAGCTTGGCCGCCGAGACATCCTCGGCCACGGCCATGAAGCGGGCGCGACGTTCCTCGCGCACCTCCTGCGGCAGCATGCCGGGAATGTCGTTCGCCGCCGCTCCTTCCACAGGGCTGTACGCGAAGCAACCCGCGCGATCGATGCGCGCTTCGCGCATGAAGTCCAGCAGGTGCCGGAACTCCTCTTCCGTTTCGCCGGGGAAGCCCGCGATGAACGTACTGCGAACGACCAGCTCGGGACACATCTCGCGCCAGCGGGCGATGCGCTCCAGGTTCTTCTCGCCGTTGGCGGGCCGCTTCATCCGCTTGAGCACGTCGGGGTGGCTGTGCTGGAAAGGCACGTCGAGGTAAGGCAACACCTTGCCTTCCGCCATCAGTGGGATCACTTCGTCCACGGATGGGTAGGGATACACATAGTGCAGGCGCACCCATGCGCCATACGGCTGGGCCAGTTCACCCAGCGACTGCACCAGCTCCAGCATGCGCGTCTTCACCGGCCGGCCTTCCCAGAAGCCCGTGCGGTACTTGACGTCCACGCCGTAGGCCGAGGTGTCCTGGCTGATCACCAGCAGCTCCTTCACGCCGCCTTCGAAGAGCGCCTTCGCCTCCTTCAGCACGTCGCCGATCGGGCGGCTCACCAGGTCGCCGCGCATCGACGGGATGATGCAGAAGGTGCAGCGGTGGTTGCACCCTTCGCTGATCTTCAGGTAGGCGTAGTGCTTCGGCGTCAGCTTGATGCCGGCCGCGGGCACGAGGTCGACGAACGGGTCGTGCGGCTTGGGCAGGTTGGCATGGACCGCGTCCATCACCTCCTGCGTCGCATGCGGGCCGGTGACCGCGAGCACCGACGGATGGATCTGCTTGACCAGGTTGCCACCGCCTTCGCCCGGCTTGGCACCGAGGCAGCCGGTGACGATCACCTTGCCGTTCTCCGCCAGTGCCTCGCCGATCGTGTCCAGGCTTTCCTTGACGGCATCGTCGATGAAACCGCAGGTGTTGACGATCACGAGGTCCGCGCCCTCGAAGGTCTTGGCGGTCCGGTAGCCCTCGGCGCTCAACTGCGTGAGGATCAGCTCGGAATCGGTCAGCGCCTTCGGACAGCCGAGGCTGACGAAACCGACCCTGGGGGCCTTGTTCTCGGGGGAAACGACTTCACTCATTCCCCGTATTGTCCCAGAGGGACGGGGAACTTACCGTTTAATGCCGAATGCCCCGAGCATCTGCTCGGTCTGCTTGGCCATCTGCTCCTGCATGGTGTCGAACATCTTCTTCGACTGCTCGACGTAATTCCCCATCATTCCCTGCGTGAGGGGGTTCTGCATGTTCATGAACTGGGCCCACATCTCGGGCGTGAGCGACTTCGACTGCTCGGCCAGCTTGTTGTTGATTTCCATGAAGGCCTGCACGTTCTTCTCGAGGTACGTGCCCATGAAGGCCTGCGCGGCATGCCCGTAGATACGGATGAGGTTGGCGAGCGCGACCTCGCTGAACATGGGCTGCCCGCCCGCCTCTTCTTCCAGGATGATCTGCAGCAGGATGGCGCGCGTGAGGTCCTCGTTGGTCTTGGCGTCGCGTACCACGAAAGGCTCGTTGTCCATCACGAGCTGCTTGACCTCGGCCAGGGTGATGTACGAGGAAGTGTCGGTGTCGTACAGCCGCCGGTTGGGGTATTTCTTGATCACCCGCTGCGCCGGCTTCACTCCGCCCGTTCTCTTGCTTTGCACTGGCTGCTCCTCGCCCCGCTTATTGCATCGCAACAGATTCTAGGGGAGCGGCGCCAGCACCGCTCCGCCGTGAGCATCCGTGTAAACCCTCTCACCCCGCCGTGGGCCGCGCCGAAAGATTGGCTTGCTAACGATCCTCGTCAACCAGGAGAAAGCCATGACCGAGCTGAAAACGCCTCGTCGCCGCACCCTGCTGAAGGGCGCGGCCGTTGCCGCCGGAGCGATGAGCGCACCGATGGCCGCCGTCGCGCAAGCGGGGCCGGTTTCGTTTCGGTTCCAGAGTACCTGGCCCTCGAAGGACATCTTCCACGAGTTCGCGCTGGACTTCGCGCAGAAGGTGAACGACATGGCCGGCGGCGAGATCAAGGTCGACGTGCTGCCCGCGGGCGCCGTGGTCAAGGCGTTCGACCTGCTGGACGCCGTCAGCAAAGGGACGCTCGATGGGGGCCACGGCGTGCTGGTGTACTGGTACGGCAAGAACCCGGCGCTGGCCTTGTGGGGATCGGGCCCCGCGTTCGGCATGGATTCGAACATGCTGCTGGCGTGGCACAAGTACGGCGGCGGCAAGGAGCTGCTGGCCGACATCTACAAGAGTCTCAACATGGATGTGGTGTCTTTCCCGTACGGGCCGATGCCCACCGAGCCGCTCGGCTGGTACAAGAAGCCGATCGCCAGCGCCAGCGACTTCAAGGGACTGAAGTTCCGCACGGTCGGCCTGGGCATCGAACTCTTCACCGGCATGGGCGCCGCGGTGAACGCGCTGGCCGGCGGCGACATCGTGCCCGCGCTCGACCGCGGCCTCATCGAGGCGGCCGAGTTCAACAACCCGTCGTCCGATCGAGCGCTCGGCTTTCCCGACGTCGCGAAGGTGTACATGATGCAAAGTTTCCACCAGTCGGCCGAGACGTTCGAGATCCTCTTCAACAAGCCGAAGTACGACGCGCTCCCGGCAAAACTCAAGGCAGTCATCGCCAACGCGGTGGAAGCCTCGTCGGCCGACATGTCGTGGAAGGCCATCGACCGCTACTCCCGGGATTACATCGAGATCCAGGTCAAGGACAAGGTACGGGTCTACCGCACACCGAACAGCGTGCTGCAGGAGCAGCTGAAGATCTGGGACCAGGTGACCGAGAAGAAATCGGCCGAGAACCCGTGGTTCAAGAAGGTCCTCGATTCGCAGAAGGCCTTCGCGCAGCGTGTGACGAAGTGGAGCAACGACCAGCAGGTCGACTTCAGGATGGCGGCCAACCACTACTTCGGTCGCAAGTAGCCGATGCGCATCCAGCGGGCCTTGCTGATGGCCGACAGCATCAGCACGTGGTGCGGCAAGGCCTTCTCGTGGCTGATCATCCTGCTCACGGCCGGTGTGTGCGTCGAGGTCTTCAAGCGCTATCTCCTCAACGCGCCGACCGCCTGGAGCTTCGACGCCGACTACATGACGTACGGCGTGCTGTTCATGATGTGCGGCGCCTACACGCTGGCGCAGGACGCGCATGTGCGTGGCGACTTCCTCTACAGCTCCATGAAGCCGCGCACGCAGGCCTGGTTCGACCTGGTGCTGTACTTCGTGTTCTTCCTGCCCGGCATCGCGGCGCTGGTCTACGCGGGCGCGGACTTCGCGTGGGCTTCGTGGCTGATCCGCGAACACGTGAACGACACTGCCGACGGCCCGCCGGTGTACCCGTTCAAGATGATCATCCCGCTGGCCGGCACGATGGTGATGCTGCAAGGCGTCGCCGAGATGGCGCGCTCTATCGTGTGCATCCGCACCGGCGCGTGGCCGCCTCGCCTGAAGGATGCCGAAGAGATCGACGTGGTCGGTGAACAGCTTGCGCACAGTGAGTACGTCGACGAGGAATCGCGGCAGCGCGCCATCGAGCAGGCCGCCGCGATCGATGAAGCCGCGCGCCAGCGGTCGCGGGAGGACAGGATTACATGAGCGATCCCGCGCTGGGACTCACGATGCTTGCGCTCATCGTGGTCGTGATCATGATGGGCTTCCCGACGGCGTTCACCCTCATGGGGCTGGGCATCGTGTTCGGCTTCGTCGCGCTGTACCAGCCGGGGCAGCCCTGGACGCAAAACCACGTCTTCGACCTGATGGTCCAGCGCACCTATGGCGCGATGACGAACGACACGCTCATCTCCATCCCGCTGTTCGTGCTGATGGGCTACGTCATGGAGCGCGGCGCGCTGGTTGACAAGATGTTCTACAGCGTACAGCTCGCGTTCCGCCGCGTGCCCGCTTCGCTCGCCGTGGCCACGCTGATCATCTGCACGTTCTGGGGCATCGCGTCGGGCCTGGTCGGGGCCGTCGTCGTGCTGATGGGCGTGATCGCGTTCAACCCGATGCTCAAGGCCGGTTACGACGTGCGCCTCGCCTCCGGCGTGATCACCGCGGGCGGCACGCTCGGCATCCTGATCCCGCCTTCCGTCATGATCATCGTGTACGCCGCCGTCGCTGGGCAGTCGGTGGTCAAGCTCTACGCCTCGGCGATGTTCCCGGGCTTCTTTCTCTCGTTCCTCTATCTCGTCTACATCGTCGGCTGGGCACTGATCAACCCGAAGATCGCGCCGAAGCTCCCTGAAAACGCGGTGCGCGTGCCGGTGCCAGCCTGGGTTCCCGCACTGCAGCAGGCCTATTCGCGCAACATGCTGGTGACGCTGGCCCGGGCCCTCGTCTCCCCCGCGAACGCGCTGCGCATCCAGGCCGGGGATGTACGCATCACCTACCGCAGGCTCGCGAGAAACTTCATCGCAGCGCTCGTGCCCTTGCTGCTTTGCGCGCTGACGTTCTACGGTGTGTGGTGGTATGTCGTTATCCACCAGCGCGCCGAGCCCGGGCCCGCCGTCGTGTCCGCGAAGGCGACGGCCTCGCCGCCGCAGGAGATCACCCTCCCCGCCGACGAGAAGCCGCAGGAGCTGGGCGCAACGGCGATCGAGTCCGCGCCGGGCGTATCGCCATCCGACCATTCGGACACCGTCGAGCAACTGGGCACGCCGGAGCTGCTGAAAGAAGGTCCGGCCGCGCCGGCGGAAGCCGGTCCCGCCCCGGAGTTCTATACGTGGTTCTGGATGTCGGTGGGCGCGACGGCGCTGGTGCTCGCGTTCTACTACTGGCGGCTCGGCGCGGAGCAGTTCGAAGTGCTGAAGCTGCTCACGACGTCGGTGATGCCCTTGGGCATCCTCACCGTTGTGGTCCTCGCGGTGATCCTGCTCGGGATCACCACTGCGACCGAGTCGGCGGCCGTCGGGGCGGCCGGCGCCTTCCTGCTCGCAGTGCAGGCCCGCACGCTCACGTGGCAGCGCGTGAAGGAATCGGTGTTCCTGACCGCCAAGACCACGGCCATGGTGTGCTGGCTGTTCGTGGGCTCGGCGCTCTTCTCGGCCGTTTTCGCGTTGCTGGGCGGCCAGCAGCTGATCGAGCGATGGGTCCTGTCGCTGAACATGACGCCGGTTGAATTCATGATCCTGTCGCAGGCCATCATCTTCGTGCTCGGATGGCCGCTCGAATGGACCGAGATCATCGTGATCTTCGTGCCGATCTTCCTGCCGCTGTTGAAGCACTTCGGGATCGACCCGATCCTGTGGGGCACGCTGGTGTTCGTGAACCTGCAGGCCGCCTTCCTCTCGCCGCCCGTCGCGATGTCGGCGTTCTACCTGAAGGGCGTTTCCCCGCCGCACGTGACGCTCAACCAGATCTTCGCGGGCATGATGCCCTACATGATCATCGTGATCGTCTGCATGGTGTTCATGTACATCTGGCCGGGCATGACGCTATGGCTGCCCAGCTACCTGTACGGAGGGTAGAAAAGGAACGGCACCCGCAGGTGCCGTTCATGGTGTTGGTAGGCGCGATTGGACTCGAACCAACGACCCCCACCATGTCAAGGTGGTGCTCTAACCAGCTGAGCTACGCGCCTGTGATCGTTCGAGCCCGCGATTGTAGCAGGCCCGCGGTCACCGCCTCCGCGCGCGGCGCACGCCCGGCACTTCGCCGACCACCCCCAGCACCTTGGCCAGCCGGCTCGCGTCGGCCACCTCCACCGTGAACGTCATCCACGCCGTGCCTTTCACGCTGGAGGTCTGCACGCCGATCACGTTCATCTTCTCCTTGGCGAACACCTCCGTGATGTCGCGCAGCAGGCCCTGGCGGTCGGTCGCCTCCACCGTGACGTCGACCGGGTAGACGGCGCCCTCGGCCCCGCCCCACTCCACCTCGATCACCCGCTCGGGCGCCTTGGCCTGCAGCTCGTGGAAGCTCGGACAGTCGCGCCGGTGGATGCTCACGCCCTTGCCGCGCGTCACGAACCCGGCGATCGCATCCGGCGGGGCGGGCTTGCAGCAGCGCGCGAGCTGCGTCATCAGCGAATCGATGCCAACCACCAGCACGCCGCCCTTGGAGGTGCGCGGTGCGGGGCGGGGCTTTTTCAGCAGGAACTCGTCTTGCGGCAGCGGGGGCTCGGGCGGCTTGAGCAGCGTCTCGATGTTGCGCAGCGAGTATTCGTCCTTGCCGACGACGGCGAACAGGTCCTCGGCCGACTTGAAGCCGAGCTGCGCGGCCAGGTCCTCGAGCTTGACGGCCGTCCTGCCCTCGCGCTGCAGGAGCTTTTCGACCAGCTCGCGGCCGCGGGCGACGGTTTCGTGCCGCAACTGCTCGTTGAACCACGCGCGCACCTTGGCTTTCGCCCGGTGGCTGGCGAGGAAGCCGAGCTCGGGATTCAGCCAGTCGCGCGAGGGGCCGCCCTCCTTCGCCGCGACGATTTCCACGGTCTGCCCGTTCGCCAGCGGCGTGTTGAGCGGCACCATCGCGCCATCGACCTTGGCGCCGCGGCAGCGGTGCCCCAGGCTGGTGTGCACGGTGTAGGCGAAATCGACCGGCGTCGCGCCCTGGGGCAGCTCCACGATCGCCGCCTCGGGCGTGAGCACGTAGATGCGGTCGTCGAACAGGCCCTTGGCCGCGCCGGCGAGGTCGCGCTCCCATGCCAGCAGTTGCCGCAAGACCGCGATCTTGGCGTCGTACTCGCCGCTGGCGGAGACACCCGCATAGCCCTTCTGCCCGGCCTCCTTGTACGCCCAATGGGCCGCCACGCCGTGCTCGGCGTGCTCGTGCATCGCCTGCGTGCGGATCTGGATCTCGATCGGGCGGCCCTGCGCATCGCGCACGATGGTGTGCAGCGACTGGTAGCCATTGGGCTTGGGCTTGGCGATGTAGTCGTCGAACTCCTCGACGATGGGCGCGAACTGCTGGTGCACCCACGACAGCGCCGCGTAGCAGTCCTTCACCTCGGGCACGATCACGCGCAGCGCACGCACGTCGAACACCTGGTCGAAGTCCAGCCCCTTGCCGCGCATCTTCTTGACAATGCTGTAGATGTGCTTCGGTCGGCCGTGCACCGTGGCGCGGATGCCTTGCGCGTTCAATTCACGCTCCAGGCGCGAACGCAGTTCCTCGACGTACTGCTCCCGCTCGACGCGCTTTTCGTCGAGCATCTTCGCGATGCGCTTGTAGGTCTGCGGCTCGAGGAAGCGGAAGGCCAGGTCCTCCATCTCCCACTTCACCTGCCAGATGCCCAGGCGGTTGGCCAGGGGCGCGAAGACGTTCAGCGCCTCGCGCGCGACGCTGGCCGGGGCCACCGTCTTGCGGGCGGCGTGCCAGCGCAGCGTCTGCAGGCGAGAGGCCAGCCGCAGCAGCACCACGCGCAGGTCGCGCGAGAACGCCAGCAGCATCTTGCGCACGGTCTCGGTCTGCGCCTTGGTGTCCTCGACGCCCCCTTCGGCTTCGCGCGTCTGCTGCTGGATGCGCACCAGCTTGTTGGTCTCGATCGCGAGCTTGGCGTAACTCTCGCCGAACGCCTTCGCGATCACCTCTTCCGGCTTGTTCAGGTACGCGCAGGCGTACACGAGGTAGCTCGCGGCCTGCATGGCCTCGGAGCCGCCCATCTGCTTGAGGACAGCCGCCACCGCATCGGCGTGCGCCAGCGTGTTCTCGCCGGTGTCCAGCGTCTCGCCCGCGATCAGCGGCTCGGCGAAGGCACGCGCCCGCGCGAGCGCGTTCGCCTGCTGCGGCAGCGCCTGCTCGGTCGCAGCGATCAGCTCCGGGACCTGCTGCTCAGCCTGTTCCGCTGCGAGGCTTTTCATCGGCGGAATCCAGCAGGAACAAGGCCACGGCCTCGACCTGGTTGTCGGGAACGAAGGTGGGTGCGTGGCCCACACCGGGGAATTCGACCAGGCTCGCGCGTGGGCCGCGCTGCGTCATCGCCAGCGCCGTCTCCTTCGCGAACAGGTCCGATTCGGCGCCGCGCGTCACCAGCACGCGCGCCTCGATGTTGTCGTACAGGCGCCAGAGCGCGGCCTCGCCTTGCGCGGC
Organism: Ramlibacter sp. GS1-15; assembly: GCF_057785015.1. Taxonomy (NCBI): domain Bacteria; kingdom Pseudomonadati; phylum Pseudomonadota; class Betaproteobacteria; order Burkholderiales; family Comamonadaceae; genus Ramlibacter; species Ramlibacter sp. GS1-15. Next base: position 1,593,441 of record NZ_JBYNTU010000001.1, on the reverse strand, counting down.
GGACTCCCGCGTGATCGCCTGCGCCGGCACGGCGATCGCCGGATCGTAGTGCAGCGTCACGCCGCCTTCCGGGAGCTCGCGCACCATGGGCCCCGACAGCGCAAGCCATTGCCCGGGCGTGTGGGGACCGAAGCCGGTGGAGATGGCCCACATCGCGTCGGCCGCCTGCTGCACGCTCTGGAAGCGGCCGGTCTTGCCCAGGTAGCCCTTGATGCGCTCGATGGCCTTCCACTCGATCGTCGGCCCCACGTCGTTGAACACCATGCGGCGCACCGGCGCGGGCAAGGGCAGCTTCGGGGTTCCGGCGATGCCCAGGCCGATCAGCCCGCCCATGCTGGTGCCTACCCAGTCGATCGTGGAAACCGGTGCCTGCTTGTGCATCTGCCCCAGCATCGCGAGCATGTCGCCGACATAGGTCGGCAGCTGGTAGCCCATCGGGTCCTTCAACCAGTCGCTGCGGCCGCGGCCGACGACGTCGGGGCAGACGACGCGCAGATGTCCCCCGGCGCGCTGCACCAGCGACCGGGCGAGCACGTCGAAATCGCGGCCTTGGCGCGACAGCCCGTGCACGCACACGACGACGTGATCCGCGGCCGCGTCACCCCACTGCCAGTAAGCCATGCGGTGCCCGCCCGAGGCATCGGGGCAGGATACGTAGTTCAGCGTAGGGTCTGGCATGGTGAACAAAAAACCGCATACTGTGCGGCGGACCTTTTCCTATCCTAGTTCAAGTACGGAGACCATCATGCTGAAGGGCAAAACAGCGCTCGTCACGGGTTCGACCAGTGGCATCGGGCTGGGCATCGCCAAGGCGCTCGCCAGGCAAGGCGCGAACATCGTGCTCAACGGCTTCGGGGGCGTCGAAGGACCGAAGGCGCAAGTCGAGGCGTTCGGCGTGAAGGTCGCCTACCACGGCGCGGACATGAGCAAGCCCGCCGAGATCGAGGCCATGATGAAGTTCGCGGCCGATACCTTCGGGCGCGTCGACATCCTCGTGAACAACGCCGGCATCCAGCATGTCGCGCCGGTGGAGGATTTTCCGCCCGAGAAGTGGGACCAGATCATCGCGATCAACCTGTCGAGCGCGTTCCACACCACGCGCCTGGCGTTGCCCGCAATGAAGAAGGCGAACTGGGGCCGCGTCATCAACGTGGCCTCCGTGCACGGCCTCGTGGCTTCGGCGCAGAAGTCGGCCTACGTCGCCTCCAAGCACGCGATCGTCGGTCTCACCAAGACCGTCGCGCTCGAGAACGCCACCACCGGCGTCACGTGCAACGCGATCTGCCCCGGCTGGGTGCTGACGCCGCTGGTGCAGAAGCAGGTCGATGCGATCGCGTCCAACAACAAGCTGTCGAACGACGCGGCCACGCAGCAATTGCTGCGCGAGAAGGAGCCGTCGATGCAGTTCACCACGCCCGAGGAACTGGGCGAGCTCGCCGTGTTCTTCTGTTCCGACGCCGCGAAGAACGTGCGCGGCGTCGCATGGAACATGGACGGCGGCTGGGCCGCGCAGTAAACCTCAGCCGCCGAGCGTCAGCTCATACGGGTGCGTGAGCTCGAAGCGATCGTCCGCCAGGTCGTAATCCCAGCGCTCGAGCCGGCACACCCGCGGACCGTCAGGCCCGGGTGACGTCCAGCGCACCACGTTGACCGAATTCGGCGTGTTGTGCCGCACGCGCAGCGAAAGCGCCGTGCCCGCCTGCACGCAATACATCGGCCGCTGCACGCCTTTGACCAGCGCACACACATCGCTCACGTAAGGCAGGTGGATGTGGCCGCCCAGCACGAGGTCGGCCCCGGCCTCGGACCAGGCCTTCACGGCTTCCTCTCCACCGTGCAACCGGTTCTTCTCGTCCTCGGGCCGCATCACGCAGGCTGGCTGGTGGGTCACCACGACACGCAGCTTCGCGCGCGGGATCTGCCGCAGCATCTCGACCACCCGCCGGATCTGCTGCGGCGAGACTTCACCGTCCTTGTGGCGCTCGGGTCTCGTCGTGTTCACGCCGATGATGAGCGCATCCGGCAGCTCCAGCACCGGTTCGAGATCGTGCCCGAACGCGCGCCGCCAGCCGTGCCACGGCGCGATCACGCGTGCGAACACGTTGTAGAGCGGAATGTCGTGGTTGCCGGGCAGCGCCAGCATCTTCGGGATACGCAGCGAATCGCAGAACTGCCGTGCCGCCGTGAATTGCGCCGGACGTGCGCGCTGCGTGACGTCGCCGGACAGGACCAGCGCATCGGCCTCGAGGTCGTGCGCGAGGGTCTGCAGCGCGGTGACGACCGGCGCATCCTCCGTGCCGAAATGCGTGTCCGAGATGTGCAGCAGGACCGCCATGCGGCGATTGTCCGCCGCCCGTCAGCGCAACTGGACGGATCCCGATACGGTGACCGTGACCGAGGCTTTGCCCGCCTCGACCGGAACGGGCGACGATTCGGACATCGCGGACGCCTGCGCCGTCATGCGCATGCGCGGCACCGGGCCGATGTCGTTCGACGCCACCGAGACCTCGCGCAGCGTGTAGCCCGAGAACCCGAAGCCGCGGGCCAGTTCGGAAGCCTTTGCCTTGAAGCGCTCGATCGCCATCGCCTGGGCATCCGTTTCCACTTTCGCGCGCTGCTCGCGGCTGAGGCCGAACCCCACGTTGCCGATGGTCATCGTGGACACGCGCGCAGCCGCCTGCGTGATGCGCGCGAAGTCGCGGCCTTCCAGCACCAGCTCCGCCGTGCCGCGCCAGCCCGTGATGCGGCCCGGACCCGAATAGCGCGGGTACACGGAGAACACGCCGGTGCGCACGTCCAGCTGTCCCGGCTCGGCGGTCTTGCGCGCTTCGGCCAGCGCGGCGTCGAGCGCCGCCTTGAGCTGCGACTGCACACCGGCGGCATCGCTGCCTTCGCGCGTGGTCGTGAGGCTCAGGCTCAGCAGGTCCTGCTGGACTTCCATGGTGCCGCTGGCCGCGAGCTGCAGCACGTTCTGCGGGGGTGGCAGGGTCTGGGCGGAAATGGCTGAGGCTGCCAGCAGCAAACCGGCAACAGCGAGTGTCTTCTTCATTGTTTTCAGGAACGCTTGCCGTAATTACGATTGAATTGCTCGAGCTGCCGGCGCAGCTCGGCGCGCTCGGCCTGCGACAGGTGACGCGGCGGCGGCGCGTCCTGCTTCACTTCGGAGACGCGCCGCACCGGCGCGGCGGCCCAGGTCGCCAGCCCCGCGAAGCCGAAGACCGCGACTGCGCATGTCCAAAGGATGAGGTAGCGCTGCATGGCTGCCGATTACAACGCGCGCGGGCCTCGCGAGTTCACGGACATCCGGTGAAGGGTTGCGTGGCGCCGCAACATTTGTAACACTGTGTCAGGCTCCTCTGAAAACACCGCACCAGCCGTGTTTAGCCCTTCAAAATCGGCTCTGTTACAAATCCATCTTCTGGAGCAACATGACACAAGCCGCAGCCCGAACCGACAAGATCCTGGTCGTCGACGATGACGCCCGGATCCGCGACCTGCTGCGCCGCTACCTGACGCAGGAAGGCTTCGAGGTCATCCTTGCTGAAGACGGCAAGGCGCTCAACCGCCTGATGCTGCGCGAAACCGCCGACCTCATCGTGCTGGACCTGATGATGCCGGGCGAAGACGGGTTGTCGATCTGCCGTCGCCTGCGCGCGGCCAACGACCGCACGCCGATCATCATGCTCACCGCCAAGGGCGAGGACGTGGACCGTATCGTCGGCCTCGAAGTCGGCGCCGACGATTACCTGGGCAAGCCGTTCAACCCGCGCGAACTGCTGGCCCGCGTGCACGCCGTACTGCGCCGCCGCCCCGCGCAGGAAGCCCCGGGCGCTCCCTCCAGCGACAACGAAGTGGTGACCTTCGGCCCCTTCCAGTTCGACCTGGGCGCGCGTACGCTACGCAAGAACGGCGAGGAACTGCCGCTCACCACCGGCGAATTCGCCATGCTCAAGGCCCTGGTGCGCCACCCGCGCCAGCCGCTGTCGCGCGAGAAGCTGGCCCAGCTGGCGCGCGGCCGCGAGTTCGAGCCCTTCGACCGCAGCCTCGACGTGCAGGTCTCGCGCCTGCGCAAGCTCGTCGAGGCCGACCCGGCGTCTCCCCGCTACATCCAGACCGTGTGGGGCGTGGGCTACGTTTTCGTGCCGGACGGAGCGGGCTGATCGCCCTGGTCGCCGCCCCCGCCGGAAACAACAATAATCGGGGAGCAGCAGTAGCGATACAGGGGACACAAGCTTGATCCACGGAGTCACCACCAGCATCGACGTCACCGGTCCGGCTCCGCTCGAGACGGCACCGGCGCCGATCGATATGCGTCCGCGGCTGGGCCTGTCCCTTTTCTGGCGCACCTTCTTCCTGCTCTCGCTCCTGCTGGTCGGCTCCATCGTCGCCTGGCTGCAGACCTTCCGCGCCCTCGAGTTCGAACCGCGCGCCGTGCAGACGGCCCAGCAGATCGCGTCGCTGGTGAACCTGAGCCGCGCGGCGCTGGTCCATTCCGATGCGATCGCGCGCGTTTCGCTGATCAAGACCCTGGCCGACCAGGAAGGCGTGCGCATCGTGCCGCGCGAGCCCACCGATCGTTACGCCACGTTCATGACGGGTGAGCTCGACGCGCGCGTGATGGAAGAGCTCATGTCGCGCCTCGGGCCCGGCACGGTGATGGCCTCCAGCGTCAATGCCGAACAGGGGCTGTGGATCGGCTTCAGGATCGAGCAGGACCAGTACTGGATGCTGCTGGACCGCTCGCGCCTCACGGCGGTGGGCGGGCGCACCTGGCTCATCTGGCTGATCACCGCGGCGGGCCTGTCGCTCGCCGGCGCGGCCGTCATCGCGCGGCTGATCAACCGGCCGCTCAAGCAGCTGTCATTCGCCGCCAGCCGCGTGCGCGACGGAGACTTCGACGCCAGCCGGCTCGACGAGAAGGCCGTGACCAGCGAGATCCGCGAGGTCAACATCGGTTTCAACCGCATGGCGCAGCAGCTCGCGAAGATCGAGCAGGACCGCGCCGTGATGCTCGCCGGCATTTCGCACGACCTGCGCACGCCGCTCGCGCGTTTGCGGCTCGAGACCGAAATGAGCGTGGTGGACCCGGACGCGCGCAACCACATGGCGGCGGACATCGACCAGCTCGACGCGATCATCGACAAGTTCCTCGATTACGCGCGGCCCGACCATGCCGAGCTCAAGCCCGTGCTGCTCAACGACGTGATCGAGGCCTGCCTGTACGCCGTGCAGGACCAGGGCGACATGAAGATCAACCTCGATGTCGCCAAGGGCCTGTACGTGATGGCCGACGAGGTCGAACTCGCGCGCGTGATCTCCAACCTGCTGGAAAACGCACGGCGCTACGGCAAGACACCCGAGACGGGCATCGCGGTCGTCGACATCGCCGGGAAGGCGCGCCAGGAGTGGGTGCTGCTCAAGGTGCGCGATCACGGCATGGGCGTCGCCCCCGAGGCGCTGCCCAACCTGGTCAAGCCCTTCTTCCGGGGCGACGCGGCCCGCACCGCGGCCACGGGCGCGGGCCTGGGACTGGCCATCGTGGACAAGACGGTGCAACGCATGGGCGGCATCTTCGCCCTGTCGAACACCACGTCGGGAGGCCTGGCCGCGCACATCAAGCTGCAGCGGGCCAAGCCCCTGCCGCCGCTGCCGCCGAAGCAAGAGACTCCGCGCGACGAGCCCGCTTTCGAGTCCTGACCTAGGCGGCCAGCAGGGCGATCGCGCGCGCCTCGATCGAGAGGCCCTGCCCCACGGGCCCGAGCTTTTCCGCCGTCTTCGCCTTCACGTTCACCTGCGCGGGCGCAAGCCGCAGTGCCTGCGCCAGGCGCTCGCGCATGGCTGCGATGTGCGGCGCGAGCTTCGGCGCCTGCGCGATCACGGTGCTGTCGATGTTCGCGATCTCCCAGCCCGCCTCGCGCACGCGGCGCGCGCACTCGGTGAGCAGCAGGATCGAGTTCGCGCCCTTGAAGCGCTCGTCGTTGTCGGGGAAGTGGCGGCCGATGTCCCCCAGCCCCGCGGCGCCGAACAGCGCGTCGGTGATGGCGTGCGCCAGCACGTCCGCATCGGAGTGGCCGAGGAGCCCGCGCTCGTAGGGAACCTCGATCCCGCCGATCACGAGCTTGCGCCCCGGCACGAGCGCGTGCGTGTCCCAGCCTTCGCCGATGCGCAGCTTCATGTGGGCCCCCACGGCGCGATGCGCCTGCCCCCCGAGGGGGCGCGAACTTGCTTGAGGCGGCTCTGCGCTGCGTTCATCTAGCGCGCGCCTTGAGCACCGCCTCGGCGATGGCAAAGTCGTCGTGCCAGGTCACCTTGAAGTTGTGCGCGCCGCCCGTCACCAGCTTCGGCTTCAGGCCCAGCGCCTCGATCGCCGTGGCTTCATCGGTGACGCCGTTGCCCACCTTCTCCAGGGCGTGCATCAGCATGCCGATGCGGAACATCTGCGGCGTCTGCGCGAGCCACTTGTCGTCGCGCGGGAGCGTTTCGGCCACGCGCCCGCCCTCCTCGCGCTTGATCGTGTCGGGCACCTTGATCGCGAGCAGCCCGCCGACCTCGTCGCCCTGGCATTCGTCGATCAGCGAATCGACCAGCTCCGGCGTGACGAGGCAACGCGCGGCGTCGTGCACCAGCACCCAGTCGTTCTCGGTCGCGCCGACGCGGCGCAGCTCGTAGAGGCCATTGGCCACCGTCTGCGCGCGCGTCGCGCCGCCACTGGAGACGACCAGCGCCGATGTCGGGTTGCGTTCGAAGAAGCCGTCGCCGGGTGCGACGACGACCAGCGTGCGCGAGATGCGCTTGACCGCGGCGAGCGCGGCCAGTGTGTGCCAGACCAGGGGTTGTCCGACGATGCGTTCGTACTGCTTGGGGCCGGCTGTGCCGGCACGGCTGCCCGTTCCCGCACAGGGCACGAGCGCATAGAAGCGGGGATTGAGTTTGCTGTCACTCGTTGCCATATCGTCCATTCTAGAATCGCACGATACACCCCACCCTTTCGAGGCGCGGGGTGTTTCCCATTTTTTGCACTTGATGGAACTTCCCAAGCTCATTGCGGGCAAGCGCTACACGCTGCCCCGCCCTCCCGGCTCAGCAGACGCGCTGTGGCTGGCCCGCCTTGCGCATCAGCAGAAAGCCGGCCGCAAGCTCACGGCCATCGTCACGGCGAATGCCACGGATGCGCAGCGCCTGATGGCCGAACTTGCATTCTTCGTGCCCGACCTGCGCTGCGCGCTCTTTCCGGACTGGGAGACGCTGCCTTACGACAGTTTTTCGCCCCACCAGGACCTGATCAGCGAGCGGCTGGCCACGCTGTGGCGCATCTCGCAGTCGGATGTGGACGTGGTGCTCGTCCCCGCGACGACGGCGCTCTACCGCCTGGCCCCCCCGGCCTTCCTGGCAGGCTACACCTTCGAGTTCGCGGTCAAGCAGAAGCTGGAGGAAGCGAAACTCAAAGCGCAGCTCACGCTGGCCGGCTACAGCCACGTCACGCAGGTCGTCAGCCCCGGCGAATACGCCGTGCGCGGCGGCCTGATCGACCTGTTCCCGATGGGCTCCAGCGTGCCCTACCGGGTCGACCTGTTCGACGACGAGATCGATTCGATCCGCACGTTCGACCCGGACACGCAACGCAGCCTGTACCCCGTGCCCGAGGTGCGCCTGCTGCCCGGCCGCGAGTTCCCGATGGACGAGGATGCGCGCGCGCGTTTCCGCCGCCGCTGGCGCGAGCTGCTGGAGGGCGACCCGACCAAGAGCCGCATCTACAAGGACATCGGCAACGGCGTCGCCACCTCGGGCATCGAGTACTACCTGCCGCTCTTCTTCGACGAGACGGCGACGGTGTTCGACTACCTCGGTGCCGCATCGACACTCGTCCTGCATGGCGAGATCGAGCCCGCGTTCCAGCGCTTCTGGCAGGACACGCGCGAGCGCTACCGCCTCGTGCAGGGCGACCCGGACCGGCCGGCGCTGCCGCCCGAGGCGCTGTTCCTCACCAGCGAGCAGTTCTATGCCCGCGCCAACGAGCACGCGCAGCTCGCGATGCGCCCGAGCGACGACCCGCACGTCCACCCCGAGTTCGACGCGCTGCCCAACATCGCCGTCGTGCGCGGCGCCGAGGACCCGCTGGCGAAGTTCAAGGAGCACCTGCGCAACACGCAGCATCGAGCGCTGGTGCTCGCCGAAAGCGAAGGCCGGCGCGAAAGCCTGCTCGACTTCCTGCGCGCGAGCCATGTCTCGCCGCCCGCCTTCGATTCGCTGGCGGAGTTCCAGCAAAGCGACGAGAAGATCGGCATCGCCACCTCGGAGCTGAACGTCGGCTTCGCCTGGCTCGAGGAAGGCATCGACCTCGTCACCGAGACCGAGCTCTTCGCCGCCGCGCCCAGCGCGCGCCGCCGCAAGAAACAGGAGCAGGTCAGCGACGTCGAGGCGCTGATCAAGGACCTGTCGGAGCTGAACGTGGGCGATCCGGTCGTGCACGCGCAGCACGGCATCGGGCGATACCGGGGCCTCGTGAACATGGACCTCGGGCAAGGCAACACCGAGTTCCTGCATCTCGAATACGCGGACAAGGCGGCGCTCTACGTCCCCGTGAGCCAGCTGCATTTGATCAGCCGCTACACGGGCGTGTCGGCGGAAGAAGCGCCGCTGCACAAGCTCGGCTCCGGCCAGTGGGAGAAAGCCAAGCGCAAGGCGGCCGAGCAGGTGCGCGACACCGCCGCGGAGCTGCTCAACATCTATGCCCGCCGGGCCGCGCGCGAAGGCCACGCCTTCCGCTTCTCGGCGCAGGACTACGAGGCGTTCGCCAACGACTTCGGCTTCGAGGAAACTGCCGACCAGAACGCAGCGATCCACGCCGTGATCCAGGACATGGTGTCGCCCCGCCCGATGGACCGCCTGGTGTGCGGCGACGTCGGCTTCGGCAAGACCGAGGTCGCGCTGCGCGCCGCCTTCATCGCGGTCACCGGCGGCCGGCAGGTCGCGTTCCTCGCGCCGACCACGCTGCTCGCGGAGCAGCACTACCAGACGCTGGTCGACCGCTTCTCGAAATGGCCGGTGAAGGTGGCCGAGGTCTCGCGCTTCCGCTCCACCAAGGAGGTGAACGCCACGCTCAAGGGCTTGGCCGACGGCAGTGTCGACATCGTGGTCGGCACGCACAAGCTGCTCTCGGAAACGACGAAGTTCAAGAACCTGGGCCTGCTCATCATCGACGAGGAGCATCGCTTCGGCGTGCGCCACAAGGAGCAGATCAAGGCGATGCGCGCCGAGGTCGACGTGCTCACGCTCACCGCCACGCCGATCCCGCGCACGCTGGGCATGGCGCTGGAAGGCCTGCGCGACCTGTCGGTGATCGCCACCGCGCCGCAGCGGCGGCTCGCGATCAAGACCTTCGTGCGCAATGAGAGCAACGGCGTGGTCCGAGAGGCGGTGCTGCGTGAACTGAAGCGCGGCGGCCAGGTGTACTTCCTGCACAACGAGGTCGAAACCATCCAGAACCGGCGCGAGCGGCTTGAGCAACTCTTGCCCGAGGCGCGCATCGCGGTCGCGCACGGCCAGATGCCCGAGCGCGAGCTCGAGCGCGTGATGCGCGATTTCGTGGCGCAGCGCTACAACCTCTTGCTGTGCTCGACCATCATCGAGACCGGCATCGACGTGCCCACGGCCAACACGATCGTGATCACGCGCGCCGACAAGTTCGGCCTCGCGCAGTTGCACCAGCTGCGCGGACGGGTCGGCCGCAGCCACCACCAGGCCTATGCCTACCTGATGGTGCCGGACAAGGAGAGCCTGACGAAACAGGCGGAGCAGCGGCTGGACGCGATCCAGCAGATGGAGGAATTGGGCTCGGGCTTCTACCTCGCGATGCACGACCTCGAGATCCGCGGCGCGGGTGAGGTGCTGGGCGAAAACCAGAGCGGCAACATGCTGGAGGTCGGCTTCCAGCTCTACAACGAGATGCTCGGCGAGGCCGTGCGATCGCTCAAGGCCGGCCGGGAGCCCGACCTGCTCGCCCCGCTGTCGGTCACGACCGAGATCAACCTGCACGCGCCGGCCCTGCTGCCCGACGACTACTGCGGCGACGTGCACCTGCGGCTGTCGTTCTACAAGCGCCTGGCCACGGCGAAGACCACGGACCAGATCGACACGCTGCTGGAGGAGATCGTCGACCGCTTCGGCAAGTTGCCGCCGCAGGCGCAGACGCTGATCGACGTGCACCGCCTGCGCGTGCTGGCGCGGCCCTACGGCGTGGTGAAGGTCGATGCGGCGCCGGGCGTCATCCACGTCACCTTCAAGCCGAACCCGCCGGTCGACCCGATGCGCATCATCGAGCTCGTGCAGAAGAACAAGCACATCAAGCTGGCCGGCAACGAGAAGCTGCGCATCGAAAAATCGCTGGTCGATGTGAAGGACCGGGCGCAGATGGTGCGCGACGTGCTTCGCTCATTGGGGCAGCCCAAGGTGGCGCAACCCGCGTGAGAAAATCCGGCGCATGACCGACGCCAAGGAAATCGCTCCCGGCCTGGTGGTGCGGGGCTTCATGCCGCCGCTGCCGATCTCGCAGTTCAGGCTGATCGCGTTCGACATGGATTCGACGCTGATCAACATCGAGTGCGTCGACGAGGTCGCCGACATGGTCGGCGTGAAGGACGAGGTCGCGGCGATCACCGAGGCCGCCATGCGCGGCGAGATCGCGGATTTCAAGGACAGCCTGCGTCGGCGCGTGAGGCTTCTGCGCGGGGCGACCGTGGCGGACCTGGAGCGCGTGTTCGTCGAGCGGCTGCAGCTCAATCCCGGCGCGGACACGCTCGTGCGCGCCTGCAAGGCCGCCGGGATGAAGGTGCTGCTCGTCTCGGGCGGCTTCACCTTCTTCACCGACCGCGTACGCGACAAGCTGGGCATCGACTTCACCCGCTCGAACGTGCTGGAGATCGAATCCGGGCCCAACTGCGGCCAGCTCACCGGCCGCATGGTCGACCAGGACTGGGGCGACATCTGCGATGGCGCGGAAAAGCGCAAGATGCTCCTGCAGACCTGCGCGCAACTCGGCATCTCGCCCAGGCAGGCCATCGCGATGGGCGACGGCGCCAACGACCTGCCCATGATGGGCGAAGCCGGCCTGTCGGTCGCCTACCACGCCAAGCCGAAGGTGCGCGAGCAGGCGATGGTGCAGATCAACGAGGGCGGGCTGGACCGGTTGCTCGAAGTCTTGAAGTGATGTCATGCGGATCCGGGACACGCTCGCGACAACCATCGCGTCGTTTGAAGGTGCCCGGCTGGCCGATTTTTGGATGAGGACTGACGGGCACCGCCTGACGCGAGCCCCCGGTGGCATATCCACCAGCAAAGACACTGGATTCCGGCCTTCGCCGGAATGACAAACAGCTACGACGGCAGGCTCACCCGGAACGTCGTCCCCTCGCCCAGTTTGCTCTTCACCTCGATCGCGCCGCCGTGCATCTCGACGGCGTTCTTGACGATCGCAAGGCCGAGACCGGTGCCCTGGATCGTGCCGACATTGCTCGCGCGGTGGAAGGATTCGAACAGGTGTCCAAGCTCCTCGGGCGGAATGCCTATGCCCTTGTCGGCGACCTCGAACACGGTGGCTGATTGCTCGCGGCGCACCTCGAAGCGCACATCCCCGCCTTCGGGCGAATACTTCAGCGCGTTGGACAGGAGATTGCTGAAGATGTGCCGCAGCAGCTTCTCGTCGTAATCGCCTTCGTGGGCGTCTTCGGCGATCGAGAGCTTCACCTCGCTCGGGTCCTGCGGCTGCTGCGCGCGCGCTTCATTGACGAACTGCTCGCACAAGGGCGCGAGCTCGATGCGCTGCGGCTGGAAGTCGAGCATGCCGGCATCCGCTTTGCCGAGCAGCAGCACCCGATCCATCATGCGGGACATGCGCTGCACGCCGCCGGCGATGCTGTCCAGGATCTCGTTGCGCTCGGCCGGCGCGATCCGGTCGCCGTAATGGCGCAGCAGCTCCTCGGCCGACATGATCGCCGCCAGCGGCGTGCGGAACTCGTGGCTGGTCATGGCGACGAAGCGGCTGCGCAGTTCGTTCAGCGCCTTCTGCTGCTCCAGCGCCTCGCGGACCTCGCTCTCCGACTTCCTGCGTTCGGTGATGTCGAGGAAGGTCCAGATCACGCCCGAATCCGGATCGTTCGGGCGGATGCAGCTGCCGCCCATCTCCACCCAGAACGTCTCCCCGTTGCGGCGGCGCAGTTGCAGCTCGCAGCTGTACGAGCCGGTCGCCGTGAGCGCCGTGCGCGCCACCTCGCCAAAGCGCTCCCAGGCGTCGATGTCCGCGTGCAGGTACATGGAAGACTGGCCGATCAGGATCTGCTTCGGGTAGCCGAGCATCTGCGCGAACCGGTCGTTCACCCATTCGTGGCGGCGGTTCACCGAAAGCACGATGCCCACCGGCGCGCTGTTCAGGATCGCCTCGCGCTCCGAGCTGGTCTTGTGCAGCTGCGCCTCGAGCTCCTTGCGCGGCGTGATGTTCATGATCACCCAGACCGTGCCCTGCGTGATGTCGTCGCGGTTCACGGCCTTGCCCGAGAGCATCACCCAGATGGGCGTGCCGTCGACGCGGCGCATCTGCATCTCGCCTTCGTACACCTCGCCGCGGGACACCGCCGCCGTGGCCACCTGCCCGATGCTCAGGTACTGCTCGCGCGACATGTACAGGCGCTCCATGGAAGCGCCCGGCCGGCCCTCGATGCCGAAGATGTCCAGCATCGCGCGGTTGGCCCAGCGCAGGCGCCCGGCGTGCGTGAGGAACGCGATGCCGACGATCGAGTTCTGCAGGATGGTCTCGCGCTCTTCGAGCACGCTGCGCAGGTGGCCTTGCGAGTGGCTGAGCGCCTGCACCATGGCGTGGCCGGCAGCGATGCGCGCCTGCGCCGCCTCCTTGAAGCGGCGCGCGACGTTGATGCGGTCGCCCAGCGCGAACGACAGCAGCACCATCTCCAGCGCCGACCCGATCAGCAGGCCGTTGGACGTCGCGGCGTTCGACGGCAGGAGACCCGTGTTGTGCAGCGCAAGGGTGACCACGCCGACCAGCAGCACCGTCCACGCGAGGAAGAAGTAGCGGGCGCCGGCGAATTCGCGCTTGACGCTGATCACGCCGATCACCACCAGCGTCACGACGCTCACGACCGCGAGCACGGTCGCCATGTAGGTCGAGACCCGGTACGGCAGTGCGACCGCCGCAAGCACCTCCAGCGCCCATCCGGCCAGCAGCGTCAGCAGCCACTTGTCGATGGCGCGCAAGCGCTGCGCGCTCGAGAGGAAGTCGCGTGCGAACAGCGTGCCGAAGATCGCCGAGAACCCGAGCCCGACCGGGGACGAGACACTGTTCCACCAGGTCCATTCGGGCCACAGGAATTGCGCCCCCAGGCCGGTGAGTGCCGCCTGCCCGATGCCCATCCAGCCGACGAAGATCACGTACAGCGCGTAAGCGGCCTCGCGCACCGAGACGAACAGCAGCAGGTTGTACAGGAACAGCCCGACGAGCACGCCGAAATAAAGGCTCAGCGCCGCATAGTTCGCCATGTCGTGCTGCCATAGCGCTTCCGGTTGCCACAGCGTCGCGGGCGCGGCCACGGTGCCTTCCGATTCGATGCGCAGGTACAGCACGTTGTCGCGCCCGGGCTCCAGGTGCAGCGGCACGACGTGGTTGCGATGCGGGACGGCGCGCTGGTCGAACGGGTACAGGTCGCCGCCCACGTGCTTCTGGAAACCCGCGCCGCCGGGCGAATACAACTCGAAGCGGTCGAGCGGCGGGTAGGCGATCTCGAACAGCCAGTCCGGGCGCGCGCTGCCCGCGTTGCGCAGCACCACCTTCAGCCAGATCGCGGAGCGCGTGATGCCGAAATTCGCGCCCGGCCCGTCGGCCGACACCGGCCGAAACCGGGACTGCAGTTGCGGCTTCAGCACGTCGTCGAGCGTGAGCTTGCCGCTCTCGTCCTCGAGGAACAGGAAAGCCTTCGCGAGGGGGTAGCTTTGCGCCCCGCGCACGTCCACCACGCCCGGCTGCGCGAGTGCGGCGCCGCCCGCCAGCGCGAACAGGAGCAGCAGCCACGCGCGGAGCATCAGGTCCTTTCGATGCGCGGCCGGCCGGCCTCGGCCGCGAAGCTCGCGAGCGTCTCGATCTTCGTGTCGCGCCGGGTCACGTCGTCGACCACGCGCAGCTTCACGTTCATCCGCGCGGGCGTGAGCTCGACGACGCCGTAGCCCTTGCGCTCCGAATCGGCGAAGATGAAATGCGGGTTCTCGGGCAGCACCCCGGCGATGCGCTGGTTGCCCGCGGAGCGCGACGTGATGCTGGTGCCGCACAGCTCGATGCCGACAGATGCGCTGTCGGGCCTGGTGTAGTCCGCCTTGACGTGGCCGACCCAGTTCTCGTGCACGTCACCGCCCAGCAGCAGCGGGTTCGCGACGCTGCGCCGCTGCAGCGTCGCGGTGAAGCGCTGGCGCGCGGCGGGATAGCCGTCCCAGCCGTCATTCCAGAGCATGCGCCCTTCACCCGCCTTGAAGTCGCGCTGGCCGAAGAGCGTCTGCTGCCCGAAGATCGTCCACGTCGCCCCCGCTTGCGCCAGCGTGCCGTCGAGCCACTGCTCCTGCGCCGCGCCGAGCAAGGTGCGCTTCGGGTCCTCCCAGATCGCGCAGGTTCGCGGGTCGATCGTGCTCGAGCCGAGCTTGCCGTTGACGTTGCAGGCGTGGTCGTCGCGGTACTGCCGGTCGTCGAGCAGCACGATGTTCGCCAGGCGCCCGAAGCGCTGCTGGGAGTACAGGCGAGTCTCGGCGCCGGAGATGAGGCCCGTGATGCCGCGCGTGAGCGCCGAGGCGCGCACCGGCATGTGTTCGTAGAAGGCCTGGTAGGCGGCCGCGCGGCGCGCCGCGAAATCCGCAACGCCCGGGCCGCTGTCGCCCGCGACCAGGCCTGCATAGTCGTTCTGCACCTCGTGGTCGTCCCAGGTGACGAGCCACGGGCAGGCCGCGTGCATGGCCTGCAGCTCGGGCTCGCTGCGATGCAGGGCGTGGCGCGCGCGGTAATCCTCGAGTGTGACCACCCAGCCGCCCGTGGGCATGCGCACCGCGTTCGACGCACCCGGGTATTCGTAGATGTAGTCGCCGAGGAACAGGACCAGGTCCAGGTCCTCCTTCACCATGTGCCGGTAGGCGCTGAAGTAGCCGTGCTCCCAGCGCTGGCACGACGCGTACGCCAGGCGCAGGCGCGACGCCGCGCTATCCGGTGCAGGCATCGTGCGGGTGCGCCCCACGGCGCTCACGGCATCACCGGCGATGAACCGGTAGAAGTACCAGCGGTCCGCAGCCAGCCCGCCGACTTCCGCGTGCACCGAATGCGCGAGCTCCGGCAGCGCCTGCTGCTCGCCGCGCTGCACGACGCGCGTGAAGGCCTCGTCGTCGGCGATCTCCCAGCGCACCGTGACGGGCTGCGCCGGCAGTTCGCCCACCAGGCGCGTCCAGAGCACGACCGAATCCTGCAGCGGCGAGCCGCTGGCGATACCCAGCGCGAACGGGTTGGACGTGAAGCGGGCCTGCGCCCAGCTGCTGCGCGGCAGCCAGGCGGCGCCTGCGGTGGCCAGCGCGAGCTGGAGGATCGCGCGGCGATCGAGCGTGTCACGGTTCGGCATAGGCCGGGCCACTATAGCGCCTGGCGCGCGGATTCCGCCTCGGCGCGCAGCCAGCCTGCGAAGGCCTGCGCATCGGGGTTGCGCCGTCCCGACTCGCTGAACACGATGTAGTAACCGCGCTGCGACGCCGCACCGCCGCCGAAGGGTGCCACCAGCCGCTTGTCGCGCAGCAGCTCCGCCAGCAGAGGCAGCCGGCCGATCGCGACACCCTGCCCGGCGACGGCGGCACCGATAGCATCGGCGTACTGCGTGAAGCGCACGCTGTTCTTCATGCGCAGTTCGGCCAGCCCCATCACGCGGATCCACGGCTCCCAGTCCACGGTGAGCGCCTCGCCGCCCGGCATGTCCACGGCCAGCAGCGTGTGATGCGCCAGGTCGGCGGGCTTCTTCAGGGGGTGCCGCCGGTCCGTCGCCAGCTTCGGCGAGCAGACCGGCTGCACCGATTCCTCGAACAGCGGAGCGCCCTCGCCCTGCTGGGTCGGCACGAAGCGCACCGCCACGTCGATCTGCTGGCGTTGCAGGTCGAGGATCTCCGACGTGGCCGAGATGCGCACGTCCACCGCGGGATGCTGCTCGGTGAAACGCGCCAGCCGCGGGATCAGCCAGAGGGAGGCGAACCCCGGCGTGCAGGTGATCGCCACATGACGGGTGGCCGACTGCGCGCGCACGCGGGTGGTCGCGTCGCGCAGGCGCTCGAGGCAATCGACCACGGCGCGCTGCATGATGCGGCCGGCCTCGGTCAGCTCGAGCGAGCGGTGGCGGCGCTCGAAGAGCGGCACCCCCAGGCTCGCCTCGACCTGCTGGATCTGGCGGCTCACGGCCGACTGCGTGAGGTACAGCTCGCTGGCGGCGCGCGTGAAGCTCAGGTGGCGGGCCGCCGCCTCGAAGCTGCGCAGCAGGTCGAGCGCGGGCAGCTCCTGGCGCGGGATGGCCGCGGTGGCGGGCGGCTTCGCATTCCTTGGGTGCATGCGACGGATTCCGAATCAGCGTTTGTGCCGAGGGGCGCCGGCCAATATAGTGATTCCACGCGCGAATACCAGCGGAGAAACACCATGCCGGCTTCCCTCACCCTCTCGCTCTGCCCCCGCCAGGTCCACACGATCGACGATGCCGCCGGCTGGCACATCGCCTGCCGCTCGGGCGCGGTCTGGATCACGCTCGACGGCGACCTGACCGATTACGTGGTGGAAGCGGGCGAGACCTTCGAGACGCCGCGTCACGCACGCGCGCTCGTGTACGCGCTTGGCGCTGCACGCATCGACCTCGAGGCGCTCCACAGCAGGAACGACACGATCGCCATGTTCAGCAGGTTCCAGCCGATGCCGTTGATGAAGGCAGCGCGGTAGGAGCCTGTGAGATCGAACACGGCGCCGGACATCCAGCCGCCCAGCGCCATGCCGAACAGCGTCGCCATCAGCACCGTGCCCATGCGCGCACCCGCCTCGGCCGGCGAGAAGTGCTGGCGGATGATGAGCGCGTACGCCGGCACGATCCCGCCCTGGAACAAGCCGAACAGGCCCGAGACGACGTAGAGGGACACCAGGCCGTCGTACGGCAGGAACAGCAGCAGCGCGATGCCCTGCAGGATCGAGCCGAGCAGCAGCGTGCGCAGGCCGCCGATGCGGTCCGAGACCCAGCCCGACGCCAGCCGGCTGACGACGCCCAGCCCGAGCATCAACGAAAGCATCTCCGCGCCGCGCGCCGCGCCGAAGCCCAGGTCGCTGCAGTACGCGACGATGTGGACCTGCGGCATCGACATCGCCACGCAGCAGGACACGCCGGCAACGCACAGCAGGACCTGCACGAGTCCTGGGTTCAGTCCCATCGGTCGCGACGGCGAGGCCGAATGCACCGCCGCGCTGTGGGGCACGGCATCGGGCTGCGGCGGCGGCCGTCGGCGCAGCACCAGCGCGAGCGGCAGCATCGCGAGCGTGCAGAACACACCCATGCCCACATAGGTCGCGCGCCAGCCGGATGCGTCGATGAAGAACTGCATCACCGGCGGCCACAGCGCTCCCGCCGCGTAGTTGCCGCTCATGCAAATCGCGAGCGCGATGCCGCGGCGGCGGTCGAACCATTTCGAGGTGTCGGCCACGAGCGGCGCGAACGTCGCCGACGTGCCGAGCAGCCCGACCAGCAATCCTTGCGCAATGTCGAAGACCAGGAGGTTCGGCGCCAGCCCCGCCGCGATGAAACCGGCGCCCAGCCCGGTCGCCCCCAGCATCACCGGCACCAGCACGCCGAAGCGATCGGCCAGCCGCCCCATCATCACCCCGCCCAGCCCGAAGCCGATCATCGTCAGCGTGTACGGCAGCGAGGTCGAGCCGCGGTCCACCGCGAACTCCTGCTGGATGCGCGGCAGCACCACCGTCACCGAATACATCCCGCTGCCGCCGATCGTCATCAGCGCGAGCGAGACGACCAGCCGCCACCAGGCGTAACGCGATTCGATGCCCGTCATGCCTGCCATACCCCCCAGCCTTTCGCACGCAAGGCGATGCCCAGCTCGACTTCCATGGTGCGCGCTTCCTCGTAGCGCATCGGGTTGAACCGATCGTACACATCGGGCAGCAGGCGCACGCCGTAGTCGCGCACGAAGCCGTTCGACTGGATGCCGGCCTTGTGCTTGTCGAAGCGCAGGTCGGGGTCGAGCCCGGTCATGCCGACATAGACGAAGGGCTTGCCGAGCTGCCAGCCGGGGTTCGCGCGGCGAAAGCGCGCCACGTTCCATACGCGGTCGGACAGCTCGATCACGTACACGTGGTAATGCGCGCCTTTCGTCTTCACTCGCTGCGGCTCCTGCCGGGCCGACTATAGCGGCGGGTCGGACGCTGCCGACAGTCCCGGGCGCGCGGCTCCGACGGCCGCGCTGTGGCTGCCCGCCTAAGGTGGACCGTATGGATCGCGCCGCGCCTCGCCACTTCTCCATGTTGCGAGGCTTCCACCTCGCCGACTTCTTCACCCTCGGCAATGCCGCCTGCGGCGTGGGCGCGGTGCTGTTCGCGATGTTGTTCATGGCCAGCGGCGCGCCGGTCCATTTCTTCGCAGCCGCCGCGCTCGCCCCGGCGGCCTTCGTCCTCGACGTGCTCGACGGCCGCATTGCACGCGCGCGACACCAGCATTCGCCGCTGGGTCGCGAGCTGGATTCGCTCTCGGACGTGATCTCGTTCGGGGTGGCGCCCGCCGCGCTCGGGTTCGCCGCCGGAATGCAGGGCGGCTGGGATGCGGCAGCGCTGGTCTACTTCGTGTGCTGCGGCGTGAGCCGCCTCGCACGCTACAACGTCACGGCCGAAGAACTCGCGGGCGATTCGGGCAAGGTCAAGTATTTCGAGGGCACCCCCATCCCCACCAGCGTCGTGCTCACGGCGATCCTTGCCGTGGCCGCCTGGCGGGAGCGCATCGGCGACGCGCTGTGGGGCGGCAGCCTTGCACTGGGCCCCTGGGAGCTGCATCCGCTGGCGCTGCTCTATGTGCTCTCGGGCAGCCTCATGATCAGCAAGACGCTGCGAATCCCGAAGTTCTAATTTCGGGACCGAAAGATCACAATGGGTGAATGCATTCGCCCACACTGCGCCTGTTCATCGCGCTCTGGCCGCCTGATCCGGTCCGGGCGCAGATCGCGCAGTGGCAATCGCAATGGGAGTGGCCGCCGCGCGCGGCCGTGGTGGCGCCGCAGCGGCTGCACGTGACGCTTCATTTCCTGGGCGACGTTCCGGCCCAGCGGGTGCTGGACCTGAAGTACGTGCTCAAGCCGATTCCCTCGCCCCGGTTTGCGCTGCATTTCAGCCGCGTGGACATGTGGCCGCAGGGCATCGCGGTGCTGCGGCCGGACAACGTGCCGACCGCCGTGCGGGGTTTGCATGCGCGCATCGGGCTCGCGCTGGCGAACATCGACATGCCGCCCGAGGAGCGCGCCTGGCGCCCGCACGTCACGCTGGCGCGCCGCGCCTACGGCGCGAAACCGCCCGCGCAGGTGGCGAACGTGCAGTGGGAATCGAAGGACGGGTTCGTGCTCGTGCAGACCGTGGGCGGCGGCCGCGGCTACGAGATCGTCGAACGTTTCGGCGCCTGAGCTAGGCGCCGCGCGGCAGCGCCGCACGCACCCAGCGCACGATGTCGGCGGTGCCCATCGCGCCGGGCTGGCGCGCCACTTCGCGACCGTTCACGAACAGCGCAAGAGTCGGGATGCTGCGGATCGACAGGCGCGCACCGAGAGCCTGCGCCTCATCGGTGTTGACCTTGGCGAGTCGCACCTGCGGCTCGAGCTGCGCGGCGGCCTGCTCGAAAGCCGGGGCCATCTGGCGGCACGGTCCGCACCACGGCGCCCAGAAATCCACCAGCACCGGCAGCTCGCTGCGCGTGGTGTGGCGCTCGAACGCGGCCTCGTCCAGTTGCGCCGGCTTGCCGGTGAAAAGCGCCTGGTGGCACTGGCCACAGTCGGGCGACTTGGCCAGGTCTTCGCGTCGCACACGGTTGGTCGTGTGGCAATGCGGGCAGACGACGTGCAGCGTGGCGGCGGCCGGCATCTTCAGGCTGCCTTGGGCTCGCTGCGCGCCGCTTCGATCGCACTGCGCGCAGCCACCTCGGCCTTCGTGGCGAGGTCCAGCGGCGAGCGGCACAGCCCCGCGTGCTCGTACTGCATGTTCTCGTACACCTCGGCGGTGGACGGGAAAGTGGCGAGCACGGCTTCGAGCGTCGCGTCGCGCGGCGCGCTCTCCAGTGCGGCCTTGACGTGGTCGACCACAAAGCGGAACTGGTCCGCGTCGACGGCCTGCGGGCTGCGTTCCAGCCGCTCCAGCATCTTGGCCAGGGCGACCAGGTTCTTGGAAATGACGGGCGAGTTGTCCATGCCACGCAACTGGGGACAGGCCCCGGAAAAGCAAGAAGCCGCGTATCGCCGTGCCGGTCAGCCCGTCTTCCTGG
Source organism: Ramlibacter sp. GS1-15 (assembly GCF_057785015.1). Taxonomy (NCBI): domain Bacteria; kingdom Pseudomonadati; phylum Pseudomonadota; class Betaproteobacteria; order Burkholderiales; family Comamonadaceae; genus Ramlibacter; species Ramlibacter sp. GS1-15. The sequence continues at coordinate 1,572,868 of NZ_JBYNTU010000001.1, read as the reverse complement.
GTTCGCGCGGCCGGGCTTCGACCAGCCCCCCCGGATCCGTGGGGCCGGACATGAGCGCCTGCAGCGCCAGAAGGTCGCTCGCCACGTCGTCGTCGATCTCGGGCGACTGCGCGCTGCCCTCCTGCAATCGGGAATTGCCGTCCCAGGATTGCGCGCCCGGCATCGGCGAGAAGCCCCGCGCGGCCGGGCCATAGAACTCCCAGCCGATGCTGAAGAGCCACTCGCGTGCCGTCCGGTCCATTCCCAGCAGCTGCTCGCGGAAGCTTTGCTGGAATGCGTGCACATAGGGCAGCAGCTCCTGATCCGCCTTGCGAACCAGGATCTGCACGTGCATGCCCGACTTCTGCTCGCGCGTGAGCGCCGACAGGGCACGGCAGTCCAGCCAGTCCGAGGGAATGCCGTGCCTGGCCATGGTTTCGCGCAGCACCAGCCGCACCAGGTCGCGGCGCGCCGAATTGAGCGACTTCGACTTTTCTTCCGGGGAAGGCGCCTCGTTGCTGCCGAACTGGGTCGAACCGGCGGGGCGGGTATCTCCGCCGCCCTTCGCGAAGAGCTTCTTCATCAGGCCCATGGGCGATCAGTCCCTGAGCTGGAAAAGCATGCGGGTGCCGGCGATCTCCACCACGTCATGGTTGGAGAGCATCACGGGGCTGGGGCCGATCGGGTCGCCATTGAGCGTGGGCCTGGTCTCGCCGTCCAGGTGGCCGATGAAGAATCCTTCACGCCGGTGCGACACCGACACCACGGCCACGCCGGGCTTGCCGAAAGTCGTCACCGCCTTGACCACGGGCACCTCCAGGCCGCTCGATGAGCCGTTGAGCACCTGGAACACCGCATGGACCATGCGCGGCATCCCGTCCGCGCCGAGCTTCAGCGACGCGGTCTCGCCGAAGGTGCTGGGGTGTTCGGTCGCCTCGCGGTACTGGATGCGGAAGTGGCCGATCGCGATCACGTCGCCGTCGCGCAGACGCTGGCGCTTGACCATCTTGCCGTTGATGTAGGTGCCGTTCGTGCTGCGCAGGTCCTCGATGTAGACATCGGCCAGGCCCTTGAGGTCGAAGAAGCAGTGATGCCCGCTGACCACCAGGTTCTCCAGGACGATGTCGTTGTCGGAGGCGCGGCCGAGGGTCGTACGGTCCTTCTGCAGGTACACGTGCTTGATCTCGACGCCTTCGACGGATGCGATGAGCTGGGGCATCCGGCCATGGTAGTGCGGGCCGGACAGCCCGGCAATGGGGCTGCCGCCACGGCGCAACGCGCGCAAACCTTCGTTAACGCGCCGGCGCCGCGCGCCAGATGGTGTTGCCGACGTCGTCGGCCACCAGCACGCCGCCGCGTGCATCGAGCGCCACGCCGACCGGCCGGCCGAACGCCTTGTCGCCGGACAGGAATCCCGTGAGGAAGTCGACGGGCTGGCCGCGCGGCTTGCCACCCTCGAACGGAACGAACACCACCTTGTAGCCGGAAAAGGGTTTGCGGTTCCACGAGCCGTGCTCGCCGACGAAGGCGCCGTTCGCGAACGGGCCCGGCAATTTGCCGTCCGAGAACGCGAGGCCGAGCGGCGCGACGTGGTTGCCCAGGCCGTAGTCGGGTACCCGCGCGCTGGCGACCCTCTGCGGGTTGGACGGAACGCGCGTATCGACATGCTGGCCCCAGTAGCTCCACGGCCAGCCGTAGAACGCGCCCTCCTGCACCGACGTCAGGTAGTCGGGCACCAGATCGCTGCCCAGCTCGTCGCGCTCGTTCACCACGGTCCAGAGGGCAGTGGTCGTCGGCTCCCAAGCCAGGCCATTCGCGTTGCGCATGCCGGATGCGAACAGCCGCTTGCTGCCGCTGGCGAGATCCACCTCCCAGATCGCGGCCCGGCCCTCTTCGGCTTCCAGGCCGTTCTCGCCGGCGTTGCTGTTGGACCCCACGGTCGCATACAGCTTGCTGCCGTCGCGGCTGGCAAGGATGTTCTTGGTCCAGTGGTGGTTGAAGCCGGCCGGCAGGTCCGTGACCTTCTGCGGCGTCGCGCTGATCTTCGTTTCGCCGGGACGGAACGGCACCTTCACGATCGCGTCCGCGTTCGCGATGTACAGCTGGTCGCCCACCAGGGCCATGCCGAACGGGCCATGCAGGTGATCGATGAGGACGGTCTTCGTCTCGGCCACGCCGTCGCCATCACTGTCGCGCAACAGCGTGATCCGGTCGGCACTGGGAGCCCCTGCGCCGGCCTTCTTCGAGAGCAGCTTGAACATGTAGCCGCGGAACTTCTGCGGCTCGGCCGGGCTGTCCGCCGGCTTGTTGGTTTCGGCGACCAGCACGTCGCCATTGGGGAGCACGTAGAGCCAGCGCGGATGCGCGAGATCCTTCGCGAATGCCGTCACGCGCCAGCCCGGCGCCGGCTGGGGTTGCTTGCCCTGCGGCCAGCGGTCGATCTCGGCGATATGGATCGTCGGCACCAGCCGGTGCTCCGGCTCGCCCAGCCTCGGGGCCGGCCCGACAGCCGCCTCCTCGGGCAGGCGCGCCGTGCCGCCGCATCCGGCCAGCAGCACCAACGCCAGCACGGGGAAGACCTTCGAGTTCATGTTGTGACCTCAGCTAGCGCATAGTTAGACCAATGATCCCTTTTTCCGTTCTCGACCTTTCGCCCATCGTCGAAGGCGGCGACGCGTCGCTATCGTTCCGCAACACGCTCGATCTCGCCGGCCACGCCGAACGCTGGGGCTACCAGCGCTTCTGGCTGGCCGAACACCACGGCATGCCCGGCATCGCGAGTGCGGCCACGGCGGTCCTGATCGGCCATGTCGCGAATGGCACGAAGAGCATCCGCGTCGGCGCAGGCGGAATCATGCTGCCGAACCATTCGCCGCTCGTGATCGCCGAGCAGTTCGGCACCCTGGAGGCGCTGTACCCCGGCCGCATCGACCTCGGCCTGGGCCGCGCGCCCGGCTCCGATCCCGCCACCGCGCGCGCATTGCGGCGCAATCTGGCCAGCGACGCCGACGAATTTCCGCGCGATGTGCTCGAACTCATCGACTTCATGTCCGACGAGCCGCAGCAAAGGATTCGCGCGGTTCCCGGCACCGGCGCGAAAGTGCCCGTGTGGATCCTGGGCTCCAGCCTCTACGGTGCGCGGCTCGCGGCGATGCTGGGCCTGCCCTATGCCTTCGCCTCGCACTTCGCGCCGCAGCAGCTGATGGAAGCGATCAACGTGTACCGCAGCCTGTTCAAGCCGTCCCAGTTCCTCTACAAGCCTTACCTGATGCTCGGCTTCAACGTGTTCGCCGCCGACACGGACGAGGAGGCCCGCGTGCTGGCGACTTCGATGCAGCAGTCCTTCGTCAACCTGCGCAGCGGCCGCCCGGGCCGGCTGCCGCTGCCTCGGCCCGGTTATTACGAGCAGACCCGCGGCGCGGAACGCGCGCTGCTCGACATGGTGCTGTCGTGCACGGCGATCGGGTCACCGGCCACCGTACGCGAGAAACTGCGCGAGTTCATCGCCGAAACGCGCGCCGACGAGCTGATGATCGCCGGCGCGATGCACGACCATGGCGCGCGGTTGCGCTCCTACGAGATCGCCGCCCAGGTGCGCGACGAGCTCGGGCGCTGAGGTTCAGCGGCGATACGGGTCGTTCGGGTGCGCGTCGTAGCGGTTCGGCACGCCGTCGCGGTCGCGGTCACCCATGCCGGGGCCGCCCATGGCATGTGTGGCATGCCTGCCGTGCTCCCAGTGGCCCGCCACCATCTCCCAACGGCCGTTGCGCTCGACCCAGCGGTCCGCCACCCAGTGCATGCCGTGGCGTTCATGCATCCAGTGGCCGTTCACCCAGACGTACTGTCCATGGCGCCAGGCCCAGTGGCCCGGGGCCCACTCCATGCCGCGGCGCGGCGCGGGGATGCGCTCTTCGCGCACCGGCGGCGGCGCTTCCGTGACCACGATGGTCCTCTGCACAGCAGAGGACGTGACCGGAATCGCGCCGAAGGCGGTGGCGGCAACGCTGGCGATGAGGATGTGCTTGAGCATTCGTGTCTCCCTATGCTTCGATGAAGACAGGGTCGCCCGCCCACGGCCGCGCAGCCGTAGGACACCGGCGCATGTAGCCGCGCTGGCGCTTCGACTGACGACTAGCGTGAACGCCGCGGCAGCGGGTAGGCCGGATCGGTGAAGCCCGGCGTGGACGGATGGCCCGGCGGCACGAGGGAATCGATGAGCGTTTCGTCCTCGGTCGTGATCGTGCAGTCGAGCGTCGGCAGGTAGCCCTGCCATTGCTCCAGAGTGCGCGGCCCGGCGATCACGGAACTGACGGCGCGATGCGCCAGCACCCAGGCGGTGGCGAACTGCGCGAGCGTCACGCCCCTGCCCTTCGCGTGCGCCTGCAGCTTCTGTGCGATCACCAGCGACTCCTCGCGGAACTCCGTTTCGGCCATGCGTTTGTCGCCGCGCGCCGCCCGCGTGCCTTCGGCCGGCTTCTGTCCCGGCAGGTACTTGCCGGTGAGCACCCCGCGCGCAATGGGGCTGTACGGCGTCACGCCGATGCCGAAGTCCTCGCAGGCCGGCAGGATCTCCACCTCGGGCATGCGATTGAGCAGGTTGTAGTACGGCTGGCACACCGCGGGCCCCGGCATGCCGATCTCCTTGGCGATGCGCACGCATTCGGCAATGCGCCAGCCGCGGAAATTCGACAGGCCCCAATAGCGCAACTTGCCCGCGCGCTGCATCACGTCGATGGCACGCAGCGGCTCTTCGAGATCCATGCCGTTGTAGTCGCGGTGCAGGTACAGGATGTCGATGTGGCCGGTCTGCAGCCGTGCAAGGCTTGCATCCACTTCGCGCAACATCCACGAGCGCGAGTAATGGCCTTCGTTCGGCCGCTCGGACATCTTGTTGCCCAGCTTCGTCGCGAGCACCCAGTGGTGACGACGGCCCTTGAGGAGCTCGCCGACCATGCTCTCCGATGCCCCCTTCGTGTACACGTCGGCCGTGTCGATGTAATTGATGCCGTGGTCCTGCGCGTCGTCGACGATGGCGCGCGCCTCGCCGATCTCCGTCTGGTCGCCGAACATCATCGTGCCCAGGCACAGCGCGGACACCTGCAGGTTGCTCCTGCCGAGATTTCGAAACTGCATGGCTTTCGACCCGCGCCTAGGCGAGTTCTTCGAGTCGGCGCTGCGCCTCGCGCCGGCCCATGTGGCGCAGCGCCGCGATCGCCTCGATCTGCTTCTGCCGCGGCCGGGTGTTGCCGCTTTCCCATTTGTAGACCGACAGGGCCGACACGCCGAGCAGCTTCGCGAGCGATGCGGCCGACAGGCCCAGCCGCCGGCGCTGCGAGGCGAGGCTCTTCGCGCTGTAGCGGATCTGCGTCTGCGGCTCTGCCTCGGAAGCCGCTGCGGGGCCCGCGCCACGCGCCGCCGTCTTGCCCAGGCGCTTGATCTGCTGCTCGATCGCCTGCAGGCGGCGCTTGAGCTGCGCGATCTCGCTGCGGTAGTGCGCGTTGGCCTTCTTCAGTTGCTCGGTCTCGCTGCGCGACTGCTTGCGCGAGATTCGCGCGATTTCTTCTTTAAGGATCGTTCCGATGTTGGGCATGGATCATGCATCGTGGCGCCCGCATCCCTCTGGCCTGCTTGGGGATTGCACGGGCGGGGCCCCTCCTGAACGGCCATCTTAGCCCAACATCGAAGTTGAAAGTTCGCCTATTTTCGCCAGCCCGCGAATTGTGGATAGATTTTCGCGACGACGGGCCCGTTGTAATCCCAGGCGATGCAGCGGCCCAGGTGATACGGCGGCTTGTCCACCGCCGCCGCGGGCGTGCCTGCGCGCTCGCGCTCGCGTTCGCGATAGGGGAACACCGTCTGGTACGCGGCGGTGGCCAGGTTGAACAGCAATTCGCGCAGGTGCGTGCAGCCCTTGATGCCGCCCAGCTCACGCTCGATCGTCTGACGCCAGCCCGGGCCCATGGACTGCCCCACCATGCGCTGCATCGGGTCTTCGCCGCGCGAGCATTCGCCGTAGGGCGTGAAGTCCATCGACGCGGCGATCGCCTGGATCTTCATCTGTTCGTCCACCGTCACGCGGATGGTCATCCCGTGAACGGGTGTGCCGGGCGCCATCGCACCGCGCTCGATCATGTCGAAGGCGTAGGTCTTCACATCCTCCATGTGGCCTTCGATATCCCACAGGCCGTCCTCGCGCAGGTAGCCTCGGTAAGTGACGTTGCGGGTGTGCAGGTGCTGGCGGGGTGCGGGATCGGGCAGTGGCATGCCAACGATTTTCCCAGAGACGCGACATCCCGGCTGTCACGTCGGTCATCTCACGCCGGTGTCGCGAGCACCTTGTAGTAATAAACGGTGTCGCAAGGCCCGCCTCCGGGCAACAAGGCGTAGTTCGGGATGACACCCACGCGGTGCCAGCCGCAGCGCTCGTACAGGCGCATGGCCGCGTCACTCGCCGTGTCGAGCACCAGCAGGGTCTTGCGGCTCTGCTGTGCGGCCGCCTCGGCCGCACGCATCAGCGCCTCGCCCACGCCTCGCCCGCGGGCCGACCGCAGCACCAGCATCTTGGCCACATCGCCGCGATGCGGCTGGTTCTCCGGCTGCTCGAGCACGACCTGCACGGTGCCCACGATGCGGCCTTCGTCTTCGGCGACCAGCAGCACGCGCTCCTCGCGCGCCGCGGACTGCGCCACGCCGCGCCAGAAGCGCAGCGCCTTCTCGCGGGTCATCGGCTGCATGAAGCTGACCGAAGCGCCGCCCTCGACGCAATCCACCAGCACGCCGACCAGGCCTTCGAGATCGGCCTCGCTCGCGTCGATGATCCTGCGTATCTGCATCTCACCTCCTGGCGTGCGGCGTCGTCAGGACCACCGCGTAGCGCGCCGTCCTGCGATGCGGGTTGTGAAAGGCCACCGGGCGGTCGAGAGCCATCGCGAGGCAATCGCCCGTGTCGAGTTCGAAGCGCTCGCGGCCCCACGTGATCTCGATCGCGCCGTCCAGCACCCACACCTGCTGGTGCGTGAGCGGCTCGCGCGGGCCGGTCTCGTAGGCCACACGCGCGCGCGGCGGGAAGCTCACCTCCACGATCTGGATCGGCGAGCCCGCCCCGCTGGGCGAGACGTTGCGGCGCACGTAACCCGAATGCGGGTCCTTCCATTGGGGCTGGTCCTTCGCGCGCGACACCGGCTCGTGCGAGGGCGCCGGCGCGTCGAACAGCGACGCGAGCGGCACACCGAGCCCGGCGGCGAGCTTTTCCAGCAGCACGGCCGTCGGGCTGCTCTCGCCGCGCTCGATGACCGAAATCATCGAGCGGCTGATCCCGCTGGCGGCGGAGAGCGCCTCGAGCGACCAACCGCGCGCCGCGCGCAGGTCACGCACGCGCTGGGCGATGCGTTCGTTGACCGGGTGGGCCTCCGTCATGGTGGACGGAGTTTCCAATATTTTGGACGGCGCGTCAAGCCACGGCGCGCAGCGGCGGCCGCACCCGCTTGGCGCCGGCGTCGATCATGCCGGTGGGCAGCTGGTAGGCGCGGTCGTCGAACAGGTCCACGCCGCACATCAGGGTCTCGACCCAGTCGTAGAACCGCCGGATGGCATGCCGGCCCTGGATCGGCGCGCCGTGCTGCGGCACGATCGTCTCGACCGGCAGCTCGCGCGCCATCCTCACCCACATGCGCAGGATCTTGTTGGACACCATGTAGCGGCGATGGAAGCCTTCCATCTTCGCGATGTGGTCCGTCAGGTCCGTGACGGGCGTGCGCGCATCGGCACCGCTCATGAGCGAGACGCCCAGGTCGCCCGTGAACAGGATGCGGCTGATGGGGTCCCAGAAATGGAAATTTCCTTCCGAGTGCATGAAGTGCGCGGGCAGCAGCCACAGCTCGCTCTCGCCGATCGGCAGGCAGCCGCCGGCATCGGGCACGCCGACGATGCGGCCGTCCGTCTTGCCCACCTTCGTGAAGTGCGGCACGAAGCGCTCCCAGATCCTGGAGATCACGAGCTTGGCGCGCGTGGCGGTCATCCAGCGATCCAGCGAGGCGATGATGTCGGGGTCCGCATGCGAGGCGAGCACGTAGCTCAGGCTCTGCGGCGGGAAGAAGCGCGACACCGTGAGGAACAGCTCGTTGTACGCGTTGTTGCCCCCGGGGTCGATGATGGCGCCCTGCCCGTGGTCGACGATCAGGAACTGGTTGGCCTGCACGGCCTGCCCGTCCTCCTCGGCGAGGTCGGTGAACATCAGGCAGGCGTGGTGCTCGTTGCGGAATAGCTCGATGGACATGCCGGCATCCTGTCGGATGCCCGCGTGCATGTCTTTGCGCGGCGTCAACCCGCGCCGATCAGACCCGCTTGCGTCGCGTCACCACGGAAAGGTTCACGGTGGTCTTCGCCGGTGCCGCCGTGAGCGTCATCTGCTGCGGCGGCAGGTCGATCAGCTGGTCGGCCTGCCACACGCGCACGAACACCGGGCCCTCGGGCACGGCTTCGAACGACGCCGTGCCGTCATCGGCGGTGAGCGCGGCCCACGGCGTGTCGCTCACGTAGACGTGTCCGCGCATCGATGCGTGAAGGTGGCAGCCGAGCAGCACCGGGCCGGGCCTGTCGAAGGTCGCCTCCGCGCGCCTGGCCGGCTTGCCATCGGGCTTGCCGTCCAGGCGCAGCTCGAAGCCGCCCGCGCCGCTGTCGTCGAAGCTGCGGACGCCCGCCGCCGTCGCGCGCACGTGGTGCTCCCACGGGTCGTTGTTCACGAAAAGGCCTTTCGCGCCGACGGCGACCAGCGATACCGCGGGCGTGAAGCGCATCTTTTCCTGGTTGATCGTGACCTGCGTGGGCAACATCTGCTTCGGTGCGCCGTGGCCCGAGGGGGTCAGCACGACGACCGCGTCCGGAACGGGCTTGCCGTCCTTGTCCCGCACGGTGACCTGCAGCGCGCCCGCATGGGCGGCTGCCGCAGCCATCGCGGCCCATGCCGCGCCCAGGATGAAGCGCTTCATGGCCGCCTCACTCGGTGACGATGTGCCAGATGTTCAGCTTCTTGTCGCCGTACTTGTCGCCCGGCTCCTGGTCCTCGGGCCACGTGTAGACCGGCTTGCCCTTGTACGCCCACTGGCGGCGGCCGTCGTCGCGCACGACGACGGTGTAAGGCCCTTGCGACTGGTCGCCGGCGGTGGCCAGCACCGGCGGCCAGTTCACCGCGCACTTGTCGTTGCAGGCCGATTTGCCGCTGTTGGCCACGTCCTTGTCGAACGTGTAGACCGTCATGCCCTTGTCGTTGACCAGCAGGCCGTCCTTCATCGCGAGCGGTGCGCTCGACAGCGAGACCGTGGAACAGGCAGATATCAGGACCGCCGTGGCGGCGGCAAATACATACTTCCTCATGCACTTCTCCTTCGTGGTGTGAACAGGCTCCTGTCCGCATGAACACATGCCCTGGCCCATCTATTCCATCCATTCAAATGTTTGGAACGTTGCCGTCAGTCCTGCTGGGTCCGGCCAGTCGGCGAGGCGGCCAGAATCGAGAGGAAGGAGTTCACCATGGACCGCATGCCCTCGCTTTTCGTCTCCCACGGCTCGCCCACGTTCGCGATCGATCCGGGCCGCGCCGGCCCGTTGCTGACGCAACTGGGCCGAAGCCTGCCGAAGCCGGAGGCGGTGCTGGTCCTGTCGCCGCACTGGATCACGCGGGGCGTGCGCGTCGCGACCACGCAGGCTCCCGAGACGATCCATGACTTCGGCGGCTTCCCCGAGGCGCTGTACCGCATCCAGTACCCCGCGCCCGGCAGCACGCAAATCGCGATGCGCGCGCTGGAACTGCTCAACGCCGACGGCTGGCAGGCCACGCCCGACAACCAGCGCGGGCTGGATCACGGGGCCTGGGTGCCGGTGCGCCACCTCTACCCGGAAGCCGACGTGCCGGTGTTCCAGGTCTCGATGCCCCACACGCTCGACGGCGCCGGCGCGGTGAAACTGGGCCGCTCGCTGGCGCCGCTCGCGGCTGAAGGGGTGCTGATCGTCGGCTCGGGCAGCATCACGCACAACCTGTACGAGGTGCAGTGGAATGCGGGCGCCGACGACAAGGGCCCGAACTATGCGACCGAGTTCGTCGACTGGGCGCGCCAGGCGGTGAAGACGCACGACGAGAACGCGCTCGCGAACTACCTGCAGTCGGCCCCGCATGCGCAGCGCGCGCACCCGACGCCCGACCACTACCTGCCCCTGCCCTTCGCCTTCGGTGCGGCCGACAAGACGGCGCCGGTGCAAGTCATCGACGGCGGCATGACCTTCGGCGTACTGGCGATGGATGCCTATCTCTTCGGCCAGCCGGTCACGGTGCCGGCATGAGCCGCCCGATCGTGATGCACGAGCCCGAGACCGGGGCGCCCGACCAGCTGTTCCTGTTGTTCCACGGCGTCGGCTCGACCGCGGAGAACCTCGCGCCGCTCGGCGAGTTCATCGCGGCGGGCTTTCCGCAAGCGGCGGTCGTCTCCGTGCCGGGCGCGTTCGAGAGCGACCTGGGCATGGGACGCCAGTGGTTCTCGGTGCGCGGCGTGACCGAGGAGAACCGCCCCGCCCGCATTACCGAAGCGATGCCGCTGTTCGCGCAGGCCGTGCGCGACCTGCAGCAGCACTACGGCGTGGGGCCGGACGCAACGACGCTGGTCGGCTTCTCGCAAGGCGCGATCATGTCGCTCGAATCGGCGCGAGCCGGCCAGGGCCTGGCCGCACGCGTCGTTTCGATCGCCGGGCGGTTTGCGGAGCTGCCGGACCAGGCGCCGCAGGCCACGATCCATTTCGTGCACGGCCGCAACGACGTCGTGGTGCCGGCGGCCTATTCGTCGGCCGCGGCGGAGAAGCTGAAAACGCTCGGCGCGAAGGTCACTCAGGACGTCGACCCCGCAGCCGGCCACGAGATCACGCAACGGATGGCGCAGGCGATGCTCGCGCGACTGCGCGACTAGGCGCGGTCCTTCAGGACCAGCTGTCCCTTCACCAGCCAGGCGGCCGCGAAGGACATGACCGCGATCGCTTCGGGCAGGAAGATCGAGTGCTTCGAGTCCAGCCCCCACAGCACGGCGATCCAGGCAAAGCCGATCGCCATCAGCACGCCGAACAGGACATAGAGTTTGTTGCGAACGAGCTTCTGCGGCGTCGGCATCTCGGGCGTGTTGGCGCGGAAGCGGAATGCCACGAGATAGAAGGTGAGCAGGAAAAAGGCGCTCACGAAATAGAAGTGATAGCCGATCGGCCCGTGCGGGCCGTGGCGCAATGCGTCGATCATCTTCGCTTCCTCCTCGGGGCTCGGCGAACCGGCCCAGGTGACGACCCCTTGCGAGATGTCCATCGGGAACAGGCCGATCCCGACGCCGGCGATGCCTGCCACGATGGCGATCCAGCGATCCCGCCGGGCATCGGTGCGGAAGAACGCGAGGAACAGGCCGCCCACCACCAGCGAGCCGACGAACACGTCGCGCAAGGCGGTGTAGTAGTACGCACTGATGGAATTCGTGGCCGAGATGCCGTCGAACGCCCACGCCAGGAAGCGGACCACGACCGGCATCAGCAACGCGATCCAGCCGACCATCTGCTGCATCTTGTGGTACGAGACCACGACCTGCTTGTTGTTGCCCATGAATCAGCCCAGGGCGAATGAAGCGCCTCCTCCTTGGGCGGACTGTAGCCCACCGCCGACAAGCCGCGCAGCCGGCGCTTTCCATAATGCCCGGCATGGGCCTGAAATGGTGGAGCGCCATCTCGGTCGCGATCATCGCGATCCTGGTCGTCGTGATCTGGTCGATCCGCCGCCATCGCGATCCCAAACTCAACCTCGACACCGAGGCCCCCGTGCAGGAGCTGGTCACGTCCCTGGCGGGGATCACGCTCGGCACGGCCGTGCCCGGCAACTCGGTCGAACTGCTCGCGAACGGCCGCTTCTTCGACGTGATCGCGGCGCGCATCCGCGCCGCGCGCAGGACGGTGCACTTCGAGACCTTCCTGTGGAAGGACGGCGAGCTGGGCCGGCGCATGGCCGCCGCCTTCATGGACCGTGCTCGGGCCGGCGTGAAGGTGCGGATGATGCTGGACGCCACGGGCTGCCGCAACATGGGCAAGGACGTGATCCGCGAACTGCGCCACGCGGGCTGCCACGTGCGCTTCTTCCACAAGCGGTCGCTGCGCAACCTGGGCGTGATCAACGACCGCGACCACCGCAAGATCCTCATCGTCGATGGCCAGGAGGCCTTCGTCGGCGGGCACTGCATCGTGGACGAGTGGCTGGGGAATGCGGAGGACGGCAAGCATGTCGCGGACCTGAGCGTGTGGCTGCACGGCCCGATCGTGAATGCGATCCAGGGCGCGTTCAGCGAGAACTGGGTGGGGGAAACCGGCGAGCTCTTCGTCGGCGACGACGTTTTCCCGCGCCTGGAGCCGGCGGGCGGCGTGACCATGCACGCCGTCTTCGCGAAGCCGGAGAACTCCGCGCCGACGATCAAGATCCTGCACCACACCGTCATCTGCCTGGCGCGCCGGCGGATCTGGATCCAGAACCCCTATTTCATCCCCGAGCCCGCGGCCATCGATGCCTTCGGCGACGCCGTGAAGCGCGGCGTGGATGTGCGCGTGCTGATGCCTTCCACCTCGGGATCGGACAACCCCATCGTGCAGCACGCGGGCCACCGCAATTTCGAGAAGCTGCTGAAGTGCGGCGTGAAGCTGTTCGAGTACCCGTACACGCTGTTGCACCAGAAGGTGATGACGGTGGACGGCATCTGGAGCGCGATCGGTTCCACCAACTTCGACGACCGCAGCTTCGAGACCAACGACGAGATCACGCTCGCCGTGCTGGACGAGAAGCTCACCGGCGAGCTCGACGCCGTGTTCGAGAACTACGTGAAACGCGCGGAGCGGATCGACCTGGACCGCTGGCGCCGCCGCCCCGCCCTTCACAAGGCCGTGGACAACGCGTTCTATTTGTTCAAGAGCTTCTTCTGACAACGCCCACATCCGCCGCGATATGCGCCGGCAGGCGATTCAACAGCCACCGGATGGCCAGCGGCACCAGCACGATGTCGTCCATGACGCCGAAGAACGGGATGACGTCCGGGATGAGGTCGATCGGCGAGAGCACGTACAGCACGATCAGTGCGACGCCGGCCTTGAGCCACGCCGGCGCTTGCGGATGACGCAGCGCGCGCCAGAGCAGCCGCGCATCGCTGCGCAGCAAGGCCCACAGGACCGTGAGACGTTTGAACATGTCTTGCTCTCCTTTGCCGGACCGCCATCAGATACGACCTGCCCGGTCCTGTGCAAGAGCCTTTGCACCACTGTTACACGCACGCCGCGGCCGGCGCGCTAACTTGGGCGAGGACACGAAAGGAAAACACCATGGCCCAACAGGATGCGATCGCCTTGCTCGACGCCGACCACATGCACGTGGAGCAGCTCTTCGCCGAATACCAGACCGCCGGCGGCAACATCGAGCACAAGAAGCACCTCGCGCACGCGATCTGCCACGAGATCACCATCCATGCGCAGATCGAGGAAGAGATCTTCTACCCCGCAGTACGCCGCGCCACCGGCGACAACCAGATGGTGGACGACGCGAAGAAGGAGCACGACAACGCCCGCGAACTGATCAACGTGATCGAGGCCGGCCCGTACGACGATGCGACCATGACGAAATTGCAGAGCGTGATCGAGCAGCACGTGACGGAAGAACGCGAAGAGATGTTCGACCACGCCCGCCGCACCCCGGGCCTGGACCTGGTGCAGCTCGGGCAGCAGCTCGAACAGCGCAAGTCGGAGCTGATGGCGAGCCAGCCCGCATGAAAGAGCTGTCCAAGCAATCGCTGCGCGAAGGCGCGGTCGCCGGTACGTTCGCCGGCTTGCTCTCGACGGCCGCACTCGCGCTGTGCGGCCTGCGTGCGAACGGCAGCGCCGTCGCGCCGATCAACGCCGTGAGCCACTGGGTGTGGGGCGACGAAGCGGTGGTGCAGGACCGACCCACTTGGCGCCACACCGCCACGGGCCTGGCCACGCAGACCGCCGCGGCGATCTTCTGGGCGGTGCTCTATTCGCGTGTGTTCGGCCACCGGCCGGAAGCCAAGGACCCGGTGAACGCCCTCGCCGGCGGTATCGCGACCAGCGCGGCAGCCTACGTCATCGACTACACCATCACGCCCAGGCGCTTGCGGCCGGGTTACGAGTACCGGCTGGATGGCAAAGGGATGTTCGCCGTGTATGCGGCGCTGGCGCTGGGCCTGGCTGCGGGAGCCCTGGTGCAGCGCGACTAGCGCGCCTTAGCGTTTTTCGTGGTGGTGGCCGCCGGGCCGCTCGGGTTTCAGCTCGGCATTGCGCGCGTGTTCGTGGAACTCGCGTTCCGTCATCGAATAGACCGCCACCCGCGGGTAGCTGCCCTTCAGCTCGGCTTCGACGACGAGTTGCCCTTCGTTACCGGGGCGGAGGCCGCGCACCCACCAGCGCCGACCGTCGTGGTCGCGGAAGGCTTGGCCGGTGAGGGCGGAGGAAACTGCTTTGTCGGTCATAGGCCCGCCATCGTGCGGCTGAGCACCGCAGGCGTCTGTCAGACTGCGGCGGTGCCCTCAGGTGCGTGATGTCCTACAAGACCGACCGGCCGGAAGGTCAGCGGCGGTACGGGTTGTTGGGGAAGCGGTCGTAGCGGTTCGGCACGCCGTCGCCGTCCCAGTCGCCCCACGGGCCGCGGCGCTCCCAGTAACGGTGGTGATGGTGGTAGTAGCCGCCGTAGTACTCCACCCGCGGCTGGACATACACCGGCTCAGGCTGCACGTACACCGGTTCAGGCTGCACGTACACGGGGGCCGGCTGCACGTACACCGGGGTCGGGGCCACGTAGGCACCCGGGAAGCCGATGCTGAACATCACGTCCGTGCGGGCGTGGGCGGCGGTGGCCGCCCCGACGGCGCCGAGCGCCACCGCAGCAGCAACGAAGGACTTGGCGGAGAAGAGGCGGTTCATGGTTCGCTCCTGGGTTGGATGGACGTATGTTGCAGCCGGGCGGATGAACGGAAGCTGAATGGAATCCAGATTCAGCGGCGGTACGGGTTGCCCGGCGCGCGGTCGTAGATGTTCGGCACGCCGTCGCGGTCCCAGTCGCCCCAGGCGCCGGTGCGCCGCATGTAGCGGCGCTGGCCGTGGTAACCGTAGGCCGGCTCCACGTACACCGGGCGCGGCTCCATATAGACCGGACGCGGCTCCACATAGACCGGGCGCGGCTGCACATACACGGGGCGCGGCTGCACGTACACGGGGGCCGGCTCCACATAGGCGGGCGTGCCCAGGTCGATGTTGACCGACACGTCGGTACGGGCGTGGGCGGCGGAGGCGGCCCCGACTGCGCCGATCGCCACGGCGGCAACGAGGAAGGACTTGGCGGAGAAGAGGCGGTTCATGGTTCGCTCCCGGTTGGTTGATGGAACGTATGCTGCGGCCGAGGCAATGAACGGAACCTGAACGAAACGCAGATCGCCCCCGGGCACAAATGGCATGACAAATAACGTTTCTCATAGTTGACATTTCAGCCGATTTGTCTACTATGAGAAACAAATGCCTGCCACTGCCCCGACTGTCGCGCCTGCCGACCTGAAGCGCCTCGCGCTCCTGGGCGAGCGCATTCGCGCCGCGCGCAAACGCCAGCGCGTGACGTCCGTCGCGGCGGCGGAAGCCGCGGGCATCTCGCGCGTCACGCTGCATCGCATCGAGCGCGGCGAGCCCACGGTGGCCGTGGGCGCCTGGGTGGCCGTGGCGGGCGCGCTGGGGCTCACGCTCGACCTGCTGGATGCGAACGCTGCGCGCGAGCCGAGGAAGCTGCCGAAGAAGATCCGGCTGCGCGACTACCCGCAGCTGAAGAAGCTCGCCTGGCAGTTGCATGGCGTGGACGACATGGAGCCACGCGACGCGCTGGAACTCTACGAGCGCAATTGGCGGCACGTCGATCGCGCGGCCCTCTCCGAGGACGAGGCCGCGCTGATCGACGCCTTGGCGCGCGAAATCGGTGGAGGGCGCCTGCTTGTTTGAACGCCCGCATCACCGCGACGTCGCGCTCGTGCTGCAGGCGCTCGATCCGCAAGCCTTGTCGCAGCGACACTGCTGGTTCGGCGGCGGCACGGCCATGGCGCTGCGCTACGGCGAATACCGCGAATCCGTGGACATCGATTTCGTCGTGTCGGACCTGGCGGGCTATCGCGAACTTCGCCAGGTGCTGCGCGGCGGCGACGGCCTGCAGCCCATCGTGCGCGAAGGCATGAAGGTGGACCTGGCGCGCGAGATCCGGGCGGACCAGTACGGCATCCGCACGCAGGTGCGCTCGGGCACGTCGTCGATCAAGTTCGAGATCGTGCTGGAGGCGCGGATCGAGCTTACACAGCCAACCGACGAGGACCGCATCTGCGGCGTGCAGACGCTCGCCCCCCTCGACATGGCGGCGGAGAAGCTGCTCGCCAATGCCGATCGCTGGAACGACGCCGCGGTGTACAGCCGCGACCTGATCGACCTGGCGATGATGCGGGCACATCGCAAGCTGCTCGAAGCCGCCTGCGCGAAGGCGGAAGCGGCCTATGGCGAATCGGTCCGCAGATCGCTCGCGCAAGCCGTGGACGCGCTGCAATCGCGGCGCGGGCGGCTGGAAGAGTGCATGGCCGCGCTGAGCGTCGAGGCCGTGACCAAGGCACAGTTGTGGCAAGCGATCCGGCGGGTCGGCCGGCTGCTGCTGGGATAACGAGCAAGGAGATGACGATGGCGTTCCGGTACGTGAGCGTGGACGAGGCGAAGCAGGCCGAGGGCCTGCGCATGGTCGTCGTGGGCGGCGTGCCCAGCCCCTGGGGCGAAGCGGCCAAGGGCATCTTCCATGTGAAGAAGCTGCAATGGCTGGCGGTGCGGCTCGACTACGAAAGCGATGCCCTCAAAGCCTGGGCAGGCCAGCGCAGCGGGCCCATCGCGTTCTGGAACGCCGAGCCGCCGCGCGACCGCTGGATCGACATCCTGCTGCTGGCAGAACGGCTCGCACCCGCACCGGCGCTGCTGCCGGCCGATGCCGAGCAGCGCGCGCTCGCGATCGGCCTGTCGCACGAGATCGTCGGCGAGCAAGGGCTGTGCTGGTCGCGCCGGCTACGGCTGGCGCATACGGGCCTGGATGGTGCCGGCGGCTTCGTGCCGCCCGTGGCCAAGTACATCGCCCGCAAGTACGGCCACAGCCCGCAAGCCGCCGAGGATGCGACGCAGCGCATCGCGAGTCTGCTGGCCATGTTCTCCGCCCGGCTGAAAGCGCAGCACGCGAACGGCAGCCCCTACTTCGTCGGCCACGCGCTCACCGCGGTCGATATCTACATGGCCGCGGCGATGGCACTCTTCCGCCCGCTGGCGCAGGACGTGTGCAAGATGGATGCCGCGACCCGCGCCGCCTTCGAGCTGCGCGAGCCCGCCACCGAGGCGGCGCTCGACGAAGTGCTGCTGGCGCACCGCGACATGATGTACCGCGAGCACCTGCCCTTGCCGCTGTCCCTCTGAGCGGCGGCGGCTGGCTCATCCATGTCGGCCTCCTGTGCCCAGTGCACCGTAGATTTCCCGATGCAGTCGGTCGGCCCGCTCACGCAGCGCCTGGGCCTCGCGCTGCCGTGCCTTCGCTTGCATCCCGCTCTGTCCTTCAGCCGCCCGCGCAGCATCGCGCGCCGCCGCGTGCGTCGCGCCCCAAAGCGAGAGTTTCTCGGTCAGGTTCATGGTGTAGATGATCGCTGCGGCGCGCCGTCTGCGATGTAGGAAGAGCAGCCATGAGTGCTGCAACCCGGCCATACCGTATCAGCCGAGCCGTGCGCAAAAGCACCAGTTCCGTCCCCTAAAGGAATTTGTTAGTGTCATCGCGCACATATGGGGAGGAAAAATGAAGAAAAACATCAAGCTGCTGATCGCAGCGGTCATCTTGTTCGTCGTCTCTTGTGCGACTGTTCCACGCGCATCGGTGACGCAGCTGGTTCCGGACCCAGCTGTCTTCATGGTTTCCTATCCCATGAAGTTTTCAGCCAACAATGGTCTGGGCGACATCATCGTTCCGGTCGGCTTCGTCAGTGACCTCGCCAGCATCCCTCGTCCCCTGTGGTGGTGGCAAGGTCCGCACGAAGCGACCATGGCGCCGGCCATCCTGCACGACTACCTCTATTGGGAGCAGTCCTGCACCAAGGAGGAGGCAGACGCGGCAATCTACTTGGCAATGCTCGATGTTGGCATGAGCCGCTTCAGCGCCGGCGCGGTATATGAAGGCGTCGTAAAGGGCGGAGGGGGGCCATGGAAGGAAAATGCGAAGCGGCGTGCGCAAGGCGAGTCGAGGTTCTTCACGGAGGCCTATGCGCGCCTGCTGCAGGCTAGTGCCGTCGATCCCAAGGCGACCCTCGCCAGCATTCAGGCGGAGGCCGACAAGAATCACGGCATGGTCCGCCCGACGCATCCCAATCTGCGGCTGCGCGCGGCGTGCGCCGCGTGGCTACAGGAATTCAACGCGCGTACTGGAGCTTGAGCCAAGGCGCGCAGAGACGCTACCCAACGCACTCGCGGGCTTCGCCGGGCCTATCTCAGCTCCCGCCGATCCCCTTCAGGATCGTCATCACCTGCGCATGCGCACCGGCCAGGTCCGGCGAATTGTCGAAGTGCGCGATGTAGCGTGTCGTGAACGCGTCGGTGCTGGCGCGGTCCACCCGCAGAAGGTCGCGAACGCGAGCGGCAACCACCTCCACGGTCGGCGCGGCTTCGGCGCCGTCCAGCGCCTCGTCCAGCATCACGATCACGCGACTCAGCGGCTCGAGCCAGCGCATCTGCTCGGAAAACGCGACGTATTGAAGGAACGCGCCGGCCGACTGCGCGCCATGCAGCGTCTCGTACATGCGGCGCTCCTGATCGAGAAGCGTGCGGTGCAGTTGGAGCAGCGCCGTGCGCAGGCTGCGGCAGCGCTCGCTGCCCTGTCCGGCTGTTGTGGTGGCCATGGGTGGATTCTGCTCCTAGTCCGTCGGCGAGATCTCGTACATCGCATCGCCCATGTAGCGATGCGTGCCGAAGGCAGCGGCCAGCGCTGCGGCCTCGGCGCCGTGCCATTGCTCGAAAACCAGGCGCTCGGCGTCGGTCAGCGCCGCGAGGTCCGGCTGTTCACCGTACGCGGCCACGATGCGCCGGTAGGCCGCATGCATGGGCAGCACCAGGCTCTCGTCACCCAGCGCCTGGTCGATCGCCTTGCGGAAGCGCTGCTCGGCCCCGCGGCGCTGCTCGGGCGTGGCGTCGTCGGAATCGAAAATGCGAAGGGAATAGCTCATTTGCATTGGGATTATCGCGACGGCGCACAGCGTGAGCGCTAGACGTCCAGGATCACCTGGAACCCGCCGTAGATCAGCCGCTTGCCGTCGAAGGGCATGGGGTTCTTGCCGGGCTGCATGGCCGGGTCGGCCATCACCTTCTTCATGCCTTCGTCGCGGACGGCCTTGGACGGCCACGTGATCCACGAGAAGACCACCGTTTCGTCGGGCTTGCGCTGCACGGCCATCGTGAACGACGTGACCTTGCCTTCGGGAACATCGTCGCCCCAGCACTCGGTCACGCGCACGGCGCCGTTGGCCTTGAAGACCTCGGCCATCTGCTTCGCGAAGCTCAGGTACTTCTCGCGATCCGCCGTCGGAACCGCGGCCACGTATCCATCGATGTAGTTCATGCGAAAACTCCTGGAGGATGAGGCGGCGACATGCCGCCTTCCACCTTACGACGAATGGGCGGGGCCGTTTTCGACAGGCTGTTTCAGTCCCTCAGCAGCCGGGCCTTGAAGCTGCGGCCCTTGATGCGGCCTTCGTTCAGCCGCGCGGCCACCTGCCCCGCAATGCCGCGCTCGACGGCCACATAGGTCGCGAACTCGTTGATATCGATCTTGCCGACCTGCTCGCGGGTGTAGCCCAGGTCGGACGTCAGCGCGCCCAGCACGTCACCGGGGCGGATCTTCTCCTTGCGTCCGGCCTGGATGTGCACGGTGGCCATGGCCGGCAGCAGGCGTCCGCCGTCGGCAGGCGTCAGTTCGGCCAGGGGATGCCAGACCGATTCGCGCCCCTGCAACTGGTCGATGCGGCCCACCGCGCCCATCTCGTCCAGGCTCGCAAGGCTGAGCGCCAGACCGCTTTCGCCGGCGCGGCCCGTGCGGCCGATGCGGTGCACATAAGTTTCGGCATCGGGCGTCACATCGACGTTGATGACGGCGGCCAGCCCGGTGACGTCCAGGCCGCGCGCCGCCACGTCGGTGGCGACCAGCACCGTGCAACTGCCGTTCGCGAAACGAATCAGCACCTGGTCACGGTCCTTCTGCTCCAGGTCGCCGTGCAGCGTGAGCGCGCTGTAGCCCTGCGCCTGCAGCAGCTCGACCAGCTCGCGGCAACGCGCGCGCGTGTTGCAGAAGGCGAGTGCGCTCGCCGGGCGGAAGTGATCGAGCAGGCGCGCCACCGCCGGCAGGCGCTCGCCCTCCTTCACCTCGTACCAGCGCTGGTCGATCTGCTGGCTGCCGTGCTGCGCCTCGACCTTCACGGTGACCGGATCGCGCATGAACTGCGCCGCCAGCTTCGCGATGCCTTCGGGATACGTCGCCGAAAAGAGCAGCGTCTGCCTTTGCGCGGGGCATTGGCGCGCGACCTTGGCGATGTCGTCGACGAAGCCCATGTCGAGCATGCGGTCCGCCTCGTCGAGCACCAGCGTGTTGAGCGCGGCCAGGTCGAGGTTGCCGCGATCGAGGTGGTCGATCACCCGCCCCGGCGTGCCGACGACGATGTGCGCGCCGTGTTCGAGGCTGGCGGTCTGCCCGCGCAGCGGCACGCCGCCCGAGAGCGTGACCACCTTGACGTTGTCTTCGGATCGCGCCAGCCGCCGGATCTCGGCCGTGACCTGGTCCGCCAGCTCGCGCGTGGGACACAGCACCAGCGACTGCACGGCGAAGCGGCGCGCGTTCAGGTTCGCGAGCAGCGCGAGCGCGAACGCGGCCGTCTTGCCGCTGCCCGTCTTGGCCTGGGCGATGATGTCCTTGCCCAGCAGCGCGGGCGGCAGGCTCGCGGCCTGGATCGCCGTCATCTCGGTGTAGCCGAGGCGGGCGAGGTTGGCCAGCGTGGCGGGGGAAAGCGGGAGGGAATCGAAACCGGTGGGGGACGCTTGGGGCATCAGCGATTATCAGCCGCCGGCCCGCTTGACTTTGTAGCCCTGCGCCTGCAGCAAGGCCATCACCTTGTCGCAGTGATCGCCCTGGACTTCGATCACGCCATCCTTGACGGTGCCGCCGGAGCCGCAGGCGGATTTGAGTTGTTTGCCGAGGGTGTCGAGGTCAGGTGGGGGGAGAGGCAAGCCGCGGATGATCGTGACGAGCTTGCCGCCGCGGCCCTTGCTCTCGCGGGAGATTCGGACTATGCCGTCGGAGGGCGGCAATGCGGGAGCCGCGCGTTTGCAGATGCACTGCGCGACGGGCTTCCGGCATGCGGGGCACATGCGGCCGGCGTCGGTGGAATAGACGAGGCCTCCGGCCGAAGAGCGAATCTTCATGGATGGATTTCAGAGACCTGATTGCGTAGCAATCCCATTCCAATAGCGCCCCACACAGGACCCCAGCCAGCGCATGGGCCGGCTCCTATCGCAGGAAATTGAGAGCTTTACGGGCTAGCTGCATTTGCCTCTTGATCTTCGCCTTGTCCGATGGCGTGTCGAGAAACCGATTAGCCTCATCTAGAGACGTGAAGAAGGCCGCGTTTCGAACGTAGAACCATACGAGTTGCTCAAAGTAACCTTGGAGCTGAAAGCAGAAAGTCCTGGCGCGATCTGAGAACTCACCAGCGTGAACGCTTTCATTGCGGTACTCCCTCAGATGCTCAAGCATCTGGCGATGAAAAGCGCCATCGGCGAAAAGAAAGGCACACCTCCGGATAACCTTGTCATAGTCAGCAACCCCGGGACTTACAAGTGATTCGACAGCGGACCACAAACGTATAAAAGCCGTGCTGGCGTCCGCTTCGTCGAAAGCGCGGACATACCGAACCATCGCGGAAATAAGCTGTTCCTTATAGGTAGCCATTGCCAAGCGACGAAATGCCCACAGGCAGTTCTTTCTTACAACAGCTGGCTTCGAGAAGCGAAAGACCGAGGACTCGACATAGCCAGGTTCAAACCAAATGCCGTCACTAGCAGGACTGCCATCTTGACGATGCAACGTGTGATGCCCGCCCAATCGTATGACGTTTATAGGTATCAAGGACGACGAGCCGAAGGTGATCTGCATCGCTGGATTGGCCATGAGGCACCACATTGCCCGCTGGAGATCAAGAGCTCGCATGGCCTTGCTAAATGCCGCCGCGGGCGATTTTGCGCGGAGTGAGACGACTACCCGGCAGTATGTCGGTGGCGCCGGTGGTACACGTGTCGGGTGCTGTTGAATCAGCGTCTCGCGAGACTTGAATTTCGCAGGGAACCCCTGCTTAAGGAAACGAATGCTGGCGCCGAGTGACGACAAGGTTGCCGGCAAATCACGAGGACCAATCGAGATCGTTGTGAGCAAGCGATATTGTTCTTCCCGGGTCGCCAATAGCTCTGACAGCTCGGAGTTGGCTGCCGTTAAAAAATCATGCGGAGTTAACGGTCCCCTCACGCGCGTTAGCGCGCGCCACACAATGCGCGAGAGATCAATCTCGCCGGCTACCGGAGGGAATTCCAGCATTGAGTGCAATGCCGGTTCGCATTCGTGCAGGTCGAAGCCGCTGAACGATGCGCCGCCTTCGGAATTGACAGTTCGAACCGAGTCGATTCGCTTGAGAATGACAGCCGGATCAAAACGCGACGAGGGTTTCCACTTTATCGGCATGTCCACCCAGGATCTTGCATCGAGAGTACGTTCCTTCTAAACGCGCTAGCCAACCTTCTCTCAAATTAGCGCGGCGTCCAGCCTCGCCACCCCTTCCAAAATCCTCTCCACTCCTACGGTCGCAAACGACAACCTAAGCGTCGACGCATCCGGATTCTTCGCAAAAAACGGCGCCCCCGGCACAAATGCCACCCCCTTCTCGATCGCCCTTTTCGCCAGCTCCCCCGCATCCTTCACCTTCCCACCGGCCCCGGTCAACTTCGCCCAGAAGAACAACCCCCCATTCGGCCGCGTGAACTCGATCGCATCCCCCAGCTCGCGCTGCAGCGCATCCCCCATCGCCTGCGCCCGCTCCGCATAGACCTTGCGCACGCGCGCCAGCGTGTCGGGCATCCGTCCCGACTTCAGGTACTGCGCCGCCGTCGCCTGCGCGAAGGTGCTGGTGTGCGCGTCGCTGAACTGCTTGCACATCGTCGCCTTCGCCAGCAGCTCGGGCGGCGCGATCATCCAGCCCACGCGCAGGCCGGGGCTCAGCACCTTGCTCATGCTGCCGCAGTGCGCGATCCACTCGCGGCTACCGGGCACTTCGCTGCTCAGGGCCAGGATGCTCGGGGGCGGCGCTTCGCCGAAATACAAGTCGCCGTATGGGTCGTCCTCGACGATCAGCGTCTTGTACTTGGCCGCGAGCTCCAGCACCTTCAGGCGCCGCTCGCGGCTCAAGGTGGCGCCGCTCGGGTTGCCGAAGGTCGGGATCAGGTACACCAGCTTCGGCTTGTGCTGCTTGATCAAGGCTTCGAGCTTGTCGGTCTGCACGCCGCGCGCGTCTATCGGCGCGGTGACCAGGTCGGCGCCATAGAGACGGAAGCACTGGATGGTGGCGAGGAAGGTGGGCGCCTCGACGATCACCTTGTCGCCCGGGCCAATCATGGTCTTGCCGATCAGGTCCAGCGCCTGCTGGCTGCCGGTGGTGACGATCAGGCCCTGCGGCTCGATCTCCTTCACGCCCTTCGTCTTCATGAAGTGCGCGAGCTGCGTGCGCAGCGGCTCGTAGCCTTCGGTGGCGCCGTACTGCAGCGCGCCGCCGGGTTCTTCGCTCAAGGCCTTGTTGACGGATTCCTGGATGCCGGCGACGTCGAACATCGCGCTGTCCGGAAAGCCCCCGGCGAAGCTGATGATGCCCGGCTTGCCCAGGAGCTTGAACAGCTCGCGGATGGCGGACGTTTCGACGTTATTGAGGCGGTCGGCGAAGGGAAGGGACATGGGTCAATGCGCGCAGTGGAGGGAACTGCACGCATTGTGCGACAACTGACGCCACCGACCCCGGCCTGCGCCGGGGTGACACTGCGGGCTCAGTGCGTGGGCGCGATCTCGCCGCGCCAGGCGCCGGTCTCCACGCCGCGGGCTTCGACCAGGTTCTTGAACCGCATCAGGTTGCCCTTGGCCGTGAGCTTCACGGCGCCCAGCGTGCTGGCCAGCCGCTCGGCGCGCGTCTGCGGGTCGTACCACATCTGCAGGTTCACGCGCGTCTTGTTCTCGCCGACCTTCTCGAAGGTGACCAGGCCCGCGTTGCCGGGGCCACTGGTGCTGCGCCACGCGATCATCTGGTCGGGGATCTGTTCGGTGATCTCCGAATCCCACTCTTCCAGCTTGCCGGCCACGTTGGCACGCCAGTGCAGGTGGCGGTCATCGAGCTGCTTGACTTCCTGCACCGTCGGCATGAAGCGCGGGAAGTCCTCGAACTGTGTCCACTGGTTGTAGGCGGTGCTCACCGGCACGTTCAGCACGATCGATTCTTCGACCCTGCGCGTGGAGACGCCACCGCTGCGCCTTTGCCAGGCCCACACGCCCAGGCCTGCCAGCACCACCGCCGCGGTGATGCCCGCGCCGGCCGCGGCCCGGTCGGCGGAGATGCGTGCGATCTCGCGGTCGACGGCCAGGCTCCTGTCCGGCGTCATGCGCAGGCGGATGTCGTTGCGGGCCACCAGGTACACGGCGCCACCGACCAGCGCCGCCGCGCCTGCGATCCAGCCGAGCGAACTCTTCTCGAATTGCATTTGAGGTCCTTCAGAAACAGTGACGATGCAAACCAGTCATTTTTCGCGCGCCGGCCGCGGCCGATGTATGAATGCGTAGCGCGTCGGCGTAGGACACGGAGGCTCAGGCACAGCCACGCTCTTTTCTGACAGCCTTTTTCCGGTGCGCGAGCTACAACGGTTTCATGATCAGTCCCAAGCACCTCCTGCAACTCGCGGTAAAGGCCGTGAAAGCCTGGTCGGCGGACTACGCGCCGAGCATGGGCGCGGCCATTTCCTACTACACGGTGTTCTCGCTCGCGCCGCTGCTCGTCATCGTGATCGCGATTGCCGGCGCCTTCTTCGGGCGCGATGCGGTCTCCGGCGCCATCGTGGCGCAGCTCGGCGGGCTCATCGGCGAGCAAGGCGCGGGGCTCATCCAGAACGTCGTCGCCTCGGCCACGAAGTCGGGCAGCGGCGCCGCCGCCAGTGCCATCAGCGCCGTCGTGCTGATCATGGGTGCGACCACCGTCTTCGCCGAGCTGCAGAACGCCCTCGACCGCATCTGGCACATCCCGCCCTCGGAGAAGCCGCAAGGCGTCTGGGCCATGCTGCGCTCGCGCATCCTGTCGATCGGCCTGATCCTCGGGCTGGTCTTCCTGCTGATGGTGTCGCTGGCCGTGAGCGCCGCGATCGCCGCTTTCGCGAAGCTCACATCGGGCCTGTTGCCCGGCTACGAGGTGCTGCTGCATGCGATCAACATGGTCGTGTCGCTCGGCATCACCACCGTCCTGTTCGGGATGATCTACAAGCTCATGCCTTCCACGCGCATCGCCTGGCGCGACGTGTGGGTCGGCGGTTTCACCACGGCGCTGCTGTTCGAGATCGGCAAGCTGCTCATCGGGCTGTACCTCGGCAAGAGCAGCACGGCCGACGCCTTCGCGGCCGCCGGCTCGGTGGTGGTGCTGCTGGCGTGGGTGTACTACGCCGCGCAGATCTTCCTGCTGGGCGCGGAGTTCACGAAGGTCTATGCGGAGGACCACGGCTCGCATGCGGCGAAGAAGGCCGTGACGCTGACGGCCGCGACGGCGGCCCTGGGCATCCCGACCGAGGGACCAGCCGGCAACGAACAAGTGCCTGCGCATGTCGCGGCGAAGCTGGCCGAGACGCAGAAGAGCATCCGGCGCAACGAGCCGGCGCGCGACCCGTCGATGGAAGCTCCGGCGTTCAAGGCGACGGAGCTGGGGTTGAAGACGGCGCTGGCCGGCCTGTTCACCGAAGTCGCCGCGCTCGTCGTGGTGACGATCGCCGGGAGCATCGTGCACAAGAAGCGGCAGGCCGCGCAGAAGCGCCTGGGGTGGCGCTAGTTCACTTCGGCCGATCGCGGTCCACGTGCGTCATCGCCGACGCGTACGCACGCTCCTCGCGATCCTGCTTCATCTCCTGGCTCACCTCGCCCGCCCGGTCGGCGAGCAGGCTGTCCTCGCGCATCTGGCGCTGCTTCGCCAGGTCGCCCAGCGTCGGGCCCTCATTGCGCTGGTACGCGCGCACGCCGGGCTTGGCGGGCGTGCCGTTCGCCTCGTGGTCGTCCACGTCGATGGCACCCTGCTCGTGCAGGATCACGGCGGCCGTCTCGGCCTCGTGGTCGTCGTGCGCGTCGACCAGCACGACGGAATGGCCGTCGCGGATCGAGCGGCCGTACTTCCTGGCCGTGACCTCGCCCCGGTCCTCGCCGAACAGGCTCACGAAGAAGTGGCCCAGCGCATCGAGCACGCCGCGGTCCACGGCCACCTCGCGCTCGGCCGTGTGCATCGCGCGTTCGCCGACGTCGCGGTTCACCGCCTCGTCGGCGACGGCTTCCTTCGCTGCTTGCGCGTCGGCCCCTTCCTTCAGGTGCACGTTGTCGTGCTCGAAGCCGGCCTGAACCAGCCGGTCCGCCGCCTTGCGCGCGTTGGCGCGGTCGTCGAAGACGCTGATGAGTGTCTGCATGCGTGTCCTCCAGTGCCTTTCCATTCTTCGCGGTGAGCGGCGCGGCCGTGTAGTCGCCGCCCGGCACAGCGGGTCAGCCGGGGACTACCGGCGCATCAGCTACAGGAACAGGAAGGCCGAGATCGCCACCGCGGTGGGCAGCAGTGCACCCGCCAGCAAGCCGGCGACGCCGATGGATTCGTCCTCGAAGCCGCGCCGCAGCAGCGCCGCACCGGCGGGATTGGGCGCGTTCGCGATCACCGTCAGGCCGCCGCCCGCCACGGCGCCGGCGACGAGGTAGTACTTCGCTTCGGCCGACAGGCCGTCGACCAGCGAGCCGAGGTAAGTGAGCGCCGCGTTGTCGGTGATCGCGGTGAGCGCCGTGGAAGCGGCGAAGAGCGCGTGCGGCGACAGGGAGGTGACGATCGGCTGCAGCCACCAGCTTTGCAGGCCGCCCAGCACCACGAGGCCGGCGAGGAAGAACGCCACCAGCAGCGCGTCGCGCATGATCAAGCTGTCCTGGTGCGACTCGTAGGCCTGCGCGATGCCGAGGAACAGCAGGAACACGCCGAGGAAGGCGACCGGGTGGTGCGCGAGCACGACGACGAGTGCCAGGAAGAGGAAGTGCAACGCCGTGAGTGCGAGGGGTGGCGCCGGGCGGTCGTCATCGTGCGCTTCCGGCGCGCCTTGCGCGAGCTGGCGCCGGATCGCGAGCGTCGCGAGCGTGGCGTTGACCAGCACGGCCAGTGCGGCCTTCCAGCCGAAGGTCGCGGCCATGAAGGCGGAGCTCCAGTCCCAGGTCTGCGCGACCATCAACACCGGCGGCGCGGCGAAGGACGTGAGCGTGCCGCCGATCGAGACATTGACGAACAGGACGCCGAGCACGAAGTACTTGCGCGGCTCCGGCATGCCCGCATGGAACACCTGCGGCGCGAGCAGCAGCGCGGCGATCGTCATCGCCGCCGGCTCCGTGATGAAGGAGCCGAACAGCGGGATGGCCGCCAGCGCCAGCCACACGCGCGCCGGCGCCGTCGGCACGGGAACGATCGCCGCCGTGCGCTCGATCGTCCGGCGCACCGCGACCAGCACGGGCCGCGTGCCCGCGATCACCATCACGACGAAGACGAACAGCGGCTCGGTGAACTCGCGCGATTCGGCGTAGCGCAGCGCCTCGGCGCCGCCGGAATGCAGCGCGATCGCGACCACCAGCACGATGGCCCAGAACCCGAAGACGACCTCGATCTCGCCGAGCAGGTGAAAGAGCCCCGCATGACGCGGGAATCGCTCGCCCAGGTGGTGCAGCTGCTTGGCCAGGAATGTGTGGAGAACCGCCGCGGCGAACAGGGCCGTGGCGATCAGTTCCAGGGAATGATCCATACCCGCGATCTTGACTAGAGTATCGCTCTGGAGTAACACTCTACTCCATGGATCCGATCCCCACCCGCGAGAGGCTGCTCGATGCCGCCGCGCGCGTCTTCCTCGAGCACGGCTATGTCGGCGCGTCGATGGAGCAGGTGCGCCAGGCCGCCGGCGTGAGCAACGGCAGCCTGTATCACCACTTCCCGACCAAGGCGCAGCTGGCCGACGCGCTGTACGTGGACACCTTGCACGATTTCCACGCCGCGTTGCTCGCCCCCATCTCGCGCGACGTGGACGCCGAGGCCGGCATCAAGGGCCTGGTGCGCGCGCACGTCCAGTGGGTGACGAAGCACCCGGACCGCGCCGCGCTGCTGCACAAGCTCAAGCGCGACGGCGAGGTGACCGATGCGTCCGAAGGCATCAGCACCGCCAACGCGCAGGCCTTCGGCGCCTTGAAGGCCTGGGTGGACCGCATGACCGAGGCGGGCGAGATGCGCGCGCTGCCCTTCCACCTCTGGATGGCCGTCGTGTTCGCGCCGGCCATGTCGCTCACCGGGCGCTGGGTGAACGAGAAGGCCGCCGTGCCGCCGAAGACGCGCGCCGCGCTGGAACACGCGGCCTGGATGGCCGTCGCGCCCTGAATCCAAGGAGAGTGCCGAGATGAAGATCGTCAACGTCCATCAAAGATTGCTGCGTGCCAGCCCCGAGCGGGTCGCGGCGCTGATCGCCACGCTGGGCTCGCCGGACGACCAGCTGTGGCCCCGCAACGGCTGGCCACGCATGGTGCTCGACCGGCCGCTCGCTGTCGGCGCCGCGGGCGGCCATGGGCCGATCCGCTACTCGGTCGAGGCCTACGAGCCCACTTCGTTCGTGCGCTTCCGCTTCCGCCACGTCGACGGCTGGCACACCTTCGAGATCCTCGATGCCACCTCGCAGCACTGCGTGCTGGAACACCGCATGGAGATCGATGCGAAGGGCCGCACGCTGTTGAACTGGCTGTTCATCATCCGGCCGCTGCACGACGCCTGCCTGGAGGACCTGCTCTCGCAGGCGCAGGCCTCGCTGGGCGGGCAGCCGCGCGTCGTGCCCTGGTCGCCTTACGTGCGCCTGCTGATGCGCTGGCTGGCGCGGCGGCGTGCCCGCTCGACCCGGAGGGCCCATGCCGCCTGACCTGCTCGCCTGGGGCCGCGAGGTGCTGGCCCAACAGCCCTTCAGCGTGCTGCTCGGCGCCGAGCTCGACGTGTTCGAGGCGGGCCGCGCGCAGCTGGCCGTGCCGATGGCGCCCAAGCTGCTGCAGCAGAACGGGTTCGCGCACGGCGGCGTGATCTCCTACCTCGCCGACAACGCGCTCACGTACGCGGGCGGGTCGGTGCTGGGGGCGAAGGTGCTGACCTCGGAATTCAAGATCAACTACCTGCGACCGGCCACCGATGCGGACCGGCTGGTCGCGCTGGCGACGGTGGTCGGCAGCGGCCGGACCCAGGCCGTGTGCCGCTGCGACGTGTTCCTGGAACGCGGTGGCGAACGCAAGCTGTGCGCCGCCGCCCAGGGGACGATTCGCAAGGCCGAGTGATTCGCGCAAAATGCGCGAATGATCGAAAAGCACCTCGACATCCCCACCGCCGACGGCGCGATGAACACCTTCGTGGTGTACCCGGAGGAGAACGGGCCGCACCCCGTGGTGCTGTTCTACATGGACGCGCCGGGCAAGCGCGAGGAGCTGCACGACATGGCGCGGCGCCTGGCCACCGTGGGCTATTACGTCGTGCTGCCCAACCTGTATTACCGCCGCACGCGCGACTACTGGCTGCGCGAGCGCACCGAGGCGGCGATGGCGGTGATGTTCGAGCACATGCACGCCACCACGATCGCCCTGAACCTGCGCGACACGGCCGCGATGCTGAAGTTCGTCGATGCGCAGCCCGAAGCGGACAGCAAGCGGATCGGCGCTGTGGGCTACTGCATGAGCGGTCCGTTCGTGATGGCGGCGGCGGCGGAGTTCCCGGATCGCATCGCCTGCATCGCGTCGATCCACGGCGCGGGCATGGCGACGGACCAGCCCGATTCGCCGCACCGGCTGGCGGCCAAGGTCAGGTGCGAGAGCTATTTCGCCTGCGCTGAGATCGACAAGTGGGCCCCGAAGAGCGACATCGACGTGCTCGAGGCGGCCCTCAAGGAAGCCAAGGTGCCGCACCGCATCGAGTGGTACCCCAAGGCGGAACACGGCTTCGTGTTTCCCCAGCGCGCCGTGTACGACAAGCCCAGCGCCGAGCGGCACTGGGAGCGCTTGTTCGACCTGTTCCGGCGCAGGCTCTAGTCGCTCACCGCCGGCTCCGTCCACTGCGCATCCGTCTTGCGGCGGAAGATCGCGAACGTGCCGCTGGCCTTGGAGACCAGCTGCTCGCCGTTGTGGATGGTCGCCTCCAGGCTCGCCACGCTCTTGCCCTTGTTCACCAGCGTGGCGTGGCAGACCAGCGTGCCCTCGAACACCGGCTTGAAGTAGCCGATCTTGATCTCGATGGTCGCGCAGATCTCGCCCTTGTCCAGCGAGGAGAACAGCGCCGCGCCCATCGCGGTGTCGGCCAGCGTGAACAGCACGCCGCCGTGCGCGACGCCCGTGCCGTTGCGATGATGGTCCTCGATCGCGAGCGAGCAGCGCGAATGGCCGGGCCCCGCCTCGTCGACCGTCATGCCGACGTGCTGGATGAAGCGGGGCTTCTTCCTGCCGTCCATCAGAACCCTGCGGCCAGGCCGTCGCGGCGCGGGTCGGAGGCGGCGACGTAGCCTTCCTTGCCCGGGTCGCCGGCGCGCCAGATGAACTGGCCGGCGCCGAAGTCCTGGTAGTTGTCGTTGATCACTTCGACGCGATGTCCGCGCGAGCGCAGCTCGGCGACCACGTCGGGATTCATCTGGTGTTCGACGTTGATCTCCAGGCCCGCATTGAAGCGCCAGCGCGGCGCGTCGCAGGCGGCCTGCACGCTCTGCTTGTAATCGAGCATGCGCACCAGCGTCTGCATGTGGCCCTGCGGCTGCATGTTGCCCCCCATGACACCGTAGGACATGACGGGCTGGCCGTCCTTGGTGAGGAACGCCGGAATGATGGTGTGGAACGGCCGCTTGCCCGGCGCGACCTGGTTGGCACCGGGCTTGAGGCTGAAGCCGTGCCCGCGGTTCTGCAGGCTGATGCCGAAGGTCGGCTCCACGCAGCCGGAGCCGAAACCCATGTAGTTGCTCTGGATGAAGCTCACCATCATGCCGTTCTCGTCGGCGGCGGTGAGGTAGATGGTGCCGCCCTGGACCGGGTTGCCCGGCGCGAACTCCTGCGCTCGTCGCATGTCGATCAGGCGGGCGCGGCTGGCGAGGTAGGCGTCGTCCAGCATCTGCTCGGTCGTCACCTCCATGGACTTGCGCTCGGCGACGTAGCGGTACACGTCGGCGAAGGCGAGCTTCATCGCCTCGATCTGCAGGTGCTGCGAATCGGCGGAATCGACCTTCATGCCGGCGAGGTTGAACTTCTCGAGGATGCCCAGCGCGATCAGCGCGGCGATGCCCTGCCCGTTCGGCGGGATCTCGTGCAGTTCCCACCCGTGGTACTTGCGCGAGATCGTGTTGACCCATTCGGGCTGGAACGACGCGAAGTCCTGCACCGTGTGCGCGCCGCCGTGCTCCTTCGAGAATTTCGCGATCGCCTGCGCGATCTCGCCGCCGTAGAAGGCCTGGCCCTTGGTTTCGGCGATGGCGCGCAACGCCCGCGCTGCCGCCTTGAACTGGAACAGCTCGCCGACCTCGGGCGTTCGGCCCTTCGGCAGGAAGGCCTGCGCCCAGCCCGGTTGCGACTTGAGCTCGGACGTGGCCGCGGCCCACTTCTGCTGCACGATGACCGGCACGAGGTAGCCGCGCTCGGCGATGTCGATCGCGGGCTCCAGCAGGTCGGCGAAGGGCAGCTTGCCGAATTTCTGCGACAGCGCCACCCAGCCGGCCACCGCGCCGGGGATCGTGGCCGAATCGATGCCGCGCTTGGGCGGCGTGGCCGCATCGCCGTATTTCTTCCTGAAGTACTCCGGCGTCCACGCCGCCGGCGCGGGGCCGGAGGCGTTCAGGCCGTGCAGCTGCTTGCCGTCCCACAGGATCGCGAAGGCGTCGCTGCCCAGGCCGTTGCTGCAGGGTTCGCACAGCGTCATCACGGCCGCCGCGGCGATGGCGGCGTCCACCGCATTGCCGCCCTTCCACATCATGCGCAGGCCCGCCTGGGCGGCGAGCGGGTGCGAGGTGGAGACGACGTTGCGCGCGAAGACCGGCACGCGCACGGTCGGGTATGGGTTGTTGAAGTTGAACTGCATGGTCCGGCCCGTCACTCGCTGACGATCTTTCTCTCGACGATGATCTTCTTCCACTTCGCGCGATCGGCGTCGGTCATCTTCGCGAAGGCCTGCGGCGTGCCGCCGACGGGTTCGATGCCCAGCTTCGCGAGGCGCTCTTTCACGTCGGCGTCCTGCAAGGCCTGGTTCACGCCCGCGTTGATCTTCGCGACCAGGTCGGCCGGCAGGCCCTTGGGCCCGTACAGGCCAAACCAGGTGTTGGATTCGAAGCCGGGCACCGTTTCCGCGATCGCGGGCACGTCGGGCAGCAGCGGCGAGCGCTTCGGCGACGAGATCGCCAGCGCCTTCACCCGCCCGTCCTTGACGTGCGGGAGCGCGCTGGCGATGTTGTCGAACAGCAGGTCGACCTTGCCGCTGATCAGGTCCGGCATCGCGAGGGCCGTGCCCTTGTACGGGATGTGCACGAGGAACGTGCCGGTCTGCGCCTTGAAGTACTCGGCCGTGAGGTGGACGATGGTGCCGTTGCCGCTGCTCGCGTAATTGAGCTTGCCGGGGTTCTTGCGCGCGTACTCGATCCACTCCTTCACGTTCTTCGCCGGCGCGCTGTTGGGCACGACCATCAAGTTCGGCGCATTGCCCACGTGGATGATCGGCGTGAAATCCGCGACGGCGTCGTACGGCAGCTTCTGCAGGCTGGGCCCGATCGAATGCGTGCTGGTGGTGGCGAGCAGCAGCGTGTAACCGTCGGCCGGCGCCTTGGCGACGATGTCCGAGCCGATCGCGCCGCCGGCCCCCGGCTTGTTGTCGACGACGACCGCCTGGCCCAGCCTTTCGCCGAGCTTTTGCGAGACGGCCCGCGCGAAGATGTCCGTGGCGCCGCCCGCCGGGAACGGAACGACCAGGCGGATGGGATGGGCGGGATAAGCGCCTTGCGCGGAGGCGGCAGCCGCGCACAAGGCCAGGACCGCGGCCAGGAAAGGACGAATGAGCTTCATGCCGTGCATTGTCATGCGGGTGACGTGAAAGCGAAAGCGAATATTGCTTTACTTCGCCTAAAGCAATTGTTTAGCATGGCAGGCATGGGCAGCCTGCGCCTCTTCCGCACTTTCCTCGCCGTCGCCGAGGAGGGCTCTTTCGCCGCGGCGGCCCAGCGCGTCGCACTGACGCAGGCCGCCGTGGGCCAGCAGATGCGCGCGATGGAGGCCGACCTGGGCCGGTCGCTGTTCGAGCGGCAAGGCAAGACCGTCGCGCTCAATGCCGCGGGCCGCGAGCTGCTGCCCGCCGCGCGCAAGCTGGTGGCCGCCTACGAGCAGATGCGCGCCGCGCCGCCGACGAAGGAAGCCATGGCGGGCACGGTGCACCTGGGCTCGGTCGTGTCTGCGGTGCGGTTGCTGATCCAGGCGACGCTGGGGTTGAAGGAGAAGCACCCGGCGCTGGACCTGCACGTGTCGGCAGCCAAGTCGATGGAGCTCATCGAACGCGTGGAAGCCGGCACACTGGATGCCGCCGTCGTCGTGCGCGAGCCGCGCGTCGCGCGGGGCTCGGTGGAACTGGCGTGGACTCCCCTGTATTCGGAGCCGATGGTGCTGCTGGTGCCGCGCAACCTGCCGGATGCGGGCCTGCGCGAACTGCTGCAGCGCGAGCGCTTCATCCGCTTCGACCGCACACAGCACACCGGCCGGCTCGTCGAGCGCGCGCTCAAGCGGCTGCGCGTGCGGCCGCAGGAGTTCCTGGAGCTCAATGCGATCGAGAGTATCGCGGAGCTGGTGCGCTCAGGGCTCGGCGTCGCGGTCGTGCCGCTGCTGCGCGACGCGCGATGGCATGCGGACACCCGGCTGCGCGTGATCGAGATCCCGAAGGCGGAGGAGCGCCGCATGGCACTGGTGCGGCAACGCGAGTCGCGCAAGACCGCCCTGGTCGCGGCGGTGGTGCGCGAGTTCCAGTCGCGCCTGCCGCGGCCGCTAGACTCGCCGCCATGAAAAGCCGGGACGTCGAACCATTCTTCGCCACTTTGCGCGCGGCGAACCCCCTGCCCGCCAGCGAGCTGGAGTTCACCACGCCGTTCGAGCTGCTGGTGGCCGTGCTGCTTTCGGCGCAGGCCACGGATGCGGGCGTGAACAAGGCCACCCGCAAGCTTTTTCCCGTCGCGAACACGCCGCAGGCGATCCTGGACCTCGGGCTGGAGCGGCTGGAGGGCTACATCAAGACCATCGGCCTGTACCGCACCAAGGCGAAGAACCTGATGGAGACCTGCCGCATCCTCGTGGAGAAGCACGGCGGCCAGGTGCCCCGCTCGCGCGAGGAGCTGGAGGCCTTGCCCGGCGTCGGCCGCAAGACCGCGAACGTGGTGCTCAACGTCGCGTTCGGCGAGGAGACGATGGCGGTGGACACGCACATCTTCCGCGTCGCCAATCGCACCGGCCTGGCACCGGGCAAGGACGTGGTCGAGGTCGAGCAGAAGCTGCTCCAGCGCGTGCCGAAGGAGTACATGAGGGACGCGCACCACTGGCTGATCCTGCACGGCCGCTACGTCTGCGTCGCGCGCACGCCCAAGTGCTGGGAGTGCGCGGTGATCCAGTATTGCGATTACCAGCCGAAGACGCCGCCGCCGAAATCCTGATCAGGCCTTGAACGACTGCGCCATCTGGACGATCGCCTTGCGGTCGAACGCGTTCACCTCGTCGATCAGCTCGTTCGTGAACACCTTGTTCGCATCGACCTGCTTCGCCAGGTCCGGCATCTTCGCGGTTTCGCTGGCGACGTCGATATGGGCCTTCCACTCGGCCAGGCTCGATGCACCGAAGCGCTGGTCGGGATCGTCCGGCCGGCGCATCCAGTTCTCCTTGCGGTCCTTCAGGATGAACTTCATCTCCTTGCGCGCTTCGTCCTCGCTCTTGCCCTTGGGCTTGCTTTCGGGGTAGACGCCCCAGTGCGCGTCGATCGCGGCGTCGAGGTTGCTGTGGGCGAAGAGCGTCGATTTCGCCATCGCCCGGAACAGGCCCACATAAGCCTTGCGGTCCTGCTGGAGCGCCTTGCGCGGCACGCAGATCCAGCTGGAGCCCACCTTGTCGAACTTGGGCGTCAGCGGCACGTAGCGCAGCTTCGTGCCCACCAGCTCGACGCGCGCGGCGGCGGTGTCGAAAGTGACCATCGCGTCGACCCGGTCGTTGTCGATCGCGGCACCCGCCGGCGCGCCGTCGCCGATCGCGATGTACTCGCACTTGTCGTCCTTCAGGCCCAGCTCGGCGAGCATCGTCTTCGTCACGACGATGCCGGGGTCGCCCTGGTTGCGCACGCCGATCTTCCTGCCCGCCAGGTCGGCCACGCGCCTGATCGGGCTGCCGGGCTTGACGACGACGACGTTCGCGTTACGCGGCAGCCATTCGTACACCGCGACGAGGTCGAGCGAGGGCTCCTTCGCGAGCGCGGGCAGCAGGATGCCCGGCGCCATGGGACCGAACTGCACCTGCGAGGTCATCAGCGATTGCAGCGCCTGCGTGATGCTGGTCATGTTCACGTATTCGACGTCCACGCCCTCGCTCTTGTAGAAGTTCAGCTTGGGATGCTGGCCCGCCGTGATGAAGCACTGCTGCGCATCCATCACCCCGGCCGTGTTCGCGACCTTCAGCACCTTCACCCCTTGCGCGAGGACCATCGAGGGCAGGCCCAGCGCGACTGCGCCCAGCCCGAATTCACGTCTCGTCAACATCGCTCGTCTCCTTGGTCAAACGTTGATGGTTCGCTGGCGGCTCGGGTCCTGCGGCATCCAGTGCAGCACGCGCTGCTGCACGCGGCGCAGGATCGCCGTGAGCACGATGCCGATGACCGACAGCACGATGAACACGGCGAAGCTGCCGCCGGTGTCCATCTGCGCCTCCATCTGCAGGATCAGCACGCCCAGGCCCGCCTGCGCGCCGACGAACTCGCCGACGATCGCGCCGACCACGGCGAAGGCCGCGGCCATGTTCAGGCCCGCGAAGACATAGGGCAGCGCGCTCGGGAACTTCGCCTTGCGGAAGATCTGCCACGGTGTCGCCGAAAGCGATCGCAGCAGGTCGACGCGGTCCGGGTCCACGGCCTTGAAGCCCGCGATGCTGGTGACCAGCACCGGAAAGAAGGTGAGCAGGCAGATGATCGCCACCTTCGAGCCGATGCCGAAACCGAGCCACACGACGATGATGGGTGCGACGGCGACCTTCGGCAGGCTTTGCAGCGCGGCGACATAAGGCTCGATCAACGCTTCGAGCTTCGGCATCTGCGAGACCAGCACGCCCAGCGCGAGGCCGACCGCGCTGCCGATGAAGAAGCCGAGCAGGATCTCGGCCATCGTGATCGCGCTGTGGTACCACAGGCCGTCCTTCGCCAGGGGCGACGTCGCGAAGCCGCGCCACAGCGCGACGGCGATGTCGCTCACCGGCGGGATCAGGAACTTCGGCACGTGGAACACGCGCACGGCGGCTTCCCACGCGCCGAGCAGGACCACGAGCAGCAGGAAGGACGCGGTCCGCATGCCCGGCTTCCACCGCCTGCGCGGCTGGGGTCGGTGGGAGGTGGCGGCCGGCATGGAGACCCTGGCGGGAAAGGTGGAGGACATCAGTCGAACGAGCCGGTGTGGGAAAAGAGTTCGCGGATTTCGTCGGCGATACGGCCGAAAGCCGGGTCGGACATCGCATGCATGCTGCGCGGACGCGGCAGGTCCACGCGGATCGTGCGTTCGATCGCGCCGGGCCGCGGCGTCATCACGAAGACGGTGTCGCCCAGGAAGATCGCCTCGGGGATCGAGTGCGTGATCAGGATGACGGTCTTGCCGCTCTCGGCCCAGATGCGCTGCAGCTCCAGGTTCATGCGCTCGCGTGTCAGCGCGTCCAGCGCGCCGAACGGCTCGTCCATCAGCAGGATCTTCGGGTCGTGCAGCAGCGCACGCGCGATCGACGCGCGCTGCTGCATGCCGCCGGACAGCTGGCGCGGCAGCTTGTCCTCGAAGCCGTCCAGCCGGACCATGTGCAACAGGCGCTTGGCGCGTTCGCGCGCGGCCTTCATGTCCAGGCCCAGCACCTCGGCGGGAAGCAGAACGTTCTCGAGGATCGTGCGCCACGGCAGCAGGATCGAGTTCTGGAAGACGAAGCCGATGTCGCGGCGCGTGCCGCGGATCGGCTCGCCGTCGAGCATCACGCGCCCGTCGTTGTAGTCGAGCAGGCCCGCGACGATGCGCAGGAGCGTGCTCTTGCCGCAGCCGCTCGGGCCGACGATGGAGACGAAGCTGCCCTGCGCGATCGAACAATCGATCTCGCGCAGCGCGAGCACGTCGCCGAAGGACTTCGACAGCCCCTGGATCCGGATGTAATCAGCCTCGGCTTGCATGCGCCGCCTCCTTGAGTTTCAGGAATGCGATGAGCGCCTCGGCGACCCGCTGCGGCGCCTGGATCACGGTCACGTGGCCGACGTCATCGAGCAGCAGGCGCTTGCAACCCGGGATGGCGTCGGCCAGTTGCATCGTGAGGCGCGCGGGGACGACGCGGTCGAGCATGCCGGCCAGCACGAGGGTCGGCGCTTCGATCGCACCGGGCGAGAGGTTCAGCGTGCTCGCGACCGTTTGCGCGCGCCGCTGCGAGCGCTCGGTCTGCGGCCGCGCATGGGCGAAGATGCGGCGCAGGTCGGGTCGCGCCTGGAGGAAAGGCTCCGGGAAGAACCAGGTCGCAAGCTCCTCCGCCGAATCGGGCAAACGGGCACGCAATCCATCGATGCGCGACGCCCCTTCGCGGTACAGGACCTCGTAGGTGTGCGGCAGCGGCCAGGTACTGCCGAGCACGAGACGATCGACGGCTTCGGGATGCAGCAGGGCCAGCGCCTGCGCGACGCGCCCACCGAACGACGAGCCGAACACATGAGCCCGGTCATAACCCAGGCCACGGATCAGCCCAGCGGCATCGCGCGCGAGGTCGGCGAGATTGCCGGCGTGCGACGGGCCTTCGGTGTCGCCGCAGTCGCGCTGGTCGTAGGCGATCACCGTGAAGTCGCGCGCGAGCAGCGGAGTGAGCGCGGCGAACATCTGGCGATTCGCCTCGGCGCCGTGCATCAGCACGAGCGGCGGTCCCTGCCCTGTGCGCTCGTACGCGATGCGCACGTCGCCGGCTTGCACGAACTCAGGCATCGCCCTGCTCCTCGTCGAGAAAGAACGTCAGCTCGATCTTCAAACCCTTCGGGTCGCGCAGGAACACCTGGTCGATCGGCCAGCCGGGGATCGGCGCCTCCGTGTACTGGACGCCTTGCGCGCGCAAGTGCGCCTTCGTCTTCTCGAGGCCGCGTGCGCGGAACGAGATGTGGTCGAGCGGCCCCGTCACCGGCTGCGGCGCGGCCTCGGGCGTGTCCAGGTACGCGTACAGGTGCACGATCGGCTGGCCGCCCGCGTAGAGCCACGTGCCGGGTGCGGGGATGTCGGGCCGGCGGCCCTTCTCGAGCCCCATCACGCGCGTGTAGAAATCGTCGAGCGCGGGCAGCTCGCTCGCCGCGCAGCGGATCGTGTAGTGGTGCAGGCCGGAGACGGATGAGGGCATGGCTGTCACGCCGCTTCCGCGGCGGCCTCGCTGTCGAAGCTGTACATCAGGTCGGGAGCAGGCGCCACCCAGCGCGCCGCGGCGAGGGCCAGCAGCCGCAGGCCCAGCACCTGGTGCGGCCGCCAAGGCCCGCCCGTGGCGAACACGTTGAAGGTGGCGTAGCAGAGGTTGTCCCGCAGGAGCGGCACGTTCACGACGGCATTGATCCCGAGAGCCTTCATCTGGTCGTAGTCGTCGAAAGCGCGGGCCATCGCGTCGTCGCCCGCGGCCACGAAGGGCTGGCCGCGCACGAACAGCGTTTCGGTCCAGGGCGTGAACGTCTTGCGCTTCACGCCGTTCACCGGCCAGCGCGATGCGGCGGACGGCGAGGCGTAGAAGCGCTGCAGGCGCAGCTCGTTGTGCGGGTCGCGCGCGGTCGTCACGTTCAGCTGGATGCTGAAAATGCCCGGCCCCGCGATCACGCGGCGGACCTGGTCGATCTGGGCCAGCGCCGCGTCGGCGCTGCGCGCTTCGCCGAGCGCATCCAGCAGGTTGGAAGCCAGTGTCGTCATCACCATGTTTCTAGATCTGGGCGACCGCGAACCGCTCCGCGTACGCCCGGAACATCGCGTTGCGCTCGTCGAGCGCCTGCTGTGTCGGCGGCACCATGATGGGCGCGCCTTCGTGCGCGAATGCCTGGCATTGCTGGACATAGGGGCGCACGCGCTCGTGATAGGCCGGGGATGCGGCCTGGGCGTCGCCGCCATGCTCCGTCCAGGTGTTCGCGAGGGCTTCCGCCGCCACCATCGCCAGCGTCGTCCCCATGCCCGACAACAACGCGGCGCAGTGGCCCGCGTCGCCGATGACCGCGACGTTGCCCTTGATCCAGCCCGGCATGTGCGTCTGGCTGACCGAGTCGAAGTAGAAACCCGTGGCGGCGGGATCGACGAACGCCGCGCGGATCGCGGGCACCTGCCATGCGTCGACGCGCGAGAGGAAGCCGCCGATCATCTTGCGTTGCACCTCGAGGTCCCGGTAGTCATAGTCGATCTCGGGGCTGGCGGCGAGCATCATCGCCTGCGGGCCATCGCCGGCGTCGCGGACGGCGATCGTCAGGCCCGGGATGTTGAGCATGGCCCGGTCCCACTTCCTGTCGTTCGGCAGGTCGACGAGCGCGACGTAGTAGCCGAAGTGCCGCACGTAGTCCTTCTCGGGTCCGAACACCAGCTTGCGCACATTCGAGTGCAGGCCGTCCGCACCGACCACGAGGTCGTAGCGGTCCTGCCGGCCATCGGTGAACGCGACCTCCGCTCCGTTCGCACCATCGGCGATCGCCGCGATGGACACCTTGAAGCGGAACTCGACCTCGGCAGGGATGACGCTCAGCAGGATCCGGTTGAGCCGGTCGCGCGTGATCTCGATGTCCTGGTCGGTCTCGTTGGCGAACCACCGCAGGTCGAGGGTCGCCACTTGCGTTCCCGTGGCGTCGAGGACCGGCATCGGCTCGACGATCGTGACCTTCTCGTCGGCGATCCTTTCCAGGATTCCCATCCGCTGCGCGGTCCCGAGCGCCCGTCCGCGGACATCGATGGGCGCACCGCCGGGACGCAGGCCGTCGGCACGCTCGACGACGGTTACCTGGTGACCGAGGCGGTCGAACCAGTAAGCCGCCGAGAGGCCGGCCATGCTGGCTCCGGAGACGAGGACTTTCTTCATGGAATCAAGTCTAGGCGCTCGAATTCACCCGGATGCAGAGATTTCTGATGCGGGTATAACCGTGGGGTTATGGCCTCGAGGAACGCCGCCGCCCTGATCCATCACGCCGTGCTGTCGCGGCTGAAGATGCGCCAGCTCTCCCTGCTGCAGGCCATCGACAGGCATCGCACGCTGAACCGCGTGGCCGCCGAGATGAACCTGAGCCAGCCCGCGATCACCAAGGCGCTGCACGAGGTGGAAGACATCTTCGGCACGCGCCTGTTCGAGCGATCGAGCCGCGGGCTGGCGCCGACCGCCGCCGGCGTCGCGGTGCTGCGGTACGCACAGCGCTGGCTCGCCGACCTGGAGTCGACCACGCAGGTGCTGGCGGCGATCGACGCGGGCCACGGCGGCCGCGTGCGCCTGGGCATCACCACGCAGGTCCCGCAGGCGCTGTTGTCGGCGGCGATCCAGCACCTCACGGGGCAAGCGCCGCGCGTGTCGGTCTCCATCGCCGAAGGCACGACCGACCAGCTCGTCGGCCGCATGAACGAGCGCGAACTCGATTGCGCGATCGGCCGCTCGTACGAAGGCGACGCGCAGGACATCGTGCAGGAGGTGATCTACGAGCAGGAGCCCTGCCTCGTCGTGGGCGCGCGCAGCGCCAGGCGCCTGTCGCGCGGGCCGCTCGACTGGGCCAGGCTCGCGCAGCTCGACTGGATCCTGCCGCCGCCCAATACGCCGATGCGCCGCCTCTACAACACGATCTTCGTGACGGCGGGCGTGCAGCCGCCGATCCCGATCATGGAGACGATCTCGATCCGCAGCATGGAGACGGTGCTGGACCTGGAGCCGAACGCGATCGCGATCCTGCCGCGCGACGTGGTCGACGAGTTGTTCAAGGGCGGCGTGGTCGCGCCGTTGCACCACCGCCTGTCGTGGACCTTGCCGCCCGTCACCTTCTTCTGCCTGCGCGCCCTCGCGGACCAGCCGCAGATGCGCGCGCTGGCCGCCGTGCTGCGCGATGCAGCGACGGCCCGGGCGCGAGCCGCGCGTTGACCGCGGACTTCAGAGTCCCTTCCAGCCGCCCCCCAGCGCGCTGATCAGGCCCACCGCCGCCACCTCGCGGTCCGACATCGCCTGCGCGACGGCGCGGCGCGCGTTGGCGGCCGTGACCTGCGCGGTGACGACTTCGGTGAAGCTCACCTGCCCGGCCTGGTAGCGATTGAGCACCTGCTGCTCGACCAGGTTCGCGGCCTGCGACGCTTCCTGGCGCAGCAGCAGCTGGTCCTGCAGGATGCGCGAGGCGACGAGGCGATCCTCGACGTCCTGGAAACCTTCGAGCACGGCCTGCCGGTATTGCGCGGACGCCGCATCGAGCCCGGCGCGCGCGCTCGCCACCTGCGCGCCGGTGAGGCCGCCGTTGAAGATGGTCTGCGCTAGTGCAACGCCGAGCGACCAGCTGAGCGCCGACGCCTTGAACAGGTCGCCGATCGCCGCCGCGCCCAGGCCGCCGTCGGCCGAGAGGCGCAGGCTCGGGAAGTAGCCCGCCCGCGCGACGCCGATCGCCTCGTTGGCCGCTTCCACCTTGCGCTCCGCGGCCGCGATGTCGGGCCGCCGCTGCAACAGCGTCGAAGGCACGCTGATCGGCACGTCGGGCACCGTCGCGTTCCACACCGGCCGGGCGGCCAGCGCGAAGTTCGCGGGCGCCTTGCCGACCAGCACGGCGATCGCATGTTCGAGGGCGGCGCGCTGCTGCTCGAGCCCCAGCTGCTCGGCCTTCGCGTTGGCCAGCTGCGTCTGCGCCTGCAGCACGTCGGTCTTCGCGGCGATGCCGGCGGTGTAGCGGTTCTGCGTGATCTTCAGCGTGCGCTCGTAGCCGGCGATGGTCTCGGCCTGGATCGCCCGCGCGACGTCCAGCTCGCGCAGGTTGAAGTAGTCGGTGGCGAGCTCGCTTTGCGCCGACAGCTTGGCCGCCTGCAGGTCCGCCGCGCTGGCCTGCTCGCTCGCGCGCGCCTGGGCCACGCCGGCTCCCAGCCGGCCCCACACATCCGGCTCCCACGAGCCGCCGATCGCGAGCGTGTAGCTGTTGCGGGTGCCGCTTGCCGCCGTGGTGGTCGACCTGCGCGAGCCGCTGCGCGTTGCGTCGGCGGTCAAGTCCACGGTCGGAAACAGCGATGCCCGCTGCTGCGCGACCAGAGCCCGCGCCTGCGCGTAACGCGCGACGGCGAGCGCCACGTTCTGGTTGTTCACCTCGACCTGCGACGCGAGGGCCGTGAGGTCCGGGTCGGCGAACAGCTCCCACCACGGCCCGCGCTCCAGCGTGTCGGCGGGCATGGCCTTGATCCACTCGCCCGCACCTTCCTTGAACGCGACGGGCGTGTCGACCTCGGGCCGCTGGTACGCGGGCGTGAGCGCGCAGCCGGCGAGCGCGAAAGTCAGGAGGATGGCGCTGGTTGTCTTCATGTCGTCTGCGTGGCGTGGCGCCCGAGCTCGCGCTCACGCGGGCTGCGGCGCCTGAATTTGTCGAGGAACAGGTACACGACAGGCGTGGTCAGCAGCGTGATCACCTGGCTCGCGAGCAGGCCGCCGATGATGGCGATGCCGAGCGGTCGGCGCAGTTCGGCGCCTTCGCCGAAGCCGATGGCCAGCGGCAACGCGCCCAGGCCCGCCGCCAGCGTCGTCATCAGGATCGGCCGGAAGCGCAGCAGGCTCGCCTCGCGCACGGCGGCATAGGCCGAGAGGCCGCGCGAGCGCTCCGCGTCGAGGGCGAAGTCGATGATCATGATCGCGTTCTTCTTCACGATGCCGATCAGCAGGAACAGGCCGATCAGGGCGATGATCGACAGGTCGAGCTTGAACAGCAGCAGCGCGAGCACCGCGCCCACACCGGCGGATGGCAACGTCGAGAGCACGGTGAGCG
This sequence comes from Ramlibacter sp. GS1-15, assembly GCF_057785015.1. Taxonomy (NCBI): domain Bacteria; kingdom Pseudomonadati; phylum Pseudomonadota; class Betaproteobacteria; order Burkholderiales; family Comamonadaceae; genus Ramlibacter; species Ramlibacter sp. GS1-15. The sequence goes on along the minus strand of NZ_JBYNTU010000001.1, from coordinate 1,529,207 downwards.
GATGGACCAGGCTCTCGTACAGGATGCCCAGCAGGATGTAGATCACGACCAGCGCCGCCAGGATCAGCATCGGCTGCTGGCCCTGCGATTCCTGCGCTGCGCGCGCCGTGCCCTGGAAGCTGCCGCGCACGTTGATCGGCAGGCCGATCTCGGCCTCGGCCGCGCGCACGGCCGCCTGCCCCTGCGAGAGGTTGTAGCCGTCGGCAAGGTTGAACGAGACCGTCGTCGCGAGCTCCGAATCCTGGTGGTTCACCGCGGCCGCGGCGGGCCGCTCGGAGATGCGCGCGATGAGCGACAGCGGCACCATGTTCGTCGACGTGGAACTCACGGCCTGCCCCGTCGACTGGTCGCGCAGCGACGGGTTGATCGTCGCCTTGGCGGCGGTCGTCGTCGCCGTCGTGTCTTTCGCCGGCACGTAGATGTCCTTCAGCGCCTCGGGGCTGAGCGCATAGCGCTGCGCCGCGCCGAGGATCACGTGGTACTGGTTGCGCTCGTCGTAGATCGTGCTCACCTGCCGCTGGCCGAAGGCGTCGTACAGCGCGTTGTCGATGTCGCGCGAGGAGATGCCCAGGCGCGAGGCCGTGTCCTTGTCGATCTGCACGTACACCTCCACCGCCGTGTCGTTCTGGTCGGTATCGACGTCCGTCAGCGCGGGCTGGCGCTTCATCGCTTCCGACAGGCGGTTGGCCCACATCCGCAGGTCGCTCACGTTGTCGCTCTTGAGCGTGTACTGGTAGGTGCTGTTGGCCTGGCGCCCACCCATGCGCACGTCCTGCACCGGGCTCAGGAACAGGCTGATGCCGGTGACCTGCGCGAGCTGCGGCCGCAGGCGGGCGATCACGGCCTGGCCGGCCACGCCCTTGCGCTCGGACGGGTCCTTGAGGTTGATGAACATGAAGCCGCCGCCGGCGCGGCTGCCGCCGGTGAAACCGACCACCGTGTCCACCGCCGGGTCGTTGCGGATGATGTTGACGATGGTGCGCAGCTTCTCCTGCATCGCCTGGAACGAGATGCTCTGGTCGGCGCGCATGCCGCCGGAGATCTGGCCGGTGTCCTGCTGCGGAAAGAAGCCCTTGGGCACCATGACGAACAGGTAGGCGTTCAGGCCGATCACGAGCAGCAGGATCAGGAGAACCAGCCACCGCGCACTCAAGGCCCAGTCCAGGCTGTGCTCGTACCAGCGATGCACCACCTCGAAGGCCCGCTCGAACGCGCGCGAGAGGCGGTTCGGCTTCGTCTCGTGCGCCGTCGGGCTGAGCAGCCAGGCGCACATCATCGGCGTGGTGGTGAGCGAGATGACCAGCGAGATCATCACGGCGGCCGAGAGCGTCACCGCGAACTCGCGGAACAGGCGGCCCACCTGCCCGCCCATGAACAGGAGCGGGATGAAGACGGCCACCAGCGACAGGCTGATCGACAGCACCGTGAAGCCCACCTCGCGCGCGCCCTCCAGTGCCGCCGCGAAGCGCGACATGCCGGCCTCGATGTGGCGGCTGGTGTTCTCCAGCACGACGATCGCATCGTCGACCACGAAGCCGGTGGCCACCGTCAGCGCCATCAGGCTCAGGTTGTTCAGCGAAAAACCCAGCAGCCACATCACGCCGAAGGTGCCGAGCAGCGAGACGAGCGTCGCCACCGCAGGGATGAAGGTCGCGCGCGTGCTGCGCAGGAAGGCGCTGACCACCAGCACCACCAGCACGATGGCGATCATCAGCGTGATCTCCACCTCGTGCAGCGACGCGCGGATGGAATGCGTCCGGTCGCTCGCCACCTGCAGCTTGATGTCGTGCGGCAGCTGGTCCTGCAGCTCGGGCAGCATGGCGCGTACGCTGTCCACCGTCTTGATGGCGTTGGCGCCGGGCTGGAGCGTGACGAGCACGATCACCGAGGGCTCGCCGTTGAACAGGCCCAGCGTGTTGATGTTCTCCACGCCGTCCGTGACGGTGCCGACGTCCGCGAGGCGGATCGGCGCGCCGTTGCGCCACGCGACGACGAGGTTGCGGTAGTCCGCCGCCGTCGGGCGGCCCAGGCCGATGTGGCCCGTCGCGTCCGTGTAGATCTGCAGCGAACGGCCCGACGCCTCGAGGGTGCCCTTCGGGCGGTTGGCGTAGCTTGCCTGCACGGCCGCGCGCACGTCTTCCATCGCGACGCCGTACTTGTTCAGCGCGAACGGGATCAGGTCCACCCGCACGGCGGGCAGCGAGCCGCCGCCGATCTCGACGTCGCCCACGCCTTCGACCTGCGACACCTTCTGCTGCACGATGTTCGACACCGCGTCGTAGATCTGCCCCGGCGTGCGCGACGGCGACGTGAGCGCGAGGATGATCACCGGCGCGGCCGAAGGATTGGCCTTGCGGTAGGTCGGGTTGCTGCGCAAGGTCGAGGGCAGGTCGGCGCGCGCCGCGTTGATCGCCGCCTGCACTTCACGCGCCGCGGAGTCGATCTGCCGGTTCAGGTCGAACTGCAGCGTGATGCGGGTCGAGCCGTTGCTGCTGCTGGAGGTGATCTCGTTCACGCCGGCGATCACGCCCAGCCGTCGTTCCAGCGGCGTCGCGACGCTGGTCGCCATGGTGTCGGGCGAGGCGCCGGGCAAGCTCGCGCTGACCGAGATCACCGGGTAGTCCACCTGCGGCAGCGGCGCCACGGCCAGCAGGAAGAAGGCACCGATGCCCGCCAGCGCAATGCCCACGGTCAGCAGCACCGTGGCGACCGGGCGCTGGATGAAAGGGCGCGAGAGGTTCATTCCGCGCTCCGCAGCTCCGCGTGACGGCCGATCTTGCGGCCCCACTTGCGCGCCAGCTGGTCGAAGCCGAGGTAGATCACGGGCGTCGTGAACAGGGTGAGCATCTGGCTCACGATCAGGCCGCCGAAGATCGCCAGGCCCAGCGGATGGCGCAGCTCCGCGCCCTCGCCCCAGCCGAACATCAGCGGGATCGACGAGCCGATCGCCGCCAGCGTGGTCATGATGATCGGCCGGAAGCGCAGCATCGCGGCCTGGTGGATCGCCTCGCGCGGGGGCTTGCCCTCGCCGCGCTCGGCCTCGATCGCGAAGTCGATCATCATGATCGCGTTCTTCTTCACGATGCCGATCAGCAGGATGATGCCGATGATGCCGATCACGCCGAGGTCATGGCCCGTGATCCACAGCGCCAGCAGCGCGCCCACGCCGGCTGAAGGCAGCGTGGACAGGATCGTGAGCGGATGCACATAGCTTTCGTACAGCACGCCCAGCACGATGTAGACGCACACCACGGCCGCGAGGATCAGCCACAGCTCGTTGGCCAGCGACGACTCGTACGCGCCCGACGCGCCGAGGAAGGTCATCGTCACGGCGGACGGCATCTGGAGTTCCCTGGCGGCGGCGCGGATGATGCCCACGGCCGAGCCGAGCGCTTCCCCCGGCACCACGTCGAAGTTCACCGTCGTCGCCGGGTACTGCGCGACGTGCGTCACCTGCAGGGGCGATTGCCGCTCGACGATGCGGGCGATCGCCGACAGCGGGATGGCGCCGCCGTTGGCCGCCTTCAGTTGCACCATGCCCAGCGAGGTGGGCGACGCCGACGGGTCGGGGCTCGACTCCAGGATGACGCGGTACTGGTCGGTGTCGGTGAAGATGGTGGAGACGATGCGCTGGCCGAAAGCGCTGTAGAGCGCGTCGTCGATCGTGGACGCCGAGATGTTCAGCCGCGCGGCCGTATCGCGGTCGATGTCGACATAGACCGCCGCGCCGGTCGACCCCGCGTCGGTGGAGACGTTGCGCAGCTTCGGCTCCTGCCGCAGGCGCTCCACGAGCCTGCCGGCCCACTGGTTCACCGTGTTGCTGTCCGCGCCTTCGAGCGAGAAGCGGTACTGGGTCGGGCCCGTCTCCGAATCGATCGTCAGGTCCTGGGTCGGCTGCAGGAAGATCTGCGCGCCCGGGATCTGCTGCACCTTCCGGCGCAGCTCGTCCATGATCTTCTGCTGGTCGCGGTGGCCCTTCTTCAGGTTGATCAGCATGCTGCCGGTGTGCAGCATGGTGTTGTTCACGCCGTCCACGCCGACGAAGCTGGAGAGGGTCGCAACGTCCGGGTCCTCCATGATCGTGCGCGCGGCTTCCTGCTGCAGCAGCGCCATGTCGCGGTACGAGATCGACTGAGGCGCCTGCACGCGTGCCTGCAGCTGGCCCGTGTCCTGCGTCGGGAACAGGCCCTTGGGGATGAAGACGTACAGCAGCACCGTGAGCACCAGCGTGCCGAGCGCCACCAGCAGCGTGAGCCGCTCGCGCTCCAGCACCCAGGCGAGCCACCGGTCGTAATGCGCCACCACCGAATCGAAGCGGCGCTGGATCGCACCGCCGATGCCCTTTTCGGGCCCGGCATGCGCCTTGATCCAGCGGCCCGACATCATGGGCACCAGCGTCAGGGACACCACGGCGGAGATCAGGATCGTGATCGCCAGCGTCACCGCGAACTCGCGGAACAGGCGCCCGACGACGTCGCCCATGAACAGCAGCGGGATCAGCACCGCGATCAGCGACACCGTCAGCGAAATGATGGTGAAGCCGATCTCGGTGGCGCCCTTGAGTGCCGCATCGAGCGGTTTCTCGCCGTTCTCGATGTGGCGGCTGATGTTCTCGATCATCACGATCGCGTCGTCCACCACGAAGCCGGTGGCGATCGTGAGCGACATCAGCGACAGGTTGTTCAGGCTGTAGCCCAGCAGGTACATCGCCCCGCAGGTGCCGATCAGCGAGATCGGCACCGCCAGGCTCGCGATCACCGTCGCGCGCGGGCTGTGCAGGAAGGCGAAGATCACCAGCACCACCAGCACCACGGCCAGCACCAGTTCGATCTGCACGTGTTCGACCGAGGCGCGGATGCCGGTCGTGCGGTCGCTCAGCACGTCGACGCGGATGTTGGGCGGCAGGCCCGCGGTGAGCTCCGGCAGGCGCGACTTGATCGCGTCCACTGTCTGGATCACGTTCGCGCCGGGCTGGCGCTGCACGTTCAGGATGACCGCGGGCATGAGCTCGTTGTTGATCACCGCCCAGGCGCCGAGCTTGACGTTCTCGGCGCTCTGCACGGCCTTCGCGATGTCCTTCAGCCGCACCGGTGCGTTGTTGCGGTACGCGATCACCATGTTCTGGTAGTCGTCCGCGGCCATCAGCTGGTCGTTGGCGTTGATCGTGTACGAGCGCGTCGGCCCGTCGATGCTGCCCTTCGCGGCGTTGGCGTTCGCCGCCGTGATCGCCGTGCGGATGTCGGAAAGCGCGAGGCCGTACGAAGCGAGCTGCCGCTGGTCCACCTGGATGCGCACGGCCGGGCGCTGCCCGCCCGACAGCGTGACGAGGCCGACGCCGTTCACCTGGCTGATCTTGAGCGCCAGCCGCGTGTTCGCGATGTTCTGCACCTCGGTGAGCGGCAGCGCATCGGAGGTGATCGCCAGCGTCAGCACCGGCGCGTCGGCGGGGTTCACCTTGGCGTAGGTCGGCGGCGCCGGGAGATCGGCGGGCAGCAGCGTCGCACCGGCGTTGATCGCGGCCTGCACCTGCTGCTCGGCGACATCGAGCGCCAGGCCCAGCCCGAACTGCAAGGTGATGGTCGACACACCCGCGGCGCTGGTCGAACTCATGCGCGACAGGCCCGGCATCTGCCCGAACTGCCGCTCCAGCGGCGCCGTCACGGTCTGCGCCATGACCTCGGGACTGCCGCCGGGGTACAGGGTCTGGACCTGGATGGTCGGGTAATCGACCTGCGGCAGCGCCGATAACGGCAGGAAGCGGAAGCCGACGATGCCCGCCAGCACGATGGCGAGCATCAGCAGCGATGTCGCCACCGGCCGCAGGATGAAGGGGCGGGACGGGCTCACTGGCCTCCCGAGCCCTGGCTGCGCCGCTGCTGCATCGAGCGCCAGCGCTCCAGCGCCTGCGGATCGCCCTTGTCGATCGCGTCGAGGAAGCGTTTGCGGCGCTCGAGCTGTTCGGGATCGTCCTTCACCGAATCGAGCATGCGCTGGCGCTGTTCGGCCGTGGGCTTGTCGGTGGTCGCGGCGCCGGCGTTGCTCGCGATACGCGGCGCACTCGAGGGCGCCGCCTGGGCCGCCGAGCCTTCGGCGGGCGCCGAGGCGCCGTCGCGGCGGCGTCCACCGGCGGGCGGCTGGTCGCCCGGCAGGATCACGCGCGAGCCGTCGCGCAGGCGGTCCGCGCCTTCGGTGATCACGCGTTCGCCCGGCTCGAGGCCGGTCACGATCTGCACCTTGTCCACGGTGGCCTGCCCTGCTTTCACCGGCCGCATGGCCACCGTGCGCTCGGCCGCGTTGAGCACGAAAACGTAGTCGCCGTTGTTGCCGTGGCGCAGGGCCGACACGGGCACGACCGTCGCGCCCTTGATCGTCTGCACGTTCAGGCGCACGTTCACGAACTGGCTGGGAAACAGCGCGAGCTTCGTGTTGTCGAAGCGCGCCTTCGCCTTCACCGTGCCGGTCTGGGTATCGACCACGTTGTCGAGCGACGAGAAGCGGCCCGTGTCGATCACGGTGGAGCGCGTGCGGTCCAGCGCCTGCGCCTGCATCGTCGCATCGGCGTTCTGCTGCAGCGCCGGCGCCTGGTCCTGCGGGACCGAGAACTGCACGTCGATCGGCGAGAGCTGCGTGATCACGGCGACGCCGTTGGTGTCGGACGTGCTCACGTAATTGCCGACGTCCACGGGCCGCAGGCCCACGCGCCCCGACAGCGGTGACGTAATGCGCGTGTAGCCCAGGTTCAATCGTGCCGTGCCTTCGTTCGCCCTGTCGACGACCAGCGTGGCCTCGAGCTGCTTGACCAGCGCTTCCTGCGTGTCCACTTCCTGGCGCGCGATCGAATCCTGCTTGAGCAGCGTGCGGTAACGCTCCAGCGTCACGCGCGCGGCCTGCAGCTGCGCCTCGTCCTTCATCCGCGTGCCGGTCGCCTGCTGCAAGGCCATCTCGAACTGGCGCGGGTCGATCACCGCCAGCACGTCGCCCTTGCGCACCATCTGGCCTTCCTTGTAGAGCACCTGCTGCAACGTGCCGTTCACCTGCGAGCGCACCTTCACCGTGGCCAGCGGCGTGACGGTGCCCAGGGCCTCGACGACGACGGGCACGTCGGCCTTCTCGGCGATCGCGACACCGACCGTGACCGCCGGGCCGCGGGCACCAGCGCCGCCACCGGCGCGACCTCCGCCTGCACCGCCCGGCCCGCCGAACGATCCCGCGCTCTGGCTGCCCGTGCGGCTCTTGTCATGCGTGAGGTCCCATGCGAGCCAGCCCAGGGCCGCCACGACCACCAGCGCGATCACGCCGCCGAGGACCTGCGCGCGGCGGCTCAAGGTACGTTGCGGGGGTTCGGAAGGGTTCGCGGCAAGCGGATCGTTCGCATCAGGCGGCACACTCATGACTGTCCTTGTTCTTCACCGGGCGTGGCGTTCCCGGCAAGGCGCGCGCCCGTTCACTAGATTGGACCGGCAATGATGCCTCAGCGATCGGCCTTGCACCCATGCGTACGTAGGCCAAGTCCTGCTGTGCGGCAGGAACTTTACTGATGATTTACGGGGGGTTTACGCCTTGGCGACGTCGTTGCGCCGGTGGACGCGCGGCATGGGGCATTCGGCCAGTCCTCATCTAAAAATCGGCCCGTCCGAATGCCCCATGCCGCGAGGACAGATCACGCGTGCTCGAAGAGACCCCGAGGTGCCGGAGCATCGCTCGCGTCAGGCGGTGCCCGGCTGGCCGATTTCCAGATGAGGCCTGACGGGCACCGCCTGACGCGAGCCCCCCGCAACGTCACTCCAGCGCAGCGCTGAAATCCCCCATCTTCGGCCGCACACCAGGCAGCTGCTGCAGGCCCCAGCGCTTGGAGATGAACTGCAGGATCGATGTGGTGTCGTAGGTCGTGTGGTCGACGAAGCCCTTCTTCACGTGCGGGCCGATCAAGAGCGTCGGGATGCGCGAGCCGGGGCCGAAACGGTCGCCCCAGCCGGGGCCGGTGGGCGGCGGCACGTGGTCCCAGTAGCCGCCGTTCTCGTCGTACGTGACGACCACGAGCATGTCCTTCCACTGCGGGCTGGCTCGCAGTTTCTGCAGCAGCGCATCGATGTGCCGGTCGCCGGTGACGATGTCGGTGTACGAGGGATGCTGCGTGTCGCGCCCGGCGGGCTTGTAGAAGCTCACCGCCGGCAGCGTGCCGCTGTCTATCGCCGTCACGAAGTCCTCGCCGTCCAGCAGGTGCTGCGCGCGTTCGGCGGTGCCGGGCGCGTAGCGCGCGAAGTAGTTGAACGGCTGGTGATGCGGCTGGAAGTTCGGCGAGTTGTCCTCGCGCGTGTAGATGATCCTGCGCTTGACCCCCGCGGGCTGCTGGCCATCCTCGAGCGCCTGCCTGTAGGCGCCGGCGTACCAGGCCCACGAGACGCCCTTCGCGGAGAGCAGGTCGCCGATCGTGGTCGCGGTCTGCGGCGGCAGCGGCAGGCCGCTGCGCGCGTCACCCGCCGGATCGGCCATTTCCTTCGGCCCGTTCGCGGCCGGCGCGATGCCGCTCGGCTGGTACGGCGGCTGCGTGGTGTTGAGCGAGTAGCCGTCGGGCGACACCTGCCCGCCACCGCTGCTCACCACCCGCACGGCGCCCTCCTTCGCCGGCGGCGAGTCGGGGCGCTTCTCCAGCTTGCCGTTCGCATCGAGCCGCACGCGCATCGAGGCCGGTGCGTTCTCGTGCTTCGGCGCGCAGGCGCAAACGAGGTACTGGTGATTGAGGTAGGAGCCGCCGAACGCGCCCATGAAGAAGTTGTCGGCCAGCGTGTAGTCCTGGGCCCATTGCCACAACTTGAACTGGCTGCCGTCGTAGTGGCCCATCACCCAGCCGCCGACGTTCGACATCGCGGCGAACATGTTGTTCCTGCCGCCGTTGATCTGCTCGATGTTGTGCCAGAACACGTGGATCGGGCTCGGCACGATGGTCGTCGGCGGGCGGTTCACCGGCGGCGCGTCGATGCGGAACGGCCGGTTCGGCATCCGCGGGAACGCCGGGTTCGGCTTGCCGTCCGGTCCGAACACGACGAGCTCGGGCAGCGGCTGGCCATCGTGATCGAGCTGCGTGTACTGCTCGGGCGTGGCGTTGGCGACGCCGTTCGCGCCCGGGAACAGCCCGTACATGTTGTCGAAGCTGTGGTTCTCGGCGTAGATCACCACCAGGTTCCTGACCTTGTCCGTGCGGGCGGCGAAGTCGGACGCGGGCGGGGTGACGCAGCCGGCGAGCAGCGCGGCCGCCGAGAACGCGACGAGGTGCGCGATGAGGTTCTTCTTCATGCGCGCGAGGCTAGCACGCATGCGCGGGCCAGGGCTCAGTGTTTGGCCGGATCGAAGACGCCCGAAGCGATGTAGATGCCGCCCAGCGCCGTGTGCTGCACATGCAAGTCCTTGAGCCGCGACGCCAGCCGGCTGAACGGGTGGCCCAGTCCCTCGAGCGACGTCGTCGAATACAGCGCGGCCAGCATCACGAAGCCGTTGGTCGGCCACAGCCACGGCGGCGCCCATTGCAGGCCGGCGGCCACCACGCGTGCGCCGGGTCGAAGATGGTCGAAGATGTTCGCCACCGCCGCCGCGTCGCGCAGGATGTCGTGCGTGAAGTGAAAGAGCGCCGCATCGCCCACGCGATCGAACTGCGCCGTGGCCGCAGGCGCGAGCACGAGATCCACGTTGTGCCAGCGGTTCGCCGCAACGCGCTCGGCCGCCTGCGCCATCATCTCGGAGCACTGCTCGATGCCCACGATGCGCCCGGTGCGGCCGACGCGGTCGTGCAATTTGTCGAAGCTCAGGCCCGTGCCGCAGCCCACGTCGAGCACGCAGTCACCGACGTGCGGCTGCAGTTGCGCGATCGCCTCGTCGCGGACGGGCTCGAACAGGCGCAGCTCGGTGTCGTAACGCCGGGCGCGACTGCGGTATTGCGCCAGGGCGACGGCCTGCCGGTCGGGCCGGCGGCCCGATGGCGGACTCGGGCGCATGGGACTCAGCGGGTAATGACGACCAGCACGCTGCAGGGCGAATGCTCGATCAGCGCTCCGGAGATCGAGCCGCGCCACCAGCGCGCAGCCCAGCTGTCCAGGTGTTTGTGGCCGACGATGATCAGGTTGGCGTCGATCCTGCGCGCGTACTTGGTGATCTCGTCCACCGCCTCGCCGACGACCACCTCGCCCTTGGCGCTGGTGCCGATGTCGGCCAGGCGCCGCACGCCGTCCTGCAGCACGGCCTGGTGCTTCTTCTTCTCGCGCTCCTCCAGCTCGATGTCGTAGACACCGCCTTCCAGGCCGACGAAACTCATCGCCGAAGGCATCACGGCGATGAGGTGGAGCTCGGACTGGCTCCACTGCGCGAGCTCGCACGTGTCGAGCAAGGCCTTCTGCCCGGCGTCGGAGCCGTCGTAAGCCAGCAGGATCCGCTTGTACATGGCGCTCTCCAACGATTTGGGATGCCCCAAGCATAGACGCGGCGACTGGGCTTGTCACTCAGGCCCAGCCGCAGCGTCTCCAGCTCGTCAATGCGCGACGCCGTCGCCGCGCATCCAGCCGTAGTCCCGGTCGGTCATCAGCACCCACAGCGCGAGGCCAAGGATGACGAGGCCGACGAGGAAGGCACTGGTCGTCGCGGACTGCAGCGTGCTGTACCGCAACAGCCAGGGCGACGCCGCCATCCACAGGCCCAGCACCAGTTCGGTCCACTCTTCCCACGCCCGCGGGACGAAGATCGCCCCCAGGGACGCGGCGACGAGGGCCGCCCCGATGATCACCGCGTTGGCCATGGCCGTCGTCTCGCCCGAAAAACCGAGAATCCAGGGTGAGAGCACCAGCCATGCACCGAGCACCGCATTGACGGGATCCTGCCAATGCTTCATTTGCTTCATGGCGATACCTCCTTTGACGCGGCTCGTTGGCTCTGCCGCGCAGGGTGTTGGACCCGTTATCGCGATGCAGGTTCCGGCAGCGCCACCCACTGCCCCTGCACTTCGCGCACCGAGATGCGGCCCTCGAACACCTCTTCCAGCGCGCGATGCGTTGCGCCGTCGTCGCACCCGCCCTGGTGCAGGACGCGGCCGGCGCGCATCACGACCATCTCGTCGGCATGCAGCGCCATCGTGATCTCGTGCAGCACCGAGATGGCCGCGCCGCCGGCCTGCACGTGCGCGCGCACGATGCGCAGCCAGTCGGCCTGGTGCGGCGGGTCGAGGTTGGCCAGCGGCTCGTCCATCATGAGCACGGGGGCGCCCACGGCCAGCGCGCGCGCGAGCAACACGCGCTGGCGCTCGCCGCCCGAGAGCTGGCCGAGCGGCCGGTCGCGCCAGTCCCAGCATTGCGTCCGTTCCATCGCCGCCTGCACCGCCTCGCGATCGCGCCCGGTCGCCGGTCCGAGCCAGGCCTGGTACGGCAGGCGCCCGAGCATCACCACATCCCGTGCCAGCAGGTCCTCGGCGCCCCCCTCGTTCTGCCCGAGCCAGGCGATGGACTGCGCCCGCTCGCGTGCCGACAAGGTGCGCGCATCGCGGCCGAGGATCTCGACCTGGCCGCTGTGCGGCGTGAGCTGCGCCAGCGCCTTGAGCAGGGTCGTCTTGCCCGCGCCGTTCGGCCCGACGATCGCCGTCCAGCGCCCGGCCGGCAAGGCGAGGTCGATCCCGCGCAACACCTCGACCCCGCCCAGCGACGCGTGCAGGCTCCCGGCGCACAGCGCACGCGTCACGTCGGCCTCCGGTGCATCAGCCAGATCAGGTAGCCCCCGCCGAGCACCGCCGTGAGCACGCCCACCGGCACCTCGCGCGGCGCCAGCAGCCAGCGCGCGAGCACGTCGGCGGCCAGCAGCAGCACGCCGCCCGCGAGCATCGACAAGGGCAACAGCCAGCGATGCGTGGGCTTGGCCAGGCCGCGCACCAGGTGCGGGGCCACGAGACCGATGAACGCGATCAGGCCGACCTGCGCGACGGCGGCGCCGGTCGCCAGCGCGATCGCGATCACCAGCACGATGCGCACCGGCGTGAGCGCGACGCCCAGGCTCGCGGCCGCCGTCTCGCCGAGCGCGAGCGCATCGAGCGCGCGGCTGAAGGCCAGTGCGGCGATCAGCGACGCTGCCAACGCCACGGCGAGCAGCAGGACGGCGTCCCAGCCGAGGAACCCGGTCGTGCCCAGCAGGAAGGCCTGCATCGCCCGCATGATTTCGGGCCGCCAGAACATCACCAGCGCCGACAGCGCGCCGAACACCATGCCCACGACGACGCCCGACAGCAGCAGGCGCAACGTGTGCTGCACGCCTTGCGCGAGGACCAGCGTGACGAACACCGCGCAGACCGCGCCGACGAAGCCGCTGATCGTGAGCACCCAGTGCGACAGCCAGTCCGATGGCTCGATCGGCGAAATGCCGAGGAACACCAGGCACAGTGCGACCCCGAACGCCGCACCGGTGGCACTGCCCAGCAGGTAAGGATCAGCCAGAGGATTGCGGAACAGCCCTTGCGCGACGGCCCCCGCGAGCCCGAGCAGCGCACCGGCGATCCATGCGCCCACCGTCCGCGGCACGCGGATGCCCCACAGGATGGCTGCTTGCGCATCGTCGGCCCGCACCCACAGCGGCTCCCAGCCCTGGCTGCCGACGGCGCTGCCCGCGACCAGCAGCGCGCCGCTGATCGCCAGCAGCGCGAGCAACAGCGAGGGCGCATGCGTCCTTTTCATCGTGCGAGGCACCGCGCCAGCACGCGCGCCGCTTCCGCCAGGCGCGGGCCGGGCCGCATCACGACTGCAGCGTCGGCGCCTTCGAGCGCGCAGATGCGGCCTTCGCGCACCGCGCGGATGCGGCTCCACCCCGGGCGAAGCCGAAGCTGGGCGACGTCACGCGCGGAGACGATGATCACGTCCGGATCGGCCCGCACCACGAATTCGGGGTTGAGCTTGGGCACGCTGCCCAGGCTGCCCGGCACGACGTTGGCGGCACCGAGCCGCGTGAGCAACTCGCCGATGTGCGAGATCTCGCTCGCGGCATAGGGGCCGCTGCCGACTTCGAAATACACGCGCGCACCGCGCCGCGACGGGGGCACCGAACGCGCCTGCGCATCGATGCCTTCATTGAGCTCCTTCCACACGCGCCGGGCTGCGTCGTGTTCCCCGAGCATCGCGCCGATCATGTCCAGGCTGGTGTGCACGTCCTCCATCGTCCTGGGCTCGAAGGCCACGGCTCGAACGCCGAGCGCCTTCAGCCGCCCCGCGGCACGCGAGGATGCGGTGAGCAGCACGAGGTCGGGCTTGAGCGCGACGATCTGCTCGATGTGCGTGTCCTCCAGCCCACCGACGCGCGGCAGGCGCTGCACCTGCTCGGGCCAGTCGGAGAAATCGTCCACCGCCACGAGCTTGTCGCAGTGACCGAGCACGCACACCGTTTCGGTCAGCGACGGCAGCAGGGTGACGATGCGCTGCGGTGCCGCGTGCGCCGCCAGCGCGAAGGCCCAAAGGAGCGCGATGCACCAGCGCCTCATGAAGCGTCCTTCAGGGTGAGCGCGATGCCAGCCGACATCAGCGTGACGCGTTCGCACGCCGCGGCGGCCTCCTGGTTCAATGTGCCGAGTGCATCGACGAAATTGCGGCTGTCGGCGCTTGAGGGCACCACGCCCTGCCCGGGCTCGTTGCTGATCAGGATGATCGGGCCGGCACAGCGCGCGATCGCGTCGGCCAGTTGCGCTCCCTGCGCCTCGCTCGCGGCCGGCAGCAGCCGCGCCGTCAGCCAGAACGTGAGGCAATCCACCACGATCAGCGTGTCGGCCCGGCTGTGCGCACCGATCGCGCGAGCGAGTTCGTGCGGCTCCTCCACCGTTTCCATGCGCGGCACGCGCTGCGCCCGGGCCTGGCGGTGGCGCTCGATGCGCTCGCGCATTTCGCCGTCCCAGGCCTGCGCCGTCGCGATGTAGGTCGCGCGATGCGCCGCGTCCTGCGCGAGCCACACGGCCGCGAGGTCCTCGGCACGGCGCGTCTTGCCGCTCTTCTGGGCGCCCAGGATCAATTCGCTGCGCGCGACGCGAAGCTCAGGCATGTGCCCTCGCCCAGTCCATGACGATGCGATGCAGCTGCTCGACGCCGTCGGTGAGCGCCGCCGGCCCCGGCTGCAGGATGTCGGCGGACTTGATCTCGAACAGCTGTTTGCCTTTCACCGCGGCCACGGCATCCCAGCCCGGCCGCGCGGCGACCTTCTCGGGCCGGAACTTCTTGCCGCACCACGAGCCGATCAGGACGTCCGGGTCGCGGCGGATGATTTCCGCATCATCCGCAATGATGCGGTCCTTGCCCAAGGGCTGCTGCGCGAGTTCGGGAAAGCAATCCTCGCCCCCGGCGATGCCGACCAATTCCGACACCCAGCGAATGCCGCTGATGCGCGGCTCGTCCCATTCCTCGAAGTACACGCGCGGCCGGCGCGGCAAGGCACCCGCCGCACGTGCGATTCCGTCGAGGCGCGCACGCATCTGCGCGAGCAGCTCCAGCCCGCGCTCCGCGCGCCCCACCATCGCCGCGACCTGGTACAGCATCGAGAAGATCTCGTCGACGCTGCGCTGGTTGAAGACGGTGACCTGCACGCCGCGCCGCACCAGTTCCGCCGCGATGTCGGCCTGCAGGTCGGAGAAGCCGAACACGCAATCGGGCTTCAGCTCGAGGATCTTGTCGATCTTCGCGGACAGGAAGGCGCTGACCTTCGGCTTCTCGTCGCGGGCGCGGCGCGGGCGCACCGTGTACCCGGAGATGCCGACGATGCGCGCCTCCTCGCCCAGCAGGTACAACCACTCCGTCGTCTCCTCGGTGAGGCAGACGATGCGCCGGGGCGCGAAAGAATCGGACGGAGCGGTCATGCGGCGGTCAGAGGCGCGGTTGCCAGTTGATGCCGACGAAGACGCCCCGGCTGGCCTGGCGGTAGCCGTAGATCGTCTCGTAGCGGCGGTCCCCCGCATTTTCAATCCGTCCGAACACGCGCGTCTCGGGCGTGACCCGGTAGCTTGCGGTGAGATCCATCACGGTGTAGCTGCCCAGCGTCCTGCCTGCATCGAGGCGGTCGCCCTCGTAGCGCAGGTTCGCGCCCCATTGCCATGGGCCCATGTCACGCGAAACGCCGAGCTTCGCCAGCGTCCTCGCGCGACGCACCAGGCGTTGGCCGGTGTCCTCGTTCTTCGGGTCCTGGCTGGTGAAGCCTGCACTGATGCCGGTATCGCCGAAGCGGCCGTTCCAGGTCAGCTCCAGTCCTCGGTTGCGCGCATGGCCGACGTTGATGCGGTTGAAGAAGGCGTCGAAGCCGAACAGGTCCTTGTACCGGTTGTCGAACAGCGTCGCGCGCACGACCTGGCCGGCGGCCGCGTACTGCACCGCGACTTCGCGCGCGCGCAGGCGCTCGGGCCGCAGCGCGGGATTGCCGCCGAACGGGTAGTACAGGTCGTTGAACGTCGGCGCGTTGAAGCCGGTCGACGCCGACGCGCTGACGCGCCACGCATCCGTGAGCTGGTAGCCGTACGCCGCGAGCCACGTGTTGGCGGTGCCGAAGCTGGTGTAGCGATCCTGGCGCAGGTTCAGTTGCGCCTGGTGCGGCCCCGCCGCCAGCGTGTACCCCAGGCGCGCGCTGTCCTGGGTGCGCGAGGAGCGGTCGTACACGGTGTCGCTGGTGATGCGCTGGCGCGTGTGCTCCAGGCCCGCCGTGATGCGCTGGCCGGGCGCGGCCTGCCATTGCAGGCTGGCCTGCGCGCCGTCGTTGCGCGAATGAACGAAGTACGGAAACGCGGTCACGCTCGCGTCGAGCTTGTCGGCGGCTTGCGTCAGCGCGACCGCGAGGCCCAGCGAATCCGAGAGCTTCACGTTGGCGTCCAGCACCGCGCTCTGCTCCACGGCCTTCGAGACGTCCGCTTGCGTGGCGGGCCCGAACTGGCTGTCGTACTCGGTGCGGCCATGGGCTTCGCGCACGCGCAAGCCCACGCTGTGCCCGCCCGCGATGTCCTGCGTGATCGCGAAGCCCGCGGCGCTGCGGCGATAGCCGTCGCGATCCGGATTCGTGCCGGGCAACTGGTCGTGGTTGGTGGCGTCGAAGCCGCGGTCGCGCAGCGACTCGACATCGGCGCGCAGGCCGGTGCCGGACGCCAGCTTCACGGCGCCCGACGCGCTCGCCTGGACCAGGCCGCGCGAGCCGGCCTGCATCGTGATGCTCGCGGTGGGCTTCGCACCGGGGTTGCGCGTGAAGACCTGGATGACGCCGCCGAGCGCGGCGCTGCCGTAGAGGCTGGACACGTTGCCCCGCACGACTTCGATGCGCTCGACGTCCGCCAGCGACAGGTTCTCGATGCTGGCCAGGCCGAAGTTCAGGTTGTTGATCGGCACGCCGTCGACGAGCACCAGCGTGTGACGCGTCTCCGCGCCGCGCAGGGAAGCGCCGGCGACGGTGCCGGCACCGCCGGATTGCGTGATCTCGAGGCCAGCGACGCGCTGCAGCAGCGTGGGCAGGTCCGGCGTCTGCGCGGCCTCGATGTCGGCGCGCGTGAGCACGGTGGTGGATGGCAGCGCGTCCTGGACGCGCTGCTCGGTGCGGCTCGCGGTGATGACGACGCCGGGCAGGCTGGCCTGCGCGAACGCAGCGGTGGAAACGACGGACAGCGCGAGAGGCAGGCACCCGCGGTGGAAGAAGGTCTTGTGAACCATTGGAAGATAAACTCGAACAAGCAACCCGCACCGGCTTCCCCGCCGGCGATTGGGCGACAAGGCGCGCCCGTTACGCGCGGCGCGCCACCTTCGTTGGCCGGTATCCGGGCTGGCGGGTGCGCTTCGTCGCCTTCCCAGGTGCGCTGTTGCGGCGCGCGGCCCAGTGGCTGGCTATGGACGAAGCGGGATTCGCACGTGCTTGTGCGGAATCCGACCGCTTACCGTTGCGGGGGCAGCGCAGGTTGGCTCGGTGAGGGTGTCACCTCGCTTCCTGCTTCCCGTTGAACTGCGGCATGCGAACCACACCGCGAGCACCAACGCTTTGGATTTTAGATCGGAATCTGTCACAAAACCCTACAATGCCCCGTATGAGTGCCGCCCAGATCGAACAGATTGCGGAACGAGTCGAGCGCCTGCTGGTGCGCTACGAGGAGCTCCAGCGCACCAACGCGCTGCTCGCGCAACAGGTCGAGGTGCTCACCAACGAACGCGATTCGCTGAAGTCGCGCCTGTCCGCCGCCCGCACGCGCGTCGACGCGCTGCTGGAGCGGTTGCCCGACATCCAGAAAGCCGCATGAGCGTGCAAAAGCAGGTTGAAGTCCAGATCATGGGCCAGAGTTACCTGCTCGCCTGCCCGGAAGGCGGCGAGCAGCGCTTGCTCGAGGCCGTGGAAAAGGTCGACACCGCCATGTGCCGCATCCGCGATGCGGGCAAGGTGAAGGCGCGCGACCGCATCGCGGTGCTGGCCGCGCTCAATCTCGCTTTCGACGTGGCCGACAAGACGCCGACCATCCAGGCCACGAACCTCGCGCACGCGCCGGCAGCCAACGGCCATGCCGGCCCGGATCCGCGCCTGGCCAACCTGCTGCAACGCCTCGATCGCGCGCTCGGCGACGACGGCCGCCTGATCTGACGCCCGGCGAACCGAACAGTTCGGCTTCGTTCGTAGATGTCAAGCCGGAAATTTTTTTCGGTCGACCGTCAGGGGATTCGCCGCGAAATGGCCCCCTTCGCGCACCCGAAGTCCTAGAATTCATTCCGTCTGCAGTGTGTGCCGGACTTTATATTTCCTTGAACCAATGCTCTTTGAGCAAGGGCTTGGAACATCGCCTGGTGAGCGTGAGCGTCTCGCGTCAGATGAACCCAACGCCAGGTTGACCTCGCCCACCTGAACTCCGGTTCAGGATGCGGTTCGGCGCCACGGCAGACACCTATTCCCCCAAGGGCCGCCCCGTGCGGCCCTTGTCCTTCCGGCTGCGACAATCGTTCTTTCGCGCGAAGAACAAGATGTCGCTGTCGATTCCCCTCGTCCTCGAGCTCGCCGTCCTGGGCATGGCCACCGGGTTCCTCGCGGGCCTGCTGGGCATCGGCGGCGGGATGATCATGGTGCCCTTCGTCAGCATCATCCTGTCGCACCGCGGCGTCGCGCCGGACCTCTCGGTGAAGATGGCGATCGCAACCTCGATGGCCACCATCATCTTCACCTCGATCTCGAGCGTGCGGGCCCATCATGCGCGGCGCGCAGTGCGCTGGGACATCGCGAAACTGCTCGCGCCGGGCATCGTCATCGGCAGCATGATCGGCAGCCTGGGTGTGTTCTCGCTGCTCAAGGGCTCCTGGCTGGCGGTGTTCTTCGCCCTGTTCGTCGGCTTTTCGGCGACGCAGATGTTCATGAACCGCAAACCCGAGCCGACGCGCGGGTTGCCCGGCAAGCCGGCCCAACTGGGCGTGGGCGGCCTGATCGGCTTCCTGTCGGGCCTGGTCGGCGCGGGCGGCGCCTTCATCAGCGTGCCGTTCATGACATGGTGCAACGTGCCGATCCACAACGCGGTCGCGACGTCCGCGGCGCTGGGATTCCCGATCGCCGCCGCCAACGTCGCGGGGTACGTCATCTCGGGACAGTCCGTGCCCGGCTTGCCGCCGGCTTCCCTGGGCTATGTCTGGCTGCCCGGCCTGGCGGCGATCGCGGGCTTCAGCGTGCTCACCGCGCCGCTCGGCGCACGGGCGGCGCACGCGCTGCCCATCGCTCGCCTCAAGCGCGTGTTCGCGAGCATCCTGTACCTGCTCGCGGCGTACATGGTGTACAAGGGGCTGAACACCTAGCCGTGCGCGCCGGCGATCACGCGACGAGCTCCGTGAAGCGCCTTTCCTCGCGCAGGATGAAGCGCTCGCGCTGGGCGAATTCGAAATTCGCCACCGCTTCGGGGTCGCGCTTCAGGCGTTGACGGTATGCCTCGTACTCGGCCAGGCTGGGGAACGCGATCAGGCCCCAGGCCTCGTAGTTGCTGCCTTCCCAGGGCAGGAAGTAGCCCAGCAGGTCGCCGCCCAGGCGCGGGATGATCCCCGCCCACGCCAGCGCATAGCGGCGGAACGCCTCGCGCTGGAACGGGTCGATCTCGTAGCGGATGAAGCAGGTGATGGTCATGCGCCAGTGTTGTCCCGCCCCACCTGCTTGTCCAGCCGCAATTGTTTGATTAGCATCGAAGCATGGATGCAGAACCGGACCTGGCCCGCATCGCGGGCGCCGTGGGAGATGCGAGCCGTATCCGCATGCTTGCGCTGTTGATGGAAGGCCGGGCGCTCACGGCCAAGGAGCTCGCGCTGGGCGCAGGCATCGAGCCGGCCACGGCGACGTCGCACCTCAGGCGCCTGCAGGACGACGGCCTCCTCGCCGCGGCGGCACAAGGCCGCCACAAGTACTTCCGCTTCGCCTCGGACGATGTCGCCCAGCTCGTGGAGGCCCTGATGCGCGTCGCGCCGCGCCGGCCGTCGGCGAAAGAGCGCTCGCACGAGCCGATTCGTGCTGCGCGTTTCTGCTACGACCATCTGGCGGGCGCGCTCGGCACGGGGCTGCTGGCCAGCATGCTGCGCAAAGGCTGGCTCGAACCCGATGCGGGCGATCCGCGCCAGTTGCAGGTGACGCGCAAGGGCGGGAAGGCCCTCGCGCAACTCGGTGTCGATCTCGATGCCGCCCGTGCGCGGCGGCGGCAGTTCGCGTGCCGCTGCCTCGATTGGTCGGAGCGACAGGACCACTTGGGTGGCGCGCTCGGTGCGGCGATGGCCGAGCGCTTTCGCGCGGCGCGCTGGATCGAGCGGCAAAAGCACAGCCGCGTCGTGCGCGTCACGAGTGCGGGCGGCGACGCGTTCAGGAAGCTGGGCGTGGCCCTGTGATGCGGCTCAGCCGCCGCCGACCCCCGCGGTGATCTTTCCCGTGCCGCCGCAGGTCGGGCACGTACGGCCCGCGCGCTGGCCCGAGCCGCCGCAATCGGGGCACACCTTCTCGCCCGTGCCGGGCGTCCCCGCGGGTGCTTCGTCGCCCGGCGACATCGGGCGCTCCATGGCCGAACCGATCTCGTTCGATGCGCCCGGGTCTTCTTCGCCGGCGACCGACGAATCGAGGTCGACCGGTGTCGTGGAACTCATCATGTGGCCTCCTGGTTCTGGCCACCCGTTATCGCCCGGATGGGCACGGGGCGCGATCAGCGTTTGGCGACGGGCCTTGTCGGCGACCTTCGCGTGCCGCCCGGCTTGCGCATGAGCGCGGCGAGCTGCAGCGCGATCACCTGCTCGACGCATTCGACAGCCTCGTCGGGCGTGAGCCGCAGGACGAAGCGCAGGTAATGCCAGGTGGACGCAGTCAGGTGATAGCGGATCGACGCCGTGGCGAGCTTGCGCAGCGAAGTCGGCGCGTCCGGGGCGAACGCCTCGATGAGCTTGCCGATCGCGACCCATCGGTCGCCGGAGATGCGGGCGATCAGGTGCGACCTCAGCTCGCTGTGCCATGAGGCGCGCACGAGCTCGCGGTGCGATTCGAACGCGGTGAAGAGCGCACGCGGGAAGGCACGAAGCTCATCGAGCGTTGACGGTGGCGGCGGGATGCGGACGTGCTGCGCGAAGTGCGCCGCGCAGGCGGAAAGCAGGTCGTCGCGCGAGGGGAAATGGCGGAACACGGTGCGCTCCGAGATGCGGGCCTGTGCCGCGGCGCCGCGCGCGGTGATCTCGCCGCCGCGCACGAGCGACTCGAACGCCGCCTCGAGGATCAGCTGCTGCGTCACCTCGCTGTGCATCGCGGCGATCGGGCGCATCGCCCCTTTGCTTGACATGGTGTCTGCCACGATGTCAGACTGTATGACATCCGCTGTCACCGGTCAAGGAGATGATCCATGGACAAGGAAGCACTCGTGGTCGAACGCGGTCGGGCCGAAACGCTGGATGTCATGGGCGCGCAGGTGAGCTTCCTCTGCTCCGCCGCGCGCACCGGACAGGCCTGGTCGCTCATGGAAGTGAAGCTGCCGCAGGATGCGGGTCCCCCGCCGCACCACCATCCGTGGGACGAGGCCTATTACATCGTCGAGGGGTCTGCCCGATTCAGCGTGGACGGCCGCGAACTGCTCGCGCGCGCCGGCGACTTCATCTACGCGCCTGCGGGCATCGTGCACGCCTTCAAGGGCGCGGGCGAGCAGCCTGCGCGCGTTCTGGTGTTCGACGCGCCGGCGGCGGCGGAAGGGTTCTTCCGTGATGCGGCGGCGGAAGTGCGCGAGATGCCGCAAGACCTGCGCAAGGTGCCCGCCATCGGCGAGCGGCACCGCATCCGCTTCCTCGTGCCTTGATCAGCGCCCGCGCCAGCTTGGCGCGCGCTTCTGCGTGAAAGCGGTGACCCCTTCGTGGAAATCGTCGCTTCCGTAAGCGCGGCGGATCAGGTCCTGCGCGTCGGGAAGGTCATGCACGGTGAGGCGCCGCAGCGCTTCCTTGCTGACCGCCTGCGTGACGGGCGCGAGCGACGCGAGCTTGCCGGCGCGCTCCTTCGCCGCGCGATCCACGTCGCCTTGCACGATGTCCGCGAGGAAGCCGCAGGCACGGGCTTCGGCGGCATCGATCAACTCGGCGGCGACGAGCATGCGCTGAACGCGCGACTTGCCCCAGGCACCGACGAGGCGGGCGATGTTGGCCATCGACAGGCAATTGCCCAGCGTGCGCGCGATCGGCACGCCGAACTTCGCGGATTCCGTCGCGATGCGGATGTCACAGGCCGTCGCGATCGCGAGGCCGCCGCCGACGCACCAGCCTTCGACCACGGCGAGCGTGGCCATCGGCAGGGCCTCGATGCGCGCGATGCCTGCATCGATGCGCTCCTCGTAGACGACGCCGTCATCGCCCGACTGGAACGCGCGGAACTGCTCGATGTCCGTGCCGGCGACGAAGGCCTCGCCGCCCGCGCCACGGAAGACGGCGCAGCGCACGCTGTCGCTGCCCGCGAGCTCGTCGCAGATCGCACCGAGCTGCTCGTACATCGCCCAGGTCATCGCGTTGCGCGCCTGCGGGCGGTCGAACGTCACCTGTGCGATCGCGCCGGCGATCTCCAGCCGGACGGTGCCCTCGCTCATGCCGTGAACGCGCCTTGCGCTTCGAGCGCGGCCCGCTCCTCGGCGCCGATGCCCAGTTCCGCCAGCACCTCGGCCGTGTGCTCGCCCAGCAGCGGCGGATGGCGGCGCACCTGCTGCGGCGTTTCCGACAGCTTCACCGCGAAACCGATGTTGGGCACCTTGCCTTCGATCGGATGATCGATCTCCATCTTCATGCGGCGGGCCTGCGCGTGCTCGCTGCCGAAGGCCTCGGGGTACGAGAGGATCGGCCCGGCGGGAATGCCGGCCTCCAGCAGCGTCTCGACCCAGTAGTCCTTCGTGCGGGTGCGGAAAGTCTTCTCGAGCTCCTGCTCCAGCGCGGCACGGTGGTTCAAGCGCAGCGAGATGGTCGAGAAGCGCTCGTCGGCCAGCAACTCCTCGCGACCCATCAGCTTGCAGAGCTTTTCCCACAGCTTCTGGTTGTTGGCGCCCATCACGAAGTGCCCGTCCGAGCACGCCATCGCCTGGTAGGGGGCCGTCATCTTGTTCGACGTGCCCAGCGGCTGCGGCGGCTTGCCCGTGCCCCAGTAATCGCAGATGTCCCACACCGAGAACGCGAGTGCCGTGTCGAACAGCGATGCATCGACGTACTGCCCCTGCCCGGTGTTCTTCGCACCCACGTAGGCCGCCAGCGTTCCGTAGATCGCGAACAGCGCGCAGCCGATGTCGGCCACCGGCACGCCGCACTTCACCGGCGGGGAATCCGGATAGCCCGTCACGCTCATCACGCCCGACATCGCCTGCGCCATCAAATCGAACCCGGGACGGTCGGCCCACGGCCCGTTCTGGCCGAAGCCCGAGATGCTGGTGTAGACGAGTCGCGGATTGACCTCCCTCAGGACCTCGTAGCCCAGACCGAGCCGCTTCAGCGCGCCCGGGCGGTAGTTCTCGATCAGGATGTCCGCGTCCTTCGCGAGCTTCTTCACCAGCTCGCGTCCCGCCTCGGTCTTGAGGTTCACCGCGAGGCTGCGCTTGTTGCGGTTCATGTTGAGGAACCCCATCGAGTCGGGTCCCTTCATCTTGAAGCCCATGGAGCCGCGCGTCTGGTCGCCCGAGCCGGGCGGCTCGATCTTGATCACGTCGGCGCCCAGGTCGCCGAGCAGCATGCATGCATACGGCCCGGCCATGACCTGGCTGATGTCGAGGACGCGGACGCCGGCGAGCGGCAGCCGCTTAGGAGTCGAGCTTGACATTCGCCTCCTTGCAGATCTTCGCCCACTTCTTCTGTTCCGCGGCGATGAACTGCGCGAACTTCTCGGGCGTGCCGCCACCGTCCTCGGCACCGAACTGGTCGAACTTCGATTGCACGTCGGGCATGGCCAGGACCTTGTTCATGTCCTCGTTCATCCGCCTGGTGATCGCCGCAGGCATCTTCGCGGGGCCGGCCAGGCCGTACCAGGTCGTCGCCTCGTAGCCCTCGAAGCCGGCGTCCTGCATGGTGGGCACGTTGGGGTACGGCTTGGCGCGCTTGCCGCGCGTCTGGGCGATCGGCACCAGCTTGCCGCTCTGGACGTGCGGCGTGGCGGCCGTCATGGTGTCGAAGCTGTACTGGATCTGGCCGCCGATCAGGTCGGTGAGCATCGGGCCCGAGCCCTTGTACGGCACGTGGATGGCCGACACGCCCGCCTGAAGCTTGAACATTTCGAGCGCGAGGTGCTGCGCCGAGCCCGTGCCGGCCGAGCCGAACGTGACCTTGCCCGGATTCGCCTTGCACAGCGCGACGATGTCCTTCACCGTCTGCGCGGGCTGGCTGTGGTTGCACACCAGCAGGTTGGGCGTGACGCCCACCAGCATGATCGGCTGGAAATCGGTCTCGGCGTTGTAGTTCAGCTTCATCAGCGCGGGCGCGATGGCCTGGCTGTTGATGTGCGCCATGAGCAGCGTGTTGCCGTCGGCCGGCTGGTGCGCGACGTAGTCCGCGGCGATCGTGCCGGTGGCGCCCGCCTTGTTCTCGACCAGCACCGTGGTCTTCCACATCTCCTGCAGCTTCTGCGCCATCACGCGCGCGAGGATGTCGGTGCCGCCACCGGGCGCGAAGCCGACGATGATGCGGATGGGGCCGGAAGGAAGCGTCTGCGCGCGCAGCGTGGGTGCGGCAAGGGTGGCCGCCGTCGCGGCGACGAAGGTTCTGCGTTTCACTGCTTGTCTCCTTTTGTGTGTACTACGGGGAAACGGTCACGCTGCCTTCGCAAGCGATGCAGGCGCCGGGTGGGAAGCGAAGAAATCCATCGCGGCCGCGACGCCCGAGCCCGCGAGCTTCACGCCCGAGAGCTTCAGGCCCATTTCGCAGCCGGCCAGTGCGGCCATCAGCGTGAGGTCGTTGCAGTCGCCCAGGTGCCCGATGCGGAACATGCGGCCTTTCACCTTGCCCAGGCCCGTGCCGAGCGACAGGTCGAAGCGCTGGTAGATCAGGCGGCGCACCGCGTCCGCATCGATGCCCTCGGGCATCATCACGCCCGTGAGCACCGGCGAATACACGGCCGGGTCCACGCACTGGATCTCCAGGCCCCAGGCCCTCACGCCGGCACGCACGCCCTCGCCCCAGCGCCTGTGCCGCTCGAACACCGCGGGCAGGCCGCCGTGTTGCGGATCGAGCAGCATCTCGCAAGCCTCATTGAGCCCGTAGAGCAGGTTCGTGTTGGGCGTGTACGGCCAGTAACCGCCCTTGTTCATCTCGATGATCTCGTCCCAGGCCCAGAACGACTTCGGCAGCTTCGCCCGCCGGCCCACCTCGATCGCCTTGGGCGAGACCGCGTTGAAGCTGATGCCCGGCGGCAGCATCAGGCCTTTCTGCGAGCCGCTGATCGTGACGTCCACGCCCCACTCGTCGTGGCGGTAGTCGGCGCAGGCCAGGCCCGAGATCGTGTCGACCATCAGCAGCGCCGGGTGTTTCGCGTTATCGATGGCGCGGCGCACGGCGGGGATGTCGCTCGTCACGCCGGTGGAAGTCTCGTTGTGCACCACGCACACGGCCTTGATCTCGTGCTTCGCGTCGGCCTTCAGGCGCTCCTCGATCATGTGCGCCTGCACGCCGCGGCGCCAGCCTTCGATGCCGGGCAGCCCGAGGAACTCGGTCTTCAGGCCCAGGCGCGTCGCCATCTTCTGCCACAGCGAGGCGAAGTGGCCGGTCTCGTACATCAGCACGTGGTCGCCGGGACTCATGGTGTTCGCCAGCGCCGCCTCCCACGCGCCGGTGCCGGACGCGGGATAGATCACGACCGGGTGCTTCGTCTGGAAGATGCGCTGCAGGCCCTGGATCACGCGCAGGCCCAGCTCGCCGAACTCGGGACCGCGGTGGTCGATGGTCGGCAGGCTCATGGCCCGCAGGATGCGGTCGGGCACCGGCGAGGGCCCCGGAATCTGCAGGAAATGGCGGCCGGTCGGGTGGTAGTCGAGCGTGAGCATGGTGCTTGGAAGTTTTCGCGATTTTTGCATACAAAATTCGCTTGTCAACCTCCCCCGCCTTTCGACATAGGGTTTGACCCAGTCCACTTTTGAATACAAAATCGCCGCATGTCTGCAGAAATCATTGCGATCCCGCGCGCCAACCTGCATGAGCACGTCGCGCAGCGATTGCGCCAGATGCTGGTCGAAGGCCGCATCGCCCCGGGCGCCAAGCTCAACGAGCGCGAACTGAGCGAAGTGCTCGAGGTCTCGCGAACGCCGCTGCGCGAAGCGATCAAGATGCTCGCCGCCGAAGGGCTGGTGGAGCTGGTGCCCAACCGCGGCGCGATCGCGGTGTCGCTGACCGAAGCGGACGTGCGCCACACGTTCGAGGTGATGGGTGGGCTGGAAGCGCTCTCCGGCGAGCTCGCGGCG
Source organism: Ramlibacter sp. GS1-15 (assembly GCF_057785015.1). Taxonomy (NCBI): domain Bacteria; kingdom Pseudomonadati; phylum Pseudomonadota; class Betaproteobacteria; order Burkholderiales; family Comamonadaceae; genus Ramlibacter; species Ramlibacter sp. GS1-15. Next base: position 1,503,307 of record NZ_JBYNTU010000001.1, on the reverse strand, counting down.
CAGCGCATCACCGACCAGGAACTCGCCGAACTGCGGGCCATGCATTTCGAGATGCTGGCCGCCTACACCCGGCGCGACCTCTCCAGCTACTACCGCCTGAACGCGCTGATCCACCGGGGAATCAACGAGGCGGCGAAGAACCCGGTGCTGTCGGCCACCTACGACCGGGTGAATGCGCGGCTGCATGCGCTGCGCTTCCGCTCCAACCAGGACGGCGAAAAGTGGAAGACCGCGGTGAAGGAACATGACCAGATGATCGAGGCGCTCGCCGCGCATGACGCGAAGGCGATGCGCGCGGTTCTCTCGACCCACCTGAAGAACAAGCTCGACGTCGTGCTGGAACAGTTGCGTGAGGCGAACGCGCCCACGCGGCCGCGGAAGAAGGGAACGCGATGAACGCGCGCGTTCCCTTGAACACGGCGGCCTTCGATGTCGCCGCTACCTACGACGCCGTCGCGAAGGCCACGAACGAAGTCGCCGGCAGGCTCGCCCAGCGCCTGAGGCAGGACACCCAGGGCGAGGTGCTCTTCTCGCCCGCCGACCGCGGCCGTTACGCGACCGACGCGTCGATCTACCAGGCGATGCCCATCGGCGTGTTCGTGCCGACCACACATGACGACGTCAAGCTCGCGATCGACATCTGCCGCGACCTGAAGGTGCCCATCGTCGCGCGCGGCGGCGGCACCAGCCAATGCGGGCAGACCGTGGGCGCGGGCCTGGTCATCGACCACTCCAAGCGCCTGCGCAGCATCATTGGCTTCGATGCCGAAGCGCGCACGGCGGAAGTCGAGCCCGGCATGGTGCTGGACCACCTGAACCTCGCGCTGAAGAAGCTCGGGCTGTGGTACCCCGTGGATGTCTCCACCAGCGCGCAGGCGACGCTGGGCGGCATGGCGGGCAACAACTCCTGCGGCAGCCGCAGCATCGCCTACGGCAACATGGTCCACAACGTGCTCGGCATCGACGCCTGGACGGCCGACGGCGCCCTGCACCGCTTCACGCGCTACGAGGACTGCACCGGCTTCGCGCGCCAGGTCGGGGACCGGGTGAAGGGGCTCGCGCAGGCGCTGGCGCCGGAGATCGATGCGAACTGGCCGAAGGTGCTGCGGCGCGTGGCCGGCTACAACCTGGACATCTTCCGCAACCAGAACCAACGCCCGTACACCGCCGACGGCTCCGTCAATCTCGCCCACCTGCTGGTGGGCAGCGAAGGCACGCTCGCCCTCACGAAATCGCTCAAGCTGCAGCTCACCGAACTGCCGAAAGCGAAGGTGCTGGGCGTCGTGAACTTCCCGACCTTCTACAAGGCAATGAATTCGGCGCAGCACATCGTCAGGCTGGGTGGCGACGGCACGCTGACCGCGGTCGAACTCGTGGATCGCACGATGATCGAGCTGTCGCTCGCCAATCCCGCCTTCGCGCCGGTGATCCGCACAGCCGTGATCGGCAAGCCCGACGCCGTGCTGCTCGTGGAGTTCTCCGGCGGCGAGAAGGCGCCGCTCATGCGCAAGCTCGACGAACTCGTCCAGTTGATGGGCGACCTCGGCCTGCCGGGTTCGGTCGTCCGCATGGAAGACGAAGCGCCGCAGAAAGCGCTGTGGGAAGTGCGCAAGGCGGGCCTGAACATCATGATGAGCCTCAAGGGCGACGGCAAGCCCGTGAGCTTCATCGAGGACTGCGCCGTGCCGCTGGAGCACCTGGCCGAATACACCGACGAGCTCACGCGGGTCTTCCGCAAGCACGGCACGCGCGGCACCTGGTATGCGCACGCCTCGGTCGGCACGCTGCACGTGCGGCCGATCCTGGACATGCGCACCGACGGCGCGAAGAAGATGCGGGAGATCGCGGAGGAAGCGTCCGAGCTCGTGCGCAAGTACCGCGGCGCGTACAGCGGCGAGCATGGCGACGGCCTGTGCCGCGGCGAATGGATCCAGTGGCAGTTCGGCCCGAAGATCGACGAGGCGTTCCGCAGCATCAAGCAGGTGTTCGATCCGCAACGCCTGCTCGCGCCCAACCGCATCATCGATCCGCCGCGCATGGACGACACGCGCCTGATGCGCTTTCCGCCCTCTTACCGCGTGATCCCCCTGCAGCCGGCGCTCGACTGGAGCGCCTGGGATGTGCAGAACAACCCGGCGACCGAGCGCGTGACGGCGCCCGGCACCGGGGGCGACCCGGCGCACGGCTACGCGAAGGCCGTCGAGATGTGCAACAACAACGGACACTGCCGCAAGTTCGACGCCGGCACGATGTGTCCGAGCTACCGGGTGACGCGCGACGAGCAGCACCTGACGCGCGGACGCGCCAACACCTTGCGGCTGGCGCTGTCGGGCCAGCTCGGCCCCGAAGGCATCGCCAGCGAGGACGTGCGCGAAGCGCTGGACCTGTGCGTGAGCTGCAAGGGCTGCAAGCGCGACTGCCCGACCGGCGTGGACATGGCGCGCATGAAGGTGGAGTTCCTGCATCACTACAAGGCGAAGCACGGCCACACGCTCCGGGACAAGCTCATTGCGCGCCTGCCCGATTACGCCAATGCGGCCAGCCGTATCGCCGGCCTGATGAACCTGCGCAACCGCAGCCCGCTGCTGGCGAAGATCGGCGAGAAGCTGCTCGGCCTCTCCGCGCGGCGCAGCCTGCCGGCCTGGCAGCGTGAACATTTCTTCAACGACATCCCGGTGACCGTCTCGCGGGGGGAAGTGCTGATGGCCGCCAGGCCGGTCGTGCTGTTCGTGGACACCTTCAACGGCTTCTTCGAATCGCTCAACGCACGCTGCGCGGTGAAGGTGCTGCAGGCCGCGGGCTACACCGTGCACGTCGCGACGAAACTCAAGGACGACGGCAGGCACCTGTGCTGCGGGCGCACCTACCTGGCCAGCGGCATGGTCGATGAAGCGAGGGCGAAAGCTCGCGAGGTGATGGAATCGCTCGCCCCCTTTGCCGAACGCAGTATCCCGGTCGTCGGCCTCGAGCCCTCGTGCCTGCTCACGCTGCGCGACGAGATGCTCGCGATGGGCCTCGGCGACAAGGCACACGCGGTGGCCGACAACGCCCTGCTCTTCGAGGAGTTCCTCGCACGCGAAGCTCAAGCCGGCGCGCTCGACGCGTTCAAGGCAACGCTGAGACCGCTCGACAAACGCGTGCTGCTGCATGGCCATTGCCACCAGAAGGCCTTCGCCGCCGTCGCACCGGTCGTCAGCGTGCTGAAGCTGATCCCGGGTGTCGAACCCGAATTGATCGAGAGCAGTTGCTGCGGCATGGCCGGCAGCTTCGGCTACGAGGCGAGCCACTACGACGTCTCGATGCAGATGGCCGAACTGAGCCTCTTGCCCGCCGTGCGCAAGTACCCCGGAGCCATCGTCGTGGCCGACGGCACCAGCTGCCGCCACCAGATCGCCGACGGCGCGCAGCGCGAGGCCGTGCACGCGGCGGTGCTGCTCGCGGCGCAGTTGCCTTGACTTTGTCATTGCGGTCCTGAGCCGCGATCCAGTGCCTTGTCCTGCGTTAACCGTCACCCGGGCTGACGGCCGGGGAGGTTTTTCTCCGGGACACGCTCGCGACAACCATCGCGTCGTCTTGAAATCGCGCCCTCCCGCCCCTGTTGCGCCAGAACTGTCCGCTGGGGTACGCGAATGGCCTGACGGGCACTGCCTGACGCGAGTCACCCCACCACGCAATACACATAAACTGTCACACATGGCCGCGCCAACGATCCGCTCCGCCCTCCCCTCCGACGAAGCCGCATGGCGCAAACTGTGGCAGGGCTACCTGGACTTCTACGCCGCCTCGATCGACGACGACGTCACGAACCGCACGTGGACGCGCATCCTCGATCCGGATTCGGCAGTGATGTGCATCGTCGCGGAGGTCGATGGGCAGGTGTACGGCTTCGCCAACTGCGTGGTGCACGAGAACACCTGGGAGACGCAGCCCGTGTGCTACCTCGAGGACCTGTACGTCACGCCCGGTGCGCGCGGCCACGGCATCGCCACGGCCCTGATCGAATGGCTGCGCAATGCGATGCGTGCCGAAGGCTGGGCGCGGCTGTACTGGGTCACGCGCGAGGACAACGTGCAGGCGCGGCGCCTGTATGACCGGTTCACGCAGGCGGACGGCTTCGTGCGCTACGTGATCCGCCAGAAATGAATCAGGGAGACCCGATGTATCGGCTTCACGGCTTCTGCCAGTCCGGCAACTCGTTCAAGGTGGCTTTCGCGCTGAACGCGATGCGCCAGCCCTGGCAGGCGGTGTTCGTCGACTACATGCACGGCGCCACGCGCGAGGCCGGCTGGCGCGAGAAGGTCAACGAGATGGGCGAGGCACCGGTGCTCGAAGCGGACGGGAGGCTGCTCACGCAATCGGGCGCGATCCTCACGCTGCTGGCGAAGAAGCATGGGATGTTCGGCGGGCGCAACGACGACGAGCAGTACGACGTGCTGCGCTGGCTGTTCTTCGACAACCACAAGTTCACGAGCTACTTCGCGACCTGGCGCTTCATGAAGTCCTTCGGCGCGCAGCCGCCCGGCGCCGAGGTGACGCAGTTCCTCAAGGGCCGCATCGACGGCAATCTCGCGATCGTCGAGAAGCACCTGGCGTCGCGTCCTTACATCGTCGGCGATGCGCCGACGATCGCGGACATCTCGATGTGCGCGTACCTCGTGTACCCGAAGGAAGAGCACGGCTACGACTTCAGGGCCACGCACCCGAACATCGCGTCGTGGCTGGACCGCGTGCGGGCGATCGACGGCTACGCGGACCCGTACGCCGTGCTGCCGGGCGAGCGCATCATGCCCAAATGGTGATCACGCCACCCTGAAATTGACGAATTGCCAGGGGTCGCCCGCGTCGGTGTCTTCGGAATAGAGGGCGCTGCGTTCCTTGAGCGGCGTCCAGTCGCCCCACACGCCGACCATGTCGCCCAGGTAAGGACGCGCGACCTCGAGGACGACTTCATGGTCGATCTCGTCGGGCTCCACGATCCCCGCGTCGGGATTGCGCAGAGCCCAGACCATGCCGCCGAGGATGCCTGCGACCACCTGGAGGCTGGTCGCGCTGTTGTACGGCGCGAGCTCGCGCGCCTGCTGGATCGACAGCCGCGAGCCGTACCAGTACACGCCGCGCTCGTTGCCCATCAGCAGCACGCCGAGTTCGTCGATGCCCGAGGTGATCTCGTCGCGCAGGATGCGGTGCCTGCGCTGCAGCTGCCAGTTGGCGCCCGCGAGTTCATGCACGGACAGCACCGCGTCGTCGCATGGGTGATAGGCGTAGTGCACGGTCGGGCGATAGATCGTCTCGCCTCTTTCGCGCACCGTCAGGTGATCGGCGATCGAAATCGACTCCGCGTGCGTGACGAGGAAACCGTGGTGGGCCTCCTGCAGGGGCGTCCAGCTGCGCACGCGCGTCGCGAGACCGGGACGATCCAGGTAGATGGCCGCGTCGCAGCCGAACCCGTGGTGTGCGCCGTCCGCCGGCAAGCGCTTCTCGTGCGTGCCCCAGCCGAGCTCCGAAGGCTGCAGCCCTTCGTCCACGAAGGCCTCGACCGACCATGTGTTCACGAATTCGCCCACCCGCTTGCGCCTGGGCGAGGACTGCGTATCGCGCTCGGCGATGTGGATCACCTGGATGCCCAGCGCCTGCGCGAGCCGGCCCCAGTCACCTGTCGGGGTCACGCCGGCTTCCCGCGCCATGTCCAGCAGCGCCTGCTTCGTGAATTGCGACACCAGCCCCGGATTCGCACCTTGCGTCAGCAGTGCCGTCGGGCCGCGCGGGTGACCGCGCCGCAACGCAAGCGCCTCCTCGCGCAACGCGTAGTTCGAGCGTTGCGACAGCGTGAGCTGCGCGTTGTCGTAATGATTGAGCCAGGGCTCCGTGCAGGTGTCTATATAGAACGAGCCGCGCCGGCGGCACAGCCGGATGAGGTCCACGCTGGACACGTGCACGGATGCATTGATGAGGAAATCGCCCTCGGCGAGGTGCGGTGCGAGCACCGATTCGAAGTTGTCGGGGAACAGCGCCGTCGCGATCACGCGCGCGTCGAATTCCGACGCAGGCCCGGCAGGTTGTGCGTCCGGCGAGACGATGGTGATGTTGCCGGGCCTGACGCCGAGCACGGGGGCGAGGAGCGGAAGCACGCCGTGGCCGACGCTGCCGAATCCGACGAGGACGACACGGCCCTCGAAGCTTGCCTTCTGCGCGGCCGACATGGATTGGCGCAATGACATGATCGCTCCGACGTCACCCAGGTGCGTGTAGCGTATCAAGATTGCGCCCGCCTGAGGGGCGGCGCTGCCCGTCAATGCGGGCGCGGGGTGGCGGCTAGCGGCGTGCCTTCTTGGCCACCGTCGGGGTGTACTTCACGCCGTTGGCGTTCAGGTAGTCGCGGATGAGACGACGCATGACCTGTGAAGGGGTCATGTCCTGCGAGTGGCAGAGTTTCTCGAAAGCTTCCTTCCGGGCGGGGTCGATAAGAACCGTCAGCCTGGCTGTCTTGTTCTCCATGAGCGGCCTCGATGTTAATCAAATTATAATTGCTTTCTTGATCAACATGCGCCGCGGCGGTCCGCCCGCGTCCGCAGGGTTTTTCCTAGGGTGCGCGCGCCCTCATCTCTGGGCACTCCTTTTCCTCGCGGCGGGTTCGTAGGTGACGCCGTGCTTTTCGAGGTACTGGCGGATCAATTGACGCACCATCTGGGACGACGTCATGTCCTGCGAGGAGCAAAGTTCTTCGAACGCCTTCTTCTTGGCGGGATCGATCAGGATCGTCAAACGCGCTTTGTCTTCCATGCTCTTTTGCCAGCGGCCGGTGAATAACATGATAATACTCTGCGCCTAACGTGATGTGGACGTGGTAGTTCTTTTGCCCCGCTCCCGCTAGGACCGCTTCGCGCGAAGTTCGTCGTTGGGTCGCACGCCGGTGTCCGCCGCGTTCCATCGCCCCAACGGAAATTCCGACGCTGTTGCCCGAATCCGCTTGCGCCGACGACGGCGTTGTAGGACAACGCCGCAACCGGTGCCCCACAACTGCACATCAGTTGCCGCCCACCCATAATCGGCGTGTGCCGACCGTTGTACCTAACACCCTTTCGCCGGCGCAGCAACTGGACGACTCGCTGGAAGGCCGGTTCCAGCTGCTCGTCGAAGCTGTCATCGACTACGGCATCTTCAGTCTCGACACGCAAGGACGTGTCGTGACCTGGCACACGGGCGCGCAGAACATCCTGGGCTACACGGCCGGCGAAATCGTCGGCCGTCACTTCTCGGCCTTTTATCCGCCCGACGCCGTCGCCGGCGGACGGCCGCAGGAAGAGCTGCGCCGCGCGATGGAGCACGGGCGGCTGGAGGAAGAAGGCTGGCGCGTCCGCAAGGACGGCAGCCGCTTCTGGGCCGGCGTCGCGATCACGCCGATCCACGACAAGGCCGGGAGGCTGACGGGGTTCGCGAAGGTGACGCGCGACCTGTCCGGGCGGCGCGCGCACGAGGAGCAGTTGCGCGCCAGCGAGGAGCGCGGGCGACTGCTGGTCGAGAACGTGCACGATTACGCGATCTTCATGCTCGACGAGCGGGGCATCGTGCGCAGCTGGAACTCGGGCGCACGCGCGATCAACGGCTACGAAGCCGCCGAGATCATCGGCAAGCCTCTGTCCGTCTTCTATACCCCGCAGGACCGTGCCCATGGCAAGCCTGAGGCCGAGCTGGAGGCTGCACGCATGTTCGGCCGCGTCGAGAACGAAGGCTGGCGCGTGCGCAAGGACGGGACCGTGTTCTGGGTCAACGCGATCGTCACGGCGATTCGCGCGGAAAACGGCCAATTGCTCGGCTATGCCAAGGTCACGCGCGACATGACCGAGCGGCGGCGCCTGGAGGAGCTGGAGCGCTCCAGCCGCCGCATGAACGAATTCATCGCCATGCTCGCGCACGAGCTGCGCAACCCGCTGGCGCCCATCCGCAATGCGGTGACGGTGATGCAGCTCGAGGACCTGCCGACCCCGGCGCTGCGCAACTGCCGCGACATCATCGACCGCCAGCTCGCCCACGTCACGCGCCTGGTGGACGACCTGCTCGATATCGGGCGCCTGTCCACGGGCAAGGTCAAGCTGCGGATGGAGACCGTGCGCGTATCCGAAGTGGTCTCGCGCAGTGTCGAAGCCGCGAGGCCGCTGATCGAGGCGCGCCGGCACCAGCTGGTACTGGACGTGCCGCAACAGCCGATCCACCTGAATGCGGACCCCACCCGCCTCGCGCAGATCCTGCAGAACCTGCTCGTCAATGCGGCGAAGTACACGCCCGACGGCGGGCGCATCGTGCTGAAGGTCGAGTCCAGCGGCGGCTTCGTGTCGATGTCGGTGTCCGACACCGGCCGCGGCATCGCCAAGGAAGACCTCGAAGCGATTTTCGAGCTGTTTCGGCAAGCGCATGGCGATCCGGTGGCCGAAAGCGGGTTGGGCATCGGCCTCACGCTGGCGCGCTCGCTCGCCGAAATGCACGGGGGCACGCTCGAAGCGCAAAGCGGCGGCCCGGGCCAGGGCAGCACGTTCACCGTACGCCTGCCGGCCGTCGAGGTCGCCGGCACCGAGCCGACTCCCGCCGAGATCAGGGAAGCCCAGAGCCGGCGTGTGCTGATCGTCGACGACAACCGCGATTCGGCGGATACCGCGACGGCGATCCTGCGGCTGCTGGGCAACGAGGTGGAGTGCGCCTACTCGGGCTCGGCCGCGATCGATCTCGCGGCGCATTTCCGTCCCAGCGTCGTGCTGCTGGACCTGGCGATGCCCGACATGGACGGCTTCGAGACGCTGCGGCGCATGCGCGCGGTCCCCGGGCTGCCGAAGATGTTCGCGATCGCGATGACCGGCTACGGCACGCAGGAGGACAAGAAGCGCACGCTGGGGGCGGGCTTCGACGCGCACCTGACCAAGCCGGTGGAGCTCGATGCGCTGGTGAAGCTTCTCAACGGCGCACGCGAACGCACAGGCGCGGCCGGCGCACCTGCGTAGCGCCTTCCCGGAGTTCGTCAACCAGGCAACTGCTCGTCCGTCGGTGACCCCAGCCGCTCGCTGCAGTGCAGCTTGTCCGCGGCCCCTGCGAAGTCTATGTTCCGACTACCGCACGGTGCGGCAAGGAGACATGACATGAAGCGAGGGATGTTCTTCGCGGTCACGGGCGCGGTGGGCATGCTGTTCGGCATCGTGTTCCTGCTGTTGCCCGGGATGTCGCTGACGCAGTACGGCGTGCCTGCGGGACCGCACAATGTCATGCAGGCGCGCTACTTCGGCTCCGCGCTGCTCGCGGTGGGCCTGGTCTCGTTCCTCGCACGCGACACGCAGGACGCGATCGCCATTCGCGCCATCCTGGTCGCCGGCCTGGTGATGGACATCGCCGGCACGCTCATCAGCGCATCGGCGGCCGGCAGCCTCCAGAACGGCCTGGCCTGGCTGTCGGTGACGATCTATGGCGTGTTCGGCCTGGGCAGCGCCTACTACCTGTTCCTCGCGAAGCCGCAGGTGCGGGCGCAGTCCGCCTGACGGCCCCGCTCAGGACGCGAAGAGCTGCTTGTGCTCTTCGCGCAGCAGGTTCTTCTGCACCTTGCCCATGGTGTTGCGCGGCAGGGCCTCGGCGACGAAGCAGCGCTTGGGAATCTTGAAGTTCGCCAGCTGCGACTTGAGCTTCGCGATCACCGCCTCGCCTTCCACCCGCGCGCCCGGCTTGGGGATCACCACGGCCACGCCGACTTCGCCGAAGTCCGGGTGCGGCACGCCGACCACCGCGCTTTCGGCGATGCCAGGCATCTCGTTGATGTAGCCTTCGATCTCGGCCGGGTAGACGTTGTAGCCACCGCTGATGATCAGGTCCTTGCTGCGGCCCACGATGATGACGTAGCCGTCCTTGTCGATCCTGCCGACGTCGCCGGTCTTGAACCAGCCGTCCCCCGTGAACTCCTCTTTCGTCTTCTCGGGCATGCGCCAGTAGCCCTTGAAGATGTTCGGCCCCTTCACCTGGATGCCGCCGATCTCGCCGCGCGGCAGGTCGCGCCCCTGGTCATCGCGCACGCGCACGCCGACGCCAGGGAGCGGGAAGCCCACCGTGCCGCCGCGGCGCTCGCCGTCGTAGGGATTCGACGTGAGCATGACGGTTTCGCTCATGCCGTAGCGCTCGAGGATGGTGTGGCCGGTGCGCTCGGTCCATTCGCTGAAGGTTTCGACGAGCAGCGGCGCCGAGCCCGAGATGAACAGGCGCATGTGCTTCGCCGCCTCCCGCGTGAGCGCGGGTTCGGCCAGCATGCGCACGTAGAGCGTCGGCACGCCCATGAAGACCGTGGCGCGCGGCATGTTGGCGATGACCACCCTGGGGTCGAACTTCGCCAGCCAGATCATCTTGCTGCCGTTCAGCAGCGCGCCGTGGATCGCGACGAACAGGCCGTGCACGTGGAAGATCGGCAGTGCGTGGATCAGCACGTCGCCGGGTTGCCAGTGCCAGTAGTCCTTGAGCACCAGCGCGTTGGACAGCAGGTTGCCGTGCGTGAGCATCGCGCCCTTGCTGCGCCCCGTGGTCCCGCTCGTATAGAGGATCGCGGCGAGGTCGTCCTCGCCGCTTTCCGCCATCGCGTGCACGTCGCTGTGGTGCGCCGCGCGTTCCAGCAGCGAGCCGGTGCGGTCGTCGTTGAGCGTGAAGACGTGCTGCGTGCCCGCCTTGAACGCGATGCGGCTCACCCAGCCGAAGTTCTTGCCGGTGCAGACCACCACTGCCGGCTCGGCGTTGCCGATGAAGTACTCGATCTCGGCGCTCTGGTAGGCGGTGTTGAGCGGCAGGAAGACGTAGCCCGCGCGCAGCGTCGCGAGGTACAACATCATCGCCTCGACGGACTTGTCCACCTGCACGGCGATGCGCGACCCCGCGGGGATGTTCAGTGCGCGCAGCAGGTTGGCGATCATCGCCGTGGCGCGGTCGAGGTCGCGCCAGGAGTACACCAGGCCGCCGTCGGTTTCGACGGCGGTGGAATCCAGGTCGGCGGGAAAGGCGGCACGCAGGGCCGAGAACAGGTTGCGGTTCGTCATGTGTTCAGAAACGGGGCTGGCGCTTGGCGATGAAGGCGGCGATGCCTTCGCGGTGTTCCGGGCTGTCCGCGTAGGCGTAGGCGCCGGCTGCATCGAGTTCGGAGACGGCGATGCCCAGGGCGCGCAGCGACTGCTTGTTGAGGCGCGCCGCCTGCGGCGCGAGCGAAGCGATGCGCTGGGCGCCGGCCTCGGCCTGGGCCGCGACCTCGGCATCGGCGACGACGCGCTGCAGGAAACCACGCGCCTTCATCTCGCCGGCGGGCAGCACCGCGGCTTCGAGCAGGATCTCGCGCGCCGTCGCATCGCCCACCGCGCGCGCGACCACGGCTGCCTCGCGCAGCGCCATCGGGAAGCCGAGCCTGGCGATCGGGGCGCCGAACTTCGCGGATTCGCCGGCGATGCGGATGTCGCAGCAACTGGCGATCTCCAGGCCCGCGCCCATGCAGGCACCTCCAACGGCCGCGACGATGGGCACGTCGCATTCGAGCATCGCGCGCAATCCGCCCCACACCTCGTTCTCGTGGAAGTGCGCGAGCGACTTCTCGTCGAAGCGGAAGTGCGGGTACTCGGAGATGTCGCCGCCGGCGCAGAAATCGCCGCCCTCGCCCGCGACGACCACGGCGCGGCATTCGCCCATCGCGTGCACGCGCTCGAAGATCGCTCTCAGCTCAAGCCACATCGCACGCGACATCGCATTGAGCTTGCCGGGGTGCGAGAGCGTCACCCGGGCGAGCGGCCCTTGCAGTTCGAGGCGAACCTGGCCAGACATGTCAGTCTCCGCACGGCCGCCCGAAGGAGGCTGAAGCCCCCTCGGGGGGCAGCGCACTACACGAAGTGAGAAGCGTGGGGGCCGACATGTCAGCGGCGCACGACGGCGCCCATGACGGCGTCCGGCAAGGCGGTGGAGATGCCCGGGAAGACGCAGATCAGCAGCACGGCGACGAACATCAGCAGGACGAAAGGCAGCACGCCCCAGATGATGTCCGACAGCGAAATGTCGGGCGCGATGTTCTTGATCACGAAGATGTTCAGTCCCACGGGCGGGTGGATCAGCCCCGCTTCCATCACGATCGTCATCAGCACGCCGAACCAGATCAGGTCGAACCCCGCGGCCTTGAGCGGCGGCAGGATGATGGGCGCGGTCATCAGGATGATGCTGACCGGCGGCAGGAAGAAGCCGAGCACGATCACCATGACCAGGATCGCCGCGAGCAGGACCCAGCGCGAAAGCTGCAGGCCGACGATCCATTCGGCCGTCGACTGGCTGATGTGCAGGTAGCTCATCACGTACGAGAACAGCAGCGACATGCCGACGATCATCATCAGCATGGTCGATTCCTTCAGCGTCGCCGCGAGGATGGGCGCGACATCGCGTGGCTTCCAGACGCGATAGATGATCGCGATCAGCACCAGCGCCAGCAGCGCGCCCAGGCCCGCCGTCTCGCTCGGCGTGGCGAAGCCGCCGTAGAGCGCCACCATCACGCCGATCAGCAGGATCACGAAGGGCAGCACGCGCGGCAGCATCTCCATCTTCTGGCGCAGCGTGAAGTGGTCGACGTCGAGCAAGGCGGAAGCCGCGCCGTGCGACTGGTAGGCCGCGAGCGCGCGCTTGTGTTCCGAGCGGTAGCGCAGCGACGCATATGCCGCGAACAGCACGACCAGCAGCACGCCGGGCATGATGCCCGCGAGGAACAGCCGGCCGAGCGACTGCTCGGCGGCCACGGCATACAGGATCATCGTGATCGACGGCGGCAGCAGGATGCCCAGCGTGCCGCCCGCGGCGATGATGCCCGCCGCGAAGCCGGGCGAGTAGCCGCGCTTGCGCATCTCGGGAATGCCGGCGCTGCCGATCGCCGAACAGGTCGCGGGGCTCGAGCCGGCCATGGCCGCGAACAGGCCGCAGGCGAACACGTTGGCGATGCCGAGGCCGCCGGGAATACGGCCCATCCAGACGTGCATCGCCGCATAGAGGTCCTTGCCCGCGGGTGATCGCCCGATCGCCGCACCCTTGAGGATGAACAGCGGGATGGACAGCAGCGTGATGCTGGCCATCTCCTCGTAGACGTTCTGCGTGATCGTGTCCAGCGAAGACGCCGGCATGAAGAAGGCCATGAACAGGACCGCGACACTGCCCAGGGCGAACGCGATCGGCGCGCCCGAGAACATGATCAACAGCGTCACGACCCCGAACAAGAGGCCCAGAGCCAGCATGCTCATTGCAGGGCCTCCACCGGCTGGCCTTGCGTTGCGCGCCGCTTGCCGAAGCCGTTGATGCGCGCGGACAGCTGGACCGCGAGCTGCAGCGTGAGCAGGATCATCCCCGCCGCCATCAGGCTGTAGGGGATCCACAGCGGCGGCGCCCACGACGATGACGTCGTCTGCTTGTCGATCCACGCTTCGCGCAACAGCGTGCACGACTTCCACGCGAAGAGCGCGCAGAACGCGACGCACAGCACGTCGACGAACAGCAGCCGCACCTTGTTGGCCGCCGGCGGCAGCCACGACGCAACGGCTTCGATGCCGATGTGGCCGCGCAACTGCTGCACGAAGGCGCTGCACAGGAACGTGGCGCCGACCAGGCAGAACACCGCGGCCTCGTCCTGCCAGTCCGTCGAGGCCTGCAGGAAGTAGCGCGAGAGCACGCTGTACGTCAGCACGAACGAGGCCACGAGCAGCGCGACCATGCCGACGAACAGCATGACGCGATTGGCCCAGGACAGCAGGCGCGCCAGCGGCATGAGCGCGCGCGGCGTGTCCGGGTCGACCGCTGGCACGAACGCCGACGGCGATTCGAGAACCGCGTCGTTCATTTGGAAACCTCCGTGCTGCGCACTGCGGTGCTATGAGTCTTGGGAGCGGCCCGGCGACTCATGTCAGCTTCTGGGCGGCCTTCAGCAGCGCAGCACAGGTTTCGCTCTTGGCGGCGTAGTCCTTCCAGGCCGTGTCGCGCGCGATGGCCTGCCACTGCTTGAGGACGGAATCGTTGACGTCATAGACCTTCGCGCCCGCCTTCTGGTAGACCTCGGCGACCAGCTTGTCGTCGGCCTTGGCGGCTTCGGTGCCGAACTTCTCCATGTCGGCGCCGACTTCCATGATCGCGTCGCGCTGCGGCTTGGGCAGCGAATCGAAGATTTCCTTGGAGATCATCAGCGGCTCCAGCATGAACCAGTAGGTCTTGTCGCGGCCGGTGGTGAGGTGCTTGGCGATCTCTTCGAGCTTGAACGAGATGAAGCTGGTGCTCGAGGTCATCGCGGCATCCATCGCGCCGGTCTGCATGGCGGCGTAGATCTCGTTGGACGGCAACGAGATCACCGAGGCGCCCGCCTGCTTGAGCATCATGTCCATCTCGCGGCTGCCGCCGCGCACCTTCAGGCCCTTCGCGTCGGCGGGCGTGACCAGCGGCTTGTTGCGGCTCGCGACGCCGCCGGCCTGCCACACCCAGCTCACGATCACGACGCCCTTCTCCTCGAGCACCTTGGTCAGCAGCTTGCCGGCCTCGGCGTTCTTCCACTGCGCGCCCGCTTCGTAGCTGGGGACCAGCGCGGGCATCAAGCCGATGTTCAGCTCGGGCACTTCGCCGCCCGAGTACGAGATCGGCACGAGGCTCATGTCGAGCGCGCCCTTGCGCATCGACGAGAACTGCGCGTTCACCTTCATGAGCGAAGAGCCCGGATACACCGCCGCCTTCAGGGCGCCGTTGGTGCGCTTCTCGACGCCTTCCGCGAACTTGCGGCACAGGCGGTCGCGGAAATCGGTGTCGCTGCCTTGCCCGCCGGGGAACTGGTGCGAGATCTTAAGCGTGCGGCTTTGCGCATGCGCATGGCCGGCGACGCCTGCCAGGGCGGCCGCGCTGGCCGTCGCGACGAATTCGCGTCGTGTGAGAGTCATGTCTGTCTCCTTCTTTGTGATCTAACCATCCATCACGGTCCAGCTGGAATTATCTGGATGGGCGCCGTGCCGCCCATGGGTGAACTACGTATCGGACAGCAGTCCCGTGACGGAGGACGACGCGGCCATCCTGCCCTGCGCCAGCATCTCGCGATGCTTGTCCAGCCGTCTGACGTCATACAAATAGTTCACCATGAGGCCATACGATTGCTTGATGCCCTTGGCCGACGGATCGGCCGCCCAGTTGATCCGTTCGATGCGCGCGCCGTTGCCCAAGTGGAAGCGCGCGACCCCGTCGAGCGGCTTGCCGTCCGCCATCTCGCGCGCGAGGTAGCGTGCGGCCCACGCGAGCAGCTGGGCCCGCACGGGGGACTTCGGCCCGAGCGTCAACGGATCGTCCAGCTGGGCCAGCAGTTCGGCGGGCGCGTTGGCCTGCATCCACGCGCGCAGTCCGGGAATCGGCGACAGCGTCGCGAAGGTCTTCAGGCGCGGAAACTCCGCCTTCAGCGTTTCGACCACGCGCTTGATCAGCGAATCGCCGAAGCTCACGCCGCGCAGGCCGGCTTGCGTGTTGCTGATCGAATAGAAAATCGCCGTCGTCGCCTTCTCGAGGTCGGCGGGCGCGGCCCCTTCGTCGAGCAGCGGCGTGATCGAGTCCGCCATCTCGTCCATCAGCGCGACCTCGACGAAGATCAACGGCTCGCCGTCGAGGCGCGGATGGAAGAAGCCGTAGCAGCGCCGGTCGCTGTCCAGCCGGTTCTTCACGTCGGCCCAGCTGCGGATGTCATGCACCGCTTCGTACTTGATCAGCTTTTCGACCAGCGACGCGGGCGAATCCCAGCTGATGCGGCGCAGTTCGAGGAAGGCGACGTCGAACCAGGTGGAGAAGAGGCTCTCGAGTTCCGAATCGAGCGCGAGCAGGCGCTTGTCGCTCTTGAGATGGGGCAACAGCTCGGCCCGCAGGTCCACGAGGAAGCGCATGCCCTCGGGAAACACCGCGAAGCGCTGCAGCAGCCGGGTGCGCGGCGAGATGAACGCCTTGCGCAGGCGGATCTCGGCCTGCGCTTCGTCCGGCGTGCCGTGCGCCGCCTCGTACTGTTCGCGCACGGCCCGGATCTTCTTCGGGTCGGGCGCGAACTGCTCGCTCATCAGCAGCCAGCAGTCGCGGCGCTCCTCGGGCGTGGCCTTCGCGTACCAGGCCGCCACGCCTTTCGCGCGGCGCCCGCCTTCCACTTCGCTCACCTGCGGGTCCACGATGGCCCGCAGTTCGGTGAGCGTGCGCCGCAGGACACGCGGCGACAACGCCTCCTGGTGGCGGCGCAGCGTCGCTTTCAGCCGCTCCTTGATCGGCCGGATCGTGGGCACGGGCGCGCTCAGTGGCCCGGCCGTGCCGATGGCGGCGACGGCGTGCACGTTGCGGGTGGTGAACCAGTCGGTGGCCTTCATGCGGTTCCCTTGATCGACGCGAGTTTCGAGCGGCCGTTGCGCGACAGTTCGCGCAGGGCGTCGCGCTGGCGTGTGAGGTGCGTGCGCATCGCGGCCTCGGCGCCGTCCGGATCGCGCGCCTTCAGCGCGGCGAACACGGCCAGGTGCTCCGACAGGCTCTGGTCCAGGCGCCCCGGCGCGTGCAGCTGCTGCAACCGCGCGAGCTTGACGATCTTGCGCAGGTCGCCGATCACCTGCGCGAGCCAGCGGTTGCTGGCCAGCGAAATGATCGCCTCGTGGATCGCGAAGTTCGCGGCGTAGTAGTCGTTGATGCGGCGCGCCTTCGCGTGGCGCTGCAACTTGTCGTGCAGTTCCTCGAGCGCCTGCAGGTCGGCGTCGCTCGCGTGCACGGCCGCCTCGCGCGCGCACTGGCCTTCCAGCAAGGCGATCACGGGAAAGATCTCGTCCAGGTCCTGCTCCGTCACCTCGTTCACGAAGCAGCCGCGGCGCGGCTCGTGCCGCACCAGCCCTTCGGCCGTGAGGACCTTCAGCGCCTCGCGCAAGGGCGTGCGCGAGATGCGCATCTGCGCGGCCAGGCGCGCCTCGTCGAGGAACGTGCCCGGCAGCAACTCACCCGCGAAGATCCGCTCGCGCAATTGCGTGGCGACTTCGTCGTGCAGCGAGTTGGGGACCAGGCGCATCCGTAATTACCGGTAATTACGCAAAATTATGGCAGCTCCGACCGCGCTGTAAACCCCCACGTCAACCCCACTTGTGTTCGCCCGGTGCGTCTGTTACCGCCACTTTCCTCCGCTTCAGGACTTCCGCACCGCCGAGGCCGATTCTTCGGGTGCACGGAGGGAATCATGAACAAGCGACACATCGCATTGATCGCGACGGCCTGCTGCGCCTTGTGCGAGCAAGCGACAGCGCAAGCCGACCTGGAGATCCTGGGCAACCGTGAGCAGCTGCTGGCGGCCTACGAGGGCTTGCCCCGCCCCGACCTGGAACAGCTTTTCCTGCTCTGCGATGCCGCGTCGTCGCAGCGCGCCCTGGAGTTCGGGGACGGTGTGATGTGCGGCATGGCGTGGGACACACTGCTGCGCCACGGCTTCGGCGGCGACATCGGGTCGCTGCTGGCGTGGTGGCGCGAGCACCGCGAGCCGCGCCCCGCTCGGGAGGCCGCTAGCCGGCCCTGACGGCAGCGGACGCCGCCACCTGCCGGCGAACCGACCAGACCCACAGCAGGATGCCCGCCAGGATCATGGGAATGCACAGCCATTGGCCCATGGACAGCCCGGTCGCGTCCTTCAACCATTCGAGGTGCGCGTCGGGCTCGCGGAAGAACTCGGCGACGAAGCGCAGGATGCCGTAGCCGATGAGGAAAGCCGCGGAGACCTGCGCTTCAGGCCGCGGCTTGCGGGCGAACAGCCACAGCACCACGAAGAGCAACAGGCCCTCGAGCAGGAACTGGTAGACCTGCGACGGATGGCGCGGCACCATCGAGCCGCTCTGCGGGAAGATCATGGCCCACGGCAGGTCCGGCGGCGCCGCGCGACCCCACAGTTCGCCGTTGATGAAGTTGCCCACGCGCCCGGCGGCCAGGCCCGGCGGAACACAAGGCGCGATGAAATCCATCACCTGCCAGAAGGGCTTGCCGCGCGAGCGCGCGTACCACCATTGCGAGGCGATCACGCCGAGCATGCCGCCGTGGAAGCTCATGCCGCCGAGCCAGACATAGAAGACCTCGAGCGGGTGCGCCGCGTAATACGCGGGCTTGTAGAATAGGCAATAGCCCAATCGACCGCCGACCACCACGCCCAGAACGCCGAGGAACAGCATGTCCTCGATGTCCTTGCGCGACCAGCCGGGCGAGGACGCGTAGGGCTCGTGCTTCAGCCGGCGCGACGCCAGAAACATGAACAGCGCGAACGCCGCCAGGTACGTGATGCCGTACCAGTGGATGGCGATCGGGCCGAGGCGGACCGCGACCGGATCGATGTGCGGGTACATCAAGGGCATGGGGCCTATTGTGAAGCAACCCTGCTGCTCTTCAGACGTCACTGGATGAATTCCATGAACCTCTCCAACACGGGCGAGCCCGCGGCCCACACCAGGCTCGTTTCGCAAACGGGCACAAGCGCCCCCTTCCTGCCGCCCAATTGGCGGTAGACGACGCCCGGCCGCTGGAACTGGCGCACGCTCTGCGGCACCCACGCGATGCCGAGCCCCGCGGAGACGAGGTTCACGATGGTCTGCATCTGGATCGCCTCCTGTGCGATCCGCGGCTCGCGGCCATGCGCGTGGTACAGGCCGAACACGGCGTCGTGCAGCGACGGGACGATGCGGCGGGGGAACATCACGATGGGCTCGGCGAGGATCGCGTCGAGCGAAGGCCGTGCCGCCCGCGCGAGCTCGTGATGCTGCGGCAGCGCGAGTACGAGCGGCTCGCGCGCGATCGTGTGGTGACGCAGCCCCTCGGGAGCGAAGCCGGGCGAGTGGATCATGAATCCGGCGTCGACATTGCCGTGCGCAAACGCCTCGAGCTGCACGTCGCCCGTGGCTTCGATCAGCTCGAGGTGCACCCGCGGATGTTTCGCGCGAAAGGCGCGGACCCAACCCGGAAGTTGCGAGAAGCCCACCGTCGAAACGAATGCGAGCCGCAGGCGCCCGACCTCGCCGTTCGCGGCGGCACGCGCCTGCGCAGGCAATGCGGCCGCACGCGCCAGCAGCTCGCGCGCTTCCGGCACCAGCGCGGCGCCGGCCGGCGTGGGCCGCACGCTGCGCTTGGTGCGATCGAAAAGACGGACCTGCAGCCGCTCCTCGAGCAGCGCGATGGCCTGCGTCAGCGGCGGCTGCGTCATGTGCAGGCGCTGCGCCGCGCGGCCGAAATGGAGTTCCTCGGCCACGGCGAGGAACTGGCGCCACAGTCGCAGCTCGATGGCCGGATCACTCATACTCATTGCATATTAATCGATGCTCCAGATCGGATTGGCAGGAATGAGCGGGGCAGCGCATACTTTGCGCATGGCCACGAAACCCATCCCCATCCACCTCCGCTCGGACAACATCACGCAGGGCAAGTCGCGCGCGCCCAACCGGTCCATGTACTACGGCATGGGCTACAAGGAAACCGACTTCGGCAAGCCGATGGTCGGCGTGGCCAACGGCCACAGCACCATCACGCCCTGCAACAGCGGGCTGCAGAAGCTGGCCGACGCCGCCGTGCAAGGCATCATCGAAGCCGGCGGCAACCCGCAGGTGTTCGGCACGCCGACGATTTCCGACGGCATGGCGATGGGCACCGAAGGCATGAAGTACTCGCTGGTCAGCCGCGAGGTGATCTCCGACTGCATCGAGACCTGCGTGCAGGGCCAGTGGATGGACGGCGTGGTGGTCGTGGGCGGCTGCGACAAGAACATGCCCGGCGGCCTGATGGGCATGTTGCGCGCCAACGTCCCGGCGATCTACGTGTACGGCGGCACCATCCTGCCCGGCAAGTGGAAGGGCGAGGACCTCAACATCGTCAGCGTGTTCGAGGCGGTGGGCCAGAACGCCGCGGGCAAGATCAGCGACCAGGAACTGAAGGACATCGAGCAGCACGCGATTCCCGGCACGGGCTCCTGCGGCGGCATGTACACCGCGAACACGATGTCCTCGGCCTTCGAGGCGCTGGGCATCTCCCTGCCCTACTCGTCCACGATGGCCAACCCGCACGACGAGAAGATGAACTCGGCCCGGGAATCGGCCAAGGTGCTGCTGGAAGCGATCAAGAAGGACATCAAGCCGCGCGACATCGTCACCCGCAAGGCCATCGAGAACGCGGTGGCGGTGATCATGGCCACGGGCGGTTCGACCAATGCGGTGCTGCACTTCCTCGCGATCGCGCATGCGGCGGGCGTGGAATGGACGATCGACGATTTCGAACGCATCCGCCAGCGCACGCCCGTCATCTGCGACCTGAAGCCGAGCGGCAAGTACCTCGCCGTGGACCTGCACCGCGCGGGCGGCATTCCCCAGGTGATGAAGCTCCTGCTGAACGCCGGCCTGCTGCACGGCGACTGCATCACCATCACCGGCCAGACGATCGCGGAAGTGCTCAAGGACATTCCCGATGCGCCGCCCGCGAACCAGGACGTGATCCGCACGATCGCCAGGCCGATGTACGAACACGGCCATCTCGCGATCCTCAAGGGCAACCTCTCGCCCGAAGGCGCGGTGGCGAAGATCACGGGCCTGAAGAACCCGGTGATCACCGGCCCGGCTCGCGTCTTCGACGACGAGCAATCGGCGTTGCAGGCGATCCTGGACGGCAAGATCAAGGCCGGCGACGTGATGGTCCTGCGCTACCTCGGCCCCAAGGGCGGCCCGGGCATGCCGGAGATGCTGGCGCCCACGGGCGCGCTGATCGGCGCGGGCCTGGGCGAAAGCGTGGGCCTGATCACCGACGGGCGGTTTTCCGGCGGAACCTGGGGCATGGTGGTCGGCCACGTCGCACCCGAGGCGGCCGCGGGCGGCACGATCGCCTTCGTCAACGAGGGCGACTCGGTCACCATCGACGCGCACAAACTGCTGCTGCAGCTGAACGTGCCCGACGAGGAAATCGCCCGGCGCCGCGCCGGGTGGAAGGCCCCCGCCCCGCGCTACACCCGGGGCGTGCAGGCCAAGTTCGCCTTCAACGCGGCGAGCGCCAGCAAGGGCGCCGTGCTGGACAACTACTGATCCCCTTGCGCATCCCTCGTCTCGTCACCTTCGCCGTGTTCCTCGCGGCGCTGTGGGCCTGGCTGCCCGCGCACTCGGCGGAAGGCAACGTCGCCGTGATCGAGCAGGCCCGGGTGGCCGTCACCGTCGCGGGCCGCGAGAAACCGGCAGCCGCCGCGACCCTGCCGTTCGCCTGGGACGAGCGCGAAGGTGCGGTCGAAGGACAGGCGCGCTTCACGATGCCGTTGCCCGCCGCGGCGCCCGGGCCGCCGCAGTCGCTCTACATCCCGCGCATGGGCAACACGTACCGCGTCGTGTTCAACGGCAGGGAACTCGCGCGCTTCGGGGAGCTTCCCGCCGATCCCCACGTCGACACGACCCAGCAGCCCCAGTTGATCGACGTGCCCGATGCACTGCTGCAGCCATCGAACGTGCTGGAGATCACCGTGGGCGCGTCGATCGCGCGACGCGCCGGCTTGTCGCCCGTGGTGTTCGGCCCGCGCGACGAGCTCCACCGGCGGTATGCGGCCAACCGCCTGTGGCAGGTGAGCGGCTCGCGCGTGGTTGCCGCCGTGAGCGGCGTGCTGGGTGTGCTCGCACTGGTGGTGTGGCTGCGCCGGCGCGATCGGATGTTCCTCTATTACGGCCTCGGGGAGGTCGCGTGGTCCCTGCAGACGATGCGGGTGCTGACGGAAACCACGCCGGTGCCGTGGCCGTGGTCCGGCATCGTCGTGACGTCCGCGTTCCATGCCGCGCCCGCGCTGCTCTGCAAGTTCGCGCTGGCCGTCGTCGGCCGCGAGAAGGGGTTCGTGGGACGCGCGATGGACGTGCTCGTGGTCCTCGCCGTGCCCGCCGCCGTGGCGTGGCTGGCGTTCGGCGTGCTGTGGATCGGGCCCGCGTTCCAGCTGGCCTCGCTGCTCGCCGGGCTTGCGATGGCGGTGATCGTCGTCCGCGCGACCTGGGGCAGCAAGCTGCTGGAGGAACGCGTGCTTTGCGGGGCGGTGCTGCTCATCATCGCGTGCGCGATCCGCGACAACGCCGTGCTTCGGCTGTCCCGTCACGCCTTCGACGTGGTGCCGTGGGTGCGCTTCGCCTGGGTCGGGTTCGCGATGAGCATGGCCTGGGTGATCGCCGAGCGCATGCGCAAGGACGGTCTCGCGGTCGCCCAGCTCAACGACAGCCTGCTGGCCGAGCGCCAGCGCCTCGTGCGCGACCTGCACGACGGCCTCGGCAGCCACCTGGTCACGGCGCTGATCTCCGCGCAGAAAGGCCGCGCGACGGCCCAGGATCTCACCCGCGAGCTGAGCGAAGCGGTGGACCGTCTGCGGATCACGGTGGATGCGATGCACGAAGCCGAGGGCGACATCACGGCCGCGCTCGCCGCGGTGCGCCACCGGCTGGGGCCGCGCCTGCAGGTGGCGGGCGTCGAACTGCACTGGGAGGTCGAGCCGTTGCCGGCGGCGCCCGGCTGGGGTGTGCGCGAGGCCCACCACCTGCAGATGCTGCTTTACGAAGCGTTCGGCAACGTGGTCGCCCATTCGCGGGCGAGCCACGCGCGGCTTGCAGCGCGCCCGCACGGCGCCGACGGGAAGCACGTGCACATCGAACTGAGCGATGACGGAACGGGATTCGACGCGGATTCCGCTCGCCAGCGCGGCGGCAAGGGCCTGGCCAACATGCAGGCACGCGCGGCTGCGCTGCGGGGCCGGCTCGAGCTGGATTCGAAGCCGGGTGGCACCCGGCTCGCGCTGGTGATACCGCTCGGGTGACTCAGCGCCTGCGCGTCTTGATCCCCAGCTGTTCCTTGCTCTTGTCGATGCGGGCCTGGCGCTTCTCGTTCTCCCGCTCGACCACCTTGCGCTTGGTGTAGCCGGACATGTCCGCCCAGGTCCACCAGGCCACGGCCAGCCCGAACGGGGCGAGGACGACCCACCAGCTCCAGGTGGCCACGGGGCCGAACTCCAGGTACTTCATGGCCAAGAGGATGATCCCGAGTCCCAGCAGATACATGATCCTTGCGTCAACCGCACTCACTAGAATGGCGTTGTGAAGACTGTACCGCAACTGATCCATCCCACGACCAGAGGAACCCCGATGAAACGCGCACTTCTCGCCTTGGCTGTTGCCGCCGCCGCCACGTCGCCGGCGTTCGCGCAGCTGGACCTCGCGCAGTCGAAAAACTGCCTGACCTGCCATGCCGTCGACAAGAAGCTCGTCGGTCCCGCCTACAAGGATGTCGCCGCCAAGTACGCCGGCGACAAGACCGCGGCCGACAAGCTGGCGCAGAAGATCATGAAGGGCGGCTCCGGCGTGTGGGGCCCCGTGCCGATGCCCGCGAACCCGCAGGTGAACGAAGCCGAGGCGAAGAAGCTCGCCGCCTGGGTGCTGTCGCTGAAGTAATCCCGACGCCAGGAAAGCAAAAGCCCGCTTCGGCGGGCTTTGTCGTTTCCGGCGTCGCGCGGATCAAACGGTCTGGGCGAGCTGCTCCAGGATCGCGGGGTTTTCCAGCGTCGAGGTGTCCTGCGTGATCGCCTCGCCCTTGGCGATGGAACGCAGCAGGCGGCGCATGATCTTGCCGCTGCGCGTCTTGGGCAGGTTGTCGCCGAAGCGGATGTCCTTCGGCTTGGCGATGGGACCGATCTCCTTGCCGACCCAGTTGCGCAGCTCGTTGGCGATCTGCCTGGCCTCATCGCCCGTCGGACGCGGGCGCTTCAGCACCACGAAGGCCACAACGGCTTCGCCCGTCAGCTCGTCGGGACGCCCCACCACCGCGGCCTCGGCCACCATGTCGGTCTTGGCGACCAGCGCCGACTCGATCTCCATCGTGCCCAGGCGGTGGCCCGAGACGTTCAGCACGTCGTCGATGCGCCCCGTGATGCGGAAGTACCCGGTCTTCGCGTCGCGCACGGCGCCATCGCCCGCGAGGTACACCTTGCCACCCAGTTCCTCGGGGAAGTAGCTCTTCCTGTAGCGTTCCGGATCGCCCCAGATCGTGCGGATCATCGACGGCCACGGGCGCTTGACCACCAGCAGGCCGCCCGCCCCGTTCGGGATGTCCTTGCCGGTCTCGTCGACGATGGCGGCCATGATGCCCGGCAGCGGCAGCGTGCACGAGCCCGGTACCGTGGGCGTTGCGCCCGGCAGCGGCGTGATCATGTGGCCGCCGGTTTCGGTCTGCCAGAAGGTGTCGACGATGGGGCAGCGCTCGCCGCCGACGTTCTTGTGGTACCACATCCACGCTTCGGGATTGATCGGCTCGCCCACCGTGCCGAGGATGCGCAGGGACGACAGGTCCCAGTTCTTCGGGTGCACCTTGTCGTCGGTCTCCGCCGCCTTGATGAGCGAGCGGATCGCTGTCGGGGCCGTGTAGAACACCGTGGTCTTGTGTTTCTCGATCATCTGCCAGAAGCGGCCGGCGTGCGGAAAGGTCGGGATGCCTTCGAAGATGATCTCCGTCGCACCGGCCGCGAGCGGGCCGTAAGCGACGTAGGTGTGGCCCGTCACCCAGCCGATGTCGGCCGTGCACCAGAACACATCCTGCGGCTTGATGTCGAACACCCAGTCCATCGTCAGCTTGGCCCACAGGAGGTAGCCGCCGGTGGAATGCTGCACGCCTTTCGGCTTGCCGGTGGAACCGGAGGTGTAGAGGATGAAGAGCGGATGCTCCGCGCCCACGGGCACCGGCGCGCATTCCGTGCCCTGCCCTTGCAGCACCTCGGCGAAGGTGTTGTCGCGGCCGGCCACCATGTTGCAGGGCGTCGCGGTGCGCATGTAGACGAGCACGGACTTGAGCGTGTCGCAGCCGCCCATGGCGATCGCCTCGTCGACGATGGCCTTCAGCGGCATCTCCTTGCCGCCGCGCATCTGGTAGTTGGACGTGACCACCGCGACGGCTCCGGCATCGATGATCCGCTCGTTCAGCGCCTTGGCCGAGAAGCCGCCGAACACCACACTGTGCGTCGCGCCGATGCGCGCGCAGGCCTGCATCGCCACCACGCCCTCGATGCCCATCGGCATGTAGACGATGACGCGATCGCCCTTCCTGATGCCTTGTGCCTTCAGCGCGTTGGCGAACTGGCCCACCTTTGCGAGCAGTTCCTTGTACGTGACCTTGGTGACCGCGCCGTCGTCGGCCTCGAAGATGATGGCCGTCTTGTTCTCGACAGCCGTGCCCATGTGCTTGTCCAGGCAGTTGGCGGACGCGTTCAGCTCGCCGTCGTCGAACCACTTGTAGAACGGGGCGTTCGATTCGTCCAGGGTCCTGGTGAACGGCTTGGTCCACTGCACGTTGTCGCGGGCCAGCCGCGCCCAGAAGCCTTCGAAATCCTTGTCGGCTTCCTTGCACAGCGCGTCGTACGCCGGCATGCCGGAAATTCGCGCCGCCTTGACCGCCTGCTCGCTCGGGGGAAAGACGCGGTTTTCGACCAGGACCGATTCGATGTTGCTCATGAGGCTTGTCTCCGTTGCAATGGAATTGGCCGTAATGTCAGTCTTGCCACTTACAGGCGACTGACGCGAATCGACAGGGGAAATCTACACCATCTTCTCCGGCCGGACCCACTCGTCGAACTGCTCCGGCGTGACGAAGCCGGTGGCGATGGCGGCCTCGCGCAGGCTGGTGCCTTCCTTGTGCGCCTTCTTCGCGATCTGCGCCGCCTTGTCGTAGCCGATGTGCGGGTTCAGCGCCGTGACCAGCATCAAGGAACGATCGACCAGCTCCTGGATGCGCTCGCGGTTGGGCGTGATGCCCACGGCGCAGTGGTCGTTGAAGCTCGCCATGCCGTCGGCCAGCAGCCGCACGCTTTGCAGGAAGTTGTGCGCGATCATCGGCCGGAACACGTTCAGCTCGAAGTTGCCGGAGGCGCCGCCGAAGTTGATCGCGACGTCGTTGCCGAACACCTGGCAGCACAGCATGGTCACCGCCTCGCTCTGCGTCGGGTTCACCTTGCCCGGCATGATCGACGAGCCCGGCTCGTTCTCCGGGATGCTGATCTCGCCCAGGCCGCTGCGCGGCCCGCTCGCGAGCCAGCGGATGTCGTTGGCGATCTTCATCATGCTGGCCGCGAGCGTCTTGAGCGCGCCGTGCGCGTGCACCAGCGCATCGGCCGCGGCCATCACCTCGAACTTGTTGGGCGCGCTGACGAACGGCAGGCCGGTGAGGCGCGCGAGTTCGGCCGCGACTTTCTCCGCGTAACCGGGCGGCGCATTGAGCCCGGTGCCCACGGCCGTGCCGCCCAGGGCGAGCTCGCACAGGTGCGGCAGCGTGCCATGCAGGTGGCGGTCGCACTGCTCCAGCTGCGCCACGTAGCCCGAGAACTCCTGGCCGAGTGTCAGCGGCGTGGCGTCCTGCAGGTGCGTGCGGCCGATCTTGACGATGTCCCTGAACTCCGCGGACTTGGCGGCGAGCGTGGACTTGAGCTTCATCAGCGAGGGCATCAAGCGGTCGCGGATGCTCTCGACGGCGGCCACGTGCATCGCCGTGGGGAAGACGTCGTTGGACGACTGGCTCTTGTTCACGTCGTCGTTCGGGTGGATCAGGCGCCCTTCACCGCGCGGGCCGCCGAGGATCTCGCTGGCCCGGTTGGCCAGCACCTCGTTGACGTTCATGTTGGTCTGGGTGCCCGAGCCGGTCTGCCACACGACCAGCGGGAACTCGTCATCGTGCTCGCCGGCCAGCACTTCGTCGCAGGCCGCGATGATCGCCCCGGCCTTGTCCTGCGACAGTAGGCCCATCAGGTGATTGACCACGGCCGACG
This sequence comes from Ramlibacter sp. GS1-15, assembly GCF_057785015.1. Taxonomy (NCBI): domain Bacteria; kingdom Pseudomonadati; phylum Pseudomonadota; class Betaproteobacteria; order Burkholderiales; family Comamonadaceae; genus Ramlibacter; species Ramlibacter sp. GS1-15. The sequence continues at coordinate 1,476,489 of NZ_JBYNTU010000001.1, read as the reverse complement.
ACCGCTTGACCTGTACCAGCGCCCGGATGATTTCCTTCGGCTGGCGCTCGCCCGAGATCGCGAAGTTCTGCAGGGAGCGCTGCGTCTGCGCGCCCCACAGGTGCTGGGCGGGCACCTCGATCGGCCCGAAGGTGTCCTTCTCGATCCGCATCCTCATGTGTTGCGCCCTGTTGACAGTGGGACAGGCCCAGACCGTAGCAGTTTTCACGGTCCCTGTGCCCCGGCGGTATCAAGCCTCGGCAGATCGCCCCACGGATGAGCTATCCGGGGCTTAATGCGAAACCATGCAGCCCTTTCACGAGTTCCTGGTGCGCTGGTCGCAGGCGGACGTCTCCGCCACCGCCTACGCCGTCTTCCACGCGGGAAGCGACCGCCCGGAACACGCCTTCCTCGCCGAGCAACTGCGGGCCGTAGCGCATCGCTGGCACCGCGGGCTGCACCTGGAGATCCGCCACATGCAGCAGCGGATGCCGGGCGTCGAGCGCTGAAGCCCGGGGCTGGATGTCGAGACGGCGCAGGAATGGGACCGTCTCAACACGATCCAGTTCGGCTTCCGCGCGCGTCCCATGCGCTAGCGCATCGCCTCAGCGCAAGGGAGCGTGCGCTCGGCGGTCCCCTCGGTGTCCGCACGGCGCAGTTCGACGCAGATGCGAACGCGCATGCCGTCCTGCCGCTCCGCCCAGATGCGGCCCCCGTGCGTGTCGACGATCGATCGGCAGATCGACAGCCCGAGGCCGGTGCCCCGGCGGTCGTCCTGCGCCTGCCAGAACACCTGGAACATGCGGTCCATGATCTCGGCCGGCAGGGGCGGCCCGCTGTTCGCGACGAAGAAGCGGACGCAGGCGGGATGGGCCTGCGCGCCCACGACCACGCGCCCCGGTCGCATCGTGAATTTCAAGGCGTTGTCCAGGAGGTTGCGGAACACGCGCACGATCCGCTGCGGATCCGCCTGGACCTGCGGCAGATCCTCCGGTGCCTGCACTTCGAGAGCGATGCCGGCGCGCTCGAAGCGCGGGCGAGCTTCCCTCACCGCCCTTGCCAGCACGTCGCCGGCGCGAACCGGTGCCATCTGGAGCATCGATTGCCCGCGCTGCGCCACGGTGACGGCCAGCAGGTCATCGACGAGTCCGGACATGTCGCGCGCGACGTCTCCGATCAGCACGGCGGAATCGCGCAAGCCGTCGCCCTGGGGCAGCTTCTGCGCCTGCAGTTCGGCCACCTTCGCCATCGTGACGATCCCGCTCAAGGGGCTGCGCAGGTCGTGCGTCACGACGGCCAGGATTTCTTCGCGGTCGCGCACGATGCGTGACGCGCGCACCAGTGCCTGCGCAACCTCGTCGGCTTCAGCCAGGTTCAGCTGCGGCACCTGCACTTCCTCGCCCCGCGCGAGCGCGGCGGCCGGGGGAATCAAACCACGGATGTCGCGGCTGACCCGGTTCGCGAGCAGCCTCGCCAGCACGATGCCCAATACGAGGAGCAACGCGGTACCGGAAGCGAGCCACAGCATCGAGAAGCGAAGTTGCGCGGCGAACATCGCGCGCGGGATGCCGATGGCGACCGACCAGCTCGACACGGCCGACCGGCTGAAGACGCTCTGGACCGGGATGCCCTCGAGCGTGGTCGTCTCCACGTGCCCCTCGTCTTCTTCGGCGATCCTGCGCACCAGGGCCGGCGCGCCCTTCTTCCCGACGTACTCGTCCGCGCGATGCGTGCGCGCGACCACCGTCCCCTGGCTGTCGAAGATCGCGCCGACCCAGCCTTCGGGCAGGTGTTGTCCCCTCAGGATTTCGCCGAGCTGGTCCGTGAGGAAGCCGAGCGACAGCACGTAGGCGACCCGGCCGTCGCGCCGCACGGGCACGTCGATCGCGATCAGCGGCCGGCCGGCGACGGGCCCCTCGAACAGGTCGGAAACCATGGGACGGCCCGTTTCGATCACGCGGTGCAACTGCGGGAGGTTGCCGTGCATCGGCAGCGGGCTTCCGTAGTCGCGCAAGGTATTGAGCAACTGCTGCCCGGCGGGGTCGCTCAGGACGATGTTGTTGCCCGGCAGGCCGCCCAGGGCCTGGCGCGCCTGCCGGTGGAACGCGTCCAGATCGGCGGACGCCAGGTATGGGGAGGTCGCGAGCACCTGCAGCGAGTACGTCGCGCCGTCGAGCTGGCGGTCGACCGCCTGCACGAGGGCGCGCGCCGTCGCCAGCGTGTTCTCCTCCACCAGCTTCTTCTGGTGCTGGTAGGAATACCCGAGGAGGAACGCTGCCGCCAACGCCGCCGGGGCGAGGGCGGCGATCACGAGACGGGTCAGGTGTCCTTGCATCTTCACGCGCTGGAACTCCTCGTTGGCGGAATGCATGCGGTCACTGTGCGTCAGCCGCCGGGCGCCGAGTTGAGCTTGCTCAAGACCGGTCGGGCTGCACCCGGCGAACGGACGCCTTTCGCGTGAGCGCCTGTAAATGCGCTGCGTCAAAGTTCGTGATTCCGTGACCGGGAACATCCGGGCCGCCCTGCGCCGCGGTCCCGGGTACTCAGCAGCGGGTGGGATAATTGGCCCGAAGCCTTCCCTACCGCCTGCAAGACCATGACGACGACCTTCCGAGCCGACGACCTGATCGAATCGATCGCCGGCGCCCTCCAGTACATCTCCTACTACCACCCCGCCGACTACATCGCGCACCTGGCCCGGGCCTACGAGCGGGAGCAAAGCCCCGCGGCCAAGGACGCGATCGCGCAGATCCTCACCAACAGCCGCATGAGCGCGACGGGCCACCGCCCGATCTGCCAGGACACCGGCATCGTGAACGTGTTCCTCAAGATCGGCATGGACGTGCGCTTCGAGGGCTTCACCGGCAGCCTGGAAGACGCGATCAACGAAGGCGTGCGCCGCGGCTACAACCACCCGGACAACACGCTGCGCGCCTCGGTCGTGGCCGATCCGCAGTTCGAGCGCAAGAACACGAAGGACAACACGCCGGCGGTGATCTTCACCGAGCTCGTGCCGGGGAACACGGTCGACATCACCGTCGCCGCCAAAGGCGGCGGCAGCGAGAACAAGAGCAAGTTCGTGATGCTCAACCCGAGCGACTCGGTGGTGGACTGGGTGCTCAAGACGGTGCCGACCATGGGCGCGGGCTGGTGCCCGCCCGGCATGCTGGGCATCGGCATCGGCGGCACCGCGGAGAAGGCGATGCTCATGGCGAAGGAGTCGCTCATGGACGACATCGACATGTACGAGCTGCTGCAGCGCGGACCGAAGAACAAGACCGAGGAACTGCGACTGGAACTGTACGAGAAGGTCAACGCGCTGGGCATCGGCGCGCAGGGCCTGGGCGGCCTCACCACCGTGCTGGACATCAAGATCAAGATGTACCCGACCCACGCGGCCAGCAAGCCGGTGGCCATGATCCCGAACTGCGCCGCGACGCGCCACGCGCATTTCGTGATGGACGGCTCGGGCCCGGTGTACCTCGACGCACCGAGCCTGGACCTGTGGCCGAAGGTCGAATGGGCGCCCGACTACGACAAGAGCAAGCGCGTCAACCTTGACACGCTGACGAAGGAAGAAGTCGCGAGCTGGAAGCCGGGCGACACGCTGCTGCTGAACGGCAAGATGCTCACGGGCCGCGACGCCGCGCACAAGCGCATCCAGGACATGCTGGCCAGGGGCGAGAAGCTGCCGGTGGACTTCACCAACCGCGTCATCTACTACGTCGGCCCGGTCGATCCGGTCAAGGGCGAAGCCGTCGGCCCCGCGGGTCCCACCACCGCGACCCGCATGGACAAGTTCACCGAGATGATGCTCAGCTCCACGGGCCTGATCGCAATGATCGGCAAGGCCGAGCGCGGACCGGTGGCCATCGAGGCGATCCGCAGGCACAAGAGCGCGTACCTGATGGCCGTCGGCGGCGCCGCCTACCTCGTCTCGAAGGCGATCAAGAAAGCCAAGGTCGTCGGCTTCGCGGACCTGGGCATGGAAGCGATCTACGAATTCGACGTGGTCGACATGCCGGTGACGGTCGCGGTCGATGCCGGCGGTACCAGCGCGCACATCACCGGTCCCGCCGAGTGGCAGCAGCGCATCGCGACCGGCGAGTTCAAGGGCATCGCCGTCGCGGCCTCTTGATCGGCGTCTTCGATTCCGGCGTCGGCGGCCTGAGCGTGCTGCGCGCCCTGCGCGCGCAGCTGCCGGGCGAGCCCTTCACGTACTTCTCCGACGGCGAGCACGCGCCCTACGGCGAACGCGACGAAGCGTTCGTCGCGCAGCGCTCGCTGTCGATCACGCGCGAACTGGTCGAGCGGCACGATGCGCGGCTGGTCGTCGTCGCCTGCAACACCGCCACCGCGGCGGCGATCCACCTGCTTCGCGAGGAATTCCCCGCCATCCCCTTCGTCGGCATCGAGCCGGCCCTCAAGCCCGCCGCGCTGGTGACGAAGAGCGGCCGTGTCGGCGTGATGGCCACGCGCGCGACGCTCGCCAGCAGCAAGTTCGCGGCATTGCTGCACAGCGTGGAAGGCCAGGCGGAATTCATCCTGCAGCCCTGCGACGGCCTGGCGCATGCGATCGAACGCGGTGATGCGACGCGCATCCGTTCGCTGTGCGAGCAGTACTGGCAAGCCATCCGCGCGCGCGCCGAAGTGGACACGCTCGTACTCGGATGCACGCATTACGCGCTGGAGGAGGATCTCCTGCGCGCGGTGGTCGGGCCGGACGTGACGCTCATCGAACCCGGCCCCGCCGTGGCCCGGCGCGTCGCGCAGCTTCTCGCCGGCTAGTGAAGATGCCGCGGCCGGCGACCGCCGCCATGGCCGCCGCCCGGCCCGCCGCTGCCGCGCGGCGGCTTGCCGATTTCGAGTGAACTCACCAGCGCGTCGAAGCGCTGCGAGAACAGGCGATCGACCTCCGCGACCACGCCGCCCAGCTCCGACGCGTCGAAGTGGCGCTCCATCAGGGCCACCACGTCCTCGACCAGCAGGTCGCGTTGCACCTGCATGATGGCCGCGGGCGTCGGGCCGACGAACAGCATCAGGAAATCGTCGCGCGCCTCGCCTTCGGGCGGCTCTTCCTCCTCGTCGAACTCGGCGTCGTAGAACGTCACCTCGATGGCGGCGCCCTGCTCCGACAGCTCGTTGAGGCTCATGCACATCTCGTCGAGGCTCTGGCGGAAATCCTCGTCGCCGTCCACCGTCCAGCACATGCGCAGGACGTGTTCGGGCGCGTCGAACTTGATGCCGGGCTCCTCCTCGTACGCGCTCGTGGCGGCATCGGCGAGCGATTTCGCGCCGGCGTATTTCCACAGCGGCTTGAGCGCCTCCTGCAGCTGGGCATACGTCACGTCAGGACGCAGCTGCACGTCGCCGTGCACGTGGATTTCGAAGGGGGCGTTGTCGTAGCTAGGCATGGAGAGGGTCGCCCTTTCTGGTACCTCGGGCCGGAATCGAACCGGCACGCCGCCCAAGGGCTAAGCGGCGGATTTTAAGTCCGCTGTGTCTACCTATTTCACCACCGAGGCTCCGGCCTCATTGTGGCGCATCGGTGAGGGGAAGACCTGGAGGCGCGTCCCGGAGTCGAACCGAGCTAAACGGATTTGCAATCCGCTGCATAACCGCTTTGCTAACGCGCCGGTATGCCGATAACAAAACGGGAAGCCAAGCTTCCCGTTTTGAAGATTTGGAGCGGGCAAAGAGTCTCGAACTCTCGACCTCAACCTTGGCAAGGTTGCGCTCTACCAACTGAGCTATGCCCGCATCTGAGCCTCGAATTATAGCGTAGTTTTTTGCCGTTCCCGCGCGGCTCAGTGTTTGACCGACAGAGGCTTCGCCACATCCGGGGACGGCGCGATGGGCGCCGCCGCGGTTGCGGCTTCGTCGTCGGCCAGCGGCGTCGGCACGCGCTCGAGTGCCACCTCGAGCACCTTGTCGATCCACTTCACCGGCACGATCTCGAGCCCGTTCTTCACGTTCTCGGGAATCTCCTGCAGGTCCTTGGCGTTTTCCTCGGGGATCAGCACCGTCTTGATGCCGCCGCGCAGGGCCGCCAGCAGCTTTTCCTTCAGGCCGCCGATCGCGGTGACTTCGCCGCGCAATGTGATCTCACCGGTCATCGCCACGTCCGCCCGCACCGGGATGCCCGTCAGCGCCGACACCAGGGCCGTCGTCATGGCAGCGCCGGCGCTGGGGCCGTCCTTCGGCGTTGCGCCATCGGGCACGTGGATGTGGATGTCGTTCTTGTCGAACATCTCGTTCTTGATGCCGAGCACCCGCGAGCGGCTGCGCACCACCGTGCGCGCGGCCTCCACCGACTCCTTCATCACGTCGCCGAGCGAGCCCGTGCGCAGGATGTTGCCCTTGCCCGGCATCAGCGCCGCCTCGATCGTGAGCAGGTCGCCGCCGACTTCCGTCCACGCGAGGCCCACCACCTGGCCGACCTGGTTCTGCTGCTCCGCGCGGCCGTAATTGAACTTGCGCACGCCGAGGAAGTCGTTGAGGTTCTCCGCGTTCACGACGACCTGGGGCTGCATCTTCTTCAGCTGCAGGCCCTTGACCACCTTGCGGCAGATCTTCGACAGGTCGCGCTCCAGCGAACGCACGCCCGCTTCGCGCGTGTAGTAGCGGATGATGTCGCGGATGGCGTCCTCGGTGACCTCGAGTTCGTTTTCCTTCACGCCGTTGTTCTTCATCTGCTTGGGCAGCAGGTACTTGCGCGCGATGTTGGCCTTCTCGTCCTCGGTATAACCGGACAGGCGGATCACTTCCATCCGGTCCAGCAGGGCCGGCGGGATGTTCATCGAGTTCGACGTGGCCACGAACATCACGTCCGACAGGTCGAAATCGACCTCGACGTAGTGATCGCTGAAGGTGTGGTTCTGCTCGGGGTCCAGCACTTCCAGCAGGGCCGACGACGGATCGCCGCGGAAGTCGGTCCCGAGCTTGTCGATCTCGTCCAGCAGGAACAGCGGATTGCGCGTGCCGACCTTCGACAGCGACTGCAGCACCTTGCCCGGCAGCGCGCCGATGTAAGTGCGGCGGTGGCCGCGGATCTCGGCCTCGTCGCGCATGCCACCCAGCGCCATCCGCACGTACTTGCGGCCCGTGGCCTTCGCGATCGACTGGCCGAGCGACGTCTTGCCCACGCCGGGCGGGCCGACCAGGCACAGGATGGGCGCCTTCACCTTGTCCACGCGCTGCTGCACCGCGAGGTACTCGAGGATGCGGTCCTTGACCTTCTCGAGGCCGTGGTGGTCTTCGTTCAGCACGTCCTCGGCATGCGAGAGGTCGTGCTTGATCTTGGTCCGCTTGCTCCAGGGCAGCGAGGTGAGCACCTCGATGTAGTTGCGCACCACGGTCGCCTCGGCGGACATGGGCGACATCAGCTTGAGCTTCTTGAGTTCCGCGTCGGCCTTCTTCTTGGCCTCCTTGGGCATCTTGGCGGCCTTGATCTTCTTCTCGATCTCCTCGATGTCGGCGCCTTCCTCGCCTTCGCCGAGTTCCTTCTGGATCGCCTTGACCTGCTCGTTCAGGTAGAAGTCGCGCTGGTTCTTCTCCATCTGGCGCTTCACGCGCCCGCGGATCTTCTTGTCGACGTTGAGGATGTCGACCTCGCGCTCGATCTGCTCGAACAGGTTCTCCAGGCGCTCCTTCACTCCCGCGAGGTCGAGCACGACCTGCTTGTTATCGAGCTTGAGCGGCAGGTGGGCGGCGATGGTGTCCGCCAGGCGCCCCGGGTCGTCGATGCTGGAGATCGACGTGAGGATCTCCGGCGGGATCTTCTTGTTGAGCTTGACGTACTGGTCGAACTGCTGCATCACCGCGCGGCGCAGCGCCTCGATCTCCGCCGACTTGGCATCCTCGGCCGAGGCATCCAGCGGCGTGACGGTGGCGACGAAGTGCGACTCGCCCTCGGCGATCTTGGTGACGCGGGCCCGCTGCTGGCCTTCGACGAGCACCTTCACCGTGCCGTCGGGCAGCTTCAGCATCTGCAGGATGGTGGAGACGCAGCCGACCTCGAACATGTCGCTGGTCGACGGCTCGTCCTTCGCCGCGGTCTTCTGGGCGACGAGCATGATGCGCCGCTCGGCTTCCATCGCCGCCTCGAGCGCCTTGATGCTCTTGGGCCGTCCCACGAACAGCGGGATGACCATATGGGGGAAGACCACCACGTCACGCAGCGGCAACAGGGGCAGCTGGATGGGATCGGTGGGCAGGGGGGTATGTCCGGACATGGGACTCCTTGTGTTCTATCAGCCCAATATGGACTGCGCCGGGTCGATTTCAACCCGGGATGGCGTCATGCCTTCTTGGCTGCCTCGCGGTAGACCAGCAGCGGGGGCTTGCTCTCCTCGATCGTGGACTCGTCCACGACGACCTTGTCCACGTTGGCGGTGTTCGGAAGCTCGAACATCGTGTCGATGAGCGCCTGCTCCAGGATCGAGCGCAGGCCGCGCGCGCCGGTCTTGCGGGCGAGCGCCTTGCGGGCGATGGCGCGCAGCGCGTTCGGGCGGATCTCGAGGTCCACGCCTTCCATCGACAGCAGCTTGCCGTACTGCTTGACCAGCGCGTTCTTCGGCTCGGTCAGGATCTGCACCAGCGCGTCCTCGGACAGCTCGGAGAGCGTCGCGACCACGGGCATGCGGCCGACGAGTTCGGGGATGAGGCCGAACTTGATCAGGTCTTCCGGCTCGACCTCGCGGAACACGTCCGTGAGGCTGCGTTCCTTCTTCGTGCGCACCGTGGCGCCGAAGCCGATGCCCGAGGACTCGGTGCGCTGCTCGATGACCTTCTCCAGGCCCGCGAACGCACCGCCGCAGATGAACAGGATGTTGGTCGTGTCGATCTGCAGGAAATCCTGGTTCGGGTGCTTGCGCCCGCCCTGCGGCGGCACGCTGGCCATCGTGCCTTCGATCAGCTTCAGCAGCGCCTGCTGCACGCCCTCGCCCGACACGTCGCGGGTGATCGAGGGGTTGTCGCTCTTGCGCGAGATCTTGTCGATCTCGTCGATGTAGACGATGCCGCGCTGCGCCCGCTCCACTTCGTAATTGCAGTTCTGCAGCAGCTTCTGGATGATGTTCTCGACGTCCTCGCCGACATAGCCGGCTTCCGTGAGCGTCGTCGCATCGGCCATGACGAAGGGCACGTCGAGCATGCGCGCGAGCGTTTGCGCCAGCAGCGTCTTGCCCGAGCCGGTGGGGCCGATCAGCAGGATGTTCGTCTTGGCGAGCTCGACGTCGTCCTTCTTGGCCTTGTCCTTGTGGCGCAGGCGCTTGTAGTGGTTGTAGACCGCGACGGCGAGGCTGCGCTTGGCGGCCTCCTGCCCGATCACGTAGTTGTCCAGGTTGGACTTGATCTCGGAAGGCGTCGGCAGGTCGCCGCGCGCTTCACGGTTCTCCTCGCCGGTGGGCAGTTCGTCGCGGATGATCTCGTTGCAAAGATCGATGCACTCGTCGCAGATGAAGACCGAAGGGCCGGCAATGAGCTTCTTCACCTCGTGCTGGCTCTTGCCGCAGAACGAGCAGTAAAGCGTTTTCTCGCTGGAAGAGCCTTTCTTGTCGGCCATGGGGTTCCCGGTTAGCTGTCGTCAATGATAGCGAAAAGCCTCAGGCACCACCCGCGGGGGCGGGAGGCGCCGTTGCTGCGCTGCAACCGCCCGCGGGCGGTCAAGGCTCTATGGTGTCAGGGACGGTGGGCGATGACGTTGTCGACGAGGCCGTAGGCCTTCGCTTCCTCGGCATCGAGGAAATAGTCACGCTCCGTGTCGCGCTCGACCTTCTCGATCGGCTGGCCGGTCTTCTCCGCGAGGATGCGGTTCATCACGGCCTTGGTCTTCAGGATGTCCTTGGCGTGGATCTCGATGTCCGTCGCCTGGCCCTGGGCGCCGCCCAGGACCTGGTGGATCATGATCTTCGAGTTGGGCAGCGCGACGCGCTTGCCCTTCGCACCCGCGGCCAGCAGGAACGCGCCCATGCTTGCCGCCATGCCGGTGCACAGCGTGGACACGTCGGGCTTGATGAAGTTCATCGTGTCGTAGATCGCCATGCCGGCGCTGACGCTGCCGCCCGGCGAGTTGATGTACAGGAACACGTCCTTGTCCGGGTTCTCGCTCTCGAGGAACAGCAGCTGCGCCACGACGAGGTTGGCCGTCTGGTCGTTCACCGGCCCGACCAGGAAGATGATGCGCTCGCGCAGCAGGCGCGAATAGATGTCGTAGGACCGCTCGCCGCGGCCGGATTGCTCGATGACGATCGGCACCAGCCCGAGGGCCTGGGTTTCGAGTGCGCTCATGGGGGAAGTGGCTCCGGAAATCTTTGGTGAGTACTGTATCGCCAAAAGCAGATGGGGCTTGCGGACCGAACCGCAAGCCCCCAAAGACGCTGGATGCCGGGTCCGGCCCGGCATGACATCCTTACGCCTGCTGCTGCATCAGCTCGTCGAACGAGACCTGCTTCTGGACGACCTTCGCCTTCGACAGCACGAAGTCCGTGACATTGTTCTCGATGACGATCGCCTCGACTTCGCCCAGGCGGCGCGGGTCGCTGTAATACCAGCGCACGACTTCGGCCGGCTTCTCGTAGCTGGCGGCAAGCTCTTCCACGTGCTGCTTGATCTGCTCGGGCTTGGCCTGCAAGTTGTTCGACCGCACGAGCTCGGCCACCACCAGGCCCAGGCGCACCCGGCGCTCGGCCTGCGGCCGGAACATGTCGCCGGGAATCGGCGCCTTGTCGGCGTCCTTGATGCCGCGCTGCTTCAGGTCGGCGCGGGCCTGCTCGATCATGCGGTCGATCTCGGCCTGCACGCTCGACTTCGGCAGGTCGAGTTCGGCCTTCGCGACCAGGGCATCCATCACGGCATTCTTGTTGCGCGCGAGCAAGCGGAATTTCACTTCGCGCTCGAGGTTCTTCTTGATGTCGGCGCGCAGCGCTTCCACCGTGCCGTCGGCGATGCCGAGCGACTTGGCGAACGCCTCGTTCACTTCGGGCAGGTTCGCCACCTCGATCTTCTTCACGGTGACCAGGAAGTCGGCCTGCTTGCCGGCCACGTCCTTGCCGTGGTAGTCCGCCGGGAAGGCGAGCGGGAAGGTCTTGCTCTCGCCGGTCTTCATGCCGCGCACGGCATCCTCGAACTCCTTGAGCATCTGGCCTTCGCCGACGATGAACTGGAAGTCCTCGGCCTTGCCGCCCTGGAAGGGCTCGCCGTCGATCTTGCCCTCGAAGTCCACGGTGACACGGTCGCCGTCCTGCGCAGGCGCATCGTGCGGACGCTGCGCGAACGTGCGGCGCTGCTTGCGCAGGATGTCCACGGTCTTGTCGATCGCGGAGTCGGTCACTTCCGCGTCGAGCTTCTCGACTTCCGCGGATTCGAGGTCCCCGATCTTCACTTCCGGGAACACCTCGAAGACCGCGTCGAACGCGAGCTGGCCCTCGGGGGCGCCCTCTTTCTCGGTGATGCGCGGCTGGCCCGCGACACGCAGCTTGGCTTCGTTCGCGGCTTGCGCGAATGCCTCGCCCACCTTGTCATTCATCACCTCGTACTGCACGGAGTAGCCGTAACGCTGGGCCACCACGTTCAGCGGCACCTTGCCGGGGCGGAAGCCGTCCATCTTCACGGTGCGCGCCAGGCGCTTCAGGCGGCTGTCGACTTCCGAACGGATCGCGTCCGCCGGCAGCGTCAGGGTGATCTTGCGCTCCAGCTTTTCGAGGGTTTCAACGGTCACGGCCATATGTCGTCCTTGGCTCTCTCTTCGAAGAATGTTGTCGTGGTGCGCGGGGTCGGACTCGAACCGACACGCCGGTGAAGGCGTCAGGACCTAAACCTGGTGCGTCTACCAATTTCGCCACCCGCGCTCACCTTCAATGGAAACGGGCCGCCGAGAATCAACCCGGCAGCCCGCTGGAATCCGGCGAACTTGCGATTTTAACCGGGGATCGGCGCGAGCTCCCGGGTCGCTTCACGCGCCTCTTCCTCGGGCCGCTTCACCCGGAACCAGGCCGCGTACATCGCGGGCAAGGCCAGCAGCGTGAGGACCGTCGCGACGATCAGCCCGCCCATGATGGCCACGGCCATCGGGCCCCAGAACACCGAACGCGAGAGCGGGATCATCGCGAGCACGGCGGCCGCCGCCGTCAGCACGATCGGGCGCAGCCGCCGCACTGCCGACTCGACGATCGCGTTCCAGGCCGGGATGCCCTTCGCGCGGTCCTGCTCGATCTGGTCGATCAGGATCACGGAGTTGCGCTGGATCATGCCCATCAGCGCGATCACGCCGAGCAGCGCCACGAAGCCGAACGGGCGGTCCAGCACCAGCAGCGCGCCGGCCACGCCGGCGATGCCCAGCGGTCCCGTGATGAACACCAGCATCGAGCGGCTGAAGCTGTGCAGCTGCAGCATCAGCAGCGTGAAGGTGATGAACAGCATGACCGGCACGCCGGCGTTGATCGAGCCCTGCCCTTTCGAGCTTTCCTCGACGGCGCCGGCGACCTGGATCGCATAGCCCAGCGGCCACTTCGCCTCGAGCGCCTTCAGCTTCGGCAGCAACTCGTTGGTCACGGTCGCGCCCTGCAAGCCTTCGACGATGTCGCTCTGCACGGTGATCGCGTAGTCGCGGTTCTCGCGCCACATCACGCCGGGCTCCCACGTGAAGGTGGGCTTGGCGATCTGCGTGAGCGGGATGGCCTTGCCCGACGCCGTCGGCAGGTAGGCATTGCCCAGGTCGGTGATCGCGTTGCGCTCGTCCAGCGGCTGGCGCAGCACGATGTCGATCAGCTTGTCGCCCTCGCGGTACTGCCCGACATTCGTCCCGGCGAGGATGGTGCGCGAAGCCTGCGCGATCGACTGGCTCGTCACGCCCAGCGCGCGCGCCTTCGACTGGTCGACCTCCAGCCGCAGCACCTTCACCGATTCGTTCCAGTTGTCGTTCACGCCCCGCGTGTTCGGGCTCGCGCGCATCACGTCCTTCACTTCATCGGCGCGCTCGCGCAGCACCAGCGGATCCGGGCCGACGACGCGGAACTGCACGGGATAAGGCACGGGCGGGCCGTTGGGCAGCAGCTTCACGCGTCCACGCACTTCCGGGAATTCGGTCGCGAGCAGCGCCGGGAACTGCACGCGCAGGCGCTCGCGCGCCTTCAGGTCCGTCGGCATCACGATGAACTGCGACACGTTGGTCTGGGGGAAGACCTGGTCCAGCGGCAGGTAGAAGCGCGGCACGCCCGAGCCCACCCAGGTGCTCACGCTCGTCACGCCCGGTTCGCTGCGCAGGCGCTGGTCGACGCGCTTCGTGACCTCTTCGTTCGCCGCGAAGGACGTGCCCTCGGGGAACCAGATGTCGACCATGATCTCGGGCCGGCTCGAGTCGGGGAAGAACTGCTGCTGCACCTGGCCCATGCCCACGATGCCCAGCGCGAAGATCGCGATGGTGGCGGCTATCGTCTTCCAGCGGTGCTCGACGCACCAGTCCACCGCCCGGCGGAAGTTCCGGTAGAACGGCGTGTCGAAATGCTCGTGGTGGTCGCCGCTCACCGGCTTCGGCTTGAGCAGCGCCGTGCCGAGGTAAGGCACGAAGTAGACGGAAACGAACCAGCTCAGGACGAGCGCGATCACCGTCACGGCGAAGATGGCGTAGGTGTATTCGCCCACGGTGGATTTGGCCAGGCCGATCGGCAGGAAGCCCGTCGCGGTGATCAGCGTGCCGGTCAGCATCGGCATCGCCGTGATCTCGTAGGCGAAGGTGGCGGCGCGGACCTTGTCGTAGCCCTCCTCCATCTTCCGCACCATCATCTCGACGGCGATGATCGCGTCGTCGACCAGCAGGCCCAGCGCGATGATCAGCGAGCCCAGCGAGATCTTGTGCAGGCCGATGCCCCAGTAATCCATCGCGAGGAAGGTGACGGCCAGCACGAGCGGGATCGTGATCGCCACCACCAGGCCGGGGCGCACGTCGATGTACCAGCGCTTCCACAGCGGCAGCGTCGCGGCTTCGGGCCGCTTGTGCAGCCCGAGCGCAACGAAGCTCACGGCCAGCACGATCGAGATCGCCTCGACCAGCGTGTGCACGAATTCGCCCACGGAATTCGACACGGCCTTGGGCTGGTCCTGCAATTGCACGAGCTTGATGCCCGCAGGCAGGCCGTCCTCGATGCGGTGCATGTTCGCCTTGAGCGAGTTGCCCAGGCGGATGACGTCGCCGCCCTTGGCCATCGATACGCCCAGCGCGATCACTTCCTTCCCGTCGTGGCGCACCTTGACCTGCGGCGGATCGACGAAGCCGCGCTTGACCTCGGCGATGTCGCCCAGCCGCAGCTGGTTGCCGGAGGTGCCGCGGATCGGCATCGCGCGCAGCTGCTCGACGGCCTCGAACTGGCCGCCCACGCGCACCTGCACGACGTCGAGCGGCGTCTGCACGGCACCGGCGGACTCCACCGCGTTCTGCTGCCCGAGCTGCGCGAGCACCTGGTTGAAGTCCAGGCCCAGTTGTGCGAGCCGCTTCTGCGAGATCTCGACGTACAGCTTCTCGTCCTGCACGCCGAACAGTTCGACCTTCGCGACATCCTGCACGCGCAGCAGCTGCTGGCGCACGTCATCGGCGAACTGCTTCAATTCGGCGTAGCTGTAGCCGTCGGATTCCAGCGCATAGATCACGCCGTACACGTCGCCGAAATCGTCGTTGAAGAAAGGACCCTGGATACCCGGCGGGAGCGTGTACTTCATGTCGCCGATGTTCTTGCGCACCGTGTACCAGACGTTGGCGACGTCGCCGGGCTTCGAGTTGTCCTTGATCTGGAAGATGATCTGCGACTCGCCGGGCTTCGAGTAGCTGCGGATCTTGTCGGCGTAAGGCGCCTGCTGCAGCGAGCGCTCGAGCTTGTCGGTGACCTGCTCCGCGACCTGCTGCGCCGTCGCGCCCGGCCAGTACGTGCGCACGACCATGGCGCGGAAGGTGAACGGCGGGTCCTCGTCCTGCCCGAGCTGGAAGTAGGCGGCGAAGCCCAGCAGCATCAGCACGACCATCAGGTAGCGCGTGAGCGCAGGATGATCGAGGGCCCACTTGGAGAGGTTGAACTTCTCCTTCGGTTCGGCGGCAACGCTCATGCTCGCCTCACTTCGCCGCGGTCTTCACGGCGTCCTGCGCCACGGTGGCGCCCGGCCCGGCCAGGCGCTCGCGATAGATCGCGACCTTCTGGCCCGGCGAGAGCACGTGCACGCCGGCCGTCACGACCAGCATGCCGGGCACCAGGCCCGACGCGATCACCGCCTCGTTGCCGTCGGCCGTGGCGATCTGCACGGGTTGTGACTTCAACGTCATCGTCTGCTTGTCGAGCACCCACACCGCCGTGCCCCTGCCTTCCTGGCGCAAAGCGCTGGTGGGCAGCTTGATGACGGGCGTGCCGGCGATGCTCAGGGCTTGCGGCTGGACGTACACCGTCGCACCGAGCGGCGGCGCGCCGGCCGCATCGAGCGACACCTTGACCGGATACGTGCGCGTGACCGGGTCGGCGGCGGCCGCGACTTCGCGCACCTTGCCTTCGAGCTGCTTGTTGTCGGACCAGTTGCGCACGTTCACGGCCGATCCGGCCTTGATGGCAGCCACCTTGTCTTCGGGCACCGAGAACACGACGTCGCGCGAGCCGTCCTGCGCGATGCGGACCACCGTGGTGCCGGCCTGCACCACCTGGCCCGGCTCGGCCTCGACGGCGGTGATGACGCCGGCGACATCGGCCACGAGGTTGGTGTATGCGGCCTGGTTGCCCTGGTTTGCGAACTGCGCCTGCGCCTGGTCGAGTTGCGCTTGCGCCGCCTTCAGCGTCGTCTCGCGCCGCTCGAGTTCCGCGCCGCTGATGAAGTTCTGGTCGCGCAGCGCCTTGTAGCGCTTGAAATCCGCCGCCGCGAGATCGCGGTTGGTCAGCGCCGCGGCCACTTGCGCACGCGCGGCGTCGGCAGCCAGCTGGTAATCGCGCGCGTCCAGCTGCGCGAGCACTTCGCCCGGCTTCACGCGCTGGCCCACCTCGGCCTGGCGCCGTACGATCTTGCCGGCGACGCGGAAGCCCAGGCGCGATTCGATGCGCGGCTTCACTTCGGCGGCGAACTCGTGCGTCGATACGAAGGTGTCGAGGCCTACGGTCATCACCTTGACCGAGCGGATCGGCTCGGGCGGCGCCTCGTGGCGCGAGCAACCGGCCAGGACCAACCCGGCGAAGACGACGGCAAGGGACAGGCGCGCCGGGGCGCGGGAGGCGGAAAAGGGCATGGCGGGGGCTCGCTACTGACTGACTGGTTAGTAATCTAGAGGATCACCCTGGCCTTGTCAAGCGACAATCCGCCCCCATGCCGCCCGCCCACCCCTCTCCTGACAAGGCCCTGCTGCCGTTGCTCAAGGGAGTCTCCCGCTCGTTCTACCTGTCCATCCGTCTGCTGCCGGGCGGCTTGCGGCAGCCGGTCGCGCTCGGGTACCTCCTCGCCCGAGCCAGCGACACCCTGGCCGATGCGCCGGGCCTTGCGACCCAGGAACGGTTGCGCGCGCTGGATGATTTCGCGGCCGCGGTACACGGCGGCGCGGCAGTGCCGGCGGTCCGATCGACCGAAGGCATGACGCCGCAGGAGCAACTGCTGTTGCGGGAGCTGCCGCGGTGCATCGACGCGCTGTCGAGACTGGCGCCCGCAGACCGGGACGACGTGCACACCGTGCTCGGTCACATCGTGCGCGGCCAGCGCCTGGACGTCGAGCGCTTCGGGGATGCATCGGCTGACGACCCGCGCACACTCGCGAGCGCCGGGGAGCTCGACGAGTACACCTATCTCGTTGCCGGCTGCGTCGGGGAGTTCTGGACACGCGTCGGGATCCGGCACGTGCCGCGGTTCGCATCGCTGGGCGAACCCGAGATGCTCGAACTCGGTCGCACGTACGGCCAGGCCTTGCAATTGATCAACGTGCTGCGCGATGCGAACCGCGACCTCGCGATCGGGCGGCGCTACCTGCCGGCCGGCAGCGACCCGCAGCGCTGGATGGACCGCGCGCAGTCCGGCCTGGAAAGCGGCATGCGCTATGTCGGCGCGCTGCAGAACGCGCGGGTACGCGTCGCCAGCGCACTGCCGGCGCTGATCGGCGCACGCACGCTGTCGCTGTTGCGGGTCGAGGGACCCGGAGCGAAGGTGCGGCGGTCCGAAGTGCGCGCGCTGCTCTGGCGCACGCTCGTCGCGCTCGGTCGCAACGAATCGCTGCAGCGCGAATTCCGCCGGGCGCAGGACTGAGGCGCGGGCGATGGGACAATCGGCCGCGATGACACCGCAGCAATACGTCCAGGACAAGGCCGCCGGTTCGGGCAGCAGCTTCTATTACGCGTTCCTCTTCCTGCCCAGGCCCCGGCGCGCGGCGATCACCGCCTTCTACGCCTTCTGCCGCGAAGTCGACGATGTCGTGGACGAAGTGAGCGATCCGGGCGTGGCGCGCACCAAGCTGGCGTGGTGGCGCAGCGAAGTGGCCAGGTCCTTTCGCGGCCAGCCCGAGCACCCGGTCATGCGGGCGCTGATGCCTTGCGTGCCCGAATTCGGCATCGAGGAGCGGCAGCTGCAAGCTGTGATCGAAGGCTGCGAGATGGACCTGCAGCAGACGCGTTATCTCGACTTCGCAGGGCTGGAGAGATACTGCCATTACGTCGCCGGCATCGTCGGCGAGGTGGCGGCGCGCATCTTCGGCCAGTCGCGGCCCGAGACCACCGCGTACGCGCACAAGCTCGGGCTGGCATTCCAGCTCACGAACATCATCCGCGACGTCGGCGAGGACGCCATGCGCGGTCGCATCTACCTGCCCGTGAACGAGCTGCAGCAGTTCGAGGTCAAGGCCAGCGAGATTCTCGAGCGCGAGTACTCCGACCGCTTCGCCGCGCTGATGCGGTTCCAGGCCGAGCGCGCGCGCCGCCATTACGACGAGGCGCTCGCCTCGCTGCCCGACGAGGACCGGCGGGCGCAGAAGCCCGGGCTGATGATGGCGAGCATCTACCGCACGCTGCTCGATGAAATCGAGCGCGACGGCTTCCAGGTGCTGCACCAGCGGGTGAGCCTCACGCCCGTGCGCAAGTTCTGGCTGGCGTGGAAGGTGCAGGCGCTCGGGCGCCTGTAGGCCCGCCGCTCACTTCAGCAGGTCACAGAGCTCCGTGAGGTTCGTCAGGGTGACGTGCGGCTCGAGTTCGTGCGGCCACAGGTGGTCCGCGCGATTGATCCAGCCCGCCTGCATGCCGGCATTGAGCGCCCCGAGCGTGTCGAGCGTGGCGTCGTCACCCACGTGCAGCACGTCTTCCGGCATGACATCCACCGCGCCGGCCGCGGCGTGGAAGATCCGGGGATCGGGCTTGCCGACGCCGAACTCGCGCGCGGAGATGGCCGCCCGGAAGTACGAGGCGATCCCGACGCGCTCGAGGTCCGCATTGCCGTTGGAGACGCTCACCAGCGGGAATCGCCGCGACAGGAATTCCAGCGCGGGCCGGGCGTCCTCGAACAGGTCCACGCGCTGGCGCTCGGCGAAGAACACCTCGAAGGCCCTGTCCGCCAGCAGCGGGTTCTCGCCCGCGCGATAAAGGGCCAGCCGGATCGACTCGCGCCGCACGGCGCTCAGGTCATGTTTCAGCTCGGGCCGGTTGCTCGCCATGTAGTCGCGGATCTCGCGCAGCGCCGACGGGCTCGAAAAGAGCGCCGCCGCCATCGGCGCGTTCTCGCCCAGCCAGTCGTGCAGCACTTTCTCGGCGCGCTCGATGGTCGGCCAGATCGGCCACAGCGTGTCATCGAGGTCGAGGCTGATCGCCTTGATCCGGGAGGTGTCGAGCATTCAGTGAGAATAACGCATGCCTGCCGGAATTCTCTATTGCAACCTGGGTACGCCCGAAGCGCCGACGGCGTCCGCGGTGCGGCCGTACCTGCGCGAATTCCTGTCGGACCGCCGGGTGGTCGAGATCCCGCGCGCCGCGTGGCTGCCGCTCCTGTACGGCGTCATCCTGCCGCTGCGCGCGCCCAAGTCGGCGGCCAAGTACGCGAGCATCTGGACACCGGACGGCTCGCCGCTGCAGGTCTGGACCGAGCGGCAGGCCAAGCGGCTGCAAGGCTGGTTGGGCGAGCGCGGTCACCGCATCGTCGTGCGCCACGCCATGCGCTACGGCAAGCCGTCGATCGCTTCGCAACTGGACGCACTCGTCAAGGCCGGCGCGACCCGCATCCTGGTCCTCACCGCGTACCCGCAGTATTCGGCCACGTCGACGGCCAGTGTCATCGATGCGGTGAACGCATGGAGCGCCGGCGTGCGCGCGTTGCCCGAGCTGCGCTTCGTGAACCGCTACCACGACGACGATGGCTATGTCGATTCGCTGGTGCGCCGCATCGAGCGGCACTGGCGCGAGCACGGCCGCCCCGACCACCTGGTCCTGAGCTTCCATGGCGTGCCCGAACGCACGGTCAAACTGGGCGATCCTTACCGCGACGAATGCGTGGAGACCGCAAGGCGCGTGAGCGGCCGCCTGGGACTGGCGCCCGAGCAATGCACCGTCAGCTTCCAGTCGCGCTTCGGGCGGGCCAAGTGGGTCGGGCCGGCCACCGATGCCACGTTGCGCGCGCTCGGAAAGCGCCGCCTCGCGCGGGTCGATGTCGCCTGTCCCGGCTTCGTGGCCGATTGCCTCGAGACGCTCGAGGAAATCGCCATCGAAGGGCGCCGGGCGTTCCTCACCGCCGGCGGGAAGGACTTCCACTACATCCCCTGCCTGAACGACGACACGCCGTGGATCGCGGCGCTCGGCGGGATCGCCGAACGCCACCTGGCCGGCTGGCCGACGCGCTGATCAGGACAGCGCCGCGGCCGGCTTCGGCGTGCCGGCCGCAACGTCGTTCTGGTCGATGAACGACTTCACCAGGTCCAGTTGCTCCGGCACGTTGAGCGCGGGCGCATGGCCGCAGCCCGGGATCTCGACGACGCGCGTGATGCCGCGCGCGCCCGGCCCGCGCCGCATCATCTCGTCGGTCGCATCGCGCAGCACCAGGTCGGACTCGACGCCGCGCAGGCACAGAACGGGAATCTCGATCGCGTCGTAGTGCGCCCAGATGTCGTAGTCGTTCGGGTGATCGGTGAACTGGCGCACCATCTGCGGGTCGTAGTGCGGCGTCCAGCGGCCGTCGGGCAGCCGGCGTGCGGACGTCTCGGTCAGGCGCCGCCACTGCGCATCGCTGAGCCAGCCGTAGGGCTTGTAGACCTGGCGGAAGAAGCCTTCGAGTTCCGCCATGCTCGCGAAGGCCGGCGGATGGCCCGCATAGGCGCGGATGCGCGCCAGGGCCGGCTCCGCCAGCCGCGGCGCGTTGTCGTTCAACACCAGGCTCCTGATACGGCCCTTCAGCTGCGGCTGGAAGAGCCCCGCCGCGCACACCGTGCCGATCGCGCCGCCCATCGACGTGCCGACCCAATGCGCCTCGTCGATGCCGAGGCGATCCATCAGCTCGGCGGCCAGGCGTGCGTAGAAGGCCAGCGTGTACTCCCTGGCCGGCTCGGGGCTCCATTGGCTGAAGCCCCGGCCCAGCGTGTCGGGACAGATCACGCGGTAGCGCGACGCGAGGTGCTGCGCGAGTTCGTCCATGTCGCGGCCGGTGCGCGCGAGACCGTGCCACGCGATCACGGTGCGCTCGTGCTGCGCGCCCCATTCGGTGTAGTGGATCTCGCGGCCCGCGCAGGTCGCGTAGCGTGAGCTGTAGCGCATCGAATTCTCCCTGGGAGCAGCCTTCAGTTGGGCACCGCGAGCGACGCGCCGATGAACGTGATCGCGTTGGCCGCCGCCGGCGATGCGCTGATCGCCGGAACGTTGGCCGCCGCGATCGGGGGGGCGGCGCCGGGCGTGCCGCCGCGCGGCGTGGTGCGCACGACCTGGCTGGCGGGCAGCGCGGTGCCGCTCCTGAGGTGCGCGTACATCGCGTCCATCGCCTGGTTGAAGTAGACGTGCAGCGGAATGAAACGCGTGTCGAACCCCGACAGCGGGATGAAGGTGTCGAAGTGCTGCCCGTTCGTGACCTCGATGTAGCGGGTCTTGGCGGTGGCGTCGGCCACGTGGTTGAACGCGACGTAGGCGCGCGAGTTGTTGTTGACAGGCACGAGGGCGTCGCTGCGGCCGGCGACGATGAGCGCGGGTTTGCCGCGCATGTTCCCGTTCACGACCACCTCGGCGATCCCCGCACGCACGGCGTCGCTCTGCGCCTTGGTCGGGTACGACATCGCGGTCAGTGCGGCGCCAGTGACCGGGTCCGTGCCGGTGACGAGCGCACGTTGGCACAGCGCGTTGTCGAGGCCGAAGTCCGCGACCCCGGTCGACGGCGACATGGCGAACTGCCACGCCTTCGCACCGCCGACGGAATCGTTGTAGATCACGCTGGCCGGCGTCCCGTTGGCCGTACCGTTCGCCAGCGCGAAGCTCTGCGCCTTTACCGTGGCATTCAGCGCGACCACATCGCCGGTCGCACTGGCCGGCGCGAAGCTGGTGTTGCAGATGTTGTCCGTCACCGGGAACCGGCCGTAGCTCCATGGATACATGGCCGCCAGGATCGGGCCGTTGCCCAGCCCGTAGTGCGCGTTGTGCATCTGGTCGTGCTCGGTCGTCCAACCGAAGGCGCGCAGCTTGTTGAGGGCATCGAGCGCCTGGCTGGCGGTGTCGGTGCCGGTCACGAGACCCTTCGCAGCAAGGCCGCTGCAGCGCGCGGTGGCACGCGTGTTCATGGCGGCGAACGTCATGAAGTTGAAGAAGTCGACTTCCGTCATGGCCGCCGGAGCCGCCAGCGCGGCGCAGGGCTGGTACAGGTTGCCGAACGTGACGAAGTCCGCCAGCGTCTTGCCGAAGCCCGTCATGGCCACCCCGCCGACCTCGATGCCATAGCCGCTCGTCGTGGGCATCTCGGTCACGGGCTCGCCCGCCACGACGCCGTCGATGATGCCGCCCGAATCCTGCTCCGCAGCGCGGATCACCGCGGCACCGCCGTTCGACACCGAGCCGGCAATGACGAGCGTGTTGCCCGCATCGAAGCGCACCGGCGCTCCGGCGGCCACCCCGGCTGCATCGTTGATGGCGAAGAACGCGTATTGCGCAGCCGCGAGCGTGTCGGTGCCCCAGTCCTTTTCGGGGTTCTTCTGTGAATGCACCTGCTTGAGGGCGACGCGGTTCGGGAACACCGCGTTGTAGGCAGCGCGCGCCGCATCGGTGACGGCGGCGGCGAAGTTGCTGAGCGCGCCGGCGGCCGCACGCGTGGCGCGCGTGCCGTCGATCCGGTTCACCGTGTCGTCCATCATGTCGTACAGGCCGACGCCCTTGCCGGTGTCGGTCAGCGCCACGGCGCACTTGTGCTTCAAGGCCCATTCGGCCGACGTCGCGATCGCTCCGTACACGCCGCGCGAGCCGGACGAAGGCCCGAGCACGAGGCAGGGACTGTTGACGTCGAAGCTGGCCGGCACCTGGACGGCGATCGTCGTCTTCTTGTTGTTCGAACCGTCATCGAGGTAGGCCAGGTATTCCTTGCCCGGGATCAGGCCCTCGCTGGTGGTCACGTTGCCGGAGGTGTCCACGTTCGGCCCGTACAGCGTGCCGTAGCCGCCGTTGGCCGTCGGGTCCACGATGGCGCGGTAGTTCGAGTGGATCGCATTGCGGCGCAGTTCCAGCGCGGTGGGGTTCAGCGGGTCCGCGTACGTCGGTGCGACGGCGTTGCCGAGGCCGGTCTTGCCCAGGCCGCCGGTCAACAGGTCCTGCGTGGCCGCACTCGTGCCGGCGCCTGGCGCGGTGGCCGAGTAGCTGGTGACGGACACCTGCGTGATGCCCGACGGGATGGTGTTCAGGACCCGGTCCGATCCGCCGCCGCAGCCGGCCAGCGCGATCGCCGCAAGCGCCGTGGCGCCCCATGTCGTCTTCATCATTTCAGCCTCCTGGTGGGTGGTGGACGCGAATCAGCGGGCGGCCCGCACCGCCCGCAGGCGGCCGACGATGCCGGTCGGGAAGTAATAGACGGACAGCACGAACAGCAGGCCGAGCCAGAGCAGCCACCGGTCCGGCGAGAGCAACGCGGCCAGCCACGGCAAGCCGGAAGCCGCATCGCTGCCCAGCTTGAGCAGGTCCTGCAGGTAGCTTTGCGCGACCAGGAAGATCGCCGCCCCGATCGCGGCGCCGTAGATCGTGCCCATGCCGCCGATCACGACGATCAACAGCACGTCGAGCATCACCTCGAAGGACAGCGACGTATCCGGGCCGTTGTAGCGCAGCCAGATGGCGAGCATCGCGCCGGCCACCGTGGCGAACAGCGCCGAGAGGATGCTCGACATCGTGCGGAAATAGACGACGCGGTAGCCGATCGCCTCGGCGCGGAACTCGTTCTCGCGGATGGCCTGCAGCACCCGGCCGAAGGGCGAGTTCACGATGCGCAGCATCGCCACGAACAACACCACGGCGACGGCGAACAGCAAGTAGTAGGCGACGATGCGGCCGTCGAGCGACTCCGTGAGCTGGAAGCTCGGCGACAGCACTTCCGGCATCCTGAACGTCAGGCCGTCCTCGCCGCCCGTGATGTCCGACAGTTGCGAAGCGAGCGTCTGGAATGCCGCGGCCACGGCCAGCGTGATCATCGAGAAGAAGATCGCGCGCACCCGCAGCGAGAACAGGCCCACCAGCAGCGCGAGCACGAACGAGAGGCCGAGCGCGACCATGAGGCCCACGACGATGGACGACCAGCCGGGACCCATGCGGGTCGAGGCGATCGCGATGCCGTAGGCGCCGATGCCGAAGAACATGGTGTGCGCGAAGCTCACGATGCCGGTGTAGCCCAGCAGCAGGTCGAAGCTCGCGACGAGCACGACGAAGACCATCACCTTGGCGGCGACGTTCAGGGCCTTCACCCCCGGCACGGCGAACGGCGTGACGGCCAGGGCAACGAGGATCACGAGCAGCAGCACGGCCAGCACACGGCTGCGCGGCCAGTCGTTGGAAAGAATGCGGTTCAGCATCGCGTCCTCACTTGCTCAGCGCATAGACGCCCTGCGGCCGCCACAGCAGGATAGCCATCATCAGCGCGATGTTGGAAAAGAGCGCCGCCTTGGGCACCAGGAAGCCGGTGTAATTGGCCATGAGCCCCACCAGCAGCGCGCCGATCAGCGCGCCGCTGGTGGAGCCCAGCCCTCCGATGATCAGCACGATGAAGATGAGCACGTTCACCTGCGCGCCCATCTGCGGGATCACGTTCTGCTGGTACAGGCCCCACATCACGCCGCCCAGGCCCGCGAGCGCGGAGCCGACGACGAAGACGCCGATGAAGAGGATCCTGATGCGGTAGCCCAGCGACTCGACCATCTCGCGGTCCTGCACGCCGGCGCGGATCAGCAGGCCGATCTTCGTGCGCGCCAGCACCCACCACAACACGGCGAAGACGAGCGCACCGACCACGACGGCGATCAGCCGGTACTTCTCGATGTTGGCGTCGCCGATGAAGACCGAGCCGCGCATCGCCTGCGGCAGCGGCAGCGGAATCTGCAGCGGCCCCCAGATCACCTTGATCAGCTCCTCGCCGATGATCATCCCGCCCATGGTGATCAGGATCTGCTTGAGGTGGTTGCCGTACACCGGCCGCACGATGAAACGCTCGAAAGCCAGGCCGAGCGCGCCGGCCACCAGCATCGCGACGACCATCGCCGGCAGCACCGCGAGCAGGTTCTGCCACAGGCTCTCGGAATTCGTGTAGTCGCCCATGGCGCCCAGCACGCTGGTAGCGACGAACGCGCCGAGCGCGATGAACACGCCGTGGCCGAAGTTCAGCACGTCCATCAGCCCGAACACGAGCGTCAGGCCCGAGGCGATCACGAAGATGATCATGCCCATCGCGAGGCCCGCGACCGTGAGCGTGAGCCAGGTCGAGCCCGAGCCCACGAACGGCAGCACCAGCAGCGCGAGCAACGGCACCAGTGCCAGCGGCTTCCAATCGAAATCGTTCTTCATATCGCAAGCCCCAGCAGCGAGTGCTGCAATTCCTCGTCCTCGGCGAGCTCCTTCATCGAGCCCGCATGCACCACCTGGCCGTTGTCCATCACGGCGACGGTGTCGCCCAGGCGCTTGGCGAAGTTGATGTTCTGCTCGACCAGCAGGATCGTCACGCCGCTCGCCTTCAGTTGCGCGAAGGCATCGATCATGTTGTTGATGATGGCGGGCGCGAGGCCCTTGCTCGGCTCGTCGACGATCAGCAGCTCGCGCGGCTCGATGATGGCGCGCGAGACCGCGAGCATCTGCTTCTGTCCGCCCGAAAGCTTGCCGGCCGGGTGGTTCCAGAACTTCTCCACGGCAGGAAACAGCGAGAAGATCCACTGCAGCCGCGACGGGTCCATCTGCCCGGCATGGCGTGCCCAGCGCGCGGCCAGCAGCATGTTCTCCTTCACCGTCAGGTCGGAGAAGATGCCCATGTTCTCGGGCACGTAGGCAATGTTCAGCGAGGAAATCTGCGGCGTGGACAACTGCGTGATGTCCTGCCCGTTGAAGGTGACCTGGCCGGCCGACGCGCGCCACAGGCCCATGATCGTGCGCAAGGTCGTCGTCTTGCCCGCACCGTTGCGGCCCAGCAGCATCGTCAGCTGCCCGCGCGGCACGACGAGATCGACACCATGGAGGATGTGGTACGCCCCGATGTGCGTGTGCACGCCCGACAGCGTGAGGATGTTCTCGTTCATCGGCCGCCTCCGTTGACCACGCGCAGCTCGGGACGCGGCGTTTCGCCGGTCTTCGTACTCACGCCCAAGTAGGCTTCCTGGACGATCGGCGAGGCGATTACTTCCGCCGGATGGCCGTCCGCCACCAGCGTCCCGTTGTGCAGGACGATGATGCGGTCGGCGAGTTCCCTGACGACATCCATCTTGTGTTCGACGAGCAGGATGGTCTTGCTCGCGTCCTCCTTGAGCTTGCGGATCAGGTTCAGGATCACGGGCGCTTCGGCGGCATTCATGCCCGCCGTCGGCTCATCGAACATGAAGACCTGCGCGTCCAGCGCCATCAACAGCGCGACTTCCAGCTTGCGCTGGTCGCCGTGCGGCAGGTTCGCCACCAGCTCGTCCTCCTTGTCGTTCATCGCCACGGCCGTGAGGATCTCGTCCGCGCGCTCCAGCAGTTGCCTGTGGTCGCTCCAGACGCTCCACAGGTTGAAGCCGCGGTGATGCTTGCCGTCGCGCGCGGCCTGCACGGCCAGGCGCACGTTCTCGAGCACCGTCAGCTTCGGGAACAGGTTGGTGAGCTGGAAGGCGCGGCCCAGGCCCGCGCGCGTGCGTTGCGATGCAGAGAGCCGGGACAGGTCGCGCCCGTTGAGCGTGACCTGGCCGGACGTGGCCCTGAGCTGGCCCGAGATCAGGTTGAAGTACGTCGTCTTCCCCGCCCCGTTCGGGCCCACGATGGCCGTGAGCGTGCCCGGCTGGAATGCGCAGGTGACGCCGTTCACGGCCACGTGGCCGCCGAAGCGGATGGTGAGGTCCTTGGTCGCGAGCAGGCTCATGTCTTCATGGTCTTGTTTACGGACAGGTTCCGATCACGTAGTAGTTTGTGCCGGTTTGCTTGAGGGTCGTCGTGACGAATGTGTTCCACAGGCCCATGTTCTGGTTGGACCCGTTCGCGTACGTGTAGCCGCCGCTCGTGTAGGCGCGGCCCGCGACCGTGTGGTTGTAGTTGTTGTCGGTGTAGCAGACGGCCGTGCTGCCGGTCGTCGTGCCGCTGACGGACGAGGACATCGCACCCTGCACGCCCGCGGAATCCACCGCCGCAACGGACCAGGAGTACGTGGTGGCCGCCGTGAGGCCGCTGTCGGTGTAGCTCGTGCCCGTGACCAGGCTGCCGTTGACTTTGCCGCCGTTGCGGAACACGTTGTAGCCCGAAGCGCCGCTCACCGCGCTCCAGCTGATGTTCATCGTCGTGTTCGTCGCACCGGAGACGGCAACGCCCGTGGGTGCGGGCAGCGAGCCACCGCCACCGCCGCCCGAGCCGGCGCCGGACGACACCTTGTCCACCATCGCCTTGATCGCCGCCATCTGCACGCCGGCCTTCTGCGCGAAGTTCGTGCCATACCAGCCGATCCAGTCCCAGCAGCCGTTCGAGTTCGCGAGCGAACCGCTGGCCGAGGTCTGGCGGCTCGTGCTGTCCACCTTGGTCTGCGGGAACAGCACGATGATGCTGTTCGTGTCGGCCCAGCGCGTGTAGCCCGTGTTCTTGATGAACTTGTCGCCTATCGTGTCGTAGTTCTGCTGGCAGCCGTGCAGTGCCACGTGCAATTTGCATTGCGCGCCGCTCGAGCAGTTGGCGGGTACGTAGATCCAGCCTGTCGTCTCCATGCCCGGGTTGCTGGCCGTGTATGGCGTCTGGTCGAACTGGATGTAGTTGCCGGCGGCCGGCGCATTGTTGCGGGCGTTCAGCGTGCCGTAGAACGTGGCGAACATCTGCCCCGCGCCGTCGTAGCCGCAATTGCTGATGTACGGAGAAGAGCTGGAGTTGCACGCGTTGTTGCCGGTCGAGTCGAAGTCCGTCGGAAACACGTGGGCCGTGCTGGCGCGCTGGACGTACGTGAGGTTCGCGCTGGCGACGCCGTTGTTGGTGTACTGCGTCTGCACGGCGTTCATGGGGTTCGGGCCGACCGTGAAGTCGCTCGTGCCCACGAACATGAAGATCTTCTGGTTGGCGACGTTGGACTTGGCGTCGATCTGCGTGCCGCTCCAGTTGTTGATGTCCGTCTGCATCGTGGCCAGCATCGCGCTGCTGATCGTCGCGTTGTACATGCAAGCGGTGTAATTATTGTGGCCCGCGCACATGAACGGCCCGCCCGCGAACACACCCACGCCCATGAAGGTCGCGGAATACGCATAGCCGAGCTGGTTGGCCATGAAGCCGCCGGAGGACAGGCCGGACACGCTGATCTTCGTCTTGTCCACATTGAGCGCGGGCAGCGTGACCGCGTGGGCCGAAAACGCGGCCAGCAAGACCGCACCGGCGAGGGCGCTGAAGAACTTCCTGAAAGTCATCGAGAGTCTCCTTGATGGTTGGGATGCAAGAACCCATCCCCCTGTTGGCCCGGGGGTTCTCGAACAACGAATCAAAAAGAGGCGCGGCCGCGCCTGTGGAACCGGACTACTTCCTGCCGTTGCGGATCGGCACGTCCATTTCGCTCGCCTTGATCTCCTTGACGAGCGAGAGGTCGGGCATCGCACCCGGGCGGGCGCCCGGCGACACGCGGAAGTGGTACATCGATTGCATGGCCTGGTGATCCTGCTTGCGGAAGGTCATCGGGCCCTTCGGCGTGTCGAAGGTCATGCCTTCCATCGCCGAAATCAGCTTCTCGGTGTTGGTGTCGCCGTTGGTCTTCTTCAGCGCTGCGACGATGGCCATCGCGGCCGACATGCCACCGGCCGTGAAGAAGTCAGGCGGCGACTTGAAGCGCTGGTAGTGGTTCGTGACGAGCCACAGGTTCGGCTGGCTCTTGGAGAAGCCGAAGTAGTAGTAGCTCGCACCCTCCATACCGGGGAAGTTGTTGTAGGGCACCATCGCGGGCAGGATGTTGCCGCCGGTGGCGACCTCGATGCCGTAGCGCTTCTTGAGGTCCAGGTCCGCCAGCTTCGCGAAAGGCGGGTTGGCGCCGGCCCAGATCACGAAGATCACCTTGCGGCCCGGCTTGTCCTTCATGCTGTCCACGATGCGCTGGAAGCCCGCCGTGAAATCCGTCGTGGTCGGCGGCAGGTATTCCTCGTGGATGATCTTCGCGTTCTTGAGTGCGCTCTTGAAGGCCTTCACGCCATCGCGGCCGAACGCGTAGTCCTGCGCCAGCGTGGCGATCTGCGTGCCGGGCTGGTCGACGGTGACGGCGTTGGAGATGGCGTCCTGCGAACTCGAGCGGCCCGTGCGGAAGATGTAGCGGTTCCACTTCTCGCCGGTGATCGAGTCGGCGACGGCCGGCTCCACCAGCAGGATCTTCTTGTATTCCTCGGCGACCGGCAGCATCGCGAGCGCCACGCCGGAAGACGTCGGTCCGATCGCGAGGTCCACCTTGTCGTCCGCATACGCTGCGGCGAGCAGGGACTTGCCGAGATCGGGCTTGCCCTGGTCGTCCTTCTCGATCAGGACGATCTTGCGGCCGTTCACCGTCATCGTGCCGTTGGTGGCGTACTCGAAGCCCATCATGAGGCCGGTCTGCGTCTGCTTGCCGTACGCCTCGAGCGGGCCGGTTCGGCTGTAGACGTGGGCAATCCGGATGTCCTTGGCCTGGCCGAATGCCAAGGGCGCCGTGACGGCGGAAGCGGCAAGCGCGCACAGCGCCAGCCAGTTGCGGCGTTTCATGATGTCTCCTTTGTAGTGACTGCGAACCGGACAGTGCGGCTCACGCACGCACCATGCCAGATTCAAGATCCTTGATTCAATTGAAGGTTTTCATATTCTCCAATTGAAATGCCTGATTTTCAGACACATCAGATTGCCTGATTTTCAGACACTTGACTGGGATTCAGACAGCGGCTCGAGCCGCTCATAGAGCTTGGCGCGTGAGATGCCGAGCAATTTCGCGGCCGCCAATTTGTTGCCCGCGGTGGCCGCGAGCGCCGCCTCGATGGCCGCACGCTCGACTTCGGCCACCTGCTCGGCGAGCGGCCGCAGCGGGTGTGTCACGGATTTCCTGGCCGCAGGCGGCGCCGGCATGGCGGGCGGTGCGATCTGCGCCACGCCCGCTTCGCGCAGCACCTGCTCCAGATCCGGGGCGTCGATGCAGGGCGAATCGCTGCGCATCGCGGCCTGCTCGAGCACGTTGCGCAGTTCGCGAATGTTGCCGCGCCACGCCTGCGCGGAAAGCAGCGCGATGGCGTCGGCGCTGATCTCCGGCGTCGGCGCGCCGCTGCGCAGGCCGATGTCCTCGGCCAGGACCTCGACGAGCGCGGGAATGTCCGCGCGGCGTTCGCGCAGCGGCGGCACGCGGATCGGCAGGACGTTGAGGCGATAGAACAGGTCCTCGCGGAACTTGCCTTCGCGCACCAGCTCGCCCAGGTCGCGCGACGTGGCGGCGATGACGCGGGCGTTGAACGGCACCAGCTTGTTGGAGCCGAGCGGCTCGATCTCGCCTTCCTGCAGCGCCCGCAGCAACTTGGGTTGCAGCGCGAGCGGCATGTCGCCGATCTCGTCGAGGAACAGCGTGCCGCCGTCGGCGAGCTTGAACTTGCCGTCGCGACCCTTGCGATCGGCGCCGGTGTACGCACCGGGCGCGACGCCGAAGAACTCCGCTTCCAGCAGCGTGTCGGGCACGGCCGCAATGTTCACGCTGACCAGCGGCCCGGATGCGCGCGCCGACGCGCCATGGATCGCGTGTGCGAGCAGTTCCTTGCCCGTGCCCGTTTCGCCGAGCAGCAGTACGGGGCTCGAGGACGTCGCCGCGCGGCGCGCCTGCCGTTTCACCTCCACGGCCGCGGGGCTGCTGCCGACGAAACTCGCCAGCGTGTACTTGTTCCTGCGCTGGGTGGCGAGCTCGCGCCGGGCGTCGTCCAAGTCGCGCTGCAAGGCAGCGAACTTGTGGATCAGCGGCTGCAGCGTGGTCTCGGGATGATCGAACAGCACGATGCCCAGCGCGCCGATCACCTCCCCGCTTTCGTCGCGCAAGGGGATGCGGCTGACGACGAACGTTCCCGCGCGGTTGGACAGCAGGTCGATCAGGATGGGCTTGCCGGTGCGGATCACACGGTGCATCTGCGTGTTCTGCACGACCTCGGACACGGAGTGGCCGACGAAATCCTCGACGCGATCGAAACCCAGCGCGGGCAGGAAACGCTTGTACTGCTCGTTGATCCAGACGACCCGCGCTTCCCGATCGACCAGCAGCATGCCCTCGCTCGCGTTCGCGAACAGGTCGAACATCGACCGGGCCGCGAGCTCCAGGATGCGCTGGCCATCCAGCGGCAGGCTGTCGTGCTTCTTCGGGGGCTCGGTCATCTCGTTGATCGTACCCCGCCCACCCGGACAGCCATCCGGATTTGCCCCCAGAAATCAGAAGATCCAGAGGTCCCGCGGCGCGAGCTGCAGCCAGCGTTCGCCCGGCGCCAGCGGCTCGCGGCCATGGGCGCGGATGCGCAGCGAGCCCCGGTTGAACAGGTACTCCCACTTGTCGCCCAGGAACATCGAGGTCACGCACGGCAGCTGCACGCGGTTGTCGCCCGGGCCGTCGACGAGCTGCACACGCTCCAGGCGGATCATCCCCGTGGCGCCGGAGCCCGCGGGCTTGCCGTCCGCGCGCAGCGATCCCCACAGGCTCCAGCCTTCGCCTTCGAGGCGCGCCGAATCGCCGCGCGTCTCGGCGAGCTTGCCTTCGATGCGGTTGTTGCTGCCCATGAACTCCGCGGCGAACAGCGTGCGCGGATGCGCGTACATGGCTTCGGGCGTTCCCTCCTGCTCGATCACGCCATTGTTCAGGAGCAGGATCCGGTCGGACATCGCCATCGCCTCGGCCTGGTCGTGGGTCACGACCAGCGCGGACAGGTGCATCTTGAGGATCAGCTCGCGCAGCCAGGCGCGGGCCTCCTCGCGCAGCTTCGCATCGAGGTTCGAGAGCGGCTCGTCCATGAGGATGACGGGCGGGTTGTAGACGAGCGCGCGCGCGATCGCGACGCGCTGCTGCTGCCCGCCCGAGAGCTGGTGCGGGAAGCGCTGGCCGAGCTGTCCCAGGCCGAGGTTCGCGAGCGCCGCGTCCACGCGCGTCTTGATCTCGCCCGCCGGTACGTCGCGCAGCTTCAGGCCATAGGCCACGTTGTCGAACACCGTGCGGTGCGGCCACAGGGCGTAGGACTGGAAGACCAGGCCGAGGTTGCGTCGCTCGGCGGGCACTTCGAGCCGCTGTGCGCCGTCGAACACCGGCTTGTCCTCGATGCGTATGGTGCCTTGCCTGGGCGCTTCCAGGCCCGCGACCGCACGCAGGAGCGTCGTCTTCCCGCTGCCGGAAGGGCCGAGCAACGAGACGACCTCGCCTTGGCGCAAGCCCATCGACACGCCCTTGAGAATGGCATTGTCGCCGTACGAAAGATGCAGGCCCTCGACGGCCAGCTTGGCCCTTCCGGTTTCAGTCATGCAGGTTCACCCCAAAGCGTAGCGCGACGGTCAGGCCGGCGGCGACGAGCACTACGTTGATCAGCGACAGCGCGGCAACCATGTCGGCGCCCCCCGTCCCCCACAGCGACACCAGCAGCGAGCCGATCACCTCGGTTCCCGGCCCGAGCAGGTACACGCCGGTGGAGTATTCGCGCTCGAAGATCATGAACACGAGCAGCCAGCTGGCGAGCAGCCCGTAGCGGATCAGCGGCAAGGTGACGTCGCGGCTCACGCGCGCGCGGCTCGCGCCGGCGCTGCGCCCCGCTTCCTCGAGTTCAGGCCCGACCTGCAGCAGCGAGGCCGACACGAGCCGGGTGCCATAGGCGATCCACACCACCGTATACGCGAGCCAGACGCTGAAGATGGTCGATCGCAGCGGCGACAGCGGTGGGAAGAACAGGAAGACCCAGAGGAACGCGAGGCCTGCGAGCAGGCCCGGCACCGCACGCGGCACCAGCACGAGGTAATCGATGAAACGCGACCAGCCGTCGGGCCGCCGGTGCGTGGCGAGCGCGACCGCCGCATAGCAGATCACCGAGATGCCGCCGCCGACCACTCCCACCAGCACCGTGTTCCAGACGCCGCGCACCAGCGTCGGCTGGCCGAACACCTCCCTGAAGTGGTCGAGCGTGAGCACCTCCAGGATGTTCACGCCTTCGCCCCAGTTCGTCACGAACGCGCGCAAGGCGATGCCGGACAGCGGGACGAACACGGTGACGAACAGCCAGATGAACAGGATCGCCGCGGCGACCCAGCGCCATTGACCCAGCGGCAGCGGACGCTGGCGGCCCGCCTTGCCCTTCACCGTGACGTACCGGTTCGCGTTCTTGAGGAGGTAGCGCTGCAGCATGACCAGCGGGAACGTCATCGCGACGATGCACACGGCGACCGCCGCCATCAGGTGGTAGGACGGCGTGCCCAGCTTGTTCGTGAGCTTGTACAGGTACGTGGCCAGCACGAGATGCCCTTCCGGGTCGCCCAGCACGAGCGGCAGGCCGAACAGCTCGAAGCCCAGGAAGAAGACGAGGACGCCCGAGAACAGCAGTGCGGGCATCACCATCGGCAGGCTCACGTCCCTGGCCACCTGGAACGGGCTCGAACCGGCCATGCGCGCCGCCTCCTCGACATCCGACCCCAGGCTCTTGAGTGCCGACGAGGAATACAGGTAGACGTGCGGGACGTGCGTGAGGCCCGCGATGATCGCGATGCCGGTGAGCGAATACACGTTCCACGGCACGAAGCCGAGCAGGTGATTGGCCGCGACCGAATAGAAACCCACCGGCCCCGCCGAGACGACGTAGCCGAAAGCCAGCACCATGGGCGACACGAACACCGGAACCAGCAGGAGGGGCTCGATCCAGCCGCGGCCCGGCAAATCGGTGCGCACGACCAGGAACGCCAGGATGCCGCCGAGCGGCACGGCGATGAGTGCCATCGCTCCGGCGATCACCACCGAATTCCTGAACGAGTCCCAGAAGTCGCTGTCGGCGAAGATGAACTCGAACGCGCCGGGCCCGTGCACACGTGGCGCGACGAAGAACGGCGCGTTGAGCGTGCTCTGGTAGAAGATCAGGCCGAGCGGCAGGAACACCGCCAGCGCCGCCAGGGCGATGACAGCGGCGCGCAGCGGTGAACCTTTCACGACGGCCGGTTCCTTACTTGCCGGCCTTCATCGCGGCCTGCCACTGCTTGATGAAGTTCAGGCGCTTGGACTGGTCCAGGAACGCGAGCAGGTCCGTGCTCACGGGGATCGGCTTGAGCGTTGCACCGAGCTGCTTCTGGAACGCGGCGGCCGTCATGTCGCCCTGCACGTCGTCGCGCGTCGAGCCCAGTTCGGCCTGGTTCGCGATCACGGTCTGGCCGCGCTTAGACAGCACGTAATCCAGCCACAGCTTGGCCGCGTTCGGGTTCTTCGCGGCCTTGGAGATGAACATCACGCGCGACATCACCAGCGTGTAGTCCTTGGGCAGCACGATGCCGATCGACGGGTCCTTCTTCGCGCGCAGGGCCGCGTACGAATAGAAGATGTTGAAGCCGAGCAGGTTCTCGCCGGAGCTGATGCGCTCCATCATCGTGCCCGCGCTGGACTGCACACGCGGTTGCACCGTGCCCAGCTCCTTCACGAAGTCCCAGAAGTTCGGCTGGTACTTGCTGTCCTGCGTGATCAGCATGAAGCCCACGCCCGATTTCTCGATGTCGTAAGTCGTGACCTTGCCCTTGAGCTTGGCGCTCTTGTCCTTGAACACGCGCATCAGGTCGGCATGGCTCTGCGGGATCTCGTCGCCCGAGAGCAGCCGCTTGTTGTAGACGATCGCGATCGGCTCATAGGTCGTGCCGTAGGCCTGGTTCTTCCAGACCGACCAGGCCGGCAGGTGCGGCACCTCGGGCGAGGCGTATTCGAGCGCGCCGCCTTCGCTGGCCAGCTTGATCTGCAGGTCCATCGACGAACTCCACACCACGTCGGCCGATGCGCCGCCCGAGGCCTTCTCCGCGATGAAGCGGTTGTAGACCTCGGTCGAGTTCATGTCGTTGTACTCGACGGAAATGCCGGGATAGAGCTGCTTGAAGTCATTGATCAGGGGGCCGGCCGATGCCGTGTCGGTCGTGCTGTAGACCACGACCTTGCCTTCCTTCTTCGCGGCGGCGATCGTATCGCCGTAGCTGGCCGGATAGCCGGTCGGCACTTGGGCCAACGCGACCAGGGGCATGAACGCAAGTGCGGCCAACACGCGCGATGCCGGAACCAGGACCTTCTTCATGGGGTTGTCTCCTTGACTGCGATGCGGGCCATTGTATGTACGTCACCCGGGATTGGAAGAGAATGCACCAGTACATGGATCGATTGCGGATCGACAAGTGGCTCTGGGCCGCGCGCTTCTACAAGACGCGCTCGCTGGCCGTGGAAGCGATCGTGCGCGGCCGGGTCGCGGTGAACGGGCAGGACGTGAAGCCTGCGCGCGAGGTGAAGCCCGGCGACCTGGTCTCGTTGCGCCAGGGGCAGGTGGAACGCGTGGTCGTGGTGAAGGGACTCTCCGGCGTGCGCGGTCCCGCGCCTGTAGCCCAACAGTTATACGAAGAAACCGCCGAAAGCCTGCATGCCCGCGAGCGAGCCGCCGAACAGCGCCGCCTCGCGCCCGAACCCGCGCACACCATCGAACATGGCCGGCCGACCAAGCGCGGGCGGCGCGATCTGGACCAGGCGCAACGGGGCTGGGGCGACCGCTGGAGCGCCTCGCTCGAAGACGACGAAGGCTAGCAGCCGCGCTTGGGGCTTGTCCTATGCGGGCCCGCCGCTTGCTTGTGGTGTACTGGTCCCCTTTTTCGAGGACCGGAGCAGTTTCCCCATGAACATCAAGCACCTTCTCGGCGCCGTCGCAGCCGCCGTGGCCCTGACCGGCGCCGCGCACGCGCAGCAGTTCTTCCGCATCGGCACGGGCGGCACCGCCGGCACCTACTATCCCGTGGGCGGCATGATCGCCAACGCCGTCTCGCAGCCGGGCAAGATCATCGCCACCGCGCAGGCCAGCAACGGATCGCTGGCGAACGTGAACGCGGTCGCCAGCGGCGCCCTGGAAGCGGGCTTCTCGCAATCCGACGTC
The DNA here is from genome assembly GCF_057785015.1 of Ramlibacter sp. GS1-15. Lineage (NCBI taxonomy): Bacteria > Pseudomonadati > Pseudomonadota > Betaproteobacteria > Burkholderiales > Comamonadaceae > Ramlibacter > Ramlibacter sp. GS1-15. Next base: position 1,440,791 of record NZ_JBYNTU010000001.1, on the reverse strand, counting down.
GCGACCTGGGCCTACACCGGTAGCGGCGCTTTCGAAGGGAAGTCGAAGGTGGCCGACCTGCGCGCCATCGCCAACCTGTACCCCGAGAGCATTCACCTGGTAGTGAAAAAGGGATCGGGCATCAAGTCGGTCGCCGACCTGAAGGGCAAGCGCGTGGCGCTCGACGAACCCGGCTCCGGCACGCTGATCGATGCGCGCCTGGTGCTCGCTGCGTATGGAGTGAAGGAAGCGGACATCAAGCCCGAGTACATCAAGCCGAACCAGGCGGGCGACAAGCTCAAGGACGGCTCGCTCGACGCCTTCTTCTTCGTCGGCGGCGCGCCCGCCGGAGCGATCGCCGAACTCGCCTCCAGCGGCACCGGCATCGAGCTCGTGCCGCTCGCCGGCCCCGAGGCGCAGGCGCTGCTCAAGTCCAGCCCGTGGTTCGCCGTGGACAACATCGCGGCCGGCACCTACAAGGACGTTCCTGCGGTGCAGACGCTCGCCGTGGGCGCGCAGCTCGTGACGAGCGCGAAGATCGACGCCAACACCGTCTATGAAATCACCAAGGCCATGTACAGCGATGCGGCGCAGAAGGCGCTGCAGGCCGGGCACGCCAAGGGCAAGTTCATCACGAAGGAAAATGCGGTGAAGGGCGTGGGCATCCCATTCCACCCCGGCGCCGAACGCTTCTACAAGGAAGCGGGCCTGATCAAGTAAGACAACGGGACGGAGCGAGACGGGGGAGGCTCGCGCCTCCCCCTTTTTTTGCCATGACACAAAGCACACTCGACGAAGGCAAGCTGCAGGAGCTGGAAGAGAAGTTCGATCCGGAGATGCGGTTCCGGCCGACGGTGCCGCCCGCATCGACGGTGGTGAAGTGGCTGCTGATCGCCCTCTCCTGCTTCCACTACTACACGGCGGGCTTCGGCCTGTTGCGCGAGACCACGCACCGCGGCGTGCACCTCGCTTTCGTGCTGAGCCTGATCTTCCTCGTGTTCGCGGCCTCGAAGAAGGCGCATGACGCGCCGGCGCGATCGAGCTGGCTGCGGCCCGGCGGCGTGCCGCTGGTGGACTGGCTGCTCGGCATCGCGTGCGCGGCCAGCGTGCTCTACATCCCCTACGTCTTCGACGATCTCGCGTTCCGCGTCGGCAACCCGGACTTCGCCGATGTCCTGTTCGGCAGCATCCTGTTCATCACCCTGCTCGAAGCAACCCGGCGCTCGATGGGCTGGCCGCTGCCGCTGATCGCGATCGGCTTCACGATCTACGCCCTCGCCGGCCCGTACTTTCCCGGCCTGTTGAAGCACGCCGGTGCGACCTGGGGTCAGATGATCAACCACCAGTACCTCACGAGCCAGGGCATCTACGGCGTGGCGGTGGGCGTGGTGGCGACGTACGTCTTCCACTTCGTGCTGTTCGGCGTGATGGCGACGCGCATCGGCCTGGGGCAGCTGTTCCTCGACATCGCCGCGAGCATCGCGGGCCGCTACGCGGGCGGTCCCGCCAAGGTGAGCGTGTTCGGCTCCGCGATGTTCGGCATGCTGAGCGGTTCCTCGGTCGCCAACGCGGTGACGGTGGGCTCGCTCACGATCCCCGCGATGATCCGCGTGGGCTACCGCCGCGAATTCGCCGGCGCCGTGGAAGCCGCATCGTCCACCGGCGGCCAGATCACGCCGCCCGTGCTCGGCGCCGCGGCCTTCCTGATGATCGAGTTCCTGAACGTCTCCTACCAGACGATCATCGCGGCCGCGATCATTCCCGCCTTCATGCACTTCTTCGGCGTGTTCATGCAGGTGCACTTCGAGGCGAAACGCTACGGGCTGCGCGGCCTCACGCCCGAGGAGATGCCCAGGCTGCGCGAGTCGCTGCGCCAGCGCTGGCCCACGCTGATCCCGCTGTTCCTGCTGATCGGCATCCTGGTGACCGGGCGCACCCCTTACCTCGCCGCGTTCACCGGCATCACGTCGTGCGCGATCGTGGGGCTGACGACGCAGATGGAAGGCAACAAGCCGAGGAATTGGGCGCTGTTCGCGCTGCTGCACGCGATCCTCGGCGCGATCGCATTCGCCGAGCTCGGGCAGCACACGGACAAGATCAAGCTGGCGCTGTTCGCCGCGGGCGTAGCGATCGCGCTGGCAGGCTGGAAACTGGCCGGCATCACGGGCCGCATCCGGCATGGCGTGCTGCTGGAGGTGTTCGAGACCGGCGCGAAGTACGCGCTGGCCGTGGGCGCGGCCGCGGCCACGGTGGGCATCGTGATCGGCGTGGTGACGCTCACCGGCGTGGGCTTCAAGATCAGCTACATCATCACGAGCTGGGCGTCGATCATTGCGGGCGGCGTGGCGTCGGTGCTGCCGGCGGCCATCGCCGACCTCAAGTCGCTGACCCTCTTCGCGGCACTGGCGATGACCGGCATCGTCTGCATCCTGATGGGATGCGGCATCCCGACCACGGCCAACTACATCATCATGGTCACCGTCGCCGCGCCCACGCTCGTGCAACTGGGCGTGCAGCCGCTGGTCGCGCACTTCTTCGTGTTCTATTACGGCGTGCTGGCGGACATCACGCCACCCGTGGCGCTCGCCGCCTATGCCGCGGCCGGCATGGCCGGCAGCGACCCGTTCAAGACCGGCAACATGGCCTTCCGTCTCGGCCTCGCGAAGGCGCTCGTGCCTTTCGTCTTCGTGTTCTCGCCCTCGCTGCTGCTCGTCGCGAAAGGCTTCACGGTCTATGACTTCGTCGTGACCTTCGCCGGCTGCATTCTCGGCATCGTGGTCCTCGCCGCAGCCTTGAGCCGTTACCTGCTGGTCGAGATGAAGCGCTGGGAACAGCTCCTGTGCCTCGCCGCGGCGGCGCTCCTCATCGCACCCGGCCTCGTGGTGACGCTGATCGGGGCCGCGATGGTGGTGCCGGTGCTGCTGCGGCACGTGGCCGCGTGGAAGCTCGCGAACGCGGCACCCGCACCGGCCTGATCACCACTTTTCCATGTAGGGCCGCAAGTCGAGCTCGAAGGTCCACGCGTCCCGGGGCTGCTGGTGCAGGTACCAGTAGTTCTCGGCGATGTGCTCGGGGCTGAGGATGCCCTGCTGCTCCTTCAAGGCATAGCGCTCCGGGAAGTTGGTGCGAATGAACTCGGTATCGATCGCGCCGTCCACAACGACGTGCGCGACGTGGATGTTCTGAGGGCCGAGCTCGCGCGCCATGCTCTGCGCCAGGGCGCGCAAGGCCGCCTTCGCGCCCGCGAACGCCGCAAAATTTGCCGAGCCGCGCAGCGACGCGGTCGCACCGGTGAAGAGGATCGTGCCGCGCTGGCGCCCGACCATGCGCTTGGCGACCTCGCGTGCGTTGAGGAACCCGGCGAAGCACGCCATCTCCCAGATCTTGAAATAGCGCCGGGCCGTTTCTTCCAGCACGCTGGTTCGCACGTTCGCGCCGATGTTGAAGACCAGCACGTCGATGGGACCCACCTCCGCTTCGATGCGCTCGACCAACGCGATCACGTCTTCCTCCTTGCGCGCATCCGATGCGAAGCCATGTGCCTGCCCGCCCGCGGCGCGGATCGCATCGACGAGCGGCTGCAGCTTCTCCGCGTGTCGCCGCGTGACACAGGTCACGTAGCCGCCTGCGGCGAACCGGCGCGCGATCGCCCCGCCCGTGGCATCACCCGCACCGACCACGAGGGCCACGCGATTGTGGGCATTCGGTGTCATTCCAGCTTCCTTTCGTGACCGATTTACAGCTCGAGTGTCGGACACTTCCCACGCGCATTGCGGGGCACTGCTGTCACGCCCGTGCCATCGGAAAGGGCAATATTTCGGGCCTGGCAACAGACGGAGTCAATTCATGGACGAGAACAGGACCACAACCATCCTGCAACGCTTTGCCGTGATCCTCGCGGTGACCGCCGCCTCCTACGGCCTGCAGCCGCAGGCCGCACGCACGAACGGAAACGGCAACGGCCAGCATCAGCACGCGCAATCCGCCGGACAGCAACGCTGATCGCAGGTGCTGCGGAAGCAAGCCGCCTTCGGGCGGCTTTTGTTTTTTCGCCAAAAGAAAAGCCCGCGCAAGCGGGCTTGATATCCTGGCGGAGACGGAGGGATTCGAACCCTCGATGAGGCTCTACACCCCATACTCCCTTAGCAGGGGAGCACCTTCGGCCACTCGGTCACGTCTCCTGGCTCGAGAGGCGATTATGCCCCAAGAGTAGCTCTTCAGGCGGCCGCGGCCGGTTCCTGGTCGAGGTCGAAGGCGCGGTGCAGCGCGCGCACGGCGAGCTCCATGTACTTCTCGTCGATCACCACCGAGGTCTTGATCTCGCTGGTGGAGATCATCTGGATGTTGATGCCCTCTTCCGACAACGCGCGGAACATCTTCGCGGCGATGCCGACGTGGCTGCGCATGCCGATGCCGACGATCGACACCTTGCAGATGCGCGTGTCGCCCTCGATGCGGTCCGTGCCCAGCGACGGGGCGACCTTCGTCCTGAGCAGGTCCACCGTACGCGCGTAGTCGTTGCGGTGCACGGTGAAGCTGAAGTCGGTCTTGCCGTCCTTCGAGATGTTCTGGATGATGACGTCGACCTCGATGTTGGCTTCCGCCACCGCGCCGAGGATGTTGTAGGCGATGCCCGGCTTGTCCGGCACGCCCAGGATGGAGATCTTGGCTTCGTCGCGGTTGAACGCGATACCCGAAACAATGGCCTGTTCCATTTTCTCGTCTTCCTCAAAAGTGATCAGCGTGCCCGATTTCGATTCCTCGTCGATGGGGATGTCCCACGGCGTGAAGCTCGAGAGCACGCGCAGCGGCACTTTGTACTTGCCCGCGAATTCGACCGAGCGGATCTGCAGCACCTTCGATCCCATCGACGCCATCTCGAGCATTTCCTCGAAGCTGACGGTGTGCAGCCGGCGAGCCTCGGGAACGATGCGCGGGTCGGTCGTGTACACGCCGTCCACGTCGGTGTAGATCAGGCACTCGTCCGCCTTGAGCGCCGCGGCCACCGCGACCGCCGACGTGTCGCTGCCGCCGCGTCCCAGCGTGGTGATGTGACCGTTGTCGTCCACACCCTGGAAGCCGGTGATGATCACGACCTTGCCGGCGGCGAGGTCGGCGCGCACCTTCCTGTCCTCGATCGACTCGATGCGCGCCTTCGTGTAGGCGCTGTTCGTCCTGATCGGGACCTGCCAGCCCGCATAGCTCACCGCGTCCATGCCTTCGGCCTGCAGCGCGATGGCAAGCAGGCCCACCGACACCTGTTCGCCGGTCGAGGCGAGCATGTCGAGTTCACGTTGCAGGGCGTCGGTGGTTTTCGACGGGGACAGTTCCTTGGCCAGGCCCAGCAGGCGGTTCGTCTCGCCGCTCATCGCGCTCGGCACCACGACCATCTGGTGGCCCGCGCGATGCCACTTGGCCACGCGCTTGGCGACGTTGCGGATGCGCTCGACGGAGCCCATCGACGTGCCGCCGTATTTGTGAACGATCAATGCCATCGGAAATGACGGGAGGTATGAATGCGGGAAGCGCCAGGGAGCCCTGCGCCCGCGCGGGTGCCGCGCGAATACCTCGGGATTATACCTAGGGGGTGAAGGTGAGCCGGGGTCCGTCACGCCGCACGAACCCCGTCCCGGCGCGGATGTGGATCGAATGGCCGCGCGTCGAACAGGCGGCGACCTGGTCGAGCAGTTCTTCCAGTTGGGCCGTGCTCGGCTGCACGCCGTGGACCGACTTCAGCCAGTGGCGCAGCACATTCGCCTGGCGGGCGCGACCGAGCGCGCGAATGACTTCGATCGATGGCGAAGTCCCCGTGCGCGCGAGGTCTTCGGCCGCAATCTCCTCGAGCAGCGACTGGGCCTGCGCCGCATGGCGTGCGCTGCGGGCGAACGTGTCGCGGTACGGCGGGAACGCCTGCGCCAGCGCGGGCAGCAGCCGCGCGCGGATGCGGTTGCGCGTGAAGCGCTCGTCGGCATTGGTCGGATCGTCGATCCACCCGATGCCCTGCCCCCCCAGCCAGTCACGCACATCGCCGGCCGCGACCTCCAGCAGCGGCCGCCGGTACGCGATGCCGTCGCGCTCCCAGTGCGCGCGCATGCCCGCGAGTCCCGCCACGCCCGCACCGCGCGAGAGCGCGAGCAACAGCGTCTCGACCTGGTCGTCCGCGTGCTGCGCGAGCGCGACGCAACGGGCGCCGGCCGACGATGCCGCTTCATGGAGCGCCTGATAACGCGCGATGCGCGCGGCATCTTCCGGGCTGTCGCCACGCACGTGCCTGGCATCCACACGCTTTACGTGCAGCGGCACGCCCAGGCTGGTGCACGTCGCCTCGCAGTGGCGCTCGAAATCCATCGCAGCCGCCTGCAAGCCGTGATTGACGTGGATCGCGGCGACCGACCCCGGCCAGCGGCGCGCGCAGGCGGCGAGCAGCGCCGTGGAGTCCGCTCCGCCGCTGAACGCGATCGCGAGCGGCAAGGCCGGCTCGAAAGCCGCAATCGCCGCGTCGAATGTCAGCGTCATGACCGAAATTATCGGCGCACATGTAACGGTGCCGCCGGCTAGACATTTACCCTGAGTGGCGCACTTCGTGCATCACCCTAGAATCCGCGTCACAAAAGGTAACGCCATGGAAATACTCGGCTACGGCGTGCGGACCCACAAGGTCCGGCGCGCCTTGGGAGCAATGACGGGAGCCCTCGTTCTGGTCGCGGCCCACACGGCTGCCGCCCAGACGAATCCCGCGGGCGGTGCAACGGAGCAGGCCCCGAGCGAAGCCGCACGGCGCGCAGCGCTCAGCCCCTTTCGCTTCATCCTGCAGAACGCCAGCGCCCCGGCGCGCAAGCCGCAGGCCGCGCCGGCCCGGCCCGCGGAGGCCCCTGCAGTCGCCGAACCGAAGCGCTCCGCGCCGGCGCCCGTGCAGCAGGCCGCCGTGCAGCCCTCGCCCGCATCGCGGGCCCCGGCGCAGCCTGCTTCCGACGTCGCACTACCCGCGTCGGCCCCCGCGCCCGAGCCCGCTGTCGCCGCGTTGTCGCGACCGCCCGTCGAGCCGCCGCCCCCGAGGCGACACGAAATCATCCCGATCCGCACCGACGAGCCGCGCCTGCCGCCCTCGCTCATGCGCGATCCGCCCAGCGGAAGGGTGAAGGTGGAATTCGAGATCCAGCCGGATGGATCCGTCGCCGGCGCCAAGGTCGTCTCCAGCACGAACCGGGCCCTGAACCGGCCGACGCTCGACGCGGTGCAGAACTGGAAATTCGAGCCGGTCGACGATGTGCTGACGATCGAGACCGAGGTGGTCTACAAGCCGGATCTCTAGCGCGCTTCGGCCTTGGTGTCCGTGTAGCGGCCGTAGCTTTGCAGCCGCTCGTAGCGGCGCTCGAGCAGTTCGCGCGTCTTCAGGTCGGCGAGTTGCCGCCAGGCGTCGTTCAACGCCCGCTTGAGGAAGGCCGACATCTGCTTGTGGTCGCGGTGCGCGCCGCCCACGGGCTCGTTGACGATCTTGTCGATCAGGCCGAGCGCCTTCAGCCGGTGCGCCGTGATGCCCATCGCATCGGCCGCTTCCTGCGCCTTGTCCGCGGTCTTCCAGAGGATGGACGCGCAGCCTTCGGGGCTGATCACGGAATAGATCGAATACTGCAGCATCAGCACCTGGTCGGCCACGGAAATCGCGAGTGCGCCGCCGGAGCCGCCCTCGCCGATCACGGTGGTGATGATCGGCACTTCCAGCTGCGCCATCTCGTAGATGCTGCGGCCGATCGCCTCGGACTGGCCGCGCTCCTCGGCGTCGATGCCGGGGTAGGCGCCCGGCGTGTCGACGAAGGTGAAGACCGGCAACTTGAACTTCTCGGCCGTCTTCATCAGGCGCAACGCCTTGCGGTAGCCCTCGGGCCGGCTCATGCCGAAGTTGCGCAGCGCGCGCTCCTTCGTGTCGCGGCCCTTCTGGTGGCCGAGGACCATGCAGGCGTTGCCGTTGAAGCGCGCCAGTCCGCCGACGATCGAGAGGTCGTCCGCGAAATGCCGGTCACCGTGCAGCTCGATGAAGTCCGTGAAGATCTCGTTCACGTAGTCGAGCGTGTACGGCCGCTCGGGATGGCGCGCGATCTTCGTGATCTGCCAGGGCGACAGGTCGCTGTAGATGTCCTTGGTGAGCTGCAGGCTCTTCTTCGAGAGCTGCTCGATCTCCTCGGAAATGTCGACGGCCGATTCCGTCTGGACGTAGCGCAGTTCCTCGATCTTGGATTCGAGTTCCGCGATGGGCTGTTCGAAATCCAGGAATGTTCTCTTCGCCAAGGTGTTCTCCTCGCCCGCTCAATACTCGACGGGCAGCGGGTCCAACGAGCGCCAAATATACCAAGTCGCGACGCTGCAGAAAGGATCCCAGGCGGCACCCACCTCGCGCGCATCGCTGCGGCTGACCGGGTCGCCGGAAAAGTAGTTGCGGCTGATGCCGTTGATGAGGCCGATGTCGTCCAGCGGCAGCACGTTCGGGCGCATCAGGTGGAAGATGAGGAACATCTCCGCCGTCCAGCGGCCGATGCCGCGGATGCCCACGAGCTCGGCGATGATCTCCTCGTCGGCCATGTCCTTCCACGCGTGGACGTGGATCGCGCCGGAATCGAAGTGCAGCGCGAGGTCGACCAGGTATTCGATCTTGCGAGCCGACAGGCCCGCGGCCTGCATGTCGTCGACCTTGAGCTTCAGCACGTTGCCGGCCGTCATCTTGCGCGGCAGCTTCGCGAAGCGGTCCCACACGGTCTGCGCCGCCTTCACCGAGATCTGCTGGCCCACGATGCTGCGCGCGAGGGTCGTGAACGCATCGCCGCGTGACTGCAGGCACGCCTCGCCGAACTGCGGGATCAGCCGGCGCATCACGCGATCCTTCTTCGACAGGTAGCGGCAGGCCTCGTCCCAGTATTCGGGCCGGGCGAACACGACCAGCTTGGGATCGGCGCTCACGACGCCGCCTCCCATGTCGTGCCGGTGGGCGAATCCTTCAGGACGATGCCTTGCGCGAGCAGCCCGGTGCGGATGGCGTCGGCGCGCGCGAAGTCCCTGGCCTTCTTCGCGGCCGCGCGTTCGTCGATCAGGCGCTGGATGGTCGACTCGTCGAGCGTCGTGCCTGCGCGCAGGAAAGCCTTCGGCTCGCCCTGCAGGATGCCGAGCGTTCCGCCGAGCGCCTTGAGCAGGCCGGCGAGCTGCGCCGACTTCGTGCGATTGACTTCGGCCGCCAGGTCGAACAGCACCGCCACCGCCTCGGGCGTGGCGAAATCGTTGTCCATCGCCGCCTTGAAGCGTGCCGCGAACGGATCGTTCCAGTCGATGGCGCCGATGTCGGCCGGCGCGGCGAGGTCCAGCGCGGTGTACAGGCGCCTCAGTGCGCCGCGGGCATCCTCCAGCGTCGCATCGCTGTAGTTGATCGGGCTGCGGTAATGCGTGCGCAGCACGAAGAAGCGCAGCGTCTGCGCATCGACATGCTTCAGGACATCGCGTACCGTGAAGAAGTTGCCCAGCGACTTCGACATCTTCTCGTTGTCGATGTTCAGGAAGCCGTTGTGCATCCAGTACTTCGCGAGCGGCACGCCGAAAGCGCCTTCGCTCTGCGCGATCTCGTTCTCGTGGTGCGGGAACTGCAGGTCCATGCCGCCGGCGTGGATGTCCAGCGGCTGGCCCAGGAGCTCGCGCGCCATCGCCGAGCACTCGATGTGCCAGCCCGGGCGCCCGGCCCCGAAGGGGCTTTCCCACTTGGCATCCTGCGGCTCGGTGGGCTTGGCGCTCTTCCACAGCACGAAGTCCAGCGGGTCCTGCTTGCCTTCGAGCACCGCGACGCGCTCGCCGGCATGCAGCTCGTCGAGCGACTTGCCCGAGAGCTTGCCGTAACCGGGCAGCGCGCGCACGGCGAAATTCACGTCGCCGGTATCCGAACGGTAGGCGAGGCTGTTGCGCTCGAGGAGCTGCACGATCTCGACCATCTGCGGGATGAAGTCGGTCGCGCGCGGGTCGTGCGTGGGACGCTCGATGCCCAGCGCGTCGAAGTCCTTGTACATCTCGACGGTCATGCGCTCGGCCAGGCCGCGCACCGTCTCGCCGTTCTCCACCGCGCGGCGGATGATCTTGTCGTCGATGTCCGTGATGTTGCGCACGAACGTGACCTCGTATCCACTGGCCTTGAGCCAGCGCTGCACGACGTCGAACGCCACGTTGCAACGCGCGTGCCCCACATGGCAGTAGTCGTACACCGTGATCCCGCACAGGTACATGCGCACGTGCCCCGGCTCGATGGGAGAAAAGTCTTCCAGTGCACGCGTCAGCGTGTTGTAGATGCGAAGGCTCATGGGGATGGGGACAGGAAGCGCGCGATGACCCGCCGCTACAATCCGCCGCAGTATAAGCCTGAGCCGCTCCCATGAGACTTGCCCGCATTGCACGCGCCTGTTCGCTGGCTGCCATCCTGGTGGTGCCGCTGGCCGCACTGGCGGATGACTATGCGGACGTCAACCAGTTGCTCAGGCAGGGCAAGTACGACCAGGCCCTCGCGAAGGCCGACCGTTATATCGCGGCCAAGCCGACCGACCCGCAGATGCGTTTCCTCAAGGGCGTGATCCAGGCCGAATCGGGGCAGCGGGCGGAGGCGATCGCGACGTACACGCAGCTGACGCAGGAATTTCCCGAGCTGCCGGAGCCGTACAACAATCTGGCCGTGCTGTATGCGCAGCAGAACGAGTACGACAAGGCGCGGGAAGCCCTGGAAGGTGCAGTACGCGCCAACCCCAGCTACGCGACCGCGCACGAGAACCTCGGCGACGTGTACGCGAAACTCGCGGGCCAGTCCTACGCCAAGGCCCAGCAGATCGAACCCGCGAACACGAGTGCGGCGGCGAAGCTGGCGCTGATCCGGCAGTTGCTCTCGCCGCCGCCCAAGCGCTGAGCACGTGCGCCCCCGAGGGCGCTACCATTGCCCCTTTCCCATCGCAAGGAGTTCGCTTGAGCCTGCTCACCCGCCGCGCCGCGGCCATCGTCATCTCCGCCGGCATCAGCCTGGCTGCCTTCGCCGCCGACACGAACGCGCCGCGCGTCAAGTTCGCGACGAACGTGGGCGACATCGTGGTCGAGGTCTATCCCGACAAGGCGCCGAAGACCGTGGAGAATTTCCTGACGTACGTGAAGGCGAAGCACTACGACGGCCTGGTCTTCCATCGCGTGATCAACGGCTTCATGATCCAGGGTGGCGGCTACGACCAGAACTACAGGCAGCGCATCACGCGGCCGCCGATCCCGCACGAGGGTTCCGTGAGCGGCGTGAAGAACCAGGCCGGCACCATCGCGATGGCACGCACCGGCGACCCGAATTCCGCGACGTCGCAGTTCTTCATCAACGTCGTCGACAACTCTCGGCTGGACCCGACCGGCCCCAACACCGGCTACGTCGCGTTCGGCAAGGTGGTGAGCGGCATGGACGTCGTGAACAAGATCAAGGCCACGCCGACCGGCCCCGGCGGCCCCTTCCCCACCGACGTGCCGAAGACACCGGTCGTCATCCAGTCCGCAACGATTGTCCAGTAAAGGAGGCACGTCATGGCCAACCCGAAAGTCGAACTGCACGTGAAGAACTACGGCGTGATCACGCTCGAACTCGACGAGCAGAAGGCGCCGCAGAGCACGCAGAATTTCCTCGATTACGTGAAGAACGGCCACTACGACGGCACGATCTTCCATCGCGTGATCAACGGCTTCATGATCCAGGGCGGCGGCTTCCAGCCCGGCATGTCGCAAAAGCCCACCAACAAGCCGATCGCCAACGAGGCCAGCAACGGCTTGAAGAACGACAACTACACCGTCGCGATGGCGCGCACGTCGGACCCGCATTCGGCCACCGCGCAGTTCTTCATCAACGTCGCGAAGAACGATTTCCTCAACCACACCGCGCCGACGGCGCAGGGCTGGGGCTATGCGGTGTTCGGCAAGGTGGTGGGCGGCCAGGACGTGGTCGACCGCATCAAGGGCGTGAAGACCGGCCGCAAGGGCTTCCACGACGACGTGCCGACCGAGGACGTCGTGATCGAGAAGGCCGTCGCCGTCTGACCGTGCCAGTGACTGCGCAGCCGCGCTTCGCCGAGCTCAAGGCGCCGCCCGGCTGGCGCGCGGTGGAGTTCATCTCGGACCTGCACCTGCAGGCCGCGCAGGCGCCGACCTTCGACGCCTGGCGCAGCTACATGGTGGCGTGCAAAGCCGACGCGCTCTTCATCCTTGGCGACCTGTTCGAGGCGTGGGTGGGAGACGACGTTCTTCATGAGCCCGGCTTTGCGGCCGATTGCGCCGCGGTCCTGCAGGCGACCGTGCGCAGGTTGCCGGTGTTCCTGATGCACGGCAATCGCGACTTCCTCATGGGCGACGGCCTGATGCGCAGTTGCGGCGCGACGCTGGTCGACGACCCGACCGTGCTTACGTTCGCAGGCCAACGCTGGATGCTCACGCACGGCGACGCGCTGTGCATCTCGGACACGAAGTACATGCAGTTCCGCCATGTCGTGCGCCAGCCGGCATGGCAACAGGAGTTCCTCGCGAAGCCGCTTGCCGAGCGGCAGGCGATCGGCCGCCAGATGCGCGCCGAGAGCCAGGCACGCCAGCAGCAGGACCCGCGCGACGCGTATGGCCAGGTCGATGATGCGCTGGCGCGCGAATGGCTGGATGCAGCCGATGCGCAGGCCATGATCCACGGCCACACGCACCAGCCGCGCGAGCACGACCTCGGCGCGGGCAAGCAGCGCATCGTCCTGACGGACTGGGATCTCGCGGCGGACCCGCCGCGGCGCGAGGTGCTGCGGCTGGACGCCTCGGGTCCGAAGCGTATCGCGCTCGGCTGATGTTCGGCTGGTTGCGCCGCCGCGCGGCACCGCGCCCGATTCCGGATGCGCTGTGGAAAGCGGTGCTGGCGCGCCACCCCTTCCTTGCCCGGCGCGATGCTGCCGAAGTGGAACGCCTGCGCGAACTTGCCGCCCGCTTCCTCGCGCAAAAGGAATTCACGGGGGCGCATGGTTTCGTCATCACCGATGAGGTGGCGGTCTCGATCGCCGCGCAGGCCGTGCTGCCCGTGCTGTACCTCGGCCTCGCGTGGTACGACGATTTCGTCGGTATCGTCGTGCATGCGGACGAAGTCGTGGCCAGGCGCACCGCGATGGACGAAACCGGTGTCGTGCACGACTGGGAGGAAGTCATCTCGGGCGAGGCGATGGACCGCGGCCCGGTGATGCTCAGCTGGCAAGACGTCGCCGGCGTCCGCGACTCGGCGCACGAAGGCTACAACGTGGTGATCCACGAGTTCATCCACAAGATCGACATGCGCGACGGCCGCGCGGACGGTTGCCCGCCCCTGCCGACGGCTGCCGCGCGTCGGGCGTGGATGGAAGTGATGACGCGCGAGTACGAGGCGTTCCGCGAAAAGGTGATCGTCGCGGAACGCTTCGGCGGCGAAACGCCCTGGCTCGATCCGTACGGTGCGCAGTCCATCGACGAGTTCTTCGCGGTCGCCTGCGAAGCGTATTTCGTCGCACCCGGACGCTTCGTCGAAGAGCATCGCGCGCTCGCGCAGCTCTTCGACGGCTTTTTCCTCAGCGCATCAAGACCTTGAGCGCGTTCTGCAGGCGCCGCGCGTTGGCGGCGTCGTGGGCGGTCGCCAGCACGCGCGCGGTGTCCTCGGCCCAGGTCTGCGCAGGCGACGGATCGTTGCGGCGCGTGAGCAGCTGCAATTGCAAGGCGCGGCGCGCCGTGATGTGTTCGGCCGGCGTCGGTGTTTCGGCCGCGATTTCCAGCCGCAGCAGCGCCTCGCTCGCATCACCGGAGGGCGCGCTGCCCACAGCCTTCGTCCACGACGAGCGCACACCGGCGGGGACCGATTTGCCCAAATCGTGCTGGCTCGGCACGTCATCGGGCGCACGCTTCTCCCACGCCGCCATCAATTGCGCCAGGGCTTCGCCATGCGCTTGCGCCGCGAGCTTTCGCAATGCCGATTGCGCGTGTTCGAGCGCATCGCGTTGCGCGCGGAAGGCGACATCGCCCAGGCGCGGTCCACGGTCTTCCATCGGTCCGCGACGGGCGTCGCGCGCACCGCGATCGTCGCGGCGGTCGCCGAACCTCGGCGCCGGCGCGCCCCGGCGATCGCCGAACTTGCCGCCGCGGCCGATGGGCGCCGGCTCGGTTTTCTTCATGCCCGGTCGATCATCGCCGCGCATCGCGACCAGCGGCTTGGGCGAAGGCTTGGGCGGAGCAGCCGCTTCGGCCGGTGCGGCTTCCGCCGTCGTGCCTTCGCCCGCCGGTGCGGCGGCTTCCGCATTCGCCGCGGCCACGTCGGCACGCGCCTGCGCCTGCCCCTTGAGTGCGGCTTCCAGCGCGGACATCGCCGCCTTGATCTTCTGCGCGTCGCCCGTCGCGTTCGCGGCTTCGAGTGCCTTGGACGCGTCCAGGACCACGCGATCGCGCTCGCTCAGCGCCGCGGCGGCGCGCTCGCGCTCCTCGCCCTTGCGCTGGAACGCCTCGTCGATCGGCTTGCGGAATGCATCCCACAGCTTCTGTTCCTGCCTGCGGTCCAGCGGCACGGCCTGCGCTTCCGCCTGCCAGCGCTGCTGCAGCGACTTGACGGCGTCGATGCGCAGCGGGGGTTCGGCGCCGAGCACCTTGGCCTCCTCGATCATCGCGTGGCGGCGGTCGACGCTTTCCTTCTGCAGCGCCTCGAGCGGTGCGCGGGCCGCCTGCATGGCCTCCTTCCACTTGGCCTGCATCTCGGCGAAAGTCTTTTCGCTCAGGTGCCCGGCTTCGCGCCAGCGGTTGTCGAACTGCTGCAGCACGCGGGCGAAGCCCTTCCAGTCGCCATTGAGGGCCGTCGTGTTCGCCTGCGACCAGGCCTTGAGTTCGTCGATCAGCGCCAGGCGTTGGGTGCGGTGCTCGGCCGCCTCGGCCTTGACCTTGTCGAGCCACTCCTCGACGACCTTGTAGGCCGTGTTGCAGGCCTCGTCGAAGCGCTTCCACAAGGCGTGATTCGGCGGGCCACCCTGGTCCACCTGCTTCCATTGTTCCCGCAGCTGGCGCAACTGCTCCTGCATCTTGCGGCCGCCATACCGCGCCTTCGGCGGTGCGGGCTCCTGGCCTTCGACCGGCGCGGGCCGTTCGAACAGGTCCTCCGCCTTGGCGACGAGCTCCTGGCGCAGCTGGTCGGCACGCCAGCGCTGCCAGCCTTCGAGTTCGCCCGCCGCCGCGAGCGCGGCATGCGCCTGCGCCTCGAGCTTGTCGTCGACCAGCCGCCCGTGCTCCTTCAGCGCGTTGCGCAGCGCGCTGGCCGCGCCGGCGCTCGCCTTGCCGTGGCCCTGCGCGATCTCCTGCTCGAGCTTGCCCAGTACTTCGCGCACGGCATTGTTCGCGCGCTCCCGTGCTTCGGGATCGACCTTGGGCTTGGCGGCCTTGATCGGCACCTCGACGGGGACGCCACGTGCTGCGCGCAGCTCATCGGCCCACACGGGCACAGGCGGCAGCGGCGCCGACGGGTCCTGGGCCGCGGTGCGCGCCTGGGCGAGCGCGCTCTGGAAGGCATCCCACACCACCTGCAGCTGCTGGCGCGAAGACTCGAGCAGCGGCGGGAAGCGCGCGTCGACGCTGGTCCAGTTCGGGTCCTCGATCAGTGCCTGCGCTTGCGCCTGCCAATCCGGCACGTCCTTCGCCAGCGCGTCCGACGCCGCCTGCGCGTCCTGCCAGGACTTGGTCGACAGCACCTCGATGCGCTGCGCGAGCAGCACGGCGGCTTCGCGCTGGACCTGCACCCGATGCTGCAGGTCCTCGATGCCCCTGATGCGTTCGGCCAATTGGGCCTTCGCGCCGGCCAGCGGCTCGCGGCTGAGCGGCGCCCCCGCCTTGGCGGCGTCGCGCTGCCAGGCCAGCGCGTCGGCGATGTTCAATTTGGGCTGGGCCAGCAGCGCCGCGGCCTTCTCGCCCCATTCGGCCGCGATCGCCTCCTGGGTGCGCGCGCGCCGGATTTCGTCGAGCCGCTCGCGCAGCAGCCGCGCCGCGCCCTTGTCGCGGGCGCTCAATTCGCGGAAGACTTCCTGGATCTGTTCGACGGCGGGGTTGCCGGCGAGCCATTCGCGGACACGTGCGCTGCGTTCGCCGGAAGTGGGCGCCGAGAAGGCGCCGCCGGTCAGTTCGTCGAGTGCGCGCGTGTCGGTGGACTTGAGGGTGGCCTGGGTCACGAAGAATGCTGTTCTATATGAAGGGGCCCGCGGCGCGCGGGCAAACCGCTATTCTCGCCGCGATTGGGACTCAGCCGCGGACGCTGCGAGGAAGACGCTTCGACGACGCTCCAATGAAATGGCCCGGACGGCCGCCCTGAAGGCGTCCACCGGGCCGTGGCGGCAGACAAAAGTCCTGTGCCGCCTGGATTCGCGTGTCGGGAGAGTGACGTCCCTCCACGCGCCGGAAGCAAGAGATTGCTTCCAAGTGGGGCCGGGGCTACCACCTGACGATGGCCCTACCGGCTGGGTGCCCGATCCCTCGGGCAAGAACAAGTTAAGTCAGGACGCGTGCGAATTCAAGGCACGCTTTTCAATGGCGCGCGAGCGCGCGATTGCGCGCCCTGCATTGACAAGCGCCTGACACCTCAATAGCTTGGGCTACCCGGTCCGGGCGAATACTTAAGAGTCGATACAAGCTGTTCAGGTTGGGCGCTCCTATTTCGATAGCGAGTTTCCGAGGGCGATGGAGCCATCAGGCCGGACCGACAGGCGATTGGGGCGCTGCCCGACAGGCGAAATTCCCGCGTTTGCAGCAAAATGCGGTAGTTTCCTGTGCCATATGGCATAAAAACGTAACTCGATATTCTTGACCTGTTATTTGAGCGCCCCCTAGAATCCGCCCGTCCCTCGCAAACGTACTAGGGACAACCCGAACCCGCTGCCGAACCCGGCTAGGTCGGACGACCCGAAGGGACTCCAGGACGAGAGCTCCCCGGCATCCGACGGCGTACCAAATCAAACGAGGAGCCCGACGGTGTGATGCCCATCCCGGCATTGCCTAGAAGGCTCGCGCGAGAGAGGAAGTGCTATGACAGCGTTAGGAAAGACCGTCCAGGGCCTGAGGTGCTTCGCATCCGACGTCGCCCAGGGCTTCTTCGAAATCACGCACAACGGCCTGGCCCTGACGGGGCTGGCCACGGTGTGCTGCGCGCTCACGCTCGCCGCCCGCCCGGACCTGCGCCACACCGGCGAGGAAAGGCTGCGCGGCTGGCTGCAAGCCCGCCAGGAAGCCGCCATCGGCATGCCGATCCAGCTCGATGCGATCGAGCGGGCCACGGCCGCCGATCCGCACGGCCTGCCCAAGCAGCAGGCTGCGATCGCCTACTGGCTCAGCAAGAAGTACCGCGTCGCCCCCGAGCCGCTCAGCGCCCTCGTGTCCGAAGCCTTCGAGATCGGCGAGCGCAACAAGCTCGACCCGACGCTGATCCTGGCCGTCATGGCCGTCGAGTCCGGTTTCAACCCCTTCGCCCAGAGCCCGGTCGGCGCCCAGGGCCTGATGCAGGTGATGACGGGGGTCCACAAGGACAAATACGAGAACTTCGGCGGCAAGCTCGCCGCCTTCGACCCGGTGACCAACCTGCGCGTCGGCGTGAAGGTGCTGCAGGAATGCATCCAGCACGCCGGCTCCATCGAGGCCGGCCTGAAGTTCTATGTCGGCGCCGCGAACAGCGACGACGATGGTGGCTACGCCGCCAAGGTCATGGCCGAACATGCGCGCCTGAAGCTCGTGGCGTCGGGACGCAATGTCCCGCTGCAGCCGCCCGTGATCCGCACCGTCGCGCCGGGCGAGCCGGAGGCTTCCCCTGCGGCTGCCCCGGCCGAAGACAAGGTCGCCAGCGTTTCCTGAGCAAGGCGCGCTACACTCCACCTGTACGCGACTGGCGATAGGCGCGGCCACCCGGCGCGGTGGCCGGCGCTGACGTGGAGCCCCACCACTGGGAAGCGTACCGCGGGCGAATTCGACCTCCCCGCGTCTAGCCGTTCGCCTGGGCAGCCCTTGTTTGCAGAAACAGGGATCACCTCTTCAAAGGACTGCCGCCATGTTCCACCGCAACTTCCTCATCGAACAGACCGACCCCGACGTCTGGGCCGCCATCCAGGCCGAGAACAAGCGCCAGGAAGACCACATCGAGCTGATCGCGAGCGAGAACTACGCCTCGCCCGCGGTGATGGCCGCCCAAGGCACCCAGCTCACGAACAAGTACGCCGAGGGCTATCCCGGCAAGCGCTACTACGGCGGCTGCGAGAACGTCGACGTCGTCGAGCAGCTCGCGATCGACCGCGTCAAGCAGCTGTTCGGCGCGGATGCCGCCAACGTGCAGCCGCACTCGGGCGCGCAAGCCAACGAGGCCGTGTTCCTGGCGTTCCTCAAGCCCGGCGACACCATCATGGGCATGAGCCTGGCCGAAGGCGGCCACCTCACGCACGGCATGGCGCTGAACATGAGCGGCAAGTGGTTCAATGTCGTCTCCTACGGGCTGGATGCCAAGGAAGCGATCGACTACGACGCCATGGAGCGCAAGGCACGCGAGACGAAGCCCAAATTGATCATCGCGGGTGCCTCGGCCTATTCGCTGCGCATCGACTTCGCGCGCTTCGCCAAGGTGGCCAGGGAAATCGGCGCGATCTTCATGGTCGACATGGCGCACTACGCCGGCCTGATCGCCGCGGGCGTGTACCCGAATCCCGTGCCGCACGCGGACGTCGTCACCTCGACCACGCACAAGAGCCTGCGCGGCCCGCGCGGCGGCTTCATCCTGATGAAGTCCGAGCACGAGAAGGCGATCAACAGCGCGATCTTCCCCGGCCTGCAAGGCGGCCCGCTGATGCACGTCATCGCCGCGAAGGCCGTGGCGTTCAAGGAAGCGCAGCAGCCCGAATTCAAGGCCTACCAGCAGCAGGTCGCGAAGAACGCGCAAGTGGTGGCGCAGACGCTGACCGAGCGCGGCCTGCGCATCGTGAGCGGCGGCACCGAAAGCCACGTGATGCTGGTGGACCTGCGACCCAAGGGCATCACCGGCAAGGAAGCCGAAGCGGTGCTGGGCCAGGCGCACATGACGATCAACAAGAACGCGATCCCCAACGATCCGGAAAAGCCGATGGTCACCAGCGGCGTGCGTGTCGGCACGCCGGCCATGACCACGCGCGGCTTCAAGGAGAACGAGGCGCGCCTGACGGCCAACCTCGTGGCCGACGTGCTCGACAACCCGCGCGACGAGGCGAACATCGCCCGCGTGCGCGAGAAGGTCGCGGCGCTCACGCGCGAGTTCCCGGTCTACAAGTAAGGTAATGCGATGAAGTGCCCCTTCTGCGGCCACGCCGACACCCAGGTGGTGGAGACGCGTCTCGCCGAAGAGGGCGAATTCATCCGCCGCCGCCGCCAGTGCGCTTCCTGCGAGAAGCGCTTCACCACCTACGAGCGCCCCGACCTCACCTTCCCCGCCATCGTCAAGAAGGACGGCCGGCGCATCGAGTACGACCGCGGCAAGCTGCGCGCCTCGATGAACCTCGCCTTGCGCAAGCGCCCGGTCAGCACCGAGCAGATCGACGGCGCCGTCGAGCGCATCGAGGAGCGGCTCTTGAACCTGGGCGCGCGCGAGATCGGCTCGAACCGCATCGGCGAACTCGTCATGCGCGAGCTCAAGAAGCTCGACAAGGTGGCCTACGTGCGGTTCGCGAGCGTGTACCGCAGCTTCGAGGATATCGACGATTTCAAGACGGTCGTCGACGAAGTGCGGCGGTAGGACCTGGCCGCCACTTCAGCTGCGGTCGCTGGCTCCCCATAGACCCTGCATCAGCGGCACAGCCCCGCGAACCGGTCCTGCGGCTTGCACGCTTTGGGTGGGGGCGGGGGCGACGCCGCTTCCGCTTCCTGCGGTTCGCAACGGCTCAAGCGCTCCTTCACCCGTGTCGAGTACTGCCAGCCCGCGTTGAGGGCGGGCAGGGGCGAGCCCGGCTTCCAGGTCAGGGCTTTCCACTTCGGGTGACCCTTCGCCTGGAGCTCGTCGAATTTTTCGCAGAAGCGGTCCGCCAGGGTGGACACGAACCGGTTGCGGTCCGGGTCGATGAAGTTCGCGGTGATCAGGTACGAGTCCACGGACAGCGAGGGATGGCCGGCATCGGCGATGTTCAACAAGGGATAGCTCGCCTTCTGTATGTCCGCCTTCCGGTATTCCCGCAGGAGCCTCGCCGACGTGGCGTGGTTCGGGTCGAACTTGAGGAGCCTCAGGTTATCGGGGATGTTCGTTGCCAGCAGCTTGAGCGGCTGCCCGCCCACCAGCACGATCACATCGATCTGCGGGAAGTCCTTGTAGAAGTTGGGGTCGCTCAGCACCATCAAGGCCGAACGCCGCGTCTTCGTTCCTTCATCGTCACCCGTCACGGTGGGATTGACGAAAGGGGCCACGATCTGCGGCCGCTCGTTGAACATCTTGCTGTAGATGTTCAGTGCGGTGAGGTAGGTGCCGCTCTTTTCTGCATCCATCCAGATGCGGGCGCCGCGGATCTGGTGGATGTATTCGAGCGGGCTGTCCTTCCTGACGAGGAAGTGGATCTCCTCCCGGTACAGCGGCATGAACACGCGCAGGTTCGCGAGCAGGTTCGCATACTGGCGCCGCGTTTCGCGCGGCACCCGCGGGTTGTCGCGCAGGTAGACGAAGGCCGCATAGACATCGGACTGCACGATGGCCAAGCCCACGCCCTTTGTCTGGCTCAGGTCCTCCACGTTCGCCCACGACCCCTTGGAGTCCCGCACCTCCAGTGCCGGCGAGACGATGTCCTTGAGGTTGTTTCCGATCTGGTAGTAGGTGCCCGTCTTCCCGCCCGTGACGATGGTTTCCGCCGGGGCCGCGGCCGCGGCCGCGAGCAGACCCGCGAACAGCAGCAGTTGCCGCATCCAGCGCGGCCAGGTCCGGACCGCTCGTCTCATTGCATGCATGGCGTCTCCTTCCGTGCGTCAGCTCATTGCGGGTTGCACAGCCCCGCCGCCTCGTTCGCAGCGGAGCAGAGCGACCGATGGCGGGCGGGCGGCTGCGTCGGCGCCGTGTCGGCGTGGGGCATCACGGGCTCGGCCCGAGGCGCTTGTGCGGTGCTCGCGGACACGCCGCGGTCCGTCGCCACGGGCGCGGCCGCGCTCGCCTCGGACCTGCCGCTGGCTGCTCTGTCGCCGGTCGTGACCGCGACTTCCTTCACCGCGATCACGATCGCGACGAAGGCCACCGCCGTGGCCGCGGTGATCCACGGGAGCTTCCAGTGCATGCCCGGCTGGTCGGTCCGCGCCCGTACCGACGCAAAGAGCGGGCGCATCTTCGCGCCATATGAATGAACGTGTTCGATGAGGGCGTACGTCATACGCTTCTCGGCCGCTGGCATGGACGCGGCGCTGCCGCGGTCCTGCTTTCGAACGGCGGTGTGGGCTCGAGCACCCGCGTGACGGTCGGCGGAGGGCGGAGCATCGCGCCTCGTGTCCACTGACGCACTGGAGGATGGACGTCCGCAATACGGGCAATAAGCCACTTCGCCGAACCAGGCCTGGCTGCAGAAGCCGCACCTCGCTTTGCCTTGGCGCGTCCAGGGCGGCGTGGGCATCGCCGTGTCCATGGCCGTCTCCATGGCGGCGCGCGTGCCCGCCCGCGGGCGGGAAGGGACAGTCAACGGATAGTGCGCGGACATCTGACGTTCATCGGTTTGCGGGAGCCAGTTGCCAGCCGACCGCCTGCGGCAGGTCGGGATGGTCCACCCAGAGGTGTCCGTCGTAGACGAACAACTGCGCGGACCACGGCTTCTTCACGTCGAGAGTCCCGAACGGCACTGCGGCGCGGCCCGGCACCTCGAGCTGCAGCACAGCGCGGCGCGGCTCGTTATCCGCATGCAGGAGGGCGAGCACCCCGTGCGGTGCATCCATCCTGAGCCCGACCACGGCGCCGTCGCCCGCCAAGTCGAGCAAGGGCACCACGATGTCCGTGGACTTGTCGACCGGCCGCAACGGGTCGATGTCGATGCGCGACGTGCCGCGATAACAGGCCCGCCCCATGCACAGGCGCGGCCCGTCGATGGAGACAATCTCCGGCTCGGCCCTCGCCATCTCCACGTATTCGAAGCGTCCATCGACGTTGCTGCGGCACACCTGCCAGAAGGTGCCGGTGCCGGGGACGAAGAAGGAACCCATCGAGAACATCGGCTTGACCCGCTCGGGCCACGCGACCCACTCGCACTGCCTGCCGCCTTGCGCGTCGAGCCGCAACACCAGCTGTCCTTCGTCGCAAGGCCAGTTCACGTGCGCGTCATCGGATACCGGCGCTTCGAAGCCGTGTTGCGGCACGGGCGCGTGCGTCGGCAGGACGAGGTGCTCGGGTGCCCCGTGTGGCTTGCCGATCAGGTGGATCCTGTGTCCCTTCCCCAGCACGGGCGACCAGATCTCACCTTCCCATGCCACGGGGCCGCCGATCGCGGGCCCCTCCCCCGCGTGCTCGATCGCATAACACAGCCCGATCGCACTCGGCGTGACGGCCGCGAGCCCGGTGGCGGAAGGACAATAGCCGGTCGCATGGCCGCCGGCATGGACGAGTTCCATCCGCCAACCCCGCGGGTTCGCCAGTCTCCGCCCCCAGCTTGTGCCCGCCGTGCGCTTCAGCGGCATCCAGATCTCCGATTCGGGCAGGAGCGCGAGGAGCTTGCCTTGTTCCGGCTCGACAGCGACCAAGGTCGGCCAGGCCGCGTCGAACTTGTCGACGACGAACCGGTAGTGCCCGGGCGGCAGCGGCGGCAAGGTGCGGTCCGGCTGGCCGCTTGCCGAACGTTCGTGCGCGCGCGCCAGTGCCAAGGGCGAATCCAGTGCGGGGTTGGTGACGCGCAACGGTGCGCCGGTCTGCTGCGAGTAGTTGAACTCCGGGGGAAACCACTCGTCGCCGTCGGTCGCGCGGCGGGCGCCCGCCAGGCGCACGACGTCGAGCACCGGGAGCCTGGGGTCGACCACCGTTCCGTCCCATGTGGCGGCCAAGCACCACCTCTCGGACGCACGGTCGCGAACCCACGTCCCCGATCGGAGCTCCCACCGCTCGATCTGTTCTTCCACCGCTTGGCTCCTCGAGATCGGCCGGCCTCGACAGGCGCCGGTCCCGAAAAATCATCGACTGGCCGGATGCAAAACATGAATGGGACAAACATCCTGTCTTTGTCCCGGTTGTCGAGGATTCGTGGCCGCGGGTAACGAGCTGTTATCCGGCCGGGCGGGCGATCACAGGCCCCCCGCGGCGCCGATCCACCCATTCCCCCGCAACTCCCGCGTCAACCACGCGCTGTAGATCGGCGCGGCCACCAGCCCCGTCGCCCCGAACGCCGCTTCCAGCACCAGCATCGACGCGAGCAGCGCATAGATCGGGATCTCGACGCGGCTGCCGACGAAGTGCGCGTTGAGGAAGTACTCCAGCTTGTGGATCGCGATCAGGAAGACGAGCGACGCGACGCCGGTCCACAGCGACACGGTCAGCGCCGCGATCACGATGGCGGTGTTCGACATCAGATTGCCCACGATGGGCAGCAGGCTCGCGAAGAAGGTGAAGGCCACCAGCGTCATGGCCAGGGGCACATGGGCGTCGAATGCCGGCAGGACCAGGAGCAGGTAGACGCCGGTCAACGCGGCGTTGACCAGCGCGATGCGAAGCTGCGCCGCGAGCACGTCGCGGAACGCGAACGCGAGCTGGCGCCAGCGCTCGATCGCCAGTGCCGACAACGCCGCAGTCGCCGGACGGCGGTGGATCGAGATGTGGGCGGTGATGCCGATGATGAGCCCGATCACCAGGTGCACCAGGATGCGCAGCGCCTCGTGTCCCCAATGCTGCATGTCGTGCGCGTGCATGCGCAGCCATTCCGCCAGCGCGTGCTGCAGCGCCTCGGCCGAATCGGGCAGGCGCGCGGCGATCCAGTCGGGCGCCATGTTGCGGATGTGGTCCACGGTGTCGGCCAGCAACTGCATCAGCCGCGGCAGGCCGTCGGCCGACGCGTTGAGCAGCAGCCCGATGCCCTCGACGATCGCAAAGAGGCCGGCCACCACCAGCGCCGCGGCGAACAACGCGTTGGCAATCCGCCGCGGAGGCGGCGCCGGTGCCGCCGTCGGCCGGCGCGCCAGGCCGAACAGCACGTAGCCCGCCATGGCACCGAACAGCGCGGCGAAAAGCTTGAGCCACAGGATCAGCAGCAAGGCGGCGCCGGCGTACACGACGGCGCGCCGGCGCAGGTGCTGCGGCCAGCGCTCGCCTTGCCGTGACAGCGCGCTCTCGCTCGTGCTCATGGAATGTGCCGGGTGTTGGAAGCACGCTACCATCGCTCGCCCTGCGCCGTTGAAGGACGGCGCCGCATGAGTCCGTGGTGGGACAATCAGCCCAAGCGTGGACAAACACCCCGACACGGCTGATTCACTTTTCGGCGACGCCGCGGACGCCCCCGCCGCCATCGCCGCCGCGCTCGCGCCGCCCGCCGCATCGGGTCATTTCGATGAGCTTCGCGGCTCGAGCAGGTCGCAGCGCGAGCAGCTCGGCGCGCCCTGGAACCGCTTCTTCGAAACCCTCGGCCGCGAGGGCTTCGCGGACCTGAACCGCAGGACCGTGAACCTCGAGCGGCAGGTGCGCGACAACGGTGTCACGTACAACGTCTATGCCGACGCGCACGGCCCGCAGCGGCCCTGGTCGCTGGACCTGTTTCCCCTCGTCATCGACGCGCAGTCCTGGCAGCAGATCGAAGCGGGCGTGCTGCAACGCGTGAAGCTGCTCGATCGCATCATGGCGGACGTCTACGGCCCGCAGGACCTGCTGGCGCGCAACCTGCTGCCGCCGGCCCTCGTGCAAGGCCACCCCGGCTACCTGCGCTCGATGCACGGGGTGCGCCCGCCGGGCGGATCGCATTTGCACATCGCCGCGTTCGACATGGCGCGCGATGCCAACGGCGCCTGGTGGGTGGTGTCCCAGCGCACGCAGGCGCCCTCGGGCCTGGGCTACCTGCTGGAGAACCGGCTGATCATCTCGCGGCTGTTCCCCGAAGCATTCCGCGACCTGAAGGTGCAGCGGCTCGCGGGCACGTACCGCGCTTTCGCCGACGCGCTGCGCGCGATGTGCCCGCGCGGTCCATCGGGCGAGCCGAGGATCGTGCTGCTCACGCCCGGCCCGTACAACGAAACCTATTTCGAACACGCCTATCTCGCGCGCTACCTCGGCCTGACCCTGGTCGAAGGCGGTGACCTCACCGTGCGCGGTGACCGGCTGTTCCTCAAGACATTGCAGGGCCTGGAGCCGGTGCACGGCATCCTGAAGCGGCTGGACGACGAGTTCCTCGACCCGCTGGAGCTGCGCTCGGATTCGCACCTCGGCGTGCCGGGCCTGTTGCAGGCCGTGCGTGCGGGCAACGTGCTCGTCGCCAACGCGCCGGGCTCGGCCTTTCTCGAATCCCCGGCGATCCTCGGCTTCCTGCCGGCCTTGTCGCGTCACCTGCTCGGCGAGGACTTGCTGCTGCCCTCGCTCGCGACCTGGTGGTGCGGCGAGCGCGCAGCGATGGAAGCGGTGCTGCCGCAGCTCGCGAGCAGCGTGATCAAACCGACCTACGGCGGTGCCGGTGCCGGCGCCGTGCTGGGGCATTCGCTCTCGCGGCGCGAGATCGACGAATGGTCCGGCCGAATCGTGCGCGAGCCTGACGAGCACACGGTCCAGGCGTACCTGCCGCTCGCCCAGATGCCGACCTGGAAGCATGCGATGGACGGCGACCGCATCCTGCCGCGCTCCTACATGCTGCGCGTGATCGCCGTGGCGGACGGACCGCGATCGTGGCGCGTGCTGCCCGGCGGCCTCACGCGCATCGCCAGCGCCGCACTGGAGATCGCGTCGATGCAGCGCGGCGGCTCCAGTGCCGACACCTGGGTGCTCACCGAAGGCGAGGTCGACCCGACGACGCTGTTGCACCAAGGGCAGCCGGCCGCGGAACCGGCGCACCGCCGCCGCGCCGTCACCAGCCGCGCGGGCGAAAACCTGTTCTGGCTTGGGCGCTACACCGAGCGCACGGAAAACACGGCACGCCTCGTGCGGCTGGCGCTCGATGTGCTGAACGGTGAAGCGCAGACCTCGCCACCCGTGCTCGCCTGGCTGACGGAGGTGAGCCGCGCCAACGGCCTCGTGCTGCCTGCGGTGCCGCCGGCCACGCAGGCCCGGCGCGTGTTCGAACGCTCGCTCATCGCGGCGCTGGCGGACACCGACAATGCCACCAGCGTCGGCTTCAACCTGCGCGCGCTGCGCCAGGCCGCTTCCGCCGTGCGCGAACGGCTCTCGCTCGAGCAGTGGAACGTGATCGTGCGCGCGGAAAAGGACTTCCAGCGCGGCTGCGCGATCCTCGCTGAGGATGGCGACTTCTCGCCGGTGGAAACGCTGCGAGTGCTGGAGGCGCTGTCCAGCGCAACGGCGGCCATGACGGGTGCGCAGACCGACCGCATGACGCGCGACAACGGCTGGCGATTGCTCTCCACCGGCCGCCACATCGAGCGCCTGGGCTTCCTCGCATCGACGCTGGGCTGGGCTTTCGATACCGGCGCAGTTCACGAGGACGGCGGCTTCGAGGCGATCGTCGCGCTGTTCGACAGCACCATCACCTTCCATGCGCAGTACCAGCAGCGGCACGACATCCCGGCCCTCCTGGACCTGCTGGTGCTCGACCGGGACAACCCGCGCTCCCTGACGTGGGTGGCGCAGACCTTGCGCGGGCGGCTGGCGCGGCTCTCGGGCAGCGCGGCGGGCGAGCTGCCCGAGATCGCGCTCACGATTCCCGACCCGCAAGGCTGGTCGCTGGAAGCGATGTGCCGGCGCGACGAGCAGGGTCGTTACTCGAAGCTCGAGGCGCTGCTGCAGGAGCTCACCGACGCCGCGTACAAGCTGTCCGACGACGTCGGCACACGCTACTTCACCCATTCGGACGCGCGCCACAGCGTGGGCGCCTGAGGACGGGCGATGCTGCTGCAGGTCGTCCACGAAACGCACTACGCGTACGCGCCCGCCGTCAGGACCGCGCAGCACATGGCGCACCTGAAGCCCGCCCACGGCGCGCGCCAGCAATTGCTCTCGCACGAGCTGTCGATCGCCCCCGAGCCGCTTCAGTGCAGCGACACGGTCGATGCCTGGGGCAACACGCGCACGTTCTTCAGCTTGCAGGCGCAACACGAGGAACTGAAGGTCGTCGCGCGCAGCATCGTGGCGACTGCCGCACCGCAGCTCGCGCCGAACGACATGGCCTGGGAGCAGGCGCGCGAGCGCATGCGCTACCACCGCGGCGCTTCCTACGACCCGGCGACGGAATTCGTTTTCGCGTCGCCCCACGTGCCGCGCGATGCCGAGTTCGCGGCGTACGCGCTGCCCAGCTTCACTCGCGGGCGCGCTTTGGCGGACGCCGCGCGCGACCTGATGACGCGCATCCACGGCGATTTCGAGTATCAGGCGGAGGCCACCGACGTGAGCACGCCCGCGATCGAAGCGCTTCGCATGCGCCAGGGCGTGTGCCAGGACTTCGCGCATGTGATGCTCGCGTGCCTGCGCAGCCTTGGGCTTGCGGCACGCTACGTGAGCGGCTACCTCCTGACCGAGCCGCCGCCGGGGCAAGCGCGGCTCGTGGGCAGCGATGCATCGCACGCGTGGGTGTCCGTGTACCTGCCCGGGGACGGCACGCCCGGCCAGTGGCTGGACCTCGACCCGACCAATCGCCGCATGGCGGGCGAAGACTATGTCGTGCTCGCCATTGGCCGCGACTACTCCGACGTTTCACCGATCCGCGGCGTGATCCACGGCGGCGCGAATCACCAGCTCCACGTCGCGGTCACCGTCGCGCCGGCTTGACGCTCCTACAATCGCCGCCTGATTCCATCAGGAGATCGCGATGAGCGTTTACGACAAGCTGAAAGAACTCGGCATCACCCTGCCCCCGGTTGCCACGCCCGCTGCCGCGTACGTCCCGTTCGTGCAGACGGGCAACCTCGTCTTCATCTCGGGCCACGTCGCGAAGAAGGACGGCAAGGCCTGGGTCGGCCAGCTCGGCAAGACCATGCAGACCGAGGAAGGCAAGCAGGCCGCCCGCGCCATCGCCGTCGACCTGATGGGCACGCTTCACGCCGCCGTCGGCGATCTCGACAAGGTCAAGCGCATCGTGAAAGTCATGAGCCTCGTGAACTCCTCGCCCGACTTCACGGAACAGCACCTGGTGACCAACGGCTGCAGCGAACTGCTCGGCGAAGTGTTCGGCGACAGGGGCAAGCACGCCCGCAGCGCATTCGGCGTCGCGCAGATCCCGATGGGCGCGTGCGTCGAGATCGAGCTGATCGCGGAGGTCTGACGGAGCGAAGCTCGATTGACGCGGGCCGAATATCTGACTAGAGTCAGATATTCGATCTTCCCGGCTCCGCTCCACCGTGGACACCCGCGCGATCCAGCAGGTCCGCAGCTTCAACCGCACCGTTGCCGAAGGCATAGGCGCGCTCAATGCCGACTTCCTCGGCCGCGCCAGGCCGATGGCCGAATCCCGGATCCTGTGGGAAATCGGCCCCGGCGGCGCCGAGGTCCGCGCCTTGCGTGAACGCCTGGACCTCGACTCGGGATACCTCAGCCGCCTGTTGTCCTCGTTGGAGAAGCAGGGCCTCGTCGATCTCGACGCCCATCCGGAGGACCGCCGGGTGCGCCGTGTCCGCTTGAGGAAGGCCGGACTGGCGGAAAGGGCCGAGATCGACCGCCGCTCCGACGAGGTGGCGCAGCACGTCCTGGAACCACTCACCGCGGCGCAAAGGAAGAAGTTGCTCGATGCGATGGCGGAAGTCGAGCGGCTGCTTCAACCCGCGTTCGTGCGCCTGGACGTCGAGGACCCGGCCAGCGAGGACGCGCGCTGGTGCTTCGCGCAGTACTTTGTCGAACTGGACACGCGTTTCGAAACAGGCTTCGATCCTGCCCTGAGCCTTTCCGCCGACGCCCACGAACTCGCCGAGCCCTCGGGCGCACTGTTGATGGCGAGATGGCATGGACGACCGATCGGCTGCGTGGCGCTCAAGTTTCACGGACGCAAGCCCGCCGAATTGAAGCGCATGTGGGTGAGCCCCGATGCGCGCGGCCTCGGCATCGGTCGTCGATTGCTGGCGGAAGCGGAAAAGTGCGCGAAGGCGAAGCGGGTCCGCGCCATCCGCCTGGAGACGAACCGCGCGCTCTCCGAGGCCATTCGCCTCTACCGCCGCTCAGGCTATGCCGAGGTGCCGGCGTTCAGCGACGAGGCGTATGCCCACCACTGGTTCGAGAAGACGCTCGCCTGACTTGTCGGCCTAGCCATGGAAGACGTCGCGCCCGCCGATCGCCTTCCATTGCTGCTCGATCTCCCGGGCATCCTCGTCCGAGCGGGCCTCCACCATCATCAGGATCCCGCCGTGACGGATGCCGGCTTCATAGTGGTGGATGCGCCCTTGCGGAACGCCCCAGTGCGCCAGCGCCCCAGCAAGCCCGGACGCCAGGCCAGCGGCCCCTGCGGCCGTGAGAGCCGCGGCAATGGGGCCGGCCGCCACGAAGCCGAGAGCCGGCAGCGCAGCGCCAATGCGGTGCCCACCGCGGCGGCGGCGGCGATCAGGATTTCGAGTCGGCCCCCGGTGGATTCCCCCAGCTGGCCGCCCTCCGCCTTCCGGCGCGCCAGCAGCGTCGTGATCTCACCGCCTTCGGCGAAGCAGCGTTGACGCGTGTTCTCGGACATGACGGCGTTCACCTCGCCAATCTCATAGCCGCGCTCGACGCAAGCTTCATAAGCGCGCGCAGCGCTTTCGCCGTCGCCGAACAATCCCGTGATTGTTCGGCGCGTGCCGTTGGATGCTGCAGTCATTGCCACACCCTCCCTGCTGAGTTGCGCGCTCGCCGCGCGAAGTCAGCATACTCCTGGGCGCGGTGCGCCGCGGCAAGGGAATGAAACGAAGCTGCTACCAGCTCTCGCGCAGCTGCCGCTTGAGCACCTTGCCGATGTCGCTGCGCGGAAGCTCATTGACGTAGCGAATGCCGGACAGGCGCTGCGTCTTGCCTACTTGGCCATTCACCCAAGCGCGGAGTTCATCGACACGCGGCGCGCCCTCGCGCGCAACCACGAACGCGACGGGCGTCTCGCCCCATTCCTGCGACGGCACGCCCACCACGGCCGCATCCGCGACGTTCGGGTGCTGGCGCAGGATCGCCTCGATGTCGCTCGGATAGACGTTGAAGCCCCCCGAGATGATCATGTCCTTGCGGCGGTCCATCAGCGTGAGGAAGCCCTCGTCGTCGAAGCGGCCGGCGTCGCCGGTGCGGATGAAGCGCTGGCCCGCGGCGTCGTACCACTCGGCTTCGCGCGTCCTCTCCGGCTGGTGGTTGTACGCGGTCATCATGGCTGCCGAACGGCCGACGATTTCGCCGACGGAGCCTGGTGGGAGTTCCTTGCCGTCCTCGTCGATCACGCGGATGTCATGGCCTTCGGCGGGCTTGCCCACGGTATGCAATTTGTCGGGATGGCTGTGCGCCTCGAGGATGCAAGTGCCGCCGCCTTCGGTCATGCCGTAGAACTCGATGAGTCCGCCCGGCCAGCGGCGCAGGATGTCGGCCTTCAGCTCCGCATGGAAAGGCGCGCTGGTGCAGAACTTCATGCGGAAGGACGACAGGTCGTAGTTGTCGAAATCCGGCGACGCCATGATGCGCTGGTACTGCACGGGCACCAGCATCGCGTGCGTGGCACGCACCCTTTGCGCCAATGCGAGGTACGTGCGGGCATCGAATTT
Source organism: Ramlibacter sp. GS1-15 (assembly GCF_057785015.1). Lineage (NCBI taxonomy): Bacteria > Pseudomonadati > Pseudomonadota > Betaproteobacteria > Burkholderiales > Comamonadaceae > Ramlibacter > Ramlibacter sp. GS1-15. The sequence continues at coordinate 1,409,978 of NZ_JBYNTU010000001.1, read as the reverse complement.
CGGCGGACCGAACACCACGCAGCCGCCTTTTGCGATTGTCGGGAAGAGGCACACCAGCGTCGTGTTCGAACACAGCGACGTCGCGATCATCGTGACGCTGTCCGGCCCGTAGCCGTAGCCCTCCGCGCGCGCGACGTGCAGCCAGCGCATGCCGTGCGGCTGCACGATGCCCTTGGGCGTGCCGGTCGTGCCCGAGGAGTAGATGATGTTGAACGGCCAGTCGGGTTGCGGATGCACCGGCTTCGGCTTCGCCCCATGCGGCAACAGCCATTGCTCGAGCGATGGCGAGGTCGAGCCATCCATGAAGATGCGCTGAGCCTTCGCTTCGAACGCGGGCACGCCGGCATCGACGAAGAAATGGCGCGCCCCGCTGTCTGCCAGCATGGTTGCAAGTTGTGCCGTGATGGCACCGGTCGGCAGCGGCGCGACGGCCACCCCGGCGCGCAACGCGCCGAGAAACACCGCCAGGTACTCGAGCGAATTCAGCCCGCCGATGGCGATCGTTTCCCGCGGTTTGACGCCGTCGCGTTGCAGAGAAGCGGCGACGCGGTCGGCCATCGCGTCGAGCTGTTCCCAGGTGACGCGGCGATCGCCCTGGATTGCAGCGGCCTGTTGCGGCCGCGCCTTTGCATGTTCGCGCACGAGGTCGAGGATGGCGCGAAACGGCGGCGCCGATGCCGGCAGCGGATGGTTCAGCAAGGCATTCATGAGGCGCTAGCCTACCGTAAGCCCTGATGCCGCACGGCCGCGCTTTGTCCTAAACTCGGCTCCAGCGTCCCAAGCGCGACAACCCGGCGATCCGCGGCTTACCCGCGGCGGATCGGCCGGTTCCATCCACCAGAGCCCGACACGATCGGACCGAGGAAGAGACAATGAGCCAGCGCGAGCCCCTGCGGCTTCACGTGCCGGAGCCCACCGGGCGTCCCGGCAGTCCCACCGATTTCTCCTATCTGCACGTTTCCAGGGCCGGCGAAGTGCGCCGCCCGGCGATCGACACGCGCCCCGTCGACACCCAGGACTTGGCCTTCGGCCTGGTGCGCGTGCTCGACCAGGAAGGCAATGCCGTCGGGCCCTGGAAGCCCGAAGACCTCGATGCGGTGCGCCTGCGCAAGGGCCTGCGCGCGATGATGAAGACGCGCATCTTCGACGCCCGCATGACCGTCGCGCAGCGCCAGAAGAAGATCTCGTTCTACATGCAGTGCCTGGGCGAGGAAGCAATCGCGGTGGCGCATTCGTTCGCGCTCGAAGACGGCGACATGAACTTCCCGACGTACCGCCAGCAAGGCCTGCTGCTCGCGCGGGACGACATCCCGATGTGGGAACTCATGTGCCAGCTGATGAGCAACGAGAAGGACCCGGTGAAGGGCCGCCAGCTGCCCGTCATGTACTCGTACAAGCGCGCCGGCTTCTTCACGATCTCGGGCAACCTCGCGACGCAGTACATCCAGGCTGTCGGCTGGGCAATGGCTTCGGCGATCAAGGGCGACACCAAGATCGCGTCGGCCTGGATCGGCGACGGCGCGACGGCCGAAGCGGACTTCCACACGGCGCTGACCTTCGCGCATGTGTACCGCGCACCGGTGATCCTGAACGTCGTCAACAACCAGTGGGCGATCTCGACCTTCCAGGCGATCGCGGGCGGTGACGGCGACCAGACGACGTTCGCGATGCGCGGTGTGGGCTGCGGCATCGCGTCGCTGCGCGTGGATGGCAACGACTTCCTCGCGGTGTACGCGGCCTCGAAATGGGCGGCGGAGCGTGCGCGCAGCAATCTCGGCCCGACGTTGCTCGAATGGGTCACCTATCGCGCTGGCGCCCACTCCACGTCGGACGACCCGACGAAGTACCGGCCGCAGGACGACTGGCAGCGCTTCCCGCTGGGCGACCCCATCGCCCGATTGAAGCAGCACCTCATCAGGATCGGCGAGTGGTCCGAGGAGCAGCACACGCAGGCGCAGAAGGAACTCGAAGCCGAAGTGGCCGCTGCGCAGAAGCAGGCCGAGAGCTACGGCACGCTGCTGGACGGCCACATTCCCTCGGCCGCCGGCATGTTCGAGGATGTCTACAAGGAGATGCCCGAGCACCTCCGCCGCCAACGCCAGGAACTGGGAGTCTGATGATGCTGACCGCGACCAAACCCGAGACCGCGGCGCAGGCCGAGGTGAAGACCGTGCCGATGACGATGATCAAGGCACTGAACTCCGCGATGGACGTGATGATGGAGCGCGACCCGAACGTGGTCGTGTTCGGCGAGGACGTCGGCTACTTCGGCGGCGTCTTCCGCGTCACCGAAGGGCTGCAGGCCAAGTACGGCAAGCACCGCTGCTTCGACGCGCCGATCTCCGAAGGCGGCCTCGTCGGCGCGGGCGTCGGCATGGCCGCGTACGGCCTGCGCCCGGTCGTCGAGATCCAGTTCGCCGACTACTTCTACCCGGCGTCGGACCAGATCGTGTCCGAAGCCGCGCGGCTGCGCTATCGCAGCGCCGGCGACTTCACCTGCCCCATGGTGATCCGCATGCCCTGCGGCGGCGGCATCTACGGCGGCCAGACGCACTCGCAATCGCCGGAAGCCCTGTTCACGCACGTGTGCGGCATCCGCACCGTGATGCCGAGCAACCCGTATGACGCCAAGGGCCTGCTCATCTCGTGCATCGAGAACGACGACCCGGTGATCTTCCTGGAGCCCAAGCGCCTGTACAACGGCCCGTTCGACGGCCACCATGACCGCCCGGTCGTGCCGTGGTCGAAGCACGAGATGGGCAACGTGCCCGAGGGCTACTACAGCATCCCGCTGGACAAGGCCGCGGTGTTCCGCGAAGGCAAGGACCTCACCGTGATCACCTACGGCACCATGGTGTGGGTGAGCGAATGCGCGGCGCGCGAACAAGGCATCGACGCCGAGATCATCGACCTGCGCTCGATCTGGCCGATGGACCTCGATACCGTGATCAACTCGGTCAAGAAGACAGGCCGCTGCGTGGTCGTGCATGAAGCCACGAGGACCAGTGGCTTCGGCGCGGAGCTGCTCTCGATCGTGCAGGAGAACTGCTTCTACCACCTCGAGGCGCCGATCGAGCGCGTCGCGGGCTGGGACACGCCTTACCCGCACGCGCAGGAATGGGCCTACTTCCCCGGCCCGAAGCGCGTGGGTGAAGCGATGAAACGTGCGATGGAGGGCTGAGCGATGGGCACCTATGTGATCCGCACGCCGGACATCGGCGAAGGCATTGCCGAAGTGGAGCTGGTCGCCTGGCACGTGAAGCCCGGCGACGAAGTGAAGGAAGACCAGGTCCTGGCGGACGTGATGACCGACAAGGCGACGGTGGAGATCCCCTCGCCGATCGCCGGCAAGGTCACGGAACTGATGGGCGACGTCGGCAAGACGATCGCCGTGGGGGCGGACCTCATTCGCCTGGAGGTCGAAGGCGCGGGGAATGAAAAACCCGGCGCGAAAAGGGCGGCAGCACCCGCACCCGCCGTTGTCGCCCCGGCGCAGGCCGGGGTCGTTGGCGGTGGAGACAATGACGATCCCGGCCTGCGCCGGGATGACAACACACCGCCCCCGCCGCAGCGCCCGCCCGTACAAGCCCCCGTCGCGATGCGCCCGGCCGGCGAGAAACCTATCGCTTCGCCCGCCGTGCGCCGCCGCGCGTGGGACCTGGGCATCGAGCTGCAGTTCGTGCACGGCAGCGGCCCGGCCGGCCGCATCACGCAGCAGGACCTGGACGTGTACCTCGCCTCGCGCGGCCAGCCCGCCCAGGCGCGCGCCGGTGGCACCGCCTACCTGCAGCGCGACGACGAGACCGAAGTGCCCGTCATCGGCCTGCGCCGCAAGATCGCGCAGAAGATGCAGGACGCCAAGCGCCGCATTCCGCACTTCAGCTATGTCGAGGAAATCGACGTCACCGAGCTCGAGGCGTTGCGCCAGCGCCTCAACGCGAAGTACGGCACCTCCCGCGGCAAGCTCACCGTGCTGCCGCTGCTCGCGCGCGCCGTCGTCCTCGCCGTGCGCGACTTCCCGCAGATGAACGCCCGCTTCGACGACGACAAAGGCGTCGTGACGCGCCATGGCGCGGTGCACCTGGGCATGGCGGCGCAGACGCCCAACGGCCTGATGGTGCCGGTGATCCGCCACGCGGAGACGATGGACCTGTGGACCTTTGCGAAGGAGGTCTCGCGCCTGGCGGACGCCGCGCGCTCCGGTAAGGCCGGACGCGACGAGCTGCAGGGCTCCACGATCACGATCTCCTCGCTCGGCCCGCTGGGTGGCATCGTGACGACCCCGGTGATCAACCACCCCGAGGTCGCCATCATCGGCGTGAACCGCATCGTCGAGCGGCCGGTGTTCCAGGACGGCCGCGTCGTCGCGCGCAAGCTGATGAACCTGTCGTCCTCCTTCGATCACCGTGTCGTGGACGGCATGGACGCGGCCGAATTCATCCAGGCCATCCGCGCCCTGCTCGAAGCGCCCGCCATGCTTTTCGTCGAATGAAGAACCTCACCACCACACTGCTCGTCATCGGCGGCGGGCCGGCGGGCTACGTCTGCGGCATCCGCGCGGCCCAGCTCGGCGTGCCCACGATCCTCGTCGAAGGCGCGAAACTTGGCGGCACCTGCCTGAACATCGGCTGCATTCCGTCGAAGGCGATGATCCACGCCGCCGAGGAATTCGAGAAGGCACGCCACTGGTCCAACACGTCGGCCCTGGGCATCAAGGTGGCCACGCCGTCCATCGACATCGGGCAGACGGTGAAGTGGAAGGACGGCATCGTGCAGCGCCTCACGGGCGGCGTCGGCGCGCTGCTGCGCAAGAACGGCGCGCAGGTGATCGACGGCTGGGCGACGGTCCTCGACGGCAAGACCGTCGAGGTGAAGACCGCGCAAGAGGCCTACCGCATCCAGTGCGAGCACCTCGTCATCGCGACCGGGTCCGTCCCGTCCGAACTTCCGTTCATGCCCTTCGGCGGCCCCGTGATCTCGTCCACCGAAGCCCTCTCGCCCGCGAAGCTGCCGAAGAAACTCGTCGTGGTCGGCGCGGGCTACATCGGACTCGAACTCGGGATCGCCTATCGCAAGCTCGGCTGCGAAGTCGCGGTGGTCGAAGCGACCGAGCGCGTGCTGCCCGCCTACGACGAGGAACTCACGCGCCCCGTGCTCGCGGCACTGAAGAAGCTGGGCGTCGTGCTGCACCTGGGTTGCAGCGTGCAAGGGATGTCGGAAACCGGCCAGGCGCTGCGGGTGCGCACGGCCAATGCCGACGAGTTCGCGCTGCCAGCCGACCAGGTGCTGGTCGCGGTCGGCCGCAAGCCGCGCACGGAAGGCTTCGGCCTGGAGAACCTGCGCCTGGACATGGCGGGCCGCGCGATCAAGGTCGACGACCAATGCCGCACCTCGATGCGCGACGTCTGGGCGATCGGCGACGTGAGCGGCGAGCCGATGCTCGCGCACCGCGGCATGGCGCAGGGCGAGATGGTCGCGGAGATCGTCGCCGGCAAGCGCCGCAAGCTCGCACCGGCATCGGTCCCCGCGGTGTGCTTCACCGATCCGGAAGTGGTCGTGTCCGGGCTCTCGCCCGCGCAGGCGAAGGAGGCCGGCCTGGACGTCATCACCGGCACCTTCCCCTTCAGCGCGAACGGCCGCGCGATGACGCTCGAATCGACCGACGGCTTCGTGCGCGTCGTCGCCCGCCGCGACAATCACCTGATCGTCGGCTGGCAATCCGTGGGCCGCGCCGTGTCGGAACTCGCAGCGGCGTTCTCGCAGTCCCTGGAGATGGGCGCGCGGCTGGAAGACGTGGGCGCGACCATCCACGCGCATCCCACACTGGGCGAGGCGGTGCAGGAGTCATGCCTGCGCGCGCTGGGGCACGCGCTGCACATCTGATTCCTGTCCGTCGCCCTTCACAAGAATGCGGAACATGAGGAAATGCGTCATCAGCAGCATCGGCACGATGAACGCGGGAATGAAGTAGGCCGCGCCGAACTGCCCGGGCGACAGGTGCGACGCATTGGCCTGATAGAACGCGTCGAACAGGTCGAAGGTCCCCCAGAGGTTGAAGATCCAGGCGAGGCCGATGCCAGGCCTGCCGCGCAGGGTGGCGAGCGCGAGCAAGGCCAGGATGCATGCGGCCAGGTCGCCGTAGGCAGCGGCACGCGCGAACAGGGCCGGCAGATCGGGCGCGACGACGCCGGGAACGAGGAAGGCCAGCCCGACGAAGCGGAAAGCGTGCACGACGAGCAGCGGTCGGAGCGCGTCGGCGCGCGATCGTGTTCGCAGCTGGGGCCACACATAGACGGCACCGAACACGCCCCACGCGACCAGACCCAGGGCGACACTGAAACCGAATGCGAGTTGCGCGTCCATGGAAATTCACCCGTTCGCGGAAGGATGCGGGATCAGCAGGCCCAGCGGCATCAGCGGGCCTACCGGGACGTACTCGTGATCCAGCAAATGGGCTCGGGCCAGCGGCAGGCCTTCCATGATGGACCGGGCTTCCTCGACGTCTTTCGCGTCGAGCAGGAAGACCCCTCCCCTGCCGTCTCCGCGCGAATACCATTCGCGGATCTTTCCTGCGAGATAGAGCCGCACCGTCGCGCGCATCTCGGCGGGCATCACGGCCATGACTTGCTCGCGCGTCACGCCGGGCCGGGCGGTCAGCAGGGCGAAGACACCGGTGGTCAGGTTGGCGCGGGCTTGAATGGGCGCCCGGGAGGGCTCGGTCATGGCGAAGACTCCGTGATGGGTTGAGGTTGAGGCAGGGGCGCGGGAGCGGCGATGCGCGACAGGCCGTGCTCGCATTGCCACACGGCCGATTCATCGGTGTACTCGGGCCGTGACGGCGCCGCGATTCGAAGTCCGCGCACGTGGCGCGCGATGCCGGATGTCGGCACAAAGGGCACCAGCATGAATCGCGCGAACTCGCGCACCGTGTTCGCGACGCTTCGCCGGTTCGAGGGCAGCGCCGCGAGCCGCCGCGCGACAGATTCGAACGGCTCGGCCGCGCGTCCGGTCACCCGCTGCACGTCATCGTTCGGTGCGCCTCGTGCGAACGCGCCGCGCTGGTGTTCCTCGACGTAGTGCGCCATCGAGTCCAGCAGCACCGGCGGATATCCGTCGAGGTGGGCGGCCTTCGTGAAGATGCGGATCGGCGTGGGCACCATCCGGACGCGCCGCTGGAACACGCGGCCCAGGATGCGCGCCATGTCTTCGCCCGACAGCAGCTGCGGCCCGGTCGGCCGATAGGTGCGGCCCGCGTGACGCGCCGGGTCCATCAGCGCCGCGGCTGCGACGCGGCCGATGTCATCGACCGACGGCGGCGCCGTCAAGGTGTCGCCGTACATCCAGGGCATCACACCCAGGTGCGCGACGAGGTTGATGGTCGCAAGATAAGGCGAGTCCGCGAAGAAACCGGGGTTCACGGTCGTCACGGCGATGCCCGGAAGCATCGCGAAGAGCTGGTCGGCGAGCCAGTGGTGGCGTGTCGGCGCCGCGGGATGCGAAGGACTCGCGAGCCACTGGCTCAGCACGACCACCGATTCGAGCTTCGCGTGCGTCGCGGCGATCGCGAACACGGCCGCCCCCGTCAGCATCGCGGGATCGTAAGGCGGCAGCCAATAGGCGCGCTGCACGCCTCGCATCGCTGCCGCGACTGCCGCGTAGTCGGTCATCTCGCCGACGGCGACCTCGACGCCGCGCGCGCGCAGCGCGGCACTGCGTTCGTCCTGCCGACGCACGAGCGCGCGGACGGGGTAGCCCGCTCCGAGCAGCTCGGAAACCACGGCTGCACCGGTCCGGCCGGTGGCGCCGGTCACCAGGATCCTGGGATGGACCATCACGACTCCTGTTGTTCGATGACCGCAATCTAGGGATCTGGCGCTGTTTGATAAACCGGTCTAATCTGCACGAACGATGAAGCAGGACTACACAATCCCGCGCGGCACGCTGGACGGCGTCGAAGCCTTCATGCGCGTGGCCGAGCGCCGCAGCTTTCGACAGGCTGCGGTCGACCTCGACGTGACGCCCTCCGCAGTGAGCCAGGCCGTTCGTGCGCTCGAGGCGCGCCTGGGCGTCGCGCTGTTCACGCGCACCACGCGCAGTGTGGGACTGACCGAAGCCGGCCAACGCTTCCTGGAGCGGGCGCGCCCTGCCTTCGACGAGATCGTCGCGGCGAGCGATGCGGCGCGGGGGCTGGGCACCCAACCCTCCGGCCTGCTGCGGCTCGCGGTCCCGCGCGCGGCGGTGCCGATCGTGTTGCAGCCCTTGCTCGCCTCGTTCAACGCCGCGCATCCCCAGGTCGTCGTCGAAGTCGTCGCCAGCGAGGAGCTCGTCGATCTCGTGAAGATGGGATTCGACGCGGGCATCCGCATGGGCGAGTTCATTGCTGCCGACATGGTGGCCGTGCGGCTCACCCCTCCGTTGCGCCTGATCATCGTCGGCAGCCCCGACTACTTCGCACGGTGCGGCCGGCCCCGCACGACCGCCGACCTGGCGAATCATTCCTGCGTGCGCACCCGGCGATCCAACGGCGCCGTCGCGAACTGGCGTGTGCGCGGCGCGCGCGATGAACCTCTGGAGCTCGCGGTGCCGGGTCCTCTGATCGTCAACGACGTTCCGACGATGCTCGCGGCAGCGCTCGGCGGTGTCGGCCTCGCGCAGGTGCCCGCGCCGACCGCATCGGAGCTGCTCGCATCGGGCCGGCTCGAGGAAGTTCTGGCCGACCACGCGCCTTCGTCGCCGGGACTGTTCCTCTATTTTCCCGGCCGCTCGCAAGTGATGCCGAAGTTGCGCGCCTTCATCGACCACGTGAAAGCGTACGCGGCAGCGGTCCTCCTGAACCCCGCGCCCGGCAGCGCCGCGCGCCGGCGCGTACCGGCCCGCAGACGATCAGGGAAGCAGGCCTGAGGCCCTACCGCGGCCCTTGAACACCGAAAACTTGCCCTGGATATCGACGAGCAAGCGGCTCGCGGCCGCAGAGAGCGGCCTGCCCTGGCGCGCCAGCAAGGTGACCTGGGCCGATCGGCAGAGCGGGTGCGCCAGGTCCAGCGCCACCAGTTGGCCGGCCTTGATTTCCGGCGCGGCGGCGAGGCCCGCGCCGATCAGCGTGATCCCGTCCGTCGCCCTGACGAAGCGCTTCAGGGCGGCAACCGAATTGCTCGTGAAGCTCGGGCGCAGCTTCACGTGCTCGGCGTACTCCAGAAGCTCCACGAGCCGTCCGACCCCGTAGCCCGGCGGCATCAGGCCGAAGGGGTACGCCAGGATCTGACGCAAGCGCAGCGGGCCGGCCACGCGGGTCAACGGGTGACCTTTGCGCACGAGCACCTTCGCGGGCGCCGCCGCGCTCGCGACGATCTCCAGCCGGGTGTCGGACGGAGCGTTGTACGCCAGCCCGATGTGCGCTGCGTCTTCCAGAAGCGCGCCGACGAGATCGCTCACGGGCAATGCATCGAGCACGACCGAAAGCCCCGGATGCGCGGCGCAGAAAGGCGCCACGATCTGCTCCAGCAGGCCGTCGACGAACCCTTCGCTCGCCACGATGCGCACGGTCCCGGCGTCCATCGACTGGACGGCGCGCAGCCGTTCCATCAGCTGTTCCTGGTGGGCCTGGCAGCCACGCCAGTATTCGAGCAGATGCGAGGCGGCTTCGGTCGGCGCCACCCCGCGTGCCTGCCGCTCGAACAGCACGAGTCCCAGCTCCTCTTCGAGCAGCGCGACCTGGCGCGTGATCACCGACGGCGCGGTGTTGAGCGCATCCGCCGCGCCGCGGATCGAACCGTGCCTCAGGACCTCGTGGAAATAGCGCAGCCGCTTCTGGTTGATTTCCCTCATCGTGGCGTCTGTTGCCAATCAGGCAACGACGTGCTCCATAAATTGCTCTTGCTCGAACGGATGCTAGCTCAAACAATGCGCCCACCTGCACTTCCTGCTGCTCCTCGCCATGAACCTCATCGAACCGTCTTCCATGAACCGGCGCGGCTTCATTCGCGCCGCCGCGTCCACCCTGGTCACCGCTCAAGCCGGCGTGCTGGCTTCGACGGCTGCGCACGCCGCCGCAGCCGAGGCTGCGCATTTCGGATCACTCAAGACGATCAGCGCCGGCGACCTGCTGGTCGAGTACGCCGAAGCCGGGCCCGCGGACGGTCCGGTGGCGATCCTGCTGCACGGCTGGCCCTATGACATCCACGCCTTCGTCGACGTCGCCCCGCGCCTGGCCGCCGCCGGCTACCGGGTGATCGTCCCTTCCCTGCGCGGCTACGGAGGCACCCGGTTCCTGTCGAGCCAGACCCCTCGCAACGGCCAGCAAGCGGCCGTCGCGCAGGACATCATCGCGTTGATGGATTCGCTGAAGATCCGCCAGGCCGTGCTCGGATCCTTCGATTGGGGCGCGCGGACCGCGTGCATCCTGGCGGCGATCTGGCCCGAGCGGGTGGCCGGCCTGGTCTCGGTGAGCGGCTACCTGATCGGGAACCCGAAGGCCAATGCCAAGCCGCTGCCCCCCGCCGCCGAGTACGCCTGGTGGTACCAGTCCTATTTCGCCACCGACCGCGGCCGGGACGGCTACGCGGCCAACACGGCGGCTTTCAACCGGTTCATCTGGCAGCAGGCCTCTCCCAAGTGGCGCTTCGACGACGCGACGTACCAGCGCAGTGCCCGGTCCTTCGAGAATCCGGATCACGTGGCCATCGTCGTCCACAACTACCGGTGGCGCATCGGACTGGCCGAAGGTGAATCGCGCTTCGATGCGCTGGAAGCCAGGCTCGCCTTGGCGCCCGACATCGCCGTGCCCTCGATCACCATGGAAGGAGACGCGAACGGCGCGCCGCATCTGGACCCGGCGAACTACTCGAAGAAGTTCACCGGCAAGTACCAACACCGGAACCTGGACGGTGGCATCGGGCACAACCTGCCGCAGGAAGCCCCGGCCGCTTTCGCCCAGGCCGTCATCGACGTCACGCGGCTCTGAACGCAAGGAGAAGGAACATGACACGCGTCTGGTTGGTGACCGGGTCGTCGCGAGGGATCGGCCGATCGTTGGCCCAGGCCGTCCTGGCCGCGGGCGATCGCCTCGTGGCGACCGCCCGCGACACGAGCAAGCTGGCGGAACTGGTTCGCGCTCATGGCGAGAACGTGCGCCCCGTGGCGGTCGACGTCACCGACGAACGGGCCGTGGACGCGGCGATGCAAACAGCCCTGGATGCGTTCGGCCGGATCGACGTCGTCGTGAACAACGCCGGCTACGGCGACCTGGCGCCGATCGAAAACACGCCACTGTCCGCCTTCCGCCGGCAGATCGAGACGAACCTGTTCGGAACCATCATCGTGACCAAAGCAGCGTTGCCGATCATGCGCGCGCAAGGGACGGGACACTTCATCGCTCGGCAGCGACGCCGTGCGCATCGTGGAGGCAGCCGAACAAGCGAAGGCCGCGGCCGACCTTCTGTGGCGCCCGCTCAGTGTGTCGACCGATTTCGACGTGGCGCAGTGAGAGGCGCGCACAGCGCCGTGCAACCCGCTTGACGGCCGTTCCCGAGCCGCCCTTCACTCGAGCGTGAAGCCCACCTTCAACGTCACCTGCCAGTGGGCGACCTTGCCGTCCTCGATATAGCCTCGCGTTTCCACGACTTCGAACCAATGCATGTTGCGGACGGTCTCGCTCGCCTTGGCCAGGGCCGTGTTGACGGCATCTTCGATGCCCGAGGGCGAGGACCCGGTGAGTTCCAGAATCTTGTACACGTGCTTGGACATGGCACCTCCTGACAATCGATGCTCGATCCAGCTCGGCCATGGCACGGGCGCGAGCCGACAGGACCAGTATGTCCGCTTCCGCGGGCCGCTGCCTGGGCTCGCGCACTCGACGCCAGGCAGCCGATGCATTAGTCTGGGGCCGTGCCCGCGAACCTGTCGCCCGAGTACAAGGCGGCGGAAGCCGCCTTTCGCAGGACGCGCGACCCGCACGAACGCCTGAACGCGCTGCGCGAGATGCTGCGCACGATTCCCAAGCACAAGGGCACCGAGCACCTGCAGGCCGACATCAAGGCCCGGATCAAGGGTCTGGCAGAGCAGCTCGAGGGCGGCATGCGCAGGGCCGGCGGGCACGGCGGGCCCGCGCTGGTCATCCGTCCCGAAGGGGCTGCCCAGCTGGCCCTCATCGGCCCGCCCAATGCGGGCAAGTCGTCGCTGCATGCGCGATTGACAGGATCCGGCGCGCATGTCGGGCCCTACCCCTTCACCACGCAGCATCCCGAGGCGGGAATGATGCCGTTCGAGGACATCCACTTCCAGCTGATCGACCTGCCGCCGGTCAGTGGGGAGCATCCGGTGCCGTGGCTGGTGAATGCATTGCAGACGGCCGATGCGGCCCTGCTCGTGGTGGACCTGGCCGACCCCTCGTGCCTCGACCAGATCCAGTCGGTGCAGTCGGTGCTCGCGCAGCAGCGCGTGACGCTGAGCGACCGATGGCCCGCCGGAGAAAGCGCGCCTGCGACTGTGTCCGTCCCCGACGACAACCCCTTCGCCCTTCAACTGCCTTCCCTGCTGCTGGCGAACAAGGTCGACGGCGTTGCGGATGCGGACGCGGAGCTGCAGGTACTGCGCGAGTTGAGCGGGGCGCAGTGGCCGATGCTCCCCGTCTCCGCAGCGACCGGTCACGGGCTGAGCGAGATCGGGCCGTGGCTGTTCCGGCACCTGGGCGTCGTGCGCGTGTACACGAAGGTGCCGGGGCACGACGTCGACAGGCAGCGTCCGTTCACGCTACGCCGCGGCGAGACCGTCGGGGACGTGGCCAGGCATGTTCATGGCGACGTCGCGCGGTCGCTGCGCTACGCGCGGGTGTGGGGCCACTCCGCGTTCGGCGGGCAGCACATGGGCCCGGAGCACGTCCTCGAGGACGGCGACGTGGTGGAGCTGCACGCCTGAATCGGGGGATGTCAACCCGTGCGATGAGCATCCACGCCCTGCTGCCTGGCTGTATCAACGCTTGGGCTTGGGCCGACCCGCCCGCAGCGGACCCACGGCGCGTCGCATCAGCGCAAGCGCGGCCAGTGCCGCGACCGAGCAGCCGACCGCGAGCGCCACGGTGCCGAACGAGAGTGCTGCTTCCGCGGGGCCCGCGCGAAACATCGCGGCGACGAATTCGCCACCAATGAACGAGCCGAATATGCCCACCACCATCGTCTCGACGAAGACGACGCGGTCGCCCGAGGGTTGGACGCGGGTGGAGAGCCAGGCCAAGGCTGCGCCGATGGCCAGCCATGCGGCGATGTTGCTGGATTCGATGATGCGCTCCGGTGCGCCGCGAGGCGCGACGTTGCGACCCATCATGCGCCTTGCGCGAGCCGCCCGGGAGTTTTGTTCGCGGCCCCCCGACAAAGTGCCGGCCCTTGCTCATGCATTGGCTTGCCAGCACGGTTTCCGGCAGTGAGGTATCATGCCTTCGCCGACGTTTCTCAAGAGTCTGCGTCCCTGGTTTCTCTTCCCCTGCTCCCGCCCAAGCGGCGAGTGTCGTTGAATCTCCCACCGATGATTTCTTGGCGTTCGCACGGCGCAGCTTCACGCTGCCCGCAACACTCCTCATCGAAAGATCGACATGACGACAAACCAGACTGGAACCGTGAAATGGTTCAACGAAGGCAAGGGCTACGGCTTCATCGCCCCTGACGGCGGCGGCAAGGACCTGTTCGCGCATTTCCGCGAGATCCAGGGGGCCGATGGCTTCAAGACGCTCGCCGAGAACGCACGCGTGCAGTTCGATGTCACGCAAGGCGCCAAGGGACCGCAGGCTTCCAACATCCGCGCGATCGCCTGACTTGAGTTCCCGCCCTATCGCGGCAACGCCGCGCAATGCCGCCGCACAGCGCGTCGGCAAGTATCTCGTAGCCCCTTTGATCAAGGTTCTCGAAGACGGATCGTTCGCCAGTTCGGTGTCGATCCGCTCGGGCTCGGGCTCGGGCTCCGCAACCACCGACCGCGTGTTGCGCTTGATGCGCACCTTCCGGTGCGCAGCCGAGGCGGCCGCCGGCGCGCACGCGGAAGCGCGCCGCTGGATCGACGATTCACGCGGATCCCGCTTGGCTTGCGCCACCTGAGGAGATCCGTTTGACCGAGCCGCTGCTCCTGACGACGACGCGCGTTTCGACGTTCCGCGGGCGCCAGCTGCTCACGGCCGCCACCGCGTTCTTCTTCTTGCGCGACGATCGTCTGTTCGCGGTCACGAGCCGCCACGTGCTGCACGACGAGCCGTCCGGGCATTTTCCCGACCGCATCGAACTCGTGCTTCACGTGGACCCAGCGGATCTCACGCGCACCGTGCTCCTTTCGATCCTGCTCTATAGCGAAGGGCGCGCCGTGTGGCGGCAGGGCACCGACTCGGGCGGGCCGGTCGATGTTGCGGTGATCGAGCTTGAAAGCGAGAACATGCCGCAAGGATCGGTGATGCGCGCCTTCGAGCCGCACCACATACAGTTGCCCTCGGCAGAGGTGGAGGTGGGCGCTTCGCTGCGCATCGTCGCCTTCCCGCTGGGCTTCTACGACACGAGGCACCACCTGCCGGTGGTGCGCCATGCGATCGTCGCCTCGTCCTTTGGCGTTCGTTTCGAGGGGCACGGCTATTTCCTGACCGACGGGCGGATGCACCGGGGCACGAGCGGTGCGCCTGTGGTGCTGCGCCGCGAGGGAGCCGATGGGCAGGGTCCGTGGGGGCTGCTGGGCATTCATTCGGCGAGCATGGACATGCGTGACCGCGACGCCGCGCAGGACGAGACGCTCGGCCTGAACTGCACCTGGTATGCCGACATCCTGATGACGCTGACGCAGATCGATGCCGGTTTCAGCGAAGCCGAAATGGGCCCACGTCCAGGCGCACGCGCTCGCCTGGCGTGCAAGCCAATCTCCTGAAGGAAGAATCGTGAGCGACTCCAACAAGCGGAATGAATGGGACCAGCACAATCGCGACGAAGCGAAAGAGCGCGCCGCGCAGCAGGAGTCCGCGGGCCCGGGGTACAGGCCCGTGCCGACCGAGTCCTATGCAAACGTGAGTGGATCGCCCGAGGCGACGGATGCCGACCTGGATGTGGCTGTTCTGATTGACGACTACGAGCGCTCCGCGGCAGCGGAGCGCCTGGCGTGGCTCGCGGTACGCGATCTCGTCGCATATGAGACCGGTACCGGAGCTTGGAACGCGTGGAGGGATGCCGTCGAGCGCACGCAGCGAGCGGCGCGGTCCCTCGTCAATTACGAGACCGGGCGCTCTGCCCGAAGCTGACCGGCCAGGAGAGATCGATGCCCTTCTACACTGACGACCCATCCACGAAGATTCGCCCCGGCGGCTTGCGGTACCAGAGCAAGCTGGCCGGGAGCAGCTTCACTGGAATGGCGTCCTCGAACATGAGTTGCCTCCTGTGTGGTCGACACCGCCCGCGCTCCCAACTGCGTGCGTTCAAGCTCGCGGGCGCGCCTCAGTACCGCTGCAAGGACGGTTGCTGATTCAAGCTGCCGCCTCGGCATGGCGGCGACGCGTTGAAGGCTGGCCCTGGCCGGAAGCGGCCATGGACGGCAGCAGCGACAGTGAGCCGTCAGCCGGGATTGGGCGCGGGGCAGGCTTCGTCAAGGCCCGCCAGACCGGCCAGCTTCTGCAGGCGCGAGCGCCGGTCCAGACAGGCTTGGCGCTGCGCCTCCGCCGCTTTCTGCTTCGCGAGGCGAGTGGCCTGATCGCGCGCCGCCTGCAGCTGCGCGATGCGCTCGCGGATCTGGGGCATCGCAGCCAGGGCCGCCTTTTCGCCCTCCAGGATGGCACTGGCACGCTGCGAGAAGTCGGCCCCGCCGATGTCGAGTACCTGCGGTCGCACGATGACATCGGCGCGAGACAGCTCGGCCTGACCGAGCTTCTGGCCCATGATGGCAACGGACTGGCCGATGGTGCCCAGCATGCCGGTGGGCGTCTGGCCGCGCGCCTTGTTCGAGATGTCCACCGCGACCACCACATCCGCGCCCAGTTCGCGCGCCGCATCCACCGGCACGGGGCTGACGACGCCTCCATCGACGAAATGGTTTTTGCCGATGGTGACGGGCTGGAACACGCCGGGCACACTGCTGGAGGCCCGCACGGCCTGGCCGGTGTTGCCCCGGACGAACACCGTGCGCTCGCCGTCCTCCAGCCGCGTCGCCACGGCCGCGAAGGGCTTGGCAAGCCGCTCCAGCGGTTGGCGGCGCACCTGCTCGTTCACGAAGTCTTCGAGCTTCTGTCCCAGCAACAGTCCGCCCGAGGACAGCTGCAGATCGCGGATCTTGGCTTCATCGAGCGCGACGGCCTTTTCCTGAAGCTCGAACGCGTTCATGCCACTGGCATAGAGCGCGCCCACCACGCTGCCCGCGCTGGTGCCGGCCACCACGGCCGGCGCGAGGCCGTTGGCCTCCAGCATCTTGATGACGCCGATGTGCGCAAAGCCCTTGGCTGCGCCGCCGCCCAGGGCGATGCCCACCTTGATGGCAGGCATGGGAGAGGACGGCGGCGCGACCTGTGCGGTCGCCGAGGCCGGCGGCCCTGCGGGGATGCTGGCCGGTGGCGTGCTGCTACAGGCGGCTATGGCAACAACGCCCACGAGGCCCAGTGGGCGACACAAGACGCCCAGGGCGGCGGATAAGCGGGTCGGGGTGTTCAGGCGCATGCCGGGAAAGAAAGGCGCTGATGGCAAACGCAGGAGTTTACCGGGCGCTTGAGAGCTAAAGGAAAGTCGACATGCGCCAACGAATGCTTTCGACCCGCAGCAGATGTTCGCCTCGCATCGTGCGCCTTGCACAGTTTCAGCCTTGTGCCCGCAAAGCGCCTTTGTTCATCTTCCGTTCAGCTTGTCGGTCGCAGGATGCGCACACCGTGCGGGCCACTTGCGCGCGCGTCTTTCAACCAAATGGGGGTTTTATGGATACGGAACGCCACGTCTTTCAGTCTGGCTCGAAGCGCACACCGACCCTTGTGGTCGTGTGCGCCTGCGCATTGCTCCTGAGTGCCTGCGGTGGTGGATCCGAAAGCGTGAGCTTGGGCGTCAGTGCCATCGTCGCCGGTCGGCCGCTTGGCACTGCGTTCGTGCCGGGGAGCGTTGGCACAATCGACCTGGCGGCAGGCCAGTCGATCGAGCTGGACGCCACCGAACCCGTGGATTGGGCATTCAGCGTGGGCGACAGCCCTCTGTTCGGAAACGGGGCCACCGTCTACTACGGCGGACTGGCGATCACGGAAACGGCCGTGAGCCCATCGCGCGTCGTGCTCGAAACAGCCGTGACCGGTGCCTATCTTTCGCCCATCACGATCACGATGACCGCGACTTCGAGAATCGATGCTGCTGAAGTCGCGAGGGTCGATCTGGTGGTGCATTGATCGGGCGGCTGTGCGCGCCTCGGCACCGGGTTCCGCCGGTCGGCGACTTCTGTCAGGTCCGCTTCGCGGTCGGAAGCGGACGACAGGCGTTCTGCTTCGGCGCCCCGAAGTCAGCCCACCAGCCCCTGCGCATCGAACAGCCTCGCCACCGGCCCGCCCGAGGTCGCCGCCTGGATCACGAACCCGCCCCAGGACAGCGGCACCACGACCGGCGCGGTCGCGTGCGAACCCACGATCACCTGCGCGGGCCCCAGAGGCGTGCCGTCGGCGGCGAAGCGGCGCGCCAGCACCTGTGCCGGCCCTTCGACCCACGCGACCACCGCGCTGCCATCGGCTAGGACCCCCACGGAGGGACTGGACTGCCCGGCCGCGACCTGCGGCGGCACCGGGTCGCCGGTGACGGCCTGCGGCCCGGCGACAGGCGCGCCGTCCGGCCCGAGCCGTTCGATGAACACCACGCCCGAGCCGACCTGACCTTCCCAGGCCACCGCGGCGCCGCCGCCCGGCGCGGGGCTGACGACCGGGATGCCGGAGAGGGACGCCGCGTCCAGCGCGATCGCCTGCTGCGGACCGGCCGTGCCGTTCGAAGCAAAGACGCGTGCGAAGAGCGCGCCCGTGCCCCACACGACCAGCACGTTGCCGTTGTCCAGGCCGGCCACGTTGGGCATGCCCTGCGCGGTGGTGACGTTCACCTGCTGCGGGCTGCCGGCGGGGCCCGTCGCCGAGAAGCGCTGCAGGAAGATGTTCAGGCTCCCGGATTGCAGCCGCACCCACACCAGTGCGGCGCCGCCATCCGGCAGCGCGGCAGCCCGGGGCAGCGAGCCCGGCACGATGCGCGACGTGAAAGGCGTGGTGATCGCCACCTGCACGGGCGCCGCGACCCGTGCGCCGGATGCATCCAGTAACTGCGCGAACAGCGGGAAGTCGTTGGCGAGCGGCTGCTGCGGATTCAGGTTGGGCCCGAGCCAGGTGCCGAGATAGCCGGATGCGAGCAGCGTCAGCGCAGGCGACGAACCGTCGGTGCCGATCGGCAGCGTGATCGTGACCGAGGCGCCCAGCGCATTCCCGAACGCATCGAAGCGCTGGACGACGAAGTCGCCGCTGCCGTTGGCCTGCACGATGGCGTAGCCGCCGCCCGGCAAGGGACGGAATGGGCCGGCCACGAGCTGCAGCATCGCGGTCGATAACGGAAGCGTGCGCAACTGCGCCGTGATATCGCCCGTGAGCAGCCACTGCCCGGAGTTGCCCGCGGCGTGCACCGCGGCGCACGGGTCGAACGCTGCCACGACCAGGTCCGCGAGCGTGCCGGCCGGCACCTGCGCGGCTGCTTCCACCGTGGTGCCACCCGGCACTTTCAGGGCGGCGGTGGCACCGGTCGAGAACTGCACGGTGCCGTCCGCCGTGGTGAGCCGCACCTGCGCGGCGTCACCGGACCCGAGCGGGGCGAGGCCCAGCATCTGCAGCACGCCCGATTGCGGTGCCAGGAGGTCGATCGTACGCGGCGACGGAAAATCCTGGACCTGCTGCTGGCTGCCGCGCGCGAGGCTCACGCCCGTGACGGCCATCAGCAGGTGCGTGATCGACGAGCAACTTGCGGATTGGGGGCCGTTCTGCTGGCGCGCATCGGCAGCCATGCCATCCCCGCCACTGCCGCCGCCGCAGGCGGCCAGCACCGCCATCGCGACCAGCGGCACGAGACGCCGCACGCGGCCGCCATTCGTTTGCGCCCAGGCCATGGCGCAGCTCCCTCCGGCAATCCGGATCGACGATCAGGTTACGCGCCGCAAGATGGCACTGCAAGCTCATACGCGGCCTGCCAGTGCCGCGTGCGAGTCGCAGGCGGAACCGAACGCTCGGCCTGGCGACTTAGCCATCAGATCCGTCACCGAGCTCCAAGGTTTCTTCGCGGGATTGCAGGGCGCGCGGCTTCAGCCCGGTGATCGGCATCGACACCATGTCCTGAGGGCAAACATCCCGCGTAGATACCTAGCGTCCCGTACTTTGAAGGATCGTTCGATTACTGCCTGCCATCCGCGTCCGGCGAGTGCCCGCGTCGTGCACCGCGGACATAGATGACGTGGTACACGAGCGCGACGAGTACGCTACCGCCCACGATGTTGCCCGCGATCACCGGAGCCAGATTGCGGAACAAGTCTCCCGGGCCCAGCGGAGCGCCGAGCAGCATGGCAAGCGGCATCAGGTACATGTTCGCGATCGAGTGCTCAAATCCCGCCGCGACGAACGCGGTGATCGGAAAGACGATAGCGACAACCTTGTCGGTGACGCTTCGCCCCGCGGACGCCATCCAGACTGCCATGCAGACGAGTACATTGCAAAGCACACCGCGAAGGAACGCCTCTCCAACGGAAAGTTGGGCCTTCGACATGGCGATGCGGATCGCCGCGCGCCCGACATTGCCATCGTTGAGTGACGCGTGTCCCGACAGCCAGACGAGAAGTGCCAGCCCGAAAGCGCCCAGGAAGTTCGCGCAACAAACGACGAACCAGTTGCGAAGCACCTGCCGCGTGGTAACACAGCCGTCCGCCCACGCCATTGCAAGCAGATTATTGCCGGTGAAGAGCTCGGCGCCGGCCACGCTCACCAGGACAAGGCCGAGACAGAACGCCATGCCCCCCAGGAGCCGCGTCGCGGCAAATCCCAATGTGGCGTCGCTTGCCACCAACGTGAACATCAAGGCACCCAACCCGATGAAGGCTCCGGCAAGCACACCCAACATCGCAAGCGGCAGAAACGCGAGTTTTGCCTTGGCGACACAGAATTCATCCACGCGTGCGGCAATCTGGGCCGGTGTGTATGCGTCAAAGCCGTCTTTACCGTCCATGGCGAATAATTCGGTGGCAGGAACAGCGTACGAGGTCGGCCTGCGCACAGGATGATGTAGGTCAATCACAGGCAACATGATCGGTCCGCGCCGCCACTTCGGGCGCCGGCGAGCCCGACCATGGATGAGCGCGCCGCTGGAATCCAGAGCAGGGTGTCGTTCACCCCCCACCCTGTCCGTACTTGTCGGAATCAGCGCGGTCCTTACGCGCGGGGCTACGTGGCGCGAGCACGCCGGGGCGTCATGTGCGCTTCCGATCCGTGGCAGCCATATTGCGGAATTTCCGCGCGGCGCCGTTCGGCGCACTTACTGCCGTATTCTTCCCGCGCGGCCGATCATCGACAGCTCCACATAGTTCGAACCCGTGTGCTGAATCGGGTCGAAGTCGACCATGTAGTCGCCGGCGTCGTACCCACGCATGCCATCAAGGGCGGCGATGAAGCCGCCGCGGGTGGGCGCGCGGCCGGACCGGCGCAGCGCCTCGACGATCACCTTCGCTGTGATGAAGCCTTCCATCATTGCGAAGCTGACCGGCAGCTGGAGTTTCTTCTGATTCGCCAGGTCGTTGAGTTCCTTGGCGGCACGCGTCGATATCGTGTAGGGGTTGGGTACGACCTGCGCGATCGCCAGGCTTTGCAACTGGGCTTCGGACAGCCGTCGCGACAGCTGCTCGATGTCGACACCCGAGTAGGTGAACAGCTGCGCAGTTCCCCCTGCCGACCGGTACTGCTCGATGAAGCTCATTGCCGCGCCATTGCTGGCGATGACGATGACCGCTTGCGCCGACGAACCCGCGAGCGTGCTCACCGCCGGCCCGACGCGCGTCGTGCCCCCGACGTAGGAAGCTTGCGAAACGATGGCGGCGTGCGCATTGCTCGCTGCCGCTTGCATTGCAGCCACCAGGCCCGATCCCCCGCTGCCCGCCTCGTATAGCAAGCCGATTCGAGTGATCCCTATGGTCGCCAGGTACTGCACGATGCGCTCGATTTCCTGCCGAAGACCGGCTCGCACGTTGTACAGCAGGTGCGCACCCGCCTGGATCTCCCATGAGCGGTAGCCTACCAGTGCGATCCCTTCCCGCTCCAGCGTCCCCGACGAGAGCAGTTGGCTTACGTTGGCGCTACCAAAATAGCCTGCGAGTACGAGCGGCTTGGTCTCGGCGAGCAACTGAGTGGTGACCCGCACGGTTTCCGCGGGGCTGCCGTGGTCATCCCGCCGGGCGAACACCATCGTCTTCCCGTTCACGCCGCCACTTGTGTTGACTCGGTCGAACACAAGCTGCATGCCGGCCGCGTAAGCGCGGGCTTCCGTCGAATCGAGCGGTGCGACCTGGCCGATCACGATGTCGTCCGCTGCGGATGCGGACGGCGCGATGACCAACCCAACGACGAGCACAGCCCCTATCGCGAGCAGACGTTGCACGTGCATCTCCTACACCGAACGGCTCTCGGCCAGGCACTCGAGTGCGCGGCGGTCCGTGACGACGAGGGTCCCTTGTTCGTAACGGATCATCGAGCGTCGTGCGAGCTCCCCGACAGCCTCGTTCGCCCGCTGCCGGGAACACCCGATCAGGGCAGCCAGATCCGATTGCACGAGCGGCAGCGCGATGCGCACTTCGCTGTCTCCTTGCTGCACGCCGTGGTCCTTGCTCAGCCGGTGCAGATGCCTGGCCATGCGCGCCGACAGGCTCAGTGTCGTCTGCTCCTCGAGCAACCGATATACCGAGGCCAAACGCATCGACTGCCAGGCCAGCAAGGCACCCTGGAAGTCGGCGTGCTTGTCCATCAGCGCGGACACGGCTTGCCGATCGACCTCCCCGACGCGGGTCCCACCGCAGGCCGAGGCCTCGTGCGAATGGCCCTGATCCCTTTGCACGGGCAAGTCACCGAACCACTGCCCCGAACGCAGGTACCGCAAGGTGAGCGAGCGGCCGCCCGACGAGAAGGAAGTGGCCACGCGCACCGATCCGGTCAGGCAGACCATCCACGCGCGCACGGGCGCTCCGGTGCGGAAGATCATCTCTGCCGGCTCGCACCATCGCACGCGGATGGCCCGCAGCAGATCGTGCCGCACGGCAGCAGGCAGTCCCGCGAACCACGAGTTGGCGGCCAACGCCAGCCGCTCGGTCGTCTTCAGGCGCCACCCTTCCTGGTCGCGCGACGCGGCTCCTTCCGCGCAAAGCTCCTCCAGCAGCTTGCGGCCGGTGGGGCGATCGCCGTTGCTCAGCTCGGCGCCGAGCATGGATCGGCGGCCGCTTCCGGCTTTTCGATGCGGACGGTGTCGCGGGAGCGTTCCAGCGCACGATAAGCGTAGTAGGTCTCGACCAGGGAAAACGCCCAGGTCGACAGCGCGAGGACATAGAAGATCGTGTGGTCCGCGTCGTCGCCGGGTATCTTGTAGAAGTCGTAGATCGAGGCGATCGCCTGCGACGTCAGCATGACCAGGAGCAGCCCGATCGCGTGCTTCTTCTGCCCCGCGCCAAGCAATCTCAGGGCGAAGTAGGTGAGATAGACCGAATAGGCGGTCCACATGGCCAGGTAGAACCAGGGCTTGGCCGGAGCGACCGCGTCGACGGCCACCAAGATGACCGCCCCTGCGAAACTGGCGACGAAGTAGCCGGCGTCCGCGAGGGTCGATGGTTTGTAGTCATGCGTGACGGCCATCAGGCCCGCCGTGGCGATGACCGGCAAGCCGAAACCCCGGGAGAACGCGTCGAAGAAGAACGCGATGTTGTAGAGGTCATGCGAGCCGGTGAGGAAAAAAAGGAAGAAGTTCGTCCCCGACAGCGCGACGATCAGCCACTCCAGCCCGAGCAGGTAGTTCCGCTTCCTGAAGAACTTGAAACCATAGAAGCATCCGGCCAGGACCATGAAGGTGTCGGCGAGGATGAACGCCAGAGATTTGATATCCATCATTTGCTTTCGGGGGTGAGGCTCGCCAGATAGGTGGCGATCGCTTTGAGGTCGTCCGCGGACGTGGCCGTGGAGATCGTCTTCATCATGCCGCTGGGTTCGATCCGGCTGCCGGAGGCGAACGCGTCGAACTGCGCGAGCATGTAGTCGTAGCCTTGCCCGGCCAGCCGGGGAAACCGGTCGTGGCCCATCAGCTTGTCACCGTGGCATGCGGCGCAATTCTGCGCAGCCACGAGTTGCCGACCCTTGTCGCGCAGTCCGGGATCGGGTTCGAACCACCGGTTCTCGCTCACCGCCTGTTTGGCGAAGTGGTCCGCCACGGTCTTGACTTCGCTGTCGCTGAGCGACATGGCCAGCGGCCCCATCGTCGGGTTGCTCCGGTGTCCGCTGGCGAAGTCGTGGAGCTGCGTCGCGATGTAGGCAGCCGGTTGGCCCGCCAGGCTCGGATAGCCCTGGTGCTGCGAGTTGCCGTTGGCGCCGTGGCAGCCGATGCAGGCATCGGCCAGTTGCGGCCAGGGCCCTCCGTTGGCCTCGTAGGCCGCAGCCGCTGTGTCGACATAACGCTGCAGGCGGTACAAGTCGAGCAGCTCGGGGCCGAAGATGGCCAGCAGCACGACAACGATGGCAACAACGGCGCCCGATATCCACTTTTTCATCCGAATCTCCTAGGCCCGGCGCAATGCGCTGAGGGCTTGCAGCGCGGCCTGGTGCCCCGAGCGCACCGCCCCGTCCATGTAGCCCGCCCAGATGTCGGCCGTCTCGGTGCCCGACCAGATCAGGTTGCCGCAGGGCAGATGAAGCGCTTCGCCATGTGCGGTCCAGAAGCCGGGCGGGATGGCCGAAACGCATGTGATCGACCAGGGGTCGGCGCGAGCCCAGTCGTGGTCGTGGTACGAGACGGGCGTCAGCGCCTCGCGGCCCAAGGCCTGTGCATAGATTTCCGCCAACACGCGCTGCGCCGCCGTGAGGTCGGAAGGCAACGCCGCGTTCAGCACGAAAGCGTTGATGACGCCGATCTCTCCTTTCGGTGGCGAGTTGTCCCAGGCCCAGATGACAGGGCCGCCCATCTGGAAGATGTGCCCGTTCAGCCCTTTGTCGCGCCAGAACGGGCGCGAATAGACCATCGCCGTCTTGCGCGCCGGTGAGTGAGCTGGCCACGCGCGTTGCAGCGCGGCCCGCTTCCCGGGCAGGGGCGGATCGAAAGTCACTTGATTGCACAAGGCCGGATGGATCGCCATCACGACCCGGCGCGCACGCACCTCGCCCTTGTCCGTGTGAAGCGTGACCACGTCGCGGTCCCAACCGGTGATCCTGCGCACCGGGCACGCAAGGCGCACCTTGTCGCCCAGTTGCTGCGCCATCTTGGTGCTGATGGCCTGCGAGCCGCCGACGAATCGCGTCTCCTGCGCGCTGTGCTTGATGGAGTCGAGCTGTTCGTAGTCGCTGTTGGCCGAATTGATCATCGACAGGAAATGCAGCAGCCCCATCTTGGCCGGGCCCGCGCCGCCGGAAAGCAGGACGCTGCCGTTCCAGCCCACCCGGTCCTCGGGCTTGATGTTCTGCGTCGCGAGCCAGTCGCCGACCGAACGCTTGTCGAACTCGGCGGCTTTCGGCGCCTTCCACGGCGCGCCCGAAGGGACGTCGCGGGAGAGTTCGCTCAGCTTCGCGCCGATGGTTTCGTCGGTGCCGAAGGTGCCGTGCAGGTCGATCGCCAACTTGCCATTGCCGCCCAGGAGCGTCGTCTTGCCTTCGTAATACGTCGGGAACGTGCCGATGTCGAGCTCACGCGCGAGATCGGCCACCGCGGTCTGGCCGGGCCCGATCCACTGGCCGCCGACTTCGGAGATATGGCCTCCGCCCACGTCGGCATTGAGCGTCCTGCCGCCCACGCGGCCTCGCGCCTCCAGGACCACGAAGGACTGGCAGCCTGCCAGTTGCAGGTCCCGCGCCGCGGTCAGACCGGCCAAGCCTGCGCCGACGATGGCGACATCGAGAACCTCGGGCGATGGGCCCGCGCTCGCAGGCGCGGCGTGCCACCCGATGCTGCCCACGGCGGCGGAAACCCCGGCCACCTGCAGCAGTTGCCTTCGCCTCAGCGTGAGCTTCATTCGCGCGCCCACCCGTTCTGATACAGCTTGCTCGCGAGCACGCCCAGGCGCGACGTGAGGATGTAGTTCTCGCCGTCCTCGATCAGCGCCGAGCGCGCGTCACGGAACAGCTTCTCGATCGGGTACTCGCGGGTGGTGCCGTTGCCGCCGAACAGTTGGAACGCCTCGTGCGTGATCTTCATCGCCTCCTCCGTCACGCTGACCTTCGACTGCGCGGTCGTGTACGGGTGGGTCTGCGGCGCCATCCGCGCGAAGGCGAGGCTGCGGCGGGCGCTGGCGCGCGCCATCTCCAGCCGGCGCAGCATCTCGCCGATCCGGAGCTGCGTCATCTGGTGATCGATGAGCAGCGCCCCACCCTGCTTGCGCTCGTGGCAATAGGCCAGCGCCAGCTCGAACGCAGCGCGGGCGACGCCGACGAACACCTGGGACATATGCGTTCCCGCGTAGGACCACGTGGACGTCAGGTTGCCGAGGTATTCGTCCTTCAGCGCGATCGCGAAGCGCTTGGGCACCTTGACGTTGTCGAAGAAGATCTCTCCCTGGGGCAGTGCGCGCTGGCCGATCTTGTCCAGCGGCTTGCCGCGCGAGATCCCCGGCAGGTCGAGCGGAATGATCATCCCGATCCCGTTCGTGAACGCGCCGTGCTCGCCGGTGCCATGGAAGCCGTCGCCGTAATCGGCCGCCATGTACGCGAGCGCGACCTGCGCGATCGAGCCGTTCGACACCCACGACGAGTACTGCCCGTTGATCACGATCTCGTCCTTGCCGACCTTGGCGGTGACGTTGCCCATCGGCTGCTTGCCGTGCGCACCGACTTCTTCGCGGTAGAGGATCGCGGCGTCGGAGCCGCGGTCGGGCTGCGTGTTCGCCCAGCAGCCGATCTTGCCGGTGCACAGGGCTATCAGTTCCTGGTTGCCGACCGACTGCGCCATCATCAACGGCATCCCCGCGACACCGATCGACACGGCCAGGCCGGAATCGCCCCAGCCGAGCTCTTCGCCGATCAGCGATTCGGTGCGGATCGCGATCTCGGGCGGCAGTTGCGCGAGCAAGGCCGGATCGAGCCCGAGCTTGGCGCTCTCCATCAAGACAGTCCAAAGCGGCGAGCCCGGCGCGATCACGTCCTGGGGCGTCATGCGATCGAGCTCGCGCCCGAGCGGCCGCATCACGTCGCGCGCGAAGCGGTGCACGGTCTTCTGGATCTCGCTTTCCTCGGGGCCGAGCGGCACCTCGAAGCCGGTCAGCCCGACCGTCGGCAGCTCCGTGGATTTCTTCAGGCGAATCATTGCGGGTTTCCTTGTCTTCGTCGGTAGAACACTTTACCAAACATAGGTCACTATACAAAACACGGGTCGAAAAAGAAGACAGGGTTTACCCCTGTCCTTTGGCGGCTCGCGGCGACAGCCGTGCCGGCGGCTAGACGACTCCCTCGATCAGCTGGTTGACCACGGCGCGGAACTTCGCATCGAGCCCGCGAATGTTCAGGCGCTTGTGCCGGCCCGCGCCCAGCTGAAGGGCCAGGCCGTCGGCCATGGCGATGATCAGCGAGGCGACTTGCATGCTCTCGGCCGGCTTGCACTGCGGATTGACCGCGCGAACGAGCTGCGCGATGCCGCCCGTCAGCGCCTCGTACCACTCGTCCAGCAGCCTGGAGCATTCGGGGTCGGTGGACGCCAGCGACACGAAGTGCCACCACAGCGCCGTCTCCTGCGATTCCCTGGCGTCGCTCAGCGCCCGCTCCAGGAGCTCGCGCAACGCGTCGCCGGGAGAGACCTTGTTGTCGGTGACGCTTTTCAGGTTTTCCATGTACGCGTCGATGATGGGCTGGATGACCGCCCGCACGACGTCCAGCCGCGTCGGGAAGTAGTACTGCAGGTTGCTGATGCTGATCCCGGCTTTGAGGGCTACCGCGCGCAGCGAAAAGTCCAGGCTGCCGCCTTCCAGCAGCAGCTTGCGGGCGACGCGAACGATGGTGTTGCGCGTGCGCACGCCCTGCGCGCGCAAGGTGTCGGGTGTCGCCCTCGCCGTCGCGGTCGTGGTGCGCCGTTTGCGGGGGGTACGCTGCTCAGTGGGTAGGGTCATCGGGCGGTCGTGTTTTGACGGTCAGACAAAAATCATACGACACACTGTCGTCACGGTATCGGCGATGCCCCCAGGGCGGCTGCGCGACGCGCCTTGCGGTTCACCTGTTCGTCGAGCAGGTTCATCAGGCCCAGCGTCCCGCGGACGGCGCACCACTGCAAAGGCTCGGGCAGCGTGGACGGCGTCTTGCGGCGCAGTGCCGCGAGACGCGGATGCTCGATGCCGCCAATGAGGTCGGCGAGCAACTGCCCCATCAGGGACTGTGTCGCGACGCCATGCCCCGAGCAGCCGGCCGTGTAGAGGATGTTCCCATGCGATCCGGTTTCGCCCACGACCGGCAGCGCGTCGTAGGCCATCGTGACGTAGCCGCTCCAGCACGACCGGATCGCCACGTCCCCCAGCATCGGGAACCGGTCGCGCAGCGCCACGGCCAATGCCCCGTACGCCGCATCGTCCGGCACGTTCGGCGTGCGCGAACCGTACGCATAACCCAGCCGCTTCGTCGTCAACACTAGCGAATTGCGAGCGGTCAGCCGGTGGCTTTCCATGGTCCAGTGGGCGGTGACCAGGCCTTCGCGGCGCGGCCAGCCCAGGAGCGCCAGCTGTGCGGCGGAAAGCGGCTCGGTCTCGATCGCGGAGACCCGCAGCGACATCACCTTGTCGCGCAGCAGGCCCAGCTGCGGTGTGTAGGCGTTCGTGGCGAACACCAGGAACGGGGCGCTCGCGCTACCCCTTGCGGTATGTGCCTTGACGATCGCGCCTTCTTCGTACGACAGCAGCGGCGAGTGCTCGCAGATCCTGACGCCGGCGGCCAGCGCCGCACGCCGCAGGCCTGACACGTACTTGCCGGGATCGAGCGTGCCGCCGCGCGGCATGTGGCAGCCGAACAGGAACGCCGGCGGGATTCCGCGCGCGCGCATCTGTTCATCGTCGAGGAACTGCGCAGGCGAACCCAGCTCGATGCCCGTCTGCATGCTCTCGCGCAGCTTCTTCTCCTGCGAGGGATGCACGCCGGCGCGGATCACGCCCGACGCGTTGTAGTCGCAATCGATCTCCAATTCGCGGAGTCTTCTTTCGACATAGTCGACGCCGTCGTCGTAGAAGCCGACGATCTTCTTCGCCTGCTCATGGCCCACCCGCTTGACGAACAGGTCGTACTCGAGCGCCTGGCCGCCCGCGAGGTAGCCGGCATTGCGGCCGCTGGCGCCGGAGCCGGCGAATTCGCGCTCGAGCACGACCACCTTCACTCCCCGCGCGGCAAGCTCCAGGGCAGTAGACAGGCCGGCGAAACCGGCACCGACCACGACCACGTCCGCGATCACGTGGTCCTCGAGCGGCGGCTGCGGATCGTGTGGTTTGTCCAGCCAACCGCCAAGCGGACGGAATTTCTCCATGTTCATCAATGCCTGCTCAGAATGTGAATGGCGAGCGCCGCCTCTTCGATGCCCTGCAACCCTCCGCCGTTTTCCTGGATCGCATGGCGTGCGCCGGGAACCTGGCGCACGCCGGCTTCCCCGCGCAGTTGCGTCACCAGTTCGTAGAGCTGCCCGATGCCCGTCGCGCCGAGCGGATGCCCCTTGGACTCGAGCCCGCCGGACGTGTTGATCGGGATACGCCCGCCGAGAGTGAACTCCCCACGCTCGGCGGCGGGCCCTCCATCGCCGAACGGCACCAGGCCCAGGTTTTCAGCCTGGATGATCTCGCCCATGGCCGACGCATCGTGGACTTCGGCGACATCGATGTCTTCAGGGCCGAACCCCGCCTGCTCGTAGGCCTGCAGCGCGGCGAGGCGCCCGATGCCCTTGTCCGGTTCGTCGATGGGGCGACGCGTGAAGCTTCGCATCACGCTCGCGGCAACGCCGATGCAGCGATGGCGGTGGGCGCCGATACGACGCAGGCCCTGATCGGTGCAGAGGATCGCCGCGGCCGCACCGTCCGTCACGGGCGCGCACATCGGCAAGGTGATCGGATACGTGATCGGCGGCGCGGCGAGGATTTCATCGACCGTGAACGCCTGCCGGAACTGCGAATACGGGTTGAACACGGAGTGCCCGTGGTTCTTCGCGGACACTGCCGCGATCTGGCGCTGTGTCGTGCCGTAAGTCTTCATGTGGTACCGGCACAGCGCGGCGTAGATCTTCATGAAACGGCTGTAGGGCCGATCCGATTCCGATCCGGGCGGGGGAACGATGCCTTCGCCCAGCTTTGCCAGCGTCGCCACGTTCTCGTCGACACGCGAGACGTCCCAGCCCGCGTCGAACAGCGCGAACGATTTCGCCTTGTCCGGCACGTTCATCTTTTCCGCGCCAAGGGCCAAGGCGACGTCGCAGGCACCGGCCTTGAGATGCTGGATGGCCAGGTGCACCGCAGTGCTTCCGGAAGCGCACGCGTTCTCGACGTTGAACACCGGGATGCCCTCGATCCCGATCTTGCCGAGCACGACCTGCCCCGGGATCGACAACTGTCCTTGCAAGGCCCCGTTGGTGATTCCCGAATAGAAGGCTGCACCGATGTCGCGGGCATCGCAGCCTGCATCGCCGAGTGCGCCGCGCAGCGCCTCGCCCGCGAGATCCTCGACACTGCGCTCGAAATGCCGCCCGAAGACGGTCATGGCGACGCCGGCGATGTAGATGTTTTCCATGTCCGTGTTCAGATCCTGCGTTGCACTCCGCGCCAGTACTGCTCGCGCAAGTCCTTCTTCAACACCTTGCCGACCGCGCTACGCGGCAGCGCCGCTACGAAGTCCACGCTCTTGGGCGCCTTCACGGAGCCGAGCCTGTCCTTGCACAGCGCGATGAGCTCCTCGGCCTTCACCTCGTGGCCGGCGTTGAGCTCCACCACCGCCTTCACGGCCTCGCCCCATTTCTCGTCGGGCACGCCGATCACCGCGCAGTCGCGCACCGCAGGGTGTGTCCACAACACCTGCTCCACTTCGCTCGGGTAGACGTTGAAGCCGCCGCTGATGATCATGTCCTTCTTGCGGTCGGTGATGTGCAGGTAGCCCTCGGCGTCGAGGTGGCCGATGTCGCCCGTGTGCAGCCAGCCGTCGACGATCGTCTCGGCCGTCTTGTCCGGCGCCTTGTGGTAGCCCTTCATGACGAGGTCACCGCGTACGCAGATCTCGCCGGTTTCGCCTTGCGGCAGCGGCTCGTCGCGCTCGTTCATGATCTCCACGCGTATCAGCGGGTTCGGGCGCCCCACCGACGAAAGCCTTTCGTCGGGCGCGAGTTGCCCGTCGACGAAATGCTCGGCGGGCGTGAGGTAGGAGATCGACGCCGGTGCCTCGGTCTGGCCGTACCCACCCGCCATGACCGGACCGAAGACTTCGATCGCGCGCTTCAGCTTGCCGACCGACATCGGGGCCGCACCGTAGATGAAGTACTTGAGTGAGCTGAAGTCCTGCTTCTCGATTCCGGGGATGTCGAGCAGCCGGTAGATCACCGTGGGCGGCAGGAAGAACTCGGTCACGCGATGCTTGGCGATCGCGCCGAGCAGGGTCGCCGGATCGGGCTTGGTCAGCACCACCACCGTTCCCCCACGCGCCGTGCAGGGCACCGAGAGCATGCCCGCGGTGTGCGTCATCGGCGCCGCCGCGAGGTTCACGGGACGCTGCGTCCCGTAGGGGAACGCCATCATGAACTGCGCGAAGTACGTTTGCAGCCCTCGATGCGTGTTCATCACGCCCTTGGGTATGCCTGTCGTCCCGCCTGTCGCCGAGATGGCGATGATGTCGTCCATGTCGTGGTCGACGTCCGGCGCCGTCGAGGGCTGGCTCGCGCTCCACCGCGCGAGCGATGGCGCCCAGGGCAGGTCTGCATCGATGCACACCCAGAGCTTGATCTTGGGCAGCTTCTCGCGCATCGCCTCGATTACGGGAGCGAATGCGTTCTGGAAGAACAAGGCTTCGCAGTCGAACGCGTCGAGCACGAAGCGGTTCTCCGCGGGTGCGTTGCGGCCGTTGACGGGAATCCACACCAGGCCGGCGCGCCACAGCCCCAGCGTACAGGTCCAGGCAGTGACGTCGTTGTCGGCCCAGACGGCGGATTTCGCCTCCTTTTCAAGGCCGGCGGCGATCAGGCCGTTGGCGACCCGGCACGACAGGTCCCGGACCTCCTGGAACGAGTAGCTGCGTTCGTCCTGGATGTACGCGACACCGCGCGGGTTGATGCGCCAACCGCGGTCGAAGAAATCAATGATGGCCATTGCGGATGGCCTTTGTCACAGCTGCGCTACCGTCGCGCGGGCAAGGCCACGCTGCTCGAGGAATCCCAGCAGGTAGCGATGCCCGAACGCCTTCGAGCCGGAAGCGAAGCCGACCTTCGCGGTCTCCCCATCGAGGAGCTTGACCACGCCGGCGGTCTGGATCGCGCCCGTCGAGATATAGGGCGTGGTGCCATGCACGGTGGCCCGCACCGCCCCGATCTGGCCGCGGCCGATGGCGAAGTCGACGGTGCGCTGCAGCGTCGTGCGCTCGCGCGGCGGCATCGCCGGCGTGGTCGAATCGACGATCTGCTTGAGCACGGCGTCTTGCTGCTCGCGCGGCAGGTGCTTGTACTCGGCCTCCCACTTCTTCCCGAGCGCGTGCACCATGTGCATGGCCTGGTTGTCGTAGAAGCCCACGCAGGAGATGCAGCTGCGCACGCGAGGGTCGTGCTCGAAGTGGACCGGCAGCGACGTGCCGCCCCAGGGCAGGCAGAACACGGGCTGCATGAAGTCGGGCGACACGATGTTGAACGACGCATCCGCGGCGTGCGGCACCAGCTGCTTCTCCCACAGGAAGCAGGCTTCCTGGCGATACCCTTCGAAGATGGTCGCCGTCGAGCCCACGCTCACCCCCGCGCCGCCACGCGGGCCGCGGCACAAGGCGGCGGTCTCGAGCGCATCGACACCGGGCGTTTCCAGCGCGAGCTCGGCGGCGATCTCGGAGAACGTGTACATGTAGGCGTTCGACGGCGACACGAGCAGGCCGGCCTGCCGGAACTGCTCGCCGAACTTGTCGCGCACCTGGCGGATGTAGGCCTGCTCGCCGGTGGTGTCGAGGTGATGGCAACCCGCCTTGAGCGCGGCCTCCACGCCGATCAGGCCGAAGTTGTGGAACGGACCGACGGTGTTGCACACCACCTTCGCGCCGCGGAAGACCTTGGCGAGCGCGTCGACCTCATGGGGCGCTTCGACGAGTTCGTAGTTCGCGGATTCGAGGCGCACGACCCGCTGCGCCATCATTTCCTTCGCGCGTCCGGCATTGCGCGCAACGGCAGTGAAGGGAATGTTCTGGTCGATCAGCCAGTCCATGATCAGCATGCCGGTGTAGCCGCTGGCGCCGTAGATGACGACGGGGTGTTTTGCCATTGTTGTCTCCTGAAACTTCCGGTGGATGAGGGGTGATGAAGGTGAGGCCCGGCGCGTCTACTTCGCTGGGCTCGCGTCGGGCAGCGGACCGGTCATGGACAGCAGGATCGGCCGGGCGTTCCCACCGAGCACGGCCGTCAAGGCTTCCTGCTGCGGCCGCGTCGTGGACTTGAAGGTCCTGCCGTGGTCGCTGCTTTCGAGGATGGTTCCGGCCATGCCGGCGACGATCACGCTGCCATCGGCAAGCTCCGCGATGCCGGTCAGCGATTGCGTTGTGCCGGATGCGACGGCCGTCCACGTCTTGCCGTCGTCGTCGCTGCGATACAGGTGCCCGCGCATGCCGCAGGCGAGGAGCGTGCCGTCGGCGAGCGACAGCCCGTACCACAGCGAACCCATGCCGCCCGTGTTCACGGCCTCCCACGACTTGCCCTTGTCCGTCGAACGGAAGAGGCTTCCGCCCTCCCCCGCGATCAAGAGCGATTCGCCTTTCGACGCGAACACGTGGAACAGGTGACGGTCGGCGTTCTCGCCGGTTTCGATAGCGAGCTTGGACCAGGTGCGGCCCGCGTCGTGCGTCTCGATCGCCCAGCCGTACAGCCCGATGGCGATACCGTGATCGACGCGGTCGAAATGCACGGAGAGGATCGGCCGCTCGACGCCCGGCTCGGCGCGCAGGAGCGTCCAGGTTTCTCCGGCATCCTGTGTGGCGAGCAGGACGCCGTCGTGACCCGCCGCGTAGCCGCGTTGCGCGTCCACGAACTGAACGGAAGTCAGCAGGGAGCGGACCGGGACGGCCTTCGCCTGCCGGAAAGTCGTGCCGTCATCGGACAGGAGGACGACGCCATGGTCGCCCACGGCGACGACGCGGTTGCCGGCCCGCGCGGACGCGAGCAGCGGCGCGGCAATGGCGTTCGGGACATGCGCAGCGGCCTGCAAGGTGGGCCAGCTCTTCGCCACAGGAGCATCAGCCGCGTTTGCGGCGCATGCAAGCGTACAGGCGATCGCCAGGGGCGGCAGGAATCGGAGCAGGTTCATGACTTCCTTCATGCGTCCTAGTGCTTCAGGATGGCCGGCATGTGGACCTGGCCACGCCGCGGGAAGAACACTTCCAGCATCGCGGCGAACGCGGGTAGCAGCGTGATCGCCATGACCATGTTCACGAGGAACATGAACGTGAGCAGCGCGCCCATGTCGGCCTGGAACTTGAGCGTGGAGAAGGTCCAGGTCGCGACGCCGATCGACAGCGTGATGGCGGTGAACACGGTGGCCAGGCCCGTCTCCTTCAGCGCGGCTTCCAGCGCCGGCGTGAACCCGAGCCCGTTCGCCAGCTGCACCTGCAGGCGGTTGTAGATGTAGAAGGCGTAGTCCACGCCGATGCCCACGGCGAGCACCATCACCGGCAGCGTCGCCACCGTGAGGCCGATCTCGAGCTTCTTCATGAACCAGTAGCCGATCCACGTGGCCACGGTCAGCGGCAGGCAACAGGCGATCATCGCCCGCCAGTCGCGGTACACCAGGAACACGAGCACGAGGATGGCGGCGTAGACGTACAGCATCATCGGCAGCTCGCTCGCCTCCAGCACTTCGTTCGTCGCGGCCTGCACGCCGGCGTTGCCGCTGGCGAGCTTCACGGCCACGCCATCGAGCGAATTCGAATCGCGGAACTGCTTGACCGCGCCGACCACGTTCCCGATGGTCGTCGCGCGGTGGTCGGGCAGGTACAGGTTGACGCCCTGCACGCGACAGTCGCTCGACGAGAGCCCGGCGATGCGGTTGTTCACGCCCTGGACCTGTCCGCCGAGCCCGCGCGGATCCCGCACCACGTTGAACATTTTCGGGCTGCCCTCGTTCATGCCGGCGTTGTAGAGCTTGAGCTGGCCGGCCAGCGAGTCGGTCGAGACCACGCCCGGGACGCCGCCCATGCGCCACGCGAATTCGTCGACGAACAGGAGCTCGTCGGCGCGCGAGCAGACCTCGCCCTGGCGGTCGGGCGTGGCCTCGAAGACGACGGTGAGCCAGTCCAGACCGACATCGAACCGATCGACGATCGCCGCGACGTCCTTGTTGTAGCGGGAGTCGGCGCGCAGCTCCGGTGCGCCGGCCTGCAGGCTGCCGACCTGGCGGCCCTGGCTTTGCCACACCGCGAGGGCAAAGATGGCGGCGCCGGCCAGCGTGACGATCAACGCGTTGCGCGGCTGCGCGATGCGCGCCACCACCCCCAGCCACGTGCTGCGCCGCTCGCGTTGCGCGAGCGCGCGGTTCGCGAACTGGGGCGTGAAGCGGAAGTACGACGCCGCGACCGGCAGCATCATCAGGTTGGTGACGATCTTGTAGCCCACGCCGATCGCCGCGGTGATCGCGAGTTCACGGATCATCGGGATCGGGATGAGGATCAGCGTGATGAAGCTCACCAGCGCGGTGATGAGTGCCAGGGAGCCGGGGATCAGCAGGCCCGTGAAGCTGTGGCGGGCGGCGATAGCGGAATCGGTGCCGTGCGCGACTTCGCGCAGGATGAAGTTGATCTGCTGGATGCCGTGCGAGACGCCGATCGCGAACACCAGGAATGGCACGAGGATCGCGAGCGGGTCCAGCCCGAAGCCGAGCAGGCGCAGCGTGCCGAATTGCCAGACCAGCGAGACGAGCGAGCAGACGAGCGGCAGGACCGTGAGGCGGATCGAGCGGCAATACCAGTAGACCGCCAGCGCGGTGAGCAGGAAAGCGATGCCGAAGAACAGCGCGACGTCCGATCCGCGATCGGCGATGTCGCCGATCTGCTTGGCGAAGCCGATGATCTCGATCTCGACCTGGTCGTTCTCGAACGGCTTGCGGATCTTCTCCTCGAGCAGGCGGTTGAACTGGATGTAATCCAGCTTCTGGCCCGTGCGCGGATCGACGTCGACGAGCTCCGCCGTGACCAGGGCGCTGGACTGGTCGCGCGCGACGAGGGTGCCGATGTGGCCGCCTGCGATCGTGCGTTGCCGCATCTTGTCGATCACCTCGGTCGACAGCTTCTCCGGCACGATGTCCCCACCGGCCACCGGTTCGGCCCGGAAGCCATCCTCGGTGATCTCGGTGAAGAACACGTTCGGGGTCCACAGCGAGGTCACGCTCGTGCGGTTCACGCCCGGGAGATAAGCGACGGCTTCCGTTGCCTTGAGCACCTGCGTCAGCGCGGCCGGATTCCAGATGTCACCCTTGCGGGCGTGAACCGCGATGGTCAGGCGGTTCGCGCCGAAGAGCTGCTCACGGTACTTCTGGAAAGTCTGGATGTACTCGTGGCCTTGCGGCAATTGCTTCTCGAAGCCGGCCTCCAGCCGCAGCTTCGATCCCTGCAGGCCCATGAGGACGGTGAATCCCCCGAGCAAGAGCAGGAAGAGAAGCCGATGCTTGAAGAGCAGCGCCTCGAGGCGGGTGATCAGGCGAGGCAACATTTAGAACGAGGTCGTGAAGCTGACGGACATGAAATTGCGATCGCGCATCAGGTTGCTGTCGCCGCCGCCCCAGTTGTGCGTGTAGTCCACGCGCATCTTGGTTTCGGGCTTTGTCTTGAAGTCGATGGTGGCGCCGACCACGGCGGCGCCCGCGCCACGCACGAAGCCCGGCAGCGGCGTCGCGGAGTAGCCTTTCACCCCTTGCGAGATGGCGATGTCCGGCGAGAGGGACGCACGCGTGCCGAAGACGTTGGGGTAGGTCACGCCCGCGGCGAACACGAGCCCCGCCGACAGCTTGGTCGGCTGCGTGTAGTCGGCCGTCACCGCGTACGGGATGCCGGCATTCAGTTTGAGGTTGGGGTAGTAGGCGGCCGCGGTTTCCGCGGTGATCGTGCCTTCGCTGGCGCCCAGCGCGCGCAGCAGCCATCCCAGCGACCCCGACGGCGAGAGGATGTGGATGCCGGTGAGGTGCAGCTGCCAGTGCTTGGCATCGACCGCACCGCGGCAGGTGGTGCCGACCGGCGCGACGGCAAAGTCGCCCAGGGCATTGCAGTAATACGGGTTGCTCGGGTCGATGACCGTGCTCGGGTCGATGCCGACGCTGTCCTTCGGGCGGTACGACAGCTCGGTGCCGATCGCCCATTCGCCCGCCTGGAAGTTGTACGAAGCCCCGAACAGGTTGCGCTTCTTCGCGTAGTCGCGGTAAACCTGCCAACCTAGGGGATTGGCCGTGGTGCCCACCACCTGGTAGGTGACGAACGGCACCTTGTCGCTGTAGCGGTAGTAATAGAAGCCCAGCTCGTCGCCGCTGTCCGGCAGCTTGTAGCGCAGGGCCATGCCCCATTGCCCGTCATGGTTCGGGCTGTTGTCCGGGGCGAGCGGCACGACGCTGCCGGTGCCGAATAAGGGACCGATCGGGTTGGCGTTGGGATCGGCAAGCTCATTGAAGCTCAGGCGGCGGTTGTAGGGCAGCCCTGTCGCGGGATTGGGCCCCGTGATGGTGGTGCCGGGGTCGCCGATGGTGCCGGGGGGCAGTGGAGGCACGCCGAAGCCAGCCAGCACCTGGTTGGCGGCCGACGTCGGGAACACGTAGCCCCGCGCGCCCTTGCCGAGGATGTCGCCGGTCGAGAAGAAGGTGCCCGGCGCATCGAACACGAACCCCTTCCACTTCCACTGGTAGAAGGCCTCGATGCCCAGGCCGGAGCCGAGCGACGAGTTGAGCGACACCATCGGCGAGGGGATGAACAGGTTTTTCAGCGGCGTGCCCGGCTGGTGCGCGGACGGCAGGTAGATCGGGTTGATCGAGTTCACGCCGCCC
This sequence comes from Ramlibacter sp. GS1-15, assembly GCF_057785015.1. NCBI lineage: Bacteria > Pseudomonadati > Pseudomonadota > Betaproteobacteria > Burkholderiales > Comamonadaceae > Ramlibacter > Ramlibacter sp. GS1-15. The sequence goes on along the minus strand of NZ_JBYNTU010000001.1, from coordinate 1,372,571 downwards.
GGGATGAAGAGGTCTTCGCCCCAGCTGAGCACCTGGTTGCCCACCCGCACGCGCGCCTGCTGGCCGGCGAACTCGAATTCCTTGGTGACGTATGCATCGAGCAATCGCGGATTGCTGACCGCGAAATCCCGGGCATCCGGGTCGAGCCCGCGCTGCGTGTGACCGGCAGCGAAGTCGCGATTGACGACGCCGCGCAGCAAGCCGCTCCAGCCGTCGGTCCCCTTCACATACAGGTCGCCGGTCCATTGCAGGTTGGCGGAAGCCGGTCGGCCGCGCTTGTAGTTCAGGTTGCCGTCGTCCTCGTTGATGCGCAGGGTGTCCAGGCTCGACGAGAAGGCGGCGGGGTTGCTGTTCTGTAATGGCGTCGCCGCGTCGCCCACACAGCCGCCATTGTCGTTGCCGACGAACCTGCAGTTCGTCCTGGACGTGCGCATCACCACGCCGAACGAGACGGTCGAGTCCAGGTTCACCGACCAGTCGTTGTCCAGCGCCCATTTCGCCGCGTGTGCCATGCCGCCGTGCGCCGCGGCAATGACTCCCAGGGCTTTCGCGATCTTCCGCATGTTCATGTGGGTTTCTCCTCGGGGTGCTCGTGCTTATCTCGTGGTGATCCGGCGCAGGCCGTCCGGCTCGAAGGTCTTTTCTTTCACGCGTCCTTCACGCCCAGCGAGCCAGTCGGGCTCCCTGTAGCCGGCGAGGATGCGGTCGAACACGGCGCGGCGCGCCTGGTGGTCGTAGCTGGAATTGGCGGCCCAGACGCAAGCGGGAACTTCCCAGGCCATGTACGGGCCCATCTCGGTCGTGCGCCACACCTTGCCCTGCGCGTCGTACATGTCTTCCACGAGGACCGTCCAGCTATCCTCGTCGATGTAGAAGGTGCGCCTGGGGAAGGTGTGGCGCATCCCCTTCTTGAGGGTTGCCTCCACCACCCACATGCGGTGCAGCTCGTAGCGCGTGAGGTCGCGGCTGAGGAATTTCGGCTTCACCACATCGTCGGCCTTGGCCGCCGGCGTGTTGATCCTGTAGGTGTTGTAGGGGACGTAGACCTCCTTCTTGCCGACCAGCTCCCAGTCGTAGCGGTCCATCGGGCCGTTGAACTGCAGGTACTGGTCGACGACCTGCAGGTTTTCCGTGTTGAGGACGGGCGCGTCGTACTGGTAGGTCGGCGCCCGCCGCACGCGGCGCTGGCTCGCGAAGTACAGCCAAACGTCGTTGGCCTTGGAGAAGTTGTACTGCGCGAGCGTGGCGTCCCCCGCGATCGAGGGCGGGCTCGAGAAGACATTGAGGAGCTGGTACTCGATGTCGCGGGCGTCGGCGACACCCTTGTTCGCCGGCGACCACATCGGCGACATCTCCCACTCCTCCTGGGCGAGCGGCTCGCCGATGCTGTCGCTGCCCTTCGGCGGGATGTAGCCCGCATAGTTCATGTAGAACCCTTCGCCCTTCCAGTGCAGCTTGTGGTTCCACATCGCTTCGGCGCCGTTCTGCGGGATCGGGAACGGCACGGCGGCGCCGAGCGCTTCGGCCAGGTCATGGCCGTTCGAGGCGAGCTTGGCGGTCGTCGCGTTCTTCTTCGTGCGCTCGTAGAAGAACTCGGGGTAGCCGCAGGAGCGGTGGGTCGGGTAGACGTCCATCCGGTAGCCCGAGATGGTCTTGATCATCTCGACCTGGCCGACCGCCAGCTTGTCCTTGTACTTGTCGACGTTGGACGCGTCGATCGAGAACAGTCGCTTGTCGCTGGCGTAGGGGTCGGGGCGCGGCGTGCCGCGCTTCCAGCCGGCGGGCGCCTTCATGTCGCCGCCGGTCCATTCGGGGATGGTCCCTTCCTTGTTACCCGCCCGCTCGGCGCCCACCGGGGTCAGCCCCCTGCCGAGCCGCGCCGCGTCCTGGTCGGGAACCGCGCCAAAGGCCGCCGCACCGATCACCAGGGTGGCGCCGAAGAACAACGTCGTGTATCTCACCTGAGCCTCGCTTCCAGTCCCTCAATTGGACAAAATGACAAACGTAGTACGATTAGACAAACATAGCTCGCAAAAAAAAGGCGGCGCGCCGGCAGCGGCGACTCACGCCTTGCCGCAACCGGCCACGGCCACCGCCCGGATCTCGATGCACAGCCCCGGAAGGGCCAGCTCCGTCACCCCGACAGCGGTCCACGATGGGAAGCGGGCCGGGAAGTACTCGTCCTTGACCGCGGTGAAGGCCTGGATGTCACGCTGCAGGGCGGTGTGGAAGGTCGTCAGTTCGACGACGTCGGCCAGGCTCGCGCCTGCGGCCTCGAGGACTGCTTTCAGGGAGGCGAAGGCAAGCCGGGCCTGCTCCTGCATCCCGTTGCCGGGCTTCATCTGGGCGTCGATCCCGACCTGGCCCGAAACCCAGATCGTGCCTCCCACGCGGGTGGCGGGTGCGAAGTGGAAGGCGTCGTAAAGCGCCTGGAAGGGAGCGGGGACGATGGTTTGCCGTTGGGCGGTGGGGGACATGACGGGATCTCCTCGTGTGTAGGACAGATTACCAACGTTAGGTAATGATGACAAATAAATCCGGATAAACAAGACAGGGTATTCCCTGCCCCATCACCGGCTTGACATGTTTATCTATCTGTCCTATGTTGCTCTTACTGTCCTACTCAATTTCGATTTCTTCCCCATGAACGATCACGAAGCAAGCACACTCAGCCGGCGCCGGTTCATCAGTGCCGCCGCGGCGGCCGGTGTCGCGTCGCGCGCGCCCGCGGCCGTGCAGCGCGAGGTGCTGGATGTCGCGATCATCGGCGCGGGCCTGGCGGGATTGACCGCCGCGCGCGACCTCAAGCGCGCCGGGTGCGAATCGTTCGTCGTCCTGGAAGCGCGCGACCGCGTCGGCGGGCGGACCTACAACCACGACCTGGGGCGCGGCCTCGTTTCCGAAGCGGGTGGCCAGTGGATCGGCCCCGGGCAGACGGCCATTGCCGATCTGGCGCGCGAGTTGCGGATCGACACGTTCGATACCTGGTATCGCGGCAAGACCGTGTTCCTCGCGCCCGGCGCCAAGGCCGCCCAGGACCTCGAAGGTGGCGTGGGCGGCGGCGGGCCGATTGCCGACAAGCTCAGCGCGATGGCGCGTGGCGTGCCCTGCGGCGCGCCCTGGAGGACGCCGGATGCGGCGGAACTCGACAAGGTCTCGCTCGGCGAGTGGATCGCGCGGCAAGGCCCGTCCGAGGAAGACAAGTTCTCGTTCGGTCTCGCGGCGACCCTGTCGATCGGTGCGCCGCCGCGGCAGCTCAGCCTGCTGCACTACCTGTCGATGATCAACAGTGCCGACAGCAGCTACGCGAATCTCGAGTCCATCAAGGATGGCGCCCAGGAAAAGCGCTTCATCGGCGGCTCGCAGCTGCTCAGCCTGCGGATGGCGCAAGAGCTCGGTGGCAAGGTGAAGCTCTCCTGCCCCGTGCGCCGCATCTCCGGATGGGATCGCGAGAGCGTGGAGCTGCAGACGGACCGGGGCATCGTGCGGGCGCGCCGCGTCATCGCGGCTTTGAACCCGGCCCTGTGCAACCAGGTGGTCTTCGACCCCCCGCTGCCCACGGGCCGCGCGCAGTTGCAACGCCTCTGGCCGGCGCACGCACCCATGCGCAAGACCGCGCACGTGTACGCGCGGCCTTTCTGGCGGGACGACGGTCTCAACGGACAAGTCATGCCGATGGACGAGGGCCCCCTCCTGTGGTCGGTCGACAACTCGCCCCCGGATGGCTCGCTCGGCGTGATCAGCGCCTTCGTCAGGCCCGGCGCGCTGCCTTCCGACCCCAAGGCCGCCGAGCGGGAGCTTTCGGCGATCTATGCGCGCGCGCTGGGAAGCAAGGCGCTGCGACCGGTGCAGTACCACGACCTCGACTGGGGCAAGGCCGACCCGTGGTCGCTGACCTGCATCCATCCGCTGCCACCCGGCTTCTGGACGAAGTGGGGCGAGTTCCTCCATCCCCCGGTGGGTCGATTGATCTGGTCGGGGACCGAAACGGCTGACATCTGGGCGGGCGCGATGGACGGCGCGGTGCGCTCGGGACATCGGGCCGCGCTGCAGGCGCTGGCCGCAAGGAGTTGAAGATGGGTATTACGCAAGCAGTCAATCCACCATCGCGATTCGAAGTCCGGTTCGATTCGCTCTTCACCGCGGGCCGGGGCATGGTGTTCCCGTGCGACGAAGCGGGCCGCGTCGACCTCGACGCCTTGAGCGACCGCGGGCGGAACAGCTATCTCTATGCCCGCGCCATGATGGGCCGGCAGTACGCGGCGCCTCGCGTCGTTCCTTGCCGTCACGCGAGCGCCTGACCCCGTCAATGATGTTCGAAGAGTTCCTCCTGGCGTTGATGGTTGTCGCGCTGGCGCTCGGCTATGGCGCATGTGCCGCTCTGGTCGTCAGGAATTGCCGGGTGGCGGACGCGCTCTTCATCTGGGCTCTGGGCGCCGGCGGATCGATGCTGCTTGCCTCTCTGGGTTCGGCTTGCGCCTCCGTCTGTGACTCGGCACGCGCTCCGGACATCCACCCGCCATTCGTTTCCAAGGAGACCCGTCATGCTTGATGAAGACCTCGATGCCGATGGACTGAACATCCTGGTCGTCGACGATAACGCCGATGCAGCCTGGGCCTTGTCGACCCTGCTCGAAATGACGGGCCACCACACGCAGACAGCGTACGACGGGCTGGAGGCCGTCAGGGCGGCGACCCGCGAGCGCTATGACGCGGTGGTGCTGGACCTCGGCATGCCGGTCATGGACGGCTTCGAAGCCGGTGCGCTGCTCGCGCAGCTCGAACCTGCGCCCCTGCTCATTGCTTGTTCGGCGTGGGGCGATGCGGAAGCGCGCCGGAGGACGGCCGAGCTCGGCTTCGCCGCGCACCTGGCCAAACCCGTGCCGTTTTCCGTCCTGCAGGCCACGCTGAAACGCGCACGCCCGGCCGCGCACTCATCGATGCCCCATTCGTCGTAGCGGCAGTCCCGCTGCGTCAGCGTGGTCACCATTCCTGCCACTTACCGAACGGTCGGGAGTACGCACCGGTACCGGCGTGTCGCACTGCCACAATGCGCCGTCGTTGAAGGAGAAGGCTCGTGCTGCGCACCTTGCTGAAATCGAAGATCCATCGCGTCACCGTCACGCAGTGCGAACTGCACTACGAGGGCTCGTGCGCGATCGACGAGGACCTTCTCGACGCTGCGGACATCGTCGAGAACGAGCATATCCATATCTGGAACATGGCCAACGGCGAGCGCTTCATCACTTACGTGATCAAGGGCCAGCGTGAGGCCTGAGCCGGCGCCCATGACCTCCCAACTCGCCGAGCGCAGCGCGCGCGCCGTGTGGCATCCCTGCACGCAGATGAAACTGCATGAAAGCCGGCTGCCGGTCGCCATCGTGCGGGCGCAAGGTCCTTGGCTGCATGGTGCGGATGGCACCCGCTACCTGGATGGCATCAGCTCCTGGTGGGTGAACCTGTTCGGTCACTCGCACCCGTACATCAAGTCCGCCCTGGCGCAGCAGCTCGAACAACTGGATCACGTGATGCTGGCCGGCTTCACGCATGAGCCGGTGGTGGAGTTGTCCGAAAAGCTGGCGCAACTCACGGGCCTCGGCCACGCGTTCTACGGCAGCGACGGCGCATCGGCCACCGAGATCGCGCTGAAGATGAGCGCGCATTACTGGCGCAACATGGGACGCCCATCCAAGAACGGTTTCGTCGGCCTGGCGGGCGGATACCACGGCGAGACCGTCGGCGCGCTGGCAGTGACCGACATCCCCCTCTTTCGTGAGGCGTACGCGCCGCTGGTGCGGCTGGCCGCCGTGGCCCCGAGCCCGGATGCGAGAGTGCTCCATGCTGCGCGAACCGCCGCGAAGGCGCTGGAAGACTGGCTGCGGCACAACCACGAGACGACCGCCGCCCTCATCCTCGAACCCATGGTGCAGTGCGCGGCCGGCATGGTCATGCACGATGCCCAGTACCTGCGCCGTGCACGTGCACTGTGCGACGAATACGACGTGCACCTGATCGCCGACGAGATCGCCGTCGGCTTCGGCCGCACCGGCGCGATGTTCGGGCACCAGCACGCGGGCATCCGGCCGGACTTCATCTGCCTGTCCAAGGGATTGACCGGCGGGACACTGCCGCTGTCGGCGGTGCTGACGACCGACGCCGTGTATGACGCGTTCTACGACGATGATGTCGCGCGGGGGTTCCTGCACTCCCATTCCTACACGGGCAATCCGCTGGCCTGCCGCGCGGCGCTCGCCACGCTCGAACTGTTCGAACGCACCGACGCGCTCGCGCGCAACCGCACGCTGGCGCAGCAACTGGACCAGGCCTTCGAACCCTTGTCGCGCCATCCGCGCGTGAGGCATGCGCGTCAGCTCGGAATGATCTGGGCCTGGGACATCGAGGACGCGCCGCCGAACTTCGCGCGCGAATACTTCCGCCACGCGATCGCGCGCGGCCTGCTGCTGCGACCGATCGGCAATACGCTGTATGCCATGCCGCCGTACGTCCTGGACGACGAGGCGATCGAACACCTGGGGCGAGCGGCCCTGGCGGCACTCGATGCGACGCTCGCGATGGAGGCCGCATGAAGGGCTGTTTCGTCACGGGCACGGATACAGGTGTCGGCAAGACGCTCGCGGCCGCGGCACTGTTGCACACGCTTCAGCGTCATCATGCGCGTGTGGCCGGCATGAAGCCGATCGCCGCGGGCGCGACCCTCCACCGAGGCCGGTGGGAAAACGAAGACCTTGTCGCGCTGCGCGCCGCCTCGAGCTTCCGCGCGAACGTGGAGCTGGACAACCCCGTGTTGCTGCCGGAACCCTTGTCGCCGCACATCGCGGCGCGACGCGCGGGGACACACATCGATATCCGCGAATTGCGGCGCCGATACGAGCGCCTGGCCAATCAAGCCGACTTCGTCGTCGTCGAAGGGGCGGGCGGCTTCCATGTGCCGTTGACGGAGACCGAGACCGGCGCCGACCTGGCCGCGGTGTTGGCACTGCCGACGGTCCTCGTCGTGGGACTGCGCCTGGGCTGCCTGAACCATGCCCTGCTCACGTCCGAAGCGATCCGTGCGCGCGGTCTTGAACTCGCCGGCTGGATCGCGAACCGCATCGACCCGGCCATGCAGGTCCAGGAGGACAACATCGCCTACTTGAGCGCGCGGCTGCAAGCACCGCTTCTGGCCGACATCCCGCACTCCACGCGACCCGAGGCGAGCGAGGTCGCCATCGACCTGCCGCCTGCATGGAGGATTGCGCGATGAGCTCCTGGATCGACGCGTTCCCGTCGCGGATCGAGGAGATCGACGCTCGGCACCTTCTGCGCAAACGGCGCGAAGTGATTCCACAAGATGGCGCGTACGTGCTCGTCGATGGTGAGCGCATGCTCGCCTTCTGCAGCAACGACTATCTGGGCCTGGCGCAGCACCCGGCGCTGGTCCAGGCCGCCTGCAAGGGTGCGCGGGAATTCGGCATCGGCTCGGGCGCCTCGCCCCTGGTCAGCGGACACAGCGCCGCGAACGGCCAGCTCGAACGCGAACTGGCCGCCTTCGTCGGCCTCCCACGCGCCTTGTATTTCTACGGCGGGTACGCGACGAACATCGGGATCATCCCGGCGCTGGTCGGCGAAGGCGACGCGCTGTTCTCGGACGCGCTCAACCATGCGTGCCTGATCGATGGCGCGCGCCTGTCGCGTGCGCGGATTCACCGCTATGCGCATGCCGATCTCCAGGCGCTCGAGCGCGAACTGGCGGGCAGCACCGCCCGCCGCAAGCTGGTCATCAGCGACGCGGTGTTCAGCATGGACGGCGATCTGGCCGACATCCCCGGCCTGCTGGCGCTGTGCGAGCGGCACGACGCGTTGCTGCTGCTGGACGACGCGCACGGCTTCGGCGTGCTCGGGCCGCAAGGACGCGGCGCCCTCGCCCACTTCGACCTGACCGGCGCCACCGCCTCGCGCCGCATCGTCTACATGGCGACGCTGGGCAAGGCTGCCGGCGTGGCCGGCGCCTTCGTCGCGGGCCACGACGCCATCATCGAGTGGCTGCTGCAGAAGACCCGCAGCTACATCTTCGCGACGGCCGCGCCGCCTCTGCTCGCCTGTGCACTCAGCGCCAGCCTCGGGCTGATCGAGCGGGAAGACGACAGGCGCAAGCGCCTGCGCGACCACATCGATCAATTGCGTCGAGGCGTGGCGCCGCTCGTGGAGACGTCGGGCTGGCAGCTCGGCGTTTCCGCCACGGCCATCCAGCCGCTGGTCATCGGCGGAAACGCACAGGCGCTGCACGTGATGGAAGGCCTGCGTGCTCGCGGACTGTGGGTCCCGGCGATCCGGCCGCCGACGGTGCCCGAAGGAACGGCCCGCCTGCGCATTGCATTGTCCGCCGCCCACAGCAAGGCGGACATCCATCGGCTGATCGCGGCGCTGGGCGAACTGGCTTCGGCTGCGACCTGCTTTTCAAACGATCGCGGCTGAAGCCGAATGAGATCTTCACGTATGCATGACCGCCCATCCAAACCGCTTCGCCGGGAACCGTTCTCGCGCGACAGGGGCGCCCCGGCCGAAGGAAGATGGGAGCAAGCCATCCTTCGCTTGCTGCTGGCGCAGGATGGCTCGACGACACGACTGCTTGAAACGATGACCGGTGCCGCGATTTCCGTGCATGTCGTCGACCAACGCCTCGTTGGCGAGCTGCCCGGAGAGCTCGACGGCGTTCTGCCGGGCGATCGGTTCCTCAGGCGCGTCACATCCCTCCATGCGGTGGGGCATGTGCTGCTGGACAGCCTTGCGTACATCGCCATCGATGCGCTCCCCCCGCCCTTGGTGCAGGAACTGGAAAAAGGAATCCGCCCGATCGGCCACGTCCTTTCGGACGTGTGGACTCGACGCACGCAGCGCGAACAGGACAGGCGCTTGCTCGAGGAGCTGTGGAGCGCTGTGGGCGAGCCCGACCTGCTGGCGTCGCGCTCGCAGTGCATCCATACACTGCGGGCGCCCTGCATGCTCGTCGCCGAAACCTTTCGCCGCGGTGTCCTCGCGCACATCCGCTAATTCGTCCGCCCGCGCGCTGCAGGATGTGACGCGATCCGCAAACGCACCGAAGTTCAGAGCGCCGCATGCGCGCGCGGCCTGCGCTTCAGCGCGTGGGCGGGCGCCGAAGCTCTTGTGCCAGGCCGATCAGGATCTTCTCGGGACCACGGATGTAGCAAAGCCGATAGATGTCCTGGTACTGCACCACCTCGCCAACGAGCTCCGCACCCAATTTTCCCAATCGCGCAAGCGTGTCGTCGATATCCTCCACCGCGAACATGACGCGCAGGTACCCCAGTGCGTTCACGGGCGCGCTGCGGTGATCGGCGACCACGGGAGGCGACAGGAACCGGGACAACTCGAGCCGGCTGTGACCGTCCGGCGTGCGCATCATCGCGATTTCGACCTGTTGCGAGCCGAGGCCGGTCACGCGGCCCGCCCACTCTCCCTCGATGGTGGCGCGACCCTCGAGCTCGAGGCCGAGTTCAGTGAAGAACTCGATGGCTGCGGATAGATCTTCGACAACGATCCCGACGTTGTCCATTCGTTTCACGCTCATGATGTGTCCTTTCGCTTGGAGGCCGGGGGAGATGCAACCTAAGCCCGAGCCCGGCGCAGCACCCGATTGACCAGTGACCCGGCATAAAGATTCAGCGCCAGCCCGCCGATCACCAGCGCGGCGGCGAGCAGCTTCCAGCCCTGCAGCGGCTCGCCCAGCAGCCAGGCCGAGGCGCTCATGCCGAACACCGGCACGAGCAAGGCCGTGGGCGCGACGGTCGCCGCCGGATGGCGGGCGAGCAGCCAGTTCCACGCGGCGTAGCCGAACAGCGTGTTGCCCACGGCCTGCCACGCCACGGCGGCCCAGCCGGCCCAGGTGGAAGCCTGCAACGATGCGGCGATCGCATCGCCGCCGTGCACGAGGAACGCCAGCGCGAAGAGCGGCGGCAGCGCGAACGGGCTCGCCCACACGATGAAGGCGAGCGGGTTCACGCGGCGGGCGCTGCGCACGACGACATTCGCGCCGGACCACGACGCCGCGGCGCACAGCACCAGCACGAGTCCCAGCGGCGTGACCGACGCGCCGCCGCCCACGGCGTGCCAGCCGATGGTCGCGATGCCGCCGATCGCCAGCGACATCGCCAGCACCTGCGCCGGGCGCACGCGCTCGCCGTGCATCAGCATCACCATGCCGATCGTGAAGAACACCTGCGTCTGGATGATGAGGGAGGCCAGGCCCGGCGTGACGTCGTGCTGCATCGCGAGGAACAACAGGCCGAACTGGCCGGCGCCGAGCAGAATGCCGAAGGCCGCGAGCTTGGCCCAGGAGACCTGCGGCCGCGGAATGAAGAAGATCCACGGCACGACGCACAGCAGGAAGCGCAGCGCGGCGAACAGGAAGGCCGGAAACTCGGCCAGCCCCCACTTGATCACGACGAAATTCGTGCCCCAGACGAAAACGACGGCCAGGGCGAGGAGCAGGTGCGTGAAAGGCATGCTGCGATGGTCGCACGCGCGTTGCGGCAGTGCTGATGAAAAGGACGCGCGGGAATGATGCGCGCGCGGAATGAATCCGCGCTCACTCCACCCGTTCGATCCCCGTGGGTTTGAATCCCAGCTCCGTCGTCTTGCCCTTGCGGCCGCGGCCGGCCTTCGCGTTGTTCAGCGACCGGATCTCCAGCACCTCCTCGCGCTCCTTGTCGCGGCTCGTGCCCGTGATCTTCACGCTGCGCGTGTAGGCGGCAGCACCGACGAGTTCGTCCTTCTTCTCCAGGTCGATCAGCAGCAGGCCGCGCCCGCCATTGGGCATGGCCTTCAGCTCGGAGATGTCGAAGGTCAGGATGCGCTTCGCCGCCGAAATGCAGCAGACCTGCGTCGCGGGCGGCTGCGGCGCGACGTTCGCGGGGGAAGGACGGCACACCGATTCGCCCTCGCCCACGCTCATGAAGGCCTTGCCGGCTTTCAGGCGCGACATCATGTTCTCCACGGTCGCGATGAAACCGTAGCCGCCGGTGTTCGACAGCAACAGCCACGCGCCCGGCGCTCCGGCGAAGTAGTGCACGAGGTGCGTGCCGGGCTCGAGCTCGACCAGCGTCGTGACCGGCTGGCCGTCGCCGCGCGCACCGGGCAGCGTCGACACCGGCACGGTATAGACCCGGCCGTTGCTGCCGAAGGCGAGCAGCGTGTCCACCGTGCGGCATTCGAAGGTGGCATACAAGCCGTCGCCCGACTTGAACGCGAAGCTGGCCGCTTCGTGGCCATGACCCTGGCGTGCGCGCACCCAGCCCTTTTGCGAGACGACCACCGTCACCGGCTCGTCGACCACCTTGATCTCGGCGACGGCCTTCTTCTCGGCCTGGATCAGCGTGCGGCGCGCGTCGGCGAACTGCTTGGCGTCGGCCTCGATCTCCTTGACCATCAGGCGGCGCAGCGCGGCCGGGCTGCCGAGGATCTCTTCGAGCTTCTTCTGCTCCTCGCGCAGGTCCTTGAGTTCCTGCTCGATCTTGATCGCTTCCAGCCGTGCCAACTGGCGCAGGCGGATCTCGAGGATGTCTTCGGCCTGCCGGTCCGACAGCTTGAAGCGCGCAACGAGCGCGGGCTTCGGTTCATCCGAGTTGCGGATGATGTGGATCACTTCGTCGATGTTCAGCAGGACGATCTGCCGGCCTTCGAGGATGTGGATGCGGTCCAGCACCTTGTCCAGGCGATGGCGCGAGCGCCGCTCGATCGTCTGGTGGCGGAACTCGATCCACTCGGTCACCAGTTGCCGCATCGACTTCTGCACTGGCTTGCCGTCCAGGCCGATCGCCGTCAGGTTCACCGGCGCGGACGTTTCGAGGCTGGTGTGCGCCAGCAGCGTCGTGATCAGATCGCCCTGCTCGATGCGGCTGGTCTTCGGCTCGAACACGATGCGCACCGGCGCGTCCTTGCTCGATTCGTCGCGCACGGCGTCGAGCACCGCGAGCACGGTCTGCTTCAGCTGGATCTGCTCCTGCAGCAGCGCCTTCTTGCCCGCCTTCACCTTGGGGTTGGTGAGCTCCTCGATCTCCTCCAGCACCTTCTGTGCGCTCACGCCCGGCGGCAGTTCGGTGACCACGAGCTGCCATTGGCCGCGCGCGAGATCCTCGATCTTCCAGCGCGCGCGCACCTTCAGCGAACCGCGGCCCGTGCGGTAGGCCTCGGCGATGTCGGCGGCCGCGCTGATCACCTGCCCGCCGCCCGGAAAGTCGGGGCCGGGGACGATCTCGAACAGTTCGTCGTCGGTGAGCCTGGGGTTCTTCACCAGCGCGATGCACGCATCGGCGATCTCGCGCAGGTTGTGGCTGGGGATTTCGGTCGCCAGGCCGACGGCGATGCCGCTCGCGCCGTTGAGCAGCGTGAACGGCAGGCGCGCCGGCAGTTGCTGCGGCTCCTGCGTGCTGCCGTCGTAGTTGGGAATGAAAGCGACGGTGCCTTCGTCGATCTCGTCCAGCAGCAGGTTCGCGATGCGAGCCAGGCGCGCTTCGGTGTAGCGCATCGCCGCGGCGCCGTCGCCGTCGCGCGATCCGAAGTTGCCATGGCCGTCGATCAGCGGATAGCGCTGCGAGAAATCCTGCGCCATGCGCACCAGCGCGTCGTACGCCGCCTGGTCGCCGTGCGGATGGAAGCGGCCCAGCACGTCGCCGACCACGCGCGCGCTCTTGACCGGTCGCGCGCCGGCCGCGCCGTTATAGGAAAGGCCCATGCGGGCCATCGAATAGAGGATGCGCCGCTGCACCGGCTTCTGGCCGTCGGCCACATCGGGCAGTGCGCGACCCTTGACGACCGAGAGGGCGTATTCGAGGTAGGCGCGCTGCGCGTACGAAGCGAGGCCGAGGTCGTCGCCACCGCCGTTGCTGTCGAGGGAAATGAGTTCTTGTTCCACGTTCAGTAAAGGTCCTGCGTGTCTGGCATCTCTTTGGCGACACTTGCGTTCGGCATTTCTGCAGGCAGGTTGGCGCGACCCGGGATCTCCATACGGACCCGCGCCGGGCCGCGCAGCGACGACGGCGGCTTGAGCATCGCGTACAGCTGCATCACCGTCTTCACATAGTTCTGCGTTTCCCTGTAATTCGGCACCTGCCTGCCGGCACGCATCACGGCGCCCTCGCCCGCGTTGTAGGCGGCGAGCGCGAGGTCCAGGCGGCCGGGGAACAGGTCCAGCAGGTACCGCAGGTATCTTGTGCCGGCCTTGATATTGACGGCGGGGTCGGCCAGCTTGCCGGTCACGCCGTAACGCTGCGCGGTCTCGGGCATCACCTGCATCAGGCCCACTGCCCCCTTGGGCGACACGGCGTGGGCATCGAAGCCGGACTCGGTGGCGATCAGGGCCTTGAGCAACTCGAGATCGATGTCGTTGGCGCGAGAGGCGGCGCGCAGGTGATGCTGCACCTGCTTGTAGCTGGTCGAGATCTCGAAGAAGGCGATCAGCTTCGATGCGGCCGCGGAAGGCACGGCCACGGGACGCGGCGTGCCGACGCCGGCCGACGTGTCGAAGCTTTCGCCGCCACGGAAGAAAAGCTCGTACCGCTCGTCCACCTTCTCGGCCGCGAAATGCGCGACGCCGTTGGCGTCCACGTAGCCCCAGACTTCCGCCCGTGCAGGCGTCGCCAGCAGGAGCGCGAGGCCGGATGCGGCAAGGAGGGACGCGAACCGCCTCATGCCCGCAGCTCCAGCCCGAGCGAACGGCGCCCCATGAACTCCGAGTGCAGCATCGACATGACGATCAGCGACTCGTAACCTTCGGCCGTCTTCACCGCGTCGCGCAATTCGCCGTCGACGACGAAGCCTTCGCTGTCGTACAGGGCCTTGGCGCGCGAGTTGCGCCTCTTCACATCGAGCCAGAAACGATGCGCGCCGAGATCGTCGAAGGCGATCTTCTTGGCCATGCGCAGAGCGGCGCGTCCAAAGCCGGCGCCCTTGGCCTGGATCACCATGCGTTTCAGCTCGATCGCCTGGTTCGGGTTGCGGCAGCCGATCAGGATCACGAAGCCGACGGCCGACAAATCCTCGCCGCCTTCGACGACGAAGTGGCGGAAATCGGGGAAGCGGATCGCCGCCTCGTGCTGCGTGCGCTCCCACGGCGTGATGAAAGGGACGTTCTCTTCCGCCTGCTCCAGCGACACGATCCAGTCGAGGTCGCTCGACATCGTCGGGCGCAGCCGCACGCGGGCCGTGGTGCGGTCCGGCGAGCTGGCAGCGAAGTTGGCGGCGGTCACGAGTTTCGTCTCAGATGTCCACTTCCACGGCATCGCCGTGGAGTTCCATGAGCTCGCGGCGGGCGGCGGCCTCGCCCTTGCCCATGAGCTTGGTGATCAAGCTTTCGGTCTGCAGGAAGTCGAGTTCGCCGAGCTTCACCTGCAGCAGCCTGCGCGTGTCGGGATTCAGTGTCGTCTCCCACAGCTGCTCGGCGCTCATCTCGCCCAGGCCCTTGAAGCGGCTGATGGTCCAGGCTCCTTCGCGGACGCCCTCCTTGCGCAGCTTGTCGAGGATAGCGGTGAGCTCTCCTTCGTCAAGGGCGTAAGTCTTCGAAGCCGGCTTTTTCCCGCGCGCGGGCGCATCCACGCGGAAGAGCGGCGGCCGGGCGACGTACACGTTGCCCGCCTCGATGAGCTTGGGAAAGTGCCGGAAGAACAGCGTGAGCAGGAGCACCTGGATGTGCGAGCCGTCCACGTCGGCATCCGACAGGATGCAGATCTTGCCGTAGCGCAGGCCCGAGAGGTCCGGGCTGTCGTTGGGCCCGTGCGGATCCACCCCGACCGCCACCGCGATATCGTGGATTTCGGTATTGGCGAAGAGACGGTCGCGCTCGACCTCCCAGGTATTGAGCACCTTGCCGCGCAGGGGCAGGATGGCCTGCATCTCCTTGTCGCGGCCCATCTTCGCGCTGCCGCCGGCCGAATCGCCTTCGACCAGGAAGACCTCGTTGTGCGAAACGTCGCGGCTCTCGCAATCGGTGAGCTTGCCCGGCAGCACGGCCACGCCCGAGCCCTTGCGCTTTTCGACCTTCTGGCCGGCGCGCTGGCGCGACTGCGCGGCCTTGATCGCGAGTTCCGCGAGCTTGCGGCCGTATTCGACGTGCTGGTTCAGCCACAGCTCCAGCGCCGGGCGCACGAAGCTCGGCACGAGCCGCACCGCATCGCGCGAATTCAGGCGCTCCTTGATCTGGCCCTGGAACTGCGGGTCGAGCACCTTGGCCGACAGCACATAGGAGGCGCGCGCGAAGACGTCTTCCGGCAACAGCTTCACGCCCTTGGGCAGCAGCGAATGCAGGTCCACGAAGCTCTTCACCGCGTTGAACAGGCCGTCGCGCAGGCCGCTCTCGTGCGTGCCGCCGGCCGACGTCGGGATCAGGTTGACGTAGCTCTCGCGCACCGGCTGGCCTTCCTCGGTGAAGGCCACGCACCACTGGGCGCCCTCGCCCTCGGCGAACTGGTCGTTGTTCTGCGCGAAGCCCTCGCCCTCGAACAGCGGGATCACCGGGTCGGCCGTGAGCGTCTGCATCAGGTAATCGCGCAGGCCGCCCTTGTATTGCCAGCTTTGCGTGTCCTTCGTCTTCTCGTTGACGAGCGACACGGTGACGCCCGGCATCAGCACCGCCTTGCTGCGCAGGAGGTGCGCGAGCTCGGCCAGCGGCAGCTGCGCCGTCTCGAAGTACTTCGCGTCGGGCCACACGCGCACCGTCGTGCCCTGGCGGCGCTCGCCTTCCTGCAGTTTGCGGATATGGAGTTTCTCGATGACGTCGCCGCCCGAGAACACGACCTTCGCAACCTGCCCCTCGCGGTGCGTGGTGACTTCCAGGCGCCTGGCCAGCGCGTTGGTCACCGACACGCCCACGCCGTGCAGGCCGCCGGAGAAGCTGTAGGCACCGCCCTTGCCCTTGTCGAACTTGCCGCCCGCGTGCAACCGCGTGTAGACCAGCTCGATCACCGGCGCCTTTTCTTCCGGATGCAGGCCGAACGGGATGCCGCGGCCGTCGTCTTCAATCGAGACCGAGCCGTCGGAATGCAAGGTGGTCTTGATGCGCTTGCCGTGGCCGGCCAGCGCCTCGTCCGCCGCGTTGTCCAGCACTTCCTGGATCACGTGCAGCGGGTTGTCGGTGCGCGTGTACATGCCGGGCCGCTGCTTCACGGGCTCCAGGCCCTTGAGCACGCGGATCGAACCTTCGGAGTAGTCGCTCGGGGATTTGGTTGCCATGGGAGCCGGGATTGTAGTTGACTGTATGGAAATACAGTCACCCCGGCGCCGTGGGTTTATTCCCCGCCCGCTACATTCGCCGCATGCAGCAACAACGCCTTTCCATGACCCAGGTGCTCGTCTGCGGCGCCATGATCGTCACCCTCTCGATGGGCATCCGCCACGGCTTCGGGCTGTGGCTGCAGCCGATCACGCAGGCGCAGGGCTGGTCGCGCCAGACCTTCGCGTTCGCGCTGGCGCTGCAGAACCTGGCCTGGGGCTTCTTCGGCATCTTCGCGGGCATGGTGGCCGACCGCTTCGGCGCCTTCCGGGTGCTCGTCCTCGGCAGCGTGCTGTACGGCCTCGGGCTCGCGGGCATGGCGCTGTCCACCAATGCCCTGCTCTTCGCCGCGACCACGGGCTTGCTGATCGGCGCGGCCCAGGCCGGCACGACCTACGCCGTGGTCTATGGCGTGATCGGGCGGCAGGTGGATCCCGCCAGGCGTTCGTGGGCCATGGGTGTGGCGGCCGCGGCCGGCTCGTTCGGGCAGTTCCTGATGGTGCCCGTGGAAGGTTTCCTGATCCTGCATGCGGGCTGGCAGGAAGCCCTGCTGACCCTCGCCCTCTTCGTGCTGCTGGTCTCGCCGCTGGCCTTCGGCCTGCGCGAGCCCGGCTTTGCAGGCGGCGCGGCCCCGCATCGCGAGCAGACCGTGGGCCAGGCCTTGCGCGAGGCTTTCAAGTACCCCAGCTTTCAGCTGCTGATGGCCGGCTACTTCGTGTGCGGCTTCCAGGTCGTCTTTATCGGCGTGCACATGCCCAGCTACCTGAAGGACAAGGGCCTGTCGCCGCAGGTCGCAAGCTACGCGCTGGCGCTGATCGGCCTGTTCAACGTGTTCGGCACCTACATCGCCGGCACGCTCGGCCAGAAGCTCGCCAAGCGCAAGATCCTCGCGTTCATCTATCTCGGACGCGCGATCGCGATCGCGGTCTTCCTGTGGGCGCCGCTCACGCCGATCTCGGTCTACATCTTCTCGGCGGTGATGGGTTTCCTGTGGCTCTCGACGGTGCCGCCGACCAACGCCACGATCGCGCAGATCTTCGGTGTCGCGCACCTGTCCATGCTGGGCGGCTTCGTCTTCTTTTCCCACCAGATCGGCTCGTTCCTGGGCGTCTGGCTGGGCGGTTTCCTGTACGACCGTACCGGCAGCTACGACATCGTGTGGTACATCGCGATCGCGCTCGGCCTCTTCGCGGCGATCGTCAACCTGCCCGTGCGCGAGGCGCCGATCCCGCGCGCGCAGCCCCGGCCGGCATGAAAGCCCGGATCGCCCTCTACGCGGCCGCGGTCGCGGCGCTGCTGGCCGTGTTCGCGCTGTACGCGAAGCCGCAGATCATGGTTGCCGTGGCGGACATGGTCTGGGCCTGTTTCCAGTAAAGGCGCCGGCGGCGCGGGTTACAGTCCGCGCATGAAAGTCTTCGTGATCACCGGCGCCTCCGACGGCATCGGCGCCGAGATGGCGCGCCAGCTCGCACGCACGCATGGCGCCGAAGCGGCACTGGTGCTGGCCGCACGCAATCAGTCGAAGCTCGATGAAGTGGCGCAGCAATGCCGCGAACTCGGCGCGAAGGCCGAAGGCGTGATGACCGACGTGGCGCAGGAGGCGCAGTGCCGCGCGATGGTCGACAAGGCGGTGCAGTTGTTCGGCCGCATCGACGCACTGGTGAACAACGCCGGCATGTCGGCCCAGGCGCTCTTTTCCGACGTGCGCGCGCAGGACCTGCACTGGTACGAGGACCTGATGCGCGTGAACTTCTGGGGCGCGGTCTGGTGCACGCACGCGGCGCTGCCGCAGCTGAAGCAAAGCCGCGGCAGCATCGTCGCGGTCGCGTCGCTGGCCGGGCTGGTGGGCGTGCCGGGCCGCACGGCCTACAGCGCCACCAAGTTCGCGATGGCGGGCTTCTTCGAGAGCCTGCGCATCGAGCTCAAGCCTGCTGGCGTCAGCGTCACGACCGCTTATCCCGGCGTCGTGGCAACGGCAATCCGCTACCGCGGCTACAACGCCCGAGGCGAGGCCGCGGGCAGCAGCGGCCTGAAAGAGGACCAGGCGATGAGCGTCGAGGAATGCGCACGCCTCATCATCGACGGCATGAACCGGCGCCAGCGGGAGGTCGTCATGACCTCGCGCGGCAAGCTGGGCCGCCTCATGAAACTCCTCGCGCCCGGGCTGGTCGAAAACATGGCTTTGTCGGCGCTGAAGGATGAAGTCAAGCCGCATTGAGATGCACGGAATGGAAAGCGCTTCTCCCTGGGTCCACCGCTGGGCACACCTGGTGCCGTCCGGCAGCAGCGTGCTCGACGTGGCTTGCGGCCAGGGGCGCCACTCCCGCTTCTTCGCGCAGCGCGGCTGCCGCGTGACGGCCGTGGATCGCGACGCGCAAGCGGTCGAAGGCCTGGGCGGCATCGCCGAAGCCGTGGTCGCCGACATCGAAAACGGCCCCTGGCCCTTTGCCGGCCGCGTCTTCGACGGCGTCGTCGTGACGAATTACCTCTGGCGCGCGCTTTTGCCCACGCTCATCGCGAGCGTCGCGCCGGGCGGCGTGTTGATCTATGAAACCTTCGCGGCCGGCAACGAGGCGTTCGGCAAGCCTTCGCGGCCCGATTTCCTGCTGCAGCCGGGGGAATTGCTGCGCGTTTGCGCCGGACTCGACATCGTCGCGTACGAACATGGGCGCTTGGACAACCCGCCCCGGATCGTCCAGCGCATCGCGGCCCTGCGCTCCGGGAAAGCCCCTGCCTGCGCCTCGCTAGAATCCCACATCCCGGGCGAATTGAAATGACACCGATTACAGGCAGCATCGTGGCGCTGGCCACCCCGATGCACGAGGACGGCAGCGTCGACTACGACGCCTTGAAGCGCCTCATCGATTGGCACATCGAGCAAGGCACGGACTGCATCGGCGTCGTCGGCACCACCGGCGAATCGCCGACGGTGGACGTCGACGAACACCACGAGATCATCCGCGTGTCGGTGCAGCACGCGCGCGGGCGCGTGCCGATCATGGCGGGCACCGGCGCGAACTCCACGGCCGAGGCGATCGACCATGCGAAGTTCGCCAAGAGCGTCGGCGCCGACTGCCAGCTGCAGGTCGTGCCCTATTACAACAAGCCGACGCAGGAAGGCATTTACCAGCACTTCAAGGCCATCGCCGAGGCGGTGCCCGACCTGCCGACCATTCTCTACAACGTGCCCGGCCGCACCGTCGCCGATATGCAGCACGAGACGGTGCTGCGCCTCGCCCAGGTGCCGGGCATCGTCGGCATCAAGGAAGCGACCGGCAACATCGAGCGCGCGCAATGGCTGATCCGCGACGTGCCCGAAGGCTTCGCCGTGTATTCGGGCGACGACCCGACGGCCGTGGCGCTGATGCTGTGCGGCGGCCAGGGCAACGTCAGCGTGACGGCGAACATCGCGCCGCGCGCGATGGCGCAGCTTTGCAAGGCCGCCATCGCGGGCGATGCGAGGACGGCGATGGAGATCCAGCGCAAGCTGATGCCGGTGCACAAGTGGCTGTTCGTCGAGGCCAACCCGGTTCCGCTCAAGTGGGCGATGGCCCGCCTGGGCCTGTGCGGCCCGGCGATGCGCCTGCCGATGACGCCGCTGTCGGCCCAGCACCATGCGGGTGTCGAGGGCGCGCTGCGCTCGGCCGGCCTGTTGAAATGAATTCCAAGGGGATGATGTGAAGCTTTTCCAGGCCCATTACGGCGTGCTCGCACTGGCGGCGGCCATGGCGCTCTCCGCCTGCTCGATCGTCGAGGGCGAGAAGATCGATTACAAAAGCGCCGGCAAGGGGCCGTCGCTGGAGGTCCCGCCGGACCTCACGCAGCTCGCGCGCGATTCGCGCTACCAGCTGCCTGGCGGCACCGTGACGGCCAGCGCCTACCAGGTCGGCCAGGCCGTGCCCGGCACGCCCACCGCGGTATCGGCGCTGGGCGACGTGCGCATGGAGCGCGCCGGCAACGAGCGCTGGCTGGTGGTGAACCGCCCGGCCGACAAGCTCTGGGATCCGGTGCGCGAGTTCTGGCAGGAGAACGGTTTCCTGCTCACCATCGACCAGCCCACGCTGGGCATCATGGAAACCGATTGGGCCGAGAACCGCGCGAAGATCCCGCAGGACTTCGTGCGCAGCATGATCGGCAAGGTGCTCGATTCGTTCTACTCCACGCCCGAGCGCGACAAGTTCCGCACGCGCCTGGAGCGCGGCCCGAACGGCAGCACCGAGATCTACGTGAGCCACCGCGGCGTGGAAGAGGTCTACACCAGCGCGCAGCGCGACGCCACCGTATGGCAGCCGCGGTCGGCCGACCCGGGCCTCGAGACCGAATTCCTGCGCCGGCTGATGATCAAGCTCGGCACGCCGGCGGAACAAGCCAAGTCGATCATCGCCACGGCCGAGCCCGTGAAGGCGACCTCGCGCGTCACCAACGTCGGCGGCGCGCCCGCGCTGGAAGTCGATGACGGGTTCGACCGTGCCTGGCGCCGCGTCGGCCTCGCGC
The DNA here is from genome assembly GCF_057785015.1 of Ramlibacter sp. GS1-15. Lineage (NCBI taxonomy): Bacteria > Pseudomonadati > Pseudomonadota > Betaproteobacteria > Burkholderiales > Comamonadaceae > Ramlibacter > Ramlibacter sp. GS1-15. The sequence goes on along the minus strand of NZ_JBYNTU010000001.1, from coordinate 1,351,795 downwards.
TCGATCGCACCGGCTTCACGGTCGAGGACCGCGACCGCAGCGCGGGCACGTATTTCGTGCGCTACGTCGAGCCGATCGACAAGAAGTCCGTCGGGCTGTTCGCGAGGATCTTCGGCAAGGACGACGCGGCCAACCCGGTCAAGTACCGCATCTCGCTGAAGCCCCAGGGCGACAAGACGGTGGTCTCGGTGCTGGACGCCAAGGGCGCCCCGGAGACCTCGCCCGCCGCGCAGAAGATCGTCGGCCTGCTCGCCGAGGACCTGAAGTAGTGGTGTGACGCTCCGGTTCAAGAGCCTGGGCAGTGGCAGTTCGGGGAACGCCACCGTCGTCCAGGCGCGCGACGGCACGCAGGTCACCCACCTCCTGGTCGATTGCGGGCTCGGCATCCGCGAGCTGCACAAGCGCCTCGGCCACGCCGGGATGCTCGCGGAACACGTCGACGCGATCTTCATCACGCACGAACACGCCGACCACATCGGCTGCGCACGTTCGCTCGCACTGCGCGAGCGCATCCCGGTCTACATGAGCCACGGCACTTACGCGGCGATCGGCGAGCCGGACCTCGACGGCCTCCTGCACATCGTGGCCGACGGGCATGACATCGCGATCGGCGCGCTGCACGTGCGCCCATTCACGGTGCCGCACGACGCACGCGAGCCGCTGCAGCTCACCTGCACCGACGGCGCGACGCGCCTGGGCGTGCTGACGGACCTGGGCCGCGCCAGCGACCACGTGCTGCAGGAGCTCGCCGGCTGCGCGACGATGCTGCTCGAGTGCAACCACGACCCGGTGATGCTCGAGACCGGCAGCTACCCGTGGCCGCTCAAGCGCCGCATCTCGGGCGGCTGGGGCCACCTCGCCAACGAAGCGGCCGCGGCGATCGCCCTCGCCCTGCGCGGGGCGGGACTGAAGCAGGTCGTCGCCGCGCACCTGTCGGAGCAGAACAACCGGCCCGACCTCGCGCGTGCGGCGCTGGCGGCGGCCATGGGTTGCGAGCCGCAGGACGTCTGCGTGGCCGACCCGCGCGGCTGCGACTGGATCGACGTTTGAGCTGAATCAAAGTGGCCGGTGGGGTCGCTGCCTACAGTAGGTGTATCCGCAATGCACCTTCAGGCGATTCCCATGAAAAACACCCACACCCTCTGGCGCTGGCTGGCGTTCGTGTTCGTGCTGTCGTTCGGCGCGCTCGGCTACCTCGGCTGGCAGATCTACCTGTCGGCCCCGCCGATCCCGGGCAGCGTGACCAGCGCGAGCGGCCAGGTCCTGTTCACCGGCGAGCAGATCCAGCGCGGGCAACAGGTCTGGCTCGCGGCCGGTGGCCAGCAGCAAGGCACCGTCTGGGGCCACGGCGCCTACGTCGCGCCGGACTGGTCCGCCGACTGGCTGCACCGCGAGGCCGTCGCGCTGCAGGACCTGCGCGCGAAGTCGATCGCGGGCGATCCCTCGGCGCCCAGGACCGCGGAGCGTGCGGCCATCGATGGCATCGTGAAGGACGAGATGCGCCGCAACACCTATGACGCGCAGAGCGGCAAGGTGACGGTGTCGGACCTGCGCGCCCAGGCGATCCGCTCGGTGGCCTCGCACTACGACGCGCTGTTCGGCGATTCCGCGTCACTGGCCAGGCTGCGCGAGCAGTACGCGATGCGCGAGGGCACGGTGCCCTCCGCCGGCGATCGCGCCGCGCTCACGGCGTTCTTCTTCTGGACCGCGTGGGCGGCCGCGACCGACCGCCCGGACGAGACCGGCGTCTCCTACACGAGCAACTGGCCGCACGAGCCGCTGGTGGGCAACACGATGACGACGTCGGCCGCGATGTGGTCGATGGCCTCGATCATCCTGCTGCTGGGCGGCATCGCGGCGATGCTGTGGTTGCACGGTTCCGGCAACCACGACGAAGAGGCGGTGCCGCCGAAGGCCGACCCGCTGCTCGGGGCACAGGCGACGCCCTCGATGAAGGCCACGCGCGAGTATTTCTTCGCCGTGATCGGGCTGCTGCTGCTGCAGATCGGCATGGGGGCGATCACCGCGCACTACGCCGTGGAAGGCGAGGCCTTCTTCGGCCTGCCGATCGCGCAACTGCTGCCTTACGTCGTGAGCCGCACGGTGCATACGCAGGTGGGCGTGTTCTGGATCGCCACGGCCTGGCTCGCCACGGGCCTGTACATCGCCCCGCTGCTCGGCGGGCGCGAGCCGAAGCTGCAGAAGCTCGGCGTCGATGTCCTTTTCTGGGCGCTGATCGCCATCGTCGTGGGCTCCACCGCCTGCGGCTGGCTCGGCACGCTGCAGCACGACGGCGTCGACTTCAGCTTCTGGTTCGGCAACCAGGGCCTCGAGTTCACGAGCATGGGCCGCTTCTGGCAACTGCTGCTGTTCGTCGGCCTGCTCTTCTGGGCCTTCCTGCTCGGACGCGCCCTGTGGCCGGCCCTCACCACGCCGTCGGAAAGCCGCGGCCTGATCGCGATGGTGTTCCTGTCGGCGACCTGCATCGGCGGCTTCTACGCCTCGTCGCTCGCCTGGGGACAGCACACGCACTACTCGCTGATCGAGTACTGGAGATGGTGGCTGGTGCACCTGTGGGTCGAAGGCTTCTTCGAAGTGTTCGCCACGGCCGTCGTCGCCCTGCTCTTCACCAGGCTCGGCCTCGTGCGCGCGGCCAGCGCCAACCGCGCGATCGTCGCGGAAACCATCGTGTTCCTGTTCGGCGGCATCCTGGGCACCTTGCACCACCTGTACTGGACCGGCACGCCGACTTCCGTGATCGCCGTGGGTGCCGTGTTCTCCGCGCTCGAAGTCGTGCCGCTGACGCTGATCGGCCTGGAAGCACTGCAGACCTGGAAGCGCTCGCAAGGCACGCCCTGGCTCGCCGCCTACAAGTGGCCGGTCCTGTGCTTCGTCGCCGTGGGCTTCTGGAACACCGTCGGTGCCGGCCTGCTCGGTTTCGCGATCAACCCGCCCGCGTCGCTGTACTACGTGCAAGGCCTGAACATGACGGCCGCGCACGGGCATGCCGCCCTCTTCGGCGTGTACGGGATGCTGGGCATCGGCCTCATGCTGTTCTGCCTGCGCGGCCTCTACGCGCGCGGCCTGCATGCCGACGGCCTGCTCAAGCCCGCGTACTGGTCGCTCAACATCGGCCTGGGCATGATGGTGTTCCTGTCGCTGCTGCCTGCGGGCATCTACCAGGCATGGGCGTCGATCACGAAGGGCATGTGGTACGCCCGCTCGCCGGAAATCGTGCACTCGAAGTTCATGGAGGCGCTGGTGTGGCTGCGCGTGCCGGGCGACATCGTGTTCGCCGGCGGCGCCCTGCTCCTCGCCCTCTATGCCATCAAGCTGCTGCGTCGCCCCACGCCGGCGAAGCAGCCGATCGCAACGGCCGCCGGCGCGGTGCGCGGATGAAGCTCACGACCTTCACGGACTACAGCCTGCGCGTGCTGATCTACCTTGGCAGCGCAGGCGGGCGGCGCGCCACGATCGCGCAGGTCGCGCAGTCGTTCGGCGTGTCGGAGAACCACCTCGTGAAGGTCGTGCACTTCCTGGGCAAGCAGGGCTGGCTGACCAACGTGCGCGGCAAGGGCGGCGGCCTGCAACTCGCGCGGGCCGCCGAGTGCATCCGCATCGGCGAGGTCGTGCGCGAAACCGAAGGCCAGTCGCTCGTCGCCGAGTGCTTTTCGGCTGAAGGCGGGGACTGCTGCATCTCGGCCTCTTGCCGCTTGCGCGGCGTGCTGCACGATGCCGTCGCCGCCTTCTATGCCGTGCTCGACCGCTACACGCTGGCCGACCTGGTCGCCAATGCCGACGAACTCGCGCCGCTGCTGTTCATTCCTCCGCCTGCACGGGCCGCCCCATGAACGATGCCCCCTTTCCCTACGACGGCCCGCCGGAATGGCTGCCGGCGATCACCCGGGCGCTCGAACGCGTGGTGGACCCGGAAGTCGCGCTCGACATCGTGAGCATCGGGCTCGTGTACGGCGTCACCGTCACGGGCCGTCGCGTCGACGTGAAAGCGACCATGACGACCGCGGCCTGCCCGGTCGCCGACGTCATCGTCGAGGACATCGGGCATGAACTCGAGCAGGCCCTGCCGGAACGGTTCCTGATCCACGTCGACCTCGTCTGGGAGCCGCCATGGACGCCGCAGCGCATGGGCGATCGCGCAAAACGGTTCATGGGCTGGTGAACGCGCGGCGCGTCGTCGGCGCGCTGCTCGGGGCCGCGGTGGCGCTGTCGCTCGCCTGCGGCATCGCGGGCGGGCTCGCACGCGCAGGCATCGCCCTGGGAGAATATCCGGCGCCGGGATACGCCGCCGTGTGGCACGCCGCGCTCATGATCTGCGGTTTCTTCGGCACGGTGATCGGCATCGAGCGGGCGGTCGCCGCGAAGCTGCGCATCGCGTGGCTCGCGCCCCTGGCTTCGGCATCGGCGTCCCTCGCGCTGCTCTCCGGCTCCGCCGATGTGGCCGGCGTCCTGCTGCTCGCCGCATCGGCCGTCTTCCTCGCCGTGAATGCCAGGCTCTGGTCGCGCGAGCGGGCCGCCCACACCTTCGTGCTGGCCATCGCGGCGGCGTGCTGGCTGCTGGGCAACGCCCTGTTCGCCGTGGGTTGCGCGAGCACGGCCGTCCTGCCGTGGTGGTTCGCTTTCCTGGTGGTCACCATCGCCGCCGAGCGGCTCGAGATGACTCGGCTCATGCCGCGCCGGCCCGGGGCGTCGCGCGCCTTCGCGGCGGTCTTGATCGCGCTCCTCGCGGGTGCCGCGCTCAGTGCGCTGGTCTTCGGCGCCGCCCTGTTCGCGCTCGCCGCCTGGCTCTTCGCCTTCGACGTCGCGCGCCGCACGATCCGAGCGCACGGCCTGGCCCGTTACATGGCCGTCTGCCTCGTCACGGGTTACCTGTGGCTGGCGATCGGCGGCTTGGCCTGGGCGGCCGAAAGCCGGGGCTGGCGCACGCACGACGCCGCCCTGCATGCGCTGGGCCTGGGCTTCATCGTGAGCATGGTGATGGCGCACGCGCCGGTGATCCTGCCGGCGGTCGCGCGGATCAAGCTCGCATTCGGCGCGGCGTTCTATCTGCCGCTCGCGCTCCTGCACGTATCGCTCGCGTGGCGACTGGCCGGGCCGTGGGTGGATGGCAGCGCGCGTTCGCAGGGCGCGGTGGCCAACGCCGCAGCCATTGGCGTCTTCGCAGCCACGGTCATCGCATCGGCCATGGCCCGGCGAAGAACCCGCCGCTGAAAAACAAAAGCCGCCCGAAGGCGGCTTTGTCGTTTCGCTCGAGGCGAAGCGCGATTACTTCGACGCGGCCGAAGCGGCGGCGGAAGCAGCACCGGCGGCAGCCGAAGCGGCGCCGGAGGCAGCAGCAGCAGCGGCGGAAGCGGCGTCGGCAGCCGGGGCGGCGGGCGCGGGGGCCGGCGCAGCAGCGGGGGCCGGGGCCGGCGCGGGAGCCGGTTCTTCCTTCTTGCCGCAGGCAGACAGGGCCGCAGCAGCAACCAGGGTCGCCAGGACGAGCGATTTCTTCATTTCAGGTTTCCTTGTGGGAGAAAAACGTTTTTCCGATTTGTCGTAAGCCGCCGGGATTGGCCGCGTAAGACCGAGGCAAGGACTCGAGCTCTTGCGCTCAGTCCGCGATTATATGCAGAAAAAATCACACGTACCGGCCACGGCGGCCGACCATTGTCACAGCCCGAGCGTGGTCGCCGGGAAGGCGGGCGTGCTCTTCGCGAGCCATTCATCGAGCCGCTCGCGCAGCGCGAGCCGCCGGGCCGCCTCGGCCCCGCTCCAGCCGCGGCTGCGCTCGATGTCCCGGCGCTCCATCACCCAGGCCGGTGTCCACACCGCGCTCGGCAGCTCCAGCGGGTCCGCCGACGGGCAGCCGCGTGCGTCGATGATGTGCGACCAGGTGCGGCGCCAGGTGACGAACCGGGCGTGCCGACGCACGACCTCGTCCCAGCGGCGCGCCAGCAGGATGCACTTGCGGCCGGATTGCGACCAGTCCTGAAGCGACTGCACCGTCGTCCGCTCGTACAGCGGCCACTCCCCGAAATCCGGGTCGCACAGGATGAGCTCGCGCCAGCCTTCACGCGCGGCGGCAGCGAGGGCATCGCGCACGAGCTGCTGGAAAGCCTCGCGCCCGTCGAACGGCCCGGAAGGAAGCTTCGCCTGCTCTTCTGTCGTCATGGTCAACCCTCCCGCGCATGGGCCCAGCCCGCCTCGATCCAGGACGCGAGCACCTCGCGCGCGTCCTCGCTGGCGCCCGCGAGCTGCTCGCGGGACAGGCGCCGCGTGTCGGCCAGCGCGCGCATGAGCTTCGCATCCCGGCCCGCCGCGCGCAAGCTCTCGCCATTGATGAACACGTGCCGGGTGTCGTACATCATGCGGGTGCGGCGGTCGAGCGCCACGCCCTCGGCGATGGCTGCGGGCGACGCGCCGGAGTCGAACCACACGTTCGCCTTGGGCTCGGTGAGGTATTCGCCGAGCGCGCGCTCGAACACGTCGCGCTCGTGCAGCGCGGCTTCCACCGCCTCCCGCGCGAAGGACTGCAGGGACGCCGGAACCTCGCCCGGCCCGGGCGTCGCGGGCTGGGCCGGGTCCCGGTAGATCGTGTCCGCCTCGGCCTCGCCCGCTTCTTCGGCGATCCGCTGCAGCAGCTCGCGCGCCAGTTCCGCCCGCCCGGGCGAGCGGAAACCGATCGAGTAGGTCTGGCACTCGCCCACGGCGATACCGTCGTGAGCCCAGCGCGGCGGCAGGTAGAGCATGTCGCCGGGCTCCAGCACGTGCTCTTCCTCGGGCCGGAAGTTGGCCAGGATCTTCAGCGGCACGTCATCGCGCAGCGTGAAGTCGCGCTGGCGACCGATGCGCCAGCGGCGCTGCCCTTGCACCTGCAGCAGGAACACGTCGTACGAATCGAAATGCGGCCCGACGCCGCCGCCGTCGGTGGCGAAGCTGATCATCAGGTCATCGAGCCGCGCCTGCGGCACGAAGGCAAAGCGCTGCATCAGCTCGTGCGCGCGGTCGTCGTGCAGGTCCACGCCTTGCACCAGCAGCGTCCAGTGCGGTTGCGACAGCGGCGGCAGGGCACGGCGCGCGAACGGCCCGCGGCGCAGCTGCCATTGCCCGCGCGCGCCGGAAACCAGGCGCGATTCCACCTCGTCGCGCGACGCGAGCTCGAAGAGCTGGGTTCGCGTCAGCAGCGGGCTGATGCCCGGGAAGGCGCCGCGCACGAGCAGCGGCTTCTTGTGCCAGTGGCGCTGCATGAATTGGCGCGGCGAGAGCCCGCCGAGCCAGGGAGTCTTCTGTTCGATGTCCATTCAGCCTCCGCACGGCCGCCCGAAGGAGGCTGGGGCCCCCCCGGGGGGCAGCGGATTACACGAAGTGAAGGAGCGTGGGGGCGCCATGAAGTGCGAGAATTCTCCCATGGCAAACATGCAGGTCACGCCGCAGTGCGTGGTGGCGCTCACGTGGACGCTCAAGGACACGCTGGGCGAAGTGCTGGACGAACTGGACGAGCCCGTCGATTTCCTCGTGGGCGGCGACGACCTGCTCGCGAAGATCGAGCAGGCGCTGCAGGGGCATGTGGCGGGCGACGAGCTCGACCTGCACCTGGAGCCCGAGGAAGCCTTCGGCGACTACGACGAGCAACTCGTGTTCCTCGAGGACCGCAAGCTGTTCCCGCCCGAGCTCGAAGAAGGCATGACGTTCGAGCAGTTGCCCCAGGGCGCAAAGGCCACGCCGGCCGAAGGCACGCTCTATACCGTCACGGACATCTATCCCGACCACGTGGTGATCGACGGCAACCATCCGCTGGCCGGCATCGCGATCCGGCTGCACGTCAAGGTCGAGGACGTGCGCGAAGCCACACAGGAAGAAGCCGGCCGCGGCAGCGCCGGGACCGGCTTCTTCCGGCTCCAGTGACTCAACCCATGTAGATCGCGCCGTTCTCGATCCGCACGCGGTCGCCCGCGTGCAGATTCGCATTCGCGGCCACGTCGTACGCGCGGATTGCCCCGGAGTCGGTCTGCACCCAGACGCGGTACACCGCGCCGGCGTAGTTGTTGTACGGACGGGTGGCCAGGTTGTTGCCCACCGCCGCCCCGGTCACCGCGCCGAGGATGGTGGCAGCCACGCGCCCCGCGCCGCCGCCGACCATGCTGCCGAGCGCGCCGCCCACCAGGCCGCCAGCGATCGTGCCGCCGGCAGCGTTCGCGCCGCTGGCGCTCGTGCCGGGGCTGACCAGCGCGACGTTGGTGACGCGGCCGTACTCGACCGACGGCACCGCATAGGTCTGCGCCTGCGCGACGGTGCTGCTGCCCGCGGGCACGACCACGGTCGTGCCCGGCGCGACATAGGTCGTCGTGCTGCCGGGCGGCACCACGTAGGTGGTGCCCGCTGCGCCATAGGTCGTGCCGGGCGGCACGTAGGTGGCAGGCGTGGGCTCGAACACCGACGTCCCGCCGGCGTTCGGATGCGAGTCGTTGACGCCGAGGATCGGGTAATCGGGAGAATAGGTCGTACAGGCCGCCAAGCCCACGGCAAGCGCCGCGGCTGCGGCCGACGACAGCACACGGGTGTAACGCATGGCTATCTCCTTCAGGCGCGGTAGATCACGCCGTTGTCGACGCGCACGCGGTCGCCCACGCGCAGGTCGCCCGTGGCCGGCACGTCGTAGTAACGCACCGCGCCGTTGTCGGCCTGCACCGTGACCCGGTACACCGCGTCGGCCACCTGGGTGCTGCGGCCGACCTGGCTGCCCACGGCCGCACCGCCGACGCCGCCCAGGACCGTGGCCGCATCGCGGCCCGCGCCGCCACCGATCTGGTGACCGAGCACGGCGCCCGCCACGGCACCGAGGATCGCGCCCGGCACGTTCGGGCCGCTGCGCGACACGCCGCCCGGGAAATATTCGATGTTGGTCACGCGGCCGTATTCCATCGCCACGGGCGCGGTGGCGTAGCCGGGCGCGGGCTGGACCGTGGTTGACGAATACACCGGCGCGGTGGATGGTGGCGGCACCGCGACCGACACGCTGCGGTCGGTCGTGCACGCAGAAACCAGGGCGGCGACCGCGACGCCGCCGGCAATCGAAGCAAGACGGGTGGTACGCATGGATGACTCCTTCGTTCGTTGACATGGCTCAGCCGAAACGCCGAGCCTCGTATATCGATTTAAGGAGCCCTGCAAGTGCCCGTGCGGCGCCGATGTCGCGCGTGAGCGTAGGATGCCGCTGGCGCGACGAATGCTCGAGGCTCAGGCTGGCGGCTCAGCCCTTGCCGGTCGAGCCGTAGCCGCCCTCCCCGCGCTCGGTGGGCGGGAATTCCTTCACGACATTGAACCGGGCCTGCACCACCGGGACGATCACCAGCTGGGCCAGGCGGTCCATCGGGTGCAGCGTGAATTCGACATCGCTTCGGTTCCAGGCACTGACCATCAGCTGGCCCTGGTAATCGCTGTCGATCAGCCCGACCAGGTTGCCCAGGACGATGCCGTGCTTGTGGCCCAGCCCCGAGCGCGGCAGGATCATCGCGGCATGGCCCGGGTCTCGGATGTAGATGGCGATGCCGGTGCCGACGAGCTTCCAGGCGTTGGGCGCGAGCGTGAGCGGCTCATCGATGCAGGCCCGCAGGTCGAGGCCGGCGCTGCCGGGCGTCGCGTACGCGGGAAGCTGGTCCGCCATGCGCGGATCGAGGATCTTGACGTCGATTTTCATTTCTTGAGGCGATGCCCGATCTGGGCGACCAGCTGGCGCGCGAGTTCGAGCTTGGAGGCACGCGGCATTTCGGTGGCGCCCTGCTCATCGACCAGCAGCAGCGCGTTGTCGTCGGCGCCGAACGTGGCCGGGCCGATGTTGCCCACCAGCAGCGGAACGCCTTTGCGCGCGCGCTTGGCCTGCGCGTTCGCGAGCAGGTCGTGGCTTTCGGCGGCGAAGCCGACGCAATAGAGCCGGCCCGATGTCGCGCGCGGCGACCGCGCGATGGTCGCGAGGATGTCCGGGTTCTCGGTGAATTCGAGCTGCGGAGGTTTGCCGCTGCCGTCCTTCTTGATCTTGTGGTCGCTGCAATTGGCGGGACGCCAGTCGGCAACTGCGGCCGTCGCGATGAAGACGTCGGCCCGTTGCGACTCGGGTTCGGTGGCCGCCAGCATTTCGCGCGCCGAGCGCACGTCGAGGCGCGTGACGCCACGCGGCGTCGGCTGGCTCACCGGACCGGCGACCAGCGTCACCTCCGCACCCGCCTCGCGCGCCGCCCGCGCGATGGCGAATCCCATCTTGCCGCTCGAGAGGTTCGTGATGCCACGTACCGGGTCGATGGCCTCGAAGGTGGGACCGGCCGTGACCAGCACGCGCCTGCCCGCGAGGTGCTTGGGCTGGAAGAACGCGACGATGTCCTCGAGCAGCTCCGGCGGCTCGAGCATGCGCCCGTCGCCGTATTCGCCGCAGGCCTGGAATCCCGAGCCCACGCCCAGGATGTGCGCGCCGTCGTCGGCCAGCTGCTTCATGTTGCGCTGGGTCGCGGGATGCGCCCACATCTCGCGGTTCATCGAGGGCGCGAGCAACAGGGGCACCTGCGCGACCGGGCGCGCCAGGCACATGAGCGAGAGCAGTTCGTCGGCGCGTCCATGCAACAGCTTCGCCATGAAATCCGCGCTGCATGGCGCGACGATGATGGCGTCGGCGCCGCGCGACAGGTTGATGTGCGGCATGTTGTTCGGCTCGCGCGCATCCCACTGCGAGCCGTAGACGGGCCGGTTCGACAAGGCCTGCATCGTCACCGGCGTGATGAATTGCTCGGCGGCCTGGGTCATCACCACCTGCACCGTCGCGCCCTGCTTGATGAAGGCGCGGCACAGTTCCGCCGCCTTGTAGCAGGCAATGCCGCCGGAGAGTCCGAGCACGAAGTGCTTGCCTGCGAGGTCTTGCATGGCCGCAATGTATCAAAGCCCGGCACGACACCCGTATAATCGCGTATTACCACCTAACCGGAAGCGCAACTTCCGGCATGACATGACCAAATTCGTCTTCGTCACAGGCGGTGTGGTGAGTTCCCTCGGCAAGGGGATCGCCTCAGCCTCCCTCGCCGCGATCCTCGAGTCGCGCGGCCTCAAAGTCACCCTCATCAAGCTCGATCCGTACATCAACGTCGATCCCGGCACGATGTCGCCGTTCCAGCATGGCGAGGTGTTCGTCACCGACGACGGCGCCGAGACGGACCTGGACCTGGGCCACTACGAACGCTTCGTGACCACCCGCATGGGCAAGGTCAACAACTTCACCACCGGCAAGATCTACCAGTCGGTGCTGGAGAAGGAGCGCCGCGGCGACTACCTGGGCAAGACCGTGCAGGTCATCCCTCACGTCACGAACGAGATCCAGGAATTCATCAAGCGCGGCGCGCGCGTCGGCACCGCGCAGGAGGCCGAAGTCGCGATCGTCGAGATCGGCGGCACGGTGGGCGACATCGAATCGCTGCCCTTCCTCGAAGCCGCCCGCCAGATGAGCCTGCGCCTGGGCGCGAACCAGACGGCCTTCGTGCACCTCACCTACCTGCCCTGGATCGCGGCGGCGGGCGAGCTCAAGACCAAGCCGACGCAGCACACCGTGCAGAAGCTGCGCGAGATCGGCATCTCCGCCGACGCGCTCCTGTGCCGCGCCGACCGCAAGATTCCCGAGGAAGAGCGCGCGAAGATCTCGCTCTTCACCAACGTGCCCGAATGGGGCGTGATCTCCATGTGGGACGTGGACACCATCTACAAGGTGCCGCGCATGCTCCACGAGCAGGGCCTGGACGGCCTCATCTGCGACAAGCTGCGCCTGAACACGCCGCCCGCCAACCTGAAGCGCTGGGACGACCTGGTGCACGAAGTCGAGCACCCGCAAGGCGAGGTGTCGATCGCGATGGTCGGCAAGTACGTGGACCTGTCGGACAGCTACAAGTCGCTGAACGAGGCGCTCAAGCACGCCGGCATGAAGAACCATGTGCGCGTGAAGGTCGAGTACGTCGACTCGGAAACCATCACGCCCGATTCGGTCGGCCAGCTCGCGAAGTTCGACGCCATCCTGGTGCCGGGCGGCTTCGGCAAGCGCGGCGTCGAAGGCAAGATCCTCGCCGCCCGCTTCGCCCGCGAGCACAAGCTCCCCTACCTGGGCATCTGCCTGGGCATGCAGGTCGCGACGATCGAGTACGCGCGCGACGTCGCGGGCCTGAAGGACGCGAACAGCACGGAGTTCGATCCGGACACGCCGAATCCGGTGATCGCCTTGATCACGGAATGGGAAGATCGCGACGGCACGGTCCAGAAGCGCCACGCGAATTCCGATCTCGGCGGCACGATGCGCCTGGGCGCGCAGAAGTCCGACGTCACCAAGGGCACGCTCGCGCACAGGATCTACGGCGACGTGGTGGACGAGCGCCACCGCCACCGCTACGAGGCGAACGTGAAGTACCTCGATCGCCTGCGCGAATCCGGCCTGGTGATCTCGGCGCTCACCCAGCGCGAGCAGCTCACGGAGATCGTCGAGCTGCCGCAGGACGTGCACCCGTGGTTCATGGGCGTGCAGTTCCACCCCGAATTCAAGTCCACGCCGTGGGACGGCCACCCGCTCTTCAACTCGTACATCCACGCCGCCGTGGAGCACCTCTCGCAGGGCAAGAGCTCCGGCAAGGCGCCCCTGAAGGCAGTCGCCTGAACATCATGAAACTCTGTGGTTTCGACATCGGCCTCACGAGGCCGTTTTTTCTGATTGCCGGCCCCTGCGTCGTCGAGTCCGAGCAATTGCAGATGGACACGGCGGGCGCCCTGAAGGAGATCACCTCGGCGCTGGGCATCCCCTTCATCTTCAAGAGCAGCTACGACAAGGCCAACCGCTCGTCGGGCGCGAGCTTTCGCGGCCCCGGCATGGAAAAGGGCCTCGAGATCCTCGCGAAGGTCAAGAAGGAGCTGGGCCTGCCCATCATCACCGACGTGCACGCCGAGGCGGAGATTCCGCAGGTGGCGAAAGTGGTCGACGTGCTGCAGACGCCCGCCTTCCTGTGCCGCCAGACCGACTTCATCCGCGCCGTCGCGCAGTCGGGCCGGCCGGTGAACATCAAGAAGGGCCAGTTCCTCGCGCCGCACGAGATGAAGAACGTGATCGACAAGGCCCGTGCGGCCGCGAAGGAAAAGGGCCTGCCCGAAGACAACTTCATGGCCTGCGAGCGCGGCGCGAGCTTCGGCTACAACAACCTCGTCTCGGACATGCGCTCTCTGGCGATCATGCGCGAGACCGGCGCGCCGGTGGTGTTCGATGCGACGCACTCCGTGCAACTGCCTGGCGGCCAGGGCACGAGCTCCGGCGGCCAGCGCGAGATGGTGCCGGTGCTGGCGCGTGCGGCGATCGCCGTCGGCGTGGCGGGCGTGTTCATGGAAACGCACCCCGATCCGGCCAAGGCCCTGAGCGACGGCCCGAACGCGGTACCGCTCAAGCACATGAAAGCCCTGCTGGAAACCCTCGTTGCGCTGGATGCCGTCACCAAGAAGAACGGCTTCCTCGAGAACAGCTTCAACGCCTGAGCCGAAGGAGAACCGCGATGGCTGCCGGTTACGTGATCGTGACGATGAACATCCAGGACGCGGAGCAGTACAAGAAGTACATGGCACTGGCGCCGGCCACGATCAAGGCGGCCGGCGGCGAATACCTGGCGCGCGCTCGTGGAAGGTGTCGCCGCACCGGTGATGTGAAGAACAGAATTCCAACCCCATCGAAGAGAACCCTGAATGAGTGCAATCGTTGACATCGTCGGCCGCGAGATCCTGGACTCGCGCGGCAACCCCACCGTGGAATGCGACGTCCTGCTGGAGTCCGGCACGATGGGCCGCGCGGCCGTGCCCTCGGGCGCGTCCACCGGCTCGCGCGAGGCGATCGAATTGCGCGACGGCGACAAGGGCCGCTACCTCGGCAAGGGCGTGCTGCGCGCGGTCGAGCACATCAATACCGAGATCTCCGAATCGGTGCTGGGCCTGGATTCGACGGAACAGGCTTTCCTCGACAAGACGCTGATCGACCTGGACGGCACCGAGAACAAGAGCCGCCTGGGCGCCAACGCGATGCTCGCCGTCTCGATGGCCGTGGCGCGCGCGGCGGCCGAGGAATCGGGCCTGCCCCTGTACCGTTACTTCGGCGGCATGAACGGCAACCTGCTGCCGGTGCCGATGATGAACGTGGTCAACGGCGGCGCGCACGCGAACAACAACCTCGACCTGCAGGAGCTGATGATCATCCCCGTGGGCGCGCCGACCTTCCGCGAGGCGATGCGTTACGGCGCCGAGGTGTTCCACGCGCTCAAGAAGATCATCCACGACAAGGGCATGAGCGTGGCCGTCGGCGACGAAGGCGGCTTCGCGCCGAACGTCGCGAACCACGAGGCCGCCATCGGCATGATCCTCGAAGCCATCGAGAAGGCCGGCTACCGCCCGGGCGAGCAGATCGCCCTGGGCCTCGATTGCGCCTCCAGCGAGTTCTACAAGGACGGCAGGTACCACGTCGAGGCCGAGGGCCTCACGCTCGATTCGGGCGAATGGACCGGCATCCTCGAGAGCTGGGTCGGCAAGTACCCGATCATCAGCATCGAGGACGGCATGGCCGAAGGCGACTGGGACGGCTGGAAGACGCTGACGGACCGCCTGGCCAAGCGCGTGCAGCTGGTGGGCGACGACCTGTTCGTCACCAACACCAGGATCCTGAAGGAAGGCATCGACAAGGGCATCGCCAACTCGATCCTGATCAAGATCAACCAGATCGGCACGCTCACCGAGACCTTCGCCGCGATCGAGATGGCCAAGCGCGCGGGCTACACCGCCGTGATCTCGCACCGCTCGGGCGAGACCGAGGACAGCACCATCGCCGACATCGCCGTGGGCACCAACGCCGGCCAGATCAAGACCGGCTCGCTGTCGCGCTCGGACCGCATGGCCAAGTACAACCAGCTGCTGCGCATCGAGGAAGACCTCGGCGATGTCGCGCAGTACCCGGGCCGCTCGGCCTTCTACAACCTCCGATAACTCCGCCAGGTGGGCAAACGCATCGTCCCGGCCATCCTGCTGCTGCTGCTCGTCATCGTGCACGCGCAGCTGTGGTTCGGCCGGGGCAGCGTGGGTGCGGTGTCCACCTTGCAGGGCAAGCTCGATGCGCAGAAGCTCGCCAACGTGCAGGCGCAGCAGGCCAACGAGCGTCTCGCCAACGAGGTGCATGACCTGAAGGAAGGCCTCGAGATGGTCGAGGAGAAGGCGCGTTCCGAGCTGGGCATGGTCAAGCCCAACGAAATCTTCGTGAACGTCTCGAAGTGAGCTCCTGGCTCGAGGCCGTCGCGGTCGTGCTCGCGCTGGCGATGGTGTTCTGCAACATCCGCGAGATCCACTGGGGCTGGCCGCTCGCCGCGGCCAGTTCGCTCCTCTACTTCTTCCTGTTCTGGGAGAGCAAGCTCTACGGCGACGCGTCGCTGCAGGTCTTCTTCGCGGTCATCGCGATGTGGGGCTGGTTCCAGTGGCTGCGCGGTCATCGCGCCGACGGCTCGTCGCTGCACGTCGCGCAACTGAAGCCGCGCGGCGCGGTGCTCGCGCTCCTCGCGAGCGCGGTGCTGTGGCCGGTGACCGGCTGGTTCCTCAAGACGTACACCGACACCGACGTGCCCTGGTGGGACGCCTTCCCCACCGCGCTGTCGCTGGTCGGCCAGTTCCTGCTCGGGCGCAAGTTCATCGAGAACTGGGCCGTATGGATCGTGGTGAACGTCGTGAGCGTCGCCCTCTTCGCCTACAAGGGCCTGTGGCTCACCGGGGGCTTGTACGCCGTGTTCATCGCCCTCAGCTTCGTGGGATGGCGGGAATGGAAACGACGGCTGGCCTGAAGATCGCATTGCTCGGCGCCGAGAGCACGGGCAAGAGCACGCTTGCGCGCGAGCTGGCCGCGCATTTCGGGGCACAGGGCCGCAGCGCGATCGCCGTGCCGGAAGCGCTGCGCGACTGGTGCGCACGCGAGCAGCGCACGCCGCGCCCGGAGGAGCAGATGGCGATCGCGCAGGAGCAGGAGCGGCGTGTGGACGAGGCCGCAGCGAGCGCCCTGGCCGTCATCGCCGACACGACGGCGCTGATGGTCGCGATCTACAGCGCGATCCTGTTCGAGGACCACAGCCTGGTCCGTTTCGCCCTCGAGCGGCAACGCCGCTACGACGTCACGCTGGTCACCGGCCTGGACCTGCCGTGGATCGCCGACGGCCTGCAGCGCGACGGCCCGCACGTGCAGGCCCCGGTGGACGCCCACGTGCGCGGGATGCTCGGCCAGGCCGGCATTCCCTATCGCGTGGTTTACGGCACCGGCACGGAGCGCCTGCGCAATGCCCTTGCGGCGATCGACGCCTCGCTCGCGCCGCGCGAGGTCCGCCGCAACTGGGTGTGGCAGTGCGACAAGTGCTCCGACCCGGAGTGCGAGCACCGGCTGTTCCGCGGGCTCGTGGGCTGAGTCAGTGCACCCCTGAACTCACCGGCGGCTGGTCGCCCGGCGGCGCGAAGAGCTGCGCGGCATCGACGGCATCGAAGCGGTACTGCTGCCCGCAGAAATCGCAGGCGACCTCGATCTCGCCTTGCTCCGCCACGATGCTCTCCGCCTCCTCGCGGCCAAGCCCGCGGATCATGCTCGAGACGCGCTCGCGGCTGCAGGTGCAGGCGAAGTGCGGCCGCTGCGGCGGGAACTGCATCAGCTTCTCTTCCCAGAAGAGGCGCCGCAGCACCGTGTCGACGTCGAGCTCCAGCAGTTCCTGCCGTGTCAGGCTGGCGGCCAGCATCGCGATGCGGTTGTAGTCCTCGTTGCGCCCGATCTGGTGCTCGTTGCTCTCGCCCGCCGGCGGCAGCCGCTGGATCAGCAAGCCCGCCGCGACCTTTTCGTCGGCCGCGAGCACGAGCTTGGTGTCGAGCTGCTCGGACTGCAGCATGTAATGGCCGATCACCTCGCTGAGGTCGTCGATCTTCTCCCTGTGGTCGCCGTGCAGCGGCACCATGCCCTGGTAGGCCTGCTGGCCGGGCAGCTTGTCGCGCGGGTCGAGCGTGATCGCGCACCGGCCCTTGTTGGCCACGTTCACCATCTGGGCGAGGCGCGCGTTCGCGGCCACCGGGCCCACGACTTTCGCCGTCGCGCGCAAGGTCAGGTCGTGCTGCACCTCCGCGACCGCGACCTTCACCGGCCCATCGCCGAAGATCTGCAGGATGAGCGCGCCGTTGAACTTGATGTTGGACTGCATCAGCACGCCGGCCGCCGCCATCTCGCCCACGAGTTCGATGACGGGGTGCGGCCATTCCCCGCCCGCGCTGCGGCGGCGCCGCTCGAGGATTTCGGTCCAGGCGTCGGTCAGGCGAACGATGCTGCCGCGCACGGGCAGGCCGTCGAAGAGGAATCGGTGGAGCTCGCTCAAGCGATCCTCTTGAAGCTTCGCTGGTACCGATGCGCGTTCTCGACGTAGTGATCGGCGATGCCGGCGAACTTCTTCGCCGCCTCGTCGTCCAGCGTGCGCACCACGCGCGCCGGCGAGCCGATGATGAGCGAGTTGTCCGGGAATTCCTTGCCTTCGGTGACGACGCTGCCCGCGCCCACCACGCAATTGCGGCCGATGCGCGCGTTGTTGAGGATCACGGCCTGGATGCCGATCAGCGAGCCGTCGCCGATCGTGCAGCCGTGCAGCATCACCATGTGGCCGACGCTCACGTTGTCGCCGAGGACCAGCGGCACGCCGAAATCGGCATGCAGCACGGACATGTCCTGGATGTTGGTGTTCGCGCCGATGCGGATGTTCTCCGTGTCGCCGCGGATGACGGTGCCGAACCACACGCTGGCGTTCGCCCCCAGCACGACGTCGCCGATCACCCTGGCGTCCTCGGCGACCCATGCGCCGTCGCCGAGTTGGGGGGCTTTACCGTCGAGTTCGTAGATCGCCATGGGTACACTCAAGTGAAAAGGGGATTGTAGGTATGGAGCTGCGGCGACGGGCGCTGGAGGTCTTGTGCACCGCCGAGCCGGCGGAGAAAGCAGCGCAAGCGCGTGCCCTGGCGGAGACGGCTGCTTCACTTTCGATAGCAAACGGTGCGCCCGCTGCGATGGCACCGCTGCCCGGCCGTCCCGCCCGCCCCGAACTCATCCACCCGGCGAAGGTGCCGCGCCGCTCGCCCGCCAGACCCGAAGGCCTGGCCGCGCTGCTGCATGCCATCGCGCACATCGAGTTCAATGCGATCAACCTCGCGCTCGATGCGGCCTGGCGCTTCGACGCGATGCCGCGCGAGTTCTACCTGGACTGGGTGCGCGTGGCCGGCGAGGAGGCGTATCACTTCACGCTGTTGCGCGAACACCTGGCCACACTGGGTCATGCCTACGGCGACTTCGCTGCGCACGACGGCCTGTGGTCCATGTGCGAGAAAACGAAGGACGACATCGTGGCACGCATGGCGCTGGTGCCGCGCACGCTGGAAGCGCGCGGGCTCGATGCCACGCCGCAGATCCAGGACAAGCTGCGCCGCGTCAAGACACCCGCCGCCCTGCGCGCCGTGGACATCCTGGACATCATCCTGCGCGACGAGATCGGGCACGTCGCGATCGGCAACCACTGGTACAAGTGGCTGTGCGCGCGCCAAGGGTTCGACCCGGTCACCCTCTACCCGCAGCTCGTCGAGCGCTATGCGGCGCCCAGGTTGTACCCGCCGTTCAACGAAGCAGCGCGCCAGCGAGCCGGCTTCAGCGAAGCCGAGCTCGCCTGGCTCGCGCAGGACGTCAGGTCCCCGCCCCCACGCAGCTGAAGTTGGCCGCGTCCTCGACGCTGCCCGACCCCTTGTAGCGCGCGACCAGCGGATAACTGCACAGCGGCCGCGTGCGCGAAGCCGACCAGGTGGCGGGCACGTCGGCGTTCACGCCGCCGGCATTGCCCGTGCCGCGCGCGCTTGCCGTCACGCTATCGGGCGCCGTGCCCTGCTCCACCCACTTCACCAGCGGCGTGAGCATGTCGAACTGGTCGGTCGCGGGACCGCCCGAGCAGTGGTTCATGCCCGGCACGCGGTAGAACCGCGCGAAGTTCGTCGCGTCGCCGCCATTGTTCGCGGCCAGCGCGTCGTACCAGGCGGTGGTGTCGTCGCTCGAGAAGATCGGATCGCTGGTGCCGTGATAGACCATGATCTTCGCGCCGCGCTGCTTCAGCGTCGCGAGGTTGCTGGCGTTCGGCGGCGTCATGAACGACATGGCGCTCTCCGTGTAGGTAGCGTTCGTCGCGTTCACTTTGGCGAGCATCGTGTCCACACTGCCGCCCAGCGCAAAGGCCGGCCCGTTGAACGTCGCGGGATCTTCCGGCGGCACCTCCCAGATCAAGCCGACGGCGCCGGAGTCCAGGATCATCGGCACCGTGAACTTCCAGAAGCTCCAGCCGTTCGTGGCCAGCCCCGCGTCCCAGGGCCAGGTCGAGTAGATCTTCGCGCCGGTGCTCGTCGTCGCGCCCGCGAAGAGGCCCGCGATGGTGTCCTTCTGGGCGGCGCTGAGGCAGGTGCCGTCGCGCGCGCCGGAGCAGGTCGGCACGTCGCGCGCGATGCCGAACGCGGCCTGGCACGCCTTCGTGTCCTGCACGAGGCCGTCGACCGCGCCGTCCAGCGCGTCGCACTTGGCGAGCACGGCGTTCGAGACCAGTTGCCGCTCGGCGACGGTGAACGCCGTCGAGAGGTCGGCCGGGTTGGTCGCGAGGGGCGCGTACTTCTGTGCGCCGGCGATATTCGCGACCGCGGCCAGCGGCAAGCGGAAACCGGGATCGCCCACGAGGAAACCGTCGTACTGGTCCGCGTAGCGCGCGGCCGCCACCATCGTGTGGCGCCCGCCGTTGGAGCAGCCGCCGATGTAGGAGCGGTCCGGGCCCTTGCCGTACGCGGTCTGGATCACCGCCTTCGCCATCGGCGTGAGCTTGGCCACGGCCTGGTAGCCGTAATCGAGCCGCGCCTGCGGATCGATGCCGAAGGTGGGCGGCGAACCCAAGGGACCGCCCACGTGGCCCGCATCGGAGCTGATCACCGCGAAGCCTTGCTTGAGCGCCCCGGTGAGCGGCCCGCCGCCCCCTGACGGCCCCGCGGCCGGGACCACGGCGCCATCGGTGCCGCCATTGGCCTGGTAGAAGAAGCGGCCGTTCCAGTCCAGCGGCAAGCGCATCTCGAACCCGATCGCGTAGGCCTGCCCATCGACCGGGCTCACGCGCTGGAACATCTTGCCGGTCACGAGGCAGTGCGCCGGCGCCGCGATGCCGCCGACGGTCGTGCCTGCGGCAACGGAGGTCACCGAACCGATGGTCGTGCTCGCATACGAGATCTTCGTCGCGAGATCGCTGCAACTGCCGACCAGCGGCGCCGATTGCGCGGCGGCAAGCTGCGGCAGCGGCGGGCTGCCGGACGAGCCGCCTCCGCAGGCGGTGGCGAGGGCCGCGAATGCCGCGGCAAGGATCGTGAAGGGGGGGCGACCCGGCGGGATGCGCATCGACATGTCTCCTGGGTGGTGGATCGAAAGCTCGTATATCGTTAACTTACTTAACTATTAGTCGTCAGCAGATCGGGACAAACCCTCGACGCCATCGATCAGCTCATGAATGACTGGTTCGCTGGATGAATCTTCTGGCGCTTGGCACAATGCGCGGATGAGTTCCAGACGCGGTGCGCGCGACCATCTCACGCCGGCCGGACGGCTCGAAGAAGCGCGCCTGAAGAAGGTGCTGGGCTATCAGCTCGCGCAGGCGGCGATCGTGACCGATGCGATCTTCCGCGGCGAAGTCGGCGAGCCGCTCGAGCTCAAGCCGGTCGAATACACCGTGCTCACCCTGGTCGCGGAGAACCCGGGCGGCTCGCTCGCCCGCATTGCTCGCGCCCTGGCGGTGACACCGCCGCACGTCACGGCCATCGTGGACCGGCTGGAGGCGCGCGGGCTCCTCGCACGCGGCGCCAGCGCCAGCGACAAGCGCAAGCAGGTGCTGAGCGTCACGCGGGCGGGCGCGGACCTGGTGCGCAAGGCGACCGAGCGCATCCTCGCGGCCGAACAGGCGACCCTGGCGTTGACGCCGGGCGAGCAGGCGATGCTCGCGGAACTGCTGCACAAGGTGGCCTGCGCCCGCGAGGACGCACCGCGCGGCTGACCCTCATCGCAGCTGCAACAGCGTCGCCGCGGCCCACACCAGCAGCAGCACGCCGGAGATGCGCGGGATGTTCCAGGCCGCCGGCAGTTGCTTCTCGGCGATCACGAGCAACGTGAGCAGCGCGATCCACACCAGGTTCATCACGCCGAACACGAGCAGCAGCGCCATCAGCAGCCAGCAGCAGCCCACGCAGAAGACGCCGTGCCTGAGCCCGAGCCGGAAGGCCCCGGCGGGACGCATCGAGCCGTATCGCATGAGGAAAGACAGCGGCGCGCGGCACTGCGACAGGCAGGCGTGCTTCAGCGGCGACAGCTGGTAGACGCCCGCCAGTGCGAGAACCGTCGCCGACAGGACGGCGCTGCGCGACCAGGCCATCATTCCGCCGGCGAACCCGGTCGGCTCGAGAACGAACTCCACGATCGCCGCGACCACCGAGAAAGCGAGCCAGGCGGCGAGATAGCCGAGCAGCAGCGACCAGGATGCAATGACCGTGCGCCCCCCATGGTGCGCGAGCACGCGTCCGTACAGCAGCACGAGCGGCAGCGCGGCCGGCGTCATCATCGCGACCATCATCACCCACCACATCACGATCAGCGTGGACAGGTCGGCGCCCATGCCTGCGACGGTGTCCGGCTGGCGGTGCGGGAAGAGCGCGAAGACGGTCATCTCGCGAGCCGACATGCCCATGCCTGCACCGGCCCAGACATACATCCAGGCCAGCGAGGCAACGACGACCATGCCGGCGGCCACCGAGAGGCGGGTGCCCGCGCGGCCCGCCAGGCCTGCGCTCACGCCACCGCGCGATGCCGCACGACGCCCTTGTTGCTCAGGTGCAAGCGTGATTTTTCCTCCGCGGCAAGGAAGATCAAGCTAGCACAGGGGCGGCGAAATTTCAAAGAGCCCGGGGCGCTCGCAGTTTCAGCTTGTTCGGCAGCGGCGCCGCGCGCCGCAGCACGTCCTCGGCGAGCCACAAGGCCGAGCGGCGCGCCCGTTCGGACACCATTTCCAGCGGCATCTGCTGGTAGTCGTCGTTGAACACCTCGAAGCTGTAATCGCCGGCGTAACCCAGCGCGTCGAGCCGCAGCACCATCTCCAGCAGCTGCTGCGTGTGCACGCCCTCGCCGGGGAACACGCGGAAGGTGCGCGCGGTTGCCATGCGTTCCTCGAACGTGCGCGTTTCCTGCCACATGAAGTCCGACAGCTGGACCAGGAAGATCTTGCGCGCGTCGAGATCGTCCAGGGCTTGAAGCGGCGTCTTCGCGGCGAGCACATGGTACGAGTCGAAGCAGATGCCCAGGTTGGGGCAATCGGCGCGGCACACGACGTCCCACGCGGTCGTGAACTCGTTGACGGTGCGGCCCCACGACAGGCCCTCGTACGCGATGCGGATCCCGTGCGGGACCGCGAGCATCGCCAGCTTGCGCAGGTCGCGCGCGATGGCATCCAGGTCCGACGTGGCGTGCGTCGACACCGACGAGCACGCCAGGAGCACGTCGCAGCCCAGCGCCGCGCACATCCGGAGCATCGACTTGGCGATGTCCACCTTGTACTGGTGCAGGTGGCCCGACAGGCCCTCGAAATCGCGCAGCACCTGGAAGCCGGTGCCGCGCAATCCGCTCTCGCGCACGGCGCGCACGGCAGCCCTCCATCCGCCCGCATGGCCCACCAGGTCGTTGGCCTTGAGCATCACCTGGTCGAAGCCGGCCGCGCCGATCGCCTCGAGCTTCGCCTCGAGCGGGCCGGCGAGCGTGATGGTGTCCATGCCGAAGTCCCGCAGGGACTGCTGGCGTCCGGCAGCGGATGTCGTCATTCGTCGTGCACGAGTTCGAAGACCACGCCGCCCAGCCAGGACTTGGTGAGCGCGCCGCGCGCCTCGGTGTGCGCCGCGGGCGATTCGACGAACTCCACCCCCCTCGCCCGAAGCGCCTGCGCCGCCTTCATCACGTCGGGAACGCCCAGGCCCACGCGCTGGAAGTACTCGCCGGGATCCTGCGCATCGGGCGGCGGCTCGACCAGCTGCAGCATGAAAGCGTTGCCCGGCTCCAGCGCCGGGAAGCGCATGAGGTGCCCGGCCGGCATGATGCCGTAGCGTTCGTCGTCGGGGATCGGCTGCGCGCGGAACAGCTCGCGGTAAAACTCGATCCAGTCCTCGCTGCGCCCGAAGCCGATGTACTGCACCACGCCGAAGAAGTGGATGCCTTCGACCGGCGGCGGGTCGCGGTCCACACCGGGAATGGGCACGAAGTCCACGTCGTAGATCGAGAACTCGCGCCAGCGGTCCACGAAGTAGATCCGGCTCTTGCCGACGCCGTGCACGGCGGGGATGTTCAACTCCATCACCTGCGGATGGGTCTGCACTTCCCAGGCGCCGCGCTCGATCACGTACCGGTACGCGGCCCGCGCGTCGCGCACCCGCAGGGCGATGGCGGCGATCTCGGGAGTTTCCGGCAACGCGGCCTCGCCCTCGCCCGCCGGTGGATGCGCATTGATCACGACGTTGAGCGCGCCCTGCCGATACAGGAGGACCTCGCGCGAGCGGTGCCGGGCCACCGGGCGGAACCCCATCATCTCGAGCACGTGCCCGAGGGCCTGGGGCCTGGCGGTCGTGTACTCGATGAACTCGATGCCGTCCAGGCCGAGCGGGTTCGATTCGTCCGCGTGCCAGGGCTGCAGCGGTTCGCGGTGTTCGGTGGACGGCTTGGCGAGCAGGTCGCTCATGGCGGCTCCTTGCGGATTCAGTACTGCAGCTGCGCCAGCGCACGCAGCTTGTCCGGCGTGGTGGTCGGCAGCCCGAAGAACTCCAGGTACGGCGGGATCATCTCGAAGAGCATGTCGGTGCCGACCTGCACCGGGCACCCCCTGGCCTGCGCGGCGCGCAGGAATGCGGTCATCTCGCTCTTCATCACCACCTCGCCGACGAAGGTGCCCGGCTGCAGGCGCGACACGTCCACCGGCAGGCGATCGCCCTCGTTCATGCCCAGCGGCGTCGCGTTCACCACCAGACCGAAGCCGTGCGGGTCGCTGCTGCCGGTCCGGACGGCCACGGCCGGGTAGTGTTCCTTCAGGCGTGCCGCGAGTGCCTGCGCCGACGCATCGTTCACGTCATGGAGCGCGAGCTGCGCGGCGCCCGCGGCGGCGAGCGAGGCGGCGATCGCGGAGCCCACGCCGCCGCTGCCCACGACGAGGCAGCGCGCGCCCTCGACCGTGAAGCCCTTGCGCCGGATGCCGCGCACGAAGCCTTCGCCATCGAACTGGTCGCCGACGAGTCGGCCGTCCGCAACGCGCTTAACCGCGTTGCACGCGCCCGCGACGCGGGCAGCGGGCGTGATGTCGTCCAGCAAGTCCAGCACGCTGACCTTGTGCGGCATCGTGATCAACGCCCCGCGCACGTTCCCCAGCCTGAACAGGGCGGGAAGCACGACCTCGAAGTCCTGCGCCTGGCACGCCATGGGCACCACCAGCGCATTGATCCCCTCCCGCTCGAAGAACGGGTTGTAGATCATCGGCGCCTTGAAGGTGTGCGTCGGGTAGCCGACGTGCGCAATGACCTCGGTGTGGCCGTCGACCCGCATCGCTTCGAACCTACTTGCGCACCCTGTCGATCTCGGCCATGACGGCCTTCACCGTGGCCTCGCCCACCGCGGCCGAGTGCTTGTCGATCACCGGCTTCATCTTCTCGCGAAACCTGGCGACCTCCGCCGGCGGCAGTTCGCTGACCTGCATGCCGGCCTTTTTCAGCTCGTCGAGGATGCCGGCCGCGGCGGTGCGGGCCTGCTCGCGCTGGTACTTCGCCGATTCGTGCGCGGCGTCGGCCACGACCTTCTTCTCGCCGGCCGACAGCGAGTCCCAGAACTTCTTGCTGATCACCACCGACTGCGGGTTGTACTGGTGGTTGGTGATCGTCATGTATTTCTGCACTTCGTACAGCTTCGCGCCCTTGATGGTCGCGACCGGGTTCTCCTGCCCATCGACGGCGCCCTGCTCCAGCGCCGCATACAGTTCGGGAAAAGGCAGCGGCGTCGGGTTCGCGCCGAGCGCCTTGACCCAGTCCACGTTGATCGGGTTCGGGATGACACGCAGCTTCAGGCCGACGATGTCGTCCACCTTGTTGATCGGGCGCTTGCTGTTGGTGAGCTGGCGGAACCCCAGCTCGTAATAGGCCAGGCCGACCAGGCCCTTGTCCTCGAGCTTCTTGTGCAGGTTCGTGCCGAACGGCCCGTCGACGACGGCGTCGGCTTCCTTCGCATTGCCGAACAGGAAGGGGAAATCGTAGATCTCGAAATCCTTGACGATGCTGCCGAAGATGCCCGAGTTCATCGCGGCCATTTCCAGCGTGCCGCCCTGCAGTGCGGAAAGGTTCGCCTGGTCGCTGCCCAGCGCGCCGCCGGGAAACACGTTCACCTTCAGCTTGCCGCCGGAGTTCTTCTCGACGAGTTCGGCGAACCGCTCCATGCCCATCACGATCGGATGGCCCTTCGCGTTCTGGTTGGCGAACTTGATCGTCTTCGTCTGCGCGTGCGCGACACCGATCGCAGCGACGGCGGCCAGCGCGACGACGGTCTTGAGGAACAGGCGTTTCATGGGTTGTTGTCTCCTGGAAGGTGGATGGCGGCGGTCAGCCGTAGAACCAGCGCGCGGGCACCGTGACGAGCTGCGGGAAGAAGACCATCAGGAACATCACCGCGAATTGCGCGACCATGAAAGGCCACACGCCCCGGGTGACGTCGTCCATGCTCACCTTTCCGACGCCGGCGACGGTGCTGAGCACGGTGCCCACGGGCGGCGTGATCAGGCCGATGGCATTGTTGATGATGAACAGGACCCCGAAGTAGACGGGGTCGATGCCGGCCGCCTTGACGAGGGGCATGAACACCGGGGTGAGGATCAGGATCGTCGGCGTCATGTCCATCGCGGTGCCCACGAGCATGGTCACGACCATGATGGTGAACATCAGCAGCATCGGCCGGTCGAGCATGGGCTGCAGCAGCGCGACCAGCTCGGCCGGCAGGTTGGCGACGGTGATCATCCAGGCCGAGACCATGGCCGCCGCCACGAGGAACATGATGATGGCGGTGGTCTGCGCCGCCGACTGGAACAGGCCGTACAGCTGGGACAGCTTGAGCTCGCGGTAGATCACCGTCGAGACGAACAGCGCATACACCGCCGCCACGACGGCGGCTTCGGTCGGTGTGAACACGCCGAATTTCAGGCCGACGACCACGATGATCGGCATGCCGAGCGCGAAGGTCGCATCCTTCAGCGCGGCGAACACCTCCTGGCGGCTCGCGCGCGGCGTCGCCTCGATCTTTTCCTTGCGCACCAGCCACCACCAGGTCACCCAGAGGGCAAGTCCGAGCAGCAGGCCCGGCACGATCCCGGCCATGAACAGCCTGGAGATCGACACGTTCGCCGCGACGCCGAACACCACGAAGCCGATCGACGGCGGGATGATCGGGGCGATGATGCTTGCCGACGAGAGCAGGCCCGCCGAGCGCGCCGTGTTGTCGTAGCCGGCCCGGTTCATCATCGGCAGGAGCAGCGCGGCGAGCGCGGCGGCGTCCGCCACGGCCGATCCGGACAATGACGCCATGATGATCGCGGCCATGATGCCGACATAACCCAGCCCGCCGCGCACGTGGCCGACCAGCGTCATCGCGAAATGCACGATGCGCTTCGAGAGGCCGCCGGCGTTCATGATCTCGCCGGCGAGCATGAAGAAGGGCACCGCGAGCAGCGGGAAGCTGTTCGCCCCCTCGATCGTGTTCTGGGCCAGGATCTGCGGATCGAAGGTGTTCATGTGCCACATCAGGGCGGCACCGCAGATCAGCAGGGAGAACGCGATCGGCACGCCGATCGCCATGGCGCCGAGCAGGGCCCCGAGGAAGATCGTGATCGTCATGCCTGTTCTCCCGCGGGCAGGTCTTCGCTTTCCGTCACCGCGACCAGCTCGTCGTCGGCCAGCTTGCCCGAAAGGAGCTTCACCAGCTCGTGCAGCAGGAGGAGCCCGGCCAGCACCGCGAAGAACACACCGCTCGCGTAGAACCAGGCCATCGACGCCTCCATGACGGCGCTGCTGGTCTCGTAGTTGATGACGGTCTGCTGCCAGGCCCCCTGCCCCATGAGCCAGCACATGTAGATCATCAGCAGGTGCGCCGCGATGAAGCAGGCCTTCTTGCCCGTGCGTGGAAGGCGCGCGATGAGCGAATCCGTCCCCAGATGCGCATGCGACCTGATGGCGACCACGGCGCCGAGGAAGGTCATCCACACGAACAGCCAGCGCGAAAGCTCCTCGGACACGGTGATGCCCGAATTCATGCCGTAGCGCAGAACGACGTTGCCGAACACCATCAGCACCATCAGGGCGAGGCAGACGACCATCAGCAAGCCGAACAATCTGCACAGGCCATCGACGATTTTCTCGACCATGCTGTCTCCTGGTGTCCGCATTTTGTACGGACTGGTTAGTTTCTTTATTGGGGAAAGCACCTACGGGATCCCGGCCCGCGCCGGGATGGCCCACGCGTCACTTGCGGCAGAAGCGCACGATCATCTCGACCACGTTGTCGCGGCGCTGGGCGATGTACGCGCGCGAGGTCATGTCGACCTTGAAGATCGTGCCGAACGTGTGCCGGTTGGACACGTTGAAGAAGGACAAGGCGGAGATCGACGCGTGGATGTCGACCGGGTCCAGCCCCTTGCGAAAGATCCCCGCCTTCAGGCCACGCTCGTAGAGCCGCTTGATGGCGGAAATCGCGGGGACGTTCAGCTCCTGCAGGCGGCGGCTTTGCGCCATGTACTGGCCGCGGTTGATGTTCTCCGCCATCACGAGGCGGATGTAGCTCTCGTGGTGCAGGTGGTGGTCGAACGTGAAGGCGACGAGCCGCCGCAGCGCCTCCTCCGGCTCCAGGTCTTCGAGGTGGAGCTTGGCCTCCACCTCGCGCACGCGCCGGTACGCTTCCTCCAGCACGGCAAGGTAGAGCCCTTCCTTGCTGCCGAAGTAGTAGTAGATCATGCGCTTGCTGGTCTTCGTCAGCTCCGCGATCTCGTCGATGCGCGCCCCGGCCAGGCCCTTCTCGCCGAACTCCGCTTCGGCGACCTCGAGGATGTCCGCCTTCGTCCGCTCGGGGTCGTTCGTGCGCGATGGTTCCTTCCGCGCCGGGGCTGCGGGATTCGCGCGGGCGGCTCGGCGCACACGGACCAGTTCGTTCATTCGGGCGAGTATAGGCCCCGCCGCCGCGCATGACCTTATGAGCCCAGGGTCAATCATCGCGCCGCGCAAAAGCGCTACATTCCGCGTTCGCTGAACACGGAGGATTCATGACCAGGCTCTCCATCAACGGCAAGGACATCAACGTCGACGCCGATCCCTCGACGCCCATCCTCTGGGCCCTGCGCGACACGCTGGGCATGACGGGCACCAAGTTCGGTTGCGGCCAGGCCCAGTGTGGTGCCTGCACGGTGCACATGAACGGGGCGGCGATCCGCTCCTGCGTGACACCGATCTCCGCCGCCGAAGGGCAGAAGATCACCACGATCGAAGCGATCGCCGACGACCGCATCGGCCAGGCCGTGCAGGCCGCGTGGGTGAAGCACGACGTCGCCCAGTGCGGCTATTGCCAGAGCGGCCAGGTGATGAGCGCCACCGCCCTGCTCAAGTCCAAGCGCAAGCCGACCGACGCCGACATCGACCAGGCCATGGCCGGCAACATCTGCCGCTGCGGCACCTACACGCGCATCCGCGCCGCGGTCAAGGACGCCGCGGCCCAACTGGCCTGAGGAGCACGCCATGCACTTCGATCCCGCGATCGCCCCCGATATCGCCCGCGACCTGCAGCGCGTCCTCTCGCACCGCCTGCCCTCCACCGCAGGCGCCGCGACCCTCGAGCGCCGCAGTTTCCTGAAACTCGGGGCCGCCACCGGCTTCGCGCTCGGCGTGTTCCCGCTCGTTGGCGCCGCTCAGGCCGACAAGGCCCTGAAGCCGACGGAACAACCCGCTGCCTTCGTGCACATCGACAAGGACGGCACGACGACCGTGACCGTGAACCGCCTGGAGTTCGGCCAGGGCGTGCAGACCGGCCTGCCGATGGTGCTGGCCGAAGAGCTCGACGCCGACTGGTCCAAGGTGCGCGCCCGCCTGGGCGACGCCAACCCCGCGTATGTCGATCCGCAGTTCGGCATGCACCTCACGGGCGGCTCCAACTCCATCCAGAACTCGTACGCGCAGTACCGCGAGCTCGGTGCGCGCACGCGGGCCATGCTGGTGGCGGCCGCGGCGCAGGCGTGGAAGGCCGATGCATCGACGCTGCGCACCGAGAACGGCGCCGTGATCGGCCCCGGTGGCAAGCGCGCGGGCTACGGCGAGCTGGCCGAGGCCGCGATGAAGCAGCCCGTGCCGCAGCAGGTCGCGCTGAAGGACCCCAGGCAGTTCCGCATCATCGGCAAGCCCACGCCGCGCCTGGATTCGCGCGACAAGTCCACCGGACGCCAGCAGTACGGCATCGACGTGCGCCTGCCCGGCATGCTCACGGCCGTCGTCGCCCACCCGCCGGTGTTCGGCGCGAAAGTGAAGGCTGTCGACGACAGCGCCGCCAAGGCGATCCGCGGCGTGAAGGCCGTGGTGCGTGTGCCGACCGACCGCGGCGGCCAGGGCGTGGCCGTCATCGCCGACGGCTACTGGCCCGCACGCCAGGCCCGCGAGGCGCTCAAGGTCGAGTGGGACACCAGCGGTGTCGAGCGCGTCGATTCGAAGCAGCTGCTGGCGAAGTACAAGGAGCTCGCGCGCCAGCCCGGCGCGAAGAAGTTCGATGCCGACATGTCGAAGCTCGCGAGCGCCCCGCACAGGATCAGCGCGGAGTTCGTCTTCCCCTACCTCGCGCACGCGCCGATGGAGCCGCTCAATTGCACCGTGGCTTTCGACGGAAAGAAGGCCGAGCTGTGGATGGGCACGCAGATGCCGGGGCTGGATGCCGCGGCCGCCGCGCAGGCGCTCGGCGTGGCGCCCGATGCGATCAAGGTGAACACGCAATCGGCCGGCGGCGGCTTCGGCCGCCGCGCGATCCCCACCAGCGACTACGTCGTCGAAGCCTGCCAGGTGGCCAAGGCCGCGCGCGCCGCCGGAATCGCAGCGCCCGTGCGCACGCTGTGGAGCCGCGAGGACGACATCAGGGGCGGCTACTACCGGCCCATGCACGTGCACCGCGCCGAGATCGGCTTCGACGACCAGGGCAACATCCTCGCGTGGGACCACGTCATCGTCGGCCAGTCCATCCTGAAGGGCTCGCCTTTCGAGGAATTCATGGTCAAGGACGGCGTGGACGCCACGATGGTCGAGGGCATGAAGGAGCCCTACGCCGTCCCGATGCGCCTGTCGGTGCACCACCCCCAGGTCAACGTGCCGGTGCTGTGGTGGCGCAGCGTGGGCTCCACGCACACGGCCTATGTGATGGAGACCCTGCTCGACGAGGTCGCCCGCGCGACCAAGCAGGACCCGGTCGCGATGCGCCTGAAGCTGATGGAAGGCAAGCACCCGCGTCACGAAGCGGCGCTGAAGCTGGCCGTGGCGAAGTCCGGCTACGGCACGCGCAAGCTGCCGGCCGGGCATGCCTGGGGCGTGGCGATGCACGAGTCGTTCAACACGGTGGTCGCGTACATCGCCGAAGCCTCGGTCGAGAAGGGCGTGCCGAAGCTGCACAACGTCACCGCCGGCGTGCACTGCAACCTGCCCGTCAACCCGCTCAGCATCGAGAACCAGATCCAGGGCGCCGCGCTCATGGGCCTGTCCACCTGCCTGCCGGGCAACGAGATCACGCTGAAGGACGGCGTGGTCGAGCAGAACAACTTCGGCGAGTACCGCGTCGCGCGCATGCCCGACATGCCGCGCGTCGCGGTGCACATCGTGCCGAGCGCCGACCCGCCGACCGGCATCGGCGAGCCCGGCCTGCCGCCGCTGGCGCCCGCGTTCGCCAACGCGATCGCCCGCGCGACCGGCAAGACCGCGCCCCGCCAGCTGCCGTTCGCTCAGGCCTGAATCGCGGCCATCCGCACGCACAGGTCGAACGCGTGCTGCAGCCCGTCGATGCGGGCGACGTTGCGGCCCGCGATGTCGAAGGCGCTGCCGCTGGCGGAGGTGGCCACGGGCACGGGCAGGCCGCCGTGCAGGGTGACGCCGCGTTCGAAGCCCATCAGCTTCATCGCGATCTGGCCCTGGTCGTGGTACATCGAGACCACGGCGTCGAAGTCGCCGCGGCGCGCCGCGATGAACACCGTGTCGGGCGACCAGGGGCCGCTTGCCTCCAGCCCTTCGCGCTTGAGCTGTTCGATGGCCGGCGCGATCACCTCGATCTCCTCGTGCCCGATCGAGCCGCCGTCGCCGGCGTGCGGGTTCAGGCCCGACACGGCGATGCGCGGTCGCGCGATGCCCGCGCGGCGCAGTGCCCGGTCGATGATGTGCACCGCATCGCGCACGGCCTGCGGCGTGATGAGGGAGGCCACTTCGCGCAGCGGCACGTGCGAGGTCACGCGCGAGGTCCACAGGCCCTCGGTGATGTTGAACTCGCACACGAAGCCGTCGACGCCGAAGCGCTTCTGCATGAAGCGCAGCTCGTCTTCCTCCTGCATGCCCGCCAGGCGCAGCGAGTGCTTGTTCATCGGCGCGAACAGGATGGCATCCACGCGGCCGGCCCTGGCCAGATCGGTCGCGGCTTCGAGCGCCTGCAGCACGGCGGCGCCGGCCGCGGCCGTGCATTCGGCCATGGTCGCTTCGCCCGTATCCCGCTGCACCAGGTGCGCGATGGGGCCCGGCCCGATGGGCAGCTTCAGCCCGGTGATCGCCTCGCCGCTCGCCAGTGCGGAAGGCGTTGCGATGAGCAGGATCTCGGCGGCATCGATGTTCGCGGGTCGGGCGAGCAGCTTCACCGCCATCTCCGGTCCGACGCCGGCGGCGTCGCCCAGCAACACTGCAATACGCGGGCGCACCGCCATCACATGCCCTCCGCCTTGATGTTCGCGTCGCGCAGCAGTTTGCGATAGCGAACGAACTCCTGCCGGTTCATCTCGGCAAACTGCTCGCCGCTGATCGCGCCGACCTCGCCGCCGAGGCCGCGGATGCGGGCCTGCACGTCGGGCAGGCGCAGCACCTTCGCGAGTTCCGCCACCAGCGCGTCGACCAGCGGCTTGGGCGTGCCGGCGGTGACGTACAGGCCGTACCAGGTCTGCACGTCCGCGCCCTTGATGCCCGCTTCCGCGAGCGTCGGGACGTCGGGCAGCTCGGGGCTGCGATGGTCGGCCGTGACGGCCAGGGCCCGCAGGTTGCCGCTCTTGATCTGGCCCATCGCGGACGAGGTCGAGTCGAACATCATCGTCACCTCGCCCGAGATGATGTCGATGTGGGCTTGCGAGCTGCCCTTGTACGGCACGTGGATCGCGCTGGTGCCGGTGGCCAGCGCGAAGGCCGCGCCGCCGACGTGCTGCGTGCTGCCGATGCCCGACGATGCGTACTTGAGCGCGCCGGGCTTCGCGGCCATCGCGGCGGCGACGTCCTGCACCGATTTGTAGGGCGACTGCGCGCCCACCACCAGCACGTTGGGCATCACGGCGACGAGCCCGACCGGCTGCAGGTCCTTGAGCGGATCGAATTTCAGTTTGAGCAGGTGCGGCGCGATGGCCTGCCCGGTGTTCGTGGCCAGCAGGAGCGTCGTGCCGTCGGGCACCGCATGCGCCGTGACATCGGCCGCGATCGTGTTGGAGGCGCCCGGCCGGTTCTCGACGACGACGGACTGGCGCAGGTCGGGCGCGAACTTGTCGGCGAGCAGGCGCGCGAGGATGTCGGTGCCCCCGCCGGGCGAGGCGCCGACCATGATGCGGATCGGCTTGTCCGGGAAGCCCGGGGCCTGCGCGGCGACGGGAAGCGCGACGGCGAACACTGCGGCGGCCGCGGCGAGGCGGCGGAAGGACAGGAACGGCATGGCTTGTCTCCTTTGTGGGCGCAGCCTAAGCGCCGCAGCCATTTCCCGCCAATGAATTCGTCTCAAGAAGCCATATCCGATTGGGTATATTGCGGCGTGGCCAAATCCCTCTCCGACGCCGCGCTGCTGATGCGGCTGCGCACCCGGCAACTGCTGCTGATCGACGCGCTCGGGCGCGAGCGCCACCTCGGGCGCGCCGCCACCGCGCTGGGCATGACGCAACCGGCGGCGACCAAGCAGCTCAAGCAGGCCGAGGAAGCGCTGGGCGTCGCGCTCTTCACGCGGCGCGCCCGCGGCATGGAGCCCACGCCCGCCGGCGAGGTGGTCATCCGGTTCGCGCAGCAGGCCCTGGTTGACTTCGGCTTCGCGCGGCAGCAGATGGCGGCGCTGCGGTCGGGCCTGCGCGGATCCCTGCGCATAGGCACCGTGCCGGGCGCGCTGCCGCAACTCGTCGCCCCCGCGCTGGCCGAATTCAGGCGGCGCCACTCGCGGGTCGCGGCCTCGGTTCTCGTCGAAACCAGCGACGTGATGCTCGGCCTGCTCGAACGCGGCGATGTCGACCTGGTGCTGGGCCGCCCGACCGAAGGCCATTTCGACGACGAACTGGAGATCGTGCCGCTGCTCGCCGAGGAACAGGTGGCCGTCGCGCGCCGCTCGCACCCCCTGCTGGCGGCGAAGAAGCCGCGTTTGCAGGACCTCACGCGCTGGCCGTGGATCCTGCAGCCGCCCGGCTCGCCGCAACGCGGCCGCTTCGAGGCGGCACTGCGCCATGCGGGCGTGCACGCGCGCCTGGACATCACCGAAACCGCATCGACCGTGGCGACGACGGTGCTGCTCGAAGCCGGCGACGCGATCGCGATCATGCCGGCCTCGCTCGCCGCGCACTATGCACGCCTGGGCGTGCTGGCTGTCGTGCCCGTGCCCTTGCGCCTGCAGGTACCCGCGATCCATCTCGTGCTGCTGCGGCGGCGTGCGCCCTCGCCTGCTGCGGCCGCGTTCGTCGCCGTCCTTCGTGAACTGGCGGGCGCTACGGAAGCGCAAATGGGCGTCATTGGCGCTTCGGCAGCTCGATCCCCGGAAAGATCTTGATCACGGCCGAGTCGTCCTCGCGGCCATGCCCGGCCGACGAGGCGTGCATGAACATCTGGTGCGCCGTGGCGGCCAGCGGCAGCGGAAATTTCGCGGCACGCGCGGTATCGAGCACCAGGCCGAGGTCCTTCACGAAGATGTCCACGGCGGACAGCGGCGTGTAGTCGCCCGCCAGCACGTGGGCCATGCGGTTCTCGAACATCCAGCTGTTGCCGGCGCTGTGGGTGATGACCTCGTACAGGTCGTTCGGGTCCACGCCTTCGCGCAGGCCCAGCGCCATCGCTTCCGCCGCGGCCGCGATGTGCACGCCGGCAAGCAGCTGGTTGATGATCTTCACCTTGCTGCCGTTGCCGGCGCGGTCGCCCAGCCGGTAGACCTTCGCGGCCATCGCGTCGAGGAGGTCGCCGGCCTTCGCGTAGGCCTCGGGGCGACCGGCCGTCATCATCGTCATCTCGCCCGAGGCCGCCTTGGCGGCGCCGCCGGAGATCGGCGCGTCCAGGTACAGCACGCCGCGCCGCCCGAGCCGGCTTTCCAGGTCCATGGACCAGTTGGGATCCACGGTCGAGCACATGATGAACAGGCTGCCGGGCTGCATGGCGTGGGCGGCGCCCTGCTCGCCGAACAGCACCTCCTCGGTCTGGGCCGCATTGACGACCACGCTCACGACCACCTCGCATTTCGCGGCCAGCTCCTGCGGACTCGCGCAGCCCACCCCGCCGTCGGCGACGAAGGTCTCCACGGCTTCCGGCCGCACGTCGTACACGTGCACCGCATGGCCGGCACGCCGCAGTGACCCGGCCATGCCCCGGCCCATCGCTCCCAGCCCGATCAATCCCACCGCTTGTGACATGGCGTTCTCCTCGTAAGAGGCCTCATTCTGCACCGGCACCACTTAATAAACATGCTTATAATCTACCCAGTTATGGACAAGCCTCTCACGCAACGCTTCGGCTTCCTCGTCAAGGAGCTGGCCGGCCTTTACTCGCAGCAGTTCGACCGCGAGGCGCGCGAGCGCCTGGGGCTGTCCCAGGCGCAGTGCCGGCTGCTGTTCGTGCTGGCCTCGCACGAGGAGGACGAGCCGCTGTCGCAAGCCGAGCTGGCGGAGAAAGTGGGCGTGAGCGCGATGGCCGTGACCACCATGTGCGACCGGCTCGCCGCCGGCGGCTGGATCGAACGCCGCCCTGCCCCGAATGACCGGCGCGTCAACCGGCTGCACATCCAGCCGAAGGCGCGCAAGGCGCTCGATCGCGCCCTGGCCCTGGGCGACGAACTCACGGACCGCGTCTTCGCCGGTTTCGGCGCTGCGGAGCGCAAGCAGCTGATCGCCCTGCTCGGACGGGCACGCGAAGGGCTGCTGGCCGCGGCGCAGGACAAGGCGGCCGCATGAACCCGACGGCCGAGGAAGTCCGCAAGCACAAGGGCATGATCACGCTGGCGATCATGCTGGCGACGATCATGCAGGCGCTGGATACCACCATCGCCAACGTCGCGCTGCCCCACATGCAGGGCAGCCTGCAAGCGTCGCAGGACCAGATCACCTGGGTCCTCACCTCCTACATCGTCGCCTCGGCCATCACGCTGCCGATCACCGGCTGGCTGTGCTCGCAATGGGGCCGGCGCAAGGTCTTCATCGTCTCCGTCATCGGCTTCACCGTCGCGTCCGCGCTGTGCGGCTTCGCGACTTCGCTGGGCATGATCGTCGCGGCACGCCTGCTGCAAGGCGTGTTCGGCGCGGCGCTGGTGCCCCTGTCGCAGGCCGTGCTGCTGGACATCAACCCGCCGCACAAGGTCGGCCAGGCCATGGCGATCTGGGGCGCCGGCATCATGGTCGGCCCGATCCTCGGCCCGCTGATGGGCGGCTGGCTCACCGAGAACTTCGACTGGCGCTGGGTGTTCTTCATCAACCTGCCGGTCGGCATCTTCGCGCTCTGGGGCATCGTGCGTTACCTGCCGGAGAACAAGCCCCGGAGCGGGCCGCTCGACGTGTTCGGCCTCGTCACGCTCAGCATCGCGATCGGCGCGCTGCAGATGTTCCTGGACCGCGGCGAGCTGGTGGACTGGTTCGATTCGTGGGAGATCCGCCTCGAGGTTGCCGTGACGCTCGTGGCGCTGGCGTTCTTCGTCGCCCACACGGCCACGGTGCAGGGCGTCTCGTTCCTGGATCGCGACCTGGTGAAGGACCGCAACTTCGTCACCGGCTCGCTCTTCGGCTTCGTCGTCGGCATGGTGCTGTACGGCACGATGGCGCTGCTGCCGCTCTTCCTGCAGGGCTTGATGGGCTACCCCGTCGTTTACACGGGCGCGATCACCGCGCCGCGCGGCATCGGCACCATGATCGCGATGATCGCCGTCGGCCGGCTCGTCACGCGCGTGGACCTGCGCCTGATCATGGCCACGGGCTTCGCGCTCACGGCCGTCGCGCTGTGGCAGATGACGCACATCACGCTGCAGATGGACAGCCAGTTGATCGTGCTCTCCGGCTTCATCCAGGGGCTGGGCATCGGCCTGACGTTCGTGCCGCTGTCGGCGGCGACCTTCGCGACGCTCGCTCCCCGCCTGCGCAACGAGGGCACGCCGGTCTACAGCCTGCTGCGCAACATCGGCGGCAGCGTCGGCATCTCGATCGTGCAGACGCTGCTCACGCGCGGCACGGCGCAGGCGCACGAGCAGCTCGCGGGCCTGGCCTCGCGCGGCAACCCCGGCCTGCAGGATCTGCCGCCCGGCTTGAGCCTCGACAATCCCGCGGGCCTCGCCGTACTCAATGCCGAAGTCACGCGGCAGGCCGCGCTCATCGCCTACGTGAACGACTTCCGGATCATGATGGCCGTCACGGTGCTGGTGATCCCGCTGCTGATGCTGATTCGCAAGCCGCGCGCGGCGAGCGCGTCAGGGTCGTCCGACGTGCCGCACTAGCCTCGGCGGGCGGTCTTCTCGCGGATCAATTGCGCCGCCGCGCAGCTGCCCTGCTCGCCCTGCACCTTGCGCAGGGCGTCCTCGCCGACATAGCCCGCCTCGACCCGGCTGCCGATCCGCGTGCCGGCGGTCTGGCGGATGTACTTCAGCGTCTCGAGGTACTCGCGCACCTCCTTGTCGCAGCGTGCGCCGGCGGTGGCGACCTGCTCCTTCGCGGCCTGCGCGTACGCAACCGCCGCAGCCAATGCGAACGACAGCGCGATGGCGATGTCCAGGTGGCGTGTCATCTTCCGTCCTCCTTGGGTGCGCAGTGTCGGCGCCGTGTGTGACAGGAAGATGTTTTGATTTCCCCGGGGGCTCGCGCCAGGCGGTGCCCGTCAGTCCTCATCTAAAAATCGGCCAGCCGGGCACTGCCTGACGCGAGTGATGCGTCACGCGTCATCATGTGAGTGCTGTCATCCCGGACTTGATCCGGGATCGTCAATGTTCGAGAGCCAACGGCCCCGGATCAAGTCGGGGTGACAGCCTGGTTGATCGAGCGCGATGCATCTTCGCGGCATGGGACATCCGGACTGGCCGATTTTTAGATGAGGCCTGGCCGGATGCCCCATGCCGCGACCCTCCGCGCGGTGACACCCTACTTCGGCGCCGGCCCCACGCTCACCCACTGCCACTCGAGCCAGTTGTCGGCACGGTGGACGGCGGTGACGTTGCTGCGCGCGGCCCACGGAATCACCTGCCGGTGCAGCGGGATGTGGTGCACCTGCTCGTTGTGCTCCTTCAGCGCCGCCTTGATCAGCTGCTCGCGCTTCTTCGCATCGGGCTCCTTCGACGACGCCTCGATCAGCTGGTCGAGCTTCGCATCCTTGTAGTTGCCCCAGTTGTAGTAGCCGACGCCGCCTTCGCCGCGCGAGTGCAGCACCGGCGTGAGCGTCGTCTCGGCATCGGTGATCGCGCCACCCCAGCCGAGCATGTACATCGAGACATCGAGCTTCTCGGCTTTCGGGAAATACGTGGCGCGCGGCTGCGCCAGCACGTTGACCTTCATCCCCAGCTTGGCCCACATGGCCGACAGGGCCTCGCAGATCGCCTGGTCGTTGATGTAGCGGTTGTTGGGGCAATCGAGCTGCACCTCG
Source organism: Ramlibacter sp. GS1-15 (assembly GCF_057785015.1). Lineage (NCBI taxonomy): Bacteria > Pseudomonadati > Pseudomonadota > Betaproteobacteria > Burkholderiales > Comamonadaceae > Ramlibacter > Ramlibacter sp. GS1-15. The sequence goes on along the minus strand of NZ_JBYNTU010000001.1, from coordinate 1,313,545 downwards.
AACCCGTTCGGGTAGCCGGCCTCGGCCATCAACTGCTTCGCCTTGGCGAGGTCGTACGGCAGGCGCTTCTCGATCTCCGGATCGTTGAAGGCGCCCAGCGGCGACGGCGTGGGCGCGCCGGTGGGCAGCGCCTGGCCGCGCATGACGGTGCGCTTGAGCGTTTCGATGTCCACCGCGTGGTACAGGGCCTTGCGCACCCGGATGTCCTTGAACGGGTTCTTGCCCTTGACGTTGCTGTAGAGGAGCTCGTCGCGCGCCTGGTCCATGCCGATGAAGATGACGCGGTTCTCCAGGCCGTCGATGACCTTCACGCCCTGCGTGTTGCGCAGGCGGGCGATGTCCTGCGGCGCCGGGTCGAGCACGAAGTCGATCTCGCCGGAGATCAGCGCCGCCGTCCGGGTGGCGTCGTTCTTGATCGGCGAGTACACCACCTCCTGCACGTTGCCTTCGATCTTGCCCCAGTAGTTCGGGTTGCGCTTGAAGACCGTGCGGTTGTCGGGCTGGCGCGACACCACGATGTACGGGCCCGTGCCGTTGGTGTTCAGGTTGGTGTACTTGTCTTCCTTGTTCTTGAAGTCCAGCGGGGCCGCGGCGTTGTGTTTCTCGGTCCACGCCTTGTTCATGATGTAGATCGTGGTGGCGTGCTGCAGGAAGATCGGGTCGAACTCCTTGAGCTGGAATTCCACCGTGAGGTCGTCGATCTTCTTCGGGGTGCCCATCGCGGTGGCGTAGGCACGGAACGGCGACGCGGTGTGCGCCGCGCGCTGGAAGGAGAAGACCACGTCGTCGGCCGTGAAGGGCGAGCCGTCGTGGAACTTCACGTTCGGCCGCAACTTCATGCGCCATTGCGTCGGGCTCACCGCGGTCCATTCGGTCGCGAGGCCGGGCGCGAGCCCGAGCTTCTTGTCGCGCATCACGAGCGTGTCGTACACCTGCCCGTTGATGGCGTTGGTGAGCAGCTCGTTCTGCGAATGCGGGTCCAGCGTCTGCAGGTCGCCCTGGCTGCTCCAGCGCAAGGTCTGCGCCGGGGCGGCACAGGACAAGGCCGCCGCAAGGATGAGGAGCACGAGACGGAAGATCATGGCAACGCCTCCGGAGGAAAGGTGAGCCATTCTGGGGGCAGCCCCCCGCGCGCGCAACCGGCCTATCATGGGGTGTGCACGACGCCTACAACCTCAAGCGCTTCGTCGACGCACAGGATCCCGTGTTCGACGCGGCGCTGGGCGAGCTGGAACGCGGCCACAAGCGCACGCACTGGATGTGGTTCGTGTTCCCGCAACTCGCCGCGCTCGGCTCCAGTGCCACGGCGAAGCACTTCGGCATCCATTCGCTCGACGAGGCCCGCGCCTACCTGCGCCATCCCATCCTGGGCGAGCGCCTGCGGCGCTGCTGCGAGGTCGTCGCCGATGTCCAGGGCCGCACGGCCCACGAGATCTTCGGCTACCCCGACGAACTCAAATTCAAGTCCTGCCTGACGCTCTTCGAGCTCGCCGCGCCGCAAGAGGCGCTCTTCGCACGCTGCCTGGAAAAATACTACGGCGCCGAACGCGACGGCCGCACGCTCGTCCTCGTGCAGGAAGCCGCAACGCAAGGATCGACCGGGCCCTGATTCGCATGCTCCGTCGATGAGCTCGCGTCGTCGCGCGTGAGCGGGTCCAGCCCGCTGCGATGCCAGTCGGGCCCGAACAATTCCCCGGGATGCTGCGTGCGCTCGGACCCGTTGCCGCACGCCATCGAATTCGCTGCGCAATATTTATCGCAGTCCCAGCACGTGCGCTCGGGATGCGCCGGATGCAGCGGGAATTTCTTCGCGGTCGTCTGCGCCATGCACTGCATCGTGCCGCGATGCATGGCGATGCATGTTGATCCGGCGCAAGCACTTTGAAACGCGCTCGGCGTTGCGTCCTACAGGGCTACTGCTGGGGCGCCACCTAGCATGGCTCGACATTTGACGGAGACAGCAGTAATGGTCCACCGCATCCTGGCCGCGCTCGCCGTGGCAGCTTTATCGGCATGCGGGGGTGGCGGAGGCGGCGCGGACATCGCGACCACCCCCGCTGCTTCCGCGACTTCTTCCACCTCCACCCCGGCATCGTCCCCTTCATCGATGACCGCCTCATCGCCCCCCACCACCTCCTCGGCTGCCGCCGCGGTGCCCGGCACCCCGGCCGCCGTGTTCGCCGCCTCTGCGCCGGAAACCGTGAACGCGACCCTGGCGGGCCGGCAGGTCGTTCGGTCCGTCGATCCCCTGGCGAGCGGCGGCTATGCCGTCGCCTGGCGGTCCGACGATCCTTCAGGCGGCGCGGCCCTCCTCGTGCAGCGCTACGACGCGCAAGGCGCGAAAGCGGGCGGCGAAACGCGGCTCGCCTACACGGTCGGCGCGCAGGAGGACCCCGCGATGGCCGTGCTGCGCGACGGCACGGTGGTCGTCACGTCCGTGCAGGCGCGCGCCGACTGGACCGTGTTCGCGCGGCGATTCGATGCCGGCGGCGCCGCGCTCGGCGGCGAGACGGTCATCGCCACGTTGCCGCAGGACGCGGCCGGCGCGAGCGTGCAACACGCCCTCGCGCAACCGGTGGTGACGGCGCTTGCCGACGGCGGCTTCGTCGCGGGCTGGGCGTCGGTGACGCAGGACGCGGCCGGCCCGGTGTTCGCGCAGCACGCGCAGCGCTTCGACGCCGGCGCGCGCGCCGTCGGCACGCCGCTCGAGTTCGCCGCGGCGGGACCCGACCGCCAGCTGTCCCTGCGGCTGGTCGCGACGCCGGGTGGCGATTTCATCGCGGGCACGACGCACCGCGTCGGCGGCATCAGCTACGTGCAGTTCCGCGTCGGCACGACGGACGTGGGACCGTTGTTCGATGCCGATCGCGGCTTGCTCGACCTGAACACGACCTTGCTGCCCCTGGCCGATGGCCGGCTCGCGCTCTGGTCCACCGGCAGTGGCGGCGGCTACCTGCAGATGCTCGACGCGGCCGGTCGCGCATTGGGCGCGGCAACGGTTCTCGTGCCGATCCCGGAGACGGCCGCCAACCTGCCGGACGGGGGCTGGGCCACGGTCAGCCGCCAGATGCCGGGCCAGCCTTTCCTCGCGCAGCGCTTCGATGCGGCCGGCAACGCGGTCGGATCGCCGATCGAGCTCGCGACGGGCGTTGCGCGTCCGCTGGGCGTCGCGCGCACCGGGTCCGGGTTCGCCCTCGCCTGGAGCGCCGCGATCGCGAGCGGCGACACGGACGTGAAGACGCAGCGGGTGCGGGCGAACTAGCCGCGCGGATGGTGTTGCGCGTGAAGCTGCTTGAGCCGCTCGCGCGCGACGTGCGTGTAGATCGTCGTCGTCGAGATGTCCGCGTGCCCCAGCAGCATCTGCACGGCACGCAGGTCCGCCCCGTGATTGAGCAGGTGCGTCGCGAACGCATGGCGCAAAGTGTGCGGTGACAACGGCGAGGTGATGCCCGCGGTGCGCGCGTACTTCTTCACGATCACCCAGAACATCGCGCGCGTCATGCCCTCGCCGCGCGCGGTGACGAAGAAGTCCTCGGTCTGCTGGCCGGCCAGGATGGCCGGCCGCGCCTCGGCCAGGTAGCGCACGATCCAGTCGCGCGCGACCACGCCGAAAGGCACGAGCCGCTCCTTGTCGCCCTTGCCGGTGACGCGCAGCACCTGGTCGTTCATCGAGAGATGGAAAGCCTTCAGGCCCACGAGTTCGCTCACCCGCAGGCCGCTCGCGTAGATCAGCTCCAGCATCGTGCGGTCGCGCAGGCCCAGCGGCGTCGCGACATCGGGGCCGGCGAGCAGCGCCTCGACCTGCGCCTCCGTCAAGGTCTTGGGCACGCGCAGCGGCTGCTTCGCGGCCTCCAGGCGCAAGGTGGGATCGGCGGCGATGCGGCGCTCGCGCAGCGCCCAGCGGAAATACCGGCGCAGCACGGTGAGGCGCCGGTTGGCCGTGGTGGCCTTGCTGTCGGAATGGCGTGCGGCGAAGTAGCCGTTGATGTGGGCTTCGGTCGCCCGCTCGAGCGAGCCGCCGCTCCTGGCGAGCCAGTCGCCGAAGAGCGCGAGATCGCGCCGGTACGCCGCCAGCGTGTTCTTCGACAGGCCCTCTTCCAGCCAGAGGGCGTCGATGAACGCATCGATGCTCGGATCAAGGTCGGCGGCCACCATATGGCCGCCGACGATAACTCATTCGAGGCGCAGCTTCGCCTGCTCCACGACTTTCTTGTACACCGCGTATTCGGCCTTGATCTGCTCGGCGAACTGTTGCGGCGTGTTGCCGATGATGATCGAGCCCGTCTTCTCGATGCGCTCGCGCACGGCCGGGTCCTGCAGCGCCTTCACGACGCCGTCATGGATCTTGCTCACCACCTCCGGCGGCAGGCCCTTGGGCCCGTAGATGCCGTAGTACGCCATGCGGTTCACCGGCTCCAGGCCCACTTCCTTGAAGGTCGGCACATTGGGCAGCTCCTTCAGGCGCGTGGGCGCGGCCACGATGATGGGCACCAGCCGGTTCTCCTTGATGAAGGGCAGCGCCGACGGCAGGTTGTCGAAGATCATCGGCACCTGGCCGGCCACCGTGTCGTTCAGGGCCGGGCCCGCGCCGCGGTACGGGATGTGCGTGACGAAGGTGCCCGACATGGCCTTGAACAGCTCCATCTGCAGGTGGCCGATGCCGCCTGTGCCCGAGGACGAGTACGAGTACTTGCCCGGGTTCTTCTTCAGCTCGGCGAGGAAGGCCTTGTAATCCTTCGCCGGGAAGCCCGGGTTCACGGCGATCACGTTGGGGGTGGCCGCGATGTTGACGATGGGCGTGAAATCCGTGATCGGGTTGTACGGGATCTTCGGGTTGATCGCGGGATTCGCCGCGGTGGTGGACACCGTCGCGATGCCGAGCGCATAACCGTCGGGTACGGCCCGCGCGGTGTCGGCCGCGCCGACCACGCCGCCGCCGCCGGCCTTGTTCTCGACCACCACCGGCTGGCCCAGCGCCTTGCCCAGCGGCTCCGCGATCACGCGGGCGATGATGTCCGTGGTGCCGCCGGGTGCGAACGGCACGACGAGCCGCACGGGCTTGGTGGGGTAGTTCTGCGCGAAGGCGCTGGTGCTGGCGATGGCCGCGAGCGCAGCGCCCGCGAGCCAGGAACGGCGATTCATCGATGACTCCTGCATTGTTGGAAAGTGTCCGATGCGTGCAATCCTAAGCGCTCGCACGAGGTGAGTATTTGTGGATTACACATACGGGAAAGCCCGGGGTGCCCGCATGGCTCGGCTATTCTTGCGCGAGTGAACTTCGCGCAGCTGCTCTTTCCCGATTTCTCGTTGATCCTGTGCGGGTTCCTCGTCTGCCGCTTCACGGCGCTCGGCCGGCCGCTGTGGGAACAGGTCGAAAGCCTCGTCTACTACTTCCTCTTCCCGGTGCTGCTGTTCCAGTCGATCGTGAAGAGCCCGCTCGACGTGCGCGAAGCGTCCAGCCTGATCGGCGCGGGCCTCGCGATGGCCGTGAGCGGCATCGCGATGGCCTACGCACTGCCGCACCTGCCGGTGGTCGGTGAGCGCATCGACCGGCGCGACCATGCCGGCGCCGCGCAGGTCGCCTTCCGCTTCAATTCCTTCATCGCCCTGGCGATGGCCGAGCGCCTCGAAGGTGCGCGCGGGCTGCAGCTGATCGCCGTGTTGATCGGCTTTTGCGTGCCGCTGGTCAACATCGGCGCGGTGTGGCCGATGGCGCGGCATGCCGGCAGCGGCCTGGTACGCGCGCTCGTGCGCAACCCGCTGGTCATCGCGACCGTGGCGGGCCTCGTCGCCAACCTGGCGGGTTTGCGCATTCCCTCGTGGCTGGAGCCCGGCGTCACGCGCATCGGCGCCGCCTCGATCGCGCTGGGCCTGATGACCGCCGGCGCCGGCCTGCAGCTCGGCAGCCTCGCGGCGAACAAGGCGCTCACCGTGGGGCTGCTCTCGATCCGCCATTTCTTCACGCCGCTGGTCGCCTGGGCGCTAGCGCGCTTGTTCGGACTCGATGCCGTGCAGACCACCGTGCTGCTCACGTTCTCCGCCATGCCCACCGCCTCGAGCGCCTACGTGCTCGCGGTGCGCATGGGCTACAACGGCCCCTACGTGGCAGGCCTGATCACGCTGTCGACCCTGCTCGGCATGGCGAGCCTGCCGTTCGCGCTAGGCGTGCTGCGTTAGCGCCCACGCCACGTGCTCGCGCACCAGCGCGCTCGGATGCTCCGCCCGCGTGAGCAGCGCGGCGCGAAGGGCCGGATCGCCCGTCGCGCGCAGCGCGTTGCCCAAGGCGACGGCGATGTTGCGCAGCCAGCGCTCGTGGCCGATGCGGCGGATCGGGCTGCCTTCGGTGCGGGCGAGGAACTCCTCCTCGCTCCAGGCGAAGAGCTGCACCAGCTGCGCACCCGCCATGCCTTCGCGCTCGTCGAAATCCGGCAGCGGGCTGCGCTGGGCGAACTTGTTCCAGGGACAGGCGAGCTGGCAGTCGTCGCAGCCGTAGATGCGGTTGCCGATCAGCGGGCGCAAGTCCTCGGGGATGGCGCCCGGGTGCTCGATCGTCAGGTACGCGATGCAACGCCGCGCATCCAGCCGCTGCGGCGCGACGATGGCCTGCGTCGGGCAGACGTCGATGCAGGCCGAGCACGTGCCGCAATGTTCGGTCACCGGCGCGCTCTCGGGTAGCGCGACGTCGATGTAGATCTCGCCGAGGAAGAAGGTGGACCCGGCCTCGCGCGACAGCACCAGCGTGTGCTTGCCGCGCCAGCCGATGCCGCTGCGCACGGCCAGCTCGGCCTCGAGCACGGGCGCCGAATCGGTGAACACGCGATGCCCGAACGGGCCGATCGCCTCGCCGATGCGGTCCGAGAGCTTCTGCAGGCGCGCGCGCAGCACCTTGTGATAGTCGCGGCCGCGCGCGTACATCGAGACGATGCCCTCGCCGGGCCGCTTCAGGCGGTCGAATTCGATCGCCTGCCAGCCCTCGGGTTGGGTGCGCGGCAGGTAGTCCATGCGCGCGGTGATCACGCTGACGGTGCCCGGCACGAGTTCGGCGGGGCGGGCGCGTTTGAGCCCGTGCGCCGCCATGTAGTCCATTTCGCCGTGAAATCCGTTGGAGAGCCAGGCCAGCAGGCCGGATTCGGCGGAACTCAGGTCGACGCCGGCCACTCCGATGCTGGAGAATCCGAGCTCATCGGCCCAGCGACCGATGTCTGCCACCAATTGAGGACCGTCGATCTGACCGCTTCTGGACACCACCCGCCCATTGTAGGAACCGGGGTGCGCCTGCTCGCGTGGCCCGACGAAGAGGCCACACGCGCCTATGCGGCCGAACTGGCGGCGCACCCGGCCATAGTCAACGCCTTCATCGAGCTGCATGGCGACCTGGGCGCGGGCAAGACCACTTTCGTGCGCCACCTGCTGCGTGCGCTGGGCGTGCGCGAACGCATCAAGAGCCCGACCTACACGGTGATGGAGCCGCACGAGGCGGGCGGCGTGGCGATCTACCACTTCGACTTCTACCGCTTCAATGACCCGCGCGAGTGGGAAGACGCCGGCTTTCGCGACATCTTCGCGGGCCCGGGCCTGAAGGTCGCCGAATGGCCGGAGAAAGCGGCCGGCCTGCTGCCGCCGGCGGACCTGGCGATGCGCATCGAAGCCGATGCGGACGAGACCCGCCACGTGACGCTGAAGGCGCAGACGCCGCTGGGCGAGGAGCTGCTGCGATGAAAAGGCGCGATCTGGTCAAAGCCGGGCCCATCGTGCTGCTGCTCGGCGCCGCGCAGATCGCGCGCGGCGCCACCATCGTGGCGGTGCGCGTCTGGCCCGCGCCGGAGTACACACGCGTGACGATCGAATCGGATACGGCGCTCAGGTCGACGCAGACCCCATTGCACCTGCCGCCGGGCCTGGCCGTCGACATCCAGGGCATCGACCTCAGCCCGCAACTGAAGGAGCTGGTCGGCAAGGTGCGCGCCGACGACCCCTTCATCGCGGGCATCCGCATCGGCCAACATGCGCCGGGCGTCGTGCGACTGGTGGTGGACCTCAAGCAGGCGGCCGCGCCGCAGGTGTTCACGCTGCAGCCGGTCGCGGCATACCAGCATCGCCTGGTGTTCGATTTCTACCCGGTCAAGGAGGTCGACCCGCTCGAAGCCCTCATCAAGGAACGGATGAGGGACCGGCCGATGCCCGAGCCGCCGCCCACGCATGACCCGCTGGGCGAGCTGATCGCGCAGCGCGAACTCGATCGCAAGCCGCCGCCGCCCACGCCCTTCGAGCCCGCCCCCGACACCAAGCCGCACAAGACCGACCGCCTGATCATCATCGCGCTGGACCCCGGCCACGGCGGCGAAGATCCGGGCGCGGTCGGCCCGAGCGGCACGCGCGAGAAGGACGTGGTGCTGCAGATCGCGCATCGCCTGAAGGAGCGCATCAACGCCAGCGCGATCAACGGCAACCCGCTGCGCGCCTACCTCACGCGCGACGCCGATTTCTTCGTGCCCCTGCACGTGCGGGTGCAGAAGGCGCGCCGCGTGCAGGCCGACCTGTTCGTGAGCATCCATGCCGATGCCTTCCTCACGCCGACGGCGCGGGGCGCCAGCGTTTTCGCGTTGAGCCAGAGCGGCGCCTCCAGCAGTGCCGCGCGCTGGCTCGCGGACAAGGAAAACCGCGCGGACCTGATCGGCGGACTGAACATCAGGTCGCAGGACCAGCAGGTGGCGCACGCCCTGCTGGACATGAGCACCAGCGCGCAGATCAAGGACAGCATGAAGCTCGGCGGTGCGCTGCTCGGCGAGATCGGCGGCGTCGGCAAGCTGCACAAGGGGCAGGTCGAACAGGCGGGCTTCGCGGTGCTCAAGGCCCCCGACATCCCCAGCGTGCTGGTGGAGACCGCCTTCATCAGCAACCCCGACGAGGAACAGCGCCTGCGCAGCGACGCCTACCAGGAGCAGCTGGCCGACGCGATCATGCGCGGCATCCACCGCTACTTCTCGGCGAACCCGCCGCTGGCTCGCAGCCGCGCCGTCTGAGCGGACTCAGAGCGCTTGCGTCCGCGTGTCCAGCCACGCGAGCGCGTCGCCGCCGAGCAGCGGCGCGAGCCGCGCACGCACCATCGCATGGTAGCCATTGAGCCACGCGATCTCGTCGGGCCGCATCAGCGACACATCGATGCAGCGCGTGTCGATCGGGCACAGCGTGAGCGTCTCGAACCCGAGCATCTCGCCGAACTGGCCCTTCTCCGGCGTCTCGACGGGCACGTTCATCACGAGGTTCTCGATGCGCACGCCCCACTGCCCGGGGCGATAGAGACCCGGCTCGTTGGACGTGATCATCCCCGGCTCCATGGCCATGTGCGGCTCGACGACCGCCTTCGAGATCGTCTGCGGCCCTTCGTGCACGTTCATGAAGTACCCGACCCCGTGCCCGGTGCCGTGGCCGTAGTCGAGCCCGGCCTGCCACAGCGGCAGGCGCGCGAGCGCGTCCAGCATGGGGCCCGGCGTGCCGCGCGGGAACACCGCGACCGACAAGCCGATCATCGCCTTGAGGACGAGCGTGAAGTCGCGCTTCTGCGCGGCGGAGACCTGGCCGATGGGCCACACGCGCGTGATGTCGGTGGTGCCGCCCAGGTACTGGGCGCCCGAGTCGATCAGCAGCAGGCCGTCGCCTTCGATCCACGAGAACGCTTCGGGCGTCGCGCGGTAGTGCGGCAGCGCGCCGTTGGCATTGAAGCCGGCGATCGTGCTGAAGGAGCGGCCGATGAAGCCCTGGCGCTTCGCGCGCTCCTGCGTGATCCACTCGTCGACGGTCAGTTCGGACAGGCGCTCGCCCCGCGCCAGCGCGGCTTCGAAGCGCGCGTAGAACTCGCACATCGCCGCGCCGTCCTGGGCCATCGCCTCGCGCACGAAAGCGGCTTCCTGGGCGTTCTTGCGGCTCTTGGCAAAGGTGCTCGGGTTCACGGCTTCGACGACACGCACGTTCGCCGGCACGGCTTCGCGCAAGCCCAGCGTGACGCGGCGCGGATCGAGCAACAGCACGGCACTGGCCGGCAACGCGGCCAGCGCACGCGGCGCGTCGGCGTACGGCGCGAGCTTCACGCCGTCGGCGGCCAGCCGCGACTTCAGTGTGTCGTCGATCTTGCCTGGCGCGATGAAGAGCGTCGCCGATTGCGCGTCGAGCAGGACGTGGGCGACGAACACGGGGTTGTAGCTGACGTCGGCGCCGCGCAAATTGAGCAGCCATGCGACATCGTCGAGCGACGAGATGAAGTGATGCGTGGCGCCCGCGGCGCTCATCGCGGCGCGGATCTCGTCGAGCTTGGCCCGGCGCGTGACCGTTGCATGCGGGGCAAGATGTTCGTACACGGGCGCCGCCGGCAGTCCCGGACGCTCGGCCCAGGCGGGATCGAGGAGGTCCGCATCCGACTTGACCTGGATGCTCGCCGCAGCCATCGCGGCGCGGAACTGCTGCGCCGCTGCCAGACTGAGCACCTGGCCGTCGAAGGCGAGCGTCTCGCCGGCCTCGAGTTCGCCCGCGATCCAGTCGGTCACCGGCTTGATCGCACCTGTGCCGATCTTCACCAGCGACACACCGCTGCCGGAAAGCTCGCGCTCGGCCTGCGACCAGTAGCGGCTGTCGGCGAAGAGCGCGGCGTCGTCCCGGGTGACGACGAGCGTGCCCATCGAGCCGGTGAAGCCGCTGAACCAGGCACGGCCCTGCCAGCGTTCCGGCAGGTATTCGGACACGTGCGGGTCGGACGATGGCACGAGCACGGCCTGCACGTTCGCCTCGCGCATGGCGGCGCGCAGCTTTTCGATGCGGGAACGGATGGGGTTCAGGGGTGCGAGCATGGTCCCGCGATTGTCGCAAAGTCGCTCAGGCGGGCAAAGGCTGTGTCCGCGATGGCTGCCCGACGGTGCCGCCGGGGGCCGACTCGCCCCTCCTGAACCTTCCTACACCCCGCGACAGGGCCGCTGCCTAACCTCATTGCACAGGCCGAACAAGCATGGGCTTCGAAGCGCGTGCGCCTGCATAGACAGAAGAGGTGTGGATATGAAGACGATGTTTGCGGCCGCGGTTGCGGCCATGCTGCTGGCGCTGGGCGGCTGCGCCACCGATCGCCAGACCGCCTACACCGTCGGCGGCGCCGCCGTAGGCGGCCTCGTGGGCGATGCGGTGCTCGGCACGCCGGGCGCGATCGCCGGTGCGGCGGGCGGCGCGGTGCTGGGCAACAGCGCGGCGAAACGCTGACAGGCCTTAAATCGGGTAGATCAGCGAGTTGAGCACCATCTCGCTGTCGTAGACGCACGTGCGGCTGGCGAACTTCAGGCCGGCCGGCGTGCGCACGATCTCGTCGATGTAGCGGCCGACGTTGTACACCTCGCTCGAGTCGCCCGGACGGGTGCGGAACACGGCGTAGTTCGCCTGGGCCCTCACCAGGTCCCCTTCTGCGCCGATCACCCGTGCCGGAGCGACCAGGTGGCGCGTGTAGTACGGTGCGTGATAGATCGTCTGCGTCACGCCGTACACGCGGTCCTTCATCATCCCCTTGCTCTCCAGCGCGATCAGCGCCAGCGGCAGCTTCCTGTCGAAGTTCTCGCGCGCCTGGACCTTGTAGCGCCCCTCCTCCACGAAGAATTCCGGCCAGTCGTCGAAGCGCCGCTCGTCGAGCGCGGCGGCGTAGTCGGCGTTGAGGCGATCCACTTCGAGTTGCAGCATCAGTGGCTCGTTCATACACCCATCACCCGGCGCCAGTAGGCGTACATGCTGCGGATCAGCGTCTCGGTGACCATGTGCTCGGTGCCGCCGGTGCCGGTGCCGCCCAGCTCGCACAGCGTCTCGCCCGATTCGCCCCATTGGCGGAATCCGCGCTGCGACAGCTCGATCACCTCGCCGTCGTCGGCGGAGACGAACCCCGCCGGGCCGAACAGGTTCGCCTGGCGCAGGCGCCGCTGCGTCATCTCGGGCGTGTCGTCGGCAAAGCCGAAATGCGTCCAGACGAAGTCGAACTCGCCCTCCCCGCGCGGCACGATGTGGCGCGTGGAAAGCGAATTGACCTGCTGCTGGATGATCAGGCTGGGGAACAGCGTGATCATCGTGACCGTGGGCATGATCTCCTGCCCGGGGTGCGACGGGTCGTCCACCTTCCACCACGGCTCGGGCACGACGTCCAGCAGGCGGGCGTCGTTCAGCGCCATGTTGGCCTTGAACGAGGTCACGCCCTGGGTCACCGTCTTGTTCTCGCCGCCGTCCGCTACCGCAGGGGCATTCGAATTCCGGCGCGAAATCATCACGGCATGGCGGCCGTGGTCGTCCATCACCATGCGGCTTTTCTGGTCGGCTCTCCACAGGCCGAAGGTGACGAACCACGTGTGCAGCAGGCCGGGGTGGTACGGGTCCTTGATGTTCTCCATCATCAATTTCCAGTTGCCCGGGATGCGCTGGCGGTTGTAGCCGAGCAAAGTCAGCTCGCGCCCCTTGAAGATGCGATCGAGCCAGGGCATGACCTTGGGCCCGATGTACTCGTCGAACGACGGCGCGCTCTCGCTGAAGGTGGCGAACACCAGCCCGTGCAGGACCGCGACGCGCAGCTTGGCAAGCCCATGCTGCTTGATGTCGAAATCCGCCGGCATGCCGCCGTTGACGCACGCATGCCCCGCTTCGTCGGTCGCCGGCACACCGTCCTTGAACGGCAGGCCCGCCAGGTCGCCATTGAGCTTGTACGTCCACTGGTGGTAGGGGCACACGAAGCTGCGCGCGTTGCCGTGCGGCTGCTGGCAGAAGCGCACGCCGCGGTGGGCGCAGCGGTTCTCGACGACCCGGATGCCGGGATCGATGCCGCGGTCCCTCGGCGCCACACGGTCCCTCACCATGATCACCTGCCGCTCGCCGACCCAGCTGAGCTTGTAGTCACCCACGTTCGGGATCTCCACGGCCAGGCCCACGTAGCACCAGTGGTCGCCGTAGAAGACCCGCTCCAGCTCGCGCTGGTAGAGCTGCGCGTCGGTGTAGGCCCAGAAGGGCACGCGGCTGGATTCAGGCCGGGTCCAGCGCGACAGGGTTTCGGGAGCGTTCATGGCGGTGTCTCCTGGCGCCAATCATACGCATACTTATTAATTTCGCAACAGCTTGCCGAAGTCGGCGTCCAGGCGAGCGAGCGAATCGTCGATGTGCTTGCGACGCGCGGCGATCCATTCGTCCTGCTCCGCGATGCGGGCCCGCGCCGCCTTGAGCATGCGATCCATCTCGGCCGGCTGCGGCCCGCCGCTCGTGGCGCGGGCGTTGACGATCGCGACCGGGTCGAGCGCCGCGCGGAACTCGGCTTCCGTCAGCGGAAGCTCCTGCGGCACGCCGGGCTCATGCACCGCGTCCTGGTAGATGCGGCGCGCCTGCTCGTAGGGGAAGGTTGCCGGGCGCAGGTCGTGCGCGCGGGCGTAGGTCACGAGTTCGGACGCGAAGTGATGCCCGATGCGGAACGGTACCTTGTACTTGCGCATCAGAGCGTCCGCGAGTTCCTGCGATGCCGTCCAGTCGCTGTTCAGCTCCTCGAGCGCGCGCTTCGGGTCGACCACCAGCGCGCCGAGGATCTTCTGCCACTGCTGCAGCACGCCGATCGCGCTCTTCACCATCGCGCTGTTGTCGCGCACCTCTTTCGCGTCCGGCATGCCGGGCGGGACATTGTGCGCACGCAGGATCGGCCCCATCGCCAGCGAGATCGCCGTCGATGCGTCTCCCCGCGCCGAATTGAGCAGGCCCGGGTTGTGCTTCTGCGGCATCGCGCTCGACACATAGGTGTTGCCGCCGCCTTCCGCGAGCACGATCCACGGACGCGGGCTCGCGTACTGCACCATGATGTCCTCGACGAAGTTGCCGGCGTGCACGGCGATCGACGCCACGATCGCGCCGGCTTCGAGCGGCTCCTCGGCGGACGCGATCTGCGCCGCGTCGTAGGCGTTGTCCACCAGGGACGCGAAGCCGAGATAGTCCGCCATGCGCCTGCGGTCCAGCGGCCAGCTGGTCCCGTTGAGCACCGTCGTTCCCATCGGCGAGCGGTCGACGCGCGCGTAGGCCTCGCGGATGCGCTGCGCGTCGCGGTCCAGCCCTGCCGCATGACCCAGGAGCGCGTGCCCGAGCGAGTTGGGCTGCGCGGCCACACCGTTCGTGTAATTGGGCACGATGGTCGCGCGCTGGCGATCGGCCAGGTCCACGAGCGCCTGCGACGTGCGATCGAGCTGATCGGCCAGGCGCAGCAGGTCTTCGCGCAGGATCGCCGCGCGGTAGGTCGCGTGCATGTCCTGGCTCGAACGCCCCGCGTGCAGCAGCGTGACCTCGGGGCCCGCGGCCTGGATCAGCAGCGGCTCGAAGGTGATCACCGTGGAGGGCCGCTTGCCGCCGGGCTGGTTGCCGTCGGCGATCACCTTCGCGATGCCTGCGGCCAGCCGGGGCGCGAGCGCCTTGTCCAGCAGGCCCTGGTCGGTGTTGATCACGGCCGTGGCCTTGTTCATCATGCCGAGCCAGAAGAACTCGTCGCGCGATGCCTGCGCGTGGGCTGGGATGGCGGCGGCCGCAACGCACGCCAGGAGCGCGCAACGCAGGGTTCTTGTCATGAAAGCTCCTTGGTCAGGCGCCGGCGGCGGCCTTGCGCCGCGCCTTCCACGCCCCGAACAGGATGATGAAGCCGGGGACCAGGATCATCGCCCAGATGATCTTGTCGAGATGGGCCTTCACCCAGGGGATGTCGCCGAAGAGGTAGCCGGCCGTGACGATGCTCGCCACCCACAAGGCGCCGCCCGTCACGTCGTAGAACGTGAATTTCACGCGCGTCATCTGCGCCACGCCAGCGACGAAGGGCGCGAAGGTGCGCAGGAAAGGCATGAAGCGCGCCGCCACGATCGTGATGCCGCCGTACTTCTCGTAGAAGGCGTGGGCCTGGTCGAAGGCCCGCTTGTTGAAGAACCGCGAGTCTTCCCACTGGAAGACCTTCGGGCCGAAGAAGCGGCCTATCGTGTAGTTGCTCTGGTTGCCCAGCACCGCCGCCGCGATCAACAGGCCCACCGACAGCGGATAACTCATGAGCCCGATGCCGCACAGCGCGCCGACGACGAACAGCAGCGAATCGCCCGGCAGGAAAGGCATCACGACCACGCCGGTCTCCACGAAGATGATGGCGAAAAGCAGCACGTAGACCCAGGTGTCGTAGTTCTGCACGAACGTCGCCAGGTGCTTGTCGACGTGCATGACGAAGTCGACGAAAAATGCCAGGAGATCCATGGCGGGGCATTATCCCTGCCTGCGGCAAGGCCCCTACGTTCCTACAATGGCGACCGTGAGTGCCGTCCTGTCCCCCACCCCGCGCCGCGCGATCCGCGAGCTGCCCGACGAGCTCGTGAGCCAGATCGCCGCCGGCGAGGTGGTCGAGCGTCCCGCCTCCGTCGTGCGCGAACTGGTGGACAACGCACTCGACGCGGGCGCGAAGCAGGTCACCGTGCGCTTGCTCGCCGGCGGCGTGCGGCTGGTCTCGGTCGAGGACGACGGCGGCGGCATCGCGCGCGAGGAGCTGCCGATGGCGCTGCGCCGCCACGCCACCAGCAAGATCGCGTCGCTCGCGGACCTCGAATCCGTCGGCACCATGGGTTTCCGCGGCGAAGCCCTGGCCGCCATCGCGTCGGTGTCGGACATGAGCCTGCTCTCGCGCACCGCGGAGCAGTCCAGCGCCTTCCTGCTCGATGCGCGTACCGGCGAACTGCGGCCCGCGGCGCGCGCGACCGGCACCACCGTCGAAGTGAAGGAGCTGTTCTTTTCCACGCCGGCGCGCCGCAAGTTCCTCAAGACCGACGCCACCGAACTCGCGCATTGCATCGAGGCCGTGCGCCGCCACGCGCTGGCGCGGTCCGACGTCGGCTTCGCGATCTGGCACGAGGGGAAGCTGGTCGAACAATGGCGGCCGGCCACGCGCGACCAGCGCCTGGCCGACGTGCTGGGCGGCGACATCCTCGAGCAGAGCGTGGCAGTCGCCTATTCGGCGGGACCGATCCGCGTCTTCGGTCGCGCGGGCATTCCCGATGCGGCACGTTCCCGTGCGGACCAGCAGTTCGCCTACGTCAACGGCCGCTTCGTGCGCGACAAGGTGCTCACCCACGCCGCGCGCGCCGCCTATGAAGACGTGCTGCATGGCCAACGCCAGCCGGTGTATGCACTCTATGTGGAAATCGATCCGGCGCGCGTCGACGTGAACGTGCACCCGACCAAGATCGAAGTGCGCTTCCGCGACAGCCGCGAAGTGCACCAGGCGGTGCTGCACGCGGTCGAGAACGCGCTGGCGGCTCCGCGCGCGGGAACGGGTGTGGCGGCGCCGTTGGTTTCGTTGCCGCTCGTGGCGCCGACCCCGGCTTGGCAGCAGCCGACGATGGACCTCGCTCATCGCGCGAGCGAGCCGCTCTTTGTCACCCCGGCGCAGGCCGGGGTCGTCGAGGCTTCTCCGCCCACGGCGCAGGATTCCGCCGTCTGGCCCCTGGGCCGAGCGATCGCCCAACTGCACGGCATCTACATCCTCGCCGAGAACGCCCAGGGCCTCATCGTCGTCGACATGCACGCCGCCCACGAGCGCATCGTGTACGAACGCCTCAAGCGCCAGCTCGACACCGACCGTATCGCGAGCCAGCCGCTCCTGATCCCCGCGACCTTCGCCGCGACGCCGCAGGAAGTGGCCACGGCCGAAGGCTGCGCAGCGGCCCTCGAAACGCTGGGGCTGGAAATCACCCCCTTCTCCGCCAGGACGCTCGCGGTGCGTGCCGTGCCCACCTCGCTCGCGCAGGGCGACGCGGTGGAGCTCGCGCGCAGCGTGCTGGCCGAACTGGCGCAGCACGACGCCAGCACCGTCATCCAGCGCGCGCAGAACGAGCTGCTCGGCACGATGGCCTGCCACGGCGCCGTGCGTGCCAACCGCAAGCTCACCATCGACGAGATGAACGCGCTGCTGCGGCAGATGGAGGAGACCGAGCGCTCCGACCAGTGCAACCACGGCCGGCCCACGTGGCGGCAGCTCACCGTGCGCGAGCTCGACGCGCTGTTCCTGCGCGGACGCTGAATGAAGCGCCGGCTCGCTGGCGGAGATGTTCAGCCCTGCGCTGATCAGCGCGTGACGCTCACGACGAGCGCCTGGATCAGCCCTTCCACCGGGCCGTCGCCGAAGCGGCGGGCGATCTCCTGCTCCGCCACCTGCGTGGCACGCTCCAGCCCGCCCGGGTCGCGCGCCTCGATCTCGCCGCGCAGCGGCGTGCCCTGGCAGTACGCGACAGCCGGGACGCGCGGCGACACGGCGCGGCTGGTGAAGGCGATCTTCTCGATGTTCGGCTCGCGATCGAAACCGCCAGCCGCGAGGTCGGCGACGATCTTCCCTTGGTCGTGATGCCCGTGCGGCGTGCGGGCGAGGAAGCGCGGCGGGTCGTTCGGGAACAGCTGGCCGACCGCGAACGTGACCGCATCGGCGAATTCGTTCGTCTCGATCGAATCCCAGACATTGAAGACAAAGGTGCCGCCGGGCCGCAGCACGCGCCGCGCCTCGGCGTAGGCATGCGCCTTGTCCGGGAAGAACATCGCGCCGAACTGGCAGCACACCACGTCGAACGAATCCGGCTCGAAGGGCAATTGCATCGCGTCCGCCTGCTGCCATTTCACCGGCCGCGCGGTGCCGATGCGCGCCGCTTCGTCGATCATCGCGGTGTTCAGGTCGGTGGCGACGATCTCGCACGACGCATCCAGCATCACCGCGAGATTGCGTGTGACCACGCCCGTGCCGGCCGCGAGTTCCAGCACGCGGCGCGGGCCGCTCGCGGCGACGCGCCGGGCCATGTCGACCGCATACGGCTCGAAGATGAGCGGCACGAGATGGCTCTCGTAGAGCTGTGCCACCGAGCCGGTGAACGCCGTGTCGATGCTGGAAGCCATGGGCTGCTCCTGTCGGGAGCCGCCATTCTGCTACGCACCGAGCTCGCGCAGTCCGCGGCTGCACCAGCCCTGCTCTTCCTTGGGAACGCGCGCGTACTGCTCCAGCGCGGCGTGCCGGGCCGCGGCGAAGGCCTGCGCGTCACCCGCCGCCTGCTCGACGAGCGCGAGCACGGCGTAGCCGAAGAACTGCTCGAAGGGCGGCGCGTTGTTCGCCTCGCAGATGGCGATGCAATTCCTGATGCGCTCGCGGGCTCGATCGACATTGCCGGCGCGCAGCAGGCAGCGCGCAAGCCGGTATTCGGCGCGCTCTTCTTCGAGCCAGGTGCCGGCGAGCTTCCAATACGTCAGGCCCGTTTCTGCGGCGAGCACCATGGCGGCGCGTTCGCCATCGGTGAGCTCGGTCTTTTCTTCCAGCTCCGCCGCGAGATTGTTGCCTGCCACGGCCAGGGCCCGCGTCGCTGGGTGCTTCGGCGGCAAGCCCTGCGAGCGGGCGGCGCGCAGTGCCTGCTGCAGCGCCGCGATGGCCGCGTCAGTCTCGTGCCGCGCCACGTGCGTCGTGCAGATCACGCACATGACCTGCGCGAGGTCGGCCGGCGCCAGCCCTTCGATGGCAGAAGCGTCGCCGCCCGCGTACCGCAGGGCGGCGAGGCCGCGACGCACCGCCATCTGCGCTGCCTCATCCTGTGCCGCCGCCGGCAG
This sequence comes from Ramlibacter sp. GS1-15, assembly GCF_057785015.1. NCBI lineage: Bacteria > Pseudomonadati > Pseudomonadota > Betaproteobacteria > Burkholderiales > Comamonadaceae > Ramlibacter > Ramlibacter sp. GS1-15. The sequence continues at coordinate 1,294,909 of NZ_JBYNTU010000001.1, read as the reverse complement.
CGCGCCGATCGCCTCGAGGAGCCTTGCGCCGCGCGCCCATTCGCCCAGGTGTTCGCCGAAAACATGCACGACGAAACTCGCATAGGGCAGGACATCCTCCGGCTGCGCGAGATGCGGCAAGCCGCCTTCCAGCCGCGCCGCCACGGCGTCCGGATGCTCCGTGTGATCGCGCCGCGCTTCGTCGAGGAATTGCTGGAAGGAGCTCATGGCATCAGGGCACACGCCTTGGGGTGCGGACATAGTAGTTGTCGAACTCCGTCTCTTCAACCAGCTCGAAGCCGTGCCGGCGGTAGAAGCTGTTGGACTCGCTCCCCCGAAGCGCACCCACGCGAACCGGCAGGCCGCGCGCATCCGCCTCGGCCAAGACGGACGAAAGAACCGCCGAGCCGATGCCCCGGTTCTGGTGGGAGGGCCGCACGTAGAGATGATCGAGCAGCAGTCCGCCCGGCTCGTTCCTGAGGACGAAGAAGCCGGCCCGTTCGCCCCCGACCCGGATCTCACGGGTGACCTCGGGCGCGAAGCCGGCAAGGAACCGCGACCTGGCGCGCTGCGGATCGAAGCGCCCGATGCGCTCGAGACTCTCCCGCATCGCTTCGACCCGCAGGTCGGCGAGGGCATCGGCGTCCGACGCGGAAACGAAATTGAAGGAAATCACGGCGGGGCTGAGACGATCCGGTTGACCTACGCCATGTGCTCGATGGCCGCCGGCATGGTCACCCAGCTGTGCATCCGGTGCTCGTACACCGAGATGACCGGGCCCGGAAACTCAGGATCGGCGAACGCACCCACCGGCACGGCGATGAAGCCGTCAAGACCATCGGCGGTGTAGTACACCGTGGCGCCGCACTCGGGGCAGAACCGGAAGGTGACTCGCCCGCCTTCGTCCCCGACGCGGACGAACTCCTTGCTGGCGCCCGTGATGGTGACGGCGCCGGCAGCGAAGCGGGCCTGCGCGCCGAAGACACTGTCCGTGCGGCGCTGGCAGGCGAGGCAGTGGCAGACCGAGACCCGGACCGGATCGGCCGTGACGTGGGCCCGGAGCTGGCCACAACTGCGGGAGGCGGTTCGATGAGTCATCGGAGTGGCGAAAGCTGCATGGTAGTTTGCAGGGTAGCTCGGGGCAATGCGGGCGTCCATGGCGAGCTGAGCAACGCTCACGGTCTCGAGACTGCTGTGCGCCGCGAGGCGGGCCAGGACTTCGTTAGGTTCGCGCGTCAACTAAAACGATGCAAGCTCCGTGTCCGCGTCGACCGACCTGTTAGGCCGGGTACGCAAACCTTGTCCCCTCTGCCTGTTCAAGGAAGTTTCCCCAGATAGCCCATTCTGAGTGAGTTGGATCGGTGCAGGCGAGAACCCATAGGGCTGCAATGGGGAGTTGCGGCGGGAGCACCAAGGACTCCGGCTTGAAATGGATACGCCTATTCAAGTGAATCAGTACGGTGAGGTCGTTGCGACCGCTGTACATGGACAGGCCTTGGACCAGCGTGTCGAGCGTTGCCCGGGCGTTTCTCTCTTCGGAAACCAGCTCCTTTATCTGAACTGGCGCGAAGTGCTGAACATCGTCATCGAACCACATACTGACGAAATCGGCGTCTTCAAACTCTCCTTTCGAGAGGAAGACCTTCCGGCCCATCCGTTCGCTCATTCCATGGCAGAACAGTGCTCCGAGCCGCGCCTCCCGCCATTCTTTGAGCCTGTTCGTCCGTAGGGACCTCACCTCGGCGTCCACCTGCTCGAGCAGGAGCCGATGCTCAATGAAGCGCAGGCGCCTCAGAAACGGCACGGGATCGCGATAGTCGCGTCTTGCTGCTTCACGCAAGCGAATTGCTTCCATGGACGCCCTAACGTAGAGGTAACCGGCGCGCAAGGATAGAAGCGCGCACTGCGCGCGGACGCGCCTGTGCGTCTGCGTTGACCGCCTTGTTATCCCTCATCGGCTCGAGTATCGGATGAAATACTGGAAGCGAGTTCCGCTGCAATTTTCGAACCATGCCACGGCTTGGTCGGGGAGCGTCCATTGGAAAGCTCTACCTGTTACTGGAATTGAACCATGGGCCTTGCCATGAAGGGCCTCTAAACGACTTAGAGATTCCTCGGCGCGCTGCTTACATGACAGCTCCGAGTCTTCCCCAAATAGGAATGCAATGGCGTTAACAGTTTGACTGGACCGGTCGAGATCCACCGACACTTCCGCAGCGCGCCCAAGGTACTGTGACCTGAAACGTTTCCGTTGGGTGAGAGTTCCCACAGGCATCCACCCGGCCTCCGGATGCAGCTGACCGGCATGATCAGGGGACATACCAAGGGAGAAGCCCTCAAACGAAAATGAAGTGCTGCGACGGTCAGTGGTACTTGGGCCCTGCTGTAGCGCTGCTTGCTGCTTCAAGACGATGGGTTCGAACAAACACCGATCACAGATTCCCCGCATGAAAAGGACGATCGCAGCTGAGGAGTTGGTGGGGACGCACAGCTGGAAGACGTCGCCCCATTGATCGGCGGCTGGATGGCATTGATCCAATGCAAGCCCACGCAGAACTGGAATATCTGACGCGGTCGGCTTAAAGGGAGATTGGCTATCCTCGGCCGCTTCAAGTCCTCGCTTCAATAGATGGACGTACTTAGTATGTTCAGTAGTAAAACGAACCTTGATTGCTCCCCCCACCGCATCTCGCGCGATCGTTTCGATCTTGCACGCTGTGTCAACTACCGCGCGCCCGTCGCAAGTCAGCGTGATACCTTCATTTCCCGAAGTCACTCCGAAAACCTCTGCATGCGCGGCGCCGACGCAGCTCAACGACACCGTCAGGAGAACCATTTTCGACAATCCGCGGAAGTGAATAGCCATGTTCTCGATCGCTCGCGCGCCTCGGCGCATCCATGAGGGATAACGTCGGAGTTGACCGGCGCACAAGAAACAGGAGCGCTGAAAGCGCGGACGCACTTGTGCGTCCGCGTCGAACAGCCTGTTAGGCAGCACGGTCATCTCCCTTCGCAAAATGTGAGCAGCCATTCTGCATGGCCGCGCAATGGTTCGCCCGATGACGCGACAAGCTGCTCCAGCACTGAACGGGTGCCCGAGGGATGCAGCGCCGGAATTTCTAACAGGGCTGCGGTGAAGCCGTCGTTGTCCAACCCTTCATCAAAACCGCGCTGATATGCGCCGAAGAGTTCCTTCAACACGGCCGGGCCTTCAAGTTCGGCGAGCGGCCAAGCGGCTGCTTCGCGCACGAAGAAGTCGGCACTCTCCAAAAGGGCGAGAAGCTTCGGAACGTCTTCCGCCGACGACTCGGCGTGCAAGCGCGCGGCCGCTGCTGCCGCCGCGCTCGGGTCGCTCGCGCGCAGCCCAGCGACGATCGTTGACCAAGCGGATTCGTCCATGCTGCCTAACGTAGAGGTAACCGGCACACAAGAATAGGAGCGCCGTGAGCGAAGCAACGGAGCGGACGCACTTGTGTGTCCGCGTTGACCGCCTTGTTAGGCCTCACCACGTTTCACCTCGAATCTTCTCGATTCGTTCCCATATATCGGGGGTGCTGCTTTGCCAGACGCCGCCCAAAAGCCGCCGAAACTTGGGATTGGTGCGAGCTTCAGTTTCGATCCGCTCAATGAAGTCGGGGCCGTGATACTCAATGAGGTCTTCCAAAGGACCAGCAGCAAGTGCGCCAAATGCGTTCGCAGGTAGTACTTGATCCAGAAGTTCAAGAATCAGCAACCACGCGGTCTCTGGGACATCCGACGCCATGTCGTCGAGTTCGGTCACAGCCCAAAACTCGGGCAAGTCACAGTTGTGCTTGGCTGGAGGTGGCGACTGCTTCTCATAGAACTGTCGCCACGCAGTCAACAACGCTTGATGTTCCACTGTCGTCACGTGAGGTCTAACGTAGAAGTGAGCGGCGACCAAGAGTAGGAGCGCTGCGGCGCGGACGCCCTTGGGCGTCCGTTTCGACTGCCTTGTTAGACCGCATGCTATTCGGCAACTATCGGTCCTCCCTCGAACTTCGCCACGAATGCCTCCGGACCAGAGTAGTCGGAGGCGCGCAAAGACACGACGACTCGTGTGCCGGTTTCGAATTCGATTGTGAGTTGCGCGCCTGGCAAGAACGTAACCGCAGATACTTGTGAACCGTGAAGCGCAGCGAGTGCGGCGGTTGAGTCAAACGGATTGAACGCTCGAAAGGTGCACCCGCTGAATTGGAGCCCTAGGGATTCGCCGCTCGAGTCGGAGCCCACAAGGCGCATACCAACAAGACGATCGAGAGGGGCGGTATTCATGCGGTCTAACGTCGGAGTTGACCGGCGCCAAAGGAGCCGGAGCGCGGAAAGCGCGGACACCTTTTGGTGTCCGTGTCGAACAACCTGTTAGCCTGCATGGCCGCCCCACTTCCCCGGAGGGCATAGTTCGCGTAGATGATCGAAATCTGCGGTCGCCCGCGCTGCGATCTCTGCCCAGGCACGCGCGAAACTTGGCCTACGCATGTTTGAAAGGATTCCATCCTTCCAATTCTCCCAAGTCGGTCCTGTGATGCGGCCACGCTTGACCAGGAATGCCTGTTCGTTACACAAATCGAAGTACCGATAGAAGTGCGGAAGAACAGCCGCCACCTCTGCCTCGCCCATCGGTTCGCCGAGAAGAGCATTCAGTGGGATCCGCTCAATGAGGGCCCGATACTGCGCCGTTAGTGAGTCTTCGAACGTCGTCACGGCTTGGCGACGTGTGATGAACAACTGACGGGCCGCGACAATCACGCCAACCGCCGTGGCGACATTGGAAACTGCGCTGAGTGCTTCTAAGGACGTCACTACGCCTCCCCCGTGCAGGCTAACGTGATATAGCCCGCAACACTGCGGCATAACATGGCCGGGCGATCATTTGATTTCCCCCGCTGTCTCTTCTAAGTGCCTGTTTTATATCAGCGTCTCTCCACTCGATCCAGCGCATTGCCTTCCGAAAATGCCGCAAAAACCCGCAACGCTGCGGAATAACATCGCCGCGTGATCGGCCGCAGTTGGCCGCTGGCCCGCATGGGTGCTCGAAAGCGCCGCCTACTGCCTTCCCTAAAAGGCCGAGGAAACCCGCAAGTCGCACCCGCAGTGACCGGCCGGGCCCCACGGGGCGGCTCTGCTAACCTCCCCCCCATGCCGCCGAGCGCCCCACCCCATGCCATCGCCCTCGCCGGCCCGACGGCCTCGGGCAAGACGGCGGCGGCGCTCGCGATCGCGCGCGCGCACGATGCGGAGATCGTGAGCGTCGATTCGGCGCTGGTCTATCGCGGCATGGACATCGGCACGGCCAAGCCCACGCGCGAGGAGCGCGCGCAGGTGCCGCATCACCTCATCGACGTCCGCGACCCCCGCGAGCCATACAGCGCCGCCGAGTTCGCGACGGACGCCGCGCGCCTCATCGATGACATCAATGCGCGCGGCCGCCTCGCGTTGCTCGTGGGCGGCACGATGCTCTACTTCAAGGCGCTGTTCGAAGGGCTCGATGCCATGCCGCCTGCGCAGCCGCAGGTTCGCGCGCAGATCGAGTCCGAAGCGGCGCGCCGGGGCTGGCCGGCCTTGCACGCGGAACTGGCGCAGGCCGATCCGGTGACGGCCGCGCGGCTGGCGCCCAACGATTCGCAGCGCATCCAGCGCGCGCTCGAGGTGCTGCGCACCACCGGTTTGCCGATCTCCAGCTTTCACGGCGGGCGGCGCGAAGGCGCGGCGCGCATGCCGCTCTTCTCGCTCGAGCCGCGGGACCGCGCGTGGCTGCACGAGCGCATCGCGCAACGGTTCGACGCGATGCTCGCGGCGGGCTTCATCGACGAGGTGAAGGCGTTGCGCGCACGCGGTGACCTCGATGCCGCGATGCCGAGCATGCGCTGCGTCGGCTACCGGCAGGCCTGGGAGGCCCTGGAGGGTGCGTTCCCCATGGGCGAGCTGCGCGACCGCGGCGTTGCCGCCACCCGCCAGCTCGCCAAGCGCCAATTGACCTGGCTGCGCAGCATGCCGGGTCGCACCGTGATTGCCTGCGACGCGCCCGACGCGCTCGAGCAGTTGCTGGCGAAGGTGCGCGAAGCCGTATGAGCCTCGTCCTGCGCGATGTCGCGAAGCGCTATGGCGAGGTGCCGGTATTCGCGAACGTGTCGCTGGAGGTGGCGCAAGGCGAGTTCGTGGCGATCGTCGGCGAATCGGGCGTGGGCAAGTCGACGCTGCTCAATTGCATGGCGGGCCTGGACACCTGGGACGCGGGCACGATCGCGCTGGACGGCGACGACATCGGCGCGATGCCGGACGACGCACGCGCCCTGCTGCGCCGTCGCAAGATCGGCTTCGTCTTCCAGGCCTTTCACGTGCTGCCGCACCTGGACGTCGCGCAGAACGTCGCGCTGCCGCTTCTCCTGCTCGGCACACCCGACGACGAGCGCGTGAACGCGATGCTCGATGCGGTCGGGCTACACGGCCTAGGCGAACGCCTGCCGCAGCAGTTGTCCGGCGGCCAATTGCAGCGCGTTGCCATCGCGCGTGCGCTGGTGCACCGGCCTTCCCTGCTGCTCGCCGACGAGCCGACCGGCAACCTCGACCCGGGCACCGCGGCGCGCGTGATGGACGTGCTGGTATCGCAGACGCGCGAACAAGGCGCGTCGCTGGTGCTCGTCACGCACTCGGAAGGGGCGGCGGCGCGGGCGGACAGGGTGATGCTGTTGACGGCCGATGGCCTGTCACTGCGCCCGCTTCAGGACCTCGATCGCTGACCGCACGTCGGCGATCGGCATCTGGCCCGGCGCGGAGCTGCTCGCACCGACGGCGAAGGTCATGGCCGAGCCGAAGAGCCAGCCGCTCGTGCGCGTGATGGCACCGAGCGGTCCCATGGCCATGCTGATCACCGGGATGCGCAGCAGGCGGCTCGCGCGCGATGTCGCTTCCAGCAGCGCAAGCACGTCCCCATCGGACCGCGGCATGACGGCGACCTTCGCGACGTCCGCGCCCAGGGACCGCGCGCGCTCGAAGCGCTCGACGATCGCATCCACCGTCGGTGTGGCCTGGAAGTTGTGGAAGGACAGCACCAGCGGCAGGCCGGCATCGCGCGACGCTTCGCGCACGGCCGCGACGTGGGCCGCGTCGTTGTCGATCTCGAAATCGACGAGGTCCACGAAGCCGCTCGCGCACATCCGGCGGTAAAGCTCGACCACCTGTTCCTCGCCGATCGCGATCTTCTCGCCGCCTTCGCGCGCATGGCGCCGCGTGAAGAGGATGGGGATGCTGCCGGCAGCGCGCTTCAACTGCCGGGCCGTATCGAGCACCTGGGCCGCATCACCGATGCCGGCAAAGAAGTCGACCCGCCACTCGATCAGGTCCGGCTGCTTCGCGGCGACCACCGCGCATTCCGCGAGCAACGCTTCGGCCGTGCGGGCGACGAGCGGCGCGCACACGGCCGGATAAGGCAGCGCCTGCCCGCGAATGGAAATCGGCTGGCCTTGCATCAAACCACCAGCTGCGCGAAGCGCGCAAGGTCGACGTTGCCGCCGCTGATGACGATGCCCACGCGCTTGCCGGCGATGTCGACCCCACCGTGCAGCGCGCCGGCGAAGCCGAGGCAGCCCGTGGGCTCCACGACCATCTTCATGCGCTCGGCGAAAAAGCGCATGCCCTGCACCAGCTGGTCGTCGGTGGCGGTGAGGATGTCCGTCACGTCGCGCCGGATGATGCCGAAGGTGAGCTGACCCAGATGCTGCGTCTGCGCGCCATCGGCCAGTGTCTTCGGCACCGGGATGTTCACGATCTCGCCGCGACGCAAGGACTGCTGGCCGTCGTTGCCCGCCTCGGGCTCGACCCCGTACACCTGGCAGTTCGGCGCGAGCGCGCGCGCCGCGAGCGCGCTGCCCGAAAGCAGGCCGCCGCCGCCCAGGGGCGTGAAGAGGACATCGAGCTCGCCCACCTCCTCGATCAATTCCTTCGCCGCCGTGCCCTGCCCCGCGATCACGTCCGCATGGTCGTACGGCGGGATCAGCGTCATGCCGCGCTGCGCGGCGATCTGCTTCGTCAGCACCTCGCGGTCCTGCGTGTAGCGGTCGTAGGTGATCACCTCCGCGCCGTAGCCGCGCGTGGCTTCCATCTTGGCGGCAGGCGCGTCCAGCGGCATCACGATCACGGCGGGGATGCCGAGCAGCTTCGCCGCCAGCGCGATCGCCTGCGCGTGGTTGCCGGAGGAGAACGCGATCACGCCCCCGCGCTTCTGCCCGGGCGTGAACTTCGCGAGTGAGTTGAAGGCGCCGCGAAACTTGAAGGCACCCATGCGCTGGAAGTTCTCGCACTTGAAGAAGAAGCGTGCGCCGACCATCGCGTCGGCGGTGGCCGAGCGCAGCACCGGTGTGCGGTGCGCGTGGCCTTCGATGCGCCGCGCGGCTGCGGCGACATCGTCGTAGGTCGGGAGTGCGGTCATGGGCGGGAGCTTAGCTCAACGGAGGGAGTTGCCGACGTTTTCCTACATCCTTGCTGGGGCCTCGCCGGGATGATCGAACGCATTGCAACCCAAGGAGTCATGCCATGGCAACCCGTTCCGCCAAGGACGCGTGCGACCTTCTCGATACCGACCACAAGAACGTCATGAAGATGTTCAAGGAGTACGAGGAGCTCACGAACTCCCGCGCCCGCAGCGCCGGCCAGAAGAAGATGGACCTGGCTCGGCAGATCTGCAGCGAGCTCACGGTGCACACGCAGATCGAGGAGGAGATTTTCTACCCGGCCGTGCGCGCGGCGATCAAGGACACCGACCTGCTGGACGAAGCGGCCGTGGAGCACCAGAGCGCCAGGGAGCTGATCGCACAGCTCGAGGCCGCCGGCGAAGCCGACGAGATGTACGACGCCAAGGTGAAGGTGCTGGGCGAATACGTCAACCACCACATCAAGGAAGAACGCGGCGAGATCTTCCCGAAGGCACGCGCCGCCCGCAAGCTCGACCTGATGGCCCTGCGCGAGGAGCTCGAGACGCGCAAGGAGGAACTGATCGCCGAAATGGAAGCGACCGCCTAGGCATGACAATGCAGGGGTGCTCCAGCTCCTGCGCACCTTCTCCTGGCAGGCGTTGCGCCACCAGCCGTGGCGCAACGCCGCGGCCGTGCTCGCGGTCACGCTGGGCGTGGCGCTGGCGTTCTCCGTTCACCTGATCAACCAGTCGGCGCTTTCCGAGTTCTCGAGCGCCGTGCGCGCCACGGGCGGCCAGCCCGACCTGGAGCTGCGCGGCGTCGCCGGCCGCCTGGACGAAGACCTCTTCGGCCGGATCGCCACGCACGCGCAGGTCGAGGTCGCGAGCCCGCTGCTCGAACTGTCGACCTTCGCGGTCACGCCCGATGGCGAACGCAAGCCGCTGCGCATCGTCGGGCTCGATCCGCTGGTCGCCGCCTCGCTCACGCCCGCGCTGATGCCGGTGCCGGGTGAGCCGGCCGACCGGTTCGCGCTGTTCGCGCCCGGCCGCGTGTTCCTCAACCCCGCGGCGCGGCAGCTTCTCGCGCAGGCGACCCTCCTGCGATTGCAGAGCGGGCTGCAGCTCGTGGAAGCGCGCGTGGCCGGCACGGTGAGCGCGGGCGGGCCGCCGCTGGCGGTGATGGACATCGGCGCGGCGCAGGACCTGTTCGGGCGCGCCGGCGAGCTGACGCGCATCGACGTGCGGCTCGCCCCCGGTGTCGATCGGCAGGCGTGGGTGAAGTCGCTGCAACTCCCCGCCGATGTCGTTGTGTCCGAGCCGGGGGACGCCGCGCAGCGGGTGGGCAATCTCTCGCGCGCGTACCGCGTCAACCTCACCGTGCTCGCGCTGGTGGCCCTCTTCACCGGGTCGTTCCTGGTCTATTCGGTGCTGGCACTGAGCGTCGCGCGCCGGGCCCAGCAGTTCGCCTTGCTGGGGGTGCTGGGGCTCACGGCGCGCGAGCGACGCACGCTGGTGATCGCCGAGGCGCTCGTGCTGGGCATCGTCGGCAGCGCCCTCGGTATCGCGCTCGGTGCGGCCTTGGCCGATGTCGGCCTGCGCGTGCTCGGCGGCGACCTGGGCGGCGGCTACTTCCCGGGCGTCGCACCACAGCTGCAATGGAGCACGGCGGCCGCGCTGCTGTACGCGGCACTGGGCTGCGTCGCGGCGGCCGCAGGCGGGTGGCTGCCGGCACGCACCGCCGAAGAACTGCCGCTTGCCCAGACGCTGAAAGGACTCGGCACGGCACCGGCGCATGCACGGCGGCGCGCCTTCAGCCTGGTCCTGCTGGTGGCAGGCGCCTTGTGCGCGTTGCTGCCGCCGATCGTCGGCATTCCGCTGGGCGCGTACCTCTCGGTGGCGCTGCTGCTGATCGGCGGGATCGGCGCGTTGCCCGGGGCCGTGGCACTGGTCTATGACCGGCTGGCCCCGCGGGTGCGGACCCAGCCCCTGCCCCTGCTCGCCATCGAGCGGGCACGGCGCGTGCGCGAAACGGCCGCGGTCGCGGTGAGCGGCGTCGTCGCATCGCTGAGCCTTGCCGTCGCGTTGACGGTGATGGTCGCGAGCTTCCGCGATTCGGTGGCCCGCTGGCTCGACGTCGTGCTGCCGGCGGACCTGTACGTGCGCACCTCCGTGTCGTCGTCCACCGCCGAGAGCGCCTGGTTCTCGCCGGAGTTCGTGCAGGCCGTCGGACGCATCGAAGGCGTGCGACGCGTCACGGCCCAGCGCATGCGCGCCCTGCTGCTCGACCCCGCGCTGCCGGCCGTGACGCTGCTCGCGCGTGACATGGACGATCCGGCGCAGTCCTTGCCGATGGTCGCGGGCCCGGCGGCGGCGCCCGCCGGTGCCATCCCGATCTACGTGAGCGAAGCGATGGTGGACCTGTACGGCGCGCGTGTGGGCACGGCCTTCGTGCCGCTCGCCTCCGCTTTCGGCGGCCGGCAGCCGTTCTTCGTTGCCGGCGTCTGGCGCGATTACGTGCGGCAAAGCGGCGCGATCGCCATGCGGCGCGCGGACTTCGAGCGGATCACCGGCGACCAGCGCGCCAACGACCTGCAGCTGTGGCTGGCCACGGATGCCGATGCCACGCGCGTGCAGGAGGCGATCCGCGAACTCGCGCGACGCGAGGGCGCTGCGGGCGACGCGCTCGACTTCGCATCGGCGCGCGAGCTGCGCAATGCGTCGCTGCGCATCTTCGACCGCAGCTTCGCGGTGACCTACTGGCTGCAGGCCGTCGCGATCGGCATCGGCCTTTTCGGCGTGGCGGCGAGCTTCAGCGCCCAGGTGCTCGCGCGGCGCAAGGAATTCGGCTTGCTCGCCCACCTCGGGCTCACGCGCCGGCAGGTGCTGCGCGTGGTGGCGGGCGAAGGCGCGGCGTGGACTGTGATCGGCTCTTTCGCAGGTCTGGTGCTGGGGCTGGCAGTGGCCGTGGTGCTGGTGCACGTCGTCAATCCGCAGAGCTTCCACTGGACCATGGACCTGCTCGTGCCTTGGGAACGCCTGGTGATCCTGTGTGTCGCGGTGGTCCTCGCGGGAACGCTCACGGCGCGGCTGGCGGGCGGTGCGGCGGCGGGACGCGATGCCGTGCTGGCGGTGAAGGAAGACTGGTGATTGCACGCCGCGCGCTGCTGCGGTCGATTCCTGCGCTGGCACTGGCCTCGCGTGCGCAGGCCTTGTCGCCTGCCCACATCGCCTTCCCGCGCGACCATGGGGCGCATCCGCCGTTTCGCACCGAGTGGTGGTACATGACCGGCCGCCTCGCCTCGGGCGGGCGCGAGTTCGGGTTCCAGGTGACCTTCTTCCGCAGCCGCCTGGACTTGACCCAGGGCATGCGATCGCGCTTCGCCGCGAAGCAGCTTCTCTTCGCGCACGCCGCGATCACCGACGTCGAGGGCAGGAAGCTGTGGCACGACCAGCGCATCGCGCGCGAAGGCTTCGAAGTCGCCGCGGCCGCCGAGGACGATATGCGCTTGCGACTGCGCGACTGGTCATTCGTCCGATCGCCGCAAGGCCGTTACGACGCGAGCGTCACCGCGGGCGACTTCCGCTTCGAGCTGCAATGCGCGCCCACGGAGGACTTGCTGCTGCAAGGCGACCACGGACTCTCGCGCAAGGGGCCCCGCCCGGAGCAGGCGAGCTACTACTACAGCCATCCGCAACTGGCGGTGACAGGCTCGATCGCCCTGCAGGGCCGGCGCTTCGATGTCACGGGACGCGCGTGGCTCGATCACGAGTGGAGCGAGGAGCTGCTCGATCCTTCGGCCGTGGGCTGGGACTGGATCGGCATGAACCTGGAGGACGGCAGCGCGCTCACGGCCTTCCGCCTGCGCCAGCCCGACGGGTCCACGCTGTGGGACGGCGGCTCGTTTCGGCCACGCGGCGGCAATCCCTACGTGTTTTCGCGCGGCGAGGTGCTTTTCAACGCGCGGCGTCGCTGGACCAGCCCGCTGTCGCGGGCGAGCTACCCGGTCGAATGGGTCGTCCGCACGCCCGCGGACTTCTACACGGTGAAGGCCGTGATCGACAACCAGGAGCTCGACAGTCGCGTGTCCACCGGCGCGATCTACTGGGAGGGGCTCGCGCACCTCGCGGACAGCAAGGGGCGGCCGGTCGGCGCCGGCTACCTCGAGATGACGGGCTACGCGTCCCGCTTGCGCATCTGATGCGCGTCGCGTAGTGCGTCCTCAATACATGAGTTACGCGCCGCCACAGTCGGCGACGCGGCCGATGCGTTATTTTTGTCTTCGATGAAACCCAAGACGCCCGCCCCCGCCATCACGCCGCAAGCACTGGCCGTCACGGCCGGGCGCAGGACGCGCCGCGTGCAGAAGAAACTGCACGAGGCCGAAGCCGAGATCCATTCGGCCAACGAGATGCTCACGCGCATCCACCAGAAGGAAGCCGACCAGGCCGCCCAGCGCAGTGCGGCGGCGGAGCGCAAGGTGCACGAGGCGGTGGAGGAGCTCGAGGTGGTCAAGGAGATGCTCGAACACTCCGACGGGAAGACCCCGGAAGCGCCGCCTGCGGCGGGCAAGACGGGCCACGGGGTCAAGAGCCTGCTCGAGCACATGAAGCCCAAGCAGTGAGCCTTTAGTGGGCTCCTGCGGCGGCGTCCTTGCCGGCCCCGCCCCTTTGCGGGTGACTGAGCCACACCAGCGGGATCAGCAGGATGAATGCCAGGGCCGAGGCGTAGAAGATGTCGTCGGCCGCCATGGTGAAGGCCTGCTGGTTCACGAGGTTGTTGATCGTCCCGAGCACCTGGTCGGGCGAGAAGCCCGAAGCGCCGAGGCCGCTCATTGCCGACTGCGTGGCGGCGCTGCCGTTGTTCACGGCTTCGGCCAGGTGCGCGTGGTGCATCGTCGCGCGGTTCTCCCACAGCGTCGTCGCGATCGAGGTGCCGAATGCACCCGCGGTGATTCGCGCGAAGTTCGTCAGGCCCGACGCGGCGGGGATCTTCTCGGGCGGCAGTCCCGACAGCGTGATCGTGATCAGCGGGATGAAGAAGAACGCCATCGCGACACCCTGGATGATCGTCGGGACCATGATCGTCCAGAAATCGGCCTGCGTCGAAAACCGCGAACGCATCCACAGCACCAGGCCGAACACGATGAACGCGAAGGTCACGTACTTGCGCGGGTCGACCTTCGCGACCGTGTTGCCCACGACGGGCGAGAGAAGGATCGCCATCAGCCCCACCGGCGCCATGATCATGCCGGCGTCGGTCGCCGTGTAGCCCATGAATTGCTGCAGCCACAGCGGCAGCAGCACCACGTTGCCGAAGAACAGGCCGTAGCCGATCGCGGTGGACACGGTGCCCGTCCAGAAATTGCGCCGCGCGAACAGGCGCAGTTCCACGACCGGGTGTTCGTCCGTGAGCTCCCACGCGAGGAAGAAGGCGAAGCCGACGGCGGCGACGATCGCGAGCGTCACGATCAGCGGCGAGGCGAACCAGTCCTTCTCCTTGCCCAGGTCCAGCATGATCTGCATCGCCGCGATCCACGTGACCAGCAGCGCCAGGCCCACCTTGTCGATCGGCACCTTGCGCGTCGCGCTCTCGCGCTTGCGGTACAGGCCCCAGGACACGGTGGCCGCGAGGATGCCCACCGGGATGTTGATGTAGAAGATCCACGGCCAGCTGATGTTGTCGGTGATCCAGCCGCCCAGCAGGGGCCCCATCACCGGCGCGACCAGCGTCGTGATCGCCCACATCGCCATCGCCAGGCCCGCCTTTTCGCGCGGATAGCTCGACAGCAGCAGGGATTGCGACAGCGGGATCATCGGGCCGGCGACGAAGCCCTGCAGCACGCGGAACGCGATCAGCATCGTCATGTTCGGCGCCAGGCCGCACAGCCACGACGCGATCACGAACAGGACCACGCTGGAGACGAACAGCCTCACCTGGCCGAAGCGCTGCGACAGCCAGCCGGTGAGCGGCACGGCGATGGCGTTGGCGACGGCGAAGCTGGTGATGACCCAGGTGCCCTGGTTCGGGCTCACGCCCAGGTCGCCGGCGATGGCCGGCAGCGACACGTTGGCGATCGACGTGTCGAGCACGTTCATGAAGGTCGCGGCGGACAGGGCGATGGTGCCCCAGACGCGCGCGGAGCCTTCCAGCGGCGGCAGCGGTTGCTGCGCAGGCGTCGGGCCGGCCATCTCAGTTGGCGGTGGAAGCGCCGTTGGCCTTGGCGATGGCGGGGACCACCGGCAGCGCGGTGCCCTTCGGCGACTTCGCGACGTTGCTCGGGGTGCCGCGGCCGATGTTGGCGGCGATCACGCGCTGCACCTCGGCGTCCGCCCCTTTGTCGAGCACGTTGAACACCGTGGTCTGCGCGACCGGCGCCGCACGCGGGGCCTCGGCCAGGGCCTTGCCGTCCTGCTTACTCACGTCCACTTCGGCGTCCATCGACAGGCCCACGCGCAGCGGGTTCTGCGAGATCTCCTTCGGATCGAGCGCGACGCGCACGGGCACGCGCTGCACGACCTTGATCCAGTTGCCCGTCGCGTTCTGCGCGGGCAGCAGCGCGAAGGCCGAGCCGGTACCGGCACCCAGGCCCGCGACGCTGCCGTGGTATTCGATCTTCTTGCCGTACACGTCGGCCGTCAGGGTCACCGGCTGGCCGATGCGGATCTTGCGCAGCTGGCCCTCCTTGAAGTTGGCATCGACCCACACCTGCTGCAGCGGGATGATGGACATCAGCGGCGCGCCAGGCGCCACGCGCTGGCCCACCTGCACCGTACGCTTGGCGACATAGCCTTCGACCGGCGCGGGCAGCGCGGCACGTTGCGAGGCGAGCCAGGCTTCACGCACCTTGGCGGCGGCGGCCAGCACGCTCGGGTGCTGCTCGACGCTGGTGCCTTCGGTCTGGGCCTGGTTGCTCGCGAGCTGCTCGCGCGCGGCGACCACGCCGGCTTCGGCCGCGGCCAGCGCGCTCTTGGCGTTCTGCAGCGCCGTCTGTGCGTGATTCAGTTCTTCCTTCGACACGGCGCCATTGCCCACCAGCGAGTTGCGGCGGTTCAGGTCGTCGTTGGCACGCTCGACGTCCGAGCGCGCCTTCACCACGTCCGCTTCGCGCAGGTTCACCTGCGCGGCGAGCGAGCCGTTGTTGGCGTAGAGCGTGCGCACCTGGCGCACGGTCTGCGCGAGATTGGCTTCGGCCTGGTCGAGCGCGACCTTCGCATCGGCGGGGTCGAGCTGCACCAGCGGCTGGCCGGCCTTCACGTAGTCAGTGTCGTCGGCGTACACCGAGACCACGGTGCCGCCGATCTGCGGCGTGATCTGCACCACGTTGCCTTGCACATACGCGTTGTCGGTCGATTCGTAGTGGCTCGCGACCAGCCACTCGTAGCCGCCCCAGCCGAGGCCGGCGACGATGACGACGGCGGCAATTGCGGTCAGGGCCTTCTTGCGGCGCTGGTTGCCCGATTGCATGGGCGCGGCGGCGGGCTGCTGGGAATTGGTGTTCTCGTTGCTCATGTTCGTTTCCTTCGATTACTTGGCGGCGACGGCCTGGTCGTTGCGAAAGCCGCCCCCCAGTGCACGGATCAGGACGACTTGCGTGTCGAGCGCGCGCGCGGCGAGGTCCACCCCGAGGCGGCGCTGGTTGAGGACGGCCGTCTCGGCGGACAGCACGTTGAGGTAGGTGCCCAGGCCGGCCTTGTAGCGCTGCGTGGCGATCTCGTAGGCCGCTTCGGCGGCGGCCTGCGCTTCGCGCTGGTCGGCCTGCTGGCGCGCGATCGACTGCAGCGACGTCACCTGGTCGGCCGTCTCGCGGATTGCTTCCAGCACCGCGGCGTTGTAGCTTTCGATGGCGGCGTCGAGGTCGGCGTTCTTGCCGCGCAGGTTGGCGCGCAGCTTGCCGCCTTCGAGGATCGGCAGGTGGATCGCCGGGCCGATGCCCCATTGCTGGCTGCCGGTGTGCAGCAGGTTGGCGAAGCCGATACTGGAGAGGCCGGCGAACGCGATCAGGTTGACGTTCGGGTAGAACTGCGCCTTCGCGTTCCTGACGTCATAGCCGGCCGCCTCGACACGCAGGCGCGCGGCGACGATGTCGGGCCGCTGGCCGAGGATGTCGGCGGGCAGCTGCGAGGGCAGCGTGACGGCCTTGACTTGCGCCGCCGACGGTGCGGCGTCGATCGCCTGGTTGCCCTGCCCGGTGAGTGCCGCCAGCGCATGGCGGGCGATCTCGGCCTGCTCGTTGAGCGCTTCGACCTGCTGGCGGGCCTCGGGCAGGGAGCCTTCGCTTTGCTTCAGCTCGAGATTCGTGTCCAGGCCGGCATGCACGCGGTCCTGCACCAGCTTGAGGGATTCTTCGCGCTGCGCCAGCGTGCGCCTGGCCACCTCCAGCTGGTCGTCGATGCGGGCGAGCTGGAAATAGGCCCGCGCGACATTGGTGGAAAGCAGCACGCGCGCGGCTTCCGCGTCGACTTGCGCGGCCTGCGCGCTCGTCAGCGCCGCGTCCAGCGCCGCCTGGTTCTTGCCGAAGAAATCGATCTCCCAGCTGCCGTTCAGCTGCAGCGTGTTGAGGGTGCGGGTCGAGCCCCCGATCGGCGGCGGGTAGATGTTGTTCGCGCTGAACTTCTGGCGCTGCGAATCGAACTCGGCACCCACCTGCGGCAGCAGCGGGGAACGCGCGCCTTCGCTGGCGGCCTGGGCCTTGGCCAGGCGCGCCTGCGCGAGTTTCAGGTTGGGGTTGCCCTGCAGCGCCTGCGCGACGAGGGCGTTGAGCTTCTCGTCACCGAAATCGCGCCACCACTCGGGCGCGGGCACGAAGGCCGGTGCGGACCGGGCCAGGCCCACCGATTCGCCGGTGCGCATCGTCGCGTGCGATTCGATGCCCTTCATGTCGGCACAGCCGGCAAGCGCGACGGCGGCGGCCAGCGCGCCCATCTTCATCTTCTTCATCATGGCCTGGATTTCCCTTCTTCGCGTTCTTTTTGCAGTTCGAGGGCAGTGTCGAGGACGCGGCGCAGCATTCCTTTCAGGAGGAGCCATTCGTCCTTCGTAAAGCCGCGCAGGTGCGCGTTCTGCACGCGGCACAACACGGCGGGGATCTGCTTGGCGGTCGCGCGGCCCTCGTCAGTGAGCTCGAGGTTGACGACGCGCCGGTCTTCGCTGGAGCGCACGCGCCTGAGCAGGCCTTTCGCCTCCAGCCGGTCGAGCGTGCGCGTCATGGCGCCGACGTCGTGCTGGCACTCGCGCGCGACTTCGGCGACCGTGGTGGCATGGCCGAGGTACAGCTTGAGCAGCGGCACCCATTGAGCGGATGTCAGGCCCGTCGGCTCGAGCTCCTGGTCGACCGCCTCGGCCACCGTGGCCATGATGCGCTTCATCAGGTAGCCCATGCTCTCTTCCGGAGTCCAGGTCTCGGGGCGATAGAAGTCTGCCGGGGCCGCCGGGCGGGCTTTGGGTGAAATTGCTGCCATGGCAACGATATTAGTTGCCTAGGCAGATATTGTCAAGGCTTCCTTTGCCCCGGCAATTGAAGACTCAGTCCAGGCGCTTCAGTACGGCGAGCCCGCCACCCTTGAAGTCCTCCGCCGTCAGGCTCGGCTTGAGGGACTGGCACTCGCCCGGCGCGTAGAAGACCGGCGGCTGCCCGAACCGGTCGTACACGCGCTGGTGGCAGCCCTCGCCGGTCACGACGACATAGATCGGCTTGTGCTTCAGGTCTTCGTCGCTCAAGGACAGGCCCGCCGTGAACGGGATCCGCCAGCTGTGGCTGAACTCGTTGCGCCAGTCCGCCTGCGTGCCGAGGAAAGCGCCGTAGCTGCTCCAGCGCGCGAAGCGATAACGCATCAGGCCCAGCCGCTTGAGCTTGTCGCCGTCGGCGACATAGGCGGCAACGCCGAAGAGCTGCGGGTCCCGCGCCTTCGAGCTGATGGTCAGGCGTGCGACGAGCAGCTTTTTGTCCTTTTCCGCATCGAGGAAGCGCCAGCCGTCGCCCCAGGAATCGAAGTACCAGCGCTTCACCACGGCCAGCGACGCGATCGACAGGACGGTGCTGTCGCGGGAGATCGAGGGCGTGATGGGCAGCGCCTTGAAGCCGAGCGCGGCGATGCGCTTCTCGGCTTCCTCCAGCGCACGCCGCTGCGCCAGGAACGCTTCGAGGCGCTTGCGCATCTCCATCGTCTCGGCGGCGATCGGGAATGTATCCGCGAGCTGCTTGAACGCGGCGGCCGCCTTCTCTTCATTGCCCGTGCGGATGGCGTTGTCCACTTCGGCGGCCAAGGTGCTGGGCGACAGGCGCAGCTGCGCGTTCTCCTCGCGCAGGCGCGCCACTTCGGCGCGCAAGGACGCCAGCTCGGGATCGGGCGCGAAGACTTCGTTACGTAGCGACGACGGCTTGCAGCCGGCCAGCGCGAGCAGCGCCAGCATCGCGGCCACGGTCGCACGAAACGTTGGGCACAGCATCGGCGTGTCCTCCCAGACAGCGGATCGATTATTCCTCCGCGCCTGCGCAGGCGGGGCTCGCTACACTGGCCCGAAATGGCTACGCTCGTCCTCCCCGCCGCGCCCACCAGAGCGTCTCCCCGCGCGTTGTCGGGACTGCTTCCCTTCCTGCGCCCCTACCGCGGGCGCATCCTGCTCGCCGTCCTCTTCCTCGTGCTCGCCGCGGCCGCGACGCTGCTCTTTCCCGTCGCGCTGCGCAGCCTGATCGACGGCGGCATTTCCGCCGCCGACAAGGGCGGGCGCGTCGTCGCCCTGCGCGAGCATTTCCTCGAACTGTTCGGGGTTGCCGTAGCACTTGGCCTGTTTTCCGCCGCGCGCTTCTACATCGTCAGCTGGCTGGGCGAGCGCGTCACGGCCGACCTGCGCAATGCCGTCTACGCGCACGTGCTGGAACAGAGCCCCGAGTTCTTCGAGACGACGCAAACGGGCGAAGTGCTCTCGCGCCTGACCACCGACACCACGCTCGTGCAGACGGTCGTCGGCTCGCAACTGAGCCTGGGCCTGCGCAACACCGTCATGGGCATCGGCGCGCTCGGGATGCTGGTGTGGACCAATCCCTATGTGATGACGCAGGTGCTGCTCATCATCGTGCTCGTCGTGCTGCCGGCCATGTGGTTCGGCCGGCGCGTGCGCAAGCTCTCGCGCGCCAGCCAGGACCGCGTCGCCGATTCGAGCGCGATCGCGGCGGAAGTGCTGAACGCGGTGCCGGTGGTGCAAAGCTACACGGCGCAGCAGCGCGAGGCCAGGCGCTTCGACCATGCGACGGAGACCGCATTCGTCACTGGCATCCGGCGCACCAGGGCACGCGCCTTCATGGTCGCCTTCATCATCATCGCGACGGCGGCCCTGCTGCTATGGGGCCTGTACCAGGGCACGCAGGCGGTGATCGCAGGCCGCATCACGGCCGGGCAGCTGGGCGAGACCGTGGTGTACGTGATCATCCTCGCGGGCGCGGTCGGCGTGCTCGGCGAGGTGTACGGCGACTTGTTGCGCGCCGCGGGGGCGACCGAGCGCCTGATGGAACTGCTCGATGCGCGCTCGCCGGTCGCCTCGCCCGCGAACCCCTCGCGCTTCGACGCACCGCAGGGCGGCAGCACGCTCGGCTTCGAAGACGTGACCTTCCACTATCCTTCCCGACCGCAGACCGCGGCGCTCGCGCACTTCAATTTGCGCGTCGATGCGGGCGAAACCGTGGCGCTGGTCGGCCCGAGCGGTGCCGGCAAGAGCACGGTGTTCCAGCTGCTACTGCGCTTCTACGACCCCCAGGCCGGCCGCATCGTCATCGATGCCGCCGCGACCCGCGACGTCGCGCTGCAGGACCTGCGCGCGCGCATGGCGATCGTGCCGCAGGAGCCGGTGATCTTCTCGGCCAGCGCCTTCGAGAACATCCGCTACGGCAACCCGCAGGCCGGCAACGACGAAGTGATCGCCGCCGCGAAGGCGGCTTTCGCGCACGACTTCCTCACGGCCCTGCCGGAGGGTTACGACACGTTCCTCGGCGAGCGCGGGGTGCGCCTCTCGGGCGGCCAGCGCCAGCGCATCGCCATCGCCAGGGCGATCCTCAAGAATCCGCCGCTCTTGCTCCTGGACGAAGCCACGAGTGCGCTCGACGCGGAGAGCGAGCGCATGGTGCAGGCGGCGCTGGATTCCGCCATGCGGGGCCGCACGACGCTGGTCATCGCACATCGGCTGGCGACCGTGCAAAAAGCGGATCGCATCGTCGTGCTGGACCACGGGCGGGTCGTGGAGCAAGGCACGCACGAGCAGCTGATTGCCGCGGGCGGCGTGTACGCGCGCCTGGCGGCGCTGCAGTTCCTGGATTGACCTGGCGGGTCGCACGAGCGCGCCCTCGCGCCATGGGGCATCGGCCTGTCCTCATCCAAAAATCGGCCAGTCCGGATACCCCATGCCGCGACGATGCATCGCCGGTGTTCGACGAGGGTTGACCGACCACGGCGCGTCACTCGCGTCAGGCGGTGCCCGGCTGGCCGATTTTTAGATGAGGACTGACGGGCACCGCCTGATGCGAGCCCCGTGAACCGAAATCGATCCCGTTACTGGATCGGCCCCTTGAGGGCCTTGGGAATCGGCAGCGGCAGCACGCCGATCCCCTCCTCCAGCAGCGCTTCGGTCTCTTCGGCCGAAGCCTGCCCGCGGATGTTGCGCTCTTCCGATTCGCCGTAATGGATGCGGCGGGCTTCCTCCGCGAAGCGCTCGCCGACGTCCTCGGTGTTCGCGAGGACATGGCGAACCATCCTGAGCCATTGCGCCTGCAGCGCCGGGTCGCCGGCCGTCATCACGTCGCGCTTGGGCTGCGCCGGCGCGGGCTGGGGCTCGGACGCGCCGAGGTTCAGGCGCGGCGCGCTGGGCAGCTTGGCAACCTGCGTATCGCCGCAGATCGGGCATTCGACCAGGCCGCGCGCGAGCTGCCCCTGGAAATCATCCTCGGAGCCGAACCAGCCTTCGAAACCATGCTGGTGCGTGCACTGGAGGTTCAGGACCTTCATGGGCGCGTCGCCGGGCCGCCCCAAGACGCGCCAGCCCCCTCGGGGGGCAGCGGATATACGGAGTGAGGAGCGTGGGGGCTCATGACCCCGATTATCTCTTCCAGTCCAGATGCCAGCTGCCGTTGAGGACATTCTGCAGCCAGAATGCGCCGATCAAGGTCTTGGAATCGGTGATCGTGCCGTCGCGGCAGCCGTCGATCACTTCCTGCGGCGTGGCGGTGAAGACCTCGAGGAACTCCTCGTCGTCGAGCTTGGCCTGGGTGAGTTCCAGGCCGCGGCAGAACCAGATGTCGATGAACTCGGTGGAGTACGAGATCACGGGGTGCAGCTGGCCGGCGCGCGCCCACTCGCGGGCGGTGTAACCCGTTTCTTCCAGCAGCTCGCGCTTGGCGCAGGCCAGCACGTCCTCGGGACCGTCGAGCTTGCCGGCGGGGAACTCGATCATCACCCGGCCCATCGGGTAGCGGTACTGCCGCTCCATCACGAGCCGGCCGTCCTCCAGCATCGGGATCATCATCACCGCGCCCGGATGCACGATGTACTCGCGCGTGGCCGATCCGCCATCGGGCAGGCGCACCGTGTCGCGGAAGGCGTGCAGGAAATTGCCCCTCAGGATTTCCTCGCTGCCGGTCTTTTCTTCGATGAGGTGGCGGTCTTTCGTCATGGTCAGCGCGAGTTCTTGCGCACGAGATAGCGCCAGATGAACCCGGGGAACGCGAACGTCAGGAAAAGCGCGCCGGTCACGGCGTAGAACTCCCAGCCCTGCGAGGCCACCTGCCCGGCGCGCCTTTCCAGCAGCACGCCCACCAAGCCTACCGCGAAATACAGCACGACAAGTTCGGCGAGGCGCAGCCCGATGGATTTCGGGGCGCGCAGCGGGAGGACGGCGAACAGCCGCTCGTTGACGAAAGGCAGGTTCGCCGCGACGAGCGCGGCGACGATCACGAACCAGATGGAAGCCGTCTGCGACATGCGGGCCCGAGCCCGTTCAGGTCGCCAGCGTCTTGATGATCGCCTGCGCGCACAGCGTCATCAGCCCGCCGGGCAGGATGCCCAGGATGAGCACGAGCGCGCCGTTGAGCGTCAGCACCACGCGCACATCGGTCGGCGCCGACACCGTCGTCGCGGTGATCGGCTCGTCGAAGTACATCACCTTCACCACGCGCAGGTAGTAGAAGGAGCCGATCAGCGACATGATGACCGCGTACACCGCCAGGCCGATGTAGAACGCCTGGCCGGACGCGACCAGCGCCTGCAGGACCGACAGCTTCGCGTAGAAGCCGACCAGCGGCGGCACGCCGGCGAGCGAGAACATGCAGATCGCCATCACGCCGGCGTAGAGCGGGCTGCGCTGGTTCAGGCCGGCCAGGTCGGAGATCTCCTCGCTCTCGAAGCCTTCGCGGGCAAGCAGCAGGATGATGCCGAAGCTGGCGAGGGTCGTGAGCACGTAGGTCACGATGTAGAACATCGCCGAGCTGTACGCGTTGGCGGCCGGACGCGTATCGCCCAGCACCACGCCGCACAGCAGGCCGAGCACGACGAAGCCCATCTGGCCGATCGTCGAATAGGCCAGCATGCGCTTCAGGTTGGTCTGCGCGATGGCGGCGAGGTTGCCGATGGCCAGCGACGCGATCGCGAGGATCATCAGCATCTGCTGCCAGTCCTTCGCGATCGGCAGCAGCCCCTCGACCAGCAGGCGGATGGCGATGCCGAAGGCGGCGAGTTCGGGCGCGCTGCCGATCATCACGGTGATGGCCGTCGGCGCGCCTTGATACACGTCCGGGATCCACATGTGGAACGGCGCGGCGCCCAGCTTGAACGCGAGGCCGGCGACGATGAACACCAGGCCGAACACCAGCACCTGATGCTTCACCTGGCCCGAGCCCACGATCTTGAAGACGGTGCCGATGTCCAGCGACCCGGTGGCGCCATAGAGCATCGACAGGCCGTAGAGCAGGAAGCCGCTGGCCATCGCGCCGAGCACGAAGTACTTCATCGCCGCTTCGGTCGCGACCCCGTTGTCGCGGCGCAGGGCGACCAGCGCGTAGCTGCTGAGCGTCAGCAGTTCCAGGCCCAGGTAGATCACGAGGAAGTTGCTGCCCGAGACCATGACGAACATGCCCAGCAGCGCGAACATCGCGAGCGTGAACAGCTCGCCGCCGCCCATCATCCCCCGGTCCGCCGCGTACGGCCGGCCGTACACCAGGCAGACCATCATCGCGAGCGACGAGAAGCACTTGAGCCAGTTGCTCATCGGGTCGCTGACGACCATGTTGCCGAAGGCGTAGAACGTCGACGCTTCGGCGGCGCGGACGCCCGTCCACAGGGCCAGGGCCGCCAGCGTGAGCATGGTCAGCACGTACGTGAGCTGGCGCAGTCGATGCGTGACCCCCAGGTCCACCAGCGCGATGACACTCGCCATCACGAGCAGCAGGATCTCGGGCGCGACGACGGTGAGGCTTTGCGTTTCCATCATTGTTCTTGTCTTCCCGTCAGAGCTTGCTGGTGGCCACGTGCTTGAGGAAGTCGGCGACCGAGGCGTTCATCACATCGGTGAAGGGCTTCGGGTACAGGCCCATCCACAGCACGGCGATCGCGAGCAGGCCCAGCATCAGGAACTCGCGGCTGTTGATGTCGGTGAGCTCCTTGACATGGTCGTTGCCGACCGGGCCGAGGTAGACGCGCTTGAACATCCACAAGGTGTAGGCCGCGCCCCAGATCAGCGCCGAGGCGGCCATCAGGCCCAGCCAGAAATTCGCCTTGACGGTGCCGAGGATCACCATCCACTCGCCGACGAAGCCGGCGGTGGCGGGCAGGCCGCAGTTGGCCATGCAGAACAGCAGCGCGAAGGCGGTGAAGTTGGGCATGGTGTTGACGACGCCGCCGTAGCTCGCGATCTCGCGCGAGTGCACGCGGTCGTACAGCACGCCCACGCACAGGAACATGGCGCCCGACACGAAGCCGTGCGCGATCATCTGGATCAAGCCGCCTTCGACGCCCAGCTCGTTGAAGATGAAGAAGCCGAGCGTGACGAAGCCCATGTGCGCCACCGACGAATAGGCGATCAGCTTCTTCATGTCGGTCTGCACCATCGCGACCAGCCCGACGTAGATCACCGCGATGATCGACAGCGCGATGATGAACCACGCGTATTCGTGCGCGGCGTCGGGCGCGATCGGCATCGAGAAGCGCAGGAAACCGTAGGCCCCGAGCTTCAGCATGATGGCCGCCAGCACTGCGGAGCCGCCCGTGGGCGCCTCGACGTGCACGTCGGGCAGCCAGGTGTGCACCGGCCACATCGGCACCTTCACGGCGAAGGCGGCGAAGAACGCGAAGAACAGGATCGTCTGCGCGGGCAGCGCTAGCGGCAGCTTATGCCAGGTGAGGATGTCGAAGCTGCCGCCGGACTTGGTGTACAGGAACACCAGCGCGACCAGCATCAGCAGGGAGCCGAGCAGCGTGTACAGGAAGAACTTGAACGCCGCGTAGATCTTGTTCGGGCCGCCCCAGACGCCGATGATCAGGTACATCGGGATCAGCGTCGCCTCGAAGAACACGTAGAACAGGATGCCGTCCAGCGCGCAGAACACGCCGATCATCAGGCCCGACAGGATCAGGAACGCGCCCATGTACTGGTTCACGCGCTCCTGGATCACTTCCCACGCGGAGATCACCACCACGAGCGTGATGAAGGCCGTGAGCAGGATGAACCAGATCGCGATGCCGTCGATGCCCAGCTGGTACCAGACGTTGAAGCGCTCGATCCACGGCTGCTTCTCGACGAACTGCATCGCCGACGTGGTGGTGTCGAAGCGCGTGTAGAGCGGAATCGTGACGAGGAAGCTCACCAGCGAGCCGATCAGCGCCAGCCAGCGCACGGTGCGCGCCTGATCGTCCCGTCCCAGCGCGAGCAGCACGACGCCGAAGAAGATCGGCGTCCAGATGGCGAGGCTCAGCAGTCCCATTGTTCTTCTCTTGGTCTTATCGGTTGAGCCATACGAACCACGTCATCAGCACGAAGACGCCGATGATCATCGCGAAGGCGTAGTGATAGATGTAGCCGGTCTGCACCCAGCGGATCACGCCGGCGAACCAGCCGACGATGCGCGCGCTGCCATTCACCGCGGCGCCGTCGATCACGCCCTGGTCCCCGCCCTTCCACAGGCCGATGCCCACGCCGCGCGCCGCCTTGGCCAGCACGTGCTCGTTGAACCAGTCGAAGAAGTACTTGTTTTCCAGGATCGTGTAGAGCAAGGAGAAGCGCTTCTTGATCGCCGCCGGCAGCGCCGGGTTCTTCAGGTACATGTACCAGGCCGCCACGACGCCCGCGAGCGACAGCCAGAACGGCGCCGCGGTGAAGCCGTGCAGCGCCATGGCGAGCGGGCCGTGGAACTCCTCCTTGAGGAACTCCATCGCGTGGTGCTGTTCGCCGTTCACGCTGATGGCGTCCTTCAGGAAATCGGAGAACAGCATCGGGTCGATAAACAGGTAGCCGGCCAGCACCGACGGGATCGCCAGCAGGATCAGCGGTGCGGTGACGACCCAGGGCGTCTCGTGCGGCTCGTGGACCTCGTGGCCG
This sequence comes from Ramlibacter sp. GS1-15, assembly GCF_057785015.1. Lineage (NCBI taxonomy): Bacteria > Pseudomonadati > Pseudomonadota > Betaproteobacteria > Burkholderiales > Comamonadaceae > Ramlibacter > Ramlibacter sp. GS1-15. The sequence continues at coordinate 1,268,930 of NZ_JBYNTU010000001.1, read as the reverse complement.
TGCGCGTCCGGCTCCTCGGCGGGATCGTGTTCGTGCTTGGGCGCCTCGTCGTAGCGCTCCTTGCCGTGGAACACCAGGAAATACATGCGGAACGAATAGAACGCCGTGACGAACACGCCGAGGGTGACGGCGAAGTACGCGAACTTCGCACCGTAGATGTGGCTCGCGTGCACCGCCTCGATGATCGAGTCCTTCGAGTAGAAGCCGGCGAAGAACGGCGTGCCGATCAGCGCGACGGAGCCCACCAGCGACGTGATCCAGGTGATCGGCATGTACTTGCGCACATTGCCCATCCAGCGGATGTCCTGGTTGTGGTGCATGCCGATGATCACGGAGCCGGCCGCGAGGAACAGCAGCGCCTTGAAGAACGCGTGCGTCATCAGGTGGAAGACGGCGACCGAGTACGCGGAAGCGCCGAGCGCCACCGTCATGTACCCGAGCTGCGACAGCGTCGAATACGCGACCACGCGCTTGATGTCGTTCTGGACGATGCCCAGGAAGCCCATGAACAGCGCCGTGATCGCGCCGATGATGATGATGAAGGACAGCGCCGTCTCGGACAGCTCGAACAGCGGCGACATGCGCGCCACCATGAAGATGCCGGCCGTCACCATCGTCGCGGCGTGGATCAGCGCGGAAATCGGCGTCGGGCCTTCCATCGAGTCGGGCAGCCAGACGTGCAGCGGGAACTGCGCGCTCTTGCCCATCGCGCCGATGAAGAGGCAAATGCAGATCACCGTGATCAGCATCCAGTCGGTGCCGGGGAACGTGAGCTTGGCGATCTCGCCGGCTTTGGCGAACGCGTCGGCATACGTCAGCGTGCCGGCGTAGGCGGCGATCAGGCCGATGCCCAGGATGAAGCCGAAGTCGCCGACCCGGTTGACCAGGAAGGCCTTCAGGTTGGCGAAGATGGCCGTCGGGCGCGTGTACCAGAAACCGATCAGCAGGTACGACACCAGGCCCACCGCTTCCCAGCCGAAGAACAGCTGCAGGAAGTTGTTGCTCATCACGAGCATCAGCATCGAGAACGTGAAGAGCGAGATGTAGGCGAAGAAGCGGTTGTAGCCCTCGTCCTCGGCCATGTAGCCGATGGTGTAGATGTGCACCATCAGCGACACGAAGGTCACGACGCACATCATCATCGCGGTGAGGCCGTCGATGAGGAAGCCGACTTCCATCTTCAGGCCGCCCACCACCATCCATTCGTAGACGGTCTGGTTCAGGCGCGCGCCGTCCAGGGCCACGGCCTTGAGCGTCATCGCGGAGATCGCGAAGGCGATGGCCACGCCCAGGATCGTGAAAGTGTGCGACAGGCCGCGGCCGATCTTGTTGCCGCCGAAGGTCGTGCCCAGGATGCCGGCGAGCAGCGCGCCGGCCAGCGGCGCGAGCGGGACGACCAGCAGCGTCGAGGCGTTCAGGGTCGAATTCATTGTTGTTCTAGCCCTTGAGTGCGTTCAGGTCGTCGACGCTGATGCCTTCCTTGTTGCGGAACAGCAGCACCAGGATCGCGAGGCCGATCGCGCTCTCGGCGGCGGCCACGGTGAGGATGAAGAACACGAACACCTGGCCGTGCATGTCGCCCAGGTAGTAGGAGAACGCGACGAAGTTCATGTTGACCGCCAGCAGCATCAGCTCGATGCACATCAGCAGCACGATGAGGTTGCGGCGGTTCAGGAAGATGCCGATCACCGACAGCGCGAACAGCATCGCGCCCAGCGAGAGGAAGTGGCCCAGGGTGATCGTCATGCCTTGTTCTCCACGGCGGCGGTGGCCTCGGGCTGCGGCGGCGCGGCCACCGTCGGGGCGATCTTCACGATCTGCAGGCGGTCGCGCGCCTTCACGCGCACCTGCAGCGAGGGATCGAGGTGGCGGCTGTCCTTGCGGGTGCGCAGCGTCAGTGCGATGGCAGCGACGATCGCCACCAGCAGGATCACGGCCGCGATCTCCAGCGGGAACAGGTAGCCGCTGTACAGCAGCTTGCCCAGTTCCTTGGTGTTGGAGAACTGCACGCCCTGCGCCGCGGCCTGCGCCACGGCCGGCATCGCGCGCGGCTCCTCGGGACGGAAGCCGCCCATCAGCACGGCGGCCATTTCGAGCGCGATGATGGCGCCGACCGTCGCTGCGAGCGGGAAGTGCTTCCAGAAGCCGGCCCGCAGGTGCGCCACGTCGATGTCCAGCATCATCACGACGAAGAGGAACAGCACCATCACGGCGCCGACATAGACCAGCACCAGCGAGATCGCGAGGAATTCGGCCTTGAGCAGCAGCCACACGGCCGCGGCCTGGAAGAAGGCGAGCACGAGGTACAGCGCCGCGTACACGGGGTTGCGCGCGGTGATCACGCGGAACGCCGAGAACAGCAGGATCGCCGAGAAGAGGTAGAAGAAACCGGTGCGGATGTCCATATAGCTCTAGCGGTGCATCAACGGTATGGCGCGTCCGCCGCCTTGGCCGCCGCGATTTCCTTCTCGTAGCGATCGCCCACGGCCAGCAGCATGTCCTTGGTGAAGTACAGGTCGCCGCGCTTTTCGCCGTGGTACTCGAGGATGTGGGTCTCGACGATCGAATCCACCGGGCAGCTTTCCTCGCAGAAGCCGCAGAAGATGCACTTCGTGAGGTCGATGTCGTAGCGCGTCGTGCGGCGCGTGCCGTCGGCGCGCTGGTCCGACTCGATCGTGATCGCCAGCGCCGGGCACACGGCCTCGCATAACTTGCAGGCGATGCAGCGCTCCTCGCCGTTCTCGTAACGGCGCAGCGCGTGCAGGCCGCGGAAGCGCGGGGACAGCGGTGTCTTTTCTTCCGGGAACTGGATGGTGATCTTGCGGGAGAACATGTACTTCCCGGTGATCCTCATGCCCTTGAGCAGCTCCCACAGCGCGAAGCTGCGGAAGAAGTCGCCCAGCGAAAAATTGGATGTGGCAGTGGCGCTCATGGTCACTTCCAGATGTTGTACGAGGTCTGCATCCAGGCGCCGACCACCACCAGCCACACGAGCGTGACGGGGATGAAGATCTTCCAGCCCAGGCGCATGATCTGGTCGTAGCGGTAGCGCGGGAACGTCGAGCGCACCCACAGGAACACCGTCACGACCGCGAAGGTCTTGATTCCGAGCCAGATCCAGCCCGGGATGAAATCGAGCGCGGCAATGGGCGAGAGCCAGCCGCCGAGGAACATGGTCACGCACAGGATCGAGACCAGCCACATGTTGGCGTACTCCGCGAGGAAGAACATCGCGAAGCTCATGCCCGAGTACTCGATCATGTGGCCGGCCACGATCTCCGATTCGCCTTCCACAACGTCGAAAGGATGGCGGTTGGTTTCGGCCAGGCCCGAGATGAAGTACACGAGGAAGATCGGCAGCAGCGGCAGCCAGTTCCACGAGAACAGGCTCCAGCCGTGCGAGGCGGCAAAGCCCCTGCCCTGGCTCATGACGACGTCGCTCAGGTTCAGCGAGCCGGTGACCATCAGCACGACGACCAGCGCGAAGCCCATGGCGATCTCGTAGCTGACCATCTGCGCGGAAGCGCGCAGCGCGCCGAGGAAGGCGTACTTCGAGTTCGAGGCCCAGCCCGCGATGATGACGCCGTACACCTCCATCGAGGTGATCGCCATCAGGAACAGCAGGCCCGCGTTGATGTTCGACAGGGCGACGTCCGGCCCGAACGGGATGACGGCCCATGCGGCCAGCGCCGGCATGATGGTCATGATCGGGCCGAGGTAGAAGAGGCCCTTGTTCGCGACCGTGGGAAGGATGATTTCCTTCGTGAGGAGCTTGAGCGCGTCGGCGATCGGCTGCAGCAGCCCGAGCGGGCCGATGCGGTTGGGGCCGATGCGGATCTGCGTGAAGCCGATGGCCTTGCGCTCCCAGAGCGTCAGGTACGCCACGGCGCCCATCAGCGGGACCACCACGACGATGATCTTGATCAGTGCCCAGACCACCGGCCAGCCGGCGGCCGTCCACCAGGGCGCGCCGATCAGGCCGTTGCCGAAACCGTAGATCGAATCGATCATGCCGGCACCCCTTCCTGCGGCGCGCGCGTGACTTGCGCATCGGCCGTCAGCTGCAACGCCGGCGCGCGGCGCACGATGGAATCGAGCTGGTAGATCGCGGCGGTCACGGGCTTGCCCGCCTTCGCGTTGAGGTCGACCGCGGCCTTCGTCGCGTTGCTCAGAAGGCCGCCCTGCACGATGGGCTGGTTCGCGTCCTGCGCACCGCGCGCGGCCACGAGCACTTCCTGGGCCGACTCGTAGTCGAAGCCCGGCAGGCCCAGCATGTTCCCCAGGACGCGCAGCACCTTCCAGCCCGGGCGCGTGTCGGCCAGCGGCTTCACCACGGCGTGGAACGACTGCACGCGGCCTTCGGCATTGACGAAGGTGCCGGGCGTCTCGGTCCACGGCGCGATCGGGAGCAGCACGTCGCTGAACTCCATGTTCGCCTTGAACGGGCTCAGGGTGATGACCATCTCGGCCTGCTCGAGCGCGGCACGGGCGTTGCGGCCGGCGGCGGAATCGAACTCGGGCTCGTTGTTCAGGAGCACCACGGCCTTGAGCGCGCCGGAGAGCATCTGCCCGGCGTTCAGGCCGCCCTCCCCGGGCATCGCGTTCACGAGCTGCGCGCCCACGGTATTCGCGGCCTCGGTGAGATAGCCCACCGTCGCGCCGGTGCGCTCGCCGATCCAGTTGGCCAGCGCCAGCAGGGACGCGGCGTTGGCGTGGTGCGCGGCGGCGTTGCCCAGCAGGATGGCGTTGCGCTCGCCGCCCCAGGTGAGCGACTTCGCGATGGCCTTGGCCTTGTCGGTGACGTTGCCTTTCACCGGAGGCGTGCCGCCCTTGATCTCGCCGACCGCCGCGGCCACGTCCGCGAGCGCCTGCGCCCAGTCGGAAGCCGGAGCGATCTGCGAAGCGGCGACGCTCATCGCCCAGTCGTTGTCCTTGTCGTGGATCACCGCGACCTTCGCGCCCTTGCGCACCGCCGCGCGCACGCGCAGCGCGAACAGCGGATGGTCCTTGCGCAGGTTCGAGCCGACGACCAGCGCGCCCTGCAGGTTCGACAGCGAGGCGATGCTCGTGCCGAGCCAGCGCACACCTTCGTGTGTCGTGAACTGGGCGTTGCGCAGGCGGTAGTCGATGTTCTGGCTGCCCAACGCGCGCACGAGCTTCTGCGCGAGGAACAGCTCCTCCACTGTGCTGTGCGGGCTGGCCAGCGCGCCGATGCTCTTCGCACCGTGCTCGGCCTGGATGTTCTTCAGCCCGTGCGCGACGTACTCGAGCGCGGTCTGCCAGTCCACGGCCTTCCACTCGCCGCCCTGCTTGATCATGGGCGCGGCGAGGCGCGAATCCTCGTTCAGCGCTTCATACGAGAAACGGTCGCGGTCGGCCAGCCAGCACTCGTTCACGTCCTCGTTCTCGAGCGGCAGCACGCGCAAGACCTTGTTGTTCTTGACCTGCACGATCAGGTTGGCGCCGGTCGAATCGTGGGGGCTGACCGACTTGCGGCGCGACAACTCCCAGGGGCGGGCCTGGTAGCGGAAAGGCTTGCTGGTGAGCGCGCCGACCGGGCACAGGTCGATCATGTTGCCGGACACTTCCGAGTCGACCGTGTCGCCCAGCACCGTCGTGATCTCGCTGTGCTCGCCGCGATGGATCATGCCCAGCTCCATCACGCCGGCCACCTCCTGGCCGAAGCGCACGCAGCGGGTGCAGTGGATGCAACGGCTCATCTCCTCCATGGAGATCAGCGGGCCGACGTCCTTGTGCAGCACCACGCGCTTCTCTTCCTCGTAGCGCGAGGCGGAGCCGCCGTAGCCCACGGCCAGGTCCTGCAACTGGCACTCGCCGCCCTGGTCGCAGATCGGGCAGTCCAGCGGGTGGTTGATCAGCAGGAACTCCATCACCGACTGCTGCGCCTTGATCGCCTTGTCGCTCTTGGTGCGGACGATCATCCCGTTGGTCACGGGCGTGGCACACGCCGGCATGGGCTTGGGCGCCTTCTCGACGTCCACCAGGCACATGCGGCAATTGGCCGCGATGGAAAGCTTCTTGTGATAGCAGAAGTGCGGGATGTAGATGTCCGCCTTGTCGGCCGCATGCATGACCATGCTGCCTTCGGCCACCTCGACCTTCTTGCCGTCGATATTGACTTCGATCATTTGGCGAGACTCACGGAAGGCGCGGGGGACGCAGCTTGCGCCTTCGCGATCTTGGCTTCGAATTCGTGCCGGAAGTGCTTGAGCATCGCGCGCACCGGCATGGCGGCGGCGTCGCCCAGCGCGCAGATCGTGCGGCCCTGGATGTTGTCGGCCACGTTGTCCAGCAACGCCAGGTCGCCCGGCTTGCCGTACCCGTTCTGGATGCGGTCGATCACGCGCCACATCCAGCCCGTGCCCTCGCGGCAGGGCGTGCACTGGCCGCAGGACTCGTGCATGTAGAAGTAGGACAGGCGCAGCAGGCTTTCGACCATGTCACGCGTCTCGTCCATCACGATCACGGCACCCGAGCCGAGCATGGAGCCCGCCTTCGCGATGGAGTCGTAGTCCATCGTGCAGTTCATCATGATGTCGGCCGGCAGCACCGGCGCGGACGAGCCGCCCGGAATCACCGCCTTCAGCTTCTTGCCGCCGCGCACGCCACCGGCGAGTTCGAGCAGTTTCGAGAAAGGCGTGCCCAGCGGGATCTCGTAGTTGCCGGGCAGCTCCACGTCGCCGGAGATCGAGAAGATCTTCGTGCCGCCGTTGTTCGGCTTGCCGCAGTCGAGGTAAGCCTGGCCGCCGTTGCGGATGATCCAGGGCACCGCCGCGAAGGTCTCGGTGTTGTTGATCGTGGTGGGCTTGCCGTACACGCCGAAGCTCGCCGGGAACGGCGGCTTGAAGCGCGGCTGGCCCTTCTTGCCTTCGAGCGACTCCAGCAGCGCCGTCTCTTCGCCGCAGATGTAGGCGCCGAAGCCGTGGAACGCGTGCAGCTGGAACGAGAAGCTCGAGCCGAGGATGTTGTTGCCCAGCAACCCGGCCGCCCTCGCCTCTTCCAGCGCCTCTTCGAAGCGCTCGTACACCTGGAAGATCTCGCCGTGGATGTAGTTGTAGCCCACGGTGATGCCCATCGCGTAGGCCGCGATGATCATGCCCTCGATGACGATGTGCGGGTTGTACGCGAGGATGTCGCGGTCCTTGCAGGTGCCCGGCTCGCCCTCGTCGGAGTTGCACACCAGGTACTTCTGGCCCGGGAACTGGCGCGGCATGAACGACCACTTCAGGCCCGTCGGGAAGCCCGCGCCGCCGCGGCCGCGCAGCGCCGATTCCTTCACCGTGGCGATCACCTGGTCCTGCGTCAGGCCTTCGGACAGGATCTTCTTCAGCGCCTTGTAGCCGTCGCGCGCCTCGTAGTCCTTCAGGCGCCAGTTGGTGCCGTCCAGGCCCGCGTAGATCTGCGGGCTGATGTGGCGGTCGTGAAAGCAGGTCTGGACGCCCGTGGCCTGGAACTGCGAAAGCACTTGCTGCGGGGTCATGCCTTGCCCTCCGCAGCGCGCAAGCCATCCACCAGCTGGTCGAGCTTGTCCTTGGACATGAAGCTGCACATGGTGCGGTCGTTGACCAGCATCACCGGCGAATCGGCGCAGGCGCCCAGGCATTCGCTTTGCTGCAGCGTGAACAGGCCGTCGGGCGTCGTTTCGCCCATCGCGATGCCCAGCTTCTTCTCGAGGTGGTGCAGCGCCACGGCGCCGTCACGCAGCTGGCACGGCAGGTTGGTGCAGACGTTCAGCTTGTACTTGCCGACCGGCTGCTGGTTGTACATGTTGTAGAAGGTCGTCACCTCGTGCACCGCGATCGCCGGCATGCCCAGGTAATCGGCGATTTCCTTTTCGGCGTCCAGGCTCACGTAGCCTTGTTCCTTCTGCACGATGGCGAGGCACGCCATCACCGCGGACTGCTTCTGGTCCGCCGGGTACTTCGCGACTTCCTTGTCGAAAGCCGCACGCACTTGCTCCGTCACGATCATCGATCGATCTCCCCGAACACGATGTCCATCGTGCCGATCACGGCCACCGCGTCGGCGATCATGTGCCCGCGCGACATCTCGTCCATCGCCGCCAGGTGCGGGAAGCCCGGCGCGCGGATCTTCATGCGGTACGGCTTGTTGGCGCCGTCGCTCACGATGTAGATGCCGAACTCGCCCTTCGGGTGTTCCACGGCCGCGTACGACTCGCCTGCCGGAACGCGCATGCCTTCCGAGAACAGCTTGAAGTGGTGGATCAGCTCCTCCATGTTGGTCTTCATGGATTCGCGGTCCGGCGGCGCCACCTTGTGGTTGTCGGTGATCACCGGGCCCGGGTTCGCGCGCAGCCACGCGACGCACTGCTGGATGATCTTGTTGGACTCGCGCATCTCCTGCACGCGGACCAGGTAGCGGTCGTAGCAGTCGCCGGTCCTGCCGATCGGCACGTCGAAGTCCATCCTGTCGTAGACCTCGTAGGGCTGCTTCTTGCGCAGGTCCCAGGCGATGCCCGAGCCGCGCAGCATCGGGCCGGTGAAGCCCATGTTCAGCGCGCGCTCCGGCGTGACGACGCCGATGCCCACGGTGCGCTGCTTCCAGATGCGGTTGTCGGTGAGCAGCGTCTCGTACTCGTCCACGTAGTGCGGGAAGCGCCTGGTGAAGTCCTCGATGAAATCGAGCAGCGAGCCGCTGCGGTTCTCGTTCAGCTTGTCGACGGCGCGCTGGTTGCGAACCTTGCTCGCCTTGTACTGCGGCATGGAATCCGGCAGGTCGCGGTACACGCCGCCCGGGCGGTAGTACGCCGCGTGCATGCGCGCGCCCGACACGGCCTCGTACATGTCGAAGAGATCTTCCCGCTCGCGGAAGCAGTAGATCAGCATGTTCATCGCGCCGCAGTCCAGGCCGTGCGCACCCAGCCACAGCAGGTGGTTCAGCAGGCGCGTGATCTCGTCGAACATCACGCGGATGTACTGGGCGCGGATCGGCACGTCGATTTCCAGCAGCTTCTCGATCGCGAGGCAGTACGCATGCTCGTTGGACATCATCGACACGTAGTCGAGGCGGTCCATGTAGGGCAGCGTCTGGATGAACGTGCGCGTCTCGGCGAGCTTCTCGGTCGCGCGGTGCAACAGGCCGATGTGCGGGTCGGCGCGCTGGATCACCTCGCCGTCGAGTTCCAGCACCAGGCGCAGCACGCCGTGCGCGGCCGGGTGCTGGGGGCCGAAGTTCAGGGTGTAGTTCTTGATCTCGGCCATTTAATGCAGGCCCCCGTAGTTCTCTTCGCGGATGATGCGCGGCGTGATTTCGCGCGGCTCGATCGTCACCGGCTGGTAGATCACCCGGCCGCGCTCGGCGTCGTAGCGCATCTCCGTGTAGCCGGAGACCGGGAAGTCCTTGCGGAACGGGTGGCCGATGAAGCCGTAGTCGGTCAGGATCCGGCGCAGGTCGGCGTGACCTTCGAAGACGATGCCGTACAGGTCGAACGCCTCGCGCTCGAACCAGTTCGCGGAGTTCCACAGGCCGGTCACCGAATCGATCACCGGCAGCTCGTCGTCGGGGCAGAACACCTTCAGGCGCACGCGCTGGTTCAGGCTGACCGACAGCAGGTGCGACACGACACAGAAGCGCGGGCCGTCCCATTCGCCGTTGCCCCAGCCGGAGTAATCGACGCCGCACAGGTCGATCAATTGCTCGAACTTGCAGCCGGGCGCATCGCGCAGCAGCTTGGCCGCGGCCAGGTAGTTCGCGGGCGTGACGGTGACCGTCACTTCATCGAGCTTGAGTTCGACGCTCTTGGCCAGCTCGCCCAGTGCAGCCGCGAGCGCGTCTTTCAGCGCCGCCGGATCGACGGCGAAAGGAGTGATCGCAGTCATCAGGCCCTCGCGATCGTCTGGGTGCGGCGGATCTTCTGCTGCAGCTGGATGATCCCGTAGAGCAGCGCTTCGGCCGTCGGCGGGCAACCGGGCACGTACACGTCGACCGGCACGATGCGGTCGCAGCCGCGCACCACCGAGTACGAGTAGTGGTAGTAGCCGCCGCCGTTCGCGCACGAGCCCATCGAGATCACCCAGCGCGGCTCGGGCATCTGGTCGTACACCTTGCGCAGGGCCGGCGCCATCTTGTTGCACAGCGTGCCGGCGACGATCATCAGGTCCGATTGGCGGGGGCTCGGGCGGAACAGCATGCCGAAGCGGTCGATGTCGTAACGGGCCGCGCCCGCATGCATCATCTCCACCGCGCAGCACGCGAGGCCGAACGTCATGGGCCACAGCGAGCCCGTCTTCGCCCAGTTGATCACCGAGTCCACGGTGGTCGTGACCAGGCCCTTGTCCAGAATGCCTTCAGTAGCAGCCATAAGCTTGTGTAGCGGGTCGCAGGGATCACTCCCAGTCGAGCGCGCCCTTCTTCCATTCGTACACGAACCCCACCACGAGGATGGCGAGGAAGATCATCATCGACCAGAAGCCCACGGCGCCGATCTCCTTCAGGGCCACGGCCCACGGAAAGAGGAAGGCGATTTCCAGGTCGAACAGGATGAAGAGGATGGCGACGAGGTAGTAGCGCACGTCGAACTTCATGCGCGCGTCCTCGAACGCTTCGAAGCCGCACTCGTAAGGCGAGTTCTTCGCGGCGTCGGGCTTCTGGAAACCCAGGCCCTTGGAGAAGACCCAGCCCAGCACCTGCGGTGCGACCCCGACGCCTATGCCCACCAGGATGAACAGGAGGACGGGCAGGTACTGGTCAAGGCTCATTTGGGCTCTCGTCACCGCTGTGTCCGCGGGCCCGGTATCCCCGTGCGCGCGGGCCAGCTTTCTTGTTTGGTGCCGTCGGCGAGACTCGAACTCGCACAGCTTTCGCCACTACCCCCTCAAGATAGCGTGTCTACCAATTTCACCACGACGGCAGGTTGCTTCACGTGCCCGGACAGCCTCAGGGCTGCTTTCAATCCACGAGGTTTTTTGTGAATTGTTGCTTTCCGGACAGCCTTGGAGTTTACCCTGAAACCAGTGCCGTGCTCCGCTAGTGGCACGGCAATGACCAAGGTCACTTGGCCGGAATCTGCGCCGCGCCCGACGCGGCGGGTGCGGGCGCAGGAGACGACGCGGTAGAGGCGGCCGCGGGCGCCGAAGTTCCCGGGATCAGCGCCGCACCCGAAGCCGGCGCCGCAGGCGCCGGCGCGACCTGGGCACGCTCGAGCACGCTGCTCGATTCCGGCGTGCGCAGGTTGCCGAAGTAGGCCAGCGCCAGCGTGCAAACGAAGAACACGGAAGCCAGCACAGCCGTCGTGCGCGAGAGGAAGTTCGCGCTGCCCGACGCGCCGAACAGGCTGCCCGAGGAGCCGCTGCCGAAGGCCGCGCCCATGTCGGCACCCTTGCCATGCTGGATGAGGATGAGCCCGATCATCCCGATCGCGGTGAGCATCTGCACCGCCAGCAGCACCGTCAACAAAACGTTCATTTCCGTCTACTCCTGTTGTTCTTGCCCTGCCCGGCCTCAGCGCGAGGCAGCGGCGATGATTTGTAGGAAATCGGGGGCCTTCAGTGACGCCCCGCCGATGAGCCCGCCGTCCACGTCGGGTTGCGCGAGCAGCGACGCGGCGTTGCCCGCGTTCATGCTCCCGCCGTAAAGGATCTGCACGCGCTCGGAGTGTTCCGTCGCGGCCTTCAGCTGCGCGCGCAGCAGCGCGTGCACTTCCTGCGCCTGCTGCGGGGTTGCCGTGCGGCCCGTGCCGATGGCCCACACCGGCTCGTACGCGACCACGATCTCGCTGATGCAATGGCCGTTGGTGTGGATCACGGCCGCCATCTGGCGCTTGACCACGTCCTGCGTGCGGCCGGCTTCGCGCTCGGCCAGCGTCTCGCCCACGCACACGATGGGCGTGATGCCGTGCGCGAGCGCGGCCTTGGCCTTCTCGGCCACCGCTTCGTCGCTTTCGCCGTGGTACTGGCGGCGCTCCGAATGGCCGACGATCGCATAGCGCACCCCGAACTCGCGCAGCATGGGAGCCGACACTTCGCCCGTGTACGCCCCCTGCTCGTGGCGCGACACATCCTGCGCACCCAGCTCGATCTTCGTGCCGCTGCGCAACTGGTTCACCTGCTCGAGGTAGGGCGCGGGCACGCACACGGCGACCGTGCACTGCGCCCCGTCCATGCCCGCCGCGACGGCGCGCACCAGCTGCTCGTTCGCCACGAGGCTGCCGTTCATCTTCCAGTTGCCGGCGATGAGCTTGTTCTTCTTCATGACCAGGTGAGGACGATCTTGCCGACGTGCTGGTTCGACTCCATCAGCTCGTGCGCCTTGGCGGCGTCGGCTGCGGCGAATGTGCTGTGGATGACCGGCTGCACGGCTTTCCTCTCGATCAGGGGCCACACGCGCTGCTGCAGCGACTGCGCGATGGCCGCCTTGAAGGCGACCGGGCGCGGGCGCAGCGTCGAACCGGTGATCGTGAGGCGCCGGCGCAGCACGAGCCCGGCGTTGAATTCGCTCTTGGTGCCGCCCTGGATCGCGATGATCACGATGCGGCCGTCTTCGGCCAGGCAGTCGACCTCGCGCGCGACGTAGCCGCCCGCCACCATGTCGAGGATCACGTCGACGCCGGCGCCGTTGGTGAGCTTCTTCGCCTCGGCCGCGAAATCCTGCGTCTTGTAGTTGATCGCGTGGTCGGCGCCGAGCTTGAGGCATGCCTGGCACTTGTCGTCGCTGCCCGCCGTCGCCAGCACCTGCGCGCCGAACGCCTTGGCCAGCTGGATCGCCGTGACGCCGATGCCGCTGGTGCCGCCCTGCACGAGGAAGGTCTCGCCGGCCCGCAGGCGTCCGCGATCGAACACGTTGCTCCACACGGTGAAGAACGTCTCCGGCAGCGAAGCCGCCTCGATGTCGCTCAGGCCCTTCGGGACCGGCAGGCACTGGCCGATCGGCGCGACGCACAGCTCGGCGTAGCCGCCGCCGGCGACGAGCGCGCAGACGCGATCGCCCTTCTTGAATCCGGCCGCCGCGAGTTCCCTGTCGTCGCCGCCGGCGATCTCACCCGCGACTTCGAGGCCGGGAATGTCCGACGCGCCCGGCGGCACGGGGTAATGACCCATGCGCTGGAGCACGTCGGGGCGGTTCACGCCGCTCGCACGGACGCGAATGAGCAGCTCGCCCGGCCCCGCGACGGGGTCGGGCCGCTCGCCCAGCACCAGGACGCCCGGCGGGCCGTACGACGTGATCTCGACCGCTTTCACGGGCGTGTCACTGGTGCGGCGGCGTATCGACCGCGTCGACCTGCGGCAGCGGCTCGCGCGGCGCCTGTTCCTGGCGGCCTTCGCCCTGCGGCTCACGCGGCGGGCGCGGCTCACGGTGCTCACGCGGCGGGCGATCACCACGATCGCCGCGCTCGCCGCGGTCACCGCGCTCACCCCGCGGGCCACGCGGCTGCTCTTCGGGCATGCCGGCCGGACGCTCGAGCAGCGCCTTCATGGACAGCTTCACGCGGCCCTTGTCGTCGGTCTCGAGCACCTTCACGCGCACCACCTGGCCTTCGCTCAGGTAGTCGCTGACCTTCTCGACGCGCTCATGAGCGATCTGGGAGATGTGCAGCAGGCCGTCCTTGCCGGGCAGCAGGTTGATGAGCGCGCCGAAATCCAGCAGCTTGGTGACCGGGCCTTCGTAGACCTTGCCCACTTCCACTTCCGCCGTGATCTCCTCGATGCGCTTCTTCGCGTGTTCGGCCTTCTCGGCTTCGGTCGAGGCGATGGTGATGGTGCCGTCTTCGGCGATGTCGATCGTCGTGCCGGTTTCCTCGGTCAGCGCGCGGATGGTGGCGCCGCCCTTGCCGATCACGTCGCGGATCTTCTCCGGGTTGATCTTCATCGTGTACAGGCGCGGCGCGAAGTTCGAGACGTCCGCCTTGGCCTCGCCGAGCGCTTCCTGCATCTTGCCCAGGATGTGCATGCGCGCTTCCTTGGCCTGCGCCAGCGCGACCTGCATGATCTCCTTCGTGATGCCCTGGATCTTGATGTCCATCTGCAGGGCCGTGATGCCGGTCGCCGTGCCGGCCACCTTGAAGTCCATGTCGCCGAGGTGGTCCTCGTCGCCCAGGATGTCCGTGAGCACCGCGAAGCGGTTGCCTTCCTTGATCAGGCCCATGGCGATGCCCGCCACGTGCGCCTTCACCGGCACGCCGGCGTCCATCAGCGACAGGCAGCCGCCGCAGACCGAAGCCATCGACGACGAGCCGTTCGACTCGAGGATTTCCGACACCACGCGCATGGTGTAGGGGAACTCGTCCTTGCTCGGAAGCACGGCGACCAGCGCGCGCTTGGCAAGGCGGCCATGGCCGATCTCGCGTCGCTTGGTCGAGCCCATGCGGCCCACTTCGCCGGTCGCGAAGGGAGGCATGTTGTAGTGGAACAGGAAGCGGTCTTCGTATTCGCCCATCAGCGCGTCGATGCGCTGCGCATCGCGCTCCGTGCCCAGCGTGGTCACGACCAGCGCCTGCGTCTCGCCGCGCGTGAAGAGGGCCGAGCCGTGGGTGCGGGGCAGCACGCCGGTGCGGATCTCGATCTGGCGGACGGTGCGCGTGTCGCGGCCGTCGATGCGCGGCTCGCCGGCCAGGATCTGGCTGCGGACGATGCCGGCTTCGACGTTGAACAGCAGTTCGTCGACCTTGACGGCGTCGAACTCGACGCCTTCGGCCTTGAGCGCCGCGTGCACGGACGCGTTCGCCTCGCGCAGGGCCTGCGTGCGGGCCTGCTTGCTGCGGATCTGGTAGGCGGCGCGCAGCTTCTCGTCGGCGAGCTGGTTCACCTTGGCGATGAAGGCCTCGTCCTTGGCGGGCGGCTGCCAGTCCCACACCGGCTTGCCGCCTTCGCGGACCAGCTCGTGGATGGCGTTGATCGCGACCTTGGCCTGCTCATGGCCGAACACCACGGCGCCCAGCATCACCTCTTCGGACAGCTGCAGGGCTTCCGATTCGACCATCAGCACCGCGGCTTCCGTGCCGGCGACGACGAGGTCCATGTCGGACATCTTGCGGGCCGTCTGGCCGGGGTTCAGCACGTACTCGCCGTTGACGTAGCCCACGCGCGCGGCGCCTATCGGGCCGGCGAACGGGATGCCGGAGACGGCCAGCGCGGCGCTGGTGCCGATCATGGCGGCGATGTCGGCGTCTACCTCGGGGTTCAGCGACAGCGTGTGGATCACCACGTGCACTTCGTTGAAGAAGCCTTCGGGGAACAGCGGGCGGATCGGGCGGTCGATCAGGCGCGAGGTGAGCGTCTCGTGCTCGCTCGGCTTGGCTTCACGCTTGAAGAAGCTGCCGGGGATCTTGCCGGCGGCATAGGTCTTCTCGATGTAGTCGACGGTGAGCGGGAAGAAATCCTGGCCGGGCTTGGCGCTCTTGGAGGCGGCCACGGTGGCGAGGATCACGGTGCCCTCGATGTCGACGATGACGGCGCCCGAGGCCTGGCGGGCGATCTCGCCCGTTTCCAGCGTGACGGTGTGGGATCCCCACTGGAAGGTCTTGGTGACTTTGTTGAACATGGTCATGTTCGGCTCCTGGTTATGGTTGGAGTGGGAGGCTGGAAGCGGCGAACACGATGCCATTCCAGGAGGGGCCTGCCGCAGGCCCCTGTTGGAATGACACAGCGCGTGGTCGTCTTCGTTGCCTTCCGATGTGCAAACGCCTGAGCCAGCGAACCTGCCGAGCTCAGGCGTCCTGCATGGGTGCGGCCTTACTTGCGCAGGCCGAGCTTGCCGATCAGCGCCGTGTAACGCTCCGCGTCCTTGTCCTTCAGGTACGCGAGCAGGCTCTTGCGGCGGTTCACCAGGCGCAGCAAGCCGCGGCGGCCGTGGTGGTCCTTGGCGTGCGTCTTGAAGTGCGGGGTGAGTTCGTTGATGCGGGCGGTGAGCAGGGCGACCTGGACTTCGGGGCTGCCCGTGTCGCTGGCGCCGCGCGCGTTGGCCTTGACGATCTCGGCCTTGTTGATGGCGGTCATCGGTGTTTCCTTGTTTGAAGATTGACTTGCGTAGGAGGCTGGAACGGCCCTCTACGTGCGCTCCGCGGGATGCAGAACCTGTGGATCATAGCAGACGGGCGGATAACCAGCGGGAGAGCCGGCCCACGCCCTCTTGCAGCCGCCCGATGTCCTTCGACGCGAAGCACCAGCGCAGCCAGCCTTGCGCCTCGGGCGCAAAGGCGTTGCCCGGCGCCAGGCCCAGCCCCGCCTCCTTGACCAGCCGCTTCGCGACCTCCAGCGAATCGGCGTAGCCGCTGAGCTTGAAGAAGGCGTACATGCCGCCCTGGGCCGGTTGCACCTCCACCTGCGGCAGCGCCTGCAGCTGCGGCACGAGCACGTCGCGGCAGGACTTCAGGTGCGCGACCACGCGCGGCGTGACTTCGTCCGTGCGCTCCATCGCGACCTGGGCCGCGCGCTGGGTGAACACGCTGGCGCAGGAGGTGTTGAACTCGATCAGCTTGCCCATGTGCTGCGTCATGGACGCGGGCATCACCAGCCAGCCGAGCCGCCAGCCGGTCATGAGGAAGCTCTTGGAGAAGCTGTGCGCCACGACCAGCCGGTCATCGGCAGAGGCGGCATCCAGGAAACTCGGCGCGCAGGAATTCGCAGTCGCTTCGTAGTAGAGGCGCTCGTACACCTCGTCCGCAAGGATCCAGGTCCCGGTCTTGCGGCAGTGGTCCAGGATCGCCTGCTGCTCGGCGCGCGACAGCGTCCAGCCGGTCGGGTTGTTCGGGGCGTTGACGATCAGCAGCTTCGTGGCCGGCGTGATCGCGTCCAGCAGTCGCTGCAGGTCCAGCGTCCACGCGCCCGCCTTCGGCACCAGCGACACCCGCTTGAGCTTCGCGCCCATGATCAGCGGCTGCGCCGTGAGGTTGGGCCACACCGGCGTGACGGCGACCACTTCATCGCCCGCATCCACCAGCGACTGCACCGCCAGCATCAGCGCGTTGACACCGCCGGACGTCACGGCGATGCGCTCGCCCTTCACACTGCCATGCAGCCGCGTCGTGTACGTCGCGATGGCGTGCCGCAGTTCCGGCAGGCCCAGGTTGTGGGCGTAGAACGTCTCACCCTTGCGCAGCGACTCGATCGCCGCCTCGCGAATGAACTCGGGCGTGGCCTCGTCGCTCTCCCCGAACCAGAACGCCAGCACGTCGCTGCGTCCCATGCCGGCGTTGGCGACTTCGCGGATCTTGGATTCTTCGAGGTTCAGGATGGCGCTGCGCATGCGCCGATTGTCAGTCCTGGCGAACCATCCTGCAGCCGTGGGGCATCTCGGCCTGCGCGGGCGTGAGCTGCCGGATCACGCGAAAGCCGTAGCCCGAGCCCTCGACGTCGAACTTCACCCCCGGCGTGCCGGCCCTGTCCATGATGCCCACGGCGAGCGGCTGCTGGAACTGGTGATCGGCCGCGCGCATCGTGCCGGTCTGGCCGGCCATGGTCACGGAAACCCGTTCGAGCGCGAGCGCCACCGGCACTGCCTGCACGGCGCCCGCCTTCTCGATCGCCTGGGCCAGCGCTTCCACGAGGAGCTGCATGCGCAGGTGCACGTAATCGTCGGCGGGCTTCGGGTAGCGCTGGTGGAAAGCCTGGTAGAAGGCCTCGCTCTGCGCGCCGGGCACGTTGGGCAGCCAGTCGGCCACGGCGATCACCCTGCCGATGCCCGCCTCCCCCATCGCCGCCGGCGCGCCGAGCGCGTTGCCGTAGAACGTGTAGAACTTGCCTTCGTAGCCGGCTTCCTTCGCCGCCTTCACGAGCAGCGTGAGGTCGTTGGAGAAGTTGCCCGTGATCACCGCCTGCGCGCCGCTGGCCTTGATCTTGGCCGCATAGGGCGCGAAGTCCTTGATGCGCAGCAGCGGGTGCAGCTCCTGCGCGACCACCTGCACGTCGGGCCGCTGCGCTGCCAGCTGGCGATTGGCTTCGCGCTGGACGGCATGGCCGAAGCTGTAGTCGGGGTTGATGAGGTACACCGATTTCACCGACCGGTCGTCGCGCAGCACCGACATCAGTGCCGCCATGCGCATGTCGGCATGCGCGTCGAACCGGAAATGCCAGAAGCTGCACTTCTCGTTCGTGAGGATCGGGTCCACGGCCGAGTAGTTCAGCAGCAGCACGCGGCGATCCGGCTCGCGCTCGTTGTGCTTGTTGACGGCGTCGATCAATGCCGCCGTTACCGCCGACGAATTGCCCTGCAGGATGAAACGCGCACCGTCGTCGATGGCCGAACGCATCGCGGCGAGCGCTTCCTCGATCTGGCCCTTGCTGTCGTAGCGGACCAGTTCCAGCAGGCGCGGGCCTTGCGCGGTGCGCACGCCCCCACGCTGGTTGACGCGCTCCACCGCCCACACCAGGTTGCGGAACACGGCTTCGCCGCCGTTCGCGTTGCCGCCGGAGAGACCCTCGACCAGCGCCAGCCTCACCGGGGGCAAGGGCGCCTGCGCGTGAGCGAAGGCCGGCACACATAGCGTCGCGGCCAGCGATTTCAAGACGTTGCGTCGAAGGATTTTCCTCATGGGATCTGCGGTGGTGGACTCTTGAAATAGTGAAGCGCGTGCGCAACTTCCTAAGCAAGCGGCGATCACGGTGAAAGCCGCGCAGTGTAAGGGCCGGTCGGTACGCACCTGTGCCGGGCCCGTTGCAAATCAGGACATCAAGGAGTTCGCCATGTTTTTCGCACCGGTTCTTCGCACCCGCGCCGCTGCCCCGTCGTTCCGTTCGTTCGACCGCAGCTTCGAACGCTTCTTCAGCACCCTCGGCTTCGACGTCAAGGAAGACGAGAAGGCATGGACGCTGTCGCTGGATCTGCCCGGCGTCGTGCGTGAAGACCTGAACATCAGCGTCGAAGGCCCCGTCGTGACGATCGCCACCAGGGCGGAAGCCAAGCGCCAGTACAAGGCCGCTTACGAACTGCCGGCCGAAATCGACGCCGAAGCGACCACCGCCGCACTCGAGAACGGGGTGCTGACCCTCGCGCTCGCGAAGAAGCAGCCGGTCGACAAGTCGCGCAAGATCGAAGTCAAGTAAGGCTCAGGCCCCGGCCGGCCCGGCCAGCGGCAGGGCCACGGTGAACGTGCTGCCGCGCCCCGGGCCTTCGCTGGCGACGCTCACCGTGCCGCCGTGAAGTTCCACGATGCGCCTGACCACGGCCAGTCCGATGCCGAAGCCTTCGGGCGACAGGGCGCGGCTGGACCGCTGCTGGTGGAACATCGTGAAAACCGAATGGAGTTCGCCCGGCTCGATCCCGACGCCGCTGTCCGCCACGGTAATCACCGCATGCCCGCCTTGCTGGCAAAGCCCGATGCGGATCCAGCCGCCCGGCGGCGTGAACTTGCACGAGTTGCCCAGCAGGTTCGCCATCACCTGGTCGAGGCGGACCTCGTCCGCGCACAACCGGAGCGGCTCTTCGGGCATTTCCACCGTGACCGTCACGTGCCTGCGCGCGGCTTCCGCCTCGCAGTCGGCCGCCGAGTCGCCGACGATGTCCTGCGCGACCGCTTGAGCCAGGTTCAGCTGGAGGCGATCACCCAGGGGCCTGGCCGCATCCATCAGCTCGCTGACCGAACGGCTCATGTTGCGAAGCTGGCGCCGGGCGACCGCCAGCGCCTTGGCCTTGGCAAATGAATGGCCGACGCCCGCGCCCAGGACATCCACCGCATAGCGCAGCGGCGCAAGGCCGTTGCGCAACTCGTGGCCCAGTGTCGTGAGGAAGACGCCCTGCGCCTCCGATGCGTTCGGCGCCTTCGAGCCTGAGTCGTCCGGCGGCTCGCACAGGACCATGATGCGCATGGCGCCCCCTGCGGCCGGAGGGCAGGCCCACGCCCGGAACGCGAGCCCGTTGTCGCCGAGCACTCGCGCCGGTGCCGCGGCGGGATCCGCGTGCCTCACGCCCCGGATCAGTTCCCCGGTTCTCGAGCCCACCAGCGCAGGCAGGCCGCCGAACCGGCGGAATGCTTCATTCTCGAAGACGACACGGAACTGGCCACCGTCCACGACATCGGCGAGGCACACCCCTTGCGCGAGATGGCGCGACAACAACTCGCATGCCTGCATGGCATTGCGGCCGTCGATGCTGCTGGCCCGCACCGGTACGTACCCTCCCTTGCCGGCGGAGGACTGGAAGTTCCCCTGCGACTTCAGGCGGGCGGCGGCCAGAAGATCCGAAAAATGGAGATGCATGTAAGAACGCGCGAGCTTGCCTGTAGGATGCGTCGCACGTCGCCTGGCGTCGGTCCGTTACCGCACATTCGGCCCGGGCCCTGTGAAAAAATGTACATCAATTCCCGCCCTTCGTTGTGCATGCTCTTCCGCGAGGCCAGAATAGGCAGAGCTGGAAAGGGTCGAAAGCTGGTGTTCATCCGGATGCGATTGTTTCTGCGGTCTAACCGCATGTGGCCGGCGCCCCGCAGCAAATGAGTTGCAACCGCTGACGCAGAGGTACACCATCCGGCTGGAATGCAGGAGGGATGATGGAGGCGATCGAACCGCCCGTGGCGAACCAGCTGCTGGCAGGATTGCCACCCGCGGACCTGGCTGCGATCGAGCCGCACCTCGCTCGTTGCGAGCTTGCGCTCGGTGAAGTGGTGCATGCGCCGGGCAGTCGCATCACGCACCTGTACTTCCCCACGACCTGCATCGTCTCGCTCATGTACACGCTGAAGGACGGCGCGTCGACGGAAATCGCGATGATCGGCCGGGAAGGCGTCGTGGGAACCCACTCTCTCATGGGCGGCCAGACCGCGCCGACCCACGCGCTCGTGCAAACCGCCGGCCGCGCCTGGCGCGCCCCCGCCGACGTCCTCCAGCGGCATTTCGAGGCCGGTGGCCAGTTCGCGCACCACCTCTTGCGCTATGCCCTGGCGCTGATCACCCAGGCGGGGCAAACGGCCGTCTGCAATCGCCACCACACCGTCCTGCAGCAACTGTGCCGCTGGCTGCTCATGAGCCTGGATCGCCTGCCGGGCCAGGACCTGGTGATGACGCAGGACATGATCGCCGACAGGCTCGGCGTGCGCCGGGGTGGCATCACGGAAGCCGCGCTTCGCCTGCAGCACGAGGGCATCATCCGCTATTCGCGCGGGCACATCACGGTGCTGGACCGTCCATTGCTGGAGAAGCGCTGCTGCGAGTGCTACGCCGTGGTCAAGGGCGAGTACGACCGCCTGCTCAAGTGAGCTTCGCTGCGCGGGCGGGCGGAACGACTTCGCTCAATGGCCATCGCGGCCGGACGTCGAAGGCGTAAACCTCGGTGGCTTTTTCCACGCCCGCCTGCAGGCGCAGTGCCGCAGCCATCGCGATCATCGCGCCGTTGTCGGTGCACAGGTGCAGCTCGGGGTAGTGCACGCGCACGCCGCGGCGCCGGGCCATCGCATCGAGTTCGCTCCGCAGCAGCTTGTTCGCGCCCACCCCGCCGGCCACGACCAGCCGGTTCATCGCGCTGCGTTCCAGCGCGTCGATGGATTTCCTCACCAGCACTTCGACGATCGCCGCCTGCGTCGATGCCGCGAGATCCGCCTTGCGTGCCTCCAGGCCGTCGCCCAGTTTCTTCACTTGCGTGAGCACCGCCGTCTTCAGGCCGGCGAAGGAAAAATCGAGATCGCCGCTGTGCATCAGCGGCCTCGGCAGCTTGAACGCCTTGGGGTCGCCCTGCTGCGCCAGCTTCGACAGCGCCGGCCCGCCCGGATAGCCCAGTCCCAGCAGTTTGGCCGTCTTGTCGAAGGCCTCGCCCGCGGCATCGTCGATGGTTTCTCCCAGCAGCTCGTAGCGCCCCACGCCGTCCACGCGCATCAACTGCGTATGGCCGCCGGACACCAGCAGCGCGACGAAAGGAAACTCCGGCGGGTCCGCCGAGAGGAACGGCGACAGCAGGTGCCCTTCGAGGTGATGCACGCCCAGCACCGGCTTGCCGAGCGCCGCACCCAATGCGCAAGCGACGCCCGCGCCCACCAGCAGCGCGCCCGCGAGGCCGGGACCCCGCGTGTAGGCGACCACGTCCACATCCTCCACCTGCGCATGCGCCTTCTCGAGCACGGCCTCAGCCAGCGGCAGCACCCGCCGGATGTGATCGCGGCTCGCGAGTTCCGGCACCACTCCGCCGTAGGCCCGGTGCATCTCGACCTGGCTGTGCAGTGCGTCCGCGAGCAGCTTCGGAACACCCGACGCGGTCGCCTCCACCAGCGCCACGCCGGTCTCGTCGCAGGAGGATTCGATGCCCAGGACTTTCATCTGCGACGAGTTTAAGGCACGGTTGTTGCTGCAAGCCCTGGGTGACATCCGCGTTGAGTTTCCTGTTGGCCGCCCGGCAGTGCGAGATCGGCGAGCTCGAGCGGCTGGCCTCCACGAGCGAGCTCGTGAGCACGATCGGCCGGTTCGTCCACGGCATCCAGCGCGAGCGCGGCACCTCCAACATCTATCTCGCCTCGCATGGAGAACGCTTCGCCGCGATGCGCATGGAGCAGGTCCCCCAATGCGACGCGCTGCAGGCCGAAGTGCTGGCGAGCTTCGAAGCGCTCGCCGCCGACCCGGCGACGGTGCGCCACGGCGCGCGCCTGTTCAACCGCATCGCGGTGACGCTCGACGCGCTGGAGGGCCTGCCGGCGCTGCGCGCGCGCATCGAGGCGCGCGCGATCGCCGCGCCGGAAGCTTCCGCGCCCTTCAGCCGCCTGATCGCCAGCCTGCTGGCCGTCGTGTTCGAAGCCGCCGACAGCGCCGGCGACCCGGAGATCTCGCGCGCGCTGGTGGCGATGTTCCACTTCATGCAGGGCAAGGAGTATTCCGGGCAGGAGCGCGCGCATGGCGCGGCCGTGTTCGCGCGCGGCCGCATCGACGCGGCCGGGCAGCAGCAGTGGCGCCACCTGATCGAGCAGCAGCACCATTGCTTCGACGTGTTCAACGAGTTCGCGGACCCGCAGCTCGCGGCCGCCGAACACCGCAGCCAGGACCATGGCGTGGTCGTGCGGGTCGAGCGCCTGCGCCGCATCGGCCACTCGCTGGGCGTCGTGGCGGTGGACGAATCGCTGGTCGACGCCTGGTACGAGTGCTGCACCGCGCGGCTGGACGCGATGCGGCGCGTGGAAGACCTGCTCGCCGGGCACCTCAAGGCGCTGTGCGAACGCAAGATCGACCAGGCGCGCGAGGCGCTGCGCGACCAGGAAGCGACGCTGCAGCGCCTGCACCGCGAATCGAGCAGCAGCGCCGACGCGCCGTCGCTGATCGGGCCGCAGCTGGAACGCTCGGTGCTGGACCTGGTCAACGACCAGGCGCGGCGGCTGCAGGCGATGGGCGACGAACTCGAAACGGTGCGCTCGGCCCTCAACGAACGCAAGCTCATCGAGCGCGCCAAGGGTGTGCTGATGGCCCACCGGCACCTCAGCGAAGAAGAGGCCTACCGCAGCCTGCGCCAGATGGCGATGAACCAGAAGCGGCGCATCGCGGACGTCGCCGAAGCGGTGCTCGCGATGGCCGATGTGCTGCCCGGGCGCTAGCGGCAGGACGCCACGCACAAAATGCGTGCCCACCGCACGTGCGCGGGGCGAAGCGCAGGGTCGTGAAGCGTCTTCTCCCTGAAACGTGCTGGCACGGTCCCTGCATTGGGGTTCCCATCGACCCGGACGGCAATGGCGCTGCCCGGGCCCCAGGACAACGGCGTCCATCCCGAGCCGCGCCTGCAACGCGCGGCCGCCAGGGTGGGCGCCTTTTGTTTTTGCACTCGAGGAGTTCGACATGGAACGTGAAGACATGCAGGCCGCGAAGCTCTCGCGCAGACAGGTGATCCAGGGTGCGGCCGCGCTCGGCGCCGCCGGCGCGGTCGGCGCGCTGACGCCGGTGCGCGCACGCGCGCAGACCGCGCTGGAGACCAGGGCCGCCAAGCTCGGCTTCATCGCGCTCACCGACGCCGCGCCGCTCTTCGTCGCCGACGAGAAGGGCTTCTTCAAGAAGCACGGCATGACGGAAGTCGAGGTGCTGAAGCAATCGTCCTGGGGTGCGACACGCGACAACCTCGTGCTCGGCTCGAAGGCGGGCGGCATCGACGGCGCGCACATCCTCACGCCGATGCCCTACCTGATCGCGACGGGCGCGGTGACCGCGAACAAGGTGCAGGTGCCGATGAACATCGTCGCCCGCCTGAACCTCGGGGGCCAGGGGATCTCGGTGGCGAAGGAGTACCAGGACATGAAGATCGGCCTGGACAACAAGGCCTTCGGCAAGGCACTGCTCGCCAAACGCCTGAAGACCGGCAAGCCCGTGAACGCGGCGATGACCTTCCCGGGCGGCACGCACGACCTCTGGATGCGCTACTGGATGGCCGCCGGCGGGGTCGATCCCAACCGCGACATCAACACCATCGTGGTGCCACCGCCCCAGATGGTGGCGAACATGAAGGTGGGCAGCATGGACACCTTCTGCGTGTGCGAGCCCTGGAACCTGCAGCTCATCCACCAGAAGCTGGGCTACACGGCGCTCACCACCAGCGAGCTGTGGATGAACCACCCGGAAAAGTCGCTCGCCCTGCGCGGCGACTACGTGCAGGCGAACCCGAATGCGACGAAGGCGCTCGTCAAGGCCGTGATGGAAGCGCAGATGTGGTGCGAGGACCCGAAGAACCGGGCCGAAGTCGCCGAGATCTGCTCGCGCCGCCGCTGGATCAACGCGCCGCTGGAGGACATCGTCGATCGCATCAAGGGCGACTTCGACTACGGCACCGGCCGCGTCGAATCCAACAGCAAGTTCCAGATGCGCTACTGGAAGGACCAGGCTTCCTATCCCTTCCAGTCGCACGACCTGTGGTTCCTCACCGAGAACATCCGCTGGGGCTACCTGCCGCCCAACCTCGACACCAAGGCGCTGATCGTCAAGGTGAACCGCGAGGACATCTGGCGCGCCGCCGCCGCGGAACTCGGCGTGGACAAGAAGGACATCCCCACGTCCACGTCGCGCGGCATCGAGAAATTCTTCGACGGCAAGGTGTTCGACCCCGCGAACCCGAAGAAGTACCTCGACAGCCAGCCGATCAAGTACATCAAGAGCGCCTGAAGGGAGCCCGAGCATGAACCACGCGGAAATCATCGAGGCCCTGCCCCTGCCCGCGCCCGCCGGTCCGGGAGCGCTGGCGCGGGCGATCGCGAAAACCGGGCGCGGCTTCGTGGAACACGTGCTGCCGCCGCTGGTCATCATCGGCGTGCTGCTGGTGGTCTGGCAGGCACTCGGCTCGCGCCCCGGCGCCGCGCTGCCGCCGCCCAGCAAGGTGGTGCAGGACACGTGGGAGCTGATCGCGCACCCGCTTTACGACCATGGCGGCAACGACGTCGGCATCGCCTGGCAGCTGCTGGCGAGCCTGAAGCGCGTCGCCTACGGCTACTCGCTCGCCGTGCTGGCCGGCGTGAGCCTCGGCGTGCTGGTGGGCCAGTCGACCTGGGCGCTGCGCGGGCTCGACCCGATCTTCCAGGTGCTGCGCACGGTTCCGCCGCTCGCGTGGCTGCCGATCTCGCTTGCCGGTTTCCGTGACGGCCACCCTTCCGCGATCTTCGTCATCTTCATCACGTCGATCTGGCCGATCATCATCAACACCTCGATCGGCGTCCGCAACATCCCCGAGGACTACCGCAACGTCGCGAAAGTGGTCCGCCTGAACGGCCTCGAGTACTTCGGCAAGATCATGCTGCCGGCCGCCGCGCCCTTCATCTTCTCGGGGCTGCGCATCGGCGTGGGCCTGTCGTGGCTCGCGATCATCGCCGCCGAGATGCTGATCGGCGGCGTGGGCATCGGCTTCTTCATCTGGGATGCGTGGAACAGCTCGCGCATCAGCGACATCATCCTCGCGCTCGTCTACGTGGGCCTGGTCGGCTTCACGCTCGACCGCATCGTCGCGTGGATCGGCCGCAAGGTCACGCGCGGCACCGCCGCCAACTGAGGAGAACACGATGGGCTATCTCACCCTCTCGCATGTCGACATGGTCTTCGGCACGGGTGCCACGGCGAACCCGGTGCTCAAGGGCATAGACCTCTCGGTCGCGCGCGGCGAGTTCATCTCGCTGATCGGGCATTCGGGCTGCGGCAAGTCCACCGTGCTCAACATCGTCGCCGGATTGCTGAAGGCGACGAACGGCGGCGTGATCCTGGAAGGCCGCGAAGTGAACGAGCCGGGGCCGGATCGCGCCGTGGTGTTCCAGAACCACTCGCTGCTGCCCTGGCTCACCGTGTACCAGAACGTCGAGCTTGCGGTGGACAAGATCTTCCGCGAGAGCAAGACAAAAGCGCAGCGGCGCGACTGGATCCTGCACAACCTCGAGATGGTGCACATGGAGCACGCGCTCGACCGCCTGCCCTCGCAGATCTCCGGCGGCATGAAGCAGCGGGTGGGCATCGCGCGCGCGCTGGCGATGGAGCCCAAGGTGCTGCTGCTGGACGAGCCGTTCGGCGCGCTGGACGCGCTCACGCGCGCGCACCTGCAGGACGAGGTGATCCGCATCCAGGCGGAACTGGGCAACACCGTGCTGATGATCACGCACGACGTGGACGAAGCCGTGCTGCTGTCCGATCGCGTGGTGATGATGACCAACGGCCCGTCGGCGACGATCGGGCAGATCCTGGACATCGACCTGCCGCGCCCGCGCAACCGCATCGCGCTGGCCGGGGATCCCACCTACAACCACTGCCGCCAGGAGATCCTGTCGTTCCTGTACGAGAAGCAGCGCAAGGTCGAGCCGATCGCGGCGCGCGCTGCTGCGCGCCCGGCACCCCAGGCGGGGGTCGCGCTGCGCGCGTAACACCATGGCCGCCGTCCTGCCGCTCGCCGGCGCCGAAGCGCCACCCCACGACAGCGCGTCCGTGCGCCGCAGCGCGCGATCGCGCTTCGCGTTCGGAAAGTACCGCGAGATCATCATCGCGGTCGCGTTCTTCCTGCTGTTCGACATCGGCGTGCTGGTGCTGAACTTCTATACGTCGTTCAAGATCGACCAGGACACGGTGGCCATCAACCTCGCCGGCCGGCAGCGCTACGTTTCGCAGCGCATCGCGCGCACGCTGCTGGAGCTCGACGCGGCGCGCCTGTCGGGGAAATCGTTCAAGCCCGAAACGCTGGCCGAACTGCGCGCCGGCACGAAGATCTGGCAGACCTCGCATCTCGCCTTCAAGGAGGGCGGGACGCTTCCGGGCGGCGACGGCAAGCCGGTGTACCTCGAAGCCGTGACTTCGCCGCGCGGACGCGAGCTGGAAGCGGCGCTCGACAAGGTCTGGGGTCCGTACTACCGGACGCTGCAGCCGCTGATGACGGACGGCTTCAGCCTCGACGACCTGGCAGCGGCACTCGCCTACAGCCAGGCGAACAACATCCGGCTGCTCAACACCGCCAACGACTTCGTGACCGAGACGCAGGCCCTGGGCGCCTCTCGCGCCAGCACGCTGCGCATGGTGCAGACCGCGGGCGTGCTCCTGGCGCTCCTGAACTTCGTCTTCATCCTCTTCAAGTTCCTGCGCCGGCTGCGGACCTCGGACGCGGCGATCGACGCCGCCAACGAGGAGAACCGCGAAATCCTGACCAGCGTGCGCGAAGGCCTGTTCCTCATCACGCCCGACTTCAGGCTCGGCTCGCAGCTGTCGCAGTCCTCGCACCAGCTCTTCGGCCGCCGCCTCGCGCGCGGCGACAACTTCTTCAGCCTGCTGGCGCCGCTGGTGTCCGAGAAGGCGCTGAACGACGCGCGCGATTACGTGCAGTTGCTGTTCTCGCCGCATGTGAAGGAATCGCTGGTGCAGGACATCAACCCGCTGTCCGAGGTGGAGGCGGTGGTGAAGAACCGACGTGGGCAGGAGACGAAACGGCACCTGTCGTTCCATTTCAACCGCGTGCAGGAAGGCGATGCCGTTCGCCACCTGCTGGTGACGGTGCAGGACATCTCCGAGCGCATCGAGCTCGAGGCGAAACTGAACGGCGAGCGCCAGCGGTCGCAAAAGGAATTCGCGATGCTGCTGCACGCCGTGGACGCCGACCCGGCGTTGCTGCGGCAGTTCGTCGCCCGCGCCGAGGCCAGCCTGCTCGAGGTCAACGACATCATGCGCAGCACGTCGTCCGCGCATGGCGAAGCCGCCGTGCTGTCGCGTATCGACGGGATCGCGCGCCGCATGCACGCGCTCAAGGGCGACGCGTCCACGCTCGGCCTCGAGCTGCTGGCGATGCAGGCGCATGCATTCGAATCCGAGATCCGGCGCATCCGCCAGTCCGGCGGCGATGTGGGCGCGGCGCTGCTCGCCCTGCCCCTGCCGCTGGAAGAGCTGCTCGGCCGCGTCGCGGCACTCAGGACGATCACCGGCATGCACAAGGCGGCACCCGCCGCACCGGAGGCGATCAACGCCGCGCTCGTGCGCCTGGCCGGGACGGTTGCCGCCGAGGAACGCAAGAAGGCCGCGGCCACCGTTCGTGTGGGCAGCATCGCCGACCTGGAGCCCGAGGCGGCCGACCTGGTGCGCGAGATCGCCGTGCAGCTGGTGCGCAACGCGGTCGTGCACGGGATCGAAAAGCCGGGGGACCGCGTGGCGGCAGGCAAGCCCGAATCGGGCCAGGTCGACGTGCAGCTGCTGCGCGGCGAAGACGAATGGACCTTGTGCGTGCGCGACGACGGCGCGGGCCTCGTGGCCGAGCGCGTGCGCGCGAAGCTGCTGGAGCTGGGCTGGTACACGTCCGAGCAGCTCGCGAGCTTCGACGACCGCCAGATCGTCGCGCACATCTTCAAGCCGGGCTTCTCGACGGCCGGCGGCGTCTCGATGCACGCGGGCCGCGGCGTGGGGCTCGACGTCGTGCACGCCAACGTGCAGAAGCTCGGCGCGCGGATGCTGCTCAGTTCCACGCCCGGCCAGTTCACCGAGCTGCGCATCAAGTTCGCCTGAATGGTGAGGCCATGCGACTCATGATCGTCGACGACTCCAACATGATCCGCTCGCGCATCTCGCGGGTGGTGCAAGGCGGCGGCATGCCGGGCGTGACCCTGGTGGGCCTGGCGCGCAACGGCGCGGAGGCCGTGCGCATCGCCAGGTCCACCCGGCCCGATGTGGTGACGATGGATCTCACCATGCCCGAAATGGACGGCGTGCAGTGCATCACGCAGCTGCTGCGCAACGAGCCGAAACTGAAGATCCTGGTGGTCAGTGCCCTGTCCGACAAGTCCACGGCCATCGCCGCGCTCAAGCTGGGCGCGCGCGGCTTCGTCTCCAAACCGTTCAGCGACGACGAACTGCGGCTCGCGCTGCTCGAAGTCGCGGACCTGCGTTGAGGGCGGCGCCATGGACGACCCGCAGGACATCGAACTGAAGCTTTTCGTGGATTCGGTGCGCCGCTACTTCCAGGTCACCACGAAGGAGGAGCCGCAGATCACGTCGGCGTTCCTGGACACGGGCAACGTCGAAGCCTTCGACTTCAACGGCATCGTCAGCTTCTCGGGCTCGCACCATGGGCACGTGATGGTCTCGATGCCCCAGCAACTCCTGCGCGAGCTGCTGATCCTGCAGGGCGAGACCGACCTGTCGGACGGCAACCTGCTGGACGCAGCCGGCGAAATCGCCAACACGCTCGGCGGCAACGCGCGCAACGCGCTCGGCCCGGCGCTGCAGATCTCGGTGCCCATGAAGCTGCACGGCACCTCCGGCATCAGGGCGCGCGTGCGCGAGCGCCCCTGCGTCATCACGCTGCGCTGGAACCGCCAGCCCGCGCTGGTGGTGATCGACATGGAGAAGCGCACCTGAGCGCCCGCTGCGGGGGGCCCGGGCTCATCCCAACAGGACTTGCAGGCTGTGCTCGTAAGCGTCCGTCAGGTGGTCGAACAATGCGAGCAGCTCTTCGCTGGCCGAGGCGATCGCCAGCTGCCCGGCCGGGTTCCCCGCCCTGCGCACGCCGTCCTGCAGGCGCGTCCAGCCATCGCGCGCGTCGCCCAGGCCCTGACGGATCTGCGTGCTCGTGAGGGGAGCCTCCGACAGCGCCGCCATGCCCTGCTCGAACGCCGCGGCGGTCGATCGCAGGCCTTCATCCAGGTCGCTGGCGGGTGCCACGGCGCGCAGCATGGCGAGCTTGGCGTAGCGCTGCGAGAGCATGCGCTGCCGCCCCGAAACGTTGATCACGCCCACGGTCGCCGCCAGGCCCGAGCCCTCCAGCGCGGCCACCAGCGCGTCGGCCTGCACGAGCATCCCTTCGGCCAGCCGATCCAGCTGCGGGAGATCCTCGGGTCGCGGCGGCGCCGACAGCAGTTGCCTGAACGGCTGCCAGCCGACGCGCGCATTGGCCAGCAGGTCGCCGTAGGTCGCCGCGGAGAGCACCTTCTCGAGGCCCGCGAGGTTGTCGTCGACGCGCGCGACGGACTGGCGCATCAGCAGCGTCGCGGACGCGGCTTCGGTGCCGCTGCACGCGAGCGCGTACAGCTTGACCAGTCGCTGCGACAGCATGCGCTGCTGGCCCGCACGATTCATCACCCCGGCGACCAGGGCCGCGTCGATCACGTGACGCGACACCTCGCCCACGCGCTGGTTGCCCTGCATCGAAGCGGTGCGCAGCAGCTGGAACGCTTCGTCCTCGGACATCTGCCGCGAGCGCATCAGGATCCCCTTGGCCTTGTCGACGAGCTTGCGCTCTTCCAGGCGCGCGGTCACGTCCGCCAGCTCGCCCCGCAGCTTGCGCTCGCGCGCGTGGCGCGCCTGGGCCAGGCGCACCAGGGGACGCAGGCGAGCAGGCGCGTAGCCCTGCACCACCCAGGCGTCGGCGCCGGCATCGAGTCCCTGACTCATCCATTCGGCGTCCGTGTCCTGCGTGAAAACGATCACGGCGAGCGGACGTTGCACCTGCAGCATGCGCATCGCCTCTATGAGGCTGGGGTCGGCGCGCGGCTGCCAGCAGGCCACGACCTCGGGGTGGTTGCGCAGCGCATCGCGCACCATGTCGGCGCAAGGGGTCGGTCCGTGCACGGTAAACCCGGCCGCGGCGAAGTCGGCAGCGAGAGTGGGCGCCGGCGCGTCGGGCGGCTGGATCAGGAGAACGGTCGTCACGTGCGACAGCATAGGGCAA
Source organism: Ramlibacter sp. GS1-15 (assembly GCF_057785015.1). NCBI lineage: Bacteria > Pseudomonadati > Pseudomonadota > Betaproteobacteria > Burkholderiales > Comamonadaceae > Ramlibacter > Ramlibacter sp. GS1-15. The sequence goes on along the minus strand of NZ_JBYNTU010000001.1, from coordinate 1,237,901 downwards.
GGCAGAACAGCAATCGCTGGCACGTTCCGTGCATCACTCGGATCGACGGGTGCGACGCTGCACCCGGACCGTGCATCGAAGTGCCGGTCTTGCGCACGACGGTGTGTGCTGACAAGTCCCCGCAAGGGGTTCGGGCGTCTGTCGCCCGGACATTGGACCAGACACACACCATGGGCACGTTCAGACATTTTCTTCGCTCCGGCCACGCACCCACGCTCTTCGCGGCGTTCCTGTACTTCGGCTTCTCGTGCGGGATCTGGGTACTCAACGGTGCGATGGCGCCTTTCATCAGCGAGACCTACGGCCTCACGCCCGCGCAGAAGGGGCTGATGCTGTCGATCCCGATCTTCGCCGGCGCCCTCATGCGCTTTCCGCTGGGCGTGCTCGCCCAGTACATCGGCCGCAAGCGGGCCACGCTGGTCGAGATGGCGATGATCTGCGTGGCGATGCTGTTCGGCCTGCTGTTCGTCCACAGCTTCAACGACCTGCTGGCGATGGGCGTGCTGCTGGGCATCGCGGGCGCGAGCTTCGGCGTGGCGCTCTCGCTGGGCGCGGGCTCGTTCCAGCCGCAACACAAGGGCCTCGCGATGGGCATCGTCGGGGCGGGCAACGTCGGCACGGCGGTGTCGGTGCTCATCGCGCCGCCGCTCGCGCAATGGCTGGGCTGGCAGACGGTCTACGGCGTCGCGGCCTTCGCCATCCTGATCCCCATGGCCGTGATGATCGTCTTCGCGCGCGAGCCTCAGGACCTGGACCAGCATGCATCCCTGCGCGAGCACGTTGCCTGCCTGTTCGAGCGCGACGGCTGGGCGTTCAGCCTGATCTACGCCGTCACCTTCGGCGGATTCATCGGCCTCACGAGCTTTCTGCCCTCCTATTACTTCGACCAGTTCGGCGTGAGCAAGGTGCAGGCGGGACAGCTCACGATGCTCGCCGCCTTCATGGGCGCGGCGCTGCGCGTGGCCGGCGGCTGGATTTCCGACCGCTGGGGCGGCGTGAACACGCTGACGGTGGTGCTGCTCGTCGTCGCGGGTTCGCTCTTCGGCGCGGCCTTCCTCGATCGCTCGCTCGCGGCGACCACGCTGCTGTTGATGCTGTGCTTCGCGGCCCTGGGCGCGGGCAACGGCGCCGTGTTCCAGCTGGTGCCGCTGCGCTGGCCGACGACGACGGCCGTGGCCGGCTCGATGATCGGCGAGATCGGCGCGCTGGGCGGCGGGCTGGTCCCGAACATCATGGGCACCTCCAGGCAGAACCTGGGGGCCTACAGCTGGGGCTTCGCGACCTTCGCGATCGCCGCGCTGGTGGTGCTCGTCGTGATGCGGATGATGCAGATCCGCTGGACCCGCACCTGGGCCGAGAAGGGCGGCCGGGCCCGCGCGGTGCCTGCGCCCTCGTCCACACCGCTGGGCCGGGAACGGAGCGCCTGAATGAATTCAGCGCGGCAGGAACAGCAGCCAGTACACGAGCAGGAGGTTGAGCGCCGCCGAAACGGCGAGCGCCACCTTCCAGACGGCCGCGGGATCGCGCGCGACGAGCGGCGTGGCCGGCGCGGCATCGAGCGGGCGGGACGCGCCGCGCTCGAGGGCCAGCACGAATTCCTCCGCCGTTTCGAAGCGCTGCCTCGGATCGAGCGCGACGGCCTTCAGCACGACATGGTCCAGCCAGATCGGCACGTCAGGCCGCAGGCGCGAGGGCGCGCGCGGGTCGCGCCTGAAGCGTGCGCGCTGGTAGGGCTCGATCTCGCCGTACGGCAGGCGGCCGGTGAGCCACTGGTACAGCGTGACACCCAGCGCGTAGAGATCGCTCTGCGCGCCGGCGCCGGCCGAGCCGCCCTCCTCGTCCCACTGTTCGGGGTTCATGTAGCTGGGGGTGCCGGCATGCAGACGGCGCTGTTCGGCGCTCTCGCGTCCGGAGATGGCGACGCCCAGATCGAGGATGCGCCACGCGCCGTCGTCGCCCAGATGCAGGTTGGCGGGCTTGATGTCGCGATGGACCACGCCGAGCCGATGCAACCGGCCGAGCGCACGTGCGATGGCCGTCGCGCCGTCGACCACCTGCGCGATCGTGAACGCCTGGCGCTGATCGAGCGCCTGCTGCAGCGTGATGCCGCCGTGCCAGTCGAAGACGATGTACAGCGCGCCGGGTTCGGGCCGTTCGCGCACCGCGACGAAACCGCCGACACCACCGGAGACGACGTGCTGCGCGAGCCGCTGGCCCAGCCAGGCTTCGTGCGCGAGCATGGCCCGCTCCTCGGGATCGTTCGCGCGGGACTCGTGCAAGGTCTTGATCGCCACCAGCTCGCCCGATGCGGCACGCGCCTGGTACAGGCGATGCACACCGGTATCGCGCAGCAGCGCGGTGATCACGAATCCATCGAGCTCGTCGCCGACCTTCAGGCGCGGTGCGGCAGGCAGGCTGCGCGCGCGCAGCACGGCGTCGGGCAGGTCGGCGCTGGCAAGCTCGCGCACCTTGATCACGAGGGCGCTCGCGTTGTCGCGGGTGCCGGCATCGACGGCCGCGCGCACCAGGGCTTCGCTCGCCGCCTGCGCTTCGCCGCTGCCCGCGCGCAGCAGCACCGCCAGCTGCGCGCTGCGCAGCGCGCCGTGCACGCCGTCGCTGGTCAGCACGAACACATCACCGGGCCGCAGCTCGCCCGAGGCGTAGTCCGGATGCACATGCTCGTCGAGGCCCACGGCGCGCGTCACGCGGCTGCGCATGTCGGGATGGTCGAAGACATGGTCCTGCGTCATGGGCTCGCACCGGCCGTCGCGCAGCAGCCAGGCGCGGCTGTCGCCGACATGGGCGAGCGTCCAGCTGTGGCCGCGCAGCACGATCGCCGTGAGCGTCGTCATCGCCGCCTGGTCCGGACGGCGCCGATTGCGCGCCGCCAGCCACGCGTTCTGCGCGCCGATCAGGCGGTCCAGCGCCACGCTGGTGTCCCAGGTTTCCGGCGTGCCGAAGTAATCCTGCAGCAGCGTCATCACGGTGGTCTGGGCTGCTTCGCGCCCGCCGCCGCCGCCGGAAACGCCGTCGGCGACCGCCGCGATCAGTCCGCGGGCCTCGTCCTGCGCGGCCGGCCGCAGCGCGGCGACGAAATCCTCGTTGTGTTCGCGAGGGCCGCGCGCGCTGTACCAGCCGATGTCCACGTCCAGAGCCATGCCGCGATCGTAGCGGTGGAAATGGATCGCGAAGGCACGGAAATTCGTATCGAAGGAGTCCAGCCATGAAGAAGGCAAAACTGGTCATGATCGGCAACGGCATGGCGGGCGTGCGAACGCTCGAGGAGCTGCTGAAGATCGCACCCGACCTGCACGAGATCACCGTGTTCGGCGCGGAGCCGCACCCGAACTACAACCGCATCCTGCTGTCGCCCGTGCTGGCGGGCGAGCAGACGCTAGCCGAGATCGTGCTGAACTCGTGGGAGTGGTACGAACAGAACCAGATCAAGCTGCACACCGGCAAGAAAGTGGTCGAGATCGACCGCGTCCGCCGCGTCGTGCGCGCGGAAGACGGGACCGAGGAGACATACGACCGGCTGCTGCTGGCCACCGGGTCCAACCCCTTCATCCTGCCGGTCCCCGGCAAGGACTTGAAGGGCGTGATCGCGTACCGCGACATCGCGGACACGAACACGATGATCGAAGCCGCCACGCAGTACAAGAAGGCGGTGGTGATCGGCGGCGGCCTGCTCGGCCTGGAGGCCGCCAACGGCCTGATGAAGCGCGGCATGGACGTCACCGTGGTCCACGTCATGCCCTGGCTGATGGAACGACAGCTCGACGACGTGGCGGGCAGGCTGCTGCAGAAGTCGCTGGAGGAGCGCGGCCTGAAGTTCATGATCGGGGCGCACACGCAGGAGCTCGTCGGCGGTGCGGACGGCCGCGTCACGCAGGTGAAGTTCAAGGACGGCTCGGTGGTCGATGCCGACCTGGTCGTGATGGCCGTCGGCATCCGCCCCAGCACGGAGCTGGCCGAGAAGGCGCGCCTGCACTGCAACCGCGGCATCGTCGTCAACGACACGATGCAGACGGTGACCGACGCGCGCATCTACGCCGTCGGCGAATGCGTGAGCCACCGCGGCATCGCGTACGGCCTGGTCGCGCCGCTGTTCGAGCAGGCCAAGGTCGCGGCCAACCATCTCGCGCAGTTCGGCATCGGCCGCTACACCGGCTCGCTCACGTCGACCAAGCTCAAGGTCACCGGTATCGACCTGTTCTCCGCGGGCGACTTCATGGGCGGTGAAGGCTGCGAGGAGATCGTGATGAGCGATCCCTTCGGGGGCGTCTACAAGAAGCTGGTGATCAAGGACGACAAGCTGGTCGGGGCGTGCCTGTACGGCGACACGGTCGACGGCAGCTGGTATTTCAAGCTGCTGCGCGAGGGCCGCAACGTCAGCGAGCTGCGCGACAAGCTGATGTTCGGCGAATCGAACATCGGCGACGCCGGCCACCAGGGCCAGAACAAGGCCGCCGCCATGGCCGACGCCGACGAGGTCTGCGGCTGCAACGGCGTGAGCAAGGGAGCGATCTGCAAGGCGATCAAGGACAAGGGCCTGTTCACGCTGGACGAGGTGCGCAAGCACACGAAGGCCAGCGCCTCCTGCGGCTCGTGCACGGGCCTGGTCGAGCAGATCATCATGTTCACGGCCGGTGGCGACTTTTCCGCGGCGCCCAAGAAGAAGGCGCTGTGCGGCTGCACCGACCACAGCCACCAGGAGGTGCGCGACGCGATCAGGGCCAACAAGCTGCTCACGATCGCCGACGCCATGAAGTTCATGGAATGGCGCACGCCCAATGGCTGCTCCACCTGCCGCCCGGCGCTCAACTACTACCTGATCTCCACCTGGCCGAAGGAGGCCAAGGACGATCCGCAATCGCGCTACATCAACGAGCGCAGCCACGCCAACATCCAGAAGGACGGCACCTATTCCGTCATCCCGCGCATGTGGGGCGGCGAGACGACGGCCGACGAGTTGCGCCGCATCGCCAACGTCGTCGACAAGTACCAGATCCCGACGGTGAAGGTGACGGGCGGCCAGCGCATCGACCTGCTCGGCGTGAAGAAGGAAGACCTGCAAGGCGTGTGGCAGGACCTCGGCATGCCCTCGGGCCATGCGTACGCGAAGGCCCTGCGCACCGTGAAGACCTGCGTGGGCAGCGAATGGTGCCGCTTCGGCACGCAGGACTCCACGCAGATGGGCAAGGACCTCGAGCGCGCGCTGTGGCGCATGTACGCGCCGCACAAGGTCAAGCTCGCGGTCTCGGGCTGCCCGCGCAACTGCGCCGAGTCGGGCATCAAGGACGTCGGCGTGATCGGCGTCGATTCCGGCTGGGAGATCCAGGTGGCCGGCAACGGCGGCATCAAGACCGAGGCCGCGCAGTTCCTCGTGAAGGTGAAGACCGCGGAAGAAGTGCTGGAGTACAGCGGCGCGTTCCTGCAGCTCTATCGCGAGGAAGGCTGGTACCTGGAGCGCACGGTGCATTACGTGCACCGCGTGGGCCTCGATTACGTGAAACAACGGATCCTCGACGACCACGAGGGCCGCAAGGCTCTCTGGGAGCGGCTGCAGTTCAGCCTCGACGGCGAGCCCGATCCCTGGTTCGAACACGACAAGGCGGCGGTGGACACGCGCCAGTTCATTCCGATCAAGCCGGTGGAGGAGACAGCGTGAAGATGAACGAATGGACCGTGATTTGCCGGGTGGAAGACATCCCGGTGCTGGGCGCCCGGCGCGTCGCGCGCCCGCGTGGCATGGCCGTGGCGGTGTTCCGCAACGACCAGGACCAGGTCTTCGCGCTGCTGGACCGCTGCCCGCACAAAGGCGGGCCGCTGTCGCAGGGCATCGTGTTCGGCACCAGCGTGGCGTGCCCGCTGCACAACTGGACGATCGGCCTCGACGACGGCTGCGCGAAAGCGCCCGACGAAGGCTGCGCGACGAAGTTCGCCTGCCGCGTCGAGGGCGGCCAGGTGATGCTGGATCCGATGGAGCTCGCGTCCCTGGCCATCGATGTCGAGCCGCCCAAGGCCGGCCCGCAGAGGTGACATGAAAGAGACAAGGTCCACCTGCCCGTATTGCGGGGTGGGCTGCGGCGTGGTCATCCAGTCGCAGGGCGACCAGATCGTGGGCGTGCGCGGCGATCCGGAGCACCCCGCGAACTTCGGGCGCCTGTGCACGAAGGGATCGACGCTGCACCTCACGGCCGCCGCTTCGGTGACGAAGCAGGTCCGCTTGCGGCATCCCATGATGCGCGAGCAGCGCGGCAGCGGTCCCGTGCGCATCGCCTGGGACAGCGCACTCGGCCTGGCGACGGAGCGCTTCGCGCGCATCATCCGCGAGCACGGCCCGGACGCGGTCGGCTTCTACATCTCGGGCCAGCTGCTCACCGAGGACTACTACGTCTTCAACAAGCTGGCCAAGGGCCTGATCGGCACGAACAACGTCGACACCAATTCGCGCCTGTGCATGAGCAGCGCGGTGGCGGGCTACAAGCAGACGCTGGGGGCCGACGCGCCGCCCAATTGCTACGACGACGTGATGCACGCCGATTGCATCTTCATCGCGGGCAGCAACACGGCCTGGGCGCATCCCATCCTGTTCCGCCGGATCGAAGATGCCAGGAAGGCGAATCCTTCGCTGAAGATCGTCGTGGCCGACCCGCGTCGCACGGAGACGGCCAACGTGGCCGACCTGCACCTCGCGATCCAGCCCGGCACCGACGTGATGCTGTTCCACGGCATGTTGCACGTGATGCTGTGGGAGGGCTGGACCACACCCGACTGGATCGCCGACCACACGAACGGCTTCGACGAACTCAAGACCACCGTGCGCGAATGCACGCCCGAGCTCGTCTCGCAGGTGTGCGGCATCAGCAAGGACGCGCTCTTCGAGGCGGCGAAATTGTTCGCACGCTCGCCCGCGACGCTCAGCCTGTATTGCCAGGGCCTGAACCAGTCCACCAGCGGCACGGCGAAGAACGCGGCGCTGGTGAACCTGCACCTCGCCACCGCGCAGATCGGCCGACCCGGCGCCGGGCCCTTCTCGCTCACCGGCCAGCCGAACGCCATGGGCGGGCGCGAAGTCGGCGGGCTGGCCAACCTGCTCTCGGCCCACCGCGACCTCGCGAACCCGCAGCATCGCGCCGAAGTCGCGGCGCTGTGGGGCGTGCCTTCCGTTCCCGACAAGCCCGGCAAGACGGCCGTGGAGATGTTCCAGGCCGCGGCCGACGGCGAGATCAAGGCGCTGTGGATCGCCTGCACGAACCCCACCCAATCGATGCCCGACCAGGCGACGGTGCGGCGCGCGCTGGAACGCGCCGAGTTCGTCGTCGTGCAGGAGACCTTCTCCACCACGGCGACCTGCGATTACGCCGACCTGCTGCTGCCCGCCACGACCTGGGGCGAGAAGGACGGCACCGTCACGAACAGCGAGCGCCGCATCAGCCGCGTGCGTCCCGCGATCGACAAGCCGGGCAGCGCGCGCCACGACTGGGAGATCGCCGTGGATTTCGCGCGTCGGCTGGAGCGCAAACTCGGCACCGGCACCAGGCTCTTTCCGTACGAGACGCCTGAATCGATCTGGAACGAGCACCGCGAATCCACCCGTGGACGTGACCTCGACATCACCGGCATGAGCTATGCGCTGATCGACGCGAGCCCACAGCAGTGGCCGATGCCCGAGGGGACGACGCACGGCAAAGCGCGCCTGTACGAAGACGGCGTCTTCCCCACGTCCGACGGGCGCGCACGCTTCGCCAACGTGCGGTATCAGCCCGTCGCCGAGCCGCGCGACGCGCGCTATCCGTTCGCGCTCACCACCGGACGCTTGCGCGACCACTGGCATGGCATGAGCCGCACCGGCACGCTGGGACGCCTGTTCGGCCATGTGCCCGAACCCGTGGTGGAGCTCCACCCGCTGGACATGGACCGGCGCGGCGTCCAGGCCGGCGACCTGGTGCATGTCACCAGCCGCCGCGGCTCGCTGATCCTGCCGGTGCAAGCGAGCGAGCAGGTCGCGCTCACGCAGGCATTCATCGCGATGCACTGGGGCGCGGAGTTCCTCTCCGGCTGCTCCAGCACGGGCGACCGCGTCGCGGGCGTGAATGCGTTGACCACCGGTGCGTTCTGTCCCTCCTCGAAGCAGCCCGAGCTCAAGCACGCCGCCGTGAAAGTGCTGAAGGCCGAACTGCCGTGGACCCTGCTCGCCATCGGCTGGCTCCCCGAGGACCGGGCCCTGGCCGCGCGCGAGGAGCTGCGGCACGCGATGGCCGTGTTCCCCTTCGCGTCCTGCGTGCCCTTCGGTCACGAACGCACCGGCCTGCTGCTGCGCGCGGCCGCGTACGAGGCGCCGCCCGACGAAATCGTCGCCCGGGTCGAGTCGCTGTTCGGGCTCGACGTCTCCGACGCGCTGCGCTACGCGGACAAGCGCAAGGGCCAGCGCCGTACGGTGCGCCTGGTGCGCCGCGGCGCCGAAGCGCGGCTCGAAGCCTTCCTGCTGGCGGGCGACACCAGCGCGCAGGCGTGGATGAAGACGCTGCTGGAAGACGAGCTGCCCGCGCAGTCGTACGGGCGTGCGCTGCTGGCGCCCGGCGCCAAGCCGCCATCCGGAGTGGCTTCGCGAGGCCGCGCGATCTGCACCTGCTTCAACGTCACCGACACGCAGATCCGCACATGCCTGGCGGAGAGCACGGGCGACGACGAGCAGCGCCTGGCGCGCCTGCAGGCGCGGCTGCAGTGCGGCACCAACTGCGGCTCCTGCGTGCCCGAGCTCAAGCGCATGGTCCGGGCTGGGCAGCCTCAATTGAGCATATAGCTCGAAGTCATCATCGCTCTGGGACAATGGCGGCTTCCCATGGGCATCGCCAGATACATTCGCGAAATCGGCCGCGGCAAGGATGGCGCGCGGTCACTCGCGCGCGACCAGGCCGCGGACCTGTTCGGCCAGGTGCTCGACGGCTCGGTGAGCGATCTCGAAGTCGGCGCGTTCTGCATCGCGATGCGCGTCAAGGGCGAGACGCCGCAAGAGATGGCCGGCTTTCTCGATGCGACCTATGCACGCATGCACCGCGTCCCTGCAGGTGCCCTGCCTTTGGTCGTCCTGCCGAGCTACAACGGTGCGCGCAAATTGCCGTTGCTGACGCCGCTGCTCGCGCTGCTGCTCGCGCGCGAAGGCTTGCCCGTGCTGATCCATGGGTCCCACACGGAGATTTCGATTTCGCGAGTGACCGTGGCCCAGGTGCTGGAGGCGCTGGACATCGCGCCATGGAGCGAGGTCGGCCCCATCGCACCCGGCCACGTGGCGTATCTTTCCACCGAGCTGCTCAGTCCGGACCTCGCGCGCTTGCTCAAGGTTCGGCAATCCATTGGCCTGCGCAACTCCTCGCACAGCCTGGTCAAGCTCATGAACCCTTCGGCCGGCGAGGCCGTGATCGTCGGCAGCTACACGCATCCCGAATACGCCGTTTCCATGGGCGCGGTATTCGAGCTCATGGGTGCGACGGCCATGCTCCTGCGCGGCACCGAAGGCGAGCCGGTCGCCGATCCGCGCCGCACACCGCAGCTCGAGGGCTTCGTGCGCGGCCGGCGCGTGACGCTGGAAGCCGGCCAGAAGGGATCGCTCTTCGACATACCGGAGTTGCCGAAGGACTTGTCGCCCGAAACGACGGCTGCGTATGTCCGCGCCGTCCTGTCGGGCAAGCAGCCCGTCCCGACACCGATCGGGCTGCAGATGGAACATATCTTGCGTTTGGTTCGGGCAACGAATTCACAGGAGACAGCGCGGTGAATCCCCATCAATTCCAACCGGGCAAGTGCACCCTCGTCGGCGCCGGCCCGGGCGATCCCGAACTGCTGACCATCAAGGCCGTGAAGGCCATCCAGGCCGCGACGGTGCTGCTGGTGGACGACCTCGTCAGCCCGGAGATCGTGGCGCTGGCACCCAGCGCCGCACGTATCGTCCACGTCGGCAAGCGCGGCGGCTGCAAGAGCACGCCCCAGGCCTTCATCGAGAAGCTGATGGTCATGGCCGCGCGCGAAGGCGAGAACGTCGTGCGCCTCAAAGGGGGCGACCCCTTCATCTTCGGCCGCGGCGGCGAAGAGGTGGAGCACCTGCGCGAAGCCGGTATCGCAGTGGAAGTCGTCAACGGCATCACGTCGGGCCTGGCCGCCGCGACGTCGCTCGGCGTGCCGCTCACGCATCGCGACCACGCGCACGGCGTCGTGTTCGTCACCGGCCACGCGCATCCGGGCTCCGAAGGCGCGGACTGGCGATCGCTCGCCGCGGCGGCGCGCGACGCGAAGTTGACGCTCGTGATCTACATGGGCGTGAGCGGCGCCGCGCGCATCCGCGAGGAGCTGCTCACGGGCCTGCCCGCCGCCACGCCGGTCGCCGTGGTGCAGAACGCCACGCGTCCCGACCAGCGCGGGACGGTCACCACCCTCGCCGAACTCGAAACGACTATGGCCCGCGAGGGCCTCGGGAGCCCGGCGGTGATCGTCGTCGGCGACGTGATCAAGGGCGTGGCCGCCGTCGCGGAAGCCCCCCGGCGGGCCGCCGTGGCGCGCTGAAACCCGCTCACGAAGGCGGTTGCAAGGGCCGCGAACGGTCCTCTTCCGCCATCTCGAGCAGCCATTGCCGGAACACGCGCAGGGCGGGCAGGTTCGCGCTGCGCGGCGGAGCGCACAGGAAGAACCCGCGGGCCGACTCGATCGGAAGGTCGAAGGGGATGACGAGCCGCCCCGACTCGACGGCCTCGCGGGCAAGGCAGCGGGACACGAGGACGACGCCCATGTCCGCGATCGCCGCGCGCAACAGGATCGACACCTGATCGAACGAGCCCGCCAGATTGGGCCGCGGATTCGTGACGCCGGCGGCGACCAACCACTCGGACCAGCGCTCGGGCGAGGTCGTGTGGGACAGCAGCGGCTCCCCGGCCAGGTCCGCAGGCCGCTTCCAGCGGCGCGCCTGCATCCGGCCCGGGTGGCACAAGGGGACCACTTCGCGGCCGATCACGTAGGTGCAATCGAGTCCCGGCCACTGGTCGCCCGTGCCGGTCAGCAGCCCCGCGTCCGGCTCGCTGCCCGTGAAGTCCTCGCCCTTGCGGTAGGGCACGAACCGGATACTCGTTTCCGGATGCCTCCGATGGAAATCGGGCAGGCGCGGCACCAGCCATGCCCCCGCCAGGGTCGGCACCGCCGACAAGACCAGCTCGCCGGTGGGCACGCGGCGGCGGGCGCTCGCGTTCTCGATCGCGGCCAGCGGCGCCTCGATGTCGCGACACAACTCCTTGCCCGCCGGCGTCAGCTCCATCTTCCGTGCGTTGCGCCGGACCAGCTGCACGCCGAAGTGCTCCTCCAGCCGCGCCACGGCACGGCTGATCGCTCCCTGGGTGACGCTCAATTCGCGGGCTGCCAGGGTGAAGCTTCCCAGGCGCGCGGCCATCACGAACGCGTGGAGCTCCGGCATCGAAGGGGAATGCAACTTCATGGCGGCGCCGATTATGACCAGCCGTCATGGAAGGATGCCTGCCTGTCGTTTGTGTCCCCGCTCGTTGCTGGGCAGACTAGGCGCTGTTCTTCGACAGCCCGGACCATGCAGATCTCCCATAGCCTCCGCCCCCTCCTGTTCACGGCCCTGGCCCTTGCCGGCCTGGCGGCGAATGCCGCGCCCGACGAACGCATCGCGGCCCTCGCGGCCGCGCAGAAGGAGCCGTTCCTCCAATCGCTGTCGCAGTTCGTGGGCATCGAATCCGGCAGCCGCGACCGCGAAGGCCTGGACCGGCTGGCGGCCCTGGTCGCGGACAAGTTGCGGGCGCTCGGCGGGGACATCGAGATCATCGAGCCGGGCAGCGCGGCGTCTCCGACCATCTACCGCATGGAAGACACGCCCGAGAAGATCGGCCCGATGGTCAAGGCGACCTTCAGGGGAACCGGGCGCAAGAAGATCCTGCTGATCGCCCACATGGACACCGTCTACCTGAGGGGCATGCTGGCGAAACAGCCGTTCCGCATCGACGGCGACAAGGCCTGGGGGCTCGGCATCTCCGACGACAAGCAGGGCATCGCGGTGATCGTGCATTCGATCGCGATGCTGCGGGAACTCGGTTTCAAGGAATACGGCACGCTCACGGTGCTGATCAACGGCGACGAGGAGATCAGCTCCCCCGGCTCGCGCGCGCTGCTCACCAAGCTGGGTGCCGAGCACGACTTCGTCCTGTCGCACGAGGCCGCCTCTGCCGGCAACGACAAGCTGTCGCTGGCCACGGCGGGCATCGGCTCGATGTATCTGAAGGTCGAAGGGCGCGCGTCGCACGCGGGCTCGGCCCCCGAAAAGGGAGCCAACGCCCTGTACGAGATGGCCCACCAGGTGCTGCAGATGCGGGACCTGTCCGACCCCGCCACCGGCCTGAAGATGAACTGGACGGTGGCCCAGGCGGGCACGAACCGCAACGTCATCCCGGCCATCGCCAGCGCCCAGGCCGACGTGCGCGTCACCCGGGTCGCGGACTATGACCGGGTCGAAGCGCGGGCCAAGGAACGGGTCAAACAGCAACTCGTGCCCGATGCCAAGGTCGACCTCCACTTCGAACGCCGGCGCCCGCCCCTGCAATCCAATGCCATGGGGCTCGCGCTGGCCAAGCATGCGCAAGACATCTACGCCGAACTCGGCCTGAACCTCGGCGCCGACGACAAGGTCGCGGGCGGCGGGACCGACGCCGCTTTCGCCGGGCTGCAGACCCAAGGCGGGGTCGTCGAGCGCTTCGGGCTGCAAGGCTACGGCGCGCACTCGGCCGACGCGGAATACGTGCTGCTCGACTCGATCCAGCCGCGCCTGTACCTGGTCACGCGCCTCGTGATGGACATCTCGCGGGGCCGGCTGGACCGCCCGTAGGCGACTCCTCAGTCGACGTGACCACGCTGGCGTTCAATCGCCAGCGATCCCTGCCTTCGCAGGGATGACCTCCCCTCTACACTTCGCCGCATGCAATTCGATGCGGTGATCGTCGGCGCGGGCGCGGCCGGGCTTTTCTGCGCGGGCGTCGCCGGCCAGCGCGGCCTGAAGGTGCTGCTCGTCGACCACAGCGAGAAGATCGCGGAGAAGATCCGCATCTCCGGCGGCGGGCGCTGCAACTTCACCAACCGCGACCTCGACCCGCGCGCGCCGCACAAGCATTTCCTCGGGGACAACCCGCAGTTCTGCCGCTCGGCGCTGGCGCGCTACACGCCATCGGACTTCATCGCGCTCGCGCAGCGGCACGGCATCCCGTTCCACGAGAAGCACAAGGGCCAGCTGTTCGGCGACCGCTCCTCGGAGGACTTCATCCGCCTGCTCGTGGCCGAGTGCGATGCCGGTGGCGTCGTGCGCTGGCAACCCTGCACGGTGCGCGACATCGCAACGGCCGGTTCGCGCTACCGCGTCGACACCGATCGCGGCAGCGTCGAAGCGAGCAAGGTCGTGATCGCCACCGGCGGCTTGTCGATCCCGAAGATCGGCGCGACCGACTTCGGCTACCGCATCGCCAGACAATTCGGGGTGCGCGTTGTCGAGCCGCGGCCGGCGCTCGTGCCCCTCACCTTCGAAGGGGCGGACTGGAGCCCGTATTCGGGCCTCGCGGGGCTCGCCCTACCCGTCGTGGTCGAGACCGGGGACAGGAAGAACCGCGCCACCTTCCACGAGGACCTGCTCTTCACGCATCGCGGCCTGAGCGGCCCGGCGGTGCTGCAGATCTCCAGCTACTGGCGTGAGGGCGACGCGATCCGCATCGACCTCACGACCGGCGCGCAGATCGAGGAAGAGCTCAAGCGCGCCAAGGCGGCCGGCTCCCGCAAGCTGCTGGCCAATGTGCTCGCCGAGTTCGTCCCGTCACGGCTCGCGGACGCCTGGACCGCCCAGGACACGGCCTGGCAACGGCCCGTGAACGAATGCAGCGACAAGGCATTGGCCGCACTGGCGCAGCGCCTCGCGCGCTGGGAGCTGGTGCCTTCGGGCTCGGAGGGCTACCGCAAGGCCGAAGTGACCGCCGGCGGCGTGGACACGCGCGACCTGTCGCAACAGACCCTCGAGTCGAAGCAGCCCGGCCTGTACTTCATCGGCGAAGTGGTGGACGTCACCGGCTGGCTGGGCGGCTACAACTTCCAGTGGGCCTGGGCGAGCGCGTTCGCCTGCGCCCAAGGCTTGACGGCCTGAAACCCGGCGGTCTTGCCGCTTCCGGGCCTGAGGCTATAATCTCTGGCTTTGCTGGCAAACCCCCACCGGCCTGATCGAACTTACAGGTGGGGACCCCGGTGGATGTCTTCGATCTTCATCCGCCACATTGATCAAGATTCATGACGACGATTCGAGTCAAGGAAAACGAGCCGTTTGACGTGGCGCTGCGCCGCTTCAAGCGCACCATCGAGAAGCTGGGCCTGCTGACGGAACTGCGCGCCCGCGAGTTCTACGAAAAGCCCACGGCTGAGCGCAAGCGCAAGAAGGCGGCCGCTGTGAAGCGCCACTACAAGCGCGTGCGCAGCATGCAGCTGCCCAAGAAGCTGTACTGACCACCGCCTGCCCCCTCGGGGCGCAGACCCAAAGCCTGCCCGGGGACGCTCTGGCAGGCTTTTTGACTTCTGGAGAACACCATGAGCCTCAAGGACCGCATCAATGACGACATGAAGGCCGCCATGCGCGCGAAAGACGCCGAGCGGCTGGGCACCATCCGCCTGCTGACGGCCGCGATGAAGCAGAAGGAAGTCGACGAGCGCATCGAGCTGGACGACGCGGCCGTCGTCGGCATCGTCGACAAGATGCTCAAGCAGCGCAGGGACAGCATCGAGGCCTTCGAGAAGGCCGGCCGCACGGACCTCGCCGACAAGGAGAAGGCCGAAGTCGCCGTGCTGCAGGCCTACCTGCCCGCGCGCCTGTCGGCCGAGGAGGTCGCGGCCGAAGTGAAGGCCATCGTGGCCGAAGTGGGCGCCAAGGGCCCCGGCGACATGGGCAAGGTGATGGGCGCCGCCAAGCAGCGCCTGGCGGGCAAGGCCGACATGGGACAGGTGTCGGCGGCGGTGAAGGCGGCCCTGGCTGGCTAGGAGCCGGCCACCTTCATCTTCCCGACCAGCACGGAGCCGACGCTCTTCGCCCCGTAGTTGTACACGTCGGCGCCGATCGCCTCGATGCCGGCGAACATCTCCTTGAGGTTGCCGGCGATCGTGATCTCGTGGACCGGGTATGCGATCTTCCCGTTCTCGACCCAGAAGCCGCTCGCGCCGCGCGAGTAGTCGCCGGTCACGTAGTTCACGCCCTGTCCCATCAGTTCGATCACGAACAGGCCGCGGCCGAGCTTGCGCAGCATCGCGTCCAGGTCGTCCTCCGGCTGCGTCAGCCGCGAGGTAAGCGTCAGGTTGTGCGAGCCGCCCGCGTTGCCGGTGGTCTTCATGCCCAGCTTGCGTGCCGAATAGCTCGACAGGAAATAGCCGCCGACCTGGCCCGCATCGACCACCTTGCGCGCCTTGGTGCGCACGCCTTCCTCGTCGAAGGCTGAGCTGCCCTTGCCGCGTCTCACGTGCGGGTCCTCGAGCACGTCGATGTGGTCCGGAAAGACCTTCTTGCCCAGCGAATCGACCAGGAAGGTGCTGCGCCGGTAGAGCGCGCCGCCGCTGGTGGCCTGGACGTACGCACCGAGCAG
Source organism: Ramlibacter sp. GS1-15 (assembly GCF_057785015.1). Lineage (NCBI taxonomy): Bacteria > Pseudomonadati > Pseudomonadota > Betaproteobacteria > Burkholderiales > Comamonadaceae > Ramlibacter > Ramlibacter sp. GS1-15. The sequence continues at coordinate 1,222,242 of NZ_JBYNTU010000001.1, read as the reverse complement.
CCCCGCGGCCAGCGGAGACTCGAACAGCACCGGGCATTCGCGCGTGGCGATCTTGCGCGAATGCAGCCGCGACAGCGCGCGCTCGGCGGCGTACCGGCCGACGGCCTTCGGCTCGGCCAGTTCGCGGGCGTCGCGCATCGAGCTGTACCAGGCGTCGCGCTGCATGTCGTCGCCCTTGCCCGCGATCGGCGCGACCGACACCGAATGGCGCGAACTGGCATAACCGCCGCGAAAGCCCCGCGTGTGCGCGGAAAAGAAATGCGACTGCTGCGCCGAAACGCCCGCGCCTTCGCTGTTGGTGATGCGCCTGTCGGTGGCGAAGGCCGCGCCTTCGCATTCGAGCGCGATGCGTGCGGCTTCCTCGCTCGTGATGTCCCACGGATGGAACAGGTCCAGGTCCGGCTGTTCGTCGGGCCGGGCAATGTCCGACGGGTCCGGCAGGCCCGCGAACGGGTCTTCGGCCGTGAAGCGCGCGATGTCGTAGGCGGCCTGCACCGTCTGTTCGATCGCCGCTTTCGAGAAGTCCGACGTGCTCGCATTGCCGCGGCGATTGCCCACATACACCGTCACGCCCAGCGACTTGTCGCGGTTGCGCTCGACGTTCTCCAGCTCGCCCTTGCGCACCGACACCGACAGCCCGCTGCCCTCGGACGCCTCGGCCCCGGCATCGGTCGCGCCCAGTTTCCTGGCGTGGGCGAGTGCGGTGTCGACGAGTTCCTCGAATTGCGCGCGGCTGTAGCTGAAGCCGCGGGCGGGCTGGTCTGTTCTTGTCATGGTGGCGGCTATGATACTTGCCGCCTATGTCACGCAAACCGAAGAAGGGCTACTGGGTCCGCGGCACCTTCGTCGCCGAAGGCAGCGAACTCGACCTGGAGCTCAAGGCTGAGCTCAAGGGCACCGAGACCAGCAAGACCGACCTGAAACGCGAAAGCGAGCAGCTGCAAAAGCTGGGCGAAGCGCTGCTGACCCTTCGCGAGGACCTGCGCGAAGGCCTGGCCCTGCCCGACAAGTTGCTCGAAGCGCTAGACGAACTCAAGCGAATCACCAATTTCGAAGGCCGCCGGCGCCAGTCGCAATACGTCGGCAAGTTGATGCGCGCACTGGACGAGGAGCAGCTGGCGGCGATCCGCGACGCGCTCGACGTGCAGAACAAGGGATCGGCGAAGGAAGCGCTGGCGCTGCACGAAGCCGAGAAGTGGCGCGACGACCTCATCGGGAAAGACGACGCGCTGCAGCTCTGGCTCACACGCTTTCCCGGCACCGACACGCAGCAGCTGCGCGCGCTGGTGCGCCAGGCGCGCAAGGACACGCCGCACGACGCGGACGCGGTCTCCCGGGGCCTCGCGCCGCGCCACGGCCGCGCGTACCGCGAGATCTTCCAGCTCGTGAAGGAACAGCTCTCCGCCGAGGACAGTGATGACGACGAATGAATTCGACCCCGTGAAGATCGGCATCGTGTCGGTGAGCGACCGTGCATCGACCGGCGTCTACGAGGACAAGGGCCTGCCGGCGCTGAAGGACTGGCTCACGAAGGCGTTGAAAAACCCCGTCACGTTCGAGGCGCGCCTGATCCCCGACGAGAAAGACGTGATCAGCCGGGCCCTGGTCGAACTCGTGGATGCGGGCTGCTCGCTCGTGCTCACCACGGGCGGAACCGGCCCGGCGCCGCGCGATGTGACGCCCGAAGCGACTCTCGCCATCGCCGACAAGGAGATGCCCGGATTCGGCGAGCAGATGCGGCAGATCAGCCTGCGCTTCGTGCCGACGGCGATCCTGTCGCGGCAGGTCGCCGTGATTCGCGGCAGGAGCCTGGTCATCAACCTGCCGGGTCAGCCGAAATCGATCCAGGAGACGCTCGAGGGGCTCAAGGCCGAGGGCGCACAAGTCGTGCCCGGCATCTTCGCCGCGGTGCCCTATTGCGTGGACCTGATCGGCGGGCCCTACCTCGAGACCCACGAGGACGTGTGCAAGGCGTTCAGGCCCAAATCGGCCATCCGCCCGGCGCGCAGCACGTAGCCGGAGGCGATAGTCCAGATTTTGAGGCCACGCCCTGCCGCCACCATCGCGCCAGAACTGCCCGCTGGGGTACGCGAATGGCCCTGCGAAAAGCCCTCCCCGACCGCCAACCCTGCATCGCGGGTATTCGGGGAGGTTCGATCGACTGCGGCGCGTCGCTCGCGTCAGGCGGTGCCCGGCTGGCCGATTTCTAGATGAGGACTGACGGGCACCGCCTGATGCGAGCACCCCGCACCGAAAACTTACTTGCCCACCAGTTGCGTCAGCTTGTCCGCCTCGAAGTGCTCCTTCAGGGCGGCCTCGTCGGGCACGCATTCGCCTTGCCTGCCCATCGACGAGAGTTTCTCGATCGCCTGCCAGAGCAGCGCGATCTGGTGCTCCTGCGAGGCGGCGTTGTCGATCAGGCCCTTCATCGCCTGCGACAGCGGGTCGTCGCTTTCCGTGATGCCGTAGGCGGAGAAACCCATTTTCGCGGCCACGGCCTCGCGGCGCTTGCCGTCCTCGGCCTGGATGATCCGCGCCGGGATGCCGACGGCCGTCGCGCCGGCAGGCACCGGCTTGATCACCACGGCATTGCTGCCGATCTTCGCGTTGTCGCCCACCAGGAAGCCGCCCAGCACCTTGGCGCCGGCGCTCACGACGACGTTCCTGCCGAGCGTGGGATGCCGCTTCTCGCCCTTGTAGAGCGAGGTGCCGCCCAGCGTCACGCCCTGGTAGATCGTGCAGTTGTCGCCGACTTCCGCCGTCTCGCCGATCACGACGCCCATGCCGTGGTCGATGAACACGCCCTGCCCGATCACCGCGCCCGGGTGGATCTCGATCCCCGTGAGCCAGCGCGAGATGTGCGACGTGAAGCGGCCCAGCCAGCGCAGCCCATGCCTCCAGAACCAGTGCGCCATCCGGTGCATGACGAGCGCGTGCAGCCCCGGGTAACACGTGACCACCTCCCACGTGCTGCGCGCGGCAGGATCGCGGTCGAGGATGCACTGGACGTCGGAACGCAAGCTCTGGAACATGACCTTGGACTATTTGCTTATGGGCCCAGTCTATCGTCTTGCCCGGCCGGACGCCTGGGACATGGCCTTGGCGACACCACGAAGGATGTGGATTTCCTCCGGGGTCAGCTGCGCGCGATTGAACAGCTGGTTCAGCCGCGGCATGAGCTTTTTCGGCGCGGCCGGGTCGAGAAAGCCGATGTCGACCAGCGCCTGCTCCCAGTGATCGAGCATGCCTTGCACGGCCTTCGCATCGACGAACGGTGTCGGCGGCTCCTCGCGCAGCGCGAACCCGCCCAGCGCCATCCGCCATTCGTAGGCGATCACCTGGATCGCCGCCGCCAGGTTCAGCGACCCGTACTCCGGGTTCGTCGGAATCGAGAGCGCCGCGTGGCAACGGTACACGTCCTCGTTGGCCATGCCGTAGCGCTCGGAGCCGAAGACGAATGCGACGCGGTGCTCGCTCCGGGCCAGGCCGGCCAGGTGCTCGCGCGGCGATACCGTCGGCGGGCCGAAATCGCGCGGCGTCATCGCGGTGGCGCACAGGTAAGTGACGCCGTCCAGCGCTTCGTCGAGTGTCGCGACGATGCGCGCCTTCTCCAGCACGTCGGTCGCGCCACTCGCGCGCTCGATCGCCTCCTGCTTGGTCAGCACATCCGGCCAGCGCGGGGCCACGAGCACCAGGTCGTCGAAGCCCATCACCTTCAGCGCGCGCGCCGCCGCGCCGACATTGCCGGCGTGGCTGGTGTTCATGAGGATGAAGCGCGTCGTCATGGGCGAGCGTAAAATGGGCCCATTGTCGCCGCCCCGCATCGCCGGGGCGTTTTGTTCGCGCTCTTCCCACAATCCGCCATGTCGTCTCCCAACCTGCATCCCATGCTCAACGTGGCCGTCAAGGCCGCCCGCGCCGCCGGCGCCATCATCAATCGCGCCGCGCTCGATGTCGAAGCGGTGCGCATCTCGCAGAAGCAGGTCAACGATTTCGTGACCGAGATCGACCACGCCAGCGAAAACGCCGTGATCGAAACGCTGCTCGGCGCCTACCCGCAGCACGCGATCTGGGCGGAGGAATCGGGCAAGACGCATGGCAACCAGGGTTCTGACCACGTCTGGGTCATCGACCCGCTGGACGGCACCACCAACTTCATCCACGGCTTCCCGGTCTACTGCGTGAGCATCGCGCTCATGGTGAGGGGCCGCGTCGAGCAGGCCGTGATCTACGACCCCACGCGCAACGACCTCTTCACGGCGACCAAGGGGCGCGGTGCCTACATGAACGAGCGCCGCATCCGCGTCTCCAAGCGCACGGACCTGCGCCACAGCCTGATCTCGACGGGCTTCCCGTTCCGTCCGGGCGACAACTTCAACAACTACCTGCGCATGATGGCCGAGGTGATGCAGCGCACGGCCGGCATGCGCCGCCCCGGTGCGGCGGCGCTCGACCTGGCCTACGTCGCGGCGGGATTCACCGACGGCTTCTTCGAAACGGGCCTGTCGCCGTGGGACGTGGCCGCGGGATCGCTGCTCGTGACCGAAGCGGGCGGGCTGATCGGCAACTTCACCGGCGAGGCGGAATTCATCGAGCAGAAGGAATGCGTCGCGGGCAACCCGAAGATCTACGGCCAGCTCGTGTCGATCCTGCACAAGTACAGCAAGTTCGCCAGTGCCGGCGAGAAGGCGGCGCTGCGCAACGCGCCCGATCTCGTCGACCCCAAGACCCCGCCGAGCGCGCAGGTCGAAGGCCCCGAGGCCGACGGGGACGAGTAAGGGCTGCCCATGCTCGAGTGGCTGCACGACCAGGACCCCTGGACGATCGCGGTGCTGGTCGCCGTCGGGGCGGTGATCGGCAGCCTCGTCGTGCATCGCATCGGCCGGGCGATCATGAGCCGGGCGACGCGCAATGCGCCGCTTCTGCGCGCCGTCTCCGTCGCCATCGAATCGCCGGCAAGCGTCGCACTGCCCCTCTTCGCGCTGCAGGCCGTGTGGCAGGCCGCGCCCGACGAGATGGCGCGGATCGCGGCCGTGCGCCACGTCAATGGCGTGCTGCTGATCCTCGCGGTGACCTGGCTGGCAATGGCCGCGGTCTCCGGCCTGGCGCAAGGCGTGATCGCCCGCCATCCGACCAACGTCCCGGACAACCTGCAGGCGCGCCGCATCGAGACGCAGGCCCGCATCCTGTCGCGCACGGGGATGACGCTGATCCTCATCGCCGGCAGCGCCATCGCCCTGCTGACCTTTCCCGGCGCGCGGCATGTCGGCGCCAGCCTGCTCGCGTCCGCCGGCTTGATAGGCATCGTGGGTGGCCTCGCGGCGCGGCCGGTGTTCAGCAACCTGGTCGCGGGCCTGCAGCTCGCCATCGCGCAGCCGATCCGCATCGGCGACGTGCTGAAGGTGAAGGAGGACTGGGGCACGGTCGAGGAAATCACCGGCACCTACGTCGTGCTGCGCCTGTGGGACGACCGCCGGCAGATCGTCCCGCTGAACTGGTTCATCGAGAACCCGTTCGAGAACTGGACGCGCACGACGTCCGACCTGCTCGGCACGGTGGTGCTGCGCCTGAACTACGCCACGCCCATCGCGCCCCTGCGCGAGCATGCCGAGCGGATCGTGAAGGCCGCACCCGAATGGGACGGGCGCATCTTCAAGGTGCAGGTCGAAGACACGACCGAAGCGGCGATCTCCGTGCGCATCCTCGTGTCGGCTCTGCACCCGAACCAGCTGTGGGACCTGCGCTGCCGCGTGAGGGAAGACATGCTGGCGTGGCTGGCGCGCGAATACCCGCAGTACATCCCGCCGATGCGGGCGGTGGAGCCGCAGGCCTAGGCCTGGCCAATGCGAGCACCGCCGACGAGGTAAGCTCGGCGCCCATGCATGAGCATCGGCTTTCTACGCTCGACCACCGCATCCCGGCCTGGAACTTGTCGCGCCTGCAGGATCGGACCTGCCCTGTGTGTATGCGACCCGGCCACGAGAAGTACCAGCGGCCGGATCGTCTCAAGGTACGACATTGCGACGGGTGCGGCTTGTGGTTCATCTCCCCAAGCCCCACGCCCGAGCAACTCGACACGTTCTACAGCACGTATTCGATCTCGCACCAGCGCAACGAGGACACTCCCGACGAGACTGCGGCGGCCATCCTGCAAAGCGACGGGGCCGACAGCATCGTCATCCAGGAGCTGTCGGCGCTGGACGCCATTCGCGGCAAGCGCTGCCTCGATGTAGGTAGCGGCCCGGGCCGCTACCTGCACTGGCTGCGAAAGGGTGGCGCTGCGTCAGTGACGGGCATCGAGCTCGACCCGGCCGCGGTCCAGTTCTGTCGCTCCCGACTCGGGCTGTCGGACGTGCGGCAAGGAACCATCTTCGACCTTCCGCCCGGTGAACAGGTCGACACGATTCTGATGATGGACTTCATCGAACACCCGCTCGAGATCCTGCCGACGCTGCGGAAGGCCGCCGAGATCCTGAAGCCGGGCGGCGTGCTGGCTGCACTCACGCCTCACGGTCACCCGGTCGGCGATGACCCGGTCGTGTTTCGCGTGGATCTGGAACACATGCAGTATTTCAACGCGCGCTCGTGCTGGTTCGTCGCGAAGTCGCTGGGTCTCGAGATCGTTCATCTGGAGACCTACGGCTATCCCGACCTGAGCGGCCTCGGACAGGCGAGCGCAGGCGGTGCGAAGCGCGCGCTGAAAGCAGCGACGAAGAGGCTGAAAGCCGTGGTGAGGAAAATGCCCGGTTTCTCGGCGGCGCGTTCCCTGCGCTCGTGCCTGTCACCGTCGAAGGATCGACTTGGCAGCTACCACCTGCTGTGCATCTGGCAGAAGCCCGCCACGTAGTCGGGTAGGCCATGCGCTGCCAGAAGTAGACCGCGAACGGTGGCAGCACGTTGGTCGGGCTCCTGGTCCTCGGCCCGCAGCGCTCGCCGCGGAGCAGGCCGGGGGCTCCTGTAAAGTGATGTGCTGGCCGGGCTATGACTGGCGCGCGAATACTCCCAGTACATTCCGCCGATGCGGGCGGCGCAGCCGCAGGGGTAAGTCTCGCCGGCTAGGGCAACGGGACCGTTTCGCCCAGGCCCGCGTAGACGTATCGGGGGCCGAACACTTCCTGAAGCGCGGCGAATCCGGGCTCGCCGGTGCAGTGCCCGGGTGCCATCCACTGGACCTGCCAGTCGTCGCGCAATGCCCGGGCGACCCGTTCGATCTCCGCCTGCGGCGTCACCACGAGATGCAAGCCGCCGTAAACGCACGACACGCGGCCGTCGATGACGCGAGACGCTTCGAGGATGCGCTCGATCCCCGGGTGTGAACAGCCCGCGACCAGCACGAGCCCCTTCGCCGTTCGAAGCGCCAGCGTGAGCTCGCGCATCTCGCGAGTACCAGGCATGTCGGAAACGACCGCGACGAGGAACACATCCGCATCGATCTCCTTCGTTTCCTTGACCCACACGAACTCGGCGTCGGCCCACGGGCTGCCGTGGCGGATGGCGTCGGGTGGCTTGCCTTCGTAGTAGCGCATATAGGCCGGCAGCGTATGGCACCGCGGGAAGAACGTGCCGGGAAGGGACGAGCCGAACACGCCATAGGTCTCGTCGGGCGTGTAGATCCGCAGTCGGGGGTTGACCTGCAGCAGGTGGTTGAGCCCGCTCGTGTGGTCGCCGTGGCGGTGGGAGATCACCGCGTAATCCAGTCCGGAAAGGTCTGTGCCCAAGGTCGCCGTGTTGTGGGCGAAGACACGCGAGTTGTTGCCCGTGTCGAACAGGATTCGCCGGCCTTCGAACTCGACGAGCGCCGCGAAACCCCAATCCTGCCGCAGCGCGGAGGGCCGGCCGAACGAATCGTGGAGGATGGTGATGCGGTTCGCGCCCATGAAAGACCTCACACCCGTTGCCTCGGGCTTTATAGCACCGCCTGCGCCGACCGTATGATCGGCGCTGCATGAGCAGCACGCCGAACCCCATCGAGGCCGACCTCAGTCGGCACACTCCCATGATGGCCCAGTATCTCCGCGTGAAAGCGGAGCATCCGGACACGCTCGTGTTCTACCGGATGGGCGATTTCTACGAGCTGTTCTACAGCGACGCCGAGAAGGCCGCGCGCCTGCTGGACATCACGCTCACGCGGCGCGGCAACTCCGCGGGCGAGCCGGTGGTGATGGCCGGCGTGCCGTTCCATTCGGTCGAGGGCTACCTCGCGCGGCTGATCAAGCAGGGCGAATCGGTCGCGATCTGCGAGCAGGTCGGCGACGTCGCCACCGCCAAGGGACCGGTGGAGCGCAAGGTGGTGCGCGTCGTCACGCCCGGCACGCTCACCGACACCGAGCTGATGAACGACAAGGCCGAGGCGATCCTCCTGGCCGTGCACCAGGGCTCGCGCCACAAGCTGGGGCTCGCCTGGCTGTCGGTCACGCAAGGCGCGCTGCAGCTCGCCGAGTGCGCGGGCGACGAGCTCGAATCGTGGATCGCGCGCGTCGGGCCCAGCGAACTGCTGTTCGCGGGCAATGTGACGCCCGCCTTCGAGCAGCGGCTGAAGGCCGCGCGGTCCAACGGCGCCTTCTCGCTCACGCAGCGGCCCGAATGGCAGTTCGACGAAGGCCTCGGCCTGCGCAAGCTGCTCGAGCAGCTCAACAGCGCGACGCTCGCCGCCTGGCGCGCCGACGAGATGTTCTGCGCGCACGCCGCCGCCGCGGCGCTGCTCACGTACGCGGAGCACACGCAGGGACGGCAGCTCTCGCACGTGCAGAGCCTGCAGGTGCAGCGCGACGACGAGCTGATCGACCTGCCGGTGACGACGCGGCGCAACCTGGAGCTCGTCCAGACCCTGCGCGGCGAAGATTCGCCCACGCTGTTCTCGCTGCTCGACACCTGCATGACCGGCATGGGCAGCCGCGCGCTCAAGGGCTGGTTGCTGGAGCCGCGCCGCGAGCGGACGCAGGCCACGCAGCGCCACGATGCGATCGCGCTGCTGCGTGACGGGCTCTGGCAAACGCTGCGCCACGACCTGAAGGGCTGCAGCGACGTGGAACGCATCACGGCACGCATCGCCCTGCGGCAGGTGCGCCCGCGCGAGCTGGTCGGCCTGCGCTACTCGATCGAGAAGGCGACGACGCTCGCCCAGCGGCTTGATGCCGGTGGCGGCCTGCTCGCCGAGATTCGCGCGCACCTGAACCCGCCCGCCGAATGCGCGCAGCGCCTGCAACGCACGCTGATGGAAGAACCCGCGGCATTGGTGCGCGATGGTGGGGTGATCGCGGTCGGCCATGACACCGAGCTCGACGAGCTGCGCGCGATCCAGGACAACTGCGACGGCTTCCTGCTCGAGCTGGAGACGCGCGAGAAGGCCCGCACCGGCATCGCCAACCTGCGCGTGCAGTACAACAAGGTGCACGGCTTCTACATCGAGGTCACGCAGGGGCAGCTGGACAAAGTGCCCCCCGATTACCGCCGCCGCCAGACGCTCAAGAACGCCGAGCGTTTCATCACGCCCGAACTCAAGGCCTTCGAGGACAAGGCGCTGTCGGCCCAGGACCGCGCCCTCGCCCGCGAGAAGTTCCTCTACGACCAGTTGCTCGACGAGTTGCAGGCCTTCGTGCCCGCGCTCTCGCGCCTGGCGCGGGCGCTGGCCTCGCTCGATGCGCTCTGCGCGCTGGCCGAACGCTCGCTCACCTTGAACTGGTCGCGCCCCCAGTTCACGAAGGAGCCGGGCATCGAGATCGTCAGGGGCCGCCATCCGGTGGTCGAGGCGCGCCTGGCGGAAACCAGCGGCGGCAGCTTCATCGCCAACGACACGCGCCTGGGCCCCAAGCAGCGCATGCAGGTCATCACGGGCCCCAACATGGGCGGCAAGTCGACCTACATGCGGCAGGTCGCGATCGTCTGCCTGCTGGCATCGATGGGCTCTTACGTGCCGGCCGAATCCTGCCGGCTCGGGCCGATGGACGCGATCCACACCCGCATCGGCGCGGCCGACGACCTGGCCAACGCGCAATCGACCTTCATGCTGGAGATGACCGAGGCGGCGCAGATCCTGCACTCGGCCACGCCGCAGTCGCTGGTGCTGATGGACGAGATCGGGCGCGGCACCTCCACCTTCGATGGCCTGGCTCTTGCATCAGGCATTGCGGCGCACTTGCACGACAAGACCCAGGCCTACACCTTGTTCGCGACGCACTATTTCGAGCTGACGGAGTTCCCCGCCAGGCACCACGCCGCGGTGAACGTGCACGTGAGCGCCGTGGAGTCGGGCACCGAGATCGTGTTCCTGCACGAGATCCAGCCGGGGCCGGCCAGCCGCAGCTACGGCATCCAGGTCGCGCGGCTCGCGGGCATGCCGAACGGCGTCGTCCACCACGCCCGGCACGCGCTGGCTGCGCTGGAGCAGCACCAGGAAGCAAGCCGCGAGCAGGTAGACTTGTTCGCACCGCCGCCCGCGGCCGAAGCAGCGGCGCCCAGCGCCGTCGAGGCCGCCCTTTCGGCGCTGGACCCGGACACCTTGAGCCCGCGCGAGGCGCTCGATGCGCTCTATGCACTCAAGAAGAAACTAGGAGTCACGGCAGCATGACTTATTGCGTCGGCATCAAACTCAACGCGGGGCTGGTGTTCCTCTCCGATTCGCGCACCAACGCGGGCGTGGACAACATCAGCACCTACCGCAAGATGATCGTCTACGAGCGCACCGGCGACCGCTTCATGGTCCTGCTGTCGGCCGGCAATCTCAGCATCTCGCAATCGGTGCGCGAGATCCTGCAGGTCGAGCAGCTCAAGGAAGGCGACGAGACGATCACGATCTGGAACGCCAGGAGCATGTTCGACGCGGCGCGCGTGCTCGGCAACGCGGTGCGTCACGTGTACCACCGCGACGCGGAATCGCTGCAGCGGGCCGGCGTCGAGTTCAACGTGAACCTGATCTTCGGCGGCCAGATCCGCGGCGAGAACATGCGCCTGTTCCAGGTGTATTCGGCCGGCAACTTCATCGAAGCCACGGCCGAGACGCCCTACTTCCAGGTGGGCGAGTACAAGTACGGCAAGCCCGTGCTCGATCGCGTGCTCACGCCCGAAACCGCGCTGGACGAAGCCGCCAAGTGCGCGCTGGTCTCGATGGATTCGACGATGAAATCGAACCTGTCGGTCGGCCCGCCCCTGGACCTCGTGGTCTACCAGGCCGACGCCTTCCAGACCGACCAGATGGTCTGCATCGACATGCAGAACCCGTATTACCGCATGCTGCACACGAGCTGGGGACAGAAGCTGCGCGAGGTGTTCGACAGCCTGGAGGACCCGGTCTGGGACCAGTCCCACACCGAGGTCCCGCTCATGTGCCCCGGCGGGCGCCACCCGCCGCTCAAGAAGATCACGCGGCCGGATGAGCGGCTGATCTGAGCTGGTGGCGTTTGCGGCCCGCGGCCCGCGCCTCCTCGGAGGTGAATTCATGATCCCGCGCTGCCGCGCTGGGACTGCATACGAACAGCGAACTGACGCATTACGCACTGGTCCACGGTTTGATCGATTGACTCACTCGCGCGGCCGCTGGCGGCGTGGTCCTACACATCCGTGCCGCCGATGCCCACACCCGCGGGCACGGCCCGCACGCGACAGTGCGCGCATGACTTCGATCCAGGCACTCGATGTGCGCGCGCCCACCTTCGGCCTGCTGGCCACGGAACCGCTGCGCGCCCTGTTCGACTACTGCGCCGCGCGCGTCGCGGTCCTGCCCGAGCCCGTTGGCGATGGGCATCCCGTGGTGGTGTACCCGGGCCTCGGCGGCGGCTCGATCGCGACTTCGCACCTGCGCAGCTACCTGAAGGGTTCCGGGTTCGCCGTGCACGACTGGGAAGGCGGCGTCAATACCGGGCCCGACGGCGTGTTCGACGACTGGCTGCAGCCGCTGGCGGCCCGCGTGCGCGAGCTGCACGCGTCGCACGGCCGCAAGGTGAGCCTGATCGGCTGGAGCCTGGGCGGCGTGTATGCGCGCGAGATCGCCAAGTGCTGCCCGGACTGCGTGCGGCAAGTGATCACGCTCGGCACGCCCTTCGCCGCGCTTGCGCACGGCAATCACGCGGGCACGGTGTTCAAGCTGCTCAATCGCGACAAGGCGCACCTGTCGCCGGACATCGAGGCGCGCATCCGCGAATGCCCGCCCGTGCCGACGACCTCGGTTTACAGCAAGAGCGACGGCATCGTCGCCTGGCGCGGTTGCATCGAGCGGCGAGGCGCGACCTCGGAGAGCATCGAGGTGCATGCCAGCCACCTGGGCATGGTGACGCAGCCCCAGGTGCTGCGCATCCTCGCCGACCGCCTCGCGCAACCCGAAGGCCGCTGGCGCCCTTTCGCTAGTCGGCCCAGTGCACGACGCCCGTGAGCGCCGTGGCCAGCACGACGAAACCGAAGACGATGCGGTACCAGGCGAAGGGCGTGAAGCTGTGGGTGGAGATGTAGCGCAGCAGCCAGCGCACGCACAGCCACGCGAACAGGAACGAGAAGAACAGCCCGACGAGGAACAGCGGCAGGTCCGCCGCCGAGAGCATCGCGCGTTCCTTGTACAGGCTGTACGCACCGGCCCCGATCAGCGTCGGGATCGACAGGAAGAACGAGAACTCGGTCGCCGCCTTGCGCGACAGGCCGAACAGCATGCCGCCGATGATGGTCGCGCCGCTGCGGCTGGTGCCGGGGATCAGCGCGAAGCACTGGGCGAGCCCCACCTTCAGCGCGTCGGGCCAGCGCATGTCGTCCACGGTTTCGATGCGCACCGCGACGCGCTGGCGCCGCTCGGCCCACAGGATGACGAAGGCGCCGATGATGAAGGTGGTCGCGACCACCCAGGCATTGAACAGGTGTTCCTTGATCGCCTTGCCGAACAGCAGCCCCAGGATCACCGCCGGCACGAAGGCGACCAGCACGTTGACGGCGAAGCGCTGCGCCCGCTCCTGCGTCGGCAAGTGGACGACGGTGTCGCGGATGCGCTGCCAGTAGACCAGGATCACCGCGAGGATCGCGCCGGTCTGGATCGCGATGTCGAAGACCTTGGCCTTCTCGTCATCGAAGCCGATCAGGGCTCCCGTCAGGATGAGATGTCCGGTACTCGAGATCGGAAGGAATTCGGTCAGCCCCTCCACGATTCCCATCACCGCGGCCTTGGCCAGCAGGACGACGTCCACATGCGCTCCTTGTGCAAAAGAGCGCGAATTATGACTGGGCATCCACCGGCTCCCGTCGGCAGCCCAAGACATCGGCGTGCGGGTGAAGCCCGCACGGACATGGGAAGCGTGCCGACAGGGCAGCCCTTCCATCGGGCGCACAGTGGCCGCACGCACACGAAAGGACGGAACATGGCCAGCCAGACGCTCATCATCGGAATCGACTTCGCGGACGCAGACGAGCCCCGCGCAGTCGAGCAGCTCAATGGGGATCTCCTGCTGCCCGCCGCCGCTCGCCCGCTGCTGGAGCAGGCCCTGCTGATGGCCGAGGAGGCGCTGCCGGAGGAATGCCAGGTCGAACTGAAAGCCCTCGAGGAAGCGCGCCGCCTGCTGGGTGTCGTGAAGCCCGACCCCGAGCGTGAGCGCGAGTTCGAGCAGCTGTTGACCATGCGGCCGATCTGACGGCCTTGCATCCCACTCCGCGCCGCCTGCATTTCACGGCGCTTTCGCTGCATTTCGTCCCGGCGCGCTTCTGAGCGCGCGTGTCCTCCGGCACAGTGAATCCAGTTCACCTGGAGGACACCATGCACATTCCCGTACTTCTCTCGCAACCGCAGATCATCGGCCCCGTGCTGCGCGGCACGCCCGGCTGGGTGTGGGCCCTGCTCGCCGGCCTCGTGTGGCTCGGCGCGACGCAGCTGCGCGACCGCACCGCCAGCCTCGCCCGTGTCACCGTGATGCCGCTCGTGATGGTGGCGCTGTCGGTCTGGGGCATAGCGGGCGCCTTCGGCAGCTCACCGATGTTCGGCTACACGATGCTGATGTGGATGCTCGCCGCCGCCGTCGCCTTTGCCCTGGTCGGGGCCATGCGCCCGCCCGTCGGCACCGGGTACGACCCGGCCGGCCGCATGTTCTTCCTGCCGGGCAGCGCGGTGCCGCTGCTGCTGATCGCGGGCATCTTCGTCACGCGCTACGTGGTGAACGTCGATGTCGCGATCCATCCCGCAGTCGCCCGCGACGGCGGCTACACGCTGGTGGTCGGCGGTCTCTATGGCCTGTTCAGCGGCGTGTTCCTGGGGCGGGCCGCGCGCCTGTGGCGGCTGGCTGCCGAACACGGCGGCTTCGGCCTCATGCTCCAGCGCGATCCGTGGTGAGGCCCGGCATGACAGCTCCTACAATGGCCGCCACCATGACTGCCCCGCTGACCCCGGAAGAGATCGAGCGCCTCGCGCACAAGCGCGCCTCGGCGAAGATGGGGTGGTACCTGCACGCTTGCGTATACGTCCTGGTCAACGCTTTCCTGTTCGGCAGCTCGTACCTGGGCTATCGCGAGCGCCACTGGAACATCTACCCGGCGATGGGCTGGGGCGTGGGGCTGGCGCTGCACTTCGTCAGCGTGTTCGTGATGGGCAAGGGTTCGGGCCTGCGCGAGCAGATGGTGCGGCGCGAACGCGAACGCATCGAGCGCGAACAGAACCGCACGTGAACCGCCTCGATTGGGAAGCGACGCTGCGGCACTTCGTGCAGGTGCTCGCGTTCTGCCTGGTCATCGCCACCGTCCAGTACGGCTTCCAGCCCGACAAGCCGTACGGCCCGCCGGTCGTCTACTCGCTGTTCATCGGCACCAGCATCTGGGCGATCATCGACATCGGCCGCGTGTTCTTCCCGTCGAGCGAGGAGACCGGCTGGCCGCGTGGCTACGCCGGTGTTGCGCTGGTGGCCGGCGGCATCGTGGGCGGCTGGTTCCTCGGCAACCACCTCGGCGACTACCTGTGCAAGGCCTACGGCCTCTACCCGCCCGGCTGGACGCCGAACGACCCGCAGGCCGACCTGCGTAACTCGATCCTGATCACGCTGCTCTCGGGGATCGCCGGCAGCTACTATTTCTATAGCATGAACCGCGGCGCCTACCTCGAGCGCAAGATGGCCGAGGCGCACAAGCACGTGGACGAGGCGCGCCTGAAGCTGCTGGAGACGCAGCTCGAGCCGCACATGCTGTTCAACACCCTGGCCAACCTGCGCGCGCTGATCGGCGTGGATCCGGACCGCGCGCAGGCCATGCTCGATCACATCATCGCGTACCTGCGCGCCACGCTGAACGCCTCGCGTGCGACGTCGCACAGCCTGCAGGCGGAGTTCGACCGGCTGCAGGATTACCTCGAACTGATGGCGATCCGCATGGGACCGCGCCTGAAGTTCACGCTGGACCTGCCGGGTGCGCTCGCACAGGCGAAGGTGCCTTCGCTGCTGCTGCAGCCGCTGGTGGAGAACGCGATCCAGCATGGCCTCGAGCCGAAGGTGGGCGGCGGCGAGATCCGCGTTCGTGCCCGGCGCGAGGGTGAAGAGATGGTGATCGAAGTGTGCGATACGGGCGTCGGGCTCGCGGGCGATGCGCTGGCCGCCGCCAAGGGCTTCGGCACCAGCCAGGTGCGCGACCGGCTCGCCACCCTCTACGGCTCCCGCGCGGGCATCGAATTCGGCAACATCGAGGCGGGCGGCTGCCGCGTCACCATCCACTACCCGTACGAAGCATGACCACCGCATTGATCGCCGAAGACGAGCCGCTGCTGGCGCAGGCGCTGCAGGCCGAGCTGGCGCGCGCGTGGCCCGAGCTGCAGGTGCTCGCGATCGCGGGCGACGGCGAATCGGCCGTCACGCAGGCTCTGGCCCTGAAGCCCGACGTGCTGTTCTTCGACATCCGCATGCCGGGGCAAAGCGGCATCGACGCCGCCGCGCAGCTGGCCGAGGAATGGCCCGCGGACAAGACCTTCCCGGCGCTGGTCTTCATCACGGCCTACGAGCAGTACGCGGTCCAGGCGTTCGAGACGCAAGCCGTCGACTACGTGCTCAAGCCGGTGCAGCAAGGCCGCTTGCAGAAGACGATCGCGAAGGTCAGGGAAGCGCTCGCCCGCAAGGGTGCGGATTTCGAGGCGACGCTCAGCCAGCTTCGATCGCTGATCGGCAAGGTGCCCGAACCCGTCGCGCAGCCCCAGCTCAAGGTGCTGCAGGTCAGCGTCGGCTCGAACATCCGCATGGTGCCGATCGACGAAGTGCTCTACTTCGAAGCCGCCGACAAGTATGTGCGCGTGCTGACCGCGGCGCAC
The DNA here is from genome assembly GCF_057785015.1 of Ramlibacter sp. GS1-15. Taxonomy (NCBI): domain Bacteria; kingdom Pseudomonadati; phylum Pseudomonadota; class Betaproteobacteria; order Burkholderiales; family Comamonadaceae; genus Ramlibacter; species Ramlibacter sp. GS1-15. Next base: position 1,205,999 of record NZ_JBYNTU010000001.1, on the reverse strand, counting down.
GAATACCTGATCCGCACACCGCTGAAGGAGCTGCTGCCCCAGCTCGATGCGAACCGCTTCTGGCAGGTCCACCGCGCCACCGTCGTGCGCGCCGACGCGATCGACACCGTCTCACGCGACGAGGCGGGAAAGATGCACGTCACGCTTCGCGGCCGCAAGGACAAGCTGGCTGTCAGCCGGTTGTACGCGCACCTGTTCAAAGCGATGTGACGCTGAGCGGGTCAGCGCCGCACCCCCGCCCACCACTCCTTCGCCGCGGCTTTCACGATCTCCACGGATTGCGGGTCCCGCTTGACCAGCGCGGAGAAATAGTGCTTCAGCTGCTTGGCCGTGACGTGCGGCGGAACGGGCGGCATGCTCGGGTCGGTGACCATCTCCACCACCACGGGGCGATCCGCACTGAAGGCTTCGTCCCATGCGGCGCGGACCTTCCTCGGGTCGTCGCAGCGGATGCCGTGCAGGCCGAGCAACCTGGCGTATTCGGCGTACGCGAACGCGGGCAGGTCCTGCGAGCCTTGGAACTTCGGCTCGCCCTCGGTGCCGCGCTGCTCCCAGGTGACCAGGTTCAGGTCCGCGTTGTTCAGCACCAGAACCACGAAGCGCTTGTCCTTCCATTCGCGCCAGTAGCGCGTGAGCGTGATCAGGCCGTTCATGCCGATCATCTGCATCGCGCCGTCGCCCAGGGCGGCGATCACGGGCCTGGTCGGATGCGCCATCTTCGCGGCGAGAGCATACGGCACGGCGCAACCCATCGTCGCAAGACCGCCCGAGACGGAGCCCATCATGCCTTCGCGGAAGACGAGGTCGCGCGCGTACCACACAGCCGAAGTCCCCGAATCGCAGACGACGATGGAGTTGTCGGGTAATTGCGGCGACAGCTCGCGGAAGACGTGCTGCGGGTTGATCGGCGTCGCTTCGACGAGCGACCGCGCGTTCATCGCGCGCCACCATTGCGCGACGTTGTCCTCGATCTCCTGGCGCCAGCTGCGGTCCTTCTTGTAGTCCAGCATCGGCAGCAGCGCGCGCAGCGTGAGCCGGCTGTCGCCCACCAGGTTCACCTCCATCGGGTAGCGCAGCGACAGGCGCCGGCCGTCCAGGTCGATCTGCACACCGCGCGCCGTGCCTTCCTTGGGCAGGAACTCCGAATACGGGAAGCTGGAGCCGACCATCAACAGCGTGTCGCAGCGCTCCATCATTTCCCAGCTGGGCTGGGTGCCCAGCATGCCGATCGAACCGGTGACGTACGGCAGGTCGTCCGGGACCGCCGCCTTGCCCAGGAGCGCCTTCGCGATGCCCGCGCCGAGCCGCTCGGCCACTTCCCTGATCTCCGTGGTTGCGTGCAGCGCGCCTGCGCCGACGAGGATCGCGACACGCTTGCCATCGTTGAGCACCGACGCCGCGAACCGCAGGTCGTCGTCGCTGGGCACGGGATGCCGCAGCGTCATGCCGATGCCCGAATGCACGGTGCCGTGTTCGCGCGGCGGCGCCTCCACCGCCTTTTCGGTCTGCAGGTCGTTGGGCAGGATGACGCAGGTGACCGTGCGCTGGTCGCGGGGGGGGGGGGGGGGGGGGGGGGGG